>NZ_JAMBNX010000009.1 GCF_023715325.1 Agromyces mediolanus | reverse complement strand
CCCCCAACCCCCAACCCCCGAGGGGGTCGTTTTGCGGCATCCGCAAGTCGCGATGGCGAGGAATCCGTCGGAAAGTGACCCCTTCGGGAGCGGGCGGGGCGGGGAGCAGTCGGGAGCAGGCGGGGCGGGAGCGGATGGGGCGCCGCCGAGCCCGCTACCGCCTGACGGGCGTCGCCCCGGTGCGGGTGCGGATCGCCTCGGCGACGGCGACGGCGTCGCCCTCCGGCGCGTTCGACTTCCGGTCGGGGCGGGCGATGAACAGGTAGGCCAGTCCGGTCACGAGCACGATGCCGAGACCGATCAGCACGACCCAGTCGGTGAACACGTCCCCGGATTCCCCGGGCCTGGCGATCAGCACGATCGCGAAGATCCCGTACGCCAGGGCCAGGATGTTCACGACGACGCCGGCCCCGCGCAGCGAGAACGGCCCGGCCGGGCGCCAGCCCTTCGCCCGCTGCCGCAGCGAGGCGAGCACGACCATCTGGAACGCGACGTAGATGCCGAGCACCGCGAAGGAGGTGATCGGCACGAGCAGATTGCCGTTGAAGAAGATCAGCACGCTGATGATCGCGGGCACCGTGCAGGCGACGATGAGCGCGTTCGTCGGCACCTTGTTGCGCGGCGACACCTTCGCGAGCCAGGTGTGGCCGGGGATCATCCCGTCGCGGGCGAAGGAGAACAGCAGCCGGCTCGCGGCCGCCTGCAGGCTCAGCACGCAGGAGATGAAGGCGGTGATCGCGACGAGGAGGAAGATCTTCGCGCCGACGGGGCCGAGGGTGTCGGCCAGGATGCCGGGGATCGGGTCGGCGTCCTCGCCGGAGACGATCGCCTCGAGGTTCGGCGCGGCGAGCACGTAGCCGCCGAAAGAGAACAGCGCCGAGACGCCGCCGACGAGGATCGTCATCATCATCGCCCGGGGGATGCGCTTCGCGGGGTTCGAGACCTCCTCGGCGACGTCGCCGCAGGCCTCGAAGCCGTAGAAGAGGAAGAGCCCGGCGAGCGCGGCGCCGAGGAAGGCCACCGCATAGCTGCCGTCGCCCTCGACGCCCATCGTGTTGAAGAAGATGCCGAAGTCGTGCTTGCGCTGGAAGATCAGCAGGTAGAGGCCGAGGCCGATGACGCCGATGAGCTCGGCGGCGAGGCCGATCTGGGCGACCCGGGCGAGGGTCTTCGTGCCCGAGAAGTTGAACACGAAGGCGAGCAGCAGCAGGCCGAGCGTGATCGCGAGGTTCACCCCCGGCGTGAGCTCCAGGTCGAAGAGGCTCGCCACGAAGCCGGAGCCGAACTCGGCGACGGCGGTGATCGTGACGATCATCGCCCAGATGTAGATCCAGGCCGCCATCCAGGCGTAGCGGCGGCCCCAGAGCCGCCGCGCCCAGGGGTAGATGCCGCCGTGGATCGGGTACTGCGAGACGATCTCGCCGAACACGAGGGAGACGAGCAGCTGCCCGCAGCCGACGATGACGATCCACCAGATCGACGGCGGGCCGCCGATCGTGAGCGCCACGGCGAACAGCGAGTAGACGCCGACGAGCGGCGAGAGGTAGGTGAAGCCGAGGGCGAAGTTCGCCCACAGGCTCATCGAGCGGTTGAACGAGTCGTCGTAGCCGAGCACCTGGAGGTGCTCGGCGTCGTCGAGGTGGGTGACCTCGGATTCTGCAGGCATGGGGGGGTCCCTTCGATCGTCATTGATCTCGCGTCTCGCGCGGGTCGAGCGCCAGCATAGCCAGAGCTGCGGTCCTAAAGCTATAGAACCGGATGATTCGATGGGACCCCGCCCGATCAGGCCTGCGGCACGGCCGCCACGACGTCGATCTCGACGAGGATGTTCGCGAGACGCGAGCCGACCGTGGTGCGCACGGGGTACGGCTCCTGGAAGAACTCCGCGTACGCCTCGTTGTACTCGGCGAAGTCGGCGAGGTCCTCGAGGTGGGCGGTCACCTTCACGACGTCGTCGAAGCCGAGGCCGTACTCGGCGAGCACCGCGCCGATGTTGCGGAGCACCTGGCGGGTCTGCTCCTGCACGCCGCCCTCGACGACGAGGCCCGTCGCCGGGTCCTGCGGGCCGAAGCCGGCGGTGTAGAGGAAGCCGTTCGCGACGACGCCGTGGCTGTAGGGGCCGGCGGGCTTGGGGGC
Source organism: Agromyces mediolanus (assembly GCF_023715325.1). Classification (GTDB taxonomy): domain Bacteria; phylum Actinomycetota; class Actinomycetes; order Actinomycetales; family Microbacteriaceae; genus Agromyces; species Agromyces mediolanus_A. The sequence continues at coordinate 163,087 of NZ_JAMBNX010000009.1, read as the reverse complement.
GTTCGAGAGGGTGACGGCGGTCTTCGGCATTGCGTGCTCCGGTCTTCGTGGGTGGTGGGTGGTGGGTGATGGGTGGTGGTTCAGCCGAGCTCGGCGGCGATCGCCGCGGCCGTGGCGCGGAGGGCGGGGAGGTGCTGCTTCAGGGCGTCGAGGTCGGCGACCATGCGGATGGCGGTGACCGACACGGCGCCGACGACGCCCATGCTCGACACCACCGGCACGGCGAGGCAGTTGACGAAGGGCTCGAACTCGCGGTCGTCGGCGGCGTAGCCGGCGGCGGCGACCCGGTCGAGCTCGGCGTCGAAGCGCGCCCGGCTCGTGATCGTGCGCTCGGTGAACGGCGCCCAGTCGACCCCCGCGAGCACGGCGTCGCGCTCGGTCTCCGGCAGCTCGGCGAGGATGGCCTTGCCGACGCCCGAGCAGTAGGGGATCACCGCCTTGCCGATGCGCGAGTACATGCGCACGCCCGAGGCATCCTCCACCTTGTCGACGTAGACGATCGATCCGTCGAGGAGCGCCGCGAGGTGCACGGTGTTGCCCGTGCGCCGGTGCAGCCGGCGCACGTGCTCGGCGCCCGCCTCGCGCAGGTCGAGCGACTCGAGGGCCTCGCGGGAGAGTGCGGCGAGCCGCGGTCCGAGCGCGTAGCGGCCGGAGCTGCGGCGGCGCACCCAGCCGACCTGCTCGAGCGACTGCAGCTCGCGGAACATCGTCGAGCGGTGCAGCCCGAAGGCCTCGGCGAGCTCGGCGACGGTGCGCGGCGACTCGGCGACGGCGTCGATGATGCGGGCGGCCCGCTCCACGCTCTGCGACATCAGCGGCTCCCCTCGTGGGCGGCGGGCGAAGCTGCGCGGCGCAGGCCCCGGCCGGGTGTCGCGCCGGTGAGCCGGCCGCCCGCGAGCACCGGCACGCCCGCGACGAGCACGTCCTCGATGCCCTCGGCGAGTCCGAGCGGTGCGTCGTACGAGGCGGTGTCGCGCACGGTCGCCGGGTCGAGCAGCACGAGGTCGGCGAGGGAGCCCGCCTGCACGCGGCCGCGCCGGCCGAGGCCGAAGCGTTCCGCGGCCCGCGTCGAGGCGAAGGCGGCGAGCCCGGCCCAGTCGAGCACGCCGTGCTCGAGCACGAGCTCGCGCGGGTAGCGCGCGAAGCTGCCGCGCGCCCGCGGGTGCGGATGCCGGCCGACGAAGATGCCGTCGGAGCCGCCCATCGCCCGGGGGTGGGCGAGGATGCCGGCGAGCTCCGCCGCGCTCCGCTCGCGCTGCACGGCCATCACGACGTTCACCTCGAGCCGGCTGGCGACGAGGGCGTCGAGGGCGAACTCGGCCGGGCTCCGGCCGGCGCGGGCGGATGCCTCGGCGAGCGTCAGTCCGTGCGCCCAGTCGAGCTCGGCCGCGGCGAGGTGGCCGAAGACGAGCATTTCCGGCCAGGCCGGGCCGAGGCTCGGGTAGTCGGCGATGCCGGGGAACCAGTCGCGCAACAGCTCCGCGCGCACCCGTTCGTCGGCGAGCAGGCCGACGAGCTCGTCGGCGGGGCGCACACCGAACTCGGGCGGCAGCAGGGGCATGGCGAGCAGGGAGCAGCCGCGGCCGTAGGGGTACGCGTCGAAGCTCGCGTCGAGGCCGGCCTCCGCGAGCTCGGCCATGAGCGCGTGCACGATCGCCGGCTCGGCGTGGAAGTGCGAGACGTGCACGGGCGCCCCTGACCGCCGCCCGATCTCCGCGAGTTCCGCGACGCCGGCCGCGGAGTTCGCCTCGTAGCCGCCGCGGAGGTGCGAGACGTAGACCCCGCCGGCCCGCCCGAGCTCCATGGCCAGCTCGGCGAGCTCGTCGACGTCGGCGAAGATCCCCGGCACGTAGTCGAGGCCGCTGGAGAGGCCGAGGGCCCCCTCGTCGAGGCCGGCGCGGACGAGGGCGCGCATCGCGGCGAGCTCCTCGGCCGTCGCCGGGGCCGCGGACCGCCCCAGCACCTCGTGCCGCACGGTGCCGGCGGGCACGAGCACGCCGGCGTTCAGCGGCGTGGTGCCGTCGTAGCCCGCGAGGAGCCCGGCGATGCCGCCGCCGGCGTCGCCCGGGTGCCGGCCGTTGATGGCGGCGAAGTACTCGCTCCCGTACGCGCCGTCGCCCGGTGCGAAGCCGACGCCGTCCTGACCGCCGATGACGCTCGTGACGCCCTGGCGGAGCAGTGCGAGCTGCACCTCCGGGTCGAAGAGCCGGGCGTCGGCGTGCGAGTGGGCGTCGACGAAGCCGGGCAGGACGAGCCGCCCCTCGCCCGCGATCTCGTGTGCGGCGGAGCGGCCCGCGGGCGCGCCGCGCTCGTCGCGAGGCCGGACCGCGGCGAGGAGCTCGCCGTCGAGGACGAGGTCGACGGGCTCGGCCGCCGGGTCGAGCCGGACGTCGCGGATGACGGATCGGGGATCGCTCATGCTCGTCCGCCGCTCAGAAGAAGGTCCGGACGAGATCGACCACGCGGGTGCTGCCCGCCCGCTCGACGACGGGCAGCCAGCGGCGCTTGTCGAACGCCGTGCAGGGGTGGGAGAGGCCGAGGGCGACGACCTCGCCCACGCCGACGGGCAGCTCGTCGCCGCGGAGGAAGGCGTGCTGGTCGTTCACCGCGGTGACCTCGGCGCCCGGCAGGGGGCGGCTCGCCGCGTCGCCGAGCTCGGCGGAGACGGCGAGCGGGTGCGGCAGCCCCTCGTCGAAGGGGAAGTCGCGCCGGCCGCCGTCGAGCAGCGCGAGGCCGGGCTCCGGATGCGAGACGACGCGCGCGTAGCCGCGCATCGCGGGCGCGAGTTCCGCGTCGAGGGGCGAGATGCCGTGGTAGAAGCCGTCGTCGTGCACGAGTGAGGCGCCCGAGCGGAGGATCCAGCGCCCGGGCCGGCCCGACGCCGTCGCCGCGGCCATCGCCGGGGCGAAGACCTCGGCGACGACGTCGGGGTAGGCGCTGCCGCCGGCCGTGACGACGAGCGGTGCCTCGTCGTCGACCAGCCCGGCCACCCCGTCGCGCAGTTCGAGCATCGCCGTGAGGAAGTCGCGCACGGCGGAGAGCCCCGCCGCGCTGCGGTCGTGGGCCAGCGCGCCCTCGTAGCCGGCGACGCCGGCGAGGCGCAGCACCGGCGAGGCGGCGACGCGGCGGGCGAGCGCGAGGGCGTCGGCGACGGAGCGGGCACCCGTGCGGCCGCCGGCGCCGCCGAGCTCGACGAGCACCTCGATCGGGCGGGGGAGCGGGCCGCGCGGGGCCAGGCCGCGCTCCATCGCTTCGACGGTCTCGATCGAGTCGACCCAGCAGTGGAAGCGGAAGCCCGGGTCGGCGAGCTCGTCGGCGAGCCAGGCGAGGCTCGCCGGGGCGACGAGTGCGTTCGCGAGCATCAGGCGGTCGGCGCCGAAGGCGCGCGCGGTGCGGAGCTGGCCGGGGGTGGCGAGGGTGAGGCCGCTCGCGCCACGGTCGAGCTGCAGGGCCCAGAGCTGCGGGGCCATCGTGGTCTTGCCGTGCGGCATGAGCTCGAGTCCGGCGGCGCTCGTCCACTGCTGCACGGTCGTCGCGTTGTGCTCGAGGGCCGCGCGGTCGAGCACCGTGAGGGGGGTCCAGAACTCGTCGAGCGTCGGGGCCGTGGCGAGGAAGGCGCGAGCGGTGAGCCCCGCGGCACGGGCCGGCAGCCCGGTGTCGGCGGGCGTCAGCACCTCGTCGTGCAGTCGGTCGAGTGCGAGCGTCATGCGTCTCCTCGCAGTGCGGCGTGATCGGTCGGACGAAAGGTGTGCAGATAGTGCAACACGCTTGCGCGGCATCTGCACAGCAGTCAGCATAGGGCCGTGCCGCCCATCCCTGAAGTCCTGACCGTCGGCGAGACGATGGCGCTCGTCGTGCCCGCCCGCGCCGAGCCGCTCGAGTCCGCCGTGGACTTCCGCGTCGAGCCGGGCGGTGCGGAGTCGAACGTCGCGGCGCATCTCGCCGCGCTCGGTCGCCGCACGGCCTGGGCGGGGGCGGTCGGCGACGACCCGCTCGGCCGCCGGCTGCTCGGTCAGCTCGACGCGCTCGGCGTCGACACGGCCTGGGCCAGCCGCGACGCCACGGCGCCCACCGGCGTCTACTTCAAGGACCCCGGTGGCCGGGTGCACTACTACCGGACGGGCTCCGCCGCGTCGCGGCTCGACGCCGACGCGGTCGCGAGGCTGCCCGTCTCGGGCGTCCGGCTGCTGCATCTGAGCGGCATCACGCCCGCCCTCTCATCGAGCTGCGACCGCCTCGTCGAGGCGCTGTTCGACGCCGCCGCCTCGGTGGGCGTCCCGGTGAGCTTCGACGTGAACCATCGGCCGGCGCTGTGGCCGTCGGCGGCCGCGGCCGCCGAGCGGTTGCTGGCGCTCGCCCGCCGAGCCCGCTTCGTCTTCGTCGGACTCGACGAGGCCGAGGGACTGTGGGGCACGCGCACGCCGGACGCCGTGCGCGAGCTGCTGCCGACGCCGGCGCAGCTGATCGTGAAGGACGGCGCCGTCGGCGCGACCGCCTTCGCCGACGGCGCCCCCGCCGTGCACGTGCCGGCGATCCCGACGACCGCCGTCGAGGTGGTGGGCGCGGGCGACGCGTTCGCCGCGGGCTGGATCGCCGCCTGGCTCGACGGCGGGGATGCCGAGGCGAGGCTCACGGCGGGCCATGCCCGGGCCGTGCTGACCATCGCGGGCACGAGCGACGTGCCCCGTGAGGAGAGGAACGACGGATGACCCGGATCGAGAACGCCGAGTTCGCCGAGCTGCTCGGCGGTGCGCCCCTGATGGCGATCTTCCGCGGGCTCGGCGCGCGCCGGAGCCTGGAGCTCGCGGAGCGCGCCTGGGAGCTCGGCATCGACGCGGTCGAGCTGCCCATCCAATCCGCCGATGATGTCGAGGCGCTGCGCCTCGTCGCCGCCGCCGCGCGGAGCGTGGGACGCGTCGTCGGTGCGGGCACGGTGGTCAGCGCCGAACAGGTCGAGCTCGCGGCGGGCGCCGGCGCCGCGTTCACCGTGAGCCCCGGCTTCGACGAGGCGGTCGTGCGCGCTTCGGCGGCGGCCGGGCTGCCGCCGCTGCCGGGCGTCGCGACGGCCACCGAGGTGCAGCGGGCCGCGGCGCTCGGCCTGAGCTGGCTGAAGGCCTTCCCCGCCGCCTCGCTCGGATCGGGGTGGTTCCGCGCGATGCGCGGTCCGTTCCCCGAGGTGCGTTTCGTCGCGACGGGCGGGCTGGATGCCGGGAACGCCGCCGACTTCCTCGCGGCCGGGGTGCGCGCGGTCGCCGTCGGCTCCGCGCTCGAGGACGAGTCGCAGCTGCCCCGGCTCGCCGAGCTGCTGCGCGGCGGCCGCTAGCGGCGGGCGCCCAGCCGGCGCGAGATCTCGTTCGCCGAGGCGACGACGAGCGCGCTGAGCTCGGGCACGCGCTCGCTCGTCACGCGGGAGACCGGGCCGGACAGGCTGATCGCGTGCGAGCACTGGCCGTGCTGGTCGAACACGGGGGCTGCGACGCAGCGGATGCCGTCCTCGTTCTCGACGTCGTCGATCGCCCAGCCGCGCTCGCGCGTGAGCGCGAGGTCGTGCCGGAGGGCGGCCTCGTCGGTGATCGTCCGCGGCGTCCGGCGGGGCATCCCGGCCTCCAGTACGGCGTGGACGGCCGCCTCGTCGAGCTGCGCCAGGATCGCCTTGCCGACGCTCGTCGAGTACATCGGCTGGGTGTTGCCGACCCGCGAGAACATGCGCACCGCGAGCGGGCTGTCGACCTTGTCGATGTAGACGACGCGGGGGAGCGCGGCGCGGACGAGGTGGGTGGTCTCCTGGGAGGCGCGCGACAGCTGGATGAGCACGTCGTGCATGTCGCGGTCGATGCTCACGGCGTTCAGGTAGCTCTGGCCGAGCTGGGCGCTGCGCCAGCTCAGCCGGTAGTGCCCCTGGCTGTCGCCGGCCTCGATGAAGTGCTCCTCGATCATCGGCTGCATGAGGCGCAGGATCGTGCTCTTGTTCAGCTGCAGCAGCTCGCCGAGCTCGGCGAGCGAGTAGCCCTCGCCGCTCCGGTCCTCGCCGAGCTGCAGCAGGATCGCGAGCGCACGGCGCAGCGAGGACGAGTTGTTGCGAGGGGCGGGTGCAGTCGGGTGCTGCTCGGTCATCTGGTCTCCTCCGCGAATTAGGAAAGACTCTATACGTTCTGCACTGCAATACAGCACTTTGCTTTGCACAATCCTTCTGGATACTCTGCAACGACCCCCGCTTCCAACGACGGAAGGCTTCACATGTCCAGACCTCACCAGCACGTGTCCGCACTCGGCTCGGCGATCGCGCTCGGCGCCGCCGCGCTCCTGCTCGCCGGCTGCGCCGCGCCGCAGTCCCTCGCCGGCGGCGGCGACAGCGGCGACGCCCTCACCATCGCGGAGACGACGCCGCCCACCTCGCTCGATCCGCAGGGGTCGAGCATGTTCAGCGACCGCTTCGTCTGGCAGCTGAGCTACGAGTGCCTCCTCACGACGAGCGACGACGGCACCGTCGAGCCCGCGCTGGCCACCGGGTACGAGAAGTCCGAGGACGGCCTGAGCTACACGTTCACGCTCCGCGAGGGGGTGACCTTCTCCGACGGCGACTCCCTCGACGCCGACGACGTGGTCTTCACCTTCGACCGCCTGACGACGAGCCCCGAGCGCATCGACCTGGAGCTCTTCCCGACCCTCGTCGGTGCCGAGAAGGTCGACGACGCCACGGTGCGCTTCGATCTGTCGAGCCCCGACGCCGGCTTCGTGAACAACATGGCCAACCCGCTGGTCTGGGGCTGTGCGATCCTGAGCGACGGCTCCGACGACTCGCTCGCCACCGCGATGGTCGGCACCGGCCCGTGGACCCAATCGGCGTACGAGCCCGGCACGAGCCTCACCCTGCAGCGCAACGACGACTATTGGGGCGAGCCGACCGCTTCGGCACAGCTGTCGATCCTGTACATGCCGAGCATGGCGACGCAGGTGAGCAACCTCAAGGCGGGCAAGGTCGACCTGATCTTCCCCGACCAGACCTCGGCCGGCTCGCTCGAGAAGGAGGGCTTCGCCGTCGAGCGCACACCCACCGACTCGACGATCTTCCTGCAGATCAACGACACGAAGGCGCCGTTCGACGACCCGGCGGTGCGCCAGGCGCTCGCACTCGCCTTCGACCGCGACCAGCTCGCCGAGCAGGCCTACGGCGGCGCGGCGCGCGCGAGCGGCTACCTGCCGCCGGGCCTCGAATGGGCGCCCGACGTCGCCGAGCTGCCGAACTTCACCCAGGACGCCGCGAAGGCCAAGGAGCTGCTCGCCGGCGCCGGCTACCCGGAGGGCGTCAGCGCGAAGCTCATGTACATCGGCTCGTACGACTACGGCACGAACGACCTGCTGGCCAGCATGCAGGACCAGCTCGCTCAGGCCGGGTTCGCGATCGAGCTCGAGCCGCTCGAAGGCGCCACCTGGGGCGACCGGCTCACCTCGATCGACTACGACCTCAGCTGGAACGCGCAGTCGTACTACTCCAACCCCTACCAGTACATCGCCCCCGCCCCCGGGCGCCAGGGACCGGTGCCCGCCTCGCTCCAGCAGCTGCTCGACGCGGCACTCGCCGCCGACTCGCAGGAGGCCTACCAGGACGCGCTCGTCGCCGTCGAGATGCACGAGGCGGAGATCGTCTACCCGACGCTCACCCTGCTCGCCACCGACGCGTTCGTCGCGCACCCCGACGGGGTGAGCGGCGTCTCGGTCCCGTCGAGCCAGAGCCGGGCGTTCCTCGCGGGCGTCTCGAAGAGCACGGACTGAACCCCGGGGCCGCCGGCCAGCCCGGCGGCCCCCACAGCACGGAAGGGAAGCGCGATGCCGCTCCTCGAACTCGAGCACGTCGACATCCGGTACCGGGCCGGTTCGGAGCCCGCGGTGCGCGACGTCTCGCTCACGCTCGACCACGGCGAGCGGGTCGGCATCGTCGGCGAATCCGGATCGGGCAAGAGCACCCTCGTCGCGGCGGTGCTCCGCTCCCTGCCGAAGGGGGCCGCGGTCGACGGCCGCATCACCCTGGACGGCCGCGACCTCGCCGGGGTCCCGCCCGCCGAGTTCCGCCGGCTCCGCAGCGTCGAGGTCGCCCGGATCCCGCAAGACCCGCTCGCGAGCCTCAACCCCGTCATCCGCATCGGCGTCCAGCTCGACGACGTGATCCGGGCGCACCGCCGGCTCCCGGCCGCGGACCGGCGCCGGCTCGCCGTCGACGCGCTCGCGGCCGTCGGCATCCCCGCGCCGGAGTCGAAGCTGCGCAGCTACCCGCACGAGCTGTCGGGCGGTATGCGCCAGCGCGTGCTCATCGCGATGGCGCTCGTGAACGAACCCCGCCTGCTCATCGCGGACGAGCCGACGACCGCGCTCGACGTCACCGTGCAGGCCCAGATCATCGACCTGCTCCGGCACCGGCTCGACCACGAGGGCATGTCGATGCTGCTCATCACCCACGACATCGGCGTCGTCGTCGAACTGTGCGAGCGGATCGTCGTCATGCGCCGTGGCGGCATCATCGAGGAAGGACGGACCGCCGAGATCATGCGGGACCCGAAGCATCCGTACACCAGATCGCTCTTCGCCGCGGCCTCGGCCATGCCCGTCGGCCGCCGCCGGGAGGGCGCCGCATGACCGCCGTGGACGCGCCGGCGGTGACCGCCCCGGCCCTCGCGGCGACCGGCCTCGTACGCCACTTCGCCGTCTCCGGTCGCCGGTCGAAGGCCGAACGGGCCGCCGGCGCCGGACGGCATCGCGCCGTGCACGCCGTCGACGACGTCAGCCTCGTCGTCCCGGCCGGCACGACGCTCGGCGTGGTCGGCGAATCGGGATGCGGCAAATCCTCGCTCGGGCGACTGCTCGTCGGCCTCGATCGTCCCGACCGCGGCGAGATCGAATGGGCGGGCGAGCGGGCCGGCACGCACCGCGGTCAGGTGCAGGCCGTCTTCCAGGACCCCGCGAGCGCACTCGACCCGCGGATGACGGTCCAGGACGCGATCGGGGAGGCGCTCCCCGGCCTCCGCGGCGACGAGCTCCGCGCCGCCGTCGACGAGCTGCTGCACCGGGTCGGGCTCGACGCCGAGCTCGCGGAGCGGCTCCCGCACCAGCTCTCCGGCGGTCAGCAGCAGCGCGTCTGCATCGCCAGGGCGATCGCCTCGAACCCCGCGCTCGTCCTCCTCGACGAGGCGGTCAGCTCGCTCGACGCCTCGCTGCAGGCCCAGGTGGTCGAGTTGCTGCTGCAGCTCCAGGAGCGCAACCACGCAGCCTACGTGTTCATCTCCCACGATCTCCGGGCCGTGCGCGCGGTCAGCGACCGCATCGCCGTGATGTACCTCGGCCAGATCGTGGAGCTCGCCCCCGCCGAGCGCTTCGACCTCGAACTGCTCCACCCGTACTCGGTGGCGCTGCGCTCGGCTGAACCGCACCTCCCGGGCGACGGCCACCGCATCGAGCGGATCGTGCTCCAGGGGGATCCGCCGAGCCCCATCGACCCGCCGAGCGGATGCCGGTTCGCCTCGCGCTGCCCGGTCGCGCAGGCACGCTGCCGCACGGAGGCGCCCGCGCTCGTCGAGCGCACCGACGGCCACGCGGTGCGCTGCCACTTCCCGGGATCGCTCGTCCCGCTCGTCCTGCCCGAGGAGCAGCCCGCATGATCGGCTACATCGTGAAGCGCGTCGCCGGCGCGGTGCTCGTGCTCCTCCTGCTGAGCGTGCTCATCTTCTTCGCCGGCCGCGGGCTCGTCTCGGGCAACCCGGCGACGCTCATCGCGGGCTCGAAGGCCTCGCCGGAGACGATCGCGGCACTCGAGCACTCGCTGGGCCTCGACCGGCCGATCATCGTGCAGTACCTCGACTGGCTCGGTCGCGCCGTGACCGGCGACTTCGGCGTCTCGCCCTTCTCCGGGATCGAGAACACCGAGGTGCTCCGCCAGCAGCTCCCCGTCTCGCTGGAGCTGGCGCTCATGAGCCTCTGCTTCGCCGTGCTGATCGGCGTGCCGCTCGGGGTGATCGCCGCGAAGCGGGCGGGCAGCTGGCTCGACACGGCGCTCCGCGCGCCGATGATCCTCATCTTCGCGATCCCCGGGTTCATCTCCGGCACCATCGCGATCTTCCTCGCGACGAACGTGCTGACGAACCTCTACTCGCCGGTGTACATCCGCTTCGAGGACAATCCGCTCGGCAACCTGCAGATCATGCTGCTGCCGGCCCTCGCCGTCGGCATCCCCACGGCGCCGCTCATCATGCAGGTGACCCGCGCGGCGATGATCGAGGTGCTCGGGCTCGCCTTCGTCGCCTCGGCCAGGACGAACGGCCTGCCGGAGCGGCGGGTGACGTACGGCTATGCGTTGAAGGCCGCGACCCCGCCCATCCTCACCTTCATCGGCTTCACCTTCGGCTCGCTCATCGGCGGCCTCTTCATCGTCGAGCAGATCTTCGGCCTGCCAGGGCTCGGCCGGGGGATGCTGCAGTCGATCTCCACGCGCGACTTCACCCAGCTCACCGCGCAGGCGCTCGCGCTCGCCGCAGCTTTCATCGTCGGCAACCTCATCGTCGACCTGCTCGTGCCCGTCGTCGACCGAAGGATCGCCCTGCGATGACCAGCGAACTCACCGAAACCCTCGCCTCGACCTCGCTGCTGCAGCCGTCGAAGCGCCGCCGGATCCCCGTCGTGGGCACGATCGCGTACGCCGTGCTCGCCGTCTACGTGCTGCTGGCCATCGTCGGCCCGCTGCTCGTGCCGTACCCGCCGAACCAGCTGAACGTCGGTCCGCGGCTCGCGCCGCCCGGACCCGAGTTCTGGTTCGGCACCGACGCCCTGGGCCGCGACCTGCTCTCCCGGGTCGTCGCCGCGATCCGGCCGGCCCTCGTCGCGGCGGCGACGGCGACGGCGATCGCCCTGGTGATCGGGACCCTGTTCGGCCTCGCCGCGGGCTACTGGCGCGGGGCCGTCGACGGCGTGATCTCGCGCATCGTCGACTTCCTGTTCGCGGTGCCCGAGTACCTGCTCGCGATCCTCGTCCTCGCGGTCCTCGGCAGCGGCCTCGTGAACGCGGCCGTCGCGATCGGCATCGTCTTCATCCCGCGCTTCGCGAGGACGGTGCGCGGCTCGACGCTCGAGATCATGTCCCGCAACTACATCGACGCCGCGCGGCTGTCCGGGCGGGGCGGGGCGTGGATCATGTCCCGCCATCTCCTGCCGAACATCGCTTCGCCGCTCGTCGTGATCACCGCGATCAACCTCTCGACGGCGACGGGCGCCTACGCGGCGCTGAGCTTCCTCGGCTTCGGGGTCCGGCCGCCGGACGCGGACTTCGGCAGCATGATCGCCGACTCGCTGCAGTACCTGACGGCGGATGCCTGGGTGGTCGTGCCGCCCGCGGTGGCCTTCGTCATCCTGATTCTCGCCATCAATCTCGCGGGGGACGCCCTCCGCGACCGACTCGACCCGAGGAGCGTCTCCCGATGACCGTGCTCTCCCTCTCCGCCGCCGAACTCCGGGCCCGGCTCGAGCCGGCGCTGCCCGAGCTCCTCGAGGAGTTCCAGGTGCCCGGCGCGGGCATCGCGCTCCGACTCGGCGAGGAGCGTATCGGCTTCGGCGTCGGCGTCACGAACCTGGAGCACCCGCTCCCGGTCGACGGCGACACGATCTTCCAGATCGGCTCGATCTCGAAGACGCTGCTCGGCGTCGTCGTCGCGCAGCTCGAGGCGGAGGGGCTCGTCGAGCTGGACGCCCCGGTGGCCCCGCTGCTCGCGGACCTCGGCCGACTCGATCCGCGGATCACGCTCGGGCAGCTGATCACCCACCGCTCCGGCATCGACGCCCAGTACATGATCGGCCGCGCGCACGAGCTGCTCGCCGACCACGCGGATGACAGCATCTCCGCCTCGATCGCGAAGTTCGCCGACGACGAGCCGATGTTCGCGCCGGGCAGCGACTTCTCCTACAGCGGGCCCGGCTTCATGGTCGCCGCGGCGGTCGTCGAACGGGTCACGGGCCGGCGCTGGGCCGACGTGCTCCGGGAGCGGGTGCTCGAGCCCGCCGGGATGCGGCGGACGTTCACCACCGCGGACGAGGCGATCACGCACCGCGTGGCGGCGCCGCACGACCTCACGGACGGCCGGGCCAGGGTGGCCCGCGACGAGGGCTGGCAGCTGCACTGGCAGCTGCCCGGTTGGGACGTGCCCGGCGGCGGGGTGCTCAGCACGCCGAACGAGCTGCTCCGCTACGCGGAGTTCGCCGAGCGGGCGGCGCCGGGGACGGCGCACTTCCGCACGCTCGCGAACCGCGGCGTGCCCGGCCAGGACATCGCCTACGGCTGGATGGCCGAGCGTCGGCGCGGCCGGGCCGCGTACCTGCACGACGGGCTCACGATCGGCTACTCGACCCGGCTCGTCCTGGTGCCGGAGGCGCAGCTCGGCTACGCGATCCTCACGAACTCGGTGAAGGGCGAGCCCTTCAAGAACGCGGTGGAGCGGCTGATCCTCGACGCCCGCTTCGGGGCGGAGCCCCGCACCGACGTCGCCGTCGAGGCGTTGGCCGGGTACCTCGGGCTCGTCGGCCGCTACGACTGCGGCTTCTACGGGCAGGCCGACCTCCGCGTGCGGGCCGACGGGGACGGCTTCGAGCTCGTCTCGCTGCCGACCGCCCGCGACGACGGGAGCTACACGATCGACCCGATGTCGGTCGAGCGCCTGCTGCCCGCCGGCCCCGGCGTGCTCTCCAGCGACCCGGGGTCCGAGTTCCCCGAGGACGTCGTCGCGTACGTGCGGGACGACGCTGGCCTCGGCGTCGCGCTCAGGCTGGGCGAGCGGCTCGCGGTCCGCGTCGGGGGCTGACCGGGCCCGCCCGGGGTGGCAGGATGCCACCATGGGAACGGTGACGGACTACCTCGACGCCCGCAGCGGGTCCGACCGGGCGGCGCTCGAACGCGTCATCCGCGTCGCGCGCGAGCTCGCACCGGACGCGAGCGAGGGGGAGAGCTACGGCATGCCCGCGCTGCTGCACCGCGGCAAAGGCCTCGTCGCCGCGATGGCGGCGAAGGAGCACCTCGGGCTCTACCCGTTCAGCGGCACGGTGCTCGCCGGCTTCGCGGACGAGCTCGCGGGCTTCGACTGGTCGAAGGGCTCGGTGCGGTTCAGCGCCGAGCACCAGCTGCCCGAGGAGTTGCTGCGGCGGATCCTCGGCGCGCGCATCGCCGAGATCGACGCGCGCCTCGACCGCTGAGCACGGCGGAGACGACGGATGCCGCAGGCATCGGCCTGCGGCATCCGTCGTCGTGATCGGCGGGATCAGCCGATGCGGATCATCTTCTTGTTGACGAACTCGTCGGCGCCGAAGCGGCCGAGCTCGCGGCCCGAGCCCGAGCGCTTGATGCCGCCGAAGGGCAGCTCGGCGCCGTCGGCCCCGACGACGTTCACGAAGACCATGCCGGCCTCGATCTTGTCGGCGACGCGGAGGGCCTGCTCGCGGTCGGTGGTGAACACGTAGGAGCCGAGACCGAACGGGGTGTCGTTCGCGAGCTCGACGGCGGCGTCCTCGTCGGCGACCTTGAACACCTGCGCGACCGGGCCGAAGAACTCCTCGTGGAAGGCGTCCGAGCCGGGCTTCACGTCGGTGAGGATCGTGGCCGAGTAGTAGTTGTCGCTGCGGGTGCCGCCCGAGTGCAGGGTGGCGCCCTGGGCGACGGCGCGGTCGACCTGCTCCTGCAGGGTGTCGGCGGCCTTGGCCGAGGACAGCGGGCCGAGGGCCGTGCCGTCCTTGGCGGGGTCGCCCTCCTCGACGGCGTTCATCGCGGCGGTGAACTTCTCGAGGAAGGGCTCGTAGAGCTCGTCGGCGACGATGAAGCGCTTGGCCGCGTTGCAGGCCTGGCCGTTGTTGTCGACGCGGGCCATGACGGCCGCCTCGACGGTCGCGTCGAGGTCGTCGGTCGACAGCAGGATGAAGGGGTCGGAGCCGCCGAGCTCGAGCACGACCTTCTTCAGGTAGCGGCCGGCGATCTCGGCGACCTTCGCGCCGGCGCGCTCCGAGCCGGTGAGCGAGACGCCCTGCACGCGCGGGTCGGCGATGACGGTCTCGATCTGCGCGTGCGAGGCGTAGATGTTGACGTAGGCGCCCTCGGGGAAGCCGGCGTCGAGGAAGATGCGCTCGATCGCGGCGGCCGACTCGGGGCACTGCTCGGCGTGCTTCAGCAGGATGGTGTTGCCGATGATGAGGTTCGGGCCGGCGAAGCGGGCGACCTGGTAGTACGGGAAGTTCCACGGCATGATGCCGAGCAGCGGGCCGAGCGAGGAGCGGCGGATGAGCGCCGAGCCCTCGCCCGCGAGCAGCTCGATCTCCTCGTCGGCGAGGAGCGATGCGGCGTTGTCGGCGTAGTACTCGTAGATCGCGGCGGAGAACTCGACCTCGCCGACGGCCTGCTCGCGGGGCTTGCCCATCTCGCGGACGATGATGTCGGCGAGCTCGTCGATGCGCTCGGTGTGCAGCTCGGCGACGCGGCGGATGAGGGCTGCGCGCTCGGCGACGGTGGAGTTCTTCGACCAGGTGCGGTGGGCCTCGGTGGCCTTCGCGATCGCGGCCTGCAGCGCCTCGTCGGTGATCGTGTCGTAGCTCTTGACGACCTCGCCGGTGGCGGGGTTGGTCACGGCATAGGGCATGGGGTTCTCCTTCTCGGGTGCACGCACGCCAGAGTCCGTCTGCCGCGGTGCATACGCTCGTCCTTCAAAGATATAACAGCGGATGATTGATCGGGACCGGTCTCTGCGGATGCACAGCTGGACGTGGCGCGATTGCCGCTGCATCGGATCTGCATCACTCATGATGCGATAGCCTGGTCGCATGCGCACCACCGTCGATCTCCCGCCGGCCGTGCACCATCGCGTGCGCGAGCTCGCCGCCTCACGGCACCAGTCGATGTCCCGCGTGATCGCCGACCTGACCATGACCGGGCTCGCCGGCCTGCAGGTCGAGGTCGAGTACACCCGCGATCCGCAGTCCGGCCTGCCGGTGCTGAGTCTCGGCCGAGCCGTCGACGACGCCGAGGTGGCCGACGCGCTCGACGACGAATGACGACGCGCTTCCTGCTCGATGCGAACGTGCTCATCGCGCTCACCGTCGCCGAGCACGTGCACCACGAGCGCGCGAGCGCCTGGTTCGCCGGGGTCGAGCAGGCCGCCGTCTGCCCGATCGTTGAAGGCGCGCTGCTGCGGTTCCTCGTGCGACTCGGGGTGCCGCCGAGCTCCGTCCGCGCCATGCTGCTGGCGCTGCACGACGATCCCCGCATCGAGCTCTGGGCCGAGTCGCTGTCGTACACCGAGGTCGAGCTCGGGCACGTGATCGGGCATCGCCAGGTGACCGACGCCTATCTCGCGGCGCTCGCGCGGCACCATCGGGGGCGGCTGGCGACCCTCGACGAGGCGCTGCACGCGGCGGTGCCGGAGTCCACGCTGCTCGTGCCGCGCTGAGGGGCGCTCAGGCCGGAGCGACGAGCACCCGGAAGGGCGTCGCCGCGCAATCGAGCGCGGCGGCCGAGCTGCTGGCGAGCTGGCCGACCTGCAGCGCCGGCTCGGTCGAGAGCACCACCCGGCCGTCGGCGTTCACGAGCGCGAGCGGGGCGTCGACCGCGAGGAAGCCGGCGAGGAGCTCCCGCTCGAGCCGGCGCACCGCGACGTCCGCGCCCACGACGCCGACCATGCGCTCGCCGTCGGCGGCGTGCGCGGGCATCGTCAGGGTGAGGATGTAGTCGCAGGTGCAGAGGTGGTCGACGAACGGCCCGGTGACATGCGCGTGCCGCGTCGTCGCGGGGATGCGGTACCACTCGAGGGCCCGGAAGTCGCGCAAGTACTCGGTGTAGCCGCGGGTGGAGAGATCGAGCCGGGTGGGCCCGTCGGTCGAACCGAGCACGGGGTTGTCGTCGAGCGGGCCGAGCCACCAGGCGAAGTGCACGTCGCGACCGTGCACGATCTCGCCGTCGGCGATGAAGCCGGCACCGACGAGGAGGGCGTCGGGCTCGACGAGGCGGGGGATGACGAGCTCGGAGACGAGCTGGTCGAGCGCGAGCGGCTTCACGCCGGGCGCGATCGCCCGCTCGATCGGCGCACGCCAGGCGGCGAGCTGCTCGAACACGCCCGTGAACAGCCGCGACACGGCCGCGGCGGCGGCCTCGGCCCCGGCGGGGAGCGCCTGATCAGTCATCGATGCCCCCTCCTCGCTCGACTCTCGCCTTCGCCGCGAGCAGCCGTTCGGCGAGACTCGCGACGAGGGCGCCGGCGGCGGCGCGGGCTTCCGCCGGGCGGTGTGCGGCGACGGCCTCGACGATGCGCCGGTCGGTCGCGGCGGCCAGGCGGCGCTCGTCCTCCTCGTCGAGACCGAGCAGCAGCAGCGGGCCGGCGTCGGCCTGCAGGCGGATCTGCTCCCGCACGAGCCGCGCCGACTGGCTGAGCACGGCGAGCTCGAGGAAGAAGCCGCCCTGGTTCGTGCGGGCGGATGCCGCGGTGCCGAAGTCGGCCGCGTCGAGCCACTCGGCGAGGCGGACCGCCTCCGGCTCGGCCGCGCGCTCGGCGGCGCGCTCGGCGATGCCCGCGAGGATGGCGCCGAAGTAGACGGCCATGTCGCTGAGCTCGACCTGGGCGAGGGCGCGCAGCCGCGCGGTGAGCAGGGCGCGGTGCTCGGCGTCGTCGTGCACGACGAAGCTGCCGCCCTCCCGGCCGCGACGCGTCTCGACGAGGCCGGCGTCGCGGAGGATGCCGAGGCCCTCGCGCACCGTGATGAGCGCGACGCCGAAACGGCGGGCGAGCTCGGGCTCGCTCGGCAGGCGCTCGCCGGGGTGCAGCACCCCGAGCACGATGCCGTCGGTGAGCCGCTGCGCGACCTGCTCGGCACGGCCGGCGTCCGACAGCTGCGCGAACACGGCCTCGCGCGCTCCCGGGCCCACCCTCGATCCCATAGCGCACAGCTTTTCACAGGAGTTAAAGATTCACTATAGGATGAATGAAGATCGACGGTGATGGAGGCGAGCGATGACGAGTGAGACCCAGCAGGCGGGTGTGCTCGCGGGGCTCCGCGTCGCCGACTTCTCCCGCGTCCTCGCCGGCCCGTACGCGACCATGACCCTCGCCGACTTCGGCGCCGACGTCATCAAGATCGAATCGCCGGCCGGCGACGACACCCGGCACTGGAAGCCGCCCGTCGACGCCGCCGGCAATGCCACCTACTTCGGCAGCGTGAACCGCAACAAGCGCTCGGTGGCACTCGACCTGACGAGCGAGGCCGGCCTCGCCGAGGCGCGCCGGCTCGCGGCGAGCGCCGACGTCGTCATCGAGAACTTCCGCCCCGGCGTGATGGCCCGCTTCGGCCTCGCCTACGACGACGTCCGGGCCATGAACCCCCGCGCGGTCTACTGCTCCATCACGGGCTTCGGCACCGGCGAGGGAGCCGCGCTCGCCGGCTACGACCTGCTCGTGCAGGCCGTCGGCGGGCTCATGTCGATCACCGGCGAGCCCGAGGGCGAACCGGCGAAGGCGGGCGTCGCGCTCGTCGACGTGCTCTGCGGGCAGAACGCGGTCGCCGGCATCCTGCTCGCCCTCCGCGAGCGCGAGCGCACCGGACGCGGCCAGCTCGTCGAGGTGAACCTGCTGCAGAGCCTCCTCGCCGCGCTCACGAACCAGGCGGCGTCCACGCTCGTGACGGGTCGCGCGCCGCGCCGGCTCGGCAACCAGCACCCGTCGATCGCGCCCTACGCGGTGTTCCCCGCCGCCGACCGCGACCTCGTCATCGCCGTCGGCAACGACAAGCAGTTCCGGGCGCTCACGGCCGAGCTCGGCATCCCCGGTCTCGCCGACGACGAGCGCTATGCGACGAACGAGGCGCGCGTCGCCCACCGCGACCACCTGCGCGCCGAGCTCGAGGCCGCCCTCGCCGCCGCGCCCGCGGCCGCGTGGGTCGCCCGCTTCGCCGTGTGCGGCGTGCCCGCCGGTCTCGTGAACGACGTCGCCGAGGCGATCGCCTTCGCCGAGTCCCTCGGGCTGGAGCCCGTCGCCGAGATCGCGCAGAGCCGCACCGTCGCGAACCCCATCGGGCTCTCCGAGTCCGCCCCCGCCTACCGCACCCCGCCGCCCGCGCTCGACCAGCACGCGGGCGCCGACTGGAACGACGCCTCGACCGGCCAAGGAAAGGAACCCCGATGACCACCGCACCCCGCATCGACCAGGTGTTCGACTTCGACGAGCTGCTGAGCGAGGAGGAGCGCGGCTGGCAGCAGCGGGCCCGCGCCTTCGCGCAGGACCGCATCCTGCCGATCATCGAGGACGACTTCGAGCAGAAGCACTTCCGCGCGGAGCTCATCCCCGAGCTCGGCGCCGCGGGCTTCCTCGGCATGCACCTGAGCGGCTACGGCTGCGCGGGCGCCGGCGCGGTGAGCTACGGCCTCGTCTGCCTCGAGCTCGAGGCGGCCGACTCGGGCTGGCGCACCTTCGTCTCCGTGCAGGGCTCGCTCGCGATGAGCGCCATCCACAAGTACGGCTCCGAGGAGCAGAAGCAGCGGTGGCTGCCGGGCATGGCGAAGGGCGAGCTCCTCGGCTGCTTCGCGCTCACCGAGCCGCAGGGCGGCAGCGACCCCGCCGCGATGACGACCGTCGCCCGCCGCGAAGGCGACAGCTGGGTGCTCGACGGCGCCAAGCGCTGGATCGGCCTCGCCTCGCTCGCCGACGTCGCCGTGGTCTGGGCCCGGGTCGAGGACGACTCGCTCCCCTCGACGGGCTCGGGGAACCAGGGCGCCAAGGCGGTGCGCGGCTTCCTCGTGCCGACGACGACGGCCGGCTTCACCGCGACCCCGATCGACGGCAAGCTCTCGATGCGGGCGAGCGTGCAGTGCGACATCGAGCTCGACGGCGTGCGGCTCCCCGCCGACGCGATCCTGCCGGGCGCCGAGGGGCTCTCCGGTCCGTTCGGCTGCCTGAACGAGGCGCGCTACGGCATCGTCTGGGGCGCGATGGGCGCCGCCCGCTCCTGCCTCGAGGTCGCCCTCGACCGTTCCATCACCCGCGAGGTGTTCGGCAAGCCGATCGGCGCGAACCAGCTCACCCAGGCGAAGCTCGCCGACATGCTGCTCGAGGTCGAGAAGGGCATGCTGCTCGCCCTGCACCTCGGCCGCCGCAAGGAGGCCGGCCGGCTCACCCCCGCGCAGATCTCCGTCGGCAAGCTGAACAGCGTGCGCGAGGCGCTCGCCATCGCCCACGAGGCGCGCACCATCCTCGGCGGCGACGGCATCACCAACGCCTTCCCCGTGATGCGGCACGCGGCGAACCTCGAGTCCGTGCGCACCTACGAGGGCACCGACGAGATCCACCAGCTCATCCTCGGCCGGGCGCTGACCGGCCTGAACGCGTTCTGAACGGCGGCGGAAGCATGACGACCGTCGACGACGCCGTCCGCGCGGCGGCCGCGAGCGGGCTCGAACGCAGCGACCGCGCCGAGCGGGCCGGCTGGCTCCGCGCGATCGCCGACGCGCTCGAGGCGCACCGCGCCGAACTCGTCGAGCTCGCCAACCGCGAGACCCACCTCTCGGAGACCCGGCTCGACGGCGAGGTCACCCGCACCGCGACGCAGCTGCGCTTCTTCGCGGGGGTCGTCGAGGAGGGCTCCTACCTCGAGGCGACGCTCGACCGCCCCGACGCCTCGCTGCTCCCGCCGCGCCCCGATCTGCGGCGGATCCTGCGACCGCTCGGGGTCGTCGCGGTGTTCGCCGCGTCGAACTTCCCCTTCGCCTTCTCGGTGCTCGGCAACGACACCGCCTCGGCGCTCGCCGCCGGCGACCCGGTGGTCGTGAAGGCGCACCCGGGGCATCCCGAGCTGTCCCGCCGCACCGCGGCGATCGCCCGCGCTGCGCTCGCGGGGGCCGGTGGTCCGGCCGACGCGCTCGTGCTCGTCGAGGGGATGGATGCCGGCATCGAGCTCGTGCGGCATCCGCTCGTGCGCGCGGTCGGCTTCACCGGCTCGACCCGCGGCGGTCGCGCGCTGTTCGACCTCGCCGCCGCGCGCCCCGAGCCGATCCCGTTCTACGGCGAGCTCGGCTCGATCAACCCGGTCGTCGTGACGCCGGCCGCCGCGGCGGAGGACGCGGCCGGGCTCGCGGCCGGGCTCGCCGGCTCCTTCACCCGCGACGGCGGCCAGTACTGCACGAAGCCCGGGCTCGTGTTCGTGCCCCGCGGCACCGGCTTCGAGGACGCGCTCGCGGCCGCCGCCGCCGAGGCGCCGGGCCAGCGACTGCTCACCGAGGGCATGACGCGCGCCTTCACCGAGGGCGCGAGCGGCATCGCCGCCCGCGGCGACGTCGAGCTGCTCGTCGACGGCGGTGCCGCGCCGGAGCCCGGGGTGTCCCGGCCCACGGTCGTCGCCACCGACATCGCCGCCTTCCTCGCCGACCCGGCCGCGTTCCAGGAGGAGCACTTCGGCCCCCTCACGCTGCTCGTCCGCTACGACGACCCCGCGCCGGGCGCCGAGCTCGACCGGGCGCTCGCGGCGCTCGAGGGCAGCCTCACCGGCACCGTGCGGCACGCGGCATCCGACGACGACGAGCTCGTCGCGCGGGCGAGCGCCGCGCTCGCCCGCATCGCCGGCCGTGTGCTGTACAACGGCTGGCCGACGGGCGTCGCGATCGCCTGGGCCCAGCACCACGGCGGCGGATGGCCCGCCTCGACCGCCTCCGTGCACACCTCGGTCGGGGCGAGCGCGATCCGGCGCTTCCTCACGCCGGTGGCCTATCAGGATGCCCCGCAGCAGGTGCTCCCGGTCGAGCTCCGCGACGGAAATCCGGCGGGGGTGCCGCGCCGCGTGGACGGGGTGCTCGAGGCGTAGCCGCACCGGGCGGGAATGCAACGGGGCGTCACGCGGTTTCTGGAAGGCGGCGCCCTGTGCTGGACTACCGGGTGTCTCACCAGCGCTGCACCCCAGCCGTCCGAAACGGAGCACCACCCATGCCCAGCCCCCGCCGCCTCCGCGCCGCCATCGGCGCCGCCGCGTCCGTCGTCGCCGTGATCGCCCTCGCCGCCTGCTCGAGCGGCGGTGCCGGGTCGGCGTCCCAGAGCGACGCCGCCGGCAACGAGTACGGGCTGCTGAAGCCGGGCACGCTGACGGTCGCCACCGAGGGCACCTACCGGCCCTTCACGTTCCACGCGGACGGCTCGGGCGAGCTCGTCGGCTACGACGTCGAGGTCGCCGAGGCGGTCGCCGACGAGCTCGGGCTGAAGGTCGAGTTCCAGGAGACCCAGTGGGACGCGATCTTCGCAGGCCTCGAGGCGGGGCGCTTCGACGTCATCGCGAACCAGGTCTCGATCAACCCGGAGCGCGAGGAGAAGTACCTGCTCTCGACCCCGTACACGGTCTCGCCGAGCGTCGTGGTCGTGAAGGACGGCGACACCTCGATCACGAGCTTCGCGGACCTCGAGGGCAAGACCACCGCCCAGTCGCTCACGAGCAACTTCTACACCCTCGCCCAGGAGGCGGGCGCGAACGTGCAGTCCGTCGAGGGCTGGGCGCAGGCCGTCGCCCTGCTGGAGCAGGGCCGCGTCGACGCGACCGTGAACGACGAGCTGACCTACCTCGACTACGTGAAGGAGAACCCCGACGCGAAGCTCCAGGTCGCGGCCGAGACCGACCCGACCGAGAGCGCCTTCGCCTTCACCAAGCAGAAGACCGCGCTCGTGAAGGCGGTCGACGAGGCGCTCGCGAAGCTGCAGGCCGACGGCACGCTCGCGAAGATCGGCGAGAAGTACTTCGGCCAGGACGTCTCCCAGTAGTACCGTCCCACTATGGCCGACGGCTGGCAGCTCTTCCTCGATTCCTTCTGGCCGATCGTCTGGGGTGCGGTGAGCGGGACCATCCCGCTCGCGCTCGCCTCCTTCGCGATCGGACTCGTCCTCGCCCTGGGCGTCGCGCTCATGCGGCTCTCCCGGAACCGCGTGGTGTCGGGCATCGCCCGGGTGTACATCTCGATCATCCGGGGCACCCCGCTGCTCGTGCAGCTCTTCGTGATCTTCTACGGGCTGCCCGCGATCGGCGTCGTCATCGACCCGTGGCCGAGCGCGATCGCGGCGTTCTCGCTGAACGTCGGCGGCTACGCGGCGGAGATCATCCGGGCGGCGATCCTCTCGGTGCCGAAGGGGCAGTGGGAGGCCGGCTACACGGTCGGCATGTCCCACGCGAAGACGCTGCGGCGGATCATCCTGCCGCAGGCGGCCCGCGTCTCGGTGCCGCCGTTGTCGAACTCGTTCATCTCGCTCGTGAAGGACACCTCGCTCGCCTCGCTCATCCTCGTGACCGAGCTGTTCAAGGTGTCGCAGCAGATCGCGGCGTTCAGCCAGGAGTTCATGCTCCTGTATCTGGAGGCCGCACTCGTCTACTGGCTGATCTGCCTCGCCCTGTCGAGCGGGCAGAGCGCCCTGGAGCGGAGGCTCGATCGCTATGTCGCCCACTGACCCCGTGGCTGCCCGCCCGGGTGCCGCCGACCGCCCGCTACTGACCGCCGCCGGCCTCCGGAAGGCCTTCGGCCAGAACGAGGTGCTGCGGGGCATCGACTTCGAGGTTCGCCGCGGCGAGGTCGTCGTGCTCATCGGCCCGAGCGGCTCGGGCAAGACGACCGTGCTGCGCTCGCTGAACGGGCTCGAGACGCCGGACGCGGGCGTGCTCGACCTCGACGGCGGACCGGTGATCGACTTCGCCGCGCAGGCGCTCGGCCCCGCGAAGGCGGCCAAGCGCGAGCGGCTCGCGCTGCGCGACCGCTCGGCGATGGTGTTCCAGCACCACAACCTCTTCCCGCATCTCACCGTGCTGGAGAACGTCATCGAGGGCCCGGTGCAGGTGCAGCGGGTGCCGAAGGTGCGGGCGGTCGCGGAGGCGACGGCGCTGCTCGAGCGGGTCGGTCTCGCCGAGAAGCGCGACGCGTACCCGTTCGAGTTGTCCGGGGGGCAGCAGCAGCGGGTCGGCATCGTCCGCGCGCTCGCGCTGAAGCCGGACCTGCTGCTCTTCGACGAGCCGACGAGCGCCCTCGACCCCGAGCTCGTCGGCGAGGTGCTGCAGGTGATCGCCGAGCTCGCCCGCGAGGGCTGGACGATGGTGGTCGTGACGCACGAGCTCGCCTTCGCCCGGCAGGCGGCCGACGAGGTGCTCTTCCTCGACGGCGGCGTCGTGGTCGAGCGCGGCGCGCCGGCCGAGCTCTTCACGGCGCCGCGCGAGGAGCGCACGCGGCGCTTCCTCGACCGCATCCTGCGCCCCCTCGACTGAGCGGCGCGGGCGCCGGCGGTAGCGTTGAGGGATGACTCCGCGCACCGACGGCCTCGCGTCGCCGGCCTGGGCGCGGGCGTTCACGAGGGCCAGGCGCCTCGCCACCGGTGGGCAGCGGCGCGCGCTCGGCTGGTTCCGGCTCGGCATCGCCGCGCTCGAGGTGGTCGCCCTCATCGGCAACTTCGTCTACGTGCTCGGCTTCCGTGCCTTCGCCACCGCGAACTTCTTCAGCTACTTCACCGTGCAGTCGGCGTTCGCGGCGGTCGCGACCCTCGTGCTCGCGGGCGGCTACGCGCTCCTCGCGCCGCGCGACCCGCGCTGGCTCGGCACGCTCCGCACGATCGTGACGGTGTACGTCGTGATCTCGGGCATCGTCTTCGCGCTCATCGTCGCGAACGCCTCGACGCGCGACTACCGCATCGAGGTGCCCTGGTCGGACACGCTGCTGCACTTCGTCGTCCCGGCGCTCGCGCTCGTCGCCTGGACGGTGGACGCCGTGCTCGCGGTGAACCCGCCGGTGTCGTGGTCGACCATCGCCTGGGTGCTCGCCTACCCGTCGCTGTGGCTCGGCTACACGCTGGTGCGCGGTGCGGATGTCGGGTGGTACCCGTACTTCTTCCTCGACGAGACGCAGGTCGGCGGTCCCGTCGGCGTCGCGGTCTACTGCGCGATCGTGCTCGTGATCTTCGTGGCCGTGACGGCGGGGCTCGTCGCGATCAACCGCGGGCTGTGGCGTAGGGCGCGAGATCGGCGAGCACGGCGTTCTGGAACGTCTGATCGTCGAGCCGGTCGAGCAGTCGCGCTTGCGACGCCGCGATGACGCCGACGAGCACGGGGTCGCCGCCGAGGTCGATCCATCCCGCGACGTGCGACGGGGTCTCGACCGTGAGCAGCTGCGGCACGGTCGCCTGCGCGTCGGCGGTCGTCTCGCCCTCGGCGGGGGTGGCGGTGCGCCAGAACGCCTCCTCGAATCGGAGCCAGACGAGATCCACGGCCCCCGTGCGGAGCGCGGCGATCGCCTCCTGATGCGCGGCGGGCAGTGCCGGCTCGAAGGCGAAGGCGTCGGACTGCAGCACCCCGAGGGGCACGGCGATGATCGCCCGGTCGGCCGCGACGGACTCGCCGGAGTCGAGGCGCAGGCCCACCCGCCGCTCGGTGATCGTCACCCGGGTCACCGCGCTGCCCGCGGCGACGTCGATGCCGTCGGCGAGACGGTCGGTGACGTCGGCGAGTCGACCGGTGACGAGCCGGCGCGGGGCGCCGACGAGCCCGGCGAAGTCGGTGCGTGCGGAGACGAGCGTCGCCCCGGCCCCGGTCAGCGGCTCGACGCCGGTGCGGACGGTGTGCTGCACCCAGGCGAGGTCCTCGGGCGTCAGCTCGCCCGCGCCGCTCGCGCGGAGCGCGTCGGCGAGGGAGCGGTCGTCGTCCTGCGCGAGGGCCCACTCATGTACGCGGGCGAGCGCGTCGGAGCCGGTGGATGGCACGTCGAGCACGGTGCCGTCGGCGCTCCGCGTCTCGACGGTGCCCGGGAACGGCTCCGTCGTGACCTCGCTCGCCGACAGCAGCGCGGTCAGCTCCTCGTCGTCGTCCACGAAGAGCGGGCCGAGTTCGACCTCGCGGCCGAACGCGGCATCCTGCACCGACTCGATCCGCCCGCCGATCCGGGTGCGCGCCTCGACGACGATGACCTCGAAGCCCTCGTCCTGCAGCACCCGGGCGGCGGCCAGCCCGGCGAGTCCGGCACCGACGACCGCGACCCGCTCGCCCGGGTCCGCGCGCTCGACGAGCGAGCGGGCGGCGAGCCGACCGGTCGAGAGCGCGCCCTGCAGGGTGCCGGGCGCGTCGGGGGAGCAGGCTTCGCCGGCGAACCAGACCCGGTCGGCGACCGGTTCGGCGAGGGTCTCGCGGAGCTCGGGTGTCGTGCCGACCGCCTGGAAGCCGAAGGCGCCGCGGGCGAAGGGGTCCGCCGCCCAGGTGGAGCGGCGCATCGCGCTCGGCAGCGGGATCCCGGCCGGGGCGCTCGGCGTCGGCGTGGGGGAGGCGCTCGGCGTCGGCGAGCCGCTCGGGGTGGGCTTCGGGCCCGTGGTGCAGCTCGCGAGCGCGAGCGAGGCGGCACCCGCGAGCCCGGCGGCCAGGAGCGCCCGGCGGCTCATGCCGCCACCGTCAGCCCGCTCCCGCATGCTTCTCAGGCTAGCCGGAAACGCGTGATCGCCCGCGTCCATCCGGACGCGGGCGATCATCGGGCGAGTGCGGACCGGCTCAGGCCGTGTACCCGTCGGCCACCGTCAAGGCCTCGTCGATGACGTCGAGGCCGCGGACGAGCTCGTCCTCGGTGATGACGAGCGGCGGGGCGACGTGCGTGCGGTTGAAGTGCACGAACGGCGAGACGCCGTTCTGCTTGCACGCCGCGGCGAACGCGCCCATCGGCGCGGCGTCGGCGCCCGAGGCGTTGAACGGCACGAGCGGCTCGCGGGTCTCGCGGTTCTTCACGAGCTCGATCGCCCAGAAGAGGCCGAGGCCGCGGACGTCGCCGACCGAGGGGTGCTTCGCCTGCAGCTCGGCGAGCCGCGGGGCGACGACGCGCTCGCCCAGGTCGCGGACGCGCTCCAGGATGCCGTCGCGCTCGAACACCTCGAACGTCGCCACGCCGGCGGCGCAGGCGAGCGGGTGGCCGGAGTAGGTGAGTCCGCCGGGGAAGGCGACCGTGTCGAAGTGCGCCGCGATCCGCTGCGAGATGACGACGCCGCCGAGCGGCACGTAGCCCGAGTTCACGCCCTTCGCGAAGGTGATCAGATCGGGGGTCACGCCGAAGTGGTTCACCGCGAACCACTCGCCGATGCGGCCGAAGCCGACCATGACCTCGTCGGCGATGTAGACGATGCCGTAGCGGTCGGCGAGCTCGCGGACGCCCTGCAGGTAGCCGGGCGGCGGCACGAGTACGCCGTTCGTGCCGACGACGGTCTCGAGGATGATCGCGGCGATCGTCGAGGCGCCCTCGAGCACGATGACCTGCTCGAGGTGGGCGAGGGCGCGCGCCGTCTCCTCCTCGGGGCTCGTCGAGCCCCAGGCGGAGCGGTACTCGTAGGGGCCGAAGAAGTGCGCGACGCTGCCGTCGCTCGGCTCGTTCGCCCAGCGCCGCGGGTCGCCCGTGAGCGAGATCGCGGTGGCGGTCGAACCGTGGTAGCTGCGGTACATCGAGAGCACCTTGCGGCGGCCGGTGACCTGGCGGGCCATCCGCACCGCGTACTCGTTGGCGTCGGCGCCGCCGTTCGTGAAGAACACCTTGTCGAGGTCGCCGGGGGCGACCTCCGCGATGCGGCGGGCGAGCTCGCCGCGCACGTCGGAGGCCATCGACGGCTGGATCGTCGCGAGCCGGCCCGCCTGCTGCTGGATCGCGGCGACGAGGTCGGGGTGCTGGTGGCCGAGGTTCAGGTTCACGAGCTGGCTCGAGAAGTCGAGGTAGGCGTTGCCCTGGTAGTCCCAGAACGTCGAGCCCTCGCCCGCAGCGACGGGCAGCGGGTCGATGAGCGCCTGCGCGCTCCACGAGTGGAAGACGTGCGCGCGGTCGTCGGCCCGCACCTGCGCGTCGCCGGCGGCGTCGGGCAGCGCGTGGGACGCGCCGTGGCGGTCGGTGTAGCTGGCGGTGGCGGTCAGCGTGTCGGTCATGATTCTCCTTGCCGGTTCAGCGAGGCCTGCGCAGTGCGCCGGGTCAGTGGTTCTGCGGGAAGCCGAGGTTGATGCCGCCGTGCTGCGCCGGGTCGAGCCACCGGCTCGTGATGGCCTTCTCGCGGGTGAAGAAGTCGAAGCCGTGCGCGCCGTACGCCTTCGCGTCGCCGAACAGCGACTGCTTCCAGCCGCCGAAGGAGTGGTAGGCGACCGGCACGGGGATCGGCACGTTGATGCCGATCATGCCGACCTGGACCTCGTTCTGGAAGCGGCGGGCGGCGCCGCCGTCGTTCGTGAAGATCGCGGTGCCGTTGCCGAACTGGCCCGAGTTGATGAGCTCCAGGCCCTCGTCGTAGCTCTCGACGCGGACGACCGAGAGCACCGGGCCGAAGATCTCCTCGGTGTAGGCGCGCGAGGTGGTGGGCACCTTGTCGAGCAGGGTCGGGCCGAAGAAGAAGCCGTCCTCGTGGCCCTCGACGGTGAAGCCGCGACCGTCGACGACGATCTCGGCGCCGTCGGCCTCGGCGATGTCGACGTAGGAGGAGACCTTGTCGCGGTGCACGGCCGTGATGAGCGGGCCCATGTCGGGCTCACTGAGCTTGCCGTCACCGGCGTCGGTGCCCGCGCCGTTGCCGATCTTCAGCTTCGCGATGCGCTCGGTGATCTTCGCGATCAGCTCGTCGGCGACGGGCTCGACGGCGAGCACGACCGAGATGGCCATGCAGCGCTCGCCCGCCGCGCCGTAGCCGGCGTTGATGGCCTGGTCGGCGACGAGGTCGAGGTCGGCGTCGGGGAGCACCAGCATGTGGTTCTTCGCCCCGCCCAGGGCCTGCACGCGCTTGCCGTGCTTGGAGGCGGTCTCGTAGATGTACTGCGCGATCGGCGTCGAGCCGACGAAGGAGATCGACTGCACGAGCGGCGAGGTGAGCAGGCCGTCGACGGCGAGCTTGTCGCCCTGGAGCACGGTGAAGACCCCGTCGGGCAGACCGGCCTCCTTCCACAGCTCGGCGAGCCAGAGGGCGGCGCTCGGGTCCTTCTCGCTCGGCTTCAGGACGACCGCGTTGCCGGCGGCGATCGCGATGGGGAAGAACCACATCGGCACCATGGCCGGGAAGTTGAACGGGCTGATGATGCCGACGACGCCGAGCGGCTGCTTGATCGAGTAGACGTCGATGCCGGTCGAGGCGCTCTCCGAGAAGGCGCCCTTGATGAGCGAGGGGAAGCCGGTCGCGAGCTCGACGACCTCCTGGCCGCGGAGGATTTCGCCCATCGCGTCGGAGAGCACCTTGCCGTGCTCGGCGGTGATGATCGCGGCGAGTTCGCCGCGGCGGGCGTTCAGCAGCTCGCGGAAGGCGAACAGCACGGTCTGGCGCTTGGCGATCGAGTAGCCGCTCCAGATCTCGAAGCCGGCCTGCGCGGAGGCGATGGCGGCGTCGATCTCGGCCTGGTCGGCGAGGGCGACCTCGGCCTGCACGGCGCCGGTGGCCGGGTTGAAGACGGGGGCGGTGCGGCCCGAGGTCGAGGCGCGGTGGCCGCCGTCGACCCAGTGGCCGATGACCGGCACCTGGGCCGTCGAGCTCGTGGCGGATGCGGTCTCGGTCGTGCTCATTGCGTCTCCTTCTGCGGGGTGGAACCGGCCGGGCCGGACAGAATGCCCGGAGCTCGGCTAAGCTTGTGATTCCCAGTGTTGCAGAGCCGAAGTGAGTGAAGCGGTGGCAGATCGTCGCGAAGATGAGTCGATCCGAACGGAACGTCCGGGCCCGGTCGCCGAGGGCGCGGGGCTGCCGACGGTGCGCGAGATCCTCGCCCTTCCCGCGCTCGCCGAGGGCGTGCCGGAGGTGCTCGTCGGCGGTGACGCGCTCGACGCGCGGGTGCGCTGGGCGCACGTCTCCGACAGCGCCGGCGTGGCCCGCCTCCTCGACGGCGGCGAGCTGCTGCTCACGACCGGCTCCGGCTGGCCGACCGAGCCCGAGGAGCTGGTCGCGTTCATCGGCGGCCTCGTCGATGCGGGGCTCGCGGGGCTCGTGCTCGAGCTCGGCGTGCACTACCGCTACGTGCCCGCGGTGGTGGCCGAGGCGGCGGGGCGTCGCGGGCTCGCCCTCGTCGCGCTGCACCGCGAGGTGAAGTTCGTCGCGCTCACCGAGGCCGTGCACGGCCGCATCATCTCCGCCCAGACGGCGGCGCTCGTCGCCCGCGACGAGGTGCGCGAACGGTTCACCGGGCTCGCGCTGCGCGGCTCGCCAGCGGACTTCATCGTCCGCCAGCTCGCCGCGACGCTCGGCTCGGGCGTCGTGCTCGAGAACCTCGCCCACGAGGTCGTGAGCGCCGAGGTGCCGCCGAGCGAGGAGGAGTCGCTGCTCCGGCAGTGGGAGGCGCGGTCGCGCCGCGCCCACCGGGGCGATGCGGACGGCTGGCTCATCGTGCCCGTCGAGGCGCGCGGCCTGCGCTGGGGGCACCTGGTGGCGCTCGCCGGCCCGGAGCATCCGGCCGGCCGGAACGCGGTGCTGGAGCAGGGCGCGACGGCGCTCGCCTTCGGGCGGCTCGCTGACTCGGGCGGTGACGAGTGGGCGCGGATCGGCCGGCAGCGGCTCGTCGACGCGCTGCTCGACGGGCGCTTCGCGGCGCTGCCGAATGCGGCGGCGCGACTCGAGGCGGCCGGGCTCCCCATCGCGCACGGGGTGCAGTTCGGGGTGGTCGCGTCGGGCGCGGAGGTCTCGGGCGAGCTGGCGGATGCCGCGGCCCGCGCCCTCGGCGGCCGCGCGCTCGCCGGGGTGCTCGCGGAGGGGCAGCCGCCCGCGGCCGTGCTGCTCGTCTCGCTGCCCGAGGCGACGCGCTTCGCGGTCGACGAGGCGGGGGTGCTCGCCTTCGCCCGCTCGCTCGTCGAGGAGCCGGCCGCGAGGGAGCGGCTCGTGCTCTCGGTCGGGCAGGCCGCCCACGGCCTCGCCGAGCTGCTGGCCTCGGTGCAGCAGGCGCGGGACCTCGCGCGGGTGCCGGTGCCGCGGGGCACTCGAGGCCCGGTGGTGCGGCGCGCCGACGATCGCCCGCTGGTGCGGCTCGTCACCTCCTTGCGCGACGATCACCGGCTGCAGGAGCACGGGGAACGGATGCTGGCCCCGCTGATCGAGTACGACCTGGCCCGCGGGGGCGACCTGCTCGACGTGCTCGCTGCGATGCTCGCCCATCCGGGCAACCGCACGGCGGCGGCGTCGGCCTCACACCTCTCCCGCTCGGTGTTCTACCAGCGCATCGCCCTCATCGCGGAGCTGCTCGACGCGGACCTCGACGACGGCGAGACGCTCACGGCGCTGCATCTCGCGCTGCTCGTCCGGCGGAGCGGGAGTCGCTGAGCCGGCCGTCGAGGCATCCGTTTACTTGCTCTTGACAAGCTTGCTTGTTAAGAGCAAGCTGAGCGTGTTCAGGCACCATCTCGACGACGAAATCGGAGCACGCCATGTCCGCCACCACCAGCATCTTCGTGAACCTCCCCACGACCGACCTCGATCGCTCGAAGGCGTTCTACGAGGCGCTCGGCTTCAGCATCAACCCGCTCTTCACCGACGAGAACGCCGCTTGCGTCGTGCTCGACGAGAACGTGTACTTCATGGTGCTGACCCGCGACTACCTCGCCACCTTCACCGACAAGCAGATCATCGACCCGAAGACCCACGCGCAGGCACTCATCGCGCTGAGCCGCGAGTCCCGCGACGACGTCGACCAGGTGCTCGCCAAGGGGCTCGCCGCGGGCGGCACCGAGCCCCGCGAGGCGCAGGACTACGGCTTCATGTACTCCCGCGACCTCGAGGACCCGGACGGCAACGTGCTCGAGTTCCTCTTCATGGAGCCGGCCGCCGCCGAGCAGGGCCCCGACGCGTTCCTCGCCGGCCAGGCCTGACGAGGCGCCGATGGGCACCCGCGCCGCACGCGGCTTCGGCCAGTACAGCGGCGTCGCGCGTGCCGTCGAGCGGGTCGGGGAACGCTGGGCGCTGCTCATCGTCCGCGACCTCCTCGGTGGTGCGCGCCGGTACAGCGACCTCAAGGCATCCCTGCCCCGGATCCCGACGAACATCCTGAGCGACCGGCTCAAGGAGCTGCAGGAGGCGGGCATCGTGCGCCGCGTGCCGAGCGTGCGCGGCGGTTACGAGCTGACGCCGCTCGGCCGAGGCCTCGAGCCGGTGGTCGCGGCGCTCGAGCGCTGGGGCTGGTCGGTCCTCGGGGACCCTGGCGAGGGGGAGACGATGAGCGCCGACGCGCTCGGCTTCGCGCTCTCCACCGCTTTCCGGCCGGATGCCGCCGCGACGCTCCCGCCGACCGAGTACGTGCTGTGGCTCTCCGGGGCGGAGCCGCCCGTCGCGGTCTCGGCGATCGTGGTCGCCGGCACGCTCGACGTCGTCGCCGTCGGTTCCGGCGCGCTGCCTCAGCCGCGGCGGCGCTCCGCGCACGAGCCCGTGCCTGAGGCGGTGCTCGAGCTCGAACTGACGCCGACGGCGCTCCGCGCGCTGCTCGCCGAGGGCGCGCCCCGGGCGAACGACGACGGGCCGTTCGCGGGGGACGCCGAGCTGCTCGCGCGCTTCGTCCGCACCTTCCGCATCGATCCCGTCGAGCCGTCCCCCGGCACCGCGCGAGCGGCGGGCGCGGCCGTCGCCTAGCCGTTACCGGAGTGATATCTCCGCGACGCTGGCCGGGCCTCTCCGCTCGGTACGCTGAGCCGACGGTGCACATGCGCGGCAGGGGGAGACGATGACGGGACGGAGCGCGGGTCGGCGCGTCAGGGGCGTCGGAGTGACCGCGGCGATCGCCGCGCTCCTCCTCGCGGGGTGCGCGAGCGAGCCGACACCGAGCCCCTCGCCGACGGCGAGCGTCACGCCGACGCCGAGCGTCACGCCGACACCGAGCCCCTCGCCGACCCCGACGCCGGGGGCGGCCCAGGACCCGGCGGATCCGTCGAGCTGGCTGATCGGCGCCGATGGCATCGGGCCGATCCAGCGCGGGGCGGCGTATCCGGCGGCGATCGAATCGCTCACGGATCTGTACTCGGTCGAGCCGTCGGGGCTGTGTCCCGAGCTCGTGAACCTGAAGCACCCCGACAAGGCCGGACTGCTCGTGATCCTCTCGGACGACGGCTCCGTGGTGCACCGGGTCTCAGTGGCGAGTTCGACGCGCGACCCAGGCTGGCCCCACGAGGGCGGCGCCACCGCCGCCGGGATCAGACTCGGATCGACCGAAGCTGAGCTCGCCGCCGCCTACCCGGAGCTGGAGCTCGTGATCGAGCGGCCGAGCTCGACCGTGTACGCGGTCGGCGACGACACGGCGGGTTGGATCGACTTCCTGGTCATCGACGGCGTCGTCTCGACCATCATCGCCGCAGACACGAAGTTCGTTCCGCAGGAGCTCTGCGCATGATCGGTCGCGGTCGCGCTGCCGCCGCGTTCGCGGGCCTCGCGATCGCCGCGCTCCTCCTCGCGGGGTGCGCGAGCGAGCCGGAGCCGACGCCGAGCCCGCCGGCGACATCCAGCCCGACGCCCACGGCGAGCCCGACGCCCGCGCCGGTTCCGAGCGCGGCCGCGCCGGACGTTGCCGATCTCACGACCTGGACGATCAGCGGCGCCGGCTTCGGCCCGGTCGTGCGCGGCGCGGCGTACCCGGAGGTGGCGACGCCGCTCACCGCCTTCGACCTCGCCCCGGTCGACGCGGCGTGCCCGAGGCTGTTCACGCTGGCGCTCGCCGCCGACGACGGTCCGAGCGTCGCGGCACTGCTGCTCATCGTCTCCGAGACCGGCGACCGCGTCGAGGACGTCTGGGTGTCCGGCTCACCGGACGCCTCCGGGACGCTGCCCCTCGCGCCGCGCACCGCAGAGGGCATCGGCCTCGGCTCGAGGATCGACGAGCTCACCGCCGCGTACCCGGAGCTGCAGCAGATCGCTCAGCTGAGCGCCGAGGGCTTCGGCTACGCCGTCGGAGATGCCGAGCGCGGCTGGATCGACTTCATCGTGGTCGAGGATGTCGTCACCAGCGTCGGCTCCTCCGCCGAGCCTCGTGCGCCCAAGGAGTTCTGCGGCTAGCTCGTCCGTGAACGCCCGGCGCACCTCGTCGCGCTCGAGGACGCCTACGATCTGTACCCGCTGCCGAGTTCGCCCTGGACTGCAGCCTGGGCCGAGCTCAGCGGAGGAACCGCAGGTAGTCCACCGCCGGGTCGACGGCAGCGCCCACGGTGAGCACCGCCTCGGCGACCTCTTCGCCGCCGCCGAGCTCGAGGGCGACCGAGCCGTCCGCCCGCACCGCGCGCGAACCGCCGACGAAGCGGAAGCCGTCGGCCTCGCCCACGGCGTTCACGTAGACGTGCGGCAGACGGTTGTCGAGCGCCCGGGCCCGCGAGGCGAGCTCGTGGTCGGGCAGGTACGGGGCCATGTTCGCGGCGACCGAGACGAGCAGCTCGGCGCCCGCCAGGGCGAGTCGGCGGGCGGGCTCCGGGAACTCGATGTCGAAGCAGATCAGGGCGCCGATCGCGGCGCCCGCGGCGGTGCCGAGCACATCGTCGTCGCCCGGTGCGAAGGCCTCGGCCTCCGCACCGAACAGCAGTCGCTTGCGGTACACCGCGGTGAGCCGGCCCTCGGCGTCGATGATCGCGAGCGCGTTGTGCACCGAGCCGTCGGGCCGCGAGGCATCCGGCCCGCCCCGCTCGGCGAAGCCGAAGGCGACGGCCGTGCCCAGCTCGCGGCAGGCCGCCGCGAGCTCCGCGAGGATCGGATCGTCGCGGGTCACGGCCAGCTCGTCGACGCGTTCCCCGGTGTAGCCGCAGAGGAAGAGCTCGGGGAAGACCGCGAGCTCGGCATCCGGATGCGCCGCCAGGACCTCACGGATCGCCGCCGCGTTCGCGCGCAGATCGCGCGGGGCGGCGGCGAGCTGCGCGAGGACCACCCGGAGCTCGCGCTCCCCGGTGGCCCCCGCCTGCTGGATCATCTCGGTGCCTGCCGCTCGCGTTACTTCGCGACGAAGGACAGGCGGCGGTTCGCGAACTCGCCGATGCCGATCGGACCCATCTCGCGACCGAAGCCCGAGCGCTTCACGCCGCCGAACGGCAGCTCGGCCGCCTCCGCCGCGATCGTGTTGACGTGGGTCATGCCGACCTCGAGCCGCGAGGCGACGCGTGCGGCGCGCGCCTCGTCGGTCGAGAACACGGAGCCGCCGAGGCCGAGGTCGCAGTCGTTCGCGAGCTCGAGCGCTTCCTCGTCGCTGTGCACCCGGTAGACGGTCGCGACCGGCCCGAAGATCTCCTCGCGGTACGACGCGGAGTCGCGCGGCACGCCCGTGAGCACGGCCGGCGAGTAGTAGGCCCCCGGGCCGTCGGACAGCACGCCGCCCGCCTCGAGCGTCGCGCCCGCGGCGACTGCGCGCTGCACCTGCTCGTGCACGGTCTCGGCGGCCACGCGCGTCGACAGCGGCGCGTACTCGCCGTCGCCGAGGGCGAGCTGGTCGCCCGGGACGAGCCCGTCGGCGAGCTTCGTGAGCTCCGCGACGAACTCGTCGTAGATGTCGTCCATGACGATCAGTCGCTTGTTCGAATTGCAGACCTGGCCGCCGTTGTAGACGCGGAAGTCCCAGGCCGCCTTCGCGACGGCCGCGACGTCGTCGGCGTCGAGCACGACCATCGGGTCGATGCCGCCGAGCTCGAGCACGCACTTCTTCAGGTGGCGGCCGGCCTGCTCGCCGATGATCGCACCGGCGCGCTCGGAGCCGGTGAGCGAGACGCCCTGCACGCGGTCGTCGGCGATCATCGTCGCGATCTGCTCGTGCGAGGCGAACACGTTCTGGTAGCCGCCGACGGGCACGCCCGCCTCCTCCATGATCTCCTGGATCGTGAGGGCCGAGCGGGCGCAGATGTCGGCGTGCTTCAGGATGATGGTGTTGCCGAGCACGAGGTTCGGCGCCGCGAAGCGGGCCACCTGGTAGTAGGGGAAGTTCCACGGCATCACGCCGAGCAGGGGGCCGATCGGCAGCTGCTCGATGACGGCCTTGCCCGGGATGGTCGACGGGATCTCGTAGTCGGTGATGAGGCTCGGCCCGTGCACGGCGTAGTAATCGATGATCGCGGTCGCGAACTCGACCTCATCGATCGACTCGGCGATCGACTTGCCCATCTCGACCGCGATGAGGCGGGCGAGCTCCTCCTTGCGCTCCTCGAACAGCTCGGCGACGCGCTTCACGACGGCGGCGCGCTCCTGCACGCTGCGCTCGCGCCACTCGCGGTAGGCCCCGTCGGCCGCCGCGAGCGTCTGCTCGATCTCCGCATCGGTCGCGACCTCGAAGGTCTCGACGATCTCGCCGGTCGCGGGGTTCTGCACCCGGTATTTCGCCATGTCGGCTCTCCTTCGTCTTCGTGGGTCTGCGGCGCGGGCAGCGGCCCGCGCGGGAGCGCTCAGCGCTCGATGAACACCTTGCGCAGCGGTTCGCGCACGGTCCAGATGGTCTGCATGCCGGCCTCGAGGCGCACCACCGAGCCGGGGGCGAGCACGATCGCCTCGCGGGCGGGCTCGACGAACTCGACGGTCGCGTCACCTGCGAGGACGACGAAGACCTCGTCGACCTCGGTGTCGCGCATGGTGCCGCGGCCCATCTCCCAGATGCCGATCTCACCGGCGGCCGACACATCGAGCGGCAGGTACGCGGTCGTCGGCTCGCCGGCGACCGACTGCTCGGCGGGGACGGGCTCGTGCTCGAGGGCGACGGCCGGGCCCTCGACGAGCAGGCCGGCGGCGAGGCGCTCGGCGCCCTGCTCGGTGCCCTGCTGCTCGGTGCCCTGCTCGGTGCTCACGAGTCGAACCCGAGGCCGAGGGCGTCGAGCGTCTTCAGCAGCACGTTGCGCTTGCCGCGGTTGTGGTCGGCGCGGTCGAGCGACCAGCGGGTCGCGTTGATGCCGATCGCGGCGGCCGGCTCGGGCGGGAACGGGAGCGGGCGCTTGCGCACCATCTCGAGCTGCGTGCGCTCGTTGTCGCGACGCTCGAGCAGGTCGAGCATGACCTCGGCGGCGAACCGCGTCGACCCGACGCCGAGACCGGTGAATCCGGCGGCGTAGGCGACGCGGTGCTCGCGCGCCGTGCCGAAGAAGGCGGTGAACTGCGTCGAGGTGTCGATCGCGCCCGCCCACTGGTGGCTGAACTGCAGGCCCTCGAGCTGCGGGAACGTCGTGAAGAAGTGGCTCGCGAGCGTCTGCCACGACTCGGGCCGGTTCTCGTACTGCTCCCGGACCTTGCGCCCGTAGTGGTACACGGCGTCGTAGCCGCCGAAGAGGATGCGGTTGTCCTTCGAGAGCCGGTAGTAGTGGAACTGGTTCGCGAGGTCGCCGATGCCCTGGCGGTCCTTCCAGCCGATCGAGTCGAGCTGTTCGGCCGAGAGCGGCTCGGTCATGAGCACGTAGTCGTAGACCGGGACCGTCATCAGGCGGTTGCGCTTCAGCAGCGAGGGGAAGACGTTCGTCGCGAGCACCGCGTGCTTCGCGTCGACGCGGCCGCCGTCGGTGACGACGCTCACGGCCCCGGTCGATCCCGGCGTGTCGATGCGGCGCACCGGCGACTGCTCGAAGATCTCGACGCCGCGCTCCTCGGCCACGCGCGCGAGCTCGGCCGCCAGGCGCGCCGGGTGCACCATCGCGTTGGTGCGCTTCTCCCAGACGCCGCCGAGGTAGGTGGGGGAGTGGACGGATGCCTGGACCGCGGCTTCGTCGAGGAAGACGACGTCGTCGGCCTCACCGTTCGCCGCGGCCTCGTCGGCCCACTCGCGCAGCCACTCGAGCTGGTGCTCCTCGACCGCCGGCGCGAGCTGCCCCGTGCGCTCGAACTCGAAGTCCATGCCGTAGCGCTGTTCGCTCGCCTCGATGGCGTCGAGGTTCTCGACGCCGAGGCGATCGAGCAGCGGCATCTCCTTCGGCCAGCGCGCGAGGCCGTTCTCGTGCCCGTGCGTGAGGCTCGCCTCGCAGAAGCCGCCGTTACGGCCGGACGCGGCCCAGCCCACCCGCTTCGCCTCGACGAGGACCACGTGCGACTCGGGCGCGCGCTCCTTGGCGAGCAGCGCGGTCCACAGGCCGCTGTAGCCGCCGCCGACGACCACGAGGTCGGCGACGACGGTGCCGGCGAGTTTGGGCCGCGACGGCTTCAACGCCTCGGGCAGGTCGTCCCGCCAGAAGACCGAGTGGCGGGTGTCGGCGAGCGCATGCTCGATGACGGATGAAGAGGGTCGACGTCGTTCGAAGACGGTGGTGCCCACGGGGATCACTCCGATGCGTGTTTGGTTCCCACCATCCTGACGCGGCGGCGGCCGGGCCGCCAGCCCGCCGGTGTCGCGGAATCGCGGCGGCTCCGGACAGATTGACGGATGCCGCACCCGCGGTGGGCGTCGGCGTCAGGCCGTTGGGGCGTGCTGTTCGAGGAACTCGTACACCTCGGTCTGGTCGACGCCCGGGAACGTGCCGGTCGGCAACGCCGCGAGCAGGCTCGTCGGCGTGCGCGCGGCCGGCCACGAGGCATCCGCCCATTTGTTGGCGAGCCCCTCGGGCGCCTGGCAGCAGCTCGGATCGGGGCAGCGGGACACCGCGCGGTGCGGCGTCTCGCGGCCGCGGAACCACTTCACGTGCTCGAAGGGCACGCCGACCGACACCGAGTACTCGCCCTCCTTCGCCTTCTCGATGCGGGAGGTGCACCAGAACGTGCCGGACGGAGTGTCCGTGTACTGGTAACAGGGGCTGAAGCGGTCCTCGACGTCGAAGACGGTGCGTGCGGTCCAGTTGCGGCACACGGTGGTGCCCTCGACGGCGCCCAGGGCGTCGGACGGGAAGCGCACCCGGTCGTTCTCGTACGCCTTGATGATCGTGCCCGACTCGTGCACCTTCATGAAGTGCACCGGGATCTCGAGCCGCGCGGTCGCGAGATTCGTGAAGCGGTGGCCGGCGGTCTCGTAGGAGACGGCGAAGTGGTCGCGCAGCTCCTCCATCGAGATGCGGCGCAGGTTCTTCGCCTCGGCGAGGTAGCGGACGGCGGCCTGCTCGGGCAGGAGGATGGCCGCGGTCAGGTAGTTCGTCTCGACGCGCTGGCGCAGGAACTCGCCGTAGTCGCGCGGCTCCTCGTGGTGCAGGAGGTGGCTCGCGAGCGCCTGCAGGATCGGCGAACGGGAATCGCGGGACGGCGACTGCTGCGTGGGCAGGTAGATGCGGCCGTGGCGCTTGTCGGTCACCGAGCGGGTGGAGTGCGGGAGGTCACCGACGTAGTGCAGGGAGTAGCCGAGGTGGGAGGCCATGTCGGCGACGAGCTGGTGCGAGACCGGACCGCCGGTGTGGCCGACCGCCTCGAGGAGCTCGGCGGCGACGCGTTCGAGCTCGGGGTAGAAGTTGTCGCGGGCGCGCATCTCGGCGCGCAGCTCGGCGTTCGCCCGGCGCGCCTCCTCAGGCGTCGCCGCCCGTTCGCGGTGGAGACGGTCGATCTCGTTGTGCAGGGCGAGGATCGTCTGCAGAGTCTGATCGTTCATGGACTTCGCGACCCGGAACGGGTCGAGGCCGAGCGCCGAGAAGACGGGACCGCGCTGGGCGCGCTCCACGGCGATCTCGAGGGCGGCTCGCTCGCTCGGGGCGTCGGCGCGGAGAAGCTCGTCGACCGTGGTGCCGAGGGAGAGGGCGATCGTGCGGAGCATCGAGAGGCGCGGCTCGCGCTTGCCGTTCTCGATGGCCGAGACCTGGCTGGGTGCCCGGTCGATCGCGCGGGCCAGCTCGCCGAGCGTCATGCCGCGGGCGGTGCGGTGCTCGCGGATGCGGCGGCCGAGGGTGAGCGCGTCGACCTCGGCGGCGGGCGAGGCGGCGGCGGCGTTCGAGGCTGCGGTCGCGGAGGCGGTCGCGGAGTCGGCGGTGGCGGGATCGGCGGCGATCATGTCAACGATGGTCACATGAGCAGCAGGATGCCGCAAACAGAACTTCTGTCGAAATTCTGCGAACTGGGCGGGGTGGGGCGTGAATCCGCGGCGTTCGGCCTCGTCTGGCCTCGGATATCGCGAAGAATTCGAGAAATGCGCTCGGCTCAGTCGGCTGCGAGCAGCTGCCCGGCGCTCAGGACCTCGGCGTAGCTGTCGCCGAGGGCGGCCATGAACGCGGCGTGCACCTGAGCTGCGGGGACGGTCAGCTCGCCGAAGGCGAGGTCGGGTGCGGCGCAGGCGTCATGGATCACCGTCACCGCGAAGCCGAGGTCGGCGGCCGCGCGAACGGTCGCGTCGACGCACATGCTCGACATCATTCCCATCACGACGAGTTCGAGTGCCGGGGCTCCCGACTCGGAGCCGTCGGCGGGCCCGCCGCCGAGCGTCCGAAGCTCCCGCTCCAGACCCGTGCCGAGGAACGCGTTGGGCTGCGTCTTCGTGAGCAGCGTCTCGCCGTCGCGCGGTGCGACGCTCGGGTGGATCTCGATCCCCGGTGTGCCCGGCTGGAAGAAGGCGGCCTCCGGGGAATCCCAGACGTGCTGGATGTGGACGACCGGCTCGCCCTGCTCGCGCCAGGCCGAGAGCACCTCGGCGGCGCGGTCGGCCGCGGCCTCGGGCTCGACGAGGGGGTGGCGACCGCCGGGGAAGTAGTCCTGCTGGATGTCGATGATGAGCAGCGCGCGGGTCATGCGCTCACGCTAGCGGGCGGGGGCGGGTTCGCGGGAGCGCGGCGGGAACTTCCTCGGGGCGCGCCGCGGGACGGGCGTCGTCGTCTCGCGAACCGCTCGGCCAGGAGCCGATCGCTCGCGAGGTTGCCCGGGCGGGGAACCTGCTGCGGGTCGAGATGCGGCGGCGGGACGAACCAGCTGCGGTCGTCGCGGAGGCGGATTCGCCAGCCGTCGCGGTGGACGCGATGGTGGTGATGGCTGCACAGCATGATGCCGTTGCCCGCATCGGTGCGGCCCTCGTCGCGCTGCCACCAGGCGATGTGGTGCGCCTCCGCGTATCCCGGTGGTCGGAGGCATCCCGGCCAGGCGCAGCCGCCGTCGCGGTCGATGAGGACGAGCTTCTGCTCGGTGCTGAAGAGGCGTGCGGTGCGACCGAGGTCGAGTCGTGCGCGGCGGTCACCGAGCAGCAGCGGGCTGATGCCGGCGCTCAGCGCGAGTGCGCGTGCCGTCGCGATGGAGATCGGCTGGTCTACGCCGTCGATCGTCGCGTACCCCTCGCCGGACACGAGGGCCTCGGCGTCGACCCGTGCGACGACGGTCACTCGGCGCAGCGCCGTCGGCGCCTCGCCGCAACCGAGCGCATGCCGGGCCAGGTCGGCGAGCGCATCGGCGTTGAGCTGGGCGATCGACCGGTCCTCACGGAACAACGGATCATCGGCGTCGGCATCAGTGCCGGCGCCAGTACCTGCGGCCTCGAGGTTGCCGTTGCCGTTGCCGTTGCCGTTGCCGTTGCGGTCGCGGGCCTCGCCGGCGCGAGGGCGACCACGGCTCACGCGCAGCGCCGCGCCCACCAGCGCGTCGACCGCGGACTTGACGGCTGCACCGCTCTCGGGGTCGAATGCCCCGCGGACGAGGATCATGCCGAAGCGGTCTTCGCGGATCGTGAGCGACCGGCGCGCCCGGAGCTCGTCTTCGCGCGGCTCGACGCCGTCGGGATCGAGGTGCGCCTCGAGGCGCTTGACGAGTGAGTGCAGCCCGTCGACGCCGACGATCGGGGCACGTTCGACGAGAAGAGCTTCGGCGGTCGAGAGTGCTTCGGGGTCGCACCGGAGTGCGGCCCGCTCGAGGAAGCGTGTAATGAGCCCGGCCGCGTCGAGGCAGAGCCCGCCGCCGTGCATCGCCGCAGCGACGAGCGGTCGCTTCGCCGGCAGCTCCTCGTCGAAGAAACTGCGTCGCGCTGAGATCGCCCGCCCGACCTCGATCAGCCGAACGGCGTCGATGCTGCGGCCTCCGCTCGCGGCGGTGAGGAGTTTGGCTGCGCTCGGGAAGCCGTGCTCGCGGGCCAGATCGGCGTCGACCTCGCCACAGGACCGGTCGGCGAGCTCGGCCGCGCAGCGCGCCTGCAGCGCCTCGAGTGCCCGGGCAGCCCGAGCCAGCGCTTCGATCGTGCACACGAGGCCGGCGCCGCTCATCGCGTGAACTTCGGCGTCTGCACCGCTCGCCGCGCCCGTCTGCGCGCCCGACCACGCCTCGGCGACGGTCGCGGTGGCCTCGATGAAAGAGGCGAGGGCGGTGGTGGAG
Organism: Agromyces mediolanus; assembly: GCF_023715325.1. Classification (GTDB taxonomy): domain Bacteria; phylum Actinomycetota; class Actinomycetes; order Actinomycetales; family Microbacteriaceae; genus Agromyces; species Agromyces mediolanus_A. The sequence continues at coordinate 121,952 of NZ_JAMBNX010000009.1, read as the reverse complement.
TGCATGTCCCTATTCTTGCGCCGCTCGCGCTCGGAAATCGAAGAAAGATTCGATCTGTGGATAACTCGCTCGACCAGGCTCTCGGCCCGCTAGCCTTGTCTTCACAAGGGAATTCGCTTGGATGCGCATGCGGTCTCGCGTGCCGACGCAGGCCGGGTGAGAGGGGAAGATGGTGGGAGAAAAGAGTATTTATGTTCGAATCACGTTCACTGCTGGGTGGCCTGCGCCCGGCTCAGCCGGAGCGGGCGGGTATCGTCGATGAATGGAACTCCTCGACGTCTGGCCCGTCTTCCGTCTCCGGCTGCGTACACCGCGGCTCGAACTGCGACCGGTGCGGGACGCCGACCTTCCGAGTCTGGCCGAGGCGGCGCTCGACGGGGTCCACGAGCCGGGACGCAATCCGTTCGGCATCCCCTGGACCGAGGCTCCGCGCGAGGAGCTGCTGCCGAACCTGGCGCGGTTCGTCTGGCGAGAGCGCGCGGGCGTCGCGCCGAACGAGTGGAACCTGCTGTTCGCCGTCCTCGAAGACGGCCGCCCGATCGGCCTGCAGGACCTTCGTGCGACGAACTTCGCCGCCTTGCGCACCGTCTCGAGTGGCTCGTGGCTGACGCGCTCCCGCCACGGCCTGGGGCTCGGCACCGAGATGCGGGCCGCGCTGCTCCTGTTCGCCTTCGACGAGCTCGGTGCGACCGTCGCGGAGTCGGGGGCGTACGACTGGAACGCCTCCTCCCTCGCCGTCTCGGCGAAGCTCGGCTACCGAGAGAACGGCGTGACGAAGCGCGCGCCGAAGCCGGGCGTGGTGGAGGACGAGGTGCAGCTGCGGCTCGTGGCGTCCGAGTTCCGCCGTCCGGACTGGCAGCTCGAGGTCGGCGGGTTCACCGAGGCGCGCCCGTTGCTGTTGGCATGAGCCTCGCGCGCACCGCCGAAGGGCGCAGTCGACGAGAGCTGCGGGGACCCCTCCCCATTTTGGGGGAGGCCGCTTGGCTGATTGGATGGTCCGCGGGGGCCCGGGACCGACCCGGGAACCGGAGGGAACCAGAACCATCATGACCGCAACCCGTAAGATCGCCGCCGTCTCGTTCGCCGCGATGGCCCTGCTGCTCGCCGGCTGCGCCTCGGGCGGAAACGCCGAGGGCACCGCCGCGAAGGCGGAGAAGCAGGCGGAGGCGCCCGCGGCCGAGCAGACCAAGCAGGAAGCCTGCACCGACGTGCAGACCGCGCTGCAGGAGCTCTCCAGCCTGAGCTCCGTCGACTCCAGCGACCCCGCCGCGGCCCTCGCCGCGCTGAAGGAGGCGTCCGGCACCGTCACCGAGACCGCCGCCAAGGTCGGCCACCCCGAGGTGAAGGCCGCCGCCGACCAGGCCGCGGTCGCGCTCGACGAGTACGTCGTGTACCTCGACGGCATGGTCGCCGACCCGGCCAACGCCGACATCTCGGCGATGAGCGAGCACATCACCTCGCTGCAGGAGTCGGTCACCGAGCTCGGCACCGTCTGCGCCAGCTGAGCACCGCGTCCACGACGCATCCACGCGGGCGCAGCGAACCCTGCGCCTGAGCGGAACCACGACGGCCCGCACCCGGACGGGTGCGGGCCGTCGCGCGTCATCGCGGAGGCGGGCTCAGGCGTCGTCCGCCGCGTGCACCCGCTCGCCCTCGACGAAGGTCTGCAGCACCCGCGTCGCGCCGATCTCGGGCGCCGCTCCCGCGAACGGGTCCCGATCCAGCAGCGCGAAGTCGGCGAGCTTGCCGACCGCGATCGTGCCCGTCTCATCGAGGTGGTTCACGAACGCCGAGCCCGCCGTGTACGCGGTGAGCGAGGTCGCGAGGTCGATCGCCTGCTCCGGCAGGAACGGCGGGTACTCCCCCTCCTCCTCGCCGGGCGCGGACACCCGGTTGACCGCGACGTGGATGGCGGCGAGCGGGTTCGGCGTCGACACCGACCAGTCGCTGCCCGCCGCGAGCACCGCGCCCGAGCGCAGCAGGTCGCCGAACGGGTACTGCCAGGCGTCGCGCGGTGAACCGAGGAACGGCAGGGTCAGCTCCACCATCTGCGGTTCGAGCGCCGCCCAGAGCGACTGCATGTTCGCCGCGACGCCGAGCTCGCGGAAGCGGGGCACATCCTCGGGGTGCACCACCTGCAGGTGGGCGATGTGGTGGCGGTGGTCGTTCCGGCCGTTGCGGGCGATCGCGTGCTCGACGGCGTCGAGGCACTCGCGCACGGCCCGGTCGCCGATCGCGTGGAAGTGCAGCTGGAAGCCGTGCGCGTCGAGCAGCGGCGCCGCCTCGTTCAGGAGCTCCGGCGGCACGAAGGAGATGCCCGAGTTGTCGGTCGGGTGCCCGTGGCCGTCGCAGTAGGGCTCGAGCATCGAGGCCGTGAAGTTCTCGGCGACCCCGTCCTGCATGATCTTCACACTCGTCGCGGCGAAGCGGCCGCCGCGGTACTCCTCGCGCTTGGCGAGGAGGCCGTCGATCTGCTCGAGGCCCTTCGTGCGGTCCCACCAGAGCGCGCCGACGACGCGCCCGGTGAGCCGACCGGATGCCGCGGCCGAGAGATACGCGCGGCCGGGATCGTCGCCCACGCCGTAATCGCCGACGATCGCGTCCTGCCAGGCGGTCACGCCGAAGGAGTGCAGGTAGCGCTGCCCCTCGAGCACCGCCGCCTCCAGCTCCTCTGGCGTCGTGACGGGCAGGTGCCGGCGCACGAGGTCCATGGCGCCCTCGTGCAGGGTTCCGCTCGGCGCCCCGTCGGCGTCGCGCTCGATGCGGCCGTCGGCGGGGTCGGGCGTGTGCCGGTCGATCCCGGCGAGCCGCAGCGCGGCGCTGTTCACCCAGGCGCCGTGCCCGTCGCGGTTCGGCAGGAACGCCGGGCGGTCGGGCAGCACCCGGTCGAGGGCCGCGGCGGTGGGGGTGCCGCCGGGGAACGCCGACATGCCCCAGCCGCCGCCGAGGATCCACGGGGCATCCGGGTGCGCCGCCGCGTACGCGGCGATCGTGTCGAGGTACGCGCCCTCGGTCTCGCCGTCGCGGAGGTCGCAGCGCAGCATGTCGAGCCCGCCCCAGACAGGGTGCACGTGCGCGTCCTGGAACCCGGGCACGAGCAGCCGGCCGTGGAGGTCGACCACCTCGGTGCCCGGCCCGACGAGCTCGCGCACGTCGTGGTCGGCGCCGACCGCGACGATCCGGCCGCCCGAGACGGCGACGGCCGAGGCGCGCGAGCGCACGGCGTCGGCGGTGAAGACGGGTCCGCCGGTGAAGACGAGATCGGCGTGAGGCATCCGTGAGTCCTTTCAGAGGGTGCGCGAAGGCGCGCGAGCAACAGGGGAGCGGGCGAGCGCGGCGGCTCAGCCGCCGCCCATGGTGCGGGCGATGTCGGCGGCCGAGTCGCCCGCGCGGCGCAGCACGTACGCGACGAGGCCGAGTGCGAGCAGGGTCAGCACGAGCATGATCGTCGACACCGCGGCGATCTCCGGGCGAAGACCGCTGCGCAGCGCGCTCAGCACGTACACGGGCCACGGCGTCGTGCCCGAGACCTGCACGAAGGCCGCGATGACCGTGTTGTCGAGGCTCAGCGTGAACGACAGCAGGAAGCCGGCGAGCACGGCGGGCATCGCGAGCGGCAGCGTGACCCGGCGGAAGGTGGCGGGCGGCTTCGCGTACAGGTCGGCCGAGGCCTCCTCGAGCTGGCCCTCCTGCCCGACGAGCCGGGCCCGCACGAGGTAGGAGACCACCGCGACGGAGAACAGCGAGTGCCCGATCACGAGCCGGATGATGCCGTCGTTGAACAGGCCGATGCCGAGATCCTGGCCGAGGAACACGAGCCACGGCAGCAGCGCCACCGCGTCGACGATCTCCGGCGTCACCGAGACGAGCAGCAGGAGGCCGAGGAACCACCACACCCACTTGCCGGGGTGGCGCGCCATCGCGATGCCCGCGAGCGTGCCGAGCAGCGTCGCGACGATCGCGGCGATGAAGCCGGTCTGCACCGAGATCCAGACGGCGTCGCGGATCGCCGGCTTCTCGAAGAGCGCGAGGAACGAGTCGAAGCCGAAGGACTGCCACGACACGAGCAGGCGCCCCACGTTGAACGAGGACACGATGATCACGAGGATCGGCGCGAAGAGGAAGATGAAGACGAGCACGCCCCAGACGCTCAGGACGACATCCGACCACGACCGCTGCTTCATACAGCCACCTCCTCGACGGGCTTGGACCGGGCGGATGGCTCGGCCGCGCCGAGCACGAGCCGGTTCCGGCTGCGGAACGGCAGCGTGACGAGCCAGACGAGGCCCGCCCCGACCGCCACGGTCGCCATGATCACGATGATGAGCAGCACCGCCATCGCCGAGCCCAGCGCCCAGTTCTGCGCCGTCTGGAACTGGCTCGCGACGAGCTGACCGACCATGTTGCCCTTCGCGCCGCCGAGGACGGTCGCCGTGATGTAGTCGCCCATCAGCGGGATGAACACGAGCAGCACGCCCGCGACGACGCCGGGGCGCGCGAGCGGCAGGGTGACCCGGAAGAACGTGGTCCACCGCCCGGCGCCGAGGTCCTTCGAGGCTTCGCGGAGCGGCCCGCTGACCCGGTCGAAGGCGACGAAGAGCGGCAGGATCATGAGCGGCAGGTAGTTGTAGACGACGCCGAGGAGCACCGCTCCGCGGGTGTACAGCAGCTCGAGGGGGCCGTCGATGAGGCCGATCGCCTGCAGCGCACTGGACAGCCAGCCCTCGGGCGCGAGGATGACCTGCCAGCCGATGGTGCGCACCAGGAAGTTCGTCCAGAACGGCACCATCACGAGCGCCACGAGCAGTCCCCGACGCGAGGGCGGTGCCTTGACGGCCATCCAGTACGCCACGGGCAGTCCGACGAGCAGGCAGATCACCGTGCCCGCGATGCCGACCCAGAGCGTGTTCTGGAACGTGGCGAAGAACGTCGGCGACATCGCCTCGACGTAGCGGTCGAAGCTCAGCACATCGTTGGCGTGCGTGCCGAAGATGCCCGGCTTGTAGCCGAAGCTGAACCAGATCACCATCCCCACCGGGGCGACGAAGAAGACCAGCAGCCACACCCACGCCGGGAAGGCGAGGGCGACGCCGGCGCTCTTACGCACCGGCCGCCGCCTTCATCGTGTTCCAGATCTCCACGACGCGCTCCTGCGCCTCGTTCACCTCGCCCTCGTGCATCGTCTCGATCTGCTCCGGGGTGAAGAACACGAGGTCGAGCATGGGCAGCTCGGCGTCGGCCGCCGCCTGCTCGATGCCGGTCGCGCCCGTGTGGTACCCGATGTAGTCGAGCTCGGCGAGCGAGTTCTCGGGGGTCAGCACGTAGTTGATGAAGGCGTGCGCGGCCTCGGGGTTCGGGGCGCCGGCCGGGATGGCCCAGTTGTCCATCCACAGCTCGGTCGCCGGCGAGCCGAGCACCCACTGCCAGCGGCTGGGGTCCGGGCTCTCCAGGATGCCGAGGCGGGCGTCGCCGTTCCACGACTGCATGAGCACCTGGGTGCCCTGCGGGATGGCGGAGCCGCCGGGGTACGAGTCGAATGCGGCGACGTGCGGGGCGAGGGTGTTCACGAGGAAGTCCTCGGCCGCGTCGAGCTCGGCCGGGTCGGTCGTCGTCCAGTCGATGCCGTTCGCCCAGAAGTAGATGCCGGTGAGCTCGGCGGGGTCGTCGAGCACGCTCGTCTTGCCGCTCGCCTCGTTCTGCGCGGCGTCGATGAAGTCGTTCCAGTCCTTCAGCTCGCGCGTGATGATGTTCTTGTCGTAGACGAAGCCGGTCGTGCCCCACGCCTTGCAGATCGAGTACTCGTTGTCGGGGTCCCACGCCCGGCCGAGGAACGCCGGGTCCATGTGCTCGAGGTTCGGGATGAGCTCCAGGTTGAACTTCTGCAGCAGCCCGTTCTCGATCATCTGCGGGATGAAGGTGCCAGTCGGCACGACGATGTCGAAGCCGCTCGTGCCCTTCGCCGCGACGAGCTTCGAGATCAGCTCCTCGTTCGAGTTGAAGGAGCTCAGCGTGATCTTCGGCCCCAGCTCCTTCGTGAACGCCTCGAGCACGTCGGGCGCGTCGTAGTCGCCCCAGGTGTAGATCGAGAGCTTCGACTCGAGCGGCCCGCCGGTCGCGACGGGCGCGTTCTGCGCCCCGCCGCCCGGGCTGCACGCGGCGAGCACGCCGGTCGCGCCGGCGGCGACCGCCGCGCTGAGGAAGCCGCGGCGGCTGAGCTCGCGACGGATGACCTTCGCGGCGTCGGTGCTCGCGAGGATCCGCACGGTGGGGGTCGATTCGGTCATGAGGTCCTCCTGGGTCGTACAGCGGAACAGTGGGGCGAATCGGATGCCGAGGCGGTCACGCGGTCGGCGGGGCGACGTAGCCCCCGGCCTGCGCCGCCTCGTCGGCGGGGAAGAGCAGCACGCTCTCGGCCGACCAGGAGCAGCGCACCGCCTGGCCGAGCTCGAGCGTCGGCGCCTCGGGGGTCGGCCGGCGGGCGATGAGGCTCTGCTCCTCGCCGAGCCGCACGAGGTACTGCATCGTCTCGCCGAGGTGGGAGACGCCGAGCAGGGTGCCCCGCACCGAGTTCGGCGCGGACGGCGCCGCCGCGTCGTCAGCCTCGATGCGCACGAACTCGGGCCGGACCGCGGCCTGACCGTTCGCGACGCCGGCGAGCGCCGTGCTCGTGCCCTGCACCACGGCGTGCGGCGACTCGACGGCTGCGCCGTCCCGGGCGACGGGCCCGCGGAAGAAGTTCTGCTGCCCGACGAAGGCGGCGACGTACGCCGAGACGGGGCGGGCGTAGATGGTGTCGGCGTCGGCGAGCTGCTCGATGCGGCCGTCGCGCATGATGGCGATGCGGTCGCTCATCGACAGCGCCTCGCCCTGGTCGTGCGTGACGAAGACGAAGGTGATGCCGAGCCGGGACTGCAGGAGTTTCAGCTCGAGCTGCATCTCCTCGCGGAGCTGCCGGTCGAGGGCGCCGAGGGGCTCGTCGAGGAGCAGCACCGCGGGGCGGTTCACGAGGGCGCGGGCGAGCGCGATGCGCTGCTGCTGGCCGCCGGAGAGCTGCGTCGGCCTGCGGTCGGCGAAGCGGCGCATCTGGACGAGCTCGAGCGCCTCGGAGACCCGCGTGCGGAGCTCGGACTTCGGGGTGCGCCGCTGCTGCAGGCCGTAGGCGACGTTCTCGGCGACGGACATGTGCGGGAACAGTGCGTACGCCTGGAAGACGGTGTTGACGTCGCGGCGGTACGGCGGCAGCCCGAGCACCGAACGGCCGGAGACGCGGATGTCGCCCTCGTTCGGCTGTTCGAATCCGGCGATCATGCGGAGCGTCGTCGTCTTGCCGCAGCCGGAGGGGCCGAGGAGGGAGAGGAACTCGCCCGGCTCGATGGTGAGCGAGACGCCGTCGACCGCGGTCTGCTCGCCGTAGCGCTTCGTGACCCGATCGATCTCGACGGAGCCCGCCCGAACATTGGATTGGGAGGCCGTTCTCGCCTCGGTCGCCGTCGTCACCTCGTGGTACCTCCCGGGTCCGCGGCACGCCGCCTTGCGTGCCGCCGTTCACTCGCGTGCCGCCATTCAACCGCCGGGGGCGGGCGGGGGCAATGGCCCGGTGCAGAACCGGACGATCCATCGCCCGGCGTCGGCGATGGGCGACAGTTCGTCCGAGGTCTCGTCATCGCGCCGAAACCCGAATCCCGTTCGGAGGGGCTATGCGGCCCCGCCGAGTCGACTCGAGCCCGGCAATTTCCGACGCGCAGAACTTCCGGGAAAGTTCACCCCACGGATCGTGGTCGGCACCCCTCGGGGCGCCCGCAGCATGGAGGCATCACAGCGAACCGCACCCCGCGGCGAACTCGAACGGAGCACGACGATGAGCACCCCCTTCCGCCCCGGAGACCAGACCCAGACCGCTGCCGAGCTGCAGCTCGAGTGGGACGCCAACCCCCGCTGGGAGGGCGTCACGCGCGACTACACCGCCGAGGACGTCATCGCCCTCCGCGGTCCGGTGCGCGAGGAGCGCACGCTCGCGAAGCGCGGCGCCGAGCGGCTGTGGGACGACCTCCAGCGCAACACCGGCACCGCGTTCGCGCCCATGGCCGAGCCCGAGTGGTCGGCCGCGCTCGGCGCCCTCACCGGCAACCAGGCCGTGCAGCAGGTGCGCGCCGGGCTGAAGGCCATCTACCTCTCCGGCTGGCAGGTCGCCGCCGACGCGAACCTCTCCGGCCAGACCTACCCCGACCAGTCGCTGTACCCGGCGAACTCGGTGCCCGCCGTCGTCCGGCGGATCAACAACGCGCTGCTGCGCGCCGGCCAGATCGAGGCGGGGGAGGGTTCGACCGACCAGGAGCAGAAGGACTGGATGGCCCCCATCGTCGCCGACGCCGAGGCCGGCTTCGGCGGCCCCCTGAACGCCTACGAGCTCATGCACCAGATGATCGAGGCGGGCGCCGCCGGCGTGCACTGGGAGGATCAGCTCGCGAGCGAGAAGAAGTGCGGCCACATGGGCGGCAAGGTGCTCATCCCGACGAGCCAGCACATCCGCACCATCAACGCCGCCCGGCTCGCGGCCGACGTCGCCGGGGTGCCGTCGATCATCATCGCCCGCACCGACGCGCTCGCCGCGACCCTGCTCACGAGCGACCACGACGAGCGCGACCGCCCCTTCGTCACGGGCGAGCGCACCGCCGAGGGCTTCTACGAGGTGCAGAACGGCATCGAGCCGGTCATCGCCCGCGGCCTCGCCTACGCCGAGTACGCCGACCTGCTCTGGGTCGAGTCGGCCGAGCCCGACCTCGAGCTCGCCCGCCGCTTCGCCGAGGCGGTGCACGCGAAGTTCCCCGGCAAGCGCCTGAGCTACAACTGCTCGCCCTCGTTCAACTGGAAGCGCCACCTCGACGACGAGCAGATCGCGAAGTTCCAGCGCGAGCTCGCGGCGATGGGGTACGCGTTCCAGTTCATCACCCTCGCCGGCTTCCACGCCCTGAACCACTCCATGTTCACGCTCGCCCAGGACTACCGCGAGCGGCACATGAGCGCCTACGTCGAGCTCCAGGAGGCGGAATTCGCCTCGGAGGCCTCCGGCTACACCGCCACGCGCCACCAGCGCGAGGTCGGCACCGGCTACTTCGACCGCATCGCCACCGCGCTGAACCCGCAGAGTGCCACGCTCGCCCTCGTCGGATCGACCGAGGAAGACCAGTTCTGACGACCTGAGCGCGCCGAGGCATCCCCTCGGCGCGCCGGGCCTCACCTCCACGGAACCAAGGAGACGACCTCATGACCATCACGCCCACCCTCGACCGCACCGAGTCCCCCCAGCGCACCGGCGGCTTCGCCACCGTCTCGCCCTGGATCGAGGTGACCGCCCCGCTCGGCGAGCGCTACGAGGAGATCCTCACCCCGGCGGCGCTCGACTTCCTCGCGGCGCTGCACGACCGCTTCGCGCACACCAGGCACGAGCTGCTGGCCGCGCGGCTGCAGACCCGCGTGGACGCCGCCAACGGCCGCGACCCGCGCTTCCTCCCCGAGACGGCGGAGATCCGCGCCGACCGCAGCTGGCGGGTCGCCGGTGCCGGCCCCGGCCTCGAGGACCGCCGGGTCGAGATCACCGGCCCCACCGACCGCAAGATGACGATCAACGCGCTGAACTCCGACGCGAAGGTCTGGCTCGCCGACCACGAGGACGCCACGAGCCCCACCTGGCGGAACATCGTCGAGGGGCAGCTGAACCTCGCCGACGCGCTCCGCGGCCGGCTCGACTTCACGAGCCCCGAGGGCAAGCAGTACCGCGTCGAGCGCGAGCTCGCCGAGACGCCGACGATCGTGTTCCGGCCGCGCGGCTGGCACCTCACCGAGAAGCACCTGCGCTTCCACGACCGCACCGGTCGGGCGATGCACGCCTCCGGCTCGCTCGTCGACTTCGGCCTCTACGTGTTCCACAACGCGCGCCGGCTCATCGAGCTCGGCCGCGGCCCGTACTTCTACCTGCCGAAGCTCGAGTCGCACCTCGAGGCCCGGCTCTGGAACGACGTGTTCGTCTTCGCGCAGAACGCGCTCGGCATCCAGCAGGGCACGATCCGGGCGACGGTGCTGATCGAGACGATCCAGGCCGCGTTCCAGATGGAGGAGATCCTCTACGAGCTGCGCGAGCACTGCGCGGGCCTGAACGCCGGCCGCTGGGACTACATCTTCTCGATCGTGAAGACGTTCCGCAGCCGCGGCCGCCGCTGGGTGCTGCCCGACCGGGCGCAGATCACCATGACCGTGCCGTTCATGCGGGCGTACACCGAGCTGCTCGTGCAGACGGCGCACCGGCGCGGAGCGCATGCCATCGGCGGCATGAGCGCGTTCATCCCCGACCGCCGCGACCCGGAGATCACCGAGCGCGCGCTCGCCGCGGTCGCCGCCGACAAGCGCCGCGAGGCGGGCGACGGCTTCGACGGCACCTGGGTGGCGCACCCCGACCTGATCCCGACGGCGCGCGCCGAGTTCGACCGGGTGCTCGGCGAGCGGCCGAACCAGCTGGAGCGGCTCCGCGAGGACGTCGAGGTGACGGCGGCGCAGCTGCTCGACATCCCGTCCATCGGCGGCGCGGTCACCGAGGCGGGCGTCATCGACAACATCCAGATCGCCATCCGCTATGTGGAGTCCTGGCTCCGCGGCGTCGGCGCGGCCGCCATCGAGCACCTGATGGAGGATGCCGCGACGGCCGAGATCTCGCGCTCGCAGATCTGGCAGTGGCTGCACGACAACACGGTCACGGCCGAGGGCACCCGCATCGACCAGACGTACATCGTGCAGGCGATGGGCGAGGCCGTGCGCGGGTTGCCGCGCTTCGAGGGCGACCGCTTCGACGACGCCATCCAGGTGTTCCGCACGGTGGCGCTCGAGCCGGAGTTCCCGACCTTCCTCACCCTGGGTGCGTACGCCCGCTTCCTCTGAACAACGCCCACCCCCTCGACTTGCCCGACTTTCATGAAAGTCGGGCAAGTCGGGTTCGGGCAGAATCGGAGGGTGACCGTGCTGACGATCCGCGCCGCCGCGCCCGCCGACCTCGAGGAGCTGGCCGAGCTCGCGGCCGAGACCTTCCCGCTCGCCTGCCCGCCCGGAGCGACCGCCGCGGACATCGCCGCCTACCTCGCGGCCGAGCTCACCCCGGAGCGCTTCGCCGCGCATCTGGCGGACCCGGCCCGGGCGGTGCTCCTCGCCGCCGACGAGCGCGGGCGGCTCATCGGCTGGTCGATGCTCGTGGGCGGCGAACCCGGTGACGCGGATGCCGCCGCCGTCGTCGCGGCCCGCCCCACGATCGAGCTCAGCAAGTTCTACACGCACGCCGACGCACACGGCCACGGCGTCGCGGCCGAGTTGATGACGGCGAGCCTCGAGGTCGCCGCCGCGGGCGGCGCCGCCAGCGTGTGGCTCGGGGTGAATGCCGAGAACGCGCGAGCGATCCGCTTCTACGAGAAGCAGGGGTTCGCCCGGGTGGGCACGAAGCGCTTCCGGCTCGGCGACCGGCTCGAGCACGACCTCGTGCTCGAGCGCGCCTTCGCCGCCCCCGCCGGAGCCTAGGCGGCGGCCGGCTCGGCCGGCTCGGGCAGCTCGGCCGAGGCCGCATCCGCCCGGCTCGCGGCGCGGCGGGCGATCCAACGGATGCCGAGGCCCGAGGCGAGGAACACCCCGGCGAGCACCGCCCAGCCGGCGAGGCCATGCGAGATCGCGGTCGCATTCACGACGAGCGGCGCCGCGAGCGCGCCGACCGAGTAGCCCATGCCGAACACGCCCTGGTACGCGCCCGCCCGCACGGGGTCGGCCAGCTCGAAGCTGAGCCCCCAGCCGCCGGCCTGCGAGAGCACTTCGGCGAAGGCGTGCGCGACGGCCGCGATGACGAGGACGGCGATCGCGAACCCGACCGGCAGCCCCGCGGCGGCGGCGTAGACGAGGCACGCCGCCGCCATCAGCCACGCGGCGATGCCGGAGACGCGGCCCGCGACCCGGAGGTCGTGCGTGCCCCGCGAGGCGGGCACCTGGAAGACGATCACGATCGCGGTGTTCAGGATCAGCAGCACCGAGATGAGCACCTCGGGCACGGCCGTCTCGCGCGTGATCCAGAGCGGCACGCCGAGCTCGGCGACCCCGAACTGCATGCCGAAGATCGCGCTGAGGGCGGTGAGCAGCAGGTACCTGGGGTTGCGCCACGGCGAGTGGCTGCGCCAGTCGCGGCGCGCGGTGCGGGCGGCCGCGGCGGTGGCCGAGGCATCCACCGATCCGGTCTCGGTGACGACCTCGGCGATCGTGGCGCGCGCCGGGGCGTCGACGCGGGCCGGGAGCTTCACGAGCTGCAGCAGTCCGAGGAGGTAGAGCACGCCGGCGCCGACGATGAGCGCACGGTACGCCTCGGCGGTGCCGATCGCGAGGGCGAGCGCCCCGAGTCCGGAGCCCACCGCGATCGAGGCGTTCGTGACGGTGCGCAGCACCGCCCGGGCGCCGACCCGAGCCTCGCCCTCGAACGCCCGGGCGATGATCGCCGAGCGGGTGGAGTTCGCGCCCTGCTCGAAGAGCCCGCAGACGATCGCGATGACGAGCGCGGTGAGGAAGTCTCCGGCGAAGACGTAGGCGATGAGCGCGACGCCCTCGATCCCCGTCGCCCAGAGCAGCAGCCGCCTGGCGCTCACCCGGTCGGCGAGCCAGCCGCCGGCGAAGGAGGCGACGACGCCCGCCGCGCTCGCCGAGGCGAGCACGATCGCGACCTCGCCGGGGGTGAGTCCGACGATGAGGGTGAAGTACAGCACCGTCACCGTGAGGAAGATGCCGCGGCCGACGCGGGAGATGAGGGTCGAGCCGACGAGGATGCGCAGCACGGGGTCGCTCACCGCGGCGGCGAGGCGCTCGCGGAACGGCGGACGGGCGGGGGCGTCGGCGGGCGGGGTGCTGGTCACGGGTTCAGTTCTGCCAGAGCCGGATGCCGCGGGAAATCGATGTAGCGTTGTGCTTCATGCTCAGGTACGTGCTCAAGGAGTCCGATGTCGCCGCCGTGCGCTTCGGCATCTCCCCGCTGTGCGAGCTCGGCCTCTCGCTCCGAGCCGTCATGGTGCCCGCCGGGTTCCCGCTGCAGCTGCCCTGGCTGCGGCGCACCGAGGAGGCCCGCGCCGAGCTCGACCTCGAGGTGCTGCGCGCGCTCATCGACGAGCGGCTCTGGACGCCGGACTTCCTGAACCCCAGGCCGGCCTCCCCGCTCACCCGGATCGACGACGAGTTCGCGGCGCTCGAGGCGCTGCCCACCGAGGTGTTCCTCGCCGACCTCGTCGCCGTGCACGGGCGGATCCCCGACGCGCTCTCGGGGCCGCCGCGTGCGGCCTTCCGGCGGGTCATCCGCGCACTGCGCGAGCTCTGGACCGCGACCTTCGAGCCCTACTGGCCGCGCATGCGCACCGTGCTCGAGGCCGACGTCGTCTACCGCGGCCGGCAGATCGCGCAGAACGGGCTGTCGACGATGCTGAACGGCATCTCGTCGACGGTCGACTACGCCGACGGCGTCGTCGCGGTGCGCCTGCGCGACCCGGGGGAGCGGCTGCAGCCGATCGACGGCAACGGGCTCACCCTCGTGCCCACGATGTTCACGAGGCGCGCCTCCGCCCCCGTCGGCGACGGGCCGCCCATGCTGATGTACCCGGCGCGCGGGCAGGGGGCGCTCTGGGAGACCGAGCCGGTCGCGAACCCGGGCGCGCTCGCGGGCATCCTCGGCGAGACCCGGGCGAAGCTCCTCGCGGCCCTCGGCGACCCGGCCTCCTCGACGGAGCTCGGCGTGCGTTTCGGGGTGACCACGAGCGCGGTGAACCAGCACCTCCGCGCGCTCCGTGACGCCGGGCTGCTCGTCGGCACCCGCTCCGGGCGGAGCGTGCTGTACCTCCGCAGCGAGCTCGGCTCGGCGCTCCTCGCTGGTCGCAGCGGATAGCTCCCGACGGTCCCGGGGCAGCCACTAGGCTCTGGGCCATGCGCATCGCTTTCGCGGTCCTGCGGCTCGTCGCCGCCGCGGCCATCGTCGCCGCCGTCGTCGGCCAGTTCGTGAAGAGCCTCTCGCTCGTGCCCGAGCCCGGCGTCTTCCTGGTGAACTTCTTCAGCTTCTTCACCATCCAGTCGAACCTCATCGGGGCGGTCGTGCTCGTCATCGCGGCCGGGCTCGCGTTCCGCGGGCGCGACGACGCTCCGACGTTCGCGCTGGTGCGCGCCTGCGCGACCACGTACCTCACGACCACCCTCGTCGTGTTCAACCTGCTGCTGCGTGATCTCGCGCTCGACCAGGCGACGACCGTGCCCTGGTCGAACGAGATCCTGCACGTCTGGGCGCCGCTGTACGTGCTCGTCGACTGGGTCTTCGGGCCCGGACGGCGGCCGATCCCGTGGCGACGGCTCTGGCTCGTCGCCGTCTACCCGCTCGCGTGGGTCGTGTACACGATGGTCCGCGGGCCGATCGCCGACTGGTACCCGTACCCGTTCCTGAACCCGGACGTCGCACCGGGCGTCGGCTACGACGGCGTGCTCGTCTACGTGATCGCGATCGCGGCCTTCATCCTGCTGGTGGGTGCGGGCATCGTCGCGCTCAGCCGGACGAGTTGGCCGTACCCCCGGGCGACCGGGGCGGCGCCGCTCAGCGGCGGGGCGGATTCGCCTCCAGCCAGCGCGCCACGCCCTCGCGAATCCGTGCGCTGAGCGCGGGCAGGCCGTCCTCCCGCGGCGGGGCGACGACGAGTTCGGCCGCGAGCCCCGACGCCCAGCGTTCGCCGAGTTCGATCGGATGCACCGGATCGCGCTCGGCGGCGACCACGAGGGAGCGGACGCCCCCCTCGGGCACGCGCGCGAGCTCCGCGTCGCTCGCGAACGCGCGGTTGCGCGGCACCTCGACGAGCCGCACGGCCCGCTCCGCCGCCCGCGGCGAGCCGAACTGGCTGAGCAGTGCCCGCGCCCCCGCCGGCGAGCGGTGCTGCACCGTGCGGTAGTGCCAGCTCTCGCGGAAGTCCTCGACCGCGGCCGGCCCCCGGTCGTGCAGCAGCTGCCCCATGACGGGGAACGGCCGGAGCTGTTCGGGGTACGGGGTGTCGTCGAACGACGGCCGCACGAACACGGCCCGGTCGACGGGCAGCAGCCCCCGCAGGGCGATGCGCAGCGCGATCGCGGCGCCCATCGAGATGCCGAGGAGCGTCACCGGCCCATCCGCGAGGCCCGGATCGAGGGCGAGCGCGTCGGCGACCGCCTCTTCGGCGAGCCCGTCGAGCGCGAAGTCGGCGGGCGTGCCGAGGAGCGCGGAGTCGCCGTGCGCGCGGGCGTCGGTCGCGAGCATCCGCACCCCGGGCCCTTCGACGCCGATGAGGGGCGGGGCGAGCAGCTCCAGCGGCTGGCGACGGTCGGCGCCGAGTCCGTGCAGGAGCAGTGCGGTCACGCGAGCGCGCCCGGCCGGTAGAAGGAGCGGTCGCGCTCGCGGGGCTGCGGCGGGGCCGGGCGCGGCCCGAGCGCCTCGAGCAGTTCGCCGGCGAGGGTGACGAGGCGCTGGATCTCGTCGTCGTCGCGGTCGACCCAGCGGCAGCGCGGCTCGGGCTCGACGGGGACGAAGTCGTCGTGCTGCTCCCAGACGACGAGCGTTCGCTCGGCACCGAGCACGTACTGCTGCCACCACACCTGGCGGAGGTACGAGCGGGGGATGGAGCGCCAGGGCTTCGAGGTGGTCTTGATCTCGCAGAGCGTCAGCCGGCCGGCCGGGTCGGCGACGAGGCCGTCGGGCGTGGCGAGGTGGCGGCGCTCGGTCTCGGCGTGGAACAGGAGGCTCGAGGGCAGGATGCCGTGGGACTGCTTGACCCAGGCGGCGATGACGGGTTCGCGTTCGCGGCCGTGGTCGGTGAAGCGGCTGCCGCCGAAGCTCCGCCGGGAGCCGTGCAGCTTCTCGTACGCCGCCGAGCGGACCGACTCGCGGGTGGCGAGCTTCGCGGCATCCGTCGCGGTGATGCCCTGGCTGCGCGCCCGGAGCCAGGCGACGCGGTCGCCCGAATCGGCGACGATGCGCCGCTCGTGCGGGTGCGGCTCGTGCCGCAGCGCCTCGGACACCCTGGGCGCGACCTCGTCGAGGTCGAAGAGGGCGAAGGGCTCGGTCACCCTCCGAGGGTACCTCCGCCGGGCGACGGCGGCCGGATGCCGGGCGGGATGCCGTGGCCGGATGCAGGGCGGGATGCCGGGGCCGGATGCCGCCGAAGTCGGGGATTGACGGCCGCGAGCTCGCGCCGTACGCTTTGGAATCGATTCCGGAATCGATTCCATCCCCCAATCCCCGAGTCCGCACGTTCAATGAGGAGTGACATGGACACGACCGCCCCCTCGCCCACGAAGGCCCCAGCGGCCTCCTGGCGCGCCGTCACCGCCAGCACCATCGGATCGGTGCTCGAGTACTACGACTTCTTCGTCTTCGGCACGCTCTCCGCCCTCGTCTTCGGCCAGGTCTTCTTCCCGACGGGCGACGCCGGCGTCGCCACCCTGCTCTCCCTCGCCACCTTCACCGTCGGCTTCATCGCCCGGCCGCTCGGCGGCATCATCCTCGGCCACTTCGGCGACCGCATCGGCCGCAAGCGCGTGCTGCTGTTCACCTTCATGCTGACCGGCACCGTCACCGTGCTCATCGGCGTGCTGCCGACGTACGCGCAGATCGGCGTCGCCGCGCCCATCCTGCTCGTCGTGCTGCGCGTGCTGCAGGGCATCGGCATCGGCGGCGAGTGGGGCGGCGCGGCCCTCCTCGCGGTCGAGCACGCCCCGGCCGCGCGGCGCGGCTTCTTCGGCAGCCTCGTGCAGGCCGGCGCCCCGATCGGCGTCATCCTCTCGAGCGGGGTCGTCGCCCTGCTCACCGCCACCATCGGCCTCGAGGAGCTCGTCGCCTGGGGCTGGCGCATCCCCTTCCTCGCGAGCGCCCTGCTGCTCGTCGTCGGTGTCTTCCTGCGGCTGAAGGTCGACGAGAGCCCCGAGTTCGTCGCCGTGCAGGAGAAGAAGGCGGAGGCGAAGCTCCCGGTCTGGGAGGCCGTCCGGCGCTACCCGAAGGAGATCGCGGCCGCGGTCTTCATCCACACGAGCGACACCACCCTCGGCCTCATCCAGGGCGTCTTCGTGCTCGGCTACGCCTCCGGCGCCCTCGGCATGGACCCGACGGTCGTGCTGCTCGCGAACGTCTTCTCCTCGCTCACGAACCTCGTCACGACCCCGATCGCCGGGCACCTCGGCGACCGCTTCGGCCAGCGCCGGCTGCTCATGGTGGGCCTCGTGCTGCTGGTGCTCTGGGCGTTCCCGATGTTCTGGCTCATCGGCACCGAGACCGTCGTCGGCCTCTTCGCCGCGACAGGCGTCAGCGGCATCCTCGTCGGCCTGCTGTTCAGCCAGCAGGCGACGCTCTTCGCCGACCTCTTCGAGCCGCGCGTGCGCTACTCGGGCATGTCGCTCGGCTTCCAGCTCGGCACCGTGCTCGGCGGCGGCTTCGGCCCGCTCATCGCGCAGGCGCTCACGAACGCCGCGGGCGGCCAGACCTGGTCGGTCTCGAGCTACCTCGTGCTCGTCGCGGTCGTGGCCCTCGTGTTCACCGCGATCGTGAAGCCGCGGTTCGGCTCGCACGCCGTGCTGCCGCTGCCGGAGCCGGCCGCGCGCAGCCACGTCGGCTGAGCCCCGACACCACTCCCGCGACCAGGCATCGGCCGGGGCATCCGCCCGGCCCGGAAAGGCACCACCATGTCGACCACGCATCCCGACTTCCCCGGCCGGATCGGCACCACCGTCGCCGAGTCCACCCCGTGGTGGCCCGAGCGGCGCCAGGGCGCGAAGCGCCCGAACGTCGTCGTCGTCATCCTCGACGACACGGGCTGGGGCGACCTCGGCTGCTACGGCTCCGAGGTGCGCACGCCGACGATCGACGCCCTGGCCGATGCCGGCCTCCGCTACACGGGGTTCCACGTCACCCCGCTCTGCTCGCCGACCCGCGCCGCGCTGCTCAGCGGGCGCAACCACCACGGCATCGGTATGCGCTTCCTCGCCGACACCGACACCGGCTTCCCGAACTCCCGCGGCTCGATCCGCCGCGACGTGCCGCTGCTGCCCGAGGTGCTCCGCGAGGAGGGCTACGGCACCTACCTCGTCGGCAAGTGGCACCTCGCGCCGCTGCACGAGATCACGCCCGCCGGCCCCTACGGCAATTGGCCGCTCGCCCGCGGATTCGATCGCTACTACGGCTTCCTCGACGGCTGCACCGACCAGTACGAGCCCGAGCTCTTCGAGGACAACCACCCCGCGCCGGTGCCCGCGCGCGAGGGCTACCACCTCAGCGAGGACCTCGCCGACCGCGCCATCGGCTACGTGCGCGACCACCTCGCGTTCCGGCCGGGCGACCCGTTCTACCTGCACCTCGCCTTCGGCGCGACGCACGCGCCCTTCCAGACGCCGAGGGAGTTCATCGCGCAGTACCTCGACACCTTCACCGTCGGCTGGGACGAGACCAGGAAGGCCCGCCTCGCCCGGCAGATCGAGGCCGGGCTCGTGCCCGAGGGCACTCCGCTCGCCGAGCGCAACGACGGCGTGCGCCCCTGGGTCGAGCTCGACGACGACGAGCGCCGCGTCTACGCCGCGCTGCAGGCGGCGTTCGCCGGGTTCCTCGAGCACGCCGACGCGCAGCTCGGCCGCGTCGTCGCCGCGCTCCGCGAGTTCGGCGAGCTCGACGACACCATCGTGCTCGTCACGAGCGACAACGGCGCGAGCCGCGAGGGCGGACCCGGCGGCGACGTCGACACGAACGCGCCGTACAGCGGCATCCGCCGCCCGGCCGCCGAGCTCGTCGGCGAGCTCGACCGCGTCGGCACCCTCACCGGCGGCTCGCACTACCCCGAGGGCTGGGCGATGGCGGGCAACACCCCGTTCCGCCGGTACAAGCAGTTCGTCGACCTCGGCGGGGTGCGCTCCCCGCTCGTCGTGTCCTGGCCGAACGGACCGGGCACGCCCGGCGGCGTGCGCCGGCAGTTCGTGCACGCGATCGACGTCGCGCCGACGCTCTACGAGCTGCTCGGCATCCCGGCACCCGACGCGCTCGACGGCCGCAGCGTCGCCGCGACCCTCGCCGACGCGGCGAGCGACGCCGGGCGCACCACCCAGTACTGGGAGACGCTCGGCCACCGGGCGATCTGGCACGAGGGATGGCGCGCCGTCACCGCGCACGTCCCGGGCACCGACTACGCCGACGACGAGTGGCGGCTGTACGACACGGCCGCCGACTTCGCCGAGGCCACCGACGTCGCCGCCAGCGAGCCCGCCAGGCTCGCGCAGCTGCAGGAGCTCTGGTGGCAGGAGGCGCGACGGCACGACGTGTTCCCGCTCGACGACCGCCCGCTGCACGAGGTGATCGAGGCGCGCGGGCCGATCGGGCTGTACGCCGAACGGCGGATCGTGCTGCGTCCCGGGCAGAGCCACATCCCCTTCCCGAGCGCCGTGACGGGGTCGAACCGCTCGATCGACGTGCGGGCGCGGTTCCGCGCCGACGCCTCGACCGCGAGCGGCGTGCTGCTCTCGAGCGGGAACGCCCAGGGCGGCTACGTGCTCGCCCTCCAGGACGGCGTGCTCTGTTTCGCGCACTCGACGCTCGGCGAGACCGTCGAGCTGCGTGCGCCGCGCCCGCTCGACCCGGGGGAGCGGGAGGCCGGGTTCCGGCTGCGCTCGCTGCCCGATCTCAGCGGCGAGCTCGTGCTCGAGGCCGGCGGCGCGGAGCTCGCCTCCGCCCGCATCCCGCGCACCGGCGCCCACCTGTCGTTCTGGGGCCTCGACGTCGGGCAGGCGCCGGTCAGCGCGTTCAGCCCGCTGCAGGCCGTGCCGCTCGACCCCGAGCTGCTCGAGCTCGTCGCGATCGACGTGCACCCCGCGGCCGACGACGCCGCCGAGTACGCCGAGCTGATCCTGGCGAGCGAATGAGCGCGCGGCCGATCCCCGTCGTGCTCGACGTGGACACGGGCGTCGACGACGCCCTCGCCCTGCTGCTCGCGGTGCGCCATCCCGCCCTCGAGCTCCTCGCGGTCAGCTGCGCGGGCGGCAACGTGCCGCTCGCCCAGGTCGTGGAGAACACCCGCCGGGTGCTCGACCTCGCCGACGCGCCCGCGGTGCCGATCGCCGCGGGCCTGCACCGCCCCCTCGTCGAGACGCCGCGGGACGCGGCCTACGTGCACGGCCCGACGGGGCTCGGCACCCTGGAGCTGCCGCCGAGCGAGCGCGAGGTCGAACCGGTGCACGCGGTGGAGCTGCTGCGGCGCACCCTCCTCGACTCGCCCGAGCCGGTCACCGTGATCGCCCTCGCCCCGCTCACGAACGTCGCCGTGCTGCTGCGGATGCATCCGGAGGTCATGCCGCACCTCGCGCGGATCGTCATGATGGGCGGCGCGATCGGCGCGGGCAACGCGACCGCCGCGGCCGAGTTCAACGTCTGGCACGACCCGGAGGCGGCCGAGATCGTGCTCACGAGCGGCGTGCCGGTCGTGATGTACGGGCTCGAGCCGTTCTACCGCGCGACGGTGCCCGCGGAGCGGATCGCGCAGCTCGGGCGTTCGGCCGATCCGGTCGCCCGCGCCGCGGGCTCGCTGCTCGCGCACCTCGCCGGGGTCACCGAGGACGAGGGCCGAGTCGGCGCGGCCGGAGCCGCGGCCATCGGCGATGCGGGCACGGTCGCCGCGGTGATCGATCCGACGCTCCTGCGCCTGCAGCGCGCGCCGGTGCGCGTCGCGCTCGCCGAGGGCCCGACGCGCGGTTGCACCGTCGTCGACCTCCGCACCGGCCTCGGCGCGGGCGGCGAGACGACGAAGGATGCCGCGAGCGCCGTCGAGGTCGTCCTCGACCTCGACGGGGCGCGCTGCGCGGAGCTCTTCCTCGCCGCCGTCGACGCCGGTGCGGCGGTGCCGGCTCGATAGGATCGCGGATGTGACGGCACCGGAACGCGGCCAGGCGACCATCCTGGATGTCGCCCGGCTCGCCGGCGTCTCCCGGACCACGGTCTCGCGGGTGCTGAACGAGCCGGAGCGGGTGACCCCGGGCACGCTCGCGAAGGTGCGCGCCGCCGCAGACCGGCTGAACTTCGTGCCGAGCGCCGCCGCGCGGAGCCTCCGCAACGGCCGCACCGGCACGATCGCGCTGCTCGTCGGCGACGTGTCGCAGCCGTTCCACGGGGGCCTCGCGAAGACGATCTCGCACGAGGCCGACGACCTCGGCTACAGCGTCATGCTCTACGACCTCGCGCACAGCGAGACCCGCCTGCGGCGCGTGCTCGAGAAGCTGCCGAAGCAGGGCGTCGACGCGGTCGTGCTCGCGACCGCCGACGCCCTCGTCGAACCCGAGACGCTGCAGGCGCTCGAGGTGCTGCACGAGCAGGGCATCCCGGTGCTCACCACCGTCGACCGCGACGACGCGCGGCACGCGCTCAGCCTCGGCTTCGACTACCGCGAGCCCGCCCGGGCCGCGACGAGCGCGATGGCCGGTTCCGGCCACGGCCCGGTCGCCCTGCTCGTCGGCGAGGGCGTCGGTCCGCTCGGCCGACAGCTCGTCGCGGGCTACCTCGACGCCCTCTCGGCGGGTGCGCCGGAGCTCGTCGTGGAGACGCCGTACGACTTCGACGGCGCGCAGGCGGCGGCCGCGGCCCTCCTGGAGCGGGCGAGCGTCGGCGGCATCCTGGCGGCGACGGTGCCGATGGCGATCGGCGCGATCCGGGCGGCCGAGGCGCGCGGACTCCGCGTGCCCGACGACCTCGTGGTCCTGAGCGGCGAGGAGGTGCCGCTCGCGGCCCAGGTGCGTCCCTCGATCACGACGCTGTCGGCCGCCGCCGAGCGCAACGGCAGCGCGATCATGCGGCTGCTGGCGGACGCCCTCGCCGGGCGCGACGGGGCGCCTCCGGTGCTCGACGCGGAGCTCGTGGTGCGCGAGTCCTTCGTGCCGAGCGCCTAGCCTGTCGGTATGGCGGAGCGGGCGGGGCGCGGCTACACGAGGCGGGTGCGCGAGGACCGACGCGACGAACTGCTCGTGGCGGCGGTGAAGCTCGCGCGCGAGGGCGGGTTGACCTCGATCACGGCGCGACGGCTCGCGGCCGAGGTCGGGGTCGCGCAAGGACTCGTGACGCACTACTTCGGCACGGTGGACGAGCTGCTGGCCGCGGCGTTCGCGTTCGCCGCCGACGCCGAACGGCGCGAGCTGGCCGAGCGCGTGGCCGGCGACGGCCCGCTCGAGCAGCTCCGGGGGCTGCTCGCGGCGTACGGCGCCCACGAGCGCGATCCCGCGGCGCTGCTGTGGCTCGACGCCTGGCGGGAGAGCGCTCGACGCCCGGCCGTGCGCGACGCCGTGGTGCGCCAGATGGAGCAGGACCTCGCCGAGCTCGACGAGCTCGTCGGCGTCGGCGTCGCGGCGGGCGTGTTCCCGGCGGCCGGGCCGCACTCCGCGATGCGCATCCTCGCGCTCGTCGACGGGCTCGCGGCGAACGCGGCGGTGCGCACCGGCCTCGCGGACTCGCCGCTCGACTATGCGGACGTGTTCGACTTCGTGCTGCGCACGGCCGAGACCGAGCTGGGGCTCGAACCCGGTCTGCTCGACGCCTGAGTCGATCGCCGCTCCGGCAACTATTGACCGCGAGGCCAATAGCCGCTACTGTCGCTCATCATATTGGCCGATAGGCCAACAGCGCGAGGAGGCGTGAGATGAGCGACCGCGAGCGGAACACGGCGGCGGGTCGGATCGAGCAGCGGGGCACCGACCACGTCCCCGTCATCGAGCGGCACGGGACGGCGCGATCGCTGTTCACCGTCTGGGCGGCGTCGAACGTCACCTACCTCTACTTCGTGCTGGGCGGGCTGCTCGTGCTCTTCGGACTCGACGCGTGGCAGGCGATCGCCGTGGTGGTCGCGGGGAACCTCTTCTTCGCGGGCGTCGGGTTCCTCGCCGTCAGCGGGCCGACCGCCGGGGTGCCGAGCGAGGTGATCACCCGGGCGTTCTACGGCGTCCGCGGCAACCGCGTGCTGAACTTCACGGCCGGCTGGGCGATCGGCGTGCTCTACGAGGCGATCAACCTCGCGGTCGGCGCGACCGTCGGGTTCGCCCTCCTCCGCTGGTTCGCCCCGGAGGCGCCGGCCTGGCTGCAGGCCGTCATCGTCGTCGTCCTCGCGGTCGTCACGTTCACGATCAGCGTCTACGGTCACGCGACGATCGTGCGAGTGAGCGGCTGGGTGAGCTGGGTGCTCCTCGCCGGCATCGGGGTGCTCGCCGTGTTCGTCGTCGCCGGTGCGGACTTCGGCTACCAGCCGCCCGCCGGGCGGCTCGAAGGGGCGGAGCTCTGGGCGGTCGCGGCCGCGGGCTTCGCGATCATCGCCTCCGCACCGCTGTCGTGGCAGGTGGGTGCGGACTACTCGCGCTACCTGCCGGAGGACACGAGCCCGGTGCAGGTCGCGGGCTGGACCGCGCTCGGCGGATTCCTGCCGGCCGTCGTGATCGGCTCGCTCGGCGTGCTCGCCGGCACCGTGGTCGACATGTCCGACCCGGCGACCGCGATGGCCGGGATCGTGCCCGCGTGGTACTACCCGATCTTCCTCCTCGTCGTGGTCGTCGGCTCGATCGCGAACA
This sequence comes from Agromyces mediolanus, assembly GCF_023715325.1. Lineage (GTDB taxonomy): Bacteria > Actinomycetota > Actinomycetes > Actinomycetales > Microbacteriaceae > Agromyces > Agromyces mediolanus_A. Next base: position 98,321 of record NZ_JAMBNX010000009.1, on the reverse strand, counting down.
ACGCGCTCACGGCGTACAGCACCGGGCTCGCGCTGCTCGCCGCCGGGGTGCGCTGGCGCCGATCGGTCACGGTCGTGTTCGATGCGATCGTGGCGGTCGGCATCACCCTCTTCGCGCTGTTCGTCGTCGACTTCCTCGACGCGCTGAGCGGACTGCTCGAGCTCAGCATCGTGGTGCTGGCGCCGGCCATGGCGATCTACGCGGTCGACATCGTGCTGCGGCGCAACCGCTACGATGGCGCCCGGCTCGAGGACGAACGGCCCGGCGGAGCGAACTGGTTCTCCGGCGGGTGGAACCCGGCCGGCGTGATCGCGCTCGTCGGCGGCGCCACGGTCACGGCGCTGTTCGCCAGCACGACGTTCTACACCGGCCCGCTCGGGCTCGCGCTCGGCGGCGCCGACCTCTCGCCGCTCGTCGGGATGGCCCTCGGCGGCGGGCTCTACGCGGCGCTCGCGGCGCCCGGGCTGCGCGGCTCGGCGATCCGGGCCGAGGGCGCGGGGGATGCCGCGTGAGCGCGCTCCCCGTCGCGCACCCCTGGTTCCGCCGGGATCGCATCGACGACCGCCTCACCCGGATCGTCGAGCCGCACGTGCACGAGTTCCTCCAGGGCAACAGCTGGTGGCTCGCCGGGCGCGACCGCGACCTCGTGGTCGACGCCGGCCTCGGAGTGGCCTCGATGCGGGCGGAGCTGCCGGAGCTCTTCGCCCGGGAGCCCGTGCTCGTCATCACGCACGCGCACCTCGACCACATGGGCTCGGCGCACGAGTTCACCGAGCGCTGGGCGCACGCGGGCGAGCCGGTGGCGGCCCCACTCGGGCGTTCGCTCGTCGGCCGCCGCCTCGCGGAGGAGCTCGGCCTCCGGCTCGACCGGCACGGCCCGGTGCCGGAGCTGTTCCTCACGGCGCGGCCGCACGAGGAGTTCGATGCGGAGGCGCACCGGCTCGCCGCCGTGGAGCCGAGCGCCACGCTCGCCGACGGCGACGTGATCGACCTCGGGGACCGCGAGCTCGTGACGCTGCACCTGCCCGGCCACACTCCAGGCTCCCTCGCGCTGTTCGAGCCCGCAGCGGGCGCCCTGTTCAGCGGTGATGTGGTCTACGACGATGTGCTGCTCGACGACCTGCACGGCTCCGACCGGGCAGCGTACGCCGAGAGCCTGCGTCGACTGCTCCGGCTGCCGATCCGCACGGTGTACCCGGGGCACGGCGGCCCCTTCGGCGCCGCTCGGCTGCGCGAGATCGTCGAAGCGCAGCTGCGCGCCTGGGGCGAGGTCCGGGGTCCGAGCTGAGCGACCGACGCGCCCTGTTCAGCGGGCGGCGAGCTGGTCGATGCCCTCGGGGGAGAGCACGTGCTGGATGGCGAGCATGCTCGCGCCGAGCACCGCGGCGTTCTCGGCCGCCGCGGACTGCACGATCTGCAGGTGCTCCGTGGCGAGCGGCATCGAGCGGGTGTACACCGCCTCGCGCACGCCCGCGATGAGGTGCTCGCCGGCGCGGGCCATCGAGCCGCCGATCGCGATGACGGAGGGGTTGATGAGGCTCACCGAGGCGGTCAGCACCTCGCCGATGTCGCGGCCGGCCTGACGCACGGCCTGGATGGCGTCGAGGTCGCCGCGCTGCACGAGCGTCACCACGTCGCGTCCGCCCGCCGCGTCGAGCCCGCGCTCCCGGAGGGAGCGGGCGATGGCCGGGCCGGATGCGAGTGCCTCGAGGCAGTCCTGGTTGCCGCAGCTGCACGGCACTCCCGTGCCGCGCGAGACCCGCACGTGGCCGATGTCGCCGGCGATGCCCTGGGCGCCGCGCTGGAGGAGGCCGCCCGAGATGATGCCGGCGCCGATGCCGGTCGCGACCTTCACGAACATGAGGTGATCGGTCTGCGGCCAGGCGGCCTGGCGCTCGCCGAGCGCCATGATGTTCACGTCGTTGTCGACGAGCACGGGCACCTCGAGGTGCTGCTGCACCCAGCCGGGCACGTCGAAGCGGTTCCAGCCCGGCATGATCGGCGGATTCACGGGGCGGCCGGTGGAGTGCTCGACCGGGCCGGGGATGCCGATGCCGATCGCGGCGAGCTCGGCGCGATCGCGACCGAGCTCACGGAGCATGGCGAGGCCCGTGTCGACGAGCCAGCCGAGCACCGCCTCCGGGCCCTCGGCGATGTCGATCGGCTCGCTGCGCTCGAGCAGCACGGCGCCGGTGAGGTCGGTGATGGCGAGCGTCGCGTGGGAGGCGCCGAGGTCGGCGGCGAGCACCACGCGCGCGCTGGGGTTCAGGGCGAACTGCGAGGGCGGTCGACCGCCGGTGGAGGCGGCGTCGGCGACGGGGGCGACGAGGCCGAGCCGCATGAGCTCGTCGACTCGGGCGGCGACCGTGGACCTGGCGAGTCCGGTGGCCTGGGCGAGGGCCGCTCGAGTGCGCGGTGCCCCGTCGCGCAGCAGCTGGAAGAGCTCGCTCGCCCCGGAGGTGCCGGGCGCCGGCACCCGACTCGTGTCGACCATGTATCGAGTAAAGCACACCGCCTTGATATCCTCGCTCGGCACAAATTCGGAACGAATAGATCAACTTTTGATTCTTGACTAGCAAAAGTCGAGTAACCGTGTCACGATGTGCAGCATGACAACGGACGTCATTGCTCCAGCCCGTGCGATCCACGCCGGCATCATCGGCGGCGGGTTCATGGCTGCAGTGCACTCGCGCGCGGCGCGGGCGGCGAGCGCCGCGCTCGCGGGCTCCGCCTCCTCCTCCGCCGGGCGCGCGGCCGACGCCGCCGAACGCCTCGGCATCGCCGCCGCCTACGACTCCGTCGAGGAGCTGCTCGCCGATCCCGCGATCGACGTGGTCCACGTCTGCACCCCGAACACGACGCACGCCGGCTACGCCCGTGCCGCGCTCCTCGCGGGCAAGCACGTCATCTGCGAGAAGCCGCTCGCCACGAGCGCCGCCGACGCCGCCGAGCTCGCGGCCCTCGCCGGAGAGCGCGGGCTCGTCGCCGCCGTGCCCTTCATCTACCGCTTCCACCCGATGGCGCGCGAGGCCAGGGCGCGGCTCGCCGGCGGCTCCGCCGGTCCCCTCGTCAGCGTGCACGGCGAGTACCTGCAGGACTGGCTCGCCGACCCGCAGGCGGACGACTGGCGGGTGGACCCCGCGCTCGGCGGGCCCTCGCGGGCGTTCGCCGACATCGGCTCCCACCTCGTGGACCTGCTCGAGTTCGTCTCGGGTGAGCGCATCCTGCGCCTGAACGCCCGCACCCGCACCGTGTACCCGAACCGCGCCGGCCGCGACGCCACCGCGACGGAGGACCTCGTCGCCGTCGTCGTCGAGCTCTCCGGCGGAGCGATCGGCACGCTGCTCATCTCGCAGGTCGCGCCCGGCCGCAAGAACGCCCTCGTCGTCGAGCTCTCCGGCGCGCACGAGACGGTGCGCTTCGAGCAGGAACGGCCCGAGCGGCTCTGGCTCGGCCGGGTCGACGGCTCGGTGCTGCTCGACCGCGATCCCGCCCGGCTCTCGAGCGACGCCGCCCGGCTCTCGCTCGTGCCGGCGGGGCATCCGATGGGCTATCAGGACGCCTTCAACGCCTTCGTCGCCGACGCCTACGCCGCCATCGGCGGCGCTCGCCCGGACGGCCTGCCCGACTTCGACGACGGGCTCCGCTCCGCCCGGGTGACCGAGGCCGTCCTCGCCTCGGCCGGGAGCGGCGACTGGGTGGAGGTGGCCGCATGAGCGAGCCGATCCTCGTCGCCGAGGGCCTCGAGAAGTCCTTCTTCGGCGTGCAGGTGCTCCGCGGCGTCGGCCTCACGCTGCACCCGGGCGAGGTGCACGGGCTCATCGGCGAGAACGGCGCCGGCAAGTCGACCTTCATGAAGATCCTCGCCGGCGTCTACCAGCGTGACGGCGGCACCGTCCGCATCGCGGGCGCCGAGGTCGACTTCCAGCACCCCGTGCAGGCGGCCGAGGCCGGCCTCGCCACCGTGTTCCAGGAGTTCAACCTGCTGCCGGAGCGCACCGTAGCCGAGAACGTCTTCGTCGGCCGGGAGCCGCGGCGCTTCGGGCTGGTGGACCGGCGCCGGATGGTCCGCCAGACCGAGCAGCTGCTCGCCGAGCTCGGCATCGACTTCATCGACGCGGATGCCCCGGTGCGACGCCTGAGCGTCGCCGAGCAGCAGATCGTCGAGATCGTGAAGGCGCTCTCCGTCGACGCCCGCGTCATCCAGATGGACGAGCCGACCGCCGCGCTCGCCGACCACGAGGTCGAGCTGCTCTACGCGATCATCGCCCGGCTGAAGGCGAGGGGCGTCGCCATCCTCTACGTCTCGCACCGGTTGAAGGAGATCTTCGACCTCTGCGACACCATCACCGTGCTGAAGGACGGCGCGCTCGTCTCCACCGGCCCGGCCGACGAACTCGACACCGACGAGCTCGTGCGCCGCATGGTCGGCCGCCCCATCGAGACCTACTTCCCCGAGGCGGAGCCCGGCACGGAGCTCGGCGAGCCCCGGCTCGTGCTGCGCGGGGCGGGCAACGGCTACGTCGACGGCATCGAGCTCGAGCTGCGCGCCGGCGAGATCGTCGGCGTCGCCGGGTTGCAGGGCTCCGGCCGCACCGAGCTCGCCGAGGCCGTCTTCGGCATCGCCCCGTTCACCCGCGGCACCATGGAGCTCGACGGCCGGGCCATCCGCGTCACCGGCGCCCGTCAGGCCGTCCGCGAGGGCCTCGCCCTCGTCACCGAGGACCGCAAGGCCCAGGGTCTCGCCCTGAACCAGTCGGTGCTCGACAACGCGCTGCTCGTCATCCGCTCGGTCTTCTCCCGGCGCACCGCCGCCGTCCGGCGCGAGCTGCCCGGCGTGCTCTCGAGCCTCGAGGTCGCCTCCCGCGGCGTCGACCAGGAGGTGCAGTACCTCTCCGGCGGCAACCAGCAGAAGGTCGTGCTCGCGAAGTGGCTCGCCACCGAGCCCAGGGTCGTGCTCATGGACGAGCCGACCCGCGGCATCGACGTCGGGGCGAAGGTCGCCGTCTACCGGCTCATGCGCCGGCTCACCCGAGAAGGAGTCGCCATCCTCATGATCTCCTCCGAGCTGCCAGAGGTGATCGGCATGTCCGACCGCATCATCGTGATGCACGACGGCCGCGCCTCGGCCGAGCTGCCGGCACGCAGCGACGAGGCCACCATCCTCGCCGCCGCCACCGGCACCCTCGCCGCGATCGACCTCGAGGGAGGCGCCGCATGAGCGCCGCGACCCCCGCCGCCCGCCGCCGGCGCGGCCGGCTCGACTCCTCGCTGATCGTGGGCATCGCCCTCGTCGTCGTCATCGCGATCGGCGCGATCCTCGTGGCCACCGTCGGGCGCAACTTCTTCAGCCCGGGCAACATCCGCGACATCCTCACCGGCATGAGCGTGCTCGGCTTCGTGGCGATCGGGCAGACCCTCGTCGTGCTCTGCGCCTCCCTCGACCTCTCGGTGCTCTACGTCATCAGCCTCTCGAGCCTCATCGCCGCCGACCTCATGGCCGGCAACCCGGCGAACATCCCGCTCGCGCTCGCCGCCTCCCTCGGCGTCGCGGCGCTCATCGGCCTCGCGAACGGGCTCATCGTGACGAAGCTGAAGGTGAACGGCTTCATCGCGACGCTCGGCACCGGGCTCATCATCAAGGGCTTCCTCGACTCGAACTACAAGGGCACGAGCGGCGACGTGCCGATGGAGTTCCGCCTCATCGGCGCCACGGGGCTCGGCCCGGTGCCGGTGTCGACCATCCTGATGCTCGCCGTCGCCGAGCTCGTCTGGCTGTTCCTCGGCCGCACCCGCACCGGCCACCACATCTACGCCGTCGGCGGCAACGAGCAGGTCGCCCGGCTCTCCGGCATCCGCACCGCACGGCCCGTGATCGCCGCGCACGTGCTGTGCTCGATGAGCGCGGCCCTCGCCGGCCTGCTGCTCGCCAGCCGCTCCGGCGTCGGCAACCCGACCTTCGGCGCGCAGGGCGGCTACGACCTGCTCTCGATCGCCGCGGTCGTGCTCGGCGGCACCCTGCTCCTCGGCGGCCGGGGCTCCGTGTGGGGCACCATCGGCGGTGTCGCGATCTTCGCCGTCGTCGACAACGTGATGAGCGTCATGCAGGTGAACCCCTTCCTGAAGGACGTCGTGCGCGGCATCGTCATCGTCGCCGCCGTCGCGGTCTACGCGAGCCGCTCGGTCGAGCGCCGCCGGCCCCGCTTCGACGCGGGAGGGGCGCCGCCCGCGCCCGCCGCGGCGTCGCCGGCCGCCGTCGATCCCGCCGCCACGACGGAAGGAGCCGCGCGATGACCGCCGCCACCGAGCTCCGGCCGAGCGTCGGGCAGCGCCTCGCGGGGCTCGCCCGCACCCTGATCAGCCCGCGCGGCGCGGTCTTCCTGCTCCTCGTCGTGCTCCTCGTCGCCATCGCGGCGCTGAACCCCTCGTTCGCGGAGCCCAGCCAGTTCATCCGTTTCATCCAGCGGGTCGCCCCCGTCGCGATCGTCGCGATCGGCCAGTACTTCGTCATCGTCGGCGGCGAGTTCGACCTCTCGATGGGCTCCGTCGTCACCGCCCAGGTGGTGATCGCCGGCAACCTCATCGGCCAGGACGAGGCGAAGGCGCTGCCCGTGCTCGCCCTCATGCTCGGTTTCGGCGCGCTCATCGGCCTCGTGAACGGGCTCATCGTCTCGTTCCTGAAAGTGCCGAGCTTCATCGTCACCCTCGGCATGATGCTCGCGCTGCTCGGCGCGGTGCTCTACTGGACCGGCGGAGCGGCGACCGGCAACCCCGCCGACGGCTTCCGCGAGATCGGCCGCGGCGGCATCCGCGGCATCCCCGTCATCGACATCCTGCCGTGGTCGGTCGTCATCCTCGTGGTGGTGCTCGCGCTCGCCGTCTGGTTCGCGAAGCGGCCGTTCGGCCGCACCATCATCGCGCTCGGCGACAACCCGACGACCGCGCGCTTCTCCGGCACCCGCAGCTGGTGGGTGAAGACCTCGACGTTCATGATCTCCTCGCTCTCCGCGACGGTGGCCGGCGTGCTGCTCGTCGGCTACGCCGGCGTGCACCCCTCGGTGGGGCGGGGCTACGAGTTCACCGCGATCACCGCCGTGGTGCTCGGCGGCGTGGTGCTCGGCGGCGGACGCGGCTGGGTCGTCGCCGCGGCGGCGGGCGCCTTCGCCCTCGAAGCCCTCTTCACCCTGCTGAACTTCGCCGGCGTGCCATCGACGTACCGCGACGCGGTGCAGGGCGCGATCATCATCCTCGCCGTCGCGTACTCCGCGACGACCTTCCGCGCCAGGCGCCGCGGCCGGGCCCTCGAAGCCCCGGCCGGGCAGTCGCCCGGCACCCCGCCGCCGCAGGCGGCCCCAGAGACTTCGCCCGCATCCGGAGCGAAGACGGACGACTCCCCGGAGACGCCCGCCACCCCTGCACCCATTCCCTCGACGCAGAGGGCAGACAACGAAACCAAGGGAGGTTCGTGATGCGACGCAGGTACACCGTGGCATCCGCCATGGTCGGCGCCGTGGCGCTGATGACGCTCGCCGGTTGCACGACCGATCCGAGCGTGACCGACTCGAGCGAGGCGCCCGAGTCCAGCGAGGAGGCCTCGGTCGAGTGGTTCGACCAGGCCCTCTTCGACAAGCAGAACGCGGAGCGCACCGTCGTGCCCGAGGGGCCCGAGGGGCAGCCGTGGCTGCAGACCATCAACGCGGAGCTCGTCGACACGGCGCAGTACGCGAGCACCGGGGCGAAGAAGGCGTGCTTCGCGAACGCCTCGATCTCGAACCCGTGGCGCCAGACCGGCTGGATCACCATGAACCAGCAGCTGAAGGTGTTGCAGGACGCGGGGGTCATCAGCGCGATGGAGACCCGCGACGCGCAGGACTCCGACGACACGCAGATCGCCGACATCGACTACTTCATCAACGAGGGCAACTGCGACATCTTCCTGATCTCGCCGAACTCCACGGCGGCGATGACGCCCGCCGTCGAGCGCGCCTGCGACACCGGCAAGCCCGTCGTGGTCTTCGACCGCGGCGTGCAGACCGACTGCCCGGTGACGTTCATCCACCCGATCGGCGGCTTCGCCTGGGGGATCGACACCGCCGAGTTCCTCATCGACAACCTCGAGCAGGGCGACAAGGTCGTCGCGCTCCGCATCCTGCCGGGCGTCGACGTGCTCGAGCAGCGCTGGGCCGCCGCCGAGAAGCTCTTCGACGAGGCCGGCATCGACGCGGTCGACTACTTCACCGGCGCGGACCCGGCCGAGATCAAGAAGATCATCTCCGACGAGCTCGCGAAGGGCGACGTCAAGGGCATCTGGATGGATGCCGGTGACGGCGCCGTCGCCGCGATCGAGGCCTTCGAGGACGCCGGAGCGGACTACCCGGTCATGACCGGCGAGGACGAGATGAGCTTCCTCCGCAAGTGGAAGGAGACGGGCCTCACCGGGCTCGCCCCCGTCTACTCCAACTTCCAGTGGCGCACGCCCCTGCTCGCCGCGCAGAAGATCTTCGCGGGCGAGCAGGTGCCGGCCGAGTGGGTGCTGCCGCAGTCGCCCATCACCGCCGAGGAGGTCGACGGATACCTCGCCCTGAACGAGGGCATGCCCGACGGCCACTACGCCAAGTTCGGCGGCGAGGACCTGCCCGGCTACCCGCAGGTCTGGGAGGACCGGGTCGTCCCGTAAGCCGGCGCTCGGGGGAACACGCCGATCGCGGATCGGGGCCGCGGCACGCGCCGCGGCCCCGATACGCTCACCATCGACACGGGCGCTCGCGACGACGCGGCGCCGCGAGGAGGCAGCATGCGCCGCACCATCGGCGTGAACACCTGGGTGTGGGCGTCGCCGCTCACCGACGAGAACCTGCCGGGGCTCGCCGCGACGGCGGCAGGCCTCGGCTTCGGCGCGATCGAGCTGCCCGTCGAGCAGCCGGGGGACTGGGCGCCCGAGCGGGCCGCCGAGGTGGTGGCCGAGCACGGGCTCGCGCCGATCGTGGTCGGCGCCATGGGGCCCGGCCGCAACCTCGTCGCGGCGCCCGGCTCCGAGATCGTCGCGACGCAGAACTACCTCGTGCACTGCCTCGGCGTCGCCGAGCGGCTCGGCGCGCGAGTGGTCGCGGGCCCCTTCACCTCGGCGACCGGCCGGGCCTGGCGGATGGATGCCGCGGAGCGCCGCGAACGGATCGAGGAGCTCCGCCGGAACCTCGCCCCCGTCGTGCGCCAGGCGGAGGCCCGAGGCATCCGCCTGGCCGTCGAGCCGCTGAACCGCTACGAGACGAGCCTCCTGAACACCGTCGAGCAGGCGGTCGACGCCCTCGGCCCGCTGCTCGGCCCGGGCCTCGGCCTCGCGCTCGACAGCTACCACCTGAACATCGAGGAGCGCTCGATCGGCGACGCGATCCGCGCCGCGGGCGAGCACCTCGCCCACGTGCAGGTCTGCGGCAACGACCGCGGCCCCGTCGGCGACGACCACCTCGACTGGCCGGCGTTCCTCGACGCGCTCGACGACGCCGGCTACGCCGGACCGCTCGGCCTCGAGAGCTTCACCGGCGAGAACGCCACCATCGCGGTCGCCGCCTCCGTCTGGCGCCCGCTCGCGGCCTCGCAGGACGAGCTCGCCGCGCGCAGCATCCGCTATCTCCAGGCACTGCAGGACGAAAGGGCACGGGCATGACCGAGTCGACCGCATCCTCGACCGGGGCGACCGGGGGCCACCCCGTCACCCTCTTCACCGGCCAGTGGGCCGATCTCCCGCTCGAGGAGGTCGCCCGGCTCGCCGCCGGCTGGGGCTACGACGGGCTCGAGCTCGCCTGCTCCGGCGACCACCTCGACCTGAAGCTCGCCGAGGAGGAGCCCGGCTACCTCGCCGAGCGCGTCGAACTCCTGAAGCGGCACGGCCTCGAGGTTCACGCCATCTCGAACCACCTCACCGGCCAGGCGGTCTGCGACGACCCCATCGACTTCCGGCACGAGGCGATCGTGCGCCCGTACACCTGGGGCGACGGCGACGCCGAGGGGGTCAGGCAGCGCGCGGCGGAGGACATGAAACGGGCCGCCCGGGTCGCCCGGAAGCTCGGCGTCGACACCGTCGTCGGGTTCACGGGTTCGTCGATCTGGTCGTACGTGGCGATGTTCCCGCCGGTGCCGGCGTCGGTGATCGACGCGGGCTACGAGGACTTCGCGACGCGCTGGAACCCGATTCTCGACGTGTTCGATGCCGAGGGCGTGCGCTTCGCGCACGAGGTGCACCCCTCCGAGATCGCCTACGACTACTGGACGAGCGTGCGCACCCTCGAGGCGATCGGCCGGCGCGAGGCGTTCGGCTTCAACTGGGACCCCTCGCACATGATGTGGCAGGGCATCGACCCGATCGGCTTCATCGTCGACTTCGCCGACCGCATCTACCACGTCGACTGCAAGGACACCCGGCTCCGTCCGCCGAGCGGCCGCGCCGGCATCCTGGGCTCGCACCTCTCCTGGGGCGACCCGCGGCGCGGCTGGGACTTCGTCTCGACGGGGCGCGGCGACGTGCCCTGGGAGGACGCGTTCCGCGCCCTCGACGGGATCGGCTACACGGGGCCGATCTCGGTCGAGTGGGAGGATGCCGGGATGGATCGCCTGCACGGGGCTCCGGAGGCGCTGGCGTTCATCCGGCGCCAGCTCTTCCCGCGCCCGACGACGTCGTTCGACGCCGCCTTCTCGAACCAGTAGCCCTGGTTCCCTGAGCTCGTCGAAGGGCCGCCCTGGTTCCCTGAGCTCGTCGAAGGGGCCCTGGTTCCCCTGAGCTCGTCGAAGGGCCGCCTGGTTCCCTGAGCTCGTCGAAGGGGCCGCCCCGCTCCGACAAGCTCAGCGAACCACGCACCCTCCCTTCGACGGGCTCAGGGAACCAGGGGAGCGCACAGCCGGGGCATAGCGAACGCATAGCTCCGCGCGGATACTTGGAATCATGAGCACTCCCGCGCCCGCCCGCGCCCCGCAGATCGCGAAGCCCGACGGTTCGATGGTGCGAGTGCTCGTCGTCGACGACGAGCACTCGCTCACCGAGCTCCTGAAGATGGCCCTGAAGTACGAGGGCTGGGACGTGCGCACCGCCGGCGACGGGCTCACCGCGGTGAAGGTCGCCCGCGAGTTCCGCCCGGACGCGATCGTGCTCGACATCATGCTGCCCGACATCGACGGCCTCGAGGTGCTGCAGCGGGTGCGCGCCGACGGCACCGAGACGCCCGTGCTCTTCCTCACCGCGAAGGACGCCCTCGACGACCGCATTGCGGGGCTCACCGCCGGTGGCGACGACTACGTCACCAAGCCGTTCAGCCTCGAGGAGGTGGTGGCGCGGCTGCGGGGCCTCATCCGCCGTTCGACGCTCACCCTCGCCCAGGCCAAGGACCCGGTGCTCCGCGTCGGCGACCTCACCCTCGACGAGGACTCCTACGAGGTGCACCGCGGCGGCGAGCAGATCGAGCTCACCGCGACCGAGTTCGAACTGCTCCGCTACCTGATGCGCAATCCGCGCCGGGTGCTCTCCAAGGCGCAGATCCTCGACCGCGTGTGGTCCTACGACTTCGGCGGCAAGGAGTCGGTCGTCGAGCTCTACATCTCCTACTTGCGCAAGAAGATCGACGCCGGCCGCTCGCCGATGATCCACACGGTCCGCGGGGCGGGCTACCTGCTGAAGGCTGCGGAGTGACCCGGCCGGGCGACCCGGGGCATGCCGCGGAGGCGCGGGCGCGAGCGGAGCGGGCCGACGACGCGGATGCCGAGACGCCGGTCGTCGTCGTGGCATCCGCCCGCCGTCGTTGGACCCTCGAACGGCGCCTGGTCGTCGCGATGGCGGCCCTCCTCGCCGCGGTGAGCGCGGTGGTCGGGGTCGTCAGTGTCACGGTGTTCCACGGCTCATCGGTGCAGAGCGTCGACGACGACCTGCGCACCTCGCTGCAGCGCGCCGCGACGGGAATCGCCGCCGTCCCGACGCCGGGCGGCGACGTCGGCCTCGCGCTCGACGTGCCCGGCCAGTCGGCTGGCACGATCGCGGCGTTCGTCAACCAGGACGGCTCCGTCGACGGCGCCAGGTACATCGCCGACGGGGGACAGGTGCTGACCTTCCAGAGCGGTGCCGTCGCTGAGCTCGGCGACATCGCCGCCGACGGGCGGGCGCACACCGTCTCCTTCGGCGGGCAGCTCGGCGAGTACCGCGCGATGGCGGCCCCCGTGCTGCCGCAGCTGAACGTCGTGGTGGCGCTCCCGCTCGCGGGGGTGAACCGCGCGACCGGTCAACTCGTCCTCACGATCGCCCTGGTCGCCATCGCCGGCCTGTTCTTCGCCATCGCCTTCGGCACGCTCATCGTGCGCCGTGCCCTCGTGCCGCTCGCCCGCATGACGGACACCGCGCTCGCCGTGTCCGAGCGCCCGCTCGACCGCGGCGACGTCGACCTCGACGAACGGGTGCCCGTCGACGACCCGCGCACGGAGGTGGGCCGGCTCGGCACCGCGTTCAACCGGATGCTCGGGCATGTCTCGAGCTCCCTCTCGGCCCGCGAGCAGTCCGAGCGCAAGGTGCGCCGTTTCGTGGCGGATGCCTCGCACGAGCTGCGCACGCCGCTCGCCTCCATCCGCGGCTACGCCGAGCTCACCCGGCTGCATGGCGGCACGCTGCCCGAGGACGTCACGCACGCGATCTCCCGCATCGAGTCCGAGTCGCTGCGGATGACCGAGCTCGTGGAGGATCTGCTCCTCCTCGCCCGCCTCGACGAGGGGCGTGAGCTCGTGCACAGCCGGGTCGACCTGCGCACGATCGTCGTCGACGCCGTCGGCGACGCGCAGGTCGCGGGCCCCGACCACGAGTGGTCGGTGGCGGTGCCCGAGGGGCCCGTCGAGGTCTCCGGCGACGACGCGCGGCTCCGCCAGGTGCTCGCGAACCTGCTCGCCAACGCCCGGCTGCACACCCCGGCGGGCACCGCCGTGCACGTCACCGTGACGCCCGATCCCGGTGCCGACGGCGAGCCCGGCGTGGTCCGGGTCGCGGTCGCCGACGACGGCCCCGGCATCGACGAGGCGGTGCGCGCGACGATGTTCGAGCGCTTCGCCCGGGGGGATGCCTCGCGCTCCCGCCGTGCCGGATCGACGGGACTCGGGCTCGCGATCGTGCGGGCGGTCGTCGAAGCGCAGCACGGCACGGTCTCGGTCGAGTCGGAGCCCGGCCGCACCGTCTTCACCGTCGAGCTCCCGCTCGCCCCCTGACCTCCCGCCCCCGCCCCGCCCCCCGCCCCCACACAACTCAGGAACATCTGGCAGTTATGCGGCGCGAGCCATCCGGCGAAGCCGAGGATGACGCGGATGCCGGTTCGATTCTTCCTGAGTTGTCTCAGGATGCTCGGGCGGTTCCAGCCCCCGGCGACGCCGAACGGCCCACCCCGGAAGGGCGGGCCGTTCGAAACGAGTGCCGACCGGGGCCTACGCGTCGGCGATGACGCCGAGCATCTCCGCGAAGAGCAGCAGTTCCTCGGGCGTCCGCTCGCGGAGCGCCGCGTGCAGGCGTGACTGGTTGCGCGCCCGCATCGCGGTGACCCGCTCGATGGCCTCCGTCGTCGGCATGAGCACCCGCACCCGGCCGTCGCGCTCGTCGGGGCGGCTCTCGACGAGCCCCACCTCCTCGAGCATCCGCAGCTGGCGGCTGACGACGCTCTTGTCCATGTCGAACAGCTCCGCGAGCACGTGCGCGTTCGTCGAACCGAGTCGCACGACGGTCGACAGCAGCTTGTAGCCGGCCGGGTTCAGCTCGGGGTGGATCTGCTGCGCCGCCTCCTTCCAGACGGTGCGGGCGCGACCGAACACGACGGAGAGCTGGTCTTCCACGCGCGCGATCGCCTCGTCGACGGAGGACTCGGTCATGGCACTCATGCTACTTGCGGGCCGGGGCCGGCTCGTCCTCCGAAGCGGCGGCGGATGCCTCGGCCTCCGCCTGCGCGCGGGGCTCGCGGGAGGCATCCGCCTCGCTCATCGCGACCGCCGCGGTGACCGGCGAGCCGGTCTCGGCCTCGGCGAGGTCGATGGCGACCTCCTCGGCCTCCTCCGCCAGCGACTGCGCGGCGTTCTTCGTCGACAGCGGCTTGTTCGGCAGGAACGCGATCGCGATGAGGCTCAGCACGGCCAGCGGCACGGCGATGATGAACACGTCGGCGATGCCGTGGCCGTAGGCGCCCTCGACGATCACGCGGATGGCGTCGGGGAGCTCGCCCACCTTCGGCACGTTGCCGGACGCGAGGCCCTTGAGCGCCGCGACCTCGTCGGCCGAGGACGGGGTGAACTTCGCGAGCCCGTCGGTGATGTGCGTTGTCACCTGGCTGGCGAGCACCGAACCCATGATCGTCACGCCGATGGTGCCGGCGATCGAGCGGAAGAAGTTCACGTTCGAGCTCGCGGCGCCGAGCTGCGAGGCCGGGGTGTCGTTCTGCACGATGAGCGTGAGGTTCTGCATGACCATGCCGAGGCCGGCGCCGAGGATCACCATGTACACCGAGACCCAGAGGAAGTCGGTGTCGTAGCGGAGCGTCGATATGAGGCTCACGCCCGCGATGATGAGCGCGGAGCCGAGCAGCATCCAGCCCTTCCACTTGCCGAAGCGCGAGACGAGCTGACCGATGCCGATCGAGGCGCCCATCTGGCCGACGATCATCGGGATCGTCATGAGGCCCGACTCGGTCGGGGTCGCGCCGCGGGCGAGCTGGAAGTACTGCGCGAGGAAGACGCTCGTCGCGAACATCGCCACGCCCACCGAGATCGAGGCGATCACGGAGAGGGTGAAGGTGCGGTTGCGGAACAGCGACATCGGCACGATCGGCTCGGGCACGAAGAACTCGGTCACGATGAAGGCGAGGATGGCGAGCACCGCGCCGCCGATCATGAGGTAGCTCTGCATCGAGTCCCACTCGAACTGGCTGCCGCCCATGGACACCCAGATGAGGAGCACCGAGACGCCGACGGTGAGCAGCACCGCGCCGAGGTAGTCGATGCGGACGCGTTCGCGGTTCGGCTTCGGCAGGTGCAGGGTGCGCTGGATCATGATGATCGCGGCGATCGCGAAGGGGATGCCGATGAAGAAGTTCGCGCGCCAGCCGAAGGCGTCGGTGATGACGCCGCCGAGGAGCGGGCCGCCGATCGTGGCGAGCGCCATGATGCCGCCGACGACGCCCATGTACTTGCCGCGCTCGCGCGGGGAGATGATGAGCGCGACCGCGATCATGACGAGCGACATGAGACCGCCGGCGCCGAGGCCCTGCACGACGCGCACCGCGATGAGCATGGCGGTGTCCTGGGCGAAGCCGGCGATCGCCGTGCCCACGACGAAGAGGCCGAGCGCGAGCTGCAGCAGCATCTTGCGGTCGACGAGGTCGGCGAGCTTGCCCCAGATCGGGGTGGAGACGGCGGTCGCGAGCAGGCTCGCGGTGATCACCCAGGTGTAGGCCGACTGGTCGCCGCCGAGGTCGGCGATGATGACGGGCATCGAGGTCGAGACGACCGTGCCGGAGAGCACGGCCACGAACATGCCCATGATGAGCCCGGAGAGTGCGGTGAACACCTCACGGGGGGAGCGGGGTGCCTCGGTGGTCGAGGCGGTGAGCTGAGACGTCAAAGAAGTAGTCCTCATAGAAAGTTGATGTGCGTCAACGATAACGCTGTCGTTGATGTACGTCAACTATCGACCTTGGTCAACTATTCCCGCGCCATCCGCCCGCCCCGCCCTGCGCCGCGCGCCCCCCCGCCCTGCGCACCCCCTCACGCAACTCAGGAAGAATTGGATCGGCATCCGCGTGGTTCCGGGGGTGGACGGATGGCTCGGACGGCATAACCGCCACATGTTCCTGAGTTGTGTAAAGGGGGAGGGGGGAGCGGGGAGGGGATTTGGTGGATGGCGGGGGGTCGGGTACGCTGATCCGAGCCAAAGACCGCTGGTAGTCGTGCCCGAAGGGTTCGACCGAAGTTCTTGCGAGAGCAAGGGGCCCGCGCAGGTGTGACGAAGTCTCTCCGGAATTCTCCGGGCCGAAGCTCCGCGCGTCTGCGCCGGAGCTTTTTTCATGCCGGCGCTCCCAGGCCGTGCATCGTCACCGCGATGCGCGATGAAGACACAAGGAGTGGCCATGGCGAACAAGGAAGCCGCGGTTGCCGAGCTCCAGGAGATGTTCCAGAGCTCGACCGCCGTTCTGCTGACCGAATACCGCGGCCTCACTGTTGCTCAGCTCAAGGAGCTGCGCAAGTCCATCAGTGGGGACGCGAGCTACGCCGTGGTGAAGAACACGCTGACCAAGATCGCCGCGAACAACGCCGGCATCTCGGCGTTCGACGACGCCCTCGCGGGCCCGTCGGCGATCGCGTTCGTGCACGGCGACCCCGTCGCCGTCGCGAAGTCGCTGCGTGACTTCGCCAAGGCGAACCCCCTCCTCGTGGTCAAGGGCGGCTATTTCGATGGCAAGCCCCTGACCGCCGAAGAGGTAGGCAAGCTCGCCGACCTCGAGTCCCGCGAAGTGCTGCTGGCGAAGCTCGCCGGTGCCTTCAAGGCCTCGCTGTTCGGAGCCGCATATCTGTTCAACGCGCCGCTGTCGAAGGCCGTCCGCACGGTCGACGCGCTGCGCGAGAAGCAGGAGTCCGCTGCGTAAGGCGCGAGCCACGCTGCGGTGAGTACACAACAAGGAGAGAAAAATGGCAAAGCTTTCGACTGAAGAGCTGCTCGAGGCGTTCAAGGAGCTCACCCTCATCGAGCTCTCGGAGTTCGTCAAGGCGTTCGAGGAGACCTTCGAGGTCACCGCCGCCGCCCCGGTCGCCGTCGCGGCTGCCGGTGCGCCCGCCGCCGGTGGTGGCGACGCCGCCGCCGAGGAGGAGAAGGACTCGTTCGACGTCGTCCTCGAGGCCGCCGGCGACAAGAAGATCCAGGTCATCAAGGTCGTCCGCGAGCTCACCTCGCTCGGCCTCGGTGAGGCGAAGGCCGTCGTCGACGGTGCTCCGAAGGCCGTCCTCGAGGGCGCCAACAAGGAGACCGCCGAGAAGGCCAAGGCCGCCCTCGAGGAGGCCGGCGCCACCGTCACCCTCAAGTAATCCGGTGCACTCCCTGCGAGTGCACCCGGCTTGAGGCGACGAACGTCGCTGCAGTACACGGATGCCCCGTGCCGATTCGTTCGGCACGGGGCATCCGTCGTTCGCGCCGCCCCCGGCCCGCCTGCCCCCGCCCGCCCCCGCCGGAAGGGGGCATTGCCTTCGTCGGGCAAGAGGTATAACATCATACTGCGCGGGGAGCGAGTGCCCCGCGTCCTCCGCCCCCAGACAAGGACGTCATGATGCGAAGCTTCCCCCGACCCCTGCTCGCCACCGGCCTGACCGCCGGCGCCGTCGCGCTGCTGCTCTCGGGCTGCGGCTCCGCCCCTGCGGCGAGCGACGACCCGGCCGCCGCGAGCGACTTCACCCCGTGCGCCGTCTCCGACATCACCGGCTTCGACGACAAGGACTTCAACCAGCTCACCTACGAGGGGGTGAAGGCCGCCGCCGACGAGCTCGGCACGAAGGTGCTCACCGCCGACTCGAACACCGAGGACCAGTACGCCGGCAACATCCAGGGCCTCGTCGAGCAGGACTGCGACTTCATCGTCACGGTCGGCTTCGCCCTCGCGAACGCCACGCGGGATGCCGCGCAGCAGGCGCCCGAGGTCGACTTCGCCCTCATCGACAGCACCGTCACCGACGCCGAGGGCGCGCCGCTCGCGCTCGACAACGTGAAGCCCGTGCTCTTCGACACCGCCCAGGCCGCGGCCCTCGCCGGCTACCTCGCCGCGGGCGTCACGAAGACGGGCGCGGTCGGCACCTACGGCGGCATGCCGTTCCCCTCGGTCACCGTGTTCATGGACGGCTTCGCCGACGGCGTCGCCCACTACAACGAGACCCACGGCACCGAGGTGAAGGTGCTCGGCTGGGACAAGGCGGCGCAGAACGGCCTCTTCGTCGGCGGTTTCGACGACCAGATCAAGGCGCGCACGCTCACCGAGGGGCTGCTCGACCAGGGTGCAGACGTGGTGATGCCCGTCGCCGGGCGCCTGTTCGAGGCGAGCGCCACCGTCGCCGAGGAGCGGGGCACCGACCTCGCCATCATCGGCGTGAACGGCGACGTCTACGACGCCGTGCCGAAGTTCCGCCAGTACTACCTGACCTCGGTGCTGAAGAACCTCACCACCGCGGCCGAGGAGGTCACCCTCGCGGCGGCCGACGGCGACTTCTCCAGTACGCCGTACATCGGCACGCTCGAGAACGAGGGCGTCGGGATCGCGCCGACGCACGACTGGGAGTCGCGGATCGCCCCGGAACTCCTCGACGAGGTCGAGGCGCTGCGCCAGCAGATCATCTCCGGCGAGTTCGTCGTCGACTCGCCCTCCTCGCCGAGGGCCTGAGCGGGCCATCCGCCCTGCTCCGCCGCACTCCCACGCACCCGAACGAAAGGCTCGCGCCACGATGACCACGACCACCTCCGCCTCCGCCACCGCCGTCGACAAGGCCAGCGCCGGGATCGGCGAACGCCAGTACCACATCGGGGTCGCGCCCGGCGAGGTCTCGACGGTGGCGCTGCTGCCCGGCGACCCCTTCCGGGTGCCGATGATCGCCGAGTTCCTCACCGATGTGCGCACGGTCGCGCACCAGCGCGAGCACCTCACGATGACGGGCGACTACAAGGGCCGGCGGATCACGGCGACCTCGACGGGCATGGGCTGCCCCTCGGCGGCGATCGCGGTCGAGGAGCTCGTCCGGGTGGGGGTGACCTCCTTCATCCGGGTCGGCTCCTCGGCGGGGCTGCAGGCGGGCATCGCGCCCGGCGACCTGCTCGTGAGCGAGGGCTCGCTCCGCAACGACGGCACGACCGCCGCCTACGCGATGACCGGCTACCCGGCCGTGCCCGATCTCGCGATCACCGCAGAGCTCGCCCGCACCGCGCGGGAGCTCACCGAGGGCACGCGGGCGAAGGTGCACACCGGCATCAGCGTGAGCGACGACGCCTTCTACGCGGAGACTCCGGAGTGGATCTCGACGCTCCACGAGCTCGGCGTCACGAACGTCGAGATGGAGGCCTCGGCGATCTTCGTGGTCGCGCGGCTGCGCGGCGTGCGGGCCGGGATGATCTGCTCCACCTCGAGCAACCTCTACGACGGCACGAGCCTCTACTCGGGCGTCAAGGAGGCCCTGAAGGAGGGCTGGATGCGCAGCATCGAGGCGGCGCTCGAGACCGCCGTGCGACTCGAGCTCTGAGCCGCGGACCGATGCTGATCAACCTGCACAGCCACCTCGAGGGGCGGCTGCGGCCGGAGACGGCCGCCGAGCTCGCTCGGGGGGCCGGCGTGCCGGAGCCGCCCGCCGGCTGGGCGCGGGCGCTCCGGCTCGACGGGCCGGCGGATCTCACGGCGTACCTGGAGAAGGTCGCCGCGAGCTATCCGTTCTTCCGCCGGCTCGACGCGATCGAGCGGATCGCCAGGGAGGCGGTCGAGGATGCCGCGGCGGGCGGCCAGGACTACCTGGAGCTGCGCTTCGGACCGGCGACCCACGCCGACGACGGCCGCGGCCTCGCCGAGGTCGTCGCGGCGGTGGCCCGCGGGATGGCCGCGGGCAGCGCGGCGTCCGGCATGCCGTCCGGCGCCGTGGTCGCCGCGCTCCGCCATCATGACGAGGCGACGAACCTCGCCGTCGCGCGGGCCGCGGCGGCGGCCGCGGGCGAGGTCGTCTGCGGCTTCGACCTCGCGGGCGACGAGTCGCGCTTCCCGCGTCACGACGTGCACGCCCCGGCGTTCCGGGTGGCCGCCGCCGCGGGCCTCGGGCTGACCTGCCACGCCGCGGAGGCGGGCGAGGCCGAGGCGGTGGCCGACGCGGTCCGCCGGCTCGGCGTCAGCCGGATCGGGCACGGCGCGCACCTCGTCGACGATCCGGCGCTGCTCGGGTGGGCGGCCGATCAGGGCGTGGTCGTCGAGATCTGCCCCACCTCGAACCACTTCACCGGGGCGATCGACCGCGTCGCCGATCACCCGGGCGCCGCCATGCGCCGGGCGGGCGTCCGGCTCGTGCTCGGCGACGACAACCCGATGCAGACGGGCTCCGACCTCGCGGCCGAACGCCGGGTGCTCGCCGAGCAGCTCGGCTGGGATGCCGCGGGGCTCGACGCCCTCGACCGGGCGAGCGTCGACGCCGCCTTCCTGGAGCCGGCGGTGCGGCGTGCCCTCGAGGCGCGGCTCGCCCGCTGACGCCCGCCGCCGCCGCGGGGCGCGCTCGGGCGCTCAGCCGCCCGAGGACTGCCGCACCGCGAGGTGCCCGACGGTGGGCGAGACGATGACCTTCGCGAGGTAGGCGGGCCGCCCGTCGAGGTCGGCGGTCTGGGTGAGCAGCATCACGGGGTCTGCGGGCTTCAGCCCGAGCTGCTTCGCCCGGGTCGAGCCGGCGACGCTCACGCCGATGCGGCAGACGCCGGTCACGAACGCGAGCCCGGTGCGGTCGACGATGCGCATCAGCACGGTCGAGGCCGCCTCGTCGATGTCGGGCAGCGCGGCCTCGACCGCGGCGCCGAAGCCGGCGCGGTCGTCCCCGACGGGCAGGTACTCCTGGACGACCGCGATCGGCTCCCCGTCGCGGAACGCGATCGCCTCGCGGAACCAGAAGCGCGCATCGTCCGCGACGCGGAGGTAGGTCGAGACGAAGTCCGTCGCGGTCTGCTGCGTGAGCTCGACGTGGCGCAGCTCGACCGTGGCGCCGGGCTCGGCGAGCACGAGGTCGAGCGGCCGGAACTCCTCGAGGCCGGCGTGCGGCACGGCGTCGGCGACGAAGCGGCCGACGCCCCGCCTGGTGCTGATCAGGCCGTCCTCCTCGAGCAGCATGAGCGCTTCGCGGACGACGGTGCGGCTCACGCCGAGGGCGGTGCCGAGCTCGGTCTCGCGGGGGAGGGCCGTGCCGAGGGCGAACACCCCGGTGCGGATGCCGTGCGCGATGCGCGAGTAGACGGCCACCCGCAGCGGCTGGCCGGGCGAGGTGAGCAACGGCTGTTCGAGATAGCTGGTGCCCATCTGCGCCCTTTCGTCTGCGTCGCGGCGCTCGCGCGCAGCCCTCCTATTCTCGCGGGTCGGAGGGGTGTTTCGGGGGCCGGGAAGAGATATATAGCCAAGCTATGTATACTGGCGGCATGCCACGCGACCTCGACCTGCCCGCCCTCGTCGGCGCGCTCGTGTCGGCGAACAGCCGACTCGTCCGCGTCGCGGCGACCGCGACCGGCAGCGAGGAGTCGCCCGCCGTCTGGCGCACCGTCGGCGTGCTCCGCGACCTCGGCCCGCTGCGCCTCGGCGAGCTCGCCCGGGTCAGCCGGGTCACCCAGCCGACCATGACGAAGCTCGTCAACGCGCTCGAGGAGCGCGGCTGGGTGCGCCGCACACCCGACCCCGACGACGGCCGCGCCCTGCGCGTCGCCGCCGAGCCGGCCGGGCTCCTGGCCCTCGACGCGTGGCGCGACGAGCTCACGGCGACCATCGCGCCGATGTTCCCCGAGCTCTCCGACGATGACCTCGCCGCCCTGGAGCGCACCGTCGCGGTGCTCCAGGCCGGCCTCGATCGGGCCGACGCCAGTCTCGGCCGCAGCAAGGAGCACGAATGAGCCACGGCTCGCACGAGACATCCGGATCCATCCTGAAGCAGCCCAAGGCGGTGTGGGCGGTCGCCTTCGCCTGCGTCATCGCCTTCATGGGCATCGGCCTCGTCGACCCCATCCTCCCGGCGATCGCCGAGAGCCTGCAGGCGACGCCCACCGAGACCGAGATGCTCTTCACCAGCTACCTGCTGATCACGGGCCTCGCGATGCTCGGCACGAGCTGGCTGTCGAGCCGCATCGGCGCGAAGAAGACGCTGCTCATCGGCCTCGCCCTGATCGTGGTCTTCGCCGCCGCCGCGGGCCTCTCGCAGAACGTCGAGTCCGTCATCGGCTTCCGCGCCGGCTGGGGCCTCGGCAACGCCCTCTTCATCTCGACCGCGCTCGCCACCATCGTCGGCGCGGCCTCCGGCGGCACCGGCTCGGCGATCATCCTCTACGAGGCCGCCCTCGGCCTCGGCATCGCGATCGGCCCCCTCCTCGGCGGCCTCCTCGGCCACCTGAGCTGGCGCGGTCCCTTCTTCGGCACCGCCGCGCTGATGGCGATCGGCTTCATCGCGATCGTCGTCTTCCTGCAGCCGGAGCGCGGGGACGCCGCGAGGCCCGTGCCGACGAAGCTCTCCGCGCCCATCCGGGCGCTCCGCCAGCCGGCGCTCGCGGTGCTCGCCGCGGCCGCGCTGTTCTACAACATCGGCTTCTTCGTGCTGCTCGCCTACTCGCCGTTCCCGCTCGGCTTCGACGCGCTCGGCCTGGGGTTCACCTTCTTCGGCTGGGGCCTCGCGCTCGCGATCACCTCGGTCTTCGTCGCGCCGCTCCTGACGGCGCGGATGCCACGCACCCGCGTGCTGTGGATCGCGTTGCCGCTCCTCGCCGTCGACCTCGTCGCGGCCGGCCTCGTGATCGCGAACCCGACCGCGCTCGTCGTCTGCATCGTGATCGGCGGCCTCGTGCTCGGCGTGCTGAACACGGTGCTCACCGAGTGCGTCATGGAGGCGACCGACCTCCAGCGCTCGGTGGCCTCGAGCGCGTACTCCGCGGTGCGCTTCCTCGGCGGCGCGATCGCCCCGCCCGCGGCGGCCGAGCTCGCCCACCTGATCGCCCCCGACGCCCCGTACTACGCCGCTGCGGGCTCGGTCGCCGTCGCGCTCCTCATCGTGCTGTTCGGGCACCGGGCGCTCCGGCGCGTCGACCGGGTGGAGGCCGAACCGCCGCTCACGGAGGCCGAGGCGATCACCGCGGGCGACGCGAGCTAGTTCGGGGCGCGCATCGTCGTCGTGCGGACGACGAGGCGCGTCGGCAGCGGTGCGCCGGAGTCGGGCAGCGGGTCCGGCTCCGCGCCTTCGCCGAGCAGCCGTAGTACGAGGTCGACGGCGGCCCGGCCCTGCCCGCTGGGCGACTGCTCGACCGTCGTGAGGCCGAACATCTCGGCGTACTCGTGCCCGTCGACGCCGACGATCGAGAGATCGTGCGGCACCGAGATGCCGAGCCGCTCTGCGGCGCGGATGGCGCCGAACGCCACCTCGTCGGAGGCGGCGAACACCGCGGTCGGACGGCGGCCGGGCTGACCGAGGAGTTGCAGGGCGGCCCCGTAGCCGCCCGGCATCGTCATCTCGGTCTCGACGATCGCGGCCCGCCCGCGCGGCGCGAGACCGGCCGCCGACATCGCGTCGAGGTAGCCGTGCCGGCGCAGCCCCTGCACGCTCAGCGGTCTGGCGGCGGCGCCGTCGCCGGCCAAGTGTACGAGCCGGGTGTGGCCGAGTTGCAGCAGGTGCTCGGTGGCGAGCTGGCCGACCGCGCGGTCGTCGATGCCAAGCCGCGCGGGCCCGAGCGCGCCGGCCTCGCCGCCGCCGAGCACGACGACGGGTTTGTCGCGGCGTTCGAGCGCCGCGAGCTCGCGTTCGGTGAGGTCGACGCCGACGGCGATGACCGCGTCGACCCGCTTCCGCGCGAGGAAGAACTCGAAGACCCGGTCGCGGTCGGGACCGGCGCCGTCGACGTTGTAGAGCGTCAGGTCGTAGCCCGCGCTCAGCAGCGTGCGTTCGAGGCCCTCGAGCACCTCCCCGAAGAACCAGCGGTTCACGAACGGGATGACGACGCCGATGTTCTTCGTGCGGCCGGTGACGAGGCTCGCGGCATCGGGGGAGACGATGTAGCCGATCTCGGCGGCGGCGGCCTCGACCTTGCGACGTGTCGTCTCGGCGACGTGCCCACGGCCGGACAGGGCTCTGGAGGCCGTGGCCTTGGAGACGCCAGCGAGGCGGGCGACGTCGGCGATCGCGGTCATCGCGGCTCCTCACTCGGCGTATTCGATGCAGAGCATACTCGCCCGGACCACATGGATGGAACCGGTTCCACTCCACTTCTGGAATTGCCGATCGAACGGGCGATTTTCGTGGAAGCGCTCTCACCCAATGGTGGCAAGGGCGTCACTTGTCGCCGATTCGTGATCGGCGGTCACTTGTGGCGAAGCGCGACCGTGCTCTACGGTGGTCGCTGGAACCGGTTCCGGTCCGCCTGCACCACACTCAACGAGGAGAGAGCTATGCGTTTCACGCGTCATCGCCGATTGGTGGGCCCCGTCGTGGCGGCCGCCGCGGTCGGCTTGGCCCTCACGGCATGTACGGGCGACATCGCCAACGAGGATGCCGCCGACGTCGACTGCGCGCCCTACGAGCAGTACGGCACCTTCGACGGCAAGAAGGTGTCCATCAGCGGCACCATCCTCGACCTCGAGGCCGACCGCCTGGTCGAGTCCTGGAAGGACTTCCAGACTTGCACCGGCATCGAGATCACCTACCAGGGCTCGAGCGAGTTCGAGGCCCAGATCGCCGTGCTGGCCGAGGGTGGCAACGCCCCCGACATCGGCATCGTGCCGCAGCCGGGCCTCCTCGGCCGCCTCGCCGACGGCGGCTGGCTGATCCCCGCATCCGAGAAGGTCGAAGCGAACGTCGACGAGTTCTGGAGCGAGGACTGGAAGCAGTACGGCACCTACGACGACACCTTCTACGCCGCGCCGCTCATGGCGAGCATCAAGGGCTACATCTGGTACTCGCCGTCCGAGTTCGAGGAGAAGGGGTACGAGATCCCGAAGACCCTCGACGAGCTGAACGCGCTGTCCGAGAAGATCGCGGCCGAGGGCGACCACAAGCCCTGGTGCGTCGGCTTCGAGTCGGGCGATGCCACCGGCTGGCCGGGCACCGACTGGATCGAGGACTACATGCTGCGCCTGCACGGCGCCGACGTGTACGACCAGTGGGTCACCCACGGCATCCCGTTCAACGACCCGAAGGTCGCCGAGGCCTTCGACGCCGCGGGCGAGATCCTGAAGAACCCGGACATGGTGAACGGCGGCATCGGCGACGTCTCGACGATCGTCACCGAGGCCTTCCAGACCGCCGGTCTCCCGATCCTCGACGGCCAGTGCTCGCTGCACCACCAGGCCTCGTTCTACGAGACCTTCTGGAACCCGGACGGCGGCGACGCCAACACGGTCGCGAGCGACGGTTCCGTCTTCGCCTTCCTGATGCCGCCGGCCAACGCCGACGACCCGCTGTCGGTCACCGGCGGCGGCGAGTTCCCGGTCGCCTTCCGTGACGCCGAAGAGGTCGAGGCCGTGCGGGCCTACCTCTCCAGCGACACCTGGGCGAACAACCGCGTGAAGCTCGGTGGCGTCATCAGCGCGAACAAGGGCCTCGACCCGAAGAACGCGTCGAGCGAGCTGCTCGAGCAGTCGATCGAGATCCTGCAGGACCCCGAGACGACGTTCCGCTTCGACGGTTCGGACCTCATGCCCGGTGCCGTCGGCGCCGACTCCTTCTGGAAGGGCATGGTCGCCTGGACCACGGGGCAGAGCACCGCGGACACCCTGAACACCATCGAGTCCAGCTGGCCCGCCAGCTGAGTGAACGCCGCGCGCCGGTCGCAGACCCAGCACCCCGCGCGGCATGATCGAGGGGCGGAGCCGGACGGCTCCGCCCCTCGCACCCCCCTCCAGCTCCGGCTGGCTTCGAAGACGAAAACCCGGGAGGCACGATGACGACCGCCGATCTGCTCGGCAAGCTCCTGCAGGTGGTGATGGGGCTCGCCGTACTGGCCGCCGTCGTCGGCCTGCTCATCTTCTTCATCGACAAGGCGCCGAAGAAGGGCCGCGACTACTGGCAGCTCGTCGGGTTCCTGGCGCCCGCCCTCATCTTCCTCGCGATCGGCCTCGTGTACCCGGCCATCCGCACCTCGCTCCTCGCCTTCCAGACGTCCGGCGGCGAGTGGACCCTCGACAACTTCGTGTGGACCTTCACGCAGCCGACGGCCATCCGCACCCTCATCAACACCGTGATCTGGGTGCTGCTCGTGCCGACGGTGTCCACGGCCATCGGCCTCGCCTATGCCGTCTTCATCGACCGCTCCCGGGGTGAGAAGTACTACAAGGTCATCCTGTTCATGCCCATCGCGATCTCCTTCGTCGGCGCGGGCATCATCTGGCGCTTCGTCTACGAGTACCGCTCGGGCGACCGCGAGCAGATCGGCCTGCTGAACGCGATCGTGACCGCCTTCGGCGGCGAGCCGGTGCAGTTCATGCAGACCGATCCGTTGAACACCTTCCTCCTCATCATCGTGATGATCTGGATCCAGACCGGCTTCGCGATGGTGCTGCTGAGCGCGGCCATCAAGGGCGTGCCGACCGAGCAGATCGAGGCCGCCCAGCTCGACGGCACGAACGGCTGGCAGCGCTTCGTCAACGTGACCGTTCCCGGCATCCGTGGCGCGCTCGTCGTGGTGCTCACGACGATCTCGATCGCGACGCTGAAGGTCTTCGACATCGTCCGCACGATGACGGCCGGCAACTTCAACACCTCCGTCATCGCGAACGAGATGTACACCCAGGCGTTCCGGGCGAGCGAGGTGGGACGCGGCTCGGCGCTCGCGCTCATCCTGTTCCTGCTGGTGCTGCCGATCGTCGTCTACAACATCAACGTGCTCCGCAAGCAGAGGGAGATCCGATGAGCATCGCGCCCGCCGACCTGCCCACGGGCAAGGACCGCGGCTCGATCGAGGGGGCCGCCGAGACGACCGCCCTGACCGAGGTCGTCGGCACCAAGTCCGCCCGCGTCAAGAAGCGGCTCACCTCGCGCACCGCGACGATCGCGGCGCTCATCATCGCCGTGCTCTGGACCATCCCGACCTTCGGCCTGCTGATCTCCTCGTTCCGCCCCGCCGAGCTCGTGCGCACCACGGGCTGGTGGACGATCTTCGAGAACTGGGGCTTCACGCTCGACAACTACCGGGACGTGCTGCTCTCGACGTCGCAGTCGTCGCCGCAGCTCGGCGCCTACATCGTGAACTCGATCGCGATCTCGCTCGTCGGCACGCTCATCCCGCTCGTGCTCGCGACGATGGCGGCGTACGCCTTCGCCTGGATCAAGTTCAAGGGCGCCGGGGTGCTGTTCATCCTCGTGTTCGCGCTGCAGATCGTGCCGCTGCAGATGGCCCTCGTGCCGTTGCTGCAGATCTTCTCGACCTGGCTGCGGCCGATGCAGGCGTGGCTGCACGACGTCGTGCCGATCATCCCGGAGCAGAACTACGCCCCGGTCTGGCTCGCGCACGCGATGTTCGCGCTGCCGCTCGCGATCTTCCTGCTGCACAACTTCATCGCGGAGATCCCGAGCGAGGTCATCGAGGCCGCGCGCGTCGACGGCGCCACCCACGGGCAGATCTTCTTCCGCATCGTGCTGCCGCTTGCGACGCCGGCGATCGCCTCGTTCGCGATCTTCCAGTTCATCTGGGTCTGGAACGACCTGCTGGTCGCCCTCATCTTCTCGGGCGGCACGCAGGACGTCGCGCCACTCACCCAGCGATTGGCGGAGATGGTGGGTTCGCGCGGGCAGGAGTGGGAACGCCTGACGGCCGGCGCCTTCATCTCGATCATCATTCCGCTCGCGGTCTTCTTCGGGCTGCAACGGTACTTCGTGCGCGGCCTCCTGGCGGGGTCGACCAAGGGCTGAGCCCGGCCCGGCCGGGGCGTCCCCGGTGCAGCGTAGGGTGAAGCGGTGAGCATGAACCGAACCGCGCCGGGCGGGCAGAGCGGGCGCATGGGCAAGCCCCGCACGCGCATCGCCTCGGCCGACGAGGCCGCCCAGCGCGCCGAGAACGCCGAGGCACCGAAGATCCCGAACCTGCTCGGCCGCATCGCCGAGCTGTTCGCGCCGCACCGGGCCGCGCTCGTCACCACCGTCGTGCTGGTGCTCATCGGGGCGGCGCTCAGCGTCATCCCGCCACTGCTCACCCAGCGCGCCTTCGACGACGGCCTGTTCCCCAAGAACGCGGCGGGCGACGCGCTGCCGCCCGACGTGCCGGTCCTCACCTGGCTCGTCGTCGGCATGATCGCGGTCTTCATCGTCTCGGCCCTGCTCGCGGTGTGGCAGACGTGGCTCACCTCCACGATCGGCAACAAGGTCATGGGCGCGCTGCGGGTGCGCCTGTTCTCCCATCTGCAGTCGATGGAGTTGAGCTTCTTCACCCGCACGAAGACGGGCGTCATCCAGTCCCGGCTGCAGAACGACGTCGGCGGCGTCGCCGGGGTGCTCACGAACACGGTCTCGAGCGTGCTCGGCAACACGGTGACCGTCATCTCGGCGTTCGTCGCGATGCTCATCCTGAACTGGCAGCTCACGTTCGTCGCGCTCGTGCTCATGCCGTTCATGGTGATCGCGCAGCGCCGGGTCGGCCAGGTGCGGGCGCGCATCGCGGGCAAGACGCAGGAGTCGCTGTCCGAGATGACGGCGATCACCCAGGAGACGCTGTCGGTCTCCGGCATCCTGCTGTCGAAGAGCTTCACCCGCCAGCAGAGCGAGATCGACCGCTACGCCGACGAGAACCGCAACCAGATCAGCCTGCAGGTGCGCCAGCAGATGACCGGGCAATGGTTCTTCGCGATGGTGAACATCTTCATGTCGTCGATCCCGGCGGTCGTCTACCTCGTCTCGGGCTGGCTCATCACCGGCGGCGCGGTCGACGTGACGGCCGGCACGATCGTCGCGTTCACGACCGTGCAGGCGCGGCTGCTGTTCCCGCTGATGGGGCTCATGCGCGTCGCGCTCGACCTGCAGACCTCGAGCGCCCTCTTCGCGCGCATCTTCGAGTACCTCGATCTGAGACCGGCGATCACCGACGCGCCCGACGCGCGGGAGGTCCCCGACGGGCCGGCGCTCGGGCGGGTCGAGTTCGACCGGGTGTCGTTCCGCTACCCCGACGCCGAGGGCGACAGCCGGCCGACCCTCGACGAGGTGTCGTTCACGATCGAGCCCGGCCAGTTCGCCGCCTTCGTCGGCCCCTCGGGCGCCGGGAAGACGACGGTCTCCTACCTCGTGCCGCGGCTCTACGAGGCGACGAGCGGCGCCGTGCGCTTCGCCGGGGTCGACGTTCGCGAACTCGAGCAGGAGTCGCTCGTCGGGCGCATCGGCATCGTCAGCCAGGAGACCTACCTGTTCCACGCCTCCATCGCCGAGAACCTCCGCTACGCGAAGCCCGACGCCACCGACGCCGAGCTTGAGGCCGCGGCGCGCGCGGCGAACATCCACGAGACCGTCGCGAGCTTCCCCGAGGGCTACGACACGGTCGTCGGCGAGCGCGGCTACCGGCTCTCGGGCGGTGAGAAGCAGCGCATCGCGATCGCCCGGGTGCTCCTGAAGGATCCGCCCGTGCTGGTGCTCGACGAGGCGACGAGCGCGCTCGACACGATCTCCGAGCGCGTCGTGCAGGCGGCGCTCGACGACGCCGCGAAGGGGCGCACGACGATCGCGATCGCGCACCGGCTGACGACCGTGGTCTCGGCCGACGTCATCTTCGTCGTCGTCGCCGGGCGCATCGTCGAGCGCGGCACGCACGCCGAGCTGCTCGGCCTCGGCGGGGTGTACGCCTCGTTGTACCGCGAGCAGGCCGACACCGCCCTGCCGGCGCTCGACTGACGGGCCGCCGGCCGGTCGGCGGTTCAGCCGCGTGCGTCGAGCATGCCCTGCATGAGCTCGATCTCGGACTGCTGCGAGGCGATCACGGCCCGCGCGAAGGCGAGGGCGACCGGATGGCTCGACCGCGTCTCGAGCGCCTCCGCCATCTCCACCGCGCCGAGGTGGTGCGCGATCATGAGCTCGAGGAACTCCCGCTCCGCTTCGACGCCGGTCGCGGCGCGGAGCACGTCGATCTGCTCGGGCGTGGCGAGGCCGGGCATCGGCTCGCCCGCCGTGTGCGAGTGCGCCCCGCCGTCGGCCATCCACGTCATCTGCGGCTCGGCGCTGTACTGCGGCAGGTCCCAGATGTTCAGCCAGCCGGCGAGCTGACCCGACTGCTGCGCCTGCGTCGCGGCGATGTCGTCGGCGAGCAGGCGCACCTCGGCGTCGTCGGTGAGCCGGCTCACGAGCAGCGCGAGCTCGACGCCCTGCTTGTGATGCACCTGCATGTCGCGGGCGAAGCCCGCCTCGGCGCTGCCCTCGGCGGGTGTCGCCTCGGGCACGGTCGA
This sequence comes from Agromyces mediolanus, assembly GCF_023715325.1. Taxonomy (GTDB): domain Bacteria; phylum Actinomycetota; class Actinomycetes; order Actinomycetales; family Microbacteriaceae; genus Agromyces; species Agromyces mediolanus_A. The sequence continues at coordinate 68,178 of NZ_JAMBNX010000009.1, read as the reverse complement.
GAGCCGGCCGAACGCGAACGCGGCGACCGCGACGAGCACGAGCGCGACGACGCCCGCGACGGCGGCCGCGACGACCCGGGTGCGGCTCACGGGGTCAGGAGACCTTGCCGGGCGCGTCGTACGCGCCCGTGCAGAGCGCGCCGGGCTCGGGCACGTTCTGGCTCTGCCAGTACTCCTCGAAGAACTCGGGGATGCGCGGGTCGGCCGCATCGTCGAGCTTCAGCTGCGTGTTCCAGCCGCTGAGGGCGATCGGGGCGTCCATCCCGTCGAACGGCGAGAGGACCACGTAGGTGGAGGGCAGCTTCGACTTCAGCGTGGCGAGCTCGTCGCCCGCGAGCTGCTCGGGGTCGTAGGTGACCCAGATGGCGCCGTGCTCGAGCGAGTGCACGACGTTCTCGTTCGGCACGGGCTGCTCGTAGACGCCGCAGTTCAGCCAGAGCTGGTTGTGCTCGCCGCCGGCTGGCGGGCTCTGCGGGTAGTTGACGGTGCCGGCGACGTGACCGGCGCTGTTCTCGAAGGTCTCGACGCCGTCGATCTCGGTGCCCGTGCCGCCCTTGCTGTAGCTCGCCGGCTTCGGCGTCAGCACGATCGCCGTGACGAGCAGGCCGATGACCGCGACCACGGCGACGATGGCCGAGGCGATCCCGATCGTGCGCACTCGCTTGCGGCGCGCTTCCTTGGCGCGGAACGCCGCGAGTTTCGCCTCGCGGGCGGCAGCACGCTGCTGCTTGATCGACGGCTGCTTGGGGCTGGCGCTCACTGGGTGACCTCTCTCGACGCGTCGCTCCGATGATACGGATGCATGGATCCCGGAGCCGGTACCGGGGCGGGTACTCCCAGGGCTTTGGCAGGCTCGACGGGATACCACCTGTGCCGCCACCCCCTCGTGCTCCGGCGCACCGAAGGCATAGTCTGTGCCCGACGCCGGGGTGGGCCGGCGAGCAAGGAGACGGCACATGACGAGCGCAGCAGCCGAGCCGCAGGCCGGCGCCGGGGGAGACGGGCTCAACGCGAAGGTCGTCGGCCTCGCGGCCGCGGGCGCGGTCGGCGGCTTCCTTTTCGGCTTCGACTCCTCCGTGGTGAACGGCGCCGTCGACGCCATCCAGCACGAGTTCGACCTGAGTTCCGGCGTGACCGGCTTCGCGGTGGCGAGCGCCCTGCTCGGCTGCGCCGTCGGCTCCGAGCTGGCCGGCCGGCTGGCCGACCGCTTCGGCCGGATCCCCGTGATGGTGCTCGGCGCGATCCTCTTCCTCGTCTCGTCCCTCGGCTCCGGCTTCGCCTTCGGGGTCGTCGACCTCATCGTCTGGCGGCTGATCGGCGGCGTCGGCATCGGCATCGCCTCGGTCGTCGCTCCCGCGTACATCGCCGAGATCTCGCCGCGCAAGGCGCGTGGGCGGCTCGCCTCGCTGCAGCAGCTCGCGATCGTGTTCGGCATCTTCGCCGCGCTCCTGTCCGACGCGCTCTTCGCGACGGCGGCGGGCGGGGCCTCCGAGTCGTTCTGGTTCGGCCTCGAGGCCTGGCGCTGGATGTTCCTCGCCTGCATCGTGCCGTCGCTCGTCTACGGCCTGCTGGCGCTCACTCTCCCCGAGTCGCCGCGCTTCCTCGTGAAGGTCGGCAAGGAGGAGAAGGCCAAGGAGGTGCTCGCGCGCATCCAGCCGCACGAGGTGGACCGGGCGATCCGCGACATCCACGACTCGATGCAGCAGGACGCGTACGCGAAGCGGAAGGGCGCGCTCCGCGGGCCCGTGCTGGGGCTCCAGGGCATCGTCTGGATCGGCATCCTGCTGAGCGTCTTCCAACAGTTCGTCGGCATCAACGTGATCTTCTACTACTCGACGACCCTCTGGAAGGCCGTCGGCTTCGACGAGTCGAACTCGCTGCTCATCTCGGTGATCACCTCGGTGACGAACATCGTCGTCACCTTCGTCGCGATCGCCCTCGTCGACCGGGCCGGCCGTCGGCCGCTCCTCCTCGTCGGCTCGGCGGGCATGACGGTGTCGCTCGCGGCGATGGCGCTCGCCTTCGCCAACTCGGTCACCGTCGACGGCGAGGTCTCGCTGCCCGGGGTCTGGGGGCCGGTCGCGCTCGTCGCCGCGAACCTGTTCGTCGTGTTCTTCGGCTTCTCGTGGGGCCCGCTCGTCTGGGTGCTGCTCGGCGAGATCTTCCCGAACCGCATCCGCGCCCGCGCTCTCGGACTCGCCGCGGCCGCGCAGTGGATCGCGAACTTCCTCATCACCGTCAGCTTCCCCGCGCTCAGCGACTTCTCGCTCCTGTTCACCTACGGGATGTACGCGCTGTTCGCGGCGCTCTCCTTCGTCTTCGTGTTCCTCAAGGTCCCCGAGACGAACGGCATGTCGCTCGAGGAATCCGAGACGCTGTTCCCCCCGAAGGGATCGGCCAAGCGCCGGGCCGAGGCGAGCGGCTAGGCTGTCGTCCGTGAACTCTTCGCTGTGTTGTTGTCGCTGATCTCCGCGACCCCTATTCATCGCGTCGCGCGCGGCATCCGTTCGATGCGACGCACCCCACACGAGGAATGAACACGGCAATGAAGTACGCAGAATCGATCGTCGATCTCGTCGGCGACACCCCGCTCGTCAAGCTGTCGCGCGTCACCGAGGGCGTGACACGGGCGACGGTGCTCGTGAAGCTCGAGTACCTGAACCCCGGCGGCTCCTCGAAGGACCGCATCGCCGGCCGCATCATCGACGCCGCCGAGCGCGAGGGCAAGCTGAAGCCGGGCGGCACGATCGTCGAGCCGACGAGCGGCAACACCGGCGTCGGCCTCGCGCTCGTCGCCCAGCAGCGCGGCTACCGCTGCATCTTCGTCTGCCCCGACAAGGTCGGCGAGGACAAGCGCAACGTGCTCACCGCCTACGGGGCCGAGGTCGTCGTCACCCCGACGGCGGTCGCGCCCGACAGTCCGGAGTCGTACTACGGCGTCTCGGACCGGCTCGTCCGCGAGATCCCAGGGGCGTTCAAGCCCGACCAGTACTCCAACCCGAACGGGCCGCGCTCGCACTACGAGACCACCGGGCCCGAGATCTGGCGCGACACCGAGGGCCGGGTCACCCACTTCGTCGCGGGCGTCGGCACGGGCGGCACGATCACCGGCACCGGCCGCTACCTCCGCGAGGTCTCGGATGACCGGGTGCGCATCATCGGCGCCGACCCGGAGGGCTCGGTGTACTCGGGCGGCACCGGGCGACCCTACTTCGTCGAGGGGGTCGGCGAGGACTTCTGGCCGACGGCCTACGACCCGGCGGTGCCGCACGAGATCATCGAGGTCTCGGATGCCGCGTCGTTCGCCATGACCCGTCGGCTGGCCCGTGAAGAGGGCATCCTCGTCGGCGGTTCGAGCGGCATGGCCGTCGTGGCCGCGCTCGAGGCGGCGGCGAAGGCCGGCCCCGACGACGTGTTCGTCGTGCTGCTGCCGGACGGCGGCCGCGGCTACCTCGGCAAGATCTTCAACGACAAGTGGCTGCGCGCCTACGGCTTCGGCAACGCCCCGAGCGGGCACACCGTCGCCGACCTGCTCGCCGCGAAGGCCGACCGCACCGAGCCGCTCGTGCACGTCTTCCCGCAGGACACGGTGCGCGACGCGATCGACCGCATGACCGCGACCGGCGTCTCGCAGCTCGTCGTCGTCGGGCACGAGCCGCCCGTCGTGCTCGGCGAGGTGCTCGGCGCGCTGCACGAGGAGGAACTGCTCGAACGGGTCTTCTCCGGCGAGGCGAAGCTCACCGACGAGGTCGCCCAGGTGCTCGGCGCCCCGCTGCCGCTCATCGGCGTGAACGAGCCGGTCGCCGCCGCGCGCCAGGCGTTCACCGACGTCCCGGCCATGCTCGTCACCGACGGCGGCAAGGCGCTCGGCGTCGTCACCCGCAGCGATCTGCTCGGCTACCTCTCCCACTGAGCCCGGTCCCGCACCGGCCGCAGTCACTCCTCCCTCCGTCTCTCCGTACGACTCGAAAGCGACTCCTCATGAACTCCGACGACGCCCGTTTCGACACCCGCGCCATCCACGCCGGCCAGGCCTTCGACCCCACGACCGGGGCGGTCATCCCGCCGATCTACGCCACCTCGACGTACGTGCAGGACGGCATCGGGGGCCTCCGCGGGGGCTACGAGTACTCGCGCGGCGGCAACCCGACCCGCACCGCGCTCGAGACCCAGCTCGCTGCGCTCGAGGGCGGCGCGCACGCACTGTCCTTCGCGTCGGGCCTCGCCGCCGAGGACGCCCTGCTGCGCACCGTGCTCGCCCCCGGCGACCACGTCGTCATCGGCAACGACGTCTACGGCGGCACGCACCGGCTGATCCGCCGGGTGCACGGCGCCTGGGGCGTGCGCCACTCGACCGTCGACACGAGCGACCTCGACCTCGTGCGCGCCGCGATCGAGCCGGGCGCGACGAAGGTGCTCTGGATCGAGACACCGTCGAACCCGCTCATGAAGATCTCCGACGTGGCCGCGCTCGCGGGGCTCGGCCACGAGGCGGGCCTCCTCGTCGTCGTCGACAACACCTTCGCGAGCCCCGCGCTGCAGCAGCCGATCGCGCTCGGCGCCGACGTCGTCGTGCACTCGACCACGAAGTACCTCGGCGGGCACTCCGACGTGATCGGCGGCGCCGTCGTCTTCGCGCCCGGCCGTGACGAGCTGCACGAGCGGGTGCAGTTCACCCAGTTCGCCGCGGGGGCCGTGTCGGGCCCGTTCGACGCGTTCCTCACCTCGCGGGGCATCAAAACGCTCGGCATCCGCATGCAGCGGCACAGCCAGAACGCGCTCGCGATCGCCCGCAGGCTCGAGGAGCACGCGGGGATCGCCCGTGTGTACTACCCGGGCCTCGAGTCGCACCCCGGTCACGAGCTCGCCGGTCGCCAGATGTCGGGCTTCGGCGGCATGCTCTCGATCGAGCTCGCCGGTGGCGGCGAAGCGGCGCGCCGCTTCGCGGAGTCGACGGAGCTCTTCCAGCTCGCCGAGTCGCTCGGCGGCGTCGAGTCGCTCGTGAACTACCCCTCGGAGATGACGCACGCCTCGGTGCGCGGCACGGAGGCGGAGGTGCCGGCCTCGATCGTGCGGCTGTCGGTCGGCATCGAGGACGTCGACGACCTGCTCGCCGACATCGACCAGACGCTCGCGCGGCTGTAGGCATCCGCCGATCCGCTTGAGCGGCCGGAGCTTGGCAGGATATGTACTGATGGTGTCATTCCTGCCAGTGCGGGCGGATGCCTCGTGCGCGAGACTGTGCGGGTGACCTCGACGCAGCACCCCGCGACCGCACCGGAGACCCCGGCCCCCGGCCACGGCACCCTCGGCCTCGGGCAGGGCACGGCGCTCTACATCGCGAGCGTGCTCGGCACCGGCATCCTCGCCCTCCCCGGCCTCGCCGCCGCCGCGGCCGGACCGGCCTCGGTGCTCGCCGTCGCCGCCGTGCTCGTGCTGTCGATCCCGCTCGCCGGGACGTTCGCGGCGCTCGCCGCCCGCTTCCCCGATCCCGGCGGCGTCGCGAGCTACGCCCGTCGCGCGCTCGGCGACACCGTCGCCAGGATGACCGGGTACTGGTTCTACTTCGGCGTCTGCGTCGGCGCCCCCGTCGTCACGCTCCTCTGCGGCGAGTACGTGGTCGCCGCCCTCGGCGTCGACCGCTCGGCCGTGCCGCTCATCGCCGCCGCGATCTTCGTGCCGCCGTACGTCGTCAGCTGGTTCGGCGTGCGCGTCGCCGGCTGGGTGCAGCTCGTGCTCACGGCGCTGCTGCTCGCGGTCGTCGTCGCGGTCGTCGCGCTGACGTTCCCGCACGTGGAGGCGGCCTCGTTCACCCCGTTCCTGCCGAACGGCTGGGCCGGCGTCGGCACGGCGATCAGCCTGTTCGTGTGGGCGTTCGCCGGCTGGGAGGTCGGCACGCACATCGCCGGCGAGTTCCGCGACCCCCGTCGGGTCATCCCGATCGCGACCGCCATCGCCATCGTGGTGGTCGGCGTCGGCTACCTCGCGCTGCAGTTCGTCACCGTCGGCGTGCTGGGCGAGCGCGCCGGGCAGGGCGTGGTGCCGCTCATCGACCTCGTCGACGTCGTGCTGCCGGGCATCGGGCCGGCCATCGTCGCGGCGATCGCCGTGATCGTCACCGTCGGAGTCATGAACGCCTACTTGCCGGCCTTCGGCAATCTCGGCGCCGCGCTCGGCCGCGACGGCGATCTGCCCCGCTTCTTCGCGAAGGGTGCCGCGGGGGGACAGGTGCCCAGGCGCGCGCTCGCCCTCACCGGGGTCGTCTCGCTCGCGTACTTCGTGCTCGTCGTCGCGAACGGCGGCGCGCTCGGCGGGTTCATCCTGATCCACACGAGCAACATGGTCGCGATCTACTTCGTCGGCATGCTCGCGGCGACGCTGCTCCTGCGCCGCTGGAGCGTGGGCTGGTGGCTCGCGGTCGTCGCGACCGTGCTCACCGCCGGCCTGCTCGTGCTCGCCGGGACGAATCTCGTCGTGCCGGCACTGCTCGCCGCGGCCGCGCTGACGGTGACCGTCGTGCGGCGCGTGCGCTCGCGACGGCACCCGCGCCAGAACGATCCCGACCCGCGGCCCGGCGACACGGGATCCGAACCAGTGCACCCAGTGGAGGAGCGCGTATGACCGAGTACCGAGCCGTCTTCGACGCCGAGATCGCCTTCGTGAACGGCGGCGGGCTGAGCGCCCGCGGCTTCCGGCTCGACGTGCCGGGCCTCGACGTCGGCGAGGCCGCGGTCGCCGAACTCCTCGTGCGGCATCTCGGGCTCGCGCTCGTCGGCTCGGTCGAGTTCCCCGCGTTCGAGATCGTCGCCGAGGCGCACAAGGGCTCGCGGGGCATCGCGACGGATGCCTCGAACGGCACTCCGCCGACCGAGGCATCCGCCGACCGGGGGTCGCGCCTCGTCGATCTCAGCCACCCGATCCGCGCCGGCCTCGTCACCTACCCCGGCATCCCGGCCCCGAGCATCGCGCCGCACCTCACGCGCGCCGCCTCGCGGGCGGTGTACGCGCCGGGCACGGAGTTCGCGATCGACGTGATCACGATGGCGGGCAACACGGGCACCTACCTCGACAGCCCGTTCCACCGCTACGCGGACGGCGGCGACCTCGCCTCGCTCGAGCTCGCGACACTCGTCGGGCTCCCGGCTCAGGTGCTGCACCTCGCGGATGCCGCGGAGCGCGGCATCCCCGCGGAGGTCTGCTTCGAGCGCACGGCCGCGGAGCTCGCGGGTGCCGCGGTGCTGCTGCACACGGGCTGGAGCCGGCACTTCGGCACCCCGGAGTACGCCGTCGGTGCGCCGTTCCTGAGCGAAGCGGGCGCACGGTTCCTCGCGGAGTCGGGGGTCGCGCTCGTCGGCATCGACTCGCTGAACATCGACGACACCGAGGGGCGGGGGGAGCGGCCCGCGCACTCGCTGCTGCTCGCCGCCGGCATCCACGTCGTCGAACACCTCGCCGGTCTCGACCGGCTGCCCGCCCGGGGCGCGCGCTTCACCGCGGTGCCGCCGCGGATCGAGGGCTTCGGCACCTTCCCGGTGCGGGCCTTCGCCGAGCTCCCGGTCCCGGGTCCCGGCGCGGCCGGTTGACCTCAAGGGGCCTTGAAGTCCTAGGGTCGATCAAGTGAGCGATTCCCCGAGCCCCGACACCGACCCTCGCCCTGCGGCACCGATCGAGCCGACCGCGAGCGAAGGGCCGGCGGTGCTCGCGCCGCCCGTCGGCGGCCCGCTGGCCCGGCCGTACCGCTGGCTCTCGGTCGGCATGTTCGCGCTCATCTTCCTCGCGGCGTTCGAGGCGATGGCCGTCACCACGATCATGCCGCTCGTCGCCCGCGACCTCGACGGCGAGACGCTCTACGCGCTCGCCTTCGCCGTGCCGCTCGCCGCGGGCATCATCGGCATGGTCATCGCCGGGAACTGGACCGACCGCAACGGCCCGTTGCCGTCACTGCTCACCTCCGGTGTGCTCTTCGTCGTCGGGCTCGTGATCGCCGGGACCGCGACCGACATGACCGTCTTCATCGTCGGCCGTTTCGTGCACGGCATCGCGGGCGCCGCGGTCATCGTGCCGCTCTACGTGATCGTCGGCCGGGTGTACCCCGAGGCGATCCGCGCGAGGGTCTTCGCCGGTTTCGCGGCGGCGTGGGTGATCCCCTCGATCGTGGGCCCGGCCATGGCCGGGTTCGTCGCCGAGCAGGCGAGCTGGCACTGGGTCTTCCTCGGCGTGATCGCGATCGTGATCCCCGCGACGGCGATGCTGCTGCCGCCCCTCCTCCGCGCCCGTTCGAAGGTGCAGGGCGACCCCGCGGTGCGCTGGAGCCCGTCGCGGGTCGGCTGGGCGGTGCTCACCGCCGCCGCCGCCCTCGGGGTGTCGCTCGCGAAGGAGTTCGACTCGCCGCTGCGCTGGGTCGTCGCGGCGCTCTCGGTCGTGGTCGTGATCGTGGCGGTGCGTCCGCTGCTCCCGGCCGGCACGCTGCGCGCCGCGCGCGGCCTGCCCGCGACGGTCCTCATGCGCCTCGTGGTCGCGGGGGCGTTCTTCGGCAGCGAGATCTACCTGCCCTACCTCTTCATCGAGGACTACGGCTTCGAGCCGAGCCTCGCCGGAGCGGTGCTGACCGGGGCCGGCGTGAGCTGGGCGGCCGCCTCCTGGCTGCAGGGCCGACTCGGCGACCGCATCTCGAACGTGCGGGCCGTCGTCACCGGTTCGACGCTGCTCGTGGTCGCGCTGGCCGTGGTGCTCGCGGTCGCGGCCCTGCACCTGCACCCGGCGATCGCCTTCGTCGCGTGGACGCTCGCGGGCGGCGCGATGGGGTTCATGTACCCGCGCTTCTCGGTCGCGGTGCTGAGCCTGTCGCCGGTGTCTGCGCAGGGCTTCAACAGCGCCGCGCTGTCGATCGCGGAGTCCCTCGGCGCCTCGATCGCGCTCGCCATCACGGCGCTCGTCTCGAGCGCGGTGGTCTGGGGCGGCTTCGCTCCGGACTTCGCGGTGGCGCTCGCGATCGCGGTGGTCGCCGTGCTGCTCGCCTCGCGGGTGCGCCCGGCCGCCGTGAGCTGAGCGGGGTGGAGCTGGCGCACCCGCCGCTCAGGATGTCTCGAGCACGACCTCGGGCGTTCCGCTCTGCGTGGTCGCCGCGATTCCGGCGGCCACGCTCACGATCATGACGACGAGCCACACGGCGATCGCTACGCTCAACAGGATGATCGCGGTGCGCGGCGGCCGCCGCCTGAGCCGGAGGATCGCGAAGACCAGTGCGAGCCCGCCGAGGAGCAGCCCGAGCGCGGTCACCAGTGCGGCGGCGGCGGAGCCGAGCAGAGCGGCGGCGATCGCCCAGTCTCGAGGTTGGGGCAGGGTGATCGGCGAGCGTGTAGCGGTGGTCATGGCCCCCTCAGAGGTTCTTGATGTAGTTGCGGAGCAGCGCCGGCTTGCCGTTGTAGCTGAGGCCCTGTTCCTTGACACCCGTCAGCATGCTCCCCTTCACGAGGACCGACATCCGGTGGGTTCCAATGCAGGTGCCCTTGCCGCCGGAGATCCACTGCTTCGCGGTGGACGAGATCGACGCGAATCCGGAGAACCCGGACCACCACGCTGTGCACTCGACGTTCCGAGTCACAGCGGTCCCGTTCGACTCGAAGCGGTAGCGGAGGCTGAAGGTGCCCGTTTGGATCCCGAGCGCGCTGACTTTGTAGGACTGGTTCGCGGTGTTGAGGCGACGGTTCGCTGTCGCGTACCCCTGCACGGCCGGGGGTTCTGATACGGCGATGGGCATCGAGTCGATCTCCGCCGGCGAGATGGGAGTGAGTTCCATCACGGCGAGGGGATCTTCGGCTGCGGCGGCGAGGAACTCCTCCCGTTCCGAGACGGTGAGGTCATCCACCAGGTCCTGCAGCTCGCTCTCGATGCTCTCGCCGACGCCGATGGCACTCGTGAATTCCCTCAGTCGGGGGTCGACGACTTCCTCCGCCTGGGCGGGGGGCCGACGGCACGATGAAGGCGATCGCGAGGGCTGCAACCAGTACGGTCGTTCGGGGTGTGTTCACGGAGTGGGCTCCTGCCTGTGCGGTCGAGCCGAGTGGTTTCGGCCCGTCTGGAGAGGTGTTTCCACTTCGGGGCATTGCGTTACACCCTGAGGTAAAAACACTATAAGAAACCCCTGGCAGCGCGTTGCTCGCCCGGCTCCCGCGCGCCGCGCGGTGGAGTGCGGTCAGCATCCGCGGAGGTGAAGCCGCCGGGATCTGTAAGAGCTCCCCGAATGTCCCCGCGGCGATTCAATGAACGCGCTCTCATCCGCTCGTCGCTGGTCGATTCGATTCGATCGCCCGTTGTGACTGTCACATCGCCGATCTGTACGCCGGGAGCGAGCCGTGCATAATGGATGCGACAGTGGATGTGAACGTGCACATTCGGATCGGCGAACAGTGTCTCCTCCCCAGGACCGCGGGCGTGCGCCCAGCATCCGCGATGTCGCGCGCCTGGCCGAGGTCTCGCACCAGACCGTGTCCCGCGTGCTGAACGATCACCCGAGCATCCGCCCCGAGACGCGCGAGCGCGTGCTGCAGGCGATGGAGACGCTGCAGTACCGGCCGAACCGCGCCGCCCGCACCCTCGTGACCAGTCGCTCCAACACGATCGGCGTGCTCGCCGCGTTGAGCACCACGTACGGGCCGGCGACGAGCATCGCGGCGATCGAGGACGCCGCCCGCGAGCACGGCTACCACGTGAACACCGCGAACCTCGCCGACACCTCGCCCGCGGGCATCGCCGACGCGATCGAGCATCTGATGCTGCAGGCGATCGAGGGGCTCGTCGTGATCGCGCCCCAGGTGCGCGTGTTCGAGGTGCTCGCGGCGTCGTCGATCGGCGTGCCCTTCGTGAGCCTCCAGTCGACGGGCCGGCGCGACCACCTCGCGCTTTCGGTCGACCAGGTGACGGGCGCCCGGCGTGCGACGCAACACCTGATCGGACTCGGTCACCGCGAGATCGTGCACCTCGCCGGGCCGCAGGACTGGATCGAGGCCGAGGCGCGGATGCGCGGCTTCCTCGAGGCGATCGACGACGCCGAGCTCGGGCTGCATCCGCCGATCCTCGGCGACTGGACCGCCGACTTCGGCTACTACGCGGGCAGCGAGCTCGTGCGACGGCGGGACTTCACCGCCGTGTTCGCCGCGAACGACGAGATGGCGATCGGGCTCATGCACGCGTTCCGCGACGCCGGGCTCGACGTGCCGGGCGACGTCAGCGTCGTCGGCTTCGACGACATCCCGGTGGCGAAGCACGTCGCGCCGACCCTCACGACCGTCTACCAGGACTTCCACGAGATCGGCCGCCGGGCCGTCGCGCTGCTGCTGAACCAGGTGCACGGCGCCGAGCGGATCGAGGTCGAGGACATCGTGCCGCGGCTCGTGGTGCGCGGCTCGACCGCGCCCGTCGCGGTGCGCCCGGCGCCCTCCGCGCGCTGAGCGGCACACCGCGCCCGTTCTGCGCATCGGCTTGACACGCCCGCCCCGCGGATGCAGCATGGTGTCGATGTGAACGGTCACACGATCACGTCACACGCAGCAGCACACCCTGACACCGAGGTCCAGATCAGTGATTCCGTCGATGACGACCAGCGCCCGAGCGGGCAGCCGATGAGCGCGCCGCCGCCCATCCTGGAGATGCGCTCCATCACCAAGGAGTTCCCCGGGGTGAAGGCGCTGAGCGACGTCTCCCTCACCGTCATGCCCGCCGAGATCCACGCGATCTGCGGCGAGAACGGCGCAGGCAAGTCCACCCTGATGAAGGTGCTCTCCGGCGTGTACCCCCACGGCACCTACACCGGCGAGATCTTCTTCCGCGGCGAGGAGGTGCAGTTCCGGGACATCCGCCAGAGCGAGCACGCCGGCATCGCGATCATCCACCAGGAGCTCGCGCTCATCCCCGAGCTGTCGATCACCGAGAACATCTTCCTCGGGAACGAGATCGCCCGCGGCGGCCGGATCGACTGGCCGGCCGCGAAGCGGAAGGCCCTCGACCTGCTGGCCCGAGTTGGCCTCTCCGAGGACCCCGACACGCAGATCAAGCACCTCGGCGTCGGCAAGCAGCAGCTCGTCGAGATCGCCAAGGCGCTCGCCAAGGACGTGAAGCTGCTCATCCTCGACGAGCCGACGGCGGCCCTGAACGAGGACGACTCGCAGCACCTGCTCGACCTCATCCTCGGCCTGAAGGGCCGCGGCATCGCGTCGATCATGATCAGCCACAAGCTCAACGAGATCGAGCAGATCGCCGACGCGATCACGATCATCCGTGACGGCCACGCCATCGAGACCCTCGACGTGCACGGCGGCGACGTCGACGAGGACCGGATCATCCGCGGCATGGTCGGCCGCTCGCTCGAGAGCCGCTACCCCGACCGCACGCCGCACATCGGCGAGGTGTTCTTCGAGGTGCGCGACTGGACGATCCAGCACCCCCAGGTGCCCGAGCGGCTCGTCGCCAAGGGCTCGAACCTCGAGGTGCGTCGCGGCGAGATCGTCGGGCTCGCGGGGCTCATGGGCGCCGGGCGCACCGAGCTCGCGATGAGCATCTTCGGCCGCTCCTACGGCACCTACCTCGCCGGCACGATCGTGAAAGACGGCAAGGAGATCGTGCTGAAGGACGTCGAGTCCGCGATCGACCACGGCCTCGCCTACGTGAGTGAGGACCGCAAGGTGCTCGGCCTGAACCTGCTCGACACGATCAAGCGCTCCATCGTCTCCGCGAAGCTGCGCAAGATCTCCCGGCTCGACGTCGTCGACGAGTTCAAGGAGTCGCAGGTAGCCGAGAGCTACCGGAAGCAGCTGCGCATCAAGTCGCCGAGTGTCGACATGGGCGTCGCGAAGCTCTCCGGCGGAAACCAGCAGAAGGTCGTCCTCGCCAAGTGGATGTTCACCGACCCCGACCTGCTGATCCTCGACGAGCCCACCCGCGGCATCGACGTGGGGGCGAAGTACGAGATCTACACGATCATCCAGCAGCTCGCCGCACAGGGGAAGGGCGTCATCCTCATCTCCAGCGAGCTGCCGGAGCTGCTCGGCATCGCCGACCGCATCTACACGGTCTTCGAGGGCCGCATCACCGACAACCTGCCCGTTTCCGAGGCGACCCCGGAGGCGCTCATGCGCAGCATGACCTCCGCGAAGAAGAAGGCGAACGCATGACCACTCCGACCGGCGCGACCCCGACGGGCGCCACGACGACCGGCGCAACGCCCGAGAAGCGCGGCGGCCTCGCCGACCTGCGGAAGATGTTCGGCAACGGCCAATCGACGCTTCGTCAGTTCGGCATCCTCGGCAGCCTCGTCGTCATCATCGGGCTCTTCCAGCTGCTGACGTGGCTCATCAAGGGGACGGGCCTCACCCTCTCCTCGACGAACCTGATCAACGTCGTGAACCAGTACAGCTACATCCTGATCCTCGCGATCGGCATGGTGATGGTCATCATCATGGGGCACATCGACCTCTCGGTCGGCTCGGTGGCGGCGTTCACCGGCATCATCGTCGCGAAGGCCATGTCCGAGTGGAACCTGCCCTGGCCGCTCGCGATCGTGCTCGGCCTCCTCGTCGGCGCCGCGGTCGGCGCCTGGCAAGGATTCTGGGTCGCCTACGTCGGCGTGCCGGCGTTCATCGTGACCCTCGCGGGCATGCTCATCTTCCGCGGCGGCAACCAGTGGATCGGTCAGTCGACCACGACGCCGGTGCCCGTCGAGTTCACCTACATCGGCGCCGGATACCTGCCTGATGTGGCCGGCTCCGCCTTCAACTACGCGACGATGGCGCTCGGCGTGCTCGGCGCGGCGTGGATCGTCTTCACCGAGCTGCGGCTGCGCAGCGTGCAGAAGAAGATGGGCTCGCCGCAGGCACCGCTCTGGGTCAGCATCGTGAAGATCGTGCTGCTCGCCGGGGTCATCCTCTGGGCCGCCTGGCTCTTCGCGACCGGCCGCCCCGGCACGAGCTTCCCGATCTCGGGCATCATCCTGGTGCTCCTCGTCATCCTGTACTCCTTCATCACCCGCAGCACCGTCTTCGGCCGCCACATCTACGCGGTCGGCGGCAACCGGCTCGCGGCGACGCTCTCGGGCGTGAAGGACCGCCGCGTCGACTTCTTCGTGATGATGAACATGTCGGTCCTCGCTTCGCTCGCCGGCATGATCTTCGTCGCCCGCTCCACCGCCTCCGGCCCCCAGGACGGCAACGGCTGGGAGCTCGACGCCATCGCGGCCGTCTTCATCGGCGGCGCCGCCGTCTCCGGCGGCATCGGCACCGTCATCGGCTCCATCGTCGGTGGCCTGGTGATGGCGTTCCTGAACAACGGCCTGCAGCTGCTCGGCGTCGGCGCCGACTGGGTGCAGATCATCAAGGGCATGGTCCTGCTCCTCGCCGTCGGCGTCGACGTGTGGAGCAAGAGCCAGGGCCGGCCGTCCATCCTCGGCCTCTGGACGCGCCGCCGGCGCGCCCGCCTCGAGGAACAGGGGCCGACCGAACCGCCCGCCGTCGTGCCGAGCTCCGGCACGAACGAATCGTCCGAGCCCCGCGACGTCGCCCGGCTCTGACCCGGCATCCGCCGCCGCCCAGGCCGCGGCGGATGCCGGAAACTGCACCTCCCCCTCTCGAGGCAGCCGCCCCGGGACACCAAGAGAAAGTGACTGATCAATGAAGAAGATCGCTCTCGCAGCCACCGCGGTCGCCGCGGCGGCAGCGCTCGCGCTCGCCGGCTGCTCTTCGGACCGCGGCGGCGGATCGAGCAGCGACGGTGCCACCGGTGCGGCCGGCTTCGCGGCGGACGCCACGATCGGCATCGCGCTCCCTGACAAGACGAGCGAGAACTGGGTGCTCGCCGGCGGGCTCTTCGAGGACGGCCTGAAGGCGGCCGGCTTCAACCCCGACGTGCAGTACGCGCCCGCCTCGAACACCGTGGCGGAGCAGCAGAACCAGATCTCGGCGATGGTGACGAACGGCGCGAAGGTCATCGTCATCGGCGCGAAGGACGGCAAGCAGCTCGGCACCCAGCTTCAGCAGGCCGCCGACGCGGGCGTGAAGATCATCGCCTACGACCGGCTCATCGAGAACACGCCGAACGTCGACTACTACGTCGCGTTCGACAACTTCAAGGTCGGCGAGCTGCAGGGGCAGGCGCTCCTCGACGGGCTCGCGGCCCGCTCGGGCCACGAGGCGCCGTGGAACATCGAGCTCTTCTCCGGCTCGCCGGACGACGCGAACTCGGCCGTGTTCTTCAACGGCGCGATGAAGGTGCTGCAGCCGAAGATCGACGACGGCACCCTCGTCGTGGCCTCGGGGCAGACCGACATCCAGCAGACCGCGACGCAGGGCTGGAAGGCCGAGAACGCGCAGAGCCGCATGGACTCGATCCTCGCCGCGAACTACACCTCGGCGAACATCGACGGCGTGCTCTCGCCGAACGACACCCTCGCCCGCGCCATCATCACCTCGGCGAAGCAGGCCGGCAAGGACATCTCGAAGATCACGGTGACCGGTCAGGACTCCGAGGTCGAGTCGGTGAAGTCGATCATGGCCGGTGAGCAGTACTCGACCATCAACAAGGACACCTCGCTCCTCGTCGAGCAGACGATCAAGATGATCCAGCAGCTCCAGAAGGGCGAAGACGTCGAGGTCAACGACACCGAGCAGTACGACAACGGTGTGAAGGTCGTGCCGGCGTACCTCCTCGCTCCGGTCATCGTGACCAAGGAGAACGCGGCGGAGGCGTACGCGAACAACCCGAACCTGCTCGACATCGTCAAGCAGGCCGGCTGATCGGATCGGCGACGGCGTCCTGAGGGATGCCGGGGCAGACCCGAAGCCCGCAGACGGCTCCCGCTCCGGAAGGGGCGGGGGCCGTCGGCGTCCGGGGGTGGGCGATGTCCCGGTCCACCGCCGGACGCCGACGAGGGCCGTGCGCCCGATGCCGGTGATCAGTCGCGGGGCGGCAGCTGCTGCAGGGTCCAGAGGTTGCCGTCGGGGTCGCGGAACGTCACGAAACGGCCCCAGGCCTGTTCGTCGACGCCCTGTGCGTCGACCCCGGCCGCCCGCAATTGTTCGAGCGCGGCATCCGCGTCGGGGATGACCGCCTGCATGACGTCGAGCGAGCCGGGGGCGAGCGTCGCCCCGAGCCCCTCGCCGAAGGCGATCGAGCAGGCCGAGCCGGGCGGGGTCAGCTGCACGAAGCGCAGGGTCTCGCTGACCTGCACGTCGTGGTCGGCGATGAAGCCGCACTGGTCGACGTAGAACGCCTTCGCGCGGTCGACGTCGCTGACGGGCACGTGGATGAGTTCGATCTTCACGTCCATTTCGAGCGGCATGATGCCTCCTCCTGGTTCGCGGGATGCGGGTGGGATCGTGATTCGCCGGAGGCCTCCGACGGGGCCATCCGAGCACGATCCGCCGACATCCGCCATCCCCTATCGCCGCGGGCGGTGGGAGGATGGGGGCATGGCACTGCACATCACGGGGGAGCAGTCGGCCGACGAGCTGCTCTCGAACGACCCGTTCGCCCTGCTCACGGGCATGCTGCTCGACCAGCAGGTCGCGATGGAGACCGCCTTCGCCGGTCCGGAGAAGATCCGCGACCGGCTCGGCTCGATCGACCCGGCGACGATCGCAGCGACCGACCCGGAGCGTCTCGTCGAGGTCTTCACGCAGACCCCGGCGGTGCACCGCTACCCCGGATCGATGGCCGGTCGCGTGCAGCAGCTCGCGGCCGCGGTCGAGTCCGAGTGGGGCGGCGACGCGAGCCAGATCTGGACCCGCGGCGAGCCGAGCGGCGCCGAGGTGCTGAAGCGGCTGAAGGCGCTGCCGGGCTTCGGCGAGCAGAAGGCGCGCATCTTCCTCGCGCTGCTCGGCAAGCAGTGCGGGCTCGAGGCGCCGGGCTGGCGCGAGGCGGTCGGTGCGTACGGCGAGGCAGGCAGCTTCGCCTCGGTCGCCGACATCGTGAGTCCCGAGTCGCTGCAGAAGGTGCGAGCGCACAAGCAGGAGATGAAGGCGCAGGCGAAGGCCGCGAAGGCCGCGAAGGGCTGAACCGTGGCCGCCCCCCGTACCGCGGTAGGGGGCGCGAACACCACCGGCGGGGGATGCCCTGCACGGCCCGCGATGCGAGCATGAACCCATGACCGACCCAGCCGCTCCCGCTGCTCCGCAGGCGCCCCCGCCTCCGGAGGGCTTCGTCGCGGCCGCCGCGGAGGCGCCGCCCGCACCGGCCGTGACCGTGCGCCGTCGTCCGCGCCTCACCGAGACGGATGCCTGGCCGGACCTTGTGCTCAGCTGGTTCTCGGTCATCTTCGTCGCCGTCGCCCTCTTCTCCGTCATGGTGCCGGTGTCGGCGTCGCTCTACGGGGTGCCCGTCGCGGCGGCCTTCGGGGTCGCGCTGCTCTCGGCGGGCAGCCTCCCGCTCGCGATGCGCTGGGCATGGCCCGGTGCGATCACCGGCCTCGGCGGACAGGCGGCCTTCTTCGCGCTCGCGGTGCCGCCGCCCGGCGCGCCCTGGCCGATCAGCGTGCCGATGCTGCTCGCGCTCTGCGCCGGACTCGTGATCCTGGCCCTGCGCGGCCGCTTCCTGCCGGCGGTGGTGCTCTGGGGCGGCACCGTGTTCGGCTCGATCGCCGCGGTGCTGCCGCCCGCACGCGCCGAGGAGCCGTCGACGATCGCGGCGAGCTTCGTCTCCGGCGCCGCGGTGAGCGCCGGGGTGCTCGGGCTCGCCTGGCTCGTCCGAGTGCTGCGCGGGCGGGTCGCCGACACGCTCGAGGCGGAGCGGCGGACGAGCGCCACCGAGCACGAGCGCCGGCTCGTCGCCGAGGAGCGCACCCGCATCGCCCGGGAACTGCACGACGTCGTCGCCCACCGCATGTCGATCGTGCAGGTGCAGGCCACGAGTGCGCCCTACCGGCTGAGCGGCCTCGACGAGGCCGCGACGGCCGAGTTCGGCGAGATCGCCGCGAACGCCCGGGCCGCGATGGCCGAGATGCGGGAGCTGCTCGCGGTGCTGCGCGATCCGGATGCCGAGGCTGAGACCGCCCCGCAGCCGGGCTTCGCCGAGATCGGACCCCTCGTGTCGAGCGTGCGCCGCGCCGGGCTCGTCGTCGACGCGCGCATCGTGACGACCGCCCCCGTCTCGACCGCGGTCGGCCAGGCCGCCTACCGCATCGTGCAGGAGGCGCTCAGCAACGTGCTGCGCCACGCGCCGGGCGCCGAGGCCGCCGTGGAGGTGCACGGCGACGCGACGCGCCTCCTCGTGGAGATCGTGAACACGCCGGCCGCCGACGCCGCGGGCCGCGAGCGGGCCGGCGCCGGGCGTCCCGACGGCGACGCCGGACACGGCCTCCTCGGCATGCGCGAGCGCGCGCGGCTCGTCGGTGGCACGATCGAGACGGGGCCGACCGAGTCGGGCGGCTTCCGGGTCGCCGCCGTGCTGCCCGTCGCCGCACCACCCGCCGCTGGAGGAACCGCCGGATGACCATCACCGTGCTCGTCGCCGACGACCAGGCCATGGTGCGCGCCGGCTTCGCCGCCGTGCTCGACGCGCAGCCCGGCATCGAGGTCGTCGGCCAGGCCTCCGACGGCGCCGAGGCGGTGCGGCTCGCGCACGAGCTGCGGCCGGACGTGGTCGTGATGGACGTGCGGATGCCCGGGGTGAACGGCATCGAGGCCACGCGCGCCCTGCAGACCCCGCCGCGGTCGAGCGACTATGTGCCGCGGGTGCTGATGCTCACGACCTTCGACATCGACGAGTACGTGTACCAGGCGCTGCGCGCCGGGGCGAGCGGCTTCCTGCTGAAGGACGCCCTGCCCGACGAGGTGGCCCGCGCGGTGCGGGTGATCGCGGCGGGGGAGGCGCTGCTCGCGCCGAGCGTGACCCGACGGCTCATCGAGGACGTGGCGAAGCAGGCGCCCGCGCGGCCCGTCGACGAGCATCTGCTCTCGGCGCTCACGGAGCGCGAGCGCGAGGTGCTCGTGCGGATCGCCCGGGGACGCTCGAACCAGGAGATCGCGGCCGAGCTGTTCATCGCCGAGCAGACGGTGAAGACGCACGTGAGCAAGATCCTGCAGAAGCTCGGGCTCCGCGACCGGGTGCACGCCGTCGTCTTCGCGTACGACACCGGCCTCGTCTCGCCCGCCCGCTGAGCGGCTCGGCGCGCGTCTCGTCCCGCGGCGGCATCCGTCGCCCGCATCCGTCCGTCGACCCATCCGCCGCCCCGTGCCCCCTACCGCGGTAGGGGGCACGAACCGGTCCAGCGGGTGATGCTCCGCGCGGTACCGCGTCCATAGCCTGCGGGGAGCCGGGGGACGGACCGCCGGCGGAGGGGATCCCGATGGACGCGACGATCGAGGCGAGCGCCGCAGGGCGTACCGCGACGGGCGCCAAGCCCGCGCGCGACACGGCGATCGACGCGGCACGGGCGGGATGCCTCGCCGTCGTGTTCCTGCTGCACGCGATGATGGTCGGCGTGAGCGTCGGCCCCGCAGGGCCGGTGCTGGAGAACGCGCTCGAGGGCTGGGACCTGCTCGCCCCGACCACCTGGATCGTGCAGATCATGCCGCTCTTCTTCCTCATCGGCGGCTTCTCCGGCTGGACCGCGTGGCAGCGCCGCCGGGCTCGCGGCACCGACGCCGCGAGTTTCGTGCGCGACCGGATCACGCGGCTCGTGCGTCCCGCCGTGCCGCTCGTCGTCGTCGTTGGGCTCGCGCTCGCGGCGCTCGCCGCGGCGGGGGTGCCGGCCGAGATCGTGCAGACGGCCTCGTTCCGCATCGGCCAGCCGCTCTGGTTCCTCGCCGTCTACCTCGGCGTCTCCGCGCTCGTGCCGCTCATGGTGCGCCTGCACGAGTGGCGTCCGGGCCTGACGATCGGCGCGCTCGTCGGCACCGTCGTCGCGGTGGACGCGGTGCGCTTCAGCACGGGCGTCGAGGCGCTCGGGTTCCTGAACCTCGCGTTCGTGTGGCTCGCCATGCAGCAGCTCGGGTTCCTCCTCGCCGACGGCACGGTCGACCGGATGCCGGTGGCGACCCGCCTGCGCCTCGCGCTCTGCGCGCTCGGCGGCCTGCTGGCGATCACGCTCTCCGGCCCGTACACGCCCGACCTGCTGCAGAACCTCAACCCGCCCACGATCTGCCTCGTGCTCCTCGGCACGGCCCAGCTCGCGCTCTTCTCGCTCGTGCGGCGCCCCCTCGGCCGCTGGGCGGAGCGCCGCGGCCCGGCCAAGCTCGTCGCGAGCTTCGGGGAGTGGGGGATGACCATGTACCTCTGGCACCTGCCCGCCTTCGTGCTGCTCGCGGCGGGCCTGCTCGCGGCGAACGCGACGTTCGGGCTCGCGCTGCCCGAGCCGCTCAGCGCGGACTGGTGGGCGACCCGGCCGCTCTGGCTCCTCGGCGCCGCCGCCGTGACCGCGCTCGCGGTGCGCGCCTTCGCCGGCTGGGAGCGCGGCTCGCGCGCCTCGGGTCGCGACGGCGACGGCGGGGCGGGGCGGATGCCGCGGGCGCGGGCGCTCGCCGAGGAGCTGCCGCGCGTGCCGGCCTGGCTTGCCGTGCCCGCCGGCGTGCTCGGCGTCGGCACCGCGCTCGTCGTCGGCTTCGCCCCGGCGCCGGCCCTCGTCTCGCTCGCGCTGCTCGGAGTGGCGCTGCTCGGCGCGCGGCCGCCCCGGATGCACGGACGTGCAGCGCTCACGGCGCGTGTCGGGGCCGGAATGTCGGTGGTCGGTGGGAAGCTGATCCCACAACACCAGATGTAGGGGTCGGCTCGGTGAGAGCCCCAAGAACTTGGGGCTCGGCGACACGCCGCGACACGCCGGGGTGACTGTCCACAAGGACTTTTTCCGAGGCGGCAGACGTTGTGGATAACAGGGGTCGAAAGGGCGGATTTCCGCTGATCCGAGTTGGTCGACCTGGGGAAATCCCGTGGATAACCCCGTGGATAACTACACGGATGTAACTACAGCATGTTGTGGCTGCCCCGCTGGGGGAACACAAGATGTAGTATCGAAGACACCAGCTAGAAACCGGGGGCGAGCTCCCCGAGGGGCTCGAGAGAACGAGGGGAAACCATGACGGTCACGGTCTACACCAAGCCTTCCTGCGTCCAGTGCAACGCGACGTATCGCGCCCTCGACAGCAAGGGCATCGAGTACGAAGTGCTCGACCTCTCTGTCGACGAGCAGGCCCTCGCGCAGGTCAAGGAGCTCGGGTATCTGCAGGCCCCGGTCGTCATCACCGACGAGGGTCACTGGTCGGGCTTCCGCCCCGACAAGATCGACGAGCTGGCCGCCCGCCTCGCGTAGTCATGGCGGTCGGTGAGCTCCACGAGATCCGGCCGTGCACGACGTGAGGGAGGGAACATGACGAACCTGGTCTACTTCTCGAGCGTCTCGGGCAACACGCAGCGGTTCATCGAGAAGCTCGGTCGTCCGGCCGACCGTATCCCGCTGTTCGCCCGCGACGAGCCGCTCCGCGCCGACGAGCCGTTCGTGCTCGTCGTTCCGACCTACGGCGGAGGCGACGGCAATGGCGCCGTCCCGAAGCAGGTCATCCGCTTCCTGAACGACCCGGCGAACCGGGCGCTCATCCGCGGCGTCATCGGCGCCGGCAACACCAATTTCGGCACGGGCTACTGCCTGGCCGGCGACATCATCGCCGCCAAGTGCGCCGTGCCGCATCTCTATCGATTTGAAGTATTCGGAACACCAGACGACGTTCGCGCCGTCGACGAGGGATTGGACGCATTTTGGCAAGCACAGCAGCAACGACTGACGGCGTAGCTCTGATCGAGGCGCCCCGGGGGTCGAGCGGAATGGACTACCACTCCCTCAACGCCATGCTGAACCTCTACGGCCCGAACGGCGAGATCCAGTTCGAGAAGGACCGCGAGGCGGCGCGCGAGTACTTCCTGCAGCACGTCAACCAGAACACCGTCTTCTTCCACTCGCTGAAGGAGCGGCTCGACTACCTGGTCGAGAAGGAGTATTACGAGCAGGCCGTGCTCGACCAGTACTCGTTCGAGTTCATCCAGAAGCTCAACGACTTCGCCTATTCGAAGAAGTTCCGCTTCGAGACCTTCCTCGGCGCGTTCAAGTACTACACGAGCTACACGCTGAAGACCTTCGACGGCAAGCGCTACCTCGAGCGCTTCGAGGACCGCGTCGTGATGACCGCGCTCGGGCTCGCCCGCGGCGACGAGCAGCTCGCGCTCGACCTCGTCGACGAGATCATCGCCGGCCGCTTCCAGCCGGCCACGCCGACCT
The DNA here is from genome assembly GCF_023715325.1 of Agromyces mediolanus. Classification (GTDB taxonomy): domain Bacteria; phylum Actinomycetota; class Actinomycetes; order Actinomycetales; family Microbacteriaceae; genus Agromyces; species Agromyces mediolanus_A. Next base: position 45,929 of record NZ_JAMBNX010000009.1, on the reverse strand, counting down.
TCCTCAACACGGGCAAGGCGCAGCGCGGCGAGCTCGTCTCCTGCTTCCTCCTCCGCATCGAAGACAACATGGAGTCGATCGCCCGCGGCATCAACTCGGCGCTGCAGCTCTCCAAGCGCGGCGGCGGCGTGGCCCTGCTGCTCTCGAACATCCGCGAGTCGGGTGCGCCGATCAAGCAGATCGAGAACCAGTCCTCCGGCATCATCCCCGTGATGAAGCTGCTGGAAGACAGCTTCAGCTACGCCAACCAGCTCGGCGCGCGTCAGGGCGCCGGCGCGGTGTACCTCTCGGCGCACCACCCCGACATCATGCGGTTCCTCGACACCAAGCGCGAGAACGCCGACGAGAAGATCCGCATCAAGACGCTCTCCCTCGGCGTCGTCGTGCCCGACATCACCTTCGAGCTCGCGAAGAACAACGAGGACATGTACCTCTTCTCGCCGTACGACGTCGAGAAGGTCTACGGCAAGCCCTTCGGCGATGTGCCGCTCACCGAGAACTACCGCGACATGGTGAACGACGCCCGCATCAAGAAGACGAAGATCAACGCGCGCGAGTTCTTCCAGACCCTCGCCGAGATCCAGTTCGAGTCGGGCTACCCCTACATCGTGTTCGAAGACACGGTGAACAAGGCGAACCCGATCAAGGGCCGCATCAACATGTCGAACCTGTGCAGCGAGATCCTGCAGGTGAACACGCCGACGACGTACCACGAAGACCTGTCGTACGACGTCATCGGCAAGGACATCAGCTGCAACCTCGGCTCGCTGAACATCGCCCTCACGATGGACTCGCCCGACTTCGGCAAGACGGTCGAGACCGCAATCCGCGGCCTCACCTCGGTGTCGAACCAGAGCCACATCACCTCGGTGCGCTCCATCGAGGACGGCAACGACAAGTCGCACGCCATCGGCCTCGGCCAGATGAACCTGCACGGCTACCTCGCTCGCGAGCGCGTCTTCTACGGTTCGGAAGAGGGCGTCGACTTCACGAACATCTACTTCTACACGGTGCTGTTCCACGCGCTGCGCGCCTCGAACAGGATCGCGATCGAGCGCGGCGAGGTGTTCGACGGCTTCGCCGACTCGAAGTACGCCTCGGGCGAGTTCTTCGACAAGTACACCGAGCAGGAGTGGGTGCCGGCGACCGAGAAGGTGGCGGGCATGTTCGCCGACTCGGGCGTGCACATCCCCACGCAGGACGACTGGCGCGAGCTCAAGGCCTCGATCCAGGAGCACGGCATCTACAACCAGAACCTGCAGGCGGTGCCGCCGACCGGCTCGATCTCGTACATCAACAACTCGACGGCGTCGATCCACCCGATCGCCTCGAAGATCGAGATCCGCAAGGAGGGCAAGCTCGGGCGCGTGTACTACCCGGCCGCCTTCATGACGAACGACAACCTGGAGTACTACCAGGACGCGTACGAGATCGGCTACGAGAAGGTCATCGACACCTACGCCGCGGCGACGCAGCACGTCGACCAGGGCCTCTCGCTCACGCTCTTCTTCAAGGACACCGCGACGACCCGCGACATCAACAAGGCGCAGATCTACGCGTGGAAGAAGGGCATCAAGACCATCTACTACATCCGCCTGCGGCAGATGGCCCTCGAAGGCACCGAGTTGGAGCTCTGCGTCAGCTGCACGCTGTGATCGCACATGATCGAGACCGTTGAGTGGAGGCCGGAATATGGGCCGGGAGCGCCCATAGTCGGGGTCGTCTACGGCTTCCGTGTCAAGGCCACAGGTGAGTACCGGTACGTCGGGCAGACGACGAAGCGCGTTGAGCGGCGGCATGCCGAGCATCGGCGCGTCGCGAAGCAAGGTCGGAAAACCCCGTTCTACGACTGGCTGCGCAAGACACCCAAGGATGCCTATGAGGTCGTCGTTCTCGAACGGATCGGCACGACACGCGAAGACCTCGGGCAGGCAGAGATTTCTTGGATCACCCTGTACCGGGCGAGCGGAGATCGGTTGCTGAACCTCTCAGAGGGTGGTCTCGGTCCGACTGGGGTGATCTGGACGGCCGAGCAGCGGAAAGCGGCTGGAGACCGGGCTCGAGGCCGGCCGACGGGTGTTCACCTGTACGGGCCGGAGCATCCGCGCTGGGGTCACCGCCATAGCGAGGCGCAGAAGGCCAAATGGTCGGCCATGCGCAAAGGACAGAACTCCGGCCCCGACAACCCGAACTTCGGCAAGTTCGGCTCCGACCACCCGCGCTCCGGGCACGTCATGCCGCAGGAATCGCGTGAGCGCCTCTCTGAGATGCGGCGTGGGGCGCTGAATCCGAACTTCGGGAAGAGCCCGAGCGCCGAAACGCGCGAGAAGCGGTCGGTCTCGCTTCACCGCTACCACCACGTCAACAACGGCGTGTTCAAAGACACCTGTCGGCACTGCATCCATGATGCGATGAACAGCGAGAGAGAAGACGAGTCATGACGCTAACGGATCCCGTGAACTCGGCGAGGAACGACCCGGCGCACGCCGGCAAGATCAAGCTCGTCGACCACGTCAACGCGATCAACTGGAACAAGATCCAGGACGACAAGGACCTCGAGGTCTGGAACCGCCTGGTGAACAACTTCTGGCTGCCCGAGAAGGTGCCGCTGTCGAACGACATCCAGTCGTGGAACACCCTGACGCCCGAAGAGCAGCAGCTCACGATGCGCGTCTTCACCGGCCTCACCCTGCTCGACACGATCCAGGGCACCGTCGGTGCGGTCTCGCTCATCCCCGACTCGCTGACCCCGCACGAGGAGGCCGTGTACACCAACATCGCCTTCATGGAGTCGGTGCACGCGAAGAGCTACTCCTCGATCTTCTCGACGCTCTGCTCCACGAAGGAGATCGACGACGCGTTCCGCTGGTCGGTCGAGAACGAGAACCTGCAGAAGAAGGCCTCCATCGTGATGGAGTACTACCGCGGTGACTCGCCCCTGAAGCGAAAGGTCGCCTCGACCCTGCTCGAGAGCTTCCTGTTCTACTCCGGCTTCTACCTGCCGATGTACTGGTCGAGCCGGGCGAAGCTCACCAACACCGCCGACCTCATCCGCCTCATCATCCGCGACGAGGCCGTGCACGGCTACTACATCGGCTACAAGTTCCAGCGCGGCCTCGAGCTCGTGAGCGAAGCCGAGCGCGAGGAGATCAAGGACTACACCTTCTCGCTGCTCTACGAGCTCTACGACAACGAGGTGCAGTACACGCAGGACCTCTACGACGGCGTCGGCCTGACCGAGGATGTCAAGAAGTTCCTGCACTACAACGCCAACAAGGCGCTCATGAACCTCGGCTACGAGCCGATGTTCCCCAAGTCGGTCACCGACGTGAACCCGGCGATCCTCTCGGCGCTGTCGCCGAACGCCGACGAGAACCACGACTTCTTCAGCGGGTCGGGCTCGTCGTACGTCATCGGCAAGGCGGTCAACACCGAGGACGAGGACTGGGACTTCTAAAATCCCAGATCGAGAGCGTTTCTCTCGATTCGGTTCCTCGATGGGGGCTCAGCCGCGTCTCGCGCGGTCTGGGCCCCCGCCCACGCTCTGCCCGATGGCGCCTCCGCCTCCGACGGGATGATGAGGGCTCCACTACGCTGACTCCGTGCTCGACAGACACCAGCAGCGGAGCCTCTCCCTCGACGACCTCGACCTGGAGATCATCGATCAGCTCCGGGTCGACGGACGCCGTTCCTTCGCCGAGATCGGCCGGCGCATCGGCTACTCCGAGCCGACCATCCGCCAGCGCTACAACCGCCTGGTCTCCCTCGGCGTGATCTACGTCTCCGGCATGTACGACGAGACGAAGATCGGCGGCATCGAGGCCCACATCGGCATCCGCGTCGCAGGAGTCCCCGTCTCGCGCGTGGCCGAGCAGCTCGCCGACCACCCGCAGATCATGTACGTCGCCTGCGCGCTCGGCTACTACGACATCATCCTCGACGTGTTCGCCCCCGACGCGGCTGCACTCGGCAACATCGTCCTCCACGACATCCGCCGCATCCACGGCATCTCCGACCTCGAGACCCTGACGGTGCTGGAGGTGCGCAAGGACACCTACCTCTGGCAGGGCTTCCGCGAGCCGCTCGGCGGCGCGCACGCGAGCGAGACGGCGGGACGGTCGGCCTGCTCCTGAAGGTCCGCAGAACGTGCCGCCCGCGCCGATCGTCCCCATGCGTCGAACGTCCCGCGGGAATGGGTTACGGTCTGGAGTATGGGCACGCTGTACTACGGGGACGCGCAAACCCCGATCGGAATCGAGGACCGCATGCTTGCGCACCTGAAGGTGGTTCTCGTCACCAAGCTCCGTCGCAACGAGAGCTTCACGTTGTCGTGGCTGCACCATGATGATGAACCGCGCGGCCGGGAGACGCTCTGGATGCATCCGGCGATCCCGCTGCGCTTCGTGTTCAACGAACCGGAGCGGCCGGAGCTGAACCCCCGCTGGCTCGAGGACCTCATGCGGTCCGCGAACACCACGGGCGGTATCGAGCTCGTGCCGGAGCATCTCGATCTGGAAGCGGTGCCGACCGTGGCCGGGCAGCCGGTGCAGGTCGGCGCCGATGTGCAAGCGGTCGAGACCGCCGAAGCCTGAGCTCCGCGAGCCCGGGCTGAACTCGCCAGGCGCCCCGACGCGCTCGAGGCCGTCCGGGAAACCGGCCTGCGCCTCCGGCTAGGGTTCGACGATCCTCGGCGCCTGGGCAAGCCGGGGTCCGGGCACGAAGTACAGGCTGTCGTCGACCGTGCCGTCGGTCGGCGAGAGTCGCGCGCGTCCCAGGTTCGGGGCGTGGTTGTCGCGAAATCGGAACGCGAGCTCCAGCTCCGGTGCGCACGGGAACGATCGTTCGCCGATGGACTGACTCTGCAGGGTGAGCGTGAAGCGCTCGCCGCGGTCGAGGCGATCGATGAGGAGATCCTGGAGGGCGTCGAGGGGGCGGTCGGGAATGTCGACCTGGCCGGACGCGTAGATCAGAGTTCCCATGCGAGCACGCTACGCCCGACCGCACCGCTCCTTCGACACCCTTGACAGGCCCCGAGCGACCGGCGGTGCTCCGGAACCGCACGGGCACCGAGCTGTGAGCGCGCACATGTTGAGCGACCATACTCCGGAGATGACGAACACTCCGTACGACGAGACCACGGGCCTCGCGCCGCCGTCGGCATCCGCCGCAGTCCTCCGCGGTGAGCGGTGGAAGAACGCGAACGCCGAGCACTGGCACCGCGGCGGCTACAACGAGGAAACCAGGGCGCGCGTCGCACCGCGTCGTGCCCAGCCCGTGCCTCGCCCGCCCGAGGAGAACTAGGCCCCCGCGCCGACGTCGAGGCGGCGCGCTGAGGGGAGTGAACCTCCGGCTAGCCGCGCGGCGGCTTCTGCTGGGCGCTTGCCGTCGCCCAGCCCTTCGGCGCCTTCGCTCGCGCGGCGGCCTCGGCGGTCGCCTGATCCGGCGCTTCCGCCTCGAAGGTGCGCTGCTCGTCGCTGCTCGGGTTCGTGGCAATGATCGTGGCTTTCACCTCGGCCACGGTACGACGATCCCGTTCGACCGCAACGGGGTAGACATCAGCCGCTGGGCGTGAGTCGGCAGCAACGGGGTCCGCTGACTGCGAGGCCGAGCCGGTGGTGGGGGATCTGGAGGTGAACGGCAAGGCGGAGTCGGCCCGCCGCGCCTGCGCGACCGCGATCATGATCGCGATCGCCGTGAGCCCGGCGGCTGCCGGCAGAAGCGAGAACCCGACGAGTCCGCGATGCACGGCGGCGCCGATGACGGCGCCGCCCGCGAGCGAGCCCCAGAGCAGCAGGGGGCGTCGCCACGCGGTCCGGGACCGCCCGGTGACGAGCGCCGCGAGCGCGAGGCCGAGGCTCACGAGCGTGCCGGTCGCGTACGTGATCGCGACGCGAGCGCGGCCCTCGGCGAGGTACAGCGTGTTGAGCGCCCCCATCGCGGCGGCGAGCAGCCCGAACCGCCATCCCGTGCCCGGGGCGGCGAGGCCGAGCGCGGCGGTCCCCGCGACGGCGGCCGCGGCCGCGGCGATGATCCAGGCGCGTCTCGTGCCATGCGCGCCCAGCGCACCGCCCAGGGCGACGCCGACGACGAAGGCGGCGACGAGTCCGAGCGGCAGCAGCGCCTCGGCGGAGCCGACCTCCCAGAGCTCGACGCCGGCCTGCGTCGAGTTGCCGCTCATGAAGGAGACGAACAGTCCGCCGGTCTCGATGAAGCCCACCGCGTCGACGTAGCCGGCGACGAGCCCGAGCGCGACGGAGAGCGCGATGCCGCCACGAGAGACCTCCCGCACACGCACTCCGTTTCACCCGGTGTCCGCACTCGAAGTGCAGGATCAGCCTAGTTCCGGCTCGCTGAGCCCTCGCGCTCGCGCGCGCTCGTCCGTCCGGCCGCGTCGACGGCTGCATCGAGGATCGCGGATGAACCGGAACGGACCAGCTGCTGGGCCGTCGACGTGTCGAGCTGCCCGCTCAGCCAACGGCTCGACAAGCCCTCGACGAGGGCGGTGAGGAGCGTTGCCGTCGCCGGGATCGCCGAGTCGGGGACGCCCGAACGGGCGAGCGGTGCCGCGAGCCGCGCCTCCCAGGCGCGGGTGGTGGTGCCGAGCGCCTCCTGCAGCTCCCGCTCGAAGACGGCGATCGCGCGGATCTCGTTCCAGACCACGGAATCCTCGCGCGTGCCCGCCTCGTCGCCGAACTCGGCGGCGAGGAGCTCGGCGACGGCGTCGCGTCCCGCCTGCGACGGAGTGAACTCGGGCTGCCGCGTCTGCACCGCCTCGTTCACCGCGTCGATGGTCGCGCTGAGCAGGCCGGCGCGGTCCTCGAAGTGGTAGTAGACCAGCCCGAGGGAGACGCCCGCGTCCTTCGCGACTCGCTGCACCCGGAGCCCCCGCACCCCGTGCGTGGCGATCTCACGGCGGCACGCCTGCAGGATCCGTTCGCGTGCGTCCAGCTCCGTCATGTCCGCCCCCGTCTGCCGAACTCGCGGCTCACTCGCCCGCTCCGGGCACACCGTCATCGACCCCAGTCTCAGGCCAGAGTCGCAGGGCGAGCAAATACAGGCCGCCCGCCACCGCGATCGAGAGCGGGAGGCTGAGGTCGAGGCCGCCGGCGAGGTTCGCGAGCGGGGCGTCGTACAGCTCGTTCTGCACAGTGAGCAGTCCGATCAGCGAGCCCGCGAGGAACGGCACGATCGCGCGTGGATTCCAGCCGTGCCAGAACCAGTAGCGGCCTCCGCTCATGCCGAGCCCGAAGCGTTGGAGCGCCACGGGGTCGTACCGGCCGCGGCGAGCGACCAGGAAGCCGATGCCGTTGACGATCACCCAGGGGCCGGCGAACGCGTTGAGCACGACCGTCATCGCCGTGATGGAGGAGATCGCATCGGTGGCGATGACGCCGAGGTACATGACGACGACGGCGATCCCGGAGGTGATGAGCGTCGTCTGCGTGCGGTTCAGCCGCGGGACGATCGACTCGAGGTCGAGCCCGCTGGCGTAGACGTTGATGACGCCCTGGCCGAACCCGCCCAGGATCGCGAGGAGCAGGAGCGGGACGAGGTACCAGGAGGGGGCGGCGGCGACGAGATCGGCGACGTAGGAGGGGGACAGCTCCGTGAAGGTGCTGGCGGTGAAAGCGCCGAAGGCCGCGGTCGCGAAGAGCCCGAGGAACACGCCGGCGCAGGTGGCGAGGGCGACCTGGCGGTCGCTGAAGCGCTTCGGGGAGATGCGCCGCGTGTAGTCGCCGATCGACGGTGCGTACGAGAGCGGGCCGCCGATCGAGATCGTGACGGCGAACAGCCACGTCGGCCAGAAGTCGCCGAGTAGGTACTCACCCGTCGAGCGGCCCGCATCGAACGACGGGGCGAAGGCGATCACGCCGAGGATCAGTAGCACGGCCGCGATCGGGATGATGAACTTCTGCAGCGCGACGATGGTGCCGTGGCCGTAGAGGGCGATCAGCACGACCTCGATCGCGATGACGGAGTATCCGATGAGGAACGCGGTGTCGCTCTCGGGGGTGCCGAAGAGGCGGTGCGCGCCGGCGACCAGGGCCTCGCCGGAGGTCCAGACCGCGATGGCCGCGTAGGCGATCGCGAAGATCAGCGTGAGGGTCGAGCCGAGCAGTCGGCCGCGCATGCCGAAGTGGGCGCCGCTCGAGACGGGGTTGTTCGTGCCGGTGCGCGCGCCGAGGAGTGTCATCGGGATCATCAGCACGAGCCCGATGACGAGTCCGGTCGCGCTCGAGGCGATGGCCTCCCAGAAGCTCAGGCCGAAGGTGATCGGCAGCCAGCCGAAGATCACGACGGACAGCGCGAGGTTGCCGCCGACGAACACCCGGAAGAGGTTGCCGGGGGTCGAGTGCCGCTCCGACAGCGGCACGAAGTCGACACCCGCGCGCTCCACTCGGCCGAACCCGTCAGCTGGGGCGGGGGAGGCGGTCGATGCCGCCGCCTCTGATGTCGCGCTGCTCATGCTGCTCCTCGAAACGTCGTTGTCCGGGTGCGACGGTAGCACTGACTGAATTTTCAGTCAATTACGAAGGAGCGTCGAGGGGGAGGGTGGGCGCACGGGCGGCCCGCCCGTGCGCGGCGATCCGGCGCCGGCGCTCAGTCCGCGCGAGCGGCCAGCTCCGCCGCCTGCCGCGCGAGCGCGTGCGAGAGCGCGGTGACCTCCTCGCCGAGCCCCGTCCAGTCGTCGGGCGCGACACCGAGGTAGCCGTCCCTCGCGCGGTCCATGAGCGCCCGCTCGGCAGGCGGGAGCGTCGCCGCCACGGCGGTGGCCGCGACATCCTTCGGCACGATCTCGCCCCCCGTGCGCAGGGTCGTGACGATGCGGGCGAAGGCGAGCAGCGTGTTGCGCTCGTCGCCGACGATCTCCTCGAGGATGTCGGGGATGATCCCGAGCATGGCCTCGGTGAGCGCGGTCATCGGCACAGGCTCGACGACCTCGGCGAGCGGTGCGCCGCGGAGCACGCGGTGCGCGGTCTGCGCGGTGGCGAGCAGGATCGGCACGTCGGGGTCGTCGGTCGGCTCCGGCAGCGCCCCGGCCAGGATGTCGGCGCGCAGCCACTCGCCGAACTGATAGTCGTGCACCGCCGGCTCGGGCCAGCGGCCATCCGCCCCGATCACGACGCAGGTGAGTTCGAGTGAGCGGCCCTCCGCCGCCTCGGGGAGCGTCTCGGCGTGCCCCGACCAGGCCGAGGAGTCGAGCAGCACGCGGGTCAGCTCCTCGCGTTCGACGGCCGTCAGCGAGCGCCTCGTCAGCACCAGGAGATCGATGTCGCTGTCGGGCCTGAGGCCGCCCGACACGGACGAGCCGTACAGGTAGACGCCGGCGAACTCACCAGGGTCGGCGCGATCGAGGTGGGCGAGCACGGGTTCGAGGAGTTCGTCCATCCGTTCACGCTAACAAACCGACCGGCCGGGCCCGGACCACTTTCCGCTGAGGGCCGATTCCGATCACCGGTCCCACAGGTTCGGGCGCCCCGGCGGGCGCGGGCTCGGGGACGCCGCGTCGGTTGTCGTTCCAGCGGATGATGCCCGGGCCGACTCTGGACGGATGTCGCCGCCGGATCGGCCGCGTACGGTCGAGGTCCATGTCGCTGCGCCATCCGCTCTTCCTGCCCGCCGCCCTGCTGCTCGCGCTCGCCGCGACGATCCTGCTCCTGCCCGTCCCCGGCAGCCTGTCGGTGCTGCTGCACGAGGCGGCCGCCGGAGCGGCGGCGCTGCCGGGCATCGGCGCCCTGACGCTCGTCGCGCTCGCACTGCTGGGCGCGCTCTGGCTGCTCGCCGCCGTCCGCCTGCTGCGTCGGCGGGATCGGCGTCAGCTGCTGCGGTTCGCCGTCGCGAGTGCCGCGGTGCCGCTCGCCTACGCCGCGAGCGAGGGCCTCAAGGTGCTCGTCGCGCAGGGGCGGCCGTGCTGGACGAGCGGGCTCGCGGCGGACTGCCCGCCGCCGGGGGACTGGTCGTTCCCCTCGAACCACGCGACCGTCGCCTTCGCTCTCGCGACCGTCATCGCCCTCGTCGCCGACCGTCGGATCACCGTGTGGCTCGCGCTCGTCTTCGCGGTCGTCGCCGCGGCGGCCCGCGTGCTCGAGGGGGTGCACTACCCGCACGACGTCGCCGCCGGGGCGCTGCTCGGCGTGCTCGTCGTGACGGTGGCCTGGTGGCTGCTGCGGGCGCGCGTCAGCGCCACTTCGGCATCGTCGCGCCGCTAGAGGTGGCGCAACCAGGCCGAACTGGCGCGGTCGGGGTCGAACCCCGTGAGGTCGGCGAAGCGGGGGTGACCCCCGCGCTTCTGAGCGGCGTCCTCACACCAGGGTTGCCCGACTTTCATGAAAGTCGGGCAACCCTGGTGTGAGGCTCCGGCTCTGTGTGGGGCTCCGGCTCTGTGTGAGGCTCCGGCTCTGGGTGCGGCTCGCGATTCTCGGGTGGGGTGGGACCGGGCGGTATTGGACCGATCGGGCCGGACGGGGTACGCTGTGAACAATCGATCAAACACGCGTACTAATGTTCGGATGGGCCCATGCAGAGACGCACCCCGATTGTTCTCGGAATCGACGCCGGCACCACCTCGGTGAAGACCGTCGCCTTCCGCCTCGACGGCACGATCGCCGGCGTCTCCAGATCGAGCGTGCACATCGAGCGGGACTCCCGCGGCGGCGCGGAGGCCGAGCTGGACCGGATCTGGGATGCCGCGGCCGCCACGATCACCGCGGTGCTCGAGGAGGTGCGCGCCGACGACGACCCTGAGATCCTCGCGATCGGCCTCACCGGCCAGGGCGACGGCGCCTGGTTCGTCGACGTCGAGGGGCGACCTGTGCGGCCCGCCGCGCTCTGGCTCGACGGCCGCGCGACGGAGCGGCTCGAGATCTGGCGTGCCGACGGCCGCGCCGAGGCGGTCCGTCGCGCCACCGGTTCCCCGCTGTTCGCCGGCGCGCTGCCGCTGCTCGCGGAGGAGCTCTTCGAGGCCGAGCCCGAGACCCGCGAGCGCTTCGCCCACCAGCTGAACTGCAAGGACTGGCTGCGCTACCGGCTCACCGGCGAGATCGCGACCGATCCGAGCGAGGCCTCCCGCACCTACCTCGACACCGCCACCGGCCGCTACTCGGCCGAGCTCGTGGAGGCGCTCGGGCACGAGCACATCCGGGCCGGGCTGCCGGAGGTGCGCGATCCGCAGTCGCTCGCCGGTCGGGTGACCGCCGCCGCGGCCGCCCAGCTCGGCCTGCCGGAGGGCACGCCCGTCGCCGTCGGCCTCGTCGACACCGCAGCCGCCGGCGTCGGGCTCGGTGCCATCGGCGACGGCCAGGGCTACGCGATCCTCGGGACCACCGGCTTCGTCGGGGTCAACCAGCCGAGCCGCGCGCACGTGCGCAGCGACGCCGGCATCGTGCTCTCGACGGGGCGCGGCACGCAGGTCCTCGAGTCGATGGCACCCATGACCGGCACGCCGAACCTCGACTGGGTGCGCGCCACCCTCGGGCTCACGCTCGACCACTGGGCCGAGGTCGAGCGGCAGGCCGCCGCGGTGCCGGCCGGCTCCCGCGGCGTCCTCTATCTGCCGTACGGGTCGCCGAGCGGCGAGCGCGCCCCGTTCCTCGACTCGGCCGCCTCCGCCTCCTGGCACGGCATGAGCGTGACGACGACCCCGGCGGAGCTGCTGCGCTCCGGCTACGAGGGCATCGCGTTCTCGCTGCGCGAGAGCCTCGACGTGCTCGGCGTGGCGGGCGCGCTGCTCGTGTGCGGCGGCGGCTCCGAGTCGGATCTGCTCTGCGCGATCCTCGCCGACGTGACCGGTCGCGAGATCGTCCGGCAGGACGCGCCGGAGGTCGGCGCCCGCGGGGTCGCGAGCCTCGCCCTCGTCGCCTCCGGGCACGCGGAGGATCTGGCCTCGGCCGTCGAGGCCCTCGCGCCCGATACGAGCGTGTTCGCGCCGGATGCCGAACGCTCCGCCGTGTACGCGGAGGCGTACGGCGACTTCCTCGCCGTCCGCGACGCCATGCGCCCGCACTGGCCGGCGCTCCGCCGGCTCCGGGCCGCGTCGGCGCGGCTCGCCGGCTGAGGCATCCGCCGGCTGAAGCATCCGCCGCCCCGCACCTCGATCACCGACCCACCGACCCGCTGGCCCACCGACCCACCGACCCACTCCGAGGAGGAGCCCCGTGACCCACCGACCGAAGATCCTCGTGACCGCCGCCTTCGACGAGGGCGTCGCAGCCGCGCTCGCCGACGCCTTCGACGTCGAGCTCGTCGAGGCGACGATGGACGGCGCCTCCCTGGCCGCGGCCGACCGTGGGCTCGCGGCGCAGCTCGCGAGCGCGGAGGTGATCATCGCCGAGCTCGACGTCGTCGACGAGGCGACGCTCGCCCTCGCGCCGGCGCTGAAAGCGGTCGTCTCCTGCCGCGCGAAGCCCGTCAACGTCGACCTCGACGCCTGCACCGCCCGCGGCATCCCCGTGATCACCACGCCCGGTCGCAACGCCGAGGTGACCGCCGACCTGAGCTTCGCGCTGCTGATGGCGACCGTGCGCCACGTGAGCGCCTCCGAGCGCTGGCTGCGCGAGGGCAACTGGACCGCCGACGACGTGTTCGAACCGTACGAGCGCTTCCGCAGCATCGGCCTCGGCGGGCGCACGCTCGGCGTGCTCGGCGGGGGAGCGGTGGGGCGGCGGATGGTCCGCCGGGCCCGCGGCTTCGGCATGGACGTGCTCGTCTACGACCCGTTCCTGCCCGCCGACGCCTTCGGCGAGGAGGCGCGCATCGCCCCGCTCGACGAGGTCATGTCGAGCGCCGACATCGTGACCGTCCACGTGCCGCTCATGCCCGAGACCGAGGGCCTGATCGGCGCCCGAGAGCTCGCGCTCATGAAGCCGAGCGCGTTCCTCGTCAACGCCGGCCGGGCCGCCATCGTCGCGGAGGCCGCGCTCATGGAGGTGCTGCGCGAGCGGCGCATCGCCGGCGCCGGCTTCGACGTCTTCTACGAGGAGCCGCTGCCGCGCGACTCCGAGCTGTTCTCCTTCGAGCACGTCACGATGACCCCGCACATCGCGGGCGCCTCCGACGACGTGATCGCCGAGCACTCCCGGATCGCCGCGGCCGCGCTGCGGAGCTGGCTCGCCGGGGAGCAGGTGCCCGGCGTCGCGAACGCGCGCGCGCTCGCGGAGCGGGCGGCGTAACGCGGATGCCGGAGGAGCCGGCTGAGCGCGGCGCCCCGGTGTGCGCGCTCAGTCGGCGAGCAGCGCCTTCGCCGTGTCGGAGTCCGTGACGAGCAGATTCACGAGCCCGCTTTCGAGCGCGGTGCGCAGCGCCGCGAGCTTCGTCTCGCCGCGCGCGATGCCGAGGCGGTTCGGGATGGCCCGCAGCTCGTCGAGCCCGAGGCCGACGACCCGCGCGTCGAGCGCGCCGTGGACGGCGTCGCCGTCGGCGTCGAAGAACCGTCCGGCGAGGTCGCCGACCGCGCCGTCGGCGAGCAGCCGCTCGCGCTCGGCGTCGCCCAGCGAGGAGAGCAGGAGCCCCTGGCCGCGCGCCGTGCCGCCGATGCCGGCGACGAGGGTGTCGGCGCGGGCGGCGAGCTCGAGCACCCCGCGCACGCCCGGGTCGGCGAGCGAGGCCGCAGCCGCCTCCGGGGAGGCGGCGAGCAGGGGCGCGGGCAGGTGGAACGCCCGGCCGTTCGTGCGCCGCGCGAAGGCGAGGGCGAGCTCGTGCGGGTTGGCGCCGTTGACGAGCCCGCTCACGCTGCCGGCCACCGGGACGAAGCTCGCGGCGAGGGGGTGGTCGGGGAACTCCTCGGCGACGAGCGCGACGGCCGTCGACAGGCCGAGGGCGACGACCGCGTCGGGCTCGAGCTTCGCGGCGAGCGCCTCGGCGCCCACGCTCGCGAAGGCGCGCGCGGCCTTCTGCTCGTCGGCGACGCTGGGGGAGATCCAGACCTGGCGCAGCCCGAACGCGGCGGCGAGATCGCGCTCGTCGTCGGCGAAGAGCGACTCCTCGACGTGCACGATGATCTCGACCACGCCGGTCTCGCGGGCCTCGGCGAGGAGTCGCGTGACGCGGATGCGGGAGACACCGAGCGTGTCGGCGATCTCCTGGTGCGTCAATCCGTGCTCGTAGTACATGCGTGCGACGCGACCCAAGAGCATGCCGTCATCCTCCCATGCCAGGTCCCGGCGCGACCGTCGCGCCGGCCTCAGTCTCGGGCGGGCTTGACAGGCGCACGGCTTCGCCGGATGATGACTGAGCAGAAGTTCATTGTTGTGAACAAATGTACATGATCCCCCGAAGTACCGCAGCCCGACTGCGCACTCAATGAGGAGTCCATCCATGACCGCCACCCCCACGGCCGGCACCGAGACCCGGTTCGGCCGACTGCTCCGCACGCAGGGCATCGCCCGCCCGCTCGCCTGGGGCTTCGTCGCCCTGACGATCTTCATGATCGGCGACGGCATCGAGGCCGGCTTCCTGTCGCCCTACCTCGACGAGCTCGGCTTCGAAGCCGGGCAGGTCGCGACGCTCTGGGCCGTCTACGGCATCGTCGTCGCGGTCGCCGCCTGGCTGAGCGGCGCGCTCGCCGAGGCCTGGGGGCCGAAGCGGGTGATGATGCTGGGCTTCGCCATCTGGGTGGTGTTCGAGCTCGTGTTCCTCGTCTTCGGCGTGATGGGCGGCAACTACGGCATCATGCTCCTCGCCTTCGGCATCCGCGGCCTCGGCTACCCGATGTTCGCCTTCGGCTTCCTCGTCTGGATCACCATCGGCACCGACGAGCAGGTCATGGGCCGCGCGGTCGGCTGGTACTGGTTCTTCTCGACGCTCGGCCTCGGCGTGCTGAGCTCCTACTTCGCCGGTGCGGTCATCCCGCTCATCGGCGAACTTGCGACCCTCTGGATGGCCCTCGCCTTCGTCGTCGTCGGCGGGCTCATGGTGCTCGTCCTGCTGCGGAACCCGGTGACGCAGAAGGTGACGCTCGCGAACAGCGTCAAGGGCGTCGTCTCGAGCATCACGATCGTGGCGTCGAACCCGAAGGTCGGCGTCGGCGGCGTCGTACGCATCATCAACACGCTCTCGTTCTACGCCTTCGTGGTCTTCCTCACGACGTACATGGTGCGCGACGTCGGCTTCGGCCTCGCCGAGTGGCAGGCCATCTGGGGCACGATGCTGGCGGCGAACGTCGCCGCCAACCTCATCTCGGGCTACCTCGCCGACTGGATCGGCCGCGTCAACGTGGTCGCCTGGGCCGGCGGCATCGGCTGCTTCGTCACGGTGCTCGCGCTCTACTACGTGCCGACGGCGATCGGCCCGAACTTCGGCATCACGATCGCCATCGCGATCGTCTACGGCCTCGCGCTCGGCATGTTCGTGCCGCTCTCGGCGATCGTGCCGCTGCTCGCCCCGCAGCACAAGGCGGCGGCCGTCGCCATCCTGAACCTCGGCGCCGGACTCAGCCAGTTCGTCGGCCCCGTGATCGCCGGTCTCGTCACACCCATCGGCATCCAGGGCACCGTCTGGATCATCGCCTCGCTGTACCTCGTCGGCTTCGGCCTGACCTTCCTGCTGCGCTCGCCGAAGGACGGGCTCGGCGCCTTCCCGACCCCCGAGAGGATCCCCGCATGACCGGAGCCACCGCCTCGCAGGCCGCCTCTCCCTCCTCCGCAGACGCCCGCACCAGGGACCTCGTCGCCGAGCTCAGCGGCGCGGGCGCCGACATCGTCGCCCGCGGGCTCGCCCTCGCCTCGGGTGGCAACCTCTCGGCCCGGATCGACGAGGACCGCTTCGTCGTGACCGGCGCCGGTACCTGGCTCGACCGGCTGACGCCCGAGGACTTCGCCGTCATGACGCTCGGCGGCGAAGTGCTCGCCGGCGCGCGGCCGTCGAGCGAGTGGAAGCTGCACCAGCGCAGCTACGCCGTGCGCCCCGATGTGCACGCGGTCGTGCACGTGCACCCGCAGCACGCGGTGCTGCTCGACGCGCTCGGCCGGGACATCCGGCTGATCACCCTCGATCACGCGTACTACGTGCGCTCGATCGGCCGCACGCCGTTCTACCCGAACGGCTCCGACGAGCTCGCCGACAGGGCCGCCGAACAGGCGCGCGAGCACGACTGCATCGTGATGGGGCACCACGGCTGCTCGGCGCTCGGCGACTCGGTCGCGATGGCGTTCCGTCGCGCGCTGAACCTCGAGGAGGCGGCGACGACGACGTACCGCGCGCTGCTGCTGGGGGACACCTCGACGACGTTCCCTCCGGAGCACTTCGCCGCCCTGCACCACGCCTGAGCCGCTCCTCCGGCCTCAGAACCAGGGTTGCCCGACTTTCATGAAAGTCGGGCAACCCTGGTCGCGTGCGGCGGTTCGCGCGCGGGCTGGGTCGAGAAGAAATCTGAAATCGTATATCATCATGGATGCCGGTCGTCGACGACCCCCTCGTCGCGACCGCCCTCGGTGATCGTGCGGCGCTCGCTCACCGAGCCCCTGATCAGACGAAGGAGTCGGCCATGAGCGCAGCAGAACAGCCTCCGGGGTTCACCCCGACGGGCACCATCGCCCAGGCCGGCGACCGCAGGCGGGTCGTCTTCGCCACGGTCGTCGGCACCACCGTCGAGTGGTACGACTTCTTCATCTACGCCTCGGCCGCCGGCCTCGTCTTCGGCGAGCTGTTTTTCGCTCCCGCCGGCCCCGGCGTCGGCACGCTGCTGTCGTTCCTCACGGTCGGCATCAGCTTCCTGTTCCGCCCGTTCGGAGCGTTCCTCGCCGGGCACCTCGGCGACAAGTACGGCCGCCGCCTCGTGCTGATGCTGACGCTCATCCTGATGGGGGTCGCCACCGCCCTCATCGGCCTCCTGCCGACCTACGCCGCGATCGGCGTCGCGGCACCGATCCTGCTGATCCTGCTCCGCGTCGTGCAGGGCATCTCCGCGGGCGGCGAGTGGGGCGGCGCGGTGCTGATGGCCGTCGAGCACGCGCCGAGGTCCAAGCGCGGGCTCTTCGGGGCCTCGCCGCAGATCGGGGTGCCGCTGGGGCTCCTGCTCGCCTCGGGCACGATGGCGCTGATGGCGGTCATCGCCCCGGGCGACGCGTTCCTCGAGTGGGGCTGGCGCATCCCGTTCCTGCTCAGCGTCGTGCTCATCCTGATCGGCTACTACGTGCGCCGCAGCGTCGAGGAGAGCCCGGTCTTCGTCGAGATCGCGGACCGCAAGGAGCAGACGCGGATGCCGATCATCCAGCTCTTCCGCAAGCACCTGCTGCTCGTGCTCATCGCGGCCCTGGTCTTCGCCGGCAACAACGCGGTCGGCTACATGACGACCGGCGGCTACATCCAGAACTACGCGACGAACCCCGAGGGCCCGATCGGCCTCGAGCGCGGCCCAGTGCTCTGGGCGGTCGCCGGCTCCGCCGTGACCTGGCTGCTGTCGACCTGGTTCGCCGGCTGGCTGAGCGACCGCATCGGCCGCCGCACGACGTACCTCATCGGCTGGGTGCTGCAGCTCGGCGGGGTGTTCGCGCTGTTCCCGCTCGTGAACACGGGGGAGGTGGGCCTGCTGTTCCTCGGTCTCGCGGTGCTCACGATCGGCCTCGGCTTCACCTACGGCCCGCAGGCGGCGCTCTATTCGGAGTTGTTCCCCGCGTCGATCCGTTTCTCCGGCGTCTCGATCTCGTACGCGATCGGCGCGATCCTCGGCGGGGCGTTCGCGCCCTCGATCGCGACGGCGCTCGTCGACGCGACCGGGACCACGATGTCGGTGACCTGGTACCTCGCGGGCATGACCCTGCTCGGGCTCGTCGCGAGCCTGCTGCTGCGCGACCGCAGCGGGATCCCGCTCGGCCCGGACCACGAGGCGGAGCAGGCGAAGAGCCCGATCTACGGGCTCTCGAAGGCCTGAGGCCCGGCCCCACCCCCGAGTTGCCCGACTTTCATGAAAGTCGGGCAACTCGGTTCGAGGGCGGCCCGGCTGCGGCGCGGCCGGC
Organism: Agromyces mediolanus; assembly: GCF_023715325.1. Taxonomy (GTDB): domain Bacteria; phylum Actinomycetota; class Actinomycetes; order Actinomycetales; family Microbacteriaceae; genus Agromyces; species Agromyces mediolanus_A. The sequence continues at coordinate 27,978 of NZ_JAMBNX010000009.1, read as the reverse complement.
CAGGCGCACACGAGGGGCGCGGCATCCGATCGGATGCCGCGCCCCTCTGCGTGCGGGCGGCGCGACGCGGAGACATCCATACCTCTTTCAGTGGCCCGAGCGAATCGGTCTTGACGTCGTGTTCGGAAGCGCTTACGCTCGGCCTGCACAAGACGTCTATACCTCTCGGTTCGAATCGAAGGAGATTCCGTGACCAGCCAGCTCGCCTCCCCCGGCTCGCGCACCCCGATGGCCCGGCTCACCGCCGCGACCGTCGTCGGCAACGCGATCGAGTTCTACGACTTCAACGTCTACGGAACGCTCACCGCCGTCGTCTTCGGCCGCCTGTTCTTCTCCGCCGAGGACCCGGTGCTCGGCACCTTCCTCGCGTTCACGACCTTCGCCGTCGGCTTCCTCGCCCGCCCCATCGGCGGCATCGTCTTCGGCCACTTCGGCGACCGGATCGGCCGCAAGCCCATGCTCGTCGCGAGCCTGCTCACCATGGGCGTCGCGACGATGCTGATGGGCCTCCTGCCGACCTACGCGCAGGTCGGCGCGCTCGCGCCGGTGCTGCTCGTGCTGCTGCGTTTCGTGCAGGGGCTCGGCATCGGCGGCGAGTGGGGCGGGGCGATCACCCTCATGATGGAATCCGCTCCGGAGCGCCGCCGCGGCATCTTCGGTTCCGCCGTGCAGACCGGCAGCGGCCTCGGCATCATGCTGTCCACCGGCGTCGTCACCCTGCTCTTCGTGCTGCTCACGCCCGAGCAGATCGACGCCTGGGGTTGGCGCATCCCGCTGCTGTTCAGCGTCGTGCTCGTCGCCGTCGGGCTCATCATCCGATCGAAGATCGAGGAGTCACCCGCCTTCCGCGACCGCGACGCCGACCGCGACCGCGACGCCGAGACCGTCGCAGCCCCGCCGAAGGTGCCCGTGCTCGAGACGCTGCGCAAGCACTGGCGCATGGTGCTCGTCGCCATCGGCATGTACATCTCGGTCGCCGCGTTCGGCTTCACGCAGGGCGTCTTCTTCGTCTCGTACCTCGTGAACCAGATGCAGATCGCGCCGGCGACGGCGACGCTCGCGAACCTCGTCGCCGCGGCCGGCTACCTGCTCGCCACCCTCCTCGGCGGCTGGCTCTCCGACCGTCTCGGGCGCACCCGCGCCTACCTCGTCGGCGCCGTGCTCATCCTCGTCGCCCCGTTCCTCATGTTCGGGGTCGGCGCGACCGGATCGGTGCCGCTCATCCTCGCCGTCATGCCCGTCGTGGGGGCGCTCGGCGGCGTCGCGTACGGGGCGCAGGCCGCGCTCTTCTTCGAGCTGTTCCCCGCGCGGGTGCGGTACACCGGCATCTCGCTCGGCTTCCAGATCGCGGCCGTCCTCGGCGGCGGGCTCACCCCGCTCATCGCCGCGAGCCTCACCGGGGCCACGGGCACGACGACCTCGGTCTCGCTCTACCTCGGCGTGCTCACGGTGCTCATGATCGTCTGCACGCTCATCGCCCCCCGCGTGGTGCGCCGTGAAGCGGCCCACGACTCGCCCGCCATCCGCGAATCCATCGGAGGACCCACCGCATGACCCGCCCCACCGCCCCGCGCACGATCGTCCTCCTCATGGTCGACCAGCTCGCCGCCAAGTGGCTCGAGCTCGCCCGCGACGGCATCGTCGAACTGCCGCACTTCGACGCGCTGCAGGCCGAGGGCGCGACCTTCCGCAACGCGTTCAGCACGAACCCCGTGTGCAGCCCGTCCCGGGCGAGCATCGCCACCGGCCTCGCGAACGTGAGCCACGGGGTCACCGAGTGCGGCTACGACCTCGATCCTGAGGTGCCCACGTTCATGCGCGGGCTGCAGCGGGCGGGCTGGCGCACCGGCGCCTTCGGCAAGCTGCACCACGTCACGCAGCTCGAGGAGCTCGCCCCCGACTACACGGTCTACGGCTACGACGTCGTCGCGAACACCGAGGACCTGCGGGCCGGCGAGTGGATCGACTGGGTCGAGCGGGAGCACCCCGAGCACTACGAGGCCGCCCTCTCGACGGTGTGGATGACGATGTCCGAGGACCTCCTGGACTACGGCCCCGAGCACGTCGACCTGCGCGCGCGGATCCTCGCCGCCCAGGAGCGCTTCCCCGAGTCGACCGGCGAGGCGTACGAGCTGCCGTTCCCCGCCGAGGTCTCGCAGACGGCGTGGATCACCGACCACGCCTGCGCGTTCATCGCGGACGGAGGCGAGCGCGACCTCTTCGCGCACATCTCCTATGTGCAGCCGCACAACCCCTTCGCCCCGCCCGCGGAGTTCGTCGACCGGGTCGAGGTCGACGCCATCCCGGAGCCCGTCCCGGCGGAGTGGGCGGAGCGACCGATCCCGTACTTCGCCCAGGAGCGCTACCGCGAGCCGAGCTACGCCCAGTGCGACTGGCGCCGGCAGCGGCAGCTCTACTTCGCCGACCTCGCGCACCTCGACCACGAACTCGGTCGGGTGCGGCGCGCGCTCGCCGAGGCGGGGCGGCTCGAGGGGGCGCTGTTCCTGTTCACCTCCGACCATGGCGAACTGCTGCACGACCAGGGCCTCGTCGGCAAGTGGGAGCGGCACTACGACCCGTGCATCCGGGTGCCGCTCGTCGTCGCCGCGCCCGGCGCCGTGCCGGGGCCGCGCGCCGAGCTCGCCGAGCACACCGACCTCGCCGCGACCGTGTACGACTGGGCCGGCGTCGAGCCGCCGACGCTGCCGCAGCACACCCGGGCGGGGGAGCGGCGGTTGCCGATGCTGCACGGCCGTTCGCTCCTGCCGAGCGTGCTCGGCCGGACGGGCGGCGACTCGGCCGAGGCATCCGCCCGTGACGCCGTGTACATCCAGTCGAACAACAGCCACGTCGAGGCACGGACCTCGTCGTGGGCGCGCACGGTGCGCACGGAGCGCTTCCGCTTCACGTACTACCCCGACGGTGGCGGCGAGCAGCTCTTCGACCTCGTCGACGACCCCGACGAGCAGCGGAACCTCGCCGCCGATCCCGCCTGGCGGACGACCCGCGACGAGCTCTTCACCCGGCTGACGGAGCTCATCATCGCCGAGGGGTTCCCGAACTCGCCGCGCGAGCTGTACCGCATCGGGGCGTGGTGAGCGGCGGCCCCCCGGGATAATGGGAGCCATGCCCGCCTCGAGCAAGGTCACCGCCGCCGAAGCCGCGATCCGCGCGCTGCTCGACGAGGGGGTCGCCGGCGAGCGGCTGCCGAGCGAGGCGGAGCTCGCCGAGCTCGCGGGGGTGAGCCGGGTCACGGTGCGCGAGGTGCTCGACCGGCTCTGGTACGAGGGGGCCATCGTGCGCCGCTGGGGCGCGGGCACCTTCATCGCGGCGCGGGAGCGGGATGCCTCGGCCGGCCCGTTCCGGCGCATCTATGTCGCCCTCGACGAGATCGGCTCGTTGCCGGGGCAGATCGACGCGAGCGGTCGGGAGGCGAGCCTCGCGGCCTTCGCGGTCGACCACCTCGCACCGCCGGAGTGGGTGGCCGAGGCGCTCGCGCCGGAACGGCTCGGTGCCGACGGCAAGCTCTGGCGGGTCACCCGCACCCTGGCCATCAACGGCGCGCCCGCGATGGTGATGCGGGACTTCCTGCCGCTCGAGCTGCCGGGCGGGCGGTTGAACCCCACCGAGCTCGCGGATCTCGGCATGGACCTGCCGCGGTTCCTCCGCCTGAACGGCGCGCGCATCGTGAAGTACGAGTCGACGCTCGGGGCGGTCGCCTGCGACGAGGAGACCGCGCGGCTCCTCGATCGCGAGGCGGGCGCGCCACAGCTGCGCACGCGGCAGCTCGCCATCTCCGACACGGGCGAGACGGTGAGCTGCGCCGAGCTCGCGTTCCGCGAGGACGCGATCAGCACGACGCTCGTGCGCGCCATCGGCGGCTGAGCCCGCTCCGTCCACCCCACCCCCACCCCCGAGTTGCCCGACTTTCATGAAAGTCGGGCAACTCGGGGAGAGGCGCGGGTCAGGCGGGGTCGTTCCAGGACCAGATGTCGTCGCCGCGGAGCGTCGCGTCGGCGCCGCCGTCGCAGTAGATCGTCTGGCCGGCCAGGTGCGTGTTCTGCTCGCTCGTGAGCCAGACGAGCAGGTTCGCGATGGACTCGGGCGGCTGGTGGGAGTTGAGGGGCATCGGCACCGCGGCATCCACCATCGCCCGCCCCTCGGGCGTCTCGAGGAGCCCGGCGGTCATCGGCGTGAGCACCGTGCCGGGGGCGACCGCGTTCAGCGGGATGCCGGCGCCGGCCCACTCGGGGCTGATCGAGGCGCGGCGCACCCAGCGCGACAGGGCGCGCTTCGAGGAGGGGTACACGAGGTAGCCGACCTCGGGGCCCTGCGCGGCGAGCTCGCCGGCGACGGCGACCGCGGCGGCCTCGTCGCCCGAGAGCGCGGCGGCCACGAGCTCGGGGGAGTTCGGCTGCAACGACGCCATCGAGGAGACGACGGCCGCGCGCGGCGCGTCGGACTTCGCGAGCCCGGGCAGGAGGCGGGTGAGCAGCTCGACGACGCCGAAGTAGTTCACCGAGATGGTGGCGGGGACCGGGGCCGAGATGCCGGCGCAGGCGATGGCGCCGTCGACGACGCCGCCGGCCAGCTCGAGCGCCCGGGCGGCGGCGTCGGCGCGGCCCTCGGTCGTGGAGAGGTCGGCCTCGATGTCGGCGCCGCGCAGGTCGATGCCGATGACGCGGTGACCCGCGGCCTCGAGCGCGCCCTTCGTGGCGGCGCCGATGCCGGAGGCCGAGCCCGTCACGACGTAGGTGCGAGTCATGGGGAAGTCCTTCCGATTTCACGTGACGGCGGGGGTGATGCCGTATATTTGACACGATACGCCAATAATCGTCGGGACGGGGAGGATCGCGTGGAATCGGCAGGCACGAGCAGAGCGGATGCCTCTGCGGAGGCCGTCGGCCGAGCCGGACGAGGCCGTGGCCGCCCCAGCGTCGTCGACGTCGGGGCCGTCACCGAGGCGGCGTTCCTGCTCTGGTCGGAGCACGGCTACGCCGAGACCGGCTGGAAGGAGCTCGCCGAGACGACCGGTGTCAGCGCCCGCACCCTGATGCGCCACTTCGGCACCCGCGACCGCATCGCCTGGGCCGGCGTCGAGGCCGCGAACGAGCGGCTCGAGCAGGCGATCGTCGAGCTCCGCGACGAGCCCGACGCGGCCGCCGCCGTCCGCCGGGCGATCGTCGCCTCTGTCTCGCACGACGTGCACGTGCGACGCAGCGCCGCCGCCTGGTTCCGCCTCATCGCCGCCGAGCCCGAGCTCGTCGCCACCGCCGCGGCCGCCAACCGGATGTGGACGGCCCGCCTCGCCGCCCACCTCGCCGAGCGGCTGCCCGGGGCCGGGCCCGCGGTCTGCGCCGCGCTCGCCGCCGCCTACGAAGCCGCGACGTTCTCCGCCCTCCGCGGCTGGGCCGATGGTGACGCGCCGGGCGACCCCGCCGACGCGGTCGACGCCGCGCTCGCGTGGATCCGCCTGGGGCGCTGAGCCCCGGCGTCGCGCCCGCCGTGCCGACGGACCCTGCCATCTCGGCGCATCCCGGGCGGAACCGGGAGGGACCCGACCGCATCCGCACGCCGCCGCCTACCATGGGAGGGGAGGTGGCGGCATGATCATGATGCGCGTGCTCGGGGTCGCGCTCGATCAGGCGGGGCAGCATCTCGTGCTGCTCCGGCCGCTCGTCGACGGGCCGGGGGAACCGAAGGTACTGCCGATCTGGATCGGCGCGCAGGAGGCGAACTCGATCCTCGTCGCCATCAACGACGAGCACACGCCGCGCCCGCTCACCCACGATCTCACCACCACGCTCATCGATCTGCTGGGGGCCCGCATCGCCCGGGCCGAGATCACGAAGCTCGACGCCGGCACCTTCTACGCGGAGCTCACCCTCGTCACGCCGAACGGACCGCGCCTCGTCGACGCCCGGCCGAGCGACGCGATCGCGCTCGCCGTGCGGGCCGGCGCCGAGATCGTGGTCGACGAGTCGGTCTTCGAGGACGCCGCCATCCCCGCGGCGCTCACCGCGGGCGCGGACGACGACGAGGACCAGGCGGATGCCGCATCCGTCGACGATCCCGACGCTCCGCCGTCCGCTGCCGACGAGGCGAAGCTCGAGGAGTTCAAGCGCTTCCTCGACGACGTCGACCCGGAGGATTTCCAAGGATGACCGACGCCACGGTGCCGGCGCGCACCGAGCTCCCCGCGCCCCAGTTCGTGCTCGCCCCCGACGGCACCCGGATCGCCACCTACTCCTGGGGCGACGAGGACGCGCCCACCGTGCTCTGCGTGCACGGCTTCGCTTCGAGCTGCCGCGACAACTGGGTCGAGACGGGCTGGGTGCGCGAGCTCCTCGGCGCGGGGTTCCGGGTGCTCGGCATCGACCAGCGCGGGCACGGCGCGAGCGGGCACCCGCACGACCCGGAGGCGTACCGCATGTCGGCGTTCGTCGCCGATCTCGTGACCGTGCTCGACACGTACCTCCTCGACGGCGTGCGATACGCGGGCTACTCGCTCGGCGCTCGCGTCGGCTGGCAGCTCGCCGTTCAGGCCCCGGAGCACGTCTCCCGGGCGGTGCTCGGCGGCATCCCCGACGGTCGCCCGCTCGCCCGGCTGAAGACCGAGCAGGCACGTGCCTACGCCGAGCGCGGCACCCCCGTCGAAGACCGGGTGACCCGCAGCTACGTCTCCCTCGCCGAGCGGGTGCCCGGAAACGACCTGCTGGCGCTCATCGCCCTCGCCGAGGGGATGGCGGGCGGCGACGCCGATCCCGACCCGGCCCGGCCGCCCCGGCAGCCGGTGCTCTTCGCGACCGGGTCGGAGGACGCCATCCTGCCGCAGTCGAGACGCCTCGCCGAGGCGACCCCGGCCGCGAGCTTCCTCGAGGTGCCCGGGCGGCACCACTTCAACGCGCCGGGCTCGCGGGTCTTCCGCGAGGGCGCGGCCGAGTTCCTCGCCGACTCGCACTGAGTCCCGGCGAACACGCTCCCGCGCCGGTCAGGTCGCGAGGGCGGTGCGCGCTAGGGAACCCTCAGCTCCGCAATCGGCTCGCGCCGAGACGCGACGATGGCGGGGATGAGGCTCGCCAGCACTGCGACGGCCACCGAGAGAATGCCGACGCTGAACAGGTACGTCGTCGGTGGAAGCGGGTCTGAACTGAGGCCGAGGACGAGGATCGAGACGCACGTCCCGAGGAACGCGCCCGTGAGGGCGAGGATCAGCGTCTGAACGAGAAGCAGACTCACGATGAGCCGTTGGCTCGCGCCGAGGGCTCGTCGACGGCCGTAGTCCTTCCTCCTCATCATGACGATGCCGTACAGGATCGCCGCAGTGAGTGCGCCGGTGATCCCGAAAATGCCGGCGGTGAGCGCCTGACCGAATGAGCCCAACTGACCCTCGACCATCGCGCGAAGGGTGGCGAGCTCTTCGCTGGTTTCGACCGTGACTTTGCCCGGGTCGTCTGCGGCCAGCATCGCCGTGATTGCATCCGCGACCGGGGCGACGAGATCCGGGCGCTCCGCCACTACGACGAGGAGGGAGAGTTCCGTCTCTCGATCGCGGTCTGGAATCCCTTGAGGCGCGATGAGGAGTGGTTGGAGGAAATCCAAGTGCGCCGGAGTGTCGACGTGTCCGGCGACCGTGAAACCCTGGCCGCCTGCGCCCGTCAGGCGGCCGAAGGCGTGGGACATGCCGAGTTCCGCGAGCGCCTCGGGGGACGCGTAGGCGGATCCACCGTCGGTGGCGCCTGCGGGCACGCCGGCATCGGACCAGTCCGGTCCGTACGCCATCCGAATGGCGACCGGGTTCCCGCCGGGGAACGCGGCGTTCCATACATCGCTGGCGGGGCCGAATCCTCCGTACCAGGCGATCCCGTCGAGCGTCTCCAGTCGCCGAAGCATCGACGTATCCAAGCCGGCGCCGACTTCGGCTCGCACGACGATGGATCGGGTGCCAGCTGAATCGATCGAGCTCACGACGGCTTGCTCGGCGCCGACGGTTCGCCCCGACGTGAGCAGGACCGCCGTGCACATCCCGGCGACCATGATGAGCGTCAGAAGGGAGGTGACCGGAGCCGCGAGTGCCGAGGCGAGCGCTTCGCGGAAGATCTGCGGTCGGCTAGGCCCGGAACGGACGGCCGTCACAGCGTGAGCTGCCGATCGCATCGCTCGACCAGGGTGGGGTCGTGCGTGACCACGATGACCGTCGCGCCGCGCGCAGCCTGATCGTGCAGGGCTTCGATCACCAGGTCCGAAGACTCCGCGTCGAGGTTGCCCGTTGGCTCGTCGGCCAGCAACACTGCCGGATCGCCGAGCAGCGCTCGGCACAGGGCGATCCGCTGCGCCTGCCCACCGCTGAGCTGACCGGGTCTGGCCGTCGGGCGCAATCCGACACCGAAGCGATCCATGAGCTCCCGCGCACGCTGCGCTGCCGTTGCGAGGTCGTCGCCGCGGTAGAGTGCAGCCTCGAGGATGTTGTCGAGGACGGTCCGAGACTGGTCCAGCGCCGCATCCTGAAACACGAAGCCGAACCGGTGGGCACGAAGGCGCGCTCGAGCCCGATCAGGCGCGGCGTGAACGGGCTCCCCGTCCAGCAGGACTTCACCGTGCGACGGACGAAGCATCAGCCCGAGCAGATACAGGAGCGTTGATTTTCCACGCCCGGACGGCCCTGTCACGCCGACCACCTCGCCGGCTTCGAACGCTGAGGTCCAATCCTCCAGCAGTGGCACGGCAGCGTCGTATCTGAACGAGAGCGCTCGAGCGGTCAGCCGAGCTGGGGGACTCGTCATCGCGACTCCGCCGATGCGGGAATGCGTACCCGCGTGCCCGCAGACACGCCTTCGACCACAGACATCCCCTTGGCGGATGCCAGTACCGAGACCTTGTGCGTGACACCGTCCTGGTCGACGACACCGACCTCCCCGTCCGGGCTGGAGATGAGCGCTGCCGTTGGCGCCACGACTCCCCGTACCGGCGCCTGAGTCACGACCTCGGAAGGGAAGCGGCTCTGCCCGTCCGTCGGGATTTCGGCACATGCGTCCCCACAGATCGAGCCGCCGTTCGGGCCAACGAGTGCGAGGCGCACTTCGTCCCCTTCGTTCGCAGGTGTCTGTTCGGAGACGATTGCCGACCAGCTTGCGTCGCCGGCGCTGATCTGAACGCTCGTACCCACTGGAATGAGCGCGGCCTGCGCACTGGCCACTGGGATCTCGAAGGAAGGCTCCGGTGCGAGGCCGGAAATCGCTTGCTCGCCGCCGCCGAGCGCTGCGCCGCGATAGATCACCTTAGGATCCAAGGCGAGTCGAGCCGGCAGCTGGGGGACGAAGACCAGATCGCCCAGGCGCACCACTCCGTCGTCTTCGACGCTGAGCTGCGCTTGCCATTCGTGGACGGCTTGCGCGGTACGCCAGCCGAAGTCGCCGTCCTGTGGTCCTGAGTACAGTTCTTCGGACGCGAGAAACGCCTGCAACTGCTGAACGTCTTCGCCATTCGTGCCGATTTCAAGCGCGCGGAACGCCGGGACACTGCCCGCAGCGACAACGACTGGTCGCAGCCCGACCCGGTAGAGCACCTCTCCACCGTTCACTGCGGCGCCGCCTGCGAGATCGACCGAGGTCACTGTGCCGGACGACTGATTCGTGCCTGCCGGCATCGCCTTCCATGCAGCAACGGCGTTGAGTGAGATCGAAGACCCGACCTCGCCGTCCGTGAGCTCGATGTACGTGTAGGGAGTCTCCTCGAGGAGATCGTCGCCGGGGGCGAACACGACGGACCCGGCCCAACCGATCGCCGCCCCCGCCAGGATCCCAAGCGCCCCACCCGCCACCCACGGTCCCCACTTCGGGCGTCGGTTCACCGACTGCGGTTCGGCCATGGCGTCGAGCATAGGCCATTGCAAACAATCCAACCAGGCGTTATGTTTCGACTGCCATGGCATCGACGCCCGGCAGGAGAGAATCGGGGAAAATGTGGGTCTCACGGCATCGGTATGCTCCGCATCGTGCGGCTGAAGACGGCCATGGGAGATCGCGCTGCGTTCCGCTCCGCCGTCGCGGGAGTGATCGCGTGCGGTGCGGTCTTCCTCGCCGCCTGCTCCGGCGGGGCTTCGACGGCTGAAGGCGGCTCGACCGAATCGAGTGGCGGGGCGGACGCCGGCTACTTGAGCGAGGTCGACGCCGAGGGCCTGCTCGGCGGGCGGACTGTCTCGCAGGTCCTCAGTCAAGCCATGCACGAGTGCATGGTCGACGCCGGATGGGTGAACCTCACGGTCGCAGACGACGGCAGCATGAGCGGCGAGATCCCCGCCGCGCAATCGGATCAGTACGAGGAGGACTTCGGCGAGTGCCAGGCTCAGGTTGAGCTGAACTACCCGGTCCCTGAGATGACCGAGAGCGCGATTCGTGAGCGGTACGCGCGTGAAGTCGGAACACGGGACTGTCTGATCGCGCAGGGCTACTCGATCAGTGATCCGCCTTCCGAGCAGGTCTGGGTGGAGACGTTCACGAGCGACCCGGCCAGCTTGTGGCTGCCGTACTTCGAGGTGTTCACCCAAGCGCAGCTGAGCGCCTCGGATGAAGCGCAGCTCAAGGCGAAGGCCCAGACCCCGGTGACCGCTTCTACAACTAGGTGTCAACGGTCACCCTGATGCCTCTCCCCGTGTCGGCGGAAGGCCGTACCCTGGAAGGAGGGTCGACACTGACGAGGAGCGCGCGATGAGCGAGACGAACACGGGATCCATGGCCGAGGCCGAGGCGATCCACGCCGCCATCGAATGCCCCGACTGCTTCGTCGAGCTCCAGCGCGACGGGCGCTGGTGGATGGCCCGCCCCGCGGGCTCCCGACTCGTCGGCCTCGTCGTCTCGCGCGACGACATGCCCTCGATCGTCGAGCAGCGCGACGACCTCACGCACTTCGGCGTCGCCATTTCCGACTTCCGCCACCCCGCGCCCGAGAACCTGTCGGAGTCGTGGGAGCAGCGGCTGGCCCGGTTCTTCGGCACGCTCAAGGGCGGCGACGTGCTCGTCGTCGCCACCGTGCACGCCCTCGGCCGCGACGTCGACGAAGAGCTCCGCACGCTCGCCGAGCTCCGCCGCCGCGGCGTCGTCGTGAAGGTGCTGAGCCACGGCGCGCGCCATCTGAGCGATACCGGGCTCGAGGCCTAACGCCGCGCGACTGGCGAGCGTGGCTCGCTCAGCCGAGCGCGATCCACCAGCTGACGCCCGCGACGATGGCGAGCAGCAGCGCCCCGAGTGCGATGCCCGTGCGCACGATGCGGCGACGGCTCAGCGTGCCCGGGGCGAGTGACGAGCGCGAGAAGCGATCGAGGTTCGGGCTGACGGCCTGGAACGGCGGCTCATTCGACGGCGGGATGCCGCCACCCTCGTTCCGGTCCGAATCCATGCTCGAATGCTACCTCCGAAGGAGTGAAAAGAGTACCCTTTTTGGTATCCCGATGTACCGTCGATATTGACGCCGCACGCTGCGGTGGAACATGCGATGACGCTGAAGGGTTGGGGAGCCATGTGGGGGAAAGTTGTTGGTGCGGCACTGGCGATCGGGCTGGGCCTCGGGGTGGGAGGTGGCCCGGAGGGTGGGGTCGAGCGTATCTGGGGTGCAAGCGAACGAGATGCAGAGAAACGGGTTGCGGCATTTCGGGCCGCGAACCCCGAGCCCAGCGCCCCGAGTACTGGGGCCCCTCAGGCTGAATGGAACGCGTACTGGCGAGAGATGCACGACTGGTGGAGCAGTGTGCCATGGGATGCGGTGGCGGCGCAGTGGGGGTGCGAGGCTGGGGAAACCAGCGTGGAGCTTTTGGAGTCCGCCAATGGCGCGGTGAGCGCACAATATGGAGGCGTGGCGAACTGCAGTGGTGAGCTGGAGTCATTTGAACTCGGTTCAGTTGGGATCCCGGAACCCCGAACTGCACGGCTGGCTGTGTACGCGATGGACGCTGCTCAAGGGGCGAGCACCTTCGCTGTTCAGCAATGCGACCTTCCGGGCGGCGACAATTACTGCCTGACTCGTCCAGCAAGCGGGAGTCCGACCCTGACGGCGAGCTTCCAGAACGGGTTCAACAAGACACTTACGGGTCGAGCTCGGCTGGGCAGTGTGCCTGGCACAGGGTCCTGCGTCAACGGCAGCCAGATCGCGCTCGGGACTCTCGGGACCGGTGGCCTGTTCGCCACCTGGTACGCGACTGGGAGCGCCGCCTACAGCGGCCGCTTCTCTTCCGCATTCATGGCGGGAAGCGCCACCTATGGTCGGCACTGCGCGTTGATGTGAGGAGCGTCGAATCATGAACCGATGGATTGCCTCGTGTGGTGTCGGGCTCCTCGCATTGGCCGCCGCGGGCGGACTGGTCGCGATGTCCGGGAAACCGACGGAGGAGCGGGTTGCGGCGCCGATATCGTCTGCCGACCAGGCGCGCTACGAAGACGAACTCGTGGCATTTCTCGCAGCGGACCCGGAACCGAGGAGCGTCGATTTCGGCCAGTCGGTCGCCGAACGGAACGCGTACTGGAAGGAGCGCGCCGCATGGTGGGACCGAGTGCCATGGGAGGCGGTGGCCGGACAGTGGGGCTGTGTAGCCGGGAGCTCTGGAGCATCGATGAATCCGCCCGATCGGACGGGGCTGATCACCGCCGGGTACGGAGGAACGCTCGACTGCGGCGGCAGATATGACGCGGCCACCGTGCCGACGCTCACTGAGCCGATTCCGCGGAGCAGTGTCGAGCGCCCGGGCCTGGACACCTGACGAATGGGGCCGCGCTCCACGTGGAGTAGCGCCGGGTGCGCGGGCGTTCGTCCCGCGCACCCGGGTTACTTCCCCTTCGCCTCCGCGAGGCTCTCACGCACGATCTCGAGGCCGCGGCGCAGCTCCGCATCGGTGATCGTCAGCGCCGGCAGGAACTTCAGCACCTCGTCGTGCGCGCCCGAGGTCTCGATGACGAGGCCCCGCGCGAACGCCGCCTTCGAGATGCGCCCGGCGAGGCCGCGGTCGAGCTCGCAGACGAGGCCGTACATGAGGCCGCGGCCCCGGACGCGCAGCGCGAGCTCGGAGTGCTCCGCCGCGATCGCCTCGAGCTCGCCGCGCAGTAGTGCCGAGGTGCGGTCGACGTCGTCCATGAATGCGCCGTCGGCCCAGTAGCGTTCGAGCGCGACGCGGGCGGTGACGAAGGCGAGGTTGTTGCCGCGGAAGGTGCCGGTGTGTGCGCCGGGCTGCCAGACGTCGACCTCGGGGCGCAGCAGCACGAGCGACATCGGCAGGCCGGAGCCCGAGATGGACTTCGAGACGGTCACGAGGTCGGGGACGATGTTCGCGGCCTCGAAGGCGAAGAAGGTTCCGGTGCGGCCGACGCCCGCCTGGATCTCGTCGAGGATCAGCAGGATGCCGCGCTCCGCCGTGATCGCGCGCAGACGCTGCAGCCACGGCACGCTCGCGACGTTGATGCCGCCCTCGCCCTGCACCGCCTCGACGATGACGGCGGCGGGCAGGTCGAGGCCCGAGCCCGGGTCGTCGAGCATCTTCTCGAGCAGGTCGAGCGTGTCGACACCGGCGCCGAGGTAGCCGTCGTAGGGGAGGCGCACGACATCGTCGAGGCCGACGCCGGCGGCCCCGCGGTAGTGGCTGTTGCCCGTCGCGGCGAGCGCGCCGAGGCTCAGCCCGTGGAAGGCGTTCGTGAACGCCACGACCGTCTGCCGGCCGGTCGCCTGGCGAGCGACCTTGAGGGCGGCCTCGACGGCGTTCGCGCCGGTCGGGCCGGTGAACTGGAGCTTGTAGTCGAATCCGCGGGGCTCGAGCACGAGCCGCTCGAAGGCCTCGATGAAGGCGCGCTTCGAGGAGGTGGCCATGTCGAGGCCGTGCATGATGCCGCCGCGCTCGAGCTCGGCGATGAGCGCCTCGGTGAACGCCGGGTTGTTGTGCCCGTAGTTCAGCACGCCCGCGCCCGCGAAGAAGTCGAGGTACTCGCGCCCGTCGGCGTCGACGATGGTCGAGCCGCTCGCACGGTCGAACACGGTCGGGAAGGCGCGCACGTAGCCGCGCACTTCGGACTCGCGGCGGGTGAAGACGTCAAGGTTCGCGGCATCGCTCATGGCGGACGGACTCCTCTGCGGGATCGACGGAAGGCGGTGCTCCGAGCCTAGAGCCTCCGCCTGAGAGCACGCGCCCCGCCTCATCCCTCTCGCGAGCGCACCGCGACGGGCGCGGGCTCGAGGCCGAGCGTCACCCGCTCGCCGAACTCGACCCGTTCACTCACCGAGTGCTGCATGCGCAGCAGCTGCCCACCCTCGGTGCGGAGCACGGTGCGCCGCACGCTGCCGAGGAAGGTGCTCTCGAGCACGACGGCGGCGATCGGGCCGCCGAGCCGCACGTTCTCTGGCCGCACGAACGCCTCGGCCGGGCCGTCCGCCCGCTCGCCGACGGTCGGCAGGCGGATGCCGAGCACCTCGGCGACGCCACCCGACACGGTGCAGGACAGCACGCTCGACAGGCCGACGAACTCGGCGACGTGCGCCGTCGCCGGGCGCAGGTAGAGCTCCTCGGGCGTGCCGATCTGGTCGATGCGGCCGGCGTTCATCACCGCGATCCGGTCGGAGACGGCGAGGGCCTCCTCCTGGTCGTGGGTGACGAACACGGTGGTGATGCCGAGCCGGAGCTGGATGCGCCGGATCTCGTCGCGCAGCGCGACCCGCACCTTCGCGTCGAGCGCCGAGAGGGGCTCGTCGAGCAGCAGCACCCGGGGCTCCGTGACGAGCGCGCGGGCGAGGGCGACGCGCTGCTGCTGGCCGCCCGAGAGCTGGTGCGGGTAGCGGTCGCCGTATCCCTCGAGCCCGACCAACGCGAGGGCGTCGCGCACCCGCTCGGCGGCCTCCCGCTTCGCGACCTTCCGCATCCGCAGCCCGAAGGCGGTGTTCGCGGTGACGTCGAGGTGCGGGAAGAGCGAGTACGCCTGGAACACCATGCCGAGGTCCCGCCGATTCGTCGGCACCGCCGAGACGTCGGCGCCGCCGATGCGCACGGTGCCGCCGTTCGCGCGCTCGAGCCCGGCGAGCACGCGCAGCGCCGTCGTCTTGCCGCAGCCGGAGGGGCCGAGGAGGGAGACGAACTCGCCGGGCTGGATCGTGAGATCGAGGCCGTGCAGCACGCGCGTCTGCCCGTAGTCCTTCACGACCCCCTCGAAGGCGACGGCGGAGCCGGTTCGGGCCCCGGCGAGGATCGCGTTGTCGGCGGTCGCGATGGCGGTGTCGGTCATGGCTGGTCCTTCGGGGGTCGGGTGGGGGCGGGCGCGGTGCGGGCGGTGCGGCCGGTGCGCCGGGCTCGGGGGGTGCCGCCGCCGATCCGCCCGATGACGACGAGCAGCACGAAGGCGAAGGCGAGCGCAAGCAGGGAGAGGATCACCGAGGCGTACGGGTCCTGCTTGCCGACGACGACGAGCGCCGTCTGCAGGTTCTGCCGGTTCAGCAGGGAGGCGATCGTGAACTCGCCGAGCACGACCGCGACCGAGATGAGGGAGGCGGCGAGGAGCCCCGTTCGCAGGTTCGGCGCGAACACCTGCAGCAGCACGGCTGGCCAGCCCGCCCCCAGCGAGCGGGCCGCCTCGGCGAGGGTGCGCAGCTCGGTCGCGTCGATCGCCGCCTGGATGGCGCGGTACGCGAACGGCAGCACGGTGACCCCGTAGGCGAAGGCGAGCGGCCAGATGCCGGTGCCGATCGTGCGGCCGATGACGAGGTAGATCGGCGCGAGACCGACGACGAGCACGATCGCGGGAATCGAGATCGGCAGGAGGGCGAGGAACTCGAACGGCCGCTTCAGCTTCGGGAAGCGCAGCTCGACGAGCACCATCGTCGGCGCGAGGAGCAGCAGCACGATCGCGACGGTCACGACGGCGAGCACGAGCGAGTTGCCGAGGCCGGTCCAGATGGGGCGGTAGGTGCCGGCCTTCGCCGGGTCGAAGAGGTCGAACCAGTGCACGAGCGAGTGGCCGCCGGTCGTCGCGTCGCGGAGCGTGTACTCGGCCATCGACACGATCGGGATCGCGAAGAGCACGATGACGACGAGCCCGATGGCCCAGCGCACCGCGGGGTGCGGGGCGAAGCCACGGGCGTTCATCGCTGCCACCTGGCGGCGCGGCGCTGCACGAGGGCGTAGAGCGACATCGTCACCGCCATCACCACGATCATGCCGAGCGCGAGCGCGCCGGCGAGGTTCTCCCGGCCGAGGAGCGTCTCGCTCGTGAGCGCGGTGCGGATCTGCAGCGGCACGATCTGCGAGCCCTGGCTCGCGAGGGCCGCGGCGGTCGCGTAGGAGGAGAAGGCGTTCGCGAAGAGCAGCAGCAGGCTCGCGAGGAACGACGGCGCGAGGACGGGGATGCCGATGTGGCGCCAGAAGCCCGTGCGGGTGCCGCCGAGCGTGAGGTTCGCCTCGGCCCACTGCGGGCGGAGCGCGCCCATCGCGGGCATGAAGGTGATCACCATGAGCGGCACCTGGAAGAAGAGGTAGGGGAGGATCAGCCCGGGCAGCGCGTAGATCCAGGCGCCCTCGGCGAAGAGGTCGATGCCGAAGCGGTCCTTCAGGGTGAGCGTGACGAGGCCCTGCAGGCCGATTGTCGCGATGAAGGCGAAGGCGAGCATGACGCCGCCGAACTGGGCGAGCACGCCACTCGCGGCGTCGACGAGCCGGCGGGTGCGGCCGGTCGCGGGGAGCCCGGCCATGGCGTAGCAGGCGAGCGCGCCGATGAGGGCCCCGCCTGCGGCGGTGAGCGCGGACAGCCAGGCGGAGTTCGCGAAGGTCTGCACGATCACGGGATCCGCGAGGGCGGCGACGTTCGAGAGCGTGAAGCTCCCGTCGGCGTCGACGAAGCCGCTCGCGACGGTGACGATCGTCGGCAGGGCGAGGAAGATCAGCAGGTAGGCGGCGAAGGGCACGAGCCCGAGCACCGCGGCGGCGCCGGAGCCGACGCGCCGCCGGGGCGGAGGGAGCTCCTCCGTCCCGGCGGCGTCGACGAGCGGTGCCGCGGGAGCGGCGACGGTCATGTTCAGCCGACCGCCGCAGCCCACTTCTCGCCGAGCAGCGTGCCGGCGTTCGTCGACTGCTCCTCGGTCGGCACGACCGTGTCCTCCGGCGCCTCGGGGAGCGCGTCGAAGAGCTTCTGGTCGATGGTGCCGGCGTCGGCCATGGCCTCCGCGCGGACCGGACGGGCGCCGCCCTTCAGCCAGAGGTTCTGCACCTCGTCGCTGTAGAGGAACTCCTGCCAGAGGCGGGCCGCCGCAGGGTTCGGGGCGTCCACGTTGATGGCCTGGTTGTAGTACCCGGCGTAGCCGGTGCCGGGCAGGATGACGGTCTTCCAGTTCGGGTTGTCGGCGGTGTGCGCGGCGTTCAGGTAGTCCCAGTCGAAGACGACGGGGGTCTCGCCCGAGGTGACCGTCGCGGTGGTGACGTCGACCTTCAGCAGGTTGCCGGCCTGGTTGAGCTGCTGGAAGAAGTCGATGCCGGGCTGGAAGTCGTCGAGCGTGCCGTCCGACTGCACGGTCGCGAGGCCCACGGCGGCGAACGCGGCACCCGCCTGGGTCGGGTCGCCGTTGATCGCGACGGCGCCCTTGTAGTCGGCGCCGAGCAGGGCGTCGAGGCTCGTCGGCTCGGCGAACTTCGCCGAGTCGTAGCCGATCGACATGTAGCCGCCGTAGTCGCCGACGAAGAGGCCGGAGGGCTCCTTCAGCTCGGCGGGGATGTCGTCCCAGGTGGCGACCTGGTACGGGGCGAACTGCTTCGTGTTCTGCAGGGCGACCGTGAGGCCGACGTCGAACACGTCGGGCGCGGTGTCGAGGCCCGCGTTCGTCTCGGCGGCCTGGATCTCCTCGGCGCTGGACGCGTCGGGGGAGGCCTCGTTGATCGTGATCTCCGGGTACCTCTCGGCGAAGAGGTCCAGGATCTCGCCGTAGTTCGCCCAGTCGCGCGGCAGCGCGATGACGTTCAGCTGGCCCTCGGCCTTCGCGGCCTCCTCGAGTGCGGCGAGGTCGCCGAAGTCGGCGAGGCTCGTGGCCGTCGCGGCATCCGTCCCGCTGTCGCCGCCCGCGGCGTCGGCCGAGCCGCCGGCGCAGCCGGCGAGGCCGAGCACGACCGCGGTCGACAGGGCGAGCGCCCCGAGTGCGTAGTGCTTCTTCAACGCGTGTCCTCCGTCTGGCGCCGGGCCGCCCGAGCTGTGGAAGCGGGCGTCGGGACCGCAGCGCCAGAGCGAAGCTAGGAGCCGAAGGAGGACGGTCGGGAGTGCGCCGGTGAATGCCCGGTGAACTCAGCCGTTCGGGTTCGTGTCCTTGCCGTCGAGCCAGAGCGTGTCGGTGGCGTCGCGGTGCGCGCCGTCGGTGCCGACGTGCTTCTGGCTGATCTGCGGCCCCTTCGTGATGACGTGTACGAGCGCCATGGCGTGGCCCTGGCCAAGGCCGTAGTCGGCTTTCAGCCAGGCGACGATCGGCGTGGCCTTCGTGGTCTCGTCGAAGCCCCGCTCGTGGGCCAGCTCGAGGAACTGGCGGGGCGTCAGCCCGGTCTTCGTCTCGATGTTGTCGAGGTAGGCCTGGAACGACATGCGGTACTCCTCAGGAGATCGGTGGTGGGCGGTGCGGGATGCCCTGCCTTGAGCTTCCGCCCGCGGCATCCGTGCTCGGTAGTGTTTCGATGTGGATCGAAACTTCGTGGACTTCCGGCTCGCGCCCGGCGACGTCTCCGCGATCCGCTTCGGCGTCTCGCCCGGCCATGAGCTCGCGCACGCGGTGCGCGTGCTGCAGCGACCGGCGGAGCATCCGCTGCAGTGGGGCTGGCTGCGAGCCGTGCGCGAGCGCCTGCCGCGAGAGCCCTTCGAACTCCTCGCCGTGCTCATCGGCGTCGACGGCTACCTGCCCGACTTCCTGACGAGCGACCCAGCCTGGGACCTCGACCCCGTCGACGAGGTCGAGGCCATCCGCCGGGCGCCGATCGCGCCGATGCTCGTCGACCTCGAGAAGATGGTGGCGCGCTCCGACGGGGCCAGGCAGGCCGCGCTCCGCCGCATGATCGCCGCACCCGAGCGGGCCCGCGCGATGATCGCCGACGCCTGGGACGCGGTCTGGGCGGCCGTGCTCGCCCCCGTGTGGCCGCAGCTCGAACGCATCCTGCGCGCCGATATCGCCGTGCGCTCGCGCCGCGTCGCGAGCGCCGGGCTCGCGAGCATGATCGACGGGCTGCACCCCTCCGTGCGCTGGAGCGAGGGCGCGGTGCGCGTGCAGCTGCGCCTGCACCGCGAAGCGCTCGACTGCCGGGGGAGCGGGCTCGTGCTCGTGCCCTCCGTGATGGGCTCGCTCGGCTGCATGGTGCTCACCGAGCCGCCGGCGCAGCCGACCGTGTTCTACCCCGCGCAGGGGGTCACCGAACGCTGGGCGCGCGACCCGGCATCCATCGAAGCCGCGCTCGGGGCGCTGCTCGGCCCCGCGCGCGCCGGCATCCTGCTCTCCGCGCACAGCGCCCGCAGCACCTCCCAGGTCGCGGCCGACGCCGGGCTCGCCGTCTCGACCGCCTCGCACCACCTCGCGGTCCTCCGCGGAGCCGGGCTCGTCGCGAGCCGCCGCGAGGGCGCGAGCGTGCTGCACCTGCGCACGCCGCTCGGCGAGGCGATGATCGGCGCGGTGCTGTAGCGGGCAACACGCCCGGCGCCGCTAGGCCGCGCCCGCGCCGAGCGCCGCCGACAGCTCCTCGCGGAGTGCCGGGTCCATCGTCGCCGCGGTCACGAGCGACACCTCGCGCGAGAGCCGGAGCCCGGCCGGCGCGGCGAGCACGAGGTCGTCGCGCCACACCGGCAGGGCGAGCTCCGGCACGAGTGCGACCCCGAGGCCGGCCGCGACGTACTCGACGACCACGCGGTAGTCGTCGCTCCGCGGTCCGATCTCCGGCTCGAATCCGGCCCGTCGCGCCGCGGCCCGGAACGCGGCATCCACCGGGTCGTCGTCCTTCGTGCCGATGATCCAGGGCGTGTCGGCGAGCGCGCGAAGCGGGACCGGGCCGCCTTCGGTGAGCGGATGCCCCGCCGGGAGCACGAGCGAGAAACGCTCGGTGAAGAGCCTCGTGCGGGTGAGGCCCGGCATCGCGTGCGGCGTCTCGCCCGGGGTGGCGTAGACGACCGCCGCGTCGAGCGCCAATCGCGCGAGCGCCGCCTCGACGACGTCGAGCTCGGCCTCGAACGCCTCGACACGCCATCCTCGACCGTCGAGCGCCCGCACGAGCTGGGGGAGGAGCCGAGCGGCCGCCGTGGGGAACACCCCGAAGCGCACCGTGCGCCGCCCGGTCTCGACCGCGTCGCGCACCTCGGCGAGCGCCCGGTCCGCCCGCTCGACGATCGCGACCGCGTGCGGCAGCCAGGACCGGCCGGCCTCCGTCAGCCGGGTGCCCGACGCGTCGCTCGCGATGACCGGAGCGCCGCTGACCCGCCCGAGGGCCGCCAGGTGGTGGGACACGGTGGGCTGGCTCCAGTCGAGCGCGCGCGCCGCCTGCGCGAGCGAGCCGTGCTCGTCGACCGCCAGCAGGGCGCGCAATTGGCGCAGATCGAGCATCGTCGCTCACCTCCATACTCAGTATCGAGATCTGCAGCCTACCCGCTATTCCGTATCGAAGCGGTCCGGAGGAGGATCGAGGCATGACCGCCCCCTACGCCGACGCCCTCGCCCAGTACGCCGCCCGCGACGACCGGGTGCGAATGTACGTGCCCGGGCACGGCGCCGACGCGCAGGCGGCGCCCGCGCTCGCCGAGTACTTCGGGGCCGAGCTGCTGCGGCACGACGTGACGCCGCTGCTCTCCGGCCTCGACAAGGGGCCGGGCAACGCGCTCGACGAGGCGCAGCGGCTCGCGGCCCGTGCCTGGGGAGCCAAGCGCACCTGGTTCCTCACGAACGGCGCCTCGCAGGCGAACCGCATGGCCGCCATCGCTCTCGGCTCCTTCCGCGCGGCGGAGGCCCCGGTGCTCGCCCAGCGCAGCGCGCACTCCTCCTTCATCGACGGCATCATCCTCGCCGGGCTCGTGCCCGCCTTCGTCTCGCCGACGATCGACCCGGTGCTCGGCATCAACCACGGCGTCTCGCCCGCGTCGCTGCGCGCGGCGATCGAGCGCGGCGAGGCCCGCCCGAAGGCCGTCTACCTCATCTCCCCGAGCTACTTCGGTGCCGTCGCCGACGTGGCCGCGCTCGCCGAGGCCGCGCACGCGGTCGGCGCCCCGCTCATCGTCGACGCCGCCTGGGGCGCGCACTTCGGCTTCCACCCGGCGCTGCCGGAGAACCCGCTCGCGCTCGGCGCCGACCTGGTCGTCTCGAGCACCCACAAGCTGGCCGGTAGCCTCACCCAGTCGGCCATGCTGCACCTCGCCGACGGGCCGTTCGCCGCGGAGCTCGAGCCGCTGCTCGAGCGCGCCTTCGCACTCACCCAGTCGACGAGCACGAGCGCGCTGCTGCTCGCCTCACTCGACCTCGCCCGCGACAGCATCGAGCACGGCGAGGCCCGCATCGGCTCCTCGATCGAGGCCGCCGACCGGCTGCGCGAGGCGGTGCGGTCCCACGGGCGCTTCGGGATCGTGAGCGACGGCTTCGGCCGCTTCGACGACATCGTCGCGGTCGACCCCCTGCGGGTCTCGATCGACGTCGGCGCGGCCGGGCTGAACGGGCACGCGGTGCGTGAGCGGCTCGAGCACGAGGGGGTCTCCTTCGAGATCTCGACCGACTCGGCCGTCGTCGCCGTGCTCGGCGCGGGCGCCGTGCCCGACGTCGACCGCGTCGTCGCGGCGCTGCACGCGATCCCCGCGGTCGAGCCCGCGGCCGGAGCAGCCACGGTCGCGCGCGCCGGTGCCCTCGCGCTGCCCACGCCCGGGCCGCTCGTGATGCGCCCGCGCGACGCCTTCCTCGCCCCGGGCGAGGCCGTGCCGATCGAGCAGGCGATCGGCCGGGTGTCGACCGACTCGCTCGCGGCGTACCCGCCCGGCATCCCGAACGTGCTGCCGGGTGAGCGCATCACCGCGGAGGTGGTGACGTTCCTGCGCCGCATCGCGGCCATGCCCGGCGGCCACGTGCGGGGTGCCGCCGACCCGGCGCTCTCGGTGCTGCGCGTCGTGCGCGCCGATCACGGGCAGGCGGACGCCGACGAGGCCAATGCCGACGACGACGTGGCCCTCGCGGCTGCTCGGGAGCTCGCGCTCAGCTGAGGTCGAGCCGCATGATGACGCGAGGATGGCCCGACAGCACCGACTGCGTGTCGGCGGCCTTCTCGAAGCCGGCCGCCTCGAACACCGCGCGGGTGCCGACGTAGGCCATGGTCAGGTCGACCTTCTCGCCCCGGTTGTCGACGGGATAGCCCTCGATCGCGGGTGCGCCGTGTTCGCGGGCGAACTCGACCGCCCCGGTGAGCAGGTGGTGCACGAGGCCCTGCTTGCGGTGGCCGGGGCGCACGCGGAAGCACCACACCGACCAGACCTCGAGCTCGTCGACGTGCGGGATGCGCCGGTTCTTCGCGAAACTCGTGTCGGCACGCGGGTGCACCGCGGCCCAGCCGACCGGCTCGTCGCCGTCGTAGGCGAGCACCCCGGGCGGTGGGTCTTGGGCGCAGAGCTCGCGCACTCTGGCGGAGCGCGCCGGCCCCTTCAGCGACACGTTCTCGTTCGAGGAGAGTAGGCGGTAGCTCAGGCAGAAGCACACGTTCGACGTCGGCTTCTTCGGCCCGATGACGGCGGCGACGTCGTCGAACACGTCGGCCGGGCGGACTTCGATCCCCATGCGCAGAGTCTGGCACCCGCCGCCGACAACGGGACGGCCAACCGGCGCTACGGCAGCTCGCGGGTGTCGCCCGGGCCGAGCACCATGCGCCAGAGCCACTCGGCGGCGACCTCGACGTCGGGCAACGGGTCGAGTTCGAGCCAGGCCGTGATGACGCCCACGATCGAGCCGGCGAGGCCGGCCGCCGCGACCTCGATGGGCATCTCGTCGAAGGCGTGCGAGTGCGTGCGGGCGACGCCCTCGCGCACGAGCGCGGCGACCCGGCCGCGGAGCCGGGCGACGACGAGCGCGGAGCCGCGCGGCCCGAGCGCCCGGCGGTACAGCTCGGCGTGGTCGGCGAAGTGGGCGAGGAAGTGCGCCATGCCCTCCGGCGGCAGGCCGGTCGGGACGAGCTCGAGCTCGGGGGCGTTCGCCCCGGCGGCCTCGGCGGCGGCGTCGAGCGCGTCGGCGAGGAGTTCGTCGCGGTCGCCGTAGTGCTGGTAGAAGCTGCTCCGGTTGACGCCGGCGCGTTCGGCGATGAGGCTGATGCTCAGTTCGTCGTACGGCCGCTCGCGGGCGAGTTCGAGCAGCGCGCCCTGCAGCGCCCGCCTGGTCCGTTCGATTCGTGCATCCACCGTGCGATTCTGCCAGCTCCACGGCGCGAGGGCTGGGAGATTTCCGACATTCGTCGGTTTTCCAACAAATGTCGGATATTCTGAACGAGACGCGAGATCACGCGCCTGGGACCGAAGAAGGAGACCCCGATGTCGCACCACCCCCTGACCGCGAACAGCTCGATCGAGCAGTGGCTCGAGCACCCGGAGGGCGGCCCCCTCGTGCGCGGCCTGCTCGCCGCGAGCGGCGCCTCGGAGGACACCCTCGCCCCGATCAAGGGGCTCCCGCTGCAGCAGCTCGTCGCCCTCAGCCAGGGGCAGCTGCCGCAGTCCGTCATCGACGACCTCGTACTCAAGGCGAACGGCGGCGTCATGCCCGAAGACGACGCCGAGGCATCCGGCTGGCAGGAGCGCATCACGCCCGGCCGCTTCGACGGCCGCACCATCGTCGTGACCGGCGCGGCCTCCGGCATCGGCCGGGCCACCGCCTCGCGCATCGTGCGCGAGGGGGGCCGGGTCGTCGCCGTCGACATCTCCGCCGAGCGCCTCGAGGAGTTCGCGGCCTCCGCCCCCGAGGGGCGCGTCGTCGCGGTCGCCGCCGACGTCACGAAGCAGGACGACATCGACCGCGTCGTCGCCGCGGCGGGCGGTCGCATCGACGGCCTCGCGAACGTCGCCGGCGTGAACGACGACTTCTCGCCGCTCGCCGAGACGAGCGACGCGATCTGGGACCGCGTCATCGGCATCAACCTCACGGGCGTCTTCAAGCTCACCCGCGCGGTGCTGCCCGGCATGGTCGAGGCTGGTCGCGGCTCGGTCGTCAACGTGGCGAGCGAGGCCGGCATCCGCGGCAACGCCTCGGGCAACGCCTACACGGTGTCGAAGCACGGTGTCGTCGGCCTCACCCGCAGCGCCGCGTTCATGTACGGCCCGCAGGGCATCCGGGTGAACGCCGTCGCCCCGGGCGGCGTCGCCACCGGCATCCCGTTCCCGCCGCACGTCTCGGAGGCCGGGCAGGCCCGGCTCACCCCGTTCCAGCAGCAGATCCCGACGATCGCGACGGCGGAGCAGCTCGCCGCCTCGATCACCTTCCTGCTGAGTGACGACGGGGTGAACATCAACGGCGCAGTGCTGCCGAGCGACGGCGGCTGGTCGGTGCAGTAGTCGCGAGTCGCCGCACGCCACCACCGCGGCGGCGCGCCGGAGCCGCTTCCCCCACGGCTCCGGCGCGCCGCGCGGGTGAGCGCGGCCCGCCTGCCAGCATGTGAGGCGTGACCCGTCGACCGCGCACCGACTCAACCACCGTCCGTCACGCCGCCGACCCGGACGCCGCCGTCCTCGGGCGGCGACCGCCGCTCTCGCGCCGCGCGCGGCGATGGACGCTCGCTGGGCTTTTCGCCGCCTTCGCGATCATCGCCGTCACGGGCATCACCTCGGCGACGCCCTGGCCCTCGGCCATGCTCATCCGCTCGGTGTTCGAGCAGGGCGGCGCGGCGACGGTCCAGGAGATGCTCGAGTACGGTCCCGAGCCCGCCGGCCCGGTCGACGCGCGGCTCGACCAGGCGACGGACGTCGCGGGCGGGCCGGGGACCGGCTTCGACGTGTTCACGCCCGCCGGGGCCACGGGCGCGCACCCCACGGTCGTCTGGATCCATGGCGGGGCGTGGATCTCGGGATCGAAGGAGCACGTCGCCCCCTACCTCAGCCTCATCGCGAGCCACGGCTACACGGCGATCGGCGTCGACTACACCGTCGCCCCCGAGGCCACCTACCCGACCGCGGTGAACCAGCTGAACGACACCCTCGGCTACCTCGTCGCGAACGCCGAGGAGTACGGCGTGGATCCCGATCACCTCGTGCTCGCCGGCGACTCGGCCGGGGCGCAGCTCGCGAGCCAGCTCGCGGTGCTCACGACGAACGAGAAGTACGCGAACCTCCTCGGCATCGAGCCCGCGCTGGAGCCCGGACAACTGTCGGCACTCGTCCTGAACTGCGGTGTCTACGATCTGCCCGCGATGGCCGAGTTGAACGGCATCGGGCAGTGGGGGCTCAAGGTCGCGCTCTGGGCCTACACCGGCACGAAGAACTGGTCGAGCGACTACGCGGGCAGCACGATGTCGACCATCGACTTCGTCACCGAGGAGCTGCCGCCCACGTTCATCAGCGGCGGCAACGGCGACGCACTCACCTGGATCGAGTCCGTGCCGATGTCGAAGGCGCTGCAGGACGCCGGCGTCGAGACGACGGAGCTGTTCTGGCCGGCCGACCACGAGCCGAAGCTCCCGCACGAATACCAGTTCCACTTCAAGCTCGACGAGGCCCAGGAGGCCTTCGTGCAGACGATCGACTTCCTCGACCGCTACGCCGATCGCTGAGCTCGCACGGGTACACTCGACCTCGTGCTTCGTTCCGTCTGCATCCAGGAGGTCTCCGGCGCCCCACGCGCCGCGATCAGGTGACCCCGCCCCCGGTTCCTCCGCGCGCGAGCAGGAGGGGCCGCGGTCCGGCGCGCCCGCGCGCCGAGGTCATCCGCTTCCGGTCGCCCGCTTCCGGGCGCCACGCAGACAAAGGTCACTTCATCATGCATTCCCTGAGCGAGGCGCAGATCCGCGCCTCCTTCGTCAACGCCAGCGTGCGCGAGCGCGCCTCCCTCACCCTGCCGCCCGGCTTCGCCGAGCTCGACTGGGATCGCCTCGACTTCCTCGGCTGGCGCGACCCCAAGCTCCCGCTCGTCGCGTACGCGGTCGCCGAGAGTGAATCGGGCCCCGTCGGCATCATGCTGCGCCGGGCCGAGGGGCGGTTGCGCTCCCGGCCGCAGTGCGCGTGGTGCGAGGACGTGCACCTGCCGAACGACGTGCTCTTCTACGTCGCGAAGCGCGGCGGCCAGGCCGGCCGCCGCGGCGACACGGTCGGCACGCTCGTCTGCGCCGACTTCCAGTGCTCGAAGAACGTCAGGAAGCGGCCGCCGGTCGCGTACCTCGGCTTCGACGTGGAGGCCGCGCGCGAGCGCCGCATCCAGGCGCTGCGGGAGAACGTCGCCGGCTTCGTCCGCGCGGTCACGGCGGACTGAGCTCGGGCGGTCGGGCGGGATGCTTCGGTACGTGGCATCGTGGGAGGGTGACGCTCACCACCATCGAGGCATCCGGTTCCCGCTCCTCGCTGCGTCGTGCGCGGCGTGACGACGTCGAGGCGATCCTCGCGCTGCTCGCCGGCGACGTGCTGCGCCGCGAGGAGTCGCGCAGCGACGATGCCGCCGCGCTGCGGGCCTTCGACGTCATCGACGCGGATGCCTCGCAACTGCTCGTCGTGGTCGAGGGCCCGGGCGGGGCGATCGTGGGCACGATGCAGCTCAGCTTCATTCCGGGGCTCTCTCGCGGTGGGGCGACCCGGATGCAGATCGAGGCGGTGCGCGTCGCCGAGCCGCTGCGCGGCGGCGGCATCGGCGCCGCGATGATCGAGTGGGCGGTCGAGCACGCCCGCGAGCGCGGCGCCCGGCTCGTGCAGCTCACGAGCGACGCGCGCCGCGATGCCGCCCACCGCTTCTACGAGCGGCTCGGCTTCGAGGCATCCCACGTGGGGTTCAAGCTCGCGCTGTGAGCGCGGGCGGACTCGCGATCGTGCAGCGGCGTTCTTCGAGCTGAACGGGGTCGGGCTCGTGCCGGGTTCTGCACCGCGGCTCAGCGGGCGGGCACCGCGGCGATCGCGTCGATCTCGACGAGGGCACCGGGGCGGGCCGGGGCGACGGCGAGCACGGTGACCGCGGTGCGGTGGTCGCCCCAGACCTCGCGCGTCGCGGCGTACGCATCGGCGGGGTCGATGCCGGGGGCGAGGTGGATCGTGAGCTTCACCACGTGCTCGGCGTCGGTGCTTACCTCGGCGAGCACCGCGAGCACGTTGCGCAGCGCCTGCTCGGTCTGGGCGCGGAGGCCGTTCAGCAGGGCGCCCTCGGCGTCGGTGCCGTTCTGGCCGCCGACGTAGAGCACGGGGCCGGCCGGGGCCAGCATGCCCTGCGCGAAGGCCGGGCTGCGGAAGAGCTGGGGCGGATCGATCTGTATCGGCTTCGTCATGCTCCGAGTGTGCCCGCCGCCACCGACATCGGGCACCGCCGACGAGGCATCCGTCCGACCCGCCGAGCGCGCTCGATCACGCGTCCCGGCTCTGGCTCGGCCGAGCCGATCGGCCTAGCCTCGGAACATGAGCGAACAGGTCGACGAACGGCACCCGACCCGGCATCTGAGCGACGAGGAGTGCTGGCAGCGGCTCCGCGAGGCGCCGTACGGCCGCGTCGCGCTCGCCGTCGCCGGGGAGGTCGACATCTTCCCGGTGAACCACAAGGTCGACGGCACGTCGATCGTGTTCCGCACCGCGCCGGGCACGAAGCTCCTCGAGCTCACCATCCGCGACCGGGTCGCGTTCCAGGTCGACGGCTTCACCGAGCGTGAGGCGTTCAGCGTGGTGGCGAAGGGTGCGGCGCGGGAGTTCGACCGGCAGGGTGAGGTGGCCGCGGCCGAGCGCCTCGGCATCGAGCCGTGGGCCCCGGAGCAGAAGGACCGCTGGGTGCGTATCGACGTCATCGAGCTGCACGGCCGCTGGTTCGAGCGCCGCGCGCAGTAGC
>NZ_JAMBNX010000089.1 GCF_023715325.1 Agromyces mediolanus | reverse complement strand
CACCATCACGCTCCCACGGCTTGCGATCGCCATCACGACGAGGAGCACCCGAGCGATCGTTCTCCCACGGCTTACGGTCGCCATCGCGACGAGGACCACCGGACCGCTCGCCACCGCGAGCACCATCACGCTCCCACGGCTTGCGATCGCCATCACGACGAGGAGCACCCGAGCGATCGTTCTCCCACGGCTTACGGTCGCCATCGCGACGAGGACCACCGGA
>NZ_JAMBNX010000008.1 GCF_023715325.1 Agromyces mediolanus | reverse complement strand
GAACCCGGAAGCTAAGACTGACAGCGCCGATGGTACTGCAGGGGGGACCCTGTGGGAGAGTAGGACACCGCCGGACACCCATTCACGAAAGGCCACCCCGAACCCCGGGGTGGCCTTTCGGCATTTACGGACAGATTTGAGCCCGCCCGATAGCCTCGAGGCGGATGAGACTTCAAGAGACGGCAGGCTGAGCGTGAGCGATTCCAGGAACGACGAGGGGCGAAGCCCCGACGACCGCGGACGCTCGGAACGCCCGAAGCGCGAGTACGGCTCGCGCGACAACAGCCAGCGTCGTGACAGCGGCGCACCGCGTGGGGATCGCAACGGCGGCCCGCGCGGGGGCGATCGGCGTCCCTCCGACCGGAAGCCCTGGGAGAAGGACCGTGCGTCCGGCCCGCGCCGCGATGGTGATCGCAAGCCGTGGGAGCGCGATGGTGCTCGCGGTGGCGAGCGGTCCGGTGGTCCTCGTCGCGATGGCGACCGTAAGCCGTGGGAGAACGATCGCTCGGGTGCTCCTCGTCGTGATGGCGATCGCAAGCCGTGGGAGCGTGATGGTGCTCGCGGTGGCGAGCGGTCCGGTGCTCCTCGTCGCGATGGCGACCGTAAGCCGTGGGAGAACGATCGCTCGGGTGCTCCGCGTCGTGATGGCGATCGCAAGCCGTGGGAGCGCGATGGTGCTCGCGGTGGCGAGCGCTCCGGTGGTCCTCGTCGTGACGGTGACCGTAAGCCGTGGGAGCGCGATGGCGCTCGCTCGGCTGGTCCTCGTCGCGACGGTGACCGTAAGCCGTGGGAGCGCGATGGCGCTCGCTCGGCTGGTCCTCGTCGTGATGGAGATCGCAAGCCGTGGGAGAACGAGCGGTCCGGTGGTCCTCGTCGTGACGGTGATCGCAAGCCGTGGGAGCGCGATGGCGCTCGTTCCGGTGGTCCGCGCCGCGACGATCGCGGACCGCGGAAGCCCTGGGAGCAGGGCGACGATCGCGACCGGGGCGGCCGGCCGGGCTACGAGCAGCCGCGCCCGGATTCGCACGGCGCATCGATGCGGCAGGTTCGGCCGCGTCACGACGACCCGGAGGTTCCCGAGCACATTCGGCCGGCGTCGCTCGAGAAGAGCGCCCGCGGTGAGCTGCGCACGCTGACGAAGGAGAACGCCGACTGGGTCGCCGTGCACCTGGCGGCTGCAGCGGAGTTCCTCGAGTCGGATCCGGAGCTCGCGCACCGTCACGCCCTGTCGGCATCCCGTCGTGGCGGCCGCATCGGGGTCGTCCGTGAGACCCTCGCGATCACCGCGTACGCGACCGGCGACTTCGCGCTCGCGCTGCGGGAGCTGCGCACGTATCGCCGGATCACCGGCAGCGACGAACAACTGCCGCTGATGGTGGACAGCGAGCGTGGCGTCGGTCGACCCGACCGGGCGCTCGAGCTCGGTCGTTCGGTCGACCGCAGTACGTTGCCCGCGGGGGTGCAGGTCGGCCTCGCGATCGCGATGTCCGGGGCCAGGCTCGATCGCGGTGAGGCCGAGCTCGCTCTCGCAGAGCTTGAGATCCCGCAGCTCGACCCGGACCGGGCGTTCTCGTACAGCCCCGCCCTGTTCTTCGCATATGCCGAGGTGCTGGACGAGCTCGGCCGTGAGGCGGATGCCGCGGACTGGCGCGCCCGCGCACTGCGCGCGGAGTCGGCGCTCGCTGGGCCTGCGGAGGCGGAGGTCTTCGAAGTCTTCGAGCTCGATGAGGACGAGGGCGACGACGCGGACACCGAGGCTGAGGCTGATGTCGAAGCTGAGGCTGAGGTTGAGGCTGAGGTTGAGGCTGATGTCGAAGCTGAGGCTGAGGTTGAGGCTGAGGCTGAGGCTGAGGTTGAGGCTGATGTCGAAGCTGAAGCCGAGACTGAGGCTGAGGACGTGAGCGACGCCGCCGACGAGGGGGCTGACGCCGATGGCGCTGTTCCGCACGAAGACTGAGGCGGCGACGCCGCTCGACGGCGTGGACGCGGTCTTCGCGGACCTGGACGGAGTCGTCTACCAGGGGCACGGGGCGATCCCGCACGCGGTCGACAGCCTCAACCTCGCGAAACGAGGTCGCGCCGTCGGCTATCTCACGAACAACGCCTCCCGGAGCGACGCCTCGGTCGCGGCGCACCTGGCAGAGCTCGGCCTCGACGTCGAACCGAGCGACGTCGTCACCTCCCCACAGGCCGCGATGCATCTGCTCGGTGAGCAGGTCGACCCCGGCGCGCTCGTGCTCGTCGTCGGCGGCGAGGGCATCATCACGGAGCTCGAGCGTCGCGGCTACCGGGTGACGCGTTCGGCTGACGACCACCCGGCGGCCGTCGTGCAGGGTTTCGCGCCCGAAGTCGGCTGGACGCAGCTCGCCGAGGCCGCGTTCGCGTTGAACGCTCATGGCGGGCCGGATGCTCCCGGGGGCATCCCGTGGATCGCGACGAACATGGATTGGACGATCCCCGTGGCCCGCGGGATCGCGCCGGGCAACGGAACGCTGGTGTCCGCGGTACACACCGCGGTCGGGCGCTTCCCGCTCGTCGCAGGCAAGCCGGAACGAGCGATCTTCGACGAGGCGATGCGCCGCTTCGGCGCCACCGCGCCGCTGATGGTGGGCGACCGCCTCGACACCGACATTCTCGGCGCGCGCCGGGCCGGGATCCGCTCGGCCGTCGTGCTCACCGGCATCGACCGGGCGAAGCAGCTCCTCGCGGCGAAGGCGGACAGCCGACCGGACTTCATCCTGGAGGACCTCCGCGGCTTGCACCGGCCGTACCCGGAGACCGAGGAACGCCGCGGGGGAGCCCTGCGCGTCGGGCGGTCGGCCGTGAAGGTCGACGGTTCGCGCGTGGTCGTGGTCGAAGAGGGCGACGGCGGGATCGATCTGCTGCGCGCGGCGTGCGCGGCGATCTGGGGGTCAGGCACCCCGATCCACGCGCTCGACGTGCCGGAGCGGCTATACGCCTGAGGTGCGCCTCCCTTCGACGGGCTCAGGGAACCAGCGGGGGGTTCCCTTCGACGGGCTCAGGGAACCAGTGGGTGGTTCGCTGAGCTTGTCGAAGCGGGTGGGTCCCTTCGACGGGCTCAGGGAGCCAAAGGGTCCCTTCGACGGGCCCAGGGAACCAGTGGGGGTTCCCCTCGACGGGCTCAGGGAACCAAAGGGTCCCTTCGACGGGGCCCGGGGAACCCGGCGAACCGGCACCCCGTTCGTCGCCGGGTGCCGGTAGCGTGGATCCCGTGAGCGACGAATCGAACTCCGATACCCGAGACCTGAGCGAGGCCACTCGGGCGGCCCTCGACGAGCTCGAGGCGCGTCCGCTCGATGAACGCGCCGCTGGGTACCGGCAGCTCGCCGACGCGCTCCGCTCCGAGCTCGAGCAGTCCGATCCGACGCGCAGCGCGGGGTGAGCATGCCCGACGCCCGACTCGACGCCGCCCTCGCCGAGCGCGGACTCGCGCGCTCCCGCACGCACGCGGCCGCGCTCATCGCCGCCGGCTCGGTGACGGTCGACGGCCGGCCGGTCGTCAAGGCCTCGACGCGCGTCGCCGCGGAGGCCGAGCTCGCCGTGGCATCCGCCGATCACTATGTGAGCCGCGCAGCCCACAAGCTCATCGCGGCGCTCGACGAGTTCTCCGTCGACGTCGACGGGCGCCTCGCGCTCGACGCCGGCGCCTCGACCGGCGGCTTCACGCAGGTGCTGCTCGAACGCGGAGCACGGCTCGTGCTCGCGGTCGACGTCGGCCACGGGCAGCTCGCGCCAGAACTGCTCGGCCACGAGCGCATCGTGCTCGTCGAGGGCTGCAACGTCCGCACGCTCGACGCCGAGCGGCTCGCCGCGCTCACCGGCGTCGCCGAGCGGCCCGATCTCGTCACCGCCGACCTCTCCTTCATCTCGCTCGCCACGGTGCTGCCGGCGCTCGTCGCCACGGCCGCGCCCGGCGCCGACTTCGTGCTGCTCGTGAAGCCGCAGTTCGAGGTCGGCCGGGGCGGCACCCGTGAGGGCATCGTGCGCGACCCGGCCCGACGCGCCGACGCGGTGAACGACGTGCTGTGGGCCGCGCACGATCTCGGCCTGCGCACGGTCGGCGTCGCGGCGTCACCCATCGCGGGCGGTCAGGGGAACGAGGAGTTCCTCGTGCATCTGACGGCCGAGCGGGGCTCCGATCCGTCAGAATGGTCGAGTCGCATCGAACGGCTGGCGAGAGGGGGTGGGCGATGACCGAGGCCCGGCACTTCCTCGTCGTCTCGCACACGGGCCGCGCCGCCGCCCTCGAGGCGACGGTCGAGGTCTGCCAGCGGCTGCTTGCCGAGGGCGCCGTTCCGGTGATCGCCGCCGAGCACTGGGACGACGTGCAGGAGGTCGTGCCCGAGCTCGACGGGCGGGCGCTCCGCCTCGAAGCAGTCGATCCGGCGGTCATCGAGCTCGTCATCGTCCTCGGTGGCGACGGCACCATTCTCCGCGCGGCCGAGCTCATCCGGCCGCACCCGGCGCCGCTGCTCGGGGTCAACCTCGGGCACGTCGGCTTCCTTGCCGAGAGCGAGCGCGACGACCTCGGGCTGACGATCACCCGGGCGCTCGCCCGCGATTACGCCGTGGAGGAGCGCATGACGCTCTCGGTGCGCGCCAAGGTCGGCGCCGAGGTCGTGTACGAGAGCTGGGCGCTGAACGAGGTCACCGTCGAGAAGGCCGAACGTGAGCGCATGCTGGAGGTGGTGATCGAGGTCGACCGCCGCCCGCTCTCGTCGTTCGGCTGCGACGGGGTCGTGATGTCGACCCCGACCGGCTCGACCGCCTACTCGTTCTCGGCGGGCGGCCCGGTCGTCTGGCCGAGCCTCGAGGCGCTGCTGCTCGTGCCGCTCTCCGCGCACGCGCTCTTCGCACGCCCGCTGGTCGTCGGTCCCGAGTCCTCGCTCGCGGTCGAGATCCTGCAGCGCACCGAGAGCAGCGCGGTGATCTGGTGCGACGGTCGCCGCACCTTCGACCTGCCCGCGGGCTCCAGGGTGATCGTGCGTCGCTCGCCGGTTCCGGTCCGGCTCGCGCGCCTCCACGAGGCGCCCTTCACCGATCGGCTCGTGAACAAGTTCCAGCTGCCGGTGACGGGCTGGCGGGGGCCGAGTGGCCGTGACTGAGCGCGAACGGAGGCGAACGTGATCGAAGAACTCGGTATCCGCGACCTCGGCGTCATCGCCGAGGCGACGCTGCCGCTCGGGCCGGGCTTCACCGCGGTGACCGGTGAGACCGGTGCGGGCAAGACGATGGTGGTCACCGCGCTCGGGCTGCTCCTCGGGGCGCGCTCCGACGCCGCGGCCGTGCGGGCCGGAGCGAAGCAGGCGTGGGTCGAGGGGCGTTGGCTGCTCGCCGACCCCGAGGCCGTCGCCGAACGCGTCGCCGAGACCGGCGGGGAGATCGAGGCGGGCGAGCTGCTGCTCGGCCGTTCGGTGTCCGCCGAGGGTCGCAGCCGTGCGGTCGTCGGCGGACGCAGCGCACCGGTGGGGGTCCTCGCCGAGCTCGGCGAGGCGCTCGTCGTCGTGCACGGGCAGGCCGACCAGCAGCGGCTCCGCTCCGCGACCGCGCAGCGCGAGGCGCTCGATCGTTTCGGAGGGGCTCCGCTCGCCGCCGCGCTCGAGGCGTACCGCTCGGGTTTCGAGGCGTGGAAGGCGGATGCCGCGGAGCTCGCGACGCTCCGCGCAGAGCACGACGCCCGGGCGAGAGAGGCCGAGGAGCTCCGCGAAGCGCTCGACGAGCTCGAGACGATCGACCCGCAGGCCGGTGAAGATGAGCAACTGCACGAACGCTCGGAGCGGCTCACGAACCTCGAGGAGCTCCGCCTCGCCGCGGCCCAGGCGCGCGAACTGGTGTCCGCCGAGGAGGCCGTCGACGATGCGCCAGACGCCGTCGGGCTCGTCGAAGGCGCCCGACGTCAGCTCGAGCGGGTCGCCGGCTTCGACGCGGCGCTCGCTCCGATCGCTGAAGCGCTGACGAACGCGGGCTTCCTGCTGGCGGATGCCGCGGCCGAGCTGTCCGGCTACCTCGCTTCGCTCGACGCCGACGGCGCCCGCGAGCTCGAGCTCGTGCAGGAACGCCGGGCCCTCCTCGCCGGCCTCGCACGCCGACACGGCTCGCTCGACGAGGCGCTCGAGTTCCGCCGCACGGGCGGGCTCCGACTCGTGGAGCTCGACGGCGACGACGACCGCATCGTGCAGCTCGAGGCATCCGTCGACCGTCTTCGGGGGGAGCTCGACCGACTGGCTGACGAGGTCTCGGCGCTGCGGAGCGCCGCGGCGGAGCGGCTCGCTTCCGCCGTCACGGCCGAGCTCGCCGCGCTCGCCATGCCCGACGCCGTGCTGAGCGTGTCGGTCGAGCCGCTCGAGGAGCCGGGCCTGCACGGCCGCGACCAGGTGCAGATCCTGCTGCGCCCGCATCCCGGGGCCGAGCCCCGATCGGTCTCGAAGGGGGCGTCCGGCGGCGAGCTCTCGCGGGTGATGCTCGCGATCGAGGTCGTGATCGGTGCGGTCGATCCGGTGCCGACGTTCGTCTTCGACGAGGTGGACGCCGGCGTCGGGGGAGCGGCGGCCATCGAGATCGGCCGCCGGCTGGCGAAGCTCGCCGAGCGCTCCCAGGTCATCGTCGTCACCCACCTCGCTCAGGTCGCCGCGTTCGCGGGCAACCACCTGAGCGTCGTGAAGGGCACCGACGGTCAGGTGACGAGCTCGAGCGTCAGGCAGCTGCTCGGAGCCGAGCGGGAGGCCGAGATGGCGCGCCTGCTGTCGGGGCTCACCGACTCCGAGATCGGTCTCGCGCACGCGCGGGAACTGCTCGAGATCGCCGCCGGACGGGCGGCATGACGCACGAAGGGGGAGCCATGGGTCGGCATGTCGGGCACTCGGAGTCCGAGGGTGGGTTAGACTATAAGCCCGTGGTGGTACAACGCGGCGCAGAGCACTCGAATACTGATTTTTCCGACGACACGACCAAGCACATCTTCGTGACTGGTGGTGTCGTTTCTTCATTGGGCAAGGGCCTGACGGCGGCCAGCCTCGGCAACCTGCTCACGGCTCGCGGGCTGCGGGTGGTGATGCAGAAGCTCGATCCGTACCTGAACGTCGACCCGGGCACGATGAACCCGTTCCAGCACGGCGAGGTGTTCGTCACCGACGACGGGGCCGAGACCGACCTCGACATCGGCCATTACGAGCGGTTCCTCGACATCGAGCTCTCCCAGGCGGCGAACGTCACGACGGGGCAGATCTACTCGACCGTCATCGCCAAGGAGCGGCGGGGCGAGTACCTCGGCGACACGGTGCAGGTCATCCCGCACATCACCGACGAGATCAAGCGCCGCATGCGGCTGCAGGCCTCGGAGTCGCCGAAGCCCGACGTGATCATCACCGAGATCGGCGGCACGGTCGGCGACATCGAGTCGCAGCCGTTCATCGAGTCCGCCCGCCAGGTGCGCCATGAGCTCGGTCGCAAGAACGTGTTCTTCGTGCATGTCTCGCTCGTACCGTTCATGGGCGCCTCAGGCGAGCAGAAGACGAAGCCGACGCAGCACTCCGTCGCCGCCCTCCGCTCCATCGGCATCCAGCCCGACGCCCTCGTGCTGCGCAGCGACCGCCCGGTCACGGAGTCGAACAAGCGCAAGATCGCCCTCATGTGCGACGTCGACGAGGCGGCCGTGGTGAACGCGGTCGACGTGCCCTCGATCTACGACATCCCGACCATGCTGAACACCCAGGGCCTCGACGCCTACATCGTCGACGCGCTCGGGCTCGACGGCAAGGCCGCCGAGGTCGACTGGTCGGGCTGGGCCGAGCTGCTGAAGGTCGTGCACGACCCGAAGCACGAGGTCACCATCGGCCTGGTGGGCAAGTACATCGACCTGCCGGACGCGTACCTCTCGGTCACCGAGGCGCTCCGGGCGGGCGGCTTCGGCAACGACGCGAAGGTCCGCATCGAGTGGATCCCCTCCGACGAGTGCGAGACGCCCGAGGGCGCCCAGAAGCACCTCGCGCACCTCGACGGCATCTGCGTGCCCGGCGGCTTCGGCGTGCGCGGGATCGAGGGCAAGCTCGGGGCGCTCCGCTTCGCCCGCGAGAACGGCATCCCGGCGCTCGGCCTCTGCCTCGGCCTGCAGTGCATGGTCATCGAGTACGCGCGGAACGTCGCCGGCCTCCCCGGCGCCTCGTCGAGCGAGTTCGACCCCGACACCGAGTTCCCGGTCATCGCGACCATGGAGGAACAGGTCGAGATCATCTCGGGCGGCGACCTGGGCGGCACCATGCGCCTCGGCCTCTACCCGGCCGCGCTCGCCGAGGGCTCGATCGTCGCCGAGCTGTACGGCTCGACCGAGGTGTCCGAGCGCCACCGGCACCGCTACGAGGTGAACAACGCCTACCGGGACCGCATCGCCGAGGCCGGGCTGTCGTTCTCGGGCCTCTCGCCCGACCGCAACCTCGTCGAGTACGTCGAGTTGCCGCGCGAGGTGCACCCGTTCTACGTCGCCACGCAGGCGCACCCGGAGCTGCGCAGCCGGCCGAACTCGCCGCACCCGCTGTTCCGCGGGCTCGTCGCCGCCGCGCTCGAGCGCCAGGCCGCGTCGAAGCTGTTCGACGACGATGTGGACAATGGCTGAGCCGTTCGGCGAGCCGACGGTCGGCGGGACTCCCGCCGGTCCGTCGCTCGCCGACGAGCGGGCCGAGCCCGCCGTGCTCGCCTCCGAGCTGGCGTTCGAGGGGCGTGTGTGGGACATCCGGCGCGAGACCTTCGAGTTCGCCGGCGCGCCGGTGACGCGCGACTTCATGGATCACCCGGGTGCGGTCGGTGTGCTCGCGCTCGATCGCGACGACCGGGCCTTGCTGATCCGCCAGTACCGGCATCCGGTACGGCTGAACGACTGGGAGATCCCGGCCGGGCTCCTCGACGTGACCGGTGAGGATCCTCTCGAGGCGGCGAAACGCGAGCTCGCCGAGGAAGCCGACCTCGAGGCCGCCGAGTGGTCGGTGCTCGCCGACATCCACACCTCGCCGGGCGGCAGCGACGAGGCCATCCGTATCTACCTCGCCCGTGAGCTGCGCGGCACCGCCGAGCGCTTCGAGCGCACGGAGGAGGAGGCGGAGCTCGTGACCGCCTGGATCGCGCTCGACGACTGCGTCGACGCCGTGCTCGGCCGCCGCGTCTCGAATGCCCCGCTCACGGTCGCGGTGCTCGCCGCGGCCGCCTCGCGAGCGCGCGGCTGGGCGAGCCTCGCCGCGGCGGATGCGCCGTGGGGCTCGAAACCGGGGCGCGAGGCAGCCGGGGCGTGAGCTCCCGCGAGATCGACGGGTACCTGCGACACCTCGCGGTGGAGCGGGGACTCGCGCGCAACACGGTCACCTCGTACCGGCGCGACCTCGCGATCTACGGGGCATGGCTCGAAACCACCGGCCACGCCGGACCGGAGTCGGTCGACGCCGCCGAGCTCGCCGCCTTCCAGC
This sequence comes from Agromyces mediolanus, assembly GCF_023715325.1. GTDB lineage: Bacteria > Actinomycetota > Actinomycetes > Actinomycetales > Microbacteriaceae > Agromyces > Agromyces mediolanus_A. Next base: position 179,432 of record NZ_JAMBNX010000008.1, on the reverse strand, counting down.
GCTACGTGAGCGCCGAGCGGCAGCCGGCCCTGGCGAGTTCCTCGGTCGCACGCATCCTCTCGACGGTGCGCGGCCTGCACCGCTTCCTCGCCGAGGAGGGGCTCACCGAGAACGACGCCGCTCGCGAGCTGAAGCCGCCGAAGCTCCCGGCGCGCCTGCCGAAGGCCATCCCGATCGAAACCGTCGAACGGTTGCTCGCGGCGACCGACGGCGACGAGCCCTTGCGGGTCCGCGACAAGGCGTTGCTCGAACTGCTCTACGCCACCGGCGCGCGCGTCTCCGAGGCGGTCGGGCTGAACGTCGACGACCTGGTCGATGCCGAGGTCGTGCGCCTGTTCGGAAAGGGCGGCAAGGAGCGCATCGTGCCGGTCGGGAGCTATGCGAGGGCCGCCGTCGAGGCCTACCTCGTGCGGGTGCGTCCGCAGCTGTCGAGCCGGGGGAGGGCGACGCCGGCGCTGTTCCTCGGCGCTCGGGGCGGACGGCTCAGCCGGCAGGCGGCGTGGGTCGCGATCAGGGACGCCGCGGACCGGGCCGAGCTCGGCATCGAGGTGTCGCCGCACACCCTGCGGCACTCCTTCGCGACCCACCTGCTGTCCGGCGGCGCCGATGTGCGCGTCGTGCAGGAGCTGCTGGGGCACTCCTCGGTCGCGACGACGCAGATCTACACCCTCGTCACGGCCGATACACTCCGGGAGATGTACACGACCGCCCACCCTCGTGCTCGCTAGAATCGACCAAGCATCGCTCGACCCGACGGGCGCCAGCTGAGGAGGAGACCACGTGACCGACCAGAAGCGCGACCCCGCGAGCACCACGGCGCCGCAGGAGTCGAAGCTCGGTCCGACCGGTCGACCGCTGCGCGAGTTCCCCACGCCGCCGGCGCTGCGCGAGCACGGGCCCGCCCGGATCATCGCCCTCTGCAACCAGAAGGGCGGCGTCGGCAAGACCACGACGACGATCAATCTCGGCGCCACGCTCGCCGAGTACGGCCGCCGGGTGCTCGCCATCGACTTCGACCCGCAGGGGGCACTGTCCGCCGGGCTCGGCGTGCAGACCCACGACGTGCCGACGATCTACGACCTGCTGCTCTCCCGCGGCCTGGAGCCGGCCGACGCCATCCAGCGCACGGGCGTCGAGAACTTCGACGTCATCCCCGCGAACATCGACCTGTCGGCGGCCGAGGTGCACCTGGTCACCGAGGTGGCGCGCGAGCAGATCCTCGCCGGCGTGCTCCGCAAGGTGTCCGCCGACTACGACGTCATCCTCATCGACTGCCAGCCCTCGCTCGGCCTGCTGACCGTGAACGCCCTCACCGCGAGCCACGGCGTCGTCATCCCGCTCGAGTGCGAGTACTTCGCCCTGCGCGGCGTCGCCCTGCTCATCGAGACGATCGACAAGGTGCGCGACCGGCTGAACCCCGCCATCACGCTCGACGGCATCCTCGCGACCATGTATGACGCCCGCACCCTGCACTCGCGCGAGGTGCTCGAGCGCGTCGTCGACGCCTTCGGCGACCGCGTGCTCGAGACGGTCATCACGCGCACGGTGAAGTTCCCCGACGCCACCGTCGCGGCGACGCCGATCACGGAGTTCGCGCCCGAGCACCAGGCGTCGAAGGCCTACCGGCAGCTCGCCCGCGAGCTGGTGTTCCGTGGCGCGGTCGCCTGAGGCGGCCGCCCCGGCCGATGCGCAGCCCCCGGCGGAGGCCGCGGTAGAGGGCGACCCCGGGTTCCGGGTCGCGCTGACGAACTTCGAGGGCCCGTTCGACCTGCTGCTCTCGCTCATCACGAAGCACGAGCTCGACATCACCGAGGTCTCGCTGTCGAAGGTGACGGACGAGTTCATCTCGTACCTGCGCGGGCTCGACTCCGAGGAGGAGCTCGACCGGGCCAGCGAGTTCCTGGTGGTCGCGGCGACGCTCCTCGACCTGAAGATCGCGGGGCTCCTGCCGCAGGGCGAGCTCGTCGACGCCGAGGACGTGGCGCTCCTCGAGGCCCGCGACCTGCTGTTCGCCCGGCTGCTGCAGTACCGGGCGTTCAAGGAGGCGGCGCGTTGGTTCCAGGCCGGCCTCGAGCGCGAGAGCTCGCGGCACGCCCGCACGGTCCGGCTGGAGGAGCGGTTCCGCCAGCCCGCACCGGAGCTGCGCTGGACGCTGTCGGCCGAGGACTTCGCCGCCCTCGCGGTGCTCGCGCTCACGCCGCGCGAGATCCCCGTCGTCGGCCTCGACCACCTGCACGCCCCGGTCGTCTCCATCCGGGAGCAGGCGGCGCACGTGGTCGCCGTGCTGCGCCGCGGCGACCCCGTCACGTTCCGACAGCTGATCGCCGGGGTCGACCGGCAGGGTGTCGTCGTCGCGCGCTTCATCGCGGTGCTCGAGCTCTACCGGCACGCGGCGATCGGCTTCGAACAACTGGAGCCGCTCGGCGAGCTGACGCTGCGCTGGGCGACCGACACGTGGAGCGACGACAAGCTCGAGAGCCTGGGAGCCGACTATGACGACTGAGACCGAGCGGGCCGAGCAGGAGGCGCCCGAGATCACGACGGCGGATGCCTCGGCCGAGGCATCCGCGAACGAGGCGGCCCGGAGCGAGGCATCCGCCCCCGGCGACGCGCCGGAACTGTCGGTGGTGACCCCGCTCGACGTGCCCGGCCAGCACCGGCTCGACCTCGACCGCGCGATCGAGGCGATCCTCTTCATCTCCGACGAGCCGCTCGGCGTCGTCCAGCTGGCGGCGACGGTCGCCCGCCCCGTCGCCGAGGTCCGGGCTTCGATCGCCCGGCTGGTCGCGGACTACGACGGCACGGGGACCTCGGGGGAGCCGCGTACGGATGTCGCGGAGACCCCCGCCCTCGTCGGCGGCGGTCGACGCGCCTTCGAGCTCCGCGAGGTCGGCGGTGGCTGGCGCTTCTACGTGCGTCAGGAGTACGACGCGCTCGTCGCGGGCTTCGTGCTGACGCAGACCTCGACGAAGCTCTCCCAGGCCGCGCTCGAGACGCTCGCGGTGATCGCGTACAAGCAGCCCATCTCGCGCTCGCAGGTCGCCTCGATCCGCGCCGTGAACGTCGACTCCGTCGTGCGCACCCTGCTCGGCCGCGGCCTCGTCACCGAGGTCGACACCGACCCCGAGACGGGCGCGATCCTCTACGGCACGACCGAGCAGCTCCTCGTCCACCTCGGCATCAACTCGCTCGACGAGCTGCCGCACATCTCGCCGCTCCTCGACGACGGCCAGGAAGGATTCGATCTCGATGGCTGAACCCGCCACCCCCGCCGAACCCGCAGCGGGCGGTCCGCAGCGCCTGCAGAAGGTGCTGTCCGCCGCCGGCGTCGCCTCGCGCCGGGTCGTCGAGGAGTACCTCGTGCAGGGGCGTATCGAGGTGAACGGTCAGATCGTGACCGAGCTCGGCACCCGCGTCGACCCCGCCGTCGACCAGGTGTCCGTCGACGGCGTCGCCGTGCAGCTCGACACGGCGAAGCGCTACTACGTGCTGAACAAGCCGACCGGCGTCGTCTCCTCGATGAAGGACGAGCAGGGTCGCCCCGACCTCCGCCGCTTCACCGACGAGCTCGACGACCGTGTCTACAACGTCGGCCGCCTCGACGCGGAGACGAGCGGACTGCTGCTGCTGACGAACGACGGCGAGCTCGCGCACGTGCTCGCGCACCCCTCGTTCGGCGTGGAGAAGACGTACATCGCGAAGGTTCGCGGTCGGGTGACGCCGCAGACACTGCAACGCCTGAAGCAGGGTGTCGAGCTCGACGACGGCCCCATCCGCGCCGACCGGGCGAAGCTGCTGCAGGCCCAGGGCGACGACCGGCACAGCATCGTCGAGCTCACCCTGCACTCGGGCCGCAACCGCATCGTGCGCCGAATGCTGAAGGAGGTCGGGCACCCCGTCGTGGAGCTCGTGCGCCGCCAGTTCGGGCCGCTGCACCTTGGTACACTCAGGTCCGGCCAGCTGCGGGAGCTCACGAAGTCCGAGCGCGGCGCGCTCCTGACGATCGCCCGTCAGGCCGAGGCGGCGCGCGGCACCGCCGGCGCGAAGGAGGACTGACGTGGTCGAGTCACGGCTGACCGGCCCGGTCCGGGTCGTCGGCGCGGGCCTGCTCGGCACGAGCGTCGCGCTCGGGCTCCGCTCGCGGGGCATCGAGGTGATCCTCGACGACGCCTCGCCGACGCACGTGGCGATCGCCGCCGACCTCGGCGCCGGCCGCCCGGCCGCGGAGGGCGACGCCCCGCAGCTCATCGTCGTCGCGGTGCCGCCGGACGTGACCGCGCGCGTCGTCGCGGCGGAGCTCGACGCGTACCCCGACGCCATCGTCACCGACGTCGCGAGCGTGAAGGCCGGCATCCTCGCCGAGCTCGTCGAGCAGGGCGTCGACGTGTCGCGGTACATCGGCTCCCACCCGCTCGCCGGGCGGGAGCGCGGCGGGCCGTTGTCGGCCCGCGCCGATCTCTTCGCCGGCCGCCCCTGGGTGGTGGCCGCCCACGACGCCATCAGCTACCAGCGGGCGGGCGCCATCGACGACCTGATCCTCGATCTCGGCGCGACCCTCGTCGAGATGTCCCCGGAGGAGCACGACCGCGGCGTCGCGCTCATCTCGCACGTGCCGCAGGTGGTGTCGAGCGTCATGGCCCGACGCTTCATCGACGCCCCGAGTGCGGCGCTCGGCCTCGCCGGGCAGGGGGTGCGCGACGTGACCCGCATCGCGGGGAGCGACCCCGACCTGTGGGTGCAGATCCTCGGGGCGAACGCCGAGCCGGTGCACGACATCCTGGTCGCCGTGCGCGACGACCTCGACCGCTTCATCGAGGCGCTCGAAGCCCCACGGGCGCCCGGGGCCCGTCGTCGCGTCGCCGAAGAGCTCGCCGCGGGCAACACCGGCGTCGCGCGCCTGCCCGGCAAGCACGGCACCGACAAGCGGTTCACGACGGTCATCGTCATGGTCGACGACCGTGCGGGCGAGCTCGCCCGCCTCCTTGCCGAGATCGGCGAGATCGGGGTCAACCTCGAAGACCTGCGCCTCGAGCACTCGCCGGGCCGGCAGGTCGGTCTCGCCGAGGTGCAAGTCGTGCCGGAGGCGGCGGAGCGCCTCACCGAGGAGCTCGCCGCGCGCGGCTGGCGCATCGCCGGCTGACCCGGACACCCCGATCGACCGTCCCCGACCCACCCCGAACCTGGAGGCATCCCCGTGCAGCACCCCCTCGTCGTCGCCGTCGATGGACCGGCCGGCAGCGGCAAGTCGAGCGTCTCGAAGGCGGTCGCGCGCCGCCTCGGCTACGGCTTCCTCGACACGGGGGCGGCGTACCGCGCACTCGCCTGGCACGTCGCCCACGCCGGCGTCGACCCGCAGGACTCGGCCGCCGTCGTCGGCTCGCTCACGGCCTTCGACTACGCGATCGGCACGGACCCCGACGGGTACCGCGTGCGAGTCGGCGAGTACGATGTCACCGACGCGATCCGCGAGCCGCAGATCTCCGGCATCGTGAGTGCCGTGGCGCGGGTTCCCGAGGTCAGGACGCACCTGATCGGTCTGTTCCGGGCGATCATCGCGGCCGAGCCTCGGCCGGGCATCGTGGTGGAGGGGCGCGATATCACGACGGTGGTGGCGCCCGACGCGCCGGTGCGCATCCTCCTCACCGCCAGCGAGGAGGTGCGGATGTCCCGCCGAGCCGCCGAGCTCGCCGGGCACGACGCCGCAGCGACCGGGGCGCAGTTGCGCGCACGCGACCAGGCCGACTCGAAGGTCGTGGACTTCATGAACGCCGCCGACGGAGTGACCCTGGTCGACTCGACCGAGCTCGACTTCGGTCAGACGATCGACGCCGTCATCTCGGTGATCCGGGCCGCCGCGTAGCGGCGTTCCGCGATACGTCGCGGATCACCGGTCGAGGATGTTCGGGAGCAGTTCGAACAGTCCGAGCTCCGATGCGGCGCTGCGGGCGAGGATGAAGCCGACGACGCCGAGGATCCACGCGGTGTTCTCGCTCGCCGTGCGTTCGAGCCATGCGGCGAGCCGCTCGAGCGGGGCCTGCACGAGCGGCGCCGCGACGATCCGCAGCAGGAGCAGCACGAGCGCGGGCGCGATCATCAGCAGGCAGTAGCCGGCCAACGCAGCGGAACGGAGCGGCATGCTGAGGTCGGTTTCGGCGAGCATCCCCATCGTGACGAGGTACGGCACCATCGTCGCGATCTCGACGAGCCCGGCCCCGAGCGCGACCGCCATCACGGTGGCGGGGGAGGTGCCGTCCGCGAGGAGCCGGTCGCGCCAGCGCGCGATCCGCCCGCCGGAGGCCGGCTCCGGTTCGGCACTCGCGCTCGCCGCGGCGAGGCCGCCGGGGTGCGCCCCACCGCTCGCCGCGCTCGCGACGCGTTCGGCCGCGGCAGCCTCCCGCTTCTTCTTCGCCTGCTCGTTCGACGGCAGGGCGAAGGCGGCGATGAGCAGCAGGGCACCGAGCAGGAGCCGGCCCCACAGTCCGGTCGTCGAACTCAGGAATTCCTGCGCCACATCGACGAGGTTCACGAGGCCGAGCATGAAGAGCACGCCGACGAGCAGGTAGAAGACGGCGATCGTGACGAGGTAGAGCAGCACCCGGCTGCCGCGCAGCCGCGGCGCGAGCAGCAGGAACACCGGGATCAGCAGCGTGCCGATGCTGAGGCCGTCGACGAGGGCGAGCACCGCGAGCGTGATGCTGAGCGGCGCATCGGTCAGGAGGTCCATGCCACCAGGCTCGCGCAGCACGCGGGGGAGCGGATCGGGCGGAGGACGGAGGGCCGCCGGTCGTTCCTCGTCCTTTCGGAGGAGGAGCCGACTCCCGCGGCATGCTTCGATGGAGACATGAACGAGGAGCGGGACGGGGCGGTGCAACGCTGGGTGCGTCGGCACCGTCCGCTCGTCGACGCGCTCGGCATCGCGGCGATCAGCGTGCTCGCCGCCGCCCTGGGCCTGAATCAGGTGTGGGACGCGCTGAGCGTGCTTCCCGAGCCCGTGTCGCCATGGTGGGGGGTCGTCGTCTCGATCCCCGCGTTCGTCGCGGTCGCGCTGAAGCGGCGGATGCCGCGCACGGGCCTCGCCGTCGCCGCGACGATCAGCGCGGTCTCGCTGTTCACGGTCGGCGGTCTCGGCGCCCTGCTGGCGCTGCTCGACCTGCTCTGGCTCGTGACGCTCATCGCGACGCCCGCGGCCCGGCGGCGGATCCTCATCGGCTGCGGCGCCGTGACGGCTGCATTCACCGGGCTCACCCTCGCCGCGACGGGGGACGTGCGCATCGCGGTGCTCGTCGGCCTGCAACTGGGAGCCCTCCTCGGCACCGACTACTGGTGGGCGACCGCGGTGGCCCAGGCGAACGAACTCGCCGAGCTGCACCGTCGCGAGGCCGCCGAGCTCGTCCGGCATGCCGAGCACGATCGCGACGCGGCGCTGCAGCACGAGCGAGACGCGATGGCGCGGGAACTGCACGATCTCGTCGCGGGGCACGTGTCGGCGATGGCCATCCGAGCCGAGGCGGCACTGTCGGGCCCGAGCGACCCTGGGGGAGACCGGGCGGCGCTCCGGGCAGTGCGCGACTCGAGCCTCGAGGCCCACGAGGCGCTCCGTTCGATGATCACCGTGCTCCGGGCCGGCGGCGGCGAGCTCGTGGTGCCGCCGCGCCTCGACCGCGTGGCGGACTACATCGCGGAGGCGCGTCGCGCGGGCCTGGAGGTGTCCTTCGACGGTGCCGCCGCGAAGGAGCTGCCCGCGCCCGTCGAGCAGGTCGCCGCCCGGGTGGTGCAGGAAGGGCTCGCGAACTGCGTGCGGCACGCCGCCGGGGGCCGGGTCGCCGTGTCGATCGAGGCCGACGAGGGCGGCCTCCTCGTGCGCGTCGACTCCCGCGACGGCCGCCCGCTCGAACGACCGAGCCTGCCCGGCAACGGATCCGGCCTCGCCATGCTCGCCGAACGGGTGCGGGCGCTCGGCGGACGCTTCGACGCCGGCCCGGTCGGCGCCGGCTGGTCGGTGCGCGCCGCCCTCCCGCTGGAGCCTGCGGCATGAACGCCCCACGGGTGCTGCTCGTCGACGACCACGGGGCGATCCGCGAGGCGCTGCGGATCATGCTCGAATCGCACGGCCTCGTCGTGGTGGGCGAGGCCGCGGACGGCGAGACCGCGGTGCGCAACGCGAGCGCGCTGCGACCCGATGTGGTGCTGATGGACCTGCGCATGCCCGGCATGGACGGCGTCGCCGCGACCCGGGAGATCCGCGCCCGCGGGCTCGCCGACGTGCTCGTGCTCACGAGCTTCGACGAGGACGAGCTGGTGTTCGGTGCCATCCGCGCCGGCGCCGCCGGATTCCTCCTGAAGACGGTGGATGCCGCGACGCTCGTCGACGCGGTGCGCCGAGTCTCGGCGGGGGAGGGCATGCTCGATCCGCGGGTGACCCGTCGGGCGCTCGCCGCGCTCGCCGAAGCCGGAGCGGACGGCGGTGCCGGGAGCAACGGTCCGCGCGAGGACGAGGGTCCTGCGGGCGCCGTCGCTCGCGGTGTCCCCGCTCCCGTCGGCCTCACCGGCCGGGAGCGGGACGTGCTCGAGGGCATGGCCCGTGGCCGTTCGAACGCCGAGCTCGCCGAGACGCTCGGCATCTCGGTGCCCACCGTGAAGACGCATGTCTCCAACGTGCTGGCGAAGCTCGGGGCCCGGAGCCGGAGTCATGCCGTCGCGATCGCGCGAGGGCTCGACGCGGGGCGTTGACGCCCGTCGTCGGTGTCTCGGCAGCCCGCTCCGGAGTGCGCTCAGACGAGGCATCCGGCCTTCACAGCTCGGGTACGGCAGACTAGAGGGCGCGCGATCGCGCCCACGACGTTTCCAGGAGACCCCATGAGCGACCACGACGACGAGTTCGAGGCCCACGACGACGACCTCGCCGAGCGCCTTGCCGACGTCGACGACGACCTTGCCGAGCAGCGGGCCGCCGCGCTTCGCAGCGGCCTCGACGACTACGAGCTCGACGAGGAGGACCTCGATCTGCTCGAGCTCTCCGAGGAGGGCGAGGAAGGCATCCAGTACCTCCCGGCGCTGCCGGTCATCGCGATCGTCGGCCGCCCGAACGTCGGCAAGTCGGCGCTGGTGAACCGCATCCTCGGCCGCCGCGAGGCCGTCGTCGAGGACACGCCCGGCGTCACCCGCGACCGCGTGTCGTACAAGGGCGAGTGGCTCGACCGTCGCTTCACGCTCGTCGACACCGGCGGCTGGGAGCCCGACGCCAAGGGCATCGACGCCTCCGTCGCCGCGCAGGCCGAGGTCGCGATCGACCTCAGTGACGTGGTGCTCTTCGTCGTCGACGCGACCGTCGGCGCGACCTCGACCGACGAGCACGTCGTGCGCCTGCTGCGCAAAACGAAGAAGCCCGTCTTCCTCGTCGCGAACAAGGTGGACGACGCCCGTCAGGAGCCCGAGGCCGCGGCGCTCTGGAACCTCGGCCTCGGCGAGCCGCACCCCGTCTCCGCGCTGCACGGCCGCGGGGTCGCCGACCTCCTCGAGTCGGTGTTCAAGGTGCTGCCCGAGGTCTCGGCCGTCGCCAAGCAGGAGATCGGCGGCCCCCGCCGCGTCGCGATCGTCGGCCGTCCGAACGTCGGCAAGTCGAGCCTGTTGAACAAGACCGCCCGCGAGGAGCGCGTCGTCGTCAACGAGCTCGCCGGCACCACGCGCGACCCCGTCGACGAGCAGATCGAGCTCGCAGGCAAGGTGTGGCGCTTCGTCGACACCGCGGGCATCCGCCGCCGCGTGCACCTGCAGCAGGGCGCCGACTTCTACGCCTCGCTCCGTACCCAGGCCGCGCTCGAGAAGGCAGAGGTCGCGATCGTCGTCCTCGACGTCTCGCAGCCGATCTCGGAGCAGGACGTGCGCATCATCGACCTCGTGCTCGAGTCGGGCCGCGCGCTCGTGCTCGCCTACAACAAATGGGACCTGCTCGACGACGACCGCCGCCGGTACCTCGAGCGCGAGATCGAGCAGGACCTGCACCACGTCGCGTGGGCGCCTCGCGCCAACATCTCGGCGCGCACCGGCCGCCACCTCGAAAAGCTCGTGCCGGCCCTCGAGACCGCGCTCGAGTCGTGGGACACCCGCATTCCGACGGGCAAGTTCAACGCCTTCCTCACGGAGCTCACGCAGGAGCACCCGCACCCGGTGCGCGGCGGCAAGCAGCCCCGCATCCTGTTCGGCACGCAGGTCTCGACCCGGCCGCCGACCTTCGTGCTGTTCACGACCGGGTTCCTCGACCCGGGCTACCGCCGGTTCATCCAGCGGCGCCTGCGCGAGATCTACGGCTTCGAGGGCAGCCCGATCGTCGTGAACATGCGCGTGCGGGAGAAGCGCCAGCGGCGCTGAGCCGCCGCGCTGCTTGTCGTCGCTGCTGACTCGGCTCGCCGATGGAAGTCACCGTCCGGGTGAAGCCGGGCAGCCGCAAAGGTCCGCTCGTGGAGCCGTCGCCGGAGGATCCGGCGGCGGCGCTCACCGTGTTCGTGCGCGAGCGGGCGGTGGACGGCGCGGCGAACGCCGGAGTCGTCCACGCGCTCGCGGCGCACTTCGAGGTGCCGCGGCGCGACGTCGTGATCGTGCGCGGTGAGACGTCGCGCATCAAGCGGGTGCGGATCGAGGGGCGCTGACCGAGCGGATGCCGTGGGGGCTCAGAACTCGAGCTGCATGACCGCGCGCGTCGGCGATGGGCGCCCCACCTCGGTGAACCCGGCGCCGGCGAACATCGACACCGTGCCGTGGAAGAGCTCGGCCGCCGACACCTTGGCCTTGGCCGAGGGGTCGACCGCGTAGGCCTCGACCACACGGGCGCCCCGCTCGCGCGCGTAGGCCACCGCCGCCTCGGCGAGGGCGGCGCCGACCCCGCGGCGGCGGTGCGCGCGGGGCACCACGAAGCAGCTCACCGCCCATACGCTCTCGTCGGTGAGCTCCGGCTGGGCGGTGCCATTGCGGACGAGCGTGCTGCGCGCAACGCGGGAGAGTGCCGGGCGCGGCTCGACCGCGCACCAGCCGACGGGGGTTTCGCCGTCGTAGGCGAGCAGACCGGGCCCGGGGCCGTCGGCCGCGAGTTGGGCCGTGAATCGGTCGTGCAGCGTCTCGGTGCCCACCTCGCGCCAGTCCCGGCCCGGGATCTTGTACCACTGGCACCAGCAGGTGGCGGGGTCACCCTTGGTGCCGAACACCGCCTCGACGTCGGCGAAGGGCGCCTCGTCGGCGGGGATGACGGTGAGGCTCGGATGCGTCGTCGGAATCTCGGTGGCCATGTCGTCACGCTAGCGGGTGCGTCCGACGCCGCAGGAAACCGTGAAGTAACGTAATGATGTAGTACCATCATGATATGGACGTCACCATCCTCGACCGACTGCTGCAGATCGGCGAGCTCTTCCAGCACGACATGGCCCGCGCGTTCGCCGGCACCGGCCTCACCAGCGCTCGCGTGCGCGTGCTCTGGGTGCTGCAGCATGGCGGGCCGATGACGCAGCAGGCGCTCGCCGGGGCGCTCGAGGTCAGCCCAAGGAACGTCACCGGGCTCGTGGATGCGCTCGAGGCATCCGGCCATGTCCGCCGCACGCCCCACCCGAACGACCGCCGGGCCGTGCTCGTCGAGCTCAGCAAGACGGCCGAGCAGACGATGGCGCAGATGCAGCGCGACCACGCCGAGTTGTCGGCGACGCTGCTCGACGCCGTCGAGCCGGGGGAGCGGGCCGCCGTGGAGCGCGGCGTCGCGGCGATCGCCGATCGTCTGGCCATGCTCGTCGCCGAGGCGCGGGAGGCCGGGTCGTGAGCGAGGCGGCCGCAGGCGACCGGTTCGCCACCCCGCCGAACCGCCGCGACACGCTGGCCCGCATCGGCGGAGTGTTGAAGCGCGCGCTCGTGATGGAGCTGCGCGTGTACGAGAGCCTCTGGCGCTTTGTCGCGCGACGGCCCGCCATCGCGCCCGGCGCTGTGGGCGTCGGGTACCACAAGCCCGTGCTGACGGTGCTCTGGATCTTCATCGTGCTGTCGGCGGTCGAGATCCCGATCATCGACCTGATCGTGCACCGCTGGCCGCCGGTGCGCATCGCGATGCTCGTGCTCGGCATTTGGGGCGTCACTTGGATGCTCGGCCTGCTCTGCGCGATGCTGACCCGCCCGCACACCGTCGGACCGGAAGGGATCCGGGTGCGGCAGGGGCTCGAACTCGACGTCGCCCTCGGTTGGGACGACATCGCCTCCGTCGCGATCACGAAGCACGTCGACGAACCGAAGTCGCCGCGTGTGGCCGACGGCGTGCTCGCGGTGCGGCAGCAAGACGAGACCAACGTGGAGCTCGCGCTCGAACGACCCACGACGGTGCGGCTCCCGGGACGCGCACCGCGCGGCGGCGCACACGAGGTCGAGATGGTGCGGTTCTGGGCCGACGATCCGCGAGCGGTGCTGGACGCGGCGCGACCGTTCCTCGTGGGGGAGCCGGCGGCGCGGCGCGACTGAGCCGCGCCGGTTCACGCTCGCACCGGATGCCCCGGCCGAGTGTGCACGAAGGGGCCTCCGAAACCCGCTATGATGGTCAAGTTGCCTCGGCGGAATCGCCGGAGCATCGGGCTGTGGCGCAGCTTGGTAGCGCACTTGACTGGGGGTCAAGGGGTTTACCCCGCTCTGATCGGCCCGAACAACTGAAAATCGATGCCACGGGATGTGGCGCAGCTTGGTAGCGCACCTGACTGGGGGTCAGGGGGTCGCAGGTTCAAATCCTGTCATCCCGACAGAAAAGCCCCGATGAGAAGCCATTTTCATCGGGGCTTCGTCATGTCTGACGACGGGTTTTTGTTGGTCCCCCTCTGGTCCCCTCGCCAAGGCATCGATGCCGCATCACAGACGTCGGAGGGCATATCTGGCTCTCTGGAAAACGCCGCCTGTGGATAAGGGGACCAAAAGGGGACCAGAGCCCCCGGTCGTGGCTTCCGGCTCCCCGTCACAGTGGCCTCGAGGCCTCACGCCGGCTCGGTCTGCTGGCCTTGGCGGATCGGGCGAGGAAGGCGTTGGCCTGCTCTGCGGCGGATGCGAGGTGGCGGTCGTCGGGGTGCAGGTATCCGCGTGTGGTCTCGACGGAGGCGTGGCCGAGGATGTCCTGGAGGACGTGCAGCGGGATGCCTGCGTCTGCCATCCAGGTGGCTCCGGTGTGCCGGAGGCCGTGCCGGGTGAGGTCGGGCAGGCCGAGATCGCTGACGATCTGGTCCCAGTTCGTGGCGTCCCGCACGGTCGCGGTCGTGAGAGCGCCGCCCTTCGGGCCGATCAGCAGCCGGTCCTCGGGCTCCTTGCCTTCCGCGAGCCGCTCGAGGATCGGGCGGAGCGGGTCGAGGATCGGGACGCGGCGTTCTCTCCGGCCTTTCGTCTGTTTCGTGATGAGCCCGCCTTTGCCGGGGTAGGTCTGCCGTGCGATCATCACGATGTTCTTGTCGAACCGGACGTCACCGGCCTGAAGGCCCGAGACCTCGGATGAGCGCGCTGCGAGGAGGGCGGCGAGCATGACGAAGTCGGAGTAGGACTGGTGAATGTTCCCGCAGGCTTCAGCGAGCGTCGTCAGCGTTGCCATGTCGGGGATCGCATGCGCGCGCGGGGAAGCATCCTCCGCAGGCTGGAGACGGAAGGCATTGCGGTTCAGGCTGCGCTTGGCACGGTTCTTCGCGGGGTTGATCGGGATGAGCCCGTCGCGCACCGCTTCATCGAGGACCCGCACGAGCGGGGCGATGGAGTTCTTGATCGTTGACGCCCCGTGCCGTTTCTCCCAGGCATCGATGGTGCGGTCGATGATCCCGGCGGTGATCTGCGCGACCGGCAGGTGCCCGAGGGCAGGTAGCACCCGGAGCTTGAGACCGTACCCGTAGGTCTCCCCGGTGGAGGTGGGGTCGAGGCCGCGCGCCCATCGGTCGCCGATCGTGGTGACGAACTCGGTGAGCGTCATGGACACGTCCATGCCCTTGGCCGATGACTGCCGCAGCGAGTCGAAGAACTCGTGCGCCGCAGCCTCGTCATCGACGATCTCGGAGCGGATGATGCGGCGTTTGCTGATCGGGTCCGTCCAGCGGGCACGGGCGCGGATGCCGTAGGAGCGACGTTCCAGGTCGGTGGAGATCTTCACGCCGACCGGAGGCACCGGCTTTGGCTGCGCGTGCGGGAGCGGCTCACCCTTCCGGGGCATGGCTGTCCTCCAGCCCAGCCAGCCAGGCGTCGACCGCGTCGATGCGGTACCGGGCGATCCCGCCCAGCCGCAGGAACGGCGGCCCCTGACCAGCCGAACGCCACCTCGACAAAGTCGACTCGGACACCTTGAGATAGGCGGCGATCTCCCGACTGTCCATTAGAGGCGAGACCACGATCGTGCCGCCGGTATCGCTCATGCGACTTCTCCGGTGTTCGGGTCGAGTCCGGCATAGAAGTCGTCCTCGGCCTGGCGGCGCGCGGCGACATCGTCGAGGACGAACTGCACGAAGTCCTGATCCCGGTGAGCGATGATCGTGTCCTCGACCGGGCCTGCCGGGTCCTCGCCGGGCCAGGTGGTCTGCCGGGTCGGGCGGTCTCGGTCGAGACGGGTTCCGGAAGCGGCGACCCAGTCGCGGAGCCGCTGGCGGGCGTCGGCGAAGTCGCGATGCCAGCCCAGCGGCGCGGAGCCGTTCTGCTCCGGGTCGTAGGCGGACAGCCAATGCAGGTGCAGAGCGCTCAGCTCCCACAACAGCTCCGGGTGGCGGTGCCAGAACGGCGGAACTACCGAAGCAGGCAGCCCGTAGGTGCGGCGGAGCCAGTCGACCCAGCGGTTCAGCTCCAGCCACTCGGCCTCCGCTTCCTCGCTGGTCAGGAGGTTCCAGTTGATCGGGTGCGGAGGCTCCGGGATCAGCGGCCCGTCGAACTCCGCGGCCTCCCCGTCCAGGTCCGGTTCGTCGGTCTCGGGGGCGGTGTCGTTCTGGTTCATCACGGTCACCGCCGTTCAGAGCCCGAGCGCCGGTGCGGCGCCGCGTGATTCGCGGCGGGCGCCGACATCGACGGTCTGCCCCGCGGTCTCCTGCGTGACGGCGGGCTGGCGGCGGGTGCGGTCGACCTCGTAGCTCGTGCGGGCGAGGTCGTGGCCGAGCTTCTTCGCGACGAACTCCTCGGACTTGACCACCTCGCCTTCCGGCGTGGCGCGGTCGTACTCGCGGGTGTAGCCCTCGGCGACGAACTTGTCTCCCTTGGCGAGCCGGTCGTGGGCGCGCTCGGCGGTCTTCTTGAACGCCACGAGGTCGTGGAAGGTCGTCTCGGTCTGCGTGAACGACCCGTCCGGCTCCTTGCGATAGTGCTCCTGCCCGATCTTGGCGTAGAACCGGGCATCGCCCCGCTCCGTGTAGGTGAGCTGCGGGTCGGAGGCGATGAACCCCGAGACGGATTCCTGCGTGTGGAGAGCCATTGGACTGCCCCTCTTTCTGACATCGGCGGCGACCCCACGGTGGGGCCGCTCTGTCAGGCAGGTGCGCCCGGCGGCTCCTCCGAGCGGTGCTGCAGCGTCGCCTCGATGTCGGCCCGGTCGTCGCGCAGCTGTTTCGCGTCGGGCCGGTCGGTCCAGGTCCGCAATCGGGTGACGATGGGTGGTGCGGAGCGCAGCAGCACCAGTGCAGTCCCGAACGGGAGGGTGCGGATCGTGTCGGGCGGCATGATCGGCACGCGGCGGATGGAGCGCTGTGCGGAGCGGGAGCCGTGGTCTCCGACCGTGGTGGAGTCGGTCACTTCGTCGCGCTCGCCGATGAGCGTGGTCAGGTCGTGCAGGTCCTTGGAGTTCGACGCTCCGCCGAGGACGATCTTGACGATAGAGGCGTCCCAGATCGCGCCGGCCGCGTTCTCCGACCACTTCTCCCGCGCCTGCGCGAGGCTTTGGAGTACGGGCATGGTCGTGATCCCGGTTCCGCCGCCCTCTGCCATGAGCGTCGGCAGCGAGGGCAAGGGTGCGAGGTTGCCGACCTCATCGAGTGCGAGCAGCAGTGGCGGGTCGAGGCGGGCGCCGGGGCTCGTGGCGGCGAGGCGGCGGGCGGCTTCCACGACGTCTTCCACGAACGCCGCCACCAACGCAGCGGAGTTGTTGGCGCCGGCTCCGGTGGCGAGCAGATAGAGGGTTCCTCGGTCGCGGAGGAACGCTTCGGGGTCGAAGTCCTCGTCCTCGCGCGGCGAGACGGCGTCGAGCACGCGCGGGTCTGCCAGCGCGGCGAGGGCGAGGGAGACGCCTTGCCAGATGGAGTCGCGCGTGCGGGGGTCGGAGTCGATCATCGCCTGCAACGAGTCCGCCCACCCAGTCGCCGCTCGCGGGTTCGCGGTGAGGATCGCCACTGCGTCCGCGGCGGCGGAGGGGTCGAGGGTCCAACGGAACAGCTCCGAGGGCGGCCGGTGATCGAGGGCGGCGGCATGGAGGAGCGCCTGGAGCGCGGTCCTCGTCTTGCCCTCCCAGAACCCGCCTCCCTCGACCCCGCCGGCCGAGAGACCGGTGCCGGCGGCAAGGCCGGTCGCGCGGATCATCGCCGTCAAAGGGTCCTCACACCCGCGGATGGGTGACCACCTGAGCCCGGCGGGTAGGCCTTCGGCGAGGTGCTGGGGGTCGAACACCGCGACAGGGCCGATCTTCTGCCGGGCGCGGAGCGTCGCGGTCAGGTTGTCCGGCCGCGTCGATGTGGTGACGACCGCGCCAGGGGCGTCCAAGATGGCGTTGATGACGATGTGGGCGCCCTTCCCGGAGCGGGGCGGGCCGATCAGCAGGATGCTGTCTTCGACGGACGCCCAGACGCTCGTGCCATGTGAGGCGCCGATCCGGTAGCCGACATCCTTCGGCTGCGGCTGGTGGAGCGAGGGCCGCAGGTGACCGGCCCGGCGCAGCAGCGCCGCCTCCGAGGCGGCCTTAGCGACCTCGTTGCGGGTGGCGATCCCGGCGATGCGGTACGGGTCGGTATTCACTTGACGGCCGTGCTCGCGGAAGAACCGCCACGTCCACCAGCCGGCCACTCCGGCGCCGAGGACCAGCAGACCGGCGGTGATCCAGTACGCCACGGCGCTCAGGCCCGGTGCGCCGAGCGCGGTCGCTGGGTCACCGGGGCCCAGCAGCACGCCCAGTCCGGCTTCGACTCCGCCAGTGGGCTGGTTGACGCCGGTGATCCAGGCGGCGACGGACCCGGCGCCGCGGAGGATGGCGGCGAGGACCGCCGTGCCGATGAGGATGCCGATGCCGAGGTTGCTCAGCTCGTCCCCGAGCGCTCCCGTGGGCCGGGGCGTGCTCATTCGGGGTGGCCGATCGTGAGGGTGCCGGAGACGCGGCCGAGCAGGATGACCTCGCGGGTCGGGGTCCCGGCGAGCTGGTGGGCTTCGACGAGGCCGCGCATGGTGCCGTCCGGGGCGGCATCGCCGTGGGCGATGACGACGGCGATCGCGACGTCCTCGCCGGGAACGAACCCTTCCCCGTGCAGCGCGACGAGTTCCGCCGCCGGTCGGCGGGCCGGTTCTTCCGATGCCGGCTCTGGATCGGGTTCGGTGCGGCGGCGCCTGCTCGGGGTGATGATGTCGGTGAACACGGTTCCGTCCGCTTCGCGCACCTCGACCCGCACCGGGGAGCGGCGCAGGTCGGTGAGCTGGTCGAGGACGCGGGCGAAGTCCTCCCGCCGCCACGGCGGCGCGAACGGCTCCGGCTCGAACGGCGCCCCGTCGACAGTGACGGTCATGCGGCCGTCCTCGGCGATGGTGATGGCGACGAGCGGGAGCACGACCGGCACGGGCTCGGCACTCCCGCTTCGGGATGCGGGTTCGCCCCAGGATCGCTTGTAGCGGGGCCGGAGCATCAGGAATCCTGCCGATCGTTCGGGATTCCTGAAGGCACGTCGAGATTCCCGAACTCGTGCGCATCTGTCCCAACCGCCGTGAGTTCGTTCGCGGTGTAAGTCGGTCGCAGTCTCATATCCATCAGGTACGCGGGCGAGTACGGCCAGTGCTCCGCGGCTGACGAACGTTCAGGATTAGTGCGAGGAGTTCACGATTCGTGAAGGAATCGCAGGAATGGTGAACGCTCGGCTCGGGCTGGACTATCCGACGTTGAGGGCGGCGAGTTGCTGCGGGGAGCCGGTCACCACGAGCCGCAGGTCCGAGTGCTGCTCCTCGATGCGCCAGTCGACGAAGGAGCAGCAGGAGCTTTCGGCCTCGACCAGCCCGCGAAGGCGGGCGATGGAGTCCTCGACCTTGGCGTAGTGGATGGTCAGCCGCGTGTCGGTGCGTTCCGTTTCGAGTGCGTAGTCCTCGTCGAATGCTCGCCACTTCTCGATCTGCGCCTTGCCGGCGGTGGGGGTCAGGGTGCAGGCGATGGGCAGGCCGTTGAGCGGGCCGATGTGGGTCACGGGGTGACCTCCTCGTGGTCGTCGTGGTCGAGGTCTTCGAGCACCTCGAAGGGGGATTCGATGTCGCCGCGCCAAGCCTCGATACCCTCACGGATCGCCAGGCCCGCCACCACGAGCGCGGCGATGGAGTCGGCCCACGCCCACCCGAACAGGCCGTTGAGGACGAGCCCGATGAGGACGGTGCCGGAGAGGTAGATGCACAGCAGAAGCTGCTTCGCATCGGCCTGCACGCTCTTGGAGCGCAGCTCCCGGCCGGTGCGAAACTCGAACCAGGCCAGGACGGGCATCACGATCAGGCTGGCGATCGCGATCCCGATACCGACCGGACTGTGATCCGGGTCGCGGACGCCGGTGAGGGCGAGGATCGCATCGACGGCGACGTACACGGCCAGGGCGAAGAACGCGCCCCCGATCACCCGGACGGTGGCCTTCTCCCACCGTTCGGGGTCTCTGCGAGTGAACTGCCAGGCGATCGCGGCGGCAGAGGCGACCTCGATCACCGAGTCCAGACCGAACCCGATCAGCGCCGCAGACGACGCAACCGCGCCGGCCGAGAGCGCAATGACAGCCTCGATGACGTTCCAGGTGATCGTGAAGAAGACGATGAACCGCACCCGCCGGTGCAGCTGGGCGCGGCGCTCGTCGGTCAGGGCCGGCGCGCTCATCATGCGGTGGCCTCGGTGTCGCAGCAGCCGGGCACGCTGCAGGCCGGGTCCAGGCACGGCGCGCTCTCGTCGACGGCGAGCGTCACATCCACCAGCGCGACGAGCGCCGCCGTCAGGTGTGGGTCGGCGATCTCGTACCGAGTCTGCCGACCCTCGGGCTCGGCAACCACGATCCCGCAACCACGCAGACACGACAGGTGGTTCGACACGTTTGTACGGGTCAGGTCCAGGTCGCGGGCGAGCTTCGCCGGATACCCCGGCTGCTCCAGCAGCGACAGCAGGATGCGCGAGCGGGTCGGGTCGGCCATCGCCCGGCCGAGCCGGTTCATCACGTCCACCCGAGAAGCAAGAGTCAGCACACACTGACTATACAGCGATCAGTGACCTATTGGAAGGCTGGAAGGATAAGACTCATGCGGACGGCGGTCGAGTGGATGGAGCGGTGGCAGGTGCCCCTCTACCTCGCCGCGTTCGTCCTCGGCGCGGGCATCGGGCTGCTGATCCCGGCGATTGCGCACCCGGCGGAGTTGGCGATCAACCCCGTGCTCGGGCTGTTGCTCTACGCGACCTTCCTCGGGGTGCCGTTCGCGAAGATCGGGCAGGCGTTCCGCGACTGGCGCTTCCTCGTCACCGTCTTGACGGTGAACTTCGTCGCCGTCCCGATCGTCGTCTACGTCCTTTCGCGGATCGTCGCCCACGATCAGGTGCTCCTGATCGGCGTGTTGTTCGTCCTCCTCACGCCATGCGTGGACTACGTCATCGTGTTCACCGGCATCGCCGGTGGAGCCAAGGATCGGCTGCTCGCGGCCGCACCACTGCTGATGCTCGCGCAGATGCTCCTGCTGCCGCTCTACCTCTGGCTGTTCGTCGGAGCCGAGTTCGTCGCCACGGTCGACTTCGCCCCGTTCATCGAGGCGTTCCTGCTGCTTATCGCGCTGCCTCTCGTTGCCGCGGGGTTCACCCAGCTTGCCGCCGCCGGCACCCGCTGGGGCGTAGCGATCCAGGGCACCGTGCTGGGGGCGATGGTGCCGCTCATGATGCTCAGCCTCGCTGTCGTGGTGGCCTCCCAGATCGCCGGCGTCGGACGACAGCTCGGCGCGCTCCTGCTCGCCATCCCCGTCTACATCCTGTTCGCCGCGGTCATGGTCCCGATCGGTGCCGCCGCCGGGAAGGTTGCCCGGATCGACGTCCCCGGTCGCCGCGCGATCGTGTTCAGCGGCGCGACCCGCAACTCCCTCGTCGTCCTCCCGCTCGTCCTCGCCCTACCCGCCGCGTTCGACCTTGCTCCGCTCGTCGTTGTCACACAGACCCTCGTCGAGCTCATCGTCATGGTCGTGTTCGTGCGGCTCATCCCGCGACTGCTCCCCGACGACATCGACACCGCGAACTCACGACCTCAGATACTCTGAAATGGCCCCTCGGCCCGTGGGTTCCCGCCTCAACTGCCTTCAGGATTCGTGATCTTACGTGGGTTCGCTGGTCATGCGGCCGGTGGTGTCGAACGCGGCGAGCTCGGCGGGATGGAGCTGATGCTGCACGACGAAGGAGCGGTCCTTGATCCGCCAGAGCCCCTGACCGGTCCCCAGGCCGGGGAGCAGCTTCTGCTCGGTGCCGGTGAGCCCGAGCGCGAGGGCGGTGGAGCCGAGCTGGTCCGGCTCCTGCCGGTACACGATCCGGGTCTCCGCATTCGCCAGCAGCGACGAGGCGAGGGCGCGCATCGCGGTCCCGGCATCGCCGACGTTGTCGAGGTCGGAGAGCTTGTGGAAGATGAGCATGTTCGCGATTCCGAAGTGCCGCGCCAGCCTCCACTGGGCGTCCATGCGGCGAAGCAGCGCCGGGTACTGCATGAGCCGCCACGCCTCGTCGTAGACCACCCATCGCTGCCCGCCCGCCGGGTCGGACAGAGCGGACTCCATCCATGCGGACGAGCAGGTCATCAGCACCGAGATCAGCGTGCTGTTCTCCGCGACCCGCGATAGGTCGAGCGACACCATCGGCAGCGACGGGTCGAACCTGACCGTGGAGGGGCCGTCGAACAGGCCTTGGAGGTCTCCGGCGACAAGCCGACGGAGCGCGTGGCCGACGAGACGACCGTCTTCCGCGAGCCGACCGTCCTCATCGTCCCCCGTGTTGGGGGTGAGGATGCGGTCGACGACCATCGGCAGGATCGGCACCTCGGCGCTGCGGACGGCGTCTCGGAGGGCGAGGTCGATGGCGGTGTGCTCCAACGGCGACAGCGCCCGGTCCAGCACGGTCTCTGCGAGGGCGCCGATGAGGTCGCGGCGGCGGGAGGCGACCTGCATCGCCCACTCCGTATCCGACACGGCAGATGGCCGGTGGCCCTCATCGAGCGGGTTCAGACGATTGCGAAGGCCGTGGCCGAGGATGATCGCCCGTCCGCCGACCGCCTCCGCGACAGCCGTGTGTTCGCCCTTAGGGTCGCCGGGGACGTAGACCCTGCGTCCGAACGGCAGGCTGCGCGTGTACAGCGACTTCGCCAGGGAAGACTTGCCGGAGCCGACGATCCCGGCGAGCACGACGTTCGGCGCCGTGATGAGGCCGCGCTGATAGAGCACCCAGGGGTCGTAGACGAACGATCCGCCGCTGTAGAGGTCCTGGCCGACGAAGACGCCCTGGCTGCCGAGGCCGGCCTCGGCCAGGAAGGGGTACTGGCCGGCGAGCGTCGCGGAGGTGTCTTGGTGCTTGGGGAGCCGGAACCGGCCCGGCGTCCGCAACGCCGCGGGCCCCGCCTCGCCGGAGGCGGGCAGGTAGCTCGTGTTGCGGCGTTCAGCCTGCTCCGCCTCCCACTTCGCCCGAGCTTGTGCCTTGCGATGCTGGCGGGCATCGGTCTCGACCTTCGCCGCCGCCTGCCGGCGGGCCTTGCGTGCCCGGCGCCGCTCGCCTTCGGGACCGACGAGCACGGCGGTGTGCAGGCGGCTGTCGTCCTGCCCGGTCACAGCGCCAGCCCCCGTCCGTGTGCGGAGGCGGCGCCGGGGCGGCGGGTGAACCAGTCGGCCCCGTCTCGCCCCCGGCTGACCGCGGGGCCGACTGCACGCGTGGACTTGTGCGCGGCGCGTTCCGCTTCCCGCCTCGACTCCGATGCGGGTGCGGAGGCCGGGGTGTCGATGCCGAGGAGCGCCGGGTCGGGCACGGTGTCGTGCTTGCGCAGCAGCGAGACGTGCCCGAGGAAGGGGTTGTAGGTGAGCGTGTAGACGTCGTGGGTGGCCACCTTGTCGAGCACACCTGCCGGGGGCTCGTCGTAGACGTATCCGTTCTCGAGCGCGGCCTGGGTGGTCTCCGCTCCGTAGTCGTGCCCGGCCAGGTGCTCGATCGCTGCATCCGTCCCGTCGCGGTCGATCAGCTCCAGCACCTCATCGGCCTCGGCGCCTTCCAGGAACACGACGCTGACCCACCGCCTCGCCGGGCCGTCCTCGACGGCAGGTGCGGGGTGCCA
The DNA here is from genome assembly GCF_023715325.1 of Agromyces mediolanus. Classification (GTDB taxonomy): domain Bacteria; phylum Actinomycetota; class Actinomycetes; order Actinomycetales; family Microbacteriaceae; genus Agromyces; species Agromyces mediolanus_A. The sequence goes on along the minus strand of NZ_JAMBNX010000008.1, from coordinate 156,927 downwards.
GGCGATGCGACCGGAGTGCTGGGAGGCGGCGTCCAGCCGCCACTCCACGGTGTCCAGCAGGGTGCCGGCCTGGTGCAGCTCATCGGCAGCTGCGAGGGCCGAGGTTGCGCCGGCGGCCTGGTTCCCGGCGTCGTCGTGCGCCCTGGCGCGGGCGCTGATGTGGGCGGCTGCGAGCTGGTCGAGCACTTGCCGCAGCGACCTGACGCCGGCGAGCAGATCTCCGATCACCGGGTGGGTGTCGGCGGGGCTCTCGAACGTGCGGGTCGCGTGGGCCAGGCCCCGCAGCGCGGCGGACGCCTCAGCGGCGTCCGCGAGCGGGTCATCGAAGGTCGGCATGATCGGGGCTCCTCACAGGAAGGCGTGACGGTTGGTGAGCAGGTGCGCCGGGTCAGACCGGCCGGCACAACGGCAGCGCGGCAGCGGTGAATGCCTGCGCCTGCTGACCGACGAGCCGCCTGGTCTCGCAGGACGCTTGGATCGCCGCCTGCTCGACCGCGGCCACCGCCGCGTCGAGCTCGTCCACGGTCGGCGCAGAGACGGAGACGAGGCCGGAGACGCGCAGGACGCCGTGCCCGGCAGTCAGGTCCGCCTCCTGCTGGAGCACGTCGTCCAGCTCGGCGCTGCTGGCCGCGTCGTCGATCTGCCCGATCTTGCGCCGCTGGGCGGCATCGGAGATGAGCTCGGTCTTCTTCTTCCGCAGGTCCCGCGCGGCCTGGTCGGCGCGCACCGGGGTGTAGTGCAGGGCGAGGGTGCGCAGGATGCCGTTGGACAGCACGAGCGGCGCGAGGAAGCCGGGATACACCTGCGAGCGAGGCCACTCGGTGATCCACAGCACCGCATGGTGCGCGGAGTCCGACCGCAGCCGGTCCCAGGTCTCGGTAACCGCGACCGGACCTGCGGTCGCCAGGTCACGGCCCAGGTCCCCGTGGCGCTCCAGCGCCGGGGCGGCGGCGGGGTCGTAAGCCGAGCGCAGGACGACGGCGACCTCGCCCGGCGTCAGCCACCCGGTGCTACTGAGCTCCGCGGCGCGCAACGCCGTCGTCAGCGTGCTCATCTCCTGCCGCAGCACCGCAGCCGCGCCGCGTATCCCGCCACCGCTCGTTCTGATCTGCCGGGCGGCGGCCTTCATGTCGAGCGCGAGCGAGATGGTCGTCGCGTGGCGCTCTCCGGCGGGGCCGGCACGCTCGATGAGCTCGGCGTACGTGGTCGCGGCCCAGGAGCCGTCGTCGGTGCCGTGCGTGCGCCACCACTCCGCCAGCCCCGTCCCGGAATCCGGCAGAGTGCGCTCGGACACCTGGATGCGGGCGATCCGCCCGGACCTGCAGGCGGCGGCCAGTACGCGGCCCCAGCCGGAGACGCGACGCTGCTGCTCACCCGGATCAAGGAGCACGAACGCGGGGTGGGAGACGCCGAGGATCGCGGTGAGGGTCTGCGCGTGCGGGTCGTGGACCATCGCCGCGCCGGTCTCGGGGTCTTCCCACTCCCGCAGCGGTGCCGCATCCCCGGGCAGGGCGAGGGTCCCGGCGGGGCGGGGCTTGATGACGCGGCGCCGGTAGATGAGCTGCCCGAGATAGGTCCGGGCGGCCCAGCGGGCGAGGATCGGCACCCACTCGATCACCTTCCGGCCCCCGGCAGGGATCACCGCGAGCAGGGCGCAGGTCCCCCAGACGGGTGCGGTCCAGGCCAAGCCCATCCCGTCGGCGGTGTAGAGGGAGAAGACGACCGTGAGCACCGCGATACCGAGGACGATGAGCTGCGGCAGGGACAGACCGAGCATGATGCCGCGCCTGGCGAGCCGCGAGAACTGCACCGGCGCCAGCGGGTAGTCGCTAGGCGAGTTCGTGACCATCGGTTACTCCTTCCCGGCCGGTGCGGACGACGGCGGAGGCGGCGGGTCCTGCCGGCGCTGGCGCGCGGGCGAAGACTCTCCAGGCCCGGGAGAGGGCGGCGTGGCCGGAGGCGGTGTCGACGGTGCGGGACGCGGCGGGGCGCCCTGCGACGGCGGCGGGGATGCCTGCTCGGCCGCCGCGCCGGCCTGACTGTCCGCCGCGCCGCCCGCCGCTCTGCCTGCCTTCGGACCGGCGGTCGCTGCGGCCTTGACCACGGCGGCTCCGACGACCACCGCGGCACCGACCGGCCCCGCGGCCGCACCGGCACCAGCCGCGCCAGCGCCGGCAGCTCCGGCGCCCGCTCCAGCTCCAGCTCCAGCTCCAGCCCCTGCTCCTGCTCCGGCTGATGCGGCGGCGCCGGTGCCCGCCGTGCCGGCTCCCGCGCTGGCCGGGGCCGCAGCCGACGCACCGGGAGGAGGTGGGGGCGGTGTCGAGCCTCCGCCCGCGCCGCCTCCACCACTCGGCGGCTTGCTGCCCGGGTCGGTGCCGCCGTCGAGGACCTTCTTGGCCGTGTCGGCCTGCGGGGCGGACGGCACCGGCACGGGCCGGTTCAGCGCGGACTTCGCCTCCTGCTCGGACGACATCGCGTGGTACATGTCGAAGCCCACGAACGACAGGAACTTGTAGGTGATGTACGGGGCGAACGCGGCGATGAACATCAGCACGACGCCCGCGATCGGGTCGGAGATGGAGGCCAGGTCGGCCTCGATCGGGGCCGAGACCTGCCCGATCGCGACGAGGAAGATCACGACGAGGACGAGCTTGGAGAAGATCAGGGCGATCACGAACGCCGCCCACTTGGCGAACCAGCCCTTCGTCGCATCCCACGTCGCCCCGGCCAGGGCGACCGGGCCGAACACGACCGCCACCAGCAGCAGCGCCTTGCGGATCAGCAGGGAGAACCACACAATCGCCGCCGCCGATATGGCTAGGCCGGCGAAGAAGATCGTGAGGATCGCCCCGACGCCAGGGCCGCCGATGTTGATGGCGCCGAGGGCGACGGCGAGGAGCCCGATCTGGGTCCCCATCCCTTCCATCGTGTTCCCGGTGGCCTGCACGATCCCGACCGCGAGCTGATCGGTCACCTCCAACAGCAGCGCCGTCAGCGTGATGACGAGAAACGAGCCGAGGACGGACTTGGCGAGGCCGAGCGCGGCACGGGACAAGGCGGTCGGGTCGCGGTGGACCAGGCCGGTGATGAGCTGGAGGCAGAAGAAGATCAGCATCACGAACACGGCGACGCCGAAGAGGACGTTGTAGACGCCGACGTACTCGGCGCTCGTGACGTCGACGAGGGTCGTGGTGTCGAACACCCACCACACGGCCTCGAACAGCCACGCCGCCGCCCCCGCCATCGCCTGAGCCAGCCAGTCGAACGGGGCCGCGATCAGGGAGGCGGTGCCCTCGCCCACGGCGTCACAGACGGAGGAGATGACCGGGACGTCGCAGACGCTCACCGCGCCCACCCCCGCCGTCGGAAGTCATGTCGGGTCGTCATTAGACGGCCTGCCCGACGCCCCAGAAGAAGTTCACCAGCGTCACCGCCGCGCCGCAGATGATCGCCGCCCCGCAGCTCACGAGGACGCCGACCTTGCCGCGGCTGGCGAGGTGGGGGTTGCTGCTGTTCGATCCGAGACCCCAGACGATCGCGGAGACGATCAGGGCGAGGACGGAGAGGATCAGGCCCACCGTCATGACGGCGCCGACGATGATGCGCAGCTGCTCGATGCCCGGAAGGCCCGAGCTGTTGGGGTCGATGTCGATCACGGTTGTGCTCCCTTGACTGGTCGAGACGGGGTTCTCGACGGTCAGGTGCGCACTCGCTCCCAGCCGCACAGGCAAGGACGGTCAGAGCCGGGTGCCGACGTCCAGCAGGAAGTTGAGCCAGGCAACGCCGGCACCGGATAGCGCGGCGGCGCCGACCGCGACAAGCAGGCCGGTGCGGGCCTTGGTCGCTGCCTGGTAGTTGCCGGAGGCTCCGCTGATCGCCCAGATGATGGCGCAGACGATGAGCATGAGCACCGCGGTGACGAGCACGAACATCAGCAGCGCGCCGACGATGGAGCGCAGGTCTGCGGCGCCGCCCACGCCGCCGAAGTCGGGGAACACGTCCATCACGCGCCCCCGGCAGTGCACAGGGCGGGGGCGGCATCGCCGCCCGCAATCCCTCCGGCACCGTGTTCGGTGAGCCAGGCGTCGGAGTCCACCGGGTCCGCTCCGGCGCCGCCGGGGTGGATCTGCAGGTGGAGGTGCGGGCCGGTCGAGTGGCCGGAGGAGCCGACGTCTCCGATGTGCTGGCCCGCGGTCACGGTGTCGCCGTCGGCGACGTGGATGCCGTGCTGCCACATGTGCACATACATCGACGCGACCCGCTGCCCGCCGACGGTGTGCTCGATGACGATGATCCCGCCGCCTGCGTCGGTGTAGTTCGCGCGCACCACGACGCCATCGGCGACGGCGTAGATCGGGGTGCCGTCGGGGGCGGCGAAGTCCGAGCCTGCGTGGAAGCGTCGTTCCCCGGTGATCGGGTCGTTGCGCCACCCGAACGGGCTCGTCCGCACCCAGGTTCCCTCGGGAAGCGGGAACACGATCCTGGTCGTCTCGGGCACGACCGGTGTCTCATCCCCGCCGCCGTTGCCGGAGGGCGCGGGGCGGGTGAGGGCGTCGAGGATCGCCTGCGCGACTGGCTGGTAGTTCTGATACCTGTCCGGGTAGGCGCTGACCTCGACGGCCTGGGCGGCCTCGCCGGGGTCGAGCTGCTGCCAGCCGGGGATGTCGAGCAGCCCCCGCGGGGACGGGTAGTTCGGGCCGGACTCGCCGCCGTAGAACGCCCTGGCCTGGTAAGCCGAGTCCATGAGCTCGGCGACCGTGCCCCAGCCGCTGGCGGGGCGCATCTGGAACAGGCCGAGCGAGTCATGATCAGAACCGTTGCCGTCGTTCGGATAGTTCGCCGACTCGGGGTAGGCGCTGGTGTTGGCGAGCATCCGCAGGGTGGATTCGGTGAGGGCGGCCATGAGCGCGATGAGCACACCGTCGCGGCCGACGCCGGCGGTCTGCCCGCCGACCGTGATGATCGTCGCCGCGTGCGTGAGCTGTTGCCGGTTCAGCGTGACCGTCTCCCCGTTTCGGGTCGTCGTGGTCAGCGAGTCCGGGATCGGGCCGACCGCGAGTGAGCCGGGCGTGCAGACGGCGGCGGTCGCGGAGGTGCCGCCGAGCGCGGCGACGCCCAGCAGGGCCGTGGAGGGCCCGATGAGCAGCAGGGTGAGGGCGAGGACGGCGAGCTTCTTCATCACGACGCTCCCGGCTAGTGCAGCGGGTTGTCGAGCTCGGACAGCCGCAGCACCTCGCACGAACCTGATGCCGCGCCGTGGCCGGGCGTGGGCGGGTTGCAGACGAGGAACACGGTGAACGCGACCGGGCGGGACGCCTCCACCGGCGTCGTGCCCCAGGTGCCGTCGCGGTGCCTCGTGCCCTCGAAGGTGTAGGCGATCGCCCCGGCCGGGATCTGGCCGGGCGCGGCCTGGTCGACGGCGGTCTCCCACGCCTCCGGGATGAACACCTCGTCGATGGTGAGCCACTGGCGCGTCGCATACTGTCGCAGCTGCGCCCACGCCTCCACAGAAGGCAGGTAGGCGCGCACGTCGCCCACGAACGCATCCGCCTCGGAACCGTGGGCGGCATCCGCGAGCACCTGCGCATAGTCCGAGGGCGTGTGCCCGGTCGTGGTGTCCCAGGTGAACAGGGCGGTCGCGACCGCGCGGGCGAACGCTTCCGGGCCGAGGTTCTGCCGGAGCGACTCCAGCTCACCGCCCGGCATCGGGCCGGGCGTCACAGGCGCAGCCGTGGTAGACGGGCGTTCGCTCGACGCCGGGTCGGCCGCGGCGGGGCCGTGGACGAGTCCGTAGATGCCGACGCCGACGAGGATCAGCAGGGCGAGGCCTGCGGCGGTGGCGGCGATCAGCAGGCGACGACGGCGACGGTCATCGGGGGCGGCGGGGTCCATGAACAGGGGTCCTTCCCGGACGGCAACAGGGATGCGTGGTTGCCAGGAAGGTGCGCACCACCGCCCCCCGCCCTGTTCAGGCGGTCTGCTCGGCCCGGTCCTCCCGGGCGGCACGGGCGGCATCGGCGAACGTGACGGTGCCGGCGATCGTCTCCTCGAACCGGGCCCATTGCTCGGTGGTGAGTGCCGGGCCGACATCGGCGGGGTCGTAGTGCTCCCACCACGAGGCCATGTCGTCCCACGTCGCGGTGAACACGCTCAGCGGGAACGGCACCGGGACACCCGGCTCCACCGCCGTCAGCGCGGGCCGCTTCGCCTTCCTGCCGGTCTTGGCGGCCTTGACGCGGGCGAGCGCGGCCTGCGCCAACTGCTCCAGCTCCGCAGCCTTCGCCTCCCGCTCCGCCGCCCGCACCGCATCCGCTTCGGTGCGGGCCTGCTCGCGCAGCTCGGCGGGCTGGGCAGGGTCGGCGGCGAGCTGGTCGAGCTCCGCCAGCGACAGCTCCGCGTTCACGCGCAGATGCGAGGGATAGACGCTGCCGCCGGTCTTGATCTGCTCGACCTCCTGCGCGGCGCGCGCCCGCACCGCCTCGGGCTGGGACTCGTCCGCGGCGAGGTCTTCCAGCCGGCCGATGCGCTCCAACGTCGTGTAGGAGGCGCGGCCAGTGACCATCCGAGCAGCCTGCGCACGGGTCTTGCCCTGCTCGATCTGCGGTGGTGCCAAATTGGCACCACCGTCTTCTGCGTCGTCGGCGGACGCCTGGAACCGGGTGGCCTCCTGTCGGCGCGCGGCGTCCTCGGCCAGCAGGGCCTTCAGCTCGCGGTAGAGGGCGGCGGCTTCGAGCTGGGTGAGGGGCTTGTGGAGCTGGTTGTCGTCCTGCTCCGCGAGGAGCTGCCCGAGCCGGTCGGAGACGCCGGAGCGTACCCACACGTTGACGGTTTTGATGCCGAGCAGCTTGATCGCCGCGAGCCGTCGGGCTCCGCAGATCAGGTGCCCGTCGAGGGTGACCGTGATCGGCTGCAGCAGCCCGTGGCGGCGTATCGACTCGACCAGCGGGATCAGGTCGCCGTGGTCGTGCCTGTGCCGCGCGCCGACGACGATCGAATCGACGGCGCGCTCCAGCTCGATTCGGCCTTCCAGCGGCGTGCTCATCGCCCGCCGCTCCCGGCATCGAATCTGGGTGCGGCGAGCCCGGCGGTGATCACGAGATCGTCGTCTGTGAGGAGTGCGCGCAGCGGCTGGCCGATCAGCAGGCGGCGGAGCATTCCGCGGCCGGCGTTCGTGTGCGCGAGTGCCGGGTCGGGAACGCCGAGCACGGCCCGCAGCAGCGCCGTCCAGGATGCGCCGGGGAGGTCGAGGAGGGCGCGGGCTTGCCGGTCTCGGCGCAGCACCTCGAACGCCGACGCCCGCGAGGACGCCTCCGTGAGCCGGGCAGTGACGTACTCGACCGCGGCCCGCGCGGTCTCTGGCTCCCACCCGACCCGGGTGAGGAACGCGATGGTGTCCTCGATGGCGGCGGTCACGTTCACCGCTCGCTCGGGCGCCGGGTCCTCGTCGTCGGGCTCGTCGTCGGTGAATGGGTCGAACCGGAACGCGGGGTGGTAGTCGGGCAGCGGGTTCTCCCGATCGCTGAACCGCTCCGCATCGTGGAACACCGAGTAGCGGGGACGGCGGGCCTGGTGAACGGAGCACAGCAGCCCGTTGCCGCGCTCCTCCGCGGTGCACGTCACCTGCACCGCCCGCGTGATCACCGCCCACGGGTCCTCCGCCCGGCGGGTCGCGGCACCGCGCATCGCCTCGAATGCCGCGGACGCCGCCTCCCACGGGTCCAGTCCGTGTTTGCGGGCCAGCGCCGCGTACTTGCTCGCCGCGTGCTCCATGAGCGCAGCGGCCTCGGGGTCATGGCGCCACGCTCCGCGCCCCGCCTCGTGGAGGCGGGTGAGCAGGGCGCGCAGCGCTTCCGAATCGTCGAATCGTTCCCGCCGTTTGCGGGCCGTGGCAGTCTCCATGACGGCACCTCCTGACAGGCAGGTGCGCACACGGCCCCCAGCGGCTTGGTTTCGCGCCGTCGCGCCGGGGGCGAACATGGTTACCCGAGCCCGATCCCGGAGCGAGACACCCAGGAGTAGTGCTCCCCGGACCCGCGGCCGAACGCCGTCACGGGCGGCAGCTTCCGGGCACGCTCGCTCACGAACCGAACACCAGTGCGCGCCCCGGTGCGCGCTGCCCGGTACGCCTGGCCGGGAACCCGGCGGGAGCGGCGGGCGAGCTCAGCCTGGAAGTCGATACCCCGTCCCGCAACCCTGGCCGAGCGGGAGACCATCAGGTCGGTCGGGCGCACCCACTCCACGCCCGGCCGTTGCTTCTTCGCCGCCTCCGTGGTGTCTTTGGTCAGCGACGGGTCGCGGTGCCGGGCGAGCGCCGAGGTCTCGCCCTCCCGCGGCGTCTCGTCGCGCTCCGGCCAGTCCGGGGCGCGTTCGACGCGCTCGTGCAGGGCGGTCGTGTGCTGGTCGTCGTTCATGGCGTCTCCTTCTCCTCAGGCCTCGTCAGTGCGGGCGGGGCCGTGAACCAGCGACCCACGGTGGAGGGGTGCACGCCCAGGCGCCGGGCGATGGCCTTGTTCGACCAGCCCTCCTCCTCGCGCAGGCGCGCTGCGAGCTCCCGGCTCGCCTGGCGCACCGGTCCGACCGCCAGCGGCGCTGGCGCAGCATCAGGCACGCGCTCATCAGGCGCAGGCTCCTCGGCGGGCTCGATGCTCGCGGGAAGGGGGCGGGTGAGGATCACGGTGAGGTGCGTGATCGCCAGCAGCACCATCGGCGGTACCGCCGCCACACACGCGGCGAGCACGCTGGGCACGTCGGCGTCGGCCGCGACGACGGCGTGGATCGCGTTCGCCGTCACCGACACCAGCGCACCGGCCGCGAGCAGCAGCCACGGGTACCAAGCCGACCGCTGGCTCGCGAGGGCGACGACAGCGACCGTCGCGACGACGATGATCCCGTCGACGATGAGCGGCCACGCCCAGGCCTGCCCGGCATCCACGCCCGAGCGGCGAGCGAGGTCCGCGAGGGCGGTGAACGAGAGCCAGAACGCGCCGGCCGCGATGAACACCGTCCCGGCCAAGGCCGTCACGACCGCGACCCCGCCGCCCCGCGTCCGTACCGCGGTACTCATAAGAGCACCTGCCCCGTGAGCCGCACCGGCCGTTGCGGCGCATCGCCCTGCCCGACGACGGATGCGGGCCGGGCGTGCGCGACGCGGTACGCAGAACGGATCGTGGTCTCGACCTCTCGCGGCGCAAGGCCGACTCGTTCGCCGGCCGGGGCAAGCGCGTCGACCATCTCCGGCAGCGACATGCCTGCCTCCGCGAGACGGCACGATGCCCAGAACAGGCCGCGGTTGCGCTCGCCCTCGGCGCGCATCCCGACCCACGCGGCCAGCCGTGTGGCATCTTCCGACCGGATCGGGCCGCGTACCTGGTGCGGGGCAGGCTCCGGGCGCGGGTCGAGGAAGTCCCGCAGCCGAGCCGCATCGACCGGTGCGGGCGCACGGTCGGCACCGGCGACGAACTCGTAGGAGCCGGCGCCTGTCACGGCCGAGGGCGGGACGATGATGTAGCCGCCGTCGCCGCGGAAGTCCACATGCGCCTTCGCCGCCTGCCACGACCGCTGCGGCCGGTCCGGGTCGGATGGGAAGTAGAAGTGCGCCCCGCCCGACGCCGACCTGACCGCGGCCAGCCATCCCGGCACCAGGCCGGCACGGCGGGAGCGCTCGAACGCCGCGAACCCGTCACCGCCGGGCTTGCGATCCACATCGACGACCACGACCCCGGAGACAGCGCCGGTCGGGATGCCAATGTTCGCGGACGGCCACCGCCGCCACCACGCCGCCACCTGACGGGCATCGATGGTTGCCGCGTGGAACCCGCCGGGCTGCGCTTCCGGGTTCTCCTCATCGGGCTTCAACAGCGGGTTCTTCGCGCCCGGCACGCACGGCAACACAGGCACCCCAGCAGCCGCGAGCAGCGCGGCGGCCTGTGGCAATGGAAGGGTCGACACCGAGGAGAGGACGCTGGCGACGCTCATCACAGGCTCCTCACCGCGACGTCCGCAGGACGCGACGAACGCGCCGACTCGCCCGGCACCGACTGGGGTGCGATCCGCTTAGAGCCAGCCACACGCGAAGTCCCAGTCGACTCACGGGACAGGCCGGGCGGGTCGCCCGTGCCGACCTGAACGGTGGGTAGCGCGTCGAGAATCGTCACGGCGACCTTGCGGACACGCTCGCCGGTGGCCTGCACAACCTCGGCCGGGTCCTTGTCCTTGACCGTGCCCGCCCAGCCCGAAACATACGGGATCGTGTAGGCGGTGGTGTCCATGCCATGCGCGGCGCCGATCATCAGCGCCACGGACTCGGCCTCGACCTCGCCGACGCCTCGATGCCCGGTCGCATCCGGGCTGTCGGGGCCGTGCAGCATCACATGCGCGAGCTCGTGCGCGAGGGTCTTCACCTGCGCGGCGTCGTCCATGTTCGTCCGCACCGCGACCGTGCGCGCCTGGAAGTCGGTCAGGCCGTTCGCGCCGTGGATCATCCCCTCGTGCTCGACCCGCAGCACCGCGAAGCCCTCGGCCGCCACCAGTGCCGATAGCCCTTCCCATAAGCCGTCCGGTGCCTGGCCTTCCATCAGCGTCGGCGCCGGGCGTTCAGGGATCGGCGGGCCGTCGGTCATCGAGACGTCCCAGACACGCACCGGAATCGCGCGGACCATCTTCGACCGGACCGTTTCTCCGGGCTTCGGCTTCTCGTACCTGTCCAGGCGGCGCCATGATCCGGGGTTCTGCGGTGTCGAGGACGCGAACCGCGCCATCAGCGGGGCGAAGATCTGCATCGACCCGCCTGCCAGCGGAGAGCGACCCAGCGCCTTCCATTGCTTGTAACCGGCCACGAAGGTCGGCTCTGGCGCGCTTGTGCGACCTGCCTCGTAGAGATCGAGATGTTGAGCCCAGATCAGCAGCGTGTTGTTGAACGACTTCGCCCGGAACCGGGCCGCGAACTCCAGCGCACGCTTCCAGTCCTCACCCGAGACGAGCTGATCGACTGCAGCCGTTAGCCGCTCATGGAGCTGTTGGAGCCGCGCATCCCGCGCTGCTCGCGCCTCCTCGTCCGTCGCCATCAATGACCTCCTCCCGGCGAGGCCAACGGCACAAGCCGTTGACCCTTGCGACCATGAGGTGCGCCGGGCGGATCAGGAAGAAGAGAGACGGACAACGGACTGGGCCTGTGGCCGTCAGGCTCCGCGATGAACCCGACGTATTTGACGTGTTCTACACGGCAGTCCAAGACCTGTCGACGTCGCCGGCGAAACGTGGGACACGCGTCGAGTGGAGCGGTTCATACGACGAGTCCGCAGAGGTTACCGGCTGGTGTCGTTGACAGCGATAGCGTGGCTTTGTCGATCCTCAGGAACCGTATGTGGTGTGCGCCGGTACTGTGTCGGCGTGATGCCGTAGCGACGGAGAAACCAGTGGGATGCTACGCGCGGATCGCTCCACCCGACTTCGCTTGCGGCACGCATTACGGAAATGTCGGTTTCTTCGATGAGCCGCGCGAATTCGGTGAGCCGGAGTTCAGTGAGTAGACGCATTGGTGCGGCGCCGGCGTACTGTACGAACATGCGGGTGAGGTGGGTCCGTGAGAGGGAGAGTTCGCGTGAGAGCGCTCCAACGGTCCACGGCTCTGCGATGCGCCCGCGAAGCAACCGGATTGCCTGACCGACGTAGCCAATAGATCCGGTGTCGGTCAGTCGTCCATTGATGGGTGTCCACGGTGTCGTGAGGGTGTCCGGCGCTTCGTCCAGAAAAGTCGGCAGTATCAGCCTCATCCATCGTGCGAGAAGCTCGAGAGTGTGAGTCGCGACGACTTCGGGCGAGTGGGTCCCGCTGCGCAGTACGCTCATCTGTCGCCATATCGGCTCGACATGCCGCAGCACAGCGATACCTGGCGCAAGGACGATTGCGCGGCCGTCCCACTCGAGGGGGTGTACTCCTGCGATCACTCGTTCTGCGTCAGGGAGGAACCATGCCATCTGGGTGCGCCAGAACTGCTCGTCGGCGTAGATGGCCCAGATGCGTACGGACGGGGATGGGCGCACGCGGCACCATTTGCCGGTGCCGAGGGCAAGAGACATGCCAGGACGCAGGACGTGCATGCTCTCAGCAGTCTCTAGGGCGCAGGAGCCCTCAACGACGTTGAGTATCTTCGCGTGCCGGAACACGGTACGGCTTGACGGGACCGTACGCACCATCTCTATGGCCGCGATATCTCCTGGCGCTTGAACCGCTGCGTAGGGGGGCGTGAACCTGATCGGTTGAGTGGCCGGCAAGTCGTGCGCGGCCTCGAACGCGTCCTCTGGCGTAGCGGCCACGCTGCGCACGGCACACCGTCAGCTCAGCTTGCCTTCCGAGTCGCGTGGTCGCACGCGATGTTCGCTGAGGATCGAGATCCGATTGAACATGTTGATGGCCGCGGCGACCCACTCCGCGGCCGCGAACTCCGCCTCGGAGAGGGTGCTTCGGGCCTGCGCGAGCTCGACATTCACGGCGGCGTCGAGGGGGAGCCGGGTGGCTGCTTCAGCGATCGCGAGCAAGGCGCGCTCTCGATCGCTGAACAGTGGCGACTCGCGCCAGGCGGCCAAGATGTCGAGTAGTTGCTGATTGACGCCTGCGCGCCTTGCCTGCCGCGAATGCAGATCGAGGCAGAAGACGCATCCGTTCAACTGCGACGCCCGAACCTTGATCAACTCGCTCTCGGCGGGAGTGAGTCCGCGTTGCGATGCGGCTTCAGACACAGCGGTCGCGAACGCAGACGCGGCTTCCCATGCTTCTGGGACGGCCTTGTCCATGTAGGGGCGTGCTCCATGCAAGGTGGACATCAGCGATCATCCTTGGCCGAGCCGCCATCGGAGTCGAGGTCCTTCCTGACCTCGTCCATGTCGAGTCCTCTGACGTTCTCTACCACTTCGGCTAGGGCAGTGGGCGGTAGGGCGCCGGCCTGGCTGAAGACGAGCAACCCCTGGCGGAAGGCGAGCAGAGTGGGAATCGCGGTGATTTGGGCCGCCGCAGTGATGCGCTGCTCCGACTCCGTGTCGAGCTTCGCGTGGACGATGTCGGGATTGTCTTGCGACGACTTCTCGAAGACCGGCGCAAACTGATGGCATGGTGCGCACCAGTCCGCCCAGAAGTCGACGAGAACGATGTCGTTCTGATTGATCGTGACCTCGAAGTTGTCCTCGGTCAGTTCGACGGTTGCCATGTGGGTTCTCCTCTTGTGCGTATGACGATCAGTGGTGGTGTCCGTGGGGGTTGCCAGGGAACCGCGTGTCGACGACATCCGCATACTCCGGATGAGCGCGGATGTACGCGGCGGCGAAGGGGCACGAGACCGTCGCGGTCTTCTTGTCCTCGCGGAGACTGTTGAGGACGCCTCCAAGGAGTCGCGCCGCGACTCCCTTTCCGCGGAACTCGGGGAACACGGACGTCGCGAGCAGAAGCACCCGGTCGCCGGTTCTGCTGTAGAGCAGGCCGGCGGCGAGCTTGCCGTTCACGGTCGCTTCGTACAGCTCGGACTCGACGTTCTCAGTGATGACGAAGTCTTCGACTGCGTCCGAGGATGCAGCCGGGAGGTCAGTGTCGGCGTCGGTCGCGGTCAAGCCGATCATTCCGTCGGGATGTTTCATGTGTCTCCTATCGCGAGATCTCGGTCAGCGGCCCGGTAGTACCCAGTCGGGTCGGATGAAATGGCACGAGTATCCATTGGGGTGCTTCTGCAGGTAGTCCTGGTGTTCGGGTTCGGCCTCCCAGAACGGGCCGGCTTCGCCCACCTCTGTCACGACTTTTCCTGGCCAGCGGCCGGAAGCGTTGATCGCTTCGATCACGTGGAAGGCGACCTTCCTCTGTCCCTCGGTCGTCGTGAAGATCGCTGATCGGTAACTGCGCCCGATGTCGTTTCCCTGACGGTTCCGAGTGGTGGGATCGTGAATCTGAAAGAAGAACTCCAGCAGTATCTGGAATCGGATGATCGAGGGGTCATAGATCACTTCGAGGGCTTCTGCGTGATCCCCGTGATCCCGGTAGGTTGCGTTGGGGGTGTCGTCGTCGCCGGAGTATCCGACGCGGGTGCTCACGACGCCCGGGAGTGAGCGGAAGAGCTCCTGGGCTCCCCAGAAGCAGCCGCTGGCGAGGATCACTCTCGAGGTCGGCATCGTCTTCTCTCTCTTCACGGCGGGCAGCACGCCCCTTCGGGTCACGATACGGAGCCGGGTGCTGTCCAGGTGGCCTGGCTGTGCAGCGTAATGTCCGCGACCTGCGGCGTTCGGAAGCGGAGCGGGCGGTTGCAGGGAGAAGACAGCTCTCTGCAGGGGCAGGCCACACAGGGCAGAGAAGCGGATCTACCGTCGGAGGAGGCGTCGGAACTCCGGCAAGCCAGCGAACCGTGCCCTACGGTGAGGAGAGATCGTGATATCAGAGCAGATCGATTTCGAGAATGTGCGCTTTGACCCGGATCTCTCTGACTTCCACGAACTTGCGAAGCAGATGGCTGCGGGGTTCGGGTACACGGCGAAGTTGTCGATCGGTGATCGCCTCGCTGCCCTTCTCCGATTGCGGGTTGCTCAGATCAATCCGTGCTCGTACTGCCTGATCCTGCACACGCGTATCGCCGTGGAAGTAGGAATCGGCGCGGCGATGGTGGCGCACCTGGCGAGTTGGCGGCAGAGCACGATGTTCTCCGGTTCCGAAGCACTCGCACTGGCGTACTGCGAAGCGCTGACACGTTACGAGCACGAGCACTTCGATGAGATGCATCAAGGGCTGACGGTGTTCTTCGATGAGCGTGAGATCGCGGAGATCGCAGCCGTCGTCATCAACATGAACGTGTGGACGAGGCTGAAGCTCGCACAAGGCTCCGTGCCGGTGGTATCGCCCGGTGGTGAAGAGTCTGCTCGCGACGCCGAGAGACCAGGCGTCAGGGGAAAGAAAGGGAACCCATCATGACTGACGGATCGTTCAGTGGGCAGGACATCGAGTTCGATCTGCTTCCGCCGGATGAGAGCCTGGACTCGGATCTTCTCGGCGAAGACTCCGATGACGACGGCCCGGGATACTCTCCACCGGAGCGGCGGTCATCCGAACTGTCGTGGGGATTCACTGCACGCGAAGCACGTGCCCGGGAGCCGCTGGCGGCTCGCTTGGCGCGTGAGGTGCCGGAGTACGAACCCGAAGAGCCGATGGGCGACGGGATCGGCGACATCATCGGCACGGACGGCGAGATCCTTGACGACCAGGTCGGATCGGTACGCGCTGGACGGCTGATCTGGACCGAACCCGGCAACCCAGACCCATCCTCCGACTTCTGGGCCTCCGACATCGGCATCGACAACGGTGCCGCCTCCGCCGAAGAAGCGGCTATCCATGTCGTCATCGACGAGGGCGACTATGACCGGCAATAGTCTGGAATCAGACCGGGGAAGCCCGGAAGACCGGCGGAGGCTGTAATGATGCAGCAGACATGGGACTCGCGCAGCATCGATCCACGTGACCGCGTGGAGACGATCCGCACGATGCTCTGCGAGAACCTCGTCCAGACGGACCTGACTCTCGACCCGCAGGGCCGCGAGGCGCATGTGAACGTGTCCTACCAAGACATCGGGCAGCTGAGAGCGTTGTCCGTCAAGACGGTGCCCTCGCTGGCTGCCCTCGCTATGCGTCCCCAGCGGATGATCATGTCGGACGACGACGAGTCATTGTTCGTGGTCTTCCAGCGCGGCAACCGGTCGATGCTGCGCCGTGGCGATGACCAGACCGTGATGACCCCGGGCAGCATCGTCGTTTACCCGAGCACGAGCCCCTACGTCCACGCCTTCGACGAAGGAGTCATCGGGGACTTCTTCCGACTGCCGTTGGGTGTGGTGGGGTTGACGGCGGATCAGGTCGCTGAGGTCTCGGGTGTGGACCTGCAGGAGCGGACCTCGCTGGCGGCGCTGCTGCGGTCCGTGCTCGGGGGCGTGATGGACTCCGAACTCAGCCTTCGCGACGAGGTGGACGTGTTCGCGCCCGTCGCCGACCTGCTGAAAGTCACCCTGCTCAGCGCCCTCACTCCCGACCGCGCCACGACCCGGTATCCGCTGGCCGAGCAGATCGTCACCTACGTGCTCGACAACCTCACCGACCCCGGTCTCGGAGCCGCCCGGATCGCGAAGGACCTGCACGTGTCCGAGCGTCTGCTCTACGCAGAGATGTCCCGCGCGGACATCAGGCTCGCGCAGCTGATCCAGTCCCAGCGCCTGCGTCGCGTCCGCGACGCCCTGACCGCACCGGCCACCATCGACGTCCCCATCGGCATCCTCGCCCAACAGCACGGGTTCGTCTCCGCCAGCCACTTCAGCCGCATCTTCCGCGAAGAATTCGGCACCACACCCCGCCAATGGCGCAACAACACCACACCTCGCCCCGATGAGATCCAGGACGAGAGTCGACTGGATCTCCCGCAGCAGATCAGACCAGAGGAGACGTACGGATGAACGAGCCGCTGTCTGATCTCGCCGTCGTTGACGCGGAGGAAGTTCGAGCATCGGATATCCCTCGCGCGCTGACGGCCGCATCGATCCTGTACGAGGACGGGGCGACGCAGGCATTCGCCGAGAACGGCAAGACCGTGTATGTCGAGAACGGAAGACCCACGTTGGGGGAGTGGTACGTGGATGCAGAGGGGCAGTTCTGCTCCTTCTGGCCGCCGGACTACCGAGCGTGCTACGAACTGCGCTGGCTCGTCGAAGATGAGCGGATCACTGGTCTGCGCTTCCGCCGCGGCTCCTACACAGCCGTCGGCCGGTACCAGCTCCCCGGGCCTGACAATGCTGTCAAGGAATGAGCAGGGCGTCTCGGCAACGGGCCAGAAGCTCGTAAAGACGGGCGCGCTCCACCAGCTCGACCTCCATCGTCATGCGTTGAACAACCGAGGACACTTCCTCATGCGCGCGTTCGAGGAGGAGCTCTGCGGCGTCGTTCAGCACCACGCTCCGTTCTCGCCGGGGTCCAGGATCACTCGAGCGGGTCACCAGCCCCCGCTTCTCCAGTCCCTGGAGCAGCACGTTCATCGACTGACGGGACACGAACGCGCGTCGGGCGAGCTCGGAGCTCGTGATACCTGGCGTGTCCTGCAAGGCGGTCAAGCACGCGTACTGCGGCACACTCAGCGCGAGCGGGCGAAGCCGATCGTCCATTCGCTGGTTCAGGAGCGACTGCGTCTCCTTGATCAACACCCCCAACGACTCCGGGCTCCGGTCCAATGCATCCATGTCAATAGTTTGACACACACTCCACTGAGTGTCAGGATATTGACACTGGCGTTATTGAACAGAACAGGAGCTTGCTCATGGCAGCAACAACCACCGGCCCGGACTTCATCTCTTTCCAGGTGCGGGACCGCGCCGTCTCCGCGGAGTTCTACGACAAGCTCGTCGGACTCACACGGCTCCCAGACTCGAACCCGGCAGCGACCGTCTTCTCCGCAGAAGGAACCGCGTTCGCCGTCCGCGACCCGTTCCCGGGCGTGGATCTCGACGCGATCCCTCAGCTCGGCGCCGGCATCGGCGTCTGGTTCCACAACGATGACGCGGAACGCGTGCACGCACGACTCGTCGACGCGGGAGTGGCGATCGTGCAGGAACCGGTCGAGGGGCCGTTCGGCCTGCAGTTCTCGTTCCGAGACCCCGACGGCTACGTCGTCACCATCCACGCCCGCGCCTAACACCACCATGGCGCAGCACACCCTCTCGGTCCCAGTGCTCGGGCCGTGGTCGTTGCGCACCAGCAAGCGGTTCTGGGAAGAGTTCACCCCTACCGCGATCGAGTCCGGCGGCGACCCGGACGTCCTCTCCGCACGCTTTGTGAGCGAGCACGACTGGACGTCCGTATCCGCCCACGTCACCCAGAGCGGGGAGAGCGCCCAGATCGGTCTGTCCGGCCCGGGCGATCTGACCGCAGCCGCCGAGCAGGTGCGGCGCTTCCTCTCTCTCGATGTGGACGCGCGGGAATGGCCGGCCGTCGGCGATCGCGACCCGATCGTCGCCACCGCCCAAAGGGCGCTCCCCGGATATCGCCCGTGCGGCTTCCATTCCCCGTACGAAGCCGCAGCCTGGTGCGTCTTGTCGCAGCGCACCCGCGTCCCGGTCGCTGCCCGACTCCGCCGCGACCTTATCGTCGCGCACGGCAACGACGGGGTGTTTCCCGCGCCCGATGCGCTCATCCGCGCCATCGACGCCGAAGAACTAGACCTACCCGGTCGGAAGCCAGAGTATCTCCGAGCTGTCGCAGAGGCCGCACTCACCGGGCTGCTCAACGGTCCTCGGCTCCGAACGATGCCCGAAGAATCGGCTCGCCGCGACCTGCTCACGGTGACAGGCATCGGCCCGTTCGCCACGGACCTCATCCTTATCCGCGGCGCCAACGCCCAGGACATCCTTCCGCGCGCGGAACGCCGCCTCTACGCCGAGATCTCCTACCAGTACGGGCCCGACTCGGTGCTCGAGGAGGTCGCGGAACGCTGGCGCCCCTTCCGCTCCTGGGCCGCCGTCCACCTCCGTGCGCTCCGAGAGCAGCGCACCCGTGAGATGGGCTGATCGATGACGTTACGGCTCTTCGATAGTGGAACGTCATCGCTACGCACGTTCGCGCCCCTGCGACCGGGCCACGTCGGCATCTATCTGTGCGGTCCGACTGTTCAGGCTCCGCCGCACGTCGGTCATCTCCGATCCGCAGTGGTCTTCGACCAGCTGCGACGATGGCTCCAGATCGGCCACGAGCTCGACGTGACCCTGGTGCGAAACATCACCGACCTGGACGACAAGATTCTTGCCGCGAGCCAGACGGCGGGCGTTCCATGGTGGGCGTGGGCGGCTCGTCATGAGAGGGCGTTCGCCGACGCTTATCGCAAGATCGGTATCTTGCCGCCGACGATCGAGCCGCGCGCGACAGGGCACACCGCCGAGATGCTTACCTTCATCGACCGGCTGATCGCCCGGGGCCACGCGTACCGAGCGGGAGGGGAAGCGGGGGACGTCTACTTCGACGTCTCATCATGGCCCGGCTACGGGTCTTTGACCTCACAGGAGCACGGCACTCTCCGCGGAGACGAACATACCGATCAGGCAACAGAGAAACGTGACCCTCGCGACTTCGCGCTCTGGAAGTCGGCTCCCCCGGACGCGGGGGCCAGCGAGGAGATCGTTGCTCCTGCGGCATGGGCTTCGCCTTACGGGCCGGGACGCCCCGGATGGCATCTGAGCTGTTCGACAATGATTCTCCGCTACCTGGGAGAGAGCTTCGACATCCACGGTGGCGGGCTCGACCTGCGCTTTCCTCATCATGAGAACGAACAGGCGCAGTCCCGTGCCGCCGGATACGGATTCGCGCGCTACTGGATGCACAACGGCTGGGTCACGTCCGGCGGCGACAAGATCAGCAAATCCCTCGGCAACGCGACACCCCTCGACGAGCTACTGCAGCACATGCGTCCTCTCGACCTGCGCTACTACCTCGGATCGGCCCACTATCGGTCGAACCTGGAACTGACCGACTCCGCCCTGCGATCCGCCGCGGCGGCGATGCGCAGGATCGAAGACTTCATCACCCGGAGCGCCAACCACTCGAGGCGCGCGGCGGACGCGGACATGCTGCCGGTCGCATTCCGAAACGCCTTGGATGACGACCTCAACATCCCCATGGCACTCGCGGTCCTCCATGACGAAGTCAGGCGGGGCAACACCGCCCTCGCCCAGCACGACGCGCGGACCGGTGCCGACACGCTGGATGCGGTGCTCGCCATGACTGACGTCCTCGGCATCAACCCGCGCGACAGCCCGTGGGACGAATCAACGGCCACACCCCCGCGCGCCGAGCGCGCACTGGAGGCCCTGATCGCACAGGCGCTCGACCAGCGAGCCCAGGCACGTGCGGCCGGAGACTTCCGCACTGCAGACCGTATCCGTGACGAACTCGACGCCGCCGGGATCGTGCTCAACGACAGCCAGTCAGGTACGACATGGGGCTTCACCGAAGGCCATACCTCATAGCCCGGAACAACAACAGGAGGATTCTTGAAGTCACAGCCCACTCCCAGGCTCACGGGACCAAACCGCGTCACCCCGGCGTTATCAACAGTGACGCCGCAGCCAGCGGCGCCGAACAAGGAGGACATCGTGTCGCACGACTACAGCAAGACTTCTGAGGCCCTGAGCCGCCTCAACGACCAGCAGTACCGCGTCACCCAGAAGGACGGCACCGAGCCGGCCTTCCGCAACGAGTACTGGGACAACCACGAGGACGGCCTGTACGTGGACGTCGTCTCCGGACAGCCGCTGTTCTCATCCACCGACAAGTACGACAGCGGAACCGGATGGCCCAGCTTCACCAAGCCGGTCGTCGCTGACGCCGTTCACACGAAGACGGACCGATCCCTCTGGATGCCCCGCACCGAGGTCCGCTCTACCGGGGCGGACAGCCACCTCGGGCACGTCTTCGACGACGGCCCCGCGAACGCCGGCGGCCTGCGCTACTGCATGAACTCCGCCGCGCTGCGGTTCATCCCCGTCTCCGACCTGGAGGCCGAGGGGTATGGAGAGTTCCGCTCACTGTTCGAGACCACCACCACGACCACGAAGGAGCACGCATCATGACCAGTGGAATTCACGACACCGGAGAGGTCACCCGCACACCCGGCACCGAGACGGCCGTCCTGGCCGGCGGCTGCTTCTGGGGCGTGGACGAGCTCATCCGCAAGCAGCCGGGCGTGATCAGCACCCGCGCCGGATACACCGGCGGGCAGAACGATCACGCCACCTACCGCAACCACCCCGGCCACGCCGAGGCCGTGGAGATCGTCTTCGACCCATCGAAGACGACGTACCGGGACATCCTGGCGTTCTTCTTCCAGATCCACGACCCGTCGACCCTGAACCGTCAGGGCAACGACATCGGCACCAGCTACCGGTCGGCGATCTTCCCGCTCACCCCCGAGCAGGAGCAGGTCGCCAAGGAGACGATCGCCGACGTCGATGCCTCCGGTCTGTGGCCAGGATCGGCTGTCACCACGATCGAGCCCGCCGGCCCGTTCTGGGAGGCCGAGCCTGAGCACCAGGACTACCTCCAGCGGTATCCGAACGGCTACAACTGCCACTACCCTCGTGCCGGCTGGGTCCTGCCCCGCCGCATCCAGGCGACCGAGGCTTCCGTCTGACCATGTCCACGTGGGGGCGTGCCACCGCTGAGCCGGTGGCACGCCCCCGCGTCATCAGTGACGGAGGAATGATGCGGAACGACCGTGAACGAAGATGAAGACAACGCGGTGGAGCGACGTCGCGCAGCGTCAGCCGCAGTCCTCACATGCGCAGACCTGACCGATGCGCTCGGCCGGAAGCACCGTCACCGCGCCCATATCACCGGGCTCGTCAGCCCGGCACCCGAACGCATCCTGTTCGGGCGCGTCGCGACGATCTCCTTCTTCCCGACCTGCCACGCCATACTTGACCCGGAGGAATACACCTTCGGACGGCTGTTCCACCAGGCCGTCGACGGATCACCAGCCAATCCCGGCAACACGGTCCTCGTGATGGCCAGCAACGGCCACAGCTCGACGTCTCTCGCCGGTGGAACGAAGCTCTCCCGTGCGACCAACGTCGGCCTCGCCGGCGTCCTAACTGACGGACGCCTTCGCGACTTCGACGAACTGGCCGCGGAACCGTTCGCCGCATGGTGCTCGGGAGAGGCCGTCGCCTGGGGTGGAGCAGTGGTCACGCCGTTTCAGGCAAATATTCCCGTCGTCATCGAAGGAGTGGGCATCTATCCGGGCCAGTACATCTTCTGCGACTCATCGGGAGCCGTCGTCATCCCCGACAGCGACATCGACGAAGTGCTTGAGACCGCCCATCAGGTCCGTGCCGACGACAGCGCGTCCCGTGACCTGATCGCGCGGGAAGGTCGCAACGAAGGCTTGACGCGCGAGCGGTGACCTCACGGTCCCGGTGGTGTGGTGTTGTTGCGCCATTGGCGGGGTGTGGTGCCGAATTCTTCGCGGAAGATGCGGCTGAAGTGGCTGGCGGAGACGAATCCGTGCTGTTGGGCGAGGATGCCGATGGGGACGTCGATGGTGGCCGGTGCGGTCAGGGCGTCGCGGACGCGACGCAGGCGCTGGGACTGGATCAGCTGCGCGAGCCTGATGTCCGCGCGGGACATCTCTGCGTAGAGCAGACGCTCGGACACGTGCAGGTCCTTCGCGATCCGGGCGGCTCCGAGACCGGGGTCGGTGAGGTTGTCGAGCACGTAGGTGACGATCTGCTCGGCCAGCGGATACCGGGTCGTGGCGCGGTCGGGAGTGAGGGCGCTGAGCAGGGTGACTTTCAGCAGGTCGGCGACGGGCGCGAACACGTCCACCTCGTCGCGAAGGCTGAGTTTGGAGTCCATCACGCCCCCGAGCACGGACCGCAGCAGCGCCGCCAGCGAGGTCCGCTCCTGCAGGTCCACACCCGAGACCTCAGCGACCTGATCCGCCGTCAACCCCACCACACCCAACGGCACCTCGACAATCATGCGATCGGCATCCTCGGTGGGCATCGCGCTCTCCACCGTCGAGCGGGGGACAACGACGATGCTCCCGGGGGTCAGCTCGGTGTCCCGCCCCTGCAGCGACAGGACCGAGGCGTTCCGACGCTGGTAGATGACTAACAGGTAGTCCTCGCTGCGACCACGGGGAGAGCTGACCGTCGTCACAGGGCTGCTTCCTCGATCAGCTCATAGATGTTCGCCCGGCGGAGGTCGCTGGCGTGAAAGACGAGCCCGTCGCCCCGGTGCGGTGGCTGCTCCGCGACATGCCGCACGCACGCGGCGGCGAGATCTCGCTCGGTCGGCGACATCACCACGACTCCAATCACGGTCGTGTCCGCGCCGACGAGATTGGTGGCGCTCCTGCTCACCTCACCGACTACGCCCGTCGCCAACCTGTGTACTCGGGCCCGAGACATCGTGCCGGCACCGTCGAACGCCACCACCACCGTTCCGGGCCGAACGATGTGCAGCGCGGCGGTCACCTCATGCTCGATACGCGAGGCCAACGCCCGTCGAGCCCGGATGCCCAGGCCCCTACGAAACCGATAGGCCGCCACGACCAGGCGCTCGTCCTCAGCCACCCGCTCCGCAAGAGGCGAGGGAACGAGCATCAGAAACTCTTGCGCGTCACCGAGCTTGACCGGCAGGTCCACCGAACGCCCCTCTCCTGCGGAGCGCGCAACGTTCTCGACGGGCGCGCGTGGGCAGCCGCACCGAGCCCTCGGCTCGGACTTTCTCGCGCACACGGAAGATCCGTGAGCCGCGTGGCTTCCCGCACATCATGACCACTAGCCTACGACGACAGAAAAGGACTCGCCAGACCAAAGTATGAGCGGGACGTCGATTGACGAGAGGTGTCGCAGGTCTGAAAAGCAGGACGCTTGGATCGCCATAGGTGTTTCGGATCGACTTGGATAAGGACTCCGAGGTCCATTATTGTGAAGGTGTGAGATGCGAGCGTCCCGCTCCGCTGGACTTCACTGGGCCGGCCGGGCCGGCATCGCGTGACGGACGACTTCGAGTCCTGCGGACGGAGGAGACTACCCTGGAGGCGTGACTGCCGACGGAACGAGTGCGCGCCGGTTGACGCCGAAAGGGGCGGCAACGAGGGCGCGTATCGTCGACGCAGCGAACCAGTTGATGTATGAGCGAGGCGTTGCGGCGACGACCCTCGCCGACGTCCGAGCCGCCAGCGCGACATCGAAGTCTCAGGTTTATCAGCACTTCGCCGACAAGGACGCACTCGTGAAGGAAGTCATCGAGACCCGGGCGGAGGACGTCCTGACGCAGCAGCGCCGGCGCCTTCGACGCGTGGAATCCCTACGCGGGTTCGAGCTGTGGCGGGATGAACTCGTCGAACGCAACGCGCTACGCGACGGCGCGTACGGGTGCCCGCTCGGGTCTCTGGCGAACGAGATCGCAGACCACAATGAGGATGCCCGCCGGGCGATCGCTGCCCACTTCGATGATTGGCTGGAGATGCTGATCGATGCCGTGGAGAGGCTGAAGACACGCAGCGTGTTGCGCAGCGATGCGGACTCGCGAGCGCTTGCCATTGGGCTGCTATCGGCACTGCAGGGAGGTTATCTTCTGGCGAAGGCGAGTCGAGATGTTTATCCGATGCGTGCCGCTCTCGACATGGCTATCGCACAGCTCAGGGCCTACGCGACTGAGACCGACTCCTCAGCCTGATCCCGCCTCATCGCGAACGCGGTCATCCCCGCGAAGCTGAGGAAGAGGCGTTCACCGGCGTCGATGATCGTCGCCAGCACGTGGCTGCACGTCTTGCAGCGTACGACCAGCCCCGGGGCGTCCGGATACACGATTGCCTCGCCAAGGGGCGCGACGCGCCCGCAGCCTCCGCACCGTCCTTCGATCATCGTTGCATCGGGCACGAGAAAATCCGCGAGAGTCCCGGCGAGGATGTTCCCGTCGAGGTGGCTGGTCATCATAGGCCTCCGAATCGTTCGGTGAGGATGTCTTGCGGCGCATGGCCGAGCTTCACGAGCCACGGCGCGACGGCTTCGACGAAGCCTGTCGAACCGCACACGAAAATGCGTGGGCGGTCTTCCGGAGGGAGCGTCCGCGCCGCGATAGTCGACTCTGTGAGCCGTCCGACCGGATCTTGCCACCCAGCTGGCGCTCGTCGCGTGTACACGAGGTCGATCGCGAACGACCCGTCCGACAGCTCGAGGAACTCCTGGTGGAAGTAGACGTCCTCCGGGGTGCGCACCGAGTACAGCAGCCGGAACGGAACGGGATCGGATGCGGCCGCATGAGACGCCGCCATCGCGTAGAGGGGCACGACACCTGACCCGCCGGCGATGAGCTGCACGGGGCGCTGGCTCTGTCCCGGGCGCCAGAGGAAGAACGATCCCAGCGGTCCGTGGACCTCGAGCTGGTCACCGACGCGCAGTTCACGGACGAGGAACGGAGACACCTCGCCATCGGGCAGCTCATCGACCGCAAGGACGATCGTTCCGCCCGTCTCGGAGGATGCGATCGAATACGAACGTGTCGCCTGGTAGCCGTCCGGAGCGGTCAGTCGCAGATCGAGATGGCTGCCCGCCTCGCTCCCCGGCCACCCCGGGACATCGAGCACCAGCCGAACCGCAGTCGGCGTCTCTGGACGCACCTCCGAAACCGTGGCGACGAACCACGACGGCCTCACGCGGGGGCGAAGCGGAGCGAGCCGGGTCTGCTCCATCACCAGTAGCGTTCTTCCTTCCACGGATCACCGTAGATGTGATAGCCGCTCTGCTCCCAGAACCCAGGGTCGTTCGTCGGCATCATCGTCAATGCCCGGACCCACTTCGCGCTCTTCCAGAAGTACAGATGCGGGATCAGGAGACGTGCCGGCCCGCCGTGTTCTGCGTCGAGCGGTGCGCCTTCGGCCTCGGTCGCGATCCAGGCCTTGCCATCCAGGAGATCCTCAAGCGGCACATTCGTGGTGTAGCCGCCGTAGGAGTGCGCCATGACGTAGTCATGGGATGTCTCGACGTTCTCGAACAGCTTGTCCAGGCTCACCCCGCGCCAGGCCATGTCGAGCTTGGACCAGTGCGTGACGCAGTGGATGTCGACCGTGATGTCCTCGGCACCGAGCGCCAGGAACTGCTCCCAGTTCCAGTGATGCTCGGTACCGGTTTCATCGAGGATGGCGAAATCCCACGTCTCGGTATCGACATAGGGGGTGGGACCGGCGGTGAGCACCGGCCAGTTGTCGAACAGCGTCTGTCCCGGAGGGAGCTGATCATCGGGTCCACGCCGGCGTCCCGCGAATCCGCGAGTAGTGAACGACATACATCGCCCCTTCCGTCTTCTCTGGCTGTACACCACCGACGATATTGCGGGAGCTCTCTCGCTGATCGCCTGGTCCTGCGCGGAACTTGCCCATGACTGCAGGTGATGAGTCCCCGGCGTGAAAACGGGCCACTGTGCCGACCACACTGTGGAACAGGACGCCCCACCGGGCGACCTCGCCCCCCCCGCAAGCATCGAGAAGAAGTCTGTGACCATGTGCCCTGTTGCGCTCGGCATGCCGACCGTTCGCCATCGCGCGCGCTCGACGGTCGGCCGACCCGAGACACCGTTTCTCGTGGACAGGTTCGGGCGCATCGCGCGAGACCTGCGCGTATCGATCACAAGCGCCTGCTCACTGCGTTGCACATACTGCATGCCGGCGGAAGGCCTGCCCATCGTCCCTCGCGGGGAGTTGCTGACTCCGGAAGAGATCGCGCGTCTGGTCACCATAGCCGTCCACGATCTCGGAGTCCGTGAGGTGCGCTTTACCGGCGGCGAGCCGCTTACGCGACCTGATCTGGTCGAGATCGTGCGCCAGACGACGACAGCCGTGCCCGGCCTGCCGGTGTCGATGACGACCAATGGGATCGGCCTCGACCGCAAGGCGCCGCAGCTTGTGGAGGCTGGACTGACGCGGATCAACGTGTCGCTGGACACGATCGACCGCGAGCATTTCGCCGCTGTCACCCGACGCGATCGCCTGCCTGCCGTGCTCAGGGGGATCGAGGCGGCACAGCACGCAGGGCTCAGCCCGATCAAGATCAACGCGGTGGCGCTGCGCGAGACCCTCGCGGATGCGCCCGACCTGCTGGCGTGGGCGCTTGCCAACGGCGTGCGGTTGCGGTTCATCGAACAGATGCCGCTGGATGCAGATCAGACATGGCGCAGAGACCACCTCGTCTCCGCCGAAGAACTTCTGTCTGTGCTCGGACGCCGATACCGGCTGACCCCGGCCGGGCGTGAAGACCCGTCCGCTCCCGCAGAGGAGTGGCTCGTCGACGGAGGCCCGGCCACCGTCGGCATCATCGGGTCCGTCACACGCAGCTTCTGCGACGCGTGCGACCGAACCAGGCTGACAGCCGAAGGCTCGGTACGTTCCTGTCTGTTCGGAGACGACGAGACAGACCTGCGCACGATGCTGCGAAGTGGAGCAGACGATGCCGCTATCGCCGACGCCTGGCGGGCGACGATGTGGGACAAACAGGCTGGGCACGGGATGGAAGAGAAGAGCTTTCGTCGACCGGCCCGTTCCATGGGAGCGATCGGAGGCTGACGATGTCACGCATACTCGTCCGATACTTCGCAGCCGCCGCTGAAGCGGCTGGCTGCGAAGAAGAGCACGTCGAGGCGACGACCCTCGGAGAGGCGAAGGACGCGCTCCTCACAGCTCACCCGGCACTCGAGCCGGTGATCGCAAAGGGGACATTCCTCGTCGACGGCATCGCCTCACGCGATCCCGCGCGACCGGTCTCCGCGCAGGTGGACGTGCTGCCCCCGTTCTCCGGCGGCTGAGCCAAACCACAAGCGGCTGAGGTCCGATCCACCGCGGGGGTCCACGTGTCGTGAACTGCATTCGTCTCCTGCGCTGCCATCCTCTTACGTGAGACGACCGCGGTGCTGCCCAGATCCTTGTCTCAGCAGGAATCGAAGTACAAGCGTTGGGGATGCATGCTGTCGCTCACCTCGTACACGGCATCGGATGATTCGCGTGGAATGTCCTCGCGCATGTAGCGGAGATGCCGTTCATGGGTGTCTGGGTGCGCCGGCTCACCGCCGTCGAGGAAGACGGTGAAGTGCCACGCCGAGCGCAGGCTAGAGCGCAGCAGTGACCAACCGTCGACAATCAGCATCCTGTCCTCAGGCGCGGCAGCGAGCTCGCTCTCAGGTCCGTTGTGGCGGAACATGCGCAGTATGGTTCGGACGGCGTCATCGTCCGTGAACGGGGCCGCGCTGAGACGAGTCGCGTGACGTCCCACTGCACGCAGCGCTGCCGCCAGGGCGTCGGCGAAGTGCATGCGGGCTGCAGCGTCCACGCCGTCGATGGCGACGAGTATCCGGCCGCGTGGGTTTCTGCTGAGGACCTCCTGAGCGAGCTCCTCCCAGACGGCTGTCCCAGTGGCACCTGAGGCGTTCGGAGACGAGGTCAACGTCGCTTCTCCGGCGGAACGATCAAGAGAGGATGTGTCTGCATCCTGTTCTGGTTGCGCACATCCTTGCCGACTGCTCTCGCAGCGGTCTGCATCCGCGCTCTCGAGATGGCATCGATGGTTTTCATCGGTCTGCCCGCTTCCGATTCGCATCCGCATGCTGAGGCAACTCCCGGATGAGTTCGAGGACATCGTCGGGAACGAGTTGTCCCAACGTTCCGCAGGAGTACACGCTGATCACGACCGTCCCATCGGGATCCAGCACGAATCCGGTCGTCTGCAACTGCGGCGGGTCCACGGTGACGAACGCTCCGGTCGCGGCCGCGATCTGCCCCACATCGGTGCTGTGTCCGATCGGAAAAGTCAGCCCATAGCGCGCCACGAGCTCCGCGGTTATCGGCTCCTCGTCCGCAGTCACCGCGACGACAGCGATACCCGCGGCGGACAAGCGTCGTAGGCCGCGCTGGAACGCACGCAGCTGCTCCACGCAAGGCCGGCAGCCTGCCCCGCGAGAGAAGAGAACCACGCCGTACTGCCCGGCGAATACGGCCGGGATCGTTCGGCGTGTGCCTCCCACCTCGACCAGCTCGAGGGCGGGGAACGCATCACCACCACGCAGCAACGACATCAGAGGCTCGCAAGAACGGTCCGAGCGGCCGCATCGGTGGGTGCGACGCGGGCGGCTTCTGACGGGGGAAGTCGGTTGCCATGAAAGTTGTGTGCTTCAGTCTCAATGCCAGTCATCTGGCGCCTCTTTCCTCGGTGATTGCACCATCGTTCACCCGGCGGGTTCGCTAGGTCGTGCGGTGTATCTACAACCCCACCCACTCCGATCTGCCGTCGGTGAAGTGCTGGTGCTTCCAGATCGGAACCTCTGCCTTGATCGCGTCGACGAGGTTCCCGCAGACGGCGAACGCCTCTGCCCGGTGCGGGGCGGCGACGACCGTGACCAGTGCGACGTCGCCGATCTCGAGGTGACCGATGCGGTGAGCGGCGACGACATCGCAGTCCGTGGTTTGAGCGATCCTCGTGCACACGTCGATGAGGATTCGTTCCGCGTCGGGGTGCGCCTCGTAGTCGAGAGAGCCGACGTCCTCTCCGTGATCATGGTCGCGCACGATGCCTTCGAAGGTGACCACCGCCCCGTTCTTCCTACTGCGTATCCGTGTTTCCAGCTGCGTCTTGTCCAGCGGAGCAGCGGTGACGAAACCGATCGGGTCAGGCATGTCCGCCGCCGGCCAGCTGGTCGTGCAGGTGTGGCAAGAGCGGCTCCAGTGCGATGAGGCCGTCTTCCACGCCGCGTGGCGATCCAGGCAGGTTGATGACGATCGTGCGTCCGGCGATCCCTGCAAGCGCCCTGCTGAGCGAGGCTGTCGGCGTCGCCGCGCGGCCCGCTGCACGGATGGCCTCGGCGATGCCGGGAAGTGCTCTCTCGATCACAGCGCTCGTCGCCTCGGGGGTGCGGTCCTCGGGATGCACCCCGGTGCCGCCGGTCGTGACGATCAATACCGGCTCGCTGGTGAGAGCATCCGTGAGCGCCTGATAGATATCCGCGTCAGCGACAACGACGGGCTCGTCTGGCTGATACCCGTGGTCGCGAAGCCAGCCTGCGATTGCCGGACCGGTGAGATCCTCGCGCGTACCGGCCGCGGTGCTCGTTGAGGAGACGATCACGACCGCCTGTCCGTGGTCTGCGGGCACGGATGCGCCTGCAACCCAGTGCCCGCGCTTTCCTCCGGTCTTCTCGATGAGGTGGATGTCTCCGAGCACGGCGGCCGGATCGACGGACTTGATCATGTCGTGCAGAGCGAGACCGGCGATGGCGACGGCGGTGAGGGCTTCCATCTCGGCCCCAGTCTTCGCCGTCGCTGCGACCGTGGCCCGGATCTCCACCGATGAGGTGCTGAGCTCGAAGTCCACGGTGACGGACTCCAGGGGCAATGTGTGCGCGAGGGGTACAAGTTCGCTGGTGCGCTTGGCGCCCTGGATGCCCGCGACCCGCGCTGTCGGGAGCGCGTCTGCTTTGCGCAGCTGGTTGGCGGCGAGCAGTTCCAGCACCGCCGGTGTCGTGTCGAGGCGGCCGGTCGCGATCGCCGTGCGCCGAGTGATCGCCTTCCCGCCGATGTCGATCATCCGCGATCGGCCGTGATCGTCGAGGTGCGGCAGTTCGTTCATAGATTCCAGGTCTCCACGCGTGTCCCGATGTCGAGGGTGACGGCATCGATCGGGACATCGATGAGCATGTCGGATGCCGCCATGGCGGCGACAAGGTGCGAGGAAGGGCCGCCAACCGGTGCCACCCGGCCTCCAGGCAACCCCACACCACGGCGGAACTGCCGTTTCCCGGCGACAGAGGTGAGGGGCTCGGCCAGGGTCCGCGGCTCGGGCTGTCGCGCGTGCAGTCCTGCTGCCTCACGGAGGACCGGCTCGATGAAGAGCATGAACGACAGCTGGGCGGACACGGGATTGCCTGGGAAGCACACCATGGGAACGCCTTTGTAGATGGCAGTGGCTTGGGGGCCGCCCGGCTGCATCGCGAGAGTATCGACGTGCGCCCCGAGCGGCTCCAGAAGCTCCCTCACGACTTCGTAGTTGCCTGCCGAGATGCCCCCGCTGGTGAGCAAGATCTCGGCTCCCGCCGCACACGACGCGTCGAGAGCGCGCGCGAACGCGGCCGTGTCATCGACGACACGATGCTCATCGACCAAGAGGGCGTCGGCGGTTCGTACCGCTGCGGCGAGTGCGGGGCCGTTGGCGTCGTAGATCTGGCCGGGAGCCAGAAGCTCACCGGGAGCGGCCAGCTCGCTTCCGGTCGAGATCACTGCGACACGTACCTGTGAGCGAACGGGGACGGACGCCACTCCCGCAGCTGCGAGCGCCGCCAGGTGGCGAGGAGCGAGCCGGAATCCATCAGACAACAGAGGCTCACCGACCGCGAGGTCAGAGCCGGCTTCACGCACGAACTCTCCGACGTCCGGCTTCCGCGTGAACGTCACTGTCGTTCCCTGGACGGTGGCGTGTTCGACAGGGACGACCGCATCGGCGTCGTCGGGGATCGGCGCACCGGTCATGACCCGGACGGTATGGCCAGGGCGAAGCGGCCCAGGTGTGCCAGGAGCAGCGGGGATCGCACCGCGCAGCGGCAGACTGCTTGGCGTCCGCGCGAGGTCAACCGTACGGACGGCGAAGCCGTCCATCTGTGAGTTCCGGAACGGGGGCAGATCTATCGGAGTCCGTATGGGGTGGGCAAGCACCCGATCTAGCGCGTCAGACAGGGCGACCTGCTCGACGGGGCGCTGGCTCACGGCGTTCAGGAGGGTGCGGACTCGGGCCGTGTGCTCAGCGACCGATGTGCGGGGCATGTCAGTACCTGCTCGCCGTGGGGTCGATGCGGACAGCCCAGGCATCGATGCCTCCGGTGAGGTGCCGCACATCGGAGAATCCGAGTTGGAGGAGCTGATCGAGCGCTTGGCGTGAGCGTGTGCCGCGGTGGCAGTACAGCACGATGGGGTGACCGGTGTCGAGTTCTGGTGCCCGGCGAGGGAGTTCGGTCAAGGGGATCAGCACGTTTCCCGGGATCGCTGCGATGTCGGCCTCCCACGGTTCGCGTACGTCGATCAGCAGCGGCGGGAAGGAAGCTGTGAGCAGGTCGCGCAGTTCCTCGGGCGAGACGGCGTTCTGATCGTCGGATGACAGCGGAGTGGTCTCGATGTTCTGCGCTGCGGCACGGGCGGACTCGTCGCGCCGGTAGGCGATCTCGCGGGTGCGGCCGGTGCGTGCGTCGTACGCGGCGACCCGGCCGATCAACGGCTCTCCGATGCCGGTGAGGAGCTTGAGTGCCTCGGTCGCCATGAACGCCCCGATGACGGCGCATACGCTCGGCAGCACGCCGATCATGTCGCAGGTGTCCGCACTGGAGTCCGGACCATGCGGGAACAAGTCGCGGTAGTCGGTGCCTCTGGCATCCCATGCCACGCCTGCTTGGCCGGCGTACCCCAGTGCTGACCCCCACACGAGCGGAATGCCGCGTTCGGCAGCAACACGGTCTGCCAGCATCACTGTTGCCGGGTTGTCGCTGGCATCGACGAGCACGTCCACACCGTGCAGCAGACCCTCGGCTGTCACGGCGTCGAAACGCCCCTCGACGGCGCGGAGCTCAGCATCAGGAGCGAGCGACGCGAGCCTTATGGTGGCTGAGACCGCTTTGCTGCGACCGATGTCGCCGGGCGTGTGCATCGTCTGCCGGTGCAGGTTCGATTCGGCGACAGTGTCGTCATCGACGATCGTGAGGCTGCCGACGCCTGCGGCAGCAAGGACCGGCAACAGGGTGCTGGCCAGCCCACCCGCGCCGATCACGAGCACATGCGCTCTCGAAAGACGCTCCTGAGCGGGAACGCCGAAGCCCGTGAGGACGCGCTGCCTCTGAAAGGTCGGAGAGAGCGGATTGACCGGCATGCCTTCAGGCTAGGGAGCCGGTCCCAGCGGGTGAGGTCGGAAGCGGCGAGACAGCAGAGAGCAGACAAAGCCCAGCAGTCGCAGGCCATTCTCACGACCTCGGCTACGGGAGGCTTGAGACAGGTCGGCAACTTCGTTCGCCTGACCGACCGTCTTTCAGAGGAGTTCCTGTCGTGCGTGCCCCCTCCCTCCTTGCGGCAGCCGCAGCGCTCCTTCTGCTCGCTGGATGCTCATCGCCCGGCACGGGAAGCGACGAATCGGATGTCGGGGCAAGCAAGGACGACATGACCTCCGGAACGGTGACAGTGTTGGCCGCAGCCTCCTTGACCGACGTGATCGACGTCCTCGCCGAGAGGTTCGAGGACGCGAACGCAGATGTCGACGTGGTCGCCAGCTATGGCGGATCGTCGGCGCTCGCCGAGCAGATCGTCTCCGGTGCCCCGGTGGACGTGTTCTTCTCAGCGAATGAGGCGACGATGCAGTCTGTTGTCGACGCAGGCCTGGCCGCCGATCCGGAAGTGCTCGTCACGAACACGCTGCAGATCGCGGTTCCCGCCGGGAACCCTGCAGGGATCACCGGTCTCGCCGACTTCGCACGGCCTGAGCTGACAATCGCATTGTGCGACACCGCGGTGCCGTGTGGAGCCGCAGCGCAGTCCCTGCTCGACCTTGCTGGTGTTCAGGCCCAACCGGACACACTTGAGGAGGACGTGCGTGCCGCACTGACGAAAGTCTCTCTGGGTGAGGCCGACGCCGCACTGGTCTACGTGACCGACGTCGTCGCAGCAGGGAGCGCGGTGGAAGGCATCGATGTGCCTGAGGCGCAGCAGGTGATCAACAACTATCCGGTCGCCCTTCTTGCCGAGGCACCGAACCCCGACGCAGGACAGGCGTTCATCGACTACCTCCGCTCCGATGAGGCACGTCAGGTCTTCGAGCATGCAGGCTTCGCGGCCCCGTGAACGCCGGCAGCCGGTCATCCTCGCCCTCGGGGTGATCGGTCTCGCGCTGCTCGTTCTCCCGCTGCTCGGACTCATCCTGCGTGCACCATGGGGCCAGCTGGGCGAACTCTTCGTTCGGCAAGAGGTACTGCAGGCGCTCGGGCTCTCGTTACTCACAGCGACGTTATCTACCGGCCTGAGTCTCATCCTCGGTATCCCGCTAGCCGTCCTGCTGAGCCATTCCGTTCACTGGAAGGTCCTGCCGCGCCGCCTCTTGCGGGCGGCGATCACTATCCCGCTGGTACTGCCTCCCGTTGTCGGCGGCATTGCGTTGCTTCTCCTGCTGGGACGGCGAGGCATCCTCGGGCAATGGCTCACGCAGGTCGGCATCACTATTCCTTTCACCACCGGTGCCGTTGTGCTCGCGCAAACCTTCGTCGCGATGCCCTTCCTCGTCTTCGCCGTCGAAGGCGCGCTGCGATCAGCGGACCGCCGCAGCGAACTAGCCGCCGCCTCCCTGGGCGCCAGCCCGTGGCAGATCTTCCGCCTCGTGACGGTTCCGCTGACCGCGCCTGGAATCGCCGCGGGCGCCGTGCTGTGCTTCGCCCGCGCGCTCGGCGAGTTCGGCGCGACTATCACGTTCGCCGGCTCCTTCCCCGGCGTGACGCGCACACTCCCGATCGCGTCGTACCTCGCGATGAACTCGGACCCCGACACCGCGATCGCCCTCGCACTCGTCCTGCTCGCGGTATCACTGGGTGTGCTCCTCGCACTCCGCGACCGATGGCTGCCAGGCACCGCATGACCTTCGAGCTCACCGTCTCCGCACGTATCCCACGCCCCGCCTTCGACGTAGTCGTGGAGCTGAAAGCGGATCCCGGAAGTGTGCTCGCCGTCGTCGGACCGAACGGTGCCGGAAAGTCCAGCGCCATCGCGGCGATCGCAGGCTTCACCGAGTCCCACGGCACGATTCGACTGGGGGACAAGGATCTGGCCGGTCTTCCTGCTGACCAGCGAAGGATCGGCGTCATGTTCCAAGACCTGCTCCTCTTCCCTCACCTCACGGTGCGCGAGAACGTCGCCTTCTCAGCCAAAGTCCGCGGTGGGCGTTGGTCCGCCGCCCGGCGCAGCGCAGACCCCTGGCTGTCTCGCTTCGGAATGGCGGACCTGGCAGAGAGATACCCCAGTGCACTCTCCGGCGGGCAAGCTCAGCGTGTAGCGCTAGCCCGTGCCCTCGCATCCGAGCCGAAGGCACTGCTCCTCGACGAGCCGCTCGCGGCGCTGGACGTGGAGTTCCGGGATGAAGTGCGTGCCGACCTCGGTCTGCGTCTCCGCCAGTTCGCCGGTCCGACGATCCTCGTCACACATGACCGTGAAGACGTCGAGGTGCTCGCTGACGAGGTGATCGTCCTTGAGGCAGGGCGCATCACGCAGCGAGGAAGCCTCGCCGATCTGGCACGAAATCCTGCGACCGCATGGATTGCCCGCTTCACAGGTGCCCAGGGAAGAAGGGACGCAGACGATGTCAGGTACGGATGATGACTTCCTCTTGGGGCTCGCCGGAGTATCGGGAACGATGCTCGGCACGTTCATCGTGGGCGTGTTCTTCTACATCGACTCGGAGATGCACCGCCGACTCGCAGCGTCGGAGGCTGCGGACCGGTATCTCCGTTCGTCGGTCCGCTGGGTCTTCACCGCCTACTCCATTCCGCTCCTTGTTCCGCTCGTGCTCGCGTCGCTTGATCCGCTCTGGGGCGCGCTGAGCTTCATCGTCCTCGGCATCCTCCTGGTAGCGATGACAGTGGAAACAGGACGTCGTATCCTCGCGAGGGGCGGGTCCGGCTCCTCACGCGCTCTATTCGTGAACGAATGGCTCTCGAGCGCCGGCATCGTCATCGCCATGGTCCTGCCATGGACATTGGGAGGCTGGGTGCCCGATCCGACTGAGTTCGTCCCCTCGCTGCTCATCCTTCTCGCGTGCGGCTTCGCGAGCACAGCGGCGCTGGTCATGACGCAGTTCGACGCGACGATGGGCATGGTGGACGCCGTCATGGGAGACAGAGAAGGCGCAAAGCCTGAACATCCGACACAGAGAGCTGAGCCGCGCTCTTGCTTGGTCGCGAGGGGAAAGATGTCCCGACGTCTACTGTTCGTCTTCGTCGAAGGCGATGCGTGCGCGTTCAATGTTCGGCAGTTGCTCATCTGCCCA
Organism: Agromyces mediolanus; assembly: GCF_023715325.1. Classification (GTDB taxonomy): domain Bacteria; phylum Actinomycetota; class Actinomycetes; order Actinomycetales; family Microbacteriaceae; genus Agromyces; species Agromyces mediolanus_A. The sequence goes on along the minus strand of NZ_JAMBNX010000008.1, from coordinate 121,330 downwards.
GGCGACGAGCGCGTCAATCGGCCCGCGCAACGTTTTGCCCAAGGCGGTGATCCCGTACTCGACGGCCACCGGCCGCGTGCTGATGACTCGGCGTTGCACGACTCCGTTTCGCTCCAGCCGACGCAACGTCGCCGTGAGGGACTTCTGCGTCACTCCCGGAATCGCACGCCGTAACTCGTTGAACCGACAGGGTCGCTCGCACAGTTCGTTGAGCACGCTGAGTGACCACTTGTCGAGCACCTGGTCGAGCAGCTCGCGATGCGGCGTCGCGATACGCAGCTCGCTTTCGCATACGGCGTCGGTATCGGCCATGAAACCAGGTCTCCTTGAAGTGTCCTTCAACTACCAAGTATCAATAGTAAACCACCAACGAAGAGGACCTTCTATGCCAGTCACACGCTTCAGTCCTGCCGGTCTCCAGCCAGGAACGCCGTATGATCACGTCGCCATTGGCACCGGCACGCGTCACGTGCATATCAGCGGCCAGGTCGCCCGTAGTGCGGAAGGAAAGCCCATCGCGATCAACGATCTCGCGGGTCAGGTCGCGGAGGTTCTCCGCAACACAGCTCGTGCGCTCGCAGGCGCGGGTGCATCCTTCGACGATGCGCTTCGGTTGACCTTCTACGTCACCGAATGGGAGCCCGAGAAGATCGCACCTTTCATGGACGGGATCGCTCGGGTCGCTGAGGAGCTGAAGCTGCCTCAGCCCCTGCCGCCCGCGTCCCTGATCGGGGTCGACTACCTCTTCGAGCCGGACGTTCTCGTTGAGCTCGAAGTCACCGCGATCCTCGATTAGCCCGTGTTGTCCGACTGCACCACGTAGTGCGCGCGGCGCCTCTCACCGGACCGGTGAGAGGCGCCGCTTTGGCAGGTCGGTCAGGCTGCGATGTGAGACACGAGGAACCAGCGGTCCTTGTCGAGACCTCGCTGGATCTCGATCGCGACGTCCTGACTGGTCAGGTCGATGCCGTCGAGGCCATCGACCGCTGCGCGGACGTCGGCGAGGAGCCTGTCGATGTCTGCGATCACCGCGTGCACGAGGTCGTCTGAGTTCGCGAAGCCGGCCGGGACGCTTGTCCCGGAGCTCTTCTCGGCGACCGCGCTGACGCGGGCGTCGAGCGGGAGGCCGAGGGCGACGATGCGTTCCGCTGCCGCGTCGGCGAACTCGCCGGCGTTGCCTGCGATGGTGTCCAGCAACTCGTGGACGCCGACGAAGTTCGAGCCACGCACGTGCCAGTGCGCCTGCTTGGCGTTGATGGTCAGCCCCTGAAGGCCGAGTACGACGGGGGTAAGGAACTGCGCGGTCGCGACAACCGCTGTCGGGTCGCTCGCAGTCGTGGCGATGGTGTCTGTGCTGCTCATATCAATCGTTCTCCCTGCTCGTTTGTTTCTTGTTTCGGTGGATTCGGTCACGATCGGATGTCTGCGCCGGCTGGCTCTGATGCGGTTCGGGCTCGGAGGGCGGGGATGACGTCTTGTCCGATCTCCTCCATGACGTCTTCAACGTCTCGTCGTCCCGGCCGCAGCACGAGGTTGACGTGCACGACCCCTGCCGCTGCCAGTCCGGTGAGGTAATCGGTGAGACCGGTGGTGCCGACCCGTGCACCGAGGCGGATCGGCTCGAAGGGAGCGTCCGGGTTCTCCGCGAGGTCGAGGTAGAGGTTCGTCATGAACGGCTTGAGCGATATCGCCCGCCACTGCGCAGCGACGGCGCGCATCTGCGGACCTGCACGGTGGTACGTCATGTGCGCGTCGAGGTGCTCTGCCGCCCACGCAGGAGACTGCTGCGCGCCACCGATCCCGATCAGTGGAATCGTCCCGTCCGCAGGGGCGGGCAGGAACGAGTCCTGATCGATCCGGCCCAGCGCCGCCTGCGACCAGATCTCACGCAGCACGCGCACACCGTCGCGATAGGTCTCTCCCCGACGATCGAAATCGACTCCGAAGAACGGGTACTCACCCGGCCTGTCGCCCGAGGCGAGGCCGAGCAGCAGCCGCCCACCGGAGAGGACATCCACGGTTGCAGCTTCCTTCGCGAGCGCGACTGGATGCCGCAAGGGGAGCACGATCCCCGCTGTTCCGAGCAGGATGTGCTCGGTCGATGCGGCGAGGTAGCCGAGGTAGGGGATGGGGTCGAAGACCTGTCCGGCGTCGCCGAAGTCACGCGGTCGCCACATCGGCACGTCCCGCAGCCAGAGCGCCCGGAACCCGAGCCGGTCGGCGAGCTGCGCACGCTCCTGATGCCGGGTCAGGTCAGGGAAGAGTCCCTGACCGGAGACGTCTCGTCGGGCGAGATCGTTGTCCAGGGGCAGCTCGATCCCGAGGGACAAGCCGTTCTCGGTGAGCGTGTCCAAAGCGGTCATGGCATGCTCCGTTCAGTACCAGGATGGCTTGTCGCCGTCGGTGCCGGGCTTGTTCACGCCGAGCGAGGCGCCGATGCTGTCGGCCGGGTTCTTGACGAGTTCGGCGACGAGCGCGCCGACGCTCTTGCGGGACACCTCGGTGCCCTGGAAGGGCTCGCCCTTCTGGGTCAGCTCGTAGTCGACCTCGTCGGCGTCCGACAGCCACGCGGGACGGATGATCGTGTAGTCGAGGTTGGACTCCTCGATCAATTTCGCGGCGGCGCTGTACGTCTGCAGGTATCCGCCGTCGAGCATCCGGTGGTTCCACTTGCCGTACTCACCGGGCACCTCGTCGTAGATGCCGAGGGTGGAGATCCAGATCAACCGTCGTGTTCCCGCGGCGGTCAGCGCTGCGACGACGGCGCGGGCCTGAGCTTCGATGTCGCCTCCGCCGAGGTTCGCGTAGACGATGTCCTGTCCCGTGGCGGTGCGTGTGAGGAGTTCGTTGTCGAGCACGTCGCCCTCGACGATCTGGACGCGGTCGCTGGGAGCATCCGGCAGGCTCTGGGGGCGACGCAGGTAGAGGGTCAGCTCGTTGGCAGGCTCCTCGAGAAGCGCGGCGATGGCGTGTCTTGCGATACGTCCGCCCGCTCCGAGCACGGTGATCTTCGTCATGGTCTTCCTCTTTCGTTTGTGTGGTCTTGGGGGATGGTCAGCGGTTCACGTCGACGACGATCCGGCCGCGGATGCGGCCGTCCAGAAGGTCATCGGCAACGGAGAGGGCCTCGCTCAGGCCGACCTCGCGGCTCATCGCGGGCAGCAAGTCCAGGTCGAGCTCGTCGGCCAGGCGGTTCCACGCTGCGACGCGCTTGTCGCGGGGCTGGGTGACGCTGTTGATGCCGAGCAAGCTCACCCCGCGCAGGATGAACGGTGCGACAGTGGCGGGCAGATCCATGCCCTGTGCGTTCCCGCATGCGGCGACGGCGCCGCCCGCCTTCGTCCCGGCACAGGCATTCGCAAGGGTATGGCTACCGACGGAGTCGATCGCAGCCGCCCAGCGTTCCTTGCCGAGCGGCCGGCCCGGCCCCGACAGCTCTGTCCGGTCGACGATCGTCGTGGCGCCAAGGCGGCGCAGGTAATCGGCTTCAACGGGACGGCCGGTCGACGCAACGACCGAGTAGCCGCCGCGTGCCAGCAGCGCGATCGCGAACCCGCCGACCCCACCGTTCGCGCCCGTGACAAGGACGTCACCCGAATCAGTGGTGAGGCCGTGCGACTCGAGGGCCATGAGGGAGAGCATGGCCGTGTATCCGGCCGTGCCGATCGACATGGCCTGCCGCTCCGAGATCGCATCAGGAACCGGCACGAGCCAGTCCGCACTCACGCGAGCCCGCTGGCTGAGACCGCCCCAGTGCGTCTCGCCGATGCCCCAGCCGTTCACCAGCACCCGGTCGCCAGGCGCATAAGAGGGGCTGTCGCTGTGTTCCACGACACCGGCGAGGTCGATCCCGGGCACCATCGGGAAGCGACGCACGACCGGAGCCTTTCCCGTGATCGCGAGGGCATCTTTGTAGTTCAGGCCGCTGTACGACACGCGCACCGTGACGTCACCGTCAGGTAGCTCACTCTCATCGAGTTCGCGCAGCGCTGCCTGGTATCCGGCATCGGTCTTGTCGATGGAGATTGCGCTGAACATCATGCTCTCCCGGGATGGATGCGGACGGATGCGAGGTAACCGGCGAAGAACACTTCCATCGGCCGGACGTCGCGGGTCAGGCGGGCGCGAAGGATCGCGCCTTCCCAACCCACCCAGAAGAACGACGCCAGTTCGTCGCAGTCGGAGCCGGGCGGGATCTCGTCTGCGTCTGCGGCCAGTTGCAGGCACGCCGCGACGCGACGTTCCCAGTCGCGCAGCACGTCTTCGAGCGCTTCCCGGTAGCCGTCGGGGAGGGTGGAGACCTCTTGGCCGAGATTGCCGACTAGGCACCCTCGTTCGAAGTCATGCCGTACCATGCCGGCCTTGGCATCGTCCACGAACCGCGTCAGGCGTTCCAGCGGCGACGGCCCCTCTTCGAGCAGCCATCGGTCGAGCTTGCGAGCGAAGTAGTCCGCATACCGTTGCAGCACCTCGAATCCGAACGCGTCCTTGCTGTCGAAGTAGTGGTAGAAGGAGCCCTTCGGCACGCCGACACGCTTCAGGACCGCGTCGATGCCGGTCGCGCTCATGCCCTGCGTTGTGAGGACTTCCATGCCGCAGCGCAACAGCGCCTCGCGCGTGTCTCCGTGCTCGCGAGGGATCTTCGGGGGGCGCCCTCGGCGAGGTCGAGTTGCGATGTCGGTCATGACAGCGAATTTAGACCGACCGTCTCTAAATAAGTACAAGTGCGCGCAGAGCATGCAGAGATCGGCCATCTGGTGCAGTAATCGGCCAGTGCGCTTGCCACTAGCTCAATGTCAGACGGGAGAGTCGTCATCGAATCCATGGCGCAGGCGATGGATGCTGCGCACCCGCTGTGTGCCCGCGGAGACTCCCTGCGGGGGCGTCGCGGTATCGAAGAAGGTTTTAGGCGTCGTGGACGTCAAAGAATTCGCCCACCTCAAGGACGGACAGCGCGAGGAGCTTCGTCAGTACGTCTGGGCAACGTACGTGACGTCAAGGACACGTCGCGCGATGGTCACGGTCTTCCGTGATGGGTTCCTGATCGCGTTGCTTGGCTTGGTATTGCTCGCAGTCGCTCACGCCGTATCGTGGGCAGCTCCGCTGGATGACACTCCCGCGCCCGTAGTCGTCAACATCATTAGTCCTTCTCCCACTCCATAAATGGACGTCGAAGTGACTACGTTCACAGGGTTTTGGGTCCGAGAAGGTGTCGGTCGGTGCCAGGAACCCGCTTCAAGTGTCAGGGGTGACATGAGACGACCTGTATCGTCGGGTGGGCTGTCTGCGAAGATGGCAAACGGCGGACCTTCCGGGGGCGTGGGGTCGGACGCATCGCCCGATCTGCGTGACCCGTCCATACCGCAACAGCGGTTGCGTCCCTCGTCTCGAGAAGCACCCGGACGGCATCGCTGCGTGTCATAGGCTTTGAGACTGTAGGGATGAACGAAGAACAACGGTCCAACCCTCACGGTCTCGAACCGCTCCTGAACATCGACGAACTCGCGGGCTACCTCGGCGTGCCCGTCTCCACTATCTACGACTGGCGTACCAACGGCAAAGGGCCGCGCGCCTACCGCTTCGGCAAGCGCATCATGTTCGGTATCACCGACATCCGCGCCTGGATGGACACCATGCGCGAGCCCGCCGCCCCTTCCGGGGCTGCCACCTTTCCTGGAGCGGGGGAGGGAGCGCGTGGGTAGGCCACGCACACCGATCGGTACCTTCGGCGTCATCGCCATCCGCGCCCGGCCGAACGGCAACCACGTGGCCCGCGCCCGGTACCGGGACTGGGACGGGAGCAACCGACTCGTCCAAGCCACAGGGCCCTCACGCGCTGCCGCGGAGCGCAAGCTCAAGCAGAAGCTCGCCGAACGCTCCCTCTACCAGCCCGGATTCAACGGGATGAGCGCCGACAGCTCGTTCCCAGAGCTCGTCACGTACTGGCTGGAAGACATGGAGATCGAAGACCGCCTCTCCCGAACCACGAGGAATCTCTACGAGCGGGACATGCGCGCCCTCGTCTTCCCTGCATTCAAAGACCTCACGCTCCGGGAGATCGGGGTCGCCCGTTGCGACTACTTCCTCAAGCAACTCGCCAGACGCAGCTACAGCCGCGCCAAGCACGCCCGCGTCGTTCTCCGACTCGCGCTCGCGCTCGCGGTCCGACACGAGATCCTGCCCCGCAATCCGATGGACCACGTCTCCCGGCTGCACCGGAAGAAGACGATCCCGGACGCGTTCACGATCGGCGAGGTGCAGGAGATCCGTGCCGCGATCAAGGCCTGGGAGTCCCGGCGGATAGTGGCGGGTCCGAGGCCGGATCGGCAACTCGGGCAGATCGTCGAGGTCATGCTCGGCACCTCCGCCCGCATCGGCGAAGTCCTCGCCATCCGCCTCCAGGATCTTCACGTGGATGACCCGATCCCGACGGTACGGATCGCCGGGACGATCATCAGCCGCAAGGGTGAGCCGACGCACCGGCAGGATCATCCGAAGACGGATCGCTCGGTTCGCCGCGTCGCGCTGCCGTCGTTCGCGATGCAGGCGATCCGCTCGCGCCTGCTGCGTAGCAGCGACACCGAACCAGGCGCGCTGTTGTTCACCACGCGGGTCGGGACCCCGCACACGACGAACAACATCCGTCGGCTCCTGCGCGACGTGATGGACGCGGCCGGGATCGAGAACGTCACCCCGCACCGCTTCCGCCGCACCGTCGCCACGGTTGTCAACGACGCGCAAGGCGCGCTCCTCGCCTCCGAGCTCCTCGGGCACACCGACCCGCGGATCACGATGCAGCACTACATCCAGCGCAGCGAGACCGTGAACCCCGCCACGGCTGAGCATCTCGAGCGGGCGTTCGGGACGGCAGGATGAGGCATGTCGCGGGCCGAGAGGCGTGCGATCCGATGGGGTGTGCCCCCGCTGCTGGGCTTGGCGCGCCTCCGAGCTCGGCAGGGCTGTCCATGGCAACCTTGAAAGAAAGTAATGACCCACGGGACGGAGTGCGGATGCGCCGCGTACGAGTCGGTCGCCACAGCGTTCAGGTGTCCGAGGTTCTCTCTTCCTACTGGTATTTTGCTGCTGAGCGGCAACATGTCTATCACGCGAGGTTACGAGGAGAACCGGGGCCTTGGACCGATGATCCGGTTATCTCGCGGTTTCGCTTTACGAACGCGTATCGCGCGGCTGACCGTGTCTCACAGGACTTGATCCGCGTAGCTTACGAAGGCTCTCAGAACGCAGCTGACGTTGTGCTTCGGGTCATGCTCTTCCGCTTCTTCAACAAGCCATCGACGTGGGAGGCGCTGGAGTCACGGTTTGACGAGATCACGGCCGATTCGTTCGACGTCGATACGTTCAGTGGTGTTCTCGATCTTCTGCTCGCGCGTGGGGAAAGGGTGTACTCAGCGGCCTACATCGTCCCGCCACCGCCCTTCGGCGCAGCTCGTAAGCACCGCAACCATTTGCTACTGATCGAGCACATGATGAGATCAGGAGTGGTGGCGCAGGTCGAGGCTGCCAAGTCGCTTCGGGAAGTGTTTGAAACGATTGCGTCGTACCCGTCGCTGGGTCCTTTCCTTTCCTATCAGCTTGCGATTGACCTCAACTACACTTCGGTCATCGATTTCGATGAGAACGACTTCGTTGTCCCGGGCCCGGGTGCACGCAGCGGGGTAGCGAAGTGCTTTCCAGATCTCAATGGTGCATCCGCTGAAGATGTGATTCGTTGGATGGTCGATACACAAGAGGACCAGTTCGACCAGAACGGAATCCAGTTCAGCGATCTCTTTGGTCGCGCGTTGACTCTCATTGATTGTCAGAACCTCTTTTGCGAGACGGACAAGTACGCACGAGTGATGCATCCTCACATCCGTGGCGTCGGCGGCCGTAGTCGGATCAAGCAGCAGTTTGCGCCTCACGGGCTGCCTGCGACACCGTTCTTTCCGCCTAAGTGGGGAATTAATGAGCGCGCTTCGGCCGATCTCGCCGAGCCTGCGGTGACTGCCTGAGCCCGGTTTTCAGTGCTGCTGGTGGTGGCGACGACCAAAGTACTCGGTCGCTGCGGCCGTCAGGCCACTGTCCCCGACTTCTCTGATCAACTGATTAAGAAGATCAGGGTCGGCTCCGCGTTTCGCTACCCAGAACACGTCGATCATGCGAACGTAGGCAATCAGGAGGGGGTCAGTCAGGCGACATTCGAGCTGCTTGAGCTCGTGCCCGGAACGCAACTGAGCTTCGAGCCGCATCCATTCTTCGAACTCACCGCTTGACCTTTCCCAGTCTGTATCGAATCGCGCCTGTGACTCATCATTGGGAAGCTCGCCCGAGCTCGGCGGTGCGAGCACGACCTGGGAGGCTTTGTCAAAGTGCCGCTCGTACAGGTGCAGAGAGGAACTGAAGAAGACGAGGCGGCCGGGATCGTGGCCGAGCCAACGGGCCATCATTTCGAGCAGTAGGGTCCACTCGAAGGTGTTGATACCCGAGAACCCCCACCAGATATCGGTACTGCGCGCCGCCACATGAAGGTCGAGGTGCCCGTCTCGGACTATGAAGTGGAGCCAGTTGTTGCACGGAATATCGCGGCTGGCGACGAAGTCGCGATCTGGGTCGTAGATGCTGATGACCGCACGCCGAGAGGACGGGTCGGAGCGGAGGATCTTGACAACCTCCGAGAGCTGGTCGACCCCGTTCCAGTCGCGTAGTCGCGGACCGTAGCCTGCTCTCCACGTAACCCCGTCGTCAGAAAAATCGGAGGCGCGCCTCAGATACGCTCCAAGGTAATCCAGATCGTTACGTCCGTAGATCACCCACATGCTCTCGGCGATGGAGGCAAACACATTGTTGTGCCGGTGGGGCACGATGACATGCCGGGCGCGAACGTTTGAGATCTCGATGAGCCGAGCGCGCAACTCACGTGTGGTCTCGCCGCGGACCTCGATGGTTTCACCGGCGTCGATGATGCATCGCAGTTCCTCCATGAACGCGGTTTGGGCATCCTTGTAGATAGTCACGAAAGGTCACCGTGCTTGTCCCAGGTAAGCAAGCCCTCGTTCGAGGAGGCTTGCTGTTACCAAAGCGTATGTTGACTCTTCGCTGCCGCTCGGAATGACAACCGCGAGATCAGAGTGCTCTTCGATGAGCGCACGGTAACCCGCCTCTACGCCCTCTGTGTTGTTGCCGTCAACATGATGGGGTTCAACGAATACAAACACGACCGATGGGACGATAGGCGCCCAGATCGTTTTGATGAGCTCGCGAAAGCTCCCCTCGGACAACCCAGATTGCTCCACCGATCCGCCGTACCACCCGTAGGCGAGGGCCGACCACCACCAGCGATCGAGGATCAACGACTGCATCTCGACCGCCCGCTCGAGTTCTCGGATCGACTCAGCGTGACACGCAAGATGCGCGAGTTGCTGCGCCAGACCCGACGTGGGTCTCTCGTCGGCGGTCGCGCCCTCCAACGCCAGATACACGCTCTTGGTGAAGGGAGTGAAACCGCTCGGCATGTGGGCGAATACCGTCGAACTGTTCCCGACCGCAGCTCGGAGTCGCTCCAGCTGCGTCGACTTCCCGGTTCGGTCGAGTCCCTCGAAGACGACGACGGCACCTGGTCGGATGACGAGGCTTGTCTCAGACATCCCAGCTCCTCCGCTCCATCCAGCGTGGCTCCCGGGATGTGTCAGAGGTCACCACTAGCATCAAGGTATGCGAGATGACGGGGTTACGGCGGGAGGCGCGACGGCGCGTCGCCTCGGCGACCCGTGGCGAGAGCTATCGGACGCTGGACGTGGATACCTCTCTGTCTACTTTTCGGAGCCTCTCGCCCGATGGCCGGTTCGCGAGATCACTCGGCCTGCAGACAACAAGAGTGACCCAAACATCGAGACCGGAACCTACGGGCTGTTCTCCACCTGTGAACCATCGATGCGAAACCGCATCGTCAACGACGGCGCGGCGACCGTGTTTTTTCTTACGACTAGAAGGAAGCACCAAGGTCGTGTTGTGTCCGGCTACTACCACGTCGGCTGGTACACCGAAGGTACTCAAGGGGCAGTGAATCGCGACTACGCTCTCGCGGCGGCAACCATGCGCTTCATTGAGCCCATCCTGGCGAGCGACCTGCCCGAACCGTTGGCGACAATCTGCTCTGCTCAGTTCCGTACGATGAAGCCGATAGACGTCGCTACGACTTCAGAACTCCGTAAACTCTGTGACAATCGGCCAGACCGCACTGCAGATTACCTGAGCGAGGTGGCCCGCGTCGAGACATTTGCCCGCGCCCGATCTGGATATGCATACCCATCGTGGGGGAGGGAGTTCGGCTTCACCTGGGACGACGCCGCCGGCTATTACCAAACCGATGCAGAACTGTCCAAGGTTCCGAACAGCTCCAAGAACCGCAAGTGGCGATGCCGCGAGTGCGGTTACGTCATCAAGAGCGGCGCTCTACTAAAGAGATGCCCGCTTTGTAAGCAGATGGCGACTCTTGCGCCAGCCGAGGAGGACGCATGACCCGTCGCGTATTCATCAGCTACCAGCATGCCGACCAGATGAAGGCTCGCGGCCTCAACCTGATGACCTACAACAAAAACGTCAACGTGGACTTCACCGGACGACACTTACTCGACCCCGTAAAGAGCCAGAACTCCGACTACATCAGTCGGAAGATCAAGGAGAAGATCAAGGGGTCATCGGCGACGATCGTGCTCATCGGCAAGGAGACGGCGCAGAGCGAGTGGGTCGAAAAAGAGATCCAATGGAGCAAAGAGCAGGGGAAAGGGATCATCGGCATCCGTATCGACCCCGATGCTCCTGTGCCCGAAGGGCTAACAGAGTATGGTGCCGAGATTCTCGACTGGAGCTCGCCATCTGACGTCAACCAGTTCGGCGACGCGATCGAACGAGCGATCGCTGCCACCTCTCGGGGCAAGAGTATGCCGATGAACACGCCAACCACATGCGGTCGATGAACTTGATAGCACCCCAGGCACGCATCGCGGGGCGTCCTACATCGGAGGTAGCCAAGTGATCATTCTGTACGCGGGAGTTCAGGCCGATGAGGTTGGACGAGCAGTGGCTCGGTTGCCCGAAGGGTCCGAGGAAGAGCTTCTGACACGGCTCAGAGGGCTCTTTCAATCGCTTCAGCCAAGTCGCTTGGTTGGAGCACTGGCTTCTGGTTCAGACATTCTCTTTGCTCGCGCGGCGTTGTCGGAGGGTATTCCACTACGCGTGCTCCTGCCCTTCGCGAAGGAGGATTTCAGGAGAACTAGCGTTGAGCCAAGGGGCGCTCGCTGGCTCGCACATTTTGACCGGATAGTCAGTGACGTGGCCGTCGATTTAGTAGAAGGGGATCGTCCAGTCCAAGAGACCGCGGAAGCGTTCAACGAACACAACCTCGCCATGCTTGACGACGCCGGCGCATTGGTTGAAGGAACGGACGAACGCGTCTGGGTCGTCGCTATCCGCCCGACGCCCGACCCCGGGGCGCCGACGGTCACTGACAACCTCGTTCTACGAGCCGAGGAGAGGGGGCATTTCGTGTTGGATTTGGCTCCCATTCATGACCAAGTATCGGCTTTCATCGTCATGCCCTACGGGGTTAAAAAGGATGTTCGTACCGGGAAGAAGGTGGACTGCGATCCGGCTTTTCACAGGGTTTATCGTCCACTGTTGGAAGATGCTGATATTAGCTGGAACAGGGCAGATCTCGAGACCGACAGTGGAATCATACACTCGGGCATGATAGCGGCCTTAGCGAATTCTGACCTCGCATTGGTTGATCTTACGGCCACGAATTTCAATGTCGCGTATGAGCTCGGCGTTAGACACATATTCGCAGACCGAGCTACCGTTCTGATCAATCCACATGTTGAAGGGCACGCGCGCTCCGCCCCACCCTTCGATATCAACATGATCCGCATTCATTCATTCACGCGCGGGCAGGCGGTTTCGGATACGCAAGCCGAGGAAGCAATTCGAGCCCTGCGACCTGTTATTGAACGCGTGACCAGTGAACTCGAAGTGGATAGTCCAGCGCATAGCTGGTTCGATCTCGCCGCGTTGACTAGACCCTACTCCCAGCTCTCGCAGGTCGCCGCCGCGTTAACCGTTGAGAACGGGGCGCGCGACAGGATAAGTGTGGCGATCAAGTCATCTGACGCGGTCGCGATGAAGGCTGCAGCGGAATGGGTAGCCAGCGCGACGGAAGTCCACGAAGGGCTACGTCGCAGCCTCCGGATCGAACTGGCTATTGGACTGCATGCGGAAGGGGCCTACGAGGACGCACGGGCGCTACTAGAACTCACTCAGCCAACCCCAGATGATCCGCTACATCGAATCTGGCTTCAGGAGAGCGTCATGGTCTACCGGCGCTTAGGGGAGGATGCACAAGACCCCGAAACCAGGCAGGAGCTCTGGCGCACGGCTCGCACATATCTTGAGGACGCCGAGAAGGCCGGGTACGCGGACTCTGAGACATACGGTAGCTGGGGAGGACTGATCAAACGAGAGCTAGAGAAGCAGCTCGACAGCGGGGATCCAGCCGTTGCGGTGAGTCTTTTCCGGGAGATGGCAGAGAAGTATCGTGCCGGCTTCGAAAGCGACCCTAGCTACTACACGGGGGTCAACCTGCTTATGGCACTTCGCCTCGGCGGGCGGGAGAGAGACGATTCCTTCCGAGAGGAATTTAACGAGGTTCTCACGGTCTCCCGTTTCCTCAATAGGCTTGCGATCGCGGACGGGCCGACTGACTACTGGGCACTTGCAACACGCGCGGAACTGACGCTGCATGAGTGTCTTGAAGGCGGTAAGCCTGTTGACGAGGTTGCGGAACAGTACGCGGAGGCGGCTCGGCATGGCAACGCTGATCAGGTTCGATCCACGAAGTACCAACTGGGCTTCTTGGCTAGGTATGGCGACCCGGAAGATGTTATTGAACGGCTCAGGGCAGTAATAGAGCAGGCGCGTTAGGAGAATCTGTGGGCATGTACAGTTCGCGCACCCAGGGCGCGCTACGGGAGTTGGCTGCAATAACACGGCAGTACCAAAGTGTTGCGGAGGGAGATCGAAAGACAGCATCGTCGCCTATTCGTCATAAAGTGTTTATTAGCTATCACGCAGTGGATGCGGTGGAGGTTCTCGAGTTCATTGAGGGGAACACCGATGTTTTCATACCGCGAGCTATAGGCATGGAAGAAGATGGCTCCGACATCATAGATTCGACGAACGTCGCGTACATCCGTCAAACGATCAAGTCCAAGTTCCTGCGGGACTCGACTGTGACTCTCGTGGCGATTGGTGAGTGCACCTGGGCTCGAAAGTTTGTGGACTGGGAGATATATACGAGCCTTCGTTCGGACCCCACTCCGAACGGGCTTCTAGCAGTTCAGCTCCCGTCAGTCGCTGGGTCTAGCCCTAGCATCCCCGCGCGGTTGTCGGCCAACCTTGCGCCTAACGGCGAGACGGGTTACGCGAACTACTACGTTCCGCCCACGAGCCAGAGCTCCTTGAGAAGCTGGATTCAGGAAGCCTTCGATGGACGAACCTCTCGCGCATCGTTGCTCAAGGTCGGCGGCAAGTTGCGCGAGCGGAACTCGCCATGCGAACCGCAGTGAATGTCCTGTCAACCAAATGCAGGTGCTTCCGGGCCACGACAGTGCGCTGGTTTGAAGGCGGAGCGGTTGGGGTCCGCATTGAGGGGGACCAAAAGGGGACCAGAATCATGAAATCCATGCATCTCGTGACGTGCTCTGCATGATCTGAGACCCGGAAACACGCGGATTTTGGCCCCGGCGTATGCGTCTGGACGCCTGGGGGTCAAGGGGTCGCAGGTTCAAATCCTGTCAGCCCGACCAGAAAGTCCCGGAAACCTAAGGGTTTCCGGGACTTTTGAGGTTAAGGAAATTGATACTCCCACCGAGAACCCATCACTTTGACGCCCTCACGGCCCTTTCGGACCGCCGCGCTCCGGTAGCCGAGCGACCGTGTCGGTTGCTCCCGGTTCGTGGGTGGGAGCAGGACGCACCTGTTCGGTGTTGATGCCGAACACAGCCCGGCCGGCAACCCCTGGGGCCTGGAGCCGCTGTTCGACGTCAACGAGTTGGCCACCTATCTGGGCGTGCCTGTCTCCGCGGTCTACGACTGGCGCACCCGCGGTCTCGGTCCGCGCGCGTATCGCTTCGGGAAGCATCTGAAGTTCGTGCTCTCGGACGTGCGGACCTGGATGGAGCAGCAACGCGACCCCGAACCACCTGCCTCTCCAGAGGGGAGGTGATCCGATGAGCCGGCAGCGTTTGACCATCGGCACCTTCGGGGAGATCGGCCATCTCGTAAGCCCCGGCGGACGTGTCGTCGCGCGCGCCCGCTACCGCGACTGGGACGGCAAGACCCGGCTTGTCCAGGCGACCGGGGATACACGGAAATCCGCCGAGCGGGCGTTGAAGGCGAAGCTCGCCGACCGGACCCTCTTCCAGCCGTCGTCCTCGGCGCTCACCCCGGACAGCCCGTTCCCGGACCTGGTCGCGTACTGGCTCAAAGACCTCGAGCTCGAAGACCGGCTCTCCAAGCGCGGCGAATCGATCGGGGTTCCGATGTGACCGCGGCGCAGTGATCGGACGTAGGCACGCAGGAGTACAGGTCATTTGAGTGATGCTCGGTCAAGGAGCTGTTGTCCAGCTGCACCCGTCTTTCGGAAGCAGCGGCGGCCGCGTAGGCGCGACCGTGCGGCCATGTAGGAGCCTGACCGTACAATCTTGGCTATGACGCAATGCACAGCGCCCCGCGAGGGCCACCGCACCGCGAGTGGTGCCGCGAATTGCCCGGCCTGCCGTTACCGCTCATCGAGCCGTAGTCGCCACCCGGCGTATGACGACTACACGCCGCCCCGGCCGACTTACACGCCCTCGGTGGCTCCGACGCCGACACGGTATTCGAGCTACACCAGTCGTCGGTCCGGCGGCGGGACTGGAACATCGAGTAGTTCGAGCCGATCCCGCCGGACGGCCGTGTCCTACTCCACGTCCGAGTACCGCACCCTCAATCCCGTTCACGAGCACGTTGTAAGGCTGGCTGAGACCGACCGTCGCGACCTCTTCCTCTGCCACGCATGGGACGACCGAGCCGGAGCGGCGCTTGAGTTCTACGACCTCCTCACGGGTCTAGACGTGAAGGTCTGGTTCAGCGAGAAGGATGTGCCTCTCGGGACGCCTCTGATGCGGCAGATTGACAAGGGATTGAAGAACTCGCGCGCGGGTATCGTGCTTGTCACTCCCGCGCTCTTGAAGAGCCTTAACGCTGAGGGGATCGCCGACAAAGAACTATCGGTGTTGCTCTCAACCGGTCGTGTCATTCCGATTGCCCATGGAACGACGTTCCAGGAACTCCTCGATGTAAGCCCGTTGCTTGCTTCGCACTCGGGACTGACGACTTCCGACTACGAATCGCTCGATGAGGTAGCAACAAAGATCGCGGACACGGTGCTGCTTGACTAATGCCGGTTCCTCGGGCGTGCACTGCGCGTTGAGGACGGGTCGCGTGCAGGCTGGAGGCGGGGTGCACGACGCGCGTCAGTGGACTGAGTCGAATGTGGACTGCTCACGCTCTGTCTTCGCCCCTCTTTGCAAGGAGGCTTTGATGGTGAGGTGGCCGCGACGTTTACGGCAAGCCCCCGGCCGCGCTCCGGCATGCGGAAGGATAGTCACGTGAGCGGGCTGAGCCCCGTCGATCCCGAAGTGACCACCGTCTCGCTTTGGACAAGGTGCGAAGAATGGAAGCGAATTGCGGCCCGCATCGCCCAACTCGCGGACGAGGATTTCATCGTCGGCTCACGTGAGCACAGCGACAACGAGGCTGTGGAGGTTGTCGACTCACCGCCAGCTGTCTCGCGGTACCTTCGGGAACGTGCCTGGAACATCGCAAGAATGCTTCGCGCGCTACACCGACTTGTATTCGATACCGAGGTCGGGCAGTTCTATCTGGACGCGACGGTCATGTACCCGCTCATGCGCGCGGCTCTCGAGGATGCGAGCACGATCGTTTGGCTCCAGCAGCCCACGGAGCGGGGCGAGCGGCTGACACGAGCACTCCAAGCGCTCCACCAGGAGTCCGAGCACTTCGCAACGAATCAGAATCGGCTCGCACTGGTAGCCACGGGCGTAGGCGGTGAAGCGGCTGTTCAGGACACCATGCTCGAAGAACACGTGGCCCGCGAAAAGTTGAGCGTCCGCGAGCACTTCAGGGCGGTTGCCGAACTGCTCTCGTTGGATCCTGGCGCTGTGATGGCCCCGCTCTCAACGCGAAGGCCGATCACCAGCTCGTACGGTGCTCAGAGCCAGGAGTTCATGACGTGGGGGATGCTCAGCGACCTCTCTCACTTCTCCTATATGACACTTGCGCACCTGGCGACGTCGAAGGTGCCAGGCTCTTCGGTTCAGTTGCTTCACGTCGTGATGGCACAGTTCGTGCGGACGGTGAATCGGGCGTGCGTAGACGCGATTGGGGCGCTCGAAAGGGCCGCTCGACCACCGGATGCTGGAGCGTGAGGTCCGGGGCATCCATGCGGCAGGGCTCGCTGCTGCGGGGCCCAAGCTCGCATTGATGGCCGCAAGTCCTTCTGACGCGAGCGATCCAGTTGCGGGCAGTGCCCGCGCGACGGATCTGTGCGCGCCCCCCGGCCCCGCGCGCCGGGCCTTCACGCGGATGAAGGTGGGCCACACTGGATCAAGCAATACCCCCGTTCATCATGTCACCACCGGGGCACCCGTGAGGAGGCGCGTCTCGGGCCGAGAGTGAACACCGGTATCTCTACGAGCGCCTCGGCGACCATGACTTTCAGCAGCTTGTGAACGCTCTGCTCGCCCGCGAGTACCCGGGCTTCACACCGATGGCACTCAGACAGTCAGACGGAGCGCGCGACGGTATCCAGACCGAAGACCCTGCCAAGCTGGTCGTCTATCAGACGAAGTGGTCCCTTCGTGGGAAAGAGAAGGATCCCGTGAAATGGCTCGAGCAAACCATGCGTGGCGAGGAAGATAACCTCCGCCGGCTGGCGGCCGAGGGGGTCCGACAGTACCGGCTTGTGACGAACATCCCGAGCACGGCCAAGCCGAAGGTCGGCACTTACGATCGGCTGGACTCCATCCTCCAGGCAGCCGCATCCGATTTCGGTTTTGACGAGATGAGCTGCGTGTGGAGGGAACGCCTGAACCCGTGGGTGGACAACGCGCCGACGGAGCTCAAATGGGCCTACGCAAATGCTCGCGGGCTGGGATCTAGTCCGCCACCTCATCACCGAGAGCATCGGACCAGCCGCTGCCCGAGGGCATCGGGATGTAATCTGCAAGGTCGTCGCGACCCAGTGGGATGACGATAAGCGTGTCAAGTTTAGCCAGGCGGACGTCGACAGAGAACTTGTCGCTGACCTCTTCGTGGACGTCACCGCCGACCGCGTGCATTCCCCCAATCGTGCGAGGGGACCGATCCAGCCCGCCGCGCCCGTGGGCGGCGCCGCAAAGTACCTGCTCGGCGCTTCAGCGCCATTCACGCTCGTTCGCGGGGCACCTGGCCAAGGCAAGTCGACCCTGTCGCAATACGTCTGCCAGAGCTATCGCAACGCATTCATGCCGGAAGATGACCGCACCGCCGCGCTCCCCGAAGTGCGCGACCCGCGGTTCCCCCTCCGGGTCGACCTCAGCGACTATTCCCTGTGGCTGGAGGGCATCGATGTCTGGAGCTCGGCGGACACCGCAACGCGAACGGCACGCCGGAAGAAGAAAGGGAGATCAGGGGACACTGGACCACTTTCTCGCCGATCTGATGGCACACGACAGTGGCGGTCTCGCCATCGGCGTCAAGGCCGTGCAGGACATCTTCGACCGCCTCGACTACTCGATTCGAAGCCTTGCGGACGTCGACAGCATCCTCACGCACTTCGAGGAGCGCGGCAGTGAGCGGACCGCCGAGGTTACCGCGGCTTCCGGCTTCTACGCCGGCGAGGTACTTGTCCGCAACCACGGGTTCCGCTGGGTGGCGGTAAACGACTTCCCCGAGCTCGATATCCCAGAGGTCCTTCACTTTTCGATCGCCAGCCCGACGAGCGGCGGCACCTACAGCATCGTGAACAAGGCCTTCAAGCGGGTCGAGAACGGAGCGGAGGACGACCTCGCGTGCTTTGGGCAGTTCATCGTCGCGCAGGAGAACGCCTCCCGCGCTTGAGATCCGCTCGCGCTGCTGCGCGAGCGATTCCTGGGTGCGCGCGCATCGGTGGAGGCTTGTGTGCTGGAGGCATCGGTCCGCGGGCCGGAGCCCCCGGCCGAGGTCATCTATTTCCTAGCTCGGGCCCTACTGCTGCTGCGGTCCGAAGAGTCGATCCAGGTGAACGTCGATCGCCCCGAGAGCTGCGGATGATTCGATCATCCGAGTTCGAGCAGTGGAGTGAATCGGGTGAGGGCGAGCACGAGATTGGTCTCGAGGGCTCGATCGCGGTTAGCGATCTGCCGCAGGGCGAGACCTCCCGCTCGCAAAGCTGGAGCGCATGCACGCGGACGCCGGCGCGGTGCCGATGGCGAGCCGGTGCGGCCCCGGCTGCACGACATCGTCTTGCGTCCAAGCCGCGAAGAAGCCGTGCGGCGCGCGCAAGCACGAACCGCTCCCGACGCGCTGGTCGACGAAGGGATAGCGACCGCGATGTGGCGCCTCCGTAAGTCTGCGTTCCGTCCGCACCGCAGAGGGGTGAGGGGCCGGTTGGCTACTGCTCGATCCAGTTCGACCGGCTGACGCGCCCTGGCGAGGTCACCGGTGTCGCCGGGGCGCGTCGCTTCCGGGGCATCCGTCAGCGCCTCAGGCGGGATCGGATGCCGAGACGAACGCGGAGACCGGGGCAGCCTTGCCCCAGGCGTACATCGCATCGAGCACGGGCCGGAGGCTCCGACCGAGATCGGTGAGCTCGTAGACGACCCGAGGGGGGATCTCGGGGAACGCGGTGCGCCTGAGGAGCCCGCGCGACTCGAAGAGCCGCAGGCGGTTGGTCAGCGTGTGCGCGCTGATGCCGGGCAGGGCGTCACGGAGCTCTCCGAACCGCTGCGGTCCGTGCAGCAACTCGCGGATGATGAGCGTGGCCCACGGGCCGTCAAACAGGAGCAGAAACCGCGCAACCCCGCAGTCGGGCAAGTCGACATCCACCATGATTTCGATGATAGCCCATTAGTGCAGTTGACGTAACTGGTGCACTGGATGAACTAATGGAGTCATGACCTATCTCGTGCATGGAGCCACTGGAGCTCAAGGATCCCCTGTTCTCGCTGCCCTGACCGTCGCCGGGAAAGACGCTGTGGCCGCAGTCCGAAACCCGGCCGGGCTGCCTGCCGGCACCCGATCGCTCGCCGTCGACCTCGCGGACGCGGAGGCGCTGGCGCGCGCCTACTCCGGCGCCGAGGGCGTGTTCGTCCACCTGCCGATGGGCGGCGATCCCGCGGTCTCCGCGGCGCAGGCCGCGGCGATCGTGTCGGCCGTCGACACCGCCAGGCCGGCCCGGGTCGTGATCTCGACCAGCGGCGCCATCGTCGACGAGCCCGGCTCGCCCCTGCAGGCTCCGAGCACCGCGCCCATTCAGCAGCTCATCCAGGGCGTCACCGCCACCGGAGTCTCCACGGCGGTCGTCGCCCCGCGCCTGTACCTCGAGAACCTGCTGCTCCCGGTCGTCGCGGAGCCCGCTCGCTCTGAAGGCGTCCTGCGGTACCCGCTGCCCGCGGAGTATCCCGTGTCGTGGAGCTCCCACCTCGATGTGGCAGACGCCGTGGTCGAGCTCCTGACGGACCACCGGGGAGTCGAAGGCATTGTCGCGATCGGGCACTCCCCGGGGCTCACGGGCACCGACCTCGCGGCGGGGTTCGCGCAGCACCTCGCGACGGACGTGCGCTACGAAGCGATCTCGCCCGACGCGTTCGGGGAACTCATCACGCCACTCTTCGGAGCCGCGGCGCAGCCCGTCGTCGACCTCTATCGCGCGCTGAACGGAGCCGACCGGAACGTCGTCGCCGAGGACCGGAGCGCGCAGACGCTGCTCGGGCTGGCGCCCAGGAGCGTCGCCGATTGGCTCGCGGTCGTCGACGCGTAGCCGGTCGTCGCGGCCTGCTTGTCCCGCCCGCCGTCGCACGGCGCCGGGACGAGCAGGCCGCGACGCATTCACGCCCGCAGTCGATCGGTGCGCCGCGCTCGGAGGATCAGCACCGACGCCCCGCCGAGCACCAGCAGGACCGCCAGCGCGATGAAGCCTGCGCCGATGGACACGCCGGTGATCGCCAGCCCCGGCGACTCGGCCGTCGCCGTCGGCACTTCCGCCGTCGAGAACTCCGAGATCACCGGATCCGACGAGCCAGGGCCGATGCCGGACGCGACGGCGGTGTTCGTCAGCGGTGCGCCGCTGAGGTCAGCCTCGACCACGGTGTACACCGCAGTGCAGACGACCGTGCGCCCGGGGAGCAGTGCCGCGGCCTCCTCGGGGCACGTCGGCTCGCCGAGTACGCCCGCACCGGAGAACTCGCTCTCCTGCACCGAGACGTCGCGGAGGGTGACGTTGCCGGTGTTGGTGATGGCGAACGAGTACGTGATGCGCTGTCCGGCCTTCGTCGCCCGGTCGGTGTCGGCCGTCTTCACGAGGGTGAGCCCAGGCTCGGGGTCCTGCGGAATCCGCACGTCCGACGGGTCCGACTCGACGGCCCGGCCGTCAGGGCTGGTGCCGAGCGCCGATGCCGTGTTCTCCAGCGTGCCGCGGTCGACATCTGCCTGCTGGACCACGTACGTCGCGTGGCAGACGAGCTGCGTACCGGGGGCGAGCTGCGCGGCGTCATTCTGGCAGACCACCTCGGACAGCTCACCGGCGCCCGAGAAGTCGCCCTCGCTGACGGCGACGTCGTGCAGCGTGACGTTGCCGGTGTTGCTGATGACGAACGAGTACGTGATGGTCTCGCCGGCGACGAGCTCCGCGGTATCGGCCGACTTCACGATCTCCAGGCTCGGGGCCGGCGGGATCGTGACCTCCGCGTCGGATGGCTCGGAATCCACGGTGCCGCCGTTCGGCGGGGCGCCGTGCGCGGACGCGGTGTTCGTGATCGTGCCGGCGTCGGCATCGGCCTGCGTGATCGTGTACGTCGCCGTGCAGACGGCCGTCGCGCCGGGGGCGAGCGGACCGTCCGGGCAGCCGATCTCGGACAGGCTGCCCGAGCCGGAGAACTCCAGCTCGTCGATGCCGACCTCGTGCAGGGTGACGTTGCCGGTGTTACGCACGGTGAAGGTGTAGGTGACGGTGGTGCCCGCCTCGGCTGCGGTGCCAGGATCGACGGACTTGGCGAGCGTGAGCGAGGGCTGCGGATCCTGCGGAATGCGAACCTCGGACGGGCTCGTCGTCACCTCGCCGCCCGTGGGCGCGGTGCCGGTGGCCGTGGCGGTGTTGTCGATCGTGCCGCGGTCGACATCGGCCTGCGTGACCGTGTAGCTCGCCGTGCACTCGATCTGCGCTCCAGGGGTCAGCGCGGCCGCCTCGTCCGGACAGCTGATCGCCGACAGTGATCCCGAGCCAGTGAACCCGGTGTCGTTCACCGTCACGTCGGTGAGTGTGACGTTGCCGGTGTTCTCGATCACGAAGGTGTAGGTGATCTCCTCGCCGACGCGCAGCTCGCTGCGATCGGCGGACTTCACGAGAGTCAGGCCCGGCTCCGCTTCGATCGTGACGGTCGCGTTCGCGGGGGAGGAGCTCGCCTCGTCATTGGCGGGCGAGCTTCCGCGTGCGGTGGCGGTGTTCGTCACCGTGCCGGCGTCGACGTCGTCCTGAGTGAGGCGGTAGTCGGCGTGGCAGGTCATCTCGGCGCCGGGCGCGAGGGTGTCGCCCGGGCAGGTGATGGCGCTGAGCTGACCAGTGCCGCTGAACTCGTTCTCGTCGATGGCGAGCCCATGGAGGGTGACATTGCCGGTGTTGCGCACCACGAAGTCGTACTGGATCGTCGCGCCGGCGGTGCTGGCAGTGGTCGGATCGGCGCGCTTCTCGAGTTCGACCGCCGGGTTCGGCGGTGCGTCGACGGTCGCCGTCGATGGCGGCGAGGACACGGCATCCCCGGTGGGCGAGGTTCCCCCGACCGTCGCGGTATTCGAGATCGTGCCCGCGTCGACATCCTCCTGGGTCACCTGGTAGGTGGCGGTGCAGGTCATCGTCTCGCCGGAGGCGAGGCTCGTCGCCGGGCAGTCGATGGGGCCCAGTTCGCCGGTGCCGGAGAACGACCCCTCCGCGACCTCGATGTCGGAGATGGTGACGTTGCCGCGATTCGTGACCTCGAACGAGTAGGTGACCGTGTCACCCGCCCGCGCGATCACGTCCGGTGAGGCCGTCTTGCTCAGGTCGAGGTCGGGACGCGCCGTGATGTTCACCCGCGCGGTGGACGGAGCGGAGACCGGGGGGTCGGCGCCGGCCGGCGGCGTCGCCGAGGCGGTCGCGGTGTTCTCGAAGCCGCCGGCGTCCGCGTCGGCGTCGGTGATGACATAGCTGGCCGTGCAGATCACGATCTCACCAGGGCGCAGGACTCCGCTCGGGCAGTCGACGACCGGCGGAGCGCCCGTCCCCCCGAACGCGGTCTCGTCGATCGTCGGGTCCGTGAGGCTCACGTTGCCGGTGTTGGTGATCACGAACTCGTACGTCACCGTCTCACCGGGGCCGGCCGGCGCGCTCGGAGTGACCGACTTCTCGAGCGCGATCTGCGGGTCTGCGTCGACGGGGACGCGAGCGGTGTCTTCCGGTGAGTCGACCCGGGAGCCGTCGGGTGCGTCGCCCGCCGCGGTGGCCGAGTTGGTGACCTGGCCGGCGTCGACGTCCGCCTGGGTGAGCGTGTAGGTGGCCGTGCACACGAGCGAGGTGTTCGGAGCGAGGGTCCGGTCGTCGGGGCAGCTGAGCGCGGAGAGCGTTCCTGTTCCGGAGAAGTCCGATTCGGTGACTTCGACGTCCGTCACGGTGACGTTGCCGGTGTTGCGGACGACGAAGGAGTAGGTGATTTCCTGCCCCTCCTGGTAGCTTGCCGCGTCCTGCGGTTCGGCGGACTTCTCGATGACGAGCGCCGGGGCCGCGCGCTCGACCGGCGTCGAGGTCGACGACGGTCGCGAGGATACCTTCGGGAGCCCGTTCGGGGGCGTCGCGCCCGCGGTCGCGGTGTTGTCGGCCGCGCCGTCGTCCTCGTCGTCGGCGGTGATCGTGTAGACCGGCGCGGTGCAGCTCACCGACTCGCCGGGATCGAGCGTGACGGCGGGGCAGGTGACCGCGCCGAGCTTCGGGTCGTCGACCGTGGGGTCGGTGAGGATCGTGTTGCCGGTGTTCTCGACCCGGAACTCGTAGGCGATCGTGTCACCGGCATCGGTGATGCCGTTCCCGTTGACATCCGTCGGTGTCCCCGCCGTCTTCGTCAGGCCGACCGATGGACGCTGGGCGTCGTTCGTGAAGGTGCAGACGACCGCGGAGCCGGATGGCAGCACGAACTCGCCGGAGGTGCCGGCTCCCCGCGCGAGTTCGCGATTCGAGTTCGTATCGACGCACCGCCAGCTGCGCACGTAGCGTTCGTCGGCTCCCGCTCCGCTCTCGGCGATTCGGTAGGTCTCGCCGCCGAGTCCGATCACGGGGCCCGCGATCATCGCGGGGTCGTCCTGGACGCCCTGCTTCGAGCCCGAGGTGGTGGCCCGGTTGCCGCGGGTGATGCCGCCGCCCGTGACTTCCAGGGTGACCTGGTCGGCGGCGTCGACGCGCCCCTCGGGGAACGCCTTCCGCACCGAGATCGTGTTCGGCGAGGCGCAGGAGCCGAGATCGCCGGAGTCGTTCCGGTTGTCGCCGGTGAGCGCCCGCTGCGAGATGACCTGCCCGGTGCTCGGGTTCGCCTGGTACCAGGTGGTGCCGCTCGCCATGTAGAGGTAGCCGTCACCGCCGAAGGCGATGCCGTTGATGTTGTTGTTCGGGGTGTTGATCGTGGTCAGCGTCTCGCCCGTGATGGTGCGCGGCTGCGGCTGCGAGGTGGTCGGCAGCTGCTGCTTGACCACCGAGAGCGTGTTGCCGCCGTTGGCGCCCGCGATGACGTAGAGGTACCCGGTGCTGTCGAACGCCCAGTCGCCATTGTTGCCGCCGGGTACGCTGCCGCGCGCGACGAGGCCGAGGTACTCGTCGGCGCCCAGGTCGTACCCGTAGATGGAGGCGGTGGAGCCGCTGAATCCGCCGTAGTAGTACACGTTGGTGGCGGTGTTGACGGCGCCGTGGGTGATGTTGACGGCGGCGTTGGGGAGACCGCGAACCAGGGCGGTGGTAGTTCCGTCGGGGTCCATCGTGAGGAGATATGTGCCGGTCTGGCCCGCGGCGATCGCCCGGCGTCCGTCGCCGGTGAAGCCCAGCGCATTGAGGTTGGTCGTGCTCCCGCTGTTGTCGAACTTGCCGACGTTCGTCGCGACGCCGCTGTCGGGGTCGACCTCCATCAGGTAGTTGTTGGGGGACGGCGCGCGCACGGAGTACACGGAGGTGCAGTCGAACGTCGTCGAGGCGACCGCCGGGAGCGCGTCGGAGGTCGCCGAGAGCGGGGCGACGAGCAAAGTGGCGAGGAGTCCGAGCACGGTCGTCACGGCCATGCGCCGCCGCTCTCGTCGTGCGGGCTTCTTCATGTGCGCGTCTCCCAACGTGATGGCCTGCCTGCCGGTTGCATGCGTGACGGGATGCCAATGGTTCGCCATCCTACTTGCCTGCCGCGCGTCGTGCACTTTCGGTGTGTTCCCCGGTGTGTCAACGCATTCTGCGGGCGCTTGGGCATGGAGCCCCCGCGTCAGGGTTCACCGATTCGGGTGACCTCTGCGGGAGTGTCTTCCCTTGGGATCCCTGGAATGCTGAATTCTCGCCGCGGCTGCGCCGTGCGCGCCCGTTCCCGACGCGGGGTCAGGCGTGCGGGCGTCCGTTCATGCCGGCGTCCGGCAGCTGGAGGCGGTCGAGGAGTTCGACCGCCGCCTGCATGTAGTCGCTGATCCAGCGGTCGTGGATGCGCTTGATCGGCAGGGGGGCCAGTGCGAGATGGCGCTCCCGTCCGATCCGGCGGCCGGTGACGAGCTCGGCCTCCTCGAGGACGCGCAGATGCTGCAGCACCGTGGTGCGGTCGAGCTCCGGGAAGCGAGCGCACAGCGCGCCGGTCGTGAGGGGCGCCTCGCGCAGTGCGTCGAGCATCCGCCGCCGGATCGGCGCCGCGAGTGCCTTGAACACGGCGTCGTCGCCATCCACGGCGCTTCCGGCATCCTGCATCATGTGATAAAAATACAACATGAATGAGGATGCTGCCCTGCAACGACTCGCCTTCACCGTCTCCGGCCGGGTCGCACGACCGTGCGCCGACGTCTACGAAGCGGTCGCCGACCCCGCGCAGCTCTCCCAGTACTTCACGACCGGCGGCGCTCGCGGCCGGCTCGATGCCGGCGAGGAGGTCAGCTGGGACTTCGCAGACTTCCCGGGCCGATTCCCCGTGCGCGTCGTCGAGGCCGAGCCCCCGCGGCGCATCGTGATCGAGTGGGATGCCGCGCCGGGCACGGCCGACGGCGACGCCACCGCGACCCGCACCACTTTCGAGTTCGAGCCCCTCGACGACGACGCCCGCACACTCGTGACGATCACGGAGTCGGCCTGGAAGCTCACGGAGGGCGGCGCGAAGCACGCGTTCGGCAACTGCGAGGGGTGGACGGGCATGCTGTCCGCCCTGAAGGCCTGGGTGGAGCACGGGATCAACCTGCGCGAGGGGTTCTACCGCTGACGTGCGGCGAGGGAGCCGTCTCCGACGGCGAACGCCCCGGCAGATCCAGGATCTCCCGGGGCGTTCGTGTCCGCGATCAGGCCGTCTGGCCGGCGTGGGTGCCCTCGCCGATCTCCTCCACGACCTTCGCGTTGAAGGCGGGCAGGTCGTCCGGCGTACGGCTCGACACGAGGCCCTGATCGACGACGACCTCCTCGTCGACCCAGTTCGCGCCGGCGTTGCGCAGGTCGGTCGCGAGGCTCGGGTAGCTCGTGATCGTACGGCCGTCGACGACACCGGCCTCGATGAGGATCCAGGCGCCGTGGCAGATCACCCCGACCGGCTTGTGCTGCTCGAAGAAGGCCCGAGCGAAGCCGATCGAGTCCCGGTCGAGCCGCAGATGGTCGGCGTTCACGACGCCGCCGGGCAGCACGAGTGCGTCGAAGTCGTCGGCGCTCGCCGCGGCGGCCTGCAG
The DNA here is from genome assembly GCF_023715325.1 of Agromyces mediolanus. GTDB lineage: Bacteria > Actinomycetota > Actinomycetes > Actinomycetales > Microbacteriaceae > Agromyces > Agromyces mediolanus_A. The sequence goes on along the minus strand of NZ_JAMBNX010000008.1, from coordinate 95,074 downwards.
GTCCACGCGCTGGACGTGGCCCTTCTTCCCGGTGATCTCCGAGGCGTCCGGCGCGATCATCGTGGCGGTCGCCCCGGCGTCGGTCACCGCTTCCCACGGGCTCGTGAGCTCGCTGTCCTCGAATCCGTCGGTGGCGAGGAAGGCCACGCGCTGTCCGCTGAGGTGCGTCATCCGTCCGTCCTTTCGTCGGTGATGGTCAGAGTCCCGCTGGGGGACCATTCCACTCTGCGATGGACGGTCGGCGGAGGCGAGGGGGTGGCCGATGCGGGCCGAGGATGCTACAGTGCGCACCGGCCGCCGGCTCACGCGGCGGGGGCCGGCGCGGTCGAGCGGATGACTCGCCGGAGCGTCGCGGCTGCCGCACGCAGCGGCTCCTCGTGCGATGCGACGATCGCGGCCGCGTCGCGCAAGCGGCCGCCTTCGTCGTAGCCGTCCCGGGGCAGCGTCAGCTCGACGTTCTGCCCGGCCAGTTCGAGCCCGATGAACTCGAGCACACCGCGCAGCTGCGCGCCGGAGAGACCTCCGCCGTGCCCGCCGTAGCTCACGATCAGGGCGGGCTTGCCACGCCACTCGTGGAAGAGGAAGTCGATCGCGTTCTTCAGCGCCGCCGGGTAGCCGCCGTTGTACTGCGGCGTGACGAAGACGACGGCGTCGCTCTCGGCGACGATCCGGCTCCAGGCCTTCGTGTGCTCGCGCTGGTAGTCGCCCAACGCGGGCATGCGCGGCTCGTCGAGGAGCGGGAGGTCGAGCTCGGCGAGGTCGACGAGTTCGACGCGGGCATCGGCCGCCTCGGCCACGATCGGGGCGATCGCTTCGGCGAGCTGGTCGCCGACGCGGATCGGGCGCACGCTGCCGACGATGAGACGGACGAGCGGACGTTCGGTGGATGGGGGCATCGGAGTTCCTTCCGGGTGGCGTCAGGTGAGGTCGGTCGAGGGGCGCCGGACGAAGAACGCGCCGACGATGACGAGGAGCGAGAGGGCGGCGCCGATCAGGAACGCGGTCTGGATGCCGCCCGCCTGCGCCGCGACGGCGTCGGCCCCGGCGGAGCTGAGCTCGACCGTCCGCGCCGACAGGATGGTCACGAAGAGTGCCGTGCCCGCGGCCCCGGCGACCTGTTGCACGGCGCCGACGGCGGCCGAGCCGTACGAGTACAGCGCCGGCGTCAGGGACCCGAGTGCCGAGGTGAACAGCGGGGTGAACATGAGCGCCAGGCCGGTGGAGAGCAGCACGTGCGCGACGACGATGAGCCACGGCGGGGTCTGCGGGGTGAGCGTCGCGAGGGCCCAGAGCGCGGCGCTCACGACGATGCTGCCCGGCACGACGAGCGGCCTGGGGCCGTAACGGTCGAAGAGCCGCCCGATCGTCGGTGCGACGAGCCCCATCACCAGTCCGCCCGGGAGCATCAGCATCCCCGTCACCACGGGTTCGAGCTGGAGCACGTTCTGGAGGTAGATCGGCAGCAGGATGAGCGTGCCGAACATCGCGGCCATCATGAGGGTCATCAGCGAGATCGCGATCGTGAACGTGCGCGAGCGGAAGATCCGTAGGTCGAGCAGCGCGGCATCGCGACGCTGCAGCACGAGCTGACGCACGACGAATGCCGCGATGCTCACGGTGCCGACGCCGAGCGCGACCCACATCTGCGTGCCCGTCGCGTTGCCGGCGCCGGCGCTGCCGATGAGGCTCAGGCCGTACACGAGCCCGCCGAAGCCGAGCGCGGAGAGCACCACGGACGCGACGTCGATCGGCGCTCGCCGAGTCTCGCCGACGTTCCGGACCCGGCGCGCGCCGACGACCAGCATCACGATCGCGATCGGCAGGACGAGCCAGAACAGGAAGCGCCACGAGGCGAGGCTCAGGATGGCGCCGGAGATCGTCGGGCCGAGCGCTGGGGCGACCGACATCACGATCGAGATGCGGCCCATGAAGCGGCCGCGCGAGGTGGCCGGGACGAGGGTCAGGATCGTCGTCATCAGCAGCGGCATCATCATGGCGGTGCCGCTCGCCTGCACGATGCGTCCGGCGAGCAGCACCTCGAAGCCGGGTGCGACGCCCGACACCAGGGTGCCGAGCGAGAAGAGGCTCATCGCCGCGATGAAGATCTGCCGGGTGCTGAAGCGTTGGATCAGGAAGCCGGTGATCGGGATGATCACGGCCATCGTCAGCATGAACGCGGTGGTCAGCCATTGCGCCGCGGAGATCGTGATGCCGAGGTCGTCCACGAGCTGGGGGATCGCCACGCCCATGATGGTCTCGTTCAGGATCACGACGAAGGCGGCGCCGAGCATCAGCCAGATGACGCGGAGGCGCTTCGGGTCGGCGGGAGCGGCGGGATCGGTCCCTTCGAGTGCGTCGGTCGCGCTCATCCGAAGACCAGCCATCCGATGCCGACCACGAGGGCGGCGATGCCGAGGGGGAGGCTCGGCATGACCGGCTCCCGGCGGCGCGCGTGGAGTCGCACCGCGACCGCCATCATGATCGCGAGCCCGAAGGCGGCGACGGGCGTGAGCCACGGCGCGATGCCGGTCGCGGCCGGGAGGATCATGCCGATCGCCCCGAGCACCTCGAGCGCGCCGATGGTCTTCAGCTGCGGTGCGGTGACCTCCTCGACCCAGGCCATCCGCTCGTGAACGCGCTCGCGGGGGGTCACCACCTTCATGGATCCGGCCATGGCGAAGAGCGCGGCGAGCAGGCCGGTGACGACCCAGAGTGCGATGATCATGCAGGGATCTCCTATTAGTTACTGTGCGTCAGTAACGCACGATCTGTTACTGTAGTCCTCGGAGTCCCGGCACTTCCTGGTGCGTCACGCACCTCGGGGTGCGTATCGGGAATTCCGGGAGGAGCTGCGCATGACGACCGATCGGCACGATCCCACGACCCTGCGCCTGCCGCCGCTCCAGCCCGACGGCGAGGGGGCCGCCTCGTGCAGCACCGACCACCCGGCGAGCCGGGTCATCCGCGAGATCCTCGCCCGTGTCGGAGACAAGTGGAGCCTGCTCGTGATCGGCCTCCTCCACGACGGCCCGCTCCGGTTCACCGAGATCCAGCGCCGCGTCGACGGCATCTCGCACCGGATGCTCACCCAGACCCTCCGCAGCCTGCAGCGCGACGGGCTCGTGTCGCGCACGAGCTACGCCGAGATCCCACCGCGCGTCGAGTACGCCGTCACCCCGCTCGGGCGTTCCCTCTCCGAACCCGCGATCGCGCTCGCCGCGTGGGCTGCGGGCCACCATCGGGCCATTCTCGACGCTCGGGAGGCCTTCGACAGCGACGAGCGCTGAGCCGCGCGGCGCCGCTGGCGACGACGCGGAGCGGATGTTCGAGCAGCCCGTGCGCGAGGCGAGGATCTCGGCGGTCGACACGCCGTCGCCGTGCTCGAGCTCGACCGGACGGCCGCCTGGAGCGAGCGGTGGTCGTCGCTCAGTCGGCCCAGGTGTCGGAGATGGGGACCGACCGCCCGAGGACGCGTTCGGCGGCGCGGTGTCCGGAGTGCATCGCCGCCGCGACCGTGGCCGGGTCGTCCGTCCACGTCGCCTCGCCGGCGAGGTGAAGGACACCGGCGATCGGGGTGGCGAGCTCGTCGTGGTCCGCGGTCGTCGAGCCGACCGTCATGTATGCGTAGGAACCGCGGGCGAAGGGGTCATCCTGCCACGCCGTTCGGTGCAGGCGCACTGGTGGGATGGCGCGCTCGCCGTAGAGACGGCGAAGCTGCGCGAGCACGGACTCCACGAGCTGCTCGTCGGTCCAGCGCCGAGTCGCCTCGGCGGCCGGCCCAGCCGCGAAGGTCAGCAGCGTCGGAACGCCGTGCAATGCGGTGAGGTCGTACCACGAATGCCACCACCGGCTCTCGGGCCCCTGCTGCCGGATCGCGTAGACGTCGTCGTCCCAGAACTTCGTCGGGAAGCTGAGGAACACCTTCTCGAAGGCGTTCATCTCCAGCCGGTCGAGTGCGCCCGCGACGGGCTCGGGCAGCGGAGGCTCGATCTGGAACCCGGCCGACTTCAGAACTCCGACCGGCACGGTCACGATCGCGGTGTCTGCCGCGAAGCCCGCGTCGCCGGCGATCACGACGACGCCGTCGCCTGACCACTCGACGCGCGAGACCACGTGCTCGAGTCGCACGTCGAGCCCGCCCGCGAGACGGGTCGGCAGCACGTCGTACCCGTCGGGGAAGACGACCTCGTCGCCGTCGATCGCGTCGTCGTCGAGGCCGTGCGCCGCGAGGTCGCCGATCCAGGCGCCGTACTGCTCCTCGCTGCGGTGCTCCAGGAACTCGCGGACCCGCTGGGCACGGTCGGCGTCCCAGCCCTGCTCGGCGATCGCGCGCTCGGTGACGTCGCGATACGAGGCATCCGGATCGGACTCGGCGATCGTCCCGAGCAGCGAGGCATCCACCGCCCGGAGGTCCGCAGCGAACGCGCGGGTCGCAGCACCGTCGAGTCGCCGCCCGTCCGGCCCGAAGTACGCGATGGGCCGGCTGTCGGCCTGATAGCCGCCGACCGTGAACTCCATGGCGCGCATGCCGAAGGCGTCGGCCGCCGCGGCGACGGCGCTCCCGTCCACCCCGTGGATCCAGGAGGCGCCGAGGTCGGTGCTCACCCCATCGCTGCGCTCGGTCCACACCCGTCCGCCGACGCGGTCCCGAGCCTCGAGCACCACGACCCTGCGGCCCGCGCGGGCGAGGAGCCGAGCTGCGGTCAGCCCCGACACCCCGGCGCCGACCACGATCGTGTCGAACCGCTCCATCGCCGTGCTCCTCACCGTGCGCTCTCGGACGCGCGTTCCGACGCTATCGGCTCCGACGCGCTCGCGGCGAGTCGGTGACGGCCGTGCCGCGTCGGCCGCAGCCCGCGGCAGGTGCCGACTCGAGGGCGGCCATCGCCTCGTAGACTGGACGGGTGTGGTGGTCTCGGTCGCATCGCTCGCGATCGCGAGGGAGGCCGGATCGATCCTCCGCCCGGCTCGGCGCCGCGGTGCTCCTGCTGCCGGTCCTCTTCGGCCTCCTCGCGATGCACGTGCTCAGTGCTCCGGGGGCTGGCCGCCCGGTGCCCACGGCGCCGCAGGCGACCGCGATCGAGCCCGTCGCCGAGCGGCATCAGCGTTCGCTCGACGATCGTGTCGGGGTGCCGGCGTTCGAGGCCGCGCCCCAGTGCCCCGCCTGTCCGGGGGGCGAGGATGCGTCGGCCGCGGCCTGCGGATCGGCGCTGCTGCTCGGCCTGATGCTCGGGGCTCCGGCCCGGGGGCGGCGGCTCGAACCGCTGGCGGCGAGACGGTGCGGTCGCGCGCCGCGCGCCGGTGCCCGGGGGCGCCGGGCGGCCATCCGGGTCTTGCTCTGCATCAGCCGGACCTGATCTGGCGCGATGCGGTCCCCGGCGGGCGTCGCGCCGCGCCTGCACCGTGCAGCACGCCGTGACCGCGCCGACCGACTCCCCAGCTTTCACCAATCCGAGTTCTCGAAGGATCCACCATGTCGTTCACCCATCGCTCCACCACTCCTGCCGGCCGTCGGGCGGTGACCGCGGTCTCGGTCGCACTCGCCGCGGTGCTTGCGCTGGCGGCGTGCGCGCCGAGCCCGTCGCCGAGTCCGCTGCCGGGAGCCGGGGGAGCCGCCGCCCCGTCCCAGGCGCCCGGTGCGCTGCTCGCCGACTACGGGCTGGACGGGATGGACGCCCGTCAGATCATCGACCGGCTCGACGCGCTGCCGGTCGAGGACCGTCCGGCGGGCCTCATCGCGTCGGTCCGTCCCGACGTGCTCGCGCTGTCGGATCAGGGGCGGGAGCTCGCGCTGCCGATGCCCGAGGAGTTCTACGTCTCGATCGCGCCGTACCGCTCGCAAACCCACGACTGCGTCTTCCACAGTCTCACGACCTGTCTCGGTGAGCTCCCCGACGAGGAGTTCCGGGTCGTGGCCACGGACACCGCGACGGGGACGACGGTGCTCGATGAGACGCGCACGAGCTTCGACAACGGGTTCATCGGCCTCTGGCTTCCGCGGGGAACGCAGATCGAGGTCCTGATCACCGACGGTGCGGGCCGGAGCGCCTCGGCGACGGTCGACACCGCGGCGCTCGACTCGGCGAGTTGCCTCACGACGATGCGGCTGGGGTGAGTCGTCGCCGGCATGGCGCGACGACACCCTCAGGGTGATCGAAAGAGGCAGAAACGCATGAGGTGTTTGAGCTGGGAGTTAATATGCACTAAGAACGAAGCGAGCCCGGTCCGAACGGCGACCGGGCCCGCAGAGTCAGGAGATCAGTGGCGAACCCGAGCAGGAAGGCGCGCAAGATGGGCACGAAGGACACGCACCAGGTCCGCAACCCGTACGCGACGCGGATCGCGTGCGGCACCCGCTGAGCTCCCACAGCGTCGCCTCGAGGGTCGGAGCGATCACCGCGATCGCTGCGGCCCTCGCGGTGGCGGGATGCGCATCGACACCCGACCTCGCGCCGTCGGAGCTCCTCGGGGCCTCACTCGGTCGATTGACCGGTGCCGTCGGCGATGAGGTCCAACTGCTCATCCAGGATGCCTCGCCCCGCGTCGGGCTGGCCGCCTCGTACGCCTTCGACCACGGCGACGACTCCGCCTGGACGATCGTGGCGATCTGCTCGAGCGAGTCGAACGTGCTCGAGCCCGGCTCGGTCGAGGTGGCGGTGGTTCCCAGTGCGTCGGTCACGGCCGAGGTCGAGGGCGAGCTCCGCGCCGGCGACTGGGCCGATGCGACCGACTGCGACGGTCGGCCGCACCGCGGCTGATCCGCGCGCCGTGGACTTTCCGGCTGGAGGCCGGAGCCGGGCGGGGAAGGCCCCGCCCGGCTCCTCATGGCCTCAGGGCGGGCCGCCTCACTCAGGCGCCGTCGGCCGCGCTGCCGCGACGGCGTTCGCCGCGCCCAGGACCGCTTCCAGGCTGGCGTCCAGGTCTGGGCGAAGGAGGAGTCCGCGGGTGAACATGGCTAGACTGTAGCACGACTCCTCAGACAAGTAGAGAGGTGGGAGCGATGCACCAGGTGAAGCGGTCCCCGCTCGCGGATCAGGCGGCCGAGCTCCTGCTCGAGCGCATCCGGAGCGGCGAATGGGAGCTCGGGCAGAAGCTCCCCGGCGAGACCACGCTCGCCCCCCAGCTCGGCGTCGGCCGATCGACGGTCCGCGAAGCCATCCGCCAGCTCGCCGGGCGCGGCGTGCTCAGCTCCAGACAGGGCGCCGGCGTCTTCCTGGTGGCGCTCGATGCTCCCGAGGAGTGGGACGCGGTGCTCCGCCGCGCCGACCTCGTCTCGGTCATCGAGGCCCGCATCGCGATCGAGGCGGAAGCCGCCGCGCTCGCCGCGGAACGCCGCACGCCGAGCGACCTGCGCGCGATCCGTCGGGCGCTCGACGACCGGGCCGCGCACCGCAGCGAGGTCGAAGCGCACGTCGACGCCGACACCAGGTTCCACCGCAGCATCGTCGCCGCCGCGCACAATCCGGTGCTCGGCGAGCTGTTCGACGGGTTCACACCGCGGATGCGGCAGGCGATGGTGGAGATGCTCCGCCTCCGAGGCGGGTTCGGCGACGAGGCGGACCACGGCGCACACGAGCGGCTCGCCGAGCGCGTCGCCGCCCGTGACGCAGCCGGTGCCGCCCTCGAGAGCCGCACGCACCTCGGCGCGATGAAGGCGGCGCTCGCGTGACCGCGCCGGTCCTGGAGTTGGCGCAGGTCACGTTCCGCCGCGACGGCCGGCAGATCCTCGACGGCATCGACCTCCGCGTCGAGACCGGCGAGCGCTGGGCGCTCCTCGGCCCGAACGGCGCCGGCAAGAGCACCATCCTCGGCTTCTGCGGGGCGGTCACCTTCCCGAGCTCCGGCACGGTGGACGTGCTCGGCGCCAGACTCGGCCGGGTCGAACTGCAGGAGCTGCGCCGGCACATCGGTCACGTGAACCCGAGGCACCCGCTCCGCTCCCCACTCACGGTGACGCAGGTGGTGCTCACCGGGCTCACCGGCACGATCGAGACGCCGATGCGCTGGCTGCCGGAACCGGCGCAGCTCGACGCCGCTCGACGGGTGATCGCCGAACTGGGTCTCGAGCACCGACGCGAGGCGATCTGGCCGACCCTCTCACAGGGCGAGCGCGGGCGGGCGCTCATCGCGCGGGCGCTCATCGCCGAACCGAGCCTGCTGCTCCTCGACGAGCCGACGACCGGCCTCGACGTCGCCGCGCGCGAGCAGTTCCTGGAGACGGTGGATGCGCTCGCGGAACGCGAGCCGGAGCTCGCCACGATCCTGGTCACGCACCACCTCGAGGAACTGCCGGAGACGACCACTCACGCGATCGCGATCTCGCACGGGGCGACCGTCGCCTCAGGCCCGGTCGCCGACGTCGTCACGACCGACGTGATCTCGCGCGCCTTCGAGCACCCGATCATCGTCGGTCACGAGGGCGGCCGGTGGTCCGCTCGCGCTGCGCGGGCGCGGTAGCCGACGCCGGAAGTGCGCCGATGCGCGGCGGAGGCCGCGTACCCTTGGAGCGTGACGAACTCGAGCGATTCCACCATGACCCCCGTGCGCCGAACCCAGGTCCGCCCGGCGACCGAGGGCTGGGAGCAGAAGAAGGGCCCCGACGGGCGCCCGATGCTCCAGTTCGCCTCGCCGAAGCGCGGCAAGCCGCCGGTGCACCTCGCGGACATCGCCCCCGCCGACCGGAAGGCGCATGTCGCCGAACTCGGCTTCCCCGGGTACCGCGCGGCCCAGCTCGCGACCCACTACTTCGTGCACCACACGAACGACCCGGCCGAGATGAGCGATCTGCCCGCGGCGACGCGCGACGAGCTCGTCGCAACGGTGCTGCCGCCGCTCCTCACCGAGGTGCGCCGATTCACGACCGACAACGGCGACACGATCAAGTTCCTCTGGAAACTGCACGACGGCGCGCTCGTCGAATCGGTGCTCATGCGTTACCCGGGTCGCATCACGCTGTGCGTCTCGAGCCAGGCGGGCTGCGGCATGAACTGCCCGTTCTGCGCCACCGGCCAGGCCGGGCTCACCCGGAACATGTCGGCGGCCGAGATCGTCGAGCAGGTCGTGCTGGCGAACGCCGCGCTCGCCCGTGGCGAGCTCGGCGGTCGCAAGCACGGCGACCACACGCCCGATCGGGTCTCGAACATCGTCTTCATGGGCATGGGGGAGCCGCTGGCGAACTACGCCCGGCTGATGCAGGCCGTCCGCACCATGCTCGCCCCTGCGCCCGACGGCCTCGGCATGTCCGCGCGCGGCATCACCGTGTCGACCGTCGGTCTCGTGCCGGCCATCCGCAAGCTCGCCGCCGAGGACCTGCCGGTGACGTTCGCGCTCAGCCTGCACGCCCCGGACGATCAGCTCCGCGACGAGCTCATCCCCGTGAACTCGCGCTGGAAGGTCGACGAGGCGCTCGACGCCGCGCGCGAGTACTTCGAGAAGACCGGTCGTCGGGTCTCCATCGAGTACGCACTGATCAAGGACATGAACGACCACGGCTGGCGCGCCGACCTGCTCGCCGAGAAGCTCAACGAGCGGGGCCGGGGCTGGGTGCACGTGAACCCCATTCCGTTGAACCCGACGCCCGGTTCGATCTGGACGGCCTCGGAGCCCGCGGTGCAGCAGGAGTTCGTCCGCCGGCTCGAAGCGGCGGGCATTCCGACCACGATCCGCGACACGCGCGGCAAGGAGATCGACGGCGCGTGCGGGCAGCTCGCGGCCGCCGACGACTGACGCGCCAGGGGCGGACGCGCGCCTCCTCGGTGCACACCTCCCGGTACACACCGGGCCACCGGGTCGGGCGCGCCGTCGGCTCAGCGCAGGAGGAACTGCACGAGCGCGCCGATCGCCGTCAGCGCGATGAGGGCGAGCAACCCCCAGCGCCGTGCGACGACGGCGAGCCGGGCGGTCGACATGCGGCGTCGCCGGCGCGGTCGCGGGGTCCTGGGCGTCTCGCTCACGGCAGCGGGGTCGCCCCGACGAGGCTGAAGAACGTGCGGTCGCGGTAGACGAGCGGCGTAGCGGCGGGACCGAGGCGCACCTCGACCACCTCGGCGAGCACGAGGGTGGAGCTTCCGACCGGGGTGCGCTCGGCGATGCGGCACCGGAGTGCGGCGGGGGCATCCGGCAGCCAGGGCTCGCCGCCCTCGAAGCGCGACCAGCCCTGTTCCGTCGTGAAGCGAGGAGCGCCGGAGCGGGCGAAGACCTCGGCGAGCGCCGCCTGGTGCTCGCCGAGGAGGTGCACGACGACGTGCTCGGTGCCGAGGAGCGCGCCCGCAGATCCGGTCGCGCGCGTGACCGAGAACGAGAGCACGGTCGGGTCGATCGCGACGGAGGCCACGGATGACGCGGTGAGGCCGACCGGTCCGGTCGCGCTCGCGGCGGTGATCAGGGCGACGCCCGCGGGATGGTGCCGGAACGCGAGCTTGTAGGCATCGACGAGTCCGGGTGTTCCGCTCATGCGTGCGCCTGGGGAGGGAGGGCTGCGACCACAGGGTGATCGTAGGCGATCATGCCGACCTTGGCGGCGCCGCCGGGCGAGCCGATCTCGTCGAAGAACTCGACGTTGGCCTTGTAGTAGTCGGCCCATTCGTCGGGGAGGTCGTCTTCGTAGTAGATCGCCTCGACCGGGCACACCGGCTCGCAGGCGCCGCAGTCGACGCACTCGTCGGGGTGGATGTAGAGCGATCGTTCGCCCTCGTAGATGCAGTCGACCGGGCATTCGTCGATGCACGCCTTGTCCTTGACATCGACACAGGGCAGGGCGATCACGTACGTCATGTCTCCACCGTAAGACTTCAAGTACGCTTGAAGTCAAAACGGAGCGAGGAAGTGCACATGACCGATCACGGGGCCCCGAGCGCGACGGCGCCCGGTCATCATGAGCCCGACGAGCTCCTCACCATCGGCGAGATGAGCCGGCGCACGGGCGTCGCGGCCTCGGCGCTCCGTTTCTATGAGGAGCTCGGCCTGATCGCCTCCGTGCGCACCACCGGCAACCAGCGACGCTATCCGCGCCACATGCTCCGCCGCGTTTCGCTCATCGCCGTGGCGAAGCGCTTCGGTCTCCCGCTCTCGGATGTGCAGGAGGGGTTCGGCGATGTGCCGCTCGACCGCACGCCGAGCCACGAGGAGTGGCAGCGCGCGTCGCGGCAGTGGAAGCGGCGGCTCGTCGAGCGTCGTCGCGGGCTCGAGCGGCTCGAGCGGGAACTCACCGGATGCATCGGCTGCGGCTGCCTCTCCATGAAGGCCTGCGCGCTGCTGAACCCCGACGACGCCCTCGGCGAGGACGGGGCGGGTCCGCGTCGACTCGACCCGGAGCTCGAGCGCGTCGATGTCGATGAGACCGACCCGTCGATCGGCGCCTGAAGCCCCCAATTCCACCCCCGAACGGGGGGTGTTCACATGACTTTCTCAGGAAACCCGGAGGGGTCGTGGAGTAAAGCTCGACAAACTGACGACTTCGCTCCGGCGACCCCCCTGTACCCGAGACGATGATTCGCGCCGCGGTGGGCAGCACCACCCAAGGGCGCACGTGAAAGATATGCAGAACCAGAATCGCGAGAACACCCCCACCACAACTTCAGCATCGCTGCCGACCCGTGCCGAACGGCGCCGGAGTCGCAGTCACCGCACCCGCTACTTCCTCGCCGCAGGCGCGGTCGTCGCCCTCGGTGCGATGGTCGGGACCGGCTTCGCCGTCCAGTCGGCCGTCGCCGCGCAGAACGACCGTGTCAGCGAGACCTCGGCGCTGGCCGAAGCGGCCAACCTCGACGTCGAGCAGCTCGGTTCGCACGCGGGCATCCTGTCGGCGCGAGCCGTGAAGACCGCCAAGGACACCCTGAGCGTGGCGCACGCGACGATCTCGGCCGCCGACGGCAAGGTCGACGCCGCGGCGCTGAACGCCGCCGCCGCGAGCCTCGGCCAGTACGAACTGCTCGCCCCCGAGCGCGTGTTCGAGCTCGCGGCCGAGACCACCGCGGTCAGTGCGGACGTCACGGGCAAGGTCGCCGAGTTCGACCGGGTCGCCGCAGAGACGGCCGCGGCTGAGGCCGCCGCGAAGGCGGCTGCCGAGGCGGCGGCGGCCGAGGAGGCCGCCTCGGCCGGCTCCGGCTCCGGCTCCAGCGAGTCGTCGCGGCCGTCGGCACCCTCGAACCCGAGCGAGGCGCAGGCCATCGCCCGAAGCATCATGGCCGCCGAGCACGGCTGGGGCGACGACCAGTTCGGCTGCCTCGTCGAGCTCTGGAACCGCGAGTCCGGTTGGCGCACCAACGCCGCGAACCCGAGTGGCGCCTACGGCATCCCGCAGGCGCTTCCCGGCAGCAAGATGTCGGCCTTCGGCGCCGACTGGGAGACGAACCCGGCCACGCAGATCCGCTGGGGCCTCTCGTACATCTCGGGCCGGTACGGCACGCCGTGCGGTGCATGGGACTCGTTCAACGCGCAGGGCTGGTACTGAGCAGCCGCTGAGCGACACGCGGGCCGGGGCGATTCGCCCCGGCCCGTTCGCGTGTCAGGGCAGAATGGGCGCGTGCCGCGCACTGTCGATCTCGTCCGGGCCGCCGTCGCCCCGCTCACCCGTACCTCCGTGTTCCGGGCCGTCGCACCCGTGGTGCTGCCGCGCGTCGAGCGGGTGGTCGCGGTCCTCACCGGCCGCCGCGTTCAGGTGAGCGCCCTGCTCGTGCCCTCGCTCGTCCTCCGGAGCACTGGCGCTCGCAGCGGCGTCGTCCGCGAGACGGAGCTCATGTACACGCCCGACGGCCATGGCCGGGCGATCGTGGCGGGGACGAGCTTCGCGCGCGAGCGGCATCCGGCCTGGACCTACAACCTGCTCGCCCACCCCGACGCGGAGATCCTCGTGCGCGGTCGCGCGATGCGAGTGCGGGCGCTGCCGATCGCCGACGCCGATCGCGATGCGGCCTGGCGGCTCATCGAGCGCCAGTGGCCCGGGTACCGCGGCTATGAGCGGGAATCGGGCCGGGTCGTGCGGCTGTTCCGACTGCAGCCCGTGCGGTAGCGTCGCAGGCATGGCCTCCGACGCCGTCGTCCTCACCGTCCCCGGCCCGCACGGCGATCGCGACGTGCGGATCTCGAGCCCTGGCCGCGTGCTGTGGCCCGAGCCGGGCATCACGAAGCGCGAGCTCGCCGAGTACCTCATCGCGGTCGGCGACGCCTTCGTCACGGCGAACGGCGATCGGCCGGTGTCGCTGCAGCGCTTCCCGGAGGGCGTCGAGGGCGAGCAGTTCTACTCGAAGAACCCGCCGAAGGGCGCGCCCGAGTGGGTGCGCGCGGTGCCGGTCACGTACCCGAGCGGGCGCAGCCACCCCCAGCTCGTGATCGACGAGCCCGCCGCCGCCGTCTGGGCGGCCCAGATGAACACGATCGTGTTCCATCCCTGGGCGTCGCGAGCTGAGGACAGCGACCATCCCGACCAGCTGCGCATCGACCTCGATCCGCAGCCGGGCACCGGGTTCGCCGAGGCGGTGCCGGCGGCGCTCGCGCTCCGCGAGCTGCTCGCCGAGGTGGGCCTCACGGGCTTCGTCAAGACGAGCGGCAACCGCGGCATCCACGTCTTCGCGCCGATCCGGCCCGAGCACGAGTTCCTCGAGGTCCGGCACGCGGTGATCGCGCTCGCGCGCGAGCTGGAGCGGCGGATGCCGGAGCAGCTCACCACCGCGTGGTGGAAGGAGGAGCGCGGCGAGCGGGTGTTCATCGACTTCAATCAGGCGAACCGCGACCGCACGATGGCCGGCGCGTACAGCCCGCGCGCGCTCCCGCACGCCGCCGTCTCCTGCCCGCTGGAGTGGGACGAGCTCGAACACGTCGACCCGGCCGCCCTCACCGTTCGCACGGTGCCGGAGCGCCTGAGCGCCGTCGGCGATCCGTGGGCCGGCATGCACGACGCTCCGGGAGACCTCGCGCCCCTGCTCGAGTGGTGGCAGCGCGATCTCGACGACGGCCTCGGCGAACTGCCCTTCCCGCCGGACTTCCCGAAGATGCCGGGTGAGCCGCCGAGGGTGCAGCCGAGCCGGGCCAGGAAGCCCGAGCCGGGGGAGTAGCGTCCGCTCAGGCGATGGAAGTGCGTCGCAGTCGTGCGTTCGCGCGCGGGTCGCCGTGCACCTCGCGGTGCAGACGCTCCATCCGGGTGTCGAGCTCGGAGGCGGTGCGCGCCGCGTCCGTGAGGCCGTCGAGCAGCTCCTGGGGCACCTGGCGGTCGTACTTGTAGTAGATCTTGTGCTCGAGGCTCGCCCAGAAGTCCATCGCGATCGTGCGGATCTGCACCTCGACGACGACCGGGTGCGCGCCCGTCGAGAGGAAGACGGGCACCTCGACGATGACGTGCAGGCTCTGGTAGCCGTTCGGCTTCGGCTCGGCGATGTAATCCTTCACCTGCAGCACGCGGATGTCGCGCTGCGCGACGAGCAGTTCGTAGATGCGGTACGCGTCGGACACGAAGCTGCAGGTGACCCGGACGCCGGCGATGTCCGTGATCGTCTGGCTGATCGCCTCGAAGCTCGGCTCGACGCCTTTGCGCGCCATCTTCTCGATGACGCTGTCGAGCGACTTCAACCGGCTCGAGATGTGCTCGATGGGGTTGTAGTCGTGCGCTTGACTGAACTCCTCGCGGAGGATCGAGAGCTTCGTGATCACTTCGTCCATGCCGAACTTGTAGCGCTGCATGAACCGTTCGGTCTCGTCGCGGAGCGCGCGCATCTCTTCGAGCGTCTGGCCGTCGATCGTGTCGAGCGCGCGCTGGGCGCGGTCCGTCAGCATCGGCGAATCGGGCGCTGCGGATGCCGAGGGCGCCGTGATCGGAACCGGCAACGGCACCGGGGCGGAGTCGAACGGGCTGCTCTCGGTTGAGGTCACGGGGTCACCCTACGGAGCGAACCTCGGGATCTGCTTTGACCCCGCTGTGGGCGGTTCAGTCGCGGTGCTCCCCGTCGAGGTAGTGCCAGGCGCCCGCGGTGCGAACGAAGCGGCTGCGCTCGTGCAGCTCGCCACGGCCGGTGGCGTCACGGTAGACGGCGCGGAACTCGACGATGCCCGTCTCGTCGCCCACGCCCCCGTCGACGACGTCGATGACGACGAGCCGGCGCCACTCGGTGTCGGCGTCGAGAATGAGTTCCTGCGGCCTGGTGGACGGGTGCCAGCTGCGCAGCAGCGCGTCGGTCTCGCCGAGAGCGAACGCCGTATAGCGCGAGCGCATGAGTGCGACGGCCGTCGACGGGGTCGACCGGCCCTCGATCGTCGGGCCGCAGCACTGCGTGTAGCGTCCGGCCCCGCACGGGCACGGCGCATCGGCTGAGAGCTGGAGAGCGGGCTGATCCGGCATCCTTCCAGTATCGCGGGCGACGTCGTACACACCGTCTCCCCAGCAAGAGCTGAGGAACCCTTCAGGAACACCGTGCAGAGTGACTGACTTGTGCCCGGCCCCGGGATCCCCCGTACACCGACCGGCCGGGCGCGGAACCCATTATGCGAATCAGTGCTCAGAACCCCCACGCCCAGACCAGTCCCCGAACCCCCGCACCCGAAGACGCCCGTCCGACGCGCCGCTCCCTGCGCGTTCGACGGACCGGCCGACGCCGCCTCATGGTGATCGCCGGTGCGATCGTCGCGACCGGCCTCGTCGCCGGCACCGGCCTCGCACTGCAGAGCGCCGCCGAGAGTCAGCAGCGCATCGCCGCGACCGACGCGCTCGGCGCGCAGAACTCGCTCGACTCGAGCCAGCTCGGCGCCTACGCCGGCGTCGCCAAGGCGCGCGCCAAGGGCACCGCCAAGGACACCCTCGCGGTCGCCAATGAGGCACTCGCCGCCGCAGACGGCAAAGTCGACACCGCGGGCCTCGCCGCCGCCGTCGCCTCCCTCGGTGACTACGAGGCGCTCCCCATCGACCGGGTGGTCGATCTCACTGCGCAGACGCGCGCGGAGGCGGAGAAGACCCGCGCCCTCGCCGACGAGCACGACCGGGTCGTCGCCGAGCAGGCCGCCGCACTCGCCCGCGCGAACACGCCGGACGGCGCTCGCGCCACCGCTCGCGACCTCGCCGCCTCGCGGTACGGCTGGGGCGACGGCGAGTTCCAGTGCCTCTCCAACCTCTGGCAGAAGGAGTCGGGCTGGTCGTACACCGCGTACAACGCCTCGAGCGGTGCGACCGGCATCCCGCAGGCCCTGCCGGGCAGCAAGATGGCGAGCGCCGGGAGCGACTGGGAGACGAACGCCGCGACCCAGATCTCCTGGGGGCTCGACTACATCCAGCGCGGCTACGGATCGCCCTGCTCCGCGTGGGGCCACTCGCAGGCGCTGAACTGGTACTGAGCCCCAGCGCCCTCAGCTCGAGCGCGCCTCCAGGAGGTGGCTGCGATCGGGATGCCGGTCGAACCACTCCTCGACGTACCAGCAGCTCGGCACGATCCGCGACTTCGATGTCGCCTCGACATCGTCGACCGCGAACTCGACGAGCTCGCCCGCCAGGCCCGAGCCGCGATACGGCGGATTGGTGAAAGTGCGGACGAAGGCGACCGAGTCGCCGAGGCGGCGGTAGTCGAGGACGCTCGCCAGCTGACCATCGACGCGGAGCGCGTAACGGCTCTGCTCGGGCTCGTGCCGGATCTCGGTTCCCATGGCTCCAGGCTACGCCGCTCAGTGCGGGCGTTCGCCGCGCAGACGTTCGAGCTCGCGCCGGTCGCGCTTCGTCGGTCGCCCGGCTCCGCGGTCGCGGACCGGCAGTTGCGCGGTGAGCTCGCGGGGCGGGCGCGACGGAGTGCGGTCCTCGAGCGCCGCGGCCGCGAGGGGAGCGCTCACCCGCTTCACGAGGATGCCCCGGACGACGACGATGCGGTCGAAGCCGTCGACGCGGACCCGGATCTCGTCGCCCGGGCGCACCGGCTGCGCCGCCTTCGCGCGCTCGCCGTTCAGCCGCACGTGGCCGGCGCGGCACGCCGCGGTCGCAGCCGAGCGGGTCTTGAACTGCCGGACGGCCCAGAGCCAGGCATCGATGCGGGCGGTTTCGGGGGCGGGCACCCGCCCAGCCTACGTCGCCACCCGGCGCCGAGTGCGAGATGCTGGACGGGTGAGCGGAACGAGCGGCGATGCGTGGGTCGAAGGTCCCGACGGGGCGAGGTACTGGGGCAGATTCGGTGCGGCCGGCCTGCTCATCGTGAGCTCCGAGCGGGAGGTCCTGCTGCAGCACCGGGTCGAGTGGAGCCACTTCGGCGGCACCTGGGGGATTCCGGGCGGGGCGCGGCATGAGCACGAGTCGGCGGTCGATGCGGCGGTGCGGGAGGCGGGCGAGGAGGCGGGCGTCCCCGCCGAACTCGTCGAAGTGCGCTTCACCTCGGTGCTCGATCTCGGCTACTGGTCGTACACGACCGTGGTCGCGGCCGCTCGCCGGCGCTTCGAGCCGGTCATCGCCGATCCCGAGAGCCTGGAGCTGCGCTGGACCCCGCTCGCCGACGTGACCACGCTCCCGTTGCACCCGCGATTCGCCGAGGCCTGGCCGGTCCTGGCCGCGCAGCTCTGAACGGCCGCGTCGCGCCGCGCTGGCCCACCGACGAGCGACGTCGGCGGCCGTCGCTAGGATCGGACGCGTGACGGGGGAGCACGAGGGTCAGCTGAGCACGCGGGTCTGGACGATCCCGAACGTGCTGAGCATGCTGCGCCTCGCACTCGTTCCGGTCTTCCTCGTGCTGCTCGTCCTCGGCGAGTACGTCGGGGCGCTCATCGTGCTCGTCGTGGCGAGCCTCAGCGATCTGGCCGACGGCTACCTCGCACGACGCCTGAATCAGGTGACCCGCCTCGGGCAACTGCTCGATCCGGCCGCCGATCGCCTCTACATCTTCGCGGCCCTGCTCGGGCTCGCCGCCGGCGGTCTGGTGCCCTGGTGGATCGTGGTCGTCATCGTCGCCCGCGATGTGTTCCTGCTCGTCCTGGGGGTGGTGCTCGCGAGCCACGGATACGGCCCGCTGCCCGTGCACCAACTCGGCAAGGTGGCGACCTTCGCGCTGTTCTTCGGCCTGCCGGTGATCATGCTCGGCTTGGCGTTCCCCGGCGTCCAGCCGGTCAGTGAACCCGTCGGCTGGGCCATCACCCTCTGGGGCGCCTTCCTCTATTGGTGGGCGGGTGTGATCTACGCCATCGAAACCGCTCGCGCGGTCCGCGCAGCGCGGGTGGCGCCGCCGCCCTGATCCGATACGCTGGATGCGGGAGGTACGCCGTGGCGGACAACGACAACTCGCAGGGCTCGGAGCCGACGACCAACACTTCGTCGAACGAGCTCGGCGGCAACGCGAACGACACGACCATCGGGTTCAGTCGGGAGGCAGCGGCGCAACTCGCCGCGGTCGACACCGACGTCACGCCCGAAGAGCAAGAGGCGATCAACGCGCTTCCCTCGGGTTCGGCCCTGCTCATCGTGCGTCGCGGCCCGAACAGCGGAGCGCGGTTCCTCCTCGACACCGAGGTGACGACGGTGGGCCGTCATCCAGACGCCGACATCTTCCTCGACGACGTGACCGTCTCGCGCAAGCACGCCGAGTTCGTCCGGCACCGCACCGCGTTCGAGGTGAAAGACCTGAGCTCCCTGAACGGCACCTACTACGACGGCGTACGCATCGAGACCGCGCTGCTCGCCGACGGGGCCGAGGTGCAGATCGGCAAGTTCCGCCTCACGTTCTACGCGTCGCGCCGCGATCTGGCGCCGGCGGGCGGCGAGTGAACTCCACCGCGGCATCCGCGGGTGCGAGCGGTCGTGCGCCGCTCCTCGGCATCGGGCAGGTCCTCGCCCGTCTCCAACCGGAGTTTCCCGAGCTGACTCCGTCGAAGCTCCGCTTCCTCGAAGAGCGAGGGCTGGTCACGCCGGCGCGGACCGCGGCCGGGTATCGCAAGTTCGCCGAGGCCGACGTCGAGCGCATCACCGTCGTGCTGTCGCTGCAGCGCGACCAGTACCTCCCGCTCAAGGTCATCCGGGAGCATCTCGACGCGATCGACCGCGGTGAGACGCCCGCTCTGCCGGGCGCGACGAGTGCGGCGGTGCATCTCGGGGGCGCCCGACGGCTGAGCCGCCGCGAGCTCGTGGAGGCGGCCGGGGCGACCCGCCAGCTCCTCGACGACGCCGTCGCCGCCGCACTGATCGTCCCGGCAGAGGTGTACGGCGACGACGCGCTGACGCTGCTGCGCTCGCTCGTCGCGCTCCGATCCGTCGGCATCGAACCCCGTCATCTGCGCGGCATCCGCGTGGCCGCCGAGCGCGAGGCGGCGCTCATCGAGCGGGCCATCGCGCCCGAGCGGCGAGCCGATCCCGCGGGCAAAGCACGCTCGGGTGAGCGGGCGCGCGAACTCGCCGGCGAGCTCGAAACCGTGCACGACCTGGCGTTGCGCGCGGCCGTGGCGCGGCTCTCGCAGTGAGTCGCCGCGACACGCCGTGACGTTCGGCCCGATGTGTTTGGCGGGGGACCCCGGGGTCGGTAGCGTGGGAGTCGTCCGGCCGTGGAACGGCCAGAGTGAGGGGTGACGGATGAGCGAGCTCGATCGGAGCGAACGCGCACGGTACGACCTCGGCCTGCTGTTCACCGACGGACTCCCCGAGCACGACGAGGGCACCGGCTATCGCGGGGCGATCGCCGCCCGGGCGGCCGGCATCAGCTACCGCCAGCTCGACTACTGGGCGCGCACGCAGCTCGTCGAGCCGACCGTCCGCGGTGCGGCCGGGTCCGGCTCGCAGCGGCTCTACGGCTTCCGTGACATCCTCGTCCTGAAGCTCGTGAAGCGCCTGCTCGACACCGGCATCTCGCTGCAGCAGATCCGCACGGCGGTCACGCAGCTGCGTGAGTCCGGCGTGCACGACCTCGCCCAGACCACCCTCATGAGCGACGGTGCGAGCGTCTACCTCTGCACCTCTGACGACGAGGTCATCGACCTCGTGAACCGCGGTCAGGGCGTGTTCGGCATCGCCGTCGGCAAGGTGCTTCGCGAAGTGGAGTCGACCCTCGTCGAGCTCGACACGCAGCCGTCCGACCCCATGGACGAACTCGCCGCCCGTCGCGGCGCCAAGACGCGCAAGATCTCCTGACGCGGGAGGCGTCGCCCTCGCGGCACGTCACCGCTGAAGGTGCCCGGAGCGACGGCGGTAGCGCCCCCGCGGCTCAGACGGAGGGCGCCTCGAGCTCGGCCCGCGGCACTGCTCCCGTCGTGATCGGCGTCGCCGCCGTCTCAGGTGCGCCGACGTCGCCGATGCGTGCGGCGCGCAGCACCCGGTCGAGCAGTTGATCGAAGTTCGCCGACATCTCTTCGGCGCTCTCGCCGGGCCACATGTGCAGCGGCTTCGCGGCGCCCTGCGCCTGCTGGAGCGAGGTGCGCTCGGGCAGCTGGGGGCTCAGCACCAGCGGGCCGAACATGTCGCGCAGCTCCTTGATGCGGAACTGGTGCTCGAGCGACTGCACGCGCGCACGGTTCACGATGATGCCGAGCGGCTGGAGGCGGGGGGAGAGGCCTCGGCGGATCTCCTCGATCGCACGCAGCGCCCGGTCGGCGGCCGCGACGGAGAAGAGGCCCGGCTCGGTGACGACGGCCACACGGTCGCTCGCGGCCCAGGCCGTGCGGGTGAGCGCGTTCAGGGAAGGTGCGCAGTCGATGAGGACGAGCTCGTAGTCGGCCTCGACGTTCGCGAGCGCCTCTTCGAGCTTCCAGATGTCGCGGATCGAAGGGTGCGGGCCGTCGAAGTTGATCGCCGACGGGCTGCCGATCATGACGTCGATCGTCGACTGCGGGTTCTGCCTGGCCCAGCCGCTCGGCGCGATCGCCGAGCGGACGATCTTCTCCTTTGGGGAGGCGAGGACGTCGGCGACGTTCAGGTGACCTGCGACCTGGATGTCCATGCCCGTGGACACGTCTGACTGCGGGTCGAGGTCGACGACGAGGGTCCTGATGCCACGGGCGAACGCCGCGGAGGCGAGACCGAGCGTCACCGTCGTCTTGCCGACGCCGCCTTTGAGGGAGCTGACCGAAAGAACGTGCACGAACAGATACGTTACCGTTAGGACTCGATGGATTGCTCAGCGTTCGCTGTGCGCGTCCGCAGCCCGCTGACCGAGAGGCCTGCATGTTCACGAAGATCCTGGTTGCGAATCGTGGCGAGATCGCCATCCGTGCGTTCCGCGCGGCGAACGAAGTGGGCGCGAAGACCGTCGCGGTCTACCCCTACGAAGATCGCAATTCGCTGCATCGTCTGAAGGCCGACGAGGCGTACCAGATCGGTGAGCCGGGGCATCCCGTCCGCGCCTACCTCGACATCTCGGAGATCATCCGCGTGGCGAAGGAGTCGGGCGCCGACGCCATCTACCCGGGCTACGGCTTCCTCTCCGAGAACCCCGAGCTCGCGCAGGCTGCGGCCGAGGCCGGCATCGCGTTCATCGGGCCGCCCAAGCAGGTGCTCGAGATGGCGGGCAACAAGGTCACCGCGAAGGAGCATGCGATCGCCGCGGGTGTGCCCGTGCTGAAGTCGACGCCGCCGTCGCGCGATCTCGACTGGCTCGTCGGCGAGGCCGAGGGCATCGGCTTCCCCATCTTCGCCAAGGCCGTCGCCGGTGGCGGCGGACGCGGGATGCGTCGCGTGAACACGCCCGAGGAGCTCCGTCCGGCGCTCGAGGAGGCCATGCGCGAGGCCGACAGCGCCTTCGGCGACCCGACGATGTTCCTGGAGCAGGCCGTGCTCCGGCCCCGTCACATCGAGGTCCAGGTGCTCGCCGACGCGAGCGGCGAGACGGTGCACCTGTTCGAACGGGACTGCTCCGTGCAGCGCCGCCATCAGAAGGTCATCGAGATCGCTCCGGCGCCGAACCTCTCCGACGAGGTCCGGCAGTCCCTCTACCGCGACGCGATCGCGTTCGCGCGCTCGATCGGCTACGTGAACGCGGGCACCGTCGAGTTCCTCCTCGACACGGCGGGCGAGCGGGCCGGCGAGCACGTCTTCATCGAGATGAACCCGCGCATCCAGGTCGAGCACACTGTGACCGAAGAGGTCACCGACGTCGACCTCGTCGTCGCGCAGATGCGCATCGCCGCGGGGGAGACCCTCGGCGACCTCGGGCTCCGTCAGGACGACATCCGCCTCCGTGGTGCCGCGCTCCAGTGCCGCATCACGACCGAGGACCCGACCTCGGGATTCCGCCCCGACACGGGAAAGATCACGACCTACCGTTCACCCGGCGGCGCCGGCATCCGCCTCGACGGCGGCACCGTGAACCCGGGTGCGCAGATCAGCCCGCACTTCGACTCGATGCTCGCGAAGCTCACCTGCCGCGGTCGTGACTACACCGCCGCCGTCGCCCGGGCGAAGCGCGCCCTCGCCGAGTTCCGCATCCGCGGCGTCTCCACGAACATCCCCTTCCTCCAGGCCGTCCTCGACGACCCGGCGTTCGTCGCCGGCGACCTCAGCACCTCCTTCATCGACGAGCGCCCGCAGCTGCTGCGCGGCCGCGTCTCGAAGGACCGCGGCACGAAGATCCTGAACTGGCTCGCCGACGTCACCGTGAACCAGCCGAACGGCGCCGCGCCGATCTCCGTGCGCCCCGTCGACAAGCTGCCGAAGCTCGATCTCTCCCAGCCGGCGCCCGACGGGTCCCGACAGCGCCTGCTCGAGCTCGGCCCGGCCGGCTTCGCCGCGGCCCTCCGTGCGCAGACCCCGCTCGCGGTCACCGAGACGACCTTCCGCGATGCGCACCAGTCGCTGCTCGCGACGCGCGTGCGCACGAAGGACCTGCTCGCGGTGGCGCCCTACGTCGCCCGCCTCACGCCGCAGCTGCTGTCGGTCGAGGCCTGGGGCGGCGCGACCTACGACGTCGCGCTGCGCTTCCTCGGCGAGGACCCGTGGGAGCGGCTCGCCGCCCTTCGCGAGGCGCTGCCGAACGTCGCGATCCAGATGCTGCTGCGCGGCCGCAACACGGTGGGGTACACGCCGTACCCGACCGAGGTGACCGACGCCTTCGTCCGCGAGGCCGCCGCCACCGGCGTCGACGTCTTCCGCATCTTCGACGCGCTGAACGACGTCGCGCAGATGCGCCCCGCGATCGACGCCGTGCTCGAGACCGGGCACTCGGTCGCCGAGGTGGCCCTCTGCTACACGGGCGACCTGCTCGACCCGGCCGAGGACCTCTACACGCTCGACTACTACCTGCGCCTGGCCGACGAGATCGTCGGTGCCGGCGCGCACGTGCTCGCGATCAAGGACATGGCGGGGCTGCTCCGTCCGGCCGCGGCCGCGAAGCTGGTGCGGGCGCTCCGGGAGCGCTTCGACGTGCCGGTGCACCTGCACACCCACGACACCGCGGGCGGCCAGCTCGCGACGCTGCTCGCCGCGTCCGAGGCCGGTGTCGACGCGGTCGACGTCGCGAGCGCGCCGATGGCGGGCACCACGAGCCAGCCCTCGGCCTCCTCGCTCGTCGCGGCGCTCGCGCACACCGAGCGCGACACGGGCATCTCCCTCGACGCCGTCTCCGACCTCGAGCCCTACTGGGAGGCGGTGCGCCGGCTGTACCGCCCCTTCGAGTCGGGCCTGCCCGGCCCCACCGGGCGCGTGTACCACCACGAGATCCCCGGCGGCCAGCTCTCGAACCTCCGTCAGCAGGCCATCGCGCTGGGACTCGCGGACGACTTCGAGCTCATCGAGGACATGTACGCCGCGGCGAACGACATCCTCGGCCGTGTGCCGAAGGTGACGCCCTCGTCGAAGGTCGTCGGCGACCTGGCGCTGCACCTCGCCGCGGTGAAGGCCGACCCGGCCGACTTCGCCGCGAATCCCGAGAAGTACGACATCCCCGACTCCGTCGTCGGCTTCATGGCCGGCGAGCTAGGCGACCTGCCGGGCGGCTGGCCCGAGCCCTTCCGCTCGAAGGTGCTCGCCGGCCGAGACGTCCGCATCGGCGTCGCCGAGCTCGACGAGGCGCAGCGCGCCGCGCTCGAGGGCGACTCGGCCGGGCGACGGGCCATGCTGAACACGCTCCTGTTCCCGGCGCCCACCCGGCAGTTCGAGCAGATCCGCGAGCTCTTCGGCGACCTCTCCGTCGTCGACACGGCCGACTACCTCTACGGGCTGCGTTCGGGCGCCGAGCATGTCATCGAGATCGACAAGGGCGTGCGCCTCTACGCCGGCCTCGAGGCGATCGGCGAAGCCGACGACAAGGGCATGCGCACCGTCATGACCATCCTGAACGGCCAGCTTCGTCCCGTCTTCGTGCGCGACCGCTCCATCACGGTGGACACCCGCGCCGCCGAGAAAGCGGATGCCTCGCAGCCCGGCCACGTCGCCGCGCCCTTCTCCGGCGTGGTGACGCTGCAGGTCGAACCGGGCGCCGAGATCCAGGTCGGCCAGGCGGTCGCCTCGATCGAGGCGATGAAGATGGAGGCGGCGATCACGTCGCCGGTGGCCGGCGTGGTCGAACGGGTCGCGATCCCGAAGACGCAGCAGGTCGAGGCGGGCGACCTCCTCGTCGTCGTCCGACCCGTCTGAGCCGCGATACGCTGTCGCCGCCCACCTGAACCGCTCGCACCGCCCGCCGACCGCGGGCGCCGGAATTGGAGCCCTCGTGCCTGAACGTCCCATCCGCGTCTTCGGCGACCCCGTGCTGAAGGCCACGTCCGCCCCGATCGAGACGATCGACGACGGGGTCCGTGGCCTCGTCGCCGACCTGCTCGACTCGGTGAAGCTGCCGGGGCGCGCGGGGGTCGCCGCCCCGCAGATCGGTGTCAACCTGCGGGCGTTCAGCTACAACGTCGACGGTCGCATCGGCTACGTGCTGAACCCCGTGCTCGTCGAGGTGCGCGGGGAGAAGGAGCCGACGGGCGAGGGCTGTCTCTCGGTGCCCGGGCTCTGGCACGACACACCGAGGCACCCGTACGCCCGGGTGCGGGGCATCGACCTCGACGGCCAGGAGATCGTGGTCGAGGGCACCGGGGTGCTCGCGCAGGCGCTGCAGCACGAGACCGATCACCTCGACGGCATCCTGTACCTCGACCGGCTCGAGCCGGCCGAGCGCCGCACCGCGATGCGCGAGGTGCGCGAGTCCGACTGGTTCTGACCGGTCCACGGACCGAACGACGAAGGGGCGCCGCGGATCGCGGCGCCCCTTCGCGGTGTTCCGGGTCAGCTGATCGCTGACATGCCCTCCGTCGCGGGCGCGCCCGAGTACATCGCCTCGATCTCGCCGGCGAAGTCCTCGAGGATGACGTTGCGCTTGATGCTGAGCTTCGGCGTGAGGTGGCCGCTGGCCTCGGTGAGCTCGAGGGGCAGCACCGTGAACTTGCGGATCGACTCCGCGCGGGAGACGAGCTCGTTCGCCGCGTCGATCGCCCGCTGCACCTCGGCGCGGACGGCCTCGTTCGCCGCCGCCTCGTCGAGGCTCATGCCGGCGTCCTCGCCGTTGTTGTTCAGCCACACGGGCAGCATCTCGGGGTCGAGGGTGACGAGCGCCGAGATGAACGGCTTCTTGTCGCCGACGACGACGACCTGGCCGACGAGCGGGTTCGCCCGGATCGGGTCCTCGAGCGCGGCCGGGGCGACGTTCTTGCCGCCCGCGGTGACGATGATCTCCTTCTTGCGGCCGGTGATCGTGAGGAAGCCCTCGTCGTCGAAGGATCCGATGTCGCCGGTCTTGAACCACTCGCCATCGAAGGCCTCGGCGGTCGCCTCGGGGTTCTTCCAGTACTCCTTGAAGACGTTGATGCCCTTGACCTGGATCTCGCCGTCGTCGGCGAGCCGGACCGCGACGCCCGGAAGGGCGGGCCCGACGGTGCCGATCTTCGAACGCGTCGGCAGGTTCACCGTGGCGGGGGCGGTCGTCTCGGTGAGCCCGTAGCCCTCGAGGATCGCGATGCCGAGCGCGTGGTAGAAGTGGCCCAAGCGGGCGCCGAGCGGCGCGGAGCCCGAGACGGCGTACTTCACGTTGCCACCGAGGGCGGCGCGGAGCTTCTTGAACACGAGCGCATCGAACAGGCGGAAGCGGAGCTTCAGGCCGAACGGCACCGAGCCCTGCTCGAGCGCGGTCGAGTACGCCACGGCCGTCTCGGCGGCGGCCCGGAAGATCTTGCCCTTGCCGCCGGTCTCGGCCTTCTGCTCGGAGACGTTGTAGACCTTCTCGAAGACCCGGGGGACCGCGAGGAGGAAGGTCGGCTTGAAGCTGGACAACGCCGGAAGCAGCTGCTTCGTGTCGGGCTGGTGCCCGACGCGCACTCCGGCGTGCACGCAGAGCACCGCGATGAACCGGGCGAAGACGTGCGCGAGCGTGATGAAGAGCACGGTCGACGCGCCGTTCGGGTCGAGCACCACCTCGTCGAGGGCGACCGCGGAGTTGCGGGAGAGCTCGACGAAGTTCGCGTGGGTGAGCACGCAGCCCTTCGGCTTGCCCGTGGAGCCCGAGGTGTAGATGAGGGTCGCGATGTCGTCGGCGTTCGCGATCGTGCGACGGCGCTCGATCTCCTCGTCCGAGACGGATCCGCCCGAGGCGGCGAGCTTGTCGAGGTCGCCGAGGTCGACCTGCCAGACGTGCTGCACGGCGGGCAGCTCGGGGTGCACCTCGTCGAAGCGGGTGAAGTGGTCGGGCGTCTCGACGATCATGGCGATCGCGCCGGAGTCGCTGAGGTTCCACCGCACCTGTGCGGGGGAGCTGGTCTCGTAGACGGGCACGAGCACGGCCCCGGCGAACCACACGGCGAAGTCGATGAGCGTCCACTCGTAGCGGGTCTTGCACATCAGGCCGATCTTGTCGCCGGGCTGGATGCCGGCTGCGGCGAGCCCCTTGGCGAGGGCGATCACCTGCGCGTGGAACTCCTTCGCCGTCACCGGCGACCAGCCGCCGTCGGCGGTCGGCAGCGAGAACAACGCGGCGTCGGGGGTGGCTCGCACGCGTTCCACCAGCAGGTCGGTGGTGTTCGCATGCGGGTCGGCGGCGACAACGGCGGGCGTTGCGAATTCGGTCACGGCAGCTCCTTCGGCACCGGGGAGGCCTTCGCGCGTCGACGCACGTCTCGGGCCTCGGCGTTGGGTTGACTACACTCTAGTCGTTGCCCGCGCGCGGCCAGGTGTTCGGCGGCGGCGCGAACCTTCCCGTTCCCCTGAAAGGCGGCCTCGTGGCGCACGCGATCGGCATCGACATCGGCGGTACGAAGATCGCGGGGGCGATCGTCGACGAACTCGGCACGATCCTCGCGCAGGACCGCGTGCCCACCCCGGCCGGAGACGCGCGGGCGGTGGAGGACGAGGTGGTCGCCATGATCGGACGGCTGCGCGCCGACGAGCACGCGGCCGGCGGCATCGAGGCCGTCGGGGTCGCGGCGGCCGGGTTCATCGACGCGGCGCAGTCGACCGTCTACTACGCGCCCAACATCGACTGGCGCAACGAACCGTTCCGGGAGAAGCTCGAGGCCCGCGTCGGTGGCACCGTCGTCGTCGACAACGATGCGAACGCGGCGGGCTGGGCGGAGTTCCGCTTCGGCGCCGGCCGGCTCGTGAGCGACATGGTGATGCTCACGATCGGCACCGGCGTCGGCGGGGCGATCGTGGCGGGCGACCGGCTGTTCCGCGGCGGCTTCGGCGCGGGCGCCGAACTCGGTCATCTCCGGCTCGTTCCCGGCGGCATCGCCTGCGGGTGCGGTCAGCACGGATGCCTCGAGCAGTACGGTTCCGGTCGAGCGCTGCTGCGCATGGCGGGCGAGATCGCCGACGCCGGCGGCATCGGCCAGGCGCTCGCCCGCAGCCGCGCCGAGCACGGCACCCTCGACGGCGCGCTCGTCGGCTCGCTCATCGAGGCCGGCGACCCCGGCGCGCTGGCGGCGCTCCGGCAGCTCGGCCAGTGGCTCGGGCAGGCCGCCGCGAGCCTCTCCGCGGTGCTCGACCCGCAGCGCTTCGTGTTCGGCGGGGGCGTGGCGGTGGCGGGCGAACTGCTGCTGCAGCCGATCCGCGAGGCGTATCTGGAGCACCTCCCGGCCCGGGGGTACCACCCCGAGCCGGACTTCGTCATCGCCGAGCTCGTGAACGACGCCGGAGTGGTGGGTGCGGCCGACCTCGCGCGGGTGTGGGTCGAGCAGCACGGCTGATCGCTAGGCTGGACTCCGCCCGGGGCGGGCGCGACGGACGAGACGGGGAGCTCGGGTGTTCTACTGGATCATGAAGCACATCGTGGTGGGGCCGGTGCTCCTCGCGATCTTCCGCCCCTGGATCGTCGGCCTCGAGAAGATCCCCGCGAACGGCCCGGTCATCCTGGCGTCGAACCACCTGTCCTTCATCGACTCGATCTTCCTCCCGCTCGTCGTCGACCGACCGGTCGTCTTCCTCGCGAAGAGCGAGTACTTCACGGGGCGGGGGCTCAAGGGCTGGGCGACGAAGCTGTTCTTCCAGGCCACCGGGCAGCTGCCGATCGACCGCAGCGGCGGCAAGGCGTCCGAGGCATCCCTGAACACGGGCCTCCGTGTGCTCAGCGAGGGCCGCATCCTCGGCATCTACCCCGAGGGCACCCGCAGCCCCGACGCGAAGCTGTACCGCGGGCGCACCGGTGTGGCCCGGATGGTCCTCGAGTCGGGCGCCCCGGTCGTGCCGGTCGCGATGATCGGCACCGCGGAGGTCATGCCGATCGGCACCCGGCTGCCGAAGGTGCGCCGCATCGGCATCGTCATCGGTGAGCCGCTCGACTTCTCCCGCTTCCACGGGCTCGAGAGCGATCGCTTCGTGCTCCGCAGCGTCACCGACGAGCTCGTCTACGAGCTGCGCGAGCTGAGCGGTCAGGAATACGTCGACGTGTACGCGAGTTCTGTGAAGGAACGGCGGGCCTCCGAGGCGCGGTAGGCTCGTCCTACGACGCCGCGCTGCGCGGCGTCGTTTCGTACCCGCGCGCGATCGCGCGCCCGACCCTCCAGGACATCCAGTGCAACAGCTCGTCGAGCCCTTCGTGAACGCAGATCCCGATGTGATCGCGGGCCTCGACTATTGGCGCACGCTGCCGATCAAGCAGCAGCCGCAGTGGCCCGACGCCGCCGCGGCCGCCGCGACCTCGGCCGAGCTCGCCACGCTGCCGCCGCTGGTCTTCGCCGGTGAGGTCGACATGCTCCGTGATCGGCTCGCCAGCGCGTCGCGCGGTGAGGCCTTCCTCCTGCAGGGCGGCGACTGCGCCGAGACCTTCGCCGGCGCCACCGCCGATCAGATCCGCAACCGGGTGAAGACCCTCCTCCAGATGGCTGTCGTGCTGACCTACGGGGCCTCGATGCCGGTCGTGAAGATGGGACGCATGGCGGGCCAGTTCGCGAAGCCCCGCTCGAGCGACACCGAGACGCGCGGCGACGTCACGCTGCCGGCCTACCGCGGCGACATCGTGAACGGCTACGACTTCACGCCGGAGTCGCGCGCCGCCGATCCGCGGCGCCTGCTCCAGGGCTACCACATGGCGGCCTCGACCCTGAACCTCATCCGGGCCTTCACGCAGGGCGGCTTCGCCGACCTCCGCCAGGTGCACCAGTGGAATCAGGGCTTCGCGGCGAACCCGGCCAACGCCAGGTACGAGAAGCTCGCGCGCGAGATCGATCGCGCCGTGAAGTTCATGGACGCCTGCGGCGCCGACTTCGACGAGCTGAAGCGCACCGAGTTCTACACCGGGCACGAGGGCCTGCTGATGGACTACGAACGACCGATGACGCGCATCGACTCGCGCACCGGCACGCCGTACAACACCTCGGCGCACTTCATCTGGATCGGCGAGCGCACGCGCGAGCTCGACGGCGCGCACGTCGACTTCCTCTCGCGGGTCCGCAACCCGATCGGCGTGAAGCTCGGGCCCACGACGACGCCCGAGACGATGCTCGAGCTCGTCGAGAAGCTCGACCCGAATCGCGAGCCGGGACGGCTGACGTTCATCACCCGCATGGGTGCCGGTCGCATCCGGGAGGCCCTGCCGCCACTGCTCGAGGCCATCAAGCAGTCCGACGCGCAGCCGCTCTGGGTGACGGACCCCATGCACGGCAACGGCATCACGACGCCGACCGGGTACAAGACCCGTCGTTTCGACGACGTGGTCGACGAGGTGAAGGGCTTCTTCGAGGCGCACCGGGCCGCGGGCACGCACCCTGGCGGCATCCATGTCGAGCTCACCGGCGACGACGTCACCGAGTGCCTCGGCGGCTCGGAGCACATCGACGAGGCGACGCTCGCGACCCGCTACGAGTCGCTCTGCGATCCGCGGCTGAACCACATGCAGTCCCTCGAGCTCGCCTTCCTGGTGGCCGAGGAGCTCGCCGCGCGCTGAGCGCGCGAGCGCTGGACGAGCACCACTCGGCGGCGCCCTGCTTCGGCGGGGCGCCGCCGAGTCGCGTCCGGGAGGAGCTTCGCCGATCCGGAGGCGGATGCCGGCGACTGAGTCCTCCGCACCCGCGAATCTCCTCCGCGTGCGGAGGAGCCCGGGTCAGAAGTTGACGGAGATCTCGCTGCCGCGCTTCACGCGTTCGCCGGCGGCGACGCTCTGCTTCGCGGCGACGACCGCCCCCTCGAGGAACTGGGGCACGTTGGAGGTCACCGTGAAGTCGAGCGCTTCGAGCTGCGCACGCGCCTCGGCCACCGTCTGCCCGGTGATGACGTTCGGCACCTCGACGAGGTCGGGGCCCTTCGAGACGACCACGAGCACGCTGTCACCCGGGCGCATGGGGTCGTTCTGCGCCTCTGCGCTGATCACGACATCGACCTTGACGTCGTCGCTGAACTGCGGATCACCCTGCACGAGCTCGAGGCCGACCTTCGAGAGGGTCGCTTCGGCGTCGCCGATGGACATGCCGGTCACGTCGGGGACCGCGCCGAGTGAGACCACGAGCGTGATGGTTCCGCGCTCGGGGTAGGTGGCGGGCAGCGCGTTCCCGCCACCGTCGAGGAGGGCGATCACGGAGCCCGCCTCGATGTCGGCGTTGAACTGCTGCACGACGTCGTCGGCGACGGCGAACTCGCCGAGGGCCGTGCGGGCGTCGGCCTCCGGGTCGCCGATCACCTCCGGCACGTCGAGGATGCGAGGTCCGAGGGAGACGAGCATCGTGACGACCGAGCCCCGGCGCGCCTGCGCTCCCGGACCCGGGTCGGTGCCGGAGACCAGCCCCTCGACGATCTCCGGGTCGTACCGCTCGCCTCGCTCGACCTGGAAGCCGGCATCCTCGAGAAGCGCCTCGGCGGCGGCAGGCTCGAGCCCGGCGGCCTTCGGGATCGCGGCGAGTGAGCCGGGCCCCGCGCCGAAGTACCAGCCGGTCCCACCGGCGAGCCCGGCGAGCAGCAGCACGAGCGCGAACAGCCAGTAGCCCTTGCGCTTGCGACGGGCGGCCCGTGCCGTGAGCGCGGCGGACTCCTCGCCCTGCTCCTCCGGGGCGGCGAGGGCCGTCGGCACCGGCGCCGACGGCGGCTGCAGCACCCGGGTCTCGGCGGTCGCGGTGGCGTCGGCGAGCACCATGGTCGGCTGGTACAGCTCGGGGACCGGGCCGCCGATGCCGCGAACGGCACCCTCGACCTCGCGCAGCCGATCGAGCATGGCGCGCGCGTCGGCCGGCCGCTGCTCCGGGTCGCGAGCGGTCGCCCAGAGCACGAGCTCGTCGAGCTCCGGGGGCACCCCCGAATACTTGGAGCTCGGCGTCGGCACCTGGTCGTTCGCGTGCTGGTACGCGATCTGCATCGGCGCTTCGCCGACGTACGGCTGCTCACCGGTGAGCATCTCGTACATCATGATGCCGACGGCGTAGATGTCGCTCCGGGCGTCGGCGACGCCGCGGGTCACGAGCTCGGGGGAGAGGTATGCGATGGTGCCGAGGAGCGCCTGCCCGGTGGCGGTGTTCGCGCTGGCTGCCCGCGCGAGCCCGAAGTCGCCCAGCTTGATGCGCCCGTCGTCGGCGAGCAGCACGTTCTCGGGCTTGAGGTCGCGGTGCACGATGCCCGCCTTGTGCGCGGCCGCGAGGCCGGCGAGCACGGCGTCCATGATGTCGACCGTCTGCTCCGGGGTGAGCCGCTGGTAGTCCTTCAGCAGGTCGCGGAGCGTGATGCCCGGAAGGTACTCCATGACGAGGTACGCCATGTCGGCGTCCTGCCCCTGGTCGAACACATTGACCACGTTCGGGTGGGCGAGGCGGGCGGCCGATCGCGCCTCCTGCACGAAGCGCGTCTTGAAGGTGTTGTCGTCGGCGAGGTGGCCGTGCATGATCTTGATCGCCACGCGGCGCTCGAGCCGCAGATCGGTGGCGAGGTACACCGTGGCCATGCCGCCTCGGGCGATCCGCGAGCGCACCTGGTACCGGCCGTCGATGAGACGGCCGAGCATCGGGTCGACGGGCGCAGTGGTCACCGTAGAAGTCTACGAAGCGGCGTATGCCGTTTCGGTTCGAACCGCCGTGACGGAGCGGATCGAAACCCCTTCGTGACCCGAACGAGGGGTCAGCCGAGCTCGCTGAGCCAGGCCGTCGCCTGCGCCTCCCATTTCGCGTAGTAGCTCGGGTACGCGCTGAGCTGCACCGCCTGGGCGGCGTCCGTGACGCTCATGGATTCCCAGCCCGGGATATCGAGGAGGCCGCGTGTGACGCCCGGGTTCGGATTCGCGGCGCCCCCGTAGAACGCCGTCGTCGCCCGGACGGGATCGAGCACCTGCTCGGGCGTGCCCCAGCCCTGGCTCGGTCGCTGCTGGAAGAGGCCGAGCGAGTCGCGATCGCCGTGGTGGACGTTGCGGAGCCCGGACTCCTGCGCGGCGGCGGCCAGGGCGATCACGATGCCGCGGTCGGGCACGCCGAGCGCCCGTCCGACATCGACGACGAGCTGGGCGTTCTGGCGCATCTCGTCGGTGAGCACCGCGTTCACGGAGGCCACGAGGGCGACGGTGGCCGGGCGGGGGATGGTGAGCACCTGTCCCGGCTGGAGCACGGGGTCGGCGCCGAGGCGATTCGCTGCGAGCAACGCGTCGAGGTCGACGTCGAGCCGTTCGGCGAGGTCCCACGCGGTGTCGCCCTCGGCGACCGTGACCTCCGCGGGGGGCTCGTCCGCCGCGGACGCCGCCGGCTCCGCCGGTGCCGGCACCGGGGCCGCGGCGGGCGCAGGGGTCGCGCCCGCGATGGGCAGCACCACCTGTTGCCCGGGGAAGATCAGGCTCTCCCGACCGAGGCCGTTGGCGCTCAGCAACTGGGCGAGGTCGACGCCGTAGCGTTCGGCGATACCGCCCATCGTGTCGCCGGCGACGACGGTGTGCCTCGCGATCTCCGGCGCGGGTTCGCTGGCACGCGCGGTGCCGCCCGGCAGGACGAGCCGCTGGCCGGGGAAGATCAGGCTCGACCATCCCAAGCCGTTCGCGGCGAGCAGCTCCGCGGTGGACAGGCCGTAGCGTTCGGCGATGCCGCTCACCGTGTCGCCGTCGGCGACGGTGACCTCGGCGGGAACCGCTCCCGCGACGGCGCGGGTGGCCTTCGCCCCGCTCGCGGCCGGCTTGCCCTTCGCCTGGCCCTTCGGCGGTTGGGGAGCGGCGTCGGCCGGCTGGGCGAAGCCGAGGGCGACGGCGATGGAGCTCATCACGGCGAGGGGCAGGGCGATCGCCCGGGAGCGCAGGCTCGGCCGGGATGCCGGGGCGCCCCGATCGGCTCCCCGCTCGAAGTCCGGTTCCGGCCGTGTCGTCATCTGATTCCCCTCGTCGGCATGGATCACCGGCTGTTCGTCACGCTCGCACAGGCACGCAGGCGAGTCAAACCTCTCGCCCGCGTGGCGCGGGACCGGGCTCCGCCACGAGTGCGCCGTGGCATGGCAGGCTGTTCTCGTGAGTGAACCAACTGCGACCGAGTGGCTGACCGTCCCCGAGCTCGTCGAGATGCTCGACCTCTCGCCCAGCCGAGTGCGACGGTTGATCGACGACCAGCACCTGCTCGCCCGCCGCGTCGACGGCGTGCTGAAGGTGCCGGCGGACTTCCTCCGCGACGGTGCACCGATGCCGGAGCTGCACGGCACCGCCATGGTCCTGCGGGATGCCGGGTTCAGCGCCGCCGAGGCCCTCGATTGGCTGCTCGGTGAAGAGGACAGCCTCGGCACGACGCCGATCGCCGCGCTGCGCGCCGGCCGCAAGGCGGAAGTGCGTCGCGTCGCCCAGGCGCTCGCCTGACGAGGCATCCGATCCGGATGACGCGGCGAGCGGTCAGCTGACCCGCTTCGCCACGGAACGCGCGAGCGCACCGAGCTCGGCCCTGGCGTGCTCGCTGATGGGCGCCTCCGCCAGCGCCGCGGTCGCGGCCTGCAGTTGACGGGTGATGAGCGCTTCGATCTCATCGACCGCTCCGCAGTCGCTGAGCGTCTGCTGCAGCATGCGCACCTGCGTCTCGTCGAGCGCCGGGTCGCCGAGCAGCTCGTCGAGCAGTCGGCGAGTGCTCGGTGCCAGCCGTTCCCGCGCGATCGCGATGAGCATCGTGCGCTTGCCCTCCCGGAGGTCGTCCCCGGCGGGCTTCCCGGTGAGCTCCGGATCGCCGAAGACGCCGAGCAGGTCGTCGCGCAGCTGGTACGCGATGCCGAGGGGTAGCCCGTACGCACGGAGGGCCGCGGCCTGCTCCGGTGTCGCGCCGCCGATCGCGGCGCCGATCGCGAGCGGGGCCTCGACGCTGTACTTCGCGGCCTTGTAGACGATGACGCGTTCGGCGCGCAGCTGCTGCTCCGCGTCCGGCTGGGCGATCCACGCGTGCTCCTCGAGCACGTCGAGGTACTGGCCCGCCGTCACCTCGGTGCGCATCCGCATGAACTCGACCCTGGCGGCGCGAGCGTCGGCGCGCTGCTCGAGGAGCTCGAGGCCTTCGTCGAGGAGCTCGTCGCTCCAGCCGAGCAGGAGGTCGCCGAGCAGGATCGCCGCGGAGCGGCCGAACTGCTCGCCGTCCCCGACCCAACCGGATTCGCCGTGCAGCCGCTCGAACAGACGGTGGGCGCTCGGGGCCGAGCGGCGCGTGTCGGAGTTGTCGATGAGATCGTCGTGCACGAGCGCCGCGGCGTGGAAGAGCTCGAGGGCCGAGGCCGCCGCGATGACGGGGGAGCGGTCGCGCGAGTCGGGGCCGTCGAACGGATCGAAGCCGCCGCCGGTGGCGGCCTCCCACCCCCAGTAGCAGAACAGTGCGCGAAAGCGCTTGCCCCCGCTGAGAAAGCGCTTCGAGAATGCGCCGAGTGGGGCGAGGTCGCCCGAAACGGCATCGAGAATAGAGGTACGGTCGGCGAGGAAATCCTCGATCCGATCGTGAACCAGGTCGACCAGTCGGGAACCGTGTGCCACCCGCCTAGCCTAGCGAGGCGCAGCGGCGTTAGAATCGACGTAGGATGCGTTGATCCCGAAAGAGGGGAATGAGATGCCGCTTTCAGAGCAGGAGCAGCGCCTTCTCGAAGAGATGGAGCGCAATCTCTACCGCAACGACGCCGATTTCGTCCAGGCGGTCGGCGGTCGACGAGGTGGAGTGGACTACCGACGCCTCACGATCGGGGTGCTGATCGCCCTCGTCGGCATCGGGGCGCTCATCGCGGGCGTCGCGCTGCAGATCCCCGTGGTCGGCATTCTGGGCTTCGCCGCGATGTTCGCCGGCGTGCTCTTCTCCATGACCCGTTCCCGGCGTGGCGCCGGGCAGCCGTCGCCGGTCGACCCGGTGGACGCTGCGCGCGGCCCGCGCCAGGCGCAGTCGAAGGCCGGGTTCATGGACCGGCTCAACGACCGTTGGGACCGACGTCAGGACGGGCAGGGCTAGGCGCTCCGCCGCCCCCTCCACCGCACCCCTCCACTTCGCCCCACTCGCGGGCCGATCGATTCGATCGGCCCGCTTTTTCGTGCCCGGACGGTGGTCCGCGCGTGGGCTGACCCGCTGATTCCGGCGGAGTTCCCGCGCGCAGCCGGCGCTTCCGGCGCTTCGGCGCGCCCGGATTCTTCCCCTGGTGTATTTTCTCCTCCACTTCCCACCACGCAGAACTTCGCTGTATTTCCGGGCTTCTTCCGGAGGTGCTCAGGCTGCGGCGGCGGGTTTTCATTGAATCGGGGATGAGAGTGGAGTAAAGTGGGGTCACCTGGATCCTGGCCGGAGGAAAGGGGGTGGGGGATGTTTCTCGGTACGTATGAGCCGAAGCTCGACGAGAAGGGGCGCATCATCCTGCCCGCGAAGTTCCGCGAGGAGCTCTCGAACGGCCTCGTCCTCACTCGGGGGCAGGAGCGCTGCATCTACGTGTTCAGCGCTCGTGAGTTCGAGCAGATGAGCGACAAGATCCGGCAAGCCCCGGTCACGAGCAAGCAGGCCCGTGACTACATGCGCGTGTTCCTGTCCGGCGCCTCCGCGGAGACGCCCGACAAGCAGCACCGCGTCACCATTCCCGCCACGCTCCGCGGCTACGCCGGGCTCGACCGGGACCTCGCCGTGATCGGTGCGGGCAGCCGGGTCGAGATCTGGGACGCCGAGGCCTGGCAGGAGTACCTCGCCGAGCAGGAAGCGGCGTTCGCCGAGACCGCGGAGGAGGTGATCCCGGGGCTCTTCTGAGCTCCTCGGGCGCTGACTCCCAGCCGTTGCACCTGGCGCACTTCCCCGCATCAGGGTCACGGATGGGGATCAGGACCCGAGGCACTCGGGACCGGAGAAGGAACATGGACCTCGATCGCATCCACACCCCAGTCATGCTCGACCGCACCGTCGAGCTGCTCGCCCCCGCCCTCGAGGCGCCGGGCGCCGTCCTCGTCGACGCCACGCTCGGCATGGGCGGCCACAGCCGCGCCTTCCTCGAGCGCTTCCCCGAGCTCACGGTCATCGGGCTCGACCGCGACCTGGAGGCGCTCGCGATCGCTCGCGAGCGTCTGGCCGCCTTCGGCGACCGCGCCCGATTCGTGCACACGGTCTACGACGGCATCACGGAGGCGATCCGCGGCGAGGGCTACGGCGAGGTGCAGGGCATCCTCTTCGACCTCGGCGTCTCCTCGCTCCAGCTCGATCGGGCCGAGCGCGGATTCGCCTACGCCAAGGACGCTCCGCTCGACATGCGCATGGACCCGTCCCAAGGCCGCACGGCCGCCGATGTGCTCGCCGAAGCCGACGAGGACGAACTGCGTCGGATCTTCCTCGACTACGGCGAGGAGAAGCTCGCCGCCCGGTACGCCCGAGCGATCGTGCGGGCGAGGGCCGATCGGCCGATCACTCGGTCCGGGGCGCTCGTCCAGATCCTGCACGACGCGACCCCCGTCGCGATCCAGCGGCAGGGCCACCCCGCCAAGCGCGTCTTCCAGGCCCTGCGGATCGAAGTCAACGAGGAGCTCTCCGTGCTCGCCGCCGCCATTCCCGCCGCGCTCGACGCGGTCGCGGTCGGTGGTCGCATCGTGGTGCTCTCCTACCAGTCCCTCGAAGACCGCCTCGTGAAGCGCGAGCTTCAGGCAGCCTCGAGCTCGACCGCTCCGGCTGGTCTCCCGATGGAGCTGCCGGAGCACAAGGCGCAGTTCCGACTGCTCGTCCGCGGCGCGGAGCTGGCGAGCGAGGCCGAGCAGGCCGAGAACCCCCGTGCCAAGCCGGTGCGCCTGCGCGCCGCCGAACGAGTGAGGAGGGCGTCATGAGCGCTGTACCCGCCCAGAGCCTGCCCGCCCCGCTCCGGGGCGCGCCCGCCGCGGCTCCGACCCGGCGCCTCCGTCTCGTCCCCGACGCTGTTCGGCGGCGCAAGCCACGCATCGCCTACGCGATCATCGCGCTCGGGGCGATCCTCCTCGTGGCGGCCGCGCAGCTCGTGCTCTCGGTCGCGATGACCCAGGGGGCGTACGAGCTCGACTCGCTCCGCGTGCAGCAGACGAAGCTCGAGCGCGACCGTCAGATCGTCGGCGAGGAGCTCGACGCGTTGCAGTCGCCGCAGAATCTCGCCCGCAACGCCGAAGAGCTCGGCATGGTGCCGAACACGTCGCCCGTCTACCTCCGGCTCTCGGACGGTGCCGTGCTCGGGCAGCCCCAGGCGGCGGGGCATGCGGCCTCGTCCGGGCCGCTCGTCCCGAATTCGCTGATCACCGACGTGCCGCTCGTGAACCAGCCGGCGACGGGTGAGAATGCCACCGGAGCATCGGGCGCGGAGGCGCCCGCCGGAGCCGACGCCCAGATCGTGCCGCCGGGGGCCCTGCCCACTCCGGACACGCACTGAACCACCAGGGGGCACCGCAGGCATGAAGCAGACGAGCCGGTACCCGATGCGGCGCGTGATCGTGGCCGGGGCGTTGCTCATCGCCTTCGTCGCGGTCTTCGTCGTGAAGCTCGTCGAGATCCAGGTGGTGCGCGCCGACGAGTACAACGCCGAGGCCGAGCAGGTGCGCAGCGACTCCCGCACCGTCTACGGGGCGCGGGGTGACATCGTCGACCGCAACGGCACGGTGCTGGCGGACTCGGTGATGCGCTACGACATCACGCTCTCGCCCAAGCAGGCCAAGGCCCGTGAGGCCGAGGAGCCGGGCCAGCTCGAGAAGAACGCCGCGGACCTCGGGGCGGCGCTCGGCATCCCGGCCGAGCAGGTGTTGACCGTGATCGAGCAGAGCCTCGCCGCGGACGCCGACTCCGACTTCGCCTACCTCGTGAAGCAGGTCGACGTCGCCACGTACGACCGCGTCACCGCGTTGAAGGTGCCCTGGGTGTACTCCCAGGAGCACCCGGGTCGCATCTATCCCAACGGTGCGGTCGCGGGCAACCTGCTGGGCTGGATCAACGACGACGGCGAGGCGGCCGGCGGCCTGGAGGCCGCGCAGAACGAATGTCTCGCCGGCGTCGACGGCGAGGTGACCTCGCTGCACTCCCTGAAGGACTGGGTCGACATCCCCGGCACGGAGCGGACCGTCAAGGAGGCGCAGCCGGGGGGCACCGTGCAGCTGACGATCGACGCCGATCTGCAGTGGGAGGTGCAGCGCATCCTCGCCGCCCGGATCGCCGAGGTCGGAGCGGACTGGGGGATGGTCACCGTCATGAACGCGAAGACGGGCGAACTCCTCGCCGTCGCCGACGTGCCGACGGTCGACCCCAACGACCCCGACTCGACCGACGTCGAGGACCGCGGCTCGCGCTCCTTCGCCGCCCCGTTCGAGCCCGGTTCGACCTTCAAGGCGCTGACGGCGGCCTCGGCGATCGATGCCGGACAGGCGGATCCGACGAGCGAGATCGTCGCGCCGTACCGCAAGCTCTTCGGGGACGCGAACATCAACGACTCCGAGTACCATGAGGACGAGCGGCTGACGTTGACCGGGGTGCTGATCGACTCGTCGAACACCGGGATGTCGCAGTTCGGCGAACGCGTGAGCGACGAGCAGCGGTATCAGGACATGGTCGACTTCGGGCTCGGCACCGAGAGCGAGGTCGGCTTCCCCGGCGAGGGCGCCGGCGACCTGAACGGGGGACCGGACTGGCCTGACGACCAGACCCGCTACGCGACGATGTTCGGCCAGGGCCTCACGACGACCGCGATCCAGATCGCGAGCGTCTACCAGACGCTCGCGAACCACGGCGTGCGGATGCCGGTGCAGCTCGTCCAGGGCTGCGAGCTCGCCGACGGCGAGATCACCGGCAAGCCGGACCAGACCCCGCGGGAGGTGGTGTCGGCCAAGGCCGCCGACGAGACCACGGCCATGCTCGAACGCGTCTACCTCGAGGGCTGGCTCGCGGAGAAGTGGAACATCCCGGGCTACCGGGTCGCGGCGAAGACCGGAACGGCGCAGGTGGCGGACGGTCAGGGCGGGTACCGCAGCGAGTACCTCGTGTCGGTCTCGGGCTACGCGCCGGCCGACGATCCGCAGTACGTCGTTTCGGTGAGCATCTTCGATGCCGTTACGATGAATTCGTCCGCCGCATCCGCTCCCGTCTTCCGAGACGTGATGAGCCAGGTGCTGAAGAAGTATCGGACCGTTCCATCCGGCGCCCCGGCGCCCGAACTGCCAGCAAGCTGGTGAGAAAGTTGGATTCGTGACCGGCACGCCTCCCACGGCACTCCGGCCGCAGCACCCGAATCCCAGATCGCTCCGCGAGCTCGCGGGGGAGTTCGATCTGGTGGTGCGCGGCGATCTC
The DNA here is from genome assembly GCF_023715325.1 of Agromyces mediolanus. Lineage (GTDB taxonomy): Bacteria > Actinomycetota > Actinomycetes > Actinomycetales > Microbacteriaceae > Agromyces > Agromyces mediolanus_A. Next base: position 55,036 of record NZ_JAMBNX010000008.1, on the reverse strand, counting down.
ACCGGACTCGAGGTGACCGGTGTGGCCCTCTCGAGCCGCGCGGTGCAGCCGGGGGACCTGTACGTCGGTGTGCCCGGTCGCAATGTGCACGGGGCGGGATTCGCCGCGGAGGCGGCCGAGCGCGGCGCCGTCGCAGTGCTCACGGACGCCGATGGCGCCGAGCGGGCGGCGAACGCCGGCCTGCCCGTGCTCGTCGTCGACGACGCACGCGCGGCGCTCGGCCCCGTCGCCGCGTGGATCCACGGTACGGCCGAGAACCCCGCGACGTTGTTCGGCGTGACCGGGACCAACGGCAAGACGAGCGTCGTCTATCTGCTCGACGGCATCCTCCGCCAGCTCGGTGTGGTCTCGGGCCTGACCTCCACGGCCGAGCGCCGAATCGGCGACGAGGCGGTGGTCAGCGCGCTGACCACGCCGGAGGCGAGTGAGCTGCACGCGCTGCTCGCGCGCGCGCGCGAGCTCGACGCGGGGGCGTTCGGGATCGAGGTCTCCGCGCAGGCGCTCAGCCGGCACCGCGTCGACGGGCTCGTCTTCGACGTCGTGGGATTCACGAACCTGAGCCACGACCATCTCGACGACTACGCCTCGATGGACGAGTACTTCTCCGCGAAGCTCGCGCTCTTCCAGCCGGACCGGGCCCGGCGCGGCGTCGTCACCGTCGACTCCGAGTGGGGCCGACGCCTGGCGGCCGAATCGGGCATCCCCGTCACGACGCTGACCACGCGCCCCGACGTCGATGCCGAGTGGCGCATGACCGTGGGCGACGAGCTCGCGGCGAGCACCTCCTTCGTGCTCGAAGGCCCGGCCGGGCGGATCGAGACCTCCGTGCCGATCGTCGGCTGGTACATGGCGGCGAACGCCGCGCTCGCGATCGTGATGCTCGTCGAAGCGGGCTACGCATTCGACGAGATCGCCGCGGCGCTCGGCCGCGACGGCGGGATCGACGCCTACATCCCTGGTCGCGCCGAGCGCATCTCGGGTGATCGCGGTCCCCTCGTCTACGTCGACTACGGCCACAGCCCCGATGCCTTCCTGCAGACGCTCGGTGCGATCCGCCGATTCACCCCTGGGCGCCTCGTCATGCTCTTCGGGGCGGACGGCGACCGCGACACGACAAAGCGGGCCGAGATGGGCGCGATCGCCGCGCGGGGGGCTGACGCGCTCGTCGTCACCGACTTCCACCCCCGCTGGGAAGACCCGGCGGCCATCCGCGCCAGCCTCATCGCCGGTGCCCTCGAGGCCGTCCCGGGCCGCGAGATCCACGAGGTCGCCGACCCGCGCACCGCATTCCGCACGGCGCTCGGACTCGTCGGCGAGGGCGATGCGATCCTCTACGCCGGACCCGGACACGAGGACTACCACGAAGTGAAGGGCGAGAAGATCCCGTACTCCGCCAGAGACGATGTCCGCGCGGCGCTCCGCGAGGCGGGGTGGCCGGCATGATCGCGCTGAGCCTCGCCGAGATCGCCCGGGCGGTCGAGGGCGAACTCCGTCTGCCCGACGCGGGGGCCGCCTCGGCCGAGCTCGTCGACGGGCCCGTCACGACCGATTCGCGCGAGGTCGTCGCCGGCGGCGTCTTCGTCGCCAAGCGCGGCGAGTTCGACGACGGTCACCGCTTCGTGCCGGCCGCCGTCGACGCCGGTGCTGCGCTGCTGATCGTCGAGGAGCCGCAGTCCGTCGCGGTGCCGCAGATCGTCGTCGGCGACTCGGTCGAGGCGCTCGGACGGCTCGCGACCGAGGTCGTCGCCCGCGTCCGCGCCCTCGGCCGGCTCCGCATCGTCGGCGTGACCGGATCCAACGGCAAGACGACGACGAAGAACCTGCTCCGCACCGTGCTCGAGCGCGTCGGCGAGACGGTCGCCGCCAGGAAGTCGTTCAACAACGAGGTCGGCGCGCCGATCACGATGCTCGAACTGACCGAGTCGACCGAGTTCCTCGTCGCCGAGATGGGCGCCTCCGGCGTCGGCGAGATCGCCCGGTTGGTCCGGATGGCGCGGCCGGACGTCGGCATCGTCCTGAAGGTCGGCCTCGCGCACGCCGGCGAGTTCGGCGGGATCGAGCAGACCGTCCGCGCGAAGAGCGAGATGGTCACCGAACTGCTCGACACCGATGTCGCGGTGCTGAACGCCGACGATCCGCGCGTCGCCCCCATGGCCGGGCTCACCCGCGCCCGGGTGGTCCGCTTCGGGCTCGGCGACGACGCCGACGTGCGGGCGAGCGGCATCCGCGTCCACGCCAGGGGCACCGACTTCACCGTCACCGTGCCCGGCGGCGAGACCGCGTCGGTCGCGTTCGGCGTGCTCGGCGAGCACCACATCATGAACGCACTCGCGGCGATCGCCGCCGCGCGCGAGCTCGGGGTGCCGCTCGCCGAGATCGTCTCCGCGCTGGAGTCCGTCACCCTCGCCGAGCACGGCCGCATGGAGGTGCTCGGGGGGCGCGACGACGTCACCGTCATCAACGACGCCTACAACGCGAGCCCCGACTCGATGTCGGCCGCGCTGAAGACGCTCGCCCAGGTGAGGCGCGAGGGTGCTCGAACCTTCGCCGTGCTCGGCGAGATGAGCGAGCTCGGCGAGTTCTCCGGCGACGAGCACGACCGCATCGGCCTGCTCGCCGTCCGGCTCGGCATCTCGCAGCTCGTCGTCGTCGGGCAGGGCGCCCGGCGCCTGCACATCTCGGCGATCAACGAGGGCTCCTGGGACGGTGAGTCCGCCTTCGTCGAGACCCAGGACGAGGCGTTCGAACTCGTCACGGCGCAGGCCCGCCCGGGTGACACGATCCTCGTGAAATCTTCGAACTCGGCGGGGCTTCGACACCTCGGCGACCGACTGGGAGAATGGTTCTCGTGAGAGCACTGCTGACCGCTGGAGCCCTGTCGCTCGCCTTCACGCTCTTTCTGACCCCGCTGTTCATCCGGTTGTTCACGCGTTTGGGGTGGGGGCAGTTCATTCGGGATGATGGCCCGCAGTCGCATCATGTGAAGCGTGGGACGCCCACGATGGGTGGGATCATCTTCATCCTGGGGACGTTGTTCGGGTATTTCGGGGCGACGTTGATCAATGGTGAGGGTGCCACGGCGTCGGGGCTGTTGGTGTTGTTCATGATGGTCGGGCTCGGGGTGGTCGGGTTCATCGATGATTTCCTGAAGACGCGGAAGAAGCAGAGTCTGGGCCTCGGGGGCTGGGCGAAAGTCGCCGGGCAGGTCGTGGTGGCGGGCACGTTCGCGTTGTTGGCGTTGCAGTTCCCGAATGCGCAGGGCACGACGCCGGCGGATACGAAGATCTCCTTCATCCGGGATCTGCCGTTGGACTTCATGGTGTTCGGCACGATCGCCGGGACGATCCTGTACGTGATCTGGATCTGTTTGATCTCCACGGCCGCGTCGAACGGGGTGAACGTGACCGACGGGCTGGACGGGCTCGCGGGTGGGGCGTCGATCCTCGCGATCGGCTCGTTCGTCGTGATCGGCTTCTGGCAGTTCAACCAGGCCTGCTCGAATCCGAACCTGAACCAGGCCGACGCGTACCGCTGCTACGAGGTCCGCGACCCCCTCGATCTCGCGATCGTGGCGACCGCGATCGTGGGCGGGTTGATCGGGTTCCTGTGGTGGAACACGAACCCGGCAAAGATCTACATGGGCGACACGGGCTCGCTGGCGCTCGGTGGGGCGCTCGCGGCGCTGGCGATCGTGAGCCGCACCGAGCTGCTGCTGGTGCTGATCGGCGGGCTGTTCGTGATCGAGACGGGCTCGGTGATCGTGCAGCGGGCGTACTTCAAGCTCACCCACGGCAAGCGCATCTTCCTGATGAGCCCGATCCACCACCACTTCGAGTTGAAGGGGTGGGCCGAGGTCACGATCGTCGTCCGGTTCTGGATCATCGGCGGCCTCCTCGTCGCCGCCGGCGTCGGCACCTTCTACCTCGAATGGCTGCAGAGCTGATGGGCGGCCCGACTGCCGAACGGCTCGACGGTCTCACCAGCTGGCACGCCGACTGGACGGGGCTGAAGGTCGCGGTGCTCGGGCTCGGCGTCACCGGCTTCGCCGTCGCCGACACCCTCACCGAGCTCGGCGCCGAGGTGCTCGCGCTCGCCCCGGCGCGTGACGACGATCGCGCCCGCATCCTCGAGGTGATCGGCGCCCGGCTCGTCACCGACCCGCTCGAGACGGTGCCGGTCGAGCTCGTCGAGTTCGGTGCGGAGCTCGTCATCGCCTCGCCCGGCTTCCACCCGGACCATCCGGTGCTGGAGTGGGCCGCCGCCGAGGGGATCGCGGTTTGGGGCGACATCGAGCTCGCCTGGCGGGTCCGCGACAAGGTCGAGGCAGCCGAGTGGATCCTCGTCACCGGCACGAACGGCAAGACGACGACGACGCAGCTCGCCGCGACCTTCCTCGCCGCGAACGGCCTGCGCGCGGCGCCGTGCGGCAACATCGGCGTGCCGGTGCTCGATGCGGTGCGCGACCCGCAGGGCTTCGACGTGCTCGTCGTCGAGCTCTCGAGCTATCAGCTGCACCACGTGCCGACGACCGGCCCCGGCGCACTGCACCCGCTCGCGAGCGTCTGCCTGAACCTCGCCGACGACCACCTCGACTGGCACGGCTCCTTCGCGGGATACCGGGCGGCGAAGGCCAAGGTCTACGCGAACACGAAGCTCGCCTGCGTCTACAACCGCGCCGACGAGGCGACGCGTCTCATGGTCGAGGAGGCGGAGGTCGAGGAGGGCGCACGCGCCATCGGCTTCGGGCTCGACGTGCCAGGGCCGAGCGACTTCGGCGTCGTCGAGGGGATCCTCTGCGACCGCGCCTTCCTCGACGACCGCCACCGCACGGCCCTCGAGATCATCACGGTCGCCGAGCTCGAGCCGCACGGGCTCGACGCGCCGCACATCGTGCAGAACATCCTCGCCGCCGCGGCGCTCGCCCGGGCGGCGGGCGTCCCGGTCGGCATCATCCACGACGCGCTCGGGGAGTTCCGGCTCGACGCGCACCGCATCGAAACGGTGGCGATCGCCGGCGGCGTGCGATGGATCGACGACTCCAAAGCAACGAACCCGCATGCCGCGCAGGCGTCGCTGAAGGCGTTCGGCCGAGTGGTGTGGATCGTGGGCGGCCTGCTCAAGGGCGTCGACGCGGACTCCCTCGTCGCGGCCCACGTCGGCCGCCTGCGCGCGGCCGTCGTGATCGGCGTGGACCGCGCGGAGCTCGTCGCCGCGTTCCGCCGACACGCCCCAGAACTGCCGCTCTTCGAGGTCATCGCGCCCGACACTGAGAACGTGATGCCCGAGGCGGTCGCGTTGGCGGCCTCGGTGGCGGAGCAGGGCGACACCGTGCTGCTCGCGCCCGCGGCGGCGTCGATGGATCAGTTCAGCGACTACGCGGACCGCGGCCGCAGGTTCCACGAGGCGGTCAGAGCGATGCTGGGAGGTGAGGCGGATGCCGATGGCACCGCAGCCGACCCCCGAGCCGGAAGCGACTGACGCGTCGGCCGAACCCCGCGGAATCGCCGCCGCCCGGATCCGGTTCGGCCGGGTCCTCCGCGTGGAGTCCGGCGACTTCTACCTGCTGCTCGGCACCACCCTGTTCCTCGTCGTCTTCGGCCTCGTCATGGTGCTCTCGTCCTCGGTGGTCGAGTCCCGGATCGAAGACGGCGGCGCCTTCGTGCAGATCGGCAGGCAGGCGGCCTTCGCGGCCGTCGGCGTGCCCGTCATGCTGCTCGCGAGCCGGATGCCGCAGCGGGTGTGGATGCTCCTCGCCTGGCCGGCCCTCGCCCTCTCCTGCCTCATGCAGCTGCTCGTCGTCGCGACGCCGCTCGGCGTCGAGGTCGGCGGCAACACGAACTGGATCTCGCTCGGGGGGTTCCAGTTCCAGCCCTCGGAGATGATCAAGGTCTCGATGGTGATGTGGCTCGGCCTCATCGTGACGAAGAAGCAGGCCCAGCTCGGCGACTTCGTGCACGGCGTGCTGCCGATCCTGCTCGTCGGGGGCGGCTCCATCGGGCTCGTCCTCCTCGGCGGCGACCTCGGCACGGTCATGATCATGGGCGCCATGCTGATCGGGGCGCTGTTCCTCGTCGGCATCCGGATCCGGCTGCTCATCGGCCCGGTGATCCTCGCCGCGCTGCTCTTCGTGATCGTCGCCTTCTCCAGCGAGAACCGCATGAAGCGCATCATGAGCTTCGTGCAGGAGAGCTGCACGAAGGTCGACGTCGACGCGTGCTGGCAGATCCAGCACGGCACCTTCGCCCTCGCGAACGGCGGCGTGTTCGGCGTCGGCCTCGGCAACTCCGCGGCGAAGTGGTCGTGGCTGCCGGCGGCGGCGAACGACTTCATCTTCGCCATCATCGGCGAGGAGCTCGGCCTGATCGGCGCGATCGTCGTGATCGCCATGTTCGTGCTGCTCGCGATCGCCTTCGCGCGGGTGCTCCGTGGCGCCCGGACGCCGTTCGGCAAGGCGGCGACGGCGGCGGTCATGGTGTGGGTGATCGTGCAGGCCTGTGTCAATATCGGTGTCGTGCTCCGCGTCTTCCCGGTCCTCGGTGTCCCGCTCCCGCTCGTCTCCGCTGGAGGTACCGCCCTGCTCACCACGCTCTTCGCGATCGGCATCGTGCTGTCGGTCGCCCGCAATCCCGACGGCGGGGGGAGCGGCCGCTGGCTCCGCGACTCGACCGGATCCCCGGCGACGGCGGGCGCGACGCGATGACGGTCTACCTCCTCGCCGGCGGCGGCACCGCCGGGCACGTGAACCCCCTCCTCGCCGTCGCCGACCGGCTGCGCGAGCGCGAGCCCGACGCCGTGGTGCTCGTGCTCGGCACCGCGGAGGGCCTCGAGTCCCGCCTCGTGCCGCAGCGCGGCTACCGCCTGCTCACGATTCCGAAGGTGCCGTTCCCGCGCCGTCCGAATGGGGCCGCGCTGCGATTCCCGAGCGCCTTCGGCCGCTCGATCGGCATCGTTCGCGAGCTCATCGCCGAGCACGGCGTCGACGTCGTCGTGGGCTTCGGGGGCTACGTCTCGACGCCCGCCTATCTCGCCGCCCGGCGCGCGGGTGTCCCGGTCGTCATCCACGAGGCGAACGCCCGTCCGGGGCTCGCGAATCGCCTCGGCGCGCGCTGGGCGGCTGGAGTGGGGGTTGCCTTCGCCGGCACGCCGCTTCACGGCGCCCGAGTGGTCGGAATGCCGCTCCGCCGCGAGATCGAGGGGCTCGACCGCGCGGCGTCCCGGGCCGAGGCGGCGGAGTTCTTCGAACTGGATGCCGTGAAGCCGGTGCTGCTCGCCACGGGAGGCTCGCTCGGCGCCAGGCGCATCAACGGCACGATGGTCGAGTCCGCCCGACGGATCGTCGACGCCGGCTGGCAGGTGCTGCACATCGCTGGCGGCACGGCTGAGGCGAGCGACCCCGGGATCGACGGCTACCGCTTCGTCTCCTACGCCGACCGCATGGATCTCGCGCTCGCGCTCGCGGACTTCGCGGTGTCCCGAGCCGGGGCGGCGACGGTGAGCGAGCTCTCGGCGCTCGGCATCCCCGCCGTCTACGTGCCGTATCCCGTCGGCAACGGCGAGCAGCGCTTCAACGCCGCGGGCGTGGTGAGCGCGGGCGGTGGAATCCTCGTCGACGACGCGCAGTTCACGCCCGACTGGTTCTCGGCGACGGTGCTGCCGCTGCTGGCGGACCCGGCACGCATCGAAGAGATGGGGCGCCTGGCGCTCGGCACGGGCTTCCGCGACGGCACCGCGCGCTTCGTCGCGCTCATCGACGAGGCACTCGGCGAACCGCACGCCTGAGCCGTCACGGGCCGGAAGGCGCGTAACGTGGAGGGGGAGCATCGCGCTCCCGAGCAGACACCGACCAGCGAGGAAGAGCCACCCGACGTGACGATCAAGCCCGACCCCTCCACCGAGATCCCCGCCGAGCTCGGCGCCGTGCATTTCATCGGCATCGGCGGCTCCGGTATGAGCGGCATCGCGCGACTCGTGCTCGGCGACGGACATCGCGTGACCGGCTCCGACGTGCGGGACTCGGCGAACGTGCAGGCGCTGCGCGAGCTCGGCGCGGAGATCGCGATCGGTCACGACGCCGCGAACCTCCCCGACGACGTCGACACCGTCGTCGTGACCGGGGCCCTGTGGCAGGACAACCCGGAGTATCAGCTCGCCCTCGAGCGCGGCGTGCCGGTGCTGCACCGATCTCAGGCCCTCGCCGCCCTCATCGGCGGGCGGAGGCTAGTCTCGGTGGCCGGCGCGCACGGCAAGACCACCTCGACGGGCATGATCGTCACCGGACTGCTCGCGCTCGGCGCGCGGCCGAACTTCGTGAACGGCGGGGTCATCGAGGGGCTCGGGGTCAGCGCGGCCGCGGGCGACGGCGAGCTCTTCGTCGTCGAGGCCGACGAGTCCGACGGCTCCTTCCTCCTCTACGACACCTCCGTCGCGCTCATCACGAACGTCGACCCCGACCACCTCGACCACTACGGCTCGCGCGAGGCGTTCGAGCAGGCCTTCGTCGACTTCGCCGATCGGGCGCGCGAGCTCGTCGTGATCTCCTCGGACGACGCCGGGGCCCTGCGCGTCACCGAGCGGCTGTCGCACGCGAACATCGTGAGCTTCGGTGAGGCCGAGGGTGCGACGGTGCGGGTGCACTCCATCGAGACGGACGGCCCGGTCGCGTTCGCACTAAGCTACGCGGGCGCCGAATACCGTGCGCGACTGCGAGTGCCGGGCCGACACAATGCGATCAACGCGGCGGGAGCCTTCGCCGTGCTCGTCGGGCTCGGCTTCGACCCGCAGCTCGCCCTCGACGGGATCGCCGGCTTCGCCGGCACCGGCCGGCGCTTCGAACTGCACGGCACCGTCGGCGGGGTGAGCGTCTACGACGACTACGCGCACCACCCCACGGAGGTCGCCGCGGCCCTCGCCGCCGCGCGCACCGTCGTCGGCGACGGTCGGATCATCGCGGTGCACCAGCCGCACACCTACAGTCGCACGCAGGCCTTCGCGAAGGAGTTCGCGGAGGTGCTGGAGCAGTACGCCGACGAAACCGTCGTGCTCGACGTCTACGGTGCGCGAGAAGACCCGGTCCCCGGCGTCACCGGCGCCCTCGTGAGCGAACGCTTCGGCGACGCGGAGCGGGTGGCCTTCATCGCCGACTGGCAGGAGGCGGCCGACCACACCGCGCAGATCGCGCGCGACGGAGACTTCGTGATCACGCTCGGCTGCGGTGACGTCTACCGCATCGTCCCGCAGCTGCTCGCCTCGCTCGAGCGCGAGCGCGGGTGAGCTCGGGGCGCCCGTGAAGCGGCCGCAGGGCTTCGACGGGCCGCGTGCTGCGCGGTCGGGTCGTGAACGCCCGCCCTCGAGCGGGTCGGAAGAGCCTGCTGCGACGGTGCCGCTCCGCCGCGGCGGTGTCGCGGAGCGGGTCGAGCCGGAGGCCGTCACCGACCCGGTGCCGGTCGTCGGCGACCCGAATGCGACGGTCCCGCTCGGCACCGGGCCGCTCGTTGCGGGACCCGGGTTGCCGGCGGAGGGCGAGGCGCCGGTCTCGGCCGTGACTCCGGGCCGTGTCGGCGCGGGGTCGTCGGATGCTGCGGCGCGCGCGGCGCGCAAGGCGCTCGCTTCGGCGGAGCGGGCCAGGCGCCGCTACGAGCGTCGCGAGGTGCGGCGGTTCACGGCGCACACCCGGCGGCGGCGACGGGCGTGGCTGATCGGGCTCGGCGCGGCGGTCGTGTTCGTCGGCGGTGTGCTGGCCGTCGCCTACTCGCCGGCCATGGCGCTGCGCGAGGTCCGGGTGGAGGGTGCTTCGCGCATCCCGCCGGACGAGATCCGGGCGGCGTTCGACGGGGAGCTCGGCACGCCGTTGCCGCTCATCGGCTCGAGCGAGGTGAACACCGCGCTTCGCGCCTTCCCGCTCATCGAGACCTACTCGACCGAGCTGGTGCCGCCGGGCACGCTGATCGTCCGGATCACGGAACGCACCCCGGTGGGCGTCGTGCAGGGCGCCGAGGGGCTCGAGCTCGTCGATGCGGCCGGTGTCGTGATCGATCGGCCTGCGGAGCGCCCGGACGGGCAGCCCATGATCGAGGCCGGGGCCACGAACGGGGCGGGGTTCCGAGCGGCGGCGGGGGTGGTCCGCGCGCTGCCCGACGACATCCGGGGCCAGCTCGTCCGCGTGACGGCCGAGACGGCCGACGACGTGCGTCTCGAGCTCGCGAGTGGCGCGGCGGTCGTCTGGGGGAGCGCCGACGACTCCGCGCTGAAGGCGGTGGTGCTCGCGGGCCTGATGAAGAACGCACCGCCGGACACGGTGGGCCAGTACGACGTCTCCGCTCCGACGAGCCCCGTCACCGATTGACGGGACCCCCGGCGGCGCCGTTTCGTGCTCCGAGCGCAGCAATCCGGGCATCCGTTCGCGACACGCGGAGTGTCATCGTCGCGCAGGCGGGGCCGGGGACCTACCGTCGTTCTCAGGAATTGCATACTCAGCAAAACTTTAACCTTCGACTAGAGGTTCAAGGTTCCCAGGGAAGGCCGAACATGTCGACAAACCAGAACTACCTCGCCGTCATCAAGGTCGTCGGCATCGGCGGCGGCGGCGTCAACGCCGTCAACCGCATGATCGAGCTGGGCCTGCGCGGCGTCGAGTTCATCGCCATCAACACCGATGCCCAGGCGCTGCTGCTGAGTGACGCCGATGTCAAGCTCGACGTCGGTCGCGACCTCACCCGCGGACTCGGCGCCGGCGCCGACCCCGAGGTGGGCCGTCGCGCGGCCGAGGACCACGCCGAGGAGATCGAGGAGGCGCTCGCCGGCGCCGACATGGTCTTCGTCACCGCGGGCGAGGGCGGCGGCACCGGCACCGGTGGCGCTCCCGTCGTCGCGCGCATCGCGAAGTCGATCGGCGCGCTCACGATCGGTGTCGTCACGAAGCCGTTCAGCTTCGAGGGCAAGCGTCGGCAGACCCAGGCCGAGCAGGGCGTCGCGCGCCTGAAGGAAGAGGTCGACACCCTCATCGTGGTGCCGAACGACCGCCTGCTCGAGATCAGCGATCGCGGCATCTCGATGCTCGAGGCGTTCTCCACGGCCGACCAGGTGCTCCTCGCCGGTGTCCAGGGCATCACCGACCTCATCACGACCCCCGGCCTCATCAACCTCGACTTCGCCGACGTCAAGAGCGTCATGCAGGGCGCCGGGTCGGCGCTCATGGGCATCGGCTCCTCGAGAGGGGCGGACCGGGCGATCAAAGCCGCGGAGTTGGCCGTCGCGAGCCCGCTGCTCGAGGCCTCCATCGACGGCGCGCACGGCGTCCTGCTCTCGATCCAGGGTGGGTCGAACCTCGGCATCTTCGAGATCAACGATGCCGCGCGGCTCGTGCAGGAGGCGGTCCACCCCGAGGCGAACATCATCTTCGGCGCCGTCATCGACGACACCCTCGGCGACGAGGTGCGCGTGACGGTGATCGCGGCGGGCTTCGACGGCGGTGAGCCGCAGCCGAAGCAGGTGGTCGAGGCGCGCCAGCAGGCGGCCATGCCCGCCGCCGTCGGCGCCGCCGTCGGTGCGGCCGGCGTGCTGGGCTCAGGTGAGCCCGGCGACCCGATCGCCGAGATCGACATCGACGAGCTCGTCGAAACGGCGAGCTGGGGCTCGGCCGAAACGACCGCGAGCACCGCCGACCAGATCGTCTCGGACCCGGCCTTCGACGACGACGGCGACGATCTCGACATCCCCGACTTCCTGAAGTGAGCTCCCTCGCCGACCGGCTGGCCGCGGTCCGCGCCGGCATCGCGGATGCCGCGACCGCGGCCGGTCGCTCCCCGGACGAGCTGACGACGATCGTCGTGACCAAGTTCCACCCGGCGGCGCTCGTGCGCGAGCTCTCCGAGCTCGGCGTCCGCGACGTGGGGGAGAACCGTCACCAGGAGGCGCAGGCGAAGGCGGCGGAGCTCGCCGAGCTCGATCTCCGCTGGCACTTCGTCGGACAGTTGCAGAGCAAGAAGGCCAGGCAGGTCAGGTCGTACGCCTCGGTCATCCACTCCATCGACCGGGTCGCCCTCGTCGACGCGCTTCGATCCGACGAAACGAGCGTCGACTGCTTCGTGCAGTTGAACCTCACCGACGATCCCGGTCGTGGCGGTGTCGCGCCGAGCGAGCTCGAACCGCTGGTCGAGCAGGTGCTCGAGGCGCCCGGACTGCGGCTGCTCGGACTCATGGCGGTCGCCCCGCTCGACGAGCCGGCGCGACCGGCGTTCGCCCGGGTGCGCGAGCTCTCCGAGCGCGTGCAGCGGCTCGCCCCCGAGGCGGGCGCGCTGTCGATGGGGATGTCGCACGACTACGCCGATGCGATCGCCGAGGGTGCGACACACCTGAGGATCGGCACCGCAATCACGGGGAATCGCCCGGACCGCGGTTAACCTCGAAGAGACGAAGAACACCGGAGGGCAGCGATGTCGAACCCGCTCAAGAAGACCATGGTCTACCTCGGCCTCGCCGACGAGGAGCTCGAGACCGAGGCTCCCCAGCAGCAGGCCGCCGTGCCGGCACAGGCTGCACCCGCCCAGGCCGCGCCAGTCGCGGCTGCCGCCCCCAAGCAGGCGCCGGTGACGCCGCTGCGCAAGCAGCACGTCCAGCCGGTCGCCCCCCAGGTGGAGATGAACGAGATTCTGACGGTGCACCCGCGCCAGTACCGCGACGCCCAGGTGATCGCCGAGTCGTTCCGCGAGGGCGTGCCGGTCATCATCAACCTCTCGCAGATGTCCGACAACGACGCGCGTCGTCTCATCGACTTCGCGAGCGGGCTCTCGCAGGGGTTGTCCGGCAAGATCGAGCGCGTCACGAGCAAGGTGTTCCTGCTCTCGCCGGCGCACGTCGTGATCTCCGGAGAGAGCGGCGAGGTCGACGACGACGTGGAAGCGTCGTTCTTCACCCGCGCGTAGCCGGCGGTGGGCGCCCTCTCCGTCGTCTGGAGCATCCTCTCGACGCTGCTGCTCATCTATTTCTTCGTGATGTGGGGGCGGTTCGTCCTCGACCTCGTGCGCACCTTCAACCGCAGCTGGCGGCCGCGAGGCGGCTGGCTCGTGGTGGTCGAGCTCGTGTACACGGTCACCGATCCACTCATCAAGTTCTTCCGGCGGCTGGTGCCGCCGCTGCGCCTCGGCCCCGTGGCGCTCGACCTCGCGTGGAGCCTCGCCATGCTCGTCGTCATCGTGGCGATGACCGTGGTGTCCTGGCTCTCGCAGGCCACCGCGCTCGCTGGCTGACGATATCCTGCGAGCATTGCGGGCCGAGACGATCGGCCCTGCGGTCTCCCGAACACGGGTGGTACCGTAACCTGAACGTGATCCGACAGTTCGATAGTTTCGACAGATTTGAGGGTGAGCAGCCATGGCGCTAACTCCGGAAGATGTGGTCAACAAGCGCTTCCAGGCGACGAAGTTCCGTGAGGGCTACGACCAGGACGAGGTCGACGATTTCCTCGACGAGGTCGTCGTGGAGCTGCGTCGACTGAACCAGGAGAACGAGGAGCTGCGTCAGCGCCTCGCCGCCGCCGAGGCCCGCTCCGCCGACCAGCCGGCCGCGCAGGCGTCCGCGGCCACGGCGCCCGCCGCCTTCACCGAGCCCGCTTCCCAGCCGGCCACCGTCGCGGTCCCGACGCAGCAGCCGACTCCGCAGTCGGAGCTCGACGAGCAGACCTCGACGACCAACCTCCTGCAGCTGGCCCGCCGTCTCCACGAGGAGCACGTGCGCGAGGGCGTCGAGAAGCGCGACGCGCTGATCGCCGAGGGGCACGCGACCGCGGCCCGCCTCGTCGCCGAGGCCGAGGCGAAGCAGCGCCAGCAGATCGGCATCCTCGACCAGGAGCGCGTGGCGCTCGAGAAGCGGGTCGACGAGCTGCGCGTCTTCGAGCGCGAGTACCGTCAGAAGCTGAAGAGCTACATCGAGGGTCAGCTGCGCGACCTCGACACCGCCGCGCCGGTGCAGGTGTCGGGCAACCAGGGCTTCTCGGCCCCCGTGAGCGCCTCGGCGCAGGGCGAGCAGCAGGCGCCCACCTTCCAGGGCTTTGGCGCCTGAGCGCAGCGCCAAGGTCGGCACCGCTACCGCACTTCTGGTCCTCGCCGGCGCCGCCGTGGTGGCGTACGGCCTCGATCAGCTGACCAAGTACCTGGTCGTCTCGAACCTCACCGAGGGCGAGACGGTCCAGGTGCTCGGGCAGGTGCTCGAGTTCCAGTTCGTGCGGAACCCGGGTGCGGCGTTCTCGCTCGCGAGCGGGATGACCTGGATCTTCACGATCCTCGCGGCCGGCGTCATCACCTTCATCATCTGGTTCTCCCGGCGCATCAAGTCGGTCGCGTGGGCGATGGTCTTCGGACTCCTGCTCGGCGGGGTGCTCGGCAACCTGACCGACCGGCTCTTCCGGGAGCCGAGCTTCGGGCTCGGGCACGTCGTGGACTTCATCTCGACGCCCTGGATGCTGCCGGCGATCTACAACATCGCCGACATCTCGATCGTGTCGAGCATGGCGCTGTTCATGATCCTGACGATCCGCGGCATCGGGCTCGACGGCTCCCGCGAGGAGCGGCAGAGCAAGGGCGTGCCGACGGCCGAGGCCTCCGCGGCCGAGGCGCAGGCGGCCGAGCCGCAGGCGTCGGCCGACCCGGACGCCGCAGGCGAGGCCGACCCGGGGCCCCGAACCAGCGTGCCCGCACCGCGGCCGAGCGAGTCCTGATGGAGCACCGCTCGTTGCCCGTCCCGGACGGGCTCGAGGGTGCGCGCGTCGATCAGGGGCTCGCGAAGCTGCTCGGCTTCTCCCGAACGCAGGCGGCCGATGTGGCGTCGGCCGGCGGGGTGCTCGTCGACGGCTCGGTGGCCGGCAAATCGGACCGGCTGCGCGCCGGGGCCTGGCTCGAGGTGAGCTGGGAGCCCCCGCGCACGCTCGAGGTCGAGCCGATCGCGGTCCCGGACCTCGGCATCGTGCACGACGACGACGACCTCGTCGTCGTCGACAAGCCGGCCGGGGTCGCGGCGCACCCCTCGCTCGGCTGGAACGGCCCGACCGTCGTCGGCGCCCTCGCCGCGGCCGGCTTCCGCATCTCGACCTCGGGCGCCCCCGAGCGGCAGGGCGTGGTGCACCGCCTCGACGCCGGCACGAGCGGGCTCATGGTGGTGGCCAAGTCCGAGCGGGCGTACACGGCGCTGAAGCGCGCGTTCCACGACCGCGAGGTGGAGAAGATCTACCACACGGTCGTGCAGGGCCATCCCGATCCCTTCGCCGGCACGATCGACGCGCCCGTCGGCCGCCATCCGCGCTCCGAGTGGAAGTTCGCGGTCGTCGCCGACGGCAAGCACGCGGTGACCCACTACGAGACGCTCGAGGCGTTCCCCTCCGCCTCGCTGCTCGAGGTGCAGCTCGAGACGGGACGGACGCATCAGATCCGCGTGCACATGGCGGCGCAGCGGCATCCCTGCGTCGGCGATGCGATGTACGGCGCCGATCCGACGATCTCGGCACGGCTCGGGCTCGAACGGCAGTGGCTGCACGCGAAGCAGCTCGCGTTCGTGCACCCGGGCGCGGGGGAGTGGGCGACGTACGTGTCGGAGTATCCCGCAGATCTCGCGCACGCGCTCGACGTGCTGCGCGCCGACTGACCCGCACTCAGCGCGTCCTCGGTGGTGGGTCGGCGGTCGGCATGTGGGTGGCCCGCCGTAGACTCTCAGCACACCCCAGAACCACCCGCAGCACCACCCGATGAGGAGCCACGTGGCCGCCGATTCCTTCGTTCATCTGCATGTCCACTCCGAGTACTCGATGCTCGACGGCGCCGCGCGAGTCGGGGAGCTCATCAAGGCCGCCCAGGGGCACGAGATGCCCGCCGTCGCGGTCACCGACCACGGCAACGTGTTCGGCGCCTACGACTTCTGGAAGCAGGCGACCGACGCCGGCATCAAACCGATCATCGGCACCGAGGCCTACCTCACCCCGCGCACCGACCGTCGAGACAAGACGCGGGTGCGCTGGGGCGACGGCGGCGGCGACGACGTGTCCGGCTCCGGCGCGTACACGCACATGACGCTGCTCTCCGAGACCACCGAGGGCATGCACAACCTGTTCCGGCTCTCGAGCCTCGCCTCGATCGAGGGCTACTACTTCAAGCCGCGCATGGACCGCGAGCTCCTGCAGACCTACTCCAAGGGGCTCATCGCCACCACGGGGTGCCCGTCGGGCGAGGTGCAGACGCGCCTCCGCCTCGGCCAGTACGACGAGGCGGTGGAGGCGGCCGCGGAGTTCCGTGACATCTTCGGCAGCGAGAACTTCTTCTGCGAGATCATGGACCACGGCCTCGGCATCGAGAAGCGCATCATGGACGATCTGCTGCGCCTCGCGAAAGACCTGGGGCTGCCGCTCGTCGCCACGAACGACCTGCACTACACCCATGCGCACGACGCGAAGAGCCACGCCGCGCTCCTCTGCGTGCAGTCGGGCTCGACGCTCGACGACCCGAATCGGTTCAAGTTCGACGCCGACGAGTTCTATCTGAAGACCGCGGCCGAGATGCGCCACCTCTTCCGAGACCACCCCGAGGCCTGCGACAACACGCTCGCGATCGCCGAACGCTGCGACGTCCAGTTCAACACCAGCGCGAACTACATGCCGCGCTTCCCCGTGCCGCAGGGCGAGAACGAGGAGAGCTGGTTCGTGAAGGAGGTCGAGAAGGGGCTGCACCAGCGCTACCCGAACGGCATCCCGGCCGAGGTGCGCAAGCAGGCCGACTACGAGGTCGGCGTCATCAGCCAGATGGGCTTCCCCGGCTACTTCCTCGTCGTCGCCGACTTCATCAACTGGTCGAAGGAGAACGGCATCCGCGTGGGCCCCGGCCGTGGCTCGGGCGCCGGCTCCATGGCGGCGTACGCGATGAAGATCACCGACCTCGACCCGCTGCAGCACGGGCTCATCTTCGAGCGCTTCCTGAACCCCGACCGCGTCTCGATGCCCGACTTCGACGTCGACTTCGACGAGCGTCGGCGCGGTGAGGTCATCAAGTACGTCACTGAGAAGTACGGCGAGGAGCGCGTCGCGCAGATCGTCACCTACGGCACCATCAAGGCCAAGCAGGCGCTGAAGGACTCGGGCCGCGTGCTCGGCTTCCCCTTCTCCATGGGCGAGAAGCTCACGAAGGCGATGCCGCCGGCCGTCATGGGCAAGGACATCCCGCTCTCGGGCATCGTCGACAAGGACCACCCGCGCTACAAGGAGGCGGGAGACATCCGGGCGATCATCGAGACCGACCCCGAGGCGCGCACCGTCTTCGACACCGCGCTCGGGCTCGAGAATCTGAAGCGCCAGTGGGGGGTGCACGCGGCCGGCGTGATCATGTCGAGCGACCCGCTCATCGACATCATCCCGATCATGAAGCGCGAGCAGGACGGCCAGATCGTCACGCAGTTCGACTACCCGGCGTGCGAGTCCCTCGGGCTCATCAAGATGGACTTCCTGGGTCTGCGAAACCTCACGATCATCGACGACGCCCTCGACAACATCGAGGCGAACCGCGGCTTCCGCCCCGTGCTCGAAGACCTCGCCCTCGACGACCAGCCGGCGTACGACCTCCTGTCCCGCGGCGACACGCTCGGGGTGTTCCAGCTCGACGGCGGCCCGATGCGGTCGCTGCTGCGACTCATGAAGCCCGACAACTTCGAGGACATCTCCGCGGTCATCGCGCTCTACCGCCCCGGCCCCATGGGCGCGAACTCGCACACCAACTACGCGCTCCGGAAGAACGGGCTGCAGGAGATCACCCCGATCCACCCCGAGCTCGCCGAGCCCCTGAAAGACATCCTCGACACGAGCTACGGCCTCATCATCTACCAGGAGCAGGTGATGGCGATCGCGCAGCGGGTGGCCGGCTTCTCCCTCGGCCAGGCCGACATCCTTCGGCGTGCGATGGGCAAGAAGAAGAAGTCCGAGCTCGACAAGCAGTACGCGGGCTTCTCCCAGGGCATGATCGACAACGGCTACTCGGAGGCCGCGATCAAGACGCTGTGGGACATCCTGCTCCCGTTCTCCGACTACGCGTTCAACAAGGCGCACTCGGCCGCCTACGGCGTGCTGAGCTACTGGACCGCCTACCTCAAGGCCCACTATCCGGCGGAGTACATGGCCGCCCTCCTCACGAGCGTCGGCGACGCCCGTGACAAGCTCGCGCTCTATCTCAACGAGTGCCGACGCATGGGCATCAAGGTCCTGCCGCCCGATGTCAACGAATCCATCGGCTTCTTCGCCGCGGTCGGCGACGACATCCGCTTCGGTCTCGGCGCGGTGCGGAACGTCGGGTTCAACGTCGTCGACGCGATCCGCGCAGCGCGCGACGAGAAGGGGCGGTTCGAGTCGTTCCATGACTTCCTGAAGAAGTCGCCGCTCCAGGTCGCGAACAAGCGCACCGTCGAATCCCTGATCAAGGCGGGTGCCTTCGACTCGCTCGGCGACACACGGCGCGCGCTCGTCGAGACGCACGAATCGGCGGTCGACGGCGCGGTCGCGACGAAGCGCGTCGAGGCGACCGGGCAAGCCGGGTTCAACTTCGACGACCTCTTCGACGAGGGCGAGCGCTCCGAGGTCGCCTCGCAGGTGCCGCCGCGGCCCGAGTGGCCGAAGAGCACGAAACTCGCGTTCGAGCGCGAGATGCTCGGGCTCTACGTCTCCGACCACCCGCTGGCCGGCCTCGAGGTGCCGCTCGCGAAGCACGCCTCGACGACGATCGCCGACCTCGTCAGCTCGGAGCACACGCAGGACGGCGACACGGTGGTGGTCGCGGGACTCGTGACGAGCGTGCAGCACCGCATCGCGAAGTCCTCCGGCAATCAGTACGGCATGATCCAGGTCGAGGACTTCTCCGGCGAGATCACCGTGATGTTCATGGGCAAGGCCTACCAGGAGTTCGCGCCCGGACTGCAGGCCGACTCGATCGCGGTCGTCCGCGGCCGGGTGAGCATGCGCGACGACGGCATGAACCTGCACGCCTTCAGCGTCTTCACCCCCGATCTCGGTCAGGGCGATGAGAGCGGGCCCGTGATGATCTCCGTGCAGGACGTGCGCGCCACGACCGACACGATCACGGCGCTCGGCGAGGTGCTCGCGCGGCACCGAGGCGACACCGAGGTGCGGCTCCGGCTCGTGAAGGGCGGCACGGCGCGCGTCTTCGAGGTGCCGCACCCGGTCCGGGTGACGGCCGACTTCTACGGCGAGCTGAAGAGCCTGCTCGGGCCGAACTGCCTGAGCTGAGCCGCACCGGGCGCAGGCTCCGGCCTCGCTAGGCTGGAGCCCTGATGCTGCGAACGATCGATCTCCGCGGAACCCGTCCGACCCAGCGCGAGCTGCTCGCGCTCGTGCCCCGAGCCGCCACCGACGTGTCGGCTGCGCTCGAGACCGCTCGAGCGCTCGTCGAGGAGGTCCGCGAGCACGGCGAGCAGGCGCTCCTCGCCCAGGCGGAGCGTCTCGATCGAGTGCGCCCGCCCGCGATCCGGGTGCCCGACGCTGAACTGCAGGCGGCGCTCGACGGGCTCGCTCCCGAGGTCCGCCGGGCCGTCGAGTCGACCATCGAGCGGGTCCGCGCCTCGAGCGCGGCGCAGGTGCCCGCGCCCGCACGCACGGTGCTCGCCGACGGCGCCGTCGTGGAGCAGCGCTGGCAGCCGGTCGCCCGGGTGGGCCTCTACGTCCCCGGCGGCAAGGCCGTGTACCCCTCGAGCGTCGTCATGAACGTCGTGCCCGCCCAGGCCGCAGGGGTCGCCTCGATCGCGCTCGCCTCGCCGCCGCAGGCCGCCCACGGCGGGCGCATCCACCCGACGGTCGCCGCCGTCGCCGCGCTCCTCGGCATCACCGAGGTCTACGCGATGGGCGGCGCCGGGGCCATCGGCGCCTTCGCGTACGGGGTCGACGAGCTCGGCCTCGACCCGGTGCAGCGGGTCACCGGCCCGGGCAACGTGTACGTGGCCGCCGCGAAGCGGGTGGTCGCCGCCGTCACGGGGATCGACGCCGAGGCGGGGCCCACCGACATCCTCGTCATCGCCGACGACGCGGCGGACGCCGATTTCGTCGCGGCCGACCTGATCAGCCAGGCGGAGCACGACGAGCTCGCCGCCTCGGTGCTGGTCACCGACTCGGAGGCGTTCGGCGAGCGGGTGCTCGACCGGCTCGCGGCGCGCGCCGAGGCGACGAAGCACCGCGAACGCGTGCTCGCGGCGCTCGGCGGGGCGCAATCGGCGCTCGTGCTCGTCGACGACCTCGCGCAGGCCGCGGCCTTCGCGAACGCGTTCGGTCCCGAGCACCTCGAGATCCAGGTCCGCGACCCCGATGCGGTCCTCGCGGACATCGAGAACGCCGGGGCGATCTTCCTCGGCCCGTACTCGCCGGTGAGCCTCGGCGACTACGCGGCGGGCTCCAACCATGTCCTGCCGACGGGCGGCCAGGCCCGGCACGCCGCCGGGCTCTCGGCGGCCACCTTCCTGCGGCCGCAGCAGCTCGTCCGCTACGACGAGCGGGCGCTCCGCGAGGTCGCGCCGGTCATCGCCGCCCTCTCGGCCGAGGAAGACCTGCCGGCCCACGGCGAGGCCGTGACGGCGCGCTTCCCCGAGGGCTGAGCCGGCCTCCGAGCCGGGGGTAGGCTTGGCACACCATGTACTGCCCGTTCTGCCGCCACCCAGATTCGCGTGTCATCGACTCCCGCACGAGCGACGACGGACTCTCGATCCGACGCCGTCGGCAGTGCCCGGAGTGCGGGCGCAGGTTCTCGACCACCGAGACGGCGAGCCTCGTCGTCATTAAGCGCTCCGGGGTCGTCGAGCCGTTCAGCCGCGAGAAGGTCGTGCTGGGGGTGCGCAAGGCCTGCCAGGGGCGCCCGGTGACGGATTCCGACCTCGCGGTGCTGGCGCAGAAGGTCGAGGAGACGATCCGGTCGACCGGGGCCTCGCAGATCGAGGCGAACGACATCGGGCTCGCCATCCTGCCCCCGTTGCGCGAGCTCGACGAGGTGGCGTACCTGCGCTTCGCGAGCGTGTACCAGGCGTTCGAGTCGCTCGACGACTTCGACGCGGCGATCGCGCAGCTCCGCGAGGAGCACGGTCGCCTGCCCGCGCGCCCGGTCGAGTGAGCCTCGCAGGGCGCGACGAGCGTCGCACCCGCGTTCCCCGCCTCCGGTAGCCTGGCTCCGGCATGTATCGACTCCTCTTCTCGCTCTTCCTGTCGAAGCTCGACCCCGAAGACGCGCACCACCTCGCCTTCCGCGTCATCCGCGCGCTGCCCACCCTCGGCGTCGGCCGCCTCGTGGAACGCTTCACCGGCCCCGACTCCTCGCTCGCGGTGGAGACGCTGGGACTCCGGTTCCCCTCGCCGTTCGGCGTCGCGGCCGGCTTCGACAAGGACGGCTTCGCGGTCCGGGGCCTCGGCAACCTCGGCTTCGGCCACGTCGAGGTCGGCACGATCACCGCGATCGCGCAGCCCGGCAACGAGCGGCCCCGACTCTTCCGACTCGTCGCCGATCGTGCGCTCATCAACCGCATGGGCTTCAACAACGGGGGAGCGGATGCCGCGGCCGGCCGTCTCTCCCGGCTCGCTCGCCGCACGCACCGCCCCGTCCTGGGGGTGAACATCGGCAAGAGCCGGGTCACCGCCGTCGAGGACGCCGTCGCCGACTACGAGCGGAGCGCGAGCGTGCTCGCCCCATTCGCCGACTACCTCGTGGTGAACGTCAGCTCGCCGAACACGCCCGGACTCCGCGGCCTGCAGGAACTCGACGCGCTCGCCCCGCTGCTCGAGACGGTTCGCGCGGCGGCCGGTTCCACGCCGTTGCTCGTGAAGATCGCGCCGGACCTCGCCGACGAGGAGGTGCGCCGCATCTGCGCACTGGTGCTGCGGATCGGCCTGGACGGCATCATCGCGACGAACACCACGATCTCCCGGGCGGGCTTGAAGACCCCGGCCGCCGAGGTCGAGGCGAAGGGCGCCGGCGGGCTCTCCGGCGCGCCGCTCGCCGCCCGCTCGCTCGAGGTGCTCCGACTCATCCGGGCGGAGGTCCCGGCGGAGCTCTGCGTGGTCTCGGTCGGCGGCGTCGAGACCGCGGCCGATGTGCAGGACCGACTCGATGCGGGGGCGACCCTCGTGCAGGGCTATTCGGCCTTCATCTACCGCGGGCCGTTCTGGGCGCGGCAGGTGAACCGCGGGCTGCTCCGCTTCCGCCGGTCGCGGGAGCAGGCCGGCCCGCGTCGCGGCTGATCGCGCTTCGTCCCGGCGCCCGGCTCAGGTGCCGCTGCCGCGCCCGGTGAGCACACCGGCCTCGGCCAGCCGGTCGGCGAGGGAGGAGCCGTCGCTGGCGGAGACCCACGGGATGCCGTCGTCGTGCTCCCCGACCTTCGTGCGCCCGCCGGCGAGCACCGCCTCACCGGTCGAGAGCTGCCGGATCGCGATCGCGGCGACGCGGTCGGGGTACTCCTCGGCGAAGCTCGCGTAGAGCTCTTCGTCGTGCTGGCCGTCGTCGCCGATGAGGAGCCAGCGGATGCCGGGGAACTCCTCGGCGAGCCGACGCAGGTTCTGCTCCTTGTGCGCGCGGCCGCTGCGGAACCAGCGGTCGTGGGTCGGCCCCCAGTCGGTGAGGAGCAGGGGGCCGGCGGGGAACAGGTTGCGGGAGAGGAAGCGCGTCAGCGTCGGGGCGACGTTCCACGCTCCGGTCGAGAGGTAGATGACCGGCGCGCCCGGATGAGAACGAGCGAGGCGCTCGAACAGCACTGCCATGCCGGGGGTCGGGATCCTGGCGTGCTCGGCGAGCACGAAGGTGTTCCAGGCCGCCACGAGGGGGCGCGGGAGCGCGGTCACCATGACGGTGTCGTCGACGTCGGAGATGATGCCGAAGTCGGTTTCGGGAGAGACGACGAGGACGGGCGCCTCGACCTCGACGGCGCCCTCGGTCGAGAGGATGGCGCGATGCCAGCCCGGTGCGAGCGCGACCGGGATCTTGGTGTCGACGACGCCGCCGCGGTCGGCGAGCACCTCGATGCGCACCTCGCCGATGCGGATGACGACCGGCACGTCGCCGACCGGGACGCTCGTGAAGCTCCGCCAACCGCGGATGCTCTCCTGGCCGGGCCGCCGCCGTCGGCGGCCGCTGGGCTCGTCGCCGGTGCGCGGTTTCGAGAGCAGCACGCGGCAGAACACGCGCACCCAGTCGGTGGAGCCGTAGCCGGTGTAGGGAACGACCGTCGGCACGTGCCCGCGGCGCCGGGCGAACCGCTCGCGGACCTCGTGCACCCAGTCCTCGAAGCGTGCGGCGCCGTGCCGGGCCGTCCGCTCGGGGGGTCCGGGCGGGTTGGGAGGGCTCGCCGGCATCCCCTCAGTCTGTCATGCCCGCGTGGACCGGGGCGAACCGCGGCGCGCGGCGCCGGCGCGGTCGGATCGGCGCCGACGGCCAGGTAAAGTAGCCAGGCAAGTCCAAGGAGGTTTCGTGTCGAACGTCGACCTGATCCTCGGTACCGACCACGCTCGGAAGCGTACCGTCCGTACCGAACCGACCCAGCGTCGCAGCTCGCAGCGCCTCGACGCGCTGCTCGACGCCGCTGCTGAGATCGTCGACGAGATCGGCTTCGAACGGCTCACCACGCAGATGGTGGCCGAGCGAGCCGGGGCCTCCATCGGCACGGTGTACCGCTACTTCCCCGATCGGGTCGCGGTGCTGCACGCACTGCGCGAGCGGTCCGTGCGTCGATACCGGGAGCGGGTCGCCGATCTCTTCGACGGCACCGAGCTCGACGGCTGGTGGCACGCGGTCGAGCTCGCCGTCGACGCCTGCATCGACCTGTACCGCGACGAGCCCGGCTTCAGCGTCGTGCACGGCTCCGAGCGCGAGCTCAGCGACGACGGCATCGAACCCGAGTTCGCCGACCGGCTCGCGAGCGTGATCGAGGCGGAGTTCGGCGAGCTGGACGACGGGCAGGAGCTGCGGTTCCGCCTCGGCGTCGCGATCGAGCTCGTCGACTCGCTCGTGAACCGCGCGTTCCTGCGCAATCCTGACGGCGACGAGCGCTATCTGCGCGAGGCGAAGCGGGTGGTGCGCGAGTACCTCGAGGGCGCGCTCGAGGTGCGCGCCCGGGTCGGATCCGCAGCATAGTCCACCCGCGCCGCGCCGACGGAGGCGTTGCCCGCCGGCCGGATTGGTGTTTGGCTGGTCCTCGCGCGTTCGGACCTTCCGGGCGGGGGAGAGCGATACATGATCGAATTCCGCGGCGTCACCAAGCAGTATCCCGACGGCACGGTCGCGGTCGGCGGGGTGGACCTGATCGTCCCCCCGCGCACGACCACCGTGCTCGTCGGCACCTCAGGGTCCGGCAAGACCACCCTGCTGCGCATGATCAACCGCATGGTCGACCCGAGTCAGGGAGCCGTGCTGATCGACGGCACCGATGTCGCGACGGTCGATCCGGTGCGCCTTCGCCGCTCGATCGGCTACGTGATGCAGAACTCGGGGTTGCTGCCGCACCGCACGGTGCTCGACAACGTCATGACGGTGCCGCTGCTGAACGGGACGCGCCGTCAGTCGGCGCGGGCCCGGGCGATGGAGCTGCTCGAGACGGTCGGACTGGATGCCTCGCTCGCGCAGAAGTATCCGGCGCAGCTGTCGGGCGGGCAGCAGCAGCGCGTCGGCGTCGCCCGGGGCCTCGCCGCCGATCCGAACATCCTGCTCATGGACGAGCCGTTCGGCGCCGTCGACCCGCTCGTGCGGCAGGAGCTGCAGCAGGAGCTCCGCCGACTGCAGCGTGAGCTCGGCAAGACCGTCGTCTTCGTCACCCACGACATCGACGAGGCGTTCCTCCTCGGCGACCAGGTCGTGCTGCTCCGCACGGGCGGCAAGGTGGTGCAGTCCGGCACGCCGGCGGAGTTCCTCGCGAGCCCCGCCGACGACTTCGTCAGCGGGTTCGTCGGCGCGGATCGCGGGCGTCGACGGCTCCGGCTCGAGGAAGTGGACGGTCAGCGCGTGGTGGTCGACGAGGACGGCCGGCCGGCGGGAGTCCTCGAACCGTGAACTGGCTCGTCCAGAACGTCGGACTCGTCGGCGAGCTCCTGCTCGTCCACCTCGCGTTGTCGGTGCCCGCGATCATACTGAGCTTCGTGATCGCGATCCCGATCGGCTACCTCGCCCACCGGCAACGGTGGGCCAGAGGCGTGCTGCTCACCCTCTGCGGCGTGCTCTACGCGATCCCGTCCCTGGCGCTGTTCATCGCGCTGCCCGCGATCACCGGCTTCGGCATCCGCTCGCCGCTGAACCTCGTCGTCGCGCTGACGCTCTACGGCATCGCCGTCATGGTGCGCACGGCCGCCGACGCCTTCGACGCGGTGTCGCCCGACACCCGCCTCGCGGCGACGGCCGTCGGGTACTCGGCCGCCGGCCGGTTCTGGGCCGTCGAACTGCCGCTGGCCGGCCCCGTGCTGATCGCGGGGCTCCGCGTGGTCATCGTGAGCACCGTGAGCCTCGTGACCGTCGGTGCGGTGATCGGCGTGCAGAGCCTCGGCAGCCTGTTCACCGACGGCTTCCAGCGCGGGATCGTGGCCGAGATCGTCACCGGCATCGTGGCGACGATGCTGCTCGCGCTCGTGCTCGACGCGCTGAGCGTGGTCGCCGGGCGGCTGCTGCTGCCGTGGGCGCGGCGAGCAGCGCCCGGCCGGCGCAGTTCGGCGCAGCCCGTCGCGGTCGAGGCGGGTGAGCCCGCATGAACCTCTTCGCCGAGGCGATCGCCTGGCTCTTCGGTCCTGATAACTGGGCCGGTCCCAGTGGCATCACCGCGCGGCTGCTGCAGCACCTGGTGGTCTCGGCGGTGGTCCTCGTCATCGCCGCGGTCATCGCGCTGCCGGTCGGCGGCGTCATCGGCCATACCGGTCGCGGCAAGCAGCTCGCCGTGATGGTGTCCGGAGGGCTCCGCGCACTGCCGACCCTCGGCGTGCTGACGCTCTTCGGCCTCTGGCTCGGCATCGGCTTGCGCGCGCCCGTGCTCGCCCTCGTCATCCTCGCGATCCCGCCGCTGCTCGCCGGCGCCTACGCCGGTTTCGAGTCGGTCGACCGGCGCACGATCGACGCCGCCCGCGCCATGGGCATGCGCGAGACCCAGATCGTCGGCAAGGTGGAGCTGCCCATCGGGCTGCCGATCGTGGTGGGCGGCATCCGTTCGGCGGCGCTGCAGGTCATCGCCACCGCGATGCTCGCCGCCTACCTCGCCGACGTGGGCCTCGGCCGATTCATCTTCGAAGGCCTGAAGACGCGGGACTACGCGCAGATGCTCGGCGCCTCCCTCCTCGTCATCCTGCTCGCCCTCGTCGTCGACGGTGCGTTCGCCCTCGTGCAGCGCCTCGTCACCCCGACCGGGGTGCGCCTCGCCCGTTCCGCCCGCACCGGCGGCGAACCGGCACGCAAGCGCACCCCTGCCCGACGCACCATCACCGAAGGGAATCCAGTATGAACACGGCACGCAAGACCCTCCGCATCGCCCTGGCGGCCGTCGCCGTCGGCGCGATGACCGCCCTCGCGGGCTGCGCCGCGGGCGGCGACCCGCTCGACGAATCGTCCTCGCCCGGAGGCTCGGGCGGCGACGCGATCGTCATCGGCTCGCAGGACTACTACTCGAACGAGATCATCGCCGAGATCTACGCCCAGGCACTGGAGGAGAACGGCTTCACCGTCGACCGCCAGTTCCGCATCGGGCAGCGCGAGGTCTACATGCCCGAGATCGAGGACGGCGCCATCGACGTCTTCCCCGAGTACACGGGCAACCTGCTGCAGTTCTTCGAGCCCGACACGACGGCGACGACGAGCGACGACGTGTACAGCGCGCTCGAGGGCGCACTGCCCGACGGGCTGCGCGTGCTGGACCAGTCGCCCGCGACCGACCAGGACTCGTACAACGTCACCAAGGCGTTCTCCGAGGCGAACAACGTGAAGAGCCTCGCCGACCTCAAGAACGTCACGACGCCGATCACGCTCGGCGGCAACTCCGAGCTCGCGACCCGGCCCTACGGCCCCGAGGGACTGAAGTCGGTGTACGGCGTCGACGTGGCCTTCACGCCCATCGAGGACAACGGCGGCCCGCTCACGCTGAAGGCGCTCGTCGACGACCAGGTGCAGCTAGTGAACATCTTCAGCGCCGATCCGAACATCGCCGCGAACGACCTCGTGACGCTCGACGACCCGGAGGGCCTCTTCCTCGCCTCGAACGTCGTGCCCGTCGTGAGCAAGAAGGTCACCGACGAGATGGCGAAGGTCATCGACACGGTGAGCGCGGCGCTCTCCCCGGAGGACCTCGTGGCGCTCAACTCCCTGAGCGTCAACGAGCAGCAGTCGGCCGCGCAGATCGCGAAGGACTGGCTGGCCGAGAAGTCGCTGTTCTGACGCACGGCTGAGCGGAGACCGTTGAGCAGAGGGGTCGGAATCCCGGGCTAGGCCCGGGGCTCCGGCCCCTCCGTCGTGCTCGGGGTGGCCTCGCCGTCGGCGGGCCTCGCCTCGGCCGCGACCGCGTCGACCACGGCCGCGTCGTCGGCGTCGAGATGCCGGGCCTCGGAGCGCAGGATCAGCTTCTTCGCGATCCAGACGACGACGAGGAACACCGCGATGACGGCGACGAAGACGTAGCCCGCCCAGTGCAGTTCCCGGCTGAGTTCGCGGTAGCTGCCCGCCGCGACCCAGCCGACCGTGGTGTACGCCGCGGCCCAGATCGCGCAGGCGGGCGCGGTCCAGGCGAGGAATCGCCGGTAGCTCATCGTGCTCATGCCGACGGTGAGCGGCACGAGCGAGTGCAGCACGGGCAGGAAGCGGGAGATGAAGACGGCCGGCCCGCCGCGACGGTCGAGGTAGCGCTGGGCGCGCTGCCAGTTCGCCTCGCCGATGCGGCGGCCGAGCCGGGAGTGCTGGATGTGCGGGCCGAACCAGCGGCCGAGCACGAAGCCGATCGTCTCGCCGAGGAGCGCACCGACGATGACCGTCAGGAGCATCGCCACGTACTGCGGGCCGTTCTCGATCGCCGTCGAGGCGACGATCACGACCGTGTCGCCGGGCACGATGAGGCCGATGAGCACGGAGGTCTCGAGCATGATGCCGATCCCCGCCAGCGCGGTGCGGAGCACCGGGTCCACGCTCTGGACGGTGTCGAGGATCCAATCGAGCAGCTCGTTCATCGTCACCGAGCCTAGGGGCCGTGGCTGGGGAGCACATCCGACCGGGGAGGGATCCGACGGGTGCCGGCCCCGTACCACGGGGGGAGGCGGCGCAGGGGCCGCGGCGGATGCCTCAGCCGAGGATCGCGATCATCGAGACGACGGGCGTGGCGACCAGGATGACCGCGGTCGCGACGATGCCGACGCGCTCCACGGCGGGCAGCGGCGGGATCGGGCCGTCGAGGCGGCGCAGCCGGGCCTCCAGCAGGTCGGGGTCGGGGCGCACGCCGCCGGCATCCGCGTAGGCGAAGGGCTCGGCGTCCGCGCCGAGGCGCTCGGCGGCACGCCGCAGCGGCTCGGCGCCGGTCGTGCGCCGGGCGCCGTCGTCGGCGAGCATCTCGGTCAGCGTCGAGACCGCGCGTTCGGCGCGGTTCGCGATCGGGAACCAGGGCAGCGCGCTGTGCCAGGCGCGGAACGAGAGCAGGACGAGGTGGTGCAGCTGTTCGAGGTGCGTGCGCTCGTGCGCGACGACCGCGGCGAGCTCGTCGTCCTCGAGCGCGCCGATGAGCCCCTCGGTGAGCACGGTCGCGGTGCGGAGGCCGGGCACGCAGTAGGCCAGGGGGACCGGGTGGGCGAGCACCCGGGTGCCGGGCTGTCCGGGCAGGGGCTCGCTCAGCAGGTCGATGAGCTGGTGCTGGCGGCGTCGCTCCCGCTCCGCCGAGACGGCGGTGAGGGCGAGGTTCAGTGCGAGATGCGCCGCGAGGCCGGCGGCGAGGGTGAGCGCGGCGATCTCGAACACGCCGTAGTGCCCCGGGATCGGGCCGTCGACGAGGTGGGGCAGCAGCTCGTCGAGCCCGGCGAGGAGCGAGCCGGAGGCCGAGGCGCCGAAGGCGAGCAGGCTGCCGATCATCGAGAGCCCGCCGGCCAGCGCGATCGCCTGCCAGAGGGCGAGGGCGAGGGCGGGCGCCCTGGCGGGCCACGCGGCACTCGCGAGGGCGAGCGGCGCCGGCCACGCGAGCGTGATCGCGAGGGCGGCGAGCACGGCCGCGACGACGAGCATGGTCAGCGCCGGGCGCTGAGCTCGTCGAGGAGGCGGCGGAGGGTCTGCGCTTCGCCGGCGGTGACGGTGCCGACGAATCGCGCGAGCGCGCCATCGCGGTCATGCGAGGAGTCGAGCACCTCGTGCATGAGCTCCGCAGTGTGCTCGGCCCGGCTGAGCAGCGCGCGATACCGGTGCGGCCGCTGGTCGCGGGAGCGGGACACGAAGCCCTTGCGCTCGAGGCGCGAG
Organism: Agromyces mediolanus; assembly: GCF_023715325.1. Taxonomy (GTDB): domain Bacteria; phylum Actinomycetota; class Actinomycetes; order Actinomycetales; family Microbacteriaceae; genus Agromyces; species Agromyces mediolanus_A. The sequence continues at coordinate 25,589 of NZ_JAMBNX010000008.1, read as the reverse complement.
AGCACGGTCAGCACCGTCGTCGTCGCGGGGGAGCGACCGCTATCGGAACCGGTGAGCACGAGTCGGTCGCGCAACTCGTTGGCCGTGAGGGCGGCGTCGCTCGTCCAGAGCTCTTCCATCACCGCTCGTTCGAGCTCGCCAAGACCTGCCATTGCTTCATCGTACTGCGTGACTTGCACTTCTTCTACGTCGAGTAGAAGAATGGATGGCGCAGGCTTCTACGAAGTGTAGAAGTCATCCGCTCGGGCCCGGATGGCCGCGAAGGGGGCACCCTGTGAATGATCTGCTCGATCCACTCCTGCTGGCCAGGTGGCAGTTCGGTCTGACGACCGTCTACCACTTCCTATTCGTCCCGCTCACGATCGGCCTCGCCACCACGACGGCGATCTTCCAGACCGCGTGGGTGCGCACGGCGAAGGTGGAGTACCTCCGCATCACGCGGTTCTTCGGCTCGATCTTCCTCATCAACTTCGCCATGGGCGTCGTCACCGGCATCGTGCAGGAGTTCCAGTTCGGCATGAACTGGTCGGAGTACTCCCGCTTCGTCGGCGACATCTTCGGTGCCCCGCTCGCCCTCGAGGGCCTGCTCGCCTTCTTCCTCGAGGCGACGTTCATCGGCCTCTGGATCTTCGGCTGGAACCGCTTGCCGCAGAAGCTGCATCTCGCCACCATCTGGGTGACCGCGATCGGCTCGATCGTCTCGGCCTACTTCATCATCGCGGCGAACGCCTGGATGCAGAACCCGGTCGGATTCGAGGTGAACGCCGAACGCGGACGCGCCGAGCTGGTCGACATCTGGGCCGTGCTCACGAACCCGGTCGCCCTCGCGGCGTTCCCGCACACGATCGCCGCGGCGTTCATGGTGTCCTCCGGCCTCATCATCACCGCCGCCGCCTGGCACCTCTCGCGCAACCAGCACCTCGACACGATGCGCCCGGCGCTGAAGTTCGGCCTCTGGGCGATGATCGTCTCGGGCGCGCTCACCACCTTCTTCGGCGACCAGCTGAGCCTCGCCATGGTCGCCACGCAGCCGATGAAGATGGCCGCGGCCGAAGCCACCTACGACACCGTCTGCGGTGCGGACGCCTCCTTCTCGATCTTCACGCTCGGCACCCCGGACGGCACCAACGAGCTGTTCTCCATCCGCGTGCCCTATCTGCTGTCGCTCCTGTCGACGCACAGCCTCGACGGCTGCGTCGAGGGCATCAACGACCTGCAGGCCCAGTACACCGAGCTGTGGGGCCCGGGCGACTACACGCCGATCATCTGGGTCACCTACTGGGCGTTCCGCTGGATGATCGGCCTCGGCATGGCGCACGTCCTCGTCGCCGTCGTGGGGCTCTGGCTCACCCGCAAGGGCCGCATGCCGAAGCAGACGTGGGTGTGGAAGGTCGCGATCTGGAGCTTCCCGCTCTCGCTCGGCGCCATGATCGTCGGCTGGGTCTTCACCGAGATGGGCCGCCAGCCCTGGATCGTCTTCAGCCAGATGTTCACCGAGTCCGCGGTGTCGCCGAACGTCACGGGTCTCGACGTGCTCATCTCGCTCACCGCCTTCACGCTGATCTACGGCATCCTCGCGGTGGTCGAGGTGCGCCTCATCATCCGCGCCGTCAGGAAGGGGCCGCCCGAGATCGGCGCCCCCGACCCCGAGACCGGACGCGTCGAGCAGCCCTCGACGGTCTACTAGAAGGAGTTCGCCATGGATCTCGCCGTTCTCTGGTTCTGGATCGTCGCCTTCTTCTTCGTCGGCTACTTCGTGCTCGACGGCTTCGACTTCGGCGTCGGCATGACCATGCCCTTCCTCGCGAAGGACGACACCGATCGCCGGGTGATGATCAACACGATCGGCCCGGTCTGGGATCTCAACGAGACCTGGGTGATCGTCGCCGGCGCCGCGCTGTTCGCGGCGTTCCCCGAGTGGTACGCGACGCTGTTCTCCGGCTTCTACCTCGCGCTGCTGCTGATCCTGCTCGCCCTCATCGCCCGCGGCGTCTCGTTCGAGTACCGGCATCAACGACCCGAGTCGGAGTGGAAAGCCTGGTTCGACCGCATGATCATCGTCGGCTCGGCCGTGCCGGCGCTGCTCTGGGGCGTCGCGTTCGCGAACATCGTGCAGGGCGTCCCCCTCGATGCCGATCACAACTACATCGGCACGCTGTTCGACCTGCTGAACCCCTACGCCCTGCTCGGCGGCGCGACCACCCTCCTGCTGTTCTTCACGCACGGCGCGGTGTTCGTCGCGCTGAAGACCGAGGGTGAGCTGCGGGCCCGCGCGAAGCGCCTCGCGACGAAATCCGGGCTCGTCACGATCGTGGTCGCTGCGTCGTTCCTCCTGTGGACCGGCGTCGCGCAGGGCTCCGCGTGGTTCTGGGCGCTCGCCGCCGTCGCGGCGGTCGCCCTCATCGGCGGCGTCCTGGCCAACATGCGGGGCAAGGAGGGGCTCGCGTTCGGGCTCATGGCCCTCACGATCGCCGCGGCCGTGATCGGTCTCTTCGCGGCGCTCTTCCCCGAGGTCATGCCCGCGTCGAACGATCCGGCGAACAGCCTGACGATCGCGAACGCCTCCAGCACGCCCTATACGCTCACCTTCATGAGCTGGACCGCGCTGATCTTCCTCCCGCTCGTGCTCGCGTACCAGGCGTGGACGTACTGGATCTTCCGCAAGCGCGTCACCAGGCAGACCATCGAGGCGGCCGCGCACTGACGTGAAACCGCTCGACCCCCGTCTGATCCGGCGCTCCGGTGCCGCCCGCGGCTTTCTCGTCGCGGGCGGCGCGGTCGCGCTCGTCCAGGCCGCCGCCGTCATCGGCTTCGCGTACGGCCTCGCCCGGCTCGTCACCGATCTCGTCGCGGGCGTCCCGCTGGCGGAGCTCGGCTGGGCCATGCTGCTGCTCGTCGGCTGCGTCCTTGTGCGCGCGCTCGCGGCGTGGGTGTGGGAGTGGTCCGGCGCCGCCGGGGCGGTGCGGGTGAAGACCGAGCTCCGCCGGGCGGTTCTGGAGTCGGTCGATCGCGGCGCCGGAGCGCCCGGCGGCACGGGCAGGCTCGCGACCCTGCTCGGGCCTGGGCTCGACGCGCTCGACGACTACTTCGGGCGCTACCTCCCGCAGCTCGTGCTCACGGTGGTCGCGATGCCGATCCTGCTCGTCGCGGTCTGGCTCGCCGATCCGCTCTCCGGGCTCATCCTCGTCATCGTGCTGCCGCTGCTGCCGATCTTCATGGCCCTCATCGGCCTCGCCACCAAGCAGGTGCAGCAGCGGCAGTGGGAGGGGCTGCAGCAGCTCTCGACCGCCTTCCTCGAGATCGTCGGCGGCTTGTCCACGCTCGTGGTCTTCAACCGCGCGGAGCGCCAGCTGGGCCGCATCCGGCGGGCGACCGACGCGTACCGCGGCAAGACGATGCGAGTGCTGCGGGTGACCTTCCTCTCCGGCTTCGTCCTCGAGTTCGGGGCGAGTCTCTCCATCGCCCTCGTCGCCGTGTCGATCGGCCTCCGCCTCGTCTCGGGCGAGATGGGCCTGCTGGCCGGCCTCTTCGTGCTCGTGCTCGCGCCGGAGGTGTTCCTGCCGCTGCGGAACGTGGGCGCCGCCTTCCACGCCTCGACCGAGGGGCTCGAAGCCTCCGGCGAGGCGCTCGACCGCATCGAGGCGGGGGAGCGGGTCGATGCTTCGGCCACGCGCGCCGCGACGACGCCGCCCTCGGCACGGTCCGGGGCGGCCGCAGCGCTCCGGCTCGAACGGTTCGCGGCGCTGCGCGACGGCCGTGCCGTCGCCGCTCCCGTCGACCTCGAACTGGCACCCGGCGAGGTCGTCGCCCTCGTCGGACCGAGCGGTGCGGGCAAGTCGAGCCTCATCGCCGCGCTGCTCGGCTTCGCCGAGGCCGACGGCGAGGCCTGGGTCGACGGCGTGACCGCGGGGCCCGCTGCCCGGCCGCGCGTGGCCTGGGCCAGCCAGCAGCCGCTGCTGCGCGCGGGCACCGTCGCGTCGAACGTCCGGCTCGGCAGCGAGCACGCGCCCGAGGCGCTGCTCGAGGAGGCGCTCGCCGAGCTCGCCGTGGGGCTCGAGGCCGGGCACCCGGTCGGCCCTGAGGGGGCGGGCCTCTCGGGCGGGCAGCAGCAGCGCGTCGCGGTCGCCCGCGCGTGGCACCGCGCCCGCGCCGAGGGACTGCGACTGCTCGTCCTCGACGAACCGAGCTCGGCGCTCGACGCCGGACACGAGGCCCGGCTCGCCGCCGCGGTGCGCCGGCTCGCGGACGGCGGCACCGCGGTGCTCGTCGCGAGCCACCGCCCCGCGCTCGTCGCCGCCGCTGACCGCACCGTTGAGCTCCGGGAGGCCGTCCGTGTCGCGAAGTGACCCCGCCACCCGTCGCGTACTGCGCGAGGCGATGCCACCCCTCCGGCGGCTCATGCCGGCTGTGCTCGCGGGCATCGCCTCCGGCGGCTCGGCCGTCGCCCTCCTCGCCGCGAGCGCCTGGCTGATCACCCGGGCGGCCGAGCAGCCGCCGATCCTCTTCCTCTCGCTCGGCATCGTCGGCGTGCGGGCGTTCGCGCTGTCGCGTGCGGTGTTCCGCTACCTCGAGCGACTCGCGGGGCACGATGCGGCGTTCCGGCAGCTCGCGGCCGTCCGTGCCGGCGTGTACGAGCGGATGCTCCCGGTCGCACCTGACGGCGTGCCGGCGACCCGGGGCGGCGAGCTGCTCGCCCGCTTCGTGGGCGACGTCGACGAGCTGCAGAACCTCGCCCTCCGGGTGGTGCAGCCCGTCGTGAGCGCGCTCGTCGTGCTCGTCGCCGCGGTGACGGGCATCGCGTTCCTCGCGCCAGGCGCGGCGGCCGGGCTCGCGGTCGTGCTCGTGGCCGGCATCGGCCTCGCGCTGTTCGCCCAGCACCGCGCGGGCGCGCGGGCCGACCGCGAGCTCGCCCCGCTGCGCGGTCGGCTCCAGCAGGCGGTCGTCGAACACCTCCGCACGAGGGAGCTGCTGGTCGCATATGGCGCCGCCGCCGCCGACCTCGACCGCATCGACGGCCTCGCCCGGCGACTCGGACGCGTCTCGCGGGCGCGGGCGGTCGCCGCCGGGGCGGTGGCCGCGGCCGTCGCGGCCATGGGTGGCATCGGTGCAGCCGTCGCGCTCTGGCTCGCCGCCCCCGTCCTCTCGAACGGCGGCATCGACGGGCCGACGCTCGCGATCCTCGCCCTCGTGCCGCTCGCCGTCGCCGAGGTCGCGGCGGCGATCCCGCCCGCGGCGGCGGCGTGGCGCGTCGCGCGCTCGGCGGCGGAGCGCGTCGCCCGTGCGGTGCCCGCCGAGGTGCCGCCGGAGCTGCCCGTCCCCGCGCTCGCGCCCCGGGCGCTGCCGGCCGGCGGAACCGCACCCAGGCTCGAACTGCACGGCGTGCACGCCGATTGGCCGGGGTCGGCCGAGCTCGAGCGGCCGAGCGCCCTCCGACCCGTGGATCTCGTGCTCGACCCGGGGGAGCGGGTGCTCGTGCGAGGCCCGAGCGGCAGCGGCAAGACGACGCTCGCCCATGTGCTCGTCCGCTTCCTCGAGTACGGCGGGTCGTACCGCATCGACGGGATCGAGGCGCGGGAGCTCGACCCCCACCGGCTGCGGGATCGTATCGGGCTCGTCGAGCAGCGTCCCTGGCTGTTCGACGAGTCCATCCGGCAGAACCTCATCTTCGCGCGCGATACGGCGAGCGACGCGGAGCTCGAGGCCGTCGTCGAACGGGTCGGACTCGGCGACTGGATGCGCGAGCGCGGCGGCCTCGACGCGCCGGTCGGCGAGCGCGGTGCCCTCGTGTCGGGCGGTCAGGCGCACCGGATCGCGCTGGCCCGGGCGATGCTCGCCGACTTCGCCGTGCTCGTGCTCGACGAGCCGACCGCGAGCGTTGACCGCGCGCGGGCGGACGCCCTGCTCGCGGAGCTGCTCGACGCGGCATCCGGTCGCTCCGTCGTGCTCATCTCGCATACCCCGGTCGCGCCGGGCCTCGTCGACCGCGAGCTCGTGCTCGACTGAGCGCGGAAGGGTCGCTTTCCGGCATCCGAGGCCGCGACCACCGCAGCGGATGTCGGGAATCGACCCCCTCGCGTGGGCGCCGGAGCGGGAGCGGGCGCGGGGGATCCGGCCGCGGCGCGGCATGGGCTGCGGGCGCCGTAGGCTGAGGGGATGCCCCGACGCCTCCGTCGCCGACCGCTGCCCGGGTGGCGCGACCCGGAGCTCGTGCACCTCGAGCTCACCGGCGACTCGCCGGTGTCGGCGTGGCTCGACTCCGGCATCGACGCGAGCTCCGGCACGAGCGTCGTCGCCGTGCCGAGGGACGGTGCCGCGATCCTCGTGGCCGACGACGGCACTCCGCCCGCGGCCGTCTTCGAGCGGCTCCGCGGCGAGCTCGGCGATCCCGTCGACGCCTCGGCGGGCGCGACGCCGCTCGGCTGGTTCGGCTGGTTCGGCTACGAGTTCGGCGCTCGCGCGCTCGGCCTGCCCGCCGCGCCGACGCGCACGCCGGCGGCCGCGCTCTTCTTCGCCGAGCGCGCCGTGGTCTTCGACCACGCCGCTCGGACGATGCGCCTCGAGTGGCTCGAGGACGAGGCAGATCCCGCCTTCGTCGCGGCCCAGGCATCCTGGCTCGAGCGCACCGCCGCCGCCATCGCCGCGCTGCCCGTGGCGGCGGTCGGCCTCGACCCCGGGCCCGCCGCGCCCGCCGTCGCCGAGCCGCGCTGGCGGCACTCGCCAGAGGCGTACCGCCGACGCATCCGCGAATGTCAGGAAGCGATCGCCCGCGGCGACGCCTACCAGCTCTGCCTCACCAACCGCATCGACGTCGACGGTCAGTTCGACCCCGTCGAGCTGTACCGGCGGCTCCGCCGCACGAGCCGGAGCCATCACGGTGGGCTGCTCCGCTTCGGCAGCGTCGCCCTCGTCAGCGCCTCGCCCGAGCAGTTCCTGCTCGTCGAGCCCGGCGGACTCGTCTCGACGAAGCCGATGAAGGGCACGCGCCCGAGGCATCCCGACCCGGAGCGTGACGCCGCCCTCCGCGCCGAGCTGCTCGCGAGCGAGAAGGAGCGGGCCGAGAACCTCATGATCGTCGACCTGATGCGCAACGACCTCTCGCGCGTCGCCGAGCTCGGCAGCGTGCGCGTGAGCGGCCTGCACACGGTCGAGGAGTACCCGCAGGTGCACCAGCTCGTCTCCACCGTCTCCGCGCGGCTCCGACCCGGGCTCGGCGCCGTCGACGCCCTGGCTGCGGCGTTCCCCGCCGGCTCGATGACGGGCGCACCGAAGGAGGGCGCGATGCGCATCCTGCACGAGCTCGAAGCGGGGGAGCGCGGCGTCTACTCGGGTGCCTTCGGCACCCTCTCCGTCGACGGGGGCGCGGACCTCGCGATGGTCATCCGCTCGATCGTCGTGACCCCGGCGGGCGCGTCGATCGGCACCGGCGGCGGCATCACCGCGCTCTCCGTGGCCGACGAGGAGGTCGAGGAGACCCGGGTGAAGGCCCGGGCGCTGCTCGAGGCCCTCGGCGCCGCCCCCGACGCCGCGATCGAATAGGCTGGAGGCTCGCATCGAGCGCGCTTCCGTCGCGCCCGCGATCCCCACCCCCGCAGATACGCACGATTGAGAGTCACGTGGTCAACGAGCAGGAATCCGTGCCGCGCCCCGACGCCGACGCCTACGACTTCGCCGCCATCCAGGAGAAGTGGCTTCCGGTGTGGGAGGAGCTCGACCTCTTCCGCGCGGGCCGCGAGGGCGACACCCGCCCCCGCAAGTACGTGCTCGACATGTTCCCGTACCCCTCGGGCGACCTGCACATGGGCCACGCCGAGGCGTTCGGCTTCGGCGACATCTCCGCCCGCTACTGGCGCCACCAGGGCTTCGACGTGCTGCACCCGATCGGCTGGGACTCCTTCGGCCTGCCGGCCGAGAACGCCGCGATCAAGCGCGGCGCCGACCCCCGCGAGTGGACCTACACGAACATCGCGCAGCAGAAGCGCTCCTTCCGCCAGTACGCGCCGAGCTTCGACTGGTCGCGCGAGCTGCACACGAGCGACCCCGAGTACTACAAGTGGAACCAGTGGCTGTTCCTGAAGCTCTACGAGCAGGGCATCGCCTACCGCAAGGCCGGCCAGGTCAACTGGTGCCCGAACGACCAGACCGTGCTCGCGAACGAGCAGGTCGTCGACGGGCACTGCGAGCGCTGCGGCGCCGTGGTCACGAAGAAGGCCCTGACCCAGTGGTACTTCCGGGTCACCGACTACGCCGACCGGCTGCTCGACGACCTGAACCAGCTCGAGGGCACCTGGCCGTCGAAGGTCGTCTCGATGCAGCGCAATTGGATCGGCCGTTCCTCCGGCGCGGACGTCGACTTCGAGATCGAGGGCCGTGACGAGCGCGTCACCGTGTTCACGACCCGGCCCGACACCCTGTACGGCGCGACCTTCATGGTCGTCGCCGTCGACTCGCCGCTCGCCGCCGAGCTCGCCGGCGGCTCCTCCGCCGAGGTGCAGCGCAACTTCGAGGGCTACCTCGACTCCGTCCGCTCGGAGAGCGACATCGACCGGCTCGCGACCGACCGTCCGAAGACCGGCGTGTTCCTCGAGCGCTACGCGGTCAACCCGCTGAACGGCGAGCGCCTGCCGATCTGGGCGAGCGACTACGTGCTGGCCGACTACGGCCACGGCGCCATCATGGCGGTGCCCGCACACGACCAGCGCGACCTCGACTTCGCCCGCGCCTTCGAGCTGCCGGTCCGCGTGGTCGTCGACACGAACGCGCCCGTCACGGGCGTCATCCCCGTGATCCCGACCGACGCCGAGGGCAACGCCATCGAGCCCGACGAGCTGCCGCCGCTCGACCCGGCCTCCACCGGCGTCGCGCTCACGGGCGAGGGCCGGCTGATCAACTCCGGACCGCTCGACGGGCTGTCGAAGTCGAACGCCATCCGCCGCGCCATCGAGATCCTCGACGAGCGCGGCACCGGCCGCGCCGCGAAGAACTTCCGCCTGCGCGACTGGCTGATCTCCCGCCAGCGCTTCTGGGGCACCCCGATCCCGATCATTCACTGCGCCGAGTGCGGCGAGGTGCCCGTGCCCGAGTCGGAACTGCCGGTGCGGCTGCCCGACGCGGCGGGCCTCGACCTGAAGCCGAAGGGCACGAGCCCGCTGGGTGCTGCGGAGGGGTGGGTCAACGTCTCCTGCCCGAAGTGCGGCGGCGCGGCGAAGCGCGATTCCGACACGATGGACACCTTCGTCGACAGCTCCTGGTACTACCTGCGGTACCTGAACGCGAACGACGACACGCGCGCCTTCGATCCGGCCGAGGCCGAGAAGTGGGCGCCCGTCGACCAGTACGTCGGCGGCGTCGAGCACGCGATTCTGCACCTGCTCTACTCGCGCTTCATCACGAAGGTGCTGTTCGATCTCGGCTACCTGAGGTTCACCGAGCCGTTCACCTCCCTGCTGAACCAGGGCATGGTGCTCATGGACGGCTCGAAGATGTCGAAGTCGAAGGGCAACCTCGTCGAGTTCGCGTCCGAGCTCGCCGCGCACGGCACCGACGCCCTCCGCGTGACGCTCGCGTTCGCCGGCCCGCCGGAGGACGACATCGACTGGGCCGATGTCTCGCCCGTCGGGTCTGCGAAGTTCCTCGCCCGTGCCTGGCGCGTCGCGCACGACGTGACGAGCGCGCCCGAGGTCGATTGGTCCACGGGCGATCGCGCGCTCCGGCGCGCCTCGCATCGCCTGCTGGCGGATGCCCCGGGCCTCGCCGAGTCGTACAAGTTCAACGTCATCGTCGCGCGCCTGATGGAGCTCGTGAACCTGACCCGCAAGGCGATCGACCAGGGCCCCGGGCCCGCCGACGCAGCGGTTCGCGAGGCGGCCGAGGTGACGGCGATGGTCCTCGACCTGTTCGCGCCGTTCACCGCGGAGGACATGTGGCAGCGGCTCGGCTACGAGCCGTCGGTGGCCCTCGTGCCGTGGCGCAAGGCCGACCCGGCACTGCTCGTCGAAGACCAGGTCACGGCCATCGTGCAGGTCGACGGCAAGGTGCGCGACCGCCTCGAGGTGTCGCCGAAGGTGTCGGTCGAGGAGCTCGAGCAGCTCGCGCGCGACTCGGCTGCGGTCGCTCGGGCGATCGGCGAGCGCGAGATCGTGAACGTGATCGTGCGCGCGCCGAGGCTCGTCAACATCGCGACGCGGGGGTAGCCCGGCCGGGGACGGGCGACGCCCGTCCTCCACATCGGCAGCGGATGCCGCGGCGCTCACCGACGGGCGAGGTCCCCGCACGGCGGGGCACGCGGGCGCCTAGCGTCGTCGCATGCCTGGATCCCGGAGCGGCGCGGAACCCGACGACGATGCGTCGGCGGTGCTTGCGCCGTCCGCGCTGCGCGCGGGGGCGCGCACCCGCATCGCCGTCGGTGCGGCGATCGTCGTGTTCATCGCGGCACTCGGGGTGGCCGCGCTGCTCTCGTTCGGCGGGGCGGGCGGTGGCGATGCCGGCTCGCTCGAGCTCGGGGCCGCGGCGACAGCCGGCGGCGGAGCGACGGGGGAGCCGCCGATCGGCAGCGCCGAGCCGACCGTGCTCCTCGTGCACGTGCTCGGCGCGGTCGCCGAACCCGGGCTCGTGGAGCTCGAGCCCGGCGCCAGGGTGGTCGACGCCATCGCCGCCGCGGGCGGGCTCACCGACGAAGCCGACGCGGGCGGGGTGAACCTGGCGCGACCGGTCGCCGACGGGGAGCAGCTGCTCGTCCCGCGGCCCGGCGAAGCGCCGGCCCCCCTCCCGCTCGCCGGCGGGGCCGGCGAGCAGGGCGGTGCCCCGGGCGACGGCGGCGTCGTGCGGCTGAACGCGGCGGGGCTCGCCGAGCTCGACACGCTCCCGCGGATCGGGCCGGCGCTCGCTCAGCGGATCCTCGACTGGCGGGCGGCGAACGGAGGCTTCACGAGCGTGGAGCAACTGCGGGAGGTCGCGGGGATCGGCGATGCCGTCTTCGCCGGCCTCGTCGACCGGGTCGGGCTGTGAGCGCCGAGCCGACCGGGCCGCTCGGCGCGGGAGCCTCGGTGCGAGACCTTCGACTCGTGCTGCCGGCACTCGTCGCCTGGGGCGTCGGATGGGTGGCGGTGCGGCTGCCCGAGTTCGGGGTCGCGGCCTGGGCCGTTCCGGTCTGGTGCTGGGCGACGGCGGCCGGAGCGGCGATCGCGGTGCTCGGTTGGCGTCGGCCGGCCGCGACCGTGGCGCTCGTCGTGGCGGCGGCGGCCGGAGTCGTCGCCACGAGCGCCGGGGTCGCGCTGAGCGAGCGCGAGCGAGGGCCGCTCGCCGGCGGGCGCACGGCTGCCGCAGAGGTGGTCGTCGAACTCGTCGGGGCTCCGAGAGATGCGTCATACGCCGCGGTGGAGTTCGCCTCCGAGACCGGCGGCGAGGCAACCTCGTCCTCCGCCCCGCAGCGTGTCCGTGCCGATGCGCGGCTCGTCGGCGTGGACGGACGATCCGTGCGGGCGTTGCCCGTCGTGGCGGAGTTCGAGGTGGACCCGGCTCGGATCGGGCTGGGCTCCCGGGTCGTGTTCGACGCACGTGCGCAGCCGCAGCCGTCGGCGGAACGCGCGGCCCTCCGGCTACGTGGAGCCGAGGCCGAACAGGTCACCGCGCCACCGTGGTGGGCGGCGTGGGCGCTGCCGTTGCGCTCGGGGCTCGTCGAAGCCGCGACCGCGCTCGGCGGTGACGGCGGTGCGCTCGTGCCGGGCCTCGCGGTCGGCGACGAGCGTGCGGTCGGCGAGGAGCTCGACGTCGCGATGAAGGCGAGTTCGCTCAGCCACTTGACCGCGGTCTCCGGGGCGAACTGCGCGATCATCACGGCCGCCGCGTTCTGGATCGCGGCCCGCTGCCGGGTGCCGCGCTGGGTCCGGGTCGCCATCGCGATCGGTGCACTCCTCGCCTTCGTCGTGCTCGTCACCCCGCAGGCGAGTGTCGTGCGCGCGGCGACGATGGCGGTGGTGCTGCTCCTCGCCCTCGCGCGGGGCCGCCGCGGTGGCGGGGTCCCGGCCCTCGCGACGGCGGTCATCGTGCTCCTCGTCGTCGATCCGTGGTACGCGGGCGACTTCGGCTTCGCGCTCTCGGTGGCGGCGACGGGCGGGCTGCTCCTGCTCGCGCCGCCGCTCGCCGAGCGCCTCGCGCGGGTGATGCCGGGACCCCTCGCCGTCGTGCTGGCCGTCCCGACCGCCGCACAGCTCGCCTGCCAGCCGATCCTCGTGCTGCTCGAGCCGGCGATCCCGCTCACTGGGGTCGCGGCGAACCTGCTCGCTGCCCCGGCGGCTCCGGCCGGCACGGTCCTCGGTCTGCTCGCCTGCCTCGTCCTGCCCGTGCTGCCGTCGCTCGGCTTCGCCTTCGCCCAGCTGGCTTGGCTTCCCGCGAGCTGGATCGCCGCGCTCGCGCACGCCGCCTCGAGTGCCCCGGTGGCACAGTTGCCCTGGCCGCCCGGCCCGCTCGGGGCCACCCTGCTGCTCGGCACGACGGCTCTCGCACTCCGACTCGTACTCGGTCGACGCCAGCGACGCCCGATGGCGGCGCTCTCGCTCGCCCTGGTGGCGCTCGTGATGGTCGGAACGGTGGGCGGAGCGATCGGCACTCGCGTGCTCCCCGGTCTGTTGCGACCGAGCGACTGGTTCGTGGTCGCGTGCGATGTCGGGCAGGGCGATGCGGTGCTGCTCCGATCCGGCGGGTCGACGATGCTGATCGACACCGGACCCGATCCGGCGCTGCTCGACCACTGCCTCGGCCTCGCCGGGGTGGAGCGCATCGACCTGCTGGTCCTGACGCATTGGGACGCGGACCACGTCGGGGGAGCGGCCGCCGTCTCCGATCGCGTCGCGGCCGTCCTCCACGGCCCACCGGACGAGGCTCGCTCCCGTCGCGCGCTCGCCCCCTTCCTGGAGCGCGGGATCCCGACCGTGCAGGCCGAGGCCGGGCGGCACGGCGAGCTCGGCGGCCTGTCATGGCGCGTGCTGTGGCCGGACTCCGAGGCACGGCCGGGCAATGATGCGAGCGTCGTGCTCGGCGTCGACGGGCCCCGGGCGAGCGCGCTCCTCCTCGGCGACCTGGGTGAGACCGCGCAGATCGGACTCGCCCAGCGCCTCGCGTCCGACCGGCCGGGTGGCTTCGACCTCGTGAAGGTGGCGCACCACGGCTCCGCCGATCAGCACGAGGGACTGTACGCGCAGACCGACGCCGTGCTCGGTCTCGTCGGCGTCGGCGCCGACAACGGGTACGGCCACCCGACCGCCTCCCTCCTGGAGCTGCTGCAGCGGCACGGCGTCCGTCCGGCGCGCACCGACGTCATGGGCACCGTCTTCGTCGGCGCCGACGGGGAGGCGCTCCGGCTCTGGAGCGAACGCGGGGCCGGGCGGGTGCCTCGGGGGCCGCCGGTCAGGCCCCGGGGTCACCTCGCAGCTCGGGGAACGGGATGCGGAGCTGGCGCCCACCGATCAGCCACTCGGTGAGATAGAGGTCACCGTCCGCGCCCACCGCGATGCCGTGGGGGCTGTGCAGCCGGTCGGGCTCCAGCAGCGGGCGCCGAAGCACGGAGCCGTCGAGGACGTTCGGCCACGGGGGCGTCATCACGACCCCGGGCGGCGGCTCGGCGATCCAGCGTCCCGCGCCGGTGCGATCGACGGCGCGAACGCCGCCGCACAGGTCGGTGACGAGCAGCTCGTCACCGCGCACGGCGAGGCAACTGGGAGCGGTGACCGCCGCGTCGCACAGCTCCTGGACGGCGTCGCCGTCCAGGCTCAGCCACACCAGCCGTCGATGCCCCCGGTCGGCGAGGACGATCCGAGGATCACCGGCGATCCGCGGATCCACCACCAGCCCGTGCGGGCAGTCGAAGGCGACGCCGGAGGGGGCGTCGCCGAGTGTGCGCACCACGGCGCCGGCCGAGTCGAATCGGTGCACGAGATTCTCCCCGTACCCGTCTGCCACCCAGACGCTGCCGTCGGGTGCCGCGACCACCGAGGTCGGCCGCCACGGACGGACCTCGTACGCGGGGTGCTCCGGTTGCCTCAGCTCGGTGAGGACCTCGCCCTCCAGTGATATCAGGAGTGCCCGACCGTGCCGGCGATCCTCCCGGTATCCGTCGGAAGGCTGCGCCTTGAATCCGGGATCGGCCACCCAGACGCCGTCACCCGGCGCCAGCGAGAGCCCATGCACCTCGGTGGTGGGCGTCGGCAGGAACCGGGAGCCGCCGGTCGCGTCGAGGATCACGAGGCCTCGGCCCGAGGGGTGCCCGAACGCGATGCGCCGCTCGTCGATGGCGACGATGCCCGCATGCGACCAGTCGGCCGTGGGCTCGCCGTCGGCCCAGAGCACGTCCCAGGTCATGAGGCCGCCTTCAACCGGTCGGCGATCTGGTTCCGGTAGCCGGCGAGTTTGCCGCGCATCCCGATCCCGCAGACGCCGGTCAGCTGGCCGCTGCGGAAGAAGCCGTAGATCGCCTCCGGCCCGTCCCCGCTCTCCAGCAGCTCGGAGGAGGTCGCCGCCGCAGGCAGTCCGTAGGACATGACGCGCGCCTCGTGCTGATCCGTCCAGAACGACGGGAGCGGGGCGAACCGGGCGGCGACCGCCTGCTCCTCCTGGTCCGGACCGGCGTGCGCCGCCGCGATGACCTGGGCCGCTCGGCGTGCGGTCTCGGTCGGGATGTTCCAGTGCTGCACGTTCGCGTGATCGCCGTCGACGAGGAGGGTGGGGAAGCTGGCGAGGTCGCCCACCGCGTAGACGTTGGTCCAGGTTCCGCCTGAACGGCGGTGGACCCGCATGCTCGAGTCGGTCCGGACGCCGTGCGGCATCGCCGCGTCCGCGTCGGCGAGCCACTCCGTGTTGAAGCGCGAGCCGACCGCCTCGACCACGAGGTCGGCCACGAGCGGCTCGCGGTCCGCGAAGTGAAGCGCCGGTCGGCCGCCGCCTTCGGTCTCGACGTGCGAGATGCGCGCGCCCATGGCGAACCTCGTGCCGTGCGCGACGTGGACCTCGCTCAGACGGCGGGCGAGCCCCGTCCCGAGCGCACGCTGCATCGGCAGGGCCTCGGATCCGGCGACCGTCACCTCGCACCCGCGGCTGCGTGCGGTCGCCGCGACCTCGCAGCCGAGGACGCCGGCGCCGGCGACGGCGATGTGCTGGCCAGGCCGCAGTCTCGCCGTCAGGGCGGTGACGTCGTCGAGAGTGCGGATGGAGAAGACGCCGTCGACCGCGGAACGCCGTGCGATGCGCCGTGCACGGACGCCCGTCGCCGCGACGAGGTGGCGGTACTCGTGGATGTCGCCGTGCTCGTCGAGCAGCCGCTGCCCGTCGAGATCGACCGAGGTGATCCGAGTGCCGAGTACCCACTCCACGTCGAGCGACGCATCGATCGGGAGCGCGAGCTCGGTCTGCTCCACCCCGTTCAGGAGCGCCGCTTTCGACAACGGCGGCCGCATGTACGGACGGTGCGGTTCGTCGCCGATCACCGTGATGCGGCCGTCGTACCCGAACCTCCGCAGCGACTCCGCCGTCCGAAGCCCCCCGATCGAGGCGCCGACGATCACGACCCCCGGCTCCCGGGTGCGTGGCGCGCTCACGAGCGGAGCGTGATCGCCTGCACGGGGCAGACGGCGACCGCGGAACGCACCTCTTCGAGGTTCGCATCGTCGACCTCCGCGACGTACTCGAGGAGGTCCTCGTCGTTGAGCGCGAAATTGCTCGGCGCCTCGAACACGCACTGTCCGTAGTGCTGGCATCGGTCCATGTTCACTTGCACGCGCATGGCGGGCTCACTCTCCTGACGGCTCTGGCCGCCGCGTGTCGACGGTCACGGGAACGGATTCGAAGCTGGCGAGGAACGTCATCTCGCCCTCCTCGACCCATTCGATCTCGGGTTCGGAGGCCAACTCCCAGGATGGCCAGTTCGCGAGCAGGACCCGCAGGAATGCTTTGGCCTCGCGTTCGGCCACGTTCATGCCCAGACAGGAGTGTCGGCCGAATCCGAACCCGAGGTGCGGCTGGCGCGGGCGGTGGATGTCGATGACGCCGGGGTGCTCCCACGCGGTCGGATCGTGGTTGGCCGACGCGAAGTTCAGGAGCACGTGGGCGTCGTGGTCGCCACCGACCGGGCACCCGTCGCTCGGGGTGGTCTCGAGTCGCTCGATCTTGTGGAGCGGGGAGAGGTATCGGACGAACTCGGAGACGGCCCGGCTGTGCGCCGTCGGCGTCGCGGCCAGGAACTCGCGGTCTGCGGGAGTGCGGATCAGGTGCCACACGATGCCGGTGATCAGTTTGATCACCGTGTCCCGCCCGCCGGCGAGGAGGATGTTCGCGATACCGTTGGCCTCCTCGATCGTCGGAGCGCGGCCGCCGAGGTCGAGTCGCACCAGCTCGTCCCAGACGTCGACGGGCTCCACGCCGTCGTGCGCCCGCGCCATCGCCGCCGTCAGCACACGGTCGAGGTAGGCGTGCAGAGTCGCTCCGGAGCGCTGGGTCGGCGAGTCGAAGTTGCGCTCACGCTGCGCCGCTCGGGACTCCGCCGTCACCTCGCCGCGGGCGTACGCCTCGGCGGTCCAGACGTCGGGGCCCCACGAGATCCACTCGTCGAGATCCTGCGGGCGCCCGTAGAGCTCTGCGAGACAGCCCATGACGTACGGAAGCGCGACCTCCGACGCCACCTCGCCCTGCCCGACCGCGGTCACCCGGTCGATCAGGCGCTGCGCGATCGCGGCGAACGCCTCGTCGTGCACGGCCACGGCGGTGCCGAGGAACCAGGGCTGCAAGGCTTCGCGGTACATCGCATGACGGGGCGGGTCCACCTCGAGGGGGAGCTGTTTGAAGGTGCGCACGTCCCGATCCCCGAGGAGGTCGCTCGAGTAGGCCTCGTGGTCCTTGGCCGCCAGGCGCACCGCCTGGTAGCCGCGGATCTCCCGCGTCGCCCCGGTGACCGGGCACGTCCCGCCGCTCATCGCTCGCCTCCTCGCGCGAGGGAGTCCGCGATCGAGATGGCCGCGGCGGCCGACCACGCCTGCGGATGGCAGGAGGCGGGATAGGGGAGGGCGGACGTGCCGCGTCGGCGTTCCTCGCCCGAGTAGAGCTCCGGCAGTCGATACTGGAAACTCTCCGCCGCAGCCAGCACGCCGGATGCCAGCTCGGCGGCGTGGTCGGCGTGACCGTCGATGGCGAGGCCGCGGATGGCGATGGCGGTGTCGTGTGGCCAGACGCTGCCGCCGTGGTACTTCCACGGCCAGTAGCCCGTGGAGTCGGAGGCGAGCGTCCGCAGCCCGTAGCCGGAGGACATCGTGGGATGCACGAGCCTCGCCGCGATGACGGCCGACTCCTCGTCCGTCAGGATGCCGGTGCCGAGCACGTGCCCCATGTTCGAGGTCACGGCGTCGACGAGGTTCTTGTCGCGGTCGAGAGCGAGCCCGAGATACGGTCCGAGCTCGTCTTCGAGCCAGAACGCGCCGCGGAACCGCTCCCGCATGCGCTCGGCCCAGGCGCGCCAGTCGCGGGCCTCGTCGGCGGCGCCGAGCTGCTCCAGGAGGATCGCGCCCTTGACGGCCGCCTCGAACGCGTAGGCCTGCACCTCGACGAGCGCGATCGGCCCGTCCGCGAGTTCACCGGTGCGGAACTGCACGGAGTCCGACGAATCCTTCCACCCTTGATTGGCCAGTCCGTGGCCGCTCTCGTCGATGTACTCGATGAATCCGTCGCCGTCGGCGTCGGCATGGTCGCGCAACCAGGCCAGCGCTGCACGCAGGTTCGGCGCGAGTTCGGTGACCACCTCGAACGGCATCCCGGCCTCCCACGCGTCGTGCAGCAGCACGATCCACAGCGGGGTGGCGTCGATGGTGCCGTAGTAGATCGGGGGCAGCCGGGGCCCCTCGTCGAGATGGAAGCTCGTGCGCCGCACCTCGTGGGCGATCTTCCCCGGCTGCTCAGCCGTGGAGACGTCGACCGCGGCCCCCTGCAGGGCAGCGAGCGTCCGCAGCGTCCCCTCTGCCAGCTTCGTGCCGAGCGGGAGCATCATTCGAGCGGCCCAGAGCGAGTCCCGGCCGAACAGGGTGAAGTACCACGGGGCTCCCGCCGCGAGGAACGCGTCCTCGGGCGAGAATCGCGACGTCATCACCAGGGAGGCGAGGTCCTCGAGGGAACGCTCGACGAGGCGGTCGAGGCGCGCGTCCCCGGTGGTCGAGTCGGGCGACCGCCACAGGCCGGGGATCCCCGGCCCGACGACGGAGCCGGCGTCCTCGATGTCGACGGTGATCAGGATGACCCGGGTCGCATGCGGGGCGAGCACGATCGACCATTCGAGGTCGACGGTTTCCCCGGAGGCGCCGACGGTCTCGCTGTCGGCAGCGGAGAGGCGCACGTGCGCGTCGTCCGTCTCCCAGCGCACGGCGTGCCCGGCTTCCTGGTCCACGAAGGCCGGCGCTCGCGGCGGCGTCGGGTAGCCGTTCTTGACCGCGTCCATGGCCGCCAGGTCGCATTCGACGGAGACGCGGAGGCATCCAGCGACCTCGACGTCGTTCCCGTTGGCGAGGGTGATGGACAGCGCAGCACGGCCGCACCCGACCTCCCACGCCCGATCGATCCGCACCTTCGGATCGGCGTCGTCGGTGTCGATCGCCCTGGCGACGCCGGTGAAGACGGCGCGCGCCGCGGCGGCGGTGTCGACGCCGAGCGTGAGCGGGGCTTCGCCGTCGACGGTCACCGCGAAGCCGGAGAGCACTCGTACGTCTCCGTGGTAGAGCCCTTCGGCGCCGGAGCGCATCTCTCCGCCGCGGCTCAGCCAGGCCTGCGTCGGTGCGCAGATGGCGGTGACCAGATCATTGAGTGCGGGCTGTCGGGGTGCGAAGGTCGGCATCACTGCAGCCCTCCGAGCAGCGAGGCGACGGTGACGGCGCAGGCGGCGCTCCAGCAGATCACCGGGCAGGCCGCGGGGTACGGCATGGCGTGCGGGACGGTGCCCTGTGCGTAGCCCGCGAAGAGCTCCGGCAAGCGGTAGTCGAAGTCCTCGGCCGCGTCCAGCAGTCCGTTCGCGATCCTGCGGGCCGCGTCGGTGTGCCCGGCGTTCGCGAGGTTCTTCGCGATCAGGGCGGAGTCGTGCGGCCAGACGCTCCCGCCGTGGTACCGCAGCGGCCAGTACCGACCCGCCGACGTCGACAGGGTGCGGATGCCGAAACCGCTGAACAGGTCGTCACCCATCAATCGCTCGGCGACCAGGGCGATCTGCGCATCGTCGAGGATGCCGCTGCCGATGACGTGGCCCATGTTGGAGGCGAGCGCGTCGACCGGCTGCTTGTCCCCGTCGAGTGCCATCGCGAGGTAGGGGCCGTGCTCGTCGCTGACCCAGTACTGCTCGTGGAACGTGGCGTGCAGGCGGTCGGCGGCGGCGCGGCATTCGGCCGCGCCGGGGCGTCCGAACGCCTCGAGCACCTCCGCGGCGACGCGGAGCGCACGATAGGCGTAGGCCTGCACCTCGACGAGCGCGACCGAGCCGCGGGCGAGGGTGCCGTCCTGGAACTGGACGGAATCGCCGGAGTCCTTCCAGCCCTGATTCGCGAGACCCGTGCCCGACTCGTCGAGATACTCGATCAGGCCGTCGCCGTCGGCATCCCCGTACTCGAAGATCCAGGAGATCGCCCGTTCGAGGTTCGGCAGCAGCGCCTCGACCTCGGCATCCGGCATCCCGCCCCGCCACGCATCGTGGAGCAGTCCGATCCAGAGGACTGTGGCATCCACCGTCCCGTAGTAGATCGGCGGGAGTCCTGGGCGCTGTTCGTCGCCGCCGGGCGAGCGGCGGATCTCGTGCAGGATCTTTCCCGGCTGCTCCGCCGTCTCGGCATCCACCCGGGTGCCCTGCAGCGAGGCGAGCGCACGGAGGGTGCTCGCCGCGACCTTCCAGGTGAGCGGCAGCAGCATCTCCGCCGCCCAGATCGAGTCGCGCCCGTAGAGGGTCTGGAACCAGGGGATACCGCCGGCCAGCACGACGTCGTCCGGCGCGGTGCTCACCACGCTCCGAAGGGCGGCCAAGTCGCTCAGCGAGGTGTCGACGAACCGGGCCAGCCGCGGGTCGCTGTGCGACAGCGCCGGGGCCGGCCACTCCGGGGTCGCCGTCGGGGGCGGGCCGAGCACGGCGATCGTGTCCTCCGCCTCGACGCCCCACTCGTGGACGGCGCGCTCGCCGGGGCCGAGGGATACGGCCCACGACAGCACGACCAGGTCGCCCTCGACGGCGATCTCGCAGCGGTCATCGAGGATCAGGCTCGCGACGATGCTGGAGTCGCGCCAGACGATGCTGCGTCCGTCGCTCACGGCGGGGGTCTTCGAGGGGACCGTCCGGCCGTTCTTCACGGCATCCATGCCCGCGAGGTCGGAGGCGATCTCGAGGCGCAGGGTGCCCTCCACCGTCGACGTGGTCTCGCCCGTGAACTCGATGCGCTCTCGGATGCGTCCGTGGTGCACCTCTCGATCGCGGCGCACCGCGACGAGGGGATCGGCGCTCTCGCGGTCGATGACCCTGGCGGCGTAGAGGAACGACGCGTGTCCGGCGTCGGTGCTGCCCGAGCCGATGAGCTCGAGTTCCTCACCGTTCAAGGTCAGGCGCGCGACGCTCACGATCCGGACGTCGGAGTGGTAGAAGCCGCCGAGGCCACGCCGGTCCTCGATCTGCCCGTCCGCGGGAGACCATGCCTGCGTGGGACCGGAGTAGAGGGCGATCTCTCGGTGCAAGAACGGCTGGCGTTGAGTGTCCAAGGAAATCCCTTTCGAGGTCTGGGCGCATCGGCGTCGGTGCTGAGCGGCCAGCGCCTTGACATGCCGGCCGCTCAAAAATATAGTCGATATGCGACCAAACGCCAAACATGCATCCGCACCTGATTCGAACCCGGAATCGGCGGCTGGTCGCGTCACCGATCAGGTGCGACGCCGGCGAACCGAGTGGTCGTCGACTGGGCCAATGAAGTACCAGGAAGGGAATCACAATGAGGCGCACGACCCGATTCGCGATGGCTGCCGTCGCGGGACTCTCGACGGTTTCACTGCTCGCGGCATGCGCCGGCGGGGGCACCGCCGACAACGCCGACGCAGGCGGATCCTTGCAGGTGCTGTTCGGCACCTCCGGCGAGGCGGAGACCGCCGCGCTCGAAGCCGCCGCAGAGGCATGGTCCGAAGAGTCCGGCATCGAGGTCACCGTCACCCCGGCGACCGACCTCGCGCAGGAGCTCGCCCAGGGATTCGCCACCGGCGAGCCCGCCGACATCTTCTACGTCAGCCCCGAGCAGATCACGGCACTCGTCGACGCCGGCAACCTCTACCCCTACGCCGACGAGCTCGAGTCCGCCGACGACTTCTACCCGGAGCTTCGTGAGGCGTACACCAAGGACGGCGTCTTCTACGCCGCCCCCAAGGACGTCGGCGCGCTCGCACTCGCGATCAACCTCGACCTCTGGGAGGCCGCCGGGCTCACCGACGCCGACATCCCGACGACCTGGGACGAGCTGAGCACCGTCGCGGCGAAACTGAGCACGAACGGCGTGTCCGGGCTGACCCTGTCGCCCGACCTGGCGCGGGTGGGGCCGTTCATGCTCCAGGCCGGCGGCTGGGTGTTCAACGACGCCCAGACCGAGGCGACCGCGGACTCCACCGCGAATGTGGACGCGCTCGAGTACGTGCAGGGGCTGCTCAACGACGGCTCGGCGACACTCACCACGGACCTCGGCGTCGGCTGGTCCGGAGAAGCCTTCGGCAAGCAGGCCTCGGCCATGGTCATCGAAGGCCCGTGGCTCGAAGGAGCGATGGCGGCCGACTACCCGGAGGTCGACTACCGCGTTGTCGAGCTCCCGGCCGGCCCTGACGGCGCGGCGTCGATGTTCTTCACGAACGCCTGGGGGATCGCGGCCGAATCCAAGAACACGGACGCGGCGGTGGACTTCGTCGAGTTCCTGACCACCCCCGAGCAGCAGATGGAGTTCGCGCGCGCGTTCGGACCGATCCCGGCCCGGATCTCGGCGGCCGACGCCTACCGCTCCGAGTTCCCCGACACCGTCGCGTACCTGGACGGGATCGAGGGCTCCAAGACCTACCCGACGATCGCCGGGTTCAGCGAGGTCATGGCCGACATGAACGCCCAACTGTTCGAACTGAAGACGGCCGACATCCCCAGCCTGCTCGGCTCCGTGCAGAAGAACCTCGAAGCGCTCACCAAGTAGACGGGAGGCGGGAGAGGAACGCGCATGAGATCCATCGCCACTGCACCGCGCCGCAGACGCCGCTCGCGGGAAGCCCGAGGACGGGCGCTCGCCGGACTGCTGTTCGTCGCGCCGGCGGTCATCATCCTCGGCGTGTTCCTCTTCCTGCCGATCCTCACCGCCGGGTGGGTGTCGGTGTCCGACTGGAACGGGAAGGGCAGCCCACTCCAACCCGGGGTCGAGTTCGTCGGGACCGCGAACTACGCTTCCTTCCTCACCGAGGAAGGGCTCGCGCAGAAGGACTTCGGCACCTCGATCAGGAACAACCTGTACTACGTACTGGTCTCGGTGCCGCTCGTGACCGCGATCGCGCTCGCGCTCGCGCTGATGGTCAACAAGAGCCGCCGCGGCAACGGCGTCTTCCGCACGGCCTTCTACTTCCCGTCGGTGACCTCGTCGGTGGCGCTCACCGTCATCTTCCTGTTCCTCTTCAACTCCACTGGCGTCGTCAACGAGATCCTGAGCCTCATCAACGTCGAAGGGCCGACGTGGATGGCGGATCCGCGCGGTATCTTCCACCTCGCGCTCGAGGGCCTCGGGATCCCGAAGCCGGCACCGGGCGCGGGCTTCGAATTCTGGGGCGTGTCGTGGTGGGACTGGCTCTCCGGACCATCCGTCGCCATGACCGTCTTCATCCTGATGGCCGCGCTCGCCGCATCCGGAACGTTCATGCTCATCTTCCTGGCCGGCCTGCAGCAGATCTCCGACGAGATCGAGGAGGCCGCGATCATCGACGGCACGACCCGCTGGCAGCGGTTCCGGTACGTGACGCTTCCGATGCTCCGGCCGACCCTGTTCACGGTCCTGACGCTCTGCATGATCGGGTCGTGGCAGGTGTTCGACCAGATCTACACGGGCTCCCAGGGCAACCCCGCGAAGACCACGCTGACGCCCGCCTACCTCTCGTACGAGTGGTCGTTCAAGAGCTCCGACTGGGGGCAGGGCGCCGCCGTCTCCTTCATCCTGTTCGCCATCATCCTGCTCTTCACGCTGCTGCAGCGCTGGGGACTTCGCGAGCGGACGTCCGACCGCTCGGGTCGGCTGCGCGCCGCCCGGACTCAGAAGGGTGACCCGAGTGAAGACCACTGATCGGCGTAGCGGCGAGGCCATGGCGATGCCGCGGCGACGCCGGAAGGTGCGCCGCGGAGACCTCGTCCTGTATGCGGCGGCGAGCGTCCTCTCGCTCCTGTTCATCTCCCCGTTCATCATCAGCATCGCCAACTCGTTCAAGACGGATGCCCAGGCGACCAGCGACCCGCTGTCGCTGATCCCCTCGCCGGTGACATTCGCCGCGTACGAGCAGATCCTCGGGAGCTGGTTCCCTCAGGCGCTGACGAACTCCGTCATCATCACGATCGTCGTGACGCTGTCCCGGGCCTTCATCAACGCCCTGGCGGGGTATGCGCTCTCCCGGCTCGACTTTCCCGGACGGCGGATCGTCTTCGCGTCGATCATCGGCGTGCTGGCCGTGCCCGGGGTCGTGCTCCTGATCCCGCGGTTCCTCGTCGTGCATCAACTCGGGATCTACAACACCTACGCGGGGCTGATCATCCCGCTCCTCTGCGACGCCGCCGGAATCTTCATCATGAAGAACTACTTCGACTCGATCCCGGTCTCGATCGAGGAGGCCGCGCGCATCGATGGCGCCGGGGTCTTCCGCACCTTCTGGTCGATCGTGCTGCCGATGGCGCTGCCCGTGGTGGTCACGGTCCTCATCCTGAGTTTCCAGGGCTCATGGAACGAGCTGTCGCACTTCATCGTCGCTGCCCAGGACCCGGACCTGTCCCCACTGACCAAGGCCGTCGCCTCGCTGACGGCCGGTGCCGGAGGCAAGGAGAACCGGTTCCCGTTGAAGCTCGCCGCGGCCGCGATGATGACCCTGCCGGTCGCGATCCTCTTCTTCATCTTCCAGCGGCGCATCGTCAAGTCGGAGAGCGGCGCGATCAAGGAATAGCGGGCCGACGTGACCGCCCGGCCAATAGTGTGGGATGGCGAGTACGGTCGACCGGACCGCCCGCTGCGGTGATGAGCGAAGGGGAGTGGGGCGATAGTGGCTCGCGAGTCGACGGGATCCAGAGGCCATGCGAAGGGGGAGATCCGCCCCGCGAACCTCGCGATCGCACTCGCCGAGATCCGTCGACGGAAGTCGGTTTCGCGCGGCGAGCTGACGGGAGCGCTCGGACTGGGCCGGACGACGGTCTTCGAACTCCTGAACCAGCTGGTGCAGTTGGGGCTCATCACGGACCGCACGGACAGCGGCTCCGGCCAGGTGGGCCGCCCCAGCATGATCGTCGCGCCGAACGACTCCGTCGTCGCGTTCACCGTGAACCCCGAGAGCGACGCCCTCACCGTCGGTCGCGTGACGATGGGCGGCGAGATCACGGATCGACGCCGAATCCCCACACGGACACCGGTCTCGCCGAGCACGGCGGCGAGCCTCGCCGCCGATGCGATGCGGGAGATGCTCGAGACGTCGCAGCCGGGCGAACGGGTGGGCGGGATCGGCGTCGCGGTCCCCGGCCAGGTGATCCGGGAGTCGGGGCACGTGCTCGTGGCCCCCCGGCTCGGTTGGCGCGATGCGGACTTCGCCGGGATGCTCGGCGAGATCACCGGCCTCCCGGTGTGGGCCGACAACAATGCGCGATTGGTCACCGAGGCGGAGCATCGCCTCGGCGAGGCCAGCGAGTTCCACGACTTCATCTACATCTTCTCCGGCGCCGGCGGTGTCGGCGGCGGGATCGTCCTCGACGATCGGCTGCTCCTCGGCAGCAACGGCTTCGCGGGGGAACTCGGTCACCTCCGGGTCAACGACTCGCCCGAGCTCGACTACCTCGGGCTCTCCGGCACCTTCGAGGCGCTGGTGCGACGGGACGACCTGCTCGCGGTTCTCCGGGAAGGGGAAGCCGAGGCGAGTGTCGCCGACCTGACCGACGGCGAGATCGACCTGCTCGTGCAGCGCTCGGAGCGCATCGGCCTGCCCGCGCTCGCAGCCAGGCAGCTGCGGATCGCGGGAGCGGTGAGCGGCAACCTTGCGAACCTGTTCAACCCGCAGGCGATCGTCCTCGGCGGGTTCCTCGGATCGCTGTACCGACGCTTCCCGGCGGAGTTCGATCAGGTGCTGTCGGAGGTCGGCCTCCCCACGGTGCTCCGCTCGCTCGTGATCCGCTCGTCCGTCGCGGGTCCCGAGATGGCGATGTACGGGGCGGCGGAGCTCGTGTTCGGCAAGGTGGAAGCGGACCCGCTGGGCTTCGTGTTCCGCCGGCCGACCTTGCGGTGATCGGTCGACGACGATCCATCGGTGGCGCACCGCGCCCGGACGAACGCCCTGGGCGCTCCGCTCGCCCGCTC
>NZ_JAMBNX010000088.1 GCF_023715325.1 Agromyces mediolanus | reverse complement strand
CACCATCCCGCTCCCACGGCTTGCGATCGCCATCACGACGAGGAGCACCCGAGCGATCGTTCTCCCACGGCTTACGGTCGCCATCGCGACGAGGACCACCGGACCGCTCGCCACCGCGAGCACCATCCCGCTCCCACGGCTTGCGATCGCCATCACGACGAGGAGCACCCGAGCGATCGTTCTCCCACGGCTTACGGTCGCCATCGCGACGAGGACCACCGGACCGCTCGCCACCGCGAGCACCATC
>NZ_JAMBNX010000087.1 GCF_023715325.1 Agromyces mediolanus | reverse complement strand
CGCCCAGCCGACCCGCGACGGGCTCCAGCGCACCGCGGGGTCGCCCTGCACCTTCGAACGGGCGCGGAGGAGGGGCGGCAGCAGCATCGCCGTCGCGGGGATCACGATCGCGATCACGCCGAGGAAGCCCCAGTGCCAGCTCGCCTGCTCGGCGACGAACCCGGCCATGGCCGGGCCCACGATCGAGGGGATCACCCACGCCGCCGCGAAACCGGCGAAGACCCTCGCGCGGATCGCCTCGGGGTACACCCGGCC
>NZ_JAMBNX010000086.1 GCF_023715325.1 Agromyces mediolanus | reverse complement strand
GACGCGACTGTCGGCGTCATGGCGGTCGACACCGGAACCGGCGAATCCGTCTCGTACGGCGAGGACCGTCGCTTCGGCTTCGCCTCCACCATCAAGGCCTTCGCCGCGGCAGCCTTCCTCCAGTCCGCGTCGGGCGCAGCCCGCGATGAGACCGTGCGGTGGACGGCAGAAGAAGCCGCCGCCGCCGGCCACGCACCCGTGACCTCGCAGTACGTCGACGACGGCCTGACCTACGCGCAGCTCGCCGAAGCCGCC
>NZ_JAMBNX010000085.1 GCF_023715325.1 Agromyces mediolanus | reverse complement strand
CCCCCCCCCCCCCCCCCCCCCCCCCCCCCCCCCCCCCCCCCCCCCCCCCCCCCCCCCCCCCCCCCCCCCCCCCCCCCCCCCCCCCCCCCCCCCCCCCCCCCCCCCCCCCCCCCCCCCCCCCCCCCCCCCCCCCCCCCCCCCCCCCCCCCCCCCCCCCCCCCCCCCCCCCCCCCCCCCCCCCCCCCCCCCCCCCCCCCCCCCCCCCCCCCCCCCCCCCCCCCCCCCCCCCCCCCCCCCCCCCCCCCCCCCCCCCCC
>NZ_JAMBNX010000084.1 GCF_023715325.1 Agromyces mediolanus | reverse complement strand
TCAGGGTGAGGCCGTCGAGGGTGTCGAGCGCGGCACGCACCTCGGGGTACGCGGCGATGCCGACACGGAAGCGGGCCCAGAGCCTGGGCAGGTGGCGGTGCGCGGTGGCTGCTTCGTGGGCGCGGTTCCGGATCGTCGCGGCGGGCAGCTGGAGCCGCATGGATAGTTCCGCGGCGACTGAGCGGGCGGCGAGTTCCGCGACGGGGATGCCGCCCCGGGACTCCGCATGGTGGGTTTCGGTGTGGACGTACAGCT
>NZ_JAMBNX010000083.1 GCF_023715325.1 Agromyces mediolanus | reverse complement strand
CCACCACCCGGTCATACCAGGCGGCGAGGCCGGGCAGATCGAGGAAGGCGTCTGCCGACGGGGCGTGGAAGGAACGCACGAACCACAGATTGTAGAAGGCGTTGGCATCGGCGAGGCCGGGCCGGTCGCCCGTGAGGAAGGCGCGGCCATCGGCAAGCTGATCGCTGACCAGCGCGGCGTGGCTGCGCAGCTGCGCGGCCATATAGGGGACCGCGGCGGCCATCGCCTCCGGGTTGAAGGGCGCGCCGCTCAATTTCTCGCGATCGGCGCGGAAGGCGGGATCGACCTTGTCACCCAGGCCGCCGAAGATGACGCCGACCGCCGCCTGGAAGAACGAGCGGTCGGTCCATTGCGCCAACGCCTGGTCGAGCCCGGTGCT
>NZ_JAMBNX010000082.1 GCF_023715325.1 Agromyces mediolanus | reverse complement strand
CTGCACACGAGCCGCCGCGAGGCGGCCGAGCAGCGGATCGCCGCGGAACAGGCAAGCGCCCGTGCGATGCGCGCGCGGCTCGACGACCTGATGGCGATGGTCAAGACGCTGCGCGCCGAAGCAAGCGCGCTCGAACAGGCGGTGCAGGCGTCGACGGACGACCCGGCCGAGCACGCGGCGCATTCGCTGTCGATACTGCGGGGCACGCGCGTCGTCTATGTCGGCGGACGGCCCGGCTCGAACCGCGCGATCCGGCGGATCGTCGAAACGGCGGGCGGCGAAGTAACGCTGCACGACGGCGGCATCGAGGATCGCAAGGGCTTGCTGGCCGCGGCGCTGCCAGGCGCGCGGATGGTCGTGTTTCCGGTCGACTGCATCGAC
>NZ_JAMBNX010000081.1 GCF_023715325.1 Agromyces mediolanus | reverse complement strand
AACCTGACATAATACCAATCATCACACTTTGGGTCACAATCGTAGTCACAACTAATCCAATCATTAAACTTGCACCGAATAAGATTAAATAAAAGGCAAAGTATGACTTAATATAATCACTACGTTTAACCGGTAAAGTAGATACATAATACATCCATCTTGAGTCTTTTTCATGTTTAATATTATCAGTAATAGGTGTGATTAACATAACCCCAGCCATTGCCGAACTCATCAACGGATTAAATACTGCAAAGTATCCTGCAGCTATAATAGCGACTATAAAATAAATATATGTTTGCTTTCTCGTTGCATAAAAACTACTTAGGAACATACCTTTCATTATACTTCACCTCGCATTATGATTTTTGTAGCGTCATCAATG
>NZ_JAMBNX010000080.1 GCF_023715325.1 Agromyces mediolanus | reverse complement strand
GTCGTCGGGGGCGGAATCGGGCAGGGTCACTTCGGGCTTGCTCATGACGACAACCCTACGGGATCGACGCGTTTTGATAATGAGCCTGAGCAGTCATGCTGGACCGCCCAGGCTCCCAGAGTTCAGTCCTCGACGTCGATCAGCCCAGAGTGGTAGGCCTTGACCAGATTTCGCGGGACCCGCAGGACTTTGCCCTCAACGCGGATCTCAACCAACTGTGTTGGCGTGGTCTTCCACTGGGCCCGCCTATGACGCGTGGTCGAACGGGACTTCTTTCGCTTCGGTACTGCCATGGTTTCACCAGCTTGACTTCGTGATTCCGGGGAGTTCGCCGCGGTGGGCCATCTCACGGAAACGGATACGGGGACACACTGGCCTTGCCAA
>NZ_JAMBNX010000079.1 GCF_023715325.1 Agromyces mediolanus | reverse complement strand
ATCGAGCAGGTCCTGATCAGCGATGTCGCCCTCGTAGAACGTGCGGTCGCGAACGAATTCGCGGCGTCCCGCGGATAGGTCGTCCAGCACGACGACCTCATGGCCGGCCTCCTCACATGCCGAACCAACCGTTGATCCGATGTAACCGGCCCCGCCGGTGATGAGAATCTTCATGGGAACCTTCCGTAACGTCGATCTCGTCGCCGTCAAGTCTAGGTGCGGCTCGCCAGCCTCGATGGCGGGCACGGGCTGCGTGTGGTGAATTGGTCACGAACGGTGCGCGTTGCCAGCCCACGCGTCGCTAACTGGCGTGCCCAACCAATCTTCCACAGCTGGTTTCTAGAATTGCTGTTATGGAGGACACCGGATCGCAGACCTTGCCCACGGAGAAC
>NZ_JAMBNX010000007.1 GCF_023715325.1 Agromyces mediolanus | reverse complement strand
CACACCCCACCCCCACACAACCCACCCCCACCCCCAAGCAACACACCAGACCACCCAAGCAACGACCCGACACCCCACCCCGAACCCCACCCATACCCCGAACCCGCACCCTTCTAACCCCACACCCGACCAACGCACCGGAGCACTCTTCGCGCCGCACCAACGCCCCGACGCACCACTCCGCGCCACCCCAAGTCCGCGCCGCACCGCTCCGCGCCGCGCCGCACCACTCCGCGCCGCACCTCGGAATCACCGCCCGCGCCATACCCCATCCGCCCGCCGCCCGTCACCCTCCCCGCCCCGGCGCGCCCGCCGTGCCTAGACTTCGTTCATGGCGATTCGACGGTTCCGGCTGGGTGACCGCGAGACCGTCATCACCGAAACGGGGATCGACGGCGGCCCGACCTACGTGCTCGTGCACGGCGTCGGCATGGGGCATCGCACCTGGTCGGATCTCGCCGAGACGCTCGCCCGCTCCGGTCGCGTACTCGCGCTCGACCTGCCCGGCTTCGGTGACGCGCCGGAACCCGAGGAGTCGCTCGACATGCCGTCGTCCGGCGCGTATCTCGGCGAGCTGGTCGCGGCCGAGTCCCCCGGCGAGCCGGTCGTGCTCGTCGGCCACTCGATGGGCACCCAGATCGTCGCCGAGACCGCCGCTCAGCGCCCCGAGCTCGTCGCCGCCGTCGTGCTCATCGCGCCGACGATCAACCGCCGGGAGCGGACCGCGACGATGCAGGCGCTCCGCCTCGTCCAGGACCTCGCGTTCAGCCACCTCAAGGTGCTCGCCCTCGGCATCCGCTACTACTTCCAGGCCGGCCCCCGCTGGTATTTCGCGAAGCTCGCCGACATGCTCACCCACCGCATCGAGCTGGTGCTGCCGCGCATCCGGGCGCGCACCCTCGTCGTGCGCGGCGAACACGACCAGGTCGCACCGCGCGACTGGGCCGAGCTCGTCACCGCCCTCCTCCCCGACGGCCGCCTCATCGAGGTCGCCGGCCGGGGACACGAGACCATGATCACGGCCGGAGCCGAAGTGGCCCGGCTCGTCGCGGCCCATGCCGCAGGAGAACCCGTCGGCCACCGCGTCGCCCAACCGGTTCCCACGGGGCGCCGCCAGCGACCCGGGCCGCGCGCCGGGCAGCGCGCCGGGCAGCGATCCCGGCAGCGTTCGGCCGCGCCGGGCGCGCCGGCCGCGCCGGGCGCTGCCGCCGTTCCCTGGTGGCGCGCGGCACGCTGGTGGGCTGCGGACTACCTCTACGCGGGCTGGCGCCACCTCGCCGCGCCGTTCGACCGGCGCGACGCCCGCCGATGGCTGCGTGGCGATGCCTCGCTCCCGGAGATCGTGCTGCTGCCGGGCATCTACGAGCACTGGACGTTCCTGCGGCCGCTCGCGGCGCGACTGCACGCGGCGGGCCATCGGGTCCGAGTCGTGCACGGCCTCGGCCCGAACCGACGCCCCATCGCGGAGACCGCCGCGCTGCTGGGCCGCGCGCTCGGACGACGACCGGCGCCCACCGCCGGACGGGTGATCGTGGGCCACTCCAAGGGCGGCCTCGTCGGCAAGCAGCTGCTCGTCGACCTGCTGGCGCGCGACATCGAGCACGATGGCCAGGCGCACGGACGCCCCGGCCTCGGCCTGCTCGGTGTCGTCGCGATCTGCACGCCGTTCGGCGGGTCGAGCCGAGCCCGGTTCTTCTTCGCCGACCGCAGCCTGCTCGCGCTCCTGCCGGGCGACGCGACCATCCACGCCCTGGCCGAGGCCCGGGACGTCGACGCCCGAATCGTCTCCGTCTTCGGAAGCTGGGACCCGCACATCCCCGACGGCAGCGAGCTCCCCGGCGCGCGCAACATCGAGGTGCCGGTCGCCGGTCACTTCCGCGTGCTCGGCGC
This sequence comes from Agromyces mediolanus, assembly GCF_023715325.1. Lineage (GTDB taxonomy): Bacteria > Actinomycetota > Actinomycetes > Actinomycetales > Microbacteriaceae > Agromyces > Agromyces mediolanus_A. Next base: position 258,148 of record NZ_JAMBNX010000007.1, on the reverse strand, counting down.
CCCCGAGACGGCGCGCGCGGTGCTCGACGGGATCGCCTGGCTGGCGCAGCGGGAGGACGCGCGCGACACGACGACCCCCGGAACAGCCACCCCCGACGCGACCGAGGACGCCGCCGAGGACGCGAGCGCGACGCCGCGTTAGTGCACGAACTCCAGCAGGTCGAGCCCCACCTGCCGCATGCCGTCGAGCACCGCGAGGCGGCTCGAGAGCTGCGTGTCGGCGTAGTACATCGACACGGCGAACGCGACGCTCGCGCGCGGTCCGCGCAGCACGCCGACCTCGCTGCGCACCCCGCCGTCGGTGCCGGTCTTGTTCATCAGCAGCACGCTGTGGTCGGGGCGGCGGTGCGCGAGCGGGTCGAGCCCGAACGCCGCGGACACCATCGACAGATCGGTGTTGAGCGTCAGCCAGCCGACGACCCGCTGCGACACCTCGGGCGAGACGATCTCACCGCGCGCGAGCGAGGCGAAGAGCCAGGTGAGCTCCTTCGCGGAGCCGATCGAGAGCTGCGGGGCGTCGTCGGGGCCACGGTGGTCGCGCACGAGGTCGAGCAGGGCGGTACGGGTGAGGCCGAGCGCCTCGGTGCGCGCACGGACCGCCTCGAGCCCGACGTAGCGCAGCAACACGTTCGTGGCGAGGTTGTCGCTCGTCGCGCCGATGAGGGCGGCGAGATCGGCGATCGGCAGTGACGGCGACTGCAGGTGCTGCCAGATCCCCGCATCGCCGACCGCGTCGCGCGCGTCGCGGTCGAGCACGGTGAGCGCCTCAGTCTCGCTCTCGGCGAGCCGTGCGGCGACCTCGACGAGCAGCAGCACCTTGCCGATGGAGGCGGTGGGCATGACCACGTGATCGTCGACCGAGAAGAGCACCCGACCGGTGGCGAGGTCGGTGGCCCGGGCCGACACCTGCACCCCGGCGAGCGCGAGCTCCCCGAGCGCGTCGAAACCGCGGCTGAAGTCCTCGCTCGCCTCGTCGGTGCGGTGCTTCCCTCGCCGGACATCGGCATGGCGCGCTCTGCGCTCTGAGCCTTGCGAGGGGGTCACCACGGTGCTTGCACACTCCTGCTCACGAGCTCGGCGCTCCCCCGCCGCGGGGTGCGGCACGCTCGAGGTCAACGGTATCTGGTGGGGCGGGTTCCGGTCACGGGTTTCCGGGACCGTGGAGCGGACTACCAGATCGTCACCCGCTCGGCCGGGTCGAGCCAGAGGGCGTCGTCGGAGGTCACTCCGAAGCCAGTGTAGAACTCATCGATGTTCCTGACGATCTGGTTGCAGCGGAACTCGTTCGGCGAGTGCGGGTCGATGGCCAGCAGCCGCACCACCTCCGCGTCGCGCGCCTTCATCTGCCAGGCCTGCGCCCAGGAGAGGAAGAACCGTTCGGCGCCGCTCATGCCGTCGATCACGGGCGGCTCCTCACCGCCGAGGGAGAGCAGGTACGCCTTCCAAGCGATCGCGAGGCCGCCGAGGTCGCCGATGTTCTCACCGATGGTGAGGGCGCCGTTGACATGCGGCAACTCGGATGCCTCGGCGGCACCCGCCTCGCCCGAGGCATCCGCCCCGCCCGAGGCATCCGCCCCGCCCTCCGCGAGCTGCGCCGGCACGAGTGCGTCGTACTGGTCGATGAGCGCCTTCGTGCGCTCCTCGAAGGCGGCGCGGTCGTCGGCGGTCCACCAGTCGGTGAGCCGGCCGTCGCCGTCGTACTTCGATCCCTGGTCGTCGAAGCCGTGCCCGATCTCGTGCCCGATCACCGCGCCGATCGCGCCGTAGTTGGCGGCCGCGTCTCGCTCCGGGGTGAAGAAGGGGTACTGCAGGATGGCCGCGGGGAACACGATCTCGTTGAAGCCCGGGTTGTAGTACGCGTTGATCGTCTGCGGGGTCATGAACCACTCGTCGCGATCGATCGGCTTGCCGATCTTGCCGAGCTCCCGGCGGAACTCGAACTCCGCCGTCGCCCGCACGTTCGCCACGAGATCGCCCGGCTCGATGCCGAGACTCGAGTAGTCGCGCCACTTCACCGGGAACCCGATCTTCGGCGTGAACTTCGCGAGCTTGTCGAGCGCCTTGCGCTTCGTCTCCTCCCCCATCCAGTCGAGACCGACGATCGACTCGCGGTAGGCCTCGACGAGGTAGCCGACGAGCTCGTCCATCTGCTCCTTCGCCGCCGGCGGGAAGTGCCGCTCGACGTAGATGCGGCCGACGGCCTCGCCCATCGCGCCCTCGACGAGGGAGACGCCGCGCTTCCAACGCTCGCGCAGCTGCGGGGTGCCCGTGAGGGTGCGGCCGTAGAAGTCGAAGTTCGCCTCGACGAAGTCCTTCGACAGGTAGGGGGATGCCCCGCGGATGACCTGCCAGGCGAGCCAGTCGCGCCAGGCCGGCACGTGCTCCTCCGTGAGCAGCGCGCCCAGCCCTTCGACGAAGCTCGGCTGGCGGACGACGAGCTCGGCGAATGCCGCCTCGGGGGCGCCCATGGCCTCCCGCCAGATCGCGAGGCCCGCCGAGGCCGGGTCGGCGGCGGGGAAGGCGAGGGCCGCGACCTCCGCCCAGCTCTTCAGGTTGTACGTCTTCTCGCTGTCGCGGGAGTCGACGTTGCTCCAGTGCACCGCCGCGATCGCAGTCTCGAGCTCGAACACCCGCGCCGCACGCTCGGCGGCGTCGTCGTCGAGCTTCGCGAGGCGGAACGTGCGCTCCAGGTGCGAGCGGTACGCCTCGCGCACCTCGGCGAAGCGCTCCTCGCGGAAGTAGCTCTCGTCCGGCAGGCCGATGCCGCCCTGCTCGACGAAGACGAGGTAGCGCTCGGGGTCGCCCGGGTCGTTGTCGACGAAGAGCTGCGCGAAGCCCGCGACGCCCTGACGCTCGAGGCGGCCGAGGGTCTCGAGGAAGCTCGGCACGTCGCCGATGAGCGACACCTCGACGAGCTGACCGGCGATCGGGGTGGCCCCGAGGAGCTCGGCGTGCTGCTCGTCCATGAAGCTCGCGAAGAGGTCGCCGACCTTGCGCGCCTCGGTGCCGGGGTCGGCGCCCTGGGCCTCGACGATGATCTCGCGGACCGCCCGCTCGGCCTCCTCGTGCAGCTCGATGAAGGAGCCGTAGCGGGCCTTGTCGGCCGGGATCTCGGTGCGGTCGATCCACTTGCCGTTGACGTGGCGGAACAGGTCGTCCTGCGGGCGCACGCCCGGGTCGAGTTCGTCGAGCGCGATGCCGGAGCTGAGGGTGCCGTCGTCGGTCATGCGCTCCAGCCTAGGCGGCGAAGCCTGAACGGTGGCAGGCGAATTCCCACCGGGCGGTGCGAAGATGGGACCCGTATGAACACCGTGCTCAACGTCATCTGGCTCGTGCTCTCCGGGTTCTGGCTGTTCCTCGGGTACCTGGTGGCCGGGGTGATCATGTGCGTCCTCATCGTGACCATCCCGTGGGGCATCGCCTCGTTCCGCATCGCGCGCTACGCGCTCTGGCCGTTCGGCCGCGAGGTCGTGCAGAAGCCGACCTCGGGCGCGTGGGCGTTCGTCGGGAACGTGATCTGGTTCCTGCTCGCCGGGCTCTGGCTCGCGATCGGGCACGTGTTGTCCGGGGTGGCGCTCTGCATCACGATCATCGGCATCCCGCTCGGCATCGCGGACTTCAAGATGATCCCCATCTCGCTCGCGCCGCTCGGCAAGGAGATCGTCGACAAGGTGTGAGTCGCGCGGGCTGAGCCGAGGCTCGGGCCGGGCGTCGCCGCGTCACCGGGCGCCACCGGGCGTCGCCGGGCGCCACCGGGCGCAGCCGCGTCACCGGCAGGCCGTAGGCTCGACGGGCACATGAGCACCACGCCCGCACGCCGTTCCGTCGACCGCGACATCCTGCGCCTCGCGCTGCCCGCGCTCGGCGCCCTCATCGCCGAGCCCGCGTTCCTGCTCGCCGACACCGCCATGGTCGGGCACCTCGGCGCGACGCCGCTCGCCGGCCTCGGCCTCGCCAGTGCGGTGCTGCAGACGATCATCGGGCTGATGATCTTCCTCGCCTACGCGACGACTCCCGCCGTCGCCCGGCGGCTCGGCGCGGGCGACGAGCGCGGCGCGGTGCAGGCCGGCATCGACGGCCTCTGGCTCGCGCTCGGGCTCGGCGCCCTGCTCGGACTCGCCGGCTGGGCCGCGACCCCCGCGCTCGTCGGCGCGTTCGGGGCCGACCCGGCGGTCGCCGAGGCCGCCCGCAGCTACCTCGGCATCTCCATGGCCGGCCTGCCCCCCATGCTGCTCGTGTTCGCCGCGACCGGCCTGCTCCGCGGCCTGCAGGACACCCGCACGCCGCTCTGGGTCGCGGGCATCGGCTTCGCCGCGAACATCGCGCTGAACTTCGTCTTCATCTACCTCGCCGGCTGGGGCATCGCCGGTTCGGCGGTCGGCACCGTCGTCGCGCAGTGGGGCATGGTCGCCGTCTATCTGATCGTCGTCGGCCGGCACGTGCGCCGGGCCGGCGCGGGCTGGCGGCCCCACCGGGCGGGGCTCCTCGGCGGCGCGTCGTCGAGCGGCTGGCTGTTCCTGCGCACGCTGAGCCTGCGCGCGGCGCTGCTGCTGTCGACCTGGTCGGCGACCGCGCTCGGGCCCGACGAGCTCGCGGCCTACCAGGTCGCGATCTCGATCTACTTCACCCTCGGCTTCGCGCTCGACGCGCTCGCGATCGCGGCGCAGGCCCTCGTCGGCCGCGGGCTCGGCGCGGGCGACGTCGCCGAGGTGCGGCTGGTGCTGCGCCGCTGCCTGCAGTGGGGCATCGGCTCGGGCGTCGTCATCGGCGCACTCGTCGTGTCGACCGCGTGGGTGTTGCCGCAGCTGTTCACCTCCTCGGCCGAGGTCGCCGCGCTGCTGCCGCCCGCGCTCGTCGTGCTCGGCATCTCGGCGCCGCTCGGCGGGCTCGTCTTCGTGCTCGACGGCGTGCTCATCGGCGCGGGCGACGCGCGCTACCTCGCCTGGACCGGGCTCGTGAACCTCGCGGCCTACGCGCCCCTCGCGCTCGGCGCCGTGTGGTGGGCGGATGCCTCGGACGCCCCCGGCGCCGCGACGCTCGCCTGGCTCATGGCGGCGTTCGCCCTGGGCTACCTCGCGGCCCGGGCGATCACGCTCTCGCTGCGCGCGCGGGGCAGCCGCTGGATGGTCACCGGGGTGGCGTAGCGCGAACCGGGCCGCAGGTGCGCGCGACGTCGGCCGCAGGCGGCGATCAGCGCGCGGGCGGCGCCGTCGTGTCGCCGATGTGCAGTGTGCTCGTGAACGCCAGCGACGTCGCGGGCTCGCCCGCGAGCAGCCGCACCACGGCCTCGCCCGCCGCACGACCCTTGTCGGTCGAGGGCTGGTCGAGCGTGGTCAGGTCGTGCCGCAGCCCGTCGACCCGGATGCCGTCGAAGCCGACGACGCTGAGCTCGCCGGGCACCGTCATTCCGAGCTCCTCGGCCGCGTGGATCACGCCCGCCGCGAGGAGGTCGCTCTGCGCGATGATCGCCGTCGGGCGGGCCTCGGCGGGCAGCGCCCGGCCCGAGGCATCAGCCAGCAGGAGGAGTGCGGCGAGCCGGCCGTCCTCGATCGAGCTCGTCGCCGCGGCCACTGCCGGGGCCTCCGGGTAGACGTCGCGCGCACCCTGCAGTCGCTCGATGGTGACCTGGGTCGAGGCGCGCGCCTCGAGGGCCGCGTCCACCGGGCCACTCGTGCGCTCGGCGTCGAACGGGAGCGTCACGACGCCGACGTCACGGTGCCCGAGGCCCCGCAGATGCTCGGCGCCGCGCCGGGTGGCGTCGCGGTTGTCGATGGAGATGTCGGGCACGTCGTCGCCCGTCGGGCCGCCCTCGATCGCGACGGTGGGGATGCCTCGGCGACGCAGGATCTCGAGCGAGTGCTCCACCCGCGGGCTGCAGCCGATGAGTACGACCGCGTCGACGGGGGCGTCCTCGATGGTGGCGCCCTCGGACTCGCCGCCCGTGAACGGCAGCAGCAGGAGCGCCGCGCCGAGCGGGGCGATGCCGTCGGCGATGCCGTCGAGCGTGCGGATCTTGACCGGGTCGAGGAACGCGCTGCGCACCCGCTCCTCGAGCACCACGCCGACGATGCCGGAGCGGCCCCGGCGCAGCGAGCGCGCCCTCGGGTCGGGCCCGGCGTAGCCGAGCTCGGCGGCCGCGGCGAGCACCCGTTCCTTCGTGGCATCCGACACGGGGCCCGATCCGGAGAAGGCGAGCGACGCGGTCGACGCCGAGACACCGGCGTGGGCGGCCACGTCGGCGAGGGTGGGGCGGGCGGTCATGCCCCCGAGTCTAGGCGGCGGGCCTGCGAGCCGCCCGAATCGATTCGACCGCCCGTGCCCGCCCGCGCCCACCCCAGCCCGTGCCAGCCCGCCCGCCCCAGCCCGCGAGTTGCACGACGAATGCGCCGACGCGCCGGGGTGAGGTGGCGCTACCGCGGATTCGTTGTGCAACTCGCCACGCGACGGGCACGTGGAAGAGCGGGAAGGTGGAAGAGCGGGCACGTGGAAGAGCGGGCTCAGGCGGGGGCGACCTCGTCGCGCGCGGCGGTGAAGGCGTCGACGCAGGCGCGGATCTCGTCCCCGGAGTGCGCGGCGGAGAGCTGCACGCGGATGCGCGCCTCGCCCTTCGGCACCACGGGGTACGAGAACGCGGTCACGTAGACGCCGCGGGCCTGCAGGGCGTCGGCGATGCGGGCGGTGAGCGCCGCGTCGCCGAACATGACCGGCACGATCGGGTGCTCGCCGGGCAGCAGCTCGAAGCCGGCCTCGGTCATCAGCGAGCGGAACAGCTCGGCGTTGGCCCCGACCCGCTCGCGCAGTTCGCCCGACGAGGAGAGCAGCGACAGCGCCTCGAGCGTGCCCGCGACGATCGCGGGGGCGAGCGTGTTGGAGAAGAGGTACGGGCGGGCGCGCTGGCGCAGCAGGTCGACGATCTCCTGCCGGGCCGCGACGTAGCCGCCCGAGGCCCCGCCGAGCGCCTTGCCGAAGGTGCCGGTCGTGATGTCGACCCGCCCCTCGACGCCGCACAGCTCGGGGGTGCCGCGCCCGTTCGCCCCGACGAAGCCGACAGCGTGCGAGTCGTCGACGAACACGAGCGCACCGTAGCGGTCGGCGAGGTCGCAGATCTCCCGCAGCGGGGCGATGTAGCCGTCCATCGAGAACACGCCGTCGGTGACGATCACCTTCCGGCGGGCGTCGGATGCCTCGACGAGGCGCTGCTCGAGCTCGGCGAGGTCGCGGTTCGCGTAGCGGTAGCGGCGGGCCTTGGACAGGCGGATGCCGTCGATGATCGACGCGTGGTTCAGCGCGTCGGAGATGATCGCGTCGTCCGGCCCGAAGAGCGTCTCGAAGACGCCGCCGTTCGCGTCGAAGCAGGAGGAGAAGAGGATGGTGTCGTCGTAGCCGAGGAATTCGCTCACCCGTCGCTCGAGCTCCAGGTGCTGCGTCTGCGTGCCGCAGATGAAGCGCACGCTCGCCATCCCGTAGCCCCACTCGTCGAGCCCGCGGTGCGCGGCCGCGACGATGCGCGGGTCGTCGGCGAGGCCGAGGTAGTTGTTGGCGCAGAAGTTCAGCACCCGCTGCAGCGAGACCCCGCCGTCGCCGCCCGAGGCGACGTCGACGGCCGAGGACTGCGGTCCGACGATGCCGCGCTCCCGCTTGGTGAGCCCCGCGGCGTCGATCTCGTCGAGCTCGGCGCGCAGCTGCGTCTTCACGTCTCCGTACATGTCCAGTCCACCCGTTCCTATACTTCGGTCCAGTCGAGGATGACCTTGCCCGCGCCCGCGGACGCGGCGACGTCGAACGCCGCCCGCCACTCCCTGGCGGGGAAGCGGTCGGAGATCACGCTCGCGACGGCGTCGCGCAACGGCTCGCTCGTCTGCAGCATCGCGGACATCGAGTTCCAGGTCTCGAACATCTCGCGCCCGTAGATGCCCTTCAGCGTCAGCATGTGCGTGACGACCTTGCCCCAGTCGATCGCGTACGGCTCCGCGGGCAGGCCCAGCATCGCGATGCGGCCGCCGTGGTTCATGTTCTCGATCATCTCGGGCAGCGCCTTCGGCGACCCGCTCATCTCGAAGCCGACGTCGAAGCCCTCGCGCATGGCGAGCCGCTGCTGCGCCTCGCGCACCCGCTCCTTCGACACGTCGACCACGTCGTCGGCGCCCATGCGGCGGGCGAGCTCGAGCCGTGCCGGCGAGACATCCGTCGCGACCACGAAGCGCGCCCCCACGTGCCGGGCGACCGCGATCGACATGAGTCCGATGGGCCCGCAGCCGGTGACGAGCACGTCCTCGCCGACGACGCCGAAGGCGAGCGCGGTGTGCACCGCATTGCCGAAGGGGTCGAAGATCGCCCCCAGCTCGGGGTCGACCGGGGAATGGTGCACCCACACGTTCTGCCCGGGGATCACGATGTACTCCGCGAACGCGCCATCGCGGTGCAGGCCCACGCCCTGCGTGCGGATGCACATCTGCCGGCGGCCGGCACGGCAGTTGCGGCACATGCCGCACACGACGTGCCCCTCGCCCGACACCAGATCGCCGACGGCGACGTCGTGCACGAGCGGCCCGACCTCGACGACCTCGCCGGAGAACTCGTGCCCCGGGATCAGCGGCGTCGCGATCGTCGACGCGGCCCAGTCGTCCCACTTCTCGATGTGCAGGTCCGTGCCGCAGATGCCCGTGCGGAGCACCCGGATCTTCACGTCGGCCGGCCCCACCTCGGGCTCCGGCCGATCCACGAACTCGAATCCGGCACCGGGCGCGGCTTTGAACAGGGCCTTCATGTGGAACTCCAACGTGGTTCGGGGCACGGAACCGCTGGGTGCGGCGGTCCGTGCGAGTCGGTCCGGTGGGTGCGCCGGATGCCTCAGCCATCGTATCGACGCACGGCGGGATGTTTCAGGACGGGCCGGATGTTCCGGGACGGGCCGGACGTTCCGGGACGGGCCGGATGCCTCGGGGCCATCTCGTCTCTTGCACGACGTCTCTTGCACGACGCCGCTGCGCTCGCTATCGTGGTCGAATCGATTCGAGTCGAATCGATTCGAGGGGCGTGGCGGGCTGGACTGGACCCCGGCCCGCCGCGCACCCCACCTCCGCACGACCATCCCGCATCGGCCAGACTGGGAGCGGCATCCCGGCCGCTCGGCCGACGACGACCGCGAGGACGACGGATGACCCAGCCGACCCACGACGAAGCGCTTGAGATGACCGACACCCCAGATCAGAGCGGAGCCGCCGCCCGGACGCCCAAGCGCGGCCGCACGCCCCGCGGCCTCGCCGCCTGGCGGAACGCCGTGTTCGCGATCTTCTTCCTGTCCGGTCTCAGCATGGCGAGCTGGGTCGCGCGCCTGCCCGCGGTGCGCGACTTCACCGAGCTGTCCACGCAGGGTGTCGGCCTCGTCATCCTCGGCATGTCCGTCGGCTCGATCATCGGCCTCGTCGTCGCGCCGATCATCCTCGCCCGCCTCGGCGCGCGCGCCGGCATGATCTCGATGCTGCTGCTCGTCTCGGTCGGCCTCGTGCTCATCGGCATCGGCGGCTCCCTCGTGCCGTCGGTCGCCACGATCGTCGTCGGCCTCGCCTTCTTCGGATTCGGCAACGGCGCGGTCGACGTGATGATGAACGTCGAGGGCGCCGAGGCCGAGCGCGAGATCGGCAAGACGCTGATGCCGCTCATGCACGCCTTCTTCAGCTTCGGCACCGTGGCGGGCGCCATGCTCGGGGCCGGCGCCGCCGGACTCGGCCTGCCCCTGATCGCGCACCTCGGCATCATCGCCGGGCTCATCGCGATCGCCGTCGTCGTCGCGGTGCGCTTCGTGCCGCGACGCGCGGAGCTCGGCGACCCGAAGGACCATGGCGCCGCCAAGCCGCCGTGGCGGGAACGCCTGCGGGCGAGCCTCGCCGTCTGGGGCGACGTACGCCTCCTCCTCATCGGCGCGATCATGCTGAGCATGTCGTTCGCCGAAGGCTCCGCGAACGACTGGATCACCCTCGCCGCCGTCGACGGCCACGGCTTCGACGCGACCACCGGCGCCCTCGTGTTCAGCGTCTTCACCATCTCGATGACCGTCTCGCGCGTGCTCGGCGGCCCGCTGCTCGACCGCTTCGGCCGAGTCCCCGTGCTCCGGGTGCTGTCGGTCACCGCGGTCGTCGGCATCTCGATGTTCATCTTCGGCACCGAACCGTGGGTCATCGTGGCCGGCACGGCGCTCTGGGCGGTCGGCTGCTCGCTCGGCTTCCCGGTCGGCATGTCCGCCGCGGCCGACGACCCGGTGAACTCCGCTGCCCGGGTGAGCGCGGTCGCGATCATCGGCTACTTCGCGTTCCTCGCCGGGCCGCCGCTGATCGGATTCCTCGGCGAGCACTTCGGGCTGCTGAACGCGCTGCTCGTCATCCTCGCGCTCACCGCGGTCGCCGGCATCCTCGCCCCCGCGGCGCGCGAACGCTCGCGGAGCTGACTAGCCGGCCGCGACGCCCTCGGCGAGCGAGCGCACGGCCGCCTCCGCGGCGCTCGCGAGCTCGTCGAAGCCCGGCGCGCCGGCGTCGGCCGCCCCGGCCGTGCCGCCGGTCTCCGCACCGTCCGTCTCCGCGCCGATCGTGGCGGTGCCGCGGCTCCGCACGGCCGGCACGTGCAGGAATCCGCCCGGCAGCTCCAAGCGGGCGAGCTCGTAGGCGACCCGGTTGCACACGAAGCCGCCGGCGTCGTCGGATGCCTCGGCGCGGACGCCGACCGCACGGATCGCCTCGACCATCGCGTCGACGTCGAAGCGGGCCGCTCGCCGCTCGGGCCCGTCGTCGATCGGGACCCCGCGCGGCTGCACCCCGTCGTTGTCGGGGATGCGGGCGTCGACGAGGTTGCGCGCGCTGCGCTCGGGGGTGACCGCCGCGCGCCGCCCGGCCTCGCCGAGCGCGAGCACGGCATCGGGGCGGTGCTCGGTCACGAGCTCGCCGAGGCGCGCGGGCGCGCCGTCGAACGACACGGGCAGGATGGCAGTGACGAGCTCGATCGCCGGGTCGCTCCAGCGCTCGCGCAGCCGTGCGACGGTCTCGCCGCTCGCGTTCTCGGCGTCCGAGCCGAACGGTTCGAAGCCGGTGACGAGGATGCGCATCACTCCAGGATTCCACGAGCGGCGGGAGCAGCTCGGTGCGCATCGGCTCGGTGTGGATCAACTCTGGCGGCATCCGTCCGGGAGGTGCACCATGTGCGCCAGGAGGTACCGACATGGCCGCACTGCTCTACTCCACGAACTGCTCGCTCGACGGCTACATCACCGACGAGCAGGGCAGCTTCGACTTCAGCGACCCGAGTCCCGATCAGCACCAGTTCATCAACGACCGGATGCGCACGGTCGGCACCCACCTCTACGGGCGCCGGCTCTACGAGGTGATGCGAGTCTGGGAGGACTTCGATCCGGCCGAGCTCTCCCCCGTCGAGGCCGACTTCCAGGAGGTCTGGCGGGCGACCGACAAGGTCGTCTACTCGGCGACGCTCGACGAGGTGTCGACGCCGCGCACGACGCTCGAGCGCAGCTTCGACCCGCAGGCGGTGCGGGAGTTCGCTCGCACCGCCGAGGCCGACGTGCTCGTCGGCGGCGCGATGCTCGCGGCCGAGGCGCTGCGCGCCGGGATCGTCGACGAGCTCTCGCTCTACGTCGCGCCGTGCCTGCTCGGCGGCGGCGCGAAGGCGCTGCCCGACGGCGTGCGCCAGCAGCTCCGACTCGTCGACACCCGGCGCTTCGACAACGGGGTCGTGGTGGTGACGTACCTGCGGGCGTGACGGCCGCGAGGCGGCGAGCGCGCCGCGAGGGCCGCGTACACTCGAACGGTGCGTCTCGTCATCGCCCGCTGCTCCGTCGACTACGCCGGCCGGCTCTCCGCCCATCTGCCGCTCGCGACCCGCCTGCTCATGGTCAAGGGCGACGGCAGCCTGCTCGTGCACTCCGACGGCGGCAGCTACAAGCCGCTCAACTGGATGAGCCCGCCCTGCACGCTCGCCGAGGCCGAGCCCGACGAAGAGCAGGCCGCCGGCGGCATCACGCAGGTGTGGACGGTGACGCACAAGAAGACGGCCGACCGGCTCATCGTGAAGATCCACGAGGTGCTGCACGACTCGGCGCACGAGCTCGGCATCGACCCCGGCCTGCAGAAGGACGGCGTCGAGGCCCACCTGCAGCAGCTGCTCGCCGAGCAGATCGAGCGGCTCGGCGACGGCTATCGGCTGATCCGCCGCGAGTACATGACCGCGATCGGCCCCGTCGACATCCTCGCCACCGACGAGGCGGGCGCGAGCGTCGCCGTCGAGCTGAAGCGCCGGGGCGACATCGACGGCGTCGAGCAGCTCACCCGCTACCTCGAGCTGATGAACCGCGACCCGCGGCTCGCGCCCGTGCGCGGCGTCTTCGCCGCCCAGGAGATCAAGCCTCAGGCGCGCACGCTGGCCGAGGACCGGGGCATCCGCTGCGTCGTGCTCGACTACGACGAGATGCGCGGCGTCGACAGCGGGCACGCCCGGCTGTTCTGAGCGCGGTGGGACGCGGCCAGCACCGGACCCGAGCGGTACTCGGCTTTCACGGAGGCGCGCGCCCATAGGATGTCACGGTGACCTCTGACACGCTGCTCCCCCCGGCACCCGTCGTCGCCACCCGAACCTGGTCGGCCGTGCTGTTCGACCTCGACGGCACGATCATCGACTCCGCCGGAGACATCACCCGCTCCCTCGCCCACACCTTCGACACGGTGGGGCTGCCCGTCCCCGACGAGGCAACCCTGCGCGACTACGTGGGCCCGCCGCTGCTCGACAGCCTCCGCCTCTCCGCGGGACTCGACGACGAGCAGGCCCGGCACGCCCTCGGCATCTACCGGGCGCACTACAACCAGCGGGCCATCCGCTCCCCCGTCTTCCCCGGCATCGCCGGCCTCCTCGAGCGGCTGCACGCCGCCGGCATCCCGGTCGCCCTCGCCACCTCGAAGCCCGAGGCCGTCGCGCGCACCGTGCTCGAGCACGCCGGGCTCAGCCGGTACTTCACCACGATCACCGGCGCCAGCGAGGACGACTCCCGCACCACCAAGGCCGACGTCGTCGCCGAGGCACTGCGCCGGCTCGGTGACGCCGGAGTGGATGCCTTGCACGCCGTCATGGTCGGCGACCGGGGCTACGACATCCTCGGCGCCGCGGCGCACGACGTGCCGACGATCGTCGTCGAGTGGGGCTACGGCTCGCCCGCCGAGGCCGCCGACGCGCTCGCCATCGTGCACTCGAGCGACCAGCTCGGCAAGCTGCTGCTGGGCTGAGCGCCTGGTCCGCTGAGCCCGTCGAAGCGCTGGTTCGCTGAGCCCGTCGAAGCGAGCCCGTCGAAGCGCTGGTTCGCTGAGCCCGTCGAAGCGCTGGTTCGCTGAGCCCGTCGAAGCGGGCCCGAGCCGGCGGGCCCTTCGCCGGCCGCGCTAGGGCGCCGGGACCACCTCGACGGTGAACTCGACCTGCTGGCCGGACTCGTCGTTCGTGAGCGCCACCTCGGTGTCGCCCTCGGCGAGCGCGGTCAATCCCGGGTTGAACTGCGCCGAGCCGTCGTCCGCGCCCGGGACGAACTCGGCGACCTCCGGGTCGGAGAGCTCCGCCGTCCAGGCGAGGAAGTGCTCGTCGTCGCCCACCAGGTCGACCGTGCCGCCGACGGGCACCTCGACGGTCGTGCCGTCCACGGCGCCGAGATCGACGATGACCGGCGGCAGCACCGAGGCGCCATCGCTCGCGGTCGGACTCTGACTCGGCGCTTCCGTGCTGCCCGCGGCGCAGCCGCTGAGCGCCGCAGCGAGCGCTGCGGCGGCGAGCAGCGCCGCGAATCGCCTGGTTCGCTGAGCCCGTCGAAGCGAACCCGCCGGCTCCCCCGGCTCGCCGAGTCCGTCGAAGCCGACCGCCCCCAGTCGAGACATCCTGATCCCCCCGAATCCGGCGCGGCTCCGCGCCACCGCCAGCGTAGCGCGACGCGAAGATCTGACGCAGGATGCCGAGAGGATCGAAGATCCTCGCACGCACGGTGCCGACGCCGCCCCGATCGCGACGATCCGCCAGGGGATCGAAATTCCCCTCTTCCCCCAAACGGGGTACACGGTGCATGATGCCGAGTACGCGCGTCTGATCGACGCGTGCCAGTCGCACCGGCGCGACGAACCCACGCGGCGGTGCTCGGAGGGAGAAGCATGTCTGGAAACTCCACTCGCGCGCGGCGCGTGGTGGCGACGACATCTGTGCTCGCGCTCGCGGCCGCCGGTCTGGCGACCCTGAGCATCGCGCCAGCGAATGCGTCGCCATCGCCCGTCACCGCGCCGGTGATCGGTGACGACGAGTACTACATGAACTACGTCGCACCGCGAGCGGAAAGCGCCTTCGGCGACGACGAAGTGGTCGTCGACGTGAACGGGGCGAAGAACGACACGGCCCGCGGCATGACCGCGCTCGAACAGGCCAAGATCGTCGACGAGAAGTACTCGGCCGGCAACCCAGTGGCCGCCCGAGGGCTCGCCCAGCTCGAAGACCAGTCGAACAAGACCGGCAAGAGCCCCAAGGAACTGAAATGGGACCGCGGCGGCCAGGGGCAGGGCCCCGGCTGGAAGGGCAACAAGCACAAGAAGCCCAATTACAAGCAGGCCGACGAGACGCAGGAGGCGAAGCTCCTCACGATCCTCGTGGAGTTCGACGACACGGTGGTCGACGACTTCAGCGACGTGTACGTGCCCACCGAGTTCGGCGCGACGGAGTGCAAGCCGGGGGCCCCGCAGAGCGGCCCGCGGCACAACAACATCCCGAACCCCGCCGACTACGAGCTCGAGGACAACAACTCGATGTGGGTGCCCGACTTCTCGAGCGAGCACTACAACAAGATGCTGTTCAGCGACAAGGGCATCACGGAGCGCGTCCGCACGGATCTCCGCGGGCCCGACGGCCGCGCGGGCATCGACATCTCCGGCTACACGATGAAGAACATGTACGAGGAGATGTCGCAGGGCGCCTACACCGTCACCGGTGAGGCGACCGCGTGGGTGACGGTGCCGCACTCCGAGGCGTACTACGGCGCCACGGTGTGCCACCAGAACGAGGAGGGCGTCTACGAGGCCGGCCCCATGCAGGACATGCAGGGCCACCCCGACAACCCGCTCGGCCCCGGCCAGCTCCCGATCGACGCGGTCGCGGCACTGTCGGCCGCGCAGCCCGACTTCCCCTGGGCCGACTACGACATCGAGGACCAGGGCGACCGCGACGGAGACGGTGACCTCTTCGAGCCGGACGGCGTGATCGACCACGTGGTGCTCGTGCACGCGGGCGAGGACAAGTCGGGCGGCGGCGGCGCCGAGGGCACCTACGCCCTCTGGGCGCACTCCTCGGCCGTCGCGGGCGGCGCAGCCATCCCCGGCACCGACCTCAAGCTGTCGAACTACATCGTGCAGCCCGAGGACTCGGGCGTCGGCGTGTTCGCGCACGAGTACGGCCACGACCTCGGCCTGCCCGACCTGTACGACACCTCGAACGCCGGTGACTCCGACGTCGACTTCTGGGACCTGATGAGCTCCGGCTCGCACGCCGGCCCCATCTTCCAGTCGATGCCGACGCACATGGGCCTCTGGGACAAGTACGTGCTCGGTTGGGCCGACCCGGCGGAGATGAACCCGGGCGACCGTCCGGACACCTTCAAAGTGGGTCAGAACTCCCGTCCGCTGAAGGGCTCCGAGGACGGTGTGAAGGTCAACCTGCCCGACAAGGTGGTGACCCTCGCGACCCCGCACAGCGGCGAGAACATGTGGTACACCGGCTCCGACCAGGACTGGGCGGACCTCCGCCTCGGCCGCACGGTCGACGTGCCCGCCGCAGATCCGAAGTTCTGGATGTGGAACGACTTCGTGATCGAGGAGGACTGGGACTTCGGCTTCGTCGAGGTCTCGACCGACGGCGGCACGACGTGGACCGAGCAGAAGGTCTTCGACGAGGCCGGCGCCGAGGTCACCACACCTGACGGCTACGCCGACCCGAACGGCCGGCTCAGCGACTTCGGCGCCGGGACGCCGAAGAAGTACGGTCTGACCGGGTCGACCGGCGGGTGGCGTCACGACTACGTCGACCTGACCTCGTACGCCGGGCAGACGGTGCAGCTGCGCCTCCGGCTCGCGACGGACGCGGCCTTCCAGGAGCGCGGATGGTTCGCCGACGACTTCGCGGTCACGAGCGGCGCCGACACCGTGTGGAGCGACGACGTCGAGCAGGGCGACAACGGCTGGACCGCCGAGGTGGCCTCGTTCACCACGACGACCGGCCCCGGCTGGCGTCAGGACACCGGCACCTCCGTCAAGGCGCAGTACTACCTCGTCGAGTGGCGGAACATGGACGGCTTCGACCAGGGCCTGAAGTACGCGTACAACAGCGTGTACCAGGAGGGCGCCTGGAAGGTCGAGAAGCTCGCCTACAACGCGCCCGGCATGCTCGTCTGGTACCGGGACACGACGTACGGCGACTCGAACATGATCACGGCCAACGAGGCGGCGCTGCCGAGCTACGGCGCCAAGGGCGGCCTGCTCATCGTCGACAGCCACTTCAATCCGCTGCAGCGGACCGGAGCGGCCGCCGACCTCGACCCGTCGACGCTCAACGTGATGCCCTCCCGGGCGCAGTCCTCGAACGCCGCCTTCGGCGTGCAGAAGACGTACCCCTTCACGGAGTGCATCGTCGATGACGCCTTCACCGAGTACTGCACGGACATCCCCGCCCTCAAGCCGGTGAGCACCTTCACCGACGACCAGGGCTGGGTGCCGGGCTTCGCGCTGCGCGAGTCGGACGGCGCGCTGTTCTACCGCGACCGGGATGCCTCGACCGTGGTGCCCTCGGTGGGCAACGCCCAGTACAGCACCCCGCTGTACGACCTCGAGGGCAACCGCCTGCCGGCGTACGACGGCGTGGACGCGGGGGTCGGGCCGTTCGGCTCGGGCAACCCGGTCGACGACGGCGTGGGCTACGGCACCGTCATCAAGCTGAAGAAGCCGATGAAGGACAACACGACGGCGCTGATCCAGATCACGCCGCCGAAGGCGGAGTGACCGTCGCATGACCCGGGCGCCGGCTCCCCTCGCGGGGGCCGGCGCTCGGTCGTGTCAGGGCGGTGGGCCGAGGTCAGGCCCGGCGGGACCCGGCCCGCTCGCCACGGCGCACGCCGCCGCGCACGAACCGGATCTGCACGAACAGGGTGACCACGCCGCCGGTGACGATCGCCGCGAGGTTCACCACGAATTGCAGCAGCGAGGTGCCGAGCGTGTGCCACTCGCCCGCCGCGAGCGCGAGCGCCGCCGCGCCGGCCGCGGGCACCGTCGTGACCGAGATGAGCACGCCGATGAGCGCGCCCGACTTCGCCGACGTCAGGGAGAGCACGCCGGCGATGCCCGCCAGGAAGCCGACGATGTAGCTCAGCACGTTCGGCGTCCAGATGAACTCCGTCGCCGGGTGCGAGGAGGCGAAGGGGTCGGCGGGGAACACTGCCCAGCTCACCATGACCAGGCTGAACAGCATCGCCAAGACGATCGCCGAGGCGTAGCCGAGCAGGATGGCCACGGCCGAACGTCCGACGACCCGCCATCTGCGCCGGACGATGCCGACGGCCATCGCGGCGAGCGGGCCGAAGTCCGGTCCGACGACCATGGCACCGACGATGAGGATCGGCTGGTCGCTGACCACGCCGACCGCCGCGATCATGGTCGCGACCGCCATGAACACGAGGAACGTGGCGGTGAGCCGCACCTCGTCGCCGGCGCGCGCCTCGACCTCCTGCCAGACGACGGCGTCGTCCTCACCGCCGAACACGCTGGCCGCGTTGCGCTTCGCGTGCCGCGACAGGGTCAGATCGACCGATTCGATCGAGATGGACCCGGAGCGCTCGAGGCCGGCGGCGTGCAGCTCGCCGAGGAGTTCGCTCGCCGCCGTGCGCTCGACGTCGCAGAGCACGACATCGCCCGCCGGATCGATGGCGGCGCCGGGCAGCCGGATGAGGTTCGAGACGCTCTCGCGATGCCCGTCGAGCACGCGGTCCACGGCCGGCCCGAGCCCGCTCGGCACGATCATGCGGAAGTGCAGCATGCGCTCAGTGTCGCGCCCGAACGGCGCGAGGCGGGCGAGGCGCGCGCGACCGGACCGACCGGTTACCTCGTGGGGACGAAGCCGTCGATGAGCCGGTCGAGGCTCCAGCGGCGGGCGGCGGCGTCGGCCTCGCCCGAGTCGAGCCCCAGGTGAGCGGATGCCTCGAGCCGCGGGTGCCGGCTCGGCTCCTTCCAGAGCGTCTGCGGGGTCGGCGTCTCCTCCGGCACCGCCGCGGCCGCGGCATCCAGCGCCGCGGCGCCGATGACCTGCGCCCGCACCGCGTACCCGGCACGCGCCGCGTCGTCGCCACCGAGGCCGGCGTCCGCGAACGCGGCGATCAGCGCCTCGGCGAGGTCTCTCGACCGCTCGCCGTCGAGCGGGCCGCTCGTGAGCAGCGCGATCGAGCCGGCGTGCGCGGCGATGCGGTCGCGCAGCGCCGTGGCGATGAGGTGAATCCGTTCGCGCCAGGCCGGCTCGGGGTCGGTTCCGGCCTCGGCGACCCCGGCGAGGAGCTGCTCGATCATCGCCGCCTGCAGCGCCCCCTTGGAAGGGAAGTACGTGTAGAGCGCGGTCGGGGTGAGCCCGAGCGCGGCGGCCACCGCCCGTACGGAGACGGCCGCGAAGCCCTTCTCCTCGAGGATCTCGAACGCGGCGTCGACGATGTCGGCCTGGCTGATGCTGCGCCGGGGTCCGGGTTTCATGCGGGTGGGGCTCCTTGGTGCTCGACCCACCACGCTACCGGGCTCAGGTGACGGGCAGCGACGCCTCGATGGCCTCGATCACCTCGGGGGCGTCGGGCTCGGTCGTCGGGCGGAAGCGCGTGACCTCGCGAGCCGGTGAGATGAGGAACTTCTCGAAGTTCCACGTGACCCGACCGGCTTTGCCCGAGGCATCCGGCGTCTGCTTCAGCTCCTGGTACAGCGGATGCGCGTTGCGGCCGTTCACCCGCACACGGTCGAGCACCGGGAACGAGATGCCGTACGTCGTCGAGCAGAACTCGCTGATCGCCTCGTTGCTCGACAGCTCCTGCAGGAACTGGTTGCTCGGGAAGCCGAGCACCGTGAAGCCGCGATCGGCGTAGCGCCGCTGAAGCTCCTCGAGCTTCGCGTACTGCGGGGTGAGCCCGCAGCGCGAGGCCACGTTGACGACGAGCACCGTGCGGCCCTCGTAGTCGGCGAGCGAGCGCTGCTCACCGTCCATGGTGGAGAAGGGGATGTCGTCCAAAGCGGTCACGTCGTGCCTCCTCGGCCAGCCTACGCCCGCTCGATCGGCGTACCACCGGGCGTCGGGAGACTCCCAGGAGACGCGGATGTCGCCAGGCCAGCGCGATACACGGCCTCGGTGCGGGTCGCCGCGCCGAGCTTGCGCAGGATGGCCGACACGTGCACGCTCGCCGTCTTGCCGCTGATGAAGAGGCGCTCGCCGATCTGCCGGTTGCTGAGCCCCTCGGCGATCAGGGCGAGCACCTGCCGCTCGCGCGCGGTGAGCTCGGCGGTGGCATCCGTCGCGGCGGCGACCGCATCGGTGACCCCCGTCGCCCGCCCCGCCCCGCCGCCCTCGAGCAGGAGGCCCGCCGCGGTCGCGACGCGCACCACCGAGGCGAGCACCGCGCCGATGCCGTACTGCTCGGCCTGGTCGTGAGCGGCCTGCAGGCTGACCTTCGCCGCCTGACGCTCGCCGATCTCGAGCTCGGCCTCGCCGAGGCGCAGCCGGGCGTAGGGCTGGAGCAGCCGGAGCGCCCGCGGGTCGTCGACGGCGTCGACGGCCCGGCGCCACGCCTCGACGGCACGCTCGCGGTCGGCCTCGAGCTCCGCGTCGATCAGGGCGACCCAGATCGGGTGCATCGGCCAGTGCGCGAAGCGACCGAGCAGCGCACGCAGGCGGGGCTCGGCCGCTGAGGCCGTGGCGAGCAGCTCGACCTCCTCGGCGTTCGCGGCGGCGTGGCCCGAGCGCGCGGCGGCGATCGTGCGCGCCAGCGCCCAGGCATAGGGCAGCCCATAGCCGGCGATGGCCCCCTCGTGCTCGTCGAGCAGCGGCACGGCCTCGCGCCACGCGGTCACGACGTCGCCGTTGGCGAGCGCGATCTCGGTCGCCACCCGGCCCACGCTCTGCCGGGTCTGCAGCTCGACCTCGCCCACGGCGTTCATCGCGGCACGGTTCGTGCGCAGCACGTGGCCGGCGGACGCGAGATCGCCCCGCCAGAGCTCGGCCCAGGCCTCGGCGCGCCAGAGGTAGATCTTGAACGGCTCGGGCGGATCGAGCGCGAGCGCCCGTTCGATGAGGTCGAGCCCGCGCTGCCAACGGCCGAGCGCGAACAACGGGTCGACCGCGTTCGACGCCAGGATGACCCCGCTGCTGCGCTCGAGCCCCGTCGCCCGGGCGCGGGCGAGCCCCTCTTCGGCCAGTTCGATCGCGAGCTCGTAGTCGCCGAGCAGGTTGTAGAGGTCGGAGGCGTTCACCCAGTAGCGCAGCAGCGCCGAGCCGTCGCCTTCGGCGAGCTGCTTCGCCCGCTCGAGCTGTTCGGCCGCGGCGACCGGGTCTTCGAGGTGGGCGCGGCCGACGGCCGCGATGTTGGTCGCGACGGAGGCGAGCCGGGGCGCGCCGATGGACTCGGCCAGCTCGAGGGCGGTCTGGGCCATCTCGACGGCCTCCTGCAGCTGCCCGTCGATCATGTACCGTCCGGCGAGCGAGGTGCGGACGGAGGCGCGCAGCTCGGCCGAGCCGTCGGGACCGAGCACGTCGAGCGCCTCGAGCAGCAGCGGGATCGACCCGGGCCGGCCGTCGCTGCCGAGCGTCAGCGCACGGTCGCGCAGCAGCCTCGGGTAGTTCGGATCGTCGCGGGGGCACTCGGCGAGCGCGGCCTTGATGACCGCGAGGCTGCGGTCGTTCTCACCGGCGTTGCGGAGGTGCGAGGCGGTGCGGCCCATGAGCTCCATCCGGCTCATGCCGGCGATCCTCGCTGCGGTGCCGCCACCCGGGCCGCCACCCGAGCCGTGGCGAGCGCCGCCACCCGCCTCGTCTCCCGAGCCGTCTGCCGGTGCCCGATCGACCACGTCCCACAGGGCGAGCGCCCGCTCGCCGAGCTGGGCGGCGGAGGCGAACGCCGAGGCCGCTCGGGCCTCGCGCATGGCCTGCACCGTCGCGGGGAACGCTCGCATCGCGTCGTTCGCCCCGAGCCAGTGATAGGAGATCTCGGCGGCGAGGCGACGACCGCCGGCCGCTGCGAGCGCCTCGTAGGCCTCGGCGTAGCGGGCGTGGAATCTGGCGCGCTCACCGGGCAGGATGTCGGCGAGGATCGCCTCGCGGACGAGGGCGTGCCGGAAGCCGTACTCCTCGCCGTCGACGACGAGCACCCCGCCGAGCACCGCTTCTCTCGCCGCTTCGTCGAGTTCGTCGTCTCCCCCGCGGAACACCCGGGTGAGCAGGGGGTGGCCGACGCGCACGCCGCCGGTCGCGATGAGCCGGAGCAGCTGCTGCGCCTCGTCGCTGAGTCGCTCGTAGCGCGCGAGCAGCAGGTCGCGCAGCGTGTCCGGGAGCTGGCCGTCGTCGTTGCAGCCGTCGAGCCCGACGACCTCCTCGACGAAGAACGGCACGCCGTCGCTCCGGCGGAAGAGGGTGTCGAGCAGGGCCTCGTCGGGTGCCGCGCCGACGAGGGAGGCGGCGAGCTCGCGCACCTGGTCGCGCGACAATCGCGAGAGCTCGCGCCGGTCGACCCAGCGGTCGCGCTCGAGCTCGGCGAGGAACGGCCGGAGCGGATGGCCCCGCGTGACGTCTTCGCTGCGATAGCTGAGCAGCAGCATGACCCGGCTGGCGGTGAGCGCCCGCACGAGGAAACGGAGCAGGCCGAGGCTCGCCGGATCGATCCAGTGCAGGTCTTCGACGACGAGCACGACCGGCTGTTCGCGCGACACCGTCTCGAGGAGCACCGCGACGGCCTCGTGCAGCTGGCCGCTCGCCCCCGGTCCGGCCACGGCCGGCACCACGTCGCCCGGCACACCCGACTCGGCGAGCTCGGGCAGCAGCGCGACGAACGCCGCCCGCCCCGGGCCGACCGTCTCGAGGGCGCGCTCGGCACCGATGTCGGAGACGAGGCTGCGCAGCGCCGCCTTGATCGGGGCGTACGGCGCGGCCACCGCGCCGAGGTCGACGCACTGGCCCACGATGACCCGAGCGGGGGTGTCCGGGCCGGGTGCCGCGTCTTTCGAGCCCACGCGCGAGGCGAACTCGCGGATGAGGCGGCTCTTGCCGATGCCCGCCTCGCCGCCGACGACGACCGTGCGCGGCATGCCCGCCTCGGCCTCGCCGAGCAACCCGTCGAGCCAGACGAGCTCGGCGTCGCGGCCGATCATGGCGGCACTGGCGGAGGTGGTCACCTCCTCATGCTGCCACGCACCACCGACGGCGGCGGCGCGCTCCGCCGACAGCGGATCGGCGATCGTCACGCGGTGCGGATGCGGCGTGCTTCAGTGCGGCGGGCGGCGTCGCGCTCCGCGGCGGCACGGCGCAGTTCGAGCACCAGCTCGGCGCGTCGCAGATCGGCGGCGTAGGTGCTCGTGGCGAGCACGGCGTCTGCGAATTCCATGATCTTCTCCCCTGTTCGGTACCTCGAGCCTCGCGACTGAGGTACCGGTGGGGCATCCGGCGATCGCCCTATTCCTGAGGTGAGGCACCTCAGGCGCCCCGGAGCCGCAGCACCGACTCGGGCACCGGCGTGCCCGCCGGGGTGAGCGGCGAGGCCTCCGGCTCGCCCCAGGCGCGGCCGAGCGGCACGACGCCGGCCCAGCTGGTGTGGTCCTCGCCGTCGTCGGGCGCCTCGCTCGCGGTCGCCGCTCGCGCCTTCATCACGAACTCCGCGATCGGCAGTCGGAGCGCCCGCGTCGCCGCGTACTCCTTCTTGGTGGTCTCGCGCACCTCGGCCGGCCGGCCGGGCATGAGGTGCGCCGAGAGCGCGACGAGGGCCTCGTGCTCCTCCTCGGCGGACACCGGCTCGAGCACGCCGTAGACGACGGCGCTGCGGTAGTTCATCGAGCTGTCGAAGAGCGAGCGGGCGTAGACGAGCCCGTCGAGCGAGGTCACCGCGAAGGCGACGGTGGCGCGCTCGGCCGCCGCCCGCAACGCGAATCCGCCGCCGGTCGAGCCGTGCAGCAGCAGGTCGTCGCCGACGCGCGCGTAGGCCATCGGGATCACGAGGGGCTGGCCGTCGGCGACGACCGCGAGGTGGCCGACGAGCTCCTGGTCGAGCAGCGCGTCGAGCTCGGCGCGCTCGTGGCGCTGGCGTTCGGGCATGCGGCGGACATGGCGGGCAGAGGCACTCATGCCGAGCAGTCTCGCCCGGACACTGGTACCGTGTGCAGTCCAGTTCAGCGACATTCGAGCAGACCAGTTGGGACCCATGGCCGAGCCGCCCATCCTCCTCGACCGCCGCCCGGGCGCGGGCCTGGTCGCGCAACTGGTCGCGGCGCTCCGCCGCGACATCCTCGACGGGCGCCTGCGCGCCGGCGACGCGCTGCCGTCGACGCGCGGCCTCGCGCGCGAGCTCGCGATCGCGCGCAGTTCCGTGGTGGCCGCGTACGACCAGCTCGCGGGCGAGGGCTACCTGGAGCTCAGACAGGGCGCGGCGACCCGGGTGGCCGAGCTCGAGCCGCGAGCCGTGCAGGAGCCGGCCGTCGGCGACGGCGCACCGGATGCCTCGCCGGCGCCGCCCGCACTCCGCCTCGGCGGGGCCGCCGCCGGGCCCCTGGTCGCCGACCTCTCGCCCGGCGTCCCCTCCACGGCACGGCTCGACGAGCGGGCATGGCGCGCCGCCTGGCGGGCCGCCGCCGCCCACCCGCCGTCGTGGTCTCCGCCGCCGCTCGGTGTCCCCGCCCTGCGCGCCGCGATCGCCGAGCACCTGCGGAGCGCCCGAGGGGTGCACTGCGAGCCCGACGACGTCGTCGTGGCCGCGGGCACGAGCGAGGCGCTGGCCCTCGTCGCGCAAGCGCTCGTGGCATTGCGGGGCGAGGGGGTGCGTGTCGGCGTCGAGGACCCGGGCTACCCGGCGGGACGCCGGGCCCTCGCCCGGCACGGGGCCGAACCGGTCCCGCTGCCGCTCGGCGACGGCGGCCTCGACCTCGTCGCGCTCGAGCGCGCCCTTCGCGGGCGCGGCCCAGCCCGGCTCGACGCCGTGATGGTCACCCCCAGCCACCAGTACCCGCTCGGCGGGCGGCTTCCCGTCGCCGACCGGCTCGCCCTGCTCGAGCTCGCGGCCCGCGCCGACGCCTTCGTGGTGGAGGACGACTACGACAGCGAGTTCCGGCACACCGGCGCTCCGTTGCCCGCCCTCGCCTCGCTCGACAGCGGCGGCGAGCGAGGCGGCGGCGAGCGGGTCGTGCTCGTCGGCAGCTTCTCGAAGGTGCTGACCCCTTGGCTCCGCCTCGGCTACCTCGTGCTGCCCGCTCACGCGGGTCTGCGCGCGGCCGTCGCGGCGGCGCGCAGCGAGCTCGACACCCCGGTGGCCGGCCCGGTGCAACTCGCCGTCGCCGAGTACCTCGAACGCGGCGCGCTCCGCCGGCACATCGCGGCGACCCGGCGGGAGTACACGCACCGACGGCGACTCGTGCAGGACGCGCTCGGCGGACTCGAGGACTCGCGCGCCCGGCTGACGGCGATCGACGGCGGGCTGCACGCGGTGCTCGAGCTCCCCGACCGCACGTCCGAGCGCGCCCTCGTCGCGCGCCTGGCCGAGGCGGGCGTGATCGTCGCCCCGCTCGCGCAGTACGCCGCGCGCGCCGGCGCCCAGCCCGACGCCCCCGACGACCCCGACGCGCAGCCCGGCGCGCCCGATGCGCCCGGCCGCCGGCCCGGTCCGGCCGGCATCGTGCTCGGCTACGCGGGCGTCGGCGATCTCGCGCTCGCCGCCGCGCTCGAACGGATCCGCGCGGCGCTCGGGGCCTGAGCCACCCCGGAGGAAGTTTTCCACATTCCTGCCGTCGACCGCCCCCCGGGAGCCCGACGGAAGCTAGGCTGACCGAGCCCACCGGATCGATGAGGAGCCCTCGTGAGGCCAGCCCCCAGCATCGCGCGGCGACGCCGCACGCTCGGCACCGCCGTGCTCGTCGCGATCGCGATCGCCGGATTCGCGGCCTGCGCGCCGTCGTCACCACCGCCCGCCGAGACCGTCATGGTGACCGTCACAGCCACCCCGACCCCGACGCCGACGCCCACGCCCACGCCGTCAGCACCGGTGGCCGCACCGGAGCCGCCCGCGCCCGACCCGGTGCCGAACGATCCGGCCCCCGTCGTCGAGCCCGGGCCGGCCGTCGACCTCGGCTCGATCCCCGGCGCGAGCGGCACCCCGGTGCTCGACGGCGACGGCATGCCGATCCGGTACACGGTCGTCTCGGGCGACAGCTTCTTCGACATCGCCCAGCGCTTCGACCTGCCGCAGCAACAGCTGCTGCGCATGAACCCGCAGATCCACGACTTCGGCGAGGCCGTCTACATCGGCGACGAGCTCAACCTCGACTGGACGAAGATCGGCCTCGGCTGAGCGCGAGCGCGCGCGGCCGGCGAGCGCGCGGCCGTCGAGCAGCAGCCCGCGCGCAGCGGCCTCCGGTAGCCTGACCGGGTGCCGACCGCCCTCGCCCTCGACTCCCCCGTCGTCGTCCTCGAGCCGTGGAGCCCCTGGCCGCTCGTCTTCTCGGGCATCGTGCTGCTCACCGGCGCGGTCCTCGCGATCGCCGGGCGCGAGCACCGCTGGATGCGCGACCTCGGCTATGTGCTCGTCGTCGCCGGCCCGCTGTCCGGCGTCGCGCTGCTCGGCTTCCTCTCCGGCAACTGGGACCAGGGGCAGCGCCGCGACGCGATGATCGAGCTCGGCTACGAGCAGCCGCTGTTCTCGGGCGGCGAGGGTATCGTCGGCGGAACGCCCGGCGCGATCGAGTTCACCGCCGTGCGCGACGGCGAAGACGTCTTCGGGCAGCTGCAGCCGCTCGGCGGCGACCGCTGGGCCGTCGTCGAAGGCGCGCGCCCCACCCAGGACTAGGGGGCGCAGGCGGTCAGTCGAACAGCCGCTGTCCCACGAACTCGCCCTCGGCGACGCCGCCGGGCACCGCGAAGATCGCCGAGCCGACGTGCTTCAGGTACTCGTTCAGCCCGTCCGCCGCGAGCGAGGTCTGCACCCGCACGAACTGCTCCGGCGAGCGCTGGAACGACAGGAAGAACAGCCCGGCGTCGAGCCGCCCGAGGGTGTCGTTGCCGTCGACGAAGTTGTAGCCCCGGCGCAGCAGCCGCGCGCCGCCGTTCATCGTCGGATGCGCGAGCCGCACGTGCGAGGCCGGGTCGATGAGCGGGGCGCCCGTCGCTCCGGCCGCCTCGAAGTCGGGCTCGGTGAACTCCGTGCCGCCCGAGAGCGGCGCACCCTCGCCCTTCGAACGGCCGACGAGCTGCTCCTGCTCGCCGAGCTGCACCCGGTCCCAGTTCTCGATGACCATGCGGATGCGCCGCGCCACGAGGTAGGACCCCCCGGCGAGCCAGGCCGGCTCGTCGCCGGGCTGCACCCAGACGTGCTCGTCGGCGACGCCGGGCTCCTCGGCCTTGATGTTCGCGGTGCCGTCCTTGAAGCCGAAGAGGTTCCGCGGCGTCGTCTGCGCGGTCGACGTCGAGGAGGTGCGGCCGAACCCGAGCTGCGACCAGCGCAGCGTCGCGCGCCCGAACGCGATCCGGCTGAGATTGCGGATGGCGTGCACGGCGACCTGGGGGTCGTCGGCGCAGGCCTGGATGCAGAGCGCGCCGCCCGTGCGCGCCGGCTCGAGGGCGTCGCCCTGGAACCTGGGCAGCGGCCGCAGCTCGGCCGGCCGACGTGCGGCGAGCCCGAACGGGTCCGCGCCGTCGGCGGTCTCGAAGAGCTCGGGCCCGAAGCCGAAGGTAATCGTGAGCCCCGACGCCGGTAGGCCGAGCGCCTCCCCCGTGTCGGCCGGCGGCGCGTAGTCGGAGCCGCCGACCGCCCCACCGTCGGCCACTTCGAGGCCCTGGCTGAGCCGGGCGGCCGCGGCCGTCCAGTCGGTGAGCAGGCCGATGAGCCCCGCGCGGTCGAGCCCCGCGTCGGGGTCGAAGACGGCGAAGTGCAGCCGGTCCTGCGCGGGCGTCGTGATGCCCGCCTGGTGCTCGCCGTAGAACGGGAAGACGGATGCCCCGACCGTGCCGTCGCCCCGGGCTCCCGCCGTGAGGGCGACCCCGGCGGTCGCGGCGCCACCGGCGAAGCCCGCCGCCGCGCCGGCCGCGCCCACCCCGAGCAGGCCGAACAGCCCACGGCGGGACACGGCGTGGGGCTCGGCGGGGACGTCCGGCTCGGTCATCGGGATCAGACTCCGAGCACCGTGGCGGTGAGCTGCGACAACGGCTCGGCGAGCGCGTTCACGCGGTCGCTCAAGGCCTTCTTGTCGGCATCCGTCAGCGTCGCGTAGTCGACGAAGCCCGCGTCGAGCGAACCGTACTTCGCCAGCTCGTCCTCGAGCGCGGCGAAGCGCCCGTCGATCTCGGCTGCGAGCGTCGTGCCCTCGTCACCCTTCGACTCGGCGAGCGCGCGCACCGCACCGAACGCGACACCGGCGCCCTGCACGTTCGCGGCGACGTCGGACAGGTCGGTGCCGCTCCACCAGTCCTCCTCGCCGGTGATCTTGCCGGCAGCGACCTCGTCGAGCAGGGCGATGGCGCCGTTCGAGATGTCGGCGAGCGACACCGCGAACGCGGGGTCGGTGACGAGCTCGTGCAGCTGGGTGACGTCGGCGACGAGGCCGTCGGCGTACGCCTTCCGCTCCTCGGGGGTCGAGGGCGCCCAGTCCTTCAGGGCGTCCTGCCCGTCGGAGTTGAGCTCACCCGGCTTCGGCGCCCAGAGGTCCTTCTCGATGCGGTGGAAGCCGGTCCAGTCGAGGCCGTCGGCGACGGCGTCGACCTCGCGGAAGTCGATCTTCGGGTCGAGGTCGCCGAAGGCCTCCGCGGTGGGCTCGATGCGCTCGTAGGGCACGCGGGCCTTCGCGAAGAGGGCGCGCGCGGCCTCGTCGTCGCCGGCCGCGTAGGCGTCGGCGAGCTGCTGCACGAGCGGCAGCAGCTCGGAGGTCTGCGAACGCACGTAGGCGAGGTACTCGGTGACGGCCTGGTCGCTGAGCTCCTGCTCGTCGGCGGAGACGGCGGATGCCTCGCCGGTCACGGTGAACTCGGCGAGGCCGACGGGGGCGCCGACCTGCTGGAACTTGCACGCCGTGTAGTAGGTGCCCGGCTCGAGCTGGGCGGTGAAGTCGACGGTCTGGCCGGGCGTGACGTTCTCCTTCTCGCCGACGATGCGGAGCTGGTCGTCGGCGAGGATCTCGAACTCGTTCACGTCGCTGCCCGAGTTCGTGAGCGAGAAGGTCACGGCGCCCGCGGGCGCGGTGGCGGTCGCGACGGCGCAGGCGTCGTCGCTGAGGTCGACGGCGATCGCCTGGGCGAGCTCGGTCTTCGCGACGCATCCGGTGAGCGCGAGCGCGGTGAGCGCGGTCGCGGCGACGGCGGCGGGCAGGGCACGGCGGGTCATGGATGCTCCAAGGGTCGGTGAACGGGTCTGGACACTGCTGGCGACGACGGTCGGCTGGCCGACGGCGTCGACGTTCAGCCGGCTGCGGCGGCCGCAGCGGCGGGGGGCGCCGCTGCTGCGGTGTGCCGGCGGCGCAGCATCACGAGGTAGAGGGCCATCGTGACCGCGACGTAGGCGGTCCAGCCGATGACCTGCGCCCAGGTGGGCTCCGGGGTGAAGTTGAAGATGCCGCCGAGGAGGCTGTCGAGCCAGCCACCGGCGGGGATGATCTGGGTGAGGCTGTAGGCGGGCGTGCCCCAGCCGGGGATCACCGAGGCCTCCTGCAGGTCGCCGATGCCGTAGGCGAGCACGCCGGCTGCGACGAGGATCAGGAAGAGCCCGGTCCAGGTGAAGAAGGTGCCGAGGTTGAAGCGCACGAGGCCCTTCGAGATGCCCCAGGCGATGACGACCGCGGTGGCGATGCCGGCGAGGGCGCCGAGCGTGCCGAGCACGGGGTCGCTGCCGCCGGCGACGTTCGCCCACACGAAGAGCGCGGTCTCGACGCCCTCGCGACCGACCGAGAGGGCGCCCAACACGACGATGGCCCAGGAGGAACGCTCGATCGCGGCATCCACCTGTCCGCGCAGCTCGCTCGAGAGGGTGCGGCCATGGGTGCCCATCCAGAAGATCATCCAGGTGACCATCGCGACGGCGAGGAGCGAGAGCACGCCGCCGAGGATCTCCTGCGCCTGGAACGTCATCGCGTAGGGGCCCCAGGTGAGCACGGCGCCGACGCCGAGGGAGACGGCGACGGCGATGCCGATGCCGATCCACAGCCGGCCGAGCAGGTCGCGTCGGCCGGTCTTGCCGAGGTACGCCACCAGGATGCCGACGATGAGACCGGCCTCGAGGCCTTCGCGGAGGCCGATCAGGTAGTTGGCGAGCACGGGCGTCTCCCGGGTCTGGATGGAAGGGCGCTCTGGTGAGAGCAGCTAAGGCTAACCTAAGCCTGCCCGCGCGTCGAAACGGATTCGTGATCGTTGCTCGTGCGCGCGCTGATGGGAGGATGCCGCGGTATCCGACGGCCAGGTGAATCACAGGCGCGCCATCGCCTCACAGGCCACTGCGATCGGCCGGTCAGTTCGGTGAAGAATCCCCGAGCGACTCGTTGAGGAGCCATATCAGGGCGATGGAGAACAGCATCAGGTTGATGAGGATCAGCGCGAACCGTATCTGCGCGGGCCCCTAGTGCTGATGCTGAAGAATTGCGCGCCGATGAGCCGCCCACCAACCCAGAGCCCACTGAGGGGCCCCGCAGACGACAATTGGCCCGGCCCCTCCGAAGAGGCCGAGCCAATTGTGGTTTGTCTTGGTCGAGGTTCTGGCCGCGCTATTCCATACCGGTCAGTGCTCTTCGGGGGTTCTCGACGAGGATCGTGTCGATATCGGCGTCGCTGAGTCCTCGTTCGATCAGGCGGGGCACGAGCCCTGTGAAGATCAGCGTCAGGCCGTCTCCGCCGTTGCTTGTAAGGTCTGGTCGGAACGCAGCGTCGTGGGAGAGCAGGATCTGGTGGATTCGGCCGCTGTCGACCATGGCCATGATGTATTCGACTCGGCGCTGGAGGTCGGCGCCCCGGCGGATGTGGTCGAAGGCTACGTATGCGCCGCGCGCCGCGATCGCAGCGTGGTAATCGGTGATGTCCGCGACGCGTGTCCATTCCGGGGACCCGACGCTGTCGCAGTGGCCGATGATGACGCTCCGGGGGGCCACTCCGCAGGATTCAAGGAGATCGAGCTGGTCCAGCCCGACAGGCCAGTGTGCCGCGTGCGTGCTGATGGTGGTCCCGGTTTCCAGGTGCGCGAGAGCCGCGGCTCGAAAGACCCGCTCTTCTTGCGCTGTCATTTGTACCTCGGTGCCAATCTCGCCGATGATGCCGGCACGGACGCCGGTCTCGTCGATGCCGTCGGTGAGATCTCGCACGAAGAGGTCCGCCAGAGCCCTGGTGCTGGTGCGGTCGAGCTGATCGCGGTCGAAGTAGGCCTGCCGGTATAGGCCCGTGCCGAGGATGATGTTCACCCCGGACTGTTCGCTGAAGCGACGAAGCGCGAGAGGGTGCTGTCCGAGGCTGCGGTTCGTCAGGTCTACGACGGTCCGGCCGCCGTGCTCTCGGAAGCGCTTGAGCTCTGCGAGAGCCTGCACTCCGTCGTTGAGCAGTCCGGGTGCGCGGAGCTCGCGCATCATGTTGACAGCGAGGTGTTCATGGACGAGGGTCCGGCCGAGTTCGTCCGCGTTCAACGGACCACGCACTGTGGTGGCTTCAGCGGTCACTTTGACGCTCCTGTTCAGCGGGTCGGTTCACGGGATCACCGGCGGGATGTACTCGAGTGTGCCGGACAGCAACCACACCATGATCAGCACCACCGGCAGATGAACCAGGAATTGGAGGAAGGTGAAGCCGACGACGTGTCGCGCGCGCAGGCCGAGGAGGCCCAGGACGGGGAGCATCCAGAACGGGTTGATGAGGTTCGGGAGTGCTTCGGCGGCGTTGTAGACCTGGACCGCCCAGCCGAGGTGGAGGTGCGCGTCGTTGGCCGCTTGCATCACGTAGGGCGCCTCGATGATCCACTTGCCCCCGCCGGAGGGAAGGAAGATCCCGAGCACGACGGAGTAGATCGCCAGGACAGGGGCGAGAAGGCTGCCTGACGCGACCTGTGAGAACGCATGTCCGAGCGTTGACGAGAGGGTGGTCCCGTCGGGTGCGGCGGCCTGGGTGAGGATGGCGGCGACGCCTGCGTAGAAGGGGAACTGGATCAGCACTCCACCGACCGATGGGATCGCCGAGGCTGCAGCCTTCAAGAACTTCCGCGGAGTGCCATGAAGGGCGAGTCCGAGCATGATGAACAGGAAGTTGTACGTGTTGAGGTCGGACAGCGCGAGCCACCAGCCACGGTCGATGACGACCATGACGAGGTAGGCGGCACCTGCGGTGACGACGATCGCGGGGAGGATCCACGATGTGTCGAACCACTCACCGGGCCGACGCGGGGTTCGCGGCTCCTCCTTGCGGATTTCGTACTCGAGGTCGATGTGCATTGCCTGCGCCGTCAGAGCGCGGTTGGCGTTCGGGGCCGACATGTACGCGATCAGAACGGTGAGAACGATCAGCACACCGGTCAGCAGCAGCGACTGCGGGAGGAACACCGTCTGGGAGAACGGAAGGACCCCCGAGATCGGCAGCAGAGAGGGCGGCATGCTCGCTTCGTTCGCCATCATCTGCGCTGGGGCGGAGCTGAGTCCCATCGCCCAGACGCCGCCGAGCCCGAGGAAGGATGCGGCACCAGCGGCACGATAGTCCATGTCGGGGCGCCTGCGCGCAAGCTCCTTGGTGAGCAGGGCGCTGAAGATCAATGAGATGGCCCAGTTGATGAGGGAGAGGGATGTGGCGAGGAGAGCGACGAACGCGACCGCTTGACGCCCGTTCTTTGGGATGCGCGCGAGCCAGGTGATTGCTCGCTGTGCAGGCGGCGAGGTTGCGACGATATGACCACTGATCGCAACGACGGACACCTGGAGGGTGAAGGTGATGAGATCCCAGAAGCCGCCACCGAATGCGGTGACGATGGCCTTTGGGGAGGCGCCGATCGCGGCAGCACCAATGCCTGTGATGACGACGGCGATCAGGGCGAAGACGAAGGTGTCGGGGAACCATCGTTCCATCCAGGCGGCAAGACGAAGCGCGATCCGTTGGACGAACCCGTCCGACGGATCCTTGGTCTGCGCTGGTGTCGCCGTGCGTGCTCTTCTGCCGATCACGGTCAAGCTCCGTTCTGAAGCGGGCGGCCGACGAGCAGCGGGCTGCTGGGCGGGGCGTCATTGCTGGCCCACCCGGGGATGCCGTCGTCGAGGTTGAGGATGGTCGTGGTCGGGTCGGTGAGCATCTCAGCGACCCGGGAATCCGCACCGACGGGAGACGGGCTCGGGACGATGGCGACGTTGTCACCCGCCCGCGTCCAAGGTCGCCCATCGATTTCGCCGGTCGTCAGTGCGGCACCGGTCGGCACGATCGCCGGCAGCGCTGCCGCGAGGCGCTTCAGGGCTCGGCCCGCCGGTCGGAGGTTGTACCGTCGGTCGGTGAGCCCATGGCGAGGGAAATAGCCTCGATCGACGTCGGCGAAGGTGTCCAAGGTGACGCTGATGCGAGGCAGGCAGTGCGCGGCAAGCGCGGTGTGGGCGACTCGGTCAGCGATGCGCAAATCGTCCTCGATGCTATCCCCCGGGTGATCTGCTGCGAGCCGGACCAGAGCGAGCGCGTTCAAGCCGAGTTGGCTGGAGATCGCGTCGATGCGCTGCAGCGCCGCGGCGGGGTGCTCGGTCCAATCGACGGTGAACGCGAAGCCACTGATGACGTTCCGGAGGTCGCTCGAATTGAGTTCCGACAATGCGGAGACGTCACGCGAGTTGAAACCGTGGCGGATGTAGTGCGCGTACCCGTCCCCACCATGGGAGCCTTCCGCGGAGGTGTGGACGACAGAGAGATAAACGTCGATGCCGGTCGCGTGACGCAAGGCTTCGAGGTCGCCGTGCTGTCCGACGTCGGCCAGCAACCGTGGGGGCTGGATGATCTCGAGCGCAGAGACGAGGTGTGCGTGTGCGCGCAGCGCGGCAGCACCGGCCGTGTCCGGAAGCCCATAGTTGAAGAGCTGGAATCGGTGTCCGGACGTGTGGAGCTCCGTCATGCGGGAACGCATGTCGGGATCGAGCAGGTCGTTCAGCGGAACACGAAGTCGTGAGACGTTGATGTCCCAGAGCGCCATGAGCGGGTAGTCCGACCGGATCGGTTTGCGGTTGAACTCGTCCACGACACCGCCATACGGGATCGCTGTTCGTTCGGTCCAGATCTGCCGAGCATCCAGACCGACCACGGACGCACGCGCCATTGGCTCCTCATGCAACGCCGGTGTCGTCGGCTCGCCGCGGTCGAGATAGTCACGGATGATTCGAGTGACGTGCCGATCCGGGTACACCTCGACGAGGAAGAAGCCGAGCTTTCCGACATCGTTTCGGCCGAATTCGTGTTCCTCTTCGGGGGCGATGCGGAACAGCTCACTGTAGTCCTGTCGGACGAACGCCACCGATGGCGCGACGTAGTGATGCCCGTCGTGGTGGCGGTTGTAGAAGAAGTTGTGCACGTGGCCGGCGAAGAGCCCCTCGACCCCGTGTTCGGAGAGCAAGCCGAGCAGCCACGACCGCGCGGGCTCGTCGATGTTGTCGTAGTGCCCGATCTCGGTGCGGTCGGCGATGAACGGCGGGTAATGCGTGAACACGAACTGACGCTTTCCGGCACTTGCACGGAGATCCTCGATGAGCCAGGCGCGCTGCTCCCCCTCGGCCGAAAGCCCGGAGTTCAGGAGCTGTGCATTGATGACGACGAAGTGACAGTCACGATGATCGAACGAGAAGTAATCGGGGCCGAAGGTCGCCCGGTAGCTTTCCAAGTACGAGGCGGTGATGCTCTGAGCAGGGAGCCACTCGCCGGGCTTATCCCCGACATCGTGGTTTCCCGGAACGAGGTGCAGCGGAGCGTCGAGGTCGGCGTAGATCTCCTGGAAGCGCTGTGCAGCGGCCATGAACGTGTCGAGCGCGGGGACTGGGTGAACGAGGTCACCCAGGTGAATCACGAATGCGGGCGCAAGCCGGTTGAGCTCCGCTACTGCGCGCCCGGAGCGTTCGTTCGCGAGCCGGTTGCTGTGCCAGGGCGAACTGGACTGATCGTCGCTCGGGTTGATGTGGGAATCAGCGATAACCGCGAAGGAGAAGAGCATCTCGTTCGGGTTGCGATCGCGAGGGTTGGGGCTGTGCATGTCCGTTGAACACCTTTGAACCGGAGTGGGAAATCTCTGGTGTCCAGCAGATCGCTACCGCCGTTGGCTGACAAGACGGATCATTCGATGGGGACCCATTGGCGGCTCTTATGCCCCTGAGTGCGCCTGATCAGATTGGGTTTCTGGGTGCTCGGCGAGCTGCCACATGGCGGCCGCAGCGGGCGAAAGCGGGTCGTCGGTCCGAATCATGACCACGGATCGCCACAAGGCTGGGGTGAGTTCTGCCACCCTCGCTCCCGCAGCTCCTGCGAGGTGGGCTGAGTATCGCGGCAGGATCGCCGCGCCCGCGCCGGAAACCACGAGAGGCAGGTACGCGTCTCTGTGGTCGATCCGCACGGCGACGTGCTTCCGCCACGCCCGCCGACCGAGAGTCCGGTCGAGGTAGGCTGCGGGGCGCGAAGACTCCCACCAAGGCCCGACGATCAAGCCGCACGCGAGCACCTCCTCCCAGCTGGCCTCCCCTTCCGTGTTCAGCTGTGCCGCTGCAGGTAGGGCGGCCACGTAGTCCTGCCGTCCGAGGGAAAGGGTGGTGAAGCCTTTCATCTCGGGCAGATCAGGCTCGCCCTCAGTCACTCCAAGCTCGCACAAGCCGGTTCGAACCATCTCGGCGACCTCGGACACTCGGGTCTGCGCAGGCGACTGGATGCTGACCGTGACCTTCGGATGGAGCCGCCTGAACCGAGCAACCAGCTCGCTCACGGGCGACTGCGCCATCGTCGGAAGCGATGCGATGTCGAGCGTCCCACCTGCCAAACCCGTGACCGCCAGAGCGGCAGACTGCACCGCGCTCAGACCCCGCAGCGCCTGGCGCGCCGGCTCCACAGCCGCCTTCCCCGCAGGAGTCAATACCGCACCGCGCGGGGTCCGCTTGAACAACGGGACACCGAGTTCCCGCTCAAGCTGAGCAATGCCCTGCGACAACGCCGGCTGGGTCACATGCATCTCAACCGCGGCACGACTGAACCCACCGTGATCCACTACAGCGAGGAAGTACTCGATCTGCCGACGTTCCATGCTTCGTCATTATGCGACAGCGACGCCAGCTCATGGTCCGACTGTTGACGGATCGGTATCACGAGCGAGCCTCCCGAGCTCTCTGCGTCCGCTGGGAGAGCGTGCAGAGCACGAGCGCTGCGAGCCAGATCGCGAAGCCAGAGCGAACGGTTCGAAGGCGCGGTCGGGTTGGGTGACGAGGGTGAAGGGCCGGGTGGCGTCTTGGTCCGTTCTCGGCATCAACAGGGGCGGGATGATGACCCAGGCGACTGATGGCACCCATCCGGCCTGCGAGCAAGCAGCGGGAGGGCTGGAGCAGATCGATCCTGAAGGTCATGAGGCAGCTTCTGGGTGATCGTGCGTTCGTGGTTGCATGAGTGCAGCGAAGATCGCGGACCCTGCCTCCGCAGCTAACGACTCCCCTGCTGGGGCATCCAGCTGATTCCGCCTGCTCGGGGTTGCGCAGCTCGGGGGTAGCGTGGGGACGTGCTCACTCCGCCCGTGACCCCCAAGCGACCGACCCAGCGAGAGCACCACGGCGACGTGGTGGTCGACGACTACGAGTGGCTGCGCGAGAAGGACGACCCCGCCGTCATCGCGCACCTCCACGCCGAGAACGCGTACACCAAGGCGAAGACGGATCACCTCTCGCTCCTCACCGAGCAGGTCTTCGAAGAGATCCGCGCGCGCACGAAGGAGACCGACCTCTCGGTGCCGACGCGCGAGGGCGACTGGTGGTACTTCACCCGCACCCGCGAGGGCGCCGAGTACGGCATCCACTGCCGGATGCCCGCGGCCGGTCCCGACGACTGGGAGCCGCCCGTGCTGCCCGAGTCCGGCGGCGAGGCGCTGCCCGGCGAGCAGCTGCTGTTCGACGAGAACGCCGAGGCCGAGGGGCACGAGTTCTTCGCCCTCGGCAGCTTCGACGTCTCCGCCGACGGCACGCTGCTGCTCAGCGGCGTCGACGTCGAGGGCGACGAGCGCTACGAGCTGCGCATCCGCGCGATCGACGGCTCCGGCCGCACCTTCGACGACGTCATCCCCGGCACCTCCGGCGGCGCCCTGTTCGACCCCAGCGGGCGCTACGTCTTCTACGCGACCGTCGACGAGTCCTGGCGGCCCGACACGATCTGGCGGCACGAGGTCGGCACCGAGGCATCCGTCGACGTGCAGGTCTTCACCGAACCGGACGAGCGCTACTGGCTCGGCGTCGGGATGACCCGGAGCCGCCGCTTCCTCGTCATCGAGGCGGGCTCGAACATCACGAGCGAGACGCGCCTGCTCGACGCCGACGACCCGACCGGGGAGTTCCGCGTGGTGTGGCCGCGTCGCGAGGGCGTCGAGTACGACGTGGAGCACCTCGTCGCGGGCGGCCGCGACCGGCTGCTCATCACGCACAACGACGGGGCGCCGAACTTCGAGCTCGTCTCAGTCGCCGCCGACGACCCGGAGGGGCCGCGGCGCATGCTGCTGCCGCACGACCCGGCGGTGCGCCTCGAGGGCGTGGATGCCTTCCGCGACTTCGTCGCCGTCGAGTACCGCCGTGGCGGGCTGCCCCGGGTGGCGATCGCGAAGGTTCCCGCTGCCGGCATCCCCGAGGGGGCCACCGCCGACGACACCCTGCACGAGCTCGCCTTCGACGAGGAGCTCTTCGCCGTCGGCGTGCGCGGCAACCCCGACTGGGCGCAGCCGCAGCTGCGCATCGGCTACACCAGCTTCGTCACCCCCTCCACCGTGTTCGACGTCGTGGTCGCGACCGGCGAGCGGCGCCTCCGCAAGCGCCAGCCCGTGCTCGGCGACTACGACCCGAGCCGCTACGTGCAGCGCCGCGAGTGGGCGACCGCCGAGGACGGCACGCGGGTGCCGATCTCGCTCGTCTACCGGCACGACCTCGTGACGCCCGGCACGCCCGCGCCGACCCTGCTCTACGGCTACGGCTCGTACGAGCACTCGATCGACCCGGGCTTCGGCATCGCCCGGCTGTCGCTCCTCGACCGCGGCATGATCTTCGCCGTCGCGCACGTGCGCGGCGGCGGCGAGCTCGGCCGGCACTGGTACGAGGACGGCAAGAAGCTCCGCAAGAAGCACACCTTCAGCGACTTCGTCGCGGTCGCGCAGCACCTGAGCGACGAGGGCTGGACGGCGCCCGACCGACTCGTGGCCCAGGGCGGCTCCGCGGGCGGCCTGCTGATGGGGGCCGTCGCGAACCTCGCGCCCGGCGCGTTCAGCGGCATCCTCGCCGAAGTGCCCTTCGTCGACCCGCTGACCTCGATCCTCGACCCCTCGCTGCCGCTCACCGTCATCGAGTGGGACGAGTGGGGCGACCCGCTGCACGACCCCGAGGTGTACGCGTACATGAAGTCGTACGCGCCCTACGAGAACGTGCGCGACGGCGAGCACGGCGGGCGGCACTACCCGCCGATCCTCGCCGTGACCTCGCTGAACGACACCCGGGTGCTCTACGTCGAGCCCGCGAAGTGGGTGGCCCGGCTGCGCGAGGCCGGCGCCGAGCCGCTGCTGCGGATCGAGATGGCGGCCGGGCACGGCGGCGTCTCCGGGCGCTACGCGTCCTGGCGGGAGCGCGCGTTCGCCTACGCCTGGGTGATCGACCGGGCGAAGGCGCACCCGAGCGGCGAGTAGCCCTGGTTCGCTGAGCTCGTCGAAGCGCCTGGCCCGCTGGGCGCTGGTTCGCTGAGCTCGTCGAAGCGTTTGGTCCGCTGAGCTCGTCGAAGCGCTTCGACAGGCTCAGCGAACCACCCGACGCTTCGACGAGCTCAGCGAACCACCACGTGCGGACGTCGGCGGCCGGTGGCACACTGGCGCCCATGGCGATCCTCGCAGCGTTGCAGCAGGTCCTTCCCGGCCGCGCCTTCGGGCCCGGCGACCCCGAGTACGACGCAGGCCGTGCGGTCTTCGCCGGCGTCGGCTCCCCCGAGGCGGTCGTGCGCCCGGCGAGCGCCGACGACGTCGCGGCGGCGGTGCGCGTCGCCGCCGAAGCCGGGGCCCCGATCGCCGTGCGCTCCGGCGGCCACGGCTCCGAGCCGATCGACGGCGGGCTCGTCGTCGACCTCGCCGACCTCACCGACGTCGCCCTCGGCGAGCACCGCCTCGTCACGGTCGGCGGCGGCGCGCGCTGGGGCGACGTGGCCGCCGCGCTCGAACCCGCCGGGCTCGGCGTGAGCT
Source organism: Agromyces mediolanus (assembly GCF_023715325.1). Lineage (GTDB taxonomy): Bacteria > Actinomycetota > Actinomycetes > Actinomycetales > Microbacteriaceae > Agromyces > Agromyces mediolanus_A. Next base: position 219,468 of record NZ_JAMBNX010000007.1, on the reverse strand, counting down.
CGGGCGACACCCGCGACGTCGGCGTCGGCGGGCTCACGCTCGGCGGCGGCATCGGCTGGCTCGTACGACAGCAGGGCCTCACCGTCGACGCCTTGCGTTCGGCGGAGCTCGTCACGGCGGCCGGTGAGGTGCTGCGGGTCGACGCCGGGCACCACCCCGAGCTGTTCTGGGCGATCCGCGGCGGCGGTGGAAACTTCGGCGTGGTCACGTCGTTCACGTTCGAGGCGGTGCCGGCCGACGGGCTCGCGGGCGGGCACCTGCGGTTCGAGCAGGCGGATGCCCCGGCCGTGCTCCGTGCCTGGCGCGAGGTCGTTCGCGCCGACGAGGCGCTGAACTCGACGCTGCTGATCTTCCCGCCCTTCGCCCCCGAGGTGCCGGCCGGCCCGATGGTCGCGGTCGCCCGGCGCGGCAGCGAGGACGAGCTTCGCGCCGCACTCGCCCCGCTGCTCGCGCTCGACTCCCTGGAAGAGACGGTGCTCGGGCCGGTGGCCTACTCCGAGCTGCTCGAAGACGCACCCCCGGGCAAGCCGCCGTTCCGCTTCGTCGGCGGCAATGGCTTCACCCCCGAACTCGACGACGCGCTGCTCGAGTCGTGCCTCGCCGCCCTCGCCGGCCCTGCACCCACCATGCTGTTGCTGCGCACGCTGGGCGGCGCATTCGGGCGGGTGCCAGCCGACGCGACTCCGATCGCCTTCCGCGACGCCGAAGCCTTCGTCGTCGTGAACGCCGTGCTCCCGCACGACGCGCCCGAGCAGCAGGTGGCGGAGCTCCGCACGCTGCACGAGGGCGTGCTCGGCCGGCTCAGCGGCGTCTACGGCAACTTCTCCGAGGATCGGGGCGAGCACGTCCTCCGAGCCATGTACCCGCCCGAGACCCTCGCCCGGTTGCGCCGGATCAAGGCGGAGGTCGATCCGCAGCACCTCTTCCGGCACGGGCACGCGATCGCTCCGGCGTAGCCGGGTGTTCTGGTTCGCTGAGCTCGTCGAAGCGCTTCGACGGGCTCAGCGAACCACCCGACGCTTCGACGGGCTCAGCGAACCACCCGGCGCTTCGACAGGGTCAGCGAACCATCCGGCGCTTCGACGGGCTCAGCGAACCGCGTGAGGTGTCGGCGGCTCGGCGTGCAGCTCCGTGTCGGCGGCGAGCAGACGCCAGGCGGTGAACGTCACCTCGAGGCCACCGCGCGAGGGCGCGCAGACCATCGGGCCGGCGGTGGCTTCGGCCGGGAACGGCGTCACCCGGAACGTCCGCCAGGGCCCCTCGTCGGCGCGGGCGCGCAGCACCACCGCGTCCCCGATGCGGCTCGCCCGGATGGTGACGACTCGGCCCGCCCACTCCGGCACCGGTGCCATCGACCAGTCCGAGGCGCCGTCGGTGACGACCGCGCCGAGCTGGGGCACCCCGTCGCTCAACTCCACCCCGGCCTTCACCCAGCGCCGAGGCCCGGCGACGAGCATGAGCCCGGCCTGGTCATAGAGCTCGGTGAGCGCGCCGCTGTCGAAGGACACCTCGATCGCGGCATCCGCCGGCCACTCCCCGAGCAGCGCGTGACCGTCGTCGTGGACGAAGCCGTACAGGGTCTCGCGCCAGTAGTCGCTGCCCTCCGCGGCGCGCACCGCGAGCGCGTCGCCGTGCGCCTCGGTCGATTCGGGTTCGCGCGTCCACCGGCCGGCACTCCACGGGATACGCACAGGCTCAGCCGACGTATCCGTGGAACGGGTCTTCACGCTCGGCCCGCTTCAGCTCGGCGGTCTCGACGGCGCGCTCGAGATCTTCGAAGAGCTCGCGCATGCGCTGCGGGCGGGCGAGCTCGTACTCGGCATCCACCTCGATCTGCGGCCACTCGCGGTCGAGCCGCGCCTCGATCGCACCGGCCACGTCGTTCCAGGCCTCGTCCCGCGCGCGGGTCGCGAACTCGCGCAGGTACTCCGGGTCTTCGCGAAGCTCCCAGAGGCGCTTCGCGACCGAGGTGTAGACCTTCTCCCGGCGGCGGAGGTTGCCCGTGTCGGCGCGCCGGTAGTCGTGCTGGTGCTTCGCCTTGCCCTCGCGCTTGGCCGCGGTCTCGCGGTCCTCGGCCGAGAGCTCGGCGGTCGCGTCGGCCTGCTGCACCAGCTCGTAGAGCACCTCGCGCGCGGCGGCCGCAGCACGGTCGTCGTCGTAGCGCTCCTCGCCGCGGAGTGCCTCGACGACGAATCGGTTGCGGAGCGTCATGCGCCCGGCCGACTCGGCGAGCATCACCCCTTCGTCGATCATCTCCTCGACGCTGGGCGGCTGGACCTCGGGCAGCGCGGCGCGGTCGAACGGCTTGAACCTCTGTCGCCTCCGACGGAACCAGCGCATCCCCGCTCCCTTCCGCCTCCGATGCCCGCCTTTGAGCCTAGCGGCGCGAGGCTGGGCGATGGGAGGGGAGGTGGGCGATGGGAGGGTCAGGACGGGCAGTGCAGCTGGGTGCGCTCGCCCGAGCGGTCAGCGCCGACGAACTCCGCGTGTGGTCAGGACGGGCAGTGCAGCTGGGTGCGCTCGCCCGAGCGGTCGATGTCGTGTTCCGACATCGGCTTGCCGCAGAGGGGGCAGGCCGGCGGCCGCTCGGCGACCGGCTCCTCGTCGTACGGGCCGAGGGGCGGGGGCCCGATGTACGGCAGGAGCTTCGCGTTGAGCTTGTCGATGAGGCCCGCGTACCCCCGTCGGGGCGATTCGCCTGCGGGGTGTTCTCTTCGTGTCACAATCATTAGTGTACTAATTATTAGCTCATGCGCAATACTGGAGGGGTGACCATGCAGGAACAGCGCGTGAGCGACGACCGCACGGATGCCTCGGTCGTCGAGGTCGACGGCGAGCCGATCGACCTCTTGGCCCTCGAGAACCAGGTGTGCTTCGCCCTCGCCGTCGCCGCCCGGGGCGTCATCGGCGTCTACCGACCGATCCTCGAGCCGCTCGGCCTCACCCACCCCCAGTACCTCGTCATGCTCGCGCTCTGGCAGCGCAGCCCGCGCACCGTCCGCGACCTCGGCGCCGCCCTCCAGCTCGAGCCGGCCACGCTCTCACCGCTCCTGAAGCGCCTCGAGGCGCAGGGCTACCTGACCCGGCAGCGCAGCACGAAGGACGAACGAGCCCTCGACGTCGAGCTCACGCCCACCGGTCGGGCACTGCGCGATCAGGCGCTCGACATCCCGCCGCAGGTCGTCGACCGGCTCGGCATGACGCTCGAAGAGCTCGGCTCCCTGCGCGACCGGCTCGGGGAGGTCATCGACGCGGTGCAGCACGGCGAACGGTGAACCGCACCGGTCGCGCCGCGTCACCCCTGCGGGTCGAATCCCGCGATCCGTCCGTCGGGTGAGGCGAACTTCGCGATGAGGCTGCAGTCCTTCGCGCCGTAGCCCTCCCCGATCAGCCGTTCGAACTGGTCGAGCGCGATCCGCGCCGCCGGCGTGCGCACTCCCGCGGCCCCCGCCGCCTCGACGGCGAACAAGAGGTCCTTCTCGGCGAGCGCCGCCGTGAACGTGGCGTCGAAGTTGCGGTTCGCCGGACTCGTCGGCACCACGCCGGGCGCCGGGTACCAGGTGCGCAACGGCCACGACTCCCCCGACGAGACGGCCGCCACCTCGAAGAAGCGCTCCGGGTCGAGCCCGAGCGACGCGGCGAGCGCGGCCCCCTCGGCGACCCCGAGCAGGGAGACGAAGAGCATGAGGTTGTTCGCGAGCTTGGCGGCGATGCCGCTCGTGGGGCCGCCGAGTTCGAAGACGTGGCCCGCGAACGGCTCGACGAAAGGTCGGGCGGCGGCCGTGGCGGCGGCGTCGCCGCCGAGCATGACGGTGAGCGTGCCGGCGGCGGCCCCGGCGATGCCGCCGGACACGGGCGCGTCGACGAAGCGGATGCCTCGGCCCGCCGAGCGGTCGTGGCACCAGCGCGAGGTCTCGACGTCGACCGTCGAGGTGTCGAGCAGCAGGGCCGGCGACGGCGCGGTCTCCCACACGCCGCCCGGCCCCTCGTAGACGTCGCGGACGTGCTCGCTGCGCGGCAGCGAGGTGAAGACCGCCTCCGCTCCGCCGACGGCCTCGGCGATGGACGCCGTGACGCGCACGCCCCTGGCCGAGGCATCCGCCGCCGCCTCAGTGGAGACATCGAAGCCGCGCACCTCATGGCCCGCCGCGACAAGGTTCCCCGCCATCGGCGCACCCATGTGCCCCAGCCCGATCCAGGCGATGACCGACATGACGACCTCCCGACCCCGGTGTCGATGTGCTCACCTCCACGGTACGCCCGACCGCCCCGAGGACTACAGCAGCAGCCCGCCCGGGTCGACCAGCTCGCGCCACCCCGACGCCGCGATCGCCCGAGGCATCCGGTCGGCGACGACGAGTTGCGGCATCGCGAGCCGGGTGAGCTCGGCGATCTCGGCGATCGGCACCTGGAAGGTGCGGAAGCCGCCGAGCTCGGGCAGCCCACCCCCGACGGCGCCGGGCGGCGCCGACTCCGGCTCGACGAGCGCCTCGATGAGCGTCGACTGGTCGAGCACGAAGCCCGCGGCGGCGAGCCGGTCGCTGCGCAGCCACGCGACGACCTTGAAGAAGCGGCGCGGCAGCCGGATGCCCCGGTACGGCGGGTCGTCCAGAGCGAGCACCGGGCCGGTGAAGACGCTGAGCCGCAGCCCTTCGGTCTCGCCGAAGGCGAGCACATGGTCTTCGAGGCCGAGCCAGAGCTCCTTCGACTGGTTGAACCCCGCGACCTGCGGGGCGGCGTTCGGGTAGTGGAACGTGTCGGACTCCGCTCGGGCGGCCATCGCGGGATCTCCCCAGACCGGATCCCGTCGACGCACGAGATGGCCCCGGTCGAGCGGGTTGTCGGCGTAGACCTCGGGGCCGGCCTGCCAGTCTGCGGGGACGCGCGGGTCGAGCCGCCAGCGATCGCCCGTGCGTTCGACCTCGACGAGGTTCGCCCCGTCGAGGTTGACGCCCGTGACCCGGGCCAGCCGCCGCCGCTGATCGAGCCGCACCGAGAAGTGCACGTAGTCCAGAAGCGCCGTGTCAAGAAGCGCCGTGTCGAGCTGCGCCGTGTCAAGAAGCGCCGTGTCGAGCTGCGCCGTGTCCAGAAGCGCCGTGTCGAGCTGCGCCGACGGGTCGGCACCGCCCCGCTCGCGCGGCGCAGGCATGGGCAACTCGCCGCCGAGGAAATCCGTCTCGTACCCCATGCCCCCAGCCCAGCACATCCCGCCGACGCCCGCGCGCCCGGCGCGTGCGGCGCGGCAGAATGTCCCCATGGATCTGCTGCTGGCCGCCGTGCTCGCGCTGCTCGCCATCGCCGCGGCGACGGCGTTCGCGCCGAAGCTCGGCGTCGCCGCACCGCTGCTGCTCGTGCTCGCGGGGCTCGCCGTCGGCCTGCTGCCGGTCGTGCCCGCGTTCGAGGTCGATCCCGAGTGGATCCTCGCGGGCGTGCTGCCGCCGCTGCTCTACTCGGCGGCGGTGTCGATGCCGGCGATGGAGTTCCGGCGGGACTTCGGCGCGATCAGCGGACTCTCGGTCGTGCTCGTCGTCGTCACCTCGGTGCTGCTCGGCCTGCTCTTCGCCTGGCTGATCCCCGATCTCGGCATCCCGGCCGGTATCGCGCTCGGCGCGATCGTGAGTCCGACCGACGCGGTCGCGACGTCGATCGTGAAGCGACTCGGCGTCTCGCCGCGGGTCGTCGCGATGCTCGACGGCGAGAGCCTGCTGAACGACGCGAGCGCGCTCGTGCTGCTGCGCTCCGCGATCGCGGGCATGGCGGCGACGGTGTCGCTCTGGAGCGTCGCGGGGTCGTTCGTGTACTCCGTGGTGCTCGCCGCCGTGATCGGTATCGTCATCGGCTGGGTGAACCTGCGGGTGCGCGCCCGCGTGATGAATCCGACCGTGAACACCGTCATCTCGTTCACGATGCCGTTCCTCGCCTCGATCCCCGCCGAGCACTTCGGCGCTTCGGGACTCGTCGCCGCGGTGGTCGCCGGCCTCGTCACGGGGCGCGGGGCGGCGAAGTTCCTGAGTCCGCAGCATCGTCTGTCGGACGCGCAGAACTGGCGCACCGTCGAGCTCGTGCTCGAGGGCGCGGTCTTCCTCGTGATGGGTCTCGAGCTCACCGCGATCGTCGACGACGTCGAGACGGCCCACTCGGGCGCCTGGCACGCGGCCGGGCTCGCGGCGATCGCCCTGGCCGCGACGATCCTGATCCGGGCCGCGTACGTCGCGCCGCTGTTCGCCGGACTCGCGCGACGAGCCAGGCGTGCCGAAACCATCCGCGACTTCATCCGCACGAAGCAGGAGTCCCACCCGGGCGCCGGGATCCCGGTGCCCCCGAAGGCCTCCCCCGCGCAGGCCGACCGCATGCGCTCAATGTTCCGCCGTCGGGTCGCGGACATCGACTACTACCTCGACGAACGCCTCGGCTGGCGCGAGGGCACCATCGTCGTCTGGGCAGGCATGCGGGGTGTGGTCACGCTCGCGGCGGCGCAGACCCTCCCCTCGGACACGCCGAGCCGTTCGCTGCTCGTCTTCATCGCCTTCCTCGTCGCGATCGGCTCGCTGCTGATCCAGGGCGGCACGCTGCCGTGGCTGGTGCGCTGGGTGATGCCCGCGCGCGACCCGGAGGACGGCGCTGCCGAGCGCCGCGAACTCCGCCGCGTCCTGCAGGGGGCGGCGATGGCTGAGCTCTCCGGTTCGGAGGACCCGGCGATCCGCGCCATGGCCGAGCGCATGCGGGCCGCCTGGCAGCTCTCCAATCAGGAGGGCGTCGGCGACGACGCGGACGACGAGCTCGCCGAGGTCGAGGGCGCGGATGCCACGGCGGAGCACGGCGCGGCCTCCGCGGCCGGGGCGGCGGCGCCGGGCGCCGACTCCGCCGATGCCGCGCAGCGCCGACTCGTCGATCCCGAGCGGGTGCGCCGGCTGCGGCTGCGGATGATCCGCGCCCAGCGCGACGCACTGCTCGACGCCCGCGACGAGGGCCGGTTCAGTGCGGCGGCGTTGAGCGCCGCCCTCGAAGACCTCGACGCCGAGCAGATCAGCATCGAGCTCAAGGCTTTCGAATAGTCCGTGGCGCGATCCGCGTCATGATCGCGCCGGATCCGCATCCCTCCAGTAGGCGCATCGCGAACGGAGGGAGACCGGATGGCCCGCCACCTCGAGTTCGTCTTCGGCCCCCTCGGCGAGGAGACCCGGCTGCCCTGCGCCTGCGCGCGCGAGGGGAACCACCTGCGGCCCACCTCGGTCGACCGCGCCGGCGCCCTCGACCCCGAGGCGCTCGCCCGCGCCGAACGGCTCCGCGCCCGTCGCCGAAGCCACCGTCGCCGCTTCGGCTTCCAGCCCGCCGAACAGCCGCGGCACGCCGCCTGATCCGCCCGCGGCGCTGCTGCAGGCCGTCGCTCTGCCGGGCCGCTGCACTGTGGGGCGCTGCGCTGTGGGGCGCCGGATTCGTCGCATTCGTCGCTCGCGCGCACGTCCGCTCGCCGGACGACGGCCACGGCCGGCGCGGCAAGGTACCGTGGCGATATGCGTCCAATGCCGCTCGAACCGTCGGGTCGATCGCTGTCCATCGGGCCGCGCGTGCGCGAGGCGAGGATCGAACGAGGGCTGACGATCGAGGAGGTCGCCCGCGTCGCCGGGCTCACCAAGGGGTTCCTCTCGCGAATCGAGCGCGACATCGTCTCACCGAGCGTGAGCACCCTCGTCACACTGTGCGAAGTGCTCTCGATCTCGGTCGGCTCGCTGTTCACCGAACCGGAGGTCAAGTTCGTGGCGGCGGGCACCGGGCCGCGCGTCAATCTCGGCGGCATCGAGACCGAGGAGCGTCTGGTGACCCCTCGTGAAGAGGCGCGCGTGCAGGTGCTGCGGTCCGTCATCTCGACGGAGGGCCGGGGCGCGACGGATTTGTATGCGGTGGCTGCCGACGTCGATGTGCTGCACGTGCTCCGGGGTCGGGTGCGGGTGGAGTTCACCTCCGAGCAGGCCTGGGAGCTCGGTCCGGGCGACACCCTGACCTTCAACGGGCACGAGCCGCACAACTGGAGCGTCATCGGCGACGAGGCCGAAGTCATCTGGGTGCTCGTGCCCGCCATCTGGAGCAGCTGACCCGCGAACGGCCGCCCCGTGGCCACGCCGCGCCCGGTGGAGCGGCGCGCCTTGCGTGACTCCGCGTGACTCGACGTGACTCGACGTGACTCGGCGCGCCGAGATTCGATCTTGACAGCCGGGAACGCGAGGGATTACCGTCATCGCAAGTTGCAGTATGAAAAACATCTGTTGCCCTCCAAGCACCTGATACGAGGTGTGCCCACCCAGCGCTGCACTCCAGCCCGCTCCCATCAGCCACACCTCACCCCCGGAGGAGCAATGTCGCTCTTTACCCGTCTCAACTCGAAGTTGGAGACGCAATCAGACCAGGCCGGCCCGGTGCGCGGCACCCTGTCGCTCGCGCGGATCGGACTCATCTGGCTCGCCGCGAACTTCGTCGTGACGACCCTGCTCACCGGCACGTCCTTCATCCCCGCCATCGACTTCGCCTCGGCGACGACGCTCATCGTCGTCGGCACGATCGTCGGCGCCGTGGTCCTCGTGCTCGTGGGATACATCGGCACGCGGACCGGTCTTCCGACGATGGCACTCACTCGTGGTGCGTTCGGGATCCGCGGAAGCCTGCTCCCCTCGATCGCGAACGTCTTCTCCCTGATGGGCTGGGTCTGGGTGCAGGCGATGCTCGCCGGCATCACGGTCGACTACATCGTGGCGACCTACACGGGGTACTCGAACCCGGTGCTCTTCTCCGCGCTCAGCCAGACGCTCGTCGTGATCCTCGCGATCTTCGGGCACGAGGGCATCGCCCGGATCGAACCGTGGCTCGCCGCCGTCATGCTCGGGTTCGCGGCATGGATCTTCACCACCGCGTTCACCGAGTTCGCTCCTGCGGACTACCAGGCGATCCCCGTCGACCTCGACCTCGGCTTCACCCCGGCGATCGTCCTCGACATCGTCATCGCCACGGCGATCGCGTGGACCGTGCTCGCGGCCGACATCAACCGGCACGCACGGAACGGCCGTGCGAGCGTCATCGGCTCCGGTGTCGGGTACACCATCTCCACCATCATCGCGATGATGCTCGGCACGACGGCGACCGGGTACCTGCTGCTCACCGGCGCGGACGCCATCCCGTTCGACCCCGCGCCGATCGTGGCCGCGTTCGGCATCCCGCTCGCCGTGGTCATCTTCGTCTCGGTCATGGCGACCAATGTGGTCGCGCTCTACGGGATCACGACCTCGGCGATCAATGCCGGCCCCCGTGGACGGATCCGGTTCCTGCCCGCCGTCCTCGTGCTCGGCGCGGTCTCCATCGCCGGCTCGACCTGGCTCGGGCTGCTGGGGCAGTTCACCACGTTCCTGACCATGATCGGCGCCTTCTTCGTGCCGGTCTTCGCGATCATGATCGTCGACTACTTCATCATCAAGCGACGCAACTACACGACGGACATGCTCCGAGCCGAAGGCGGCCGCTACTGGTACACCGGGGGCGTCAACTGGATCGCCATCGTGATCTGGGCGATCGGCGCGGCGGCGTCGTACCTGCTCGCGTACGTCTGGCACAGCCCCACCGGCGCCACGATCCCGGCGTTCGTGCTCACCTTCTTCCTGTACCTCGTCGCGATGCTGCCCGAACGTCGACGCACGGCGACCGAACCGTACGAGCACCTCGCCGACGCGACGCCCGAGCGCGACGCGACCCCGGTGGCGGAGGTGGGACGATGACCGGCATGCGAGAGCTCAGCCACGTCATCCGACCGGGGATGCCGGTCTACCCCGGCGACCCCTCGGTCGAATTCGCCACGACGGCGCGCATCGAGACCGAGGGGGTCGAGGTGACCTCGCTCCTGCTCAGCACCCACTCGGGTACCCACCTCGACGCCCCCTCGCACAGCATCCGCGGCGGACGGACCGTCGCACAGATCCCACTCGACGAGCTGCGCGGCCCGGCGCTGCTCGTCCGCATGCCCGGGCTCGCACCGCGTGCCGAGATCACGGTCGCCGTCATCGAGCAGGCCCTCGGAACCGCACTGCCCGCCGAGCTCCCGGCCATCGTCGTCATCGACACCGGCTGGGCTCAGCACTACGGCACCGACGCGGCATTCGAGCACCCGGGCCTCACCCCCGACGCTGCGAGCGCACTCCTCGCGCGGGGCATGCGGGCGCTCTGCGTCGACACCTTCAGCCCGGACCTGACGGAGGACGGCGGAACGCACTTCCCCGTCCACGACCTCGTCCTCGGCGCCGACGGCATGATCGTCGAGAACCTCTGCAACCTCGAAGGCCTCCCACGACACCTCGAGGTCGAGATCGTTCCACTCCCGATCGACGCCGACGGAGCACCCGCCCGCATCATCGCCCGCGAAGCCGGCTGACGAAGGCTCGGGCCGTCGTGCGCGGCCGGGGTTTCCCGCAGCGCGGTACCGGTGCCGAACTCTCACGCCGGAGCGCCGCAAGCCGCGCCGCCTGCTTCTCGACGATGAAGCCACGCGGTCGGCCTCGACCCCGGTCGACCGCGTCATCCTGCCAGTGTGGTCCCGCGGTACCACGCATCTCCCTCGGCCGGCTGATGCCCGGCACCCGCCTCGCCGAGTGAACTGGACGTATCGCCCGGCGCGGCCTCTGCCCGGAGCGCTCGTGCACCGATGCTCGCTCCATCCGGCCGTGCCCCCGACCGGAGATCGCCATGACCTTCCTGACCCGAGCCAGCCTCGCCAACCGCGCCATCGTCGGCCTCATCACCATCGCCATCGCCCTGCTCGGGCTCGTGGCGATGGGCTCGCTCCGCCAGGAGCTGATGCCGCCGGTGAAGTACCCAGGCGCCTTCATCTCCGTGCAGGCCGCCGGTCTCGCGCCCGAGCAGATGGCCGAGGTCGCGACCGAGCCCGTCGAACAGTCGCTGCGGTCCGTCGCCGGCATCACCGAGGTGAGCTCGGTCTCCAGCACGGGCTCCGCCCAGATCACGGTGACGTGGCCGTTCGAGCTCGACGCCGAAGAGACCGAGCGGGCCATCCGTTCGGCCGTCGACGGCGCGAAGGCCGCACTGCCGCAGGGCGCGCGGGTCGACGTGATGTCGGGCTCGAGCAGCGACATGCCGGCGATGATGTTCACCGCCGGTTCCTCGGGCGACCCGGTCGCCTTCGCCGACTCGCTCGAGCAGACGGTGCTGCCCGCCCTGCGCTCGGTCGACGGGGTGCGGGAGGCGACCCTGTCCGGGCGCGAGGAGCAGCGCGTCGAAGTCGCGATCCGCCCCGCCGACCTCGACCGGCTCAAGGTCGAGGCGGCCTCGGTGCTGCAGGCGCTCCAGGCGAACGCCGCGGTGCAGCCGGCCGGCCAGGTCGAGGGCGCCGAGGGCGCCGTGTCGGTGACCGTGGGCCCCGGACTCGAGAGCATCGAGGCGATCCAGGCGCTGCCCGTGCAGGTGCAGGAAGGCTCCGTGCGCGTCGGCGACGTCGCCGACGTCTCGCTGCAGTCCGTCGCCGCGACGAGCATCTCCCGCGTGAACGGCAAGCCCGCCCTCACGATCCAGATCACCCCGGGCTCTGGAGCGAACGTCGTCGACATCTCGCACGGTGTGCAAGCGCAGCTCGACGGCTTCACCGAGTCGCTCGGCGCCGAGTTCGTCACCCTCTTCGACCAGGCGCCGTACATCGAGCAGTCCATCCACGATCTCTCGGTCGAGGGCGCGCTCGGTCTGCTCTTCGCGGTCATCGTGATCTTCGCGTTCCTGCGCTCGTGGCGTTCGACCGTGATCGCGGCGGTGTCGATCCCGCTATCGCTGCTGATCACGATGATCGGCCTCTGGTGGAGCGACAACACGCTGAACATCCTCACGCTCGGCGCCCTGACGATCGCGATCGGCCGCGTCGTCGACGACTCGATCGTCGTCATCGAGAACATCTCGAGACACGCGGAACGTCGCGCCCCGACCCCGGCCGACATCGTCGCCTCGGTGAAGCAGGTCGCGGGCGCCATCACCGCCTCGACCCTGACGACGGTCGCGGTGTTCCTGCCGATCGCCTTCGTCTCGGGCCTCACCGGCCAGCTGTTCCGGCCGTTCGCCATCACGGTGACGATCGCGCTGCTCGCCTCGCTCGTCGTGGCGCTCACGATCGTGCCGGTGCTCGCGTACTGGTTCCTGAAGAACCGTGCGGCGAAGCGGGACGCGGTAGCGGATGCCTCGGCGGAGTCCGTAGCTGCCGGCACGGCCACGACCGGGGCCGCGGCCGGGGCCGGGGCCGGGCACGACGCGCCCCTCGACGCGGCGGCGGTAACCCAGGCCGAGATGCGGAGCCCGGAGGACCGCCTCCAGCGCAGCATCATGCCCGCGCTCGGCGCGACCCGCCGGCATCCCTTCATCACGCTCGGCGCCTCGCTCGTCGTCCTCGTCGCGACGCTCGCCCTGAGCGTCGTCATCCCGACCGACTTCCTCGGCGAGTCCGGACAGCAGAGCCTCTCGCTCCAGCAGACCCCGAAGGACGCCGTCGACCTCGAGTCCCGGGCGAAGGCCGCGGAGCCCGTCGAGCGAGCGCTCGCCAAGGTCGCCGGCGTGCGCGACGTCGTGGCCGCGATCCCGGCCCAGTCGAGCACGGCGGGCGAGCCGGCCAAGATCACCTACGACATCCTCCTCGAGGAGGGGGCGAAAGCCGACGTCGTCCGCGGCGAGGTCGAGCGCGCGCTCGAGCCCGTCGGCGACCCGGAGCAGTTCGAGCTCACCGCGGTGGACACCAGCGGATTCGGCGGCGGCGGCATCGAGCTGCGCGTCCTCGGCAACGACCCCGTCGCACTCCGCGAGGCGAGCGACGCGCTCGTGAAGGCGCTCGAGGGCGAGCCCGGCGTCGAGAAGGCGGCGAGCAGCCTGTCCGGTGAGCAGCCGGTCGTGCGCGTCGTCGTCGACCCCACCAAGGCCGCCGCGCTCGGTTTCGACCAGCAGCAGGTCGCCCAGGCGATCGACGCCGCGCTGAGCGGCACCCCGGCGGGCACCCTCATGCTCGAGGGACGCGAGCGCGACATCGTCGTTCGCACGAGCACCGTCACCGGTGGTGCCGCAGGCGTCGCCGAGCTGCTGCTTCCCGTGACGCCGAAGCAGACCGCCGCGGCGCAGAAGGCCGCGTTCGACAAGCTGAAGGCCGAGCAGGAACAGCAGGCGGAGAGCGCCCAAGCGGATGCCGCGAACGCGCTCGACCGGCAGATCGCCGACGCCCAGTCCGCCCGGAGCGAGCTGCGCGGTCAGCTCGGCTCACTGCGCGAGCAGCTCGCCGCGCTGCAGGGTGCGCCCATCGAGCCCGCCGTGCCCGGTTCGCCCGAGGAGCAGGCGATCGCCGCCGCCATCCGCGATCGCCAGGAGCAGCTCGCCACGCTCGAGTCCGCGATCGCCCAGACCGAGCAGGGCATCACGGCGAGCGACGAACAGGTCGACCAGCTCCGCAAGGCGCAGCGCGAGGCCGACGAGCAGCGGGCCGAGGCCGAGCGCATGGAGCAGGAGCAGACCGCCGCCGGCGAGCTCCGCGGCACCGCCGTGCGCGTCGGCGACGTCGCCAGCGTCACCGAGGAGCTCACCGCGCCGTCGGTCACCAGGATCGGCGGCGAGCGCGAGGTCGCGATCTCGGTCACCCCGGAGAGCGGGGCGCTCGACGCCGCGAACGCGGCCGTCGCGGCCGCGATGGCCGAGGTGAGCCTGCCGAGCGGCGTGCACTACGAGGTCACCGGCGTCTCCGCCGAGCAGGACGAGGCGTTCGCCCAGCTCGGCCTGGCGATGCTCGCCGCGATCGTGCTCGTGCTGTTCGTGATGATCGGCACGTTCCGGAACCTCCGGCAGCCGATGATCCTCCTCGTCTCGGTGCCCTTCGCGGCGACCGGCGCCCTGCTCGGGCTGTTCCTCACCGGGACGCCGCTCGGCCTGCCCGCCCTCATCGGGCTGCTGATGCTCATCGGCATCGTCGTCACGAACGCGATCGTGCTGATCGACCTCGTGAACAAGCTGCGCGAGGGCGGGGCGAACCTGGAGGACGCGGTGCGGCACGGCACTCGACTGCGCCTCCGGCCGATCCTGATGACCGCGGCGGCGACGATCTTCGCGCTCCTGCCGATGGCCTTCGGGCTGACCGGCGGCGGCGTGTTCATCTCCCGCCCGCTCGCGATCGTCGTCATCGGCGGGCTGATCTCCTCCACGCTGCTGACGCTCGTGCTGGTGCCGATCCTGTACCTGCTGTTCGAGCGCGGCCGCGACCGGCGGATGGCCCGGCGCGCCGAGCGCCGCGAGCGCCGCGCTGCTCGCCGCGGCGACGGATCGGGCGGCAACGGTTCCGTCGGCGGCGGAACCACGGACGGCGGCTCGACGGACGACGGACCCGGTTCCGGGGCGGGCACGGGGGTTCCCGCCCCGGGGCTGCCGTCGCCGACGGCCGGCTGAGGCGTGCGTGCCGGGCAGCATTGGGGGCTGCCCGGCACGGCGCCCCGCGCACGCACCGGATGCGGCTGCACGCCATCCGGTGCGTGCGTGTTTTCTGCGGGAACTAGGGAGCGCCGGCGCAGCTCTTCGTCGCGGCGTCCTGCCCCTTCGCGCCGGGCGGCAACGTCGCTTTCGGCTTCGGCGCGACCGACGCGCCGGGCGCGGGGACGGCGGTGTCGGCGGATGCGTCGGCGGGCGCATCGTCGGCGGGAGCCTCGTCGCCGGGCTCAGCACCGGCGTCGTCCGTCGCGAAGGTCACCGCCTCGTCGGCGGCGAGCGCGGCGAAGAGGGCCTCCGCCTGATCGGCGATCGGTTCGACTCGGTTGGGGTCGGCCCAATAGTCCTGCACCGGCAGCTGCACGAGCGCGATGTTCGCCAGGTCGATGTTCGCGAGCGTGCCGGCGAGGCCGACGAGCGCGTCGGGGCCCGCGAGGCCGTCGTCGACGGTGACCGACCGGCTCGCGGCATCCGCCAGCCCGAAGAGCGCCACCGGGTTCGTGAGCGTCCCGGCATCCTTCACCTTGCGCGCGAGCGCCGAGAGGTAGGTCTGCTGGGTCGCGATGCGGCCCAGGTCGCTGCCGTCGCCGATGCCGTGCCGGGTGCGCAGGAAGGCGAGCGCCTCCGCACCCTGGATGGTGTGCTCGCCCGCGGCGAGCGTGAGGCCCGAATCGGGATCGTCCACGTCCTCGGCGAGGCAGATCTCGACGCCGCCGATCGCGTCGGTCACGCCGATGACGCCGTCGAAGTCGACGACGACGAAGTGGTCGACGTCGAGCCCCGTGAAGTCGCGGATCGTGTCGAGCGAGCAGTACGGCCCGTCATCCAGGACCGCGTTGATCTGCACGGCCTCGCGGGCGTCGATGGTCTCACCGTCGGGCGTCGTGCATTCGGGCGTCGGCAGCATCGTGTCGCGCGGGATGCTGACGAGCGTCGCGTTGCTGTGGTCGCTCGAGACGTGCAGCAGCATCATCGCGTCGGAGCGTGCCCCGCCCTCGTCGCCGTAGTCGGCGGAGGTCTGCCCCTCGCGCACGTCGGAACCCATGATGAGGAGGTTCACGGCGCCGTTCCAGTCCGGGATCTCCGGGCCGTCGGTGTCGCCCGGGCGCGCGACCGAGTTGCCGGCGATGTTGCCCGCCACCCGGGCCGCCATGACGCCGGCGAAGGCGATCCCGACCACGAGCAGCCCCGCGGCGGCGCCCGCCACGGCGAACAGCACCTTCCGGCGGCGCGAGCGGCGGCGGCCGTGCGCCGGCGACCGGCGGTCGCGACGTGAGGGACGGGCGCTCGAGGCGGAACCCGTCGGGGGCGAGCTGGGGCGGGGCATCCGGTCTCCTCCGGTCGGCCGGCGAAATCGTCACGGTATCGACGCATTCAGGGAGGATGCCGAGAGCGCGGCAGCGCGTCGCGGATCGACGGCCCGGGATGCGCCGGCCGGGGCTCAGCCCGCCACGAGCACGCCGCCGAGCGCGACGCCCGCGACGACCAGCGTCGACGCGCCGGCGAGCGCGACGGGACGGAAGCCCACCCGGCGGAACATCGAGAACCGCACCCCCGTGCCGAGGGCGAACATCGCCATCGCGAGCAGCACCGTCTGCACGACCCCGGCACCGGCGAGCACCCCGGCGGGCAGAACGCCGGTCCACCGCACGAGCACCATGGCGAGGAAGCCGACGACGAAGAGCGGCACGATCGGCGGGCGCTTGCCCGCGGCGACGCCGCCACCGGGCTGCTCGCGGCGCATGGCGCGACGGCGCTGCACCGAGATCACGGCGAGCACGGGTGCGAGCAGCAGCACGCGGGCGAGCTTCACGACGACGGCCGCGGCGAGCCCCGCCCCGCCGATCGCCGACCCAGCGGCCACCACCTGGGCGACCTCGTGGATCGAGCCGCCCGCCCACAGCCCGGTGCGCAGCTCGCCGAGTCCGAGCGCCGAGCCGAGCAGGGGGATCAGCGGGATCATCAGCGTGCCGAACAGCACGACGAGCGCGAGGGCGGTGACGACCTCCTCTTCCTCCTCCGTCTCGATCACGCCGTCGACGGCGGCGACCGCGGCGGCCCCGCAGATCGAGAAACCGCAGGCGATGAGGAGGCGCTGCGTCGGCGACACGCCCAGCGCACGACCGATGGCGAGGGTCGCCAGGATGCCGACGGCGACGATCGCGACGACGACCGCGATCATCCCCGGTCCGAGCGCGAGGATGTCGCCGAGCACGAGCTGCAGGCCGAGCAGCACGATGCCGATCCGCAGCAGGCGCTTCGCCGCGAGCGCCAGGCCCGGATCGAGCGACGCCGGGAGCGGCAGGAGGTTCCGGCAGGCGACCCCGAGCACGATCGCGACGAGGAGCGCGCTCAGCGTCGGCAGCACGAGCGTGAGCGCGAGCGAGACCCCCGCCGCCGCGAGGGCCAGCGCCAGCCCGGGAGCGAGGGCGCGCAGGCGCAGCGAGCGGGCGCCCGGGTGTGCGGCTGGGCTGGGGTTGCTGGGAGTGCTGGGACTGCTCACCAGTCCACTCTGGGCGGGGTGCGGCGATCGCAGTAGCCGTCGATCGGGCATCGAGTCATATCATCGTGATATGTCTTCGACGACTGCGCAGCGCTGGCCGGACCTCGCCGTGCTCGAACTCCTGGTCGCCGTGGCCGAGCACGGCGGCCTCGGCGCTGCGGCGCGAGCGGTGGGGATGGCCCAGCCGAACGCGAGCCGCGCCATCACCCGGCTCGAGGCGGACCTCGGGCTCGACCTGGTGGCGAGGCATCCGCGCGGTTCCCGGCTCACCCCCGAGGGAACCGCCGTCGCCGACTGGGCCCGCCGCGTGCTCGACGATGCCCGCGAGCTGATGACCGCGAGCGCCGCGCTCCGCGCCGACCGGGCGGCGCACCTCGACGTCGCCGCGAGCCTCACCGTCGCGGAGTACCTCGCGCCCGCCTGGCTCGCCCGGCTCCGTCGAGCCCGCCCCGAGCTCGAGGTGCAGCTGCGCGTCGCGAACTCGGCCGAGGTCTTCGCGCTCGTCGCCTCGGGGGCGTGCGAGCTCGGCTTCGTCGAGACGCCGCGTGTCCCGGCGGGGCTCCGCAGTGTCACCGTCGCCGACGATCGGCTCGTCGTCGTCGTGGCCCCCGACCATCCGTGGGCGCGGCGACGCCGGCTGACGCCCGCCGAGCTCGCCGCGACCCCGCTCGTCGTGCGCGAAGGCGGCTCGGGCACCCGGGCGACGCTGGCCGCCGCCCTCGATCGGCTCGGGATTCCGGAGCACGAGCTCGCCGCGCCGAGCCTCGAACTGGGCAGCAATGCCGCCGTGCGGGTGAGTGCCGCCGCGGGTGCCGGGCCGGCGGTGCTCAGCGAGCTCGCCGTCGCCGGCTGGATCACCCGCGGCGACCTCGTCGAGGTGCCGGTGGACGGCCTCGAGCTCCGCCGGCGGCTGCGCGCCGTGCGCCGGGCGACCGCCCGCCCGGGAGAGGCCGCCGCGGAGCTCGTCGCGATCGCCCGCCGTTCCTCCCGCCCGGTCTAGGCGGGGCGGCGCCGCTCTCCGACCCGCTCCCGCCCTCCCGGGTCCTCCGCTCACGTCCTCCCGGGTCGGTCAGGCGGGGCGGAGGGTGGCGAGGATCGCGGCGGCGACCTCGGCGCGGTCGCGATCCGGCTCGAAGACGAGCCACTCGAGCCCCGCCATCAGCACCGCGCCGAACACGGCGGACGCTCGCAGGCCCGCCGCGGCCGCGGCCGAGGCATCCGTGCGCCCCGCACCAGCGGGACCGGAGGCCTCGGCGATCGCCTCGGCGAACACGGCCAACGCCTCGTGCCGGAGCGCGAACAGCGTCTCCTGCCAGGCCCGGTCGGTGCGGAAGATCTCCGCCGCCATCAGCTTCGCGAGCGCCGAGTTCGCCGCGATCACGTCGAGCAGCTCCGCGACCAGGGCCTCGATGGCCTCCTGCCCGCGACGCTCGCCTTTCGCGCGCCGCAGCGACTCGGCGAGGGCACCGACCCGCTCCTTCAGCAGGGCCTCGAAGAGCAGGTCCTTCGAGCTGAAGTTGTAGTACAGGCTGCCTTTGGCGACGCCGGCGCGCTCGGCGACCTCGTCCATGGTCGTGCCGGTGATGCCTTTCGTCGCCGCCAGCTCGAGCGCGGCGTCGAGGATCTGGCGCTTCGTCGTGCTGGTGCGGGCCACGGGGGTCCTCTCCTGTTCGGGCGGTCGGGCGGTCCGGGCTGGTCGGCTCAGATCACGAGCTCGGGGTGCAGCCGGCCGATGCTCCAGACCCGCTGCCTGCCGGCGCTCCAGGCGCTGATCGCGAGCGATCCGACGAGGATGCCGGCCATGACGAGCACCGAGAGCCACAGTCTAGAGTCGACGCCTCCGGTGATCAGTTCGCGGAGGCCGTTCACGACGTAGGTGGCCGGCATGAACGGATGCAGCGCCTGGAAGAAGGCGGGCGTCGTCTCCACCGGATACGTGCCGCCGGAACTGCTGAGCTGCAGCATGAGCAGCACGAGGCTCACCACGCGCCCCGCCGCGCTGCCGAGCACGACGATGAACATCTGCTGCAGCGCGAGGAACGCGAGCGTCACGAGATAGATGAACGCCGCGGTGCCGAGCCAGTACTGCGGTTCGAGCCCGATGCCGTAGACGAGCACCAGCACCATGATCACGACCTGGCCGAGGCCGATCGCCATGGCGGGCAGGAATCCGGTCATCACGGCGCGGAGCCCGGTGGCGCCCGCGGCGAGGGCGCGGCTCGGCAGTGCCCGCAGGATGAGCCACGTGATGAGGCCGCCGACGAACGTCGCGAGGGCGATGAAGAACGGGGCGAAGCCCTCGCCGAAGCTCTTTGACTCGTGCTGCCAGCGCTCGTCGAGCGCGACGGGGGCCGACATCACCTCGGACTTCGACTCGAGGTCGGCGCGGCTCAGCTGTGGGGCCTCTGCGGCTCCGGCACCGAGCTCGTCGGCGAGGGTGCGGCTGCCGTCGGCGAGTTGTCCGGCGCCGGTGGCGAGCTTCGTGCCGCCTGCGGCGAGCTCCCCCGTGCCGTTCACGAGCGAGTCGGTGCCGCCAGCGAGGGTCGCCGCACCGTCGGCGAGGGTCCGGGCCCCGGATGCCGCGTCGCCCGACTTCGCCGCGAGCGCGGCCGTGCCGTCGCGGAGCTGGGCGGCTCCGGCGGCGAGCTCCTGCGCCCCGGGCTGTCCCGCGGCGAGCGCGGCGGCGAGCTCGTCGGTCTTGCCGGCGAAGCCGGCGCTCTTCGCGGCGTACTCCTGCGCGCCGGGAATCGCGGCCTGCGCCTGTCCGTTCAGCTCCCCGGCGCCGTCGGCGAGCTGCTGCACGCTGTCGAGGTAGGCGGCCGCGGGCACCTCCGGGTGCGCCTGCATCGCGGCGAGGAGCTCGTCGAGGCCGCCGGCCAGCGTGCCGGTTCCGCCCGCGAGCGCGGCGGTGCCGCCGCTGAGGGCGCCGGCGCCGTCGGCGAGCGCGTGCGCGCCGGCGGCGAGGGCCTGGGATCCGGATGCCGCGTCGCCGACCTTGCCGGCGAGCACCGCCGAGCCGTCGGCGAGCCGGGCGGCACCGCCGGACAGCTCACCGGCGCCGTCGCGCAGCTGGGCGAGGCCGTCGGCGAGCGTGCCCGAGCCGTCAGCCAGGCGGATCGCGCCCGCGTCGAGCTGTCCCGCCCCGTCGGCGAGCTCCCCGATGCCGACGACGAGGGCGCCGGCCCCCGTGTTGGCGGTGGCGACCCCGTCGGCGAGCTGCCCGGCACCGTCGGCGGCCCGGCGGATGCCGTCGCCCGCGTCGTTGATCCCGACGAGCAGGGTGTCGGCGGTGCGCTTCGAGACCTGCTCGGCGACGGCGTCCTTCAGCTGCACCATGGCCTGCTTGCCGAGGGTGGAGGCGAGGAAGTTGTTGGCGTCGTTGTAGTCGACCTCGACGTTCGCCGGGCGGGGCTCGTCCGTGCCGACCGAGACCGCCCGCTCGGAGAAGTCCCGCGGGATGGTGACCGCGAAGTAGTAGTCGCCGGAGGCGACGCCGCTCGAGGCATCCGCCGCGTCCGTGACCTGCCAGTCGAGCTGGCCGCCGTCGGTCAGCTCGGTCACGAGATCGTCGCCCGCGGTGACGCGGTCGCCGTCGAGGCGGGCGCCGGCGTCCTCGTTCACGAGGGCGACGGGCAGGTTCTTCAGCTCGTCGGTGGGCGCCCAGAACGCCCAGAGGTAGAGCGCGCCGTAGATGAGCGGGATGAACAGCAGCACTGCGATGGCGATCTTCGGCAGGGTTCCCTTGCGGAAGCGGCGCAGCTCGGTGCCGGGTGAGAGGAAGGCGAACATCAGGCGTGCTCCAGGAGGAGGTCGAGGCCGTCGGCGTCGTCGGCGGCCGGAAGGATGGAGTGGCTGGCCGGCGCGATACCGAGCTCGGTCCAGCGTCGAGGCTCGGGGGCGGCGGCCGAGACGACGACGGCGGCGCCCGATCGGGCGATCGCGTCGAGGCCGAGCCAGACGGCGTCGCGAGCGGCCGGCGAGGCCAGCGCGTCGAGGCCGTCGAAGCAGAGCATCCGGGGGTCGCTCATCATCGCGAGCGCGATCCGGAAGAGCGCGGTCTGCGCCTCGTCCAGCTCCCAGATGACGGTGTCGGGTGCAGGCAGGGGCACCTCGCCGAAGACGGGACCGAGGATGCCGCGCAGCGTCTCCTCGTCGGGGCGGCGCACGAAGGTCCACCACGGCGAGATCCAGGCGGCGCGCTCGCGGACCGCCGCCGCGACGGTCACGGATTCCTCGAGCGCGTCGATGCCCTCGAAGCCGGCGATGGCGGACTCCCGCTGCACACGACGGGCGCTGCGGGGCAGCTCGCGGCCGAGGGTCTCGAGCTCGCCGCCGGTCGGCTTCATCCGGCCGGCGAGGGTGAGCAGAAGACTGGTGCGACCGCTGCCGGAGGGGCCGTGCAGAACGGTGAGTCCCCCGTCGATACGGAGGTCGAGCGGCCCGTAGACGGGGCCGCGCTTGGATTCGAGGGCGAGGGCGGTCGCCCTGGCGATGGTCGGCACGTGCGTTCCTTCGATTCGTGCAGTGGATGGGTGCGCACGTCTTTGTACTGACCAGTCAGTTTAATCACGAGAGGCGGATGCCGCAAGCGCCGCGGGCCACCGGCACCCCTCGCCCGCACCCCCCTTCCCCGCGAGCGGCAGGCGCGGCGCGCGCTCGCTCAGGCGTGCGCGGCGGAGTGCCCCGCGAAGACGTTCAGCACGATCACACCGGCGATGATCAGCCCGATGCCGATGAGCTTCGGGACGGTCAGGCTCTCACCGAGGAACAGCACCCCGATCGCGACGATCGCCGCCGTGCCGACGCCCGACCAGATCGCGTAGACGATGCCGATCTCGAGCTCCCGCACCGCCTGCGCGAGCATCAGGAAGGAAACGCCGTACCCGGCGAGCACGCCGACCGTCCACCAGAGCTTCGTGAAGCCCTCGGTCTTACCGATGAAGCTCGTCGCGGCGACCTCGAAGGCGATCGCCAGCGAGAGGAAGAGCCAGGCCATGGCGGACCCCTTCCGGACCCGGGCTCAGTCCGCGGGGGTCACATTGGCATTGTCGCGGAAGAGGTTGTCCGGGTCGACCTCCGCCTTGATGCGGCGCAGCCGCTCGAGGGTCGCGGGCGGGAACGCGGCGGCGAGGCGCTCGGGCCCGACCTCCGACTCGAAGCTGAGGTAGGCGCCCGTCATGTGCGGCTCGAGCAGCTCGTCCCAGCGCTCGCTCGTGCGCCGGCTCGACGTGCCGAACGCGACGACCGAGAACTCCGCGTCGCGGTGCGCGTACGCGGTGGCGTCGGCGGGCACGTCGTGCACGGCACCGCCCGCGGCGCGCACCTGGAAGAAGTAGCTCGCCCCGCTTTCGAGGAACCTCGTCGCGTCCCGGGCGAACTCCGGCGTGAATCGGCCGATGAGCCCGGTGCGCGCGAGCGGCTCCCCCTCAGCGCTGTGGCTCGCGTCGCTCGCGTTCGACACGATGCCGCGGTAGGTGGTGAATCGCACGTCCTGCGCGACGAGCTGTGCGGCGTCGGCGAGCGGGTTCAGCCGCTCGAGCACCGTGTCGGCGTCGTCCGAGTCGACCACGACGAGCACGTGCGCGAGCGGCGGCCGACTCGCGCTGCCGGGCTGCACGATGAGGAAGCTCGTGAGGTCGCGTGGGGCATCGACCACCCAGTCGCTCCAGGCGAGCAGGAACGCGGCCGTGTCGCTCGCGTCGAAGGTGAGCTGCCCGAAGGCGAGCACGCCCACCTCGTCGGCCTCGAACTCGAAGGCGGTGACGATGCCGACGTTCGCGCCCGCACCCCGGACCGCCCAGAACAGCTCCGGGTGCTCCTCGGCGCTCACCCGCACGGTGCGGCCGTCGGCGAGCACGAGCTCGGCCGCGCGGAGGTGGTCGATCGTGAGGCCGTGCTCGCGCACCAGCCAGCCGATGCCGCCCGCCGTCGCGAGCCCGCCGACGCCGACGCCCCCGGAGTCGCCGGAGCTCAGCGCCCAGCCGTGCGGCTCGAGGGCGGCCGCGACATCGGCCCAGCGGGCGCCCGGTTCGATGCGCACGAGCCGGGATGCCTCGTCCAGCACCTCGATGCGACGCATCCGGGAGAGGTCGATGACGATCCCTCCGTCGTTCGTCGAGCGCCCACTGATGCCGTGCCCGGCGCTGCGGACGCCGAGCGGCACACCGGGGTGGGCGCGCGCGACGCCGACTGCGGCGACGACCTCCTCGCGCGTCGTCGGCTGCAGTACGAGGCCCGGGTCGCCGCCGCGCAGGTACGTCGACCGCACCCGGGAGAACTTCGCGTCGCCGGGCTCGATCGCCGTCGCGGCGAGCGAGGCAGGCAGCCCGTCGTAGTCGATGCCGGGTCGACGCTTCGCGAGCGCCGCGGTGCTGCGGATCGCGCCGGCCGAGGCATCCGTCCCGAGTTCCTGCTCGACCGCCTCCCGCAGCGCGGGGGCCACCTCCTCGATGAAGCGCTGCATGCTCGCCGGGTCGTCGCCGGCGAGGATGAAGGTGTCGGCGCCGTCCTCGACGACGTAGGGCAGCAGCTGCTCGACCCAGTCGGCGGGGGCGCCCTCGACCATGCCGCCGCGGGAGCGGACGTCGCCACCGCGCCCGGCGGTGAAGCGGCCGGCGACGTTCAGGAGCCGCCGGATCTCGGCGGGGTTGCGCCCCGCCTTCGTCGCGGCCTCGTCGATGCGCGCGGCCGAGTCGGCGTAGTCGCCCGGCTGCAGGTAGGCGAGCGAGGGCAGCCAGCCGTCGCCGGCGCGGCCGATGAGGCGGAGCATCCGGGGCTTCAGCGCGCCGATCCAGATCGGGATGTCGTGGGCGGGCGCGGGCCCCCGCTTCGCGCCGTCGACCCGGTAGTAGTCCCCCTCGACGGCGAAGCGGCCCCGCTCCGACACATCCCAGGTGCCGCGGATGATGCGGATCGCCTCGTCGAGCGCGTCGACCGCCTGGCCCGGGGTGAGCCGGCGTCCGCCGATCGCCTCGATCGCGTCCCAGAAGCCGCCCGCGCCGAGGGCGAGCTCGAAGCGCCCGTCGCTCAGGAGATCGAGGCTCGCGCTGGCTCGCGCGAGCACCGCGGGTTCGCGCTGCAGCGGCAGGTTGAGCACGTTGCCGGCGAGGTGGATGCGGCTCGTGCGGGCCGCCGCCCAGCTGAGCAGTGTCCACGTGTCGTGGAACGCCGGCTGGGACGGGTGGTCCTGGAAGGTCACGAGGTCGTAGCCGAGCTGCTCGCTGAGCTCCGTGAGCTGCACCGCGCGCTGCGGCGGGTCGTTCACGGGCGTGACGAAGGTGCCGAACTGCAGTGGGCGTCCGTAGTGCATTCCATGCTCCGTTCCGGGCGGTCGCGTCCATCATGCTCGGATGCCGCGGGCCGCGCATGCAGCGGGTAAGCTGCTTACTCAAAGGAAGTACCTTCACCCGGATGGAACGGAGCGCAGCCCATGGCGTATTCCCCCGAATCGCAGGGCGACGAGCTCGACGCCCGCCGCTCCGCCAGGCTGCACGAGCTCGGCCACATCGACGACGAGGCCTGCCGCCGCTTCACGAGCGCGATCGAGTTCGCCGGCCGCAAGTGGAACGCCGCCATCCTGCTCGCCGGGGTGCGCGGCGCCCGCCGCTTCTCGGAGTACCGCGACACCGTCGCCGGCATCTCCGACCGCGTGCTCGCGGCCCGGCTTCGCGAGCTCGAGGCCGACGGACTGCTCGAACGGCACGTTCGGGCGACGACCCCGGTCTCGATCCGATACACCCCGAGTGCGCGGGCGCTGCAGCTGATGGAGCTGCTGCAGCCGCTCGTCGAGTGGCAGGCCGACGAGGAGCGCGCAGCCGGGCACGCTGGCTGAGCCGGCGACCAGCGACCGGCGACGGTCAGCGGGAGCGGTGGTCAGCGGGAGCGGTGGTCGACGAAGGACATGCGCGGCCCTCGTCGCGGACGGCCGCGATGCCCGGTAAGCCCGAGGAGGCGGATGACCCGATAGCGCTGCCCGGCCCACGGCGCGAGTGCGACGAGCATCTCCTCGTCGCTCATGTCGCGGCCCTCGAGCGCGTGCCCGACGAAGTTCGCGAGGTGGTAGTCGCCGACCGAGACCGCGTCCGCGTCGCCGAGCGCGCGCTGGGCGACCTCGGCCGCCGTCCACGAGCCGACCCCGGGGAGCAGCGTGAGCCTGGCCCGCGCCTCCGCCGGAGTCATCCCGGCCGCCTCCTCGACGCGCTCGGCGAGCGCCGCGACCCGAACGATGGTGCGCGAGCGCTGCGGATCGACGCCCGCGCGATGCCACTCCCAGCTCGGGATCATGCGCCATCCCTCAGCGCTCGGCGGCACCCGCATCGGCCGCGGCACCGGACCCGGGGCCGGCTCGCCGAATCGGCGCAGCAGCACCCGCCAGGAGTCGTGCGCCTGCAGCGTGATGACCTTCTGCTCGAGGATCGCGGGCACGAGGGCTTCGAACACCCGCCCGCTGCGCGGGACCCGGAGGCCCGGATTGCGCCGATGCGCCTCGGCGAGCGCGGGCAGCCTCGGTTCGAAGCCCGCCGCACCGTCGCGCGCCCCGAGCAGCTCGGGCGCGGAGGCGACCGCGGCGGCCGCCCCCGGCCCCCACGCTTCGCACCGGAACTCGTCGGGACCGCGCTGCGAGAGCCGCATCGTCGCCGGCCCCTCGGCCATGCGGGTCGCGCGCCAGATCGTACGGTCGGGTGCGGTCAGGTACGCGGGGTCGCCGGGACCGCGGCGGAGCGAGCCCACCGTCTGCGGCAGCTCGCACGAGTGGGGCGCCCGCCAGTCGAGTCGCGCGTCCGGGGTCACCCCTCCAGTGTGCGCCATCCCGCCGACGGCGCACGGCTTCACGCGTTGGCATGCCAGCGGTTCTCTCCAGAAGAAAGTGATGCACTGCGGCAGCTCGGCATGAGTGGCCTGGTGGGATACCATGCAGTGCGGCTCGAAGGAGGAACCATGACGCGCACGGCGCATCGCACGATCGGGTCGATCACGACGGGCGCCGCACTCGTC
Organism: Agromyces mediolanus; assembly: GCF_023715325.1. Taxonomy (GTDB): domain Bacteria; phylum Actinomycetota; class Actinomycetes; order Actinomycetales; family Microbacteriaceae; genus Agromyces; species Agromyces mediolanus_A. The sequence continues at coordinate 193,487 of NZ_JAMBNX010000007.1, read as the reverse complement.
GCACTCCTCACGGGATGCGCCGTCGTCTCCGGGCAGGGGACGACGAACGGCCCCGACAAGCCGGGATGGGACGCGGTGCTCAGCGAGCTCCAGGACGATGCCACAACTGATCTCGAGCGCGCGATCCTCGAGGACGGACGCATCACGGACGAGGAGCGAGCCGCCGCGGAAGACGCCTTCGGTTCGTGTGCGGCGGCAGTCGGGTTCGAGGTCAGCGGGTTCGAAGCTGGCGGCGGGTATACGATCGACGGCCCCTTCACCGACGACGGTCCCCCGGCGCTACGCGCATGCGAGGCATCCTTCAACCGCACCTCGGGGCAGTACTGGCTCATGCAGCGCAACCCCGACGGGCGCGACGAGGCCGAGCTGATGCTCAGCTGCCTCGTACGAGCGGGCGTACTCGACGAGGGCGTGACGCGCGCGGAGTACGCCGACGGGCTCGGCGAGCCCCCGTTGACACCCGGCGGCGCGGAGTTCGCGCGCTGCAACGGCGACCCGACGGGGGCGTACACCGAGTGAAAGCCCCGATCGCCTGGCCCGCGATGGGGGTGCTCGCCATCACGGCCGCAGTCGCCGGGGCGGGGATCGCCGCCATCACGCTGCCGGCCGGCACCCCCAGCACACTGGCGGAGGCCGCACCGCTCGGGGAGTCGATCGTCACGACTCGCCCGTTCCTCGACGAGCGGACGGTCACGGTGCAGGTCGACCACGGGCCCGAGCAAGCGGTGCTCAGCCCGGTCGCTGGCCTCGTGACGCGGGTCGAGTGCACCAGAGGTGCGCTCCTCGAGTCCGGAACGGTTCCCGTCGCCATCGACGGGGTCCCGCTGCTCGCCATCGCCACCGCCGTGCCACTGTGGCGCGACCTCGAGATCGGCGCGCGCGGCGCGGACGTGCTCGCCCTGCAGGAGGAGCTGGTCCGCCTCGGGCACCCGGTGGTCGCCGACGGCGAACTCGGTCCCGCGTCCCTCGCGGCGGTCGCGTCGATGCGCGCGGCGGGCTCCGAGGGCCGGTCAGCCGAGTTCGGATCCGATGGCGGGGCGATCCGCATCGCCGAACTCCTCTGGCTGCCCGGGGCTGCGGCGCCGATCGCCGCGTGCGAGATCACCCTCGGCTCCTCGGTCGAGGCGCGAACACCCCTCATCCGGCTTCCCGCGGACGGCAGCTCGGCCTCGATCCTCGACACGCCCGACGATCTCGTCGCCGGCGATCGGGTGCTGGTCATCGGCGAGACGACCGTCCCGGTCGCCGGCCCGCGCATCGAGGACCCGGCCGCGATCGAAGCGCTCATCGCGCTCGATCGCGGCCGCACGGAGCGCGCGGAGGGCGAGCCGGGCCGGGTGCCCGCGACGCTCGCCCTCTCCGAAGCCGTCACAGTCGGGGTCATCCCGCCCGGCGCGCTCTACCACCGGGGCGCCGACCGCGCCTGCGTCGTGTCGGCCGGACAGCCGGAACGAGTCCGCCCCGTGGCATCGCAGCTCGGAGAGACATTCATCGTCGCGACGGACGGACCGCTACCCGCCTCCGTCGAGCTCGCCCCCGACCGAAGCGAAGCATGCTGATCTCGCTCGAGCAGGTGTCGCACGAGTTCCTCGAGGGCCGGGCGCTGTTCCAACCGCTCTCAGCTTCATTCGATCGAGGCGAGCTCATCGCGATCACCGGGCCGTCCGGCGCCGGCAAGAGCACGCTCCTCGCCATCCTCGCCGGGCTGATGCCTCCGACGCACGGCCGGATCCGGCGGCCTGGATCGCCGCGGGCCTGCTGGGTCACCCAGCATCCGCACGGCGTCGCCCGCCGGACCGCGCTCGACCACGTCTGCCTGCCGTACCTCGCCACCGGGATGCGCCGGCGCGATGCCGAGCCGCTCGCCAGGGCCCTACTCGACCGATTCGGGCTGAGCGCGGTCGGCGACCAGCAGTTCGCCACGCTCTCCGGGGGGCAGGCTCAGCGTCTCATGATCGCGCGGTCGATCGCCGCCGCACCCGATCTCCTCCTGCTCGATGAACCGACCGCACAACTCGACCAACGCACCGCCGGCGAGGTCGATGCCGCGCTCGGCGCGATCGCGTCGACGGATCTGCTCGTGTTCGTCGCCACACATAGCGCCGGCACGCGCGCGATGTGCTCGCGGGTCGTGGAGCTCGAGGCTCCGCTCGGGTGCGGGTGAACACGGTGGGACGGATGCGCCTCGCCGCCATCCTGAGCGAGGCGTGGCGGAACTCCCGCTCCGGGGCCAGCCACGGCGTGCTGCTCTGGCTCGTGCTGTCGTTCCTCACGATCGGCTTGACGACCGCCGACGCGCTGGCCACCCGCGCCGCGGTCGAGGAGGCGCTCGACTACCGGGCGGCCGGGGCGGCGATCGCCACGATCGAAGCGGTGGGTGCCATCGACGGAACGAGTTGCGACGCGATCGCCTCGGTCGACGGCGTCGCCGCGGCCGGCGCCCTCCGACCAGCCGCCGGCCCCCTGCTCCCGAGCGCGACGCCCGGGTCGAGCCTCCCGGCGTACGAGGCCACTCCCGCATTCACTCGGCTGCTCGGCAGCTCGGGAGCCCACGGCGCCGTCCTGTCCCGGGTCGCGGCCGATCGGCTCGGCCTCAGAACGGGCGACGTGCTGACGCTCAGCTCGGGCGCGGCCCTCACCATTGCCGGAGTGTACGAGTGGCCGGAGGATGGCCGGCGACCAGGGCTCGGGTATGCGGCGGTCGTCCCCGCCCTCGCGAACGGCGCGTTCGACGAGTGCTGGGCGACGACGTGGCCGCAGAGCGCTCAGCTGGTCACGCTCCTCCGCTCGACCGCGATGCCGAGCAGCGCCGAATCCGCCTCCGCGCCCGTGCTCAGCACGGTCAACAGCACGTTCGGGGCCGAGTTCCACGGCGGCGACCGCCACCTGTCCCGGCCGACACGGTTCGCGCCGCTCGCCGCCCTGGTCGCTGCGGCGTTCAGCGTGGCGATCGCGGTGAGGTCGCGGCGCCTTGCGCTCTCGAGCGCAAGGCACCATGGCGTCCGCCGGGCCGATGTCATGGCCGTGGTCGGCGCCGAAACCGCCTGGGTGATGGTGCCGGTCGCCATCGCGGCGGTCGCTGCGGCGACCCTCGTCGGTGCGTCCGCGCCGGCCGACGGCGGCGCCGTGTTCGAGGCCGGACTCCGGGTGCTCGCGGGCACGAGCACCGGCGCATTCCTCGGTGCCGCGGTCGCCGCCGCCTCGATCCGGGCGAACGGGTTACTGTCGGCATTCACGGAGCGATGACCGCGCGAACTCGACCACCGGGTTCGGCGGCGAATCGCACAGATGCGCAACGAATCCCCCAATCGCATCGAGTTGGCGAGGATCTCATGCGCCGCAGATCAGGATCATGCGCGGAAGTTGCGCCAGGCTGCCTGACGGTTCAGACTGGCCGGTGCCATCGAGAGGACAGACATGGGCACCGCAGCCGACTCCCCCACCAGCGCCACCGCCGACGCTGGGACCACGCCCTCGACCGACGCCGTCGACCCGACGCGGATGCACGCCGTCACCGCCGAGACCCAGGCGATCGTCGATCTCGTGCTCGACTACTCGCGCCGCCGGCTGCTCGCGACCGACACGCCGCTCGACAAGCCGGCGACCGAGACCGAGCTCAGCCGCCTCGCGGGCCGCACGATCGATGAACGGGGCATCGGTGCGACCCGTGCCCTCGCGGTCTTCGAGCACGTGCTCGCGCCCGCCTGCATCACGATCGACCATCCCCAGTACCTGTCGTTCATCCCCGCCGCGCCCACGAAGGCCGCGATGGCGTTCGACCTCGTCGTCTCGGCGTCGAGCCTCTACGGCGGCAGCTGGATGGAGGGTTCCGGCGCAGTGCACGCCGAGAACGAGGTCCTCACCTGGCTCGCCGGGGAGTTCGGCCTGCCGCTCGGCGCCGGCGGCGTCTTCGTGCAGGGCGGCACCATCGGCAACCTCTCGGCGCTCGTCGCCGCCCGCGAGGCGGCCCGCGAGCGCCGCACCGCCGCGGGGCTCCCGGCGCCGGCCAGGTGGAAGCTCGTGTGCAGCACCGAGGCGCACTCCTCGAACAAGTCCGCCGCGAAGGTCATGGACGTCGAGCTCGTGCTGGTGCCGGCTGGACCCGACGGGCGGCTGCGCGGCGACGCCGTGCGCGCCGCGCTCGAGGAGCACGGCGACGACGTCTTCGCGGTGATCGCCACGACCGGCTCGACGAACTTCGGCATCGTCGATGACGTCGCCTCCATCGCGGCACTCAAGGACGACTTCGAGTTCTGGTTGCACATCGACGGCGCCTATGGGCTGACCGGCATGCTCTCCCCGCTCGCCCGCGCACGGTACGCCGGGGTGGAGCGTGCCGACTCGGTCATCGTCGACCCGCACAAGTGGCTCTTCGCCCCGTTCGACGCCTGCGCCCTCATCTACCGCGACCCGGAGATCGGCCGCCGCGCCCACACCCAGCACGCCGAGTACCTCGACACCCTCACCGGCAAGCCCGAGTGGAGCCCGTCCGACTACGCCGTGCAGCTGACCCGGCGCCCGCGCGGACTCCCGTTCTGGTTCTCACTCGCGACGTACGGCGCGGCGGCGTACCGGGCGGCCATCACGAACTCGCTCGAACTCGCGCAGCGCATCGCGGAGGAGGTCCGCTCGCGCCCCGAGCTCCGGCTCGTGCGCGACCCCGAGCTCTCGATCGTCGTCTTCGAACGCGACGGCTGGACGATGGACGACTACGAACGCTGGTCGACGCGCCTGCTCGAGGAGCAGCGCGCGTTCGTCACTCCGAGCTCGCACGACGGCCGACCGAACACGCGTTTCGCGATCGTCAACCCGATGACGACCTTCGAGCAGCTGGTGGGAATCCTCGACTCCATGGAGTGAGCCGCCGCGGATGCCTCGCGCCGCGGCGGTGCGCCGGGGGCCGCCCGCCGCATCGTCGGGACCCGATCACCCGGCGGTGGCGGGGCCAGCCCGGCCGGCACCGTCATGCCGCGAGACGCGGCGCGCGCGGGCCGCGAGGAGGGAGTCGTCGCGGCCCGCGTCGCGCCGCCACCGCATCCGAACCGATGCGATCGTGCTCGTCGACACGTTCCAAGGCTGCGCGTCGACCCTATGACCGGGCTATGACCGGGGCTCGGATCCGCTGTGAACCCGGCACCCGGCGGCATCCCGCTCAGAGGCGACGCACGTAGCGCAGCTCGTGCAGCCCGTCGACGCTCCCGCCCTCACCGAACTTCTCCCCGCCGTCGGCGTGCCAGCCGTGCCGCTCGTAGAAGCGGATGGCGCGATCGTTGCCGTCGAGCACCCAGAGGTAGGCCTCGGTCCAGCCCGCTGCGCTGAGCTCCTGCTGCACCCGCTCCATCAGCGCGTGACCGACCCCGCGCGCCCAGCTCGTCGGATCGACGTACAGCCCCGCGAGCTCGGCGAACTGAACGCGGTCGTCGTCGCGTCCGCCGCCGAAGCTCGCCCAGCCGAGGATCTCGCCTGCGAGCTCGGCGACGAGGAGACGGTGCGCGACGCCGCCGTACGCGCTCGGCGCCTCTCCCACCAGGGAGCGCGCGATCCAGTTCTGCCACATGGCGGTGCGGGCATCGACCCTCTGCCCGTCGAGGACGGCCTGGTCGATCAATCCCGCGTAGGCGACCCGCCACGCGTTGACGTGCACCGCGGCGACGCCTGCCGCATCGTCGACCGTCGCCCATCGGATGTTCAGCATCCGACGACGCTACCGGAGCGATGCACGTCGTGACGCTCGGCGGGAGGACCCGCGCGCGATCGGCGTGGCCCGCGCTTCGAGCGATGCGGTGCGCGGCAGGCGTAGCGTGGAGCCATCCGCCTGGGCGGCCGAACAAGGAGGTGCAGCCATGACCGGTCTCGCCACACCGTGGTCGACGACGCTCGGGCTGGGCGTGCCGATCGTCGCCGCCCCGATGGGCGGGGTGGCCGGCGGCCGCTTCGCGCACGCCGTCTCCCGGGCCGGCGCGCTCGGCCTGATCGGCATGGGCAGCGCGGGCTCCGCGGCGAAGCTCTCGGCCCAGCTCGTCGAGTTCGAGTCGGCGAGCCGGACGGAGGCGGATGCCTCGGCCGAGGCATCCGCACTGCCCTTCGGCATCGGCCTCGTGCACTGGGGACTCGACCGCGATCCGGAACTGCTCGACACCGCGCTCGCGGCACACCCCCGGCTCGTCTCGATCGGCTTCGCGGAGGACTTCGCCTGGGTCGATCGGGTGCACGCCGTCGGCGCGCTCGCGGCGACGCAGGTCTACACCCCCGCGGAGGCGGTGCAGGCCGCCGATGCCAGCGTCGACGTCGTCGTCGCGCGCGGGAGCGAGGGCGGCGGCCACGGCGACCCGCGCATGGGCACGCTGAGCCTCCTCGACGCGGTGCTCGACGCGATCGGAGGGCGCGCGACGGTGCTCGCGGCCGGCGGCGTCTCCTCGGGCCGGAGCCTCGCCGCGGTGCTCGCGGCCGGCGCGGACGGCGCCTGGGTCGGCACCGCGCTGATGGCCAGCCCGGAGGCGCTGACGCCGGACTCGGCCCGGCCGGTGCTGCTCGCCGCGACGGGCGACGACACCGTGAACACGAGCGCCGCCGACGCGGCCCTCGGGCTGCCCTGGCCCGAGCGCTTCCCCGAGCGGGTCGTGCGCAACGCCTTCGTCGAGGAGTGGGCCGACCGTGTCGACGAGCTGCGCGGGTCGGGCGACGAGCTCGACGGCTTCCGCGCCGAGTTCACCGCGGCGAACTCGGCCGGCGACCACCGTCTCGTGCCGGTCGACGCCGGCGAGGGCGTCGGCCTGCTCCGCGCGGTGCGGCCGGTCGGCGAGATCCTCGACGAGTTCGCCCGGGATGCCTCGGCGCTGCTCGGCCGCTGGCGCTGACCGGTGGCTCAGGGCACGCCCGGTCGTCGTCCGGCCGATCGACTGGGAGGATGGTTCTCGTGAGAGCACTGCTGACCGCTGGAGCCCTATCGCTCGCCTTCACGCTCTTTCTGACCCCGCTGTTCATCCGGTTGTTCACGCGTTTGGGGTGGGGGCAGTTCATTCGGGATGACGGCCCGCAGTCGCATCATGTGAAGCGTGGGACGCCCACGATGGGTGGGATCATCTTCATCCTGGGGACGTTGTTCGGGTATTTCGGGGCGACGTTGATCAATGGTGAGGGTGCCACGGCGTCGGGGCTGTTGGTGTTGTTCATGATGGTCGGGCTCGGGGTGGTCGGGTTCATCGATGATTTCCTGAAGACGCGGAAGAAGCAGAGTCTGGGCCTCGGGGGCTGGGCGAAAGTCGCCGGGCAGGTCGTGGTCGCGGGCACGTTCGCGTTGCTGGCGTTGCAGTTCCCGAACGCGCAGGGCACGACGCCGGCGGATACGAAGATCTCCTTCATCCGGGATCTGCCGTTGGACTTCATGGTGTTCGGCACGATCGCCGGGACGATCCTGTACGTGATCTGGATCTGTTTGATCTCCACGGCCGCGTCGAACGGGGTGAACGTGACCGACGGGCTGGACGGGCTCGCGGGCGGGGCGTCGATCCTCGCGATCGGCTCGTTCGTCGTGATCGGGTTCTGGCAGTTCAACCAGGCCTGCTCGCGGCTCTCGCCCACCGACGACAACTTCGCCCGGTGCTACGAAGTGCGCGACCCCCTCGACCTCGCCATCGTCGCCACCGCCATCACCGGTGGCCTCATCGGGTTCCTGTGGTGGAACACGAACCCCGCGAAGATCATCATGGGCGACACGGGCTCGCTGGCGCTCGGTGGGGCGCTCGCGGCGCTGGCGATCGTGAGCCGCACCGAGCTGCTGCTGGTGCTGATCGGTGGGCTGTTCGTGATCGAGACGGGCTCGGTGATCGTGCAGCGGGCGTACTTCAAGCTCACCCACGGCAAGCGCATCTTCCTGATGAGCCCGATCCACCACCACTTCGAGTTGAAGGGGTGGGCCGAGGTCACGATCGTCGTCCGGTTCTGGATCATCGGCGGCCTCCTCGTCGCCGCCGGCGTCGGCAGCTTCTACCTCGAATGGCTGCAGAGCTGACGCGAGCGCCCCTCGCGCGCGACTGAAACCACCTAGAGTGGTGACATGGCGGCCCGCTCCGACGACGCCGTGGTCATCGAGGTCGACGGCCACGAGGTGCGGGTGAGCCATCCGGGCAAGGTCGTCTTCCCCGAAGTCGGCCTGACCAAGCGCGACCTCGTCGACTACTACCTCGCCGTCGCCGACGGCGCCCTCCGCGGCGCGGGCGGACGGCCGATGGTGCTGAAGCGCTTCGTGAAGGGCATCGACCGCGAGGCGTTCTTCCAGAAGCGAGTGCCCGAGCAGCACCCCGACTTCATCGACACCGCGACGCTCCACTACGCGCGGGGCACGGAGGCCGAGGAGACCGTCGTGCGCGAGCGCGCCGGACTCGCCTGGGTCGTGAACCTCGGCTGCATCGACCTCAACCCGCACCCGGTGCGCGCGGAGGACCTCGACCACCCCGACGAGCTGCGCGTCGACCTCGATCCGATGCCCGGCGTCGACTGGTCGCAGATCGTCGACACCGCGTTCATCGCGCGCGAGGTGCTCGAGGAGCACGGCCTCGTCGCCTGGCCGAAAACTTCCGGGTCACGGGGCATGCACGTGAACGTGCGGATCGAGCCCCGCTGGAGCTACCCCGAGGTGCGGCTCGCCGCCGAGGCGCTCGCCCGCGAGATCGCCGATCGCGCCCCGGGTCTCGCGACGGCCCGCTGGTGGAAGGAGGAGCGCGGCGAGACCGTGTTCGTCGACTTCAACCAGAACGCGAAGGACCGCACCGTCGCCTCGGCGTACTCGGTGCGACCCCTCGCCGACGCCCGGGTGTCGACCCCGCTGGACTGGAACGAGGTGCGCACCGCCCGGCCCGAGGACTTCACCGTCACGACGGTGCTGCGCCGCTTCGCGGAGCGCGGCGACCCGGCGGCCGGCATCGACGACGCGGCCGGCACCCTCGACGGGCTGCTCGCCCTCGCGGAACGGCTCGGGCCGGCGGAGAAGCCGCCGAGGGGCACGGATGCCTCGGGCCGACGCGCCTCGACGATGCCGCTCGTCGAGCTCGCCCGCACCGAGACGAAGCCCGAGGCACTGGCCGCCCTCGAGGAGTGGCGGACGAGGCATCCGGCCGCCGCCGCGGCCCTGCACCCGGCCGATGTGCTCGTCGACGGCATGCGCGGGGCGAGCTCGCTCTGGTACCGCGTGCGGGTGAATCTGCAGCACGTGCCGGAGGGCGACCGCCCGCCGCAGGAGCCGCTCATCGCCGACTACGACCCGTGGGCGGGGCGCCGGCCGAGCTGAGCGGGGGCGGGGCCGCAGCGGAATGACGCTCGAGTTCCGCACGCAGCGCGTCGCGGCGCGGAGACGCGACCTGGCCGTCGAGAAGGGATCCCGCGAGGTGCAGGAGCGGCGTCCTCATCGAGAGATCTTGAAGCGAGGCGATGATGGCGAGGCTTTCCGCGACATCGTCGAGCGCTGGTTGGGGCGGCGTCAGGCGGAGGCGGATCGAGCCACGGATCAACAGAGCTTCCGCACGCCATGCATCGGGCGCAGGTAGCTCATCGAGACACCGATCGATCTCATGGAGGAGAATGTGTCCGTCGACGTCTCGCTCCTCGAGCAGGTCGAGTCGAGACAAATAGAGGCGGGTCCGGGCGTGCTCTCGCGGGTCTTCGACCGCCTCCAGAACGGCGAGCTCCTCCTCGAATCGCGCCCGTGCCGCGGCGTACTCGCCGCGTCCCATCAAGCTCACGCCGAGGTCGAACAGCGCGTGGGACAGGTTTCGAAGATCGTCCGAGTTGCGGAGTTCGTTGACCGACTCAGTCAGCATCTTCTCCGCTCGTTCCGGATCGCCGAGTCGACGAAGCGTGAGCGCCAGCGTGTTCCGAGTGATCGCCGCTCCGTGGCGGTCTCCGGACGCGACCATGGCGTCGAGTTCTTCCAGCAGATACGGGAGCGCCTCACTGTCCCGACCAAGTCGATGGAGCGTGCGGCCCATGTTGTACCCAGCGAGCACCCGATTCGCTTCGTCGTTCCGTAACCCGGCGATCGCCGATGCGCGTCGATAGCTCAGGAGCGCGGACTCCCAGTCGCCGAGTTGTCCGAACGCGTGCCCCGTGATCACCCAGCCGTGGCTCTCCCACTCGTAGCCGGGGATCCGTTCAGCGGCTCCCTGGGCAGCCTGAGCGAATCGAAGCGCCCTCGCCCCGTCTTCGAGCCCGACGGCAGCCTCGGCCCGCCGCGAGAGCAGCACAGCCTGCGTGAGGTCGAGTTGTTCGGCGGTCAGGCTGGCATCGGGCAACTCGCGGAGCCGCCGAACGAACCCCTGGCCGAGCCGGCACAAGGCTTCGAGCTCGACCCACCGTTCTTGTCGGGTGAGATACACGGCGACGCCGTCGACACCGCCGAGTGCCGCAGCCGGACTCCGCAGGACCGTCCCGGCGAGTTCGATCGCGTCGAGCAGATTCGGCGTGTACCGCTGGAACCACGCCATCGCCATCTGGTTCCTCCGCTCGCCTCCGCCGCCCGGTCGAACCCACGCGCGCACCATCTCCTGACTCTCCGCCAGCAGCCAGTTGATGGAGCGACCCTGCAACGACATCGAGCCCTCGAGCTGCTCCGCCAGCTCACGGCTGAAGAGGCGGAGGAGGTCGTGCATGTCGAAGAAGCCGGAGACGCGGGTCGGGCTGATCAGCGCGGCCTCCTGCAGACCCCGCAGCGCCTTCGTCGCACCGGCGACGGACGTCTCACTCGCCGCCGCGAGGAGCTTGGCGTCGAAAGTCGGCCGGGCAGCATCGACACCGCGCAGAACGCACGCTGATGATCCGCAAGAAGAGCACGAAACGAGATCTCGAATGACGAGCGCACCGCCTGATCCCCGACTTCGAGCGCATCAAGCCTCGTCCGCTCGTCCTCCAGCTCTGCGACGAAGTCGGCCGACTCCCACTCCGGACGCAACGCGAGTTGAGTTGCAGCGATACGCAGCGCGAGCGGCACGCCATCGCAGAGATCGAACATCCGCGACAGGTGGTCGGACGGCACACGCATTTCTGGGGACAACGACGAGCGGAAGAGTTCGACTCCCTGGCCGAGCGTGAACGTGCCGACTTCGCGTCGCTCGACGTCGAGCAGGCCCGAGAGCCGGCTTCGCGCAGTGACGATGACCATGACGCCCTCGGGCACTTCACCGAGCTCCCGCACGGCGGACTCATCGAGGACGTCGTCGAGCAGGATGAGGATTCGCCGGCCACGTGCGGACTGAGCAAGATCCTCCCGCCAGCCGTCCGCGTGGCGTTCACCGTCGAGTGCCTCGGAGATCCGTTGCCGGAGGTCGGCGACTCGCCCCGCAGATTGCGCCGTTCGGGCGAACGCTTGGAAGAACTGCCCGTCGGGGAAGCTGGCGGCCAGCTCGTGTGCGAGCGATACTGCGGCCGTCGTCTTCCCCATTCCCGGGCCGCCCCAGAGAACGACCATCCGCACCGCCCCCGGTCCGCGACCGACCTCGGCGAGAACTCTGGCGACCTGCGGGCGAACGACGTAGCTCGGATGAAGGGCGGGCAGCTCCATCGCCCTCGTGTGCGCAACACCGCCCAGGAATCCGCGCACCCTGCGGGTCGCCCATTGATGCACCGTCGGGTGGGCCTCGAGCCAGGCGACGAGGTCATCGGCGTCGAGTGCGTGCACGCCGCCCCATCCGCTTCCCGCCTGCTCCTCCAGCCAGTCGAGCTTCCCCGGCCACGGATGGAGGCTCACGGCGACATAGCTCGCCTGCACGGCTCCGGGGATGTCTCCCGTCGGCCGTTTGAGGAAGTCACGAGTCGCCTTCTCCGAGATCCTCCCGTTCTGCGAGGTGAGTTCCCAATAGGCTCGGCCACGGGGAACGAATCGGGTTCCGCGCGCGTGAAAGGTCTTCCCGTCCCAGCCACGCCGCCGGAGTCCCTCACGGGGGGCGAACCCCTCGACCTCCGACCCGTCGGCCCGGAGAAGCTGACCGACCAGCTCGTGCACAAAGCTTGCGCCGGCGTCCGTCTCCGCATGCCGGCGCAGGTCATGGGCGCGAATCGGCTCGAGGTACTCCATGGATTGCACGATAGCGATCCGGGCTGCCACGGGCGGTGTCCCGATTCCGGCAGCTAGCGACGGCCGGAGGCTGCGGACGTCGGCGGTCGGTGGCAGGCTGGGAGCGATCCGGGGAGGCAGCATGTGCGGAAGGTTCGTGGTCTCGCAGAAGGCCGACGATCTCACCCAGGTGTTCGAGGCCGAAGACGACTTCCCCGAGTGGCAGCCGAACTACAGCCTGGCGCCCACCGACACCATCCCGATCGTGCGCGAGCGCGCAGACCGTGAGAGCGGGGCGTTCGTGCGGCGGCTCGAACCCGCGGTGTGGAACTTCCATCCCTCCTTCATGAAGGAGTCCAAGCGACCGCAGTTCAACTCCCGCATCGAGACCGTGGCGAGCAACGGGCTGTGGAAGGGCGCGTTCGCCCAGGGCCGGTGCATCGTGCCGATGCGCGGCTACTACGAGTGGACGGGCGAGCCGGGCAAGAAGCGCGCGCACTACCTGCACGGCGAGGGCGAGCTGCTCGCCGCCGCCGGCATCTCGACCGCCAGGCGGCTCGACGACGGCAGCTGGCAGGTGTCCGCTTCGATCATCACGCGCGAAGCGAGGGATGCCTCGGGCGAGATCCATGAGCGCATGCCGGTCTACCTCCCCCTCGACGAGGTCGAGCGCTACCTCGACCCGGCGAAGCTCGACGCGGGCGGCATGCAGGCGATGGTCGACTTCCTGCTGGAAGCATCCGACCGCGTCGCGCCGACCATCCGCGAGTACGAGGTCGACCCGCGCGTCAACTCCCACCGGGCGATCGACCCGCACGACCCGACGTTGATCGAGCCGCTTCCCGCCGAGGAATAGGCGCCGCGGCACACGCCGCTGCCGCACGCTCACCCGCTCACCCGCTCACCCGCCCGCCCGCCCGCTCACCCGCTCACCCGCCCGACACCCGGCGTATCGCGGGCGTATCCGGATTCGCAGACGCCCCGGCAACCGCCGCCGCGATGGGGTGGTCGTATGCGAACCCATCACGATTCCGTCATCCGCCGCCGACGCATCGCGGTGCTCACCGGCCTCGCCGCGGTGCTCGCCTCCGTGGCCATCGGCGCCGCCCTGCTCGGTGCGGCGGCGGCGACCCGCGGCGGCGTCCCCGGCACTGGCGCCGAGGGGCTCATCGCGCCGGACTCGTCCGCCGGCAACGGCGAGATCGACGTCGCCGACGGGTACATTCCCGAAGGGGAATGGATCTCGCTCGACGACGACGTGCCCGCCATCACCGGCCTGGACCAGGCGCTCCTCGACGCGACCCGCGCCGCCGCGGCGGACGCCGCAGCCGACGGCATCGAGTTCCGCGTCACGAGTGGCTGGCGCAGTGCCGAGTACCAGCAGCAGCTCCTCGACGACGCCGTGCTCGAGTACGGCAGCCTCGACGAGGCCCGCCGCTTCGTCAGCACCCCGGAGGGCTCGAACCACGTCACCGGCCGGGCCATCGACATCGGGCCCACCGATGCCGACAGCTGGCTCTCCCAACACGGCTCGGACTACGGACTCTGCCAGGTCTACGCGAACGAGATGTGGCATTTCGAGCTCACGATCGAACCCGGGGACGAGTGCCCGCAGATGCTGCCGGATGCCTCGTGAGCCGCCTGGAAGGCCTCGACACGCTCGGCTCCGCGCTGACCCTGCTGGTACTCGGTGTGCTCGCCGCCCCGCTCCTCGCCGTGTGGCTCATGCTGCCGCTCGTGCCGGTGGTCGCCATGCTCGCCCAGCTGTCGGGCATCCTCTGAACGGCCGAACGGGCGAACAGTTGAGCGGCTGAGCCGTGCCGCTCAGGCGGTCCGACGGTGCGCCCGGCTCGCCCAGAAGAGCACGGGGATGAGCACGAGCGAGAGCACGCCTCCGGCGAGCGCGAGCGTCGCATAGCTCGACGCCGCCATCACCACACCCGACATGACGCCGCCGCCGGCGCCCGCGAGCGCGATCAGCACGTCGATTCCGCCCTGGGTGCGTGCCCGATTCGCCGGAACCGTGGCGTCGACGACGAGGGCGGTGCCGGAGATGAGGCCGAAGTTCCAGCCGAGGCCGAGCAGCACGAGCGCGAGGATCAGCAGCCCGAGCGAGTCGGCCGGTGCGACGGCCGCCACGATTCCCGCCGCGAGCAGCGTCACCCCGGCGGCGATCGCCATCGGGGTGCGGCCGATCCGGTCGACGAGCACGCCCGTGACGAGCGACGGCAGGTACATCGCGGCGATGTGCAGACCGATGACGAGGCCGACCTCGGAGAGTCCGTGGTGGTGGGCGCGCATGTGCACGGGCGTCATCGTCATGATCGCGACCATCGCGATCTGCGTCAGCACCATCACGGTCGCGCCCGCGTAGGCGGCAGGTCCGGGGCGGGGAGCGGCCGGCGCGGGGAGGGATGCCTCGGCCGGCGCGGCGGCAGCTGCCTCGGCCGGGGCGGAGGCGGCTGCCTCAGCCGGGGCGGATGCCTCGACGAGCGGGGGCGCCTCGGGATCCGGGAGCCGGCGGGCGAGCAAGAACGGGTCCGGCCGCAGCAGCGCGAGCAGCACCGCGCCCGCGGCGACGTAGGCGGCCCCGCCGAGCAGGAACGGCCCGGCCAGCGCCGGGATGCCCCACGACTCGGCGAGCCGGCCGAGGGGTTCGACGAGGTTCGGACCGGCGACGGCACCGAGCGTCGTCGAGACCATCGCGATGCTGACCGCGGTGGCCCGCGTGCGCGGCGTCGCCAGGTCGGCTCCGGCGTACCTCGCCTGCAGGTTGGTCGCGGTGCCGGCGCCGTACACGAACAGTGAGAGGAACAGCAGCGGCACATTGCCGACGACGGCGGCGATGACGACCCCGGCGGCGCCGAGGCCGCCCGCGGCGAACCCGAGGCCGAGCCCGAGCCGGCGCCCGCGATGCTGCGTGATGCGGCCCACGAGGAACGCGGCGAGCGCCGAACCGAGCGTGAACAAGGCCGTCGGAATGCCGGCGAGCCCGTCGCTGCCGAGCACCTCCTGCGCGAGCAGGGCGCCCACGGTCACGCCTGCGGCGAGGCCCGCTCCGCCGAGCACCTGGCTCGCGACGACGACGGCGAGGGTGCGCCGCTGCAGCCGACGACGGAGCTCGTCGTCGGCCGCGACCTGCCGGGCGAGCTCGTCGAGCGCGGCGGAGCCGTGCGGGGCGCGCGGTTCGTCGGAGCGCCCGCCCGCGGGGCTCACGTCTGCACCGCGGCGATGGGCTCCGTGGTCGGCTGTTCGGAGCCGCCGGCCGGTTCGACCGTGAGGCCGACCACCATGCCGTCGACGAAGTCGCCCTCGAGCACGCGCCAGCTGTTCGCCCCGACGAGCCCGGCGGGCGCGGGCCCGGCCTCGTCGATGTACCAGAGCTCGTAGTCGTGCGACGCGCCCAACTCGGGCAGGCCGTCGGCCATGACCGCGCTGCGCCCGAGCTCGGCGGACCAGAGCACGGTCACCTCGCCGCCGCCGGACACCTCGACCGTCTGACGCTGCGCGTCCGGGGCGGCCTCGAGCGCGGCGAGCTCGCGCTGCGCACCCCAGCCGTTCGGGCCGGACCAGCCGATCCCGATCACGACGCCGATCGCGAGGATCGCGACCGATGCCGCGGCGGCCAACGTGGTCACGAGGCGACGCCGTCCGCGGCGGGCGGCGAGCTCGTCGCCGGGCGCCGACGCAGCAGGCTCGGCGGGCGTCCGGAGTCGCGCGGCAGGCTCGGTAGGCTCGGCCGCGCTCGGGGCCGCCTCGGCGGGCCCGGCGGCTGATTCGGCATCCGCCGGGGAAAGCTGCGGAGTCTCGTCGAGTCGGGCGAACAGCCCGGCCTTGAGCGAGGGCGGCGGCGCGAGCTCGGGCGTCTCGGCGCCGAGGCCCGCGGCGACGGCGCGGAAGCCGTCGACCTCGGCCCGGAGCTCGGGAGATCGGGCGAGTTCCGCCTCGAAGCGGCGCAGCTCCTCGCCCTCGAGCGCGTCGAGCGCGTAGGCCGCGGCGAGCGCGCGGAGCTCCTCGTCGGGTTCGGTCATGAGGTCACCCCCAGCAGGTGGCGCAGCCGGATCATGCCGTCGCGCATTCGGGTCTTCACCGTGCCGAGGGGTAGTTCGAGCGCGTCCGCGATCTCGGACTGGCTCTTCCCCTCGTAGTAGGCCATGGCGAGCGCGGTGCGCTGCGCCTCGCTGAGCTCTCCCAGTGCGGCGCTCACCCGCTCGTGCTCGACGCTGAGCTCCACGCGCTCCTCGACGTCCTCGGCCGGGGTCGCGAGCTCGCGGATGCCGGCGCGGAGGTCGCGCTCGGCGCTGGCCTGCGCCGAGCGCACGCGGTCGACCGCCCGGCGGTGCGCGATGGTCAGGAGCCACGCGACGGCCGCCCCGCGGCTCGCGTCGAAGCGCGCCGCCTGCTGCCACACCTCGAGGAACACGTCCTGGGTGACCTCCTCGGCCTGGGCGGCGTCGACGAGGATCCGTCGCACGAGGCCGAACACCCGCGGTGCGGTGCGGTCGTAGAGCTCGCCGAACGCGGCGCGATCGCCGGCGGCCGTGCGGGCGAAGAGCACGTCGATCGACGGCTCCCCGCTGCTGCCCTCGCCGTCGCTCACCCGACCAAGCATGTCAGACCCTCGGCCGAGCGTCGCCCGGCCGACCCGAGGTCGTTCCAGCAGCTGGCTCATCCGAAGGTGAAGGAATAGGCCTGCACGTTGCCCTCGACGGTGACGTCGAGGGTGCCGCGCTCGGGCGAATCGGACTGGTGCAGGGCGTAGGAGCGGGGCACGCCGGAGATCTCGATGCGTTGGGAGGTGCCGTCGGCGTCGCGCACCGTGATGGCACCCTCGCCGCCGAGCACCATGCGCACCTCGCGGGCGAGGTACGAGAGCCGCACGCTGGCCGGGCCGCCGTCCGCGGGCGCGATCGACTGGGTGTCGAGGGCCCACGGGCCGTCGAGGGCGAAGGTGTCGTCGGCGAGCTTCTCGGGGAAGGCGAACGACGTCGTGCTGCGCCGGTACGCCTCGTCGCCGCCGAAGTTCGCCTGCTTCGTGGTGCCGAGGAAGGTCTCGGCCGTGGTCGAGCCGACATCGGGCGTCTCGTCGGCCACCTCGGTCGCCGCGGGCAGGGCGACACCCGGGTCGGCATCCTGGAGGAGCTCGCGGATGAGCCGCTCGGTGTCGGCGTAGTGGCCCTCGCCGAACGAGACCTGCCGCACGGTGCCGTCGGCGTCGACGAGGTAGTGCGCGGGCCAGTAGCGGTTGCGGAAGTTCGTCCACGTCGCGAGGTCGTTGTCGAGTGCGACCGGGTACTCGATGCCGAAGTCGCGGATTCCGGCCGCGACGTTGCGCGGTTCCTTCTCGAAGGCGTACTCGGGCGAGTGCACCCCGACGACGCTGAGGCCGGCGTCGCGGTACGCCTCGTCCCACGCGACGACGTGCGGGATCGAGCGCTGGCAGTTGATGCACGAGTACGCCCAGAAGTCGATGAGCACGACCCGGCCGCGCAGCTCGTCGAGGTCGACGGCCGCGCCGTCGGGCGTGTTGAACCACTGCTGGATGCCGCGGATCGACGGCACGGGGCCGCAGGACTCGAGCTCGGCCGCCCCGTTCGTGCACTGGTCGAGCTGCCGGTTCTCGTCGGTGACGAGGCCGCCGAGGTCGAGGGCTTGGGTGACCTCTTCGGACTGGGCGAGCTGGCGCTGCAGGTCGCCGGTGTAGTCGGGCACGAGCCGCTGCAGCGCGCCGGGCAGGTCGAAGACGAGCCCCACCGCGAGGGCGATCATCACGACACCGCCGGTGATCCGTACCCCGCGCTGGTGCTTGCGGAACGCGGCGACGCGCTCCGCGACGCGGCGCCCGGCGAGCGCGAAGAGGAGCAGCGGTGCCGCGGCGCCGATCGCGAAGGTCACGGTCAGCACGACCGTCTCGACCCCGACGCGACCGGTCGAGCCGGCGACGGTGATCGCGGCGAGCACCGGCCCGGCGCAGGGTACGTAGACCGTGCCGAGCACCATTCCGAGCACGAAGCCGTTCCCTTCCGTGCCGACGCTGCGGCGCGGGATCCAGGCGAAGGGCTTCTCCAACAGCTCTTCGAAGCGGGGCACGATGAGGCCGACGCCGATGAGCACGAGCACGACGAGGCCGGCCCAGCGGAGCACGTCCTGCGGGAGGCCGAGGAGGCCTAGCAGGAGGGAGCCGGCGAGCGTGATGAGGCTGAAGCTCACGACGAGGCCCGCGATGACGAGGTACGGGCGCCACCGGCTGGGACCGGGCGGCGGGGCGGCCGGCGTGCTTGCGTCGCTCGTCCCCGAGGCCGTGGCGCTCCGCGCGCTCTGCGCGCCCCCGGAGAGCAGGATCACGGGCAGCACGGGCAGGATGCACGGCGAGATCCCGGTGATGAGACCGCCCGCCAGGCCGATCAGGGCGAGTGCGATCATGGGGTCCCTCGATTCACTGGGCGACGGGTGGGCTGCCAGGGATTCGGAGCGGCGGCGGGATCGGATGGCGCGAGGCATCCGATCCCGGTCCTCGATCATCCGCGCCGGCCGCGTCCCGAAATCCTCCAATCCGATCGGCGGATGCCTCCGAACCCCCGGTGTCGACCCGAACCGGGCCGGCGCATCCGAAGGAGGAAGTCCATGCGCACGATCCGCACTCGCACCGCATCCGCTCTCGTCGCCCTCGCGGCGATCACCTCGCTCGGCCTCGCCGGGTGCAGCATGGGCGGCTCGTCCGCTCCCAGCGAGGAGCCGACGCCGAAGACGGAGTCGACCCCCTCCGCCGAGTCCATGGAGACCGACCCGGCCGCCGACCTCGTGGGCTCCGGCTGCGCGGCCTACGCCGAGCAGGTGCCCGACGGTGCCGGCTCGATCGTCGGCATGTCGCAGGATCCCGTCGCCGTCGCGGCCTCGAACAACCCGCTGCTGACGACGCTCGTCGCGGCCGTCTCCGGGCAGCTGAACCCCGACGTGAACCTCGTCGACACGCTGAACGGGGACGAGTTCACCGTGTTCGCCCCCGTCGACGACGCCTTCGCGAAAATCGACCCGGCCACCATCGAGTCGCTGAAGACCGACTCGGCGACGCTCACCTCGATCCTCACGTACCACGTCGTGCCCGGCCAGCTCTCGCCCGACGAGGTCGTCGGCACCCAGACCACGGTGCAGGGCGGCGCGGTCGAGGTGACCGGCTCGGGCGACTCGCTCAAGGTCAACGACGCCAACGTGATCTGTGGCGGCGTGCACACCGCGAACGCGACGGTCTACCTCGTCGACAGCGTGCTGATGCCCCCGATGTGATCTCCGCGCGCGCCGGCAGCACGACGCACGCGCTCACCATCGAACCCCCGAGTTGCCCGACTTTCATGAAAGTCGGGCAACTCGGGGGTGTGGGCCGCTCACTCGATGGCGTCGTCGGAGCGGTCGCGCTTCGTCGTCGTCCCGCGCTCGGGGATGAGCGCGTAGTCGGTCAAGAGTTCGCCGACCTGGGTGCCGTCGAGCTTCGCGAACAGCCGCTCGCGGAGGAACTTCGGCCCGGGCAGCCCCACCTCGGCGCCGTCGCGCAGCCGGCTCGTCGCGTTCAGCAGCCAGCGCACGTCATACGTCGAGCCGAACACCTCCGGCACGCCGCGGTCGACGCCGAGCAGCTGGTACGCGGCCTCCATCCCGGTGCGCACCGAGTACTCCGTCGTGAAGATGCAGTCCCGAGTGGTCTCCGCGAACTGCCCGATGAAGGCGAAGTTCTGCGCGCCGGCCGGCACCACCGCGGGCCGGTCGCCCGCCTGCCGCGGCATGAAGAACGACGTCACGTAGGGCATCATCACGGGCACGCAGCTGGCAGCCTCCGCGGCGAGCGCGTCGATCTCCTCCACGGGCACGCCGAGGTGGTACAGCCACTCGCGGGTGATCTCCTCACCCGTCGACTCCTGGAGCGTCTTGCCCGTGTAGTCGCCCGGCACGTCGACGAACAGGCCGTACACCCAGACCACGATCTGGTCGGCGGGCTGCTGCTTGAAGTGCGGCTGCCGGTTCACGGTCCAGCTCATCAGCCAGGCCGAGTCGCGGGCGGTGACGATGCCGCCGGTCACGACGCGGCCGCTGAACGGGTCGCGCTTCGCGATACGGCGGATGTACTCGGGGATCCGCTCGTCGAGCGTCGTCACCGTCGCCGACTCCCACTTGGTCTTCGCGATGTCGCCGCAGAAGACCTCGGGCCTGCCGAAGGACGGATGCTTCGCCGCGATGCGCTGCCAGAGCGCCCAGCCCGCCGCCGGGGACTCGTCGAGCTTCGCGGGGGTGTGCTGATCGCCCTCGTCGGAGTTCTCGGTGAGACCGCCGATGGTGGCGAGCACGAGGTCGTCGTCACCCAGGTCGACGCCGCCCTCCGCGCCGTCCTGCACCCAGTGGATGCGGGTCGCGCGCTTCGAGGCATCCGGCTCGTCCCCGTCGATCGCGAAGTCGATGTCGGTGACCTGCGTGTCGAAGTGGAAGGTGACGCCCTGGTCGAGCAGCCAGCGGTACATCGGCAGCACGAGCGACTCGTACTGGTTGTACTTCGTGAACTTCAGCGCCGAGAGGTCGGGCAGCCCGCCGATGTGGTGCACGAAGCGGTGCAGGTAGAGCTTCATCTCGAGCGCGGAGTGCCACTCCTCGAAGGCGAACATCGTGCGCCAGTACAGCCAGAAGTTGCTCTCGAGGAAGTCTTTCGAGAACACCTCGTCGATGCGCTTGCGCTCCATCTCCTCGCGGGTGGCGAGGAAGATGCGCACGATGTCCTTCTGCGCGGTGTCGTTGAGCCCGAAGAGGTTGTTCGTGTGCGCGTCCTGGCCCTGCTGCTCGGTGACGCGGCAGAGCGAGAAGTTCGGGTCGTCCTTGTTGAGCCAGAAGAACTCGTCGAGCACGCTCGCGCCCTCGATCTCGAGGGAGGGCACCGTGCGGAAGGCGTCCCACAGGCACTCCATGTGGTCTTCCATCTCGCGGCCGCCGCGGATGACGAAGCCCTTCGACGGCTTCTTGATGCCGTCGAGCGCGCCGCCCGGCAACGGCAGCCGTTCGAGGATCGTGATGCGCTCCCCCGGCAGCTGTCCGTCGCGGATCATGAAGAGCGCGGAGGACATCGAGGCGAGCCCGGCCCCCACGAACCAGGCCGATGCCCGCTCGGATCGCTCCGGCTTGCGCGGCCTCGCGAATGCCTCGTAATTGCCCGTGCTGTAGTACATGCGTCTCCCCCCGGAACGTCGCGTCGCGACGATGCGCGGCGCATCTTGCTGACCACGCTAACCCGGATCGCGCGGATTGCACCCGCGGATTCCTGGTCCGCTGAGCCCGTCGAAGCGGGGGCTTCCGTCGTTCGCTGAGCCCGTCGAAGCGGGGGCTTCCGTGGTTCGCTGAGCCCGTCGAAGCGGGGCGGCATTCCCTTCGACAAGCTCAGGGAACCAGTCGTTCGCTGAGCCCGTCGAAGCGGAGCGGCATTCCCTTCGACGAGCTCAGGGAACCAGTCGTTCGCTGAGCCCGTCGAAGCGGGGGCGGGCTCCCTTCGACGAGCTCAGGGAACCAGGGAAGTCAGGGCGCGGAGGCGCGGGGCACGAGGCGGTACGGCGCTTGCTCCACGCGCGGCGGCGAGTCGGGGTCGTCGACGAGTCGCAGCACCGAGGCGACGGCCAGCCGGGCGAGCTCGCCGAGGTCCGGCGCGATGCTCGTGAGCGGCGGCACCGCGAAGGCCGACTCCGGGGCATCGTCCCAGCCGACCACGGCCACCCGGCCGGGCACGTCCACTCCGCCCTCGCGCAGGGCGCGCAGTGCACCGATCGCGAGCAGGTCGTTCGCGCAGACGAGCCCGTCGAGGCCGCCCAGGCCGTCCGGTGTCGCGAGCAGCGCCCGCACCCGCGCATCCCCCTCCTCGCGGGAGTAGTCACCGTCGGGCGAGCGCTGATCCCACGGCGACACCTCGAGCAGATGCCGCGGGTCCGCCTCGAGCCCGGCGGCGCGGAGGGCCGTACGGAACCCCTCGAGGCGGAGGTCCGCCGCGGCGGCGCCGCTCGAGGCATCCGGAACCGTGCCGAGGAAGCCGAGCGTGCGCCGACCCGCGGCGACGAGATGGCCGGTCGCGTCGCGCGTGCTCGTCACGCTGTCGACCACGACGCGGTCGACGCGGGCCGCGCGGATGCGCTCGCCCAGCACGACGAGCGGGGTGCGGCCTCGGGCCGCCATCAGTTCCTCGTCGCCGATCGACATGGCCGACAGCAGGATGCCGTCGCTCAGCAGGGTGCGGTAGCCGGATGCCGCGCGCAGCTCCCGTTCGGCATCGCCGTGGGTCTCGTCGACGACCACGTCGTAGCCGACCGCCTCGGCCGCGGTGACGACGGCGTGCGCGAGCTGGGCGAAGTACGGCAGCGAGAGGAACGGCACCGAGAGGGTGAGCAAGTTGCTGCGCCCGACGCGCAGCTGCCTCGCCGCGAGCTGCGGGCGGTAGTCGAGCTCGGCGATGGCGGCCTCGACCCGGGCGCGCGTCGCGGCGCTCACTGGCGCCTTCCCGCTGATGACGTTCGAGACGGTGCGGTAGGAGACGCCCGCGATCGCCGCGACGTCCTTCAGCGTCGGCCCGGCCGAGCGGCGGGCGCTCACCAGCGGTTCCGGACGTCTTCGGCCCAGCCGAGCAGGCCGTCGAGTTCGATCCGCTCGCCGCCGGCCTCGACCCAGCCGGAATAGTGCCCGAAGCACTGGTGCCCGTGCGAGCCGAACACGCCGAGCTCCGTCGCGCTGACCCGGTCCCAGAACGGTTCGAAGCGCAGCTGCGCGGATGCCCCGTGGATGCGCCAGGGCGCGAGCCAGTTCCGCTCGTCGTACTCCCAGTCGAGCTCCTCGCTGAGCTTCGAGAGCCGGCCGTCGACGACGACCGCGTTCTCGGTGGAGCCGGTGCCGTCGGTCCACTTGCCGCCGAGCTGCAGTCCGACGGTGCGGCCGCCGACCCGGCCCGAGGCGGCGCCCCAGTTCCACACCATGCGGTAGGGCCAACGGCCGCGGCCGTGGTCGAGCACCGCCCAGCTCTCGCCGAGGGGCAGCTCCACGATCTCGGGGGCGCCGAGCTCCGGCGCGTCGAGCTCGAGCCGGCCGCGCGCGGGGCGGGCGACGTCCTTCACCGTGTACTGGAACCGCCGCGCCGACCAGGGCACCACGACGCCGAGCCGCTCGTGCCCGACGGGCAGCTCCGCCAGGATGTCGACGCGGGCGCCCGGCACCTCGGCGCGGAGCCGCGTGCCCTTGGCGGTCTCCTCGAGGTCGATCGCGAGATCCTTCGCGCGTGCGCGGGCCGGGCCCTCGCCGAGCGAGGCGGGCAGCGTCACGCCTCGGCCGAACGGCACGATCGCCCCGCGGTCGAGCGTGCGCCCGGTGCGCCGGTCGTGCACGAGCACGCCGTGCACCGCCGCGTAGTCGATCGAGGAGACCGTGAGCGCCACGAGATGGCTCGGCGTCGTGACCGCCCAGTACTCCCAGCGCTTGTTGCGCCCCCAGCTGCGACGGCCGCCGATGCCCGAGGTGTCGTGCAGCGGCGTGCGGGTCCAGCCGACCGCGGCCGGGTTCAACCGGTTGTCGGCGCCGCGCAGTGCGACGGGGGCGGTGAGCTCACGCTCGATGATCGTGCGAGGCATCCTGGGCCTTTCTCGTGGGGTGCGGGGCGGGAGCGACCGCCTTCGCGAACCGGGCGGCGAGCTCGGCGTTCACCTCGCGCACGCGGTCGGCGTGCAGCTTGCGCACCCGGCGGTCCGCCGTGAGGACGCCGTTCAGCTCGTCCTCGACGTCGGAGAGCTGCGTGTAGACGAAGCCGCCGAGCCCGGCGTCGATCGCGGGGGCGATCTCGTCGCGGTGCAGCGCGACGAAGGCCTCGGTCAGCTCGTCGACGCTGGCGTATCGACGGTAGCCGAACTCGCGCGGCCCGAACTCGTGGCCGGGCAGGCGCAGGCTGTAGCCGCCGTACTCCGACACGACGATCGCCCGCCGCTCGCGCTGCCAGCGCCGTTCGGGCCGGAGCTTGCGGAAGTACACGTGCAGGCTGCGGAGGTCGCCGCCGCCCTGGTCGTGCCACCCGCTCGCGTGGTCGATCACCCGGTCGGGGTCGAGTTCGCGCAGCCGCGCGGCGACGGCGAGCGCATCGAACTGACCCCAGCCCTCGTTGAACGGCACCCACACCGCGATGCTCGGGGCGTTGCCCAGCAAGCGCACCGTCTCGTCGAGCTCGGCGAGGAACTCGGCGCGCCCCTCGGCGTCCTGCCGGCCGAAGCGGCGGTGCCGCCGGTCGTCGAGCCGCAGCGGCAGCTTCACCGGGAGCGTCACGACCGCGGGACGGTACCGGCGGCCGCCGTTCACGAAGTCCTGCCAGACGAGCATGCCGAGCCGGTCGCAGTGGTGGTACCAGCGCAGCGGCTCGATCTTGATGTGCTTGCGCAGGGCGGTGAAGCCGAGCGCCTTCATCTCCTCGATGTCGTGCACGAGCGCCGCGTCGGACGGCGGCGTGTAGAGGCCGTCGGGCCAGTAGCCCTGGTCGAGCACCGCGGCGTGCAGGATCGGCTCGCCGTTCAGCACGAGCCGCTGCCGGCCGTGCGCGTCGGGCGCGATGCCGACGGAGCGCATGCCGAAGTAGCTCTCGACGCGATCCTCGCCGAGCCGCACCTCGAGCTCGTAGAGGAAGGGGTCGCCGGGGTGCCACCGTCGCGGCTGCGGCACCGGCAGTCGCAACGGCTCGCCCACGGGGCCGGTGGCCCGCGCGACCTCGCGGCCGGCGGCGCGCACGATCACGCTCGCGTCGGGGCGGGCGGATGCCTCGTCCGCCGCGTCGGGGCGGGCGGATGCCTCGTCCGCCGCGTCGTGCACCGCCCCGGGCCATCCGCCCGCCTCGACGACGAGCTCGACCGCCTCCGCCTCCAGCATCGGCCGCACGCGGAGCGTCGCGACGTGCACGGCCGGAACCCGCTCGAGCCACACCGTCTGCCAGATGCCCGACTGCGCGGTGTACCAGATGCCCCCGCGCTTCAGCGCCTGCTTGCCGCGCGAATGGAAGGAGGTGTCGCTCGGGTCGACAACATCGACGACGAGCTCGTGCGACTCGCCGTCGCCGAGCTGGGCGGTCACGTCGATCGTGAACGGCAGGTAGCCGCCGCGGTGGCCGCCCACCTGCACCCCGTCGACGAGCACCCGGCAGCGCTGATCGACCGCACCGAAGTGCAGCAGCACCCGGCCGCCGCGGGCCCCGCCCTCGAGCTGCACCGTGCGCCGGTACCAGAGGTGCTCGTCGGGCTGCAGCTGCCGGCCGACGCCGGAGAGCTCGGACTCGGGCGAGAAGGGCACGACGATCTCACCGTCCCACTCGCGCGGGTGGAGCGCGTCGCCCGTGAAGGCGTACGACCAGCGGCCGTTGAGGTTCTGCCAGTGCGCGCGGACGAGCTGCGGCCGCGGGTATTCGGGCAGCGGGTGATCGGGGTCGAGCGCGTCGGCCCAGGGGGTGCGCCGGCTCATCCGTGCTCCGCCATGGCTGGTTCGGCGCGACGCAGCACGCGCGCCCGGAGGGCGAGACCGAGCGGCACGAACAGCAGCACGACGGCCGCGGCGCCGAAGATCTCCGGGCCCGGCACCGGGTGCGCGATCCCGAGCTCGGTGTAACGGTGCGCGGATCCGGAGATGACGGCCGCACCGATCGCCGGCCCGATGATCATCGGCAGCATCACGGCCAGGATCATCCGCGCGCCCTGCACGCCGCCCGCGCGGTCCGCCGGGGTGTGGTCGCGGGTGAGCGCCGAGACGGCGGCGACCGAGCCCATCATCCCCGCCATCATCACGGTGGCCGCGGCGATGACGCCGACCGCGTCGCGCACGAAGATCATGGCCACGAGA
The DNA here is from genome assembly GCF_023715325.1 of Agromyces mediolanus. GTDB lineage: Bacteria > Actinomycetota > Actinomycetes > Actinomycetales > Microbacteriaceae > Agromyces > Agromyces mediolanus_A. The sequence continues at coordinate 167,575 of NZ_JAMBNX010000007.1, read as the reverse complement.
CCGGCCGCGAAGGCGCCGACGGCGTACGGCAGCACACGCGTCTTGCCGAATCGGTCGATGAGCCGTCCGCCGACGACGCTCAGCGCCGACGCGAGCACCAGCACGACGCCGAGCACGATCGCGGAGCCGTCGAGCTCGAGCGAGTAGCGCAGGTAGATGAGCACGTACGGCAGGAAGACCTGGGAGCTGACCCCGATCACGCCCCAGATCGCCAGCGTCGCGAACAGCGCCGGCTCGCGCCGCACCGTCGCCGGCCGGAGCCCCTCGACGACCGCCTTGAGCACACCGTGCTCGTGCCGGGCGACGCCGCGGTCACGCACCAGGAACCACGCCGCGACGCCGGTGGCGGCGGTCAGGCCGCCGACGATCCCGAAGAAGAGCTCCCAGCGCCCGGCCTGGGTGAGCGGGTCGAGCAGGGCGAACACGAGCAGCATGCCGAGGAGCGGCATGACCGCGAGCCAGCCGTCGACGCGTCCGCGATTGGCGGGCACGGTCGAATCGGTGACCCAGGCGGCGAAGGCGGCGTCGTTGGCGCCGGAGCCGATGAAGCTCATCACACAGTCGAGGGCGATGATCGCGATCACCGCGGTCGCGACGGTGGCGCCCGCGCTCGCGACGGCGGATGCCTCGCCGGCACCGGCCGCCGCCGCGCCCGCGCCCGCGGCGCCCGCGCCGACCAGCCCGAAGGCGGCGGTCACGAGCCCCCAGGCCACGTAGCCGATCGCGATGAACTCGCGGCGGCGGGCGAGCCGGTCCGACCAGGCGCCGAAGAGCAGGGTCGCGGCGGTCGCGGCGATCGCGCTGAGCGCGACCATCCAGGCGATGACGGCCGGGTCGGTCGAGATGGTGTCGTAGACGAACACGTTGAGGTACATGTTCTCGATGACCCAGGCGAGCTGGCCGACGAGGCCGACGACGAGCACCGCCGTCCAGGTGCGGGCGCCGAGCGGCGCGGAGGAAGCCATGGCTCGGGGACTCCTTGCGGTCGGGCGGGCTGACCCGGGTTTCAACGTTGAAATCACGCGAACTCTAACAGCTCGCCCAACGCCACGGAAGTCGGGCACCTCGAACCCCCAACCCGACTTGCCCGACTTTCATGAAAGTTGGGCAAGTCGAACCCCCATCCCGAGTTGCCCGACTTTCATGAAAGTTGGGCAAGTCGGGAAAGGGGGCGGCGGGCTACGGGGTGGAGACGGCGGCGGCGAGGCGCTCCTCGGCCCGACCGAGGTGCTCCGCGAGGACGGCGGCGGCCGCCTCGCCGTCGCCGTCCGCGATGAGCTCGAGGATGCGCTCGTGCTCGGCGAGGATCGTGTCGACCGAGATCAGCCCGCGGCCCTGCACCTGCGCCATGCACTGCCGCACCTCCTCGGTGAGCGAGCGGTAGGCGCGGCTCGTGCGCTCGCTGCCCAGGGCGTCGACGATCGCCGAGTGGAACCGCAGGTCGGGGTCGACGATGTCGACGCTCGAGCCGCCGAGGTGCGTCGCGATCTCGGCATCCGCCTCGGCCGCGGCATCCGGCCGCCTCCGCTCCGCCGCGAGCTCGCGGATCGCGGCGCTCTCGATGCGCCGCCTGGTGCGGTAGACGTCGCGCACCGCGTCGGCGTCGAGGCGACGGACCCTCGCGCTCCGGTGCGCGGTGCGCTCGAGCACGCCCTCGGCGACGAGTTTCTCGATCGCGGCCTTCGCGCTCGGCCGCGCGACGGCGAAGCGACTGGCCACCCAGGCCTCGGTCACGGCCCGCTCGGGTTCGAGCTCACCGCCGATCGCGGCCGCGCGCAGCGCCTCGGCGACGGCGTCGACCACGCCGGTGACCCGGATCCCCTCGACCATGCGCTCGCCCTTCCGCGCGTCAGTATACTTGTCCGACCATCTCGGTATACTTGTCTAACAATCTGGAGCCACCAATGTCGCCTGCCGCCGTCGCCAGCGTCCTCGACTCCGCCCTCCTCGGCGAGCGCGTCGCGGTGAGCGAGCGCTCCATCGACCGCTTCGCGAAGGCCCACGACGCCTCGCACTACCTCTTCGTGCCCGAGGCCCTCGTCACCCCGGACGACGCCGATGCCGTCGCCGCGGTCTTCGCCGCCGCGCGGGCCGCCGGCCGCAGCGTGACGTTCCGCTCCGGCGGCACGAGCCTGTCGGGCCAGGGCGTCACCGACGAGCTGCTCGTCGACACCCGGGCGCGGTTCCGAGGCATCCGCATCGGCGACGCGGGGCGCACCGTCCGGGTCGAACCCGGCGCGACCGTGCGCCAGGTCAACCAGCGGCTCGCGCGCCACGGCCGGAAGCTCGGCCCCGACCCGGCCAGCGAGATCGCCTGCACCATCGGCGGCGTCATCGCCAACAACTCGAGCGGCATGGCGTGCGGCATCACCCAGAACGCGTACCGCACCATCGCCTCGCTCACGATCGTGCTCCCGAGCGGCACCGTGCTCGACACGGGAGCCCCCGACGCGGCCGAGCTCCTCGCCACCCACGAGCCCGAGCTGCACGCGGGGCTGCTGCGGCTCCGCGAACGGCTGCTCGCTTCCCCCGCGGCGGCCGAGTTCGTGCGCCGGCAGTTCTCGATGAAGAACACCATGGGCTACGGGCTGAACGCCCTGCTCGACTTCGCCGAGCCGCTGCGCATCCTCGAGCACCTGGTCATCGGCAGCGAGGGCACGCTCGCCTTCGTCGCGGAGGCCGTGTTCGACACCGTACCGCTGCTCCCGCACGCGGCCACCGCGCTGCTCGTGCTGCCCTCGCTGCGCGAGGCCACGGCCGCACTCCCCGCGCTCGTCGCGACGGGTGCGGCGACGATCGAGCTGATGGATGCCACGTCGCTCCTCGTCGCCCAGCGCGCCGCCGACGTCCCCGTGCAGATCGCGGCGCTCGACGTCGACGGGCACACGGCGCTCCTCGTCGAATACCAGGCCGAGACCCCCGAGGTGCTCGATGCCGCGCTGACGGGAGCGGCACCGCTCCTCGACGCACTCCCCCTCGCCACACCCGCCGCGTTCACCTCCGATCCCGCGGAGCGAGCCGCGCTCTGGCACGTGCGCAAGGGTCTCTACACGACGGTCGCGGGCGCCCGGCCGAGCGGCACCACCGCGCTGCTCGAAGACATCGTCGTACCGGTCGAGCGGCTGCTGCCCACCTGCGAGCGCCTCATCGAGCTCTTCGCCGAGCACGGCTACGACGACTCCGTGATCTTCGGCCACGCGAAGGACGGCAACCTGCACTTCATGCTCGGCGAGCGCTTCGACGACCCCGCGCAGCTCGCCCGCTACGAGCGCTTCACGGAGGACCTCGTGCGGCTCGTGCTCGAGCAGGGCGGCTCGCTCAAGGCCGAGCACGGCACCGGACGCATCATGGCGCCCTTCGTGCGGCGCCAGTACGGCGACGAGCTCTACGAGATCATGCTCGAGGTGAAGCGGCTGTTCGACCCGAGCGGACTGTTGAACCCGGGCGTGGTGCTCTCCGACGACCCCGACTCGTACCTGCGCAACCTGAAGCTCGTGCCCACCGTCGAGGCCGAGGTCGACCGCTGCGTCGAGTGCGGCTACTGCGAGCCGACGTGCCCGAGCAAGGACCTCACGCTCACCCCGCGTCAGCGCATCGCGCTCCGCCGCGACATCGCGAGCGCCGAGGCCGCCGGGGACACCGCCCTCGCCGCCGAGCTGCGCGACGACTACGAGTACGACGGCGAGCAGACCTGCGCCGTCGACGGGCTCTGCGCCATCGCCTGCCCGGTCGACATCAACACGGGCGACCTCGTGCGCCGGCTCCGCGCCGAGCGCCGGAACCCGGTGCTGAACGCCGGTTGGTCGGCCGCCGCTGCGGCGTGGGGGCCCGTCACCCGCCTCGGTGGGATGGCGCTCACCGTCGCGAACGCGCTGCCCGCCGCGCTGCCGCGCGCGGCGACGACCGTGGGGAGGGCGCTGCTCGGCCGCGACACGGTGCCCGAGTACGACGGCGGCCTGCCGCACGGCGGCGTGAAGCGCCCCGAGCCCGGCGGCGACCCCGAGACGGCGGAGGCGGTGTTCTTCGCGGCCTGCATCGGCACGATGTTCGGCCCGGAGCCCGGCGGCATCGGGGCGACGGCGGCACTGCTCGAGCTCGCCGAGCGGGCGGGCGTGGGGCTCGTCGTCCCCGAGGGCATCGGCTCGCTGTGCTGCGGCACGCCGTGGAAGTCGAAGGGCTACCTGGACGGCTACCGGACGATGACCGAGCGGGTGCTGCCCGCGCTCCTCGCCGCGAGCGACGGGGGCCGCCTGCCGATCGTCTGCGACGCGGCATCCTGCACCGAGGGGCTTACGACCATGCAGGACCTCGCGGCGGCGGCGGGGCGCGAGGCTCCCGAACTGCGGTTCGTCGACGCGACCCAGTTCGCCGCCGAGCGGATCCTGCCGCGGCTCGAGGTGACCGCGCCGGTCGGTCGGGTCGCCGTGCATCACACCTGCTCCACTGCCGTCCTCGGCGCGGGCGGCGCGATCGACCGCATCGCGCGCGCGGTCGCAGCCGAGGTCGTGCTGCCCGACGACTGGAGCTGCTGCGCGTTCGCGGGCGATCGCGGCCTCCTGCACCCCGAGCTCAGCGCGAGCGCGACCGCCCGCGAGGCGGCCGAGGTCGTCGCCGCCGACGCGGACTGGCACGTCTCGGCCAACCGCACCTGCGAGATCGGGATGACCCGGGCCACCGGCCGCCCGTACCGTCATCTTCTCGAACTGCTCGAGGTGGCGACGCGGCGCTGACGCCCGCCGCCGGCGGGCTGCACGAGATTTCTCGAAAAATCTCGAGTTCGCCGGTAACGCTTTGCCCTCTGGTGGAAACAGAGCAATTGAGGTGGCCGGCGCGGTCCGCAGGTTCGGGGGAGCTTCGGACCCCGGCCATCCTCAACATCCGCTCGGGCCGGGGCTTCAGACCGCGGCCAGACGAGGCACCACCCAGACGAGACACCGGGCGCCGCCCGGAGCACGCACCGTGCCACTAGTGCAGGCGCGGGCTCCACTGCAGCACGGTCCCCACCGCGCCGATCCCGCTGACGCCGACGATGCGGCCATGCAGCTCGTGCCGCACGACGAGCTCCTCGCTCTCGTCGAGCCGCGGTCGGCCGCACGCCGGTGCGCCCACCCCGGAGACGACGAGCCCGTGCACCGTCGCGAGGTACGAGCTTCTCGGCAGGTAGACGCCGGGATCCTCTCCCACGCCGAACGCGTGCAGCACGGACCGCGCCGCATGCATCCCCTGCGCCGCGGCATCCTCCCAGTGGTCGATACGCCAGCTGCCGAGCACCTCGTCGTGGTGCACGGCCACGCCGCCCGCGGCGAAGACGTCCGGCGCCTCGGCGCGCAGCCGACCGTCGACGTCCACACCGTCGGGCCAGGGGTCGGGCGCGGCCGGCTCGGTGCCGAGCGCGAGCAGCACGAGATCGGCGGCGACCCGTTCGCCCCCGTCGAGCTCCAGCGCGACCCCGTCGTCGACGACCGCGATGGCCTCGACGGTCCGGCCGAAGCGTGTGCGCACGCGCGCCCGGTGCTCGGCGGCGAGCCGCTCGGCGACGGGTGCGCCGAACGCGGCGACGCCGGGCACCCGGCTGCGTGCCACGAGCGTCACCGTGTGCCCGGCCGTCTGCAGCTTCGTTGCGGTCTCGGCGGCGATCACCCCGCCGCCGAGGATGGCGATCCGCGCGGGCGCGGCGAGCCCGGCGAGCCGCTCCCGGAGCCGGACCGCGTCGGCGAGGGTATGCAGCCCGTGCACGAGACCGGCCGCGCGCGCCTCGGCGCCGCCGGGGAGCCCGGGCGGTAGACCGCGCGGCCGGCTTCCAGTCGCGACGACGAGTGCGTCGTACCCGAGCCTGGAGCCGGAGGCCAGCCGCAGCTCGCGGGCGGCGACGTCGACCCCGTGCGCGGTGTCCGCGACGAGGTCGACCTCGGGCAGCGGCAGCGCGACGGCCTCCGGCGGGAGGGGGCCGAACGCGACCCCCGGGATGAGCATCCGCGTGTACGGCGTCTCATCGCTGCGGGCCACGAGCGTGACCCGGGTGTCGCCGCGCGACGCGAGCGTCCTGGCGGTCCCCACCCCGGCGGCTCCTGCCCCCAGGACGACGACGTGGCGCGGCGACACGTTCGCTACGCCATGTTCGCGGCGTACTTCGCCGGGTCGGAGTCGAACGCGGGACCGCAGCCGGCGCAGCAGAAGTAGTAGCGCTCGCCCTCGTAGTCGCGGAACAGTCCGGCGGCCTCGGCCGCGGCCTTGCTGACCGGGCTGCCGACCATCACGGGGCACGTGGTCTGATCGTCGGCGGAGCCCCCGCCGAGCAGGTTCGCCTTGCCGTGGCCGCTGACCGCGGCGCTGTGGGCGGCGTCGCTCGCCGCCACGCCGGTGCTGCAGCAGGAGTTCGCCTGGGTGTCGTTCGTCATGATGGTGCCTTTCGTGTTCTGGATGGTGGTGCAGGTGGAACTGGACGGCTCGGCCGTCAGGGCTTGGCGACGCTTCGGAATCCGCGCAGCCGCAGGCTGTTGCCGACGACGAAGACGCTCGAGAACGCCATCGCCGCCCCCGCGAGCATCGGGTTGAGCATGCCGAGGGCCGCGATCGGGATCGCCGCCGTGTTGTACGCGAAGGCCCAGAACAGGTTCGTCTTGATCGTGCTCAGGGTCTTGCGGGAGAGCCGGATCGCGTCGACCGCGCTGCGCAGATCGCCTCGGACGAGCGTGAGGTCGGATGCCTCGATCGCGACGTCCGTGCCGGTGCCCATCGCGAGCCCGAGATCGGCCTGTGCGAGGGCGGGCGCGTCGTTCACGCCGTCACCGACCATCGCGACGACCTTGCCCTCGGCTTGGAGGCGGGCGACGACGTCGACCTTGTCCTGCGGCAGCACCTCGGCGTACACGTGCTCGATGCCGACCTCGGCCGCGATCTGGTGCGCGACCGCCTCGTTGTCGCCGGTCAGAAGCACGGGGGTGAGCCCGAGCGACTTCAACTGGGCGATGGCCTCGGCGCTCGTCGGCTTCACCGTGTCGGCGACGACGAGGATGCCTCGGGCCCGGCCGTCCCAGCCGATCGCGACGACCGTCTTGCCCTCGCCCTCGGCGCGGGCCTTGGCTGCGGCGACCTCCGGGGAGAGCGTGAGCGCCCAGTCGGCGAGCAGCGACTCCCGGCCGATGACGACGGAGGCGCCGTCGACGATGCCCTGCACGCCCTTGCCCTCGACGTTGGCGAAGTCCTCGGGCGCGGGCAGCTGCCCCACCTCCTGCGTCGCGGCCTTCGCGATGGCCTGCGCGATGGGGTGCTCCGAGGCATCCTCGAGGGCGCCCGCGAAGCGGAGCAGCTCGGCCCGGTCGACCCCGGGCTCCGTGACCACGTCGACGAGCGTCATCTTGCCGGTGGTGACCGTGCCGGTCTTGTCGAGCACGACGGTGTCGATCTTCCGCGTGGACTCGAGCACCTCGGGACCCTTGATCAGGATGCCGAGCTGCGCCCCGCGGCCCGTGCCCACCAGCAGGGCGGTCGGGGTCGCGAGACCCAGCGCGCAGGGGCAGGCGATGACGAGCACCGCGACCGCGGCGGTGAAGGCGGCGGCGACCGGGAACCCGGCGCCGATCCACGCGCCCAGCGTGACGACGGCGACCACGATCACGATCGGCACGAAGACCCCCGAGATGCGGTCGGCGAGGCGCTGCACCTCGGCCTTGCCCGTCTGGGCGTCCTCGACGAGCTTCGCCATCTGCGCCAACTGGGTGTCCGAGCCGATGCGGGTCGCCCGCACCACGAGCCGGCCGCCCGCGTTGACGGTCGCGCCCGTGACCGGGTCGCCCGCGCCCACCTCGACCGGCACGGACTCGCCGGTGAGCATGGAGGCGTCGACCGCGGAGCTGCCGGAGACGACCACGCCGTCGGTGGCGATCTTCTCGCCCGGACGCACGATGAACTCGTCGCCGACCGCGAGCTCCTCGACGGGGATCTTCACCTCGGCGCCGTCGCGCAGCACCGAGACCTCCTTGGCGCCGAGCTCGAGCAGCGCGCGCAGCGCGGCACCGGCCTGACGCTTGGAGCGCTTCTCGAAGTAGCGGCCCGCGAGGATGAACATCGTCACACCCGCCCCGACCTCGAGGTAGATGTTCGCGGCCCCGTCCGAGGGCGCGATCGTGAACTCGAACGGGTGCGTCATGCCCGGGACGCCCGCCGTGCCGAAGAACAGCGCGTAGAGCGACCAGAGCAGGGCGACCGAGGTGCCCATCGAGATGAGCGTGTCCATCGTCGCGGCGCCGTGCTTGAGGTTCGTCCAGGCGGCCTTGTGGAACGGCCAGGCCCCCCAGACGATGACCGGCGCGGCGAGTGCGAGCGAGGCCCACTGCCAGTAGGTGAACTGGAAGGCGGGGATCATCGCCATCGCGATGACCGGGACGGTCAGCACGATCGAGCCGATGAGCCGCTGGCGCAGCGAGATCAGCTCGGGGTCGTGGTCGGCGTCGTCCGCCGCACCGGTTCCGCCGCGCTCGCTCGACTTCGGCGCCGGGAGCACCGCCGTGTAGCCGGTCTTCTCGACCTCGGCGACGAGCAGTGCCGGGTCGTAGCCCTCGGGCACGGTGACCTTCGCCTTCTCGGTCGCGTAGTTGACGGTGGCCTGCACGCCGTCGAGCTTGTTCAGCTTCTTCTCGATGCGGTTCGCGCAGGAGGCGCAGGTCATGCCGCCGATCTCGAGCTCGATGCCCGTGCCGCCCGTGAGGGGTGCCGTGGTACTCATCAGTGCGCCTCCCCCGCCGTTCCGACCGAAGCGTCGATCACGAACTCGGCCGTGTGCACTGCGCCGTCGACCTGGAAGTCGAGGTAGAGCAGGTACCGGCCGGGCGTGGGGGCGCTCGCGGCGAAGGCGATCTCCGGGCCGCCGGTCGATCCGGCCTCGGGCTCCTCACCCTCCGGGTGCACGTGCAGGAAGGCGAGATCGCCCTCGCGCAGCGCCACGAGGTGGCCGAAGGCGCCGAGGTACGGCTCGAGTCCGGTGACGGGCGTGCCGTCGCGCTCGACCGTCAGCGTGAGCTCGCTCGACGCGCCGGCGGTGAGCTCGCCGTCGATGGTGACGACGAAGCCGTCGACCTCGCTGCGCCGCGTCGGCTCCGCGGTGACCGGGTTCAGCTCGCCGGCCACGTCGAGCGTGCGGGTCAGGGTGACGCCCTCGGCGTCGTCGCCCGCGGGCGTGAAGTCGGCGTAGAGCCGGTAGCTGCCGGCCTCGTCCCACGTCCAGGGCAGCGACCAGGTGCCGCTCGCCGCGTCGAGCGCGGGGTGGACGTGCCGGAAGCCGGCGCCGTCCGAGCGCACGACGATCGTGTGCAGCTCCCGTTCGTGCGAGGTCGTGTACTCGGTGACCGGGTGGCCCGAGGCATCCAGCACCTGGAAGCGGAGCTCGCCCGCTTCGCCGACCGCACCGGGTGCGGTCACCGGCGAGAGCAGGTACCCGTCGGCGTCGATCGAGACGCCGTTGGGTCCGTGCGCCGCCATCGCGGCGCCCTCGGCGCCGCCTTCTCCGTGCATGTCCATATCGCTTCCTTCCGCCCACGCTGCGACGAGGCTGTCGGGCACGACGACCCCGGCGAGCGCGAACGCGCCCCCGAAGGCCACCGCGAGCCCCGCCCCGTAGAGGGCGAGTCGTGCCCCGGCCCGCATCAGATGCGCACGGCCGAGTAGCCGGCCTCCTCGACGGCGGCGAGCACCGCCGCGTCGTCGATCTCTTCGGCCGAGCTCACGACGAGCCGGCCGGTCTGCGCGCTGACCTGGATGTCCTGGATGCCGGCGAGTTCGCCGACCTCTTCGCGAATCGACAGCTCGCAGTGCCCGCAGGTCATGCCGGTCACCTGGTACTCGTTGGCGGTCATCGCTTCTCCCTTTCGCCGCTCGTACCCGTCGGGGTACCTGTGCACGAGATAACGATATACCCTCCGGGGGTATTCCGCGAACCGCGCCCGGGCGTCGTCGGGAGACGACGAAGGCCCCGGATGCTCCGGGGCCTTCGTGAGGTGTCGCGGATCGGCGACGACCGAATGGCGCGGGCGCCCTACGGGGTCGTCATGCGCCCGCCACTCGCCGCCGCGCGAGGAGCGCGACGAGACCGGCCGCGATGAGCAGCACGCCCGCTGCGGGCCATCCCTCCGGGACGCCGGTCTTCGCGAGCTCCGTCGGGCCGCCCTGCTGGGCCGGCGTCGACGACGCCGGCGCCGCCTCGACCGTCACCGTCTGCGCGGCGTCGTTCAGGTCGCGATGCGTGGCGACGGGATCGGCGACCCCCTCCTGCGTCAGCGTCTCGAATGCGACGAGCTGCTGTCCGGCATAGCCGGCCGGGACGGTGAAGGAGACGTCCACCGAGCCATCGGGCGTCGACGGCGTGAAGGTGGCCGAGGCGCGGATGCCCGTGCCGGACCCGTCCGCCTTCCGCATGAGCTCACCCGTCACGGTGTACCCGACTCCGGGCGTGAGGTGCTGGTAGGCGATGGTGTCGATCGCGGTGCCTCCGGTCCACGGCAGCGTCTGGTCGCCGTCCGCCTCGTCGACGAGCGTCGTGCCGATGACGGGCGGCACGACGTCGCCGGTCCAGGCCGCCGCGGCGCTGGCCGTCGAGACCGCGCCCGCCGGAGCGACGAGGGCGATGGTCTGCGCATGGTCGGCCTCGGTCGGCGTGCCGCCGCGCACGGTCGGCACGGACACGATGCGGCCGCCGACCGTCGAGCCCTGGGCGGTCGCGGTGACCGTCGCGGTACCGGGCGCGCTCGTCCCGCGCAGGTCGAGGTACAGCTCCTGCCCGTCGACGACGGCGTCCTGGTCGATCGGCGTGCCCGCGGCGTCGGTGATCGGAACCACCGGCTCGGCCGCGACCCGCACGCTCGGGCGATCGGTGGTGACGATGAACGGTCCGACCAGGGTCCCGGCCTCCTGCGGGGCGGTGGGGCCGGAGATCGAGAGGGTGATGGAGAGGTCCGCGGGGGTCAGGCCCCCGCTCGCCTCCGCACCGTCGACGAGGTAGCGGTAGGCGGCCTCCGAGTTCGGGGTCTCCCAGGGCCAGGCGGCGTCGAAGCCGAGGTCCGTGTAGCGCCAGATCGCATACTGGGCCGCTTCGAAGGCGTCGGCGGCCGTGATCCCCGGCGCCCCGGCTGCCGATCCGAGCTCGGCCAGCGGCACCGCGGGATAGCTGTTCGCGAGGATCCACATCACCTTGCTCTGCACGACCGGATCGGTGAACAGGTTCTCCCCGAGGAAGTCGTCGACGACGCCGATCGTGCCCTCGACGCGGGTCAGTGCGGTCACGTCGTGCTCGATGCAGTACGCCCAGAGGTCGGGCTCGCCCGGAGCGGAGGGATCGGCCGGGGTGTCGAGGTAGATCGGGAACGCGCCCGTGCCGCCGTATCCCTGCCGCGTGCCGAGATAGACGGAGTCGCCCGCCTCCGGCGCCGCGACCGCCGCCACTGCCGGTGCGACGAGTGCGGCACCGAGTGCCAGGACTCCGATCGCACCCATCGCGCGAAATCGACTCGCCCGCTTGGTCTTCACCATTCCACCGCTCCTTCGCTTCCGGCGCACGCCGGATCTCCGCCAGCATCAACGTATCCAGAACGGGAGGGGGGTATCCAGCGGTGATCCGGAAAGCCCCCCGAACCGGGGTGATCCGAGACCGTTCAGCGCCCGCCTGAAGCGCGGCGACGCCGGCGCAGTGCGAGTGCGCCGCCGCCCGCGAGGAGGATGGCGAGGGCCGCGGGCAGCGTGGGGTCGATGCCGGTGCCGGCGAGGCCGGCCCCGCTCCCGGACCCGCCGGCGGCATCCGCCGCGACCGCCCACACGCCCTGCGCATCGTTGTCGGTCGGCGAGGCATCCGTGTCCGTGTCGATGGTGGGCACGACGAGCGGGCCGAACTGCTCGACGACCGTGTCGACGAAGCCGTCCCCGTCGAGGTCGCTCAGCTCGGCCGGGGCGACGTAGGCGACGTTTCTCATCGTGACCGCACCGGTCGGGACGGCCACGATCCGCGCGACCACGCGCAGCGCGGGGCCCTCCTCGCCCGCGGGAAGCTCGGCGGAGGCGGTCGCGACCCCGCTCGAGACCCGGTAGCCGTCGCCGGACATGCCGACGAGCTCGACCCCGGCCGGAAGGAGCTGCGTGATCGACCAGCCGGCGGGTGCTGCGCGCGGTCCCGCGTTGTGCGGGACCAGCGTCCAGGAGAGCGTGTCGCCGGCCCGCAGCACCGCATCGCCGGCGAGGTCGAGCCGTTCCGTCAGGGAGAGATCGATGCAGCTCATCGGATACAGCACCGGAGCCTCGCTCAGCTCGAGCACCTCCGCGCCGCCGCCGTCGTACCACAGGGCGCCGTCGAGATACCCGGTCGCTCGGCAGTTCGAGCCCCAGTCGTTCGGCTCGTCGTAATCACGGGCGTCCACGGCGACCGGACCCCCGCCGGGCAGTGACTGGAGCGCCGGCGCGGTGTCGTCGCCCTCGACCGCGTTCGCGAACGCCCGGACCGCCGTGGATGCCTCGGGGAACACGTTCCCGGTCACGAGCACCGGGTCGCGGAGCGTGCGACGCTCCGCCTCGGGGGACGCCGCATCGGCCGTGCCCACCGAGACCCAGGTGCCCGCACCGCGGAAGGTGTTGCCCTGGACCACGATCCCCGAGGACGAGTACGAGCCCGCCAGCGCCCCGTCCTGCCAGAGCGGCTCGACCGAGACGGCGACCGCACCGTCCGATTGCTCGACGGCGTTGCCCGCGATCGTGAGGCCGTGCGCGCCGCCCGCGGTGACGAACGCGGGCTGCCCCGACACGGTGGCGCGCTCGATCGTGACGTCGCTCGTGCCCTGCAGAACGTGGATCCCGTCGCCGTTGTCGGTCATCTCGACGTCGTGGATGCGCAGGTCGTGGCTGATGCCGTCGCCCGGGTTCGTCACCACGAACAGGCCGACCGTGGCATTGCCCGTGAACGTCGAGCGGCTCACCTCGAGATTCGCGACGCTGCGACCGTAGAGCGCGCGTTCGACGACACCCGACACGGTGGCGTTCGCCACCGTCGCCCCGTCCGTCGCCGAGTAGAAGAAGCCGTACGAGCCCGCGTCGATCGAGGCGCCGTCGACGTGCACGTCCGCCGAGCCGTACGCCCGGAGGATCGCCGCCCCGGTGACGGAGGTGACGCCCTCCCGGCCGTGGACGACGAGGTCCGACGCGGTGACGCCGGTGGACTGATGCACGACGAGCGCCGCGCCGGTGAGCTCTGCCTCGATGTCGCTGACGACCGCGTCGACGGCGCCGAGCAGGTAGACGCCGTGCGACGCGGCGGCGGCCCCCGTCACCGTGACGTCGGTGATCCTGAGGTCCGCCCGGTCGGCGCCGGGCGGCATCGAGGATTGGCTGCCGACCGCGTAGAGGAACCCGGTCGCCGTGAGGGTCGTGACGGTCGCCCGACCCGCGTTCACGAGATTCACGCCGGTTCCGCCAGGACCCCACGATCCCACGTCGAGGACCGCCCCGGTGACCGACGCGCCCTGCGTGGAGCCGAGCGTCACGGCGCCGAAGGCGGTGATCCGCGGTGCGGTGATCACGGGGCCGGCGCCGGTGTTGTCGAGGTGGGTCGTGATGCCGTACATCATGCCGGTCACGACGACGTCCTCGATCTCGGCGCTCGAGGACCGCAGCACGAGGATGCCGGTCGACTGGGCCGCGTCCGCCCCGGTGATGCGCGGGCGGACGACGCTGGGCGTCGCGGTGGTGCCGAGCGCGATGCCCTCCCGGCTCGTGCCCGTGATCGTCGCGTCGGTGATCGTCGGCCCCGCCGCGGTGCTCGTGGTGGCGGTGCCGATGCCACGGGCGAACCCCGTGACGGTCGCCCCGTCCACCACGGCCGCGCTGGAGTTCGCCAGGTCGATGCCGGTGCCGGTGCCCGCGGGCCCGGCGATCTCGACGGCGGTGACGATCGGCGCCGCGGCCGAGCCGAGCGCGAGGCCCGAGATCTGCGCGTCGATCCGGCCGCCGGTGATCTCGATACCGGCGGTCGTCGCCGCAGCGGCGACGACCACTCCGCTCGCGACGCCGGTGATCGCGGCGTCGGTGATGGTCGCCGAGCCGGTGGTGAGGTTGACGCCGTAGGAGGATGCCTCGCCGCCGCCGTCGATGGTGAGCCCGTCGATCACGACCCCGGTCACCCCGGCCGCGAGCTGGACGCCGATCGGCCGGGCGACCGGCGTGGGGTTCTGCACGGTGAGGTCGCTGAGCACGACGCCGGAGCCGGTCACCGAGACGATCGCGCCGGTCGCCGCGGCGGCGACCACCACGTCGTCGGCCAGCGCGAGCCCACCCGCCGACACGGTGAAGCGGGCGTAGAGCGTGGAGGCCGCGGCGCTGTCGATCGTCACCGTGCGCGAGACCGCGAGCGCGCCGGTGAAGGCGTAGTCCCCTGGGTCGAAGGACACCGTGCCGCCCGTCGGTGCGGCGTTCAGCGCCGCATGGAGGGGAAGGAGGGCCGCCGGGTCGGCCGGCCGCTCCGCCGGGGTGCCGACCCAGGCGATCTGCAGCGCGTTCGCGTTCGGGATGACCGAGGGGTCATCCGGCGGAGTCTCGACGATCGAATCGTCGATCACGGGAGCCGGCTCGTCGAGGCCGTCCGGAACGTCGGAACCGCCGGGCGGCGGCGGGTCACCGGTGGCGGGGTCGTCGGGCGCGAGCAGCGCCGGACGAGCGCTCGACGGAGCCGGCTCGGCCACCGCCGGGCTGCTGGTCAGGCAGACCGCGCCGGCGGCGACCCCGAGGCAGATCAGCGCGCCGAGCCAGGGCGACCGCATCCCACGGCGTCGACGAACCGTTTCCGCATTGCCCATCGGATCCCCCCGGAACCGCCGGCCGTGTTGGGCGGGCCGACCCTCCGCAGTGTAGCGAGCAGCGGCCCGGTTGCCCAGAGTGAACGGAAGCGCTGCCGGGGCTTGACGCAGCACTTTCATTTTGCAAGCATGCCGTCATGAGTCTCTTCATCAGCTGCCCCGTCGCAGACGTCGAACGCACCACCGCCTTCTACACCGCCCTCGGCTGGACCCTCAACACCGAGATGTCCGACCACAACGTGTCCTGCTTCGCCATCGCCCCCGAGCAGTACCTCATGCTCTCCAACCGCGAGGCGTACGCCGCCGTCGGCGGCACCGAGGAGCTGATCGGCGGGCCGGACACCCCCTCGAAGGTCACCGTCTCCTTCGATCTCCCCAGTCGCGAGGCGGTCGACGAGCTCGTCGAGCGGGCCCGCGCCGCCGGCGGCCGAATCGGCGACATCGACGACTACCCGTTCATGTACCAGCGCCAGTTCGACGACCCGGACGGCTACCACTATTCGCCGTTCTGGATGAAGCCGGACACCGATCCGACGGCGTGAGCGACCTCGCCACCGCCCTCGAGATCGTCGGCCCCCGCTGGGCCCTGCTCATCGTGGAGCGCTTGCTCGACGGCCCGCAGCGCTACGGCGACCTGCAGCGGGAGCTCGGCACGCCGACGAACATGCTCGCGACCCGGCTCCGCGAGCTCGAGGCGGCCGGGGTGCTGTACCGGTTGCCCCTCAAGCACAACACCCGGGCCTACGCGCTCACCGAGCGCGGGCTCGCGCTGCGCGCGGCGATCACGGCCCTCGGGCGCTGGGCCGCCGACGAGATCGGGCCCTCCTGACGCACCGGAACGGCCGACGATCCGGCTGCCGACGCCGGAGGCCGTCACCGCTCGAGCGGAGTTCGTCCCGGCCTCTCCCGCGAACGCTCGATGTCGTCCTCGCACGCGAGGAGCAGGACACCAGCACTCCACGCGTGCGAGAGGGTCAACAGCATCCCCTTGGGCTGGAAGCACTCGGTCTGGTAGAAGCGCTCGGTGACCATTCCTCGGTAGGCGTTGAAGTCCCCGTCGAATCGGGCGACGAACTGCCGGA
Organism: Agromyces mediolanus; assembly: GCF_023715325.1. Taxonomy (GTDB): domain Bacteria; phylum Actinomycetota; class Actinomycetes; order Actinomycetales; family Microbacteriaceae; genus Agromyces; species Agromyces mediolanus_A. The sequence goes on along the minus strand of NZ_JAMBNX010000007.1, from coordinate 151,671 downwards.
AGCAGGCGAGGGTCTCCTCCGCGCGCTCACGATAGTGGTCGTCCCCCGTCGCCTCAGCCAACTGGAAGAACTCTCGGGTGCAGACGAGTCCATACGAGTGCAGGTGCTGGTTGGACGGCGATGCCTGGTCCGCGCCCCTCGTGCCGAAGTCGTAGACGTCGAGCATGGTCCCGGCTGGGAACGACACGTCGTACAGGTAGCGGAAGGTGAGGGCGAAATCCGCGGATCTCTTCGCCAACCGCAGCCATCGGTCGTCCCCGTCGAGGTGGAACAGCGCCATGTACGCCATCACTGCGACATAGCCGTCCTCGCTCGTGACGGCGAGGTCGACGTCCTCCGGAGCACCATGCAGATAGTCGGCCTCCACGAAGCTCGCGTAGTACTCCCCCGCGCGCTGCGCGGGGGCACGCCAGCGCTCGTCCGAGCGCGCGGCCTCCGCCAGGGCGGCGGCCCAGGCAAGGCCCGCTGTGCCCGACCAGCTCAGCACCTCCCCGGTCTCCGCGTGATGCATGGAGCCCACGTTGCCGTCCTCGCGCTGCCGACGCACGACGACGTCGAGATTGGCGAGGGCGGTGCGCCGCCAATCGTCACGCCCGGCGGCCTCGGCGGCACGCAGCAGGAAGTGGGTCGCCTCGCCGAGCGTCCGTGAATGCAGCCCGCGCCGGTGCCGCGTCCAACTCTGGGTCCAACCGCGGTCGCGGTACCAGACCCCCCAGAGCGTCCCGCTCGGAGAGAGCTCTGCGGTGCAGAAGTCGATGACGCGTGATGCGGCATCGAGCATCGCCTGGTCGCCGACCCGGAGCCCGTGGCGCAGCATCGCGTACGCCCAGGGGATGCCCGAGACCCAACCGACATGCATGGCTTGCCGGTCGACCGGCTTCCCGTCCTGCCCGGACACGCCCCGGTCGAAGCCCACCGTCTCGAGCAGCACGCCGGGATCGGGATCGTAGTGCCAGTCGAGCAGGCCGCTCGCTGCGAGATCCGCAGCGCGCTCGACACTCATCCACGGTCGCAGCGGCGCGCTCCCCGCGTGACGTGCGTGGAGCTCGCGCAGGACCCGCGCCGAGTCCTGCCGATCGGCACCCACCGCGTGCACGGTGACCGTCGTCTCGAAGGTCTCGCCAGGAGCGAACCGATGCCTCGCCACGAGCGCCTCCCTGGGCGTCTCGTCGCCGTAGTACGTGACCGGCCCCTCCTGCGCCGGGAACGTCAGCGCGACCAGCGCAGTCTCCCCGTCGTGCGAGAAGCCGATCCCGGTCAGCCCGGCCTCGGTCTCCGGTGCGGCGGAGAGGGCTACGCCGTCCCCGCCGTCATGCGGCCAGGCGAAGACGACGGGCGCGGCGGCTCGATCCCCCCGGAAGTGCCACTCATCGCTCACGAGCCGCGCGTGCGCGTCCTCACCCCGCGCTCCGATCTCGAACCGGGGATACCGTCGGGCATTGCCCGCCGGTCGGTTCTCGCCGTAGAACAGCCCGGGAATGAGCCACCAAGGTTCGGAGGCCCCCTCGAGGCCCAGCGTGACGCGCACCGCGGCTTCGACGGACGCATCGGCGCGGAGCGTGACCTGCACACGGTACTCGACCGCGAGTGCGGTCCGTCGACGCGCCTCGAGCGTCACGTCGAACACGTCTTCCGGCGCGTCGAGGATCGCGATCAGCGGGGTCCGCATCACACGTCCTCGTCGAGCGGCCACTCCAGGAGGTCGACCTCGGTGATCGGCGCCGCAGGATCGGCGGGCACCCGGAAGGTGCGCAGCTGGAACGGCTCGAACTCCGCCTCGACGACGCGATCCAGCACCGGCAGCTCGATGCGCGCCCGGGAGGCCTCGCCGCGCGTCTCGACCGCGCGCACGATCAGGTCGGTCGAGCCGTCGGCGGCGAGGTCCTCGCTGCCCTTGACCGCCGTCACCATCACCGAGCCGCCCGCATCGTCGGCGTAGCTCCCGCGCGCGGCGAGATCACCGTCGTGGAAGGACTCCAGCTGAGCTCGCACGGGCTGTTCCAACACGGCTGCGCGCCGCGTCGGCTGGGCCGCCCGCCAGTCGCCCGCGTGCGGGACGAGTTCCATGCGGAAGCGCTGGATGCCTTGGTCCTGGTACGAGTAGACGCCGTCCGGGTCGAGCAGGCGAGGGTCGTGCCACGAGTACACCGGGCTCCGCACCGCGGTCACCCCGATGCTCGGCACCTGGGCGCCGGCATACCCGGCGGGAGAGGCGTCCCAGCCGTGCTTGTTCGTGCAGATCACCGTCAGTCCGGCGGCCTCGGATCCGAGCTGCCCCGTCAGGTCGACCCAGGACTGGGCGGGCTCCTCGGCACCGTCGACCGGGCGCTGGATCACCCCGAACGGGATCTCGTAGGTGGCCTCGGGCTCGGTGATGCCGATGGGGAAGCGCAGCTTCATCAGGTGCGCACGCTCACGCCAGTCGAGGGTGTTCTCGATACGCAGTGCGTCGCTGTCGTGCGTCAGCACCAGCTCCTGCGTGAGCGTGCTGGAGCCCCAGCTCCGCTCGACGAGGATCCGGGCGCGCAGCGGGCCGCGCTCCCGCACGACGATGCGGTCGAGAGACATCGACGCCCCCTCCCACGCATAGGAGATGACCCGGTGCCCCCACGTATCGGTCGGGTCGTCGTTGATCACCGTGCGGGGCTCCCCTTCGGTCCCCGCCAGCACATCGATGCCGGTTCGCAGGTCGAGCAGCGACACGACGTCGCCGGTCGCCGGATCCAGCCGCACGCGCAGGACGCCGTTCTCGAACTCCGTGCCGTCGTCGCTGACGCGGATCTGCGACTTCTGGGCGTCGTCGCGGCCGGGGAGCATCGTGTACCGGGCGTAGCCGAGCGCCGGCACCTCGGCCCGGAAGGTCACCGCGCCGCGGCTGACGTCGCCGGTGGTCGCGGTCGACTGCGTCGGCTGCGAGCGCACTCGCCGCCCGTCGGCATCCACGATGCGCACGCCCGTGCGCTGGCCGCCGTACTGCAGGTCCACGTCGACGGAGACGGCCCACGGATGCGGGTTGAACACGATCACCGGCTGCGTCTCGGGATCGAGCGGGATGTCGATGCGGCGCGCGATGCGGTTGTGCGCCCTGGCGGTGATGCGCTTCGCGATCGCGACCGCCTCGCCGAGCTGGTCGCGCGCGTCCTCGTACGACGGCTCGATCGCGGACCCCGGCAGGATGTCGTGGAACTGGTTGAACAGGATCTGCTTCCACGCCCGGGCGAAGTCCTCGCGCGGGTACTCGGCCCCGGTCAGGATGCCGTCGACGGCCGCCCAGCGTTCGGCGGTCAGCACGGCCCGCTGCGCACGCCGCTGCCATGCCTTGATGCCGGAGTGCGACGAGTAGCATCCCGGGGCGTGGTGCTGCAGGTCGTCGCGCCGCACGTCGAGGCCGTCGAGGAACGCGTCGCCTCGCGCGTACATCTCATCGAAGTAGGTCCGGGGGGACGACATCTTCATCCTTCCAAACGTGCCCATCCGGTCGTACCGGTGGATCGAGTCGATGTTCATCTTCGTGGGGCCGCCGCCGTGGTTGCCGACGCCGTAGAACACCATCATCTGGCCGAGCGACTTGTCGAGCTGCGCGAGCGCCTTCTCGGTCTGGTGCGCGACGTCGCCGGGGCCGCTCGTGTACTCGAAGGGGATGCGGTGCGCGAGCACGCGCGAACCGTCCGGGGATTCCCAGTGGAACAGGGTGCCGGAGAAGTCGCTCTCGTGCGGCCCGGGGCGCAGGAAGGCGTAGGAGTCCATGCGTTGCCCGCGCAGGATCATCGGCAACGTGGCGCTGTGCCCGAACGGGTCGACGTTCATCCCGACGGTCGCGATCCGCCCGAACTTCTCGCGGAGGTAGCGCTGCCCGTACAGCCCCTGACGGACGAACGACTCCCCCATCGGCATGTTGTTGTCGGGCTCGACCCACCAGCCGCCGACATTCACCCAGCGACCTTCGTCGACGCGCTGCTGGATCCGCGCGAACATCTCGGGATCCTGTTCCTCGACCCACTCGAGGAGCACCATCTGGTCGCAGGTGAAGATGAAGTCGGGGTACTCGTCCATCCGGTCCAGCGCGCTGCGGAAGGTTGCGCGCGCTTCCTGATAGCCCTCCTGCCACGTCCACAACCACACGGGATCGATGTGCGCGTTGCCGATCATGTGGAGCTCACGATCGGGCGTCGCGACAGGGCGGACGTCGGCGCTCAGCGCGCTCGCGCCTGCCCCGGACGGCGCGTTCGCGATGGGGGCCGACTCGGCCCGGCGCTGCGCTCGGCTCATGACAGCTCCTCTCCCGCGGCCCAGGCATCCAGGATCTCGGAAAGCGCGTGCAGGAAGAAGGTGTGCACCTCTTGGATCCGCGGTGTGTCCGTGGTCGGGGACAGCAGCAGGAAGTCCGCGTACTCGGCGGCCGGACCGCCGTCGCCTCCTCCGAACAGCACCGTGGTAGCGCCGTTCGCCCGTGCCGCCCGGAGACCCTGAAGGATGTTCTCGGAGCGGCCGCTGGTCGTGAAGGCGCACACGACATCGGCCGGCCGGGCGAGCGCCTCGACCTGGCGGCCGAAGATGTCCTCGAACCGGTAGTCGTTCGCGATGCAGGTCGACACGGTGGCATCGGTGGTGAGCGTGATGGCCGGGAGCGGGCGCCGGTCGCGGCGGTAGTGCCCGATGACCTCACCGCTGAAATGCTGGGCGTCCGCCGCGCTGCCACCGTTGCCGAACGAGTAGATGACGCCGCCGGCCTCGACCGCCTCGATCATCGCGGCGCCGACTCGTCGAACCTCGTCGAGCCGGTCGGCGGTCTTCTCGGCCGCGACGCGATAGTCGTCGAGTTGCGCGGTGAGCCAGTCGGTCATGAGGTCTCCTTCAGAAGATCGAGGTCGTACGTGAGGTCGAAGGCCAACGCGGCGGCGCCGACGACGCCGACCTGGTCCCCGAGTGCGGCGAGAACCACGCCCGCGGTCGCTGCCGGGGCCATGGCGCCGCGGCGCACGAGGTCGGCGACGGGATCGAGCAGCAGGGCGCCCGAGCGGGTCACGCCACCGCCGAGCACGACGATGTCGGGCTCGAAGACGTTCACGAGGTCGGTGACCGCTTGCCCGATCAGCGCCGTCGTCTCGTCCCAGATCTCCTGCGCGACGGCGTCGCCGTCGGCGGCGCACTGGGAAACATGCTCGGCGCGGACGGGGTCGTACCGGCGCAGCGCGGAATCGCGCGGATCGTCGGCGAGCAACTCGGCGGCGCGGCGCGCGATCGACGTTCCGGAGGCGTACGCCTCGAGGCAGCCCCGCCGCCCGCACAGGCACTCGCGGCCGCCCCGTTGCACGGTGATGTGCCCGAACTCCCCGCCGTTGCCCGCAGCGCCGCGGTGCAGCTCGCCCCCGATCACCGCCCCTCCGCCGATGCCGGTCGAGATCGTGAGGTACAGCGCGATCTCCGCCCCCTGCGCGGCACCGTACCGGTACTCGCCGAGCGCCGCGGCGGTGGCATCGTTCTCGAGGACGGCCGGTACGCCGTAGTACTCCTGGGCCATCGCGACGATCGGCACGTCGATCCAGCCGGGAAGATGCAGCGGCCCGGTCAGGACGCCCGCCGCGGCGTCGAGCGGACCGCCGCAGCTGATGCCCACGGCGCTGACGACGTCGACGCCGGCCGCCGCCATGCTCCGGCTGCCCTGATCGAACAACGAACGCAGCACCTCGTCGGCGGGTCGCTCTTTGCGGGTGGGCTCGGAGAGGAAGCCCACGGTCGTTCCGTCGGGCAGGATCACCGCCGTGGCGAGCTTGGTGCCGCCGATGTCGAGGGCGAGCACGGGTGTGGTTCGAGACATCCTGTGGTCTTCAGTCCGTTCTGGTGCGTTCGGCGGGCGAACGCGCACTGCAGGTGGAATGCCGATATGGCAACGTTCCCACATCGTAGCCACAGAGTGCGCCGGGTGACAAGCCTCACCAGCTTGTCGATCGATGCGCGCCGGGCTAGGCTGCGAGATCATGGGAACGATGCCACATTCACGTCGGCCGGCGAATCTCGTCTTCATCATGTCCGACGACCACGCGGCGCACGCGATCTCCGCCTACGGCAGCCGCGTGAACTCCACGCCCAACATCGACCGACTGGCGGACGAGGGCGCGCGGATGGATGCGGTCTACTGCACGAACTCGATCTGCAGTCCTTCGCGGGCCTCGATCCTCACGGGAACGTACAGCCACGTCAACGGCGTCTCGTCGATCTGGACGGAGATGGACTACCGCGTGCCGACGTTCGTCGACGCGCTGCACGGCGCCGGCTACCGCACCGCCCTGTTCGGGAAGTGGCATCTCGGAGAAGGCGCGCGATCGTCGCCCCGCGGCTTCGACACCTGGAAGGTGTTCCCCGGTCAAGGCGCGTACCTCGATCCGACCATGATCGACGAGACCGGGACGCACGTCGTGCCGGGCTACGCGACCGACATCGTCACGGACCTGGCCATCGACTGGCTCGACGGCCTCGACCGCGACGAGCCCTTCTGCCTCCTCGTGCACCACAAGGCGCCGCATCGCCCCTGGGTCCCCGACGAGAAGCACCGCCACCTCTACCCCGAGGGGACCATCCCCGAGCCGGACACGCTGCTCGACGACCATGGCTCCCGCAGCCGGGCGGTCCGCGACGTGCACATGTCGATCGCCGACGACCTGGGCGCGGACGATCTGAAGACTCCCATCCCCGACGAACTGCGCGGACCGGAGAACCGTGACGCCCGGCTGCGCTGGAAGTACCAGATCTACCTGCGCGACTACCTCCAGTGCGTGCAGTCGATCGACGACAACGTCGGCCGCCTGATCGACCGGATCGACGAACTCGGGCTCGCCGAGGACACCATGATCGTCTACACCTCCGACCAGGGGTTCTTCCTGGGCGACTACGGCTGGTTCGACAAGCGCCTGATGTACGACCCGTCGCTGCAGATGCCGATGCTGATCCGCTGGCCGGCGGAGATCGCGGCCGGGTCGCGCTGCCAGGCCCCGATCACCAACGTCGACTTCGCCGCGACGTTCCTCGACGTCTGCGGGATGGACGCCGACGCCGCCCTTCCCACGTCTCAAGGTCGCAGCTTCCGCGCCCTGCTGCGCGGGGAGGAGGTGACGGATTGGCCGGATGCCGTGTACTACCGGTACTGGGAGCACGAGGACCCGGTCCACCACGCGCCCGCCCACTACGGCATCCGCACCCGCACGCACAAGCTGATCCGCTACTACGGCGCGGGCCTCGACGTGCCCGGTGCGTCGGATCGCACCTCCGAGCCCGAGTGGGAGCTGTACGATCTGCTCGCAGACCCGGCCGAGGTGCGCAACGTCGCCGCGGATCCCGCCTATGCGCAGATCCGTGCGGAGCTCGAGACCAAGCTGGCGGAGTACCAACGGCACTACGGCGATGAGCCGTATCTCGGGCCGGAGACGCCGCACCCGGCTTGGGGAGCGCATGATGCCGAGGCGATCGCGCGCGTCCCGCTGTTCCTCGCGAAGGTGCGGGGCGACAGCTAGGCCCGGATCCGGCCGGGATCAGCGGCGCGGCGGTGCCGTCGAACCGCGGTCGACGAAACTCGTCGGCAGGACGACCGTACGGATCGGCGCCGCCGGGTCCTGCGTGCGTTCGAGCAGCGTCCGGACTGCGGCCGCGCCGAGCCCCGGCGTGTCCTGTCCGCGCGCGGACAAGCCCGGCTGGACGAGCGACATCCACGGCGCATCGTCGAACCCGACGATGCTGAGGTCCTCCGGGATCGCGAGGCCGAGCTGTCGCGCGGCGCGCCACACGCCCTCGGCGAGCACGTTGTTCGCGGCGAACACGGCGGTCGGTCGATTCGCGCGGTCGAGCAGGGAGACCGCGGCCGCAGCGGCAGCCGTCGCGTCCCAGCCGGCGTGGACGATCAACTGCGGATCCGGCTTGACGCCCCGCTCGCCCAGCGCGTCCAGGTACCCCTGCTGGCGCTCGTCGCCGGTCGTCCATTCGGTCTCGTCGATGAGCAGCGCAACGCGACGATGCCCGAGTTCGAGGAGGTGCGCCGTGGAGTCGCGCGCGGCCGAGCGGTTGTCGACGACGACGGCGTCGGTCCCCTCCGGATCGAAGCGGCGATCCACCTCGATGAGCGGCACACCGAGCCGAGACAGGAAGGGCGCCAGCTGGTACGAGACCGGAGTGGCGATGACGCCCGCGACCCGGGAGGCGACCAGATTCTCCGCCGCCTCGAGCTCGTCCTCGGCTCGACCGCGCAGGTCGACGAGCACGATCGAGTGGGAGAAACGGCGAGCCTCCAAGCCCACACCCGAGGCGAGCTCCGCGTAGAACGAATTGCGCAGATCCGAGACGAGCACGCCGATGGACCGGCTCCGACCTTGCTTCAGACTGCGGGCGGTCGTGTCGACGACGTAGCCGAGCTCCTTGGCGGCGGCACGCACCCGGTCACGGACCTCGGGCGCCGCGTACCCGTGCCCGGACATCGCGCGCGAAGCGGTCGAGCGGGACACCCCGGCCGCGGCGGCCACGTCCTTGATCGTCGCCCGCGCCGAGGTTCCGTCCCCTCTCATGCGGTCGGCCCCGCCGCCACGTCGACGAGCGCCTCGGCGTGCTGTCCGAGCATCAGATCGCCCACGACCACATCGACGGCGACGCGTTGCCGGAGCCCGTCCGCGGCGGCCACGACCGTGAATTCCACGCTGCCCTCCTCGAACGGCTCCAGCGACACCGTCGTCTCGGCGTCGGTCATCAGCCACCCTAGTGGGCAGATCGGGCGGATCCGCGCCTCAACGCGGCGGCCGTACGGGTTGCGCACCTCGACGCGGAAGGTGAGCCGATCGCCGCACCCGGCCCGGCTCCGGTAGGGCACGATCCGGGCGACTTGGCCGTCGGGACCGATGCGCAGCTCGTCGAGCGGGAGCAACGCTTCGTGCACCCGGTCGACGTGCGCGCCGGCATCCTGCAGATAGGCGAGATAGTCGTCGTCGACCCAGCGCGGCGCCCAATGCCCGGTCACCATCAACCCGGGGGCGATGCGAGCGTAGAGCTCGGCGCTCCGCCGGTAGTCCCCGAGACGGAAGAGGTTCCGGTACTGGTAGTTCATGACGTCTCGGCGGCCGTCGCGTCCGCCGAGCCCCTCCTGCTGGTCCCCGGTGAAGACGACCCGGATCCCGTCGATGGACGCGCTGTAGGCCACGGCGTACAAGGTGTGCCCCGGCTGGGCGTGCGCCGTGAACTCGTACTCGTTCCATGCGAACGGCTCGTCGAGCGGGAGCACCCGATCGGCGATGATCGGCTCGTACCACTGGCACGGCAGATCCTCGCGCCACGGGTCGGCCATCACGGGCGCCACGTTCTCGGGGATCCAGAGCCGGGTGCCCTCGACCTCGCGCAGCAGAGGCATGCCCGCGACGTGATCGTCGTGGTAGTGGGTGGGCAGGGCCACCGTCACCTTCGTCACGCCGTAGCGCCGCCGCAGCGCGGGGAGCGAAGCGAGCCACGGACGTTTCGCCGCCCGCTCCTGGCCGGGGATGAGCCCCGTGATCATGTCGTAGCCGTAGTCGACGATCAGCGCCTCGCCGGTCTCGGACAGCACGACGTACGAGCAGGACATCGCGGTGCGGTTCAGCAGCAGGTGCGGGGTGATCTCGACGAAGGGGTCGTCGAGCCGGTCGGGGAGATCCCAGGCGTAGGGACGGCGTGAATCGACGTAGGTGATCATCCGCTCCGCCAGAAGCGCGAGCGCGCCCTCGGGGTCGTCCATGACCGCACCGTGCGAGGGTGCGAGCGCCGTGAGCCCCTCGCGCGCCAGCAGCAGCGCACTCAGCACCGTCATCCCGGGGCCCTCGTTCTCGGTGTACGACCACTGCGTGGCGGCGAGCGACCAGACTTTCCCCGGCGCGTAGATGAGGTCGCCCGAGAAGCCGATGCGGGCGCCGTCGCGGTCGAGCACGTACGTCACCGACCCCACGGTATGGCCCGGGGTGGGAAGCACGCGCAGTGCGGCCGCCGGTGTTTCGAGGACCCGGTACTCCGGCACCGAACCGTGCACCGGGACCGACTCCAGCAGCGAGAACCGGTCCTGGCGGAGGGTGTAGTCGTTGTCCAGCTGGCGACGGCGCCACATGTCCTCGACGTCCGCGAACAGATCGATCTCGACCGGTGGCACCCAGATGCGCGCACCGTGCGCCACCGCCCTGGGCAGGCCCTGCCCCTGATCGCGATGGTGGTGGGTCATCACGATGTCGCTCACCCGGGATGCGCCGATCAGTCCGAGGTGGTCGAGCACGAGCCCCGATCCGAAGTCGACGACCGTCGCCTCGCGGGATCCCGCGGGCGCCGTGGGATCCACGATGGCGTACACGGCGCACGTGTCGTCGATCCGCCAGACGCCGGGAGCGATCTCCTGCACGGTCATCGGAGGCTCCTCCGATACTCCGCCCACGTGGACCCGACGAACGCCAGATCCTCGGAGGTGATGAGCTCGCCCTCGTCGATGCGTTCGACGTAGTAGAGGGCGGGAACGCCGAACCCCGGCTGCGCGGCCGCGTAGGCGAGCCACTCGGAGCGGTCGGGCATGGGCCACTGGTCGGTGTCGACGAGATGGTGCGGCAGCGCGCGGCCGACGATCGAGGCCCTGACACCGAGCTGCGCGACGACGCCGACCGCTCGCCCGTCGACGTCGCGTTCGAGGACGTCGTTGGTGCGGACCATGTCCGTGACCTCCGCGAAGGACGGATGGACGGTGTGGGTGATCACGAGGGCGTCCGGCTTGATCGCCTTCGCGGCCCTATGCAGATCGCCGACCAGGCGGTGGAGCGCGGCGATCCCCCAGACGCCGTCGGAGTCCGGTGCCGAGCGGAAGCTCTGCCCCTCGGGGGCTCGCTGGGTGAAGTCGACCTTGAATCCGTCGGCGTCCAGACCCTGGGGGCCGAGGAGCCGCTCGACGATCCTCGTGAGCCGGGCCCGGTACGCGGCGCTTCCCGGATCCGCTGCCACCGGGACTCCCGCCCCGTCGAGGATGCACTCCTCCGCGGGGAGCCCGGTCGGATCCCACGCCTTCCACCAGAGCAGGACCCGACGCCCCTCGGCATGGCGATCGGCGATCCATCCCCGCATATCCGGCCAGGCTCCGGGGTCGGGATCCGCCGTGCCGTAGGCCGCCTGCCAGCGGTCGTCGATCACCACCGTCCCGGGGTCCAGCTCCGCATCGCGGAGCACTCCGAGCAGCTCGTCGTACACCTCCTGGCGGGATAGCTCGGGGGCTGGGGCCGTGCCGCGCGCGACCTGCGCGCCCCACCCGCAGAAGATCGGTTCCCGCCACCACTCGACCGTGTCCGGCCGGTGCTCGGTGGCGTACCCGTGCCGGATGAGGTCGTCCCGATGGAATGAGATCGCGTCCAGCGCTTCCGGCACGTGCCGGAGCACGACCGCCGGCGACGACCACGCCCCGTCCACGACCGTGTGCCCGCCATACGTCGCGTTCAGCGTGAACCCGCCGTCGAGCGCCTCGTAGCGGAGGGAGGTGAACCGGAGTCGATCGACGTGGTCGCGGATCGACAGCGCCAGCCACGGGCCGCCGGTCGGGATCGTCGGGCCCTCCGGGTGGCGGCGGCCGAACGCCAGCACCAACGGCGGCGGCGAGAAGATCCCGTGCACGCGGCCCGGGTCGGCGTCGCCGACGATGCCGAGCTGCGCCGAGGCGGCGGCCGGACGGACGAACGCCACCGGCTCGGTGGGCGTCGGCACGAAGAGGGAGCGGGCATCGATCGATGAACGGAACGTGCCGCTGGCCCCGGTCGGAAGCCGTGCGCTCCCGCCGAACTGCACCAGCTCGGAGACGCGCCCCTCGCCGATGACGTCCGTGCGGAGCTCGACGGCCTCGGCGGTGCAGCGCAGCACGAGACGGCGCTGTCGCCACACGGTCGAGACCGCCGGAACCTCGACGACGACGACGTCGCCGTCCCGGGTCACGACCGGGGCCCCGACCGAGACCGTCTCGTCCCGTGCGTCCACCGTGTGCACGGCGGACAGCGCCGACAGGCGAGTCCAGCGCTCGCCGCCGGCATCACGCAGCTCCAGATAGGGCGAGCGCGTGACCCCCCGATCTCCGATACGCCAGCGGAGTTCGTACTCCGCGGTCCTCACCGACAGGTGCTCGCCATCCTCGGCGATCGAAGGGGTCATGGCGCCATTCTATGTGGCAGCGTTCCCACACGCGGCGGGCCCGCGCTCCAGGAGATCGAACTCGGCGCCGTCGACCTCGATCCGGAAGGTCGCCGCGGCCAGATCGACGTCGAGCCGGGCGGTGCGACCGGCTCGAGTCCAGACGAGCTCCAGCTCCGAGGCGGACCGCACCGACCACCGGAAGTCGCCCTCGAAGATCGGGTCCCGGCGCAGCTCGGCGAGCGCGAGCTGGCCCCTGGTGACGGGCGTCTCCATCGCCGCGCGGACCTCATCGGGGGTGTACCGGTGCCGATTGACGTCGCGCCCCTGGCCGGTGCGCGCGAACTCGTCGGCGTCGTCCCGCCCGCCCAGCAGGCCGACGTAATAGAACTGCGGCTCGCCGGGAAGGAAGATCTGGAACGCACGCGCGAGCAGCATCCGCCGGGTGTCCCCGCCGAGCACGGAGAAGAAGGTGGCGTTGATCTGGTGCGGCATGGAAGCCCAGGTCGGCACCACCGAGGCGCGCCGGGAGTGACCCGACGTCGCCGCTTCGGCGGCGGCGAAGATCTCCGCCATCTCGTCGACCGACAGGATCCCGGCACGATCACCCGACGGACCGGCATCGATGACGCCGATGCCGTCGTGCGTATCGAGCACGGTCACTGCGTTCTCCGGCCGATGCTCGAGCCACCAGGCGAGCCGGTCGACCCGCCCGGTGGCGAGCGCGTGCAGCAGGAGCGGCGGCGTCGCGAAGTCGTACACCAGGTCGACGAGTGAGGCGATGGCGATCTGCTGCGTGTGGTGAGCGTGGACCTCGACGAGCACGCGCATCCCGCGGTCGCGGATGATCTTCGCGGCGACGGCGACGAACTCGAGCGTGCCGGGCGTCATGAAGGAGTCGGTACCCGGGGTCTTGATCGCGTAGCCGACCGCGTCGAGTCGCACGACGCGGACGCCCCCGGCCGCGAGGGTGTCCGCGAGGCGCTCGAGGTACGCCGTCCCGGCCGGATGGGTCACGTCGATGTCGACCTGGGTCGGCATGAACGTGGTCCAGACGAGCCGCCGCCTCCCGTCCGCCGCCCGATACGGCGTGAACGGCACTCCGGGCCGGGGGCGGTAGAAGGCGGTGAGGTCGTCTTCCGACGCACCGTGGGGGAACACCCGATCGAAGGTGAGGAACATGCCGTCGTGGACGGAGTCGCTGCCCTTCTCGAGCCAATCGGCGAACTCCGCGGATCGCGAGCTGAGATGGTTCACGATGAGGTCGGCCGTGATCTCGCCGCGCTCGGCGAGGTTCCGCACGTCCTGCCAGGTTCCCAGTCGCGGGTCGACCGCAGCGTGGTCGATGGGGTCGAACCCGGCGTCGTCCCCGTCGAAGGGCGTGAAGAACGGGAGCAGGTGGACGCCCGAGAAGACGTCCAGCTCCTCGCGCAGCAGGCGCTCGACGCCGGCGATGTCGCCTCCGAGCCGGTCCGCGTACGCCAGGAGCGAGACGCCCCTCATCGTTCCCCCCGCAGCGCCGTGAGGAACGACGCGGCGCCCGTCCGCGGCGAGGTGAGCACGCGCGGGTCCTCGCCCGCGCCGGCGGCCATGGAGGCTTGCGCAAGCACGATGACCTCGGCATCCTCGGCCGCGATCGCTTCGGCGACCAGCCGATCGTGCTCGGCATGATCGCCCCGGGCCCGCGCCGCGCCCGCGTCGGGGACGACGCGGGCGGTCACGCCGACCCCCGGGTCCGTGAAGCGTTCGACCAGGCGCGCCGTGGGCCCGAGGGTGGTGCCCAGGGTCGCGAGGATCGTGATCCGTCGGTCCGCTGCGACGGCCGCGCGGGCCGCGGCCTCGCGGGCCATGGCCTCGTCGACCCGCATCAGTCGTACGCCCGCGGCGCGGGCCGCCGACTCCGCCGCCTCGCCGATCGACGAACAGGTCACGAGCACGGCGGCCGCGCCCCCGTCCCGCAGCGCCTCGAGGTGGCGGCGGATGTCAGCCTCGACGTCGGGCGTCACCTCGCCTGCGTCGACGGTGCGCTCGAGCAGCGTCGGGTCAGCGACGTGCACGATCTCCAGCCCGCTTCGGCTCGGCTGCAGCAGCTCGTCGAAGACCGCGGGCAGCACGGTGACGGTGTGCAGCAGGCCGACCCGCGTCATGCCCGCGTCCACGGCCGGCCCGCCTCGTCGACGGTCTCGATCAGCGCTTCGAGCCGCGGCACGGAGACCGACCGCAGCTGCGCACGGACGTCATCCACGCCGACCAGGTCGCTCCACAGCGCGCGCCCGGCGAGGAATCCGCTGGCGCCCTCGAGGCACGCGGCGCGGACCGCGTCGCGGAACCGCTCGCGCGCGACGCCCTGCGAGAGCACCACCCAGGGGGTCGCCATCGCCTCGTTGAGCGCTGCGCTCGCTTCGCGCTGCGCCCGCTCGTCGCCCTCCCCGGCGAGTGGGACCTGCGACTTGTACAGGCTCGGCTGCAGGGCCGACAGCTCGCGCGCCGCTTCGCGGATCGCTACGTCGGCATCCCAGTCCTGGTCGCCCGGGACCGCTCGCACGACCGGCTCCAGCACGGACAGCACCCCGCGCTCCCGGGCGAGCCGGATGAAGCGATCGGCGAGCTCGACCCGAGCGTCGCGATGCTCGTCACGACGCCAGATGAGCAGCAGCTTCAGCGCGACCACGCCGTCGAGCGAGCTCGCGACGACCTGCTCGTCGATGAACGTCTCCTCGACCGGGCCGCCGTCCTCCTGCTGCAGCGCGTCCGCCGCCAGGATGAGGCCGGTCGTGCTCGGCAGCGCGGAACGGACGGCGTCGAAGCCGTAGCGGTGGTCCGCGAGGAACCCCGAGGCGACGGGCCCGAGGACCGTGGCGACATCCTCCTTGAACTCGTTGAGGACGGCGTCTTCCGGCCGTCCGCGGCCGGCCAGGTCGAACATGTGCCGCAGGCTCTCGCGCTGGTCCATGGCGACCATGGCGAACGTGCCGGTCGGGCGGGCGATGGCGTCAAGGGTGGTCATCGGTCTCCTTTGTTTCGATGGTCGCGGCCGCCGCCTCTCGGAAGCGGGCATAGGCGGGAGCGAGGTCGACCGGGATGGGGGCGACCTCCTCGGACGGCAGGGTGGCGCCGGGATCGACGTGACCGGCGTGCACGCCGGCGAGCAGCGCCGCGCCGATCGCGACGGGCTCCGGTTCGGTCACCCGGACGACGGGGGACGCGGAGGTGGCGGCGACGAGCCCGCCCCAGGCCGGGATGCGCTCGGTGAGCGAGCCGAGGAGGACGACGCGCTCGGGCGCGACCTCGACGTATCCGGCCATCGCCTCGCGCATCCATCGGGACTGCAGCACGATCGCTTCGAGCACGGCGCTCGCGATCAGCGTCGGGTCGGTCTGCTCGGTGCGGATGTCGAGCGTCGCGGACGGATCGGGAGCGGGACTCTGCCGGCCCCGGGGATAGGGGAGGACGGTCACACCGCTCGGCGTCCAGCGGTCGGCGGGCAAGGCCGCGAGAAGGTCGGAAGCGCGGACCCGCGTCGTCCCGAACGTCCGGTTCAGCAGGGCGCCGCACGCGGGGCTGCCCGCCATGAGGGTCCTCCACCGTCCGTCGACGGAGCGCCCCGAGGTGAAGCCGTCTCGCACCGTCTCACCGGCGCGTTCAGACGCGGTCGGCACGAGGATCGCCTCGGCGGTCCCGAGCGAGTCGGCGAAGGACCCTGGTTCGCGGGCGCCGGCGGCCCAGGCCCCGACGGCATGGTCGTGTCCGGCGGTGAAGACCTGGATCCCGGTGCCCAGGCCGAAGCCACGCGCTGCGGCCGTCGTCGTTCCGGCCGCTTCCCCGACCGGCCGGACCGCCGGCAGCGCCCCGGGGGACAGCCCGACCGCCTCGGCGATCTCCTCGTCCCAGGCGCCGTCGACGAAGAGCATCGTCCGCGTGGCGAGGGTGGGATCCGTCGCATGCACGCCGGTGAGCGCGCGGACGACCAGATCGGCGACGCCGAGCCAGTGCGCAGTGCGTGCGAGCAGGCCGGGGTCCGTCTCGGAGAGCTCGCGCAGCGCCGCCGCGGTCGGCTTGGGCGAGAAGGGGATGCCGGTGCGCGCATCGAGGTCGGGGAATCGCTCCGAGAGGAAGCGCACCCCGGCTCGGCCTGCACTCCGCTGCCAGCGCACGAGCGGCCCGAGCGCGGTCCCGTCGGCACCGAGCGCGACTCCCGTCTCGGCCATCGAGGCCACCGCGACCGCGAGCGGCGCGGGCCGATCGTGCAGCGCTTCGCGCACGGCCGAGGCCGTCTCGGAGATGAGCGCCTGGGCGGTGTCCGGGGTCGCTCTGCGCGCGACCGCGACGGTGCGCAGCACGCCGGACGGGCTCACCTCGACGAGCGCCGCCTTGATCGTCGTGCTGCCGACGTCGATTCCGAGCAGAAGGACCACGCCCCACAGTTTGTGACATTTTGAACAGACCTGCAACTTCTGTGAAGAATTTGACATTCTTCGCGTCCGGCCGCTTTGATGAGGGGATGCGGTACACGCGGGCCGAAGAACGACGAGCCGAAGTGGAGCGGATCCTCGCCGAAGAGGGCTATGCCTCCTCGACCGAGGTCGCCGAACGCTTGGGCGTCTCGACGATGACCATCCGGCGCGACCTCCAGCAGCTGGAGGAGTCCGGCCGAGCCCAGCGCGTCGCCGGCGGTGCGACCATCGCCATCCGCGGTCTGCCGTTCGAGCGCCGCAGTGGCGCCGAAGCCGCGCAGAAACGCCGGCTGGCCGCGATGGCGGCCGCCGAGATCGGCGACGCGGCGATGGTGGCATTGGATGCGGGCACCACCGTGGCCGGCATCGCACCGCTCCTCGAGGACGCGACCATCGTGACCCATTCGCTTCCGGTGATCACGGCGGTGGCCGGGCGCGTGGGGACCCTCGTCGCACTGGGCGGGCTCTTCCAGCCCGACACCCGCGCGTTCGCCG
This sequence comes from Agromyces mediolanus, assembly GCF_023715325.1. GTDB lineage: Bacteria > Actinomycetota > Actinomycetes > Actinomycetales > Microbacteriaceae > Agromyces > Agromyces mediolanus_A. The sequence goes on along the minus strand of NZ_JAMBNX010000007.1, from coordinate 134,578 downwards.
GGCCGATGGCCGAACAGGCCGCCCTCGAGGTGCACTGCGACATCGCCGTGCTCTCCGCCACGGGCGTGACCGGAGACGCCCTGTGGGGCACCAACGCCCTGGATGCCTCCCTGAAGCGCGTCCTCGCATCCATCGCCGACCGCGTGCTCGTGGTCGCCGACGGGACGAAGCTCGGTGCACGGGCACCGCTGCGCATCTGCGAGACCGAGCTCGTCGACCTGCTGCTCACCGACGACCGCGCCGACCCCGCGGTCTGCGACGCCCTCCGCGCGCGCGGCATCGACGTGAGGATCGCGCGATGAGCATCGCCCTCGGCGTGGTGGCCGACGACCTCACCGGGGCCTGCGACGTCGCCGCCGGGCTCGCGACGGCGGGGCTCGACGTCGACGTGCTCCTCGGCGTCCCCGGGGCGCAGGAGCCGCCGACGGGGGACGTCGCGATCGTCGCGCTCAAGTCCCGCACCGCTCCGACCGCCGAAGCCGTCGGCGACAGCACCGCGGCCGCACGCGCGCTCCGACGCTGGGGGGCCGAGCGCCTCTATCAGAAGTACTGCTCGACCTTCGACTCGACGCGGACCGGGAACATCGGGCCGGTGGCCGACGCGTTCGGAGACCTCGGAGTCGGCCCGACGATCGGCACCCCGGCCACCCCGACGGTCGGCCGCTCGATGTACGACGGGCATCTGTTCGTGGACGGCCGGCTCCTCTCGGAATCGCCCCTCGCGCAGCACCCGCTCACCCCGATGCGCGATCCCGACCTCGTGCGGGTGCTCGGGCGCCAGACCGATCGCCCGGTGGCACTGGTCCGATACTCCGTCGTGCGCAACGGCGCCGTCGCCATCGCCGAGGCGCTGCGCAGCGCCGAACAGCAGGGCGCGGGGCATGTGCTCGTCGATGCGCTCGACGACGAGGATCTGGATGCGCTCGCAGCCGCGCTCGATTCGCGACCCGGCGCCGCGCTCGGGGGCGCCGCGGGCCTCGCCGCCGCGCTGGGCCGGCGCCTGAGCAGACCGGCCTCCCGCGATGTCCAGCCCCCGCCCGAGGGGCGATGCCTCATCCTCGTCGGGAGCGCCTCGCAGCGCACCGCCCGCCAGCTCGCCGCGTACGGCGGCCCGACCTTCGCCTTCCGTGCGATCGATGCGATCTCCGCAGCCGACGAAACCGCCGATGCCGCGATCGAGGCCATCCGCGACCTCGAGCATCCGCTCGTCGCAGCGCAAGCGTCGCCCGACGAGGTCGCCGAGGCCCAACGCCGGTTCGGCGTCGCCGAGTCGGCCGCGGCGATCGAGCGCCTCCTCGCCCGCATCGCGTCTCGCGCCGTCGCGGACCTCGGCGTCCGCCGCGTGCTCGTGGCCGGCGGGGAGACGTCCGGGGCGGTCATCACCGCCCTCGGCGTCTCGCGCCTGCGCGTGCGCCGCGTGGTCGATCCCGGTGTCCCGTGGATGTCGGCCGAAGACCGCGGAGGGAGGAGCCTCGACCTCTGCCTCAAGTCGGGGAACTTCGGCAGCGACGAGCTCTTCCTCCGAGCCTGGGAGGAGGTGCCGTGACCGCCGCTCGCCTCGCCGATGCGTGCACGGTCGTCGCCGCCATGGGGCTCTCCCCCGGGTCGAGCGGCAACGCGAGCCTCCGCGACGGGTCCCGTGTGCTCGTCACCCCGTCCGGTGCGGCGCTGCGCGAGCTGTCGCCCGATTCCGTCAGCGTCCTCGACCTCGATGGTCGGCACCTCGACGGCCCCGCCCCGACCAAGGAGGCCGGGATGCACCTCGCCGTCTACCGGGCCCGGCCCGATGCCGGCTGCATCGTGCACCTGCACTCTCCGGCGGCGACCGCACTGTCCTGCATCGCGGCGCCGGGCGAGGACCCGCTGCCCCCGTACACCCCCTACCGGATCCGGCTGCTCGGGCGAACACTCACCGTGCCCTACGCCCCGCCCGGATCGGAGGAACTCGCGGCGCTCGTGGCCGACGCCTCCCGGGGTGCGCATGCCCTCCTGCTCGCCAACCACGGCGGGCTCGTCGCCGCAGCGGATCCGGCTTCGGCGGTGAGCGTCTACGAGGAGCTCGAGACCGCCGCGGAGCTGACGCTGCGGCTTCAGGGGACGGCCGCCCGGCGCCTCGATCCCGGAACGGCCTGGTCCTGACGTGCTGCTCCAGCCCATGCCTCACGCCGACCTTGCCACACCGGCGCCCACCGGGTACTCTCACGAATGTGGTAACGATGCCACATCTGCCCACCGCATCAACGAAGCTGAAGGAACGGGAATGGCTCACACCCCCACGGGGAGGCTCGGTTCATGAGTCCCCAGGTCGACCCATCGACGGAAGCCATCGTCACGCGAGACGCGTCCCGACGCCCCGGACGCAAGCCGCGACAGCGCTACGACCGTCGCGAAGCGATCGCCGGGTACCTGTTCATCTCGCCCTGGATCATCGGGTTCTGCATCTTCACCGCCGGAGCGATGATCTACAGCGTGGTGCTGGCCTTCAGCAAGTACAACCTCGCGAGGAACTCCCTCTCGCCCGCCGGCTTCGCGAACTTCGAACAGCTCTGGGAAGACCCCCGTGTCGCGATGTCCCTGGGGAACACGCTGGTCTACGCGTTGATGGCCGTCCCCGCCGAGATCGCGTTCGCCCTGCTGCTCGCGCTGATCCTGAACCGGGTCGCGCGCGGCGCCGGAATGTTCCGCACCCTCTACTACCTGCCGAAGATGACCCCGGTCGTCGCGACCGCCTCGGTCTTCCTCATCCTGCTGAACGGCAACAGCGGCGCGGTGAACGAGTTCCTCGGCTTCTTCGGCATCCAGGGGCCGCAGTGGCTCATCGACCCCGCCTGGATCAAGCCCAGCATCGTCCTGATGGCCCTCTGGACCACCGGCGGCTCGATGGTGATCTTCCTCGCCGCGCTCAAGAACGTGCCGCAGGAGCTGTACGAGGTGGCGTCCATCGACGGGGCCGGACCGGTGCGCAAGTTCGTCAACATCACGCTGCCGATGATCTCCGGTGCGATGTTCTTCAACACGATCGTGCTGACGATCGCCGCGTTCCAGGTGTTCGACCAGGCGTACGTGCTGTTCTGGCGCGACCAGTCCGGAGCTGCGCCCGAGTCCTCGCTGTTCTACGCGATCTACCTCTTCCAGCAGGCGTTCCGCCAGTTCAACTTCGGGTTCGCCGCCGCGATGGCGTGGCTGCTCTTCGTGATCATCATGTGCGTGACGTTCATCCAGATGAAGGTCGGCAACAAGTTCGTCTATTACGAGGGAGGACGCTGATGACTCTCGCTCCCACCGCGGTCGAGTCGGTCGACACCGAGACCGCCGAGGCGCCGGCTCCGCCCAAGCGCCGGAAGAAGCTCATGCCCAAGACCGTCATCGGCAGGACGCTGCTGGCGATCGTCGCGACCGGCTTCGCGCTGCTGTTCGCCTACCCGTTCCTCTGGCTGGTGTCGGCGAGCTTCAAGCCCCGCGGCGAGGTGTTCGACAACCAGCTCATCCCGAAGACGTTCTCCCCGCAGAACTACAGCGAGGTCTGGGACCAGCTGCCCCTGATGCACTGGCTCTTCAACAGCATCGGCATCGCCCTGCTCGCTGCGACCGCGGTCGCCGTCGCGAGTTCGATCGTCGCGTTCGGCTTCGCCTATTTCCGGTTCCCTGGTCGTGGGCTGTTGTTCGGGGTCGTCCTCGCGACCATGATGCTGCCGGCAGCGGTCACCATGATCCCCGTGTACCTGATCTGGAAAGAGACCGGGCTGGTCGGAACGTGGGTGCCGCTCTGGGGCGCCAACCTGTTCGGCTCGGCGTTCTACATCTTCCTCCAGCGTCAGTTCTTCATGGGCCTGCCACGGGAGCTGTTCGAGGCCGCGCGCCTCGACGGCGCGAGCTACTGGGGGATGTTCTGGCGGATCGCCATGCCGCTCTCGGTGCCCTCGTTCATCATCGTCTTCCTGTTCGAGTTCCAGGCGAGCTGGAACAACCTGCAGGGCAGCCTCATCTACCTGAACAGCGGCTCCCCCGAGGAGTTCACGGCGCCGCTCGGCATCGCGTACGCGATGACGAAGTACAGCCCCACCAACGGCGGCGAGGGCGACTATCAGTACGTCATGGTCGCGGCGCTCCTGGTGACGGTTCCGATGCTCATCCTGTTCGCCTTCGGTCAGCGGTACTTCATCCAGGGCATCGCGACGACCGGCAACAAGGGCTGACCGGACACCCGCTTCGACGGCGGTCATCGTCGAACCATATGAGAAGGTTCCCACACCGGTTGGCCCTCTCACCTCACGAAAGCGGCGAAGCTGCCGCTCCACGAAAGGAAACGAAATGAAGAAGCGGTTCACGGGCGCGGTCGCCCTGGGCGCGATCGCCGCCCTGGCCCTCACCGGCTGCGCCGGCGGAGGCGAGGAGGCCGGTGCGGACGTCGACTTCACCGCCAAGCCCTCCGGCACGCTCAGCATGTGGGGGTTCGAGAATGCGGACGATGTGGGCCAGGCGCGTCTCGACTACGCGGCGGCACAGATGCCGGACGTCGAGATCACGCACGATGCCACCGCGTTCGACTCGCAGAAACTCACCACGCGAGTCGCGAGCGGCGACGTGCCCGACGTGGTCCAGATGGACCGCCGCCTCGTCGCCCAGTACGCGGCGCAGGATCTCATCCTGCCGCTCGACGCGTGCTATGAGGCGAAGGACGTCGATCCCCAGGAGCGGTGGTACAAGATGGTCGCCGATGAAGTGACCTGGGATGACCGCGTCTGGGGCGCGCCGCAGTTCTACCAGCCCCCGGCGATCATCGTGAACCAGGCGATCCTGGCCCAGGCGGGCGTGTCGGCGGAGGACTTCGACACCTCCGACACCACCAAGCTCCTGCCCGCCATCGAGAAGGTGTACCAGGAGCAGGGCGGCAACCCGTCCGTCCTCGGATTCGACCCCAACGACGCCACCAACTCGGAGCTGTACATCCTGGCGATGGGCGGCCAGCTCACCGACGCCGACGGCAAGCCCACCCTCGACGACCCGTCCAACCAGGCCGGCATCGAGCTGCTGCAGCAGATCCACGACGCGCAGGGCGGATTCGCGAAGGACAAGAGCTTCACGGATTCGTTCGACCGGTTCGGCGACAACAACCAGTACGTCGCCGGCCAGGTCGCGGCCGAGATGAACATGCAGTGGTACGTCAACGGCCTCTCGAAGTACGCCGACCAGCTGGAGCTGGGCGTCGTACCGCTGCGTGACGCCAAGGGCGAGCCGTTCGCCGCGGCCAGCGGCTCCGCGTTCGTCATCCCGGCCGGTGCGAAGAACCCGGCCACCGCGTGCGCATGGATCACCGACGTCACCTCGCTCGGGTCGTGGGAAGCGGCCGGAGACGCCCGCGGGGAGACCCGCAAGGCCGACGGCGGGATCAACGCCGGCCTGTTCACCGGTTCCCCGGAGGCCGATCAGGTGATCAAGGAGAAGTGGGTGACCGGATCCTCCGACGCCAACTTCGACGCCGTGATCGACGACTACTACGCGATCCTGGACTACGGACGTTCGTACCCGGCATCGCCGGCCGGTCAGACGGTGCTGTCCGAGATCCGCAACGCGGTCATCGCCGTCCTGGTGGGTGAGAAGTCGATCGATCAAGCCCTCTCCGACGCCCAGTCCACGGCCATGCGCGACTACGAGTCGATGATCGCGGACTGATTTCGAACCGGACGATTCGTCGTCCCCCGGGAGGGGCGTGCCCACGTGCGCGTCCCTCCCTCCGCATCTTCTCGACCACGAGCACCCGCTGGAGCGGCATGGCCATCCGACGAATCTCACTCATCCCGCACACGCATCACGATGTCGGCTACACCAACAGTCCACGGATCATCGACCGCATGCACCGTCGCATCGTCGATCGAGTGCTCGACCTCGTTGAGCAGGATCCCGCGACCGATCCGGCGTCGCTGCGGTGGACCTTCGAGGCCGCCCGTCCCGTCGCCTCGTTCCTCGAGACGGCGGCCCCAGAGCAACGCCGGCGCTTCTTCGCTCAGCTTTCGGCCGGACGGCTGTCGGTGACCGCCGGCTACCTCAACATGACCCAGTTGCCGGACGCCCCGGAGCACGATGAGATGTTCCGCGTCGTCCGCGCGCTCCAAGCCCAGGGCATCCCCGTGCGGACCCAGCAGCACGGCGACGTCAACGGGATCTCCTGGGGCGCGACGGACCCGATGCTGGACGCCGGCGTGACCCGGCTGGTGATGGCGCTCAACCCCGACCACGGGCGTGCGCCGTTCACGCAGCCGAGCGCGTTCCAGTGGGAGACGCCGTCCGGCCGACGGGTCTTCGTGTGGCTCTCCACGCACTACGGCTACGGCGAGGAGTGGGGCATCGTCCAGGGCGACGTGTCACACGCGCTGCCCCGCATCGAGGAGTTCGTCAGCGCCCTGGACGGCCGCGACGACTACCCGTTCTCAACGGCCGTCGTGCATGCCGGCAACGACAATCGCTGGCCGACCAGGGGTCCCGCCGCCGTGGTGGAGGCCTGGAACGCGAAGCACCCCGACCTCCCGATGGCCTGCGAGACGATCGACGACGCGCTCGATGCGATCCAAGCCGAGGCGTCCACGGCCGAGCTCCCCGTCGTGCGCGGCGAGTGGGCGGACTGGTGGTCGCACGGTCACGGATCCACCGCTCGCGAGGTGGCCGTGTACCGGGAGGCCCGCACCCTGCTGCGCCAGGCGGAGACCGACTTCGCGCTCGCCCGGCTCGCCGGCGAGGGCGGGGGCGAGGGCGAGATCGCCTTCTCGGAGGTCCTCGGCTACCGACGCGCGCCAGTGCGTCTCCGCACCGCGGCGGAGGTCGACGCGGACCTCGCCGAGGTGCGCGAGTGCCTGCTGCTCTACGGTGAGCACACCTGGGGCAGCTGGGAGACCTACTCGAAGCCGCATTCGACGTTCAGCCACTCGCACCACAATGCGAAATCCTCCTTCGCCTACGCCGCCTACGACTTCGGCCGCGACTTGGCGATCGAAGCCTGGCACCGCCTCCTCCGAGTGGGTGCGAACGAGCCGGAGCTCGAGGGGCGCGTCCTGGTGTTCAATCCCTCGCCGCACGCGCGCACCGAGACCATGGACGTCGAGGTCGACGACGGCACGCGCCGGGTGGCCGTGTCCGCGACGGTCCCCGCGTTCGGGGCGGTCTCCGTCGAGGTGCCGGCCCCCGGCGAATGGGCTCCCGCTCCGGAGTCCGTCGCCGCCGGCCGGTACGAGGTGACGGTACGTCCCGAGTCCGGTGGCGTCGTGTCGATCGTCGACCGGACGAACGGCCGCGAGCTCGTGGACGGCGAGGCGGCTTGGGGCCTCGGCGCCGTGGTCACGGAGGAGATCCCGAGCGACAGCGCACATCCCGCCGTGACGGTGAGCCCGAAGCTCTTCCATCCGGATCATCCCGGTCCGGAATTCGTCCGCGCGGCGGCGTCGGGCGACGGTCCGGTCCTCGTCCGGGTGGTCGGCCCGGTGACGCAACTGCGGTGGGAATCCGCGCTCACGGGCATCCAGGCCATCGTCTCGACCTTGACCATCACCGAGGGCGCCCCCGACCTCGAGCTCGCCGTGCGGATCTCGAAAGCCGAGCGGTTCGCCCCGGAAAGCGTCCACATCGCGTTCCCGTTCGCCGTCCGGTCGCCGCGCTTCCTCCTCGAGACCGCCGGGGCCGTGTTCGAGGCGGACCACGAGCAGTTGCCCGACACCAGCAGAGACTGGTACTCGGTGCAGCATGCGATCGGCGTGGGCGGCGAGGACGGCGGGATGCTCTGGGGCACCTACGATGCCCCGCTCGTGCAGCTCGGCGCGCTGCACACCGGGGAGTGGGCGCGGCGGCTGGTCGCGCCGCGCGGCCACATCCAGAGCTGGATCGCCAACAACCTGCACTTCACGAACTTCCAGGCGCGGCAGGAGTTCACCCGGGCGTTCCGATATCGCTTCCGCCCAGCCGAGGTCACTCGCGCGACCGTGCGCGGATACGCCGCCGACCTCGCTCAGCCCCTGCAGCCGCGATTCGTGCGGGGCGAGCAGCGGCCCTTCGCCGCGCCGGTGTCGGTGACTCCCGACGACCTGCTGACGGAGTTCCGCCCGGCACCGGACGGCGGGCTGCGCGTGCGGCTCCGGAACCCGGGCGACGCCCCGGTCGCTCCCCTGATCACCGCCCCGGCCGGCTGGGAAGTGGAGTCGCCCGCCGAGATCCCCGCGTTCGGCAACGGCGAGGCGTTCATCCGCCGGACCGGCTCATGAGCCGGGGCGGTCCGTTCCGGCTGTTGTGGTGGCAGGCGCGGCGACAGCCCGGCACCCTCGCTGCGGGGATCCTCTTCGGCATCGCCTGGATGCTCTGCCAGGTGGCCTGGCCGTACCTCGTGAGCCAGGCGATCGATGGCGGCACCGCGGGCGGTTTCCGCGGCATCGTGCCCTGGGTGCTCGCACTCGCGGGCGTCGCGCTCGCGCAGGCGGGCTTCGCAGTGCTGCGGCACCGGATGGCGGTGTCGAACTGGTTGCGGTCCTCGTTGTCGCTGTCGCGTCGCGTCGCGCATCACAGCGCCGCGACCGGAGCGGCGATCAAGGCGGGGACCTCTCCGGGTGAAGTCGCCTCCACCGTGGCGAACGACGCGATCCGGATCGGGGAGCTGTTCGATGTCACGGCCCGGTTCTCGGGCGGTGTGGTCTCGTATGCGGCCGTGGGCGCCATCGCGATGGCGACCTCGGTCCAGCTCGGGATGGTCGTGCTGGTCGGCATGCCCCTCCTCGTCCTCGTCATGACGGCGTTCCTGCGACCGGTGCAGCAGCGGCAGGCGCGCTGGCGGGCCGAACAGGGCACGCTGGCCGATCTCGCGACCGACACGGTGGTCGGGCTCCGGGTGCTGCGCGGCATCGGCGGAGAAGCGTATTTCGCTCGCCGCTATGAACTCGGATCCGAGCGGTTGCGGCGGCGCGGCATCGAGATGGCGCAGGTGTCGACCTGGATGGACGCGCTGCAGATCCTCCTTCCCGGCCTGTTCATGGCCGTGGTGGTGTGGATGGCTGCGAGCCTGGTGCTGGACGGCGCCATCTCACCCGGAGAGCTCGTGACCTTCTACGGATTCTCGGTGTTCCTGATCATGCCGCTGCGCATCACGGTCGAGGCGACCGGCGCGTTCGCACGCGGTATGGTCGCTGCGCGCCGGATGACCGACGTGCTGGCCGTCGAGTCGGCGGTCAAGGATCCCGAGACGCCTGTTCCCGCGCCAGAGACGGCGACCGAACTCGCAGACGTCGCCTCCGGCATCGTGATCCGCCCCGGCCGTTTCTCGGCGATCGTCTCGGACGATCCGGCGAGCGCGACCACGGTCGCCGAGCGCCTGGCCCGTCGTGACGACCGGTCCTTGCGCGAATCCCAGGTGCTGTGGGGCGGCACCGAACTGACGCGGCACCGGGTGAAGGACGTGCGCGACCGCATCGTTCTCGTCGGCTCCGACGCCTACCTCTTCTCCGGCCCGTTGCGGAACGCGCTCGACATCCGAGAGGTGCGCCGGCCCGGGCTGCCGGGCAGCGCGGCCGCCCGACGCCGGCGGGTCGACGACGCCCTGGCCGCCGTCGCGGCGCAGGATGCATTGGACGCCCTCCCACGGGGGCTCGACGAGCACATCCCGGAGCGCGGCAGCAACTTCTCCGGCGGGCAACGGCAACGTCTGAGCCTCGCCCGCGCGCTGCTCTCGGATGCCGAGGTGCTCATCCTCGTCGAGCCGACCAGCGCGCTCGACGCGAACACCGAGGCCATCGTGGCTGCGCGCCTGCGGAGGGCCCGGAAGGGGCTGACGACCGTCGTCGTCAGTTCCAGTCCGCTGCTTCTCGCCCAGGCCGACGAGGTCCATGTGCTCGACGGCGGCCGCGTCGCGGGCACCGGCACCCACGACGGACTGTTGCGCAGGGCTGATCCGGTCGGACGCCAGTACCGCTCCGTCGTCGCCCGCACGGTCAACGACGCCGAGCCCGACGAGCCCGTCGTCTCGAACGAGACGTGGACGGGCTCGATCGACACGGTCTGGGCCCAGGCCGTCTCGACGGGCTCGATCCCCCTCCCGCACCCCATCACGAACCCGGACGAATCCGAGGAGGACTGACGTTGCTCCCCATCGCAGACGGAGCCAGAGTCCGTGCCGAAGTCGCATCGCTCATCCGCGGACACCGCATCGTGCTCTCCGTGGTCGTCGCCCTCCAGGCACTCGCCGCGGTCGCCGGCTTGCTCAGCCCGTGGCTGATCGGGCGTGCCATCGATGCGTTGACGAACGGCACCTCGACCTCGACCGGCATCGGACTGGTGCTGGTCGCGCTGGTCTGCGCGACCACGGTGCAGGCGTTGGTCACGCGTTTCGCCCAGCTTCACGCGCTGCGCCTCGGCGAGACGATCTTCGCCAGGCTTCGCGAACGCTTCCTGCGGGCCGTGCTCGGGCTCCCGCTCGCCGTCGTCGAGGCCGCCGGCACCGGCGACATGCTCGCGCGGACGACCACCGACATCGACGCGGTCGCGCAGATGGTGCGCTTCGGCATCCCCCGGATCCTCGTGACCACGACGACGGCGGCGCTGACGATCGGTGCCGCCTTCCTGGTCAGCCCGATGTTGGCGATCGCCACGCTCGCGGGCGTCCCCATCCTCTTCGCGGGGACCCGCTGGTACATCCGGCGGTCGATCCCCGCTTACCAGCGCCAGCTCGCATCGTACGGACGCCTCATCGGAGTCGTCAACGAAACCGTGGAAGGGGCGGACACGATCGATGCGCTCGCCCTGGCCACGGCGCAGCAGGCGAAGATCGACGCCGCGCTGACCGAGCGCCGCAACGCGGAGTGGTACACGCTCGGTCTCCGCTCGATCTGGTTCCCGTCGACGACGCTCGGGCTCCTCGTGCCGGTCATCGTGGTGCTGCTCGTCGGCGGTGCGGCGCTCGATTCCGGCATCGCGACCGCCGGCCAGGTGGCGGCGATCACGCTGTACACGATGCAGCTGTCGGGGCCGGTGGAGGAGCTGATCGGCTGGATGGACCGGATCCAGGTCGGTGCGGCCGCGCTCTCACGCATCGTGGGGGTGGAGGACGTCGACGCGGAGATCCGTTCCAGCCACCCGGACCCGCTCGACGAGCGGGTCGTCGCGGAGTCGGTGCGGTTCCGCTACCCCGAGGGCGGCGAGGTGCTGCACGGCATCGACCTGGTGCCCGCGGTCGGCGAGCGCATCGCCGTCGTCGGCCCGTCCGGATCCGGCAAGTCCACGCTGGGCCGGCTCCTCACCGGCATCGCCGCGCCCACCTCCGGCCAGGTCACCCTCGGCGGGGCCGAGATGGCGCAGATCCCGCTCGACGAGCTCCGGGGGCGCGTCGCACTCGTGACGCAGGAGCATCACGTCTTCGTCGGGACCCTGGCCGAGAACCTCCGACTCGCGGCTCCGGCGGCGTCGGCGCAGGAGTTGACCGCGGCGCTCGAGGTCGTAGGCGCCGACCGGTGGGCGCTGTCCATGCCGAACGGCCTCGAGACGCACGTCGGGGCGACCGGTGTGCTGCTCACGCCGGCACAGGCCCAACAGGTGGCGCTCGCCCGACTCGTGCTCCTCGATCCCCACACCCTCGTACTCGACGAGGCCACGTCGCTGATCGACCCCCGGGCTGCACGAGGGTTGGAGCAGTCCTTGGACTCGGTCCTCGAGGGGCGCACCGTGATCGCCATCGCGCACCGTCTCCACACGGCGCGGGATGCCGACCGGATCGTCGTCATGCGGGGCGGTGTGATCGTCGAGAACGGCGCTCACGACGAGCTGCTCGCCGCGGACGGCGAGTACGCCGCGCTCTGGGCCGCCTGGAGCAGCCAGGACTCGCACCCGGCATGAGCCGCCGGGTGAACCGCCGGGTGAACCGCGGTCCACGGTTCACCCGGCGCCGCTCAGCCGAAGGCCCCGAGGCTGTCCACGACGCGGCCGACCGGCCGGGTCTCGTCCCAATCGACGATGCCGCCGGCCCGCGCGATCTCGGCGTAGTGCAGCGCCGAGTCCTTGAGGATCCGCTCGCCCGTCCGGTAGTCGACGTAGACCATGCCGAACCGGGGGCGGTAGCCGAGCGCCCATTCGAAGTTGTCCATCAGCGACCAGTGCAGGTAGCCCGTCACGGGCGCCCCCTGAGCGATGGCCACACGTATCGCCTCGAGGTGGGCGCGCAGGTAGCGGATCCGACGCACGTCGTGCACCTGCCCGTCGTGGCTCGGTGAATCACCGTAGATGGCGCCGTTCTCGGTGATCATCAGCGGGACGCCCGGGTACTCCCGGTGCAGGCGCAGCAGCAGTCCGGTCAGCGCCTCCGGGACGATCTCCGTGCCTTCGTCGGTACGCGCGGCAGCCGGGTCCGAGACGACCTGCCACGGGAAGGGACGGTCCGGTCCGACCTCCGCCGCCTTCATGACGCGTTGCGTGTAGTAGTTGATGGCGAGGAAGTCGCTGCGACCCGCGATCCGCGCCTCGTCTCCGTCGCGGATGATCCCGTCGAGCCCGCCGCCGATGGCTCGCTCCCAATGCTCACGCATGTCCGCCGGGTAGCCGCCGCCGAGCAACGGCTCCAAGAACCAGCGGTTCACGTATCCGTCGGAGCCGCGGGTCGCCGCGATGTCGGCGGGATCGTCGCTCGCCGGGACGCAGGGAAGCAGGTTCGGGGCGGCGCCGATGCGCCCGCTGGTGTGGGCGCGCATGACGTCGACCGCGGCACCGTGTCCCAGCAGCACGTGATGTCCGGCGGAGACGGCGGCGCGGAGGTCGCGGACGCCCGGCGCGTGCAGGCCGAGCTGGTACCCGAGGAGTTGGATGATCCAGGGCTCGTTCTGCGTGATCCACCAGGGCACCCGGTCGCCCAGCCGCCGCGCGGCGGCCTCGGCGTACTCGGCGAACGCGTCGACCGTGCTCCGTGCGGCCCAGCCGCCGTCCGCCATCAGCGCCGACGGCATGTCCCAGTGGTTCAGCGTCACGACCGGCGTGATCCCGCGGGCGAGCAGCGCATCGACGATCCGGTCGTAGTGGTCGAGCCCACGGGTCTCGATGCGCCCGGTCCCGTCGGGCACGATCCGTGACCAGGCCAGCGAGAAGCGGTACGCGTTGAGATTCATCCGCTCGAGCAGCTCGAGGTCCTCCGGCCAGCGTCGGTACGAGTCGCAGGCGACGGCGGCGTCCCCGCCGCCCTCGATCGCCCCGGGCCGGGCCGCGAAGTCCTCCCAGATGGATCGCCCACGGCCATCCGCATCCAATGAACCCTCGATCTGGTAGGCGCTCGTCGCCGCCCCCCAGAGGAAGCCGTCGGGGAATCCGGTCATACAGTCGTCTCCTTGTTCGGTTCTCGTGCGCCCGCATCGACCGGCTCGGCCGATGCGCTCACCGCTCGTGCCGCGGTCGGGCCGAGGTTCAGCGGGGCCCAGATCGTCTGCACTGCCGGGCTCTGGTCCAGTTCGTACGCTCTTCGGGCACGGAACCACTCGAGGATCTCGTCGTGCCCCGGCTCGAGCGCGAGGTTGTGCTGCTCGTCCGGGTCGGAGCGACGGTGGTACAGCTCCTCGACGAGTCGATCCGGTGTCGATTTGCCGAACCAGTACACGTACTTCCACTCCTCCGTCTCCAGCAGCTGCCAGCGCGTCCCCGACTCGGCGAACCCGTACTCGCGCACGCTGCCGGTCTCGCCACGCACGATCGGCAGCAATGAGCGCGCGGGAATGTCGCCGGCGAACGCGAGGCCGTCGCCGCGCAACTGCGCGGGGTCGATCCCCGCGCTGTCGAGGATCGTCGCGGCGACGTCGACGAGCGAGACCGGCGTCGAGTTCCGCGCGGAATCGAGGTGATCCGGATGCCGCACCGCCAGTGGGATGGACGCCGACTGCCACCAGGGCACCGCCTTCCCCATGCGTCCGTGATCGCCGAGCATCTCACCGTGATCGGACGTGAACAACAGGACGGTGTCGTCCAGCAGATCGTGCTCCTCGAGGTAGTCGATGATCCGCCCGATCTGAGCGTCGATGAGCTGGATCATCGCCTTGTAGTTCCGGCGCTTCTGCCAGAGCCCCTCCTTCTGCTCGCTCGTGAGCGGCTCGTCCTCGACGAAGTCGTCGACCTCCTCGTACGGAACGCGGTCGATCCAGGATTGCGGCGGGTCGAAGGGCATGTGCGGACCGCAGAACGAGGTGAAGAGGAAGAACGGCTTGTCGCGCGGGCGGTCGCGAAGGAATCCGAGCGCCCGGTCGGCGGTCACCACGTCGATGTAGTCCTCCTCGGGGAGGAAGGTGGGCTGGACCGCCTCGGCCTTGTGGACGATGCCGTCCTCGGACTCCAGGCTCGCCTCGACGAAGTCGAGGTACGTCTCGCGGAGGCCGCGCTCTTCGAGGTGCTTGCCGTAGTCGCAGTAGTTGCGCAGCATGAGCTGCTTCCCAGCGGTCTCCCACAGCTCGTCGAAGCCGAACCCGCGGACCTGTTCACGCAGGGCGACGAGGTCGAGGATCTTCCCCCGCGGGGTGTCGCCGGCCCAGGTGGCGAGCACGTGCAGCTTGCCCGCCGCGGCGGTGTGGTAGCCGTTCCTCTGCAGGATCTGCGCGTAGGTCGGGATGGTGGGATCGAGATCACCGTACATCGCGAGCATCCCGATCTGGTGCGGGTACCGACCGGTGAGCAAGGAGGCGCGCGCGGGTGCGCAGATCGGGTTGCTGCTCGTGCAGCCGCTGAACGCCGTTCCTTCGGCGATCCGGTCGATGTGCGGCGTCGCGACGTTCCCGCTCCCGCTGTAGCCGACGTAGTCGCGACGCTGCTCGTCGGTCATGAACAGGATGATGTTCTTGCGTGTGGTCATGCGGAGGTCCCCTTCGAGTCCGTGATCTGCTTCGAGTCCGTGATCTGCGGCGGAGGTGCGAGGTGCGTGGGCACCGGATGGTACGGGCGTCCGGGGACGAGCGCCCCGCCGTCGACGAACCCCTCCGGTCGGTCGGCCAGCGCGGCGATCAGCATCTGCCGCCACTCCTTCAGCCGGTCAGCCTGGCCCTCGTGCTCGGCGAGGTCGATGGCCTCGCCAGGATCCGCTCGGAGATCGAAGAGGTGCTCCCGCCCCGTCTCCGTGAACCACACGTACTTCGTCCGGCCGTCGGTGAGTGCCTGGAAGGAGCTCCCGTCCCCGTTCGCGAGCTCCAGGTGGACCGGATCGCGGTCGAGGGGCGCGGCGGTCGTGAGCAGGGGGCGGAGGCTCACCCCGTCGATGCCTGCGGGAGCCTCGACTCCGGCGAAGTCGAGGAGCGTCGGCATGACGTCCTCCAGCGAGACCGGGCTGTCCAACACGGTCCCCGGGCGGATGCCGTACCGCTCGGGGGCGCGAATCAGGAGCGGGATGCGTGCCGCGCCCTCATAGGGCAGCGACTTCCGCCAGAGGTGGTGGTCACCGAGCATCTCGCCGTGATCGGCGGTCACCGCCACGACCGTGTTCCCGGATTGCGCGCCGGCCCCTCTCAGGCCGTTCAGCATCGTCAGCACCCGGCCGAGCTGATCGTCGATGTGGTTGATGAGGCCGTAGTAGGCCGCCCGGGCGGCGCGGCCGAGCTCTCCGTCGAGGCGGGCGCGCGCCGCGTCCGGCGCATGGGGCGTATCGGGCTCGTCCGCCCAGTCTCCGACGACGGGCTCGGGGAGCTCCATCCGCAGATACCGATCGAGGTAGAAGGCCGGCGGCACCAGCGGGGGGTGCGGGGCGAGCAGCGAGATCGTGAGGAAGTACGGTTGCGACGGATCACGGCGCTGCAGGAACCGGCGTGCCTGGGTGATCGTCCACGCGGTGAAATGGGTGTCGTCCGGATACGGCCACGGTGCGACCGTCCAATCGTTCTGCATGATGCCGGTCGAGTACAGCGGTCCGCCGTAGGGGTCGGCCGGATCGTGTTCCGCATCGGTGCCGAGGCGCTCGGCGAGCCAGCGCTGGTAGTCCTCGCCGATGGTCATCTCGTCGTAGCCGAACCGCTTGCGGGCGGGGTGCTGGTGCATCTCCCGTCCGACGAGCTGCGTGTGATAGCCGGCCGCCCGCAGCAGCGCGGGCAAGGTGCGCTCCTCGTCCCACTCCACGCCGTCGCGGAACCCGAGCAGCCCATGGCTGCGAGGGGCTTGCCCGGAGAGCAGCGACCGGCGGGCAGGAATGCACACGGGCGCGGTGGAGTACGCATGCGTGAAGCGGGCACCTGCGGCGGCCAGGCCGTCCAGCCGCGGAGTCAGGACCGGGTGGCGTCCCTCGATGCCGAGGCAGTCGCCGCGCAGCTGGTCGGCGACGATGAGGATGATGTTGGGGCGAGGCATCTCAGCTCCGTTCTCCGGGAAGGGCGTCCGGCGAGGGCCGCACGGTCAGTGGCTCGACGTTCCAGGCGTCCAGCCAGAGCATCCGCTCCTCCGCCGGCACCCCGCTCCAGCGCACGGCGAGCGTGCGGCGCTCGCCCGGGAGCAGCGGCCGAGGGTCGTCCCGGACGATGACGCTCCCGGGAGCCCCCCACGGCCGCCCGTCATGCAGCGCAGGCCCGACGACGGCCGGGCCGCCGGTGTGGGCGATCGTGACACTCCAGTCGTCCCCCTGCTCGACGACGCGCACGGTGAGGTGTGCGGGGCGGAGCTCCGTCAGCGGCGCGAGGTCGCTCCCGAGACTCGCGACCGTGCGCTCGAGGTCGACGAGCGTCCCGTCGGGTCCGTGCCATCGTGCCTCCCAGATCGCGATTCCGCCCTCCGGCGGCCGCGGCACGACGAGCGCTGCGACGGCGGTCGGGGCGGCGATCGCGGGCAGGTCCGTGACGTTCGTCTCGGCCAGGATGGCGCCGTCAGCATCGCGCAGGAGGAACCGCAGCTCCGAACCGCGCTCGATGCCGTCCTCCGCCCACAGCCAGGCCTGAGCGGTGGGGTCGGAGGCGTCGCCCCAAGCGGACTGCGCGGTGCGGATGGTCGCTCGGTTCCGCCCGAAGGCCCGCCGCGCCGCGTGGAGGGCCGGCTTCGCCTCGCCCGACCACTCGACGACGCTCGTGCACCAGGCATTCGGGAAGCTCTCGGCGAGCTGCCACGGCAACACCATGCTGCATCTCGGCCAACGGCGACGGTCGGCCTCGATCGCGTACTGGAGGCCGGTCGCCTGCAGCCACTGACTCGCCCGCTGCATGCGGGCGAGGTCCGCGATGCGGCCGCCGAAGGAGTCGGCGACGAGTCCGGCGTTGTTCCACCATTGCCCGAGGTGGCGGTAGACGGGATTGCTCAGATCGGCCGGCCATCGTCGCCCCGCCGGCACGATCGCCCGGAGGGAGCGCATGCTGGCCATTCCCTCGACGCCGAACTCCGTGTGGGCGAGGCTCGTTCCCGCATCGGCGAGCGTGTGCTGTCCGATCAGGCCCTGATGCTCCCACGGGCCGTGCACGTCGTGTTGATCGTCGGGGGCCTCCGCGATGCGGTCCAGTCGATGATGGAAGGTCGGACCCGACGGCGAGGTGGGCAGCCAGGGGCGTCCTGGGTCGATGCGGGCGAGCGCGCTGCGCATGGCCGCCAGTACGGGCGAACGCGCTTCGTCCAGCGGGCCGGCCGCATCCTCCAGCTCGTTGCCTCCGCACCACAGGAACAGGCTCGGATGCCGCGCCAGTCGTGCGGCGGCCATGGTGGTCTCCTCGACCGCGTGCGCGATGAAGTCCGCGTCCGTCGCCGGGGTGCTCGTGATCCCGGAGCTGGACTGCGGGAGCTCCTGCCACACCAGGAGTCCGCGCTCGTCGCACGCCTCGTAGAAGTGGTCGGACTCGAGGAGACCACCGCCCCAGACGCGCAGGATGCGCGCCCCGGACTCCACGGCGAGGTCGAGCAGGTGATCGACCCGCTGGTGCTCGATGGCGCCGAACAGCAGGTCCGCCGGCGCCCAGTTCCATCCGACGAGCGGGAGGACGCGGCCGTTGACCTCCGCGGTGTACCCCAGCGCCGTCGACGGCGCCCCGGGGTTCGGGATCAGGCGGGCACTGCGGAAGGCGACCCGCATCACGCGCTCGTCCAAGAGCCGGCCGTGGTCCGAGACCGTGACCCGCAGCTCGTAGAGGACCTGATCCCCCATGCCCACCGGCCACCAGCGCCGGACGTCCGGAACGGAGAGCTTCAGTCGGGCGCTGGGCCCGACCAGCTCGACCGAGGTGGCGGCCGTACTGCGCCCGTCGAGGGAGAGTTCGGCCGTCACCGTGGTGCCCGCGCCCGCGACGGTCGCATCGATCACGACCTCCCCGGCGGGATCGCCGACGTCCACGTGCGTGCGGGCGTGGACCGACGCGAACCCAGAGCTTCCGGTGATCAGGCGCACCCCCCGCCAGACGCCCTGATGCCGCATCCGGGGTGCGAAGTCCCAGCCGCTGCCGACCCGCGGAGCGAGCCGGCGCACCCGTTCGGTGCGCCCGACCTGGGGTTCGGTGTCGAGCGCGGGACGCACCACGACCGCGAGGGTGTGCGGCCCGGGTGACACCTCGGGCTCCCCCGCCTCGCCCAGCCGCACCCGGAGGGCCCGGAAGAGGCCGTCGACCGTGCCGACCTCCCGCCCGTCCCAGAAGACGCTGCCGCCGGGGTCGATCCCGTCGAGTTCGAGCCACGCCGCCTCGCCCGGTTCGAGGTCGGGCAGCTCCACCGAGCGCCGATACACCCAGTGGCGGTCGCCGACCCACTCCACCTCGCGGCTGCGTCGCGCCTGTCGCGGCTCGGGCACTTCACCGGCGCGGATCAGGTCGTCGAGCACGGAGCCCGGGACGCGAGCGGGGATCCACACCGCCGAGTCGGCCGCCGAGGTGACGCTGTTGCGCCGATCGATGAGTTTGGAGACCACCCACTGCCACGTGTCGCCCAGCGCTTCACGCAGCTGCCAGCCCTCGCCTTCGAGACGTTGGATCACCCTCACTCCTCGCTGGTTCATCCCACGATATGGGAACGTTACCACTCGCCGGCACGACGTCCTTCCGGCACCCCGCTCCTCAGTCGGTCAAGGTTGCAGCGGCCTGCCGCGCCGCGCCGATCGCGACGTACTCCTGCGCCGGCGGCACCGTCACCGGAAGCCGGAGCACGTCGGACGCGAGTTCGCGCACCGCCTCGGATCGGGCGCCACCGCCGATCAGCAGGACCCGCTCGAGCGGGACCTCGAGGCCGCGGAGCGCGTCGAGACCAGCGCTGAGGCCGCGGAGCATGCCCTCGACCGCCGCTCTGGCGAGATTCTCACGCGTCGTCGAGGCGAGCGTCATCCCCGACAGCGTCGCCGTGGCATCCGGGAGGTCGGGCGTTCGCTCACCGACGAAGTACGGCTGCAGACTCAACCCGCCGGCGCCAGGCTCCGCTCGCAGGGCGAGGGCGCTGAACGCCTCGGCGTCGACGCCGAGCAGGGCGGCGGTCACGTCGAGGACCCGAGCCGCGTTGAGCGTCGCGACCAGCGGAAGGAATCCGCCGGCCACATCGGCGAACCCGGCGACGGCCCCCGTGGGATCCGCGACCGGCTCACGGCTCACGGCGAAGACCGTGCCGGATGTGCCGATCGAAACGACCGCGTCACCGGCGACTGCACCGAGCCCCAGAGCCGCCGCCGCGTTGTCACCCGCGCCCGCGGCGACCCGGCGGCCTCCCGCGTCCAGCACGGATCCGGCAGGGTCGAGCACCGGAGGCAGGAGCGCGTCGTGGCCGAGCGCGGCGATGAGCAGGTCTCGGTCATAGCGCCCGGTCGCGGGACTCCAGTAGCCGGTGCCGGACGCATCGGAGCGATCGGTGAACAGCTCATCGAGCACGGGGTGCGTCGGCCCGAACCCGCGCAGCCGCCAGGTCAGCCAATCGTGCGGGAGCGCGACGCAGGCCACCCGCGCCGCGTGCTCGGGCTCGGTGTCGCGGAGCCAGCGCAGCTTGGTGATCGTGAACGACGCGACCGGCACCAGGCCGGTGCGTGAGGCCAAGGCCTCGGCGCCGAACTCCGAGATCAGTGCCCGAGCGGCGGGTCCGGAGCGGGTGTCGTTCCACAGCAACGCGTCGCGGATCACGTGACCGCCCGCGTCGAGGGCGACCATGCCGTGCTGTTGACCGGCGATCGACCAAGCGGCGACGTCCGCCATCCCGCCGGCGTCCGCGATCGCGAGCTGCAGCGCCTCCCACCACGCCTCGGGGTCGACGGAGCTCCCGTCCGGATGCGGTGCGCGCCCCGCGCGAACGATCGACCCCGACGTGGTGTCGACGATCACGACCTTGCACGCCTGCGTCGAGGAGTCGACCCCCATCACGAGCGCCATGTCAGCGTCTCACCTCACCGGCGCGCGCCGAGGAGATGCTCCGTGGCGAGCTGCTGCAGTCGCACGAACCCGAAGCCTTCCGCGTCCAGGTAGGAACCGGCGTCGAAGTCTTCGTATGCCGTGCGGTCCGCGAGGAGTTCGTCGTACGACTCGCCGGCCCCGAGCGTGGGCAGCGCGAGCTCGGGCACCCGTGCCGCCGTCAGCGCTTCCTGCACCTCCGGGTCCGCGCGGAACGAGGCCGCACGCTCCTTGAGGAGGAGGTACATGCGCATGTTCGCGGCGGCCGACTCCCACACGCCCTGCTCGTCCTCGGTGCGGCTGGGCTTGTAGTCGAAGTGCCGGGGGCCGTCGTAGGCCGGGCCCCCGCCGGGGCCGCCGTGCTCGAGCAGGTCGACCAGCGCGAACGCGTTGTGCAGGTCGCCGTGGCCGAAGACCAGGTCCTGGTCGTACTTGATGCCGCGCTGGCCGTTCAGGTCGATGTGGAAGAGCTTCCCGTGATACAGGGCCTGGGCGATACCGGCCGCGAAGTTGAGGCCCGCCATCTGCTCGTGCCCGACCTCGGGATTCAGACCGACGAGGTCCGGGCGCTCGAGCGAGTCGATGAACGCGAGGGCGTGGCCGAGCGTCGGCAGCAGGATGTCGCCGCGCGGCTCGTTCGGTTTGGGCTCGATGGCGAAGCGGATGTCGTAGCCCCGGTCGGTCACGTAGGCGACGAGGAGATTCACCGCCTCGCGATAGCGCTCGAGCGCCAGACGGATGTCCTTGGCGGAATCGTATTCGGCGCCCTCCCGCCCGCCCCACATCACGAACGTGGTGGCCCCCAGCTCTGCCGCCAGGTCGAGGTTGCGCAGCACCTTTCGAAGCGCGAAGCGACGAACCCGACGGTCGTTCGAGGTGAACCCGCCGTCCTTGAAGACGGGAGCGCTGAAGAGGTTCGTCGTGACCATCGGGACGACCATGCCCGTGTCGGCGAGCGCGCCCGTCAGGCGATCGATCTGCCTTCGGCGCTCGAGGTCGGTCGACCCGAACGCGAACAGGTCGTCATCGTGGAAGGTCAGGCCGTAGGCACCGAGATCAGCGAGGTTCTCGACCACGCGCACGACGTCCAGCGGTGATCGCGTAGGGCCGCCGAACGGATCCGCCCCGTTGTACCCGACGGTCCACAGACCGAAGCTGAACCTGTCCTCTTTCGTCGGCTCCATGACCAGAATTCCCGCCTTCGCAAATTTGTTGTTGCGCACAACATATCATCGACGGGCGGCCCACCCAAGGACGGCCGCCGACCGGCGGATATGGTGGTGTCGCACGACGGCGGTGAGGAGACCAGATGAGCCGGCCCACCCCCGCCCCGCGCTCGGACGGCATCCGGCGGGCGAACCTCTCGGTCGTACTGCGCCTGATCCACGAGCGCGGACCCCGGTCGCGCGCCGAGCTCACCCGCGAAACCGGCTTGAACCGGTCGACCGTGGCTCACCTCATCGCAGCGCTCTCCGCTCGGGGACTGGTCGCCGAACGCGACCCCACCCCCCAGCGCCGCGTCGGGCGACCCAGCCCGGTGGTCGCCGCGAGCGACGACCTCGTCGCTCTCGCGGTGAACCCGGAAGTCGACGCCATCGAGGTCGCGGCCGTGTCCCTCGCGGGCCGTGTGCGGGAGCGCAGCCGGGTCCTCTGCCCTGAGGCGCCGACCGTCGCCGAGGTCGTGCGCGTCGTCGACTCCGTCCTCCGGGAGTGGCGCTCCGGCCCGCTCCGGGCGGCCCGACTGGCCGCGGTCGGCGTGGCCGTCCCCGGACTGGTCCAGGCTCGGACCGGAACGGTGAGATTGGCCCCGCACCTCGGGTGGCACGACGCGGATCTGGCGAGCCCGCTCGCGGCGGCGATCGGCGTCCCGGTCGCGGTCGACAACGACGCCACGCTGGGCGTGCTGGCCGAGCGACTGTTCGGCGCCGCCGCGCACGACGACGACGTCATCTATCTCAACGGTGGAGCGAGCGGCATCGGCGGCGGGATCGTCCTGCGCGGCATCCACATCCGCGGGGCGGACGGCTACGCCGGAGAGTGGGGCCAGGTCTCCCTCGGCGGGCCGGATTCCGGCGTGCTCGAGGACGAGGTCAGCCGCGCGCGGCTCCTGCGGATCGCTCGACTCGGCCCGGTCGACGACCACGCCCTCGCCGCTGCGCTCGCGGATGCCTCGCCCGCGCTCCGCGCCGAGGTGGACCGCCAGCGCTCGCTCCTCGCCGTCGCACTCGGCAACGCCGTCAACGTGCTCAACCCGTCGAAGGTCGTGCTCGGCGGCTTCCTCGCCCTCCTCCGCGAGCGCGGAGCGGACGAGTTCGATGCGCTCGTCCGCAGGCGGGCCATGCCCGCGCCGGCCGAACGCGTGACGCTGACGTCCGCGGCGCTCGGGGCGGACCGGCTCCTCATCGGCGCGGCCGAGGCCGCGTTCGCCGAGCTGCTGGACGACCCCCTGGCCATGTAGCGCGAGCCCGGCCCCGCCACGGCCCCGACCTTCCCGTCGCTTCAGCGGCTGCGGGGCCTCCGCCGCCGACGCGCTGCGGCGAGCGCGAGCGCACCGGTGCCGAGCAGGAGCACCCCCGCCGACATCGCGGGTGCGGTGAGGCCTGCGCCCGTCGCCGGGAGACCGCCGGCAGCGGGCGCCGGGCTCGGGCCGGGTGACGGGCTCGGCCCTGGTGACGGGCTCGGCTCGGGCGTCGGGGTCGGCGTCGGCGTCGGCGTCGGCGTCGCGGCGACGTAGAGCACGCGGACGACGTTGTCAGCGATCACCGGGGACGCTGCGGGGAAGCTCGCCGACCCGGGCCCGTATCCCGCGGGCTTTCGCGCGTCGACCCATCCCGCGCCGAGGTCGGCCGCGACCGTCTCCGCCGTCAGCGGTTCGATGTCGTCGGTGAGGAACGCCGTCCCGTCGGCCGCCGCCCCGATCTCATTGGCCGGGGCGATGCTGTCCTGGTAGTACTCCACCCGGTAGCTCGCCGGGATGTAGTCCACGTAGTGCCCGTCGTTCGTGCTCGCGTAGTCCACGAGGTGTTCCGGCTGCCCGTAGACGTACGGAGTGTTGTGGAAGTACTGCCCGACCGGGAGCGTGGAGAGCGCCGGGTCGTACGGCTGGTACTGGGTGTACACCGGGTCGTCCGTGCCGAGGAACTGGCGGATCGCGATGTTCCCGAGCGGCGCTGCGGCACCGCTCATGATGTCGGTGAAGGTGTTCTCGGTGATCGCCGGGTCGATAGCGGAGTAGTCGACCAGGATCGGGTACTCCGTCGCCCCGGAGAACTCGTTGCCCACGACCTTCACGTGGCCCCACCTCGGGTCGTACCAGCCCCAGGAGTTCGCGAGCGAGAACGGTGCGATGCCGTCGAAGCGATTGCCGGTCACGACGACGTTGCCGTCGAGGCCGGAGAACAACGACCCCGACAGATACGTGCCGGTGATGGTGTTGTCGGAGATCTCGGAGTCGGCCACCCCCGGGTTCACGACGATGGCCCGGTCAGCGCCGGTGGCCGGGTCGACCGGGTGGATCGTGTTGCCCGAGATCGTCAGGTTCGTGATGTAGATCGCGCCGGGCTGCGTGGGGTCCGCGATGTTCGTGATCGCGGTGACGATGCCCTGCCCCGAGTTCGCGCTCGGGTCGTCCCCGAAGAAGCCGGGCTGGATGTCGTTGTCGAGGATCTGGACGTTGTCGAGATACGAGGACGGGTCGACGGGATGGAACGGCGGGTCGTACGGCACCACGTAGATGCAGACCGACGCATCCTCCCCGGGCACCCCTGCGGGCTCGGGGTAGCCCTTGATCGTCAGGTTCTCGATGATGACGTCGCTCGATTCGACCCAGATGCCACGCGGGCCCGGCGCCGTGTACTCGGTCTGGATGACCGCGGCCTTGCTCGTTCCCGTCAGCGTCACCGGCTTGAGGATCCGGAAGCTCCCGACGTAGACGCCATCATCCACGTGGATCGTCTCGCCGCCGGTGGCGAGCGAGTTGTTCGCGTCGATCGCCGCGTTCACCGTGGTGAAACAGTTCGCGGCCGCAACGCCCGGCGGGCACACGCCCGCTTGGCTGACGTAGAAATCGGCGGGGTCGGCCGGATTCGGGAAGGCGGCCTCGGCAGCGACCGCGGGCGCGAGTGCACCCGCGACCACCCCGGCGAACATGGCGAGCAGCCCGACACCGACCCACCGCCTCGTGCGACGCCCATCCAATGACGTGATCATCTCGACTCCTCGCCGCCTATCGCGACGCCCCCCGGCGCGCGCCAAACTTTAGTCCTCTGTCTGCTCCGCGGAAAGGGCGAATTCTCGTCCCATCGGAAAAGGGGGGAGTTCCCAGTTTCATCTCCGCGGCCCTGGAGTACGCTACGGGGGTATGCGTCAGCAGGACCGGATGCGCCGACGCGCCACGCGATGAGGAGGTGACCATGGAGTTGAGTGCGATCCGCACCCTCGCCAGGCCTCGTCTCGACGGCGTCACCCGCACCCTCTTCGCAGTCCTCGGCATGGCGGCGATCCTCGCCGGCATCCTCGCGATGCACGCCGCCGGTGCCGGAGGCGAGCACGCGAACACCGCCGCCCCGATGTCGGCCGTCAGCGCGAACGCCACCCAGCAGAGTGCGCCCGAGACGGCAGCGGCGACCTCGCTGATCGGCGCGCACTGCGACGAAGCGTGCCTGCACGGCTTGATGGACTGCGCACTCATGGTGATGACGTGCGCCACGCTGCTGATCTTCGCCGCGCTCGCGCTCCTCGCCGACCGGCCGGCGATCTTCCGTCGACTCCTCGACGCCGGCGGCCGTGCCGTCGCCATCGTTCAGACCTTCCCGCTACACCTGCACCGCCCGAGTCTGGCCGTGCTCTCCATCAGTCGCACCTAGGCCGATCCTCGCGCCCGCCGACCCCGGGCGTGGCTTTGCCATGCCCGTCGGTCGACCTCGGAAACGACCCACCGAAGCCATCGTCGCCATGCAGACCGACGAGATCACCCGGATGCAGGAGCTCCTCGCGGGCCTCTGATCCCTCTTGACTGGGCGCGAATCCTCCCCCTGGGTATCGCGACTCAGAGGGCGGGGGCCCGCACGTGCCAAGTCCAGGCTCCCGCCCGCATCCCTCGACGCAAGGAACCCCCATGTGCACCCTCCCCGACGAAACGATCCCGCGTGGATAGCCGGCCCGTGCAGCCCACCACCCGCCGGGCGGCCCGCGAAGCCGAACGTCGCGGACGCAGATCGAATGCGACTCGCCAGCCCGGCCCCCGCCGGACCGGCTCCCACGCTCCGGCGACACCGACCACTCCGGCAGCACCGACCACTCCGGCAGCACCGACGCGTGCGCCCGGCCTCCGCCGTGCGGCGACGCCCGCCCGGCCGCTGCGGCGCCGCGCCACGGCGGCTGCCGCACTCGCCTCGGCGGCGCTCATGCTGATCAGCGTCTCCGTCCCCGCCCTCGCGGTCAATCCCGCCGACCCGCTCGCGTTCGCGAGCGACGACATGTTCCGTGACGGGCAGCGGCTGTCCATGGACGGCGATGTGATCAGCGCCCCGGCCGTCTCCTCCGAGAACTACACCACCGGATACGCCCAGACCTCCGGTTCCTACGCGCAGACGGCGTCGACGTTCGTGAACTTCTCCGGCCCGATCCAATGGCCGTTCCTCACCGGCGTGCCGATCAGCACCGACTTCGGCCCCCGGATCGCCCCGTGCGCGGGCTGCTCCACCTTCCACAAGGGCATCGACATGAACCCCGGCGACGGCTCGGCCATCCAGGCCGTCGCCGCCGGAACCGTCCGCGAGGTCTCCGCATCCGACAACGGCGGACTCGGCGTGTACGCGGTCATCGACCACATGATCGACGGGGAGCTGGTCTCCAGCGTCTACGCGCACATGCGGGAGGGCTCCCTCGCCCTCTCCGTCGGGCAGACCGTCGACGTGGGCGACCTCGTCGGCAACGTCGGCAACACCGGCCAGTCGACCGGCCCGCACCTGCACTTCGAGATCCTCCTCGGCGGGGACACCCCGACCGACCCGGTGGCGTGGCTCGAGGAACGAGTGGGACAGTGACCGCCCCCGATCGCCGGCGGCGCCGGTTCCTGCCAGCCCTCTCGATCATCGTCGCGGTCACGGTGCTCGGGAGCGTCGCGCCCGCGAGCGCGACCTCCGACTACCCGTCCTGGGCCGATGTCGAGAGCGCTCGGGCGTCCGAGTCGGCCAAGCAGGCGCAGATCGCCGAGCTGCAGTCACTGATCGCCGCGCTCACCGCCGAGGTGGCCGCTGCCGAGGAGCTCGCGACCACGCGGGGCGCCGAGTACGAGCAGGCGCAAGCCGCGGCCGACGAGGCCGGGTACCGCTCAGACCAGTTGGAAGATGCCGCCGCGGATGCGACGGCGAAAGCCGACGAGTCGGGGCGTCAGGCCGGGCAGATCGCCGCAATGCTCGCCCGAACCGGTGGGGGCGGGGACCTGTCGCTCTCCCTCTTCCTCGACGCCGACGGCGCGGACGGGCTGCTGTCCAAGCTCGCGTCGATGGACAAGCTCACGGAGCGCACGACGCAGATCTACATCCAGGCGGACGCCGATGCGAAGGACGTGGCGGCACTCACCGACCAGGCCAAGGTCGCCAAGCAGGCCCGGCTCGAGTTGGCCGCCGCTGCCGAGACCGCATTGCAGGCCGCGGTCGAAGCCCGCGATGCGGTGCGGACGAAGCTGCTGCAGCAGCAGGAGTCTCAGGCGACGATGCAAGCCCAGCTCGCCGTCCTGACCGACAACCGAGCAGCCACCGAAGCCGACTACGCGAAGGGCGAAGCCGCACGACGCGCCGCCGAGGAAGCCGCCCGCCGCAGTGGCGGCGGTGGCGGCGGCGGTGGCGGCCTGGACTCCGGGCAGCTGAGCGGGCAAGGCTGGGCGCTGCCCGTCTCTGGCTGGATCAGCGACCCGTTCGGGCCACGACCGAACCGGCCGGTCGCCGGCGTCGGCGCGTTCCACTACGGCACCGACCTCGCCGCCGGCTGCGGCCGCGGTGTCTACGCCGCGACCGGAGGCACGGTCGTCTACGCCGACTGGCTCGGCAGCTACGGGCTCTGGGTCCTCATCGACCACGGCAACGGCGTGCAGACCGGGTACGCCCACAACAGCGAGCTGTACGTGAGCCCGGGCCAGCAGGTGCCCGCCGGCGCGAACATCGCCGCGGTCGGCACCACCGGCGCGTCCACCGGCTGCCACCTGCACTTCGAAGTGCGCGTCGACGGCGCACGCATCGATCCCCAGCCGTTCATGAGCAACAGAGGAATCACCCTTGGCTAACCCCACCATCGCCCGCGTGCTGCCTGCCGCCGCCGTCCTCCTCGCCGGCGCGGTCGCCCTCTCGGGCTGCTCCGCCGGAGATCCCGGCGTCCCGTCCGCGGATCTCGGCCACGTGCACGGGCTCGGGGTGGACCCCTCGACCGGGGAGACCTACGCCGCCAGCCACAACGGGGTCTGGACCGTTCCCACGGCGCAGCTGCCGGACACCTACCCGGCCACGGAGCCGGACTCGTCCGGTGCCCCCCGCCGGATCGCCGACCGGGCGCAGGACACGATGGGGTTCGTCGTCGCCCGCCCCGGGCTTCTGCTCGGCTCCGGACACCCGGACCCGGCCGATCCGGGCCTGCCCGGGAACCTCGGCCTGATCTCCAGCACCGACCGCGCCAACACCTGGGACTCGGTCTCGCTCAGCGGTGAAGCCGACTTCCACGACCTCGACGTCGTGGAGCTGCCCGGCCAGCTCCGCGTCTACGGGTACCACGGCGGGATCGTGAAGGTCAGCGACGACAGCGGACAGACCTGGACGGACCGGGCCGGCATCGAAGCGCGCGACCTCGCCGCCGACCCCGGCAACCCCGACCGGCTGTACGCGACCACCGAGCAGGGGCTCATGGTGAGCGACGACGCCGGCGCCACGTTCTCCCGCGTCGACGGCGCGCCCCCGCTCTACCTCGTCACCGTCGCCTCCGACGGCACGGGCGTCATCGGCGTCGACACCGAAGGCATCATCTGGACCAGCGACGGGGCCAGCTGGTCCAAACGCGGCACCACCGTCGGCGTCCCCGAAGCCCTCGCCTTCGCCGGTGGCGACGGCGTGCACTGGCTCCTCCTCGCCGACGACCGCGGCGTCGTCGCCACCGACGACTTCGGCGAGACCGTCACCGTCCTCCTCGGCAAGAAGTGATGACCCTGTTCGCGACATCCAGCGCCCGAGCATCCTGGATGCCCTCATCGGAACCGTCCTGAAGGAGCAACCGTGATCTTCACCGCGATCCCCAGCCCCGACCTCACCGGCTTCGAGCTCGGCCCGTTCACCATCCGGTTCTACGCCCTGTTCATCCTCGCCGGCATCGTCATCGCCACCTGGCTCACCTCGCATCGCCTCACTCGGCGTGGTGCCGAACGCGGCGTCGTGCTCGACATCGTGCTGTGGGCGGTCCCGCTCGGCATCGTCGGCGGACGCCTCTACCACGTCGTCACCCATCCCACCGACTACTTCTACCCGGGTGCCGACCTGTGGAAGGTGCTCTACGTCTGGGAGGGCGGCCTGGCGATCTTCGGCGCGATCCTGCTCGGCAGCGTCGGAGCGTACATCGGGTGCCGCCGTGCCGGCATCCGATTCCTCTCGTTCGCGGACGCCCTCGCCCCAGGCATCCTGATCGCGCAGGCCATCGGCCGGCTCGGGAACTACTTCAACCAGGAGCTGTTCGGCACCCCGACCACCCTCCCCTGGGGTCTGCAGATCGACCCGTCGAGTCCCGCGTTCCCGCCCGGCCTCCCCGCCGACACCCTGTTCCATCCGCTGTTCCTGTACGAGATGCTGTGGAACCTCACCGGCGCCGCGGTCATCCTGCTCATCGAACGGCGGGTGCCGTTGCGATGGGGCAAAGCGCTCGGGGCCTACCTGATCATCTACGGCACCGGTCGGGCCTGGTTCGAGTCGTTCCGTCTCGACCCGACGGAACTCCTGGTGTTCGGGGTGAAGATCAACCTGCTGACCGCAGCCCTCGTCGCCGTCGCAGGTCTCGTGCTCGTCATCATGCAGACCCGCCGCCACCCGGAACCGGAAACCAGCCCCTACCTGCCCGGGCGTGAACCGGTCGCGGCGGCCCCTGCTGCCACACCGGCCTCGAGCCGCGCCCAGCAGTCCCCACCAGAACGGAGCGCCCCATGAAACGAACCGCAGGCAAGGACCTCGACGGGGCGGAGAAGTACCGTCGCCGCCGGCGCTATCTCCGCATCGGGCAAGGCATCATGGCGGTCGGCTTCGTCGTCGCCGCCGTGCACTGGCTCAGCCACCTCGAAGCCTTCGGCCCCGCACAGCCGGAAGGCTGGGTGGACCTCGTCGCCGGGTATCCGATGGGGATGCTGCTCGTCATCGCCGGCGCCATCGTCGCCAGCCGCAAACCGGCATGAACTCCACAGCCGGCTGCACCGGTCGGGGCGGGATGAGCGTCCGTGCGCACCTCGCCTGAGCTGAGCCCCGCGCCACCCGTCGCGGCGACCCGCCGGGACCTCCGCCGATGGTGGCCAGTGCCGGTGGCCGTGGCCGGCGGCCTCCTGAACGCGGCCGCGTTCCCCGGGCTCGGCTGGTGGCCGCTGATCCTGCTCGGCACCCCGCTGCTGCTGGGCGCGCTCACCGCCCGGCGACTCCCGGTCGCGCTGGCGTCCGCCGCAGCTGGAGCCGCGGCATTCTGGGGGACGCACACCTTCTGGTTGACGGTGTATCTCGGTGCTGCACCGTGGCTCGGGCTCGCCGGGCTGCAGACCCTGTTCAGCGCCGCCGCCGGCGTGCTCATCGCGATCACCTGGCGGGCGGCGGAAGTCGTCCTGCAGCGTGAGGCGGCCCGGCTGCTGGTCATCCCCGCCCTCGTCGCCGGGATCTGGGTCGCCCGGGAACTGGTCGCCGGGACCTGGCCGTACGGCGGGTTCGCGTGGGGCAAGCTCGCGTTCTCCCAATCCGAGAGCCCGCTCGGACAGCTCGTCGCGTGGGTCGGGGTGGGCGGGCTGAGCTTCCTCATCGCCGCCGTCAGCGCCCTGATCGTGCAGGTGGTGCGCGACCGGAGCCGGCTCCCGCGGCCGATGCTGCTGTCCCCCGTCGTGCTGCTGGCGGGGCTGCTGGCGGTCCCTCCGTTCCCGGTCGAGACGACCGGCACGCTCAGGGTCGGCGCGGTGCAGGGCAACTCCGAGGCGGGCCTGCTCGCGCAGAACCGGCCCGGCCGGATCCTGGAGGATCACCTGGAAGCGACTGCGCCGCTTCGAGGTGAGGACCTCGATCTGCTCGTGTGGCCGGAGAACGCCGCGGACCTGGATCCGCTCCGGGACCGGGCCGCCGCCCGGGTCCTCGACGAGCTCACCGCCGAGTTCGACGCCCCCATGCTGGTCGGGGCGATCACCGTCGACGGCGACCGCATGTACAACAGCGCGTTGCTCTGGGAGCCGGGCCGAGGAGCGACCGCCCAGTACGACAAGATGCACCCGGTCCCGTTCGCCGAGTACCTTCCCGATCGGGAGTTCTGGTATCCGCTCGCGCCGGATCTGTTCTCCATGATCCCTCGAGACTTCAGCATCGGCACCCGTCCGAACGTGCTCGACATCGAGGGGGTCCGCGCAGGCGTCGCCATCTGTTTCGACATCGTCGACGACGCGCTCATCCGCGAGATGGTCGAGGGCGGCGCCCAGCTGATCCTCGCGCCGACCAACAACGCCGACTTCGGCAGGACCGACCAGAGCGCCCAACAGCTCGCGATCGCCCGGCTCCGCGCCATCGAAGCCGGCCGGTCCGTCGTGAACGCGTCCACCGTCGGAGTGTCGGCGATGATCGACCCCTCCGGGGCCACCATCAGCCAGGTGGCCCCGTTCACCCCCGCCGCGATGGTGGGCGAGGTCCCCCTCAGCTCGACCATCACCCCGGCGATGTCGTTCGGCGCCTCGCTCGCGGCAGGACTGGCGGCGGTCGGGATCGCGGGCAGTGCGGCGTTGCTGCTTCGTGCGCGAGGGCGGGGTGGTCGCCTCCGTCGCCCCGGAGCGTGAGGATCGAGACCAGGTACGACGAAGGCCCCGGCATTCCTGCCGGGGCCTTCGTCTCATGGTGAGAAATTCACGAAACTCCTTGTGCCCTGTCATTCCGGGGCTGTTGCTGGGGCTTGAAGCTGGGGATCCTCCGCTAATGGACGGTGGATCCTCTCGTGAAACCATGTACGTGGTGAGTCACAGGAGCTGCGGTCTTCGACGTCGTGGAGTGCTTCTGCCGACTGATGATCGTTGCGATACGGCAATCGCGAGGACGCGATAGTTCGTGCGGTGTGGACCACCGCGCTTGCCATCCGGCACGATGGATCGGCAGGCGTGCTGGGGCAGTGATGGTCGCGGTAGTCGATATCATCTGGCCATGAGTAGGTGCACCGCCCCGATCCAGGGCCATCGAACGTCGAGCGCTGCGGCTGCCTGCCCCGCGTGTGGCAGCCGCGGATACGGCAGGTACTACTCGCCGCCCCCTTCGTACTATCGTCCGTCGGCAGTCGCCCCTCGGAGCAGCAGTGGAGGCGCCAGTTCAAACGGGGGCAGGACTCAGCCACGGTGGTCGCCAAGCGAGTCCTCCGTTACCTACACTCCGGCGGAGGTCCGGGCGCTAACGCCTGTCCGGCGGAAGGTTGAGATCCGTGCCAGGGAAGAGCCTGACCTGCGCGATGTGTTCCTCTGCCACGCGTGGGATGACCGGCGTGCAGCGGCGAAAGAGTTGCACGATCTACTCGTGGACCAGGGCGTGTCCGTCTGGTTCAGTGAGAAGGACATCGTTCTAGGTCAGCCATTCCTGCGGGAGATCGACCGGGGTCTGGCGAAGTCGCGGACCGGCTTGGTGCTCGTCACGCCGGCGCTGCTCAAGCGGGTCGACCAGCGAGGGATCTCGGACAAGGAGCTTTCGGAGCTTCTGGCTCGTGATCTGTTGATCCCGGTGATGCATGAGACAAGTTATGACGAGCTTCGGCGGGTCAGCCCGCTGCTTGGTTCTCGGAACGGTTTGGACACAGCGGAGGACTCGATGACAGACATCGCGATGAAGATCGCTGAGCTCGTCACTGTGGAGGAGGACCTGGCCGTCGCGGTCAGCTGATCCGCTGTGGCGTTCGTCTTGACGGGCTAGCTACGTCCAGAGGTGTTTGACGTCTTCCGGACGAATCGCGGTCCCCTCCAAGGCACCTTCCCATTGGTTGGGGGTGAGGCCGCTGACCCAGCCTCGAATGTCGTCGAAGGAGCGCGGGGCGTCGCGTCCTTCTTCTCGCCAGATGTCAGCAGCGCCTCGGGCGACATCGCGCGGTAGCCCTGCCATTCGCATCCAGGTGGCTTCCGGGGTGTTGACACCGTAGAACACCATGGTGGGGACGTAGCGTGCGGTTTCGTCCCTTGCGGGTTCTTTGCCTGCGAAAGCTACCTTCTCCAGGGCTCCGAGCCCCCAGCTCGCGTTCTGCGACAGCCTACCGAGTAGGTAGGTGACGAAAGACGCGTGGGTAGCGGCGGCATCCTTCCTCACCTTGGCGTGCTTTGCGACAAGTTCGGGCAGCGGCATGCCGTTCACCCAGTCGCGGAGGATGAGGGCGGCACGTCGCGGGTTGAAATCGCCTCGCTCTTCGTCGGGTGCCAGCCGGAGTTCAGGCATCTTGGACACGAGTTCGAGTCGTTGCGTGAGGGGGTCAAGACTTGATCCGAACAGCGCATGCGGTTCCCAGTTCTGAGGGTTTCGCATGTCGGGGTGCTCACGAAGCCCGCCCAGGAGCAGGTTGATCGCGGGCGTCGAGAATCCGGTGCCGTCGGCGAGTGAGACGAGTGAACCCTTGCCCTGCAAGGAGTCGAGGTAGCCACGGCACAGTTGCACGAGCTGCTGTGCCGCCTTCCGCGAGACGCGTTCGGTCTCCGCGAAGATCAGGCTGGATCGCAGGAGGTCTTCGATCTCATTGGCGGAACTCAATGCGCCGGATACACGCAGGGCATGCGCGAGGTACTGGAGGAACTCGGAAAGGCTCTCGACGTCAGAGCTTCGGTTCAACGCGCTGAGGAAGTCGGTTCCGATGCTGTCAGCGTGTTCAACGACGGCGGCGAGGCGGCTGGCGATGTCGGCGGCGTCGTCCTCGAAGAACGTCTGCCATTTGGCGCGTTGTTCGGCGGTGGTTACAGGGAAGCCGACGACCCCCATTCCGCTGAGCATGCCTCTTCCAGCGCGTCCCGCGATGTTCCAGAACTGGGCGTGAGTGATGTCACCGTCGCCCATCCGGAAAGACTCGATGATGACGTTCGTGAGGGGGAAGTTCGCCCCCTGGGCGAGGGTGGTCGTGCCGCAAACGACGTCTACATCGCCGTGCAGGACGAGTTCTTCGACAAGTCGTCGGGTATCGCCTGACATGCCTGCATGGTGATACGCGACACCGCGTCGGATGCACATCGCGAGCGGGCTGTCTTCACCGAGTTCGGTGACGACGTGGCGATGGACGGCTTCCGCACGCGGGCTGAGCGGGCGGTCCAGCCGCTCCTTCGCGATCTCCACGGCACGCTTGGTCGCTTTGGGTTTGCCGTTGCAGACCAGCAGGGTCGCGCCTCGACTCTCGAGTCGTTCGTGTGCGGCGGCGGCGATGTTCGCTAGCGATGCCGTTGGCATGGTGACTTGCCCGAGCTCGAGCACGCTATCCGATGGGAGATGGTAGTTGTCGGCGGCCTTGATGGGCGACAGGGTGAGGAAGCTGTCCTTTCGTCGGCCATCGTGGGGGTTTCTCTGCTTGCGGATGGCGAGCTCTCCGATGAGCTTCTTGTTCGGCTTCCAGTCGACGCGGATGCTGGAGCCTCGGTCGCCGCCCAGCCAGTCCGATAGGGACTTCGCGTTCGGCACGAACGGTGAAAGCAGGAGGAACCGAGCGGAGGGCTTGTCGCGGCGGATGGTCGCCAGGACGAGCTCTAGACGCGCGCCTCGGTTCGCTTCTCCGAGGTTGTGCGCTTCATCGACGACCACCATCGCGAGGTCCTCGATCACTGGGTGGGCGGTCCGCACGAGGAGGTCGAGCTTTTCAGGTGTGGTGACAAGCACGTGCGGGAGACTGTTCAGAAGCAGGTCTTCGGTCGGGTCGAGGTCAATGACCGGGATCGCTTGCTCAACCGAGTAACCGAGTGGTTTAAGGTCGCGTCGCAGCTCATCGGTGACCTGATTGACGAGTACTCGCGTCGGCACAATGTACGCGACGCGCCCCTTCTCGTTCAGTGAGAGCGTCTGCACTATGGAGAACTCGGCGAGCAGCGTCTTGCCGGCGCTGGTGGGCATCTGGACGACGACCGCCCGACGGTATGCGTCGAGCAGGTTCTTGTTCATCGCTTCGACTTGGCTGGGCCAGAGTTCGAGCATCGGGCTGGGGTTTTCGCGGTGTGCCAACGCTCCCGCCAAGCGTCCAACCTTAGACCCGAGAGTCTCAACTTGTGCCCAGATGGATCGCTCCACGAGCGGACGAAGACCGAGGTGGACCAGGTCGATGACCCGCGCCAACGTTCCGTCGTTGATTTCGGCAACGGCCCGAAGCGCCTGCGAGCGGTGGGTGTCCAGGCGCGTGACGGCCTGCTGGGTCGACCCTTGTCCGGTTTCGATGTACTTGCCTGCGGTCGTGGCCAGCTGAGCTAGGTGGTACCCAGCCACCAGCCGCATCACTCCGATACGCGGGTCTGCGCTGTCCTCACTCGCTTCTTCCGCGCCTGAGACTGGCGCCGTCTGCAATGGCTGGAGGAACGCCGGTTCGTGGTCTGCTTGACGGTCGCGGAGTGACTGGAGCAGCTCCAGCGCGAGCCCAACGTCGTTCCACCCACCGTGCTTTCGGGTGAGCAGGGCGAACGCAAGGACCGTATCGGAGATGACAGCTCGGGCCCAATCCGGGTCCTGAGATTGGATGAGGTCGGACGCTGGGGGCAGGAAGCGGATGAGCGCCTGCCTGGTCTCGGTTACCCGGTCAGCTGCAGTACCGGTCGCCGCGAGGTGCAGTACGACAGCGAGCTCTGCGGGCACGGCCCCATCCGCTAGCGGCGACAGGTCCTCGCCGAGCGCAAGCCGAATCCAGCAGGAGAACGCGTCTTCCAGCAGTTGCTTGCGGCGGGCGGGGTCGCGCTCGTCGAGAGCCTCGAGTTCGAGCATCTCAGCGCTGAGGACGAGGTCCTCAGCGTTCTCGCTCGCTGCCCCCTGCCCGAGCACGCTGACCAGTGTGGTGTCCCGCTCGGCGTCGGCCGCGACCGTGAACACGCCGGTGGCGTGGAGCATGCTGTCGAACTCAGACCGACGGTTCATGCTGCTTCCTGGCGTGCGAGGGCGAGGAACTCATCGACGAGCTCCTCGATGTCGCCGGTGTCGATGACCAGGATCGTGAAGTCGATGTGCCCGGATCGTAGTCGGACGGCGAAGCCCGGAACGACCCGAAGTCGGTGGGCTGATGGTTGCGGTCGCGGACCAGCATCGAGGTGCTGCGCAGCGTGACCTTGTCGGAACCCTGACGCCACAACATGCCGGCCGCGAACAGTTGCCGGGCAGTATCCCGATCCGCCGTGTGTCGGGCGGCGCCGAGGACCTTTTGGATCGACTCTGCAGACTCGGTGAGGTGTCCTCGATGCTGAACGCGAAGGCAGTCCTTCGAGCCGTCGAC
Organism: Agromyces mediolanus; assembly: GCF_023715325.1. Taxonomy (GTDB): domain Bacteria; phylum Actinomycetota; class Actinomycetes; order Actinomycetales; family Microbacteriaceae; genus Agromyces; species Agromyces mediolanus_A. The sequence goes on along the minus strand of NZ_JAMBNX010000007.1, from coordinate 98,624 downwards.
GACCGCGGGAGGTGAGTTCTTGTCGATAGAAACCTTCGCTTCGCCGAGCGAGAGGACGTAGGCGCGCTCCCCGTTGGTGAGATCCAGTTCGAGAACGCCGATCTGATCGATGCCGCGACCTGGGAGCTTCACCAGCTCACGGTCACGCACGGACCGGTACCCGTAGTTGTAGCCGTACTTCAGCTCTCCGATGAGCGCGAGCACGAGCTCGCCGATGTCAGAGCGTTCGACCGCCATGTGCTTCACCTTCGGCGATCCACTGTGGCGCGTAGGGACCTGTGTTGCGACGAGGGCAGCCTGGAGATCTTCGACATCGAATCCCTCAAGGCCGGTGAGGCCAAGGTCACCGATGGGAACACGAGAGGCGGTGCGCAGCTCTCGGTAGAGCTCGGCGAGTCCGGTCAGCCAATCGGCGTGATCCGGCGTGATCACCCTGAATCGGTGGACACCGTCGTCCCACTCGCCGACCGTCTTGAAGTACTCGCTGATCGCGGGCACGCGCACCTCCACCCCCCGGTTGCACGTCCTGCGTGCTTGAGGGCGAGTGTATCGGGCACGCCGGACGTGGTGGCGCGACCCACGTCCGGCGCGTCGAACCGTGTCTGTTTCCGCTAGTTTCATAGCGCTACTATTCTAGCGATGATGTCTGACATCCAGAAGGTTCGAGCCGGCGCTGCGCTTGGTGAATGTGTTCGCGGTGCACGGCGGGCCGCGGGGCTTCGCCAAGAGGATCTCGCCCGCAAGGCTGGGGTTGGGACGTCCACACTTCGCCTGATTGAGTCGGGGTCGGCAACGGGCACGAGCCTCTTCGCGATCTTCCGGCTACTCCAGGCCTGCGGCGTGCCGCTCGCTGCCTTGGAGGATGTGTACCGGTTGGCGGCGCCGCAGCCGGCGCGGGCGAAACCTCGGCCACGGGGTACTGCTGCTGGGGCTGTGGCGGGCGCGGCAGGTGGCCGACGGCAGCGCTGAGGTGGTGGACACGGTCGCTCCGATAGGCGACCTCGCAACGCTTCCGACTGAGGGGCGCCTGGCGGTGCGGCTACCCGAGCGTAACGCCGCGGTTCGCCACGGCGAGCTCGACGTACTGGCTCTCCACACTCAGCCCGCACTCGTTATCTGAATTCATACGCAGATATATGCATTTTGGGCCTGAGAACGCAAGCCTCCGGTTTGGACGAAGACGCCCGACCCGCGCGTATCCAGCGTCGAGACCAGGGCGGATCGCCGGCGCTCCGGTGATGAGGGACAATGGCTGCATGTCCGGTCGGTGGAGTCGCGTCGCCCGCGGCGTCGCCGTCGCCTTGGCCGCAAGCTACGTCGCGGTGTTCGCGCACGTGCTCGGAGGCGGGCCGGTGCCGTCCTGGCAGGGAATCCTAGCGACAGTAGTGCTCGGCGTCCCGATCTGCACCGCCCTGTCCGGGCGCCGGCTGCGGTGGCTCCAAACCGCCGCCGGGGTTGCCGCCAGCCAGTACCTGTTCCACGGGCTGTTCTCGGTCGCTCCGTCGCGCTTCGGCGATGAGCCCGCGGTCGGGCATGGTGCGCACGGCATGGTTCAGCTTCCGTTGGCCGCCGACCTCCCGGTGGACGGGATGGCGCTCTCGCATGCGGGCGCCGCGGTGCTCACGTTCGGCCTCTTGCAGCTTGCCGAAGCAGTCGCCGACTGGCTCAGCCGCGTCGCGACGCGCATCCACGAGCGGGTCGTAGCGTCGATTCGCCTCATCGCGGTCGCCCCGGTTTCGCGGCCAGTCCGCACACTCCTGAGCTGGCTTGAGCGTCCGGCACTCACCGCTCGAACGGTCCTCACCGCGCCACGACGTGGGCCACCGGTGGCCGCGTAGCCCGTTGCTTTCCTGAACGCGTCGCCCGACGCGTCCGTCCTGCGCGCCTGACGCGCCCACGGACTCTTCACGCTCACCCTCTCCATCAAGGAGCCCCGTTTGCCTGCACGTTCACGTGTGCGCGGGGCGGTTCTCACCGCGATAGCAGCGGCGGCATTCATCGCCGTCGCGCCTGCGGCGCCCGCCATCGCCCACGAATCCATTCAAAGCACCAGCCCCGCCGAAGGCGCTGTCGTCGATGTCTCACCGAAGGAGGTCGTGCTCGAATTCACCGATGAGGTCCTCCCGCTTGGGGCGATCATCATCGTCGACGACGCCGACGGCACTGACTGGGTCGACGGCGACGTCGTCGTCGATGCGAACACCGTCACGGCCGCGCTCGAGGACGGGATGCCCGACGGCGTCTACAGCGTCCGCTGGCGGGCCATCTCCGGCGACGGCCACCCCATCAGTGACATCTTCCAGATCGGCATCGGCGCAGACACGGTCATCCCGACCACCGCGCCGAGCGCGCCGGCGAGTGCCGACCCATCCAGTGCGGCCGGAGACGAGGAGAAGCCGGCGCCGTCCACGGACACCGGGTCCGAGACTTGGCTCCGGGTCGGCCTGGTCGCCGCGTTCGGCGCGGCCCTCGCGCTGGGCCTTGTCATCGTCGGGATCACGCTCGGCCGCCGCCGCCCCCGTTCCGACAACTCCGACAACTCCGACAACTCCGACAACTCCGACCAGTCCGACGGCTCCGAGCCGTCGGACTCACCCACCACTTCGAAGGACTGACATGAACCTCACCCGCCGCACCACCACCATCGCCGGCATCGCGATTCTCGCGCTTGCCCTCACCGGCTGCGCCGCCGCCGGAACCCCGGAGGCCACGGAGCCGAGCCCGGCGACCGCCGCCGAGTCGCTCACGGTGACGGACGCATGGGTCAAGGCGACCGATACCGACATGACCGGCGGTTTCGGGCTGCTCGAGAACACCGGCGACGCCCCGATCACCATTGAACGGGCCAGCGCGGACTTCGCCGGCATGATCGAACTGCATGAGACCGTCCAGAACGAGGGCGGCGAGATGGTGATGCAGCCGAAGAAGGGCGGCTTCGTCATCGAGCCCGGCGACACGCTCGCCCTCGAGCCGGGTGCCGACCACCTGATGATCATGGGACTGAGCGAACCGCTGGTGTCAGGCACCGACCTCACTGTCTCGCTGGAGTTCTCCGACGGGAGCACGTCCACGTTCTCGACCGTGGTGAAGGACTACTCCGGCGCGAACGAGAAGTACACCCCGGAGACCGAGATGGACATGGGCGATGCGCCGAAGTAGCCAGACCCAACCGGGCGGGTTGAGCCGCCGCCAACTACTCCTCGGCGGAGCGGTTGCCGGCGCCGGCGCCGTCAGCGCGGTGGCCGCGGATCAGGTCCTCAACCCCGCGCCCGCGAAGGATGCGGTCGCCGACGTGTTGAACGGCACCGGGGTGGTGCCGTTCCACGGTGCACATCAGGCCGGGATCGATACGGCGCCTGCCGCACACGCAACACTCGTCGCCCTCGATTTGCGCGACGGCGTCGACCGGTCCCAGCTCGCGTCCATGATGCGGTTGCTGTCTGATGATGCGGCCCGGATGGCCCAAGGGGTGAACCCGCTCGCCGACACCGAGCCCGAGCTGAGCTTCGTCCCAGCGAACCTCACCATCACTTTCGGGTTCGGGGCGGAGTTCGTCCGCCGTGCGGGGGCGGACCCGGCGGCCCACGCCTGGGTGCGCCCGCTGCCCGCGTTCAAAGTGGACCAGCTCGACCCGGCCTGGAACGACGGCGACTTGCTGTTGCAGGTCTGCTCGGATGATCCGCTGACGGTTGCGCACACCCTGCGGATGCTGCTGAAAGACGCCCGCCGGTTCGCGACGATCCGGTGGACGCAGCGGGGGTTCCGGCGGGCGTACGGTTCAGAACCGACCGGGACGACGATGCGGAACCTGTTCGGGCAAGTCGACGGCACCACAAACCCCGCGCTCGGCAGCCCGGAGCTCGCTGACGTCGTCTGGGTGAAGGATGCCAGCTGGCTTGCTGGCGGCACCGGGATGGTCGTTCGACGCATCCGGATGGATGTCGACAAGTGGGACCGGCTGGACCGGCCCGGGCGGGAGTTGGCCGTCGGCCGGCGCCTGAGCAACGGCGCGCCGCTGACCGGGACCGCGGAGCGCGACACCCCGGACTGGGAGGCCACAACAGCCATCGGATTCCCAGAGATTCCGGAGTTCTCCCACATGCGCCGCGCACGCCCGGAAACGGCGGACGAGGTGATCTTCCGCCGTTCGTACAATTACGACGACACCCCGGACGACCCGGAAGCGATCTCGAACACCGGGCTCGTGTTCATCTCTTTCCAGGCAGACGTCGACCGACAGTTCGTCCCGATCCAGACCCGGTTGGATGAGCTGGACCTGCTGAACGAGTGGACCACCCCCATCGGATCCGCGGTCTTCGCGATCCCGCCGGGCTGCGAGCAGGGCGGCTACGTCGGCGAGACCCTGCTCGCCTGACCTACGGCCCGGGCTATCGGGTTCCGCACCCTCATCTCATGGGTGCGGAACTCATGGGTGCGGAACCCGATGGCGTGCACGGCCTGCGCGGCCTCCATCGACGTCACGATTGGGGCCTAGGGCGCGCTCAACCCGTTTGGCTATTGGTCTGAGAGGCGGGGGACGAGTCACATCGACTGGGCGACTTCGCGGACCGGCTCCGGCCGGTTCCGCGAATGACGCGTCAAGACCCGCGGAAACAGGGACGAGCTAGCCCCTGACAGTGTCGAGATTAGTCAGTGAATGCTGTATGGTCATTGCGTGCTGACTATTGCGTCTCGACTTGATGTGCTCAACCGGCTTGGCCGGGCGATGGCCGATCCCACCCGGTCGCGGATCCTGCTTTCGCTGCTGGATGAACCCGGCTACCCGGCGGAGCTGGCCCGGCAGTTGGAGCTCACTCGCACGAACGTGTCGAACCATCTAGCCTGCCTTCGCGGCTGCGGGCTGGTAGTCGCCACGCCTGAGGGGCGACAGACGCGGTACGAGATCGCTGACCCTCATCTGACCCGAGCGATTGGCGAGCTCGTGAAGACTGTGCTCGCCGTCGACGATGGTGAGCCCTGCACGGACGAGTACTGCGACGTACCCCTCTGCTGCGGCCCGGGGGCTGAGGAGCTCACCGCCGGGACAGGCGTGACGGCATGAGCGAGGAGTGCTGCGGCCCAGACGTGCCGCGCGAGCCCAAGATCCGCCGACTTGAGCTGAGGGCCCGGCCCGTCGAAACTGACGCGTGCTGCCCGCCCGAGCCGGCCGAGACCAGCCGCCCGTCCCTCGCGCTACGAGCCCCCGTCGATGACGGGGACGCATGCTGCGGCCCAGGCCCCGCCTCCCAGCGGGAGGCGCCTGAGGCCACCGAACACGAAGTGCGCCCACCCTGGTGGCGCGACGTGGCGCTGCTTCCCTCAGCGATCTCCGGCATCACGCTCGCCATGGGATACACGCTCGAGTGGTCCGGGCTCGGTGTTCCCGCGCTGGTGTTCCAGTGGGTCGCGCTCATCGCCGGCGCCTACACGTTCGTTCCTGGAGCTGTTCGCCGTCTCGTGCGTGGCCGGCTCGGAGTTGGCCTGCTCATGACCATTGCCGCGGTCGGTGCCGTCGCGCTCGGTCATGTCGGAGAGGCCGCGGCGCTGGCGTTCCTGTTCTCGCTCGCCGAAGCGCTCGAGGACCGGGCCATGGATCGCGCGAAGGAAGGACTGCGCGCGCTCCTCTCGTTGATTCCCGACACGGTCCGGGTCTCGCGGCTAAGCGGAGACGTCACCATCCCCGCTGCCGACGTCCGTGAACTCGACCTCCTGGTCGTCGGTGCAGGCGAGCGGGTCGGCACGGACGGTGTCGTGGTGGATGGGCGCTCAAGCGTCGATACCTCGGCTGTCACCGGTGAGTCGATCCCTGTCGCTGTAGGACCTGGTGACGCGGTGCCCGCAGGGTCGATCAACGGCTCCGGCACTCTGCGGATCGAAGCCACCGCGGACGGCCGCGACAACTCGTTGACCCAGATCGTCGCCCTCGTCGAACAGGCTCATGCCCGGAAGGGTGAGCGAGCTCGTCTCGCGGACCGCATCGCCCGCCCGCTCGTCCCCATCGTGCTCATCGTCGCGGCCCTCGTCGCGGTGTTCGGTTTCGTGGTCGGCGACCCGTCGACGTGGCTCGAACGGGCGTTGGTGGTCCTCGTCGCCGCATCACCGTGCGCGCTTGCCATCGCCGTGCCGGTGACCGTCATCAGCGCTATCGGCTCGGCCTCAAAGCTCGGTGTCATCATCAAGTCCGGTGAAGCGTTCGAGCAGCTCGGCACCATCCGCCAGATCGCCCTGGACAAGACCGGCACGCTCACCCGCAACGAACCTCGGGTCGTCGACGTCCGCAGCAGCCCGGATGTCGGACGTGAGCGGGTACTCGAGCTCGCGGCCGCTGTCGAGGTCGGTAGCACGCATCCGCTCGCTGCTGCCATCCTCGCCGCGGCACCCGCCCGCCCGGCCGCCACCGGCGTCGTTGAAGACGCCGGGCACGGCCTAACCGGCCTGGTCGACGGTGCTGAGGTCCGCGTCGGCAACACCCGCTGGCTCAGCCCTGGCGTCCTCGCGGGCGACGCCGAGACCCTCGCAGCAGAGGGGATGACGGTTGTCGTAGTCCAGGTGGACGGGGAAGTCGTTGGCCTCATCGGCATCCGGGACGAACTCCGACCCGAAGCTGCCGAGACTGTGCGGATGCTGACCGATCAGGGCATCCGCCCCGTCATGCTCACCGGCGACAACACCCGAACCGCTCAGGCGTTGGCCGCGCAAGCCGGCATCACCGAGGTCCGCGCTGAACAGCTGCCGGCCGACAAGGCGACCGCGGTCACCCAGATGCTCACCGATGCGCCCACCGCGATGGTCGGTGACGGCATCAACGACGCCCCGGCGCTTGCAACAGCTACGGTCGGCATCGCGATGGGCGTCACCGGTTCCGCGGCGGCGGTTGAATCGGCTGACGTCGCGTTCACCGGGCAGGACCTGAGGCTGCTGCCGATGGCGTTCGCTCACGCCCGCCGTGGTCGACGCATCATGACGTGGAACATCGGCCTCGCCCTCGCGATCATCATCGGGCTCTTCCCGCTCGCCCTGTTCGGGGTACTCGGGTTGGCTGGTGTCGTCTTGGTGCACGAGATCGCGGAAGTCGTCGTCATCCTGAACGGCGTCCGCGCGGCTCGGCGGCCGGCACGGGCGAAGACGGCCGAGCTTCTTTCGGGAACTCCTGAACCCGCTCGGGTCTGAGCTGGCCACCGCGAACGAGGTCAGTTCCTCCCAGCATCCGTCTGTTATCTTGGCCGGGACCTCCCCGACAAATGAGGAACTGTGAACGCATCAACCCGATTGCTGACGCGGCTGCGTCACGCTCTCATCGCGTTGGTGATCGTTTTCGGCGCCAGTCTTGCGCTGCTGTTCTGTCACACGGCGGAGGCGGCCGAGCCGACGTCTGGGCAGGCTGCTCTCGCGCAGGTCTCCATCCCAACCATCGAGGTCGGTGACGCCGCGGCTGCCGAAACGCGAGTCGCTCCCGGCGAACGTTCGGCCCCGGACGTCTTGGCGCTCTGCGTCGGTCTGGCCTGCCTCGTCGCGTTGTTCGTAGTTGCGCTGGTCACGCGTGCACTCCCGCAGCTCGCGCTCCTCCTCCCAAGCTCCGAGCGTATGACGCTGCGTCCAGTTGGCCGTCGTCGCCCCATCCCCCTCGCGCTGAACCAGATCTGCATCAGCCGAACGTAGGCCGTACTCCGAATCGGCCTGCCGTCGCCAGGTGAGTTGCGACGGATAGGGCGCCACGTGCCATCCCATCGCCGAGGCACCCCCTCGCGAACTCCCTCCCCGCGATACACCGCGCGAGCTTGCAGTCTCGCGTCCATTCGGAGACCACATGCGTTTCATGTCGCGACGACCCGCTTCGTCGCAGTCCGCTGTCCATCCCGTTGCGCCGGCCTGGCGCAGAGCGGTAGCCGCCGCGATCACTACACTCGCCGCCACGAGCCTCGCCCTCGCAGGCTGCTCGGCCGCGTCGTCAACGTCCGGAGACTCCGCCGGCACGACATACGAGTCCGGCGATTTCAGGGTCGTGGAGATCCCGCCGGACAAGCGCGGCGAACCGGTGTCGTTCGAATCGACCACGGAGCGAGGTGCGCCCGTTTCCAGCACCGACTACCGGGATCGGGTGTACGTCGTGAACTTCTGGTACGCGGCGTGCGGGCCATGCATCGTCGAAGCGCCCTTCCTCGAAGAGGTGTGGCAGGAGTATCAGAACGACGACGTCGGCTTCCTCGGCGTCAACATCTACGACCAGCCGGCGACCGCGATCTCCTTCGCGGAGGAGAACGGCGTCACCTATCCCAGCGTCATCGACGTGAACGACGGCACCGTCAAACTCGCATTCGCCGCGGTGACTCCGATCCAAGCGACACCGACCACCCTGGTGATGGACCGCAGTGGACGCGTCGCAGCGCGGGTGATCGGGCAGCTGCAGTCGGCATCCATCCTCGCCTCACTTGTCGACACCGTCCTCGCGGAGAGCTGATGAACCCGTCGTTGCTGATCTTCGATGGGGCACTCTGGCTCGCCGCCCTCGTCGCATTGCTTGCCGGGCTGCTGTCGTTCGTCTCACCGTGTGTGCTCCCCCTCGTGCCCGGCTACTTCGGGTACCTCGGGAGCTCCCTCGGGGTCCGCGCCGACACTCGCCCGGACAGCAAATCGGGGCGGGAGCGGAACCGACTCCTGCTGGGTGTGTTGCTCTTCATCGGCGGGTTCACCCTGGTGTTCATCGCGGTCACCGTCGTCGGCGGAGTCCTCGGCCGCTTCTTCCTCGAGTACTCGAACGTCATCACCCGGTTCCTCGGCGTGATCGTGATCCTGCTGGGTCTGGCGTTTATCGGCGCGTTCCGCCCCATGCAGCGAGTGTTCCGGTGGCGGGCACCGGAACGCGTGGGCCTGATCGGGGCGCCGCTTCTCGGTATCGCCCTGGGCGTCGGGTGGACTCCGTGCATCGGCCCGACGCTCGCTGCGATCATGTCCGTCTCCTGGAACCTCGGCGACCCCGTTCGCGCTGGCCTGCTGGGCTTGGCGTACTCACTCGGTCTCGGCATCCCGTTCATACTGCTCGCCCTCGGCCTCGGATGGGCGAGCCGGTCCCTCGGCTTCCTTCGCCGGCACATCCGGGTCATCAACGTCGCCGGAGGGATCCTACTCATGCTCCTCGGTGCGCTCATGGTCAGCGGCGCTTGGACGGCACTGATGTCCTCCCTCCAGGGGGTGATGCTCCGTGTCACGCTCCCCCTCTGAACCCACCATGACCGATCCGGCACGTCCCGGGGATCACGTCGACGCGACCCCCTCTACCACCCCCGCGGCATTCGGCTGGCGTGGGTGGCTCCGGTGGGGCTGGCGGCAACTGACCAGCATGCGCACCGCATTGCTGCTGCTGGTGTTGTTGGCAACGGCTGCCGTTCCCGGCTCGATCTTCCCGCAACGTTCCGCCGACCCGAACGGGGTCGCCGCCTACTTCCGCAACAACCCGGGCATCGCGCCGGTCCTTGACGGGCTGCAGATGTTCGACCTCTACAGTTCAGCGTGGTTCTCCGCGATCTACCTCCTGCTGTTTCTGTCGCTGATCGGGTGCGTGATTCCCCGAATCCGGCACCACGCTCGTGCGCTGCGGTCCCGCCCGCCACGTACCCCACGAAACCTGGGGCGACTCGACCAGCACCTCGTCGACGAACACGAGTTCACCGAGCCCGCAGCAGCTCGGGACGCCGCGGACCGATCCATCGACGCCGCCGAACGAGTCCTCAAGGACCGCGGGTACCGGGTTGAGCGGTACTCCACCGCGGGTTCCGACTCCGTCTCAGCCGAACGCGGCTATTTACGAGAGACCGGGAATCTGGTCTTCCACGTGGCTCTGGTCGGTGTGCTCGTGGCCGTGCTCGTCGGCAGCGGAAACGCCTACACCGGGCAACGAGTGATCGTCGAAGGCACCTCCTTTGTAAACACGCTGAGTGACTACTCGTCCTTCTCACCCGGTCGTTTCGTCGACGACGGCGAGCTCGCCCCGTACTCGCTCACCCTGGACCGCTTCGATGTGACGTACGAGGCGCCCGGCACACCAGCGGCCGGGCAAGCCGGAAACTTCGCTGCCCAGCTCATGGTGCGCGACACGCCCACGGCGGAACCTCGGACGGCGACCGTGCGCGTCAACGCCCCCATCGACGTCCGTGGCGACCGCATCTATCTCCTGGGGAACGGGTACGCCCCCACGATCACGGTCCGCGGTGCCGACGGCACCGTCATCTACCGGGAGATGCAGCCGTTCCTGCCGCAGGACTCGATGATGACCTCACTCGGCACCATCAAGATCCCGGACGGGCTCCCCGAACAGGTCGGACTGGTCGGCTTCCTCTACCCCACCCAGGATGCGCTCGCCTCCGGGGCCTACACGTCCGTGTACCCCGCTCTGGTGAACCCAGTCGTGACGTTCAACGTTTTCGCCGGCGACCTCGGAATCGACGACGGCACGCCCCGCTCGGTGTACAGCCTGGACACCTCGGGCATGACACAACTCACCGGCGGGGACAGCGGGGCGGCGTCCATCGAGCTCCGGCCCGGGGAGACCGCCGACCTGCCGAACGGGTGGGGCACCGTCACCTTCGAGGACATGAAAGTCGAAGGCGCCCCCGAATCCGTGCTGCGCTTCGCCTCGCTACAGGTTCAACGAGACGCCGGCGCCACCTGGGTACTCGGGTTTGCGGTACTGGCAACGTTGGGCCTCATCACCGCGCTCCTAGTCCCCCGCCGCCGCATCTGGGTGAAGTGCAGCCTCGTCGAACCCACCACCGTGCGCACCGAGTTCGCGGCGCTCGCACGAGGTGAGGACCCAAGCCTGGGCCGTGCACTGTCCGACATCCAATCCCGCCACCACGCAGCCCTCACCTCCCAGACCCCAACCCAAGGAGCATCATGAACACCTCAAAATCCAAGCGCCCCTCGCCCGCAACTCAACCTCGCCGACGGATGACGCCGTTGAAGATCGGGATCATCACGGCAGCGGTCGCTATCATGCTGCTGCTTGTCGCACTCATCGTGGGGATCGCCGCGCAGCCACGCACTTCCTCGGATGGGCCCACGTCAACGACGCCCGCAGCAGCCGACGGCGAACTGCCGGGCACCCGCTCCAACACCCACGTGCTCGATGAGGTCGGTCCGGACGCACCAACGCTCGTCGAGTACCTCGACTTCGAGTGCGAGGCCTGCGGCGCGTTCTACCCGTACATCGAACAGATTCGGACGCAGTACGACGGGAAGCTGAACTACGCCTTCCGATACTTCCCGCTTCCTGGACACTTCAACTCGATGAACGCTGCCATCGCCGTCGAGGCCGCCGCCCAGCAGGGCCGGGTTGAGGACATGTACAACAAGCTCTTCCAGACCCAGACCGAGTGGAGCGAGCAGCAAGAGTCCAGGGCGGACACGTTCCGCGGGTACGCCGAAGCGCTCGGCCTGGACATGAGCGCGTACGACGCCGCGGTCGCCGACCCGGCAACACAGGCTCGTGTGCAGCAGGACGTTGACGAGGGACGCTCGCTGCAGGTCAGCGGCACGCCCACGTTCTACCTCGATGGCGAGTTGCTCGAGCTGTCCAAGTACACCGACCTCACTGATGCTCTCGACCGCGCCATCGCAGACTGAGGCCCGCCCCCAGCAGCGACGACCGCCGGCACCAGTTCTCAACCTCGCTCCGGCCGTCGCCGCTTCCACGGTGGGTGGGTTCCTGCTCGATGTCGCGTTCCCGTCGGTGGGTTGGTGGCCGGTTGTCTTCCTCAGCGTGCCGCTCGCGCTGGTCGCGCTGATTGGACGCACCGTTTCGGGTGCCGCCCTGGTCGGCTTCAGCTACGGTGCGGCGTTCTCGTTCGCGCACCTGGTTTGGATCGGCGAGTTTCTCGGCCCCCTGCCATGGGTCGCCTTGGCGGTGCTGCAGTCCGCTCTCGTCGCGTTCGGTGCGGTGCTGATCACGTTGACGTACCGGTGGCTGCCGGAACTGGCACCCGGCCGGGTCGGCCAGCTGCTGCTCACACCGGTGGTCGTCGCGGCGATCTGGACTGGGCGGGAACTGCTCGCCGGGGCGTGGCCGTATTCCGGCTTCCCTTGGGCGCGACTCGGGATGACCCAGGTGGAGAGCCCATTGGCGGAACTCGTCTCCTGGACTGGGGTGACCGGTCTCAGCTTCGTCCTCGTCTGGGCTGGCGCGGTCATCATTGAGGGCTTCCGCCACGCTCCTCCCGTTCGTCTTGCGATGCTCGGTGGTCTGACCGCGGTGTTGACGCTGATCGCGCTCGTCCCGCAGTTCCCGACGGTCACGGCGGGAACGTTCCGCATCGGGTGGGTCCAGGGCGACGGGCCAGCGGGGTACTTCGATGCGCGTCGCCCTGGCGACATCTTCACCGCGCAGGAAGAGGCGACTGAACCACTGCTCGGCACCCGGATGGACCTGCTCGTCTGGCCTGAGGGCAGCGTCGACGGCGACGCCGTGAACGACCCGGCGGTTGCCTCACGGCTCGACCGTCTCGCGACGCAGACCGGCGCCCCACTCCTGGTGAACGGCGCGACTGCCCGCGACGGGCGCACCTTCAACACGACCCTTCTCTGGGGGGACGGAAACGACGCCGGCCCGCAACTGCATGACAAGGTCAACCCGGTCCCGTTCGGTGAGTACGTTCCGGATCGCTGGTTCTACGAGCTTCTGGTCCCAAACCTCACCGAACTCATCCAGCGTGAGTATTCGCCCGGAAACAACCCGCCCCTCGTCGACGTCGGAGGCACACCGCTCGGGCTCGCGATCTGCTTCGACGTCATCTACGACGACGTCATTCGAGCGGGAGCTGTTGGCGGCGCGCAGGCGTACGTCTTCCAAACGAACAACGCGGACTTCCGCGGCACCGACGAGAACTTGCAACAACTCGCGTTCGCACGAATGCGGGCAATCGAGACCGGCCGAGCGGTCGTGAATGTATCGACGGTTGGCACCAGCCAGGCCATCGGCCCCGACGGATCGGTCCTCGACACGCTGCCAGCCGACGAACCCGGTGCGCGGGTCACGACCGTTCCGCTTCGAACCGGAGTCACCGCCGGCACGATCCTCGCCCCGTGGGCGGAATGGACCATCGGGGTGGCCGGCATCTTCGTGCTCGGGTTCGCCGGGCTGGTGCGCGCACGCAAACGCAACGAGAACAGGAGAACAACCGGATGAACACCCCAACGCTGGATTCGGCGTCGTTGCTGGCCGTATGGACTGCCATCGCCCTCTACGTCCTCGCGTTCACGGCCTACAGCATCGATCTGGCCCGCCGGGCCGGTGCGTCGCAGCCGCGCACGGCGGAACTTGTCGGCGCCCGGGCAGGTGGCGGGGATCGGCCAGTCTCTCAGTTGGACGAACCGGACCCGTTGCGACTCCCGCCGCAGCTGCGCCCGCGGGCGTTCTGGGCACGTCTGGGCACGGCATTCACTGCGCTCGGCCTGCTCTTCCATCTCGCCGGCACGGTGACACGCGGGGTGGCCGCGGCTCGAGTGCCGTGGTCGAACATGTACGAGTTCGCGCTCACTGGCACGACGTTGGTGATCGCGGTGTACCTGGTGGTGCTGCGTCGATACGACCTTCGCTTCCTCGGCTCGTTCATCGTCGGCATGGTGGCGCTTCTCCTTGGCGGGGCAACGCTCGCGTTCTACGTCGACGTGGTGCCGCTGATGGATCCGCTGAAGAGCATCTGGCTGGTCATCCACGTCTTCGTCGCCTCCCTGGCGACGGCACTGTTTGCCATCGCGTGCGGGCTCTCGGTGACCCAGCTGATCCAGGCACGGCGTGAACGGACGAGCATCCGGCCGTCCGACGCTCGACCCGGTGCGTTCCCTTCGGCTGACACCCTGGAAGCGTTGGCGTACCGATTCGCCATCGTCGGGTTCATCTTCTGGACGTTCACGCTGATCGCCGGTGCGATCTGGGCGAACGAATCGTGGGGCCGCTATTGGGGGTTCGACACGAAGGAGGTCTGGACGTTCGTGATCTGGGTCCTGTACGCCGGCTACATCCACGCTCGTGCCACCCGAGGTTGGCGTGGAACGCGGTCGGCGTGGCTGTCGATCATCGGTTTCGCCGCGGTGCTGTTCAATTTCACCATCGTCAACCTCTTCTTCAAGGGTTTGCACGCCTACTCGGGTCTCAGCTGATGAGCGACCAGGTCCTGACCGGACAGACCCGCCGGTGGTCGCGACGACGGGCGTTCCTCGTCACGGCACTCATCGGCCTCGCCATGGCACTCGTGGATCAGACCAGCAAACTCCTCGCGCTTGGCACGCTCTCCGAAGGTGAGCGGATCCCGCTCATTGGTGACGTGTTCGGCCTGCAGCTGGCGTTCAACCCCGGCACCGTCATGTCATTCGGCGCCGGGTCCACATGGGTGTTCACGACGATCAGCGCTCTGGCAACCATCGGGCTCGGCGTCGCCGCGACCCGGGTTCCGTCGCTTCCGTGGGCGGTTGCGGTCGGCCTGATCTGGGGCGGCGCGATGGGCAACCTCTGGGATCGCCTCGCGGCGCCGCCCGGCTTCGGGGTCGGCCACGTCACTGACTTCCTCGCGTACGGCGACCTGTTCATCGGCAACCTCGCTGACGTCGCACTGGGGGTCGGCGTCGCGCTCTCGTTCCTGCTCCGGCTCCTCGCCCGCCGAGACTCCCGGGTCCCAACACCGCAGTGAGTGGGTCACTCGTGCGGGTGCGCCTCCGTGGCTTGGTGGGCGACCGGCTCGAGTTGAAACGTGGAATGCTCCACGTTCACATCGAAGTGCTCGGCAACGCATTGTTGCAGGTCACCAAGAATCGCCGGAGCGTGCCCGTCGCGGAAGCACTCCGGTTGAACCACAACGTGAGCACTCAACACCGGAAGGCCCGTCGCGATCTGCGAGGCGTGCAGGTCGTGTACGGCGACCACATGTTCCATACCCAGGATGTGCGCACGCACTTGGCCCAGATCGAGCCCTTTCGGCGTGGACTCGAGGAGGACGCTGACGGACTCCTTCAAGAGAATGAGGGTCCGCGGGATGATCAGGGCGCTGATGAGCATTGCTGCGACGGCGTCGATCTGCACCCAGCCGGTGGTCGCGATGACGATGGCGCTGACGATGACGGCCACCGACCCAAGCGCATCGTTGATCACCTCGAGGAACGCGGCCCGCATGTTCAGGCTCGCTGAACGTCCGGACGTCAGCACCAGGATGGACGCGATGTTGCCGACCAGGCCCACGATGCCGAACACGAGCAGACCCGTCGAGGAGACATCCGGTGGCTCGAACAGCCGTTTGACGCCTTCGATGAACGCGTAGATCCCGACGGCGAGGAGCACTGACGCTTGCGCCAGCGCGGCAAGCACCTCCGCCCGTTTGAACCCCCAGGTGTGCCGCGGGGTCGGCGGTTTCAGCATCCATGAGGCCGCGATCAACGCCATCAGCAGTCCGGACGCGTCGGTCAGCATATGACCGGCGTCGACAAGGAGCGCCAGGCTTCCGGTCCAGATTGCACCGATGACTTCTGCAACCAGGATCGTCGCGGTGATCGAGAACGCGATGGCGAGTCGTGTGCGGTTGTTGGATACCGCGTGGTCGTGTTCGTGGGACATAGTGAGCCTTCTTCGCCGTTCAATCGAGCCGGTTGCGCCGGATCATCCGGAAGAACGCAATCCCGATACCCAGGAACACCACTCCGAAGACGCCGGCGAGAACAACCAGGCGAATGGTGGCGGCCTGTGCGCGCTGCTCATGGTCCGGCGCTGGCGAGCTTGGCGTGTCGACTTCGATGACCGAGGAGGCTGGTATCACAGCCGATTCGCCCGGGGCAGCTTGCGCTGGCAGCGGGGCGGCGAGGGACAGTCCGATGCAGAGCGTGAGGATCGGGAGGACGCGTCGGCGCCCGGTGTGGATAGGCATGGTGTTGGTTTCGTCGTGGCCGGCATTCGCCGGCGGAGGTGAACGGGGTCGTGTGCGCTACAGCGCGAACACGACGACCGGCGGGCCCCGACGACGAACCGATGCACCCAACCACCGAACCCGGAGCGGGCGGGGGACGCACTCAATGACCTGCCTGGTATCGGGCGTGAGGACCCGCGGCAGCCTGCACCATGCTCTGTGGGCGAGACGCCTAACCGCCGCGGCGATGACCGCCGTCAGGTGGTTCCCGAACCCCAGATAAGCGGCGGTGACAACAGACGCGACCACATGCGGGACCCAGAGGGCGGCGGCAACGGTGAACTGGTTACCTTCGACGATGAACGACGCCCCGCACACCCCCTCTCCGACGCGGAAGAACGCGTGGAAGACGAGCTGGCTGGCGACGACTCCAAGCAATGCCCGGGAGATCGTGAAGCTCCGACCGCGGAACACTCCGTACGCTGCTGCGGAGAACGCCACAGACAACGCGAACCCCACGAGCGTCGGCGCAGCCCCCACCAGGACCAGGTTCGCGAAAGCCATCATGCAGGCAGCCGTGACGGCGACGAGTGCACTCTCGCCGATCCGCCGGTGCATGCCGCCCATGCCGACTCCGCTCTCTTCCCCTCATCTAACCACCGGTGACCTGCTGATCGCGGTGAACGACAACTGCTCAGGATCGGCAGAATGTCGTCTGCTATCTTGACGGTGTTCCCGTCCAGTTGCGAGGTCCCCCTTGGCTACGCCCCCACGATCCCACGCGCGCCTGCGCAGGGTCCTGGTTGCTGCGCTGCTCATTTTGGGGACCTGCGTGGGATTGCTCCTGGCGCACTCGTCGGACTGGCAGCATTCGGGATCCGCGACCGCCAGCGTGACCTCCGCTGATCACGGTGTCGTCGACGAACCGGCGGTCTCTGCGAATCCGGCCGATCTGCTCGCGGGGTACGACTCACTCGCGCTGTGCTTGTCCATCGGGATCGGCTGCGTGATCGCGTTGCTGATTGCCGGTCTCACGTTCCGGCGAAGCCCGGTACTCGCGCGCGGCCCGTCCCCTCAACGCACGTCACCGGTGCGCGGAAGCACCCGGTTCACCGCGCTTTCGATCTCTCTCGACACCCTCTGCGTTAGCCGGGTATAGGACCCGGCGGACTCCGCCACCGACGCCGGCCTCGGACCGGCTGTTGCAGCGTCGTCCCGTCCCGGTCCTTGCCCATGCCGTCTCCGGCCTACCCGCAGAGAACCATGTCGTCAGATTCAATTCCCCCGCTTCCATCCCGCCGCGAACTGCGTGCCAAGCGTTCCCGGCCTCGGCGCGGTGCCCGGGCTCCTCGCCCACGACCCGAGCGGAGCCAGGGCCCTCGCCGGCAGACGGTACCGCCCCGGCGACCTCGCGCCCGGCCCCGCATTCAGGGGTTTCTCGGGCTGGTCGCGGCAGTCCTTCTCGCGAGCGCGACAATGCCGGCGGCCCTCGTCAGCGCGCCAGCGGTAGCGACGGCTGATACCTCGGTCCACGCGTCCCAGTCCGTCGAAGTCGACGCGTCAGCGCTGTCCGCCCCAGTCAACGGGGAGGCTTACGCGGCGACGTCCGGCAAGGAGCTCCGCGCGGCGGCGAACATGCGAACCGCCGACACCTTCGTCAACGATCTGAGCTCCCCCGTGCAGTGGCCGTTCCCCGTCGGGGTTCCGATCAGCGACGACTTCGGGCCGCGCGCGGCCCCCTGTTCCGGGTGTTCCACCCAGCACAAAGGTCTGGACATGACGCCCGGCGAAGGCACCCCGATCTCCGTGATCGCAGACGGCGTCGTGCTCGAGACGCAGGAGTCCGACTCGGGCTTGGGGGTCTCGGCGCGGATCGAGCACATCGTCGACGGCGAACGCTACGTCAGCGTGTACGCGCATATGGGGTTCGGGTCTCTGCAGATCCAACCTGGCCAAGTGGTCCGCGTCGGTGACCAGGTCGGCGAGGTCGGAAACTCAGGGCAGAGCACCGGCCCGCACCTTCACTTGGAGATCTGGCGCAACGGCACCGAGGCCATCGACCCGTACGCGTGGCTGACCGAGCAGGTCGGGCGATGACCGGCCCTGTTCGCGGGCGCAAGCGACCGCGACCTTCAGAACAGGAGAAGCCACCGAGACGCGCCCTCTGGACCACCCTCGCGCTCATCGGCTGTTTCCTCGCAGCCGTCGCCCTGATCCTGCTCCTCATGCGCCCAACCTCCGCGAACTCAGAACCGGCGAACTACGAGCCGTCAAGCCAGGCAACGCTCCAGGCCGGAGGGCCCCTGCTGTGACCGTGTCGCTGGCGTTTCCAGTGCGGCGCCGATTGGCTGCGACGTCAGCTGCGACGTTGGGGGTGCTCACCCTTGCGGCGGTGATCGCGGCCACGATAGCCACCGCTCTGACCGCCACCGACCCGGTGTTCCCGGTGCCGGAGGTGGTCGAGTTCGGGCTACCCCTCGTGAAGACGTTGACGACGTTGGCGGCCTCGGTCACCGTCGGTGCTATCGCAGTCGCCGCGTTCATGCCCCGAGCCAACCCGGCACGGGACGCTGCACTCGACATCGGCGCCAGCGCAGCGGTGGTGACGGCGGTACTCAGTGGCGGGACCGCGGTCCTCACCCTGCTGGCGCTCGCTGGGGAGGTTGCAGCAACGACGTTCGCTGCGACGCTCGGCCAGTTCTTCACGGAGATCGCTGTAGGCCAGGCGTGGCTTGCGACGCTCCTTGCGTTCGCAGGGCTTTCGGTCCTCTGCTTCGCGGTTCGTGAGGAGGGGGCAGTTCGGTGGATCGCGGTGATCGCCGTGCTCGCGTTGATCCCTGTCTCACTGCAAGGGCACGCCGCCGGCGCCGGCAGTCACACGGTCGCAGCGACCGCGCAGTGGCTGCACTCGGCCGCGAGTGCGGTCTGGATCGGCGGGCTCGCGGTGCTCGCCACGGTTCGGCACCGGCTAGGGAACTCGACCACGCAGGTGCTCGCCATCTACTCGCAGATCGCGCTTGTCTGCTTCATCGTAGTTGCCGCCGCCGGGGTCAGTGGCGCTGTAGTCCGCTTCGAAAGCCCGGGCCAGCTCTTCACCACGACCTACGGCGTCCTGCTGCTCGCGAAGGTCGCGTTGCTCACCGTGCTGGGCGTACTTGGCGCCTGGTACCGGCGGTCTCTGCTTCGGTCGAACCCGCCGAAGCCGGCGTTCTGGAGAACCGTCGCCGCCGAGCTGGTGATCATGGGCACCGCCATCGGACTTGCCGTGGTCCTCACCCGGACCGCACCGCCCGTCGGAGAACGGATTGCCGCGACCCCGGCACAACGGCTGACCGGGCTCGACCTTCCGGCCGAGCCGGATCAGTGGGCAAGTGCGACGAGTTGGGTGTTCGACCCGTTGTGGATCCTTCTCATCGGGTTCGCCGCGTTCAGATATGTCCGCGCGGTCATCACGGCTCGACGTCACGGACGATCCTGGCCCCTGCTTCGCATCATCGGCTTCCTTGCCGCGCTCATGCTGCTCCTCTTCGTGACCTGCGGCTGGGCCGGCGTGTACGACACGTACCTGCTCAGCGTCCGCATGGTGGTGCTCGCAGCACTGACCGTGGTGATTCCACTGCTGATTGTCCTCGCTGCCCCGCTCAAGCTGCTGCGCCCCTCCGAACACCCCGGCCCCGCGCTGGTCCATCCGTTGGTGTCAGCCGGGCTGCTCGCGTTCGTGGTGCTGCTCTGGGCATCGCCGGTCACGTTGAGGTGGGCTGTTGAGGATCCCGTCGGCTCGCAGTTGATGCTGCTTAGTTCATTGGCCGCAGGGCTCTACTTCTGGGCGTCGATGCTCGCTCCCGCCCGCCGGCACATCCGGGCGGTCGCGGCAGGTGCGGTCACCCTCGCATTCGCCGGTGCTGGCATCCAGCTACTGAGCGTTCCAGGGGTGTCGCCGGACTGGTACGCAGTCATCACCGAGGGATGGGAGCTCGACCTCGTTCAAGACCAGGCGAACGCCGGGATCGTCCTGTTCTCCGGTGCGGCGGCGGTGCTCGTCGCTGCCGCGTTCTTCCTCCGACGGAAGCTGAGCGATGCGGTGGACTGAACCATCCGCGGTCGAGCCACCAGACCTGGCCGCGTTCCTCGCCTGGACGCCGCCGGAGCTGCCGCTGCTCCCGGCGCTCGGCGGACTACTCGCTCTGGCATACATCGCCGGCTGGCTCCAAATGGTCCGAACGGAGCGGCGGTGGCCGGCCTGGCGAGGACTGCTGTTCCTACTCGGGTGTGCGCTCATCGTCGCGACAACGGGAAGCGGGGTCGACCGCTACGGCCAGGAACTGTTCTCAGTGTTCATGTTCCAGCAGCTGACGTTGATGATGGCCATCCCACCACTACTCGTGCTGGGGTCCCCGGGCACGCTTCTGCTCCGCGCGACACCGCGCCGCTGGCCGGGTAAACTTCCCGCGGTCGTCGCAGTCTGGGGCCTGCGGTCCAGGTTCACTCGCGTGCTGCTTCATCCCGGCTTCATGATCCCGCTGTTCCTGTTCACCTTCTACGGGATTTACCTCAGCCAGATCGGCGACGCCGCACTCCGCACTCCCACCGGTCACATCTGGCTCGAGCTGCTGTTCCTCGCCTCAGGAGTCCTGTTCACCGTCCCACTCATCTCCGCCGACCCGCTCCCGGTTCGGCAGACCCATCTCGGCCGGATGGTGGACCTATTCGCTGAGATGCCGCTGCACGCCTTCTTCGGGGTCATCGTCATGATGGCCGTCGCACCGCTCGTTCCATACTTCGGCGAACAAGGCAACCAACTCGGCGTCGACCCCGTCGTCGACCAACAGATCGCCGGTGGCCTTGCCTGGTCATACGGAGAGGCCCCCTCGCTCATCATCGCCCTCGTGCTGCTCGCACGCTGGTACACCGACGACACCCGACGCGCCCAGGCTCGCGACAAACGCGTGGAACGAGACGGGGATCCGGAACTGAGCGCCTACAACGAGTACCTCGAACGCCTCCACGAACGGGACCGCACATGAACAACAACCGGAATCACGCACTCGGCTTCGTCGCCGTCGTGAGTACCCTCGCGCTCCTCAGCGGGTGCGCCATCACCCGCGAGCTGAGGACCATCGACGGCGCCGTGCCAAGCTCCACACTGGGGGAAATCCACCGCATCGCCGCATCCGCCGAGGGAGACCAGCTGCTCATCGCCGCGCACACCGGTGTCTGGACGACCACCTTCGACGGCACGAGCTGGCAGGCACCACAGCCGTCAGGGTCAACCGAGGACCTCAGCGAGCTCGCCGTCCTGAGCGACGGCACCCTCGTGGGCATCCGTCACGAGGACGCCAGCCAACTGCTCACCAGCGACGACGCCGCGCGAACATGGACGACATCCCAGATGCCGGCCGGGGCCGCATACTCGGAACTCACCGCGGGCGGCGGCACCCTCTTTGCCTCCAATGCCGGCAAGCTCCAGACATCCGATGACCTCGGCGAGACATGGACCACCTTGGGCGAAACGGAGATCGGGTCGATGTCCGCGTCGCAAACCGATGGCCAGCTGCTCTGGATCATCGGTTCCGACGGTCTGGTCGAAAGCCGCGACGGCGGGGAGCGCTTCTCCGACGTTCCGGATTCCCCGCAAACAACTCTCGTCACCTCCACCGCAGACGAGTCACACCCCGGATCCATCGCGACCACCGGCGGCGACCGGCGGATCTGGACCCGCGAAGGGGCTGACGAGCCGTGGCGTGCGAAAGGCCGCTACGTCGGGACAGCGCGGCTGCTCACCTACGTTCCCGGTGACACCCCGTACCTCGCCATCGTCGACGACCGCGGCCTCATCGTTTCACCTGACTACGGATACAGCTGGACTGCGCTTACCGAGGGGACCAAGTAAATGCCAACCGAGAAACAAGCCGTGTATCAACGAAACGCCCTCGCACCCTCACTGCTGGCCGGCCTGATCCTCCTCATCGGCATCGCCGCGGTCGGCGGA
The DNA here is from genome assembly GCF_023715325.1 of Agromyces mediolanus. Taxonomy (GTDB): domain Bacteria; phylum Actinomycetota; class Actinomycetes; order Actinomycetales; family Microbacteriaceae; genus Agromyces; species Agromyces mediolanus_A. Next base: position 76,754 of record NZ_JAMBNX010000007.1, on the reverse strand, counting down.
GGCGCATTCCTCCTGTTCCAGTTCCTCATCACAATCCTCGCGCTCATCGTTGGGTGGTTCGCGATCCAAGCCAAACAGTGGTGGTGGGCCCCCGCCTTCCTTGCCGTCGCTGTCCTCTGGAACCCCGTGTTCCCGATCACGCTCCCCGAACAATGGTGGGTTGGTGTGCACTACGTGGCGCTGCTGCTGTTTGTGCTCGCAGGGCTGCTCATCAAGACGCCGCGCGCCACACGCGCCTGACGAACACGGAACCCCGGCCGCACCGGCCGACGCAGCCTCCGAATCCGCTGCAGGATTGAGGATTCGCCAGCGGAAGCGTAGCTTCTCCACCGCAAAGGCAATCCGGCTCCCGAACAGCCTGCGCGCCGGATAGCGCAAGGAACGCCCCCGCACGGCCCGCCCGGTCACCGCATCGGGCGGGTCGGGGCGTCTCGGCAGCCGGTCGCTCAGACAGACTCACCCGCACACGCAGGCCGATCCTGCACGAGGGCCTGGTCGTATGGTTCAGGTATGTCCAAGCTCACGGAGAAGTTGAAGTCGTTGTTTCGACGGCCTCGGCCGGTATCGAAGGAGGACGCCGCCGAGATCGCTGACTGGGTGAACGAAGGCGGCGCCGTATCCCCTGATGGACCGCCCCCGGTCGTCGAGGATGACACAGAAAAGAGCTGAAGCGACCCGCGAAGCAGATTCGGCAACCCCCGAAATCAGATGCCGCCCACCCCGGGCGGTAGGACCGGGTTTCTCTGGGCTTCTTCGGCGACCCTGTCGAACGCACCTCCTCGCAGGAGCTCGACCGCGTTCGCACCATCGAACTCGTCCCGCCGCACGCAGAGCCAGAGCGTGACGGACCAGTCAACATCCGGGTCGAGCGCCGGGTTCAATGCGACACGCAGCTGCCGGAGCCCAGGCACTGTACTCCTGTCTCCGAGGAACTGGAACGCGGGAAAGAACTCACGACCGCCACGCTCGAGGCGAAGGACCTCGGCCCGTTCGATGCGTGCGTCGAGTTCTGCTTCAGCGATGGCGAGGTCACGCAGGAGCGTTGCACGCGAGTAGAAGGGACCGACCGTACGGTTCCAGTTCCGGGCCGCACGGTGCCGGGCTTCGTCACCGTCCACCTTCGCCCTCCCGCTCCAGGCGCGGGAAAGCCACCCAGTCCCACTTCAACGCAGACAGCTCGAGAACGGCCAGATTCCCTCGCATCCATTCGCATCCCATCGAGTAGACCCTCCGCCCGTCCGAAAGCGTCCGCCCGCCCGTCACGTGCATGTGCCCATGCGCGAGTAGCCGCGGCCGCACCTCCTCCCACACGGCGGTGACCCGCGCCCGAACCATAGCCGAGTAGGCCTGTGCCTCAGGGCTCCATCGGCCGCGGGCGAGCTGCTCCGCGGCTTCCCGAGTGCCACCATCGACCATGTCGTGCGTCAGCAGCACATCGACCGGGCCGCCGGCCGCGGCGTACTCAGCCTCGAGCTCCGTTGGTGCTTCCTCGGCCCACCAGGATCTGCCCTCGATGCGGGCTTCGTAGTCCATCGACGCGGCCCCACCAAACGATAGGAAGACTCGCCCACCGATCTGGAATCGCAGGCCGCGCGGCAGCGCCCACACCCGATCACTCAGGGAAACGGCACGGCCGGGGGCGGTCGCGAACTCCGCCTCCAGCCAGTGCCAGTCGTCGTGGTTCCCCGGTGTCAGGAGGAGACGGTCGATCCCGCTACGTCCCAGCCAATAGTCCACGGTGCCGAGAAAGCCAGGCGGTCGTTCCTGGCTCCAGACTCCGAGGTCTCCGAGGTGCAAGATCGTCCGCACATCCGAATGCTGCCGCGCAAGCGCCGGCACCGCCCGCTGGACCCAGCGGACATCGCCATGCCAATCGCCGGCGACCGCAACACGTCGCTCAGTCGCGAGTCGGTCGTCCAGGCCAGAGGTCGACACCCAGGCCGAGCTCGAGCTTCGCGATGGTGGCAAGGTCCGGCCACGCCCGGCCGGCGAGGAGGCTGAGGATAGTGGTGTGGTCGACCCCGGTGTCTTTCGCGACCGCTCTGACGCTCCGGTCACCGATGGCGTCGGCGACGTTCCGGGCGAAGAGACGGGCGACCTCACCAACGGGGTCTACCGCCTCCACGTCCGGCCATCCGGGCGCGACTTCGCGCGGGGACGGTCGAGGTGGCCTGGCCATGATCCGAGCGTAGAGCACGACCATCCAGCCAGCGGGTGCCACCTCGACCAGATGGGGGCGATTCCACGCATACGGTTATTCTAATAACCGACCTGGGGTTGTCAAGGTAGCCACCGCGGGGACCTCGTCGAACCACCGCGCATAGCAGGAGCAGCGGGCCACCCCGCTACCCAGATTGGTAGAATTGTGCTGCTCTCGCGGCACCGAGCGAAAGGAGCAGAGTCGCCATGTCGACCACTCCTCATGAAGATGCCCCGATGAGCGAAGCGGAGATCACCGAGCATCTCGCCGCCGCAGATGCCGCCCTCGCACTGGCAGGACACCATGCCTCCGCGGAATCGGAGGAACTGGCGCGTCGCGTCGGCCGGGGAGAGCTGACCATCGACGAGGCGGTCGAGCTCACTCGCCGTCGCATTCAGGGCGACAGCTGACGTGCCGGGCGCATTCAAAGCCTGGGACGACTACTTCATCCCCGGCACGGAGGTTCTGCGCAACCGACCAGGTTTCTCGGACGCTGCGATGCTCGCCCGCTTCGAACACGACGTCACGCGGCTGCGGATCTTCGAACTGTCCGCGAAACCGATCCCCGGCGACTTCGACTACGCCCACATGAAGGCCATCCACCGGCACATCTTCCAGGACGTGTACGACTGGGCGGGACAGGAGCGGGTCGGGCCAGGGCGGATGACGAAGTCAGGCGTGAACGTCGTCACCGGCAGTGGCGAGGCTGCGTATGCGTACTTCCCCGCCGAGTACATCGCCGAGAACGCCGAGGATCGCTACGCGCTGCTCGCTGAAGAACACCTCCTCGTCGGCCTCCCGCAGGCCGAGTTCGTGGACCGGCTGGCTGACCACTGGGGCGAGATCAACGTGATCCACTCCTTCCGGGAGGGGAACACCAGGGCCCAGTTCGTGTTCTTCAAACAGCTGAGCGAGAACGCCGGATACCTGCTCGACGCGGCGCAATTCCGAATCGGCAGCCCGCTCCGAGACGAGTTCGTCGCTGCACGTTTCGAGAACCAAGCCAGCGGCTCGCATCGGCGTCTGGCCGCCGTACTGGCGCGCGCGGTGCGGCCACGCGAACCGAAGCGAAACACGTCCGTCGGAGCATCCACCGAACGCCAGCCACGTCGGGGCACGCTCGGCCTCCCCGGGAACGCTGGTGAATTCGCTCCCAAGCAACACTCAGACCCGGAGGTCTCGCTCGGCTAGATGCCGCCGCAACGAGCGTTGCACCTCACCACCAGAGCGCGTATTTTAATACCCGTCGTACGTTGGCGGACCCCAGTCCGGGACCGCGCATGGATCCGCCCATGGATAGCTGCGCTCTGCATGGAAGCGACGGTCCGCGATGAGCGCGAACCGCATCGGCGCCTTCACGCCTGCGATGCCGGCGACACACTGGACGCGGATCGCGCCGTTCGTGCGCGCCGCGGTGCTCGAATCGCACGCCCAGATCCCGTACTCGACGCAGCAACTGATGAAGACGGTCGCCGCGCACGTGCACTGGTGCGTGTTCGTCGCAGGCCTCGAACTCGACCGGGCGGAGGTGTTTGACCGCGCGATCATCGTGCATGCGGTCCACCACGCCGAGCGGCTCTCCGAGGCAAGCCGCGGGAACACCCGCTCGCAACTGCTGCGTGTCGCCGAGATCCTGCTTCCCGACGCGCACCCGGCACGGCTGCCGGCGCTCTCCTCGGCTGAACCATCCGCGCCGTACACGCAGGCGGAGCTCAATTCGTTCAACTCCTGGGCACGAACCCAACCCACCGAGGTCGCCCGGCAGTCTGCGGCCGCGCTCGTCACCCTCGGCGCCGGCGCCGGGCTCGCAGCTCGCGAGCTCGCTGCCGTCGTGCCTGAGGACATCGTGGTCGACGATGAAGGAACGCTCATCCATGTCCGTGGTGAACGGCCGCGCACGGTCCCGCTGCTGCGCTCCTGGGAAGAACTGCTCGAGCAGACGCGGCGGAGTTCTCGTCCAGGGGTCCCGCTCTTCCGCCCCGGGCACGGGAAGTTCTACCCGAACATCGTCACGAACTTCGTCGCCCGCAGCGCCGGCATCGGGTTGAAGCCGCAATCACCGCGACTCCGAGCAACGTGGATCGTCACGCTACTTGCTTCCGGGGCTCCGCCGCTCGCGCTGCTGGAGGCCGCTGGCGTGAGCTCCCTGGAGGCGCTCACCCGCTACATGCGTTTTGTTCCGCCGCCGAGCCCGGGCGCGGCGAGGTTCGCGCTCCGGCATGCCGAGCTTCAGGATGCCGGCTGATGCATCGGCGCCAGCCGGAGGTCGAAGCTGAAGAACTCCGCAGCGAGGAACAGGTCCTCGAACTTCGCGGGGATCTCACCTCTGAGTATCCGGCCGAACCGGTCGTAGTCGGTACCGACGGCAGTCGTGTACCTGCCGACCGTCCACCCACCTGACTGAAGGCTCCGCCACACGAGGTATGAGAAGTGGTGCTGCAGCTTCGCCGCCCGCAGACGCGCCTCCGCATCACGACCGGAGACGGGGTTCCAAACGATCTCCTTCTCCTTCCCGAACAGCTTCGGCAGCGCCGCGAAACTGCGCGGTTCGAACCTCGGTGCCCCCATAGACACGCACCCTACGTGGATTGCGTCTTTTCCGCATCTTCTGCGCCTCAGACGCAGAAGAATGCTCAGAATACCGGCGTGTCGCGACACCTCGCCAAAACCGAGCGCACAGAACCCCACGTGAATGCATCTTCCATCGACACTCTCATCGGCACCTACACCCCGAACGCTCCGGCGACCCACTGGGCCCCGGTCGCTGAGTTCGTCCGCGACGCCATCCGCGCGACGACGCTCGACGACGCCGAGCAGGTCCGCCGCGCCCTCATCTTCACCACCCAGTTCGTCATCTGGGCGGTCCGAGTGGCGGGCATGCCCCTGACCCGAGACGGCATCTTCGACACCGCCCTCATCGAAGAACACATGGCGACCCGCACCGGACTCTCGCAGACGAGCCAGGTGCGTCAACGTTCCCTCCTTCTCCGCATCGCCCACGACCTCGTCTCTGCGCCCGCACCCGCGTCCACGACCTCGCGAACGTCGGCGCAGCAGCCATACACACGGGCTGAACTCGCGCACTTCGCCGCGTGGGCAACCAGTCAGCCCAGCGAACGTCAGCGGAACAACGCCCTCGCCGTACTGACCCTCGGTGTCGGGTGCGGTCTCACGCCCGACGAGGTGCGAAACGCGCACGCCGACCACATCAAGCCCGCGGGCCTCGGCCTGCACGTGCCGGGCCGGGTACCGAGATTCGTCCCGGTCCTCGACGGATGGGAAGAGTACTTCCGCGCCGTCCGCGACGCGAACCCGGCAGCCTACCTCTTCCGAACCAATGGAGCGCGCGACCAGCACACGCTCAAGGTCTTCATCAGAGACACGCAAGGAATGGGCCCCAAGCCGCGCCCGTCGCGGCTCCGCGCGACCTGGATTCACGCGCAGCTTCGCGCAGGGGTTCCGCTCAACGTGCTACTCCCCGCCGCCGGCCTCACGTCCACCACCTCGCTACAGCACTACCTCGCGTACCTCCCCGACCCCGCAGACAGCGACGCGGTACTCACCTCGGCGAAGGCGGGTGCATGATGAGCCGGCCCACCCCGAACCGTGCTGGTCTCGCCGCCATGCTCGACACCCAGGCGAAAGTCAATGCCCAACGACGGAAAGACCCCATCCCGCTCGCCAGAGTGAACCGTATCGCGCAGTTCATCGACAACGCCGGCATCATCGAGCAGCTCGAAACCTGGCGGCGAGCGGACCGGACGAAGACCGCGCCCGGCGGCCGCCCGGGCACCACCACCATCCGCACCATCCTGCTGCTGATGTTCCTCCTCGCCGACGAGGACAACGCGCTCCTCATCCGGAACATGGTCGACATCGTCATCGACCGGTTCGACGACAAAACCCGCGAACGGTACGGCATCGCCCTGGGCAAGAACTACCGGGCCACGTACGGGCGGATCTGGCGCGCTTGGGAAACGCTCCGCACGCTCCTGGACCCTGAGCCCCTCCCGCGCGGCCGCCGGAAGCGCCTCGACGTCCACACGTACCTCCAGCTGGCCGAATCCGCCCGCAGTGAAGAGCTCTGGCGCGAACGCAAGGACCGCATCGACTGGTTGTGTAACCAGATGCTCGAGGCCACCATCCACGTCCTCCCTGCCGAGTACCAGAAATGGGGCGGCGGCGTCGCCGCCGACTCGACCTTCGTCGAAGCGTTCGGTCGCTACCACTCGCCACGGTCAGTCAAGGGCATCTCCACGGACCCCGACGCCGGCTGGTACATCCGCGACCCCGACCTGCGCGACGCGTACGCGAAGTACACCAGCACGAGCAAGGACCGCCCGCCCCTGAAGACCGCCAAATGGGGATTCGAAGCCTGCTACATCGTCCAGGCGACGAACGACCCCACCAAGCCCGCCGACTTCCCCCAGCTCGTCATCGGCATCGCCTTCCACCGGCCCGCGAAGAAGGCAGCCCAGGAAGCGCTCAGCGCCCTCCGCTCCGTCGCCGACCGCGGCCACCCAGCCGGGTACCTCATCGCCGACCGGCTCTACCTGCCCGGCGCAAAGCCGGAGAACTTCCAGCTCCCCATCCGCGCCCTCGGCTACCTCCCAATCAACGACTACGACAAGAACGAGGTCGGCCGCCAAGGCCACCACGAAGGCGCCATCCTCGTCGACGGCAGCTACTACTGCCCCTCCATGCCCGAATCACTCATCAACGCGACCCGCAACAACCAACGGCGGCCCGATCACCCCGACTACATCGACGACGAAACACACCGCAACTACATCAAGCGGCGCGAGCTCTACCGCTTCCGCCCCAAGGAGAAGCCCGACAAGCACGGCAACACCCCGATGATGTGCCCCGCCGCCGGCCCAAACCCGACCGCGAACTGCCCACTGAAGCCCCGCGACGGCAACACCGGCTCTCGCAAAGTCTCCGTCGAACTCACCATCAGGAAGCCGCCGAGCATGCCCCCAAAGGTCTGCACCGCGAAGTCCTCGACCAGCTTTCCCGCCGAAGCCGGCGCCAAGTACTGGCAGCCCATCCCGCACAAGAGCGACGAATGGCGCCGCTGGTACGCCCACCGCAACGTCGTCGAGGCCTACAACGGCGACATCAAGGACGACTCCCGCACCGGCCTCGGAAGCAAGCTCCGTCGCCGGTTCCGCGGCTACGCCGCCACCTACCTCGTCACCGCCGTCCTCACCGCCGCGACCAACCTCCGTCGCATCGCCAGCTTCCTCCACGACGCCTACGAGAAACACCTCGCCCCGGCAGGACGCCGAACCGCGAAGAAGCCGCGGCCACCCCGCACCAAACACAGCCTCACCAAGTGGGCGAACACCGGCACCATCCCGTACGAGCCCCCACACGAACACGAACGCTGGCAGGAGTAGCCCACCTGCTCAACAGACACCCGGCTGAGACGGCCACCACCCCAGCTCAACGAAGGCGGCAGCATGCCCGGAACCGGGTGCGGGCGCTGCTCGCAGGACTGTAGCCGGGTCGGGCGGGGCCATCGGGCGTCTGAACGGGCCTGAGAAGGAGGAAAGCCCCGGCACTCCTGCCGGGGCTTTCCTTCTGTATTGAGATTCGTGAACCAAATCGCTTGGTTTCGTGAATCTCTCATGGTGCGCAAGGGGGGAGTTGAACCCCCACGCCCTTTCGGGCACACGGACCTGAACCGTGCGCGTCTGCCTATTCCGCCACTTGCGCATGCGGGCACTCGCGTGCCAGCCGGTCGAGACTAACACTTCACCGCCACGAACTCCATTCGGCGGCCAGCCGCCTTCGTCCCGCCCCGCCCAGTCCGGCTGCGAGTTGCACGACGCATGCGGCGGCACGCCGGGACCTCCCCGGCGTGCCGGAGGATTCGTCGTGCAACTCGCACCCCGGCGCCCGCCGCATGACGCTCCGAACCCGCTGAGCGTCCGCCCCGCCCCTCGCGGGCCGCACGCCTCCGGGCATAGCATCGGACGCGGGTGTTGACGCCCAGACCGACGTGACGACGATGACGTGACGAAAGGACCGGCGTGACTACCGTCGACCCCTCCCCTGACCTCTCCCCCATCCGCGCCTGGCTCTTCGATCTCGACGGGGTGCTGACGCCGACCGCGGTGGTGCACATGCACGCCTGGGCGCGGCTCTTCGCCCCGTACCTCGCCGAGCACGGCGCGGCCCCGTACACCGAGGCCGACTACTTCGCGTACATCGACGGCAAACCTCGCTACGACGGCGTCCGCAGCCTGCTCGAGAGCCGAGGCATCCGCGTCCCCGAGGGCGAGCCGAGCGATCCGCCGAGCGCCGACACGGTGCACGGGCTCGGCAACCGCAAGAACGCCGTCTTCACCGACACCCTCGCCGAGGAGGGCGTCTCCGCCTATCCGGCGAGCGTCGCCTTCCTCGACGCGATCGAAGCGGCCGGATGCCTCGCCGCGGTCGTGTCGAGCTCGAAGAACGCGCCCGAGGTGCTCCGCGCCGCCGGCCTCGCCGACCGCTTCGAGGTCGTCGTCGACGGCGGCTACGCGGCCACCGAGCACCTGCCCGGCAAACCGGCACCCGATACCTACACCCGCGCCGCCGAGCTCCTCGGGGTGCCCTCGACGGTCTGCGCGGTCGTCGAGGACGCCGAGTCCGGCGTGCAGGCCGGCGCCGCCGGCGACTTCGGCCTCGTCGTCGGCGTCGATCGGGGCGTCGGACGCGATACGCTGCTGCGGCTCGGTGCCGACGTCGTCGTCGACGAGCTCGACGAGCTCGTTCCCGCGCTCAGCACCGCACCGCCCTCCCCCGACCCCACGACTCGAAAGCGCCCTGCATGAGGTTCGCCGACACCGACCCACTGAACCGCACCCGGTTCCCGCTCGACGAGTGGGCGCTGGTCGAGACCGATTTCCAGGCCGACGACCAGGGCCGCACCGAGACGCTGTTCGCCGTCGGCAACGGCTACCTGGGCCTCCGCGGCAACATCGAGGAGGGCCGCGACGGCTACGCGCACGGCACCTTCGTGAACGGCTTCCACGAGACGTGGCCGATCCGGCACGCGGAGGAGGCCTTCGGCTTCGCCCGGGTCGGGCAGACGATCGTGAACGCGCCCGACGCGAAGATCATCCGCCTCTACGTCGACGACGAGCCCCTCGTCATCACCGAGGCCGAGATCCTCGCCTACGAGCGTCGGCTCGACTTCCGCACGGGCGTGCTCAGCCGCTCGATCGAGTGGCGCACGCCGGCGGGCAAGCGCGTGCTGATCACGAGCCGCCGGATGACGAGCTTCGTCGACCGGCATCTCGCGGTGATCGACTACGAGGTCGAGCTGCTCGACGCCGACGCGGCGGTCACCATCACGAGCCACATCCTGAACCGCCAGGACGGCCGCGACGAGTACCGCTCGGGCGTCACCGAGGCGCCGGGCGCCTTCGACCCGCGCAAGGCCGAGACCTTCACCGAGCGCGTGCTGCAGCCGCGGGTGAAGCGGCAGAACGGCGACCGCTACCTGCTCGGCTATCAGACCACGAACTCGGGGATGACCATCGCGGTCGGCGCCGAGCACGCCATCGCGACCGACAATCCGTACACCGAGACCGGCACGATCGCCGACGACCTCGCGAAGCACACCTACCGGGTGCAGGCGAAGCAGGGCCACCCGATCCGGGTCACGAAGCTCGTGAGCTACCACTCGGCGCGCTCGGTGCCGGCCCGGGAGCTCGGCGACCGCGCGGACCGCACCCTCGACCGGGCGCTCGAGCTCGGCGTGACCGAGCTCTTCGTGCAGCAGCGCGACTGGCTCGACGACTACTGGACCCGCTCCGACGTCGAGGTCGGCGGGCAGCCGCTGCTGCAGCAGGCGATCCGCTGGAACCTGTTCCAGCTCGCCCAGGCCTCGGCGCGCACGGACGGCGGCGGCGTGGCGGCGAAGGGCGTGTCCGGTTCCGGCTACGGCGGGCACTACTTCTGGGACTCCGAGGTCTACGTGATGCCGTTCCTCACGTACACGGCGCCGGTCGTCGCACGGAACGTCATGCGCTTCCGCCAGAAGATGCTGCCGGCGGCGCGCGCCCGTGCGCTCGAGCTGAACCAGCAGGGCGCCCTCTTCCCCTGGCGCACGATCAACGGCCTCGAGTCGAGCGCGTACTACGCGGCGGGCACGGCGCAGTACCACATCGACGCCGACATCTCCTATGCGCTGATGCACTACGTGCAGGCGACCGGTGACGAGGACTTCCTGGCCCGCGGCGCGATCGACATCCTCGTCGAGACGGCGCGCATGTGGGAGGACCTGGGCTTCTGGCGGCACAACGCCGACGACGTGTTCCACATCCACGGCGTGACCGGACCCGACGAGTACACGACGGTCGTGAACGACAACCTGTACACGAACGTGATGGCGCGGGCGAACCTCGAGGATGCGGCGAGCGCCGTCGACCAGTTGCAGGTGCGGCATCCGCTCGAGTACCACAAGCTCGTCGAGCGACTCGGAGTGACCCCGGCGGAGGTGGCCGGCTGGCGCCGCGCGGCGGCGCACATGCACATCCCCTTCGATGCGAAGCTCGGCGTGCACCCGCAGGACGCCGCGTTCCTCGACAAGGAGCTCTGGGACCTCGGGCAGACCCCGGAGCAGCTGCGCCCGCTCCTACTCCACTACCACCCGCTCGTCATCTACCGCTTCCAGGTGCTGAAGCAGGCGGACGTCGTCCTGGCGCTGTTCCTCCAGGGCGACCGGTTCACGACCGAGCAGAAGCTCGCCGACTTCGAGTACTACGACCCGCTGACCACGGGCGACTCGACGCTCTCGGCCGTGGTGCAGTCGATCATGGCGGCCGAGGTCGGGTACCACGAGCTCGCGCTGCGCTACTTCCGTTCCGCGCTCTTCGTGGATCTCGCCGACCTGCACCACAACGCGTCCGACGGCGTGCACGTCGCGTCGACCGGCGGCGTGTGGGGGGCGCTCGTGTTCGGCTTCGGCGGGTTCCGCGACCATCAGGGCAAGTACAGTTTCGACCCGCGGCTCCCGGACGGCTGGGACGAGCTGACCTTCCGCATCACGCTGCGCGGCACCCGGATCCGCGTCACGGTGCAGCCGGACGCGATCCGCTTCGTGCTCGAGACGGGCGAGCGCGCCGAGCTCTCGGTGCGCGGCTCCTCGGTCGTCGTGACGGCCGACGCGGAGGTGACCGTGCCGCTCGACGGGCAGGGCCCGCGCATCCTCGGCCGCCCGACGATGCGCGACGTGGAGGGCGCCCGGCGGGCCGACGGCACGCTGCTCACGGCCTCGGTGCCGACCCTCTCCCTCGACGTCGACGAGGGCGATGCGACCATCCCCCTGGACTGATCGCCCAGCATTTTCAGCCGCTCGCGCTAACATGACGCGAAGTCAGACACCGGAATCGGGAGACCTGTGGGCCTACTGGACAACTTCGAGAAGGGTCTCGAGCGCGCCGTCAACGGCGCGTTCGCGAAGACCTTCCGTTCCGGTCTCCAGCCGGTGGAGATCACCTCTGCCCTGAAGCGCGAGATCGACACGAAGGCCGCGGTCGTCTCGCGCGACCGCGTCCTGGTGCCGAACACCTTCACGGTGCGGATGTCGCCGGAGGACTACGACCGGATGTCGCGGCTGGGCCCCGCACTCACCGACGAGCTCGTCGACCTCGTGCAGAAGCACGCGGCGAGTCAGCGCTTCCAGTTCGCGGGCGGCATCACGATCGCGCTCCAGCCCGACGACGCGCTGAGCGTCGGCATGGTGCAGGTGGACTCGCAGAACGTGAAGGGCCAGGTCGCCTGGACCCCGGTGCTCGACATCGACGGCAAGCGGTACCCGATCATCAAGGGCCGCACGGTGCTCGGCCGGGGCAGCGAGGCCGACATCCCGCTCGGCGACACCGGCGCCTCCCGGCGGCACGCCGAAGTGCAGTGGGACGGCTCGCGCGCCCGGGTGCGCGACCTCGGCTCGACCAACGGCACCCAGCTCGACGGCGCCCCGGTCTCCGACTCCGTGCTGGAGCCGGACTCCGTGATCACCATCGGGCGCACCCGCATCGTGTTCCGCATCCTCGCGCAGGCCGCGACCGCGCCGCGCCGCGAACCTGCGACCGAGCGCCACGACATGAACGGGTTCTGGGGGCCGGCCGAATGAGTCAACTCACCCTGCTCGTCCTCCAGATCGGCTTCCTGCTGCTGATGTGGGTGTTCGTGTTCGCGATCGTCTACGCCCTGCGCAGCGATCTGTTCGGCCAGCGCGTGCGCAAGCTCCAGCCCGATGCCGCGCAGGCGGGCACGCCCGCCGCATCCGGGTTCCCCAGCTCCCCGATCACCCCCGGCGGCGGCACCCGGAAGCCGGCGCCCGCGGCCGCGCCGCCCGCGAACGGCGAGATCGCGTCCGCGCAGAACGCGCGCACGCTCGTCATCACCTCCGGCCCGAAGGTCGGCGCGGAGTTCCCGCTCGGCCGCGACGAGATCACGATCGGCCGTTCGGCCGACTCGGCGATCATCATCCGCGACGACTACACCTCGACCCACCACGCCCGGCTCATGCTGTGGAACGACCGGTGGATGATCCAGGACCTCGATTCCACGAACGGCACGTTCCTCGACGGCTCCCGGGTGAGCGTGCCGACCCCGATCCCGCTCGGAGTCCCGGTCAAGGTCGGCGCGACGACGTTCGAGCTCCGGCGGTAGCCCCATGACGCACGTCAAGGCGAGCGCGGCGGTCTCCCACGTCGGCCGGGTCCGGAGCAACAACCAGGACTCCGGCTTCGAGGGCAACCACCTCTTCTTCGTGGCCGACGGCATGGGCGGCCACGCCGGCGGCGACGTCGCCAGCGCGATCGCGACCCACCGGATCGCGGAGGTCGACCGCGCCTTCGACGACCCGACCGAGGCCGCCGCGACGCTCGAGGGCGCGCTCATCTCGGCGAACCGCCGGCTCGCGGAGACCGTCGCCGAGCACTCCGAGCTCACCGGCATGGGCACGACCGTCAGCGCGATGATGCTGACCGGCGACCGCGTGGTCATCGCGCACATCGGCGACTCCCGCATCTACCTGCTGCGCTCGGGCGAGCTCAACCAGGTCACGATCGACCACACCTTCGTGCAGCGCCTGGTCGATGCGGGCCGCATCACCGCCGAAGAGGCCATGGTGCACCCCCGGCGCTCGGTGCTGATGCGGGTGCTCGGCGATGTCGAAGCGTCGCCCGAGATCGACACGATGGTGCTCGAGACCCGCCCCGGCGACCGGTGGATGCTCTGCTCCGACGGCCTCTCCGGCGTCGTCTCCTTCGAGGAGATCCACGACTTCCTCGCCGCCGACCAGAGCGCCAAGCCCGTCGCGGAACGGCTCGTCAAGGCCTCGCTCGACGGCGGCGCCCCCGACAACGTCACCGTCATCGTCGTCGACATCGGCGAGCCGCCGGCGCCGGAGACCCCCGGCGTGATGGTCGGTTCCGCCGCCGCGCCGCTCGCGTTCAAGACGCCCGAGCCGGCGCGGCCCCGCGGCATCCGCCTCACACCGTTCCGCCCGCACCCCGTGCAGGAGACGCACTTCGAGCCGGACTCGGTCGACTACTTCGACGAGCTGATCGAAGAGGACGAACGGCGTCGCCGACGACGGCGCATCGTCTGGGGCGCGTGGATCGTGCTGCTCGTCGGCGCGATCGTCGCGGCCTTCGTCATCGGCTACCAGTGGACCCAGACCCGGTTCTACGTCGGGGAGCACAACGGCCGCGTCGCGATCTACCAGGGGATCCAGCAGAACCTCGGACCGATCTCACTGAACGAGCTGCACACCGAGACCACGATCGACGTGTCCGAGCTGCGCACCTACGACCAGCAGCGGGTCGAGCAGACCATCAGCGCCGACTCCTACTCCGAGGCGTCCCGCATCGTGCAGCGATTGGAGGCGTCGCTTGACTGAGCCCATCGCCCCCATCTCGTCCGGTTCCCGGAGCTCGTCCGGTTCCCGGATCTCGTCCGGTTCCCCGAGCTCGTCTGGTTCCCCGAGCTCGTCGAGGGGCCGGCGTGCCGCCGGCAGCGCCACGCCGCCGTCCGGCATCCGCCGCATCCGCCTGCCGCAGAAGCTCCGCAACCTCGAGCTCGCGCTGCTGCTGTTCGCGTGCGCCATCAACGCCGGGGCGATCGTGCTCGTGCAGCTCGGCGCGCTCGGTGCCATCGACACCCAGCTGATCCTGCTCGGCGCCGGGCTCTCGGCGCTCGTCCTCGCGCTGCACATCTCGATGCGCTTCGTCGCGCGCGACGCCGATCCCTTCCTGCTGCCGATCGCGACCCTGCTGAACGGCATCGGCATCGCGATGATCTACCGCATCGACATCGCCGAGGGCGACACCGGCTGGGACAGCGCCGCCGTGCGCCAGATCGTCTGGAGCGCGATCGCGATCGTCTGCGCCATCGCGACGATCCTCGTCATCCGCAACCACCGGGTGCTGTTCAAGTACACCTACCTCTCCGGGCTCGTGGCGATCGTGCTGCTGCTGCTCCCGCTCGTGCCCGGGCTCGGCGACGACCACGACGGCGCGCAGGTGTGGATCTCGATCGCCGGCGTCATGAACTTCCAGCCCGGCGAGATCGCGAAGATCGCCCTCGCCGTGTTCTTCGCCGGCTACCTCGTGCGCAATCGGGACTCCCTCTCGATGGTCGGCCGCACTTTCCTCGGCATGCGCTTCCCGCGCGCCCGGGACCTCGGCCCGCTGCTCGTCGTCTGGGCGCTTTCGATGGCGGTCATCGTGTTCCAGCGCGACCTCGGCACCGCCCTGCTCTACTTCGGGCTGTTCCTCGTCATGCTGTACGTCGCGACCGGTCGGCTGTCCTGGATCGTGCTCGGCCTCTCGATGTTCCTCGCCGGCGCCCTCATCGCGAGCCAGGTGCTGGAGTACGTCGGCAACCGATTCGCGAACTGGCTGAACCCGTTCGACCCGGCGCGCTACGAGGCCGAGGTCGGCGGCAGCTACCAGCTCGTGCAGGGCCTGTTCGGGCTCTCCAACGGCGGGCTGATCGGCACCGGCTGGGGCCAGGGGCGCCCCGACATCACCCCCGTGCCGCAGTCGGACTACATCATCGCGAGCCTCGGCGAGGAGCTCGGCCTCGCCGGCATCTTCGCGATCCTCGCCCTGTATCTGCTGTTCGTCTCCCGCGGCTTCCGCATCGGCTTCGCCGGCCAGGACGACTTCGGCAAGCTGCTCGGCGTCGGGCTCTCCTTCGTCGTGGCGCTGCAGGTGTTCATCGTGGTCGGCGGCGTCATGCGGGTCATCCCGCTCACCGGTCTCACGACGCCGTTCCTCGCGGCCGGCGGATCCTCGCTGGTCGCCAACTGGATCATTGTGGCGCTCCTGCTCCGGCTCTCCGACACGGTCCGAAACCATCCGAGGCTGGTGATCGACGGATGAACCGTGAACTGAAGCGCATCACGATCCTCGTGTTCGTCATGTTCCTGTCGCTCTTCGTCGCCTCGACGATCGTGCAGTACGCCCAGGCGGAGGCCCTCGCCGAGGACCCGCGCAACTCGCGCACGCTGTACGAGAGCTACTCGGTCGAGCGCGGGCCGATCCTCGTCGGCGGCGAGCCGATCGCGTACTCGCAGCCGTCCGACGACGACTACAAGTTCCAGCGCGTCTACGCGAACGGCCCGCTGTACGCGCCGATCACCGGATTCCTGCCCGTCAACGGCGAGGCGACGGGCCTCGAACGTTCACTGAACTCCTATCTGAGCGGGCAGTCCTCGACCCAGTTCTTCGACCAGCTGAATCGACTGATCTCCGGGCAGGACCCGATGGGCGCCTCCGTCGAGGTCGCGATCGACCCCGTCGCCCAGCAGGCGGCCTGGGACGCGCTCGGCGACTACACGGGCGCGGTCATCGTCACGGAGCCCTCGACGGGACGCATCATCGCGATGGTGACGAAGCCGACGTACGACCCCAACACGCTCGCCGTGCACAACAGCGCGCAGGTGCAGGAGAGCTACCAGGGCCTCATCGACGATCCGTCCGACCCGCTCTTCAACCGGGCGACCGGCGGCGACATGAATCCCCCTGGCTCGGTGTTCAAGCTCGTCGTGACGGCCGCCGCCCTCGAGTCGGGCAAGTACACGCCGGACAGTACCTTCCCGAACCCGGCCACGCTGACGCTGCCGGGCACGGACTCCGTCGTCCGCAACACGGATGGCGGCGCGTGCGGCGGCGGCGCCGCCCAGGTGACGCTCGCGGATGCGCTCCGCCTCTCGTGCAACATCCCGTTCGCCGAGCTCGGCATGGCCCTCGGTGACGACGCGATCCGCGAGCAGGCCGAGAAGTTCGGCTTCGACACGGAGTTCGACATCCCCACGGCGACCCAGCCCAGCACCTACCCGCGCGTGCTCGACGAGCCGCAGACCGCGCTGACCGCGTTCGGGCAGGGCGACGTCCGCGCGACGCCGCTGCAGATGGCGATGGTGTCCGCGGCGATCGCGAACGGCGGGATCGTGATGAACCCGAATCTGGTCGATCAGATCACGGCTCCCGACTTCGCTCCCCTGCAGGAGTTCCAGAAGAGCGAATTCGGCCGTGCGATCAGCAAGGAGACGGCGGACACCATGGTGCAGATGATGGTGAACGGCGTCGAGAACGGCGCCGCGAGTAATGCAAGAATAGACGGCGTCAGCGTGGCTGGGAAGACGGGCACCGCGGAGAACGGCGAGAGTGACCCGTACACTCTCTGGTTCACCGGTTTTGCCCCGGCCGACGCCCCCCAGTACGCGATCACGGTCCTGGTGGAAGACGGCGGGGGACAAGGGCAAGAGGGGTTCGGCAACGGGATTGCCGCACCGGTGGCGAAACAGGTACTAGAGGCGGTGCTGAACAAATGAGACCGAGCGCAGGGCTCACCTTCGGTGGGCGCTACGAACTGCAGTCGCGCATTGCGATCGGCGGCATGGGCGAGGTGTGGCAGGCCACCGATCTCGTCATCGGCCGCCAGGTCGCCCTCAAGATCCTGAAGGACGAGTACCTCGGCGACCCGGGCTTCCTCGAGCGCTTCCGCGCCGAGGCCCGCCACGCGGCGCTGGTGAACCACGAGGGCATCGCCAACGTCTTCGACTACGGCGAAGAAGACGGCAGCGCCTACCTCGTGATGGAGCTCGTGCCCGGCGAGGCGCTCTCGACCATCCTCGAGCGGGAGCACGTGCTCTCGACCGACAAGGTGCTCGACATCGTGGCCCAGACCGCCGCGGCGCTCCAGGCCGCGCACGCGGCCGGCCTCGTGCACCGCGACATCAAGCCCGGCAACCTGCTGATCACGCCCGACGGGCGGGTGAAGATCACCGACTTCGGCATCGCCCGCATCGCCGACCAGGTGCCGCTCACGGCCACCGGCCAGGTGATGGGCACGGTGCAGTACCTCTCGCCCGAGCAGGCCTCCGGCCACCCGGCGTCGCCGACGACCGACATCTACTCGCTCGGCATCGTCGCGTACGAGTGCCTCGCCGGCCGTCGCCCGTTCACGGGCGAGTCGCAGGTCGCGATCGCGATGGCCCAGATCAACGAGACCCCGCCCGAGCTGCCGGTGACGGTCTCCGAGCCGGTGCGCAACCTCGTCTACGCGTGCATCGCGAAGAACCCCGCCGACCGTCCGCAGACCGCGGCGCATCTCGCGCGCGCGGCGACGGCGCTGCGACGCGGCGACGTGCAGGCGGCCGCGGCCGCGGTGCCGGCGGTGCTCGGCACCGGCGACGGCACGGCGGCGACGCTGCTGCTCCCGCAGCAGGGCGCTCCGACCGCGGCGACGACCGTGCTCGCTGCGGGCGCCGGTGCGGCCGCGGGCACCGCGCTCGCAGCCGACGGATCGGCCGAGGGCGACGAGACCGAGGGCGGCAAGAAGAAGCGCAGCAAGTGGACCTGGCCGCTCATCATCCTGATCACGATCCTCGCGATCGTGCTGATCGGCATCATCGTCGCGCTCGCGCTGAACGGTGGCGGCAAGGCGGCCCCGTCGACCTCGAGCACGCCCCCGGCCACCTCGAGCTCCCCGCCGAGCTCGACGCCCCCGCCGACCTCCGAGGCGCCCGACACCATCCAGATCGACCGGACGCACTTCATCGGCATGAACATCGATGCGGCCCGCTCCGAGATCGACGCCCTCGGCCTGCCGGTCAACGCCGTCGAGGGCGGGCCCGCCACCGAGCCCGGGCTCGCCAACACCGTGTCCGACGTCAACCCGAGCGGCCCGGTGCAGCCCGGCACGACGATCACGCTGACCTACTACGGTGAGCCCGAGACCCCGTCGGCCCCGGGCTCGGCGCCGACGGTCGATCCGGATTCGGTGACGCCCGGTCAGTCGTTCACGGTGTCGTGGCCGGCGGCGAGCTGCCCCTCCGGGCAGACCCTCTCGGGCTACAGCATCACCGTCGACGGCCCGGCGGCGCAGCCGTCGCCCGTCTCGGCCGACGTGCGAAAGGTCACGATCGCGACGAACGGCGACGCCACCGGTCAGGTGAACGTGAGCTACAGCTACTTCTGCGGTCAGCTGAGCTCGCCCTCGTCCCCGGCGGCGACCGTGACCATCGACGACTCGCCACTGCCCGGCAACGGGCAGTCCGGCGGAAACTGACGCGGACCCCCGCCGCTCCACCGCGCGCGAGCATCTTCGCGCCGAGGAAAGGAACTGCACGACGTGAACGATGAAGGACGCATTCTCGCGGGTCGCTACCGCGTGGGCGCGCTCATCGGGCGCGGCGGCATGGCGGACGTGCACGTCGGCACCGACTCCAGGCTCGGCCGCCAGGTCGCCATCAAGCTGCTGAAGCCGCAGCTCGCGACCGACCCGGCGTTCCGGATGCGGTTCCGGCAGGAGGCGCAGTCGGCGGCGCGGATGGCCCACCCCACGATCGTCCGCGTCTTCGACGCCGGCGAGGAGACCGTGGTCGACGCGTCGGGCCACGAGGTGCAGCTCCCCTTCATCGTCATGGAGTACGTCGAGGGTCGCCTGCTGAAGGACGTCATCAACGACGGACCGCTCGAACCGCAGGCCGCGGTCCGCGTCGCGGAGGGCGTGCTCACCGCGTTGGAGTACTCGCACCGGGCCGGGGTGGTGCACCGCGACATCAAGCCCGGCAACATCATGATCACCACCACCGGTCAGGTGAAGGTCATGGACTTCGGCATCGCCCGCGCGGTCTCCGACTCGTCGACGACGGTCGCGCAGACGACGGCGATTCTCGGCACGGCCTCGTACTTCTCGCCCGAACAGGCGAAGGGCGAGGTCGTCGACGCCCGCACCGACCTGTACTCGATGGGCGTGGTGCTGTTCGAGATGCTCACGGGTCGACCGCCGTTCCGCGGCGACACCCCCGTGGCCGTGGCCTACCAGCACGTCAGCGAACGCCCGGTCAAGCCGAGCGTCATCAACCCCAAGGTCTCGCCGGCGCTCGACGCCGTCGTGATGCACGCGCTCGCGAAGAACCGCGACGAGCGCTACCAGACCGCGGCGGAGTTCCGCGCCGACGTCGAGACCGCCGCTTCGGGCCGGGTGCCGGTGCATCGCGAGCCCGACAGCACGGCGATGCTCTTCGATGCCCCCACCGGCTCGCTCTCGAGCTCGGAGCTCGCCCTCCGCCAGCTCACCGAGGACGAGACGATGGCCCGCACCCAGCGGCGCCCACCGGCGGTCTGGATCTGGTCCGGCATCGTCGCCATCATCGTCATCGTCATCGCGGTCATGTACTGGGCGCTGAACCTGCAGCCGAACTCGGAGCTGCCCAGCGACGTCGCCCGCATCCCAGACCTCAGCGGCCAGACCTACGAAGAGGCCGCCGCCACGCTGAAGGACCTGAAGCTCCCCGCGACCCGGATCGACCAGACCGACCCGAGCGTCGAGGCCGGCAAGGTGATCAACACCGACCCGCCGTCCGGCGAGACCGTCGCCAACGGCACCGTCGTCACCGTCTACGTCTCGACCGGCCGGGAGGCCGTCGAAGTGCCCGACGTCACCAACATGACGCTGGACCAGGCGAAACAGGCGCTCACCGATGCCGGGCTCGTGCCCGGCAGCGAGACCCGGGACAATTCGCCCACCGTGGCCGAGAACACCGTGCTCTCGACCGACCCCGCGGCGAAGACCAAGGTCGAGGCCGGTGCCACGGTGAAGCTCACCGTCTCCAGCGGCAAGGTGACGCTCACCGACCTCACCGGCCAATCGCTGGAGGCGGCCAGCTCGATGCTGCAGTCGCAGAGTCTGCAGCTCGTGCCCGTGCCCGTGCCCGACTCGGATTGCCCGTCGGAGCCCGGCTCGCCGGTCATCCAGCAGTCGCTCGCACCGGGAGACGTGCCGCAGGGCTCCGAGGTGCAGCTGACCTACTGCGCGGGCTGAGCGCTACTTGAGCAGCGGGTTCAACCCGGTGGCGCGCTCGCGCGCCTCGGGCAGCCCGGCGGCCGCCAGCCAGTTGCCGAGCATGCGGTAGCCGCCCACGGTGAGCACCGACTCCGGATGGAACTGCACTCCGTAGATCGGCGCGCGCTCGTGACGCAGCCCCATGATCACGCCGCCCTCGGTGCGGCTCGTGACGACGAGCTCGGGCGGGAGCGTGCCGTCCACGACGGCGAGCGAGTGGTACCGCGTGGCGGTGAATGGCTGCGGGACCCCGTCGTAGAAGGCTCCGTCGTCGTGACGGACGTTCGAGGTCTTGCCGTGCATGAGTTCTTCGGCGTTCGTGACGACGCCGCCGAAGGCCTCGGCGATCGCCTGGTGGCCGAGGCACACCCCGAGCAGCGGCTGACCGCTCGCGAGTGCGGCGTGGACGACGGGGATGGAGATGCCGGCGTCGGCCGGCTTGCCCGGGCCGGGCGAGACGAGCACCGCGTCGAACTCCGCGAGCCGCGCGGGCACGTCGGCGACGGCGATGTCGTCGTTGCGGACGACCTCGGTCTCGGCACCGAGCTCCTGGAGGTAGCCGTTCAGGGTGTAGACGAAGCTGTCGTAGTTGTCGATGACGAGGACGCGGAACATTTACTCCACCGTGACGTTGATCGGGTTCAGGATGAGGTCGACCCAGGGGAACACCCAGGTGAAGAGGGCGTAGACCGCGGCGGCGGCGAGCACGAGCAGGATCAGCAGCCGCAGCCACCAGGGGCCGGGCAGAATGCGCCAGAGGGCTCCGTACACGTCACTGCTCCCATCGTGCGACGTCGGCCGCGATCTCGGCCGGGGGGCCGGCGGACAGCGGCTGCCAGGACTCGAGCACGCCGTACGCGATCAGCCGTTCGGCCGTGGAGTACAGCGGGTTGCAGGTCGTCAGCGTGATCAGGCGCTCGCTCGGCTGCAGCTCGGGGCGATGCGGCACCGGAGCGAGCACCTCGACGGCGTCGGGCGTGACGTATTCGAAGTCGCGGAAGCGGTAGGTGTACCAGCCGTCCTTCGTCTGGATGAAGATGCCGTCGCCGAGCTGCAGCTGCTCGATCTCGTGCATGCCGCCGCCGTAGGCGCTGCGGTGCGCGGCGATCGCGAAGTTACCGACCTCGCCGGGCATCTGCGTCTCGGGGTAGTGCCCGACGCCGAGCTCGAAACTGTTCAGCACGTCGAGGCCGTAGCCCTCCGCCACGGTGCGCACCGAGTCCACGGTGCCCGGGCTGTTGAACCGCGGCACGTACATGATGGCGAACGGATCGGCGTTGCCGTACTCCGTGGTGTCGACGACCGGGTCGCCGTAGTCGGCGGGGTCCGGCGGCGGAGCGTCCCCGCGGGCGGCGCGCTCGTCCTCGATCCACTTCAGCGACTGATTGGACGCGGCCTGCGACTGCTGACCCGCCATGATCGCGTCGTTCCACCACAGCTGCCAGCCGAGGAAGAGCAGGATCACCACGCCGGCCGTCACGAGCAGCTCGCCGAACACGCCGACGACGCTCACACGCGGGCGCGGCTTCGCAGAGCGACGCGCGGCGCGTCGCCCACCATCAACCGATGCGGGCGCGGTCATATCCGTGAGTCTACTGCTGCGGTCCTGTGTCGGAACCGAGTCCTCCCCGGCGCGGGATGGGCGCAGCGCCCGAGCTCGGTTAGAATCTCGGGCATGGCACGTGCGAAATCCTCAAGGCCCGCGAATGCGGAGCAGCCGAGCAGCGAAGAGGCCCCGAACCCCGTCTGGTTCAAGCCCGTGATGTTCGGCTTCATGCTGCTCGGACTGGCCTGGATCATCGTCTTCTACGTCTCCGGCGGCGCATGGCCGATCGCCGACCTCGGGCCGTGGAACATCCTCATCGGCTTCGGCATCGCCTTCATCGGCTTCCTCATGACCACCCGCTGGCGCTGACGTCGGCCGACCGGCTCCGACCGCAACGGGGGCGAGTGCTTCGGCACTCGCCCCCGTTTCACGTCTCCGCCACGCGATCGAACTGCTTTCCACAGCTCTCCACAGTGTTCCGCCTGTTCTCCACAGCAGCCTGTGGAATCTGGGGATAACCGTTCAGCACGCCCGATTCCCGTGATTCCGGGCCTCTGGAGCGGCATCCGCTGAATCACACCTCTGTAATTCTCCCCAGGCTGTGGAGAGGGTGTGGATAACTCAGAACGCGCCGATCTTCCATCGCGCCACGAGGAAGCCGAGCACGAAGAGCGCGACGACGAGCCCGATCAGCAAGCCGATCTGCAGGCCGCGGCGGGAGCGGTCGCGCGTCTCGAGGTAGATCAGCCCGACGAGCGCACCGCCGACGAGCCCGCCGAGGTGCGCCTGCCACGAGATGTTGGCTCCGGGCAGGAACCCGATCGCCAGGTTGATCGCCAACAGCACGTAGAGCTGCGTCAGATTGCCGCCGAGCCGGCGCTGGATCACGACGAACGCGCCCATCAGGCCGAAGATCGCACCGGAGGCGCCGAGCACCCAGGTGAACGGGTCGGCGAGCACCACCACGCCGATGGAGCCCGCGAGGCCGGCGATCAGGTAGAGCGCGAGGAACCGCCACCGGCCGAGCATCGACTCCAGCAGCTGTCCGAACAGCCACAGCGTGTACATGTTCAGCAGCACGTGCAGGATCGAGCCGTGCAGCAGCAGGCTGGTGATCGCCCGCCACGGCTCGATCGAGAGCACGAACGCCTGCGGCGTGAACGCGAACAGGTTCGTCAGCAGCGATCCGGTGAGGAACTGCAGCAGGTAGACGACGAGCGTCACCCCGATGATCGAGTACGTGACCACCGGAGCACCGCGACCGGCGGCGCTGCGGATGCGCGTGAAGGCGGCCGGCTTCGTGCGCGGCGCCTGCGCGCGCTGCTCACGCATGCACTCCGGGCAGATCACTCCGACGGGCGCGGGCGTCTGGCACTCACCGCAGACGGTGCGGCCGCAGCGCTGGCACAGTACGTAGCTCCGCCGATCGGGATGCCGATAGCAGAAGTCCTCGCGGGACGGCGCGCCGTCGCTCACCCGATGCTCGAGCGTCTCGTGCGGGTCAGCGCTGCTCGACGGAGATCGACTCGATCACCACGTCGTCGAGCGGCTTGTCGCGACCGTCGGTCGGGACCGCGGCGAGCTTGTCGACCACGGCCTGGCTGGCGGCGTCGGTCACCTTGCCGAAGATGGTGTGCTTGCCCTGCAGCCAGGTGGTCGGGCCGACCGTGATGAAGAACTGCGAGCCGTTGGTGCCGCCACCCGTGATGCGGTCGGGGCCGGCGTTGGCCATGGCGAGGACGTAGGGCTCGGTGAAGTCGAGCTCGGGGTTGATCTCGTCGTCGAACTGGTAGCCGGGGCCGCCGATGCCCTGGCCGAGCGGGTCGCCGCCCTGGATCATGAAGCCCGGGATGATGCGGTGGAACACGACGCCGTCGTACAGGGGCACGCCGGTCTGCTTCTCACCGGAACCCGGGTGCGTCCACTCCTGCTCCCCGGTCGCGAGACCGATGAAGTTGCGCACCGTCTTCGGCGCGTGGTTGCCGTAGAGCTCGACCTCGATCGGGCCGTGGTTCGTCGTGATCGTCGCAACAGCGGTGGGGAGAGCAGCCATGTCGGCCATTCTCTCATGCACGAAGCGGCATCCGGTGGCAACCCCCGACGACTCCCACCTCGTTTCCAGGCGGTTCGGTGGCAAGATGGAGGAGTTCGCTGCACAACGATGGAGGTCGACATGAGCCTGTCACGCAAGCGCCGGAAGGAACTCAAGCGGCTGCGGGGGAGTGCGGAAGAACTGTGGGGGAACCAGCAGGCCGTGCTCGAGCACGCGAATTCCGTCGCCCGTGAGGCCAGCCGCCAGCTCGGCAACCTGACGCGCGAAGAGGTCGTTCCGCGGGTGAGAGACGGCTACCAGACGTATGTCCGTCCGGGACTCGACACCGCGCGGGTCGCCGCCAGGCGCGCCGGCGACACCGCCGAGCGCACCCTCGGGGGCTTCCTCGGCTCGGTGCTCTCGGTCGGCGACATCGCCAACGACACCCGCGTGCGCCGTGCCCTCGAGCGCGTCACCCCGCGTGCCGCACTCGTCGAGCAGAAGAAGGGCCCCGGCGTCGGCACGATCCTCGCGATCGGCGCCGGCGTGGTGGTCGCGGCGGGGGTCGCGTACGCCGTCTGGCAGACGTTCCGCGCCGACGACGAGCTGTGGGTCGCCGACGACGAGCCCGAGGGCCCCGCGGCATCCTGATTCCCCGCGTCCGTTCCGACGCGCAACCGCACGATGGCCCCGCCGAACCGGCGGGGCCATCGGCGTTTCTCGGCACGATCCGCGCCGATTCCGCCCCAGGCAGGTGCAGTCTCGTCGAACTGTGTAGCATAAACCGGTTCAAATCACCGAAGACTGCTACTCGTGAGGTTCGATCATGACGACACCGGTCGCCGAACAAGTTGTGCTCGCCGTCGATATCGGCGGCACCAAAGTGGAAGCCGCGCTCGTCGACGGCTTCGCCAGGGTCCGTGGCGAGGTGTACCGGCGCCCGACTGGGCGAACGAGCGACACGACCACGCTGCCGCACGCCATCCGTGACGTGGCGACGCGGGCATTGGACGCCGCTCCCCCAGGCGTCGTCGTCGCCGCCGTCGGCGTCGGGTCCGCCGGTCCGCTCGATGTGGCGACGGGCACGATCCACCCCGTGAACATGCCGGCGGCGAACGGGCTCGACGTGGTCGGGCTGCTCCGAGCGATCGCCCTGGCACCCGTCCGACTGGCACTCGACGGACAGTGCATCGCCCTGGCTGAGTCGTGGGTGGGTGCCACCCGTGAGGCGAAGAGCTCGCTCGCGATGGTCATCTCGACGGGCATCGGCGGAGGCCTCGTGGTCGATGGCGACGTCGTCGCCGGCGGGACCGGCAATGCGGGGCACATCGGTCAAATGCTCGTCACCGAGCGCTCGGGGCAGGTGAGGATGCTCGAGGAACTGGCCTCGGGCCCGGGCACCGTCGCATTCGCACGGGAGCTGGGATGGTCGGGCACGACGGGCGAGGAACTCGCCGCGGCGTATGCGAACGGCGACACCGCAGCCGTGGAAGCCGTGACGAGGTCGGCCCGAGTCGTCGGTTCGGCCATCGCGTCGGCTGCCGCTCTCCTGGACCTCGATGTCGTGGTGATCGCCGGCGGCTTCTCGAAGGTCACGCCGCACTATGTGGACGACGTGGCCGAGGCGTTCCGCGCCGTCGTCCCGTTGCCGCATCTTCGCGGGACCCGGATCGTCAAGTCCGAGATCGCCGTGCAGGGCCCCCTGATCGGTGCCGCCGCGCTCGCGTTGAGATCGCTGCGCTGAGGTCCGGTCGGACTCCGCGAGCGCCAGCCGATCACCTCGGGCTTTACAAACTCTCTAAACCGGTTCTACTATCGTCCACAACCATTTGAACCGATTTAGATCCGAGGGTCCGAGATGGCACGAGCCACGATCGCCGACGTTGCACGTCGGGCCGGCGTCAGCAAGGGACTGGTGTCGCTCGCGCTCAACGACCGCCCGGGCGTGAGCGCGGAGACGCGTACGCGGATCCAACGGATCGCCGAGGACATGGACTGGCGGCCGAACCCCGCGGCCCGGGGATTGTCGGCCGGTCGGGCGTTCGCGCTCGGGCTCGTCGTCCACCGGGAGCGCCACACCGTCGAGGTCGACCCGTTCTTCGCCTCCTTCATCGCCGGCGTCGAGGAAGCCCTGTCACAGGACAACCGGGTTCTCGTACTCAGCGTGGTCACCGATGCGGACACGGAGGCTGAGACCTACCGCCGCCTGAGCAAGGACCGTCGAGTCGATGGGTTCCTGCTCACCGACTTCCTGACCGACGATCACCGCGTCGCACTCCTCCGCGAGTTGGACACGCCCGCGGTCATCCTCGGCGATCCCGCCGAGAACATCCCGTTCCCCGTGGTGAGCCGCGACTACGCACGAGGCGTCGAGTCCCTGCTCGCGCATCTTGCCGAGCTCGGCCACCGCCGTATCGCCCACGTCACGGGAGACCTGCAGATGCAGCACGCATCCAGGCGGCGGGATCATTTCCTCACGCACTGCCGCGCGCTGGGCCTCGAGGCGCTGATCGCGGAAGCCGACTTCTCGCCCGAGCGGGGAGCCCAAGCCACCGTCGAACTGCTCGACGGGGATCACCGCCCGACGGCGATCGTCTATGCGAACGACCCGATGGCGATCGCCGGAATCGCGGTCGCCCACGAGCGCGGCCTGAACCTCCCGGCAGACCTCTCGGTCGCCGGCATGGACGGATCCGACATCGGCCGGTACACCTATCCGTCCCTGACCACCCTCAACAACGACCCGGCCGGGTGGGGCCGCCAGGCCGCGGCCGTGCTGCTCGAGCTGATCGAGCAGGGCGAGGCCGCCGACGCCGCGCTCCCGGGCGCGGACCTCATCATTCGCGGCTCGACGGGCGCGCCCGCCTAACCGCGTCGCCCGAAACTCCCCATCGAGCCGCATCCCCCGTACGAACGCGCCCGAAAACTCTCCAAAGGAGGAGAACACATGAAGAAGAAGCATTTCGCGATCGGCATCTCCGCGATCGGCATCGCGAGTCTCGCCCTCACCGCTTGCTCGAGTGGCGACACCGGCGCTGCGAGCGAGGAAGCTCGGGGCCCCATCACGATCTGGTATTCGAACAACGCTCAGGAAGTCCAGTGGGGACAAGCGACGGTCGACGCCTGGAATGCGGAGCACCCCGACGAGCAGGTGAAGGGCCAGGAGATTCCGGCCGGCAAGAGCGGCGTCGAGGTGATCGGCGCGGCGATCGTCGCCGGAACCACCCCGTGCCTCGTCTTCAACAACCTCCCTGCCGCGACCGGCCAGTTCCAGAAGCAGGGCGGGCTGGTCGACCTCTCGTCGTTCCCCGACGGAGACTCGTACATCGAGGCCCGGAGCGGCGCGGCATCCGCGGATCAGTACCGATCCGCGGACGGTGACTTCTACCAGCTGCCGTGGAAGTCCAACCCCGTCATGATCTTCTACAACAAGGACCTGTTCGCGAAGGCCGGCCTCGACCCCGAGAACCCGAACCTCTCGACGTACGACGAGTTCCTCGACAGCGCACGAGCCATCGTGAGCAGCGGGGTCGCGCCCTACGCGATCTACCCGTCGCCGACGAGCGAGTTCTTCCAACCGAACTTCGACTTCCTGCCGCTCTACGCGGCGGAGACGGGCACCTCCATCATCGAGGACGAGGTCGCCACGATCGACAGCCAGGCCGGCCTCGATGTCGCCGAGTTCTGGCGGACGATCTACGCGGAGGATCTCGCCGGGAAGGAGCCCGCGCAGGCGGACTCCTTCGCGAACGGGCAGTCGGCGATGGCGATCGTCGGACCGTGGGCGATCCCGGTGTACGAGGGCAAGGTGAACTGGGGCTCGGTCCCCGTTCCCACGAAGGACGGCACGGCGCCGGAACAGACGTACACCTTCCCCGACGCGAAGAGCGTCGGCATGTACACCTCGTGCAAGAACCAGGGAACGGCGTGGGACTTCCTGAAGTTCGCGACGAGCGTCGAGCAGGACGGCAAGCTGCTCGAGGCGACCGGTCAGATGCCCATCCGGGCAGGGCTCTCGACGGAGTACGCGTCCTACTTCGAGGAGCACCCGGCGTACGTCGCATTCGCGAGCCAGTCGGAGCGCACCGTGGACGACCCGACGGGTCCCAACACGATCGCGACGCTCCAGACGCTCCGAGACTTCTACACGAAGGCAGTGATCAGCGGCGAGGGCGACCTCCAGGCCGAGCTCTCGCAGGCCGCCGACGACCTCACGGCGGAGTGGACCAGGAAGTAATCATGTCGAGCAGTTCGATCCACGCTGCGGCGGCCGCCGGGGCGACCCGGCGGCCCGCCCAGCCGGACGCTCACGGCACGCGGCGGCGACGCTTGCGGAAGGTGCTCGGTCCGCATCCCCTCGGCTGGCTGTTCAGCGCACCGTTCCTCGTGTTCATCGCCGCGATCTTCGCGTACCCGCTCGGGTTCGCGATCTACATCTCCTTCCACGACTACTTCTTCACCGCCCCGGGGGTGGTGGTCGATCAGCCCTTCGTCGGCTTCGACAACTACGTCCGGGTCTTCACCGACCCGAAGGTGCTCCAATCCCTCGGGAACATCGCGATCTTCGTCCTCATCAACGTTCCGCTGACCGTCGTGCTCTCGCTCGTCCTCGCCGCGGCGTTGAACTCCGTCGTCCGTTTCCGCACGTTCCTCCGGGTGAGCTACTACGTCCCGTACGTCACGGCGAGCGTCGCCGTCGTCGGGGTGTGGTTGTTCCTGTTCAGCGGCAACGGTCTCGTGAACCAGATTCTCGGTCCGCTCGCCCCGGAACCGTCGTGGCTCTCGAACGCCTCGCTCGCGATGCCCACGATCGCCTTCTTCGTCACCTGGAAGGAACTGGGCTTCTACATCCTGCTGTACCTCGCCGCGCTGCAGAACGTGCCGAAGGATCTCTACGAAGCGGCGGCGATGGATGGCGCGGGCAAGGTCCGGTCGTTCTTCACCGTCACGGTTCCCGGCGTACGCCCGGCGACGGTCCTGGTGCTGCTGCTCTCGACGATCACCGGGGCGAACCTGTTCACCGAGCCGTATCTCCTCACCAGTGGGGGCGGCCCGAACGGCGCCTCAGCCTCCCCCGTACTCGTGATGTACCAGGAGGGCATCGAGCAGGGCCACCCCGGGTACGCCTCCGCGATCGGCATCGTGCTCGTGATCGCCGTCCTCCTCATCGCCTTCCTGCAGTACCGCTTCGCCGGCGGAAAGGAGAGATAGTGTCTCGCACCGTCCCACGCAGGCGCCGTTCGACGACCGCGGTCTCATTGACCCGGACGCAGGCCGTCGTTCGCGGCAGCGTGCTCGCCCTGGGGGCCATCGCGTTCCTGTTCCCCTTCTACTACATGCTGATCGGGTCGTTGCAGGCCGAGCCCGACACCTCGATCGCCGGGGCGTTTCCCGATCCGACGAATCTGACGTTGGGAAACTACGCCGCCATCGACTCGCGCATCGACCTGTGGAGCGGCCTCGTCAACTCCGGCATCTTCACCGGCGGCGTGCTCCTCTGCACGGTGGTGTTCGGCATGCTCGCCGGGTATGCGCTCGCGATCATGCGATGGACGGGACGCGGCGCCACCTTCGCGCTGACGCTGCTCATCCAGATCGTGCCGTTCCAGCTGCTTCTGATCCCGCTCTACGTCCTCATCACCCGGAGCTACGGTCTGGGCGACACGTATCTCGGCATGATCCTCCCGTTCGCGATCAACGCCACGGCCGTCATCATCTTCCGGCAGTACTTCCTGCAGATCCCTGGTGAACTGTTCGACGCCGCCCGCATCGACGGCGCGGGCGAGATCGGTCTCCTGTGGCGGATCGCCGTCCCGCTGGTCCGTCCGGCCCTCGTCACGGTCGTCCTGCTCACGTTCATCGGGCCATGGAACTCGTATCTCTGGCCGTTCCTCGTCACGAAGGAGGCGGGCATGCAGCCACTCGCGGTGTCACTCGCGAACTACATCAGCAATGTCGCGGCCTCCACGGCGAACCCGTTCGGCGCCACGCTGGCCGGCGCCGTCGTCCTCGCGGCTCCCGTGGTCGTGCTGTTCATCGTGTTCCAGCGGTATTTCATCTCGACCGACATCGGTTCCGGAGTGAAGGGCTAACCCTCCCATGCAGAAACTCTCACGCGAAGCGCTCGACCGCTCGTTCCGCTCCGCGCTCCAGCACACGAACGCGTTGACGGACGTCATCTCCACCGACGACTTCTCCGCCGCATACCCGGAGGACTCGGACTGGGCGATCGGACCCTTCGCGCGCGACGACGCCCAGACGTTCCGACTCGATCGGCAGTGGCCCGATCCCACCGGCGTCGGCTGGGAGAGCTCCTCGCTCTTCAACCCGTCACTGATCCAGCGCGGCGACGACCTTCACCTCTTCTATCGGGCGTCACCACGGAAGGAGTCGCTCGCGAGCCGCATCGGGCATGCCGTGCTCGACGGGGCCACCGGGCGCTGGCGCGACGACGAGCGGAACCCCATCGTCTATCCGACCCAGGACAACGAGCTGTACGGCTGCGAGGACCCGAAGGTGTACGCGGCCGAGGGCCGGTACTTCCTCTTCTACAACGGCATCTGGCCGCTCGCCGGCACCGAGGAAGCGGCCGCGTACGGCGTGCCGGCGTCGGCGGGCGAGGTGGGGTGCGACATCAACCTCGCCGTCTCCGACGATCTCGTCAACTGGGAGAAGCTGGGGCTCGTCGTCCCGCACGAGGTGTCGAAGCTGTGGGCCAAGGGGGCGGTGATCCCGACCGATGCGCAGGGAAACGCCGCCCGAATCCATGGCGAGTACGTGATGTACCTGTCGGAGGGCTGCGGCGACCAGCTGACGCTCGGCCGCTCCACCGACATGGTCAACTGGCGGTTCGAGGCGGTCGACTACCTCGACATCTCCGAGCTCGGCGCCCTCCACGAAGTCGCCTGCGCCGTCGTCGACGGAGCGAACGTGGTGCTCGACTTCTTCTATCGCGACCACTCCGACGGCTTCGCGGCCGGCCAGGCGCGATACGAGCTCGCGGAGCCGTTCGTGCAACGCGAGCTCCACCGCGGCGGCTCGCTCGCCTGGGGCGGCCTTCGCCGCTGGCGCGATGCCTGGACGTTCGCCCAGGGCTGGGATGCGCCCACCGGCAGCCGCGAGCTGTACCTCTACCGCACCGCCCAAGAGCCGTCCGAGCCATCCGCGCCGTCCGAGCCATCCGCGCCGTCCGAGCCATCCGAGCCGTCCGCGCCGTCCGAGGCAGCCGAGGACGCATCCACCTGGAGGAACCCCGCATGACTGATTCGTTTCCGTACCGACTGACCAGGCTCGGCGTCGTGATGTCGCCCGTGCCCGGCGACCGCGGCGAGGTCGAAGGGGTGCTGAACCCCGGCAGCGGGACAGCAGCGGACGGGTCGGTCTATCTCCTGCCGCGGCTCGTCGCCGAGGGCAACGTGTCGAGCATCGGCCTCGCCCGGGTCGTCGTCGAGGCCGGCGTCCCGGTGGCGGTCGAACGCGAGGGCGTCGTGCTCCGTCCCGAGCGGACCTGGGAGCGCGGCGCTCAGAACGCGGGCGTCGAAGACCCGCGCGTCACCCGCATCGAGGCGATCCGCCTGCATGTCATGACGTACGTGGCGTTCGGGCCGCTCGGGCCGTACACGGCGATCGCCGTGTCGGAGGATCTCCGCGACTGGACGCGGCTCGGGCCCGTGACGTTCGACTTCGACGACGGACTCGACGTCGACCTGGGCCTGTTCCACAACAAGGACACGGTCTTCTTCCCGACCCCCGTGCACGACCCGAACGGCGTCGTGAGCCTCGCGGTCCTGCATCGCCCGGCGTGGGACCTCAGCGACATCCGTCCCGGCGAACGCCCGCCGTTGCCCGGCTGGCTGCCCGACGAACGCCCCAGCATCTGGATCGGGTTCGTCCCCCTCGCGGACGTGCAGCACGACGTGCGCGCGCTCACCCGATGGCAGCACAATCGCTTTCTCGCCGGCCCCGAGTTCGACTTCGAAGCGCTCAAGATCGGATCGGGACCCGCCCCGTACCGGGTGCCGGAGGGCTGGCTGCTCATCCATCACGGCGTCACCGGGCGCATCGAGCGATCGATCGCGCCGCAGCAGAACGTCAACTACGCGGCGGGCGCGATGATCCTCGACGCCGACGAGCCGTGGCGGGTGCTCCGCCGTACGTCGACGCCGCTCATGACCGCGGAGACCGACGACGAGCGAGCCGGCACCGTGCCGAACGTCGTGTTCCCCACCGCGATCGAGGAGATCGACGGAACGCCGTTCGTGTTCTACGGGATGGCGGATGCGAAGATCGGGGTGGCGCGCCTCGAACGCGTCGCCACGTCGAGCTGAAACGGCGGTCGAACGATGCGCACTCGCGAACGTCCGCCCAGTGTCATCTGGGTGCTCACCGATCAGCTCCGCGCGCAGGCCACCGGGTACGCGGGCGACCCGAACAGCTCGACGCCGAACCTGGACAGATTGGCCGCTGAGGGCGTCGAGTTCACCAGGGCCGCGGCGACCGCGCCGCTCTGCACCCCCGCGCGAGCGGCGCTGCTCACCGGCCGGCGGCCCGAGGCCACCGGGGTGCTCGGCCATCAGTGGCCGCTCGATCCGTCCGTCAGCACCGTCGCCGACGCGTTCAACGCGCACGGCTTCAGCACCTGCTACATCGGCAAGTGGCATCTCGACGGAAAGCGCCCCGAGTTGGCGGGCACCGAGTTCACCGAGCAGGAAGCGCGCGAACGCATCGTTCCGGCGGATCGCCGCGGCGGTTTCCGCTGGTGGTGGGGCTACGAGAACAGCAACCAGCCGTTCAGCTGCCTGCTCCATTCAGCACCGGAGCATGTGCCAGCGGGGGCGAGGCCGATTCGCGAACGCGACGGCGCGGTGCAATTCGAGCTGCCCGGCTACGAAACCGATGTGCTGACCGACCTCATGATCGATTGGCTCGAGCACCGCGAGGAGACCGAGCCGTTCTTCGCCGTGCTGTCGGTGCAACCTCCGCACGACCCCTACGTCGCACCCGCCGAGGCGATGCGCATCGCACCGGCGCAGATCGAACACCGCCGGAACGTCCCGCCGATCCCGCGAATCCGCGACCGTGCCGCCCGCGATCTCGCCGGATACTACGGCGCGATCACCCAGCTCGACCTGAACGTCGGGCGCATCCGCGACTGCCTCACGCGGATCGGCCGCGATCACGACACCTACCTCGTGTTCCTGTCGGACCATGGCGACATGCACGGCTCGCACGGCCAGTTCCGCAAGACGAGCCCCTGGGAGGAGTCGATCAGGATCCCGCTGCTGATCGGCGGCCCGAGCCGATCGACCCGCCGCGGAGTGGAGACCCTCGTCACCCACACCGACATCGCCCCGACGACCCTCGGGCTCGCGGGAATCGAACCGCCCGAGCCGATGGACGGCCTCGACCTGAGCGCGCTCGTCACGGGCTGGTCGTCCGACCCGCCCGTTCGCGATGTCCTCGTCGAGATCCCCGTCCCGACCAGTGATCACGCGAGCGTCGACCGGCCCTGGCGTGCACTCCTCACGCACGAAGGCTGGAAGTACGTCGAGCTGGACTCCACCCCATGGCTGTTGTTCGATCTCAACGAAGACCCGCTGGAGCTCGCCAACCACGCGCACGACCCCGAGTACGCCTCCGTCCGCAGCGAGATGGTCGAGCGGATGCGGCAGCTGGAAGCAGATCTCCCGACCCGAACCTCGTGAGCGCGAGGAGGCACCAGCATGTTCGTCCGAATCGACAACACACCCCGTGACTATGCCTGGGGTGCCGACGGGGCGATCGGAGCGTTCCGGGGCCGCCCCGCAACCGGGCGGCCCGAGGCCGAGCTCTGGCTCGGCGCGCACCCCGGCTCGCCGGCAAGACTCGTCGACGCCGGCACGACCGGTCCGAGCGATCTCGCGGAATGGATCGCCGCGGACCCCGAGCGGGTGCTCGGCGCCGCCACCGTGCGCGACTACGCCGACGAGGGCCGGCCGCGGCTGCCCTTCCTCATGAAGGTGCTCGCCGCGGCGGCGCCGCTGTCGCTGCAGGCGCATCCGACGCGCGAGCAGGCCATGGCGGGCTTCGCGCTCGAGCAAGCCGAGGGTGTCCCGCTGGACTCGTACGAGCGCAGCTACAAGGACCGGTTCCACAAGCCCGAGCTCATCGTCGCGGTCAGCGAACGGTTCGAGGCACTCTCGGGCTTCCGCCCAGCGGTCGAGGTGACCGGCATCCTCGACGTGCTCGTCCAGGCGGATGCCGCATCGTCCGAGCCCGCGCCGAGCGCGATCGCGTCGCTGTCCGAGCGCCTCACTGCCGGTGGGCTCGCCGAGACGGTCGCGTGGCTGCTGCGGGAAGGTCGCAGCAGCCACGACGGTTGCGTGGAGCGTCTCGTCGAACACGTCACGGACCTCGCGGTGTCCGAGGTCGCGGCCGCCTCCCCGTACGCGGCATCGTTCGCCACCGTCGGCGACCTTGCGGCGGCGTACCCGGGAGATCCAGGCCTCGTGATCTCGCTGTTGCTCAACCGCGTCACCCTGCGCCGAGGCGAGTCGCTCTCCCTGGCCGCGGGCAACATCCATGCCTACCTCGGTGGCGTGGGCATCGAGGTCATGGCGGCCAGCGACAACGTGCTGCGAGGTGGGCTCACGCCCAAGCACGTCGACGTCGACGAACTCGCCGCGGTACTCGACTTCACTCCGATGCCGCCGCCCCGTCTCGAGCCCGAGCGCCCAACTCCCGGCATCCGGACCTACCGTCCCGGTGTGCCCGATTTCGTGCTCCACCGTCTCGAGGCATCCCTCGACGACCGGGCACCCCGCGTCGAGCTCGACGGCCCGGCGATCGTGCTCGCCGAGGGCGATCCGGTGCGCCTGACCGGGGCGAGCGGATCGATCGAGCTCGGCCGCGGCGACGCCGCGTACGTCACGCCCGATGAACGCGAGCTGAGCGGGGGCGGACCCGGGATCGCCTGGATCGCATCCGTCGGCAGAAGACCCACCCCCACCGAACCCTGACGTTTTCGGGCCCGATTTCGCCCAGGCACTTGCGCCACCGCCGCGATCACCGATAGGTTCGTGACCGTTCGTTTCCGCCGAGTTTCAGAGAGGAGTGATGACCGATGATGAAGCAGACTTCCCAGTCGCCCGCCGGCCACTCCTTCCTCGGCGCAGCGTTCGCGGCCTCCGTCGCCGCCTGCTGAGCCCGAGCTGAGCGCCACCGGTTCCCACGGTCACGCCGCTCGAGAAGGCTCTAGCCCCACGGGCGTGACGCGCCATCCGTGCGCACCGCCCACCACCGAGTCGCTGACTCGGACGCCGTCCGCTGCGGCTCCCCGCCCGGGTGATCCCGGTGCGGCCCGCGATGCGCCCAGCCGGGTGCGTCGCGACTGAGACCCGGCGCGCTCATGCGCGTCGACCCCGGCTCCGAGCATCCTCGGCGCCGATCATCCTGAAACGAAGGAACCATCTCGTGAATCCCACGACCATCACCACCCTCGGGGCCACCGAGTCCCGTGCGAGCGACGTGCGCACCGGCGCGCGGATGCTCCGCGAGCGATTGGCCGCACGGCTCGGGCTCGCACTCATCGAGTGGAGCCGTCGCCACGACGAGCGACGCACGCACCGAGCGGTGGCGCACCACCGCGAGGCGCAGCGCATCGCCACGGCGCTCCGCGACGACGAGTTCGCCCGCATCGCACTGAGCGTCACCGCGCGGTGACCCGGTGACCGCCGTACGTCCCGCCGGGCCCGTCCCGGCGCCGATCCAACGGCCCCGTCCGCTCGGACGGGGCCGTTCCCTTCTCTCCAGCTCCTCGCGAGACTGAACTCAGCGCCGACGACCGTCGGCGGGCTCCTCACTGTTGAGTCGCAGCCCGATGTCCAGCAGGCTCACGCGCTTCAGCCGTGGGATCTCCTCGAGCCGCACCCACCGTGCCTCGTCGCTCGAGCCACCCACCTCGTTCCGCAGCTCACCGGCGACCACACGCGCGCGGTAGACCACGCGCATGGCGTACAACGGCGCGGATCCCGTGTTCCGCCGCTCCGCGGGGATCACCATCGTGTCGATCCCGAGCAGCCGCTCGATCTCGGCGTCGTAGCCGGTCTCCTCTCGGATCTCGCGCACCGCCGCCTCGAGCGGATGCTCCGACCCCTCGATGCCGCCCCCCGGGAGCGTCCACCCCGACCGGCCGTGCTCGTTCCAGTGCGAGAGCAGCATGCGCCCCTGGTCGATGATGACGCCATACGCCGCGATGCGGATGTCCATTCGGTCACTGTACCCGCACCCGGATACGGCACCCCGGCGCCCGCACTGCACGCGGACGCCGGGGCGGTCTGGATGCCGGGGCCTCGCTAACCCAGGCGACGACGGAGGACCGTGGCACCGCCGATGGCGAGCAGCGCCACCGCGAGCGCCCCGAGCGCGGCGAGGGCCGCACCGTCCACGCCCGTCTCGGCGAGGCCCTCGCCGGCGCCGTCACCGGGGTTCGCGGGCGCGCCGGGGCCGGGGGTTCCGGGGCCCGGGGTTCCGGGACCGGGGGTTCCGGGGCCGCCGGGCTCGGAGGCTTCGGTCACGGTCAGTGTCGCCTCGCCGAGCACGTCGCCGACGGCGAGCGGGCCGAGGAGTGCCGCGACGGGCTGCACGGGAGGCACCGGGGCGAAGCCGGGTCCCTCGACGAGCTGGACGAGGTACTCGCCGGGTGCCACGTCCGGAACGCTGAACCCGAGCGATCCGGTGCCCGTCGGCGAACTGGTGAACGCGCCGACCTCGTCGCCGTCGAACAGCACCCGGACCGGGAGACCGGCGGGCAGTCCGTCGACCGCGAGGGTGACGCCGTCGCCCTCGAGCTCGTCGGCGCGCAGCTCGCTCGGCGTGAGCACCACCTCGGCCGGCACCGCGGGATCAGCGGTGACGACGAGCTGCGCCGATGCCTCCCACTCCCCGCTGCTGAGCAGCACGGTCGAGGTGCCGACCGGCGCGCCGGGCCTGGTGAGCCGGGTCGAGATCGCCCCCGAGGCATCCGACCGCACCGTGGTGACGAGCGTCCCGTCGAAGCGAAGCTCGACCGCGGCGTCCTCGGGGAATCCGGTTCCGGTGACGGCGACGCCCGACTCGGCGAGCCCCGACTGTGTGATGGAACCGGGCGAGACGGCGGCCTCGGGCTCGTACCCGATCGGATCCTCGGTGACCACGAAGGCCGTGCTCGCGCTCCACCGCCCGCTCGTGAGCGTGACCGCGTGGGACCCGACGGCGGCCCCGGTTCGGACGAATCGGTGCGACAGCTCACCGCTCGCGGAGGCATCCACCGTGGCGACCGTCTCGCCGTCGACGGCGACGACCACGGGCGCGCCCGGCGGGAAGTCGGTGCCCGCGAGGGTGACGCCCATCGAGCCGAGCTGTTCGACGGTGAGCGACGCCGGCGAGGCGCTCGCCTCCGGGTCGTACTGCACCGGGTCGGCCTCGACGGTGAGCGCGGCCTCGGCCGACCACTGGCCCGCGGTGAGCTTCACGGTGTGGGCCCCCGGCGCCACGCCGGGGCGGATCAGGGTCGTCGCCACCGAGCCGTCGGCGCCGCTCGTCACGGTGGTGACCGCGGCTCCGTCGAAGGCGAGCTCGACGGCGGTGGCGGGCGGGAAGTCGGTGCCGCTCACCGCGACGCCGGCGCCCGCGAGGCCGGAGACCGTCACCGTGGACGGCTCGACGGCGGCGGTCGGCGAGAAGCTCGGGTCCTCGACGATGGTGAGCGTGGTCTCGGCAGACCGCGAACCGCTCACGAGCCGCAGCACGTGCTCGCCGACCGTGGCGTTCAGCCACGCGAGCTGCACCGCCACCTCGCCGTCGCCGTCCGCCGTGCGCTCGGCCGCATCCTCACCGTTCACCGTCAGCGTGACGGTCGAGCCCGGGACGAAGCCCGAGCCGGAGACGGCGAGTGCGCCCGACGGGTCCTGCGCCTGCGAGAGCGTCGCCGGGTTCGGCGTGACCGCGATCTCAGGGGCGACGCCTGCCGCGGCCGCGTCCCAGCTGAACTGCATGCCCGCGCAGGCGAGCCCCACGCCGATCATGTCGGCGGCGTTGGATCCGGAGCTGGTGACCGTGCCGTCGTCGTGGAAGACGCCGCCGAGCCAGTACTCGGCGGAGTAGTCCGCGTCGATCTGGTACGTCCAGTTCGCCGAGAAGGAGCCGTCGGCGGCGATCGGCGTGACCGGGATGTCGTTGAAGGGCACCGGCGTGCTGATCGGCGGGACTCCGCACGCGGCGTACGACGTCGTGACGACCTCGGTGACCGCTCCCCCGCTCACCGTGATCGAGAAGTCGAAGCCGTGGCTGTTCTCACCGGTGTACACGCCGTCCTGCGGGGCGGCGTTCGCGGGCAGCGCGACGGCCAGGCCGCTCGCGCCCACCGCGAGCACCGTCCCGGTGAGCGCGGCGAGCAGTCGGGACCATCGTGGTCGGCGGGTGATCGTCATTCGTGTTCCTCACGGTCTGGCGGACGCAATCAGGCACACGCTACGGCGACCCCCGTCCGAGGCACATCCGTAGAACCACGCAAGTACCGGAAGGTCACCCCCGGGGGTGAGCCGCGAGGTCCCGAGCGCCGGATAGCCTGCTGGCCGACCGTGATGGAGGAGGCCCGATGGAGTCGGTGGACGGCGGCGGTGCACTGGATGCCGGGGCGGGCCCGATCACGTCGTCCCCGATCGCGGGCGGTGGCGCCGTGGGCCTCACGCCGCGCGAACGCACCGTCGCCGAACTCGTCGCCGACGGGCACAGCAATCGGGACATCGCCGCGCAGCTCCATCTCAGCCCGCGCACCGTCGAGACGCACGTCTCCCGCATCCTGCGGAAGACCGGGGTCCGCTCTCGTGCGGGCATCGCGCGCCGGCTCGACGGGCAGCGGTGAGCGGTCGGCCCAGCGACGCTCGGCCGAGTCCGCCGCTCTGACAGGTCATGCGGGAGACCCCACCCTGCACTGCCCGCCATCCCCCACCACCGATCCAGACAATGTCTGGCCCATGGCCCGACTGCTCGCACACGGCGGACCGTGGCGGCCAGGGGTCAGTCGGCGACGGCACCGGCGGTGATGTTGATGGATGCGGCGGTGATGGCGGCGGCTTTGTCGGAGCAGATGAAGGCGGCAACGTCGCCGACGTCGGTGAACGTCGCGGTCCGGCCGAGCATGGTCGGCGCGGTGATCATGTCGACGATGCTTTGCCGGTCGGGGTCGTTCTCAGGGATGGCTTCGGCGATGCCGCCGGACTGGAGCGTAACGGCGCGGATGCCGTGCGGGCCGAGTTCAGCGGCGAGCTGCCGACGCAGGGTATCGACGAGGCCCATCGCGACCTGGAAACCGCCGATGTTGTAGTCGCGGACCGGGTCGCGCCCGCCGTCGCCGCCGAAAAAGAGCAGCACGCCGGAGCCCTGGCCGATCATGTGCCGTGCGGCGGCCTGGGTGGTGAGGAACATGGTGCGTGCGGCGGTGATGACTGGTCGCTCGAAGACCTCCAATTCCATCTCGGCCAGCGAGGTGCCGTGGACGTCGCCGAGTCCGATGGCGTTGAAGCTGATGTCGATGCTCCCCGCTGTCTCGGCGACGTGGTCGGCGTGACGGGTGATCTGGTCCGGGTCAAGGGCGTCGAGCGCCGCAGTGTGCACCGTTCCCCCGGCTGCCTGCACGCCTGCGTCGGCGAGGATCTCGGCGGCAGCGGCATCGAGAGCGGACGGGCGTCGCCCGGTGAGGTGGACGGTGGCACCTTCTCGAGCGAAGCCGGTCGCCACCGCGCGACCGATGGGGCCGGTGCCGCCGTAGATGATGGCCTTCCTGCCGTGCAGCAGCATGGTGTTCTCCCGTCGCGCGCTCATTTAGAACTATTCAGTTCCAGAACTAGAAGGTTCTATAATGCATGGCCAACCGCCGCGCGTCAAGAGAGGGGGTCGCGCGCCCTGGGTGCAGATTCACCCTCTTGACGGCAGCCATTGGTCGATGCACTATGGAACCAAATGGTTCCCGAACAGAATGGTGCTTGATGATGGCGACTGATCAGTTGACCCGGACCTTCGCTGCGCTCGCAGACCCGACCCGGCGAGCGATCCTGACCACGCTGCGTGAGCGAGGCGAGGCCTCCGTCACTGAGCTGGCGACCCCGTTCGACCTGACGCCACGCGCGATCTCGAAGCACATCAGCGTGCTCGAATCGGCCGGCCTGGTCTCACGGGGCCGCGATGCGCAACGACGCCCGAGCCGGTTGCGGGTCGACCCGCTGGTGGAGGTCGATGCGTGGCTGGAGGACTACCGGGCGGTGTGGGAGCACCGCTTCACCGCACTTGAGGCGGATCTCGACGCCGACAACACCCCGACTGACGATTCTGAGGAGTCATCATGACCACCACCGCGCGCCATCACGACGATCGCGGACTCGTGATCGAGATCGAGCAGGAGTTCCCCGCGACTCGCGAGCGAGTGTTCCGGCGCTGGACCGATGCCGACGCGCTCGCACGCTGGTTCGCCCCGCCCGGCTACACGACCGTGCATTCGGAATCCGATCCCCGGCCCGGCGGCAGGTGGCGGCTGGACTTCCAGGAGCGGACTGGCCCGCACCGCTACACGGAACAGGGCGCGTTCCGCGAACTCGACCCCTTCGGAAGGCTGGCGCTCACCCTGACCCAAGTCGACGGCGGTCACCCGAACCCCGAGACGCTCGTGTCCGTCGAACTGGACGACATCGGCACGGCCGACGCGCCGCGCACCCGGATGCGGTTCACTCAGAGCGGCTACCGTTCACTCGCCCTTCGCAACGACAATGAACAGGGCTGGCTGGGCTGCTTCACCTCCCTCGTCCACGACCTCACCAGCGAGACCGGTGGGTGGCCGTGAACAGCGAGGCCGGCGAGCGACTGCAGGCGCACCCGCATTGGAAGCGCAACGCCGTCCTCTTCCTCTCCGGCCAGACCTCCTCGATGTTCGGATCGCTGGTGGTCCAGCACGCGGTCATGTGGTGGATCACGTTCGAAACGAAGTCCGGGCTGGCCATCGCGCTCTGGGCTGTTGCCGGGTTTCTCCCGCAAGGACTGATCTCCATCTTCGGCGGGGTGCTCGCTGACCGGATGAACAGGAAGGCGCTGGCGATGATCGCGGACGGCGGCATCGCCCTCGCCACCCTCGTTCTGGCGCTCCTGATGAGCATCGGCATCACCGAATTGTGGATCATTCTGCTCGCCGTCGCCGTGCGCTCGGTCGGCGCCGGATTCCAGGCCCCGGCTGTGCAGGCGATGATCCCGCAGATCGTCCCGCACGATCAGCTACTGCGCATCAACGGTCTGTTCCAGACCATCCAGTCCGCCATGATGCTGCTCGCGCCCGTCGCCGCCGGTGTCGTGTTCGCCGCGTTCGGACTCATCCCGGTCTTCTTCATCGACGTCATCACCGCGCTCATCGGCATCGGACTGCTCGCGATGGTCGCCGTCCCCACCCTGACGACGATCGCCGATAAGACCACCGGTTACCGCGCGGACCTCGCCGAGGGCGCCCGCTACATCTGGACGCACCGGATCGTGCGCTGGCTGCTGATCGTGTTTGCGATCATTTTCCTCCTCACCGTCGCACCCATGTTCGTCACCCCGCTCATGGTCGCCCGGTCCTTCGGCAGCGAGGTGTGGATGGTCGCCGTC
This sequence comes from Agromyces mediolanus, assembly GCF_023715325.1. GTDB lineage: Bacteria > Actinomycetota > Actinomycetes > Actinomycetales > Microbacteriaceae > Agromyces > Agromyces mediolanus_A. Next base: position 34,964 of record NZ_JAMBNX010000007.1, on the reverse strand, counting down.
CTGGAGATCGTCTTCAGCATCGGCATGCTCCTCAGCGGCATCCTCGTCTCCACCGTCTTCGCCGGCCGCTCCAGAATCGGCCTGATCCTGCTCTCCACCATCGGCTACGGCGTGGTCACCATCGGGCTCGGTCTCAGCCCCAACCTCTGGGTCTTCTACGTCTTCATGTTCGGGTTCGGCTTGCTCACCCCGCTGTTCTCTGCCCCGTTCATGACCCTCATCCAAGAGACCGTCGAGCCCGACAAGCACGGCAGAGTCTTCAGCTACCTGAACATCGTCATGGCCACCGCAGCACCCATCGGGCTCGTCGCGTTCGGCCCACTCGCCGACCTCCTCAGCATCGAGCATCTCCTCGTCATCGCCGGGATCGTCACCATCCTCGTCACCGCCATCGCCGTCTTCGTCCCCTCCGGCCGCGCAGCCATGCGGCTGAGCCGCACCACACAGTCCACCGCCGCCGCAACCTCCGGCCGCCAGCCCGGCGACTCACGCGCGCCGATGACTACCGACACCGTCGACACCGAACGCGCGGGCTGAGCTCGAAGGATCCTCCTCGATGCCTCCGGGGACGCAGGCGCCTAGCCCGTCGGCCCGGAGGCTCCGAGTGCAGCCTGGAGCTCGCGAATCGTCGTGGCGAGCACGCCCGTCGCGAGCAGCCCGGGTCCCAACGGGCCCGCTGAGTCCGTGCCGAGCAGCGGCAGCCGCCGCAGCGCAGCGCGCGCCTCCGGCGTGAGCCGGCGAAGCTGCCACTCGACCTCCTGCCGGCGGGCGGGCTCCGGCTCGGTGGCGGCGAGGGAGGCCGCCTTCGCCGCGTACGCGGCCGCGCCGAGCGCGTGCGCGCCCATGTGCGCGACGCCCGCGGCCTGACCGGCCGCACGCGCGGCGGCGACCGCAGCGGGCGTTTCCGCGGAGCCGGCCGCACGACCGGCGACGAAGCGGATGCGGATCTGCTCGGCGGTGTCGAGCTCGCCGCGACCGAAGGCCCGTGCGCGGGCGATGCCGTCGCGGGCGCGATCGTCGTCGGGGGCCTCGGCCTCGAAGAGCGGCAAGACCCGTTCGGCGCAGTCGGCCGCCCAGGATGCCACGATCCTGCGGTCGGCCTCGCTGAGTGCCTGCGGGGTGGTCATGCGGATGCCTCCCGTGACCGGAGCCGGTGGGGCCGAAGTGTGGATCCTAGGAGAATCGAACTCCTGACATCCTGCTTGCAAAGCAGAAGAGGAGCTCGTGTTGCTGCGGCTGTTTGGAGGCCTGGGGCGCGCTTGGGGCGTAGATAAAATGGCAGGGACGTTCTGCGCCTTCAGTCATTGTACGGGCGGATGAGGTCGGCGATGAGCTGATTGATCTCGTGGTGCTTGTGCCCGACGCAGGATGCGTGGCCTGCATCGGGTACGAGGGTGAAGTCCCCCGTTGGCGCGAGTTCGGCAACTTCTCGGCCCCACCTTGGAGGCGCCTGGACATCCTGCTCGAAGCCGATGACGTGAAGCGGAACGCGGCAGGTAGCCAGGCTTTGCCTCCCGTCGTAGTCGTTGCACGCCTGCCATTGGGCGATCAGCGAGTCCTCGAGATCGCTCTCATACTCAGGGGTGGTCATGTATGCCATCTGCTCCGCGCAGAATTCGTCGTCGCTCAAAGCAGACGCAGGGTAGAGCTGCGCAAGCCCGTGGGCTGCGCCCATCGCCCCGGACAGACGGTTGCCGGCTTTTCTCCACTGGATCTCCGCATCCATGTAGGTGAAGACCCACCCGGTCGCGCGCGCGATCGTGCCCATCACCACCGCGGCCTTGACGAGGTCGGGCCGGCGCACAGCAAGTTCTTGAGCGATGATCGAGCCCATCGATAGACCGACGCAGATCACAGGTCCGTCGCACAGAGCCTCGATGAGAGCAGCCGCGTCGTCGGCGAAGTCACCGATCGACACGACCTCGCCGTCGTTCAGCGCCGTTCCACCGACACCTCGGTTGTCGAACGTGGTGTTCCGATAGCGATCGTCGAATGCAGGCGTCTGGTAGAGCCGCCATTCGCTCCCGGGCATCCCGCCGCCACCGATCCAGACGATGTCCGACCCTTGGCCCGACTGCTCGTACTGAAAGGACCTGCCCCCGATGTCGAGTGTCGGCATCTTTCATCCTCCGATTCGTGCCCACGTTGAGCAGTTAATACAACAGGCGTCACGATAACTGTCGGACACTCTTCGTCGCAACACTTCCGCCCGGGCGACGAGGGTCGATGACCGTTTGACGAACTCGACCTGCTGGAGGTAACTTCGCATCCAATCATTGATACAACGACCGTTGTATTAATCTGCCTCAAAGGAGAGTGCCACATGGAGCAGACCCTCACACGCCCCAGGACGTTCGCGGGCCTCCCGCGCACCCTCTACCCGGTTGCAGGCCTCACCGTCTTCGACACCACCACATTCTTCGGCCTGCAGTCGCTGCTCGTCTACTACATCTACTTCGCGACCGATGAAGGTGGCCTGGGATTCAGCGTGGACAGCGCGATCGCCATCTCCGCGGCATTCGGTGCCTGCACCTACCTTGCGACGATCGTCATGGGCTGGTTCGCCGACCGTGTGATCGGAGCAGGACGGGCCTTGGGCTGGGGAGCTTGGATCGCGGCGGTCGGCTACCTGGCGATCGGCTTGATCCCGGGCCCCATCGGACTCGCGATCGGGCTAGTAGGCGTGGTCATCGGCGCCTCTTCGATGTGGGTCGGCGAGAGTGCGCTCGTCGGCGGGGCCCTGAATGACTTCCCGACGAAGCGGGAGTCCGGCTTCACGATCTATTACGTCGGCGGGGCGAGCGGGGCATTCATCGGTGTGCTGCTGGCAGGCATCCTGCAGTCGAGCGTCGGCTTCACGATCGGGTTCGTCATTTCGGCAGTCGTGCTCGTCACCGGTCGACTCCTGTATTCACCGTTCCGCCGGCGAGTCGAGCTGACCGCTCCGCGGGTCGCGCCCGAAGCCCGTGCGACACCCGGTCAGATTGTCGCGGTCGCGGCGGTGGTGTCGGCCGCCGCGATCATCCTCGTGGCGGTGGTCGCTTCCGGGCTGAATCCTGCGACCGTGATCGGTGCCGTTTCGGTCGTGTACGCGATCGTCTTCTTCACGAAGCTCTTGAGAGACCGGTCCCTCGACGCGGAAGCCAAGCGGAGCATCGTTGGATACCTGCCCTTCTTCGTCGCGACCTTCGTCTTCAACGGTCTCTACCAACAGCTCTACGGGTCGGTTGCGGTCTACTCAGAAGGCTCCACGGACCGCGCGGTCCTCGGCATGGAACTGCCACCATCGACGATCCTCGCGGCAGCGCCGCTCTGCTCGATCTTCCTCGCGCCGATTCTCGCGATCATCTGGGGAAAGCTCGGGAGTCGACAGCCAAGCCTTGCAGTCAAGTTCGGGACGTCGTTCGCCATCTGCAGTTCGGCGCTCCTCCTGCTCGCCCTCTCGTCCGCGAGCGGCGAGAAGACCCCGGTCGTGATCCTCGCCCTCATCGTGCTCGCCTTCGGCGCTGCCGACATCGTGGTGACGCCGTCCGGGCTCTCACTCGCCAGCCTCGTCGGACCGCCCGCATTCAGCACCCGGATGATCGCCGTGCAGTATCTCGGGATCGCCGGCGGCATCGCCCTGGCCGGCACCGCTGGTGAGTGGTTCAATCCCGGCAGCAATGAAGCGATGTACTTCGGAATCTGCGCCATCGTCGGCATCTCTGTCGCGGTCGGGATGTTCGCGACACCCGCGCTCCTGCGCCGTTTCTCCGGATCCAGGGTGGAGGGAGACGCGGCCGGCTCGACGAGGACGACGTCGGTTGGTCGATGAACCCTGCAGGATGCCGTATCGTCACGGTCGACGTAGGGGCATCCCGCCTGTCCTTCGAACTCGACGCGACAGGTCACGCGCGTCCCGCCCGCGATCGCCTACCGCCCAATCCGAAGGAGGAAGATGTCCAGACCGTTTGCTCCTGAACGGCGCGCCGAAATCCTCGACCAGGTCATCGAGTACCTTGCACAGTACGGGCTCTCGAACCTGTCCATCCGGAAGCTCGCTGCCGCACTCGGCACGAGCACCACGGTGATCACCTATCAGTTCGGATCGCGGAACGACCTCGTCAGCGCAGCGCTCGGCAGAGCTCGAGAGGCGAACCTCACGTTCCTCGACACCTACCGTGCAACCCACTCGGGCATCTCGACCGGCGCCGGACTCATCGTGCTCTGGGATTGGTGGGGCGCAGACCCAACCAATCTCGCCTTCTCTCGGATCGACATGGAAGCGATGATGATCGACGGGAGAGTCCCAGCCGACGTGCGCGAGGACTTGCTCCTCTTCTGGCTCCGCTACTTCACTGCCTGGCTGGAAGCCGACGGACACTCGAATGCAACAGCGGAGATCCGCGCATCTCTCACGCTCGCTACCCTGAGCGGCCTCACCATCGATCTACTGAGCACCGGAGACGCAAGCCGCACCCGCTCCGCACTCGAGGCCTTCGCGGCAATGATCGACGAGCGGCCATAGGGCTGACCGGCACGGAGAAACGAAAAGAACCCCAGTCGAATGACTGAGGTTCTCGACCGTGTGGAGCCTAGGAGAATCGAACTCCTGACATCCTGCTTGCAAAGCAGGCGCTCTACCAACTGAGCTAAGGCCCCGTACCGGTGGCGATGCCGCCGGCGAGTGTGGAGTTTTGGAGTGGGGATACGAGGACTTGAACCTCGGACCTCTTCGTTATCAGCGAAGCGCTCTAACCGCCTGAGCTACATCCCCGAATCGGTGCCGGCCCGTGAAGGCCGAAGGACAGCCTACCCGACCGTGCGTGAAACACCGAATCGAGCTGGGCGCCGCCGGCACCGGCGACTCAGTTGTTCGTGAAGCCCACCAGGATGCCGCCCGTGATCTTCACGCTGAGGTTGTAGAGCACGGCCATGATGGCACCGAGAGCCGTCGTGACGACGAGGTTCAGCAGCGAGACGACGATGGCGAAGCCCATCACATTGCCGAGCGACAGGATCGCGGTCAGGTCGCCGCCCTGACCGGCGACGTCGCGGACGAGCTCGTTGAGCTTGCTGAAGATGCCGGTCGAGTTCAGCACCGTGTAGACGAGGAACGTCGCGACGATGTTCACGACCGCAAGGCAGACCGCGATCAGGAAGGACAGTTTCACGGCCGACCAGAAGTCGATGTAGACCAGACGCAGGCGGACCTGCTTGGCCGGGGCCTTGCGGCCGGACTTCTTGGCCAGCTTCTCGGCGACGCTACTCATCGGTGGTGATTCTCCCTTAGGCGGTTACTCGGCGTCCGTCGACTCCACCGACTCTTCGGTTTCCTCGTCGAGGTTCCTCTCTGAATTCTTCGCGATCGCGATGATGCGGTCGTCGTTCGCGAACTTCGCGAACACGACGCCCATCGTATCCCGGCCCTTGGCCGGGACTTCGGCGACATGGGAGCGTACCACCTTGCCACTGGCAAGAACCACAAGGACCTCGTCGCTCCGCGAGACCATCAGGGCCCCCGCGAGATCGCCCCGATCGTCGGAGAGCTTGGCGACCTTGATGCCGAGTCCGCCGCGGTTCTGCTTGCGGTACTCCTCGATGCGGGTGCGCTTCGCGTATCCGCCCTCGGTCACGACGAAGACGTACGCGTCGCTCGGGCTGAGCTTCTGACCGGCCGAATCCTCCGGGGCATCCGCCTCGTCGTCGTCGTCGGACGACGGGACGACGGATGCCGCGAGCAGCGCATCCCCGGCGCGGAAGGACATGCCCTTCACGCCGGAGGTCGCACGGCCCATGGGTCGCAGCGCCTCATCGGTCGCCTCGAAGCGGAGCGACATGCCCTTCTGCGAGACGAGCAAGATCTCGTCGGTCTCGTTCGCGAGCATCGCGGAGACGAGCTCGTCGCCCTCGCGGAGGTTGATCGCGATGACCCCGCGCGAACGGTTCGTGTCGTACGCGGCGAGCTCGGTCTTCTTCACCAGCCCGTCGCGCGTGGCGAGCACGAGGTAGGTCGCCACCTGGTAGTCGCGGATGTCGACGATCTCGGCGATCCGCTCGTCGGGCTGCATCTCGAGCAGGTTCGCGACGTGCTGGCCCTTCGCGTCGCGGCCGGCCTCGAGGATCTCGTACGTCTTCGCCCGGTAGACGCGGCCCATGTTCGTGAAGAACAGCAGCCAGTGGTGCGTCGTCGTGACGAAGAAGTGGTCGACCACGTCGTCGGCGCGCAGCTGCGCCCCCTTCACGCCCTTGCCGCCGCGGTGCTGCGAGCGGTAGTTGTCGCTGCGGGTGCGCTTGATGTAGCCGCCACGCGTGACGGTGACGACCATCTCCTCCTCGGGGATCAGGTCTTCGACCGACATGTCGCCGTCGTAGCCGGGCATGATGTGGGTGCGCCGGTCGTCGCCGAACTTCGCGACGATCTCGGTGAGCTCATCGGAGATGATGGTGCGCTGGCGCCCCTCGTCGGCGAGGATCGCGAGGTACTCGGCGATCTCGAGCTCGAGCTGCGCGAGGCGGTCGATGATCTTCTGCCGCTCGAGCGCCGCGAGGCGGCGGAGCTGCATGGTGAGGATGGCGTCGGCCTGCAGCTGGTCGACCCCGAGCAGGTTCATCAGGCCGGTGCGGGCCTCGTCGACGTCGGGCGAGCGGCGGATGAGCGCGATGACCTCGTCGAGTGCGTCGAGCGCCTTCACGTAGCCGCGCTGGATGTGCGCGTCGGCCTCGGCCTTCTTCAGGCGGAAGGTGGTCCGGCGCACGATCACGTCGATCTGGTGCGCGATCCAGTGCGTGATGAAGCCGTCGATCGAGAGCGTGCGCGGCACGCCGTCGACGATCGCGAGCATGTTCGCGCCGAAGTTCTCCTGGAGCTGCGTGTGCTTGTAGAGGTTGTTCAGCACGACCTTCGCGACCGCGTCGCGCTTCAGCACGAGCACGAGCCGCTGGCCGGTGCGGCCGGAGGTCTCGTCGCGGATGTCGGCGATGCCGGCGAGCTTGCCGTCCTTCACGAGCTCGGCGATCTTCACCGCGAGGTTGTCGGGGTTCACCTGGTACGGCAGCTCGGTGACGACGAGGCAGGTGCGGCCCTGGATCTCCTCGACGCTGACGACCGCGCGCATGGTGATGGAGCCACGGCCCGTGCGGTACGCGTCGTGGATGCCCTTGACGCCCAGGATCTGCGCGCCGGTCGGGAAGTCCGGCCCCTTGATGCGCTCCATGAGCGCCTGCTGCAGCTCCTCGTGCGAGGCATCCGGGTGCTCGAGCGCCCAGAGCGCGCCCTCGGACACCTCGCGCAGGTTGTGCGGCGGGATGTTCGTGGCCATGCCGACCGCGATGCCGACCGAGCCGTTGACGAGCAGGTTCGGGAAGCGCGCGGGGAGCACGGTGGGCTCCCGGGTGCGACCGTCGTAGTTGTCCTGGAAGTCGACGGTCTCTTCCTCGATGTCGCGCACCATCTCGAGGGCGAGCGGCGACATCTTGGTCTCGGTGTACCGGTGGGCGGCGGCGCCGTCATTGCCGGGCGAGCCGAAGTTGCCCTGACCGAGGGCGAGCGGGTAGCGCAGCGACCACGGCTGCACGAGACGCACGAGCGCGTCGTACACCGAGCTGTCGCCGTGCGGGTGGAACTGGCCCATGACGTCGCCGATGACGCGCGTGCACTTCGAGAACGCACGGTCGGGGCGGTAGCCGCCGTCGTACATCGTGTAGATGACGCGGCGGTGCACGGGCTTCAGGCCGTCGCGGACGTCGGGCAGCGCGCGCCCGACGATCACGCTCATCGCGTAATCGAGGTACGAACGCTGCATCTCCAGCTGCAGGTCGACCTGGTCGATCCTGCCGTGGTTGTGCTCGCCGTCTGCGGCTTCGGTGCTGAATTCGTCAGTCATGTCTTCTCGTCGGTTCGAACTGCTCGCGGATCGCGCGCCGGGTCACGGCGCGCGCTCAGATGTCGAGGAAGCGGACGTCCTTCGCGTTCTTCTGGATGAAGGAGCGACGGCTCTCGACGTCGTCGCCCATCAGCGTCGAGAAGATCTCGTCGGCGGCCGCGGCGTCCTCCATCGTGACCTGCAGCAGGGTGCGGGTCTCGGGGTTCATGGTCGTGTCCCACAGCTCCTGGTGGTTCATCTCACCGAGACCCTTGTAGCGCTGGACGCCGTTCTCCTTCTGGAGCCGCTTGCCCGCAGCCTGGCCGGCGGCGAGCAGGGCATCGCGCTCGCGGTCGGAGTAGACGTACTCGTGCTCGGAGTTGGTCCACTTCAGGCGGTACAGCGGCGGCTGCGCGAGGAAGACGTACCCCATCTCGATGAGCGGTCGCATGAAGCGGAACAGCAGCGTCAGCAGCAGTGTCGTGATGTGCTGGCCGTCGACGTCGGCGTCGGCCATGAGCACGATCTTGTGGTACCGGGCCTTCTCGGGGTTGAAGTCCTCGCCGATGCCGGTGCCGAAGGCGGTGATCATCGCCTGGATCTCGGCGTTGCCGAGCGCCCGGTCGAGTCGGGCCTTCTCGACGTTCAGGATCTTGCCGCGCAGCGGCAGGATGGCCTGGGTCGCCGGGTCGCGTCCGGTCTTCGCCGAGCCGCCGGCCGAGTCGCCCTCGACGAGGAAGATCTCGGAGATCGTCGGGTCTTTCGAGGTGCAGTCGCTCAGCTTGCCGGGCATGCCGCTGGTCTCGAGGAAGCCCTTGCGCCGGGTCGCCTCGCGCGCCTTGCGGGCCGCGAGGCGGGCGGTCGCCGCTTGGATGGCCTTGCGGATGATGTCGCGGGCCTGGTTCGGGTTGCGCTCGAACCAGTCGCCGAGCTGATCGCCGACGATGCGCTGCACGAAGGACTTCGCCTCGGTGTTACCGAGCTTCGTCTTCGTCTGGCCCTCGAACTGCGGCTCGGAGAGCTTCACCGAGATGACCGCGGTGAGGCCCTCGCGCACGTCGTCGCCGGAGAGGTTGTCGTCCTTCTCCTTGAGCAAGCCCTTCTCGCGGGCGTAGCGGTTGACGAGGGTCGTCAGCGCCGCACGGAAGCCCTCTTCGTGCGTGCCGCCCTCGTGGGTGTTGATGGTGTTCGCGTAGGTGTGCACCGACTCGGTGTACGCCGTGGTCCACTGCATCGCGACCTCGAGCGCGATCTTGCGCTCGGTGTCCTCCGACTCGAAGGAGATGATCTCCTCGTTCACGAGCTCGGCGCGCTTCGACTTGTTCAGGTACTCGACGTAGTCGCTGAGGCCGCGCTCGTAGAGGAAGGTGTCGCTGCGCGGCACGAACGTCTCGGGGTCGGCGTCGGCCTCGACGTCGGCCGGGTCGAGGGGCACCCCGCCGTTCGGACGGAGGTCGGTGAGCTTGATGGTGAGGCCCTTGTTGAGGAACGCCATCTGCTGGAAGCGGGTGCGGAGCGTCTCGTAGTCGAAGACGACCGTCTCGAAGATGTCGGGGCTCGGCCAGAACGTGATGGTGGTGCCGGTCTCGTCGCTCGCCTCGTCCTGCGAGAGCGGGGCCTCGGGCACGCCGATGTTGAAGGCCTGACGCCAGACATGGCCCTCGCGCTTCACCGCGACCTCGAGCCGCGTCGACAGCGCGTTCACGACCGACGAGCCGACGCCGTGGAGGCCGCCGGACACGGCGTAGCCGCCGCCGCCGAACTTGCCGCCGGCGTGCAGCACGGTGAGCACGACCTCGACCGTGGACCTGCCCTCGGTCTTGTGCATGCCGACCGGGATGCCTCGGCCGTTGTCGATCACCCGGACGGCACCGTCCTCGAGGATCGTCACGTCGATCTCCGTGGCGAAGCCCGCGAGCGCCTCATCGACGGAGTTGTCGACGATCTCGTACACGAGGTGGTGCAGGCCGCGCGGACCCGTCGAGCCGATGTACATGCCGGGACGCTTGCGGACCGCTTCGAGGCCCTCGAGTACCTGGATGTCGTCGGCGCCGTATTCGGACGCGCCCTGGGCCTTCGTCGGTTCCGCTGTCATGGGTGAATCGAGGCTCCGCTCTGTCGTTCTGGCGACTCTCGATCCTATCAAACCGACCGCCCCAAAAGGCCGGAAACGCCGATCTGAGGCAATGAACGGGGCAGGTTGACCGAATTTGTCGTCTCAGCCGTAGGTGTCGCGCGGACCGCGGCCTGGAACCGATCTGGGGCCGCGTTTCCAGGTGGGGGCGTCCGGCCCCTGGAAGCGGATGGATTCGACGCCGGCCCCCGGGTGCACCTCGGCGATGCGGGCGAGGAGCTGTTGGCGCATCAGCCGCAGCTGCGTCGCCCAGGCTGTGGAATCGCAACGGACCTGCAGCGTGCCGCCCTCGATCGCGATGGGCTCCGAGTGTCGGGCGGTCTCTTCGCCGGCGATGTCGCGCCACGTGGTGAGCAGGTCGGCCTGCGAGAGCGGGCCGCTCCAGCCGAGCTGCGAGGAGAGCTGGTCGATCGCGGTGCCGAGCGGACGCGGGTCGCGACCGGGGGTGAACGGTTCACTGCCCGAGGTCTCGCGCGTGCGGCGCGCACGGCCGGGGCGGTAGCGCGTCTCGCCGCCGAAGATCTCGCGGAAGTGCTGGTAGACCCGCACGGCCTCCGAGGCGTCGCTCATGCCTTCGCCTCCTCTTCGGCGGCGAGGGCGGATGCCGGCGCTGCCGCCGGCGCGTCGACGATGCGCCCCGCCTCGATGTGCACGACGGTCGCGGTGAGCGGCTCGGGCACGTCTTCGAGCACCGCCGCGGTGACGAGCACCTGTTCGTAGCCGCTGATCGCCGCAGCCAGGCGCTCCCGCCGAAGGCGGTCGAGCTCGGCGAACACGTCGTCGAGCACGAGCACGGGATCGCCCGTCGCCGAGTCGCGCCGGAGCAGCTCGGCGGCCGCGAGCCGCAGCGCGAGGGCGAACGACCACGACTCGCCGTGGCTCGCGTAGCCCTTGGCCGGCAGACCGTTGAGCAGCAGCAGCACGTCGTCGCGGTGCGGGCCGGCGAGCGTCACGCCGCGCTCGAGCTCCTTGCGGCGGAGGCCGCGAAGCGCCGCAGCGAACCGCTCGGCGGTCGGGACGGTCGACGATTCGGTGTCGCCTGCGTCGGCCGAGGCATCCGAGCGCTCGGCGCCCGCCGCCGTGCGCGGCTCGTCGTCGTCATCGGCGACCGCGCCGTCGATGGAGAGCACCGGCTGCAGCGCGGGCCCGTGGTCGGCGTCGACGATCGAGTGGTACGCGGCCGCGAGCGGGTCGGCGAGCTCGGCGACGAGTGCGAGCCGCTGGTCGATGAGTTCGGCACCGAGGGCGACGAGCCGCTCGTCCCAGATGTCGAGGGTGGTGAGCTTGTCGGCCCCGAGCCCCCGCGCGCGGGCGCTTTTCAGCAGGGTGTTGCGCTGACGGAGCACCCGGTCGTAGTCGCCCATGACGCCCGCGAGCCGGGGCGAGCGCTGCACGAGCAGTTCGTCGAGCATGCGGCGCCGGACCCCCGGTTCGCCGCGGACGATGGCGAGGTCTTCGGGCGCGAAGAGCACGGTGTGCGCATAGCGCGGCAGCTCGCGCGTCTTCACCGGCGATCGGTTGAGCTGCGCTCGGTTGGCGCCCTGGCGGTTGAGCTGCAGCTCGAGGAGGAGCTGACGGTCGCCGTGCACGAGCAGCGCGCGGACGATGGCCGACTCGGCGCCGGCTCGGACGAGCGCCTGGTCACCGGAGACGCGGTGCGAGCCGAGGGTCGCCAGATAGCCGATGGACTCGACGAGATTGGTCTTGCCCTGACCGTTTCGGCCCACGAGCACCGTGGCCCCCGGGCCGAGGTCGAGCTCGGCCCGCTCGTAGTTGCGGAAGTCGGTGAGGGAGAGGCGGGCGACGTGCACCGGCACCACTCCTCTCGCTCGACCTCCGTCTACGGTACCCGCGACCGCCGACAGCGGCGCGGGCTCAGCGGAGCAGCAGGTTCGGCTGCAGCAGGTAGCGGTAGCTGTCGCTGCCGGCCTGCTCGCGCGACGTCTGGCTGGTGATGAGCACCGGGCCCGGCTTGTTCGGGTTCTCGGTCTTCGTGAACGAGACGCGGACGAACTCGGAGTGCACGGCGCCGAGGCCGTCGAGCAGGAACTGCGGCTTCAGCGAGACGACGGTCTCGTCGCCGGTGAGGATCGCGTCGATCGACTCGGACGCCTGGGCCTGCTCGCTGCCGATCGCCTCGAGGGTGAGCCCGTCGGGCGTGAACGAGTAGCGGAGCGCCGCCTCACGCTCGAGCACGAGCGCGACGCGTCGGGTCGCCTCGATGAGTTCGGCGGTGTTCACCACGGCGTAGTTGTCGACGACCTCGGGGAAGAGTCGGCGCACCGGCGGGAAGTTGCCCTTGATGAGCAGGCTCGTGACGGTCTTCCGGTCGGCGCTGAAGGCGATCAGCTCCCGGTCGTCGCGGCTCGTGATCGAGACCGAGATGGTGCCCGAGTGGCCGAAGGTCTTGCCGACCTCCTGCAGGGTTCGAGCCGGCACCAGCGCGGTGAGCGCTTCACCGGCCGTGGCGACGGCGCCGCCGTCCCAGTCGATCTCGCGCACGGCGACGCGATAGCGGTCGGTGGCGACGAGGCCGAGGCTATTCTCGCGGACCTCGAGCTGCACACCGGTGATGACCGGGGTGACGTCGTCCCGGGAGGCGGCGACCGCCACCTGCGCGACGGCGGCCGCGAACTCCTCGGCGGGGACGACGCCGGACTGATCGCCGATCTCGGGGATCGACGGGTACTCCTCGACCGGCATCGAGAGCAGCGTAAAGCTCGCGGAGCCGCAGCTCACCTGGATGCGGTTCTCCTCCGTCGCGATGCGCACGGGCGCGTTCGGGAGGCGGCCGGCGATCTCGGCGAGGAGGCGCCCCGAGACGAGCACGGTGCCGGGCTCCTCGACGTCGGCCTGGATCTCGGTCTGGCTGGAGACCTCGTAATCGAAGGAGGAGAGGACGAGCCCGTCTTCGTTCGCCTGGATCAGGACGCCGGAGAGGATGGGCAGCGTCGTCCGCTGCGGAAGCAGCTTGACCGCGAACGACACGGCCTCGCTGAAGACGTCGCGGTTGACCTGGAACTTCACGGCTCTCCTGTCGTCATGGCGCGTGCTCCGCACGACCGTGCCCTCCCGCGTCGGTGGACGCGGGTTCCCATGCTATCGAGCGACCTTCGAGGCATCCACACCGTCAGGTTGCTGAATCTCCGTCATTGAAGGCTTAAGTCTCTTAACGGTGTTAACCGCTGTGGAAACTGTGGATGGTGTTCGGAGATCCGCGGAGTGATGCCGATCGGGGCCGATTCCATCTGTGCACACCGTGTGGGAATCGCCGACGGGACACTGAACGGCGTACTGGGACGAATCACGGTTGTGCACAGGCCGAGGCTGCGTCTCAACAGCTCGGGGCCGGTTGCTCGTTAACAATCCACAGGCTTTCCACAATTGTGGGGAACGCCTCGAACGACCCGCAGAACGCCGCGTGCGCGCGCCCCCAGGCATCCGTCGAGCGCGCCGCGACGCCCGGAAACTCAGCGGTAGCGCGCGGTCTGCTTGATCCGGGCGGTGAGCTCGGTGACCTGGTTGTAGATCGATCGGCGCTCCTTCATGAGCTCCGAGATCTTCTTGTTCGCGTACATGACGGTGGTGTGATCGCGGTTGCCGAAGAGCTGACCGATCTTCGGCAGGGACAGGCTGGTCAGCTCGCGGCAGAGGTACATCGCGATCTGCCGGGCCGTCGCGACCGCCTGCGAGCGACTCGAGCCGTACAGGTCGTCGACCGTGAGCTTGAAGTAGTCGGCCGTCGCCGTGATGATGTCGACCGGCGCGATGACGTTGTCGGAGTCGTCGGTGATGAGGTCCTTCAGCACCGTCTGCACGAGCGGCATGTCGACCGGCGTGCGGTTCAGACTTGCGAAGGCCGTGACGCGGATCAAGGTGCCCTCGAGCTCACGGATGTTGCTCGACACCTTCGAGGCCATGTACTCGAGGATGTCGTCGGGCACCTGCAGCCGCTCCGACTGCGCCTTCTTGCGGAGGATCGCGATGCGGGTCTCGAGGTCGGGCGCCTGCACATCGGTGATGAGCCCCCACTCGAAGCGGCTTCGCATGCGGTCCTCGAACCCGGTGAGGTGCTTCGGCGGCACGTCGCTCGTGATCACGACCTGCTTGTTGTGGTCGTGCAGGGTGTTGAACGTGTGGAAGAACGCCTCCTGCGTCTCCGCCTTGCCCTGCAGGAACTGGATGTCGTCGATCAGCAGGATGTCGATGTTGCGATACCGCTGCTGGAAGAGCGAGCCGCGGTTGTTCGCGATCGAGTTGATGAAGTCGTTCGTGAACTCCTCGCTCGACACATAGCGCACGCGGATGCCGGGATAGAGGCTCATCGCGTAGTGCCCGATGGCGTGCAGGAGGTGCGTCTTGCCGAGTCCGGAGTCGCCGTAGATGAAGAGCGGGTTGTACGCCTTGGCCGGCGCCTCCGCCACGGCGACGGCGGCCGCGTGCGCGAAGCGGTTCGACTGACCGATGACGAAGCTGTCGAAGGAGTACTTCGGGTTCAGCCGCGAGTCGCGGGGGCGGTCCTGCGGGGAGCTCTCGAAGACGGCCGGCGGGGCGGCATGGAGCTCGACGGGTTCCGCGTACTCGTCCCCCGCGCTCTGCAAGTCGGCCGGTCGCACCTCTTCGAGCTCCGGATTGACGACGACGTAGAAGGACGTGACGGGTGACGGCACGTCGAGTTCGGACATCGCGGCGAGCAGCGGCACTCGCATGCGCTGGTTCAGCATGCTCGCGGTGAACTCGTTCGGCACCTCGAGGTAGAACGTGCCGGCGGCGATGCCCTTCGGCTCGACGAGGTTCAGGAAGCCCTGCAGCATGGGGGTGATCGCGTCGTCCTGCGAGAGTCGCTCGAGCACCGTCGCCCACGTCTCGGAAATGGGCTGTTCCGTCATTGCTCCCCGCAATCTGCCGCATTCGGCTGAGCGCCGTCGATCGAACGCACTCTCCGGTCCCCCTCCGGAGCGCGAAACGGCGCCAGGCGAATTGTTCACAATGTTGTCCACCGCCTGTGAGCAGATCGGCCGGAAACCCGATGATTCCGCGTTCGAGGCTGGGGATAACTGGTCACTCACGCTAGCGAATGGATGTGCCGCCGACAAATGCCGCGAACGGGATTCGACGGCCCCGGCGTGTCGATCCTCAGCGCTCGCGCAGGATGGCGGGATACTGTGTGGTTCGATCGCCGAAAGTCTCGGGCGTGGTCGGTTTGACCCCGGCGCGTCGAGGCCGTAGTTTTAATAGGTTGACCGCCGCCCTTTGGGCACCCAGTTTTCCCGCAGACGCACCGTTGACGCGTCGCGAGGAGAGTCCGACAGCCGGAGAGAAGAATGAGCAAGCGTACCTTCCAGCCCAACAACCGTCGTCGTGCCAAGAAGCACGGCTTCCGTCTGCGCATGCGCACCCGTGCCGGCCGCGCCATCCTGGCCGCTCGTCGTCGCAAGGGCCGCACCGAGCTCTCCGCGTAGTTCTTCCGGTGCTCGCCAAAGCCAATCGCCTCACGAGCGCCGATGACTATCGAGTCGTCGTGCGCCGTGGAGCGAAGGCGGTCGGCCCGCACACCGTGAGCTATCTGCGCTCACGCGAACCGGGATCGGCGCCGCGCTTCGGCTTCATCGTCTCGAAGAAGGTCGGCACCGCGGTGCGACGCAACCTCGTGAGACGCCGCCTCAAGGCGGCATGTTCCGAGCTCGTCGCCAGCGGTGCCGTCGGCGTAGACATGGTGGTGCGAGCACTCCCGACCGCGGCCGATGCCGACTGGGCGTCGTTGCGTGCGGAGGTCCTCTCGGCGTACGAGCGCCGGGGCCATCGCGTCGCAGCCCAGGCATCCGCTCCCTCCCGAGACGTGTGACATGCGAAACCTTGCGCGATTCGTGCTGCTGCTCCCCCGCAACGCCGGGGTCCTGCTGCTCCGCGGCTACCGCGCGCTGATCTCGCCGCTCTACGGCGACGTCTGCCGGTACTACCCATCCTGCTCGGCCTACGGACTCGGGTCGGTTCAACAACGCGGCCTCGTCGTCGGGTCGGCGCTCACCGCGTGGCGCATCCTTCGCTGTAATCCATGGTCGGCCGGAGGCATCGACGAGGTGCGTGCCGCCCGCCACGATCGCGATCGCATCACCCGCTTCGGGTGGGTCGTCCCCGCCGGCATGTTCCCGAAGGCCGAGGCCGCCGCCGAGGCGGCACGCCGGGCCCACGTGCTCGAGCACCTCCGCGTCGACGAAGCCGCGGCGGCCCAGTCGGCAGTCTCCGTTTCCGCAGTTCTCCGCACGCCGGCCCTCGGCGCCGCCGCGCTCGCGACCTCTTCCTCCACCTCGTCCCGGAAGGACTGATCCTTGGATCTCATCGGCACGCTCCTCTGGCCCATCAAATGGGCCATCGAGCTGATTCTCGTGGCGTTCCACTGGCTGTGGACCGCCATCGGCATGGACCCCGACGCGGGGGTCACCTGGGTGCTGTCGATCGTCGGCCTGGTCATCGTCGTCCGTGCCGCGCTCATCCCGATCTTCGTCAAGCAGATCAAGAGCCAGCGGCGCATGCTCGAGGTGGCGCCGCAGCTCAAGAAGATCCAGGACAAGTACAAGGGCAAGAAGGACCAGTTCTCCCGCGAGGCCATGTCGCGCGAGACCATGGACCTCTACAAGCGCACGGGCACCAACCCGCTGTCGTCCTGCCTCCCCCTCCTGCTGCAGATGCCGATCTTCTTCGGCCTGTTCTCGGTGCTGAACGACGCGCAGCACGACAAGGCCGGCGTCGGCCTGTTCACCCAGCAGCTCGCGAATTCGTTCGCCAACGCCGAGTTCTTCGGCGCGCCGCTGAAGTCCACCTTCATCGGCGAGTGGAACAACATGACGGCAGGGCAGCCGTTCAGCCTCTCGGTGATGCTGATCGCGCTCACCATGATCGTGCTGATGACGGCCTCGCAGTTCATCACCCAGCTCCAGATCGTCTCGAAGAACATGTCGCCGGAGACCAAGGCGAGCCCGATGTTCCGTCAGCAGCGCATCCTGCTGTACCTGCTCCCCCTCGTGTTCGCCTTCTCGGGTGTGGCCTTCCCCCTCGGCGTCATGTTCTACTGGCTCGTCTCGAACTTCTGGACCATGGGCCAGCAGTTCGTCGTGATCCGCAATATGCCGACCCCGGGTAGCGAGGCGGCGAAGGCTCGCGAGGCTCGCCTCGCGAAGAAGGGCAAGCTCGTCGCCCCTGATGCTCCGGCGATCGAGGCTGAGGAGCAGGCGAAGCCGAAGACCACGCAGCGCCAGCAGCCCATCAACAAGTCGCGCGCGAAGAAGCAGGGTGGAAAGTGACCGACATGACCGACGTGAAGCAGGATCAGGACACCGAGGAGCGCACCCTCTCTCAGATCGAGGAAGAGGGCGACATCGCGGCCGACTACATCGAGGAGCTCCTCGATATCTGCGATCTCGATGGCGACATCGACATCGATGCCCGCAACGGGCGGGCCTACGTCTCGGTCAACGCCGGTGACGACGCGAACCTCGAGCTCCTCTCGAAGCCCGATACGGTCAACGCCCTCCAGGAGCTCACGCGTCTCGCGGTGCAGAGCCGCACTGGAGCGTTCTCGCGCCTGATCCTCGACATCGGTGGTTCGCGTGATGCGCGTCGCACTGAGCTGGCGGCCCTGGTCTCCCGCGCGGCCGAGCGGATCGAGGGTGGCGCGGCGGAGGCCGCCCTTCCGCCCATGTCGTCGTACGAGCGCAAGCTGGTTCACGATCTCGTGGCCGAGCGGGGCCTGCACTCGGCATCCCGTGGCGAGGGCGCCGACCGTCATACGGTCATCACTCGCGTCGGCTAAGCGCCGACGTGGCGGATGTTTCACGTGAAACGATGATCGAGAATCTCGAGCCGGAACCGGCCTTCGCCGCGGAGCTCTTCGGCGAGACCGCTGGGAAGGCCCGGGCGTTCACCGAGGCGCTGGCGAAGCACGGTGAGGAGCTCGGCCTGATCGGCCCCCTCGAGTTGCCGCGTCTGTGGACCCGCCACATCATCAACAGCGGCCTTGTGGCGCCGTTGCTGCGGCCGGGGCGCGTGGGTGATGTCGGATCGGGCGCCGGACTGCCGGGCCTGGTGCTCGCCATCGCGCGCCCGGACGTCTCGTTCACCCTCATCGAACCGATGGAGCGTCGGGTGGCCTGGCTGGAGCAGCAGGCCGCGGAGCTCGAGCTGACGAACGTCACCGTGTTACGGGCGCGGGCGGAAGACGCCAAACTCAAGGGCGAGCTCGACCAGGTGACTGCCCGAGCGGTGAGCGCGCTGCGCACGCTGATTCCCCTCACCGCTCCCCTGCTGAAGCCCGGCGGTGAACTCGTCCTCATGAAGGGCGCCAGCGTCGAGCAGGAAATCGCCGGTGCGGAGAAGGCGATGCGCAAATTCCACCTCCGCGACCCCGAGGTACTCGTGCTCGGCGAAGGCAAGGTCGACGAGCGCGAAGTGACTCGAGTGTTCCGCGCCACGGTCGCCAAGGGCTGATCCGAGCGAGCCACTCCCCCATTGCTCTGCCGTGCTGTGTGCGGAGAGGGTTCGTTGGACCGCCGTCAAGCGGTCTCGGCGGGCGGGTGGATGCGTGCGTGGTGCGGCGTGGCCGAGGGTTTCACGTGAAACGGTTCTAGTCCGCGCTGGAGTGGGTAGCTGTGCCGATGCCGCGGCGTCGGGCGCTCTCGTCCATGGGTGCGGTAGTCAGGAGGCGGAGTTCGCCGCCTGGCTGCGTCGGAATGCGGGAGCGGGTCTTCGCGTGCGCGTTTCAGCTGCTACCGCACTGCCCTGCTTGGCCTGCCGCGTCTTCGTTCCGTGGGGGTTGCGGTGGCGTCGTTGGTCATTCTTGTGCTGGAGCGGTGCGGGTGGCTGGGCGGCGTGGGTGGCTGGGGCGGCTGGGCGGCTGGGGTGGCTGGGGCGGCTGGGGTGGCGCGGCTGGCCGGGGTGGCGCGGGAGGTTGGGGCGCCAGCCAGCATGCGTTTCACGTGAAACGTGGTGGCCCTGGTCACTCTCGTGCGCCCGGAGGAGTGACTGGCCGCGGTGCGCTGATTCGCGTTGAGGGCGGGAGGGGGGAACTCGGTGTCCCCCGACGAGTGCCCGGTGCTTCGGCGAGCGACTCCGAAAGCCGTGGCCGGCACCACGATCACCACACGTTCGTGGCGGCGTGCAGACATATCACGTGAAACACCACACCGGCCCCTCCTTCGCATTGCTTGCTCGGCCGCTTGCGGACACTGACCGATCCTGTGCTCGGGAGCTGGGTGGTGGTTCTCGGTAGGGGGCCTGCCTGGCGCTGGTCAGCGTGGACCTCGCTCGCCGATCACGAGCAGAGCATGCGAGTGCGCCGCCGAGATTGGAGCGCTGACTGGCGATCGGCGACGGTCAACCCTTCCTCGAGGCTGCCCAGCGACAGGTTCGCGTCGGGCCGGCGGGCGCGGGTGTGGGCGATCTATCGCCACCCGCTCTTGCCCTCGGCTCATGAGGTCTGCCTCGCGCTCGTCCCCCGTCTTCCTGGTGCGCGATCTGCCCGTCAGGAGGAGGGCAGCTCTTGCAAGAGTGGGCCTTCGGGCGTTTCACGTGAAACATCACCTGGCGATGCTTTCGCGTGAGCGGGCGCGAACCCTACGGGCGGCGGCCGCAAGTGTGGGGCAGCCGTTGCCGTCCGCTCTCGCCTTCGGCTCATGTGGTCTGCCTCGAGTTTGTCGTCCGGGGTCCTGGTGCAGATCCAGTCTGGCGTGGGCGACCTCCCCGCCTGAAAGAGGGCAGCTCGTGGCAAGAGCGGGCCTTCGGGCGTTTCACGTGAAACCTCATCTGGCGCTGGCTTTCGCGTGAGCGGGCGCGAACCCGACGGGCGGCGGGCGCCGGTGTTGGGCCAGCTGTTGCCGTCCGCTGTCACCCACGACTCGTGGGGGCCTGCCTCGCGCTCGTCGCCCGGGTTCCTGGTGCAGATCCAGTCCGGCGTATGCGAGCTCTCCGTCAGGAGGGGGGCTCCTGGCAAGAGTGGGCCTTCGGGCGTTTCACGTGAAACATCACCTGGCGGTGCTTTCGCGTGAGTGGGCGCGAACCCTACGGGCGGCGGGCGCCGGTGTTGGGCCAGCTATTGCCGTCCGCTCTCGCCCACGATCCGTGGGGGGTCTGCCTCGCGCTGGTCGTTCGGGTTCCTTGGTGCCAGATCCAATCGGCGTGGGCGAGCCTGCCGCCAGGAGGGTGGCATCTCCGGGCGAGAGGGGGGAACCGGGCGTTTCACGTGAAGCATCAGCCAGCGATCGCTTCTCGTGAGCGGGCGTGGAGCAGTGCGTTCGCGTGCACCGACCGTCGCCCGTACCGGCCGGTGGTTCGGGCCCGGCTACCTCACGTTCGTCGGCGCGAAGGCTCGTCGGATAGCCAGAGGGGACTGCACGAGATCCCGTCCCGGGGAAGGTCGCATCCATCGACAAGCAGGCGGTTCAGATGTTTCACGTGAAACGCTCGTCCGCATCTGTCCACAATTGCCCTGGGCTGCTCACAATCCCACCCTTCACCTCCCTGGCGGGGGCGCAGACGGTTAGGCTTGGGAGGGTCGTCGTTGAGCTTCAACGCCGGCCGATTGATGGGTACGAGATCGAGTTTCGGGAGTCACGCCATATGGCACAAAGCGGGGGTCGCGGCTGGTTCCGTCGCCGCACCCACGCCGACGGCCAGCATGACGATCATGACGGTCAGCTGGAACACCCCGCTCCCCCGGTAGCCGACGCGTCGGGGCTTCTCCATGATGAGGGCGATCCGATTCGCGAAGCTGCTGCTGCCGACGACGGGGCCGATTCCGCATCTTCGAGTGTCTCCGATGCGCAGCACGCCGAGCGACAAGGGCCCGACTTGGCTCAACCGGTTGCGGGTGGGGTCTCCCCCGCGTCGTCTGATGTACCGAAGAGCCTTCAGCCTCGCGTCGATTGGGATGCAGTGACCGCGGCTGCGCTTGCAGACGACACTGCTGCCGGCCAGCTTCCCGCCCCTCCTCGGCAGTCTGCAGACCCGATGCTCGAGGACATCATCCGTGAGATCGTCGGCGATGCCGCGGTCGACACGGTCGAGTCGCTGCAGCCGCGCGCGGCGAACCCCTCCTCGGCGCCTGGCGGCGAGGCCGTGTCGAACGCAGAAGGGTCGGTACCGCCCGAGCTCGGCTCGACTGCGGCGCAGATTCCGGGTTCCACACCGATGGGGTCCTCCGAGGGATCGGTTGCTCCTCGATCGGGCGCAGAGGACGAAGCGTCCGGCACGCCGGACTCGGCGCCTCGTGCTGCCACGCAGGCGACGGTCGCTCCGACTCCGCCGACGCAGGTGACGGTCGCTCCCACTCTCCCGACGCAGGCCGGGGTCGCTTCCACTCCCCCGACGCAGGCCGGGGTCGCTCCGGCCCCTCCCACGCAGGCGGCGGTCGCTCCCACTCCCCCGACGCAGGCCGGGGTCGCTCCGGCCCCTCCCACGCAGGCGGCGGTGGCCCCCGCTCCCCAGACACAGGAAGCCCCTGAGCCGAACGTCACCGCCGACGAAGTCGAGCGCGACGTCGCTCCCGTCGGCGAGGACATCGACGACGAAGCCGCGCTCGACGAGGCATCCGAGTCGAGTGGGAGTGGCGACGCCGATCTGCATACTGGACCTACGACCAACACCGAGCAGCTCAGACTCGCGATCTCCGGCGCGCTCGATCGAAGCCTGGGTCCCGCGCCCGTGCGTGTTCCAGACGCCGTCGTCGATGCCGCGTCAGAGGCGAGCGGCAGCGAGGCCGCACCTGCTTCGATGATCGTGCCTGTCGAGCCCGCCCGTCCGGACGGCGCTGAGATCCTCGAGGCCCTTGACGACCACACCGTGGACGGCGCTGAGCCGACCACCACCCGCGATGTTTCACGTGAAACATCGATCATCTCTGGAGGAACTCCCCTGGCAGACGCATTGGCCGACGAGACCCGACGTCGGATCGCACTTGAAGAGGCGGTGCTCCCGCTTCCCCCGCAGACTCGGGTGCTCACGATCTCGAACCAGAAGGGTGGCGTCGGCAAGACGACCACGGCCGTCAACCTCGCCGCTGCGCTGGCTCGGGCTGGTGCCAAGGTGCTCGTGATCGACCTCGATCCGCAGGGCAACGCCTCGACCGCGCTGGGGGTCGACCACCGCTCCGAACAGCGCAGCGTGTATGAGGTCCTCGTGTCAGACCTCGCACTCAGCGAAGTCATCCGGTCCTCCACCGAGCACGAAATGCTCGACTGCGTGCCCGCGACCATCCATCTTGCGGGCGCCGAGATCGAACTCGTCTCCCTGGTTGCGCGGGAACAGCGGCTGCGGCGTGCCCTCGACGCTCACCTCGCGACCATGGAGCGCCCATACGACTACGTCTTCATCGATTGCCCGCCGTCGCTGGGGTTGCTCACGATCAACGCCTTCGTCGCGGCGCGGGAAGTCCTGATCCCGATTCAGTGCGAGTACTACGCCCTCGAGGGACTCTCGCAGCTGCTCAGCAACATCGAGCTGATCGAAAAGCACCTGAACCCGGAACTGCGGCTTTCGACGATCCTGCTCACCATGTACGACTCCCGCACGAACCTCGCACAGCAGGTCGCGCAGGAGGTGCGCAACCACTTCCCCACCCAGACCCTGCAGACGATCATCCCGCGCTCCGTTCGCGTCTCCGAAGCGCCGAGCTACGGCCAGAGCGTGATCAGCTACGACTTCGGGTCCACCGGCTCCCTCTCGTATCGTGAGGCGGCCGCGGAGATCGCAAAGCGGGGCGCCGCAAAGGCCGGCGCATCGAACAAGGAGCACCACTGATGGCGAGCAAGCGCACCGGACTCGGACGCGGAATCGGCGCACTGATTCCCACTGGTGACGAAGCGCCGAAGGCGAATCGTCCCGTCGACGTCTTCTTCCCCGACTCGTCTGAAAGCTCGAAAGCCACCGCCATTGGGGCGGTCGAACAGGCCGCCTCTGCGGAGGGACTCCTGACGGTTCCGGGTGCTCGTCTCGCTCGGCTCGATCCGAACACGATCGTTCCGAACGCGAACCAGCCTCGTAGCGTCTTCGACGCGGAAGACCTCGCCGAGCTGGTCCACAGCATCCGAGAGTTCGGCGTCCTGCAGCCGATCGTGGTGCGCCCCCACCCCACCGACGCGGGCAAGTACGAGCTCGTCATGGGCGAGCGGCGACTTCGTGCCACGAAAGCGGCCGGCCTCGAGACCATCCCCGCGGTGGTCAAAGACACCGCAGATGACGCGATGCTCCGCGACGCGCTGCTCGAGAACCTGCACCGCTCGCAGCTGAACCCGCTCGAAGAGGCATCCGCTTACCAGCAGCTTCTGGCCGACTTCTCGATCACACAGGAAGAGCTCGCGAGCCGCATCGGACGATCGCGACCTCAGATCTCGAACACTCTCCGTCTCCTCAAGCTGCCGGAGGCCGTGCAGCTGAGGGTTGCCGCCGGGGTGCTGAGCGCCGGCCACGCGCGGGCCATTCTCGCGATGCCCGATGCGGAGTCCATGCAGAAGCTGGCCGACAAGATCGTCAACGAAGATCTGTCCGTTCGGCAGGCCGAAGCGATCGCTGCGTCCGCGCCGAAGCCGAATCGTGTCAAGCCGGCCGCCGGCAAGCGCCAGGAGTTCCTCGATGACCTCGCCGTACGGCTCGGCGATCGCCTGAACACCCGGGTCAAGATCGCTCTTGGAGCCCGAAAGGGCCAGATCAGCATCGATTTCGCAACGGTTCAAGACCTGCGCAGGATTCTCACGGATCTTGGCGAAGAGCTCGAAGGCGTCTGAGCGTCACGATCTCGAACGCGGCGATCCGGAGCAGCCGATCGAGACCGCAGGATCGTTCCTGACGAACTGAAACGGCCCGGTTTCGACATCGAAACCGGGCCGTTTCGCGCTCGGCCGCAGTGTGCGCGACGAGGCGGAGCCTGGGTCAGCCGCGAGCGATCGCGGTGCGCACGAGATCCGAGTACAGTGCGGCCGTTTCGAGACCGGCGGCTTCGGCCGCGAGCGGCAGGAGCGAGGTCTCGGTGAGTCCGGGGAGCACGTTCGCCTCGAGGAACCAGGGCGTGCCGCGGTCGTCGACGATGAGATCGACCCGGGAGATGTCCCGAAGGCCGAGTTCGAGATGCGCGCGGATCGCGACAGCCTCCACCTCGCCGAGCACCTCGGGCGACAAGCGAGCCGGCACGTAGAACGTGGTCTCACCCGCGTTGTACCGCGCGTCGAAACTGTAGACCCCGGCGGTCGGCACGATCTCGACCGGCGGCAGGGCACGCGGACCCTCCCCCGTGTCGACGATCGAGACGGCGAGCTCGGTGCCGATGATGCGCTGCTCGACGATGGCGACGTCCGCGTAGGTGAACGCCTCGACCATGGCGCGCGGAAGCCCATCCGGCTCGGTCACGACCGTCACGCCCTGTGCCGAACCGCCGGATGCCGGCTTCACGACGAGGGGGCCGGGCAGCGCGTTCCGCACGACCTCGAGCACGCTCGCCGCGCCGAGCTCGCGGAACGATTCGTGCGACAGCACGATCGACTCCGGCACCGGGAGACCAGCCGCCTGCACGATCGAGCTCGCGGCGGGCTTCGACCAGGCCAGGCGCGCCGCCTCTGCCGCGGAGCCGACAGCGGGGATGCCGAGGGCGGCGAGGAGCTCGAGGAGCGCGCCGTCCTCACCGCTCGAACCGTGCAACGCGGGGAAGATCGCATCCGGCCGGTGCTCGGCGAGGAAGGGCAACAGCGAGGCATCCGGATCCCGAAGAACGACCCGGTGACCCGCCTCCGTGAGCGCATCGGCGACGCGGCGGCCGGAGCGCAGCGACACATCGCGCTCATGGGAGATGCCGCCCGCGAGGACGACGACGGTGAGTGCTCCGGATTCGGTCATGATCTGGGGTTTCTCCGATCGGATCAGGTCGGCTGCGGCATCCGCGGCCATGGAACCGGACAATATGGTTACGGCGCTACTTGAGGTCGCTCGGCGGGGCGGACTCGATTCCCGGCGTCGGCGGCAGCTGCAGCGTACCGGTGCCGGCGAAGGTGTCGAGGAGGTCGAGCTCGCCGTTGATGACCGTCGCGAGACGGCGGATGCCGAGGCGGATCGCCTCCGGCGTCGGGTAGCAGTAGGACAGCCGCATCGCGTGCCGGCCGCGGCCGTCGGCGAAGAACGCGGTTCCCGGCGTGTAGGCGACGAGTTCGCGCACGGCGCGCGGCAGCATCTGCTTCGAGTCGAGGACGTCCGGCATCGTGACCCACACGTAGAAGCCGCCGTTCGGATTCGTCCAGCGCAGCTGCGGCAGGTGCTCACCGAGGGCGTCGATCATGGCGTCCTTGCGCTCGCGGTAGACGCCGCGGAAGGTGTCGATCTGTGCGCGCCAATCGGCTGTGGAGAGGTACTCCGCCACGACGAGCTGGCTGAATGAGGATGGCGAGAGGATCGCCGACTCGGCGGCGAGGATGAGCTTCTCGCGGATCGCGTGCGGCGCGAGGGCCCAGCCCACGCGGAACCCGGGCGCGAGCGTCTTCGAGAAGGAGCCGAGGTAGATGACGCCCTCGGGGTCCATGGAGCGCAGCGCGTTCGGCGCCGGCTCGTCGAAGTGCAGCAGACCGTAGGGATTGTCCTCGAGGACGAGGATCTCGTTCTGACGGCAGATCTCGAGGATCTCGGGGCGGCGTTCGGCCGAGAGGGTGACTCCCGCCGGGTTGTGGAAGTTCGGGATCGTGTAGAGGAACTTGATGCGCCGACCCTGGCTGCGCAGGAAGCCGATCGTCTCGCGCAGGGCTTCCGGGATGAGCCCGTCGTCGTCGGTCGCGACGTGCACGACCGCCGCCTGGTACGAGCGGAACACGCCGAGCGCGCCGACGTACGACGGAGCCTCGGCGAGCACCACGTCGCCCGGGTCGAGGAACAGCTTCGCGACGAAGTCGAGCGCCTGCTGCGAACCCGTCGAGGTGACGACGTCGTCGACGGACGCCCCGCGGATGCCCTCCAACGACATGACGTCGAGGATGTGCTCGCGGAGCGCCGGGACGCCGGCTCCCCCGCCGTACTGGAGGGCGGTCGGGCCCTGCTCACGCATGACTCGGTCCATCGAGGAGGTGATGAGGTCCTCGGGGAGCGCCGAAACGAACGGCATGCCGCCGGCGAGCGAGACCACTTCGGGCCGCGACGCGACGGCGAACAGAGCTCGAACCTCGGATGCGGCGAAGCCGGCGGCTCGCTCGGCGTAGTTCGCATACCAGGGGTCGAGGTTGTTGCCGGTCCGCTCGGGGACGCCGTCAGTGCTCACGTGCCATCCGTTCTGTTCAGGGTTCTCATGCTAGTCATCGGTGGGTGGCCTCGAAGACCGCGTGACGCGCTCGCTCGCCGCGGAGAACTCAGGAAGGCATCGGCCGCGGGGCCCGGAATCTCGCGGATGCCGCGAATCCTCGTCAGGCATAACCGCCACTTGTTCCTGAGTTGTGTGAGGCGGGGGGCGAGGGGGAACGCGAAGGACCCGCCCGGCGGGTGCCGGGCGGGTCCTTGGGTCGTTCGAGGATGCCGGCTACTGGAGGTAGGCGGCGAGATCGGCCTCGAGGGCCGGCTTCGGCTTGGCGCCGACGAAGCTCTGCACGACCTCGCCCTGCTTGAAGACCTTGAACGCCGGGATGGCGGTGATCTGGTACTTCATGGCGAGCTGCGGGTTCTCGTCGACGTTGAGCTTCACGATGTCGATCTTGTCGGCGTGCTCGGTCGCGATCTGGTCGAGGATCGGGCTGACCGCGCGGCACGGGCCGCACCACTCGGCCCAGAAGTCGACGATGACGGGCTTCTCATTCTCGAGCACCTCGGCCTGGAAGGTGGCCTCGGTCACTGCACGTGCGGACATTGCTTTCTCTCCTTCGGTGAAACGCCTGGTGATCACGTCGAACGACGCGAAACCGGATGAACTGGTGTCGCTACTCGGCGACGGTCGCGAGCTCGGCCACTGGGGCAGGCTCCTCGGCCGCGTCGTCGAGTGCCGCGAGGTAGTGCTCGGCGTCGAGCGCCGCGACGGTGCCCGAGCCGGCGGCCGTGACGGCCTGCCGGTAGTGCGGGTCGATGACGTCGCCGGCGGCGAACACGCCCGGCACCGAGGTGCGCGAGGAGCGGCCGTCGACCGCGATCGTGCCCTCGGCGGTCAGATCGAGCTTGCCGTGCACCAGGTGCGTGCGCGGGTCGTTGCCGATCGCGACGAAGAGCCCGTCGAGGTCGAGCGCGCGCACCTCGCCGGTGACCGTGTCGCGCAGGCTCACGCCCGAGACCGCATCGGTACCGTGGATCGCGGCGATCTCGGCGTTCCAGATGAACTCGATCTTCTCGTTGTCGAAGGCACGCTGCTGCATGATCTTCGACGCCTTGAGCGAGTCGCGGCGGTGGATCACGTAGACCTTGTCGGCGAAGCGGGTGAGGAAGGTCGCCTCCTCCATCGCCGAGTCGCCGCCGCCGACCACCGCGATGGTCTTCTGGCGGAAGAAGAAGCCGTCGCACGTCGCGCACCACGACAGCCCGTGACCCGACAGGGTCGCCTCCTCGGGCAGGCCGAGCTTGCGGTAGGCCGAACCCGTGGCGTAGACGATGGCGCGCGCCTCTTCGACGCCGCCGTTGCCGAGCTTCACGCGCTTGACCGGACCGTCGAGCTCGAGCTCCACGACGTCGTCATAGACGATCTCGGTGCCGAACTTCTCGGCCTGCTCCTGCATCTTGGTCATGAGGTCGGGGCCCATGACCGCCTCGGGGAAGCCCGGGAAGTTCTCGACCTCGGTGGTGTTCATGAGCTCGCCGCCGATCTCGACGGAGCTCGCGATGAGCAGCGGTTTGAGCTCGGCGCGCGCGGCGTAGATGGCGGCGGTGAATCCGGCCGGGCCGGACCCGATGATGATGATGTCGCGCAAGGGGCGCTCCCTCGAGTGCTGTCGGTGAAAGCGGCATCCGACGGAAATCGGATGTCACGACGTGGTCAACACAGTCTAGGCGGCGGGTATTCCGCCCGAGGAGGCGACGAGCGGCGGATGCAGCGGGTGCTCAGCCTCGGCGGAGGCGCCGGAGCACCGGCTCTGCGAAGCCGCGGAGCTCCGGGGTGCGGATGAGCCAGAGCGTGCCGAGGTACGCGAGCGACATGACGATGCCGATGAGCGCCATCGAGACGATCGCAGGCACGAGCCCCGACATCGCGAAGCCGTCTTCCGAGATGCCGCCGAGCAGCACGAGCGCGACGAAGCCGACGATCACGGCGGGCACCGCACCGATCGTGTACCGCACGAAACTCGAGGTGATGTGCCAGCCGTCGATGCCGCCGAGCCGTCGGCGCAGCAGGATCGTCGCGAGGGTCACCTGGGCCACGCAGGCGAGCGAGGTGAGCAGGGCGATGCCGATGGCGATGAACTCGGGGAGCACGTTCAGCAGCAGCAGTGCGCCGCCCGAGAACAGCACGACCTGGAAGAGGGTGAAGAAGAACGGCGTCTTCGTGTCGCCGAGCGCGTAGAAGGTGCGCTGCACGATGAAGAGCATGCTGAACGGCAGCAGGCCGATCATGTACGCGACGACGACGTTGCCGAAGACGAGCTTGGTATCGAAGGATGCGCCGCTCACGAATGCGGTCGCGAAGGGGTAGCTGCAGAGCACGAGCACGATCGAGGCGAGCACGATGATGAGGCCGATCCCGCGCGTCGCGCTGGAGAAGTCGGCGCGCACGCGGTCGAGGTCGCCGATCGAAGCGTGCTCGCTCATGCGCGTGAAGTACGCGGTGGCGATCGAGACGGTGATGACCGAGTGCGGCAGCATGAAGAGGAGCCACGCGTTGCCGAGCGCCGCGACGGACGCCGAGCCCGGCCCGGACGCCCCGCCGACGACGTTCGTCTCGACGAGTCCCGCGAAGGTGGTGAGCAGCAGCATGCCGAAGGTCCAGCTCGCCATCCGGCCGGCGTCGCCGAGGCCGACCCCGCGCCAGCGGAAGTCCGGGCGGTAGCGGAGTCCGATGCGCCGCCAGAACCAGAACAGCACCACGGCCTGCACCGCGATGCCGAGCGAGGCCGAACCGGCCAGCACCGCGATCATCGCCGGGTCCCAGCTGCCGGCGTCGCGGAGGCCGTCGGGGTCACTCCCCCAGACGGCCATGAAGATCACGAGGCCGGCGATCGCGACCACGTTGTTGAGCACCGGCACCCACGTGAACGGTCCGAAGCTGCGGCGTGCGTTCAGCACCTCGCCGAGCAGGGTGTACAGCCCGTAGAAGAAGATCTGCGGCAAGCACCAGTAGGCGAAGAGCGTTGCGAGATCGCGGGTCGACTGGTCGAGCTTGATGCCGTAGAGCAGGGTGAGCAGCGGCGCCGCGAGGGTGGCGAGGAGCGTGATGCCGACGAGGATGACGAGGGCCAGCGTGAGCAGCCGGTTGATGTAGGCGCGGCCGCCGTCGGCGTGCAGTCCGGCGCGCACGATCTGCGGCACGAGCACCGCACTGAGCACCCCGCCGGCGACGACGACGTACACCGTGTTCGGCAGCTGGTTCGCGACGGCGAACGCATCGGCGCTCGCCCCGGTGATGCCGATCGCGCTCACGAGCACCGCGGCCTTCACGAACCCGAGGATCCGAGACACCACCGTGCCGGAGGCGAGGAAGAGGCTCGCGCGGCCGATGCGGTCGTCACTCATCGCGTGGGTCCTCGTCCTTCTGCGACGCGGCGCCGGGCTCCGGGTCGGCTTCGGCTTCGGCTTCGGCTTCCGGGTCGGCTTCGGCTTCGGCTTCGGATGCCTCGGCCGCGCGGGCCTTGCGGCGGCGGCGGATGTTCCGCCAGATGCCGATCCCGAAGAACAGCACGACGATCGTGGCGAGCACGGCTGCGCCGACACCCTCCCAGTCGGCCTGCACGTTGGCGGAGAGGTAGGTCGGGGAGCCGATCTCGACGCCTTCGTCGGAGAAGAGCGAGACCGTCAGCATGACCTCGCCGCTGCCGACCCCCGCGGCGACGGGGACGACGACGCTGGCGCGGGACTCCGGCTCGACGGTCACCGTCTGCCGGCCCTCGACGATCAGCCGTCCGTTGGAGGGGGCGACATCGACCTCGAGCGTGACCGCGTACGGCAGGGTGTTCTCCACCGTGGCGGGAACGCCCGACTCGCGGGAGATGACGTTGATGGTGCTCGACGGGACGACCGAGATGCCTGCGCGGGTCTGCACCTGCGCCGTGAGCCAGTCGTTCGCCGCGGACTGCCAGTCGTTGGGCGTGCGCGTCCAGCCGGCATCGAGGAGGGCGAGCAGATCGCGACGGGTGGGATCGGTCAGCTGACCGGGATCGTTCAGCGCGGTCGCGAACGACACGGTCTGCGCCTCCGAGTCGATCAGGCGCTGTACGGTTGCACGACGTTCGTCGGGCTCGGGCGAGCTCGCCAGGGTCCGTGCGACGGGCGGAGCGCCGATCGCATCGGACAGGCTGGCCGGTCGCGCCCACGCGACCGTCGCGAGCGCCTGGATCGTCGCCTCCACCCGGTCGGCGTTGCTCCCGCCGAGCCGGGCGAAGCTCGCGAGCAGCGAGCTCGCCGAGGCATCCTGTTCGGCGTAGGCCGCGAGCTCGGCCGCCAGCCGGCCCATCGCCTCGCGCCACTCCGCGTCGCTGGTCGACGCCGCAGCGGCACGGAGCGCCGCCGTCAGTCGCGCGTCGGCCACGACGGCGGTGCCGCCGTCGATCGAGCTCGCGGCGTTGCCCGGCACCGGCGATGCGGGCACCTCCTCGCCGTCCTCGTCGACCTCGGGGGCCGGCGGCTCGACGTTGCCGGGCGAGAGGAGACTCGTGGTGAGGCCGCCCGCGGCGAGCCAGGCGAGGTCGCCGGCGGCGACCGTGTCGTCCGCCGGCCACGCGATGTCCGCGCGGGTGTACGGCCACGACAGGAGCTGCTCGGTGGTGGGCACCTCGTCGACGGTGCCGTCGCCGTCGACATCACCGGGGGTGGGCGTCGGCGTGGACTCCTGGGTCAGTGCGCGGCCGTCGAGGCTGGCCGGGCCGGACACGGGCGCCTGGGTCGGCGGTGTGGCCGGCACCCCCGGCATGCCGTTCAGGAAGTCGGCGGGGTCGAGCACGTCGGCGAACGACTCGGGCTTCAGCCGGCCGGGCAGGCCGAGCTGGGACTGCACGGCGACGTCGGCGTCGGCGTAGGCGAGCGGGAACACGACATTGTCGACGGCGCCGAGACGGTCGAGCCAGGCCGTCGCCGACTCGGGTGCGCGAGCGCCGAGGACGCGGACCGAGGCGATGATGCGCGGGTCGACGCCGATCGCGACCGGGCGATCGGCGACGGCGTCCAGCTGGCGGCTGAGCAGACCGTCGGGGGCGGTCCAAGCCTCGAGCTGCTCCGCGTCGATGAGCCCGCCGGTGTCGTCGGGAACAGTGAGCGGGTAGGCGAGGGCGAGGCCGGGAGCCCCGGCGGACGCTGCGCGGGGAGCAGGGAACGCCGCGTCCTTCGTCGCCACCACGACGCCGTCGACGACGAGTTCCGCGCGAAGGCCGGTCACCGGGGCGGATGCATCGAGCGCCCCCGCGGGGATGCTGACCAGCACCTGGCTCGTGCCGCCGCTGACGACGCCCGGCGCCTGTGCCTCGCCCACCACGGTCGCGGTCGCCGCGACATCGCCGAGCCAGGCGTCGAGCGCGTCGGCATCGTTCGGCGTCTCGTCGGCGACGCTCAGCCGGATCACGCCCTGGCTGAGGAGCTCGGTCGAGCCGTTCGCGATCTCGACGCCGACCGTGGACGCGGCCGCGGGGTCGAGCACGAAGGCACCGGCGGGCGCGAGGTGCAGGGAGACGGCACCGGGGTCGCTCGCGGCCGCTGCGAGCGGCGCCGTCTCGCGCTCGACCGCGCCGACCGCGGTCGACGGGTCGGCCGGCGCCGACTGGACCGCCGCGGCGAGCGGCACGGCGGCGCCGATCGAGCTGAGAGCGACGACGCCGATGACGCCCGCCACGAGGGCGCGGCGGCGCGGTGTCGAGGTGGCCTGCCTGACGAGTCGGCGGAGTCGACGCGCAGGGTTCGACTCGGCCACCATGCACGCGATTCTACGGTGTACCGCAGGGTGGAACGTGGGCGGGAGCCGGGGGCTCCGGGCATCCGTCTCCCGCCACCGCGGCGCCCGTGTTGCGTACGATGGTCGGCATGCAGAGCGTGGCCGAGGCCCTCGATCGACTCGGCGAACTGGCCGCGTCGACGACCGTGTCGACCCTCTCCGCCGCGTTCGACCGCGCGGGCCACGAGCTCGCCCTCGTCGGCGGGCCGGTGCGTGACGCGTTCCTCGGCCGACCGGTGCACGACCTCGACTTCACGACCGATGCGACGCCCGAGCAGATCCTCGAGATCGTGAAGCCGATCTCCGACGCGCACTGGGACATCGGCCGCGACTTCGGCACGATCGGCGCTCGCGTCGCCGGCGAGACGGTCGAGATCACCACGTACCGCGCCGACAGTTACGACGGGCAGTCGCGCAAGCCCGAGGTCGTCTTCGGCGACTCGCTCGAGGGCGACCTCGTGCGTCGTGACTTCACGGTGAACTCCCTCGCCCTGCGGCTGCCGAGGATCGAGCTCGTCGATCCCTCCGGTGGCGTCGAGGACCTGCTCGCCGGCGTGCTCCGCACGCCCTCCGCCCCGCAGACCTCCTTCGGCGACGACCCCTTGCGCATGATGCGGGCGGCTCGCTTCGCCGCGCAGCTCGGCTTCGAGGTGGAGGAGTCGACGCTCGCCGCCCTCGAGGAGCTCGCCCCCGCGATCGACCGGATCTCGGCCGAGCGGGTGCGCGAGGAACTCTCGAAGCTGCTGCTCGCCGATCGCCCCGTGCCGGGCCTCCGCATCCTCGTGGACTCGGGGCTCGCGCAGCGCGTGCTGCCGGAGCTGCCCGCGCTGCGTCTCGAACGCGACGAGCACCACCGGCACAAGGACGTCTACGAGCACAGCCTGAAGGTGCTCGACCAGGCGATCGACTACGAGCGCGCGCGGGGCACGCTCGACTCCCCCGACCTCGTCGTCCGCCTCGCGGCGCTCCTGCACGACATCGGGAAGCCGGCGACCCGACGCCTCGAGCCCGGCGGCGCGGTCAGCTTCTACCACCACGACGTCGTCGGCGCGAAGCTCGCGAAGAAGCGGTTGCGGGAGCTGCGCTACGACAACGACACGATCGCGGCCGTGGCGCGGCTGATCGAGCTGCACCTGCGCTTCTTCGGGTACACCGACGGGGCGTGGAGCGACTCGGCGGTGCGCCGCTACGTGCGCGACGCCGGCACGCCGGAGCAGCTCGAACGGCTGCACATCCTCTCCCGCGCGGACGTGACGACGCGGAACAAGCGCAAGGCCGACATGCTCGCCTTCGCCTACGACGACCTCGAGCAGCGCATCGCCGAGCTCGCCGAGCAGGAGGAGCTCGCCGCGGTGCGCCCCGAGCTCGACGGCGAGCAGATCATGGCGGCGCTCGGCATCGGCCCCGGCCGCGAGGTCGGCGAGGCCTACCGCTTCCTGCTGGAGCTGCGGCTCGACGAGGGCCCGATCGGCGAGGATGCTGCGCGCGAGCGCCTGCTCGCCTGGTGGAGCGCCCGCGAGGCCTGAGCCCGCCGCGCTCCCGCGCTCACCGCGCTCCCGAGCTCCGCGCTCCCGCGCTCCGCGCTCCCGCGCTCCCCGCGCTCCCGCGCTCCCCGCGCTCACCGCGCTCCGCTCACCTCGCTCCGAGGGGGTCGAATCCCGACAATTCGGCCGCGCAGTGCTCACGTGGCGGTCGGAATACGACCCCCACGGAGGGGAGGCGGGAGGAGGGAAGCGGGAGGCCTCCACAGGGGCCGTCGACGGCGCGGTATCCACAGAGGTCGGTGCCCAGGGCTTCCGCGCCGAATCCGACTGCGATCGTCAACGGATGCTCGCATTCGAACCCCGGGAACCCGACGAGCTGCTGTTCTCCCGCCACGCCGACGCCGGCACCACCTCTTCGAGAACGCTGGAGCGGGATGCCTCGGACGGCCGCATCCACCGGATCAGACCCGGAGTGTTCGGCGCGCGAACGGCCTGGGCAGAGGCATCCGATCGCCGCCGGGCGATCCTGCGAACCGCAGCCGTCGTCGGAACCCGGCGCGATCGCGCAGTCCTCTCCCACGAGTCGGCGGCACTGCTCTGGGGGCTGCCCCGGCTCGGCCGCTGGCCAGAAGCCGTCGAGCTGGCCGACGCCCGCGGCACGACGCCCCGCTCGCGCAACGGCGTCGTCTGGCGTCGTACTCGGTTCGATCCGGACGAGGTCGTCGAGATCGATGGCTTCCTCGTCACTGGGCTGGGGCAGACGCTCATCGATATCGCGAGAACGCGAGACTTCGTGGGAGCGGTGGTCGCGCTCGATGCGGGGGTCTCGACGTTCCTGTGGAACGACGACCGGGTGGTCGCGCGCGGGGCCGGCCGGGGCGCGCTGCTGCATCGGCTCGATCGCGTCGGGAGCGCGCGGGGAGTGCGAGGCGCGCGGCGGGCCGTGGCATTCGCCGACGGGCGGTCGGAATCACCTGGCGAGTCGCTGAGCCGAGCCCGGATGCACGAACTGGGGTTCCCTCCCCCGAGGCTGCAGGTCGAGTTCCCTCGTGATTCGGGCGGATTCGACCGAGTGGACTTCGACTGGCCCGAGTTCGGCCTCTTCGGCGAGTTCGACGGGGATGCGAAGTACCTGGATGCCCGAATGCGCGCGGGACGGCCGATCGAGCGGGTCATCCTGGCCGAGAAGAAGCGAGCGGAACGGATCACGCGGCGGTGGGGCCGCAGGGAGGTTCGATGGGACTGGCGCACGGCGTGGTCGCCGGACCGGCTCCGGCGGTGCCTGTTGGAGGCCGGTCTGCCCATCGTGCGCGCCGACGGGGTCGGATCCCGACCGCGATGAGTGGAAACGGCGATGCGGATGTCGGGATTCGACCCCCTCGGCGGGGAGACGCGGGGGAAGGGGGCGCGGGGAGAGGGGGGCGCGGGGGACGGGGGGCGAG
>NZ_JAMBNX010000078.1 GCF_023715325.1 Agromyces mediolanus | reverse complement strand
CACCCCCCGCTGTTCGCCACGAGGCAGGGTCGATGGCCGAGGCCATCGCCCCGAGGGCGATTTGAAGGGAGCAGGACATGGAGCAGGACAATCGCGAAAGCTGGCTGAACCGGGTGGCGATCGGCATGGCGCCGCTATTCAAGGCGCTGGACGCCCCCCTTCCCTCCCGCGTGCGGGTGGCGATCGGCTTCACCAGCAGGGGAGCAAAGGGCAAGGCGATCGGCGAGTGCTGGGACAACCGGCGCATCGGCGACGGCCACTTCGAGATATTCATCCGGCCTGACCTCGCCCACGCCCCCGACGCGATGCCGGCGCAGATCGCCGCGATCCTCGCGCACGAGCTGGTCCACGCGGCGGTCGGGATCGCGGCCGGACACGGAAGAGCGTTTAAACG
>NZ_JAMBNX010000077.1 GCF_023715325.1 Agromyces mediolanus | reverse complement strand
TGCGCCAGCATGGCCGCGCGCTCAGCGGTAGGAGCGGCGGCCATGCTGGCGCATGAGATCAAGAACCCCTTGTCGAGCATTCGCGGCGCCGCCCAGCTGATCGCGGACGGTGCGGAGCCAGCGGAACTGACCCGCCTGGTGAGCGATGAGGTCGATCGGGTGACGGCGTTGATCGACCGGATGGAGGATTTCACCGACACGCGTCCGCTCGCCGTGGAGCCGCTCAACATCTATCCGTTGCTGGCGCACGCGCGCGATGCGGCAAGTGCCGGGTTTGCGCGCGGCATCACGATCGAGGAGCGCTTCGATCCGTCGCTCCCCCCGGCGCTGGCGAACCGCGATGCCTTGTTGCAGGTCCTGCTCAACCTGATGAAGAATGCGGCCACCGCCCTGGGCC
>NZ_JAMBNX010000076.1 GCF_023715325.1 Agromyces mediolanus | reverse complement strand
CCCCCGGACCGCGCGCTGGGCGCGCCTGGAGGACTATGCCGCCGGGGTGGTGACGGTCGACACGGTCGCCCGCTTCAAGGGCCTCGAGAGGCCAGTCGTGATCCTGTGGTCCTCCGAGGGCTGCACCCCGGCAAACCGGCACGAGACCTTCTACGTCGGTCTCTCGAGGGCGAAGTCGGTCCTCTACCTGTGCGGGACGGCGGACGACTGCGCCCGGATCCTCGAGGAGGCGGAGCAGGTCGTTCCGGAAATCGTGG
Organism: Agromyces mediolanus; assembly: GCF_023715325.1. Lineage (GTDB taxonomy): Bacteria > Actinomycetota > Actinomycetes > Actinomycetales > Microbacteriaceae > Agromyces > Agromyces mediolanus_A. The sequence goes on along the minus strand of NZ_JAMBNX010000076.1, from coordinate 145 downwards.
GGAAGGGGGAGCCGGATGCCAGCTGACGAATACAGGCGCGAGGCGGCCCAGGCGGCCGCGGCGCTGGGACACCGCGCCGCCCGCGAGCAGCCGCCCGGATTGGAATTCACCCTTCGGGAGCTCGCCGAAGCGACGTGGCCGGACC
>NZ_JAMBNX010000075.1 GCF_023715325.1 Agromyces mediolanus | reverse complement strand
ATCCACGCCAAGGCGCCGGAGTTCATCGACCAGTCGACCGAAAGCTCGATCCTGGTCACCGGCATCAAGGTGATCGACCTGCTCGCGCCTTATGCAAAGGGCGGCAAGATCGGCCTGTTCGGCGGCGCCGGCGTCGGCAAGACCGTGCTGATCCAGGAGCTGATCAACAACATCGCGAAGGGCCATGGCGGCACGTCGGTGTTCGCGGGCGTCGGTGAGCGTACCCGCGAGGGCAACGATCTGTACCACGAGTTCCTCGACGCGGGCGTTATCGCCAAGGATGCCGACGGCAACCCGACGACCGAAGGGTCGAAGGTGGCGCTGGTGTTCGGCCAGATGAACGAGCCGCCGGGCGCGCGTGCCCGCGTCGCTCTGTCGGGCCTGACCATCGCGGAATACTTC
>NZ_JAMBNX010000074.1 GCF_023715325.1 Agromyces mediolanus | reverse complement strand
GATCAACATCAGCGACACGGTGAAATACGCCGCCGGCGTGCTCGCCAACCCTTACGGCCGCGACACCCGCGTTGACGGGTTCAACGTGCGGGGCATCAATGCGCTGCAGTTCCGCGACGGCATGCGCGACATCTTCTCTTATTACGCCAGCATCACCTCGGACCCGTATAATTTCTCGCGTGTCGAAATCGTGCGCGGGCCTGCCTCGGTTCTGTTCGGCCAGGGGTCGATCGGCGGCCTCGTCAATCTGGTGTCCAAGGTGCCGGAGTTTCGCACCGGCGGCGAACTCAACCTCGTCTATGGCAAGTACAACCGCAAGGAAGCGCTGGGCGACGTCAACCTTGCCGTCACCGACACGCTGGCGGTGCGCCTGGTGGGCCGCGTGCGCGATGCCGATACTTA
>NZ_JAMBNX010000073.1 GCF_023715325.1 Agromyces mediolanus | reverse complement strand
CTTCACGCCAGTGTACTTCACGTGGCGCTCAAGGAAGTCGAGCATCGTCGTCCAGGGATGGATCTCCCGCGCCGCGCCATGCGCCTTGCCGGGATACAGCATCATCTCGAACGGGCGGTACGCCGCCTGCATCTTCGCCGCAAACGCCGTGGCGTTGTCGAGGAAGACGTTGTCATCCGCCATACCATGCATCAGCAGCAACGGATCGCTGATCTGCGTCGCGTCAGGCAAGGCGCTCGCCGCGGTATAGGCTGCCGCATCGCGCGTCGGATCACCCATATAGCGCTCGGTATAATGCGTGTCATACAACGCCCAATCGGTGACCGGCGCACCGGAAATGCCCGCCGCGAACACGCCAGGGTGCTGCTGCATCATCTTCAGCGTCAGATAGCCGCCGTAGGACCAGC
>NZ_JAMBNX010000072.1 GCF_023715325.1 Agromyces mediolanus | reverse complement strand
CCGCCCACTGCCTGGATCCCGCCCCCGGGGCGGACCGCCGACACCCCGGACGTGGCGACGGATTCCACCGGGACGCCGAAATAGGCACGCTGGTACTTGCCGTTGGAATAGGTGACCCGCGGCCCGATCGCGACCAGCCAGTCGTCGCGGTCGCGCGCGACATAATCGACGCTGGCGACACCGATCAGCCCCTTGTGCCCACCAATCCCTTGGCGCAGCTCGAGGCGGGCGCGCAGCGGCTCGGCGATGGTATATTGCGCGAACAGGCCCGGCTCCACGGTAAAGCCCACGCCACGCACGCCCGGCACGTCGCGCGTCCGGCGGGACCCCTCGAAACTCAGCGTCGGGCCGACGGAAAACCTTTCAGTATCGAAGACGGAGATGCTGGCGCTCTCGTCCGCCGCCTCG
>NZ_JAMBNX010000071.1 GCF_023715325.1 Agromyces mediolanus | reverse complement strand
GAATAGAAGCCGGTCGGCGAGAAGCGATGCAGGAGGACATCGCCCTCCTCGATCGTCATCAGCCGTTCCTTCCACTGCTGCGGAATCGGGCTTTCCTGCGTCAGCAGCGGGCGCGTGCCATACTGGAAGGCGATGGTGCCGAGTTCCGGATTGTCGATCCAGTCGTTCCAGTCGCGCAGGTACCAGACGCCGCCGGCCATGATGATCGGCGTGGTATCAGGAATGCCACCCTCGCGCATCGTTTCGCGCAGCGCCTTCACGCGGGGATAGGGATCCTCCGGCTTCAGCGGGTCTTCGGCATTGGAGAGGCCATTGTGGCCACCGGCGAGCCAGGGATCCTCATAGACCACCGCCGCCAGCAGCTCCGACACCTTGGAGTAAGCGCGCTTCCACAGCGCGCGGAAGGCA
>NZ_JAMBNX010000070.1 GCF_023715325.1 Agromyces mediolanus | reverse complement strand
ATGTTGCGCCCGGAGATTACAACCACCTTGGCCGGGACGGGAGCGAAGCCCTTCACGATCGCGGGATCGACGTCGGCAGCCAGTTGGGGATGAGCGGCCAGGTAGCCTGCAGCGAGCATCGAGTGCGTCTTGCCGCCACCCATCGCCTGCCGCAGCTCGAAGGCCGCCTGGTCATTGAGCCCGGCAAGCCGCTGCATCGTCATGCGCAGAAGCGTTGCCATGCCTTCCGTGACGTACGTCTTGTCGAAGAAGGTGCGGGCGTCCGCCTCCGAGTGACCAACGAGGTCCGCAAGATCCTCGATCTGCTTGGTGAGGGCGACCTCGATCGCATCCTGCTTGAACTTGCAGACGTCGAGCACAGTCTGGAGCATGTTATGGACCTTCGTTCAGCTGGCGGTTGGCGTGGCGG
>NZ_JAMBNX010000069.1 GCF_023715325.1 Agromyces mediolanus | reverse complement strand
ATATCGCCGCGCAACTGAAGGCGCGCGTATGGCCGCTGCTCGCCGACGGCCGCATCAAGCCGGTGATCTATCGCGTACTGCCCGCCGCGGACGCCGCGCAGGCGCATGCGCTGATGGAAAGCAGCGAGCATACCGGCAAGATCGTGCTCGATTGGGGGTCGAACGCCTGACGCCCCGTGCGGCGGGCTTGACATGCGCGGTTTGACCGGTTCAAGCCCCGCGCAGTAAAATCGCGGGTTTGCTTCGCCAGATCCAACCTGACGGCCGGGTTCCGGCACGTTAATGACAAGATAGTGACGAGACGGACACGATGTCGAAACAACGAACAAAGCGAGTGATCGGCAACTGGAAGATGCACGGCCGGCTGGCCGGCAACCAGGCGCTGCTGAACGAAGTGGTGCAGGGTGCGGG
>NZ_JAMBNX010000006.1 GCF_023715325.1 Agromyces mediolanus | reverse complement strand
TGGCGCCCGTCTCGTTGCCGTTCGCGTCGGACACGGTGTAGTCGATCGGGGTCGGATTGCCGGTGAACCCGGCCTCCGGGGTGAAGGTGATCTCACCCGTGTCGGGGTCAACGGTCCAGGTGCCCTCACCGGGCACCACGAGCTCGGTCACCGGGTCGCCCGAGGCGGGGTCGGTGATCTTCACCGTCGAGGGATCGAGCTCGCCCCGGTCGTTGTCCACCGTCGGGACCGTCACCGTCGAGCCCTGCGGATTGTTCAGCGACTCGTCGTCCACCGCTTCCGGCAGATACGTCACGGTCACGGTGGCGCCCGTCTCGTTGCCGTTCGCGTCGGACACGGTGTAGTCGATCGGGGTCGGATTGCCGGTGAACCCGGCCTCCGGGGTGAAGGTGATCTCACCCGTGTCGGGGTCAACGGTCCAGGTGCCCTCGCCGGGCACCACGAGCTCGGTCACCGGGTCGCCCGAGCCGGGGTCGGTGATCTTCACCGTCGAGGGATCGAGCTCGCCCCGGTCGTTGTCCACCGTCGGGACCGTCACCGTCGAGCCCTGCGCATTGTTCAGCGACTCGTCGTCCACCGCTTCCGGCAGATACGTCACGGTCACGGTGGCGCCCGTCTCGTTGCCGTTCGCGTCGGACACGGTGTAGTCGATCGGCGTCGGATTGCCGGTGAACCCGGCCTCCGGGGTGAAGGTGATCTCACCCGTGTCGGGGTCAACGGTCCAGGTGCCCTCGCCGGGCACCACGAGCTCGGTCACCGGCTCGCCCGAGCCGGGGTCGGTGATCTTCACCGTCGAGGGATCGAGCTCGCCCTCGTCGTTGCCGAGGGTCGGCACGGTCACCGGGTCGCCGATGCGGTTGCCGTGCGACTCGTCGTCGGCCGCCGCCGGGAGCACCACGAATCCGCCGTCGAGGTCGTCGACCGTCGGGCGCGCGGAATCGAGTTCGACGACCTCCGACTCGCCGGTCGCCCGGTCGAGGTCCGAGTCGGCCGCCGAGTCGCCGCCCGCGCCGCGGACGGTCGGCGCCATGCCCGCGGGGGCACCGCTCATGCGCACCTTGTAGGCCCCGAACGGCAGCTCGCCGAAGGAGTACTCGCCGTCGGGCCCGGTGGTCGTCGTGACCGGCTGGCCGTTCTCGTCGAGCACGGGTTCGCCGTTGCCGTCGAGGAGCTCCACCGTGACGCCCTCGAGCCCCGGTTCGCCGGCATCCTGAACGCCGTCGCCGTTCTCGTCGTGCCAGACGCGATCGCCGATCGCGCCGAGCTGGGGCAACCGCAGCGAGATGCGGTGGAGGTCGGAGTTCTGGGAGGGGCTCGGGTGGCCCGTCAGGCTCGTCTCGCTCGGCGTGATGTTCCCGCCGTTGATGCCGTCGAAGGCGCCCGTGCCGTCGTCCACGAAGTACGCGGAGCCCGTGCCGTACGTCGCGGCGGGGAACTGGGTGAACGGCGTGGCCAGCACGGCGATGTCGAAGGACACCGAGGTGAAGGTGCCGGAGAGCGTCACCGAGCCGCAGCCACTGTAGTCCGGCATCGGGGTGGCGACCTCGGTGCCCGGGTTCAGCTGCGGCCGCTGGTTGCACTGGCCCTGGGTGTTGCGGTTCGCCACCGAGAGAACCGTGCCGTCGGTGGTGAGGTTCGTGGCACCCCCCGAGAGTTCGGCGAGGGCGACGTCGGCGGAGGCGAGGCGCCAGACCGTGGCGTTGAAGGAGCCCCGAGCCTTCGACTGCCCGTTCGGCTCCGACGTCCAGGCGAGGCCGCCCAGGCCGGACATGTCGAGGATCGGATCGGTCACCGGCTTCGAGAAGGTGAAGGTCAGCACGCCGACGTCGCAGAGCTCGGCGGTGTTCTGGTGCCCGGCCGAGCCGAGCGGCCCGCCGCACCCCGCGGAGCCGTTCGAGTACACCCCGAGCGCCGGCAGATCACCGGGATTCGGCGCACCGGTGAACATCTCGGCCTGGCCGCCGAAGTTGCTCTGCGTCGCACCCGGCCGGAGCACCGTCGAGCCCGGGCTGCGGTCGGGATTCGGCTGGAAGTCCGCCGTGATCTGGATCGGCCCGAAGCGGGTCGGAAGCTGGCTGCTCGCGGCGTGGTACCCGGGCGAGTTCGGCGAGTACTGGGTGCTGACGTCGTCGCCCGTCAGCTCCCAGGCGTCGTTGAAGACGTACCCGTTCTGCTCGGCGGCCGAGGCGGCGGGCGCCGGCCCGACGGCCATCGCCGCCAGCCCGCCCGTGGCCATCGCGATCGTCAGCACGATCGCCGCGACCCGGCGCGGCCGTGCGTCGGTTCTCCGTCGCATGTTCATGAAGCGTCCCCTCGTCTGCTCTGGTGCGGTGGGCCGGCATCGGGCCCGGCGAGCGAAGCCACTCGTGATCGATCGATCGACATCTCGGGATACCACACCGCCTGTCAGGCTACTCTCGGACCCGAGGATTTGTCCAACCGGCCGAATACCGCAGAACCGAGGAGCGACGCTGATTGAATCGGCGAGGGGGTCGGGCGGATGGCACGGCGGTCAGCCGAGCGCACGCCGGGCGGGCTCGTTCCGGGATCCCAGGGTCGATGCGGCGCCGCCGGCCGGGCTCCGCGCGGCTCAGTCCTCCAGGAGCCGCTGGAACAGCACGTGATCCCGCCAGTCCCCAGCGATGCGGAGGTAGCGCGGGGCGAGCCCGATCCGCGTGAAGCCGTTGCGCTCCAGCACCGTCTGTGAGGCGGAGTTGTGCACGAGCGTGCCGGCCTGCACCCGGTGGAGTCCCGCGCGGCGGGCGAAGTGCAGTGCTCCGCCGACGGCTGCGGTCGCGAGCCCACGACCCTGCAGCTCGGCGTCGATCCAGTAGCCGAGGTGGGCGTTCAGGAACACCCCGCGCACGACCTCGCTGAGGTTCACCCGGCCGACGATCCGCCCGGCCGGCTCGGCCAGCACGAGCGGGATCGCGGTCCCCTCCGCGAGCCGGCGCAGGCTCGCACCGACCTCGCGCTCCTGAACGGTGGCGCTGAAGAACTCCGGCGTGCGCTCGGGCTCCCACGGCGCGAGGTGCGCACGGTTGCGCTCGTACGCCGCGGCGAGCGCAGCCCCGTCGCCCCGGGCGATCGCCCGCAACTCGATGCCACCGTCGAGTTCGATGGGCGAGATCATCGCGCCACGTCCGCCGGCACGGGCAAGGTCGTCCCGAGCAGGGCGCCCCCGAGATCGAGGATCGTGGCGAGCGCCTCCTCGCTCGTGAGCCGCCCCGTGATGACGGGCCCGGCCAGGCCGTCCTCGGCGGCGAGGAGCAGGCGGGCGACGCGGGCGGGCGCGAGCTCGGTGCGGAAGTCGCCGCCGTCGACACCGTCGCGCACGATCTCCTCGAACAGCTCGAGCTGCGCGCGTTCGAACTCGGTGGCGGGCGCCTCGAAGCCCTGGTCGCGCACGCACTGCGCGCCGAGCTCGATGAGCAGCACGGTCGCGTCGAACGACGGCTCCCCCGCGATCGGGATGCCGAGCCGGAGGCACTCCGCGAGCCGAGCCGCGGCTCCCGGGATCTGCGCGACCCGCTCGCGGCGCCGCGCGATGTACTCGAGCGCGGCGGTCGCGTACGTCTCCGCGTACAGTGCGGGAAGCTCGGGGTAGTAGTACGACACCGACGCCGGCGTGAGCTTCGCGGCTTCGGCGATGTCGGTGAGGCGCGCCGCCGATGCGCCGCGCTCGATGAGCAGCCGGGACGTGACCGTGACGAGCTCGCTGCGTCGCTGCGCCTGGTTCCGTGGTCGCGCCATGGGGCAATTCTTCCACGTTCCTTTGACGAACGCTTGACAGGCCGTATATTCATTCTTCAAACTTTGACGAATAAATGGAGGTCTGCGATGACGCGGAGTCTGACGATGGCGCTCGCCCAGGTGGCGGCGGAGCCCCGATTCGAGGTGGAAGCCTTCGGCGAGCGACTGCGCACGCTCGTCCGGCGCAATCCCACCGCCGAGTTCTGGGCCTTCCCGGAGCTGCATCTCGACGCGGCCGACACGGCAGAGCGCATCGAGGCATCCGCCCGCCCGATCGACGACCCTCGCCTCGACGCGCTCGGCGCTCTGGCGCGAGAGCTCGGCATCTGGCTCGCGCCCGGCACCGTCTACGAACGCGGCGAGCGCGGCGCGGTGCACAACACCGCGCTCGTCTTCGCACCGAGCGGCGAGCGGGTCGCGAGCTATCGCAAGATCTTCCCCTGGCGTCCGGCCGAGTCGGCGGCGCCCGGCGATCGCTTCGAGGTGTTCGAGCTGCCCGGTCTCGGGCGCATCGGGCTCTCGATCTGCTACGACATCTGGTTCCCGGAGCACGCCAGGCACCTCGCCTGGCTCGGTGCCGACGTCATCCTGAACCTGGTCCAGACCGCCACCAGCGATCGCGAGCAGGAGCTCGCGATCGTGCGCGGCAACGCCGTGATGAACCAGCTCTGGATCGCCTCGATCAACGCCGCCGCGCCCACCGGCCGCGGCCGATCCCTCGTCGTCGACCCGACCGGCTCGGTGCGCGCCGCCTCGCCCGACGCCTCCGAGGAGGTGCTGACCGTCGTCGTCGACTTCGGCCTCACCGAGCTCACCCGCGATCGCGGCACGGCCGGCGTCTCCCGCCCATGGTCGCAGTTCCGCGAGGGCGACGCCCCCATCACCCTCCCCCTCTACGACGGCCGCATCGAGCCGTCGAGCTGGCACCCCCGTTCGAAGGAGAACCGCTAGTGTCCACCCCCTCCCCCGCCGCCGAGCCCGCCCCGCCGTCCACCGAGCGCCGGCTGCTCCGCCGGCTCGGCCTCGCCGGCGTCGTGTTCTTCGGCCTCGCGTACATGGCGCCCGGCATCGTCACCTCGACCTTCGGCGTGGTGTCCTCGACGAGCGGCGGCGCGGCCCCGACGGCCTACCTCGTCGCGACCGTCGCGATGGGCCTCACCGCCGTCTCCTACGCCATGCTCGCCCGCGCCTACCCGAGTTCCGGCTCCTCGTACAGCTACGTCGGCCGTCTGCTCGGCCGGCACGCGGGCTTCCTCGCCGGCTGGGTGATCCTGCTCGACTACCTGTTCCTGCCGATGGTCGCGTGGCTCATCCAGTCGGTGTATCTGAACGCGCAGTTCCCCGACGTGCCGCTCTGGGTGTGGGTGCTCGTGAACATCGTGCCGACGACCCTCGTGAACCTGCTCGGCATCACCCTCGCCGACCGGGTCAACACCTGGCTCACCATCGCGGCGATGGCGCTCGTCGCGACGAGCACCGCGGTCATCATCGGCTTCCTCGTCAGCGGATCGGGTCCGGCGCCGGAGCCGGCGGCCGCCTTCTGGGGACCGGATGCCTCGGTCCTCGCCGTCGCCGCGGCCGCCGCCGTCGCCGCGTACTCGTTCCTCGGCTTCGACGCCGTGTCGACCCTCAGCGAGGAGACCAGGAACCCCCGCCGCACCATCCCGCTCGGCATCATCCTCGTGGTGCTGATCGGCGGCGCGATCTTCGTCGGCGTCTCCTTCGTGATGCAGCTCGCGCACCCCGGCGGCGACTTCGAGAACCCCGACATCGCCGGCTACTCGCTGCTCGTCGCGGCGGGCGGCGAGTCGCTCGCGAACGTCATCAACCTCGTCGGCATCATCGCGGCCTTCGGTTCGGGCCTCGCGATCCAGGCGACCTCGAGCCGGCTGCTCTACGTCATCGGCCGGGACGGCGTGCTGCCGCGCCGGCTCTTCGGCCGGCTGAACGCGTTCCGGGTGCCGTGGGTGAACATCCTGCTGATCGCCGGAATCGGGATGATCGGCATGCTGCTCGACATCGCGCAGGCGACCGCGCTCATCAACTTCGGCGCCTTCCTCGCCTTCGCGCTCGTGAACGCCGCCTTCCTCGCGTGGATCTGGCGCACGCGCGCGAAGCGAGCGCGCTGGGCGTCGGTGCTGCTCTCGCTCGTGCCGATCGCGGGCATCGCGATCGACCTGTCGCTGTTCTCGCAGCTCCACGACACCGCGTTCATGATCGGCGGCGCCTGGCTCGTCCTGGGCGTGGTCGTGCTCGCGATCGCGACCCGCGGCTTCCGTCGGCCCGTGCCGCGCCTCGAGGAGGAGACCGGGGATCTCGCCCCGGCGAAGGCCGACCCGGACTCCGCGACGGTCCCCGCGCCGTAGCCCGTCGGCGGGGCGCGCGGTCGAGACCCGCGCCCCGCCGCAGGAAAACCGAGCCGGATGCCGCACCGAGCACCTATATTTGTCTTGACATATCCAGGCTCGGAGGCAGACGTGGCAGAGACGACGACGGCGGGCGACGCCCCCTTCCCGCCGGAGCTGTTCATGGACCTCGATCGGTCGAGTCCGGTGCCGCTGTACTACCAGGTCGCCGAGCGCATCGAGTCGGCGATCACCTCGCACGCCCTGCCCGCCGGGTCCCGCATCGAGAACGAGATCGCGCTCAGCGAGCGGCTCGGCATCTCGCGGCCGACGATCCGTCGCGCCATCCAGGAGGTCGTCGACAAGGGCCTGCTCGTGCGCCGTCGGGGCATCGGCACGCAGGTCGTGCAGGGCCAGGTCACGCGCGGACTCGAGCTCACGAGCCTCTTCGACGACCTCGTGCGCGGCGGCCAGGTGCCGACCACCGAGCTGCTCTCCCGTGAGACGCTCCCCGCGAGCGCGGCGGTCGCCGAGGCGCTCGCGGTGCCGCTCGGCAGCGACACGCTGCACCTGCGCCGCCTGCGATCGGCCGACGGGGTGCCGGTCGCGGTGCTCGACAACGTGCTGCCCGCCGACTACCTCGACCTCGACACGGCCGCCCTGCAGAGCTACGGCCTCTACCAGGTGCTGCGCTCGCGCGGCACGACCATGCGGGTCGCGAGACAGCGGATCGGCGCCCGGCGTGCGAGCACCGACGAGAGCGAGCTGCTGGAGCTGGAGGACGGCGCCCCGGTGCTCACCGCCTCGCGGACCGTCTTCGACGACTCCGGACGCGCGGTGGAGCTCGGCACGCACTGCTACCGCCCCGACCTGTACTCCTTCGACGTCACGCTCGTGCAGAAGTAGCCCTGGTTCCCCGAGCCCGTCGAGGGGCCGAGCCCGTCGAGCGGCCGCTTCGACGAGCTCAGCGAACCGCCCGCTTCGACCAGCTCAGCGAACCACCCGCTTCGACGAGCTCAGCGACACCCGAACGACGAGTTGCCCGACTTTCATGAAAGTCGGGCAACTCGTCGTTTGAGGGACGGGCTCAGGAGGCGTCGGTCTCCGTGCGGATCGTCTCGCCGCGGGCGGCGCCGATCGCCTTGGCGAGCGCCTGCAGGCTGCGCACGTCGCGCTTGGCTCCCGCGAAATCGGACACGACCGGCTCGCCGTGGCGGATGGCCCGCGCGAAGGCGTCGAGCTGGCGCAGGAACCCGGTCTCGTAGCCGTCGGCGTAGCTCGTGTCGCGGCGCTCGAGCCCGGCGTTCCGCTCGACGCGGAGCCGGCTGCGCTCCTCCAGCAGGTACGGCTTCGCGAGGTGGTACTCGAGGCGGCCGTTCGCGGCGAGCACCTTCAGCTCCTCGTCGTACTCCGGGTACTCGGGGAGCCAGTTCCAGCTCAGCACGTACCGCACGTCGCCGACCGCGGCCGTTGCGATGAGGGAGGCCGGGGCGCTGCCCTCGAGGGTGGGGAACGCCTCGGCGGTCCACGCCTCGGGCAGCTCCAGGCCGAGCGCGCGCAGGAGGCTGAACTCGTGCACGACCGAGCCGTTCAGCACGTTCCGGTAGTAGCGCTGCACCGCGTCGGACGCGCCGGGCAGGGCGATGGCCGACTGCTCGGCCTCGTACGCCTGGGCGCGCTCGATCTCCGCGAGGTCGGCGTCGGGCTGCGGGGGCGTCATCCGCAGGTGGTCGACCTGGGGCAGGTCGTCGGGGTGGGCGACGGTGATGCGCACGAGCCGCACGTCGACGAGCTCGGCGAGCTCAGCACGCGCCCGCTCGGTGAGCGGGTCGTACATCTTCATGTAGCCGACCTGCGCGACGACGCCGGCCTCGGCGGCGGCCGCCTCGAGCTCCTCGATCTCGGCGATGGTGAGGGCGAGCGGCTTCTCGGCGAGCACGTGCTTGCCGGCGCGGATGGCGGCGAGCGCGAGCTGCGCGTGCGAGCCGGGCGTGGCGATGAGCACGGCCTCGACCTCGGGCGCGGCGATCGCCTCGGCCGGGGAGGTGGTGCCGCGGATGCCGGTGCGCCCGGTGACCTCGGCGACGCGCGACGGCGACAGGTCGCAGACGACGGCGATCTCGTAGCCGGCGCGCGCGAGGCTCGGCAGGTGCACCGACTGGGTGATGGTGCCTGCGCCGATCACGGCGATGCGGACGGGTGCGGTCATGCGGTTCTCTCTTCTCGTGATGCTGGGGCGGCCGCGAGCGATGGCGCGGCCTCGGAGGCGGTGGCGAGCTCCCAGGCGAGCGCGGCGGCGCCCAGGAGTCCGGGGTTCGTGGGCACGCCGCTCGGCAGGAGCGGCGGCGGCGACGGCCGGCGCGACGCGATGCGCTCGTACTCGGTGCGGATGCCTCGGGCCAGCCGCGTGTCCGCGGAGCCGAGGCCGCCCGCCAGCACGATGGCGGGCGGGTCGAGCAGCGAGACGAGCTGCGCGATGGCGCGCCCGATCGCGGCGGCGGCGCTGTCGACGATCTCGGCCGCGACGGGGTCGCCCGAGGCATCCGCCTCGAGGACGCCGCGCGCGCCTCCCTCGGGGAGCTCGGTCCCGGTGCGCGCGAGGTAGCGCGCGGCGATGCCGGAGCCGGAGGCGAAGCCCTCGAGGTTGCCGCGCCAGGCGGGGTCGAGCTCCGCGGGCACCGACCACTCGCCGAAGCCGATCGCCTCGCCGCGCGCGCCGTCGTGGACGCGGCGATCGAGCACGATCGCGGTGGAGATGCCGGTGCCGAGCGAAACGTAGACGAAGCCGTCGTGCTCGCGCCCGCGGCCGAGGGCGAGCTCGCCGAGCGCACCCGCCTTCACGTCGCTCGCGACACGGACCGGGACGCCGCCCGCGAGCGCGGCGAGCGCCTCCCCGGGCTGCACGGTCCAGTCGAGCACCTCGTGCGCGGTGACGACGCCGTCGTTCGAGACGTACTCGGGGAAGCCGGCGACGACCGCGCGCACCGTCGTCCCGGCGCGCGCGGCCCGCTCGAGCAGTCCGGCGGCGAGACCGAGCGTCGCCGCGAGGCCGGGGTCGCGCCCGGCCGTCCGCGCGAAGCCCTCGTCGAGCAGCCGGTACTCGCGGTCGACGAGTGCGCCGTGCGCCTTCGTGCCCCCGACGTCGAGGGCGAGCACGGCCTCGGTCATCGGCCGAGCCGCCCGGCGATCCAGTCGTGGTTGTGCCGCTGGTCGCCGACGATGCGGTCCCAGGTCTCGGCGGTCGCGGGCGCGCCGTCCTGCTCGACGACGAGCCAGCCGTCGTAGTCGCTGCGGCCGAGCTCGGCGAGGAACTCCTCGAGCGGGCCGTCGCCGGTGCCGAGCGGCACCGAGACCTCGTCCCACCAGTCGTCGATGCGCTCGTTGCCCGAAGCCTTGGCGGCCTCGAGCACGGCGGGGCGGACGTCCTTCACGTGCACGTGGTTCACCCGGTGGCCCCACTCGCGGAGGTACGCGACCGGGTCGGCGCCGCCGAGCACGAAGTGGCCGGTGTCGAGGCAGAGGCCGATGCCGCTCTGCTGCAGCAGCACGTCGATCTCGGGTGCCTGCTCCACGTAGGTGCCGAAGTGCGGGTGGAAGCTCGTGCGGAGCCCCGCCGCCCGGGCCAGCTCCTCGGCCGCGGCGAGCCGCTCGAGCGCGAGGTCCCACTGCGCGGCGTCGAGGCCGCGTTCGGCGTTCGGCCGGAAGGGGTGCGCGATGATCGCCTCGTCGCCCTCGTCGGCGAGGATCGCGAGTCCGTCGCCGCCCGCCGCGGCGAGCTCGTCCAGCGTGCGGCGCATGCCCTCCAGGTCGGCGGCCATGACCTCGTCGGGCTGGCTGAGGTGCAGCGGCACGTAGGCGCCGAGGACCGCGAGGCCGTGGTCGGCGAACAGGGTCGCCGTCTCCTCGGGAGTGCCGAAGAACCCGGGCGGGCCGAGCTCCGAGCCGGTGTAGCCGGCCGCGGCCATCGCCGCGACGAGCTCGCGCGGGGTCGCGGCGAGCTTGGAGACATCCGCCCCGCCGTGGATGCCGAAGCTGACGGGGGCCGAACCGATGCGCATCTGCTGCTCCTTCTTCGTACGGTCGCTCACGCGGCCGGCGCGGCGACGAGTTCCTCGGCCGACTCGGCCTCGGGCGCCGCCTCGCGATAGTAGTCGTCGGACTCGGGCACGAGGGCCGCGGCGCCCACGCGGATGCCGGCCTCCTCGCCGGTGGCGGCCGCCACCGGACGGCGGTGGTCGACCTCGCACAGCGTGCCGTCGGCCAGTCGCAGCGCCGAACGGTAGCCGCGACCGTGGTAGCTCGAACGCACCAGGGTGCCGCGGAGGTGCGCGTGCTCGACGTCGTCGACGAGGTCGAGGTCCTCCGGCCGCAGCACGAGCTGTACCCGACCGGTGGGCAGGGCGCCGTCGAACGCGGGCAACGCGCCGGCGATCGGCAGGTCGGAGCGGAATCCGCCCGCGCCGTCGCTCACGCCGCCGAGGAGCGTCACGTGGCCGATGAAGGAGGCGACGAACGCCGTCTCGGGCGTCTCGTAGATCGCCTGCGGCGAGCCGACCTGGTCGATCCGGCCGTCGTGCATGACCGCGACCTGGTCGCTCATCTCGAGCGCCTCCTCCTGGTCGTGCGTCACGTAGACGGCGGTGATGCCGACCTCGCGCTGGAGGCGCAGCAGCTCCTGACGCATGCCGATGCGCATCTTCGCGTCGAGGTTCGACAGCGGCTCGTCGAGGAGCAGCACGTTCGGCCGGAGCGCGAGGGCGCGGGCGATGGCGACACGCTGCTGCTGCCCGCCGGACAGCTGCCCGGGGAACGCCTCGGCGCGCCCGTCGAGGCCGACCATCCGCAGCGACTCGGCGACACGCTCCGCGATCTGCTCCTTGCCGAGCTTGCGCAGCTTCAGCCCGTAGGCGATGTTGTCGCGGATGCTCATGTGCGGCCAGAGGGCGTAGTTCTGGAAGACGAAGCCGATGTTGCGCTTCCACGACGGCATCCGGGCGATGTCGCGCCCGTCGAAGGTGACCCGGCCGCTCGTCGCGGTCTCGAAGCCCGCGAGGATGCGCAGCAGTGTCGTCTTGCCGCAGCCCGAGGGCCCGAGGAGCGTCGTGAACGAGCGCGCCTCGATCTCGAGGTCGACGCCTTTCAGCGCGACGTGCCCGGGGAACTCCTTGCTGATCGCCTCGACGCCGACGGCGACTCCGTTGCCACGTTCCATTGCTCTCTCGCTTTCTCTAGACGCTCGTGACCGAGGCGAACTTGCGCCGCACGAAGTACAGCGGGATGTAGACGGCCAGCATCAGCACGACCGTCATCGCGGAGGCGACGCCGAAGGGGCTCGCCGGCTGCATGGCGTTGGTGAAGATGACCACCGTCATCGTGATGAACGGCACGGAGTACAGCATCACCGTGGCGCTCAGCTCGGTGACCATCTGCAGGAAGCCGACGGTGCCCCCGGAGACGATCGCGGGGCGCACGAGCGGGACGGTGATCTGCCGGAACGCGCGCATCGGCTTCGCACCGACGCTCATCGCCGCCTCCTCGAGGGCGGGGTGCACCTGCGTGAGCGCGGCCTCGATCGACTTCGTCACATAGGGGATGCGGCGGATGAAGTACGCCAGCACGAGGATCGTCGCCGTGCCGGTGAGGATCAGCGGGCCGCTGCCGAAGGCGAGGATGAGGCCGATCGCGAGCACCGTGCCCGGGATGATGTACGGCACCATCGTGATGACGTTCAGCGCGGGGCTGATGACCGTGTAACGGCGGCGCACGGTGAGGTACGCGACGAGCACGGCGACGATGACGCAGAGCACGCAGGCGATCCCCGCGAGCAGCAGGCTCATCAGGATGACCTCGAGGTTCTCGTCGAAGAGCCGCACGTAGTTGTCGAAGGTCGGGACCCACTTCAGGATGCCGGCCTTCCAGGTCAGCAGGCTCGTGCCGACGACGACGAGGTGCGGCACGAAGGAGAAGCCGAAGACGACGCCGAGGTAGGCGATCATGAGGCCCTTCTTCACGCCGCGCACCGGCTGGAGCGGACGGCGCCGGCTCGACACCGAGGCGTAGGTGCGGCGGCGCAGCGCCCACTGCTGGAGCGCGAGGGCGATGCAGGCGACGCCGAGCATGACGAGGCTGCCGGCGGAGGCGATGGCCGGGTTCGTCGAGACCTCGGAGAGGAACTCGTAGTAGACGGCCGTCGGCAGCATCGGGGTGCCGCCGCCGATGATGAGCGGCGTGCCGAAGTCGGTGAAGATCTTCATGCTCGACATGTAGAAGCCGGTGACGAGGGCCGGGACGGCCATCGGCAGCACGATCCGCAGGCGGGTGCGCCAGGGGCCGGCGCCGACGCTCGAGGAGGCCTCGTCGAGGCTCGGGTCGATCGCCCGGAACGCGTCGTAGGCGAGCAGGAACACGAGCGCCTGGGTGGCCCAGACCGTCACCCAGACGATGCCGCCGGGCCCGATGATGGTGTCGAACGGCAGCTCGATGCCCCAGGCCCGAAGCTGGGTGGTGAGGATGCCGCCGCGGCCGAGCAGCAGCACCCAGGCGTAGGCGCCGAGGAAGGGCGGCGACACGGTCGCCATCGTGGCGAGGGTGAGGAAGCCGTTGCGGCCCGGCAGGTCGAACTGCGCGAGCACGTAGGCGGCCGGCACCGCGACGGCGCAGGCGAGCACGCCAGCGACGACCGCGACGACGAGCGAGTTCAGGATGGCTTCCTGGAACCTCGGCGTCGTGAAGAACTCGATGAAGTTCGCGAACGAGAAGCCGCCGTCGTCCGTGAACGCCTCGCCGACGAGCCGGAGCTGCGGGAGCACGATCGTCGAGGCGAGGAGCAGGAGCAGCCCGAGCGCGACGAGGAGCCAGACGCCGGGTCGACGGCTCGCGCGGCGCTTGACGGGGACGGGTGCGGGCGGCGCGAGCGTCTCCTCGAGCGGTTCGACGCGGTCCCGCAGGTCGTTGCTAGGCATGTTGGCACCGTTTCCGGCCGGGCCGACGCCTCGCGTCGGCCCGGCCTCGGGGATGGATTACTTGGCGCTCGCGAGCTTCTCGTCGAAGCGGGTGAGCACGGCGTCCTTGTCGGTCGCGAAGACCGCGGGGTCCGGAGCGGCGAGCTTCAGCTCGTCGGCGGCGGGCAGGCCGGCGGGCGGGGCGACGTCGGTGCGGGCCGAGCGGCGGCCGACCTCGTCGACCATGAGCTGCTGCGCCTCCTTCGACATGAGGTAGTTCACGAAGGTCTCGGCGGCCTTCGGGTGCTTCGCGCCCTCGATGACGGCGGCGACGCCGATCTGGTTCGAGACGACGTCACTCGGGTAGATGAGCTCGAGCGGGGCGCCCTCGGCGACCCAGGTGGCGCCGAGGTCCTCGTTGATGAAGCCGAGCGCGTACTCGCCGGTGCGCACGCCGTCGAACATCTGCGAGCTGCCGTCGACGACCTTCGCGTTCGGCAGGAAGCCGTCGAGGAAGTCCCAGTCGTGCGCGGTCACCATGGCGGCGAGCAGCGAGTAGGAGGTGCCGGACGAGCGCGGGTTCGCGAAGGCGATCTGGCCGGCCTCGCGCCACTTCGGGTCGGCCAGGTCCTCGAAGCTCTCGGGGTAGCTCGACGCGTCGGTGACGCGCTCGGTGTTCACCGCGATGGCCTGGAACAGCGCGTCGGTGGCGTGCCACTTGTGCTCGGGGTCGGTGACGACGGTGGCCGCGTCGTTCTCCAGCTCGACCGCGGCGAAGGCGTCGGCCGAGGCGGCGGCGTAGTTCTCGCTCGAACCGCCCCAGGCGACGTCGCCGAGGGGGTTCTTCATCTCGCTCTCGACCCGGCTGATGAGCTCGCCCGTGCCGGGGCTCGCGGTGAGCGAGACCGAGATGTCGGGATACGCCTTCTCGAACGCGGCGATGATCGGGTCGGTCACCTCGGGGCCGTGGGCCGCGTAGACGACGACGGTGCCGGACTCGGCCGAGTCGTCGCCGCCCGAGGGCTGGCCGCCGACGATGGCGCTGCAGCCGCTCAGGACGAGCGAGGCCGAGACGGCGGCGATGCCGACCGCGGCGAACTTCCTGCCGTGCTTCATGATTCTCCTTCGTGCGTGTGCGTGGTGGTGCGATGGACCGTGCGGACGAAGCTCGTGAGGGCCTCGAAGGACTCGTGCGAGCGCCAGGCGGACGCCCAGTGCCTCGGGTCGTCGGAGCGGCGGTGCAGCTCGACGCGGTACGCCGCGGCGACGGGCTCGTCGTCGACGAGGGCGAGCCGGGAGTCGCCGGGCTCGACGTCGCCCTGGAACCACATCAGGCCGTCGCGGATGACGAACAGCGCGCAGGGCACGTCGATGCGGAAGTCGATCTCGAGCTCGACGGGGCGGGCTCCGAGCTCGAGGTGCTCGCCGAGCCCGGCTTCGCGGCCGTCGCTGCGGAGCCGCAGGTCGAGCTCGGCTCCGCGGGTGACGACGGTGGCGGCGCGGCGGAGCCCGTCGAGCAGCCCCTCGGTAGACCGTTCGGCGACCCGAACGGCGGTGACCACCTGGCCCAGGCGCTGGGCCGGGTCGCCGAGTTCGTGGCAGTCGGTGCCGGCGACGGGGGCGAGGTCGTGGCCCTCGGCGAGCAGCCGGTCCCAGAGGCCGATGGCGGCGTCGTTGTTGGCGTCCTGCCCCTGGTTCACGACCTCGAGCAGGTCGACCTCCGCCCACGGCACGTCGGCGCGCCGCCAGGCCTGCTGGCCGCTGAAGGGGTGGTTGACCCCGAACAGCCCGCCCTGCGCGTGGACCTCGCGGACGAGCTCGCCCGCGCCCCGCTCGGGCCCGTCGACGTACACGTCGACCCACTCGCGCAGGCCGTGCGCGTTGCCGTGACCGCGGTGGGTGGTGACCTCGATGGAGGGCAGCACGATCGGCCCGCCGGCCGAGGCGGCCGCCTCGGCGAGCGGCCCCCAGTGGCTCCAGGTGAAGTGGTCGCTGAGCGCGAGGAAGTCGAGGCCGCGGGTGCCCGCCTCGGCGACGATCGCGGCGACCTCGTCGCGCCCGTCGCTGTGCACCGAGTGGCAGTGCAGCTCCCCGCGGAGCCAGCTCCGCCCGGGGGCGGCCCTCGTCCCGTCCGGGCGCGACGACGTCGCGGACGGCGCGGTGGGAGCGGATGCCTCGGGCGGTGCGGATACCTCGGGCGCCCCGGGCACGGCGATGAGTCGCAACGCGTACGGGCCGTCCTCACGGAAGCGGTCGAGGTCGATCCTGAGCGTCCACTCGCCCGCGGGGATCGGTCCGGCGATGGCGCCGGGGCTCGCGGTGCGCTCACCGACGACGAACCGCAGCTCCCGCGGGCCGGGGCCGCCGGGGCACTGCACGTGCCCGCGGAACACGCCGTGCGGGTCGACGAGCGCGGCGTACAGCTGGAAGCGGTCGGTGACCTTGTCGTAGTCGAGCTCGACCCGCAGCTCCCCCGTGCCGGCCGGCACCGCGACCACGCGATCGAGGTACTCGCCGGGCACCGGCCCGCGCAGCACGTCGGCGACGTCGAGCAGCAGGGCGCCGGATCGGTCGGCGGAGGTGGCGGTCATGATGCGTCCTTGAATCGGGGGAGGTGCGCGAGCGCAGTCCCATCCTCGACCAGATTTGTCAGCATGTCAATTTGACAAGACAAAGTCGGATCGAGGGCGGCCGACGGTTAGCCGCCGACGCCGGCGGCGGCGCGATCCGCGACGACGAGGGCGTCCTCGCACTCCGAGACGACGGTCGCCGGCCACTCCGGGTCGTACGCGCCGGCGGTGCTGATCCGCTCGAAGGCCCGACGCTTCTCCGCCGTCGTGATGATCATCACCGCGCTGCGCGACAGCCGGGCGATCGTGCCGATCCCGACCGTGAGCCCGTGCGTCGGCACCGCGTCGAGCGAGCCGAACTCCGGGAAGGTGCCGAGGTTGTCGATGCGGGTCTGCTCCGCGAGCCGCACCACCCGGCTGCCGCTGTCCAGGGCCGAGCCGGGCGGGTTGAAGGCGACGTGCCCGTCGCCGGCGCCGCTCGCGAGGAGGAAGCAGTCGATGCCGCCGGCCTCGCTGAGCAGTTCGTCGTACGCCTCCGGGTTCGCCGGGTCCGGCTGCAGCAGCCGGTCCTCCGCCATCCCCTCGTCGGCGGCCGCCGCGTTCAGCGGGCCCACCACTTCGTCGCGCACGAAGCGCCGGCAGCTGTTGTGCGCCTCGAGATCGACGTTGCGGAAGCCCGACTCGGTCTCGACCACGTAGTCGTCCATCAGCGCGATGCGTACGTGCGAGATAGCGAGCGCGCGCTCGCGCACGAGGCGCGCGAGCGCCCGGTACGTCGGCAGCGGCGTGCGTCCGCTCGGGCAGCCGAGCACGTAGTCGGCACCGGCGTCGCGCGCGCGCTCGATGCCGTCGGCGATGCGGGCCGCGACGAAGTCGGCGACGGCGTCTGCGTCGGCCAGCACGTGGGTCTCCGGGACGGTGGACATGGTTCTCCTCTCGAGGGGCGGCGGGGCGCCCCGATGATTCGGTCGCGCGGGCTCAGACGAGCGGGCGCTGCGCCTCGCGGGCCGCCTCGTACGCCGCACGGGCGCGCTGCGTGCTCGGCAGCTCCGAGACGGCCGCGACGGGCACGTCCCACCAGCCGCCGCCGTCGGGGGCGGGAACGAGCGGGTCGCTCTCGACGTGGATCAGGGTGGCGGTCGACGACGCCTTCGCCGCGCGCACGGCCGCGCCGAGCTCGGCGACGACGTCCGGCCCCGGCTCGATGCGCACGACGTCGATGCCGAGGCTCGCCGCGTTCGCCGCGAGATCGACGGGGAGCGGGCGTTCCGGGTCCACATCGTTCGACTCGGCATCCTGATAGCGGTACCGCGTGCCGTAGCGGTCGGTGCCGACCGTGTCGCTCAGCGCGCCGATCGACGCGTAGCCGTGGTTCTGGATCAGCACGATGACGACTTTCAGGCCCTCCGCGACCGCCGTGACGATCTCGGTGTGCATCATCAGATACGAGCCGTCGCCCACCATGACGATCACGTCGCGGTCGGGCGCGCCGCGGCGCACGCCGAGGCCGCCCGCGATCTCGTAGCCCATGCAGGAGTAGGCGTACTCGACGTGGTAGCCGAGATCGTCGCGCACCCGCCACAGCTTGTGCAGGTCGCCGGGCAGCGAACCCGCCGCGCAGACGACGACGTCGCGGGGATCACTCGCCGCCTGGACGGCGCCGATGATCTCCGACTGCGCGGGGCGCGGGCGCCCGCTCGGGGCGAACGCGGCATCCACCACGCCGTCCCAGGCGGCCTTGCCCTCGGCGAGCGCGCCCCGGTACCCCGACGAGGTGGCGTAGCCGGCGAGCTCGGCGCCGAGCGCGGCGAGCCCCGCCCTGGCGTCGGCCACGAGCGGCAGCTCGGTGCCGTGCTTCATCGCGTCGAAGCTCGCGACGTTGAGGTTCACGAAGCGCACCCCTGGATGCTGGAACGCCGAGCGCGACGCGGTCGTGAAGTCGCTGTACCTCGTGCCGATCCCGATCACGACGTCGGCCTCGGCGGCGAGCCGGTTGGCGGTCGTGGTGCCGGTCGCGCCGACCGAGCCCGCCGCGAGCGGGTGGTCCCACGGCAGCGCCCCGACGCCCGCCTGGGTCGTGGCGACCGCGATGCCCGTGGCCTCGGCGAAGCGGCGCAGCTCGTCGGCGGCGTCGGAGTACAGCACGCCGCCGCCGGCGACGATGAGCGGGGACGCGGCGCCGCGGATCGCCGCCACGGCCCGGGCGAGCTCGCCCGGCTCCGGCTGCGGGCGGCGCACGTGCCACTCGCGCTCGCGGAGGAACTCGAGGGGCACGTCGATGAGCTCGGCCTGCACGTCCTCCGGCAGCGAGATCGTCACGGCGCCGGTCTCCACGGGATCGGTGAGCACGCGCATCGCGCCGAGCGCCGCCGAGAAGAGCTGCTCCGGGCGACTCACCCGGTCGAAGAAGCGCGAGAGCGGACGGAACGCGTCGTTCACCGACACTGTCGCGTCGTGCGGCAGCTCGAGCTGCTGCAGCACCGGGTCGGCGACGCGCGTCGCGAAGGTGTCCGAGGGCAGCAGCAGCACCGGCAGCCGGTTGGTGGTGGCGAGGGCGGCCCCCGTCAGCATGTTCGTCGCGCCGGGGCCGACGGAGGCGGTGCACGCGAAGGTCGCCCGCCGGCGGTGCATCCGCGCGTAGCCGACGGCCTGGTGCACCATCGCCTGCTCGTTGCGGGCCTGGTGGTACGGCATCCGCGCCGGGTCCTCGCGGGCGAGCTGCTTCAGCGCCTGCGCGACCCCGGCGATGTTGCCGTGGCCGAAGATGCCGAAGGTGCCGGCGATGGTGCGTTCGCGCACGTCGCCGTCGACGGTCCACTGATTGGCCAGGAACTCGACGAGGGCCTGGCTCACGGTCATCCGCCGGGTGGCGCTGCGTCGTTCGGTCATTCGCGTGCTCCGTCCGTGATGGGGGCGAGGTAGGGCAGTCGGGGGTCGACGTCCTGCCCCTCCCAGCTGTGCCGCACCCAGGCGTGCGCGGGGTCGTCGCTGATCCGCCAGGCGCGCTCCGGCCCGGGGCCGGCCATGACGTTCAGGTAGTACAGGTCGTAGCCGGGCGCGGCGACGGCCGGCCCGTGGTAGCCGAAGGGGACGAGGGCGATGTCGCCCGTGCCCACCCGGCCGTCGATCTCGATCTCGCCGGCCGGGGAGCTCGCCGTGGAGAACAGCCCGAACGGCCGGGCGCCGGAAGGCGCCTCCGCTCCGCGCGTCACGGCCGCCTCGAAGTAGTAGATCTCCTCGAGCTGCGACTCCACGCCGGGCCGCTGCTCGTCGTGCTTGTGCGGCGGGTACGACGACCAGTTCTCGGACGGGGTGATCACCTCGCAGACGATGAAGCGGCCGGCGGCGAGCGTCTCCGGCGTGCCGAAGTTGTGCACCTGGCGGCTCGAGCGTCCGGCGCCGCGGAGCTCGACCGGCACCTCGTCGGCAGCGATCCGCCGCGAGGGGTGCCGCTCGTCGCTCGGCGCCTCCGCGACGGCCACCCGCCCGGTACCGCTGAGCGTCGCCGCGGTGCCCACGCCGAGGTAGGCGACGTCGCTCGGGCCGGCGAAGACCGAGGCGCGGCCGTGCAGCTCGAGGCGCTCGTGCCGCCCGTCGGCGTGCTCGAGCTCGAGCACGAAGGCGCCCGAGAGCGGCACGACGAGCCGCTCGAGTCCTCCGGCGGGCAGGGTGAGCGGCGCCGCACCGGCGGCGAGCTCGGCCACACGCAGCCCGGTCCAGCTCCAGCCTTCGAGGCCGTCGCCGACGACCGACTCCCACGGCCCTTCGGCGAGTTCGCCGCGCCGGTGCAGCCAGCGCGGGCTCACGCGAGGCCTCCGGGGTGCACGAGGCGAGCGGCGGTGTCGATCGCCCCGCGCACGTCACCGTCGGCCGGGTAGAGCAGGGTGCGTCCGACGACGAGGCCGTGCACGCCGGGCAGCTCGAGCGCGGCGGCCCAGGAGGCGTAGGTCTCGTCGGGGTGCTCGCGCGGGTCGCCGCCGAGCAGCAGGGTCGGCAGCGTCGAGGCGGCCATCACCCGCTCCATCTCGGGCACCACGGGCAGCTTCAACCAGGAGTACGCCGAGCTCGTGCCGAGGCCGGAGGCGATCGCCATCGAGGTGACGACCGCCTCCGCGCTGAGGTCGTTGACGATGCGCCCGTCGCGCCACGAGCTCATGAACGGCTCCAGCATGATCGGCAGGCGGGCGGCGGCGGCCTGGCCGACGGCGTCGGCGGTCGCCTGCAGCGTCGGGGCGGTGGCCCGGTCCTCGAGGTTGACCCGCACGAGGAGCTTGCCGAAGTCGAGCCGGGAACGCACCATGGTCGGCACGTCGTAGCCCGTGTACCGATCGTCCATCTCGAACGCGGCGCCGCGCAGGCCGCCCCGGTTCATCGAGCCGACGACGATCTTGTCGTCGAGGAGGCCGAGGAGCGCGAGGTCCTCGATGACGTCCGGGGTGCCGAGCACGCCGTCGACGCCGGGGTGGCTGAGGGCGATGGCGAGCCGGTCGAGCAGGCGGTAGCGGTCGGCCATGGCGAAGTCGTCGTCGCGGACGCCGAGGGCGCCTCGGGCCGGGTGATCGGCCGCGACGATGAACAGCCGGCGGTCCCCGCGCAGGAGCGGGCGTGACCGGCGCGCGTCGAGCGCCCGGGCGATCGCGTCGGGATCGGCGGCACGCGCCTCGCGGAGCGCGGCGAAGGACTCGGGCGGCAGCCCGCCCGCGGCGAGCTCGGCGGCGATGGTCGGCTCAGGCATCCCGGCTCCCCTCGGCAGCCGCGGCGAGCGCGGCCTCGACCTCGTCGCTCGTCGGCATGGCGGTGGAGCACTCGCGGCGGCCGGCGACGATCGCACCGGCGACGTTCGCGAAGCGGATGACGCGTTCGAGCGGTTCGCCGGCGAGCAGCCCGCGGCACAGCGCACCGCCGAAGCCGTCGCCGGCGCCGAGGCCGTTGACGACGGCGACGGCGTGCGGCGGGACCTCGACGGTTTCCTCGCGGGTCTTCGCGAGCACGCCGCGCGGCCCCTGCTTCACGACGGCGAGCTCGACGCCGCGATCGAGGAGCGCGTCGGCGGCCCGCTGCGGGTCGCGCTCGCCGACGGCGATGTCGCACTCGTCGAGGTTGCCGACGGCGACGGTGACGTGCTCGAGGGCGGCGGACACCTGCTCGCGGGCGAGCTGCTCGTGCTCCCAGAACATCGGCCGGTAGTCGAGGTCGAGGATCGTGAGCGGGGCGCGGCCCCGCGCGGCCCAGGCGGCGAGGTGCGCTGCGCGGCTCGGCTCGACGGAGAGCCCCGTCGCCGTCGACCAGTAGACGCGGGCGTCGCGGACGGCGTCGAGATCGAGCTCGGCGGCCTCGATCAGGAGGTCGGGGGCGATCGGGTCGCGGTAGAAGTAGAGCGGGAAGTCGTCGGGCGGGTAGATCTCGCAGAACGTGATCGGCGTCTTGCGCCCGGGCAGGGCCTGGACGAAGCGCGCGTCGACGCCGAGCCGGGTGAGTTCCTGGGCGACGAAGCGGCCGAACGGGTCGTCGCCGGTGCGGGTGATCACGGCGGCGGAGAGGCCGTGCCGCGCGGCCGCGACGGCGACGTTGGTCGCACTGCCGCCGAGGTACTTGCCGAAGGTCGACACCTCCTCGAGCGGCGTCGCGTCCTGGAGCGGGTACAGGTCGACGCCGACCCGGCCGATGGTCAGGACGTCGAGGGCGGCGTCGGGGGTGGGGTTCATACGGCTGGCGCTCCGGTTTCGAGGGGGAACTTTGTCTTGACAAAGTAACATGAATTGCGGATGGTTGGATCAGCGAACTGACCACTGGTCCTGAAACTGGACTAATTGGTCTCATCATGACACGATGACGACGTCCGCGCCGCCGAAGGCGACAGCCGGAGACGCACGGGCGTTCCCCCAACTCGGCAGCGATGCCGACCACCCCGCGAGCGACATCGCTGCCGCTCCGGAAAGGACCACTCATGCCCACCCGTCGAATGCGTCTCACCGGTGCCGCCGCCGCGGTCACCGCGCTCGCCCTGGGGCTCGCCGCGTGCAGTGCCCCCGGCGGCGCGCGCACCGCCCCCTCCGCCCCCGTGGAGGAGATCACGGCCCCCGTCACCCCCGAGCAGGTCGCCGAGCTCGGCGACGTCACCCTCAGCGTCTGGGCCGACCAGGGCGAACAGGACTTCATGGACCAGCTCGTGCCCGCCTACGAGGCCGAGTTCCCGAACGTCACCGTCGACATCCAGTTCAAGAGCTTCAACGACCTCACCGCGACGGTGCTCAACGCGATGAACTCCGCCGACGCGCCCGATGTCGCACAGGGCAACCAGGGCTGGGCCACCGACGGCGCGCTCGTGAAGGCCGGGCTCATCCGCCCCCTCGACGACGTCGCCGACGCCTACGACTACCGCGCCGCCGCCGGCGACGCCATCACGCAGCTGCAGTGGTCCGACGACGGCGCCAGCTTCGGCGAGGGGTCGGTCTACGGCATGTCGCCCGACAACCAGATGGTCGGCCTGTTCTCGAACCGCGCCAAGCTCGCCGAGCTCGGCCTCGGCACGCCGACCACGCTCGACGAGCTCGAAGCGGCGTTCGCCGCCGCCAAGGCCGCCGGGCAGACCCCGCTCGTGCTCGGCAACGCCGACAAGGCCTCCGCCATGCAGACCTTCTCGATCCTGCAGGGCGCCCTCACCCCGGCCGCCGACACCCGCGAGTGGATCACCGGCGCGACGGGCGCCGACTTCGCGGTCGACTCGAACCGCGAGGCGCTCGACCGCTTCGCGGAGTGGGTCGCGAAGGGCTACGTCTCCCCCGGGTACGACGGCACGAGCCCCGACGACGCGGCCGCGGCGTTCGCCTCCGGCGACGGCGTGTTCTTCATCGGCGGCAACTGGTACGCCGGCGCCATCTCCGACGGCGCGGCCTTCGACTTCACGCCCGGCCTCGCCGACGGCGACCACGCCACGAGCGGCTCGTTCGGCATGCCGTGGCACGTGAGCTCGAAGTCCGACGCCTCCCTCGCGGCGATCGCCTTCGTCGGCATGGTGAACTCCCCCGAGTCCGCCGAGCTCCTCGCCGCGACGCACCGGGTGCCGATCCAGCCGGTCGAGGCCGCGGGCGACGATGCGATGTTCGCCGCGCTGCTCGACGCCTCCGCCACCCAGCTCGAGGGCGCCGGTCCGCTCTACTGGTACGACTGGGCCACCGACACGATGTTCGACACCTTCACGGGCGGCCTGCAGGAGGTGCTCGCCGGACGCGAGAGCGCCGACGCGCTGCTCGACCGCGTGCAGTCCGACTGGGTCGACTTCCACACCGACTGACCGCGACCGGGGGTGGGCCGAGCCCGGCCCGCCCCCGGCATCCACCCGGAGACTCCTCGATGACGACCCTCTCGCCCCCGCGCCCAGGCCCGGACCCCGCCCGGCCCACCGACCGCGCCCCGCGGCGCCGCCCCTTCCTCCGCCGCTACGACTGGGACGCGTACCTCTATCTCGTCCCCGCGTTCGCCTTCTACCTCGTCTTCCTCGTGCGCCCGGTCGTCGAGTCCATCTGGATCGCGCTGTTCGACTGGGACGGCATCACCGCCAGCGAATGGGTCGGCTTCGACAACTTCGCCGGCGTGCTCGCCGACCCCCAGATCTGGCAGGCGACGCTGCACTCGCTCGTCTTCGTGGTCTTCTACGCGCTCCTGCCGACGGCCCTCGCGCTCGTCTTCGTGGGGGCGATCGCCCGCATCCGGGTGCGCGGACTGGCCGCGTTCCGTGCGCTGCTGTTCGTGCCGTACATCCTCTCCACCGTCGTCGTCGCGATCTCCTGGCGCTGGATCTTCGCCGAGTCCGGGCCGCTCAACACCGCGCTGCGGGCCATCGGGCTCGACGGGCTCACCCGCGCCTGGCTCGGCGACTTCACGACCGCGCTGCCGTCGGTCGGCATCATCGGCACCTGGGTGATGTTCGGCCTCGCCTTCGTGCTGTTCGTGAGCGGCCTGCAGAACATCCCCGCCGAGCAGTTCGAGGCGGCCCGCCTCGACGGCGCCGGGCCCGTGCGCGAGTTCTTCGCGGTCACCCTTCCCTCGCTCCGAGGGGAGATCCAGGTCGCGCTCGTGCTGATGATCACCGCCGCGCTTCGGAACTTCGACATCGTCTGGAACACCACCTCCGGCGGCCCGGGCACCTCCACCACCGTGCCCTCGTACTTCATCTACCGCGAGGCGTTCGTGACCCACCAGGTCGGCCGCGCCTCCGCGATCGCCGTGGTGCTGACCCTGCTGATCTTCGCGATCGTCGGTGCGGTGATGTGGCTCACCCGCGACCGCGACGCCGCTGCACCCCGAGGAGGGAACCGATGAGGACCCGCCGCTCCGAACAGCTCCTGGGGCATCTGCTGCTCGTCGTCGGAGCGCTGCTCGCGCTCCTTCCGTTCCTGTCGATCGTCCTGCTCGCGCTCACGCCTCCCGGCGAGCGCACGGGCGGCGGCGGCCTGCCGTCCAGCCTCACCCTGGAGAACTTCGCCACCGCGTGGACCCGCGGCGGCTTCGGCCAGGCGCTCTGGTCGTCGCTCATCGTCGCCGTGGCGGTCGTGCTCGGCGCGAGCCTCGTCTCGGTGCTCGCCGGCTACGCCTTCTCGACGATGCGGTTCCCGGGGCGCTTCGTGCTGCTCGGCATCCTGCTCGTCGGCCTCGTGATGCCCTACGAGGGCATCATCGTGCCGCTCTACTACCTGCTCGAGGGCATGGGCCTGCTGAACACGTACTGGGCGCTCATCCTGCCGCAGATCGCGACCTCGGTCTCGCTCGGCGTGCTGTGGATGCGCACCGCCTACGCGAACGTGCCGCGCTCGCTCGGCGAGGCGGCCTCGATCGACGGCGCCGGCCGGTGGGCGACGCTCTGGCGCATCTACGTACCCGTGTCGGCGCCCGCGATCGCGACGCTCGGCACGCTCCTCTTCCTCTACACGTGGAACGAGTTCCTGATGGCGCTCGTCCTCGTGCCGCAGAACCCCGACGTGCAGACCGCTCCGCTCGCGCTCTCGTTCTTCGCGGGCAGCACGCGCAACTTCGACCCCTCGGTGACGGCGGCCGCCGCGGTCATCGTCGCCCTGCCGATCCTCGTCGTCTACGCGATCTTCCAGCGCCGCTTCATCACCGGCGTCGTCGCCGGGGCGGTGAAGGAGTGAACCGGGCGCTCGGCGGCGGGCCGCGGCCCGGCTTGACCGGCGGCCGCCCGCTCAGGAGAATCGGGGCGGAGAGGCGGCCACGATGACCGAACACGCGACCGCGACCGCGGCGCCGCGGCAGCTCGGGCGCACCGCCGCCCGCGCGCGAGACGCGATCCGCGAGCTCATCGAGGCCGGCGTCTTCGAGCCCGGGCAGAAGCTGCCCGGCGAGCGCGAGCTCGCTGATCGGGTCTCGGTCAGCCGGGTCGTGCTGCGCGAGGCCCTCGCCTCGCTCGAGCGCGACGGCCTGCTGGAGAGCTCGCCGTGGCGCGGATGGTTCGTCACCGCCCCGCACATGGCGGAGCGGGTCGCCCTGCAGTCGTTCACCGAGATGGCGCTCGCCCGCGGGCTGCGGCCGGGCGCCCGGGTGCACCGCAGCGAGGTGCGCCCGGCGAGCCTCGGCGAAGCGGGCAGCCTCGCGCTCGCCCCCGCCTCCCCCGTGCTCGAGGTGCACCGGGTGCGCACGCTCGACGACGTGCCGATCTGCTACGACGTGTCGATCATCCCGGCGCAGCGGGCGGTCGGGCTGGAGCCCGAGATGCTCGAGGACGCCTCGCTCTACGGGACGCTCGAGTCCGTGTGCGGCCTCCGCGTGGTGCGCAGCGACTACACGGTGCGCGCCGAGGCCGCCGACGAGGCGATCGCCGCCGCGCTCGGCATCGCCGCGGGCGCCCCCGTGCTCGTCGGCGAGGAGACGGCCTCGGAGCTCTCCGGCACGCCGGTGCTGCTCGGCCGGGTCACGTACCGGCACGACGCATACGAGTTCCAGGCGACGCTCTACCGGCCGAACTGAGCTGCGCGGCGGCGGCCTCGGCCGCGGTCACGAGCTCGGGCGGCCCGAGCAGCTCGAACGGCCGCTCGAACTGCAGCAGTCGCGCCACGACGCCCGCCCACGACCACGAGCCGAGCGCCACGCGGCAGCGGCCGTCGGCTGCCTCGATCAGTTCGCCGGGTTCCAGCCATGGCGCGAGCTCGGATGCCTCGGCGCGGACCACCGCCTCGCCGACGCAGGGCCAGGCGGGACCGGCCGCGCTGCCTGCGCCCACGTCGCCCTGCTCCACCGCCCCGCGGAAGCGCGCCGTCAGGAACGCCAGGGCGTCGCCGTGCGGGATCCGGCGTGGCGCGAACCGCGCCCCGTGCGGCGCGCGCGGCGCCATCCGATCGAGCCGGAACAGCCGCCAGTCCTCGCGCTCCAGGTCGAAGGCGACGAGGTACCACCGCCCGTCGCGGGCGACGAGCTCGTGCGCCTCGACGCGGCGTGGGTCGCCGTCGGCCTCGGCACCGTCGCCGCGCCGGTACCCGAAGCGCAGCACCCGACGCTCGCGCACCGCCTCGCTGACCGCCAGGATCACCTCGGGGTCGGTGCGCACCGCGCTCGGCTCGTGCGCGAAGCGGAGCCCGTCGACGCGGTGCCGGAGCCGCGAGGGCAGCACCTGCCGCACCGTGCCGAGCGCCCGCTCGGCCGCCTCCTCGATGGCCGCACCGCCGCCCGTCACGGAGCTCAGCGCGATCGCGAGGGCGACCGCCTGCTCGTCGTCGAAGCGGAGCGGCGGCAGCTCCTCCCCCGCGGCGAGCCGGTAGCCGCCGTCGGGGCCCATCGTCGCCGACACCCGGTACCCGAGCTCCCGCAGTCGCTCGACGTCCCGGCGGATCGTGCGCGTGCTGACGTCGAGCCGGCCGGCGAGCTCGGCGGCCGGCCACTCACGTCTCGCCTGCAACAGGGAGAGCAACGAGAGCATGCGTGCCGAGCCATCCGTCATGCCTTCAGTCTGGGCCAGGTCGCGGACATTCGGTGTCCTCGACTGCTGGAACGCTGGCCGCAGGCGGTCGAACCGAGCCGCCCGCGATCGAGAGGAACGGCGATGAGCCTGCACACCACCACCCACCTGAACTTCCGCGACGGGCGCGCCCGCGCGGCCCTCGAGCACTACCAGCGCGTCTTCGGCGGCGAGCTCGCGCTCACGAGCTACGGCGAGCTCGGCATGCCCGCAGGCAGCCCGGACGCCGAGCGGATCGTCTTCGGCAACGTGACGAGCCCCGACGGCTTCCGCGTGATGGCCTACGACGTGCCGGGCGATGCCGGACCGGCGGATGCCTCGCCCACCGCCACCCGGCGCGAACACGGTGCGACCGTCACCGACCGGCCCTTCTTCCTGTCGCTCCGCGCCGACTCGCTCGCCGAGGCGCAGCACGCCTGGGACGGGCTCGCCGAGGGGGCGACGGTCGTCGAGCCGCTCGCCGCTTCGGCATGGTCGCCCGGCTTCGGCATGCTCGCCGATCGCTTCGGCGTCACCTGGGTGATCGACGTCGCGGGCTGAGCGCGAAGAGACGACCACGCACTGAGCCGCGGCGGACGGCACCTCACGACTCGTGCCGAGACCCGCCGTCGGCATCGCGCCGCCCGAGCATGCGCTGCCACCAGCCGCGCTTGGGCGGCGTCTCGGGCTCCGACTCGGCCGCGGGCTGCTCGCCCTTCCAGATCAGGTAGGCGAGATACGGGTCGTCCTCGGGGTTCGTCGGGGGTGCAGCGGCCCGCCGCCGTCGGATGCCCATCGTCGCCTCCCCCCGTCGGCCCGATCACCTGCCGTACCAGTGTCGGCCATCCAGCCGGGAACTCCCCCAGAGACGAGGACGCGCGGCACCGGTCAGCGGTACCGGGCGGCCACCGGGCAGTCGAAGGGATCGCGGGCGGCGAGCCCGACGCGGTTCAGGTACGCGATCACGATCGCGTAGGAGCGCCAGAGCGAGGTCTCGGTGTAGGGCACGTCGTGCGTCTGGCAGTACTCGCGCACGATCTCGCGGGTGCGGGCGAGGTGCAGGCGGGACATGCTCGGGAACAGGTGGTGCTCGACCTGGTAGTTGAGGCCGCCGAAGAGCCAGGTCGCCCACCAGCCGCCGCTGATGTTGCGCGAGGTGCGCACCTGCTTCTGGAAGAAGTCGAGCTTGGCGTCGGGCGCGATCACCGGCATGCCCTTGTGGTTCGGCGCGAACGACGCCCCCATGTACACGCCGAAGACGGCGAGCTGCACGCCGACGAAGGCGAACGCCATCCCCAGCGGGAGCACGAGGAACACGGGCACGAAGAGCACGGCGAAGCGCGCCGCGATGATGCCGAGCTCGGTCCAGCGGCCGGGGACCGGGCCGCGGGCGAAGAGATACCGGAGGCTCTGGAAGTGGAGGTTCAGCCCCTCGAGCGTCAGCAGCGGGAAGAACCACCAGCCCTGCTTGCGGGTGAGGAGCCGACGCAGGCCGCGGGCGTTCGCGGCATCCTCGTCGAGGAAGGAGATCGTGTCGACCTCGATGTCGGGATCTTTCCCGACGCGGTTCGGGTTGGCGTGGTGACGGCTGTGCTTGCTGTCCCACCAGCCGTAGCTCATGCCGACGAGGCCGGCGAGCACTCTCGCGAGCCGGTCGTTCGCCGGCCCCGAGGCGAGGATCTGACGGTGCGCGGCCTCATGGGCGAGGAAGGCGACCTGGGTGAACAGCAGCCCGAGCGCCCCGGCGATCAGGAGCTGGTACCAGCTGTCGCCGAGGAGGATGAATCCGGCGACCGCCCCGCCGAAGGCGAGCACGATGCCGGCGCCGACGAGGGCGTAGAACCACGGGGTCCGGCGGAGGAGCCCGGTCTCGCGGACGATCTGGGAGAGCTGGCTGTAGGCCCGGGTGATCGGCGGGAAGTCGCCGGCCCTGGCGTAGGTCTGTCGGACGGGGCCGAGCACGGCCTCCTGGGCGATGGGTACGGTCGGCATGGGGGCTGCCTGTCTGTGCTGGGCCGGGAGTCTTCGGCCGTGAAGCCAAAGGCGGGTGCCCATCGCTATTCCCACGTTAGGCGGTGAACCATGCCGCTGCCTGCATACCTCCCGTGATCCTGCTGTGAGCGCACGGCCGGCCCCGCCTCGGGCGGGGCCGGCCGGGGAGCTCACAGGCCGCGGATGTTGGTGGCCTGGAGGCCCTTCTGACCCTGCTCCACGTCGAACTCGACGCGCTGGTTCTCGGCGAGCTCGCGGTAGCCGTTGCCGGTGATCGCGCTGAAGTGCGCGAACACGTCGGCGGAGCCGTCGTCGGGAGCGATGAAGCCGAAGCCCTTTTCAGTGTTGAACCATTTGACGATGCCGGTGGCCATGACGTCATTCCTTCGTTGTCTGGGACCACGGGTGTGATCCGTGAATCCGCGGCGACGGCGCCGCCGCGGGGCTTTGGTGCGCCGCACGAGGTGCTCGGCGGCGGGAGCGAGAGCGGACGGCGCTGTCGATTCGAGGGCGGTGCACGCCTCGTGGAGCGTCTCGGCGCGGGCGATCGCCCGTCCGGTCGCGTCGTAGGCGCGGTAGCCGTCGCCGTCGGCCACGACGTGCCCGGCGTACTCGCCGTCGCGCGTGGCGCTGTGCACGTCGTGGTCGGCTTGCCGCCACGACAGGCGAGGGGACGAACTGGTGAAGAGAAGAGCGATGAGGATGATCGTTTCGGTACGGCTGCCGTTTCTGACGACGACGTCAGCGGCTGCGGGAAGCTGAGGATGCGCTCCAAGCGCGGAAGCGGATTCGGGACGCGTAGAACGCGACGGTGCTCGAAGATGACGGGCACTCGGTCGTGACGACCGGTGGGCTGCACGGTGTATCACTGCCCACTAGTGTACGCGATGCGGCTGGGAGGTCCAGCGCCCCGTCTGGTGGCCGAGATGCGCACCGAGCCTGACGGAACGCGAACACGACCCCGGAGTCGCCGATCCAGTCGGAGAAAAACGGCTACGGTCAGCAATATGGGAACGCTGTACTACGGGGACTCGCAGACCCCCATCGGGATCGAGGACCGCGCGCTCGCGCATCTGAAGATCGTCCTGACCACCAAGCTGCGCCGCAACGAGAGCTTCACCCTCTCGTGGCGGCACCCCGACGACGAGCCACGAGGGCGGGAGACGCTCTGGCTGCACCCGGCCATCCCGATCCGCTTCGTCTTCACCGAGCCCGAGCGCCCCGACCTGAACGCCCAGTGGCTGGAGGACCTCATGCGGTCGGCCAACAGCACGGGCGGCATCGAGCTCGTGCCGGAGCACCTCGACCCCGAGCCGATCCCGGCCGTCCCCGGCCAGCCGGTCAGCGTCGGAGCGGACGTGCAGGACGTGGAGCCGGCGCAGGGCTGACCACGACTAGCGTTCGGCCTGCATGTTCGCGGTCAACGCCCTCCCGGCCTCCGGATCACGCCGCCGGCGCAGCACCGCGAGGGCGACGACGAGCGCCACGACGAGGACCGCCGCGATCGCCAGCGACCCGGCGGCGAGCCCTTGGGCGAGCGCCGCCCGCCCCTCGGCACCGGCGTCGCCGCGAGCGCCGGCGACGGCGCCGATCACCGAGGCGACCACGGCCGTCCAGAACGCCCCGCCGATCATGCCGGTCGAATTGGCAAGCCCGGAGACCGCGCCGACCTCGTCCTCGCCCGCCTTCGACATCGCGAGGCTCATGATCGGCGGGAGCACGATCCCGATGCCGAGGCCGAGCAGCAGCAGGGGCGCGAGCACGTCGGCGAGGTAGCCGCCACCGAGGGGCACGCGCGCGAGGAGCAGTGCACCCGCGAGGAACGCGAGCAGGCCGACGACGAGGGTGATCCGCTCCCGGAAGCGCGCGGTCAGGAACGGCGCGACGACGATGGACGCGAGCGCCGTGACGATCGTCAGCGGCACGAACGACAGCGCCATCTGCATCGGGGTGTAGCCGAGCACCTGCTGCAGGAGCAGCGTCGCGATGAAGAACGAGCCGTAGAGACCGCCGGTGACGAGGAACTGGATGACATTGGCTCCCGCGACGTCGCGATCACGCAGCACGCCGAGGTGCAGCAGCGGCACCTTCGCCCGCCGCTGCCGGAGCACGAAGCCGAACAGCAGGATCACAGCGCCGCCGAGGGAGAAGATGGTGGTCCCGCCCCAACCGAGATGCTCGGCCGTGATGACGCCGTAGACGAGCAGCGACACCGCCGCCACGAGCAGTCCCGCCCCGACGACGTCGAGCCCCCGACCGAGTCCGAGTGCGCGCCCGCGCGGGAGCAGCCGCCAGCCGACGACGAGGCTGACGAGACCGATCGGCAGATTGATGAAGAACAGCCATTGCCAGCTCGCCAGCTGCATCAGCACGCCGCCGAGCAGCAGCCCGAGCGCGCCCCCGCCGGCGAAGGTGAAGCTGTAGAAGCCGATGGCCCTCGCCTGCTCCCTCGGCTCGGTGAACATGGTCACGATCAGCGCCAGGGTGACCGCGGTGATCAGCGCCGCGCCGACGCCCTGGCCGAAGCGTGAGGCGACCAGGATGATCGCACTCGGCGAGAGGCCGGCCGCGACCGAGGCGACCGTGAAGACGGACACGCCGATGAGGAGGACCCGGCGGTGGCCGAGCAGGTCTCCGAGGCGCCCGGCGAAGACCAGCAGCCCGCCGTAGGCGATGAGGTACGCGTTGATCACCCAGGACACTCCGGCCTGCGAGAAGCCGAGCTCCTTCTGCATGACCGGCAGCGCGACGTTGACGATCGTCTCGTCGAGGATCGTCATCAGCGTGCCGATGCAGAGGACGACGAGCGCGATCCAGCGCGCACGGGAGGCCTTCATGGCGGTGCTCCTTCGGTCGGTGCCAGGGGACTGCACGACCGTAACAGATAATCTATTCTTAGACGATCTATTCATGCACTGCTATGCTTGCCTCATGATCGCACGCACGGTGAGCGACCTCGTCGTCCAACTTCAGCTGCTGACCCGGTCGATCGAGCACCGGGCCGCCGACGAACTCGGCGAGCTCGACACCACGCTGCGAACCGTGAGCGTGCTCCTCTGCGCGGCATCCGGCGAGAAAACGCAGAAGGAGCTGTCCGAGCTCGCCCGCCTCGACAAGTCCACGATGGTGAACACGCTCGACGCGCTCGAGCGCTCCGGGCTCGCCGAGCGGAAGGTCCCGGCGGAGGACCGCCGGGCGCGGGTCGTGGCCGTCACCGACGAAGGTCGACGAGTCGTCGCGTCCACCGCCGGCATCCTCGACGGCCTCTACGACTCCGTGCTCGGTCGACTGCCGGAGGAGGACCGCGAACCGTTCCTGCGCTCCCTCGCGAGACTCACGCAGACCGACTAGGCCTCAGCCCTCGCGAAAGCCGCGGAGCGCGGCATCCAGCGCCCGGACCATCGCCTCGCGTCGCGTCCCTCCGGATTCCGCACGGAGCGCGCCGTCGAGGCCGGCGCCCTCGACGGCGCCGAACGCGGCCCCCACCATCGGCGCGACGCTCGCGACCGGCGCGCCCGTGTCCGCCGCGATGCGGAGCGCGAGCCCTCGCGCGAGGTCCATCAGCTGCGCCGCGAGGGAACGCGGGATCTCGCCGCGCGACCCGAGCGCGCCCCGGATCACCGCCTGCCGGGCGACCGCCTCCTCGGTCGTGGCAGCCTCGATCAACGCGAGCACGGCAGCGCGGACGCGGTCCGCGGGATGCGGGGAGTCCGCCTCGCCGGCGACCCGCCGGGCGAGCGCGGCGAAGTCCTCGACGTGCGCGAAGAGCAGGTCCTCCTTGGACGGGAAGTGCACGTAGAAGGTGCGCTCGGACACCTGGGCGCGGCGGGCGATCTCCGCCACGGTCGTGGCCTCGTACCCGTTCGCCTCGAACAGCTGCGACGCGCTGTCGCGCAGCGCCTGATGCGTGCGCCGACGCCGAGCGTCGTGTCCGTTCCCCTGCGCCTGCGGCATGGGTCGAGTCTAGCCGCGATCCGCCCACAAATTGCAGATCTGCAATCTTTGCACCATGCTGTCGCTATGGAATCGGACACGCGGACATACGTCGTGACGGGAGCGGACTCGGGCCTCGGCAGCGCGGTGGCCGAACTCCTCGCCGCGCGGGGGCGGGTGATCCGCTGCGGTCTCGGCACGGGCGTCGAAGTCCGCGCGGACCTGGCGAGCGCCGACGGCCGCGCGCGCCTCGTCGACGAGGTCGGCTCGCTGAGCGGGGGCCGGGTGGACGGCATCGTCGCCGCAGCCGGGCTCGGTGCCCCGCGGGCGGAGACGGTCGCGCTGAATCACTTCGGCACCGTCGCCGTCCTCGACGGGCTCCGCCCGCTGCTCGCCCAATCGCCTGCGCCGGCCGCGGTGGTCGTCTCGTCGTCCTCCACCCTGAACCGCGGCAGTGGGCCACTGGTGCGCGCCTGCCTCAGCGGGGACGAGGCGAAGGCGCTCGCCGTCGCGAACCGGCTGATCCGCACCAGGCGGGGCAGCCAGCTCTACCGCTCCAGCAAGATCGCGCTCAACCACTGGGTGCGGACCGCTTCGGTACAGGCCGAATGGGCCGGTTCGGGCATCGTCCTGAACGCCGTGGCCCCCGGGATCATCGGCACCGAACTCGTGCTGCGGACGTGGGACCGCGAGCGGCAGCTCCTGGAGACGGCGCTGCCGCAGCCGATGGGCGCGCCGGGACCCGTCGCGCCCGTCGCCGCGCTGCTCGCTCACGCCGTGTCGCCCGAGAACCGCTTCATGACCGGCCAGCTCATCTACTGCGACGGCGGGACGGACGCCCTGGTCCGCGGCACGCGGCCGCAGCGCCTGTTCCTGCGCTATCGCCCGCGCGAGATCCTGGCGCTCCTGCGCGAGTCACGCCGGATCGCCCGAGAGGACGCCGCGCCCGTTTGAGAGGATGGCTCCCATGATCGAGGTGGATGACGTCGTCGTGACCGCGGGCGAAGTGACGCTCCTGCCGGCCGTGACGATGACCGCCCCGCGCGGTGCCGTCCTGGCGATCCGAGGCAGGAACGGCAGCGGCAAGTCGACGCTGCTCGGCGTGCTGGCCGGCGCCAGGAACCCCTCCCAGGGCACCGTGCGGATCGGCGGCGCAGCCGTCGCCCCGCGCGACCGCGACTTCCGCCGTCGGGTCGCCGCGATGATCGGCCTGCCGCCGATGGCGCCCGATCTCACCGTCTCCGACCATGTGCTCCTGGTCGCCACGACCTGGCTGGACGACCCCCGCGATGCCGCGGCGCTCGCGGATCGGGTGATCGCGGAGCTGGCGCTGACCGCCCTGGGGCGGCGGTTCCCGCACGAACTCTCGTCGGGGCAGACCCAGTTGTTCGGTCTCGCCCTGGTCCTCGCCAGGCCGTTCGAGGTGCTGATCCTCGACGAGCCCGAACAGCGGCTGGACCCGGAGCACGTCGAGTCCGTGATCCGGGTGCTGCGCGCCCGGCGCGACGACGGGGCGACGATCGTCGTCGCCACCCACAGTCCGGCACTCGCGGACGGACTCGCCGATCGCACGCTCTGGCTGGATGCCGCAGCGTGACCGGCCGCGTCCGAGCAGCGATCGGGATCTGGCGCGCCCGCAACGTCCGCACGGGGCGGGATGGGGCGTACGCGGTCTACCTCGCACTGATGGTCGCGCTGGTGACGGTGATCCCGGTCGTCCGGGCCGCCTGGCTCGGCGTGACGAGCCCGGAGGGGATCGCCGCGATCTCCGCAGGCACCGCGCCGGAGACGGCGATCCTCGTGGTGGCGGCGCTCTGGGCGGGCGCACTGCTCCTCGGTCGCGACCGCGGCCCGGCCGTGCGGCCGCCGTTCCTCACGCACGCGCTCGCCACGAGCGGCCTCCCCGCCGCCGAGGCGTTCCGCGGGCCGGTGCTGCGCGCCGGCGCGCTCGTCACGGCGCTGACCACCGCGGCCGCCGGGCTGCTCGGCGCCGCCCTCGTCAGCGCCCGACTGGCGGACCCGCTCGACGCGGGGCTGTTCCTCGTGGTCGGCGCCCTCGTCGGCGTGATCGCCACGGTCGCCTGGCTCGCCGGGCAGGCCCTCCCGCGCACGGCGGTGCCGGCGGCCGTCGTCGTGTGCGCGCTCGGAGCGGCCACCGCGGCCGCCCCGGCCCTGCAGCCGTTCACGCCGTGGGGATGGGTCGGCCTCGCGTACCCCCTCGCCGGCGGGTCATCCGCGGTCGCCGCGCTGACGGCCCTGGGGGCGCTCAGCGCGGCACTCGTCTGCGCCATCCCGCCGCTGCTGAACCGGCTCCGCCTCCGGGAGTTGCTGGCCCAGTCGGTGCGCTGGGACTCGGCGACCACGCACGCTGGCGGCATGGACTTCAGCGCCGCCGTGTCGGTCTATCAGCGATGGCCGCGCCGCGGCCGGCGGCTCCGAGCCGTCCGAGCGCCCGGGCACCCGGCCGTGGTCTTCCTCGTGCGCGACGCGATCGGCGCGGTCCGGACACCCGGCCGCCTCGCCATCGGCGTCCTCGTCGTCGCCGCGGCCGGCACGCTGCTCGCCCTCGCCTTCGCCCCGGCGGCAGCGGGATGGGCGCTCGGGGCCGCCGCCGGAACGGTCCTGTTCGCCGGCCTCGGCCCGCTCACCGACGGCCTCCGGCACGCGGCGAGCATCTCCGCCGGGCTCCCGCTCTACGGGATCGGGGACGAGCAACTCCTCGCCAGGCACCTCCTCTTCCCGACGATCCTGACGCTCGTGGTGCTCCTCACCGCCGCCGTCGCGACCTCGCTCGTGACGGGCATCCCACCCCTCGGGCCGCTCGCCGGCGCGCTCGTGCTCGGCCCGCTCGCCCTGCTCGCACGTGTCGACGCCGCGCTCAAGGGGCCGATGCCGCCCGCACTGCTCGCACCGGTCCCGACCCCGGTGGGCGACCTCGCCGCGGCCGTGCGGATGGCGTGGGCACTCGACGCCCTGCTGCTCGTCGCCCTCTCGGGCGCCGCAGCCGCCCTCGTCCTCGTCAGCCCCCTCCCGGCCGCCGGAGCGGCGGCCGTGCTCCTCGTCGTCGGGGTCAGCCGCTGGCGTCAGCGACGCTAGCCGGCGGGTCCGCCGGGAGCACGATGGCGATCTTGCCCCGCGCATGGCGGCTCCGCTGCTGCGCGATGGCGTCCGAGAACCGCTCGACCGGGTACACCCCGGCGATGGGGACGGTGAGGCGCCCCTCGACGACGAGGGCGAGGATCCGCTGAAGGTCGCCGGGGTGGGCATCGGACCCGTTGACGGAGACGACGCCCGCGGGCGGGTCCTCGGACTCGATCGTGACGATACGACGGGCGGGGACGCCGAGCTCGCGGGCGGCGAGCGCGGTGGCCACGCCGTGCAGATCGGCCGCAGCGGCGATGCGAGCTCCGGAGGCCCGCAGGGCGCCGGCGAGCCCCTCGCCGTAGGTGAGCGGTTCCGCGCCGATGGATCGGAGGAACGGAGCCGACGACGCCGAGCCCGTGCCGACCACCTGCGCGCCGGCGTGCACGAGCAGCTGCGTCAGGATCGAGCCGACCCCGCCGCCCGCGCCACCGACCAGGACCGTCTCGCCGGGTGCGACCGCCAGGGCCCTCGCCACGGCGGACGCGGTCCGTCCGGCGATGTCCAGGACGCCCGCGGTCAGGTCGTCCACGCCGTCCGGCGTGCGGTGCAGGCTCGGATGCCGTTCCTCGAGCACGACGGACGACGCGACGGCGCGTCCCCGCGCTCCACCGAACACCCGATCGCCGACCCGCCACCTCGTCACCGCTTCGCCGGTCTCGACGACGACGCCGGCGAAGTCGTTCCCGTATCCGGCGGGAACGGCGATCCCGAACGCGGCGGCGAGCGACGGGGACTCGACGATCTGCCAGTCCACCGGATTCAGCCCGGCGACGGTCACCCGGATCCGCACCTGATCCGGCGCGAGCACGACCGCCGCGACGGGGCGCAGCGCCAGCTGGTCCACGGACCCGAAGCGGTCGAACCGCACCGCGACCTCCCCATGCACGTCACGCGGCGATCGAAGACTCGGCATGGAACGAGGATGACAGGTTCCGGCCGCGCGCGCCGCCGCCCGAGGCAACCGTTCGAAATACGCGCGCACCGTGCGGCCTCCCACCGAACCGGCCGAGAGATAGGATGCGCCCATGGGTGAAGCCGAGACCGTGCTCTACAGCGACGACCGCGGCAACCGCATCCTCGGCCACGACCCGATCCCCGACAGCTTCAACGTCCGCTTCACCGCGAACGCGCAGGACTGCACCCTCCGCGTCGGGAAGTCCGCGAAGCTCCGCGGCAACCTCGAGTTCCGCCGCGTGAACGGCGACGTCACGATCGGCGCGAACGCGAACCTCGCCGGCGTCCACATCCTCCTCGGCGACAATGCGACCATCCGCATCGGCGACGGCACCTTCGTCGGTCCGCAGACCGAGCTGTCCACCGCCGAAGGCGCGACACTCTCGATCGGAACCCGGTGCCTCATCGGCGCATACAACATCGTCCGCTCCGACGACGCGCACCCGTTCTACGATCTCGCCACCGGCGCCCGCCTGAACCGCGCTCAGAGCACGACGGTGGCCGACGGAGTATGGACCGGCCGAGGCGCCACGATCCTTCCCGGCTCACACATCGAGTCAGGTTCGATTCTCGGCGCCCAGACGGTCGTCACCGCTGGACGCCCCATCCCTGCGAACGTCGTCGCCGTCGGCAACCCGGCCCGCGTCGTCCGCCGCAACGTCCGGTGGCTGTACAAGCACGTCCAGCAGAACACCGACGTGCCCGAGAGCATCACCCCGGAGCCGATGCCGGAGCCGGTCGTCGAGATCATCGCCCCACCGTCGCTCCTCCAGCAGGCGCGCCGATTCGCCGGCCGCGTCAAGCGGGCGCTCATCGCCGGGTAGCAGTCTGGCGCTACGAGAACGCCCCCTCTCACCTTGGGTTGCAGGGGTCACGAGGTGGGTCGAGTTCTAGCCGCGCCGGCGTCGTGCTCGTTCACCGAAGGCGTCGAGTGCAGCGAGGATCTCGCCGGCTTGCCAGAGCCGGTTGCGACGGCCCTCGCTGATCTTCGTGAGCACGCCGGCGTCGACCAGCCGGTCGATGGCGTTCTGCGCCGCGACGTCGCTGATGCCGAGCTCCTGGGCGACCGTCTTCGCGTTCACGACCGGCTGCATCGGCAGGTACTGCTTCACACGGTGCACCGCGGAGTCGCTGCGGGCGGTCACCCGCTCGGCCCAGCCCGCCATGGCAGCCTCGATGTCGTCAACGAGCCGGCGGCCGTTCTGCACGGCGCTGAACACGGCGTTGGCGACCGAGGCGACGATCGCGTCGGGATCTCCCGCTCGGAACGCAGTGAGCGCAGCGAAGTAGCCATCGGTGTCTCGCAGGAGGCCCGCTGACACGGGCACGGCGACGTTCCGCGTGAGCCCACCGTGGCGCAGCATGCCCTGCAGCAGCGCTCGCCCGGTGCGGCCGTTGCCGTCGGGGAACGGGTGGATGGTCTCGAACTGCGCATGCGCGATCGCAGCCTGCACGAGCACCGGTACGTCCGCGCGCGCGGCGAACGACACGAGGTCTCCCATGAGCGCCGGCACCCGGACGTGATGAGGCGGCACGAACGTCGCCGCGTGCGGCGAGATGCTGCCGCCGCCGATCCAGACCTGCTCGCCGCGCCAGTGCCCCACGTACTCGGGTGCGCTCTCGCGCAGCAGCGCGTCGTGCATCGCGAGGATCGATGCCTCGTCCAGGCGATCGGCCATGCTGATCGCTGCGCGCATGGCGCGCACGTTCGCGACGACGAGGCGCGCGTTCTCGGACCTCGCTTGACCGATCTCCGCGAGGGCGACCTGCTTCGCGCTCGAGGTCAGGTTCTCGACCTCGGAGCTCGAGGCGGACTCCGTGCGCAGGAGGATCGACGCGAAGGGCGCCGCGATCATCCCAGCCTCGGCATCGAAGCGCGCCAGCTCCTGGCTCGCATCGTCGGCCAGCGCGAGCGTGTCTGGCTCGAGCGCGACCCGGGCATCCGCGATGAACGGCGGGACGGCCGCAAGGTAGTCACCTCGAGCTGCACGCAGCGCACGCCTCGATCCGAGCTCGTCGCCGCTGCGCACCCAGGGGCGGGCTTCGTACCCGAGCGGCGGCCAGGTGGCCGAGCCGGGCGGCTCGGCCGGACGGGCGGGATCTGCAGGCATGGTTCGATTATACCAAAGGTTAGGTGACTATCCTTCGGTATGGCGCTGCTGCGCTATAGGCGGGCCAGGCCTCTACGAGACCCCGATCGCGCTGGAATTGAGTACCTCCCGACCTGAACGCGCGCATCGCTCACGCAGGCGGTCGGCGGCGCACCAGCGTCACGCCAAGCCCGCCCGCTCCGATGAGCAGCATCGCAACGACGGCGAGCCAGCCGTTCGCCCATCCGGTGGAAGCGATCGGCGGCTGCGCGTCGGCATCGACGAGGAGCGTCGCCGTCGCCGTCACGCCCTCGGCACCGGTCGCCGATGCCGACGCCGAGTTCGTCACGGGCCCGTCTGCGCCATCGGCGACTCGGGTGCCCAGCACGATCGTCGACGTCTCCCCGGGAGCGAGAGCGCCGACCTCGCAGGTCACCGTCGCGGTCGAAACGGTGCAGCCGGACGGGGCCGCGGTGAGCACGAGGCCGTCGGGCAGCGTGTCGGTGACCACGGTCTCGTCGGCGACCGACGGGCCCCCGTTGCCGACGACGAGGGTCCAGTCGACGGACGCGCCGGGGCGCGCGGCGTCGACCGACGCGACCTTGGTGAGCGAGAGCGTCGACTGCCGCACGATCACGAGCGTCGACTCGTCGGCGTTGTTCTCGGTGACCATGTCGGGGGTGTCCGACTCGACGGTCGCGACGTTCGTGATCTCCGTTCCGTCGGGCAGCGCCGGATCGGTACCGGTCGACATGGTGATCGTGATGGACTCGCCCGGCAGGAGCTGTGGGATGGTGCACTCGAACCTGATGCCCTCGACGGGGCAGTCAGGTGCACCCTTGAGGCCGCGCTGGAGGCCGCCGCCCAGGAGGCCGTCGGCAGGCCCCACGTCGGAGAACCGAACGCCGAGCGCCGATGACGGGCCCGTGTTCGAGACGACGATGGTGTAGACCGCCTCCTCGCCCGCGGCGATCGGTGACGTCACTCGCTTCTCGATCGACACGTCAGCCTGCGACTGCACGAGCGTGGTGACGGAGGCGGGCGGCTCGAAGCCGATGTCCGTCTGGTCCGCGACGCCCGCCGCCGCGTTCACGATGAGCGAGCCCGGCGCGATGCTCGGGTCGAAGCGCACCACGACGGTGAACGTCGCGGAGTCGCCGACCCCGAGCTCGTCGACGCGGCAGCGCACCTCGTTCTGACCGGGATCTGAGAGCGTGCAGGCCGGGTCGGATGCGTCGGCGTCGAACGTGAGCGACGGGTCGAGACGGTCGACGACCTCGACGTTCGTCGCGGTCGAGGGGCCCGAGTTCGCGACCCCGAGGACGTAGCTGCCGTCGGTGCCCGCGATGACCTCGGCGGGCCCCGACTTCGACGGTGTGAGGTGCACGAGGGCGGCGATGACCGCGAGCGCGTTCGCCGTGTTGTCGTCGGGATCGTCGTCGGGCGTCGACGAGGTCACCCTCGCGGTGTTGCCGACCGTCACCGATGCCTGGCCGTGGGGCACCGCGCTCGGCGAGGTCGAGGTGACGATCGTGACGATCGTCTGCCCGTTGGGCGCCAGATCGGCGAGCTCGCAGGTCACCACGAGTGCGTCTGCGGAGCAGACCGTGCCGTCGTCGGCGACGCCGCTCACGAAGCCGAGCGAGGGGGCGAGCGTGTCGGTGAGCACGAGGTCGGCGGCCGCCGACGGACCGGC
Source organism: Agromyces mediolanus (assembly GCF_023715325.1). GTDB lineage: Bacteria > Actinomycetota > Actinomycetes > Actinomycetales > Microbacteriaceae > Agromyces > Agromyces mediolanus_A. The sequence goes on along the minus strand of NZ_JAMBNX010000006.1, from coordinate 231,571 downwards.
GTTCGAGACGGTCAGCGTCCACGTGAGGTTCTGCCCGGCGATCGCCGGGCCGCCGGTCTTCTCGAGCGAGACCGCCGCCTCGGGCACCACCGTGCTGTCGGTCGTCGCGGTCGCGCCGTCGGGGTCGTCCTCGGTGCCGACGGCGGTCGCGGTGTTGGTGACGACGCCGTCGAACGTCGGGTCGGTGGATGCCGCGATGCCGATGACCCGGCTCTCGCCGACGGCGAGCGCGCCCACCGGGCAGGAGACGACCTGACCGGCGACGGAGCACCCCGCCGTGCTGGGGCCGGCGAAGAAGGTGAGGCCCGACGGCAGCGTGTCAGCCACCACGACGTCGTTCGCGGTCGACGGGCCGGTGTTGCCGACGACGAGGGTGTACAGCACGACGTCGCCCGCGCGAACCGGCTCGGGTGCGGCCGTCTTCATCAGCGTCAGGTCGGCGACCCGGCTCACGTCGACCTGCGCCTCATCACTCGGGTCCTCGCCCTGCGGGTTCAGCACCGTCGCGCGGTTGACGAGCGGGCCGGCCGGGCGGTCGGCGCTGACCGTGCCGCTCACGGTGATCGTGACGGTGCCGTCGGGAGGCAGCGTGCCGAGGTCGCACGTGAGGGTCGCGACCTCGCACGTCGCCCCGTCTCCGGACATCGCGGTGATCGTGTACCCGGCGTCGGGCGTCTCGATCATGACCGGGCCGTCCGAGACCGACGGTCCCTCGTTCGCCACGACGACGGTCCAGTCGAGCGGGGCGCCCGCGACGACGGGATCGGTCATCGGGGTCTTCACGACGGTGAAGGTCGACTCGCGGATGACCTGCGTGGTCTCATCGGCAGTCACCGTTGCGCCGGTGGCATCGGTCGCGCTCGCCGTGTTCTGCAGCGTCGTGCCGGTGGCGAGAGCCGGGTCGAGCGTACCGGAGACGGTTACGACGAGCGGGCTCGTGCCGTCGGGGTCGGCTGGGACGGTGCCGAAGGAGCAGTCCAGTTCGCCGTCGGTGATCGAGCAGGGATCGCCGGCGGGCTGGGAGACGATGACCGGATCGCGCAGTTCGGTCGGCAGCGTGTCGGTGAGCGTCGCGTCGACGGCGTCGGAGGGACCGCGGTTGATGAGGGTGAACGTGTAGCCGAAGCCTGCGCCGGCGACACCGGTCGGTGCAGAGTCCTCCTTGTGCAACTCGAGGCCCGACTCGACCGCGACGTTCACGGAGTCGTCGGCGGTGTTGTCGTCGGGCGTCGCCTCGGGCTCTGCCGAGGTCGCGGTGACCGTGTTGGAGACCGGGCCCGCAGGCAGCGAGGACGCGAGCGTGCCCGTCAGCCGCACGGCCGCCGTCTCCCCGGGCTGCAACTCGGTGATCGTGCAGGCCACCGAAGCGGCATCCACCGTGCAATCGGCGGTGGGGCCCGCGGTCGAGGCCGCCGCCGTCCAGGTGACTCCGGCGGGGGCCGGGTCGGTCAGCTTCACCTCGGTCGCGAGCGAGGGACCCCGGTTGGTCACCGTGACGTCGTAATCGATGGCACCTCCGGCGACGACCACCCCGCCGACGGTGGTCTTCGACGCCACGAGGTCGACGAGTCGCGAGACGTCGGCCGTCGAGGTCGACGTGTTGTCGGCGGGCGCCGGGTCGGGCTCGTCCGAGGCGACGGTGGCCGTATTCGCGATCGACATGCCGGCGGGCGTGTCGGCCGGAAGGGTGAAGCCGATCACGAAGCGGAGCGTCGAGGTCGGGGCGAGGGTGGCCGAGGTGCACATGACGTCGGCGCCGACGAGCGAGCAGGCGGGCGAGGAGACGAGCGGGTCGAACGTGAGCCCGGCCGGCACGGGGTCGGTGACCACGACGTTCGTCGCCGACGACGGCCCGGCGTTCGTCACATCGAGGGTGTACACGGCGGGATACCCCGCCACCAGCCCGCTCGAGAGAGCCTTGAGGATCGCGAGGTTCGCGGAGCGGCTCACGGTGTTGGACGCCGTCGCGATGTTGTTGTCCGTCACCGTCTCGATCTGCGGCGTCGTCACCGCTGCCGAGTTCACGAGCACCGTGCCCGCCGCCGCGCCAGGGGCGACCGTCGCCTGCAGGGTGACCACGGTGGATGCTCCGGCTGCGAGCACCCCGCTGCAACGCGGCGAAGGCGTGATCGTGCAGCCCGATCCCGTGATCGAGGTCGCGGTCACGCCGACGGGCAGCGAGTCGACGAGCGTGTAATTCGCCGACGACGGGCCGGCGTTGTGCACGGTCATCGTGTACGTCGTGACGGCGCCGGCGGCGACGGTCGTGGGACTTGCCGACTTCGTGACCGACACGTCCACCCGTCGTTCGACGGTGAAGTTCGCGGTCGACGAGTTGTTCGACAGGTTGCCGTCCTGCACGTCGCCCGAGACGACCGCGGTGTTGCTGAACGTGCCGCTTGTCGTGCCGGCCGCGGTGAACGCGATCTGGAAGGACGCGCTCGCCCCCGGTGCGAGGGACGCGACGCTGCAGCGCACCTGGCCCGAGAGCACGAAGCAGGTCGGCGAACTCGCGGACGCTGAGAACGTCATCCCCGGCGGGACCGTGTCGGTGACCTGGACGTTCGGGGCGGTGCCGGGGCCCGCGTTCGTCGCGACCACGTCGAACACGATGGGCGCGCCCCCGGCCACCACGGTCGGCGTCGCGGTCGTCTTGGCCACGCTGAGGTCGGAGACGGCGAGCACCGTGATCGGCGCGGCATTCGTGGTGCCCGACACGTCGAAGTCGGGCGACGTTCCGCTTGCATCGATCGTGTAGGTCCCGGGTATGGTGCCGGCGGCGACGCCGAAATGCACCGAGATCAAGCCGTTCGGCGGCACGGTGAACGGTCCGCTGAAGGTGAGCGTGTTGCCCGACACGACCGGATCGGACGTCGTGAACCCCGTCGTGGAGCCCGGCGTATAGGCGAATCCGTCGGGCAGCGTCACCGTCAGCTCGTCGAGCACGCCGCTCGTCGCATTGGGATTGCTCACCCGCAGGGTGTAGCCGTCGGCGGCGCCAGGGAGCACCGACGCGACGTCGGCCGTCGCGGTGATCGTCATCGGCACGACGCCCGCCGGCGAGAAGGCGGTGGTCCACTCGAAGACGCTCGTGCCGCCCGGCGCGATGTTCAGCGGCCATGAGATGCCGATGCCGTTGTCGATGTAGCTGTTGCAGGCGCACGTGTCCGGGAACGGCTGCTGCGCGCCGATGCGCGACCACACCGAGGAGTAGCCGGCCTGATAGAAGTTGTTGCCGCCCGTGCGAGGGATGAGCTGTTCGAGGCGGCTGCCGGGCAGGGTGGAGGTCGCGCACGCCGGCGACGTGCCGAAGATCTTGCCGTAGCCGAGGTCGGAGTTCTGCAGGTAGCAGTCGCCTGCGGTGTAGATCGTGCCGAGCTGCTGCACGGCCGTGGGGTTCGCGATCGAGAGCGAGGTGTCGTAGAACTCGTTGCCGACGACGTACCGGTCGGTCTGGGTGAGCTCGACCCCGGTGGTGCTGCGCACGACCGTGACGACGGTGTACGGGTCGCCCACGGTGCCGCTACCGGTCGTCGCCGTCTGGCTCACCATCAGCCATCGGGTGCGGGGGGACGCGCCGCCGCCCGCCGGCACGTCCTGGGGGCCGAAGAGCGTGCCGTTCAGCGAGGCGAACGTGCCGCACGCGGTGCCGCCATACCACTCGGGCGACGAGTCGAGCACGTGGTTCACGGCGCAGTTGAGGTCGGGCCCGACCACGATGCTCGACAGCGGCCCGGGTGAGGTGATCGTGGTCGCCTGGGCCGGTGGGGCCTGCGGCACCAGCACCAGTGTGAGCGCGACCAGCGCGGTCGCGACAATTCCGACGGTCCTCTTGAGCCACTCGCGCATCGTGCCCCCCGGCCTCGTGCACAGACGATCTGCCATCTGAATACCACAGACACCGACGTCGCCGCACCATCGAGTTCGACATCGGCGAACCCCCCGATTGGGGGTCGCGCATGGGCGCACGCAATCCGCTCCCGCTGCTGCGCGTGCAGTTCGGGTGTGGCGGCAGGGTCACTCTGGTGCATGGTGGCTCCTTTCGGAGGGGTCAGCTGGCGAGCTCGTCGATCCAGCTCGAACGCATCCGCAGGGCTCGCTCCGCGCTGCCGAGGGCAGCGGCGAGACCGACGAGCAGATTGAGCTGGAGCGGGAGTCGGATGGGAGAGGTGAAGGTGCCGATCGAGTCGGCGATCAGAGGGATCTTCGAGAGCGCCTCGATGATCTGAGGGACCTCGACGGTGAGGCCGCCCACGACGAACACGACGGAGACGATGCCGATCACGCGGCTCACTCCGGGGTGCCGCTCGTGCAAGCGGGCGCGACGCCCTTCGGTGGATCGAGGATCGGGCGACAGCTGCTGCTCCACACCGTCTGCCCGCACATAGTGGCACCGTTTGAGCCCGAACCCGGTGATCGCCACCTCGATGTGTCCGCCTGGCACCGCGAAGCGCGTGGGCATCTTCGCGTAGGACCGCAAGGCTCCGTCGACGTAGAGACGGGCGCGGATCTCGCCGTCGGTCATATCCCCGGCGTGACGGACGTCGACCGTGTACGTCGATGTCGTGCCGTCGGCTGAGCGCAGCGTGATGGATCGGAGAGACCTGCCGAACATCTGCCACCAGCGATAGCGGCGCAGCGGTTCTCCGGAGCCGACACGGACTCGACGGTTGCGCCAGTTCTTTCCCGCCATCATCCCGACCTCCAGAAATCTAATACAGTGTGATAGCTTTCGACGGGCTAAACTAGCACACTGTTATAGACGGATGGCTCGTGAGGGAAAAAGTGGACGAAGCATCGAAGGAACCGGGAACGCGGGCGAAGATCCTCATCGCCGCGGCAACCATGCTGGGCGAGAACCCCACAGCACGTTTGAGCGTGAGAGCAGTGGCAGCCCGCGCTCAGGTGAGCACGGGATCGCTCCGCCACTTCTTCCCGACACAGCGGGAACTCATCGAGACGGTGGTGGCCGCGATGTACGACCTGGAGATCCCCGATGATCCGATCAATGATCATTCCTTGACGGCGGAGGAACGACTCATCGGATGCTTGCAACTGATCCTCCGTGAAGTCGGCGTGGGCGAGAGGGCCCGGAAGCAGTGGGGGGCGCTCTACGAGGCGTATGTGGCCACGGCTCCGTCGGAAGACGAAACAGCCACGTACCTCGCCCTGGACCGCATGGGGCGACATCGGATCTCGCAGTGGCTGACCACCTTGATCGACGAGGGAGCGATCCCCGGCGGTCGGGTCGAGGAGCGAGCGCGGTTCCTCGCGACCATGCTGGCGGGGCTCATGACCGAACGTGCGCTGCCCTCCGACGCGGTGGGCGTCGACGCCGAGATGGCGAGTCTGCGGCTCGCCGTCCACGCGGTCATGAGCGAGTGGCCCGTCGCAGGATGATCGTCGCCCGCACTCCCTCGACCACCTCACGCTCGTCGGCACACGCTTCGCCGACCTCGTCTTCGCGCCCACCGGGGCGTTCGGAGGCGCGTGAGGGCATGCGCCGAAATCTGGCCTTCGGCCTCTGCTGCCTGCTCGCCGGCTTCGCGCTCACGGGCTGCGTGGGCGCGCCTCCGCCTGCCGCGGAGTCCGCCCCGGCGTCTCCCACGGCCCGTGCGACCTCATCGAACCTCGACGCGCTCGTGGCAGACGAACTCGCGGGCCTCGAGCGGGAGTATGACGCGACTGTCGGCGTCATGGCGGTCGACACCGGAACCGGCGAATCCGTCTCGTACGGCGAGGACCGTCGCTTCGGCTTCGCCTCCACCATCAAGGCCTTCGCCGCGGCAGCCTTCCTCCAGTCCGTGTCGGGCGCAGCCCGCGATGAGACCGTGCGGTGGACGGCAGAAGAAGCCGCCGCCGCCGGCCACGCACCCGTGACCTCGCAGTACGTCGACGACGGCCTGACCTACGCGCAGCTCGCCGAAGCCGCCGTGCGAGTCAGCGACAACGCGGCTCTCAATCTCATCCTTGACCGGATCGGCGGTCCCGCAGCCCTCGACGATGCACTCGCCGAGCTGGGCGATGCCACCACGGAGGTCGTGAACGACGAGCCGACCCTCAACACGATCGAACCGGGCAGCACCGAGGACACCACGACCGCTGCCGCCTTCACGGCCTCGCTCGCGAGGATCCTGGACGGCTCCACATTGTCCGCTGCGGACACGGCACTGCTCGTCGACTGGATGAGCGACAACCGCACCGGAGACGCCCTCATCCGCGCCGGGGCACCAGCCGGCTGGACGGTCGCCGATAAATCCGGAGGCGCAGGTCCGATCCGCAACGACATCGCCCTCGTCACGCCGCCCGGAGAAGACCCCATCATCATCACGGTGCTGACGTCGCGGAACGACCCAGATGCAGACTTCGACAACGCACTCGTGGCCGGAGCCGCATCCATCGCCCTGCACGCACTCGACCGCAGCAACTGAGGAGAAGAGTGTCGCACAGCGGTCGGGTCACCTAGCCAGACCTCACGCATGTAGCACCGAAATGGCGACGAGCTTCTAGCACAGTGTGATAGCTTGGACTCCCTTGTCGCTATCACGCTGTACTAGTTTGGATAGGAATCACCCATGACCACCACCGCGCCGAACTGGCTCCTCCAGTTGGACGACCCCGTCCCAACCCCTCGGGTTCCCTCTGGCGTCGAATACCACCGCGTCTATGCTGGCGAGAAGCGCCGGATCCTCCGCGGCATCCTCGCGATCATCCTGGTGTTCGTCGGGCTGGTCGCCTTCGCGCTATTGTTCGCGCTCGGGGCACGCCTTGTCGACACGGAGTTCCTGGGGCGCTCTGGATTCACGCCGCTCCAGCAGGCCGCAGGTGCACTGTCACTCGCCGTGCTCATCCCCTACTGCATGCTGTTGCAGCGCCTGCTCTATGGAGTCCCCTTCCGGTCGATGCACTCCGTAGCCGGGCGCTTCCGATACGGCGTGCTCGGACGAGCACTGCTCGCGTTCGGCCCGGTGCTGCTCATCGTCGTCGCCTTCGGCTTCCTTCTGGCGCCCGTCGATCAGGTGCCCTGGTCGATATTCGACCTCGTCGCCTATTTCGTGATCGGCATGGTGCTTACACCACTCGCGGCAGCAGGCGAAGAGTACGGCTTCCGCGGGTTGATGTTCCGCATCGTCGGCGGATGGACGAGAGGCGCGCGCCTCGGCGCGGTGATCGGCATCGTCATCCCCACGGTCCTCTTCTCCCTCTTCCACGGCTCGCTCGACCCGTACATCCTCACCTCCTACCTCGTGCTGTTCGGATCCTTGGCGATCGTCACCTGGCGCACCGGCGGACTCGAGACCGCGATCGTCCTCCACGTCGTGTACAACGTGGCGCCCTCGTGCTCGGTACGACCCTGCACGTCGATCTCGGCGGCGCACTCAACAGCCGCGGAGAGATCGCCGGGTCCGTCACCACCCTCATCCCCGGCGCAGCACTGATCCTGATCACCGCTGCCGTCTGGTGGATCACGCGGAGGACCGGTCCCGCACGCACCCCGGCGCTGAACGGCTCAGCCGACCGTTCGTCGTGATCGTCACGATGCCCTCGGATGCGGCCCGCTCGCAGCCGAGGGCATCACGCGTCTCGGAGCATGCCTTCGACGGCTGCCACGACCGCGCGCCGATGCGCCGCGATCCGGCGGGGATCGTCGTGCGCACCCTCAAGCCCCGTGAGGCCGGTCGGAGAGAGCTGCCAGGCCTGCGCGATCGCGTAGATGAAGACCAGGACATCGACCGGCGACAGAGCGCCCGGGCTCGACACCCGAACCCCGTCCACCTTGGCGGAATACACGTCGCTGGGCTCAGACAGCGCGGAAGGTCGCTCCAGCCGTGCCCACATGCTCAGGCGGAGAATGTCAGGACGTTCCTGGTGGTGGTCGAACACTCTCCCCGCCCATTCGGCCAGGTCGTCGGGATCCGGAGGCACCTCGTTCGCGAGCGTGCGCAACGCGGTCTCGAGTGCGGCATCGAAAAGACCGCTCTTGCCCCCGAAGTACGCGTAGATCATCCGCACGTTGCTCCCGGCGCCCCGCGCGATCCGCTCGACCCGGCCACCGGCGAAACCGTGCCCGGCGAACTCCTCGATGGCCGCGGCCAGGATCCGTGACCGGGTGGCTTCCGCGTCTCTCATGCGCTGCCCTTCGACTTGACGCTCTCCGACTGCGCTTCTAGGTTATCAGTAAGTAGTTATTTACTTATCTAGGAGTCAGCATGGATCATCCAGAGATCGCCGTCGTCACCGGCGCAGGCCGAGGGCTGGGGCGAGCGACCGCGCTGGCCCTCGCCGAGAACGGATACCGCGTCGTCGTGGCGACCCGCTCCGCGGCGTCGGCTGACGCCGTCGTGAGCCGCATCGAGGAAGCCGGCGGCGAGGCGCTGCCGCTCCAATTGGACATCGGGGACCCGCGGTCCATCGACTCCGCGACGACGACACTTCTCACCGCCGTCGCTGCGACGTGGTCGGGTTCCCCCTCTCGGTGCTCGTCAACAACGCGGGGATCGGGCACTTCGCGCCGCTGGGTGAGGTGCGGGCCGCCGACTTCGACGACACGTTCGCCGTCAACGTCCGCGGGCCGTTCCTCTTGATCCAGGCACTCGCACCGCACCTCGCCGAAGGCGGACGGGTGGTGAACCTGTCGAGCTCGCTGAGTCGGCATGTGAGTCCCGCCACCGCCGTCTTTGCGGCATCCAAGGCGGCCGTCGAAGCCCTGTCGCGGAGTCTCGCGCTCGAGCTCGGACGACGCGGCATCCGCATCAACACGATCGCCCCGGTCCGACGGCGACTGACTTCAATGGCGGCGCCATGCGCGACGACGCCGAACTGCGCGCCGGACTGAGCCAGCAGACCGCGCTCGGCAGGGTCGGCGAACCGGCGGAGATCGCCGATGCCGTCGTCGCGCTCGTCGCGCCCGGCATGCGGTGGGTTACAGGTGAGCGCCTCGAGGTCTCCGGTGGAGTCCTCCTGTGAGCACGATCGCCGCCTTCGGCTCGTTGCGGATCACATGAACCAGCGCCATGCCGTGGCCTCGCGTCACGTTACCGCTGAGCTCCTACCACGGGCACTCCGGACAAGACGAAGGCCCCGATTTCCCAGTGTTTCCAGGGGACTCGAGGCCTTCGTGGTGGCGGTGACGGTGGGATTTGAACCCCTATCGCAGGTCAATGGATGCCGGGTCGACACGCTAGATCGGCATGATTCCGCGGAAGTTGGGCACATGTGCGCACACCCGAAAACAGGCTCCCGCAGGAATTCCGTTACCGCTGCGTTACCGCTGACCACCGGTCTACGGATCGTTCTTCAACGCTTCAGCGACCCGCTGCGCGAAGCCCGGAGCGCCACTCCGCGAGAGCCGCTCGAGCAGTCGGGCGACTTCCACGGGCGGCTGCCGCATGGCGGCCGCCTGTTCCGTGACGATCCGACATGCCCCGCTCGGCGAGAGGTCGAACTGGTCGAGGAGGAATGCGTCGGTTCTGATGGCCTCGAGCCCCAGGGGCGCGAGCACGGATGCTGGAAAGTCCTTCACATTCTCAGTGACGATCAGGTCGGCTCTGCCGAGGAGGGCAGCAGCCACAACGTGGGCATCGTTCGGGTCCGGCAGTTCGATTCCCTGAGCGAGCGGCTCCCACCCTTCCACGAGAGCATCATCAAAGGCTTCATTCATCGATCGGAAACGGCTCTGGAATCGACTCGCGTCGACATCTGGATGTATGCGTTCGAGAGCCCTGAGGGCTTCGTCGAGCACGTTCTGCGACCAGACCGGGCGGAAGGCTCCAGCGTCAGCCATGCGGAGCATGGTGTCGCACGGCGCCAGCGGCACGATCACACATGCGTCGAGCAATGCCGTGAACCGCGCCACCGCTACGACTGCTTCCGCGCCTGAGCCAATGCCTCCTTGTAGGCGTCCGCATCGACGTCATACAGACCGTCTTCGTCCGCTTGTCGGGTGAGCTCGTCCAAGCGGCTCCGCCTGTCAGCGCGCTTTCGGTCGCGGTATGCGAGGACATCGTGCAGTCGCAATCGCCTGTGCCTGGACTCGCCGAATCGCTCGAATGGCAGCTCGTGCTCATCAAGCAGCCGGACCAGCGTGCTACGGCTAATGCCGAGCAGTGTGGCTGCTTGCTGAGTCGTCAGTTGCCGATCGATGGGTTCGACGCTGACAGCCTCGCCGCGCTCCATCGCCGACACCACCTGCCGAAGCACGTCGTACGCCACCATCGGGAGCGGGATCTGCTCGCCGTCGGGACCGAGCAGCAGCGCAGGAGCGGTGTGATGCTCCAGGAATCGCCCGAGTTCAAGCATCTCGCTGAGGTCGTTAGGCGGGTCGACGACCAACGGATCTCTTGTTCGTACGGATGCAGTGCTCATGCCTCTATATTCGCTCAAATCATCCAAATCCGCCATATCCTTCAGCACATTGGCGGGAAGCGGGTCCGACTTCGCCTGGACGACAGACCCGCCCATGAGCGAGATCGGAACGAGTAAGGATCAATTACAGCGAGCTACATATAGCTATCGGCAGTACTGGGTGTACTATCGCTGATGTATTCGCAACCCGCTGATACAGAACCAGCCTCCCTGACGCGAGACCGTAGGAAGTGACTCGTCGGGGAGGCCGATCAAGGAGAAACTCTATGGCAGACACCCTGAATCTCGACATCAGTGACCTCACTCCGGAGGAGGTCGGCCGTGTGCTGGCTCTCGTGCGCTCGATGCGCGACGAATCCGTTCCGCACGCGGAGAGCACCGACGACTCGTCATGGGCGGAGGCCGCCTCCACCGGCTGGACTCTGGACCTGGTCCTAGTGCTCCGCGAGATGCTCCGGCGTCGCGGCAACGACGTGCAGCTCGAGGCGTTCAACCAGGCGATTCGGAACGGCGGCGAGATCAGCCGCGAGGATATCTTTCGGATCGGGAACTACGAGCCCAAGCGGCAGTTGAAGAACTGGACCAAGCCCCTGCGGACGATCACGAGCGAGCTCGTGGAGCGTGGAAGCCTCCCGGAGGACGCCGAGTTCCCGATGGAGGCCGACTACACCGAGGGTTCCGGCTACCGCCAGGCGCACCTCTTCCGAGTGGCCCCGGAGATCGTCAAGATCGTGAAGGAGGCGATGTGCGACGACTGCTGGAAGCTGGTCGACACAGGAACGAAGGGCCGCAACGTCCCGCCGCACGCACGCCTCGAGCGTGTCGGGAACTTCCGACAGTTCGGCGGCTCCGGCATGGTCGCGGACGAGCAGGACTACCACTGCACCGCCTGCGGCAAGGATTGGATGCACGAGACAGGCAACTCGGGCATGGGCTGGGTGGAGACGTCGCACTGACTCCCAAGTCCTAGGCACGGACGGTCGAAGACCCCACGGCACGCACGGCCGTGGGGTCTTCTGCCGCCGGCCCTGGAAGACACCAGGTTAGTGGAGAGCTACGACGCGAGTGAGGCTGATCGCTGGCCGTCCAGCGCCACAGCCACGGAATCGAGATCGTCCTCGAAGAGTTCGGCATAAGTATCGAGCGTCATCGCCGCGCTCGCATGCCCCAGCATCCGCTGAACCGCCTTGACGTTGGCTCCGGCGCTGATCGCGAGCGACGCGGCGGTGTGACGCAGGTCATGCGGAGTGACTCGCGGCATGATCGGCGGCGCTGCCTCTCCACGATCTTGCGCCTCCTCCGCCGCCTTGGCATCCTCCGTGCGGATCCGCTTCACCGCGCCCGCGAACCATCCGGATACAGCGTTGCCGGGGCGGAGATATCCCCCGAACTCCGCAGGCCAGAGCAGATCCTCAGACGTCCGGCCTTTCACCGCGTCACGCACGCACTTGTCCAAGAATGCCGGGTAGACGACCGCGCGCCGCTCATGCGTCTTCGGCGTGCCGACCTGCACGTGGCCGTTGACCTCGACGGCGTTCTCTTCGATCAGCACCCTGCGTCGCTTGAGGTCGACGTTCCGGACTCGGATCCCGGTGACTTCGCCCCAGCGCAGGCCAGTGTACGCAGTGAAGCGGATGACATCGGGATAGCGGGATGCCGCCGCCAGACGCTCCACCTGTTTGTGACTGAGATACGGCTTCGGCTTCTTGGACCTCTTCGGCGTCTTTACTTCCCGCGCAGGGTTCGCAGGGATCCGCCGATCACGCACCGCGCCGTCGAGAATGGACGCCAGAACTCCGTGACACCGCTTCACCGTCGTCGGCGATTTGGTCGCGGCGAGTTCGGCGATCCATGCGGCGACCTCGGTGTGCCGGATCGAGCCGACACGTCGAGTTCCCCACCTGGGCTACCTGGCTCCGACGACGACGGGTTGTTTGCCGGCCCCTCCGTCGTTGATATCTTGGCTGGTCAGCGCTCCAGCGGCGCGACGCTCGTGCTCCTTCCGTCGGGCTATGTCGAAGCCGGAGATGTGGAGACCCTTCGCGCGATCGTGGACGCGGCAAATGAGATCAGCGGTGATGACGTCGCGCTTCCCCTCTACCTCTCGACGAGCTGGCTGCGGCCCGAGCACGAACAGTTCCTGCTCGCCGTGATTGCCCTGAGCTCGCACCCCGTCCTGGTGTCGTTCGGTTCCTCCACGAACCCTTTGGACTCCAAGCGGAAGCTCGCGATCTATCGCCGGCTCGTCACCGGGTCCGGGGCGTTCAGCTGGCGGACGGATCTCGCCGGCCTGGATGCCCTCGCTCACGGCGCGCTCGGCACCGCGATCGGCACCGGCCCCGGCCTTCGCCGGTTCACACCTCCCAAGGACAAGGGGAAGGCTCGCCGCCCCGACGACCCCACGCCATACGTGCTGAACCCCGGGCACATGCACTGGATGAAGACGGGGGCAATGCGCGAAGAACTCTACGTCGGGGCACCGGCACCCACATGCGGTTGCCGGGAGTGCGGCGGTCAGCGCATCGACCGCTTCACTGAATCGCAAGCGGCGGCCGCTTCACGTCACAACCACGCGATCATCGACGAGTACGCACAATCGTTGCTGTCGGCAGCGCCGAGCGAGCGGCCCTCGCTCTGGCGGAGCATGGCCCAGGATGCACTGGTGGCTCACGAAGCGACGAGCGCCGTCGTCGGGCGCCCATGGAATGCACCGAACGACGTCTCTACCTTCGCCGGAGACTAGGCCGACGGAAGCTCAGCAAGCACCCGGCGGATGAAACTTCGCCTGGGCCCCTGGTCGTCGGCGATATCGACGGCTGGCGCCGGCATGACCTCACGACGCCGATCCGCAGATTCGAGGATGAGTCCGAACCCGTAGTACGACGCAAGCACGCGTGCCCACGCATCCTCGTCTTCGCTGAGAACCGGCAACACAAGCGTCCGCCGACAGTAGCCCGCGAACTTCGACACCGCACGCACGCCCTGCTCGAGGGTCTTCGCTCGGGTCTCGATGCGTACATCCGGTGACTCGGCGGAGTCAAGAGTCACGATGCACGTGACATTCACCCCGCGCAACCGGGTCTCGAAGGTCTGCGCCTCGATCTCAAACATGTCGCCGCCGTACCTCACTCCCGAGACGATATCAGGATGCTCGCACCGGGGTCCGACATGAACACGGCCGCGACGAGGACCCAACCGGCGCGTCGCGTCTGACTCGATCTCAACGTCACGGTTTCGTCGATCGAGAAGGTATCGCGTGGCCTGTGGGTAGCTTCGGACCGAGGCTGAGCGCGAACCTCGTGGCGACGCCGAGCGGGTAAGGCCGCGGCGACCGAGCCGCCAATAGGATCGCGAGGGAGGCATCGTTCCATCTGCTAGGAGATCGGCAAGCCGAGCGTCTGGTTTGCGACCGCTTCTGTGTCTGATGCCGCTGATGAGATTCGAGTATGAAGGCGGAAAATCCATGGCGAGGCTGAACCTCAAGGCGGTCGAAGAGCGTGTCGCCCCGCTGGCCAGTCGCGAACGCTACGACCGCGACTTCATCTTCGACCTGCTCCTTGTCTATGGCAAGCCTCAGAGCAGCGTCACACGCCTGCGCAACGGCGATCTGAATGTAGCCGCAGACCCGTCGAGTGAAGTCGCGCAGAAGAAGGTCGTCTACTTCAAAGAGACCACCGGCGACCCCCTCGAGGTTCTTGAGGAGCTGAAGACCTCGCCAAACGTGGTGCGCTTCAGCACGCGCTTCGTGATCGTCACCGACTACGCCGAACTGGTCGCGCACGACACGCAGACTGGCGAGACCATCGGCTTCCCGATCCGCGAGGTCGACCAGCATTTCACGTTTTTCCTTCCATGGGCGGGGATGGAGAAGGCGCAGTACGTCGCCGAGGCACACGCCGATGTCAAGGCCGCCGAGCGCATGGGCAAGCTCTTTGACGAACTGCTGCAGGCGAACCCCGGCCTTCTTGAGCAGCCGCACGGCCGGCACGCGCTGAACCTGTTCTTCACGCGCCTGCTGTTCTGCTTCTTCGCCGAGGACACGGGGATCTTCGCAGAGAACCAGTTCACCAACGCCGTTGGTTCACACACCTTGGCCGACGGCTCGGATACCGCCGAGTTCCTGACGGACCTATTCGCTGCGCTAGATACTGCGAACCCCGCGGACAAGCCGAGTCACCTCGCGGCGTTCCCTTACGTCAACGGTCGACTCTTCACGTTGTCGCCGGACCACGTGGTGCCCACGTTCACGAAGACCGCGCGCGAGGAGCTCATCAACGCCGGCAAGCTGATATGGCGCGAGATCAACCCCGATATTTTCGGCTCGATGTTCCAGGCAATCGTCACACCTGGCAAGCGCAGCGACCTCGGCCAGCACTACACCTCCGTCCCGAACATCCTGAAGACGATCGAGCCGCTGTTCCTGAACGCCTTGAAGGACGAACTGGATGAGGCATACGACAGCGAGCGCCGGCTCGCGAGACTGCTCGAGCGGATCAGCACGATCAAGGTGTTCGACCCCGCATGTGGCTCAGGTAACTTCCTGGTCATCGCATACAAGGAGCTACGCCGGCTCGAGCACGCCATCCTCGAGCGGCTGGCCGAGCTGCGCGGGGACCACCAGGGACAACTGCTGGGATCGCGAATCAACGTCGAGAAATTCTTTGGCATCGAGATCGACGACTTCGCTGTCGAGGTCGCGATCCTCTCTCTGTGGATCGCCAAGCATCAGATGAACGTTGAGTTCCGTGAGAAGTTCGGCATTGATCTCCCTCTGATTCCGCTTAGAGAGACCGGCCAGATCAAGCAGGGCAACGCGACTCGCATCGACTGGAACGACGTCTGTCCAAACGACGGCGGCGAGATCTACCTGATCGGCAACCCGCCATACGCCGGTGCGAAGACGCAAACGAAGGATCAGAAGGCGGACTACGGATTCGTCTTCGGTCGCCGTCCCCACTCCAAGAACCTCGACTACATCGCACTCTGGTTCATCAAAGGGTCTGACTACATCGAGGGCACGCGCGCCGAACTCGCATTCGTGACGACCAACTCGGTCGCGCAGGGCGAGCATGTCGGGCTGATGTTCCCAATGATCTTCGCCAAGGGCATCGAGATCGGATTCGCGTACACCTCGTTCAAATGGGGAAACAACGCGAAGCGCAATGCTGGAGTAACCGTCGTGGTCATCGGCCTCCGAACAGTCCGAGCTGGAGACAAGTATCTCTTCACTGACGACCTCCGAATCGCCGCCACGAATATCAATGGATACCTCACCGAGGGTGCCAACGTCGTCATGGAACGGCGCAAGACCCCTCTGGGAGCGGCGCGACCCGACATGGTTTTCGGCTCCATGCCGCGTGACGGCGGAGGCCTGATTATCTCCCCCACCGAGCGTGAGGACATGCTCGCGGCCGATCCGCGAGCCGACGAGTTCATCAAGCGCTATATGGGTTCATCCGAGGCCATTAACGACGGGGAGAGATACTGCCTCTGGATCGAGGACCGGCAGGCTGCGTCTGCTCGTTCGATTCCGGCGATCGCAGCAAGGCTGCAAAAGGTCGCCGAGGAGCGCTCGGAGAGCAAGGCAGCGAGCACGGCGTCGTTTGCCGCGCAGCCTCACAGGTTCGTTCAGATCAGCTACAAGCCGACCGAATCGATCATCGTTCCGCGTGTTTCCTCGGAAAGACGCGTGTACGTGCCGATGGGGTATCTCGGTACCGACACGGTGATCTCAGACGCGGCATTCGCCGTCTATGACGCGCAGCCATGGGTATTCGGCCTGCTCACCTCCGCGATGCACATGGCTTGGACAAAGGCAGTGGGAGGTCAGCTGGAGACCCGGCTCCGCTACTCGAACACCATCGTCTACAACAACTTCCCAGTCCCATCGTTCTCGGACGGTGTCAAGGAAGAGCTAACCCTCGCGGCGCTGCGCGTTCTGGACGTGCGGGAGTATCACTGTGAGCTGACGCTCGGGGAACTGTACGACCCGGACAAAATGCCGAACGACCTTCGCAAGGCGCACGCCGCGGTGGATGCGTTGGTCGATTCGATCTACTCGAAAAAGCCGTACGAGACCGACGAGCAGCGCCTGTCAGACCTGTTCGCGATGCACGAGCGCATGACCGCTGACGAGGCCGCGAAGGCCCCGGCAAAGAAGACCAGGGGGATCCGGAAGTGAACGCAATCAAGAAGCCCGTCAACATCGTCAACGTCACCTACGCCCAGACCAGAGAGTCGGTGAACACCGACAAGCTCGGCATGCGCGAGATGCAGCAGCGCGTCTTCGAGCAGCGCGACGCCCAGCACCTGCTAGTGAAGGCCCCGCCGGCCTCGGGCAAGTCGCGCGCGCTGATGTTTGTAGCGCTCGACAAGCTCTACAACCAGGGCCGCAAGAAGGTCATCGTGGCTGTGCCGGAGCGCTCCATCGGCGCATCCTTCGCCCCAACGGCGCTGACGAAGCACGGCTTCTGGGCGGACTGGGAGATCAAGGAGTCGAACAACCTCTGCGACGCGGGGTCATCGGCCGGCAAAGTCGACGCTTTCATCAAGTTCCTCGAGGGCTCCGACGCGACGCTGGTGTGCACGCACGCGACGTTGCGCTTCGCCTTCGAGAAGCTCGCGCCCGAAGCCTTCAACGGCACAGTTCTCGCGATCGACGAGTTCCACCACGTCTCCGCTGACACGGAGAGCTCGCGCCTCGGTGCGCTGCTGCGCGACGTGATGAACGGTTCTGACGTGCACATCGTCGCGATGACGGGCTCGTACTTCCGCGGGGACTCGGTGCCGGTGCTCTCACCTGAGGACGAGGCGAAGTTCACGCCCGTGACCTTCAACTATTACGACCAGCTCAACGGCTACGAGCACCTGCGCTCGCTCGGCATCGGTCACCACTTCTACCAGGGCCGGTACACGGATGCGATCGGCGAGGTCCTCGACCTCGACAAGAAGACGATCGTGCACATCCCGAACGTCAACTCCGGCGAGTCCACGAAGGACAAGCTCGAGGAGGTGGGCTTCATCCTCGACACGATCGGGGAGGTCGTCGACGAAAACGAGGACACCGGAATCATCAGCGTGCGGCGGAATGATACCGGCGAGGTTGTGCGCGTCGCGGACCTCGTGGATGACACCGATCAGAAGAAGCGGGGCGACACGCTGCACTACCTGGCGCATACGGCCTCGAAGGACCGTGACGCGGTGGACGTGATCATCGCCCTCGGCATGGCGAAGGAGGGCTTCGATTGGCCCTTCGCCGAGCATGCCCTGACCGTCGGCTACCGGGCCTCGCTCACCGAAGTCATCCAAATCATCGGGCGGGTGACGCGCGACAGCCCCGGCAAGTCGCACGCGCAGTTCACGAACCTCATCGCTGAGCCGGACGCCTCGCAGGGCGAGGTCAAGGTATCGGTGAACAACATGCTCAAGGCCATCACCGCCTCGCTGCTCATGGAGCAGGTCCTCGCGCAGAACTTCCAGTTCAAGACCAAGAAGTTCGACGGCGACGACGTAGGGAAGCCCGGAGAGCTGAAGATCAAGGGTTACAAGGAACCCTCGACCGCGCGGGTGAAGCAGATCGTCGAGACGGACCTGAACGACCTTAAGGCGACGATTTTGCAGGACGACACTTTCGCGAAGGCCGCGGCCGGTTCTGTGGATCCCGAGACGACCAATAAGGTGCTGATCCCGAAGATCATCCGCGAGAAGTACCCGGACCTCACTGAGGCCGAGGTCGAGGAGGTTCGCCAGCAGGTCGTCGTCGACTCGGTGATCAAAACTGGCGAGGTGCGCGAGGTTGGCGACAAGCGCTTCATTAAGCTCGCCGAGAAGTTCGTGAACATCGACGAGCTGAGCATCAACCTCATCGATTCCGTGAACCCCTTCCAGCGGGCCTTCGAAGTCATGTCCAAATCGGTCACACCCTCGGTGCTGAAGATCATCCAGGACCAGATCGCTGCGACCCGAATTGAGTTCACCGAGGAGGAGGCGCTGGCGCTGTTCCCGAAGATCCAGAATTGGGTAAAGGTGAACGGGCGCCGTCCAGACGTGCGCGCGGAAGACCCGAACGAGAAGCACCTCGCCGCGGCACTGCTCTTCCTGCAGAAGCTCAAGCAGCAGCGCGAGGCCGAGAGACGCGCAACGGAAATGGTGACCGACGCATGAGTACGAACGATGGCATTGGTCCCGTCGACTTCATAGTTCCCGATTTCCAGGCAGTTCTCGACGCCGACATCGATGGCCTTCTCGACGCACCGGAGAAGCCTCAGAAGGTAACGTCATCCGATCGGCTCGAACGTGCGTTCCTCGAGATCGTCGAGTTCTACCGGGTACATGGCAGAGTGCCGAGCTCGTCAACCCGCGAGATCGCGGAGCGCAAACTAGGCGCTCGGCTCGACGGCTTCCTTGCCAGCGACGAGCGGGCAGCTGCCGTCAAGCATCTGGACGAGTTCGGTCTGCTCGAGGCACCGCAAGCGCCGGCATCAATCGACGAGCTCCTCGAGGGTGACGACCTCGACGACCTGCTCGGCGACGACAGCGGCATCCTCGATGTCTCCGATCTGCCCGTTATGAAGCGTCCCGAGTCGCCGGACTCTGTTGCCCAGCGGGTTAAGTCTGAGGACTTCGAGCTCTATGCGCCACTGTTCAAGGCGAAGCATGCGGAGCTGGCCGATGGCACGTTCCAGCTGATGCCGTTCACCGGCCTGGACCTCATCCGCGAGGGCGCCTTCTTCGTCCTCAACGGCGTCATGTGTTTCGTCGCCGAGGTCGGGGAGGACGTGGACCTCGTCGTCGGTGGCAAGCCGAAACAGAAGCAGCGGCTGAAGGTCGTGTTCGAGAACGGCACAGAGTCAGCGATGTACAAGCAGAGCCTGATGACCCGCATGTACGAGGCGCAGGGCGAGGTGCTCGCACGCACAGGATATGACGTGGCCGACATCCTCGACGGGGACGTGGAGAGCGGCCACATCTACGTGCTTCAGTCGCTCAGCGCCGACCCGCTGATCGCAAACATGACCGACCTGCACAAGATCGGCTTCTCTACGACGAGCGTCGAGCAGCGCATCAAGAACGCGGCGAAATCACCGACCTACTTGATGGCGCCAGTCAAAGTGCTGGCGGACTACCGGCTGTACAACATCAAGGCGTCGTGGCTTGAGCACCTGATTCACAGAGTTTTCGCTGAGGTGCGCCTAGATCTCACCCAGGTCGACAAGAAGGGGCGCGACTACGACCCCTCGGAGTGGTTCGTAGTGCCGCTTGCCACGATCAACAAGGCCATCGCGATGATCATGTCAGGCGAGATCACCGACTACATCTACGACAGGATGCAGCAGAAGCTGGTGGAGCGGAGCAGTGATGACGGTTGAGATGGGCCTCTGGCGCGCCGAGGGCAGAACGCTCAGTCGGATTGTTCCGACCTCAATCGGACTGGAGTCCCAGCTCGAGGGCTACATCGAGTCCGATCCGTCGATGCTCGGTGAGGTGCTGTTGATTATCGGCCGTCAGGTTGCCACGGCCTATGGCGGATACATCGATCTCCTCGCTCTCGACGAGACCGCCGCGGTGCACGTCATCGAACTGAAGCGCGACAAGACTCCGCGTGACGTCACAGCCCAAGCACTGGACTATGGCTCCTGGGTGGCCGGACTCGGTCGCGCCGATATCCAGGCAATTTTCGAGGCCTACAAGCCGGGCTCGGCGCTGGAAGAGGCGTTCGCCGAGTGCTTCAACGAGACCTTGCCCGAGGAGGTCAACGGTTCGCAGACCTTCACCATCGTCGCCGCGAACGTCGATGCAGCTACCGAGCGGATCGTAAGGTTCCTCAATGAGGGCTTCGGGGTGCCGATCAACGTCGTCTTCTTCCGTCATTTCGCGGACAACGGCGCGACGTACCTGGCCCGCACCTGGCTGGTCGAGCACGAGGGCCAACAGGCTGCTGCGGGCGTCTCAGCGCGTCAGACCAAGACCCGTGAGCCCTGGAACGGCAGCGACTGGTACGTCTCCTTCGGAGAAGATGGCGGTGTCCGCCAGTGGGCCGACGGCCTGAAGTACGGGTTCATTTCTGGCGGCGGTGGCAAGTGGTTCTCCCAGACGCTCAAGAACCTGCCGATCGACGCCCGAATCTTCGTGCATATCCCGAAGACCGGCTACGTCGGCGTCGGCACGGTCGTCGGCGAAGCTCGCCGGTTCGACCACACAATGGTCGAGGTCAACGGTGTCGCGACCCCGCTACACACTCTGCCCCTCGCCGGGAGCTACCGTCACGACGGCGATGTCGAGGACGAGAAGGCCGAATGGGCTGTCCCCATCGATTGGACGCACGCGGTCCCACGCGAGGAAGCGATATGGCGGAACGGTATGTTCGCCAATCAGAACACGGCCGCGAAGCTCCGTCAGAAGTTCACGATCGAACAGGTGACCGAGGCGTTCGGCCTTGACGACTGAGCTAATACCTCCAATGGATCCTGATGAGGTCGTCGCGGCGCTGTGGGTGGAGTGTGATCGCTGGAGCGACCTCGCCGCCAGCTTTCAGCAGCTTGCTGACGCTGGGTTCACCGAAGGGTCTCGTGCACAGCTCGATACGGCTGCCGCTGCAGTCATCGATCCGCCGCCCGTCGTTTCGCACTACGTTCAGGAGCGCGCCTGGAACACGGCACGGATGCTTCGCGGGCTACACCGTTGGGTCTTCGATACCGAGCCGGGAAAACTCCATCTCGACGCGACAGTCATGTATCCCCTCATGCGCGCGGCGCTTGAGGACACTACGACGATCATGTGGCTACAAGAACCGTCATCGCGCGATGAACGACTAACTCGTGGACTACGAGCAATCCACCAGGATGCGCTCTACTTTTCGAAGAACCATCTGCTTCTCGCCGCCACCGCGCTTGGCCACGGCGCGCTCACGGCCGAACTCGGTGGGAAGCTCGACACGCACGTTCGACAAGAGCGGGAAGACTTCCGTGCGCACTTCGCCGACCTTGCGGGCCGACTCCGTCTCGATCCTCGCGATGTCACAGCACAGCTTGCGACGAGCGCACCGATCACGGCCGCATACGGCGACAAGAGCGTAGAGCGCGTGACCTGGGGAATGCTGAGTGATCTCAGCCACTTCTCGTACATGATGCTGCGCCACCTCTCGACGTCGCCGGTGCCCGGGTCGGCGGTTCAGCTGCTGCATGTCACCGTCCTACAATTCGCACAGACGCTCAACCGAGTCAGTGAGGATGCAATAGAGGCCCTGCGACGTGCTGCAGAGCGATCCGACGACGCTGAAGTCGTGTGATCGGTGGTTTGATGCCGCCCGTTCGTTCGGCCGGTCGATTGGCAAGGTAGAAATATCCTGTTACCGCAGAGTTACTGCTGAGCACGTTCGGGCAAAGCAAAACCCCCGCGATCCCTGTGTTTTCAAGGGAATCGCGGGGGTTTCCATGGCGGTGACGGTGGGATTTGAACCCACGGTAGGGGGTTACCCTACACAACTTTTCGAGAGTTGCACCTTCGGCCGCTCGGACACGTCACCGGGATCGATAGTAGACGATCCGTCGCGGCTGACCAAAACGAACGAGCACCGGATGGTTCAGCCGACGTTCAGCGGACACCCATAGTTTCGTCGCATGCCTGCGCCGCACCGTCTCGCCACCATCGCGCTCGTCGCGGGAGGCGTCGGCGCCGCCGCGGCCGTCGGGGCGCTCGGCTGGCGCGCCTTCGGCGAGCGCCGGCGCGAGCAGTCCGCGGTGTTGAACGAGACGCTCCCCGTGCACTCGAAGTGGTGGCGGGATCTCGCGAAAACCCGGGGCGAGCTGCTCTACGTCGCGATCGGCGACAGCGCCGCCCAGGGCATCGGCGCGAGCCGCCCCGACCTCGGCTACGTCGGGCTCCTCGCCGACGAGCTGCGCAGCCGCAGCGGCCGCACGATCCGGGTCGTGAACCTCAGCGTCTCCGGCGCGACCGTCGGTCTCGCGGTGCGCGACCAGCTCCCCCGATTCGGCAAGCTCCGCCCCGACGTCGTCACCGTCGCGATCGGCGCGAACGACATCGCCGACTGGGATGCCGCGGCCTTCGCCGAGGGCATCCGCGCCGTGTTCGACGCGGTCCCGAAGCACGCCGTGGTGGCCGACCTGCCGTACTTCTACTTCCCGGCGAACGAGCGCAAGGTCGCCGAGGCGAACGCGATCGTCCGCCGGGAGGCGGCGGCGCGCGGGCTCACGGTCGTGCCGTTGCACGAGTCCACGAAGCGGCAGGGCGTGCGCGGCATCCTGACCGGATTCGCGAAGGACTGGTTCCACCCGAACGACCGCGGCTACCGGGTCTGGGCGGGGGCATTCCGCCCGGCGGTGATCTCGCGCCTGCACCAGCTGACCGGCGGTGTCGGGGGCCGCGGCTAGGCTCTGGGCATGGCCCGAACGAGCACCGCTTTCCGCTGCACCGAGTGCGGGTGGAGCACCGCCAAATGGGTCGGTCGCTGCGCCGAGTGCCAGCAGTGGGGCACGGTCATCGAGGCCGCAGCGCCCACGGGCATCACCCGCACCGTCAAGGCCGCCGCCATCGCGCCGTCGCAGGCGGCCCGCCCGATCGCGCACATTGAGGTCGCGGCCACGAGCCACCGGCCGAGCGGCATCGGCGAGTTCGACCGGGTGCTCGGCGGCGGCATCGTCGCGGGCGCCGCCATCCTGCTCTCCGGCGAGCCCGGTGTCGGCAAGTCCACGCTGCTGCTCGAGGTCGCCGCGCGCGTCGCGGCGGGCGGCCGCCGGGTGCTCTATGTCAGCGCCGAGGAGTCGGCCGCCCAGGTGCGCCTTCGCGCCGGCCGAACCGGTGCGCTGCACGACGAGCTCTACCTCGCGGCCGAGGCCGACCTCGCCACCGTGCTCGGCCAGATCGACGAGGTCTCCCCCGAACTCCTCATCGTCGACTCGGTGCAGACGGTCGCGAGCTCCCTCGTCGACGGCCTGCCCGGCCAACCCAGCCAGGTGCGCGAGGTCGCGTCGACCCTCATCCGCGTCGCCAAAGAGCGAGACCTGCCGCTGCTGCTCGTGGGCCACGTCACGAAAGACGGCACGATCGCCGGTCCCCGCCTGCTCGAGCACCTCGTCGACGTCGTCTGCCACTTCGAGGGCGACCGGCAGACGGCCCTGCGTTTCGTGCGCGCACTCAAGAACCGCTTCGGCCCCACCGACGAGGTCGGCTGCTTCGAGATGACCGGCGACGGCATCGCCGAGGTGCCCGACCCGTCTGGCCTGTTCCTCAGCCGCGCCCGCACCTCGGTGAGCGGCACCTGCGTCACCGTGGCGCTCGAGGGCCGCCGGGCCCTGCCCGTCGAGGTGCAGGCGCTCGTCGTCGCGACGAAGGCGCCGCAGCCGCGCCGCGTGGTGAACGGGGTCGACCCCTCGCGCGTGGCGATGATCCTCGCCGTGCTCGAACGGCGGGCCGGGCTCAAGGCGCTCGGCGAGCACGACGTCTACGTCTCGACCGTCGGCGGGGTCCGTCTGATCGAGCCGGGGGCCGACCTCGCGATCGCGGTGGCCATCGCCTCGGCGATGCGCGACCGGGCCGTACCGCACGAGCTCGCCGCCTTCGGCGAGATCAGCCTGGCGGGCGAGGTGCGTCCCGTCGCGGCGGCGGCGCAGCGCGCCACCGAGGCTCGCCGACTCGGCTACACCTCGATCCTCGACGTCGAGGCGGGCAGCGTGCGCGCCGCGGTCGAGCGGGCGATGCTCGCGGCGAAGGGCTCACGCGAGCGGGAGCTCGACGCCGCGTTCTGATCGCTCCCCCCGAAGGCGTGGGCCCGGGGCTACGCCTCGAGCGCCCGCAGCAGCTCGCCCGGGGGCGCCTGCATCGGGTGCGGGCCGGCGATGTCGAGGAACACCGTGGTGATCGTGGACTCGTAGCGCTTCAGGAAGCTGCGCAACCACGCCGGGCTCTGCAGCCCGACGGCAGGCGGCAGGTTGGCCGGCTTGTGCTCGGCGTCGCTGAAGAGGAGCAACGCGACCTCACCCGTCTTCGGGTCGCGGTAGGTCCACACCTCTCCACCGTCGAGCGGGCGGTCGCGGGGGCCCGGCTTCACGAGCGGCACCACGGTGTTGCCGTGCCGGAGGGCGAGGGCGACCGCGGCCATGTCCTGCCGTTCGAGCGCCTCGGCGAGCGCCTGCGAGCGGAACTCGAGCGGCTCCTGCGCCTTCTTTTTGCCCTTGCCTGCCATGCCTTCCAGCGTAGCCGCGCCGACAGGCGGCATCCGTCCCTCGATGTCGGTCCCCGCCGGTACCGTGCTCGCATGCCCAAGCCCACCCGCGCACCCCAGATCGACCCGCTCCGCCTCGACGACCTCCAGGCCGGCGACGCCGCCGAGCTCGGCCCGCAGCGCACCGTCGAGGGGCTCCGGTTCGTCGACGCCGAGCTCGAGGGCCGCGACCTCTCCGGCGCGACGTTCTCCGAGTGCGAACTCGTGGGGTGGCACGCGCACGAGGCCTCGTTCCGCGCCGCCCGCTTCCTCGAGACGCGCATCGAGCGGCTGAACGCCCCGGTGTTCTCCGCCGCCCGTTCGACGTTCCGCGACGTGCGCATCGAGGGCTCCCGCATCGGCTCGGCCGAGCTCTACGACGCCGAACTGCACTCGCTCGTCGTCGAGCAGTCCAAGCTCGGCTGGGTGAACCTCCGCGCCGCCGGGCTTCGCGACGTGCTGTTCCGCGGGTGCAGCTTCGACGAGCTCGACCTCGGCGAGGCGACCCTCGCGCGCGTCGCCTTCGAGGACTGCACGGTCGGCGAGCTCGTCGTCACCCGCACGACCATGCAGGACGTCGACCTGCGCGGGCTCGAGATCCGCGCCATCCGCAGCCTCGAGGGCCTCGCCGGCGCGACGATCGACTCGCAGCAGGCCGCCGCGCTCGCCGAGCACTTCGCCGCCCAGCTCGGCCTGCGCATCGAAGACCGCTGATCCTCCGGCACTAGGCTCGAGCCATGTTCATGGGATTCGACGGCTGGCACGCGCTCATCATCCTCGGCATGGTGCTCGTGCCCCTCGCGATCGTCGCGGTGATCGTGCTCGTCGTGGTGCGCGTCTCGCGCAGCACCGCGCCCCCGGCGTCCCCCGTGAGCCCGTACCCGCCCCAGACCGCACCGGCACCCGCGCCGAGCGCCTCCGACCGCCTCGCGGAACTCGATCGCCTGCGCGATCAGGGCCGCATCAGCGACGCGGAGTACGAGCAGACCCGCGCGCGCATCCTCGGCGAGCTCTGACGGCGGTCCCGCAGGCCAGCCGCTCCGGGAGCTCAGTACAGGCTCCGGGAGCTCAGTACAGCAGGAACTGCTTCGTCTCGGCCGAGGTGATGCCGTCGACGGAGACCTCGAGGTGGTACGAGGCGCCGTCGGCGGGCACAGCCTCGCGCGCGCCGGTGCAGGTGTCCGCCGAGGAACTGGTGCGATCCCACACGATCGGCACGGCCGAGCTCACCGGCGTGCCGGGCGTGAGCGAGACCTGCGCGTCCACGGCGTCGCTCTGGCAGTCGCTCGAGCGCCAGTAGACCTGGTCGCCGCTGCGGATCGTGAACTCCTGCACCGCGGTGCCGGCGTTCATGACGCAGACGTTCTTGCCGGTGTTCGTGATCGACACCGAGAGCTGCGGCTGCTCGCCCGCCTGGTACTGCCCCATGTCGGTCACCGCCTCGACGAGGACCTGCGCAGGGTCGCAGGGGGCGCCGTCGGCGGCGGTCTCCTCGGTCGGGATGACCGTCTCGGGGGCGGTGCTGGCCGGGGCATCCGCGGTCTTGTCCGTCGGCGGCGCCGTCTTCTCGTCGCCCTGGCTGGAGCCCGGTCGCACGATGATCAGCACGATCGCGACGATCACCGCGACGACCCCGAGGAGCACGATCAGCCGGCGGCGCCGGTACACCGCGGGCGAGAGGCGCCCGTTCGGTGCAGGGTTCGTCGACATGGCCACAGGGTACGTCCAGCGGCGCGCGGCGGCGGTGAGGCACGCGGCGCGCCGGGGCATCCCCCAGTCGGGCTCAGAGGCGCTTCAGCATGCGGGTGTTGCCGAGCGTGTTCTGCTTCACCCGGGCGAGATCGAGGAACTCCGCCACGCCCTCGTCGTGGGAGCGCACGAGCTCCGCGTACACCTCGGGGTCGACGGTCTCCTCGCCCATGTCCTCGAAGCCGTTGCGGCCGAAGAAGCCCACCTCGAAGGTCAGGCAGAACAACCGCGACAGGCCGAGCTCGCGGGCGTCGCGCTCGAGCGCGTCGAGGAGCGCACGCCCGACGCCGCGGCCGAGCCACTCCTCGGCGACGGCGAGGGTGCGCACCTCGCCGAGGTCCTCCCAGATCACGTGCAGGGCGCCGGCGCCGATGACGCGGCCCTCGGCGTCCTCCGCGATGCGGAACTCCTGGATCGCGCCGTACAGATCGACCCGCTCCTTGCCGAGCAGGATTCGTCGGCTGACGAACGGCTCCACGACCTCGATGATCCTCGGCACATCGCTCGTGCGCGCCCGGCGCACCGTGAAGTCGGTCATCGCCCAATCGTAGGACCGCGCGGCTCGTCGAGGGAAAACGGCCGGGAACGGCGGATGCCCCGTGCTCGTCGAGCACGGGGCATCCGGGGTAGGACGGTGAGGACTACTCGCCGGAGGCGGCCGCCAGGTCGGGCGTCGCCGAACCCGTGCCGAGCGCCGCGTTCGTGTTGACGCCGACGTTCGCGGGCAGGGCCCGCTGCGTCGTCACGAAGACGAACTCGCCGTCCTGGAAGTCGACCTTCACGTGGTCGCCCGAGTTGAGCTCGCCGTGCAGGATCTTCTCGGACAGGCGGTCCTCCACCTCGCGCTGCACCGCGCGGCGCAGCGGTCGGGCGCCGAGCGCCGGGTCGAACCCGACCTCGATCAGGCGGTCCTTCGCCTCGGAGGTGAGCTCGATCGTCATGTCGCGGTCGAGCATGCGCTCGCCGAGCCGCTTGATGAAGAGGTCGACGATCTGCTTCAGCTCGGGCTTCGAGAGCTGCGGGAAGACGATGATGTCGTCGACGCGGTTCAGGAACTCCGGCTTGAAGTGCTTCTTCAGCTCCTCGTTGACCTTCGCGCGCATGAGGTCGTAGCCCGTGCGCGAGTCGCCCTCCATCTGGAAGCCGACGGGGCCGCCCGAGATGTCCTTCGTGCCGAGGTTCGTCGTCATGATGATGACGGTGTTCTTGAAGTCGACGACGCGACCCTGACCGTCGGTGAGCCGACCCTCCTCGAGGATCTGCAGCAGCGAGTTGAAGATGTCGGGGTGCGCCTTCTCGATCTCGTCGAAGAGCACGACGGAGAACGGCTTGCGGCGCACCTTCTCGGTGAGCTGGCCGCCCTCCTCGAAGCCGACGAAGCCGGGAGGGGCGCCGAACAGGCGCGAGACCGTGTGCTTCTCGCCGTACTCCGACATGTCGAGCGAGATCATCGCCGCCTCGTCGTCGAAGAGGAACTCGGCGAGCGCCTTGGCGAGCTCGGTCTTGCCGACGCCGGTGGGCCCGGCGAAGATGAACGAGCCCGAGGGGCGCTTCGGGTCCTTGAGGCCGGCGCGGGTGCGGCGGATCGTGCGGCTGAGCGCGGCGATCGCGTCCTCCTGGCCGATGACGCGCTCGTGCAGCGCCTTCTCCATGAAGACGAGCCGGCTCGACTCCTCCTCGGTGAGCTTGAACACCGGGATGCCGGTGGCCTGGGCGAGCACCTCGGCGATCAGGCCCTCGTCGACGACCGCGGTGGTCTTGACGTCGCCCGACTTCCACTGCTTCTCGAGGCGCAGCCGCTCGCCGAGGAGGTTCTTCTCCTCGTCGCGGAGCGACGCGGCCTTCTCGAAGTCCTGCTCCTCGATCGCGGTCTCCTTCGCGGCGCGCACCGTGGCGATCTTCTCGTCGAACTCGCGCAGCTCCGGCGGGCTGGAGAGGATCGAGAGCCGCAGGCGGGCGCCGGCCTCGTCGATCAGGTCGATCGCCTTGTCGGGCAGGAAGCGGTCGGAGATGTACCGGTCGGCGAGGTTCGCCGCGGCGACGATCGCGCCGTCGGTGATCGACACCTTGTGGTGCGCCTCGTAGCGGTCGCGCAGCCCCTTCAGGATGTTGATGGCGTGCGGCAGGCTCGGCTCGTTGACCTGGATCGGCTGGAAGCGCCGCTCGAGGGCCGCGTCCTTCTCGAAGTGCTTGCGGTACTCGTCGAGGGTCGTCGCACCGATGGTCTGCAGCTCGCCGCGGGCGAGCAGGGGCTTCAGGATGGAGGCCGCGTCGATCGCGCCCTCGGCCGCACCGGCGCCGACGAGGGTGTGGATCTCGTCGATGAAGACGATGATGTCGCCGCGGGTGCGGATCTCCTTCGTGACCTTCTTCAGGCGCTCTTCGAAGTCACCCCGGTAGCGGCTGCCCGCGATGAGCGAGCCGAGGTCGAGGGAGTAGAGCTGCTTGTCCTTCAGCGTCTCGGGCACCTCGTTCTTCACGATGGCCTGCGCGAGCCCTTCGACGACGGCGGTCTTGCCGACGCCGGGCTCGCCGATGAGGACGGGGTTGTTCTTGGAGCGGCGGGAGAGGATCTGCATGACCCGCTCGATCTCCTTCTCGCGCCCGATGACCGGGTCGAGCTTGCCCTCGCGGGCGGCCTGGGTGAGGTTGCGGCCGAACTGGTCGAGGATCTGCGAGCCGCCCTGGGCCTGCTGCTGCTCGTTCGCGCCGACCTGCACCTGCTCCTTGCCCTGGTAGCCGGAGAGGAGCTGGATGACCTGCTGGCGCACCCGGTTGAGGTCGGCGCCGAGCTTCACGAGCACCTGGGCCGCGACGCCCTCGCCCTCGCGGATGAGGCCGAGGAGGATGTGCTCGGTGCCGATGTAGTTGTGGCCGAGCTGCAGCGCCTCGCGCAGCGACAGCTCGAGCACCTTCTTGGCGCGCGGGGTGAAGGGGATGTGCCCGGTGGGCTGCTGCTGGCCCTGACCGATGATGTCCTGCACCTGCTCGCGCACGGCGTCGAGCGAGATGCCGAGCGACTCGAGCGCCTTCGCGGCGACGCCCTCGCCCTCGTGGATGAGGCCGAGCAGGATGTGCTCGGTGCCGATGTAGTTGTGGTTCAGCATCTTGGCCTCTTCTTGGGCCAGGACGACGACACGGCGGGCGCGGTCGGTGAATCTCTCGAACATCATCAACTCCTCGTCGACGCCGGCTGTGTGGCATCGATACAACGAGCGTAAACAAGGCGGATGGCTCGCGGGGCGCTGTTCGCCGTGGGCGCACCGGACTTGACGAACGACGACGGGCCGCCGGCGCGTGCAGCGCCGACGGCCCGTCAGAGAGTCCGGGGCCGCTACTTGATCGGCACGACCGTCTGCTCGTCGCCGAGGCGCACGGTGAGCTTCTCGGTGGTGGTGACGTTCATCGGCGTCCAGAAGACCGTGGTGTGCGGCACGTAGTCCATGGTGCAGGGCTGCGTCGCGTCGGGCTCGGGCACCACGATCTCGACTGTGTTGCCCTCGCCGGCCGGCTCGATCACCTTGATGTCGGTGCCGATGACGGGGCAGGTCGAGGAGCCGAAGGTGGTGACGGCGAGCTTGCCGCCGAGCTCGAGCCACTGCGCCTGCAGCGGGCTCTCTTCGCCGCCGGTCTCGTGCCCGGACTCGCCGTGCTCGGACTCGGGCAGGCCCGGGAAGTTCTCGACCGGGCTGGTGCCCGGCGCGCACGCCGAAAGCAGGAAGACCGAGGCCAGCGCAGCAGCGGCCAGCGACGCACGACGGATGCCCGTGGAAGAAACCATGCGCCCATGCTATCGGCTGGCGGGGACCCGATCGAAGCGGCACGACGAGGGCGGTGGGCCCCTCGGGCAGGCATAGGATGCCTCGCATGAGCAACCTCGAGCGCGACCCGGTCGAACTGCGATGCCACGCCGAGGCCGCCGGGTCCGCGGTCGAGGTGCTCCGGCCGCGGGACGTGCCGCTCGGCGGCCCCCGCGCGATGCCGGTGCGCCGCACGCTGCCGCAGCGCGGCCGGACGACGATCGGCGCGTGGTGCTTCGCCGACCACTACGGGCCCGACGACGTGGCGGAGACGGGCGGCATGGTGGTGCCCCCGCATCCGCACACCGGGCTGCAGACGGTGAGCTGGCTGTTCCAGGGCGAGATCGAGCACCGCGACTCGACGGGCAGTCACGCGCTGGTCCGGCCGGGCGCCGTGAACCTCATGACCGCGGGGCACGGCATCTCGCACTCCGAGGTCTCGACGCCGGCGACCACCACCCTGCACGGCGTGCAGCTCTGGGTCGCGCTCCCCGATGCGTCGCGCGACGTGTCGCCGTTCTTCGAGCACGCCGAGGTCGGCGAGGCGACCGTCGACGACGCCGTGGTTCGCGTCTTCGTCGGCACGCTGCCCGGTCTCGACGATGAGGCGCCCGTCACGGTCTTCACCCCGCTCGTCGCGGCCCAGATCGACCTCCCGGCGGGCGGCGAGGCCTGGATCGAGCTCGACGCCGGCTTCGAGCACGGCATCCTGGTCGATCGCGGTCCGGTGCACCTCGCGATCGCGGCGACCGACGACGAGGACCTCGATCGGCTCGTGGGCGGCGACCCGCTCGCGGTCGCCGGGCACCAGGCGACGCTCGAGCGCGCCGAGCTCGGCTACCTGCCGCCCCGGCACGAGGGCGTCCGGCTGCAGGCGGGCGACGAGCCCGTGCGCGTGGTGCTCCTCGGCGGCACGCCGTTCGGCGAGGAGCTCGTGATGTGGTGGAACTTCATCGGCCGCAGCCACGAGGAGGTCGCCGAGTTCCGGCGTCAGTGGCAGGCGGAGGTGATCGGCCGCGACAACCCCGACGGGCGCTTCGGCACCGTCGCGGACTACCCGGGCGACGCCCTGCCGGCCCCCGAGCTCCCGACGGTGCGGCTGAAGCCGCGCAGCTGAGCCCGGCCCGCGCCGCTGCGCGATCCTGCCCTACTGGAGCGCCGAGGTGAGCCTCGCGAGGTTGTCGAGCACGGTCGAGCGCAGCGGCTGCTTCAGCCACTCGTCGAGGGTGAGCTCGCGGCTGTCGCGGCGGTAGCCGTCCTCGATCTGCCGCATCTCGCGCACGAACGAGGCGCCGCGCACGAGCAGCGACACCTCGGCGTTCAGCTCGAAGGAGCGGATGTCCATGTTGGACGACCCGATCACCGCGACGTCGTCGTCGACGGTGAAGTGCTTCGCGTGCAGGATGTAGGGCGCCTGGTACATGTAGATGCGCACGCCGGCGCGGAGGAGCGCCTCGTAGTAGGAACGCTGGGCGTGGTAGACGAGGGCCTGGTCGCCGATCTCGGAGACGAAGAGCTCGACGTGCACGCCGCGCTGCGTCGCGCCGCTGATCGCCCGGAGCATGGCCTCGTCCGGCACGAAGTACGGCGAGGTGATGATGAGCTTCTCGCGCGCGGCGTAGAGCAGGGCGAGGAAGAGCTTCAGGTTGTTCTCGTTCGGGAACCCGGGGCCGGAGGGCACCACCTGGCAGTCGAGGTCCTGGGCCTCGCCAGGCTGGGAGAAGGCGTCGTCGAGCTCGTCGCGCTGGGGCGGCTCGTCGGTCTCGAGGTACCAGTCGGTCGCGAAGATCGCGTCGAGTCCGGCGACGATCGGGCCTTCGAGGCGGGCCACGAGTTCCTTCCACTTGAGCCCCCGGCGCTGGTTGCTCTTCTTGTTGTAGCTGCGGTCGATGACGTTCTGCGAGCCGAGGAAGCCGACCTCGCCGTCGACCACCAGGATCTTGCGGTGGTTGCGGAGGTCGGGCCGCTGGTACTTCCAGCGCCACGGCTGCACGGGCAGCATGAGCTGCCAGTGCACGCCCATCTCGTCGAGCTTGCGGAGGGTCTTGCGGTATCCGGCGACCCGGGCGGAGGCGATGTGGTCGAGCAGTACCCGCACCTCGACGCCGCGGGCGACCGCGTCGCCGAGGGCGTCGAAGAAGGCGGCCGTGGTGCGGTCGTAGGCGAAGATGTAGAACTCGACGTGCACGTAGCGCTTCGCGTCGTGCACGGCGTCGGTCATCGCCGCGAGCGAGCCCTCGTAGTCGCCGATGAGCTGGGCGCTGTTCGAGCCGATCAGCGGCATCGCGCCGAGGTTGCGGTTCAGGCGCACGACGCCTTCGAACCAGTCGGGCCAGCCGGCCGGGTCGCTCGCGCGCTCGACGCCGTGGGTGGACTCCCGGATGAAGCGGTCGACCTCGGCCTGGCGCTTGCGCCGGCCGCGAGGCAGCTTCGGGTTGCCGATGAGCAGGAAGAAGAGCACCCCGAGGATCGGGATGAAGAAGATGGCGAGGAGCCAGGCCATGCCGGCGGTGGGCCGGCGGTTTCGGGGAACGACGATGACGGCGACGACGCGCACGACGAGATCGATCAGGATGACGATGCCGGCGACGATCAGCGCCGCCTGCTCCCCCGTGATCACGGAGACCTAGCCGGCGGGGCGCTCGCGCGCCCGCTTCGCGCGCTCTTCGGCTTCGATGCGGGCGTACGCCTTGCGTTCGTTGCGATCGGCGCGCATGAGCGCCCGCATCACGAACCAGAAGATGAGTCCGATGAGCACGGTCGGCGCCAGCGACCAGATCGCATTCGCCCAGAAGTCGTCCATAGCCCCATCAGGATATACGGCTTCGCCGGGAAATCCCGCCTCAGCCGGGGAATCCGCCTCACCGGGTCACGCGACGACGCGTTCGCCGGCCCGAACCGGCACCGTCCAGCGGTTGCCGGGCACCGGGAGCACGCAGACGTAGTGGTCGGAGAAGGCGCACGGCGGCAGGAAGGCCCGGTTGAAGTCGACCATCGCCTGCTCGCCCTCGGGGACCGGGAAGCGGAGGAATCGGAAGGGATGGCTCTCCCCGCCGCTCGTCGCATCCGAGAACGCGGCGAAGTACCAGCCCTCGTCCTCCTGCACGGCGAGCGCCACGGGCTCGCCGTCGAGCTCCAGCTCGACCACCGCGTCGAACTCGCCAGTCGCCAGGTGCCCGTCGACCGATGTGGTCGGCTGCTCGCTCGTGCGGCGGCGCACGAGGCCCGGCACGCGCGCCGCCGGGTCGAGCGGGAAGCGCTCGATCCGCGAGATGCCGCGCTTGGCCGCGGCGCCGGGGTCGAGCACGCGCAGTGCGAACGAGCCGTCGCGTTCGAAGGCACGGACCAGGATGCCGGGAAGCTCGGCCTCCTCGCCGGGCGCGAGCCGGAGCGCCGCACCGTCGTCGGCGCCGTCGATCGCCTCGCCGACGACGAGTCCGTCAGCCGCGTGCCAGCGGCCGGGGATCCCCTCGAGCTCGAGCGGCTCGCTCCAGAGCCAGTGCGTGGCCGCGAGGCTCGCGATGCCCCGCTCGCCCCACACCCGCTCCTCGCGCTCCCGCAGCCAGTCCTCGTGCGCCGCCCGCAGATCCATGCCACCTCGCTGTGTCTCGTCGTCGTGCCTGCTCAGTTCATCGTGCCAGCTCATCGTGGCAGTTCGTCTGCGACGTGGGGTGACGCCGGCCTACATATTGTTACGCCATCGAAACATGAACATCTATAGCCTTCCCCTATGGACGATGATGGCTTCGTCGAAATCGACGCGCTGACCCGAGCGCTCGACGTGCACTCGCTGCGAATCCTGGTCGCGATCGATCGCACCGGGTCGATCAGCGCGGCCGCCCGTTCCCTCGGCTACAGCCAGCCGACCATCACCCAGCACGTGCAGCGCCTCGAGTCACGACTCGGCACCGCGCTCGTCGCCCGCACCGCCCGCTCGGCGGCGCTCACCCCGATCGGCGCACTGCTCGCGACCCATGCCCCGCGCATCGATGCGAGCCTCACCGCCGCAGCCACCGAACTCGCCCGCGCGCTCGGCCACCGGGTCGGCACCGTGCGCATCGCCGCCCCCGCCGAAGCGATCGCGACGACCATCGCCCCGGCGCTCGCCCGCATCGCGGCCGAACTGCCCGGCGTCGAGGCGCGCCTCGTCGAGGCCGGCACCGAGGAGGCGCCCGAACTCGTCCGCTCCGGTCGCGCCGACATCGCCGTCATCACGAGCGACGCCGGCGAACGCGGCGCGCGACTGCGCCGGTCGGGACTGCGGCCGACCTTCCTCTACGCCGAAGAGCTCATCGCCGCGGTGCCCACGAGCGAGGCGGGCGCCCTCGACGCGCGCGTCGCGGCATCCGCGCTCACCGGGCTCCCCTGGATCTTCGGCGACGGCACCCGCTCGGCGCTCGTGGCCGAGCTCGTCGGCCGCGATGTGGCGCCCAACGATCTGCACGTCTCCCGCCCCGACGCCGCGCTCGCGCTCGTCGCCGGCGGTCTCGGCGTCGCGTTCCTGCCGGAGCGCACGTTCGTCACCGCTCCCCCGCCGGGCGTGCGCGCGCTCGGTCTCAGCCCGGCGTGCTCCACCCGCACCGTCGCCCTGACGCTCGCCGAGGCGAGCGCCATCCCCGCCGTCGCGGCGAGCCTCCGCATGCTCGCCGCACGCCGTCCGAACGGACTCGAGGTCGAGGCGCTCGCCGACGCCCGCCGCCGTTCGCACGGGCACCGTGCGCGCTTCGCGCAACCCATCGCCCTCGCTCCGCTCCCCCGACCCCTCCAGGAGGATTCCCCCATGTCCGTTTCCCCGCGTTCCCGCGCCGCGCGCGCGGGCGCCGCCGCAGCCGGCGTGCTGCTGCTGGCCGCCTGCGCGACCGGCGCCCCCGACCCCGGTACCGGCGCCGACACCGGCGAGGAGATCGACCACATCACGGTCGCGCTCCCCGGTTCGCTGTCGAACCTCTACGTCGGCCAGGAGGCCGGCATCCTGAACTACTACATCGCTTCCATCGCGCAGGAGGGCCTCGTCTCCGTCGACGCGCAGGGCCGCGTGCAGCCCGGGCTCGCCGAGTCCTGGGAGCAGACCGACGACGTGACCTACGTCTACGAGCTCCGCGACGACGCCGAGTTCCAGGACGGCACCCCGGTCACCGCCGACGACGTCGTCTACAGCCTCGAACAGGCCCGCGACGAGACGGTCTCCCCCGGGCTCGCCTACTACCTCGCGGGCGTCGACACCATCGAGAAGACCGACGAGCAGGAGGTGACCATCACGCTCACCGCGCCCGACGCCGCCTTCGCCTCGAACATGAGCTCCGGCGGCGCCGCCTTCATCAGCTCGCAGGCGTTCTGGGAGCAGAACGCGGGCAAGGTCGGCACCGCCGACTCGCTGCTGCTCGGCACGGGTCCCTACCAGGTCACCGAGTTCGTGCCCGACTCGCACGTGCAGCTCGAGCGCGTCGACACCTGGTGGGGCGAGCTGCCCAAGGTGAAGTCGATCACGGTCGAGTTCATCCCCGACGAGTCCACGCGCCTGCTCGCCGCCCAGTCGGGCGACGTCGACGTCGCGTTCAACGTGCCGCTCGCCCAGGCCAGCCAGTGGGAGAAGCTCGACACCATGCGGGTCGAGTACGTGAACGACCTCTCCTACGTGGGCCTGTACTTCAACACCTCGCTGCCGCCCTTCGACGACCCCAAGGTGCGTGAGGCCTTCGCGCACGCCGTCGACCGCGACGCCGTCGTCGACAAGCTCCTCCGCGGGCACGGCGAGGCCGCGACCGCGATCATGACGCCGGAGTCGCTCGGCAAGGCGTACGACGCCGACGAGGCCCGCAAGGTGCTCGCCGAGATCCCGCAGTACGACTTCGACCTCGACGCCGCCAAGCAGGCGCTCGCCGCCTCCGGCCACCCCGACGGCTTCGAGGCGGAGCTGCTCACCCCCTCGACCGGCCCGCAGCTCGGCACCGCCGCGCAGTCGCTCGCCGAGAACCTCGCCTCCATCGGCGTCACCCTGAACGTCCGCGAGGTGCCGATCGAGGAGTGGCTCGCGAGCCTCGACGCCTCGTCGAGCTACGGCGTCGGCCTGATGTGGTACTTCTCGACCCTCGGCGACCCCGCCGAGGTGCCGAGCTACCTGCTCGGGCCGGGCAACCCCTCGGCGTACAGCAACCCGGAGATCGACGAGCTGCTGGCCCAGGCCGGCGCCGAGTCCGACCCGGTCGCCCGCGCCGAGCTGCTCGTGCAGGTCGAGACGCTGCAAGCCGAGGACGTCGTGAACGTCCCGCTCTGGTGGGGCCAGTCGGCCACCGCCTTCGCGAAGGACCTCGGCTTCGACGACTACAGCTCCTTCGCGTTCATCTCGTCCTGGCCGACCAGCCTCTACCGCGCCGAGCTGTGACCGAGCCCCTCCCCACGGCGCGCGCACCGCGACTGCGGCCCATCGGCCGGATGCTCGCGGTGCGCGTGCTCGGCACCCTCGCCATCCTGTTCGTCCTGTCGATCATCGTCTTCTCGATGCTGCACCTCGCCCCGGGCGACCTCGTGAAGACCCTGCTCGGCACCCGGCCGGCCTCCCCCGAGGCGGTCGCCGCGATCCGCGAGCAGTACCACCTCGACGACCCGCTGCCCGTGCAGTACCTGCGCTGGCTCGGCGGGGTGCTGACGGGCGACTTCGGCCAGTCGATCCGGTTGCAGACCTCCGTCGCCGACGCCATCGGCTCGCGGCTCGGCCTCACGCTCGCGCTCTGCGGCCTCGCCTTCGTCGCCGCGATCGGCACCGGCATCCCGCTCGGCGTGCAGAGCGCCGTGCGCGCCGGCGGTGTCCTCGACCGCGTCGGCACCGCCCTCGGCGTCATCGGCCTGAGCGCCCCCACCTTCGCGGTCGGCCTGCTGCTGCTCTACGTGTTCGCCTACTACCTGCCGATCTTCCCCGTCTACGGCGGCGGGCGCGGCCCACTCGACACGCTGTACCACCTGATCCTGCCCGCGATCACGCTCGCCGCCGGACTCGGCGCCATCGTGCTGAAGCTGACCCGCACGGCGATGCTCCGCGAGCTCGACGCAGACTACGTGACGAGCGCCAGGGCCCGCGGCATCCCGGAGGGGCGCGTGCGCCGCCTCGCGCTCCGCAACGCGGCGATCCCGATCGTCACGGGCGCGAGCCTGCTGCTCACCTTCCTCGTCGGCGGCACCGTGCTCGCCGAGACCACCTACGCGCTGCCGGGCCTCGGCACGCTGCTGCAGGACTCGGTGCTGTTCAAGGATCTCGCCGTCGTGCAGGCGCTCACCCTGCTCGTCGCGCTCGTCATCGCGGTGATCGCCCTGCTCGCCGACCTCGCGTACCTGCTGCTCGATCCGCGCGTCCGCGCGAAGGGAGGCACCGCATGAGCGCCTCGCTCGGCGCCGTCGGCGTGGCGTTCCGCCGCCGCGGTGTGCCCGCCACCGTCATCGTCTGCCTCGTCGTGCTCGCCGCCGCGTTCCTCGCGGTGGTGCTCGGCCCGGTGCTGTTCCCGGAGGCCACGAAGCAGGACATCCTGTCGAGCCTCATGCCGGCCGGCAGCCCTGGCCACCCGCTCGGCACCGACGAGCTCGGCCGCGACATCCTCGCCCTCACCGTCGCGGGCGCGGCCTCGGCCCTCGTCGGCCCCGTCTGCGTCGCGGTCGGCTCGATGCTGCTCGGCATCCTGCTCGGCACCCTCGCCGGCTACGAGCGCGGCCCGCTCGACTTCGTGATCAGCCGCTGGACCGACCTCCTCCTCGCCCTCCCCGTGCTGCTCGCCGCGATCGTCGTGTCGGGCGTGTTCGGCGGCGGCTATTGGACGACGGTGGCCCTCCTCGTGCTGCTCTTCTCCCCTTCCGACATCCGCATCGTGCGGGCCGGCGTGCTCGAGCAGAGCGCGCGCCCCTACATCGAGGCGGCGCAGATGCTCTCGCTGTCGCGCTGGCGGGTGATGTTCCGGCACATCCTGCCGAACGTCTCCTCGCTCGTGATCACGAACGCGATGCTGAACGTCGCGTTCGCGCTGGTCGCGTTCTCCTCGCTGTCGTTCCTCGGCGTCGGCGTGCCGCCGGGCACGGCGGACTGGGGGCGCCAGCTCACCGACAGCCGGGCGATCATGTTCGACAACCCGGCCGCGGTGATCGTGCCCGCGGTGCTCATCATCGCGGTCGCCTGCGCCGTGAACCTCGTCGGCGACTGGCTCGGCCAGCGCCTCACCCGGAGCGGAGGCCTGGCATGACGGGCATCGACGTCGCCCTCGACGGCATCGAGGGGCCCGCCGGGCGCATGGTCGAGCCGCTCTCCTTCGAGATCGCGCCGGCCGCTTCACTCGCCCTCATCGGCGAGTCCGGCTCGGGCAAGACGCTCACGGCGAAGAGTCTCGTCGGGCTCCTGCCGCCGGGCTTCCGCGCCGCGGGGACGCTCCGCGTCGACGGGCGGGAGCACCGGCTGGACCAGGCGGATGCCTCGTGGCGGGCCGTGCGCGGCCGCGAGGTGTCGCTGCTGCTGCAGGACCCGTTCACGAGCCTGTCGCCCGTGCACCGCTGCGGGCCGCAGATCGCCTGGACCCTCGAGGCGAAGGCGGGCCGGCGTCTGCCCGCCCGCGAACTCGACACCGAGGTCGCCCGCCGCCTCGACGAGGTGAACCTCCCCGCCAGGGTCGCCCGCGCGCACCCGCACGAGCTCTCGGGCGGCATGCGCCAGCGCGTCGCCATCGCCGCGGCGCTCGCGAGCGATCCGCGGCTCCTCATCGCCGACGAGCCGACCACGGCGCTCGACGCCTCGAACCAGGCCGAGCTCCTCGACCTGCTGCGGGAGCTGCAGCACGAGCGGGGCATGGCGATGCTGCTCATCTCGCACGACCTCGGTCTCGTCCGGGGCCGCACCGACGAGGTGCTCGTCATGCGGCACGGCGAGGTCGTCGAGCGGGGCGCCACCGCCCGGGTGCTCTCGGCGCCCGAGCACCAGTACACGAAGGCGCTCATCGCCGCCGACCCCGCGCTCGCGCTCGACGCGCCCGTGCACGCCGAGGCATCCGTGCTCGCCGAAGCAGCCGGGCGTGCCGAGGCATCCGGGCTCGCCGAGGCGGCCGGCGCCGCGCCGCTCGTGCGCGCCACGGGCGTCGTGAAGCGCTTCGGCGAGCGCACGGTGCTGGGCGGCGTCGACCTCGAGATCGCGGCCGGCGAGATCGTCGGCATCGTCGGCGAGTCCGGCTCCGGCAAATCGACGCTCGCCCGCTGCATCGCCGGCCTCGAACGGGAGGACGGCGGCACCATCGCCTTCGACGGCGCGGTGCTCACGCCCGGCCGCCGCTCGCGCACCCCCGGGCAGATGCAGATCGTGTTCCAGGATCCGTACTCCTCGCTCAATCCGATGATGACGATCGGACAGATCCTCCGCGAGGCCCTCGCCGTCGGCGGTCGCGCCCCCTCGGAGGTCGCCGAGCTGCTGCAGACGGTCGGGCTCCCCGCCGACGCCGCGGGCAAGCGCCCGGCGCAGCTCTCGGGCGGGCAGCGGCAGCGCGTCGCCATCGCCCGGGCCCTCGCACCCCGGCCGCGGCTGCTCATCTGCGACGAGTCCGTGTCGGCCCTCGACGTGCAGGTGCAGGCGCAGATCCTGGACCTGCTCGGCCGGCTCCGCGAGGAACTCGGCGTCGCCATCCTGTTCATCTCGCACGACCTCGCGGTGGTGCGCCGGATCGCCGACACCGTCACCGTCGTCTGGCAGGGCCGCGTCGTCGAGCGGGGCCCGTGCGCCCGAGTGCTCGACGCGCCCGTCGAGGAGTACACGAAGCTCCTCGTCGCCGCCGCCCACCGCGACCGCACGCTCAGCCACGACCCCAGCACCGACGGAAGGACCATCCCGGCATGACCACCACCCTCTCCCCCAGGCTCGACGACGAGCTGCGCACGGCGCTCGGGCCCGCCCGCGCGGCACGCTGGGAGCTGCCCCGCGAGGCGTACGCCCCGCGGCTCGACCTCGCCCGCGCCGCCGACGGCGCCGCCGTCGCCGCGGTGCTGAGCTCCCGGCGCGGCGCGACCGCGGCGGTGAAGATCGTCGACGTGTGGTGGCGGAGCGAGACGGATGCCCCGGCTGCGGCGCGGCTCGTCGACGAGCTCCTCGACCGCGCGGTCGCGAACGGCGACGCCGCCGTGAAGTGGGAGGTGCCCGCAGGACAGGAGCTGCCGGGCTTCGCCCGGGAGCGCGGCTTCAGCGAGCTCCACGCCCCGCATCCCTCGGCGGCGGGCACCCTCGGCAGCCGCGGCTACGTGCACTGGCTGCGCGAGCTGCCGCACGCCGAGGCGCCGTACTACGCGCAGACCACGATGTACACCTGCGGCGCGGTGACCGGCCTGCTCGCGGCGGAAGTGGCCGGGGCGGGCGGCTTCGCGTCCGACACGGCACCCGAGCCGTCGGTCGCCGACCGCGACCTCGAGCTCGCGTTCTGGCGTCGGGCGAGCAACTACCCCGCGATCGAGCCGGTCGGGCTCGGCGTCGTCATGCGCGAGACTCTGCCGCCGGAGCGCCGGGTCGAGGTGCACCTCGACCACGACGGCCCCGTGCTGATCGAGGCGTACACCGGCTTCGAGCGCGACTTCCGGGCGGAGCTGCAGTCGGAGTCGCAGCGGCAGGCGGACGCGGTCGGCGTGCCCGTCGTGCGCGAGCGCGTCGCCGTCGCCGAGATCGCCCGCCGGGTCGCGGGCGGCGAGCTCGCACTGCTCCTCATCGACGAGGCGCCGATGCACGGCGAGACCGGCCCGCACTGGGTGCTCGCGCACGCGGCCGACGAGGAGGTCGTCGTGATCGAGGATCCGTGGATCAGCTCCGATCTCGGCGAGAGCTGGGTCGACACGCACGAGCTGCCGATCCCGCACGCCGACCTCGACCG
This sequence comes from Agromyces mediolanus, assembly GCF_023715325.1. Classification (GTDB taxonomy): domain Bacteria; phylum Actinomycetota; class Actinomycetes; order Actinomycetales; family Microbacteriaceae; genus Agromyces; species Agromyces mediolanus_A. The sequence goes on along the minus strand of NZ_JAMBNX010000006.1, from coordinate 190,568 downwards.
CATGGTCGCGTGGGGCGAGGCGGGCTACCGCGGCGTCGTCTTCGTCGAGCGGGGCTGAGCTGCTGTGGTTCCCTGAGCCCGTCGAAGGGAATGCGTCGCTTCGACAAGCTCAGCGAACCAGCTCAGCCGCCGTTGCTCAGCAGGCCCCAGACGCCGGAGCCGATGAAGTAGAGCGCGATCGCCCCGACCACGACCCAGATCATGATCCGCGAACTCGACGGACGCTCCGGATCCCGGTCGGGGCGATCGGCGCTCATCGCTACTTCACCAGCGGGAAGAGGATGGTCTCGCGGATGCCGAGGCCCGTGATCGCCATCAGCAGGCGGTCGATGCCCATGCCCATGCCGCCCGAGGGCGGCATGCCGAACTCGAGCGCACGCAGGAACTCCTCGTCGAGCTGCATCGCCTCGGGGTCGCCGCCCGCGGCGAGCGTCGCCTGGGCGACGAAGCGCTCGCGCTGGATCACCGGGTCGACGAGCTCCGAGTAGCCCGTGGCGAGCTCGAAGCCGCGCACGTACAGGTCCCACTTCTCGACGACGCCCGGGATCGAGCGGTGCCCGCGCACGAGCGGCGAGGTGTCCTCCGGGAAGTCCATCACGAAGGTCGGCCGGACGAGCCCGCCCTTCACGTGGTGCTCCCAGAGCTCCTCGACGAACTTGCCGGGGATGGGGTGGTCGATCTCGATGCCCGCCGCATCGGCGAGCTCCTCGAGCCGCGAGATCGGCGTCTCGGGCGTGATCTCCTCGCCGATCGCCTCGGAGAGGGAGCCGTACATCGAGATGCGGTCCCACTCGCCGCCGAGGTCGTACTCGGTGCCGTCGGCCCAGGTCACGACGTGCGAGCCCGACACGGCGGTCGCGGCATCCTGGATGAGCTTCTGGGTGAGGTCGGCGATCGTCGTGTAGTCGCCGTACGCCTCGTAGGCCTCGAGCATCGCGAACTCGGGGCTGTGCGTGGAGTCGGCGCCCTCGTTGCGGAAGTTGCGGTTGATCTCGTACACCCGCTCGATGCCGCCGACGACGGCGCGCTTCAGGTACAGCTCCGGCGCGATGCGCAGGTACAGCTCGGTGTCGAAGGCGTTCGAGTGGGTCACGAAGGGGCGGGCCGAGGCGCCGCCGTGCATGACCTGCAGCATCGGGGTCTCGACCTCGATGAAACCGAGCCCGGCGAAGGTGTGCCGGAGGCTCGCGTTGACCTTCGCCCGGTCGATGACGTTCTTGCGGGCCTGCTCGCGGGCGATGAGGTCGAGGTAGCGCGAGCGCACCCGGGTCTCCTCGCCGAGCTCGTTGTGCAGGTTCGGCAGCGGCAGGATGGCCTTCGCCGCGATGCGCCACTCCTGCACCATGATCGACAGCTCGCCGCGGCGGCTCGTGATGACCTCGCCGGAGACGAAGAGGTGGTCGCCGAGGTCGACGAGCTCCTTCCACGCGGCGAGCGATTCCTCGCCGACCTCGGCGAGGGAGACCATCGCCTGGATGCGGCTGCCGTCGCCGGACTGCAGCGCCGCGAAGCAGAGCTTGCCGGTGTTGCGGAGGTGCACGACGCGACCGGCGACCCCGACGGTCTCACCGGAGGCCTCGTCGACGCCGAGTCCGACGAAGCGGTCGCGCACCTCGGGGATCGTGGTCGTGATGGGCAGCCGCACCGGGTAGGCGCCGCCGCCGAGCTCGCTCGCCTCCTCGATCAGCCGCGAGCGCTTCTGGAGCCGCACGGCCTTCTGCTCCGAGATCTCCTCGGCCGTGGGTTCGGTGGGCTGGTTCGGCGTCTCGTCGGCCATGCTTCTCTCTCGTGGTTCTCGCGGATCGCGGTGCGCTCGGAATCGTGCGACCACCAGCCTACTTGCGGTGCACGGAGGCGAGGTGCGGTCAGCCGAGAACGACGCGCCGGTTGTCGATCAGCCGGGTCGCCCCGACCCGGGCGGCGACGAGGGCGAGCGCCGGCCCCGTGGCGTCGTCGGCCACGGGCAGGAAGGTGTCGGGGTCGACGATGACGAAGTAGTCGAGCTCCGCGCCGTCGTGGTCGCCGAAGGCGGCGACCGCTTCGGCGAGCGCCTCCGGGGCGCCCTCCGCGCCGGCGTCGGCGGCGGCGGCGAGCGCCTCGGACAGCACGAGCGCCGTGCGCCGCTCCGGCTCGCCGAGGAAGCGGTTGCGACTGGAGAGGGCGAGCCCGTCGGCTTCGCGCACGGTCTCGACGACCTCGATCTCGAGCGGGAGGTCGAGGTCGCGCACCATGCGGCGCACGAGGAAGACCTGCTGGGCGTCCTTCTGCCCGAACACGGCGACGTCGGGCTGCACGATGTTGCAGAGCTTCGCGACGACCGTGAGCATGCCGTCGAAGTGCCCGGGGCGGGACGCGCCCTCGTAGAGTCCGCCGACCTCGCCCGCGACGATGCGCGTCCGGCTCGGGCCGTCGGGGTACATCTCGGCGACGGCGGGCGCGAACACGAGCGCCGCGCCGGTCCCGGCGAGCGCGGCGACATCGGCGCCCAGGGTGCGCGGGTAGCGCTCGAGGTCTTCGTCCGGCCCGAACTGCAGCGGGTTCACGAAGATCGAGACGACGACGAGCTCGGCCAGCTCGCGGGCGCGGGCGACGAGCGCCAGGTGCCCGTCGTGCAGCGCGCCCATGGTCGGCACGAAGGCGACGGATGCCCCGCCGGCTCGCGCCTCGGCCACGCGGCTACGGAGCTCGGCGATCGTGCCGACGACGGCGGGCGGGTCGGCGGGCGTCGTGTCGTTCACCAGCGTCCTCCAAGCGGATCGTCGTGCTCGCCGGGCTCCCCGAGGGCGGCCTGCCCGTCGAGCCCCGGCCCCTCGTCGTGCCGGGCCAGGGCGTTCTCGACCGCGCTGCGCACGAGGGGCGCGAGGACCGCGCCGGGTCGGCTGACGCCCAGCCCGCCGAGGATGCCGCTCGCCTGGTCGACGATCGCGGACGAGAAGGACACCGCGGTGTCGATCGCTTCGGCATAGGCGGGACGCGCCGATTCCTCGACGACGAAGGGCTCGCCGCCCATCTCGACGACGAGGGCCTGCGCGATGGGCAGCACGGGCGCGGGCGCGGTGACGGCGAACCACGCCCCGGCGAGTCGGGCGAGATCGATGCTCGTTCCGGTGAAGCTCATCACGGGGTGCACGGCGAGCGGGATGGCGCCGGCTCGGCGGGCCGGGTCGAGCACGCCCGTGCCGTACTCGGCGGCGGTGTGCAGCACGAGCTGCCCGGGCTGCCAGTCGCCGGTCGCGGCGAGGCCCTCGACGAGCCCGGGCAGCTCGTCCGGCGGCACCGCGAGCAGTACGAGCTCGCTGCGGCGCACCACCTCGGGCGTGCTGAGCACGGGCACGCCGGGCAGCATCGCGTCGGCGCGGTCGCGGCTCGAGTCGGAGACCGCGGTGACGCCGGTGAGGGCGTGGCCCGCCCCGCCGAGGGCGGCCGCGAGCACGGCGCCGACCCGACCGGCCCCGACGGTGCCGACCCCGAGCCGTCCGGCCCGCTCAGGCATCCGCCGCCTCCCGGCCCCAGTGCTGCGAACGGTCGTCGTTCGCCCGCTCGACCGCCTCGCCTGCGAGGTGCGTGAAAAGCGCGTCACCGGCCTCGCGCTCGATGATGGGCAGGGTCGGCACGACCGGGCCCGTGACGGTGTGCAGGCGGAGCTCGGCGAGCCCGAGGCCCCGCCGCAGCGGGCCCGCGGAGAGCGCCACCGACTGCATCCGCGCGAGCGGCACGAGCACGAGCCGGCGCACGAGCGAGCCGCGCCGGAGGAGCGCGATGCCGTCGGATGCGGCCCAGCCGATGCGCCGCCACGAGAAGGGGTGCAGCCAGGCACCGCGCTTCGGCGTGATCGAGAAGCGGTCGCCGTCGAGACCGGCGCGCCCGGTGAGGCCGCTGCCGATCTGCGCCGCGACGGGGCCCCCCTCGGCCGCCTCCGGGAGCAGCAGGGCGATGACCCGCTGCACGTCTCCGGCCGTGCCGACCGGCAGCACCAGGGTGCGCTGCGCCGCCTCCGCACCGCTCGTCACGGACTGTCCGGCGACGTTGATGCGCACCGACCACCAGCCGAAGGGCCGCCAGAAGACCCACTGCGTCGCCTCGACGGCGTGGATGCGGCCGGGCGGCAGGGTGTGGTTCGCGGTCGACAGCAGGCCGTAGCCCACCCGCACGCCGTCGGGGGTGCCCGCGATCGAGTAGCGCAGCGACTTCGTGATGCGCGACCAGAAGTAGCTCACGATGCCGATCGCCGCCGGTACGAAGGTGAACAGCATCCAGAGCTGCCGGCTGACGACGCCCACGATCACGATGCCGGCGAGCGCCAGCATCCAGAGCGCGGCGCCGCCGAGCAGCGTCGAGCCGACGATGCGGCCGACCGGGATGTGCACGACGGACTCCGGCGGGGCGAGCTCGGGATCGAGCTCCGGCGCGAGGAACTCGTCGACCCGCTGGCCGACGATCGCCCCGGCGCGCGAACCGATCGTGGCGGGCCCGGTGCCCGGCGCCGCAGCCGGGCCGGCCGGCTGCGCGAGGCCGGGCAGCGGCTCGGCGAGGGTCTCGCCGGCTGCGACCGACGGCAGCGCGACCGCGGGGGCCGGGCTCTGCGTGGTCGCGCGGGCGCCGGAGGCGAGGCGCAGGATGTCTCGGCGCAGGCCGTCGGTGAGCGAAGAGCCCAGGTAGGAGAGCTGCATGTTGCCCGACTGGCCGGCGACCTGCACCTCGAGCTTCGCGGCGCCGAACAGCCGCGCGAACACCGGGCGGGTGATGTTGATGCCCTGGATGCGGTCGAGCCTGGCGCTGCGGTGGGAACGGAACAGGATGCCGCTGCGCACCTCGACCGCCTCCGGCGTGACCCGGAAGGTGTGCATCCGCCACGACAGCCAGAAGCCGACGATCACGAGCACGACGACGAGCAGCACCGCGAGCAGCGCCCAACCGACGAGGTTGTTCGCGACGATGCCGCCGATCGGGTCGCGGCCCCAGTCGTTCTCGTCGCTCCACTCGCCGAAACCGTCGTCGAGCTGGCCGGGGGCGAAGATCACGAGGAAGAACTCGACGACGCGCTCGCGCAGGTTCGCGATGACGAAGCCGGCGATCGCGATGAACACGAGGCCGCCGCGCAGCAGCGGGCTGGCCGGGTGCAGCCGGTGCCACTCGCCGTCGGCGAGGTCGACGGCCGGCTTCGCGGGGGCGGCTCCGCTCACAGGCCCGCCCGCCGGGACTCGGCGAGCGCGACGAGCTCGTCGCGCAGGCGGTCGGCCTCCGCCTCGGGGATGCCGGGCACGGTCACCGCCGTGGCGGCCGCCGCCGTCACGAACTTCAGGTCGGCGAGGCCGAGCGCGCGGGCGACGGGCCCGCGGGTGATGTCGACGAGCTGCATGCGGCCGTAGGGCACCGCGACCTGACGCTGGAACATGATGCCTCGACGGAAGAGCAGGTCGTCCTCACGCAGTCGGTAGCCGATCGAGCGCACCCGGCGGGGCTCGAAGGCGATCGCGACGACCGCGATCAGCGCGACGGCCCCCGCGGCCCACGGGGTCCACCAGAGGCCCCAGAGCGAGAAGGCGACGAGCAGCGCGGCGACGATGATCGCCGTCGTGATGATCGAGCCGATGACCTCGACGACGAGGTACTTCGGCGAGACGCGCCGCCACTCGGTGTCGGGCGCGAAGCGGTGCCCGGGCCCGGGCTCGACGGCGGCGTTCGGCTGCTCGGACTGGTCGGGCTGCTCGGACTGATCGGGCTGCTCGGACTGATCGGGCTGCTCGGACTGATCGGGCTGCTCAGGCATGGGCGGGCTCTTCATCCTCGGGGTCGTCGGGCGGAAGCGTGCAGAAGTGCTCGGCGACGAGTCCGGCGGCGAGCAGCAGGACGGCACCGATCGCGGTGGCCGCGGCGAGCCAGACGGTGCCGGCTTGCGGCACGACCGTGCGGGTCAGCAGAAACAGGGTGATGCCGAGGCCGAGGCCCGCGACGAGGGCGCCGCTCAGACTGCACGCCTTCGCGAGCACCGCCACCCGCATCGCGCGGAACGGATCGACCCGCCGCCCGGTGCCCTTCACCGCCCGGCGGATCGGCCAGGCGAGCGCGACGACGACCGCGCCGACGCCGACGAGCGTGATCGGCAGCGAAACGGGCGGCACCAGGGCGTTGCCGCCCGCGGAGACGATCGCGAGATCGCCGAGGTAGCCGAGCACGAGGCCGACGGCCACGAACGCGACGATCACCGGGGCGTGGGTGCGCTTCATCGGCGGCGCACCTCGTCGCTCGCGGCGCCGCGGAGCTCGGCGACCGTGCCGCGCCCGGCGACGACGGCGTCAGGGTCGACATCGAGCCAGGGTTGCAGCACGAAGGCCCGCTGCCAGGCGCGCGGGTGCGGCAGTTCGAGTCGCGCGTCGGCGCGCTGCACACCGCCGTGGTCGATGAGGTCGAGGTCGAGCGTGCGGTCGCCCCAGCGCTGCTCGCGCAGCCGGCCGTGGGCCAGCTCGACCCGCTGCAGCACGTCGAGGAGGGCGAGCGGGTCGAGCTCGGTCTCGACGAGGAGCACGCCGTTCAGGTAGCCGGGGGCGGCGTGGTCGACGCCGGTGAGCTTGATCGCGGGGGTCTCGTAGACGGGCGAGACCGCGACGAGTTCGACCCCGGGGGTGTCGGCGAGCTCCGCGGCGGCCTGGGCGATGGTCGCCTCGCGGTCGCCGAGGTTCGCGCCGAAGGCGATCACGGCGCGGGTCACGAGCGGTTCCTCGTGATCGTCACGGCGACGTCGTCGAACGGCACCCGGATCGGTGCCTGCGGCTTGTGCACGGTGACTTCGACGGCCTCGGCCGCCTCGAAGCCGAGCGCGATCCGCGCCACTCGCTCGGCGACCGTCTCGATGAGGTCGACCGGGTCGCCTTCGACGCCCTGCACGACGGCCTCGGCGAGTTCGCCGTAGTGCACGGTGCGCGCCAGCTCGTCGCCGCGGGCCGCCGCGGCGAGGTCGACGAAGACGGTCACGTCGATGACGAACTCCTGGCCGTCGGCGCGCTCGAAGTCGAAGACCCCGTGGTGCGCGAACACGCGCAGCCCGGTCAGGGTGATCCGGTCTCCCCCGGTGCGCTCGTCAACCACGTGCTCCATGCTGCCATGCTCCGAGGACGTCGAGGGCGAGCCGGGTCGCCGCGACGTCGTGGACGCGCACCGCCCACGCCCCGGCCTGCGCCGAGAGCACGCTCACGACGGCGGTCGGCAGGTCGCGCGCCCCGACGGGCGCGCCGTCGGGCAGGAGCCCGCCGAGGAAGCGCTTGCGCGAGGCGCCCACGAGCACGGGGAAGCCGAGCGCCTGCAGTTCGTCGAGCCGGGCGAGCAGTTGCCAGTTGTGCTCCGCCCGCTTCGAGAAACCGAGTCCGGGGTCGAGCACGATGCGCTCGGGCGAGACCCCGGCGGCGACGAGCACGTCGACCCGGGCGGCGAGCTCGTCGCGCACCTCGCGCGCGACGTCGTCGTACTCCGCGAGTCCGTCCATGCGGTCGGAGTGCCCGCGCCAGTGCATGGCGACGTAGCGCGCACCACTCGCTGCGGCGATCTCGGCCATGGCCTCGTCGGCCAGGCCGGCGGACACGTCGTTGATGATCTCGGCGCCGGCCGCCACGGCGGCCTCCGCCGTCGCGGCCCGCATCGTGTCGACGCTCACCCGGTGACCGCGGGCGGCGAGCTCGGTGACGACCGGGATGACTCGGCGGAGCTCCTCCGCCGGCTCCACCCGCGCGGCGCCGGGCCGGGTGGACTCCCCGCCGACGTCGAGCAGCTCGGCCCCCGCCGCGGCGAGCTCGAGGGCGTGCGCGATCGCCCGCTCTGGGTCGAACCAGCGGCCGCCGTCGCTGAAGGAGTCGGGCGTCACGTTGACGACGCCCATCACGAACGGTGCGCCCGGCGCCGTGGGCTCCTCAGTCACGCCGGGCCCCGATGAGCGCCACGATCTCGGCGCGGGCGGCGGGCTCGGCGAGCGCGCCCCGGCTCGCGATCGTCACCGTGGAGCTGCGCTCCTGGCGGGAGCCGCGGGTCGTGACGCAGCGGTGCTGGGCGTCGAGCACGACGAGCACGCCCTTCGGCTCCAGCCCGGTCTCGAGCGCGTCGGCGATCTCCTCGGCGAGGCGCTCCTGCAGCTGTGGCCGGCTCGCGAGCGTGTCGACGACCGCGGGGATGCGACCGAGGCCGACCACCCGGTTGCCGGGGAGGTAGGCGACGTGCGCCGTGCCGACGAAGGGCAGCAGGTGGTGCTCGCAGACGGAGCGGAAGTCGAGGTCGCGCAGCACGACGGCGTCGGAGGTCGTCGGGGTGTCGGCATCCGCCCCGCCCTTCGCCCGGCGGATGCCGGCGTCGAGCGGGACCGCGTCGGCGAGGTGCACGAGCGGGTCGACGGCGAGGCCGCCGAAGAACTCCGCGTAGGCCTCGGCGACCCGCTGCGGGGTGCGCGCGAGCCCGGGACGCGACGGGTCCTCCCCGATCGCGAGCAGGATCTCGCGCACGGCGCGCTCGATGCGCTCCTGGTCGACGCCGGGTGTCGTCATCCCCGCCCCGTCACGGCTCAGGCCGTCGCCGGCCGCGGGTTCGACCGCGGCGCCTTCGGCTCGGCCGCGGGCTCCTCGGGCGTCACGTCGGAGTCGATGCCGCCGTCGACGAGGCCGGCGTCGATCGGCATCTTCTCGGTGGGGAACGCGATCGGCGGCACGTCGGAGACCGGGCGCTTGTCGCTCGAGAGCCAGAGCGGGCGCTCGGGGAGCTTGCGCACGTCCTTGAAGATCTCGGCGATCTGGTTGTGGTCGAGGGTCTCCTGTTCGAGGAGCTCGGCCGCGAGCTTGTCGAGGATGTCGCGGTTGTCGTTCAGCACCTGCCACGCCTCGTCGTGCGCCTGCTCGATGAGCGTGCGCACCTCGGCGTCGACCTTCTCGGCGATGCCCTCGGAGTAGTCGCGCTGGTGGCCCATGTCGCGGCCGAGGAACATCTCGCCCGAGGACTGGCCGAGCTTCACGGCGCCGACGTTCGCCGACATGCCGTACTCGGTGACCATCTTGCGCGCGGTCGCCGTCGCCTTCTCGATGTCGTTCGAGGCGCCGGTCGAGGGGTCGTGGAACACGATCTCCTCGGCGACCCGGCCGCCCATCGCATAGGTGAGCTGATCGAGCAGCTCGTTGCGGGTGATGGAGTACTTGTCTTCCAGCGGCAGCACCATCGTGTAGCCGAGGGCGCGGCCGCGCGGCAGGATCGTGATCTTCGTGACCGGGTCGGTGTAGTTCATCGCCGCCGCCGCGAGCGCATGGCCGCCCTCGTGGTACGCCGTGATGAGCTTCTCCTTGTCCTTCATCACGCGGGTTCGCCGCTGCGGGCCGGCGATCACGCGGTCGACGGCCTCGTCGAGGGCTCGGTTGTCGATGAGCTGCGCGTTCGAGCGGGCGGTGAGCAGGGCGGCCTCGTTCAGCACGTTCGCGAGGTCGGCACCGGTGAAGCCCGGGGTCTTGCGCGCGAGCACCTCGAGGTCGACGCCCTTCGCGAGCGGCTTGCCCTTCGAGTGCACCTCGAGGATCTTCTGGCGGCCCTTGAGGTCGGGTGCGTCGACGCCGATCTGCCGGTCGAAGCGGCCCGGGCGCAGCAGCGCCGGGTCGAGGATGTCGGGGCGGTTCGTCGCCGCGATGAGGATGACGTTCGTCTTCGGGTCGAAGCCGTCCATCTCGACGAGGAGCTGGTTCAGCGTCTGCTCGCGCTCGTCGTGCCCGCCGCCCATGCCGGCACCGCGGTGGCGGCCGACGGCGTCGATCTCGTCGACGAAGATGATGGCCGGGGCGTTCTGCTTGGCCTGGTCGAAGAGGTCGCGCACGCGGCTCGCGCCGACGCCGACGAACATCTCGACGAAGTCGGAGCCCGAGATCGAGTAGAAGGGCACGCCCGCCTCGCCGGCGACGGCGCGGGCGAGCAGGGTCTTGCCGGTGCCGGGAGGGCCGTAGAGCAGCACGCCCTTGGGGATGCGCGCGCCCACCGCCTGGAACTTCGCCGGCTCCTTCAGGAACTCCTTGATCTCGTGGAGCTCCTCGATGGCCTCGTCGGCGCCCGCGACGTCGTCGAAGGTGACCTTCGGGCTCTCCTTCGAGACGAGCTTCGCCTTCGACTTGCCGAACTGCATGACGCGGTTGCCGCCGCCCTGCATGCCGGACAGCATGATCCAGAAGAAGAGGCCGATGAGCAGCAGCGGCAGGAGGATGCCGAGCATCGAGAGGAACCAGTTCGGCTGCGGCACCTCGTCGTTGAAGCCGTCCTTCGGGTTCGCGTCGTCGACCGCCGCGATGACGTCGGCCCCGCGCGGGGTGACGTAGTAGAACTGCACTTGCGTGCCGAGCTTCTCGTCGGCCTTCGCGAGCGTGAGGTCGACGCGGTTCTCGCCGTCGACGATCTTCGCGGCGGCGACCTTGCCGTCCTTCAGGAGCTCGAGGCCCTCCTGCGTCGACACCTCTTTGAACCCGGAGGCCGTGATGAGGCTCGCGCCGATCCACACCACGATCGCGGCGATCAGGATGTAGATGATCGGTCCGCGCAGGATCTTCTTCATGTTCATGGTGCTGCCAGGCTACCGTTCACCCGCTGATCGCTGGATGTGTGTTCGCTGAGGGCTGCGAAGCAGTCCCGAAGCGGACCGGCCGGCACTGCCGCTGAGGGCTGCGAAGCAGTCCCGAAGCGGACCGGCCGGCACTGCCGCTGAGGGCTGCGCAGCAGTCGTGCGCAGCAGCGCTCGCCTAGCTGTAGACGTGGGGCGCGAGGATCGCGACGTCGCGGAGGTTGCGGTAGCGCTCGGCATAGTCGAGGCCGTAGCCGACGACGAACTGGTTCGGGATGTCGAAGCCGAGGTAGCGCACGTCGACCTCGACCTTCGCGGCGTCGGGCTTGCGCAGCAGGGCGCAGACCTCGACCGAGGCGGCGCCGCGCGAGCGCAGGTTCTCGAGCAGCCAGCTGAGGGTGAGGCCGGAGTCGATGATGTCCTCGACGATGAGCACGTCGCGGCCGGTGAGGTCGGTGTCGAGGTCCTTCAGGATCTTCACGACGCCGGAGGACTGCGTGCCGGCGCCGTAACTCGACACGGCCATCCAGTCCATGTTGAGGTGCGGGCGGAGTTCGCGCGCGAGGTCGGCCATGACCATGACCGCGCCCTTCAGCACGCCGACGAGGAGCAGGTCGCGCCCCTGGTAGTCGGCCTCGATGCGTCGGGCGAGCTCGGCGAGCTTCGCGTGGATCTCGGATTCGGTCACCAGGACTTCGGTGAGGTCGCCCTCGATGTCGCTCGCGTGCATGGAACGATCCTAGGCGACCCGGGGACCAGCCCGGTGTCGCGGCTCAGTGATCGTGCGGCAGGATCTCGGTCGCCCCGGTCGCCGAGAACACGACGTGGGCTCCGGCGCGGGTCGCGACGGCCCCGCCGGGCAGCGCGACGGGCCCCTGTCCGTGCCACTCGGTGACGAGCCGGGCGACCTCGAGCGTCTGCACCCGGCTGAGCGCGACGCCGAACTCGCTGCCGACGACGTGCCGGATGATGCGCTGGCGGAGGGCGGCGGGGTTCGCGGCGAGCACCGCGGCGGAGACGGCGATGCCGGCCTCGGCGGGCTCGCAGATCTCCTCGATGAACTCCTCGAGCTGCTCGTCGAACGCCGCTTCGTCTTCGCGGAGCTGTTCGGCGGTGCGGGCGAGGGCCTCGGCGATGCCCGGCCCGAGCTCGGCCTCGAGCACGGGCAGCACGCGCTCGCGCACCCGCACGCGCGCGTACCCGGGATCGGTGTTGTGCGGGTCGTCCCAGGCGTCGAGCCCCGCGTCGAGGCACGCCTGGCGCGTCGTCTCGCGGCGGAGCCCGAGCAGCGGACGCACGTAGCGGCCGGCGCGCTGCGGCATGCCCATGAGGCTCGCGCCACCGGCGCCTCGGGCGAGGCCGAGCAGCACCGTCTCGGCCTGGTCGTCGAGCGTGTGGCCGAGCAGCACGACGGTGGCGCCGGCCTCGGTCGCGGCGGCGTCGAGCGCCGCGTAGCGGGCGGCGCGGGCGGATGCCTCGGGCCCCTGGCCCGCGGCCGGTACCTCGACGCGGCGCACGAGCACCGGGTCGAGCCCGAGCTCCCGGGCCTGGGCGACGGCGCGCTCGGCGATCTCGGCAGAGCCGGGCTGCAGTCCATGGTCGACGACGACGGCACCGGCGCGCCATCCCGCCCGCGGCGCCTCGAAGGCGGTCGCCGCGGCGAGCGCGAGGGAGTCGGCCCCGCCGGAGAGCGCGACGAGCGCGAGCGGCGGAGTCGCGCCCGTCTCGGCGGGATCGACGGGCTCGAGCACGGCGCGCACGGCGCGGCGGGCGTCGGCGATCGGCGGAGTGAGGCGGGGGCGGCGCTCCGAGGCATCCGTGCGGTCGTCTGAGGGCATCGAGGTAACCTTATTCCGCCGCGCGCCAGGTGCCCGGCGGGACTTCACACAAGGAGAGCACATGGGCGAGTACAACGCCGTCATCGAGATCCCGAAGGGGAGCCGCAACAAGTACGAGGTCGACCACGAGACCGGCCGGGTCTTCCTCGACCGCGTGCTCTACACGGGCTTCGTCTACCCCACCGACTACGGCTTCTTCGAGAACACCCTGGGCGACGACGGCGACCCGCTCGACGTGCTGGTGCTGCTCGAGTACCCGTTGTTCCCCGGTGTCGGCGTGAAGGTGCGCCCGGTGGGCGTCTTCCACATGACCGACGACGGCGGCGGCGACGCGAAGGTCATCGCGGTGCCCGCGGGCGACCCGCGCTGGAACCACATCCAGGACGTCGACACGATCCCCGAGTACACGAAGAAGGAGATCGAGCACTTCTTCGAGCACTACAAGGACCTCGAGCCCGGCAAGTGGGTCAAGACCGAGGGCTGGGCGAACGCGGCCGAGGCCGAGGCGCTCATCCAGAAGGCGATCGAGGCCTTCCCCGGTCACTGAGCCGAACCGAACGCACGAAGGGGGCGAGCCGATCGGCTCGCCCCCTTCGTCGTCTGCCGCGAGCGGCTCAGCCGGTCGGGCGGGCGGCCGCAGAGGGGCTGCCCCAGATCGACCATTCGCGCACGTTCTTGCCGTAGTCGGGCGCCTCGAGGATGCGTCCGCCGCCGAGGTAGATCGCGACGTGGTAGTAGTCGCCGCCTGAGCCCCAGAACAGCAGGTCGCCGCGCTGGATGCTGCCGAGCGAGACCGCTTTGCCCTGATTCGCGAGGGTGTAGTACTGGTTCGTCGCCGAGTGCGTGCCGATGTAGATCCCGGCGTAGCCGTAGGCCATCTTCGTGAGACCGGAGCAGTCCCAGCGGTCCGGGCCCGCGCCGCCGAGGTCGTAAGGCTCGCCGAGCTGCTGCTGGGCATACCAGATCGCCGACTCGACGGCGCTCGTGTTCGGCGGGTTCGTGGTGCCCCCGCCAGGGTTTCCCCCGCCGGGGTTTCCGCCGCCAGGGTTCCCGCCGCCGGGGGTGCCGCCGCCTGGGGTGCCACCGCCGGGGGTGCCGCCGCCCGGGTTGCCTCCACCGGGGGACGGCTGCTGCGGCCGAGTCGCCTGCTCGGCCGCCTCGCGGGCGACGCCCTCTGCGCGCTCCCGCTCGAGCTCCGCCGTGGTGTCCTTCAAGCGGGCGAGCTGGGCGTATAGCTCCGCCGAGCGGGTCTCCTGCTCGGCCAGCACGGCGGTCGCGGCATCCGCCTTCGACTGCGCGTCGTCGTACTGACGCTTCGCGTCGTCGGCGAGCTTCTTGCGCTCCTTCGCGGCCGCGTCGGCCTGCTCGCGGAGCGAGTCGGCCGTGTTGCGGTCGGCGAGCGCCTGCTCGTAGACCGAGGTCGACTGCTCGCCGAGCTTCGAGACCATGCCCAGCTGCTTCAGCAGCCCGGCGCTGTCGCCGGAGAAGACGAGGGACGTGGTCAGGTCGTTGCCGCCGGCCTTCGCGAGGTGCGCGGCGATGAGCCCGGCCCGCATCTTCGAGATCTCGGCGACCGCCTCGGCCTCCTCCGCCTGCGTGCCGAGCGACGCCTCACGCTCGACGGCCTCGTCGCGCTTCACGACGGTCTGCCGGTACGCCTCGGCGGCGATCTGCGAGTCGCGCATCGCGGCATCCGCCGTCGCCTGCAGGCCCGCGAGCAGTTCGCCGAGCCGGGCGATCTCCGCCTGCTTGGTCTGCTCGTTCTGCTTCGCCTGCTCGATCTCGCCCCACGAGGGGTAGTCGACGGCGAACGCCGGTGCGCCGGAGACACCGATCGAGGCGGTCACAGCGCCGACCGCGACCGCGGAGAACAAGGTCACGGGCTTCACCCGGGACACCGGGCGGGTGCGGTTCTCAGCCAAGGTTCACTCCTCGTGCGGACATGAACGGGCCGGGGTTGATCCGGTCCCAGCCGTCCCAGACCTCGAAGTGCAGGTGGCAGCCCGTCGACGCGCCGGTCGTCCCGCTCCAAGCGATCTGCTGGCCGGCCGAGACCCACTGGCCGGTGCCGACGAGGATGCCGCCCTCGCGGATGTGCGCGTAGCCGGTGGAGATGCCGCCGCCGTGGTTGATCTTCACGTAGTTGCCGTAGCTGCCGCTCCAGCCGGCGATCGAGACGGTGCCGCTGTTCGCCGCGTAGATCGGGGCGCCGCAGCCGGTCGCGATGTCGTAGGCGTAGTGGTAGCCGCTCGAGCAGTAGCCGCCGCCGCAGATGATGGGGCGCGCGCCGTAGCCGTCGGAGATGTAGCCGGAGGCGGGACGGGCCCAGCCGGAGCTCGCGACGGTGCCGGGGCCGCCCGCGGCGAGCGCCTCACGACGTCGCTTCTCCTCCTCTTCCTTCCGGATCCGCTCGCCCTCCTGGTACGCGGCGGCGGTCTTCGCCTCCGCGTCCTTCATGAACTTCAGCTGCTGGTCGAGCTCGACCTTCTTCGCCTCCGACTCGGAGAGCGCGGCTTCGGCGGCCGCCTGCGCCTCCTGGGCCGCGGCGAGCGCGTCCTGCGCGGCGACGCGGAGCTTCTCGCGCTCCGCCTTGGCGACCTCCGCCTGCTCCCCGAGCGATTCCGCGTCGTTCGACTTGGACTGGGCGCTGCGGTACACCTCGGAGGTGCGCTCGACCATCTTCTCCATGTTGCCGAGCTTCGAGAGCAGCGCGTCGGTCGCGACCTGGTCCCCGGACTCGAGGAACAGGTCGACGCTGAGGTCGCCGCCGCCGGAGCGGTAGAGCTGCGCCGCCACCTGGCCGGCGTTTTTCTTCGCGTCATCGGCCTCGGCGGCGGTCTGCGCGGCGAGGGCCTCGATCTCCCCGGCCTTGCGGGCCGCGTCGTCGTAGCGCTGCTGCGCGTCGAGGAACTCCGCCATCCGCTTCTCGGCCTCGGCCCGCGTCGTGGCCACGTTCTGCTCGAGCTGCGCGATGAGCGAGGTGATCTGGTCGACCGCGGATGCCGCGGCGGCGGTGTCGGCCTTCGCCGCCTGCAGCTCGTCCCAGCTCGGGTAGTCGGCCGCGGCCGCGGGGCTCGCGCCGATGACCGTGCCGGTCACCGCGAGTCCCACCGCGAGCAGGGTCGCGAGGGCACGGCGCAGCCGCGCCGGTCGTCGGCGGGTCGTCGTCGGGCGGTTGACTGTGGTTCGGTACATGGTTCCCCGTCCACGCGGGCTCGGGCCCCCGCGCCGTTCTGTGTTCGAGCTGCTGGTTCGAGCTTCGTATTCGAGCTTCTGGTTCAAGCTCAGCTTGAGGCGATCAGAGCCACGATAGGCATGGATTCCCGGGGCGAACGGCATTTCGGCGGGCATGTCCAAGGGGCGCCGCCCGGCGGCGGGAACGGTCGCCGGCCTCGTTTTGGAATCTCGGCGGGAAACCCGTATGCTTGGCTGTCGGCGGGAGAGCGCAAGCACTCCCACCCGGCCCCATCGTTTAGTGGCCTAGGACACCGCCCTTTCACGGCGGCAGCACGGGTTCGAATCCCGTTGGGGTCACTCTCGAAGGTTTTACAATTGAATAGTCTCATTACGAGGCCCTGTGGCGCAGTTGGTTAGCGTGCCGCCCTGTCACGGCGGAGGTCGCGGGTTCAAGTCCCGTCAGGGTCGCTCAGGCGACAAGCCCTTTCCCTTTCGAGAGAAGGGGCTTTCTCCTTATCGAGGCACCGTTTCATCGGATGCCCCGAGGCTCTGTAGCTCAGTTGGTAGAGCGTTCGACTGAAAATCGAAAGGTCACCGGATCGATGCCGGTCGGAGCCACAGCGAAACCCCCGCGAGAGCGGGGGTTTTCTTGTTTTGTGGCCCTTGGGGCCAACGAGCGACTTATCCCTCCGCCCGCCAAGGCTCCGACGATCCCCACCGCGCGAAGTACGCATCGACCGCGAGCGACGAGCCCTGATCGACCGCCAACCACTCCAACGCCGCTTTGCGAGCGATCTCGTCCGTCAGCTCTTCGGGCAAGGGGTCTCGCGGGCCGTCCAAAGATCACTGATCTCCATCCACACCCGATACGCTGCCCCCGCCGTACACGCAGTCGAAGTACTCGTCGATGAACTGACCGGCACCGTCCATAACGATGTCGTACGTGCGCCGCGCTCCTCTGTTGAGGACCGCTTCGGCCACGGCACTCATCGCCACGCGAAACCGCGCCTCAAGCTCCCCGCTGCCCATGCTGCTTCCGCCCACTCCGGCACTCGCCCATCCGGCGGTGCTGATCCGACGATAGCCCCGGCCAGGTACGTTGCAGACGCATCGGCGCACCGAGTCGGTACGCTCCAGTCATGAGCGTGGATGCCGGGCGAGCAGCCGATCCGTTCCGTGCGCAGCTCGACGCACGGTGGGAGGCCTACCTCGCGACCGGCGAGCGCGCGGACGATCACGTGCGCTGGCTCGAGGCGGCCCTCGCCTCGTACCGCGACGAGGTCGTGCACTACGGGTCCCAGCTCCTGAACGACTGCACGAGACGACCATGGGACGCAGCGGTCGCGCAGCGCGCGTTCGAGAGTTACCGGGCCGAAGCGCAGCACTACGACGCGGATCCCGACGCATGGGAGGCTGCGTTCTGGGGCCGGCTTCGCGATCGGTCGCCCGAGCTCTACGCCCGGTTCGACGGCAGGATGCCGTAGCTTCGCCCCTCCCCTGCCCAATACGATCTGCATGTGGACGGACTCGCGAACGGCCTGAAGCGCCTCGATGCGGCGCAGACGACGGAACAGCTGATCGATGCACTGTGGGACCTGCGCGACTCCGCCTATGACGAGCCCGAGCGCTGGAGCACGTTCACCGCTGAGGAGCTGCTGCAGCGTCTGACCTCTGAGCTGGATCGCGACGACGCCGTCAAACCGGCAGTCGAGATCCCGGTGCCCGAACTTGGACAGGCGCTGGCGCGAGCGCTCGACCCCCATCCCCGCGACCGGTCGCGGTCAACTGATCAGGAACCCGGCGCGGAAGAACAGCGATGAAGATCGGACTCGCAGCTATGGGAGTCGGCGCGGCAGTCCTCGCGACGCTCGGGATCGTGCTCATCCTGCTTCCGGCGCCGACCGCCTCGTTCGGGTGGTTCGCCTATCAGCCCCTCGCCGATTTCGGTTTCGTCGGCGGCTTGTCTCCAGTGCCGGCGGCCCGCATCTGGGGCGTCGCGCTGCTCGTGATCGCGGTTGCGGCTGGTGCCTTCGCTGCAGGCTGGGCGCTCGGCAGCGCCCGCACCCGCAAGCTCGAACAGTCCGGCCGGACATAACCGCGACTCCGCAGGCCACCCGGGCCCAGCCGAGCAACCGTGCCGCCGACGGCGACGTGCGCCCCTCCACCGACGATTCAGTAGTGCTCACGGAAACCACCGATGAAGGTGACGGTCGTGCCGTCCGGATCATGCAGCTCGGCGAGGCGTACCCCCTTGTTGACCCCGACGGAAGCGCCGATCTCGAATCCCCGGCCACGCGCCGCTTGAACGTGCTCGTCGAGGTCGTCCACGGCCAAGTTGAGGGAGCCGCTGCCTGCAGGACCGGCCTGTGTCGAGAGCTGCACCCACCCGTTCTCGGTCAGGCGCCACTCGGCGAGCAACCCTGGCATCGGCACGTTGGTCGGCGCCGCGTCGAACAGTCGTGAGTACCAGTCGGTCGCCGCATCGAGGTCCGTTACGGGGACGACGGCGAGGACATGCCGGATGCTCATCACGCGCTCCCTTCGACGTGGCGCACCAGCGCGTCCAGCCAGGTGCCGGTGCCGCGCTCGCGCCACTCCGGGCGCTCCAGGCCGTCCAGGAAGGCGCCCTGCTCGGTGAGCACCAGCCTCGTCCCGCGCCCATCGGGAACGAACTCCACGGTGGTCAGCGACACGGTCGCAGGGCGATCATCCGAGCTGAGAAGCGCAGAGAACACGATCCGCTCCGAGGCGAGGATGTCGTGATAGGTGGCGTGGAACCGCACTCGATGCCCGTCAGCGAGCGTCGTGTCGACGGTCTCGGACCCGCCGACGGTGAAGTCCAGCCGATAGCTTTCGGCGTCCGCCGCGAACCAGCTGCGCTTGGCCGGCTCATCCGCCCACGCGGCGAACACAGCAGCCGCAGAGGCGTCCAGCCGCCGTTCGAGCATGAAGTCGGAGTGGGCGACGACGCGCTCACTCGTGTCGTGATCAGTCATGGTCGTTTCCTTTCGTCTGCGTATCGATGAATTCGCCGAGATCGTCGAGCGCCCGCTCCCATGCGGTCTGCTGGTGTTCGACCCATTCCCTCAGAACGTCGAGCGATCCGGGCTGGAGCGTGCAGGTCCGCACACGTCCCACCTTCTGCGTCTGGATCACCCCGGCAGCTTCGAGGACCGCGAGATGCTTCATCACCGCGGGGAGGGACATCGCCAGCGGTGCCGCGAGCTCGCCGACCGTGGTCGCGCCGCGCGCGAGCCGCTCGACCATCGCACGACGTGTCGGGTCGGCGACCGCCTGAAGGACAGCACCCAGAGAATGATCAACCACAAAGTTAAGTATTCCGCAGCCAGACAAAATAGTCAACCAGGAGGTGAACTATTGCGTTTCGCACCGACAGGGAGACTCTCCAGTTGGAGGGTCACCCTTTCGGTGCGGGCTTCGTCGCTCTACCGCTGGTCGTCGAGCGCCCGTGCCCCGCCCGGACGAGTCGCAAGCGCGATCAGTGCGGCGAGCGTCGCGACCGCGACTGCGATACCGGCGACGAGAGCCCAGAGCGGCTGCTCGGTGATCAGCGTCGTCGTGACGAAGACGGCGCCGAACACGATCGTGCCCCCCGGAGATCCACCCGGACTGCCGCTGCGTGACTGGTGGGCGGGGTCGACTCCCCCGCGGCTTGAACAGTCTCGGCAGCATGATGAGGAGCACGACGAGACCTGAGCCTTCCGCAGGCCGGCGCACCGACGAGAACCCGAGCCGCCGCCGCGATATCCGCCCGTAGAATCGGACCCGTGCCCGCAGCCCAGCAGCCCTCGAAGGCAGAGTCGACGCGTGCCGCGATCCTCGGGGCGGCGACGGAGCTGCTGAGCGAGCACGGCGTGCGCGGGGTGACGGTCGAGGCGGTCGCGGAGGCCGCCGACGTCTCGCTCGGGCTCCTCTACTACCACTTCGAGAACCGGCAGGATCTGATCCGCGCGGCGCTCGCGGAGGCGCTCGACCACTACGCGTACCGGCGCCCGCCGCAGGAGCTCCCGCCGGCCGAGCGCCTCCGCACGGCGCTCAGCCAGCACGTCGGCGTAACGACGGAGGCCGCGAGGCAGGACCGCGTGTACGCCGAGGCGATGCGGGCGGCGGCGTTCGACACGGCCATCCGTCCGGCCCTCGCCAGGACGCTCGAAGGCTGGAACGGCGGGATGACCCGGCTCGTGTCGGCGGCCGTGCCGCAGCTCGCCGAGGCGCACCCGGAGGCGCCGGCCGAGACGGCGACGGCGCTCACGGCGCTCGTCGACGGGCTGCAGCAGCGCGTGCGCTCCTCGCTGCTGCCGGCCGAGCGCGGGCTCGAGCTGCTCGGCCTCGCCACCGAAGCGGTCCTCGCGGGCGGGCCGTCGGATGCCGGCTGAGACGGAGAAGCCCCCCTCGAAACGCGACCGCATCCTCGCGGCCGCGGCGCAGGTGATCGGCGAGCGCGGGCTCGACGCGTTCGTCGTGAAGGACATCACGGCGCGCGCCGGCGTCACCCCGCAGTTGACGTACTACCACTTCCCGAATCGGCAGGCACTCGTCCGCGGGGTCTTCCAGTACGCGGCCGAACGGGCGCCCTCGGTGAACCTGCTGCACCTCGACCGCGAGGCGAGCGGCTACGAGGCGCTGCGCAGTGCGCTGCACGCCGAGTTCGACGACTCCCCCGAGGTGCGCGACCTGAACCTCATCTGGAACGAGGTGACCGCGCTGCCGATCGAGGACCCCGAACTCGCCGAGGCGGTGCAGCGCGCGACGGAGCGTTGGAACGAACAGGTCACCATCGGCATCCTGCGCGGCCTCGCCGACGGCTCGGTCGAGACGGCCGCGGCGCCGCAGGCTGTGGCCGAACTCCTCACGGCCCTGGTCGAAGGGCTCAGCCAGCGCTGGCTCGCCGGGCTGATCACCCCGGACGACGCCCGCCGGACCCTCGACGTGGTGCTGTCGACGATCCGGCGGGCGTGATCGGGCTCAGAGCGTGCCGTAGACGGCCTTCCCGCCGAGCAGGGTGAGCTCGACCTTCGTGTCGACGATCTCGTCGGTCGGCACCTCGGTGATGTTGCGGTCGAGCACGATGAGGTCCGCGTACTTGCCGACCTCGATCGATCCGGTGGTGTCGTCGCCGTGCATGATGCGTGCCGGGTTGATCGTCATCGCGCGGATCGCCTCCTCGATCGTGAGCCCGCGGTCCTCGCCGAGCTTGCCGGTGAAGCGCTCGCCGCCGTCCGGGTTCTCGCGGGTCATCGAGATCTGCAGCGAGGCGAACGGGTTCAGCGGGTCGACCGGCCAGTCGCTGCCGTTCGCGACCTGCGCGCCCGCGTCGGCGAGACTGCCGATCGGCTCGGTGCGGGCGAACCGCTCAGGCCCGAGGGTGTCCTGGGCGGCGTCGATCGAGTCGAACGCGGGCTTCGCCCACTGCAGCCCCATGGCGGGCAGCACGTCGAGCTCCGCGAAGCGCGCCAGATCGTCGGGGTGCACCGACTCCGCGTGCGCGATGGCGAGCGGCGTGTCCGAGTCGGACTGGGCGCGGGCGATCTCGAAGGCGTCGAGGGCGGTGCGCACCGCGCGGTCGCCGATCGCGTGCGGCTCCGGGGTGATGTCCTCGTCGAGGAGCAGCGCGACGATCGCCCCCATCTGCTCGGCCGTGTACGCGGGCTCGGGCCCCGCGTCGGTGCCGGGCTGCCAGTCGGGCGCCTCCTCGGTGCCGACGTTCACGTAGTACGGCTCGAGGAAGGACGCCGTCAGCGCCGGCGCCTGCAACACGCCGTCGAGGCCGAACTCCGCGACGTTGTTCACCGCGATGCCCGGCTCCTGGGCCGAGGCATCCGTCCCCCACTGCTCGCGGTACGCGAGCACCTCGTCGACCGCGGCGCGCGGGTCGGCCTGGCCAAGCTCGGCGGAGATGTTCGGCGCGAGGAACACGCGCGTCGTCAGCTCGCCGCGCTCCCGCAGCTCGGTCATCGCCGAGGCGATGTCCTCGCCGGAGATCTGGTCCAGGTAGGCCGTGACGCCGACGGCGGACAGCGCCGACATCGCCGCCGACGCTGAGGTGACGCTCTCGTCGAGCGTGCGCGGCGGCACGATCTTGCCGCGCGCCATGAACGCGGCGCCCTCTTCGAGGATGCCGTTCGGCACGCCGTTCGCGTCGACCTCGATGTGCGGCGGGCCGGAGTGCTCCGAGGTGATGTTCGCAACCTCGAGCGCCTTCGAGTTCAACAGCACCGAGTGCCCGTCGGTCGTGTACACGAGCACCGCGCGCTCGGTGTCGAGCGCGTCGAGCACGGTCTTGTCGACGGTGACGCCCTGCGGCTGCATCGCCTGGCGGTACCAGGTCTCGACGATGAGGGGCTTGTCGGTGTCGCCCTCCTCGTCGAGGCATCCCTGGATCTTCTCCTGGAACTGGGGGATCGTCAGCGACTCGAAGTTCAGGTTGCAGGCCGTCAGCTTGTCGCCGCCGAGGAAGGTGTGCACGTGGGCGTCCTGCATGCCCGGCATCAGCATCTTGCCGTCGAGGTCGATCACCTCGGTGCGCTCGCCGATGAGCTGCTTCGCGCCGGCGTCGTCGCCGACGTACACGATCTCGCCGTCGGTGATGGCGACGGCCTGCTGCACGCTGTTCTCGGCGTCGACGGTCCAGACGAAGCCGTTCGTCAGCACCGTGTCGGCGGCGTCCGCGTCGGAGGCCGGGGTGGCGGGGGTGCACGCGGCGAGGAGGCCGGTGACGACGGCCGCGATGCCGATCGCCAGGAGGCGTGTTCGTCTCGGAGAGGGGTGGGTGGGGGTGCGCATGCGCGTTCCTTTCTGGGGTGGGATGGTCGTTCGGGGGTGGCTACCGGGTCGGCACGGTGGGCACCTCGTCGGGTTCGGATGCCTCGTCGGCATCCGGCCCGTCGGCAGCGTCGGCGGCGTCGGCGGCGTCGGCCTCATCGATGCCGAGTTCGGCGACGGGGCGGCGGAAGCCGCGGGTGACGGCGAAGAGCACGATGACGCCGACGACGGTCCAGACCGTGCCGAGGATCATCGCGTCGGCGCTCAGGTGCACCCAGAGGAGGCCCGTCCCTGCCGCGCCGAGGAGCGGCAGCACGATGAAGCGCACGATGTCGGCGGGTGTGCGCCGGCGGCCCTGGCGGATCGCGTAGTGGGCGATGACGGCGAGGTTCACGAAGGTGAAGGCGATGAGGGCGCCGAAGTTGATCACCGAGGAGATGAGGTCGAGCGTGGGCGTGATCGCGAGCAGCACGACGAGGCCCGCGAGCACGGTGGTGAACACCGGGGTGCGGAAGCGCGGACTCACCGCGCCGAACCAGCGCTTCGGGGCGAGCACGCCGTTCCGGCCCATCACGTACAGCAGCCGGGAGACGCTCGCGTGCGAGGACAGGCCCGAGGCCACGGCTGCGGCGAAGGCGACCGCGACGAACAGCAGCTGGAACGCCTGGCCGCCGACGAACAGCGCCAGCTCGGGCAGGGTGTCGTCGGTGTACTCGAAGCCGTCGAGCGTCGGGAAGGCGGACTGCGCGAACCACGCGCCCGCGAAGAAGATCGCGCCGCCGATGAGCACGGTGAGCATGACCGCCCGCGGCACCGCGTTCGGGTCCTTCGCCTCCTCGGCGTACATCGTGACGGCGTCGAAGCCGATGAAGGAGAAGGCCACGATCGTGGTGCCCGCGAGCACGGCCGACAGCTGCACGCCGTCGTGCCAGATGGGCTGCAACGAGAACAGCGTGCCGGTGCCCAGGCCCTTCGAGATCTGCAGCCCGGCGAGCACGAGGAACGCCGCGATGCCGGCGAGCGCGGCGATGAGCAGCACGCCGTTCACCCGGGATGTCGCCTTGACGCTCACGACGTTGAGCCCGATGAGGAGGGCTGCGACGCCGACCACCCAGACCCACCCCGGCACCTCGGGGAAGAACTGCTCCATGTAGAGGCGGATGATGACCGCGTTCACGACGGGCAGCAGCAGGTAGTCGAGCAGCGAGGCCCAGCCGACGAGGAAGCCGAGCCCCGGGTGGATCGCCTCGCGCGTGTAGGTGTACGCGGAGCCGGCGGCCGGGAACGCGCGCACCATGGCGCCGTAGCTGAGCGCGGTGAACAGCAGCACGACGAGCCCCACGAGGTACGCCGTCGGCACGACGCCGTCGGTCTCCTCGCTCACGATGCCGAAGGTGTCGAACACGGTCACCGGGGCCATGTAGCCGAGGCCGAGCCCGACGATGGCCCACATCCCGAGCGAGCGCTTGAGGGTCGGTGCTGTCACTGCGCACATCCTTGTGTCTCCGAGGCATCCGTCGCCCCGTCGCTGGCGCCGCGGCAGTGCCGTCGGCTTGAACGAGTGCGAGCCTAGAAGGAGTTATTGAAACTCACAACATGAATGACTAGTGATGTTTTCAAACCGTTACCGCGCAGTGCACGGCGCGAGCAGCGAACGCCCCCGCATCCGGAACGGATACGGGGGCGTTCGGCGTCGCGCGGCGGCGAGGCTCAGTAGCTCGTCATCGGCATTCCGCGGACCGCCTCGTAGACCTGCGCGAAGAACCAGATCATCCAGATGAGCGCGATGAGGAATGCGGCCACGTTCACCGCGATGACCGCCCAGAGCGGACCGGAGCCGCGATTGCCGCTCTGCCGGCGCACGAAGACGCTGCGACCGACGACGTAGACCGCCGACCACAGGAACGCCCACGCCCAGTGGAACCGACGCTGGAACCCGAGCCGACCGAGCGCCGCGTAGTCGAGGTAGGAGAACCAGACCAGGAGCCCGTAGCTCACCCAGCCGATGACCATCATCGAGAGGTACCAGGGGTCGAGCATCATCGACAGGCTCGAGCCGTAGGGGTTCGCCATCGACTCCCGGAGGTATCCCTGCACGTCCCAGAAGAAGAGACCGAAGATCCCGATGAGCGGGATGAACACGATGAGCCAGACCCACACGGTGTCCGACTTGGTGCCGACTGGCACCCGGGTCCACTGCGTCGCGTAGCCCCGGTACGGCGCGGGACCGGCAGCTGGTGGATCCGCGAGCGGGGCGGCCGGCGCGGGGGCCGCAGGCACGCCCGGCGCGACGTGCTCGGTCCAGCCGATCCCGTCCCACCAGCGCTGTCCGCCGCCACCGGCGGGGTCGGGGTACCACCCTGGGGTGATCTGCTGGCCGTTGGCGTCCGTCATCGAGGCTCCCGTCTCTCCTCCGCCATGCTAACGACGTCACGCGGCTTGACGCCGGCACGACGCTCCGCTATATCTATACCCCCTAGGGGTATTAACGCTCGGATCCCGAGCCCCCGTCCGAAACGGAGCAGAACCATGTCACCCAGCAGCAGATCCGGCGCCCGCCGCGGTCTCGGCCTCGCGCTCATCGCGGCCGCTCAATTCGTCGTCATCATGGACACCTCGATCATCGGGGTCGCCCTGCCCGATATGCAGGCGGCCCTCGGCTTCTCCCCCGAGTCGCTGTCGTGGGTGTTCAACGCCTACGTCGTCGCCTTCGGCGGGCTCCTCCTCCTCGGCGGCCGCCTCGCCGACGTGCTCGGCGCCCGCCGCGTCTTCATCGCCGGCTGGGTCATCCTCGCGCTCGGCTCGATCGTCGCCGGCGCCGCGCCCGACGCGGTCACCGAGATCGTCGGCCGCGCCGTGCAGGGCGGCGGGGCGGCACTCATCGCGCCCGCCGCGCTCTCGCTGCTCATGGCGCTCTTCGGCGGCACCGCCGAGCTCCCCCGCGCCTTCGCCGTGTACGGCGCTGCGGCGCCGATCGGCGGCACCGCGGGCGTGTTCCTCGGCGGCGTGCTCACCGAGTACGCGAGCTGGCCGTGGGTCTTCTACGTGACCGTGCCGATCGCGGTGCTCGTCATCGCGCTCACGCCGGCGGCCCTCCCCGCCGTTCCCGGAGGCCGCGGCTCGGTCGACCTCGGCGGCGCCGTCACGGCGACGCTCGGCCTCGCCGCCATCGTGTACGCGGTCGTCCGCGCGCCGGAGGCCGGCTGGGGCGGACCCGAGACGGTCATCGGCCTCGTCGTCGGCGTCGTGCTCCTCGCGCTCTTCTTCGTGATCCAGGCCCGTCGCCGCACCCCGCTCCTCAGGCTCGGCCTCTTCCGCGCCCCGCAGCTCGGCGGCGCGAACCTCGCCCAGCTCCTGCTCGGTGCCGCCTGGGTGCCGATGTGGTTCTTCCTGAACCTCTACCTGCAGCAGGTGCTCGGTGCCGGCGCCTTCGCCTCGGGCGCGGCACTCCTGCCGATGACGGCGCTCATCGTCGTCGTGATGGTGGCGCTCGCGCCCCGGCTGCAGGCCCGCTTCGGCGCGAAGGCGCTCATCGCCTGGGGCTTCGTGCTCCTCGCGGTCGGCCTCGGCTGGCTCGCCCTCGTGCGCCCGGACGGCGCGTACGCGCTCGACGTGCTGCCGGCCTCGCTCGTCGCCGCGTTCGGCATGGCGCTCGCCTTCGTGCCGTCCCTCGGCACCGCGATCAGCGCCGCACGACCGGAGGAGGCGGGGGTCGCCTCGGGACTCGTCAACACGAGCTACCAGATCGGCTCGGCGGTCGGCCTCGCCATCCTCACCGCGGTCGGCGCGGCCGCGACGAGCGGGACGGATGCCGCGGGCCTCACCTCCGGCTACGCGGCCGCGTTCCTCGGCGCGGCGATCGTCGCGGCGGTCGGCTTCCTCGCGGCGGTGCTGTTCCTGCGCGGCCGGGGCCGGGGCGCCTCGGACGCGGAGCAGCCGGAGGCGGCGGAGCTCAGCTCCGGCGCCTGACCCGCTTCACCTCGATCTCGGAGGCCGCGCCGAACCGGCGGCGGTGCCAGAAGCCGATCCCCTCGATCAGCACCCAGGCGACTGGCACCGCCCAGGCCATCGCGATGAGCGTCTCGCGCCCCGGCATGGCCAGCTCGAGGAACTGCTGCGCGATCGGCACGACGAGCACGAGCGCGAGGCCCACGACCATCGCGACCACCACGCCCGCCTTGATCCAGGTGAACGGGCGCGACAGGACGCCGAGGATCCACAGCCCGATGAGCGCGAGCGTCACCATCGACGCCGTGCGCACGGCGTCCTCGGCGTCCCCCGTCGCCCGCGCGATCCCGGACACGACCGTGATCGCCCCTGCGACGACGAGCCCGGCCGGGATGGCGAACGACAACGAGCGGCGGAGGAAGCCGGGCACGTAGCGCCTGGAGTTCGGCAGCAGTGCGAGGAGGAAGGCGGGGATGCCGATGGTGAGCCCGTCGGTGACGGAGAGCTGGCGGGGCAGCAGCGGGAACGCCCAGAGCAGGATGCCGAACAGCACCGACATCGTGATCGCGTACGCCGTCTTCGAGAGGAACAGCATCGACACCCGCTCGATGTTGGCGATCACCCGCCGCCCCTCCGCGACGACGCCCGGCAGGTGCGAGAAGCGGTTGTCGAGCAGCACGATGCGGGCCACCGCCTTCGTCGCGGCCGAGCCCGACTCCATCGCGATGCCCATGTCGGCGTCCTTGATCGCGAGCGCGTCGTTCACGCCGTCGCCGGTCATCGCGACGGTGTGCCCCCGCTCCTGCAGCGCGTGCACCATCGCCCGCTTCTGCACCGGGGTGACGCGCCCGAAGACGCGGTGCTCGTCGAGCACCCGCCCGAGCTCGGCCGGGTCGCTCGGCAGCTCGCGGGCGTCGAAGCCCGCTCCGGCGTCGAGGCCGACCTCACGGGCGACGGCGGCGACCGTCAGCGGGCTGTCGCCCGAGATCACCCGCACGGCGACGCCCTCCTTCGCGAAATAGCGGAGCGTGGATGCCGCGTCGTCGCGCACCACCTCGCGGAAGGTGAGCAGGGCGACCGGCACGAGCCCGCCGGGCAGCGCGGCGCGCTCGACGAGCTCGGCGTCGAGCACCTCGGGCGAGTGGGCGAGCAGCAGCGTGCGCCGGCCGCTCGCCGCGAGCTCGCGCCCCCGCTGCAGTGCCGCGGCGGCGCCGGCGCCGGCGCGCTCGGCGCCGCCCTCCGCGAGCACGAACTCCGGGGCGCCGAAGACCCAGGTCCCCCGGGCCCCGTCGGCGAAGGAGACCGCGCTCCACTTGCGTCCGGAGGAGAACTCGATCCGATCCGCTGGGGCGATGCCGCCGTCGTCGGGGAACCGCTCGGTGAGGCAGCGCGCCGTGGCGTTCGCCTCGGGCTCCGCCCCGTGCCAGGCGAGAACCCGCTCCCACTCGGCGGGCCGCTCGCCGCCGAGCTCGTGCACCCCGTCGAAGCGGATGTCGCCCGTCGTGATGGTGCCGGTCTTGTCGAGGCAGATGAGGTCGACGCGGGCGAGCCCCTCGACCGCCGGCAGCTCCTGCACGAGCACCTTGTGCGAGCCGAGCTTCACGGCGCCGACCGCGAACGCGATGCTCGTCATCAGCACGAGCCCGAGCGGGATCATGGCGATCACGGCCGCGACCGAGGCCGTCGCGGCATCCCGCCACGCGCCGCTCTCGATCGCGTGCTGCCAGCCGCCCGCGGCCTGCATGTTCGCGTTCACGACGACGATCATGATCGGGAAGATGGCCCAGGTGATCCACTTCAGGATGCGGTCGACCGAGCCGCGCAGTTCGGAGGCCACGAGCGAGAAGCGCTTCGCCTCCGCGGTCAGCGTGGCCGCGAACGCCTGGTCGCCGACGGCGGTCACGACGGCCCTCCCCTGACCAGCGACGACGATCGAGCCGGACAGCACCCGGTCGCCGGGCAGCTTGTCGACCGGGTCGGACTCGCCCGTGAGCAGGGACTCGTCGGCCTCGAGGCGGCGCCCGTCGAGCACGACGCCGTCGGCGGTGACCTGATCGCCGGCGCGGAGCACGAGGAGGTCGCCGAGCACGACCTCGCGCACGGCGAGCTCCTGCTCCTCGCCGTCGCGGACGACGCGCGCTCTCGGCGCGTGGAGGAGGGCGAGCCGGTCGAGCGCCCGCTTGGCGCGGTACTCCTGGGTGACGCCGATCGCGGCGTTCGCGATCGCGGCGAACCCGAACAGGGCGTCCTGCCAGCGGCCGAGGGCGAACAGCAGCGCGAAGCCGCCGACGACGATGCCGTTGAAGAGCGTGAAGACGTTCGCGCGGAGGATGCTCCACAGGCTCCGGCTCGAGGCATCCGACGCGATGTTCGCGAAGCCGGACGCCGCTCGCCGCTCGGCCTCGGCCCGGCTCAGGCCGCGGACCGGATCGGTGGCCTCGAGCTGCGTCGCGTCATCCACCGCTTCCCCCGATCCCCCGGCCGGCCGTCCCCCGGCCGACGGGGTCGAGTCTGGCACAGCGCCGAGGCGCGGCGCGAGCGTCCCCGCGTGCGTGTCAAGGCCCTGGGCGACAACGGGGTCCGGTGGGACGATCGGGCCATGGACGCAGGAGAAGAGACCCACGCGCAGCCCGAGCCCGTCGAGGACGGCCACGACGATGCCGATCGCGGACGGAAGCTCGAGGGCGTGATCGAACAGGTGCGCGGCGATGCGCTCCTCGGCAACGTCGACGACGTCCGGCGGATGGTGACCGAGCGGCTGACGCAGGCGGGGCTGCCCGCCTCGGAGCACGATGTCGACGCGGTGGTCACCGCCGTCGGGGATGCCCCGTCCGGCGGCTGAGCCCGGGGCTCGCCACCGACTCAGGATTGTGTAACAATATGCCCGGGCGACGGGACGGCGCGGCCGGGACACCGTCCCGTCCCGCCGCCCGATGGACCGGCCGAGCGCCGAGGGTCAGGAGCGCGCCGTGGCCTCGCCGACCGGTTCCGGATCGATCGCGCCGAGGAGCGCCTCGGCCGTGAGGGCGGGCGCGCCGATCGGCGCCCCGTACCAGTGGTCGGCCGCCCGTGTGCAGGTGCACAGGCAGGCGATGACCTCCTCGGAATTCATGGCCCGGAAGAACTCCCGGTGCGGCACCGGTGGCGTGCGTCGTCGCATGTCCCATCCCATCGCTCACGCTCGACGACCTGTCGGCCGTCATGGAAGAGACGCGTGCGGGGGCGGATCATGACGCCGGTCGCGCGAAATCGGCGATCACCCGGGCAGTGCTAGAGCGAGCCGCCCGCGACGTCGAAGGTGTTGCAGGTGCCGGCCCCGCCGTCGAAGCCGGTCTCGAACCAGCGGATGCGCTGCTCGCTCGTGCCGTGGGTGAACGTGTGCGGCATGACCTGACCCTGCATCGACTGCTGGATGCGGTCGTCGCCGACCGCGGCCGCCGCGTCGAGCGCGGAGCGGTACTCGGCCGGAGTGATCGGCTTCAGAAAGGCCACGCCGTCGCCGTCCCTGGTGCTGGATGCCGCCGCCGCCCAGGCTCCGGCGAAGCAGTCGGCCTGCAGCTCGACGCGCACCGCGTTCGAGCTCGGGCCTGTCTGCCCGTCACGGGTCGACTCGAGCACGCCGGCGAGGTTCTGCACGTGGTGCCCCCACTCGTGCGCGATGACGTACATCTCGGCGAGCGGTCCGCCCTGCGCCCCGAAGCGCGTGCGCAGCTCGTCGTAGAAGGTGACGTCGAGATAGATCGTCTCGTCGGGCGGGCAGTAGAACGGGCCGGTCGCCGAGGTGGCCTGCCCGCAGGCGGTCGAGACCGACTGGTCGAACATGACGAGGTCGTTCGGTGCGCGGTAGGCGACACCGATCTCCGGCGCCTCCGCCGCCCAGTAGCTCTCGAGCGAGGCCGAGGCGCCCTTCATCCGGCACTCCACGCGCTCGTTCGCGTCCTGCCCGGTGAGGCAGGTCTCGAGGCCCGGTTCCTCGACGACCTCCTGCTGCTGCTGCTGACCTGTACCGCCCGCGAGGCCGGTGAGGTCGACGCCGAGCAGCTGCGAGACCAGGAAGAGCACGATCAGCACGCCGCCGCCGCCCGCCACCGCGATCCCGGTGGTGCGACCGCGCTTGGAGGCCTTGCCGCCGCTGATGTCGGCGTTCGGATCGAAGGTCATGGTGCGACGCTACTCCGCCTCGGGGCGCCCCGTCTCGATGTCCGGGTCGTCGAGCTCGGTGCTGTCGTCCTCGTCCTCGTCGGGCTCGGCGTCCGGCTCGGGCTCGGGCTCGGGCTCGGGCTCGGGCTCGGCTTCCGGCTCGGGCTCGGCTTCCGGCTCGACGTCGATCGCGAAGCGGTCGGTCGCCTCGATGAGCGCGTCGAGGATGCCGGGCTCGTCGAACGCGTGCCCGGCGTCGTCGATGATCCGCAGCTCCGCCTCCGGCCAGGCGACGTGCAGGTCCCACGCGGTCATCATGGGGGTGCACAGGTCGTAGCGGCCCTGCACGATCACCGCGGGGATGTCGCGCAGGCGCTCCGCGTCCCGGATCAGCTGCCCCTCGTCCCACCAGCCGCCGTGGCGGAAGTAGTGGTTCTCGATGCGGGCGAAGGCGGTCGCGAACTCCGGCGAGCCGTACGCCTCGAGGTTCTCCGGCTGCGGGAGCAGCGTGATCGCGGCGGCCTCCCAGCGCGCCCACGCGATCGCGGCCGGCTGATGCACGGCGGGGTCGGGGTCGTTGAGCAGCCGGCCGTACGCCTCGATGAGGTGCGAGCGCTCGCCGTAGGGCACGGGTTCGACGAACTCGCGCCAACGGTCGGGCAGCAGGGCGGCCGCACCGCCCTCGTAGAACCAGTCGAGCTCCGCCCGGCGCAGCGTGAAGATCCCGCGCAGCACGAGCTCGGTCACCCGCTCGGGGTGCGTCTCCGCGTAAGCGAGGCCGAGGGCGCTCCCCCAGGACCCGCCGAACACCTGCCAGCGGTCGATGCCGAGGTGCGCACGGAGCCGCTCGATGTCGGCGATCAAATGCCACGTGGTGTTCGTCGCGAGGCTCGCGCCCGGCTCCGAGGCGTGCGGGATGGACAGGCCGCAGCCGCGCTGGTCGAACAGCACGATGCGGTACTTCTCGGGATCGAAGAGGCGCCGGTGCGCGGGCTTCGTCGCGCCGCCCGGGCCGCCGTGCAGGAACACCACGGGCTTGCCGGCCCGGTTGCCCGAGACCTCCCAGTAGATGTGCTGACCGTCGCCGACATCCAGCATGCCGGTCTCGAGCGGTTCGATCTCCGGGTACAACTCGCGCATGGGCCCACGGTATCCGCGCCGGGATGCCTCGGCCGCGCGCCGCGCCGATTGGTCTGACCGATCGAACGGGCCCGGCCGCGAGCGATGCTCAGGATGCCAGGCGTTCAGCGGTGCCGCGCGGCGGGCGTAGGCTCGGGGCATGGCAGCGAAGAAGCCGGTCACCGTCACCCTCACCGGGGCCGGCGGCCAGATCGGATACGCCCTCCTGTTCCGCATCGCGTCGGGAGCCCTGCTCGGGCCCGACACCCCCGTGCGCCTCCATCTGCTCGAGATCCCGCAGGGGCTCCGCGCGGCGGAGGGCGCTGCGCTCGAGCTGCAGGACTCGGCGTTCCCGCTGCTTGCGGGCGTCGAGGTCACCGACGACGCGCGCGCCGCGTTCTCCGGCGCGAACGTCGCCTTGCTCGTCGGCGCCAGGCCGCGAACGGCGGGCATGGAGCGCGCCGAGCTGCTGCAGGCGAACGGTGGCATCTTCGGGCCGCAGGGCGAGGCGATCAACGCCGCGGCCGCAGACGACATCCGCGTCGTCGTGGTCGGCAACCCCGCCAACACGAACGCGCTGATCGCCGCAGCGCACGCACCGGACGTGCCCGCCGACCGCTTCACCGCGCTCACCCGGCTCGATCACAATCGCGCGCGCGGGCAGCTCGCGGTCGCGACCGGCACCCCCGTCGCCGAGATCCGCGGCGTCACCATCTGGGGCAACCACTCGGCGTCGCAGTTCCCCGACCTCGCGCACGCGACCGCGGCGGGCGACGCCATCCCGGCCCTGCTCGCGGCCAAGCTCGGCCACGAGGGGTACCGGGAGTGGCTCGCCGGCGAGTTCATCCCGCGGGTCGCCAAGCGCGGCGCCGAGATCATCGAGGTGCGCGGTTCCTCCTCGGTCGCCTCGGCCGCGGCGGCCACCATCGACCATGTGCGGGACTGGGTGCAGGGCACGCCGGACGGCTGGACGAGCGCCGCGGTCGCCTCCGACGGCTCCTACGGCGTGCCGGAGGGGCTCGTCTCCTCGTTCCCGGTCGAGTCGGTCGACGGCGCGTGGCGCATCGTCCAGGGCCTCGCGATCGACGAGTTCGCCAGACACCGCATCGACGCCTCGGTCGCCGAGCTCGTCGACGAGCGCGAACAGGTGCGCTCGCTCGGGCTGATCTGACCCCGCACGCCGCCTAGGCTGGCAGCATGGCCGATCGCGAACCGCTCTCCCCCGCCCGTCGCAGGCAGCTCATCGTCGGGATCATCGTGGGCGCGCTCGTCGGCGTCGGCGTGAGCCTGTGGACCGGCTTCTGGCTCTGGCTGCCCGCCGGCCTCGTCGTCGGCCTCGCGGCCGGCGCGATCATGCGCCCGCCGAGCGAGTGAACGCGGCGACGGCCGCAGCGACCTCGCGCCGCACCTCCGCGTCGTCGCGCGCCTAGGTCGCGAGCGCTACTTCTTGGCGGACTTCTCGGGCACGGGCAGGGTGCCCGCCCGACGCTGCTCGTCGAACCAGGCGCGCGCCTCGTCCTGCCGCTCCTGCTCGATGCCCGTCGCGATCGTCGCGCGGAGGTGCTCGGGGCGGAAGCCGAAGGCGTCGACGAGGTCCTGCGCGTACGGGCGCAGGCGCTCGACGAGCCGGTCGATGTAGGCGCCGACGGCCTGCGCGCGCTGCGGCGAGAGCCGGCCGTTCATGAGGTACCAGGCGAGGTGCTTCTCGATCAGGCCGAGGCCGAACAGGTCGCGCACCCAGGTGAGCACCTGCTTCGTGCCCGCATCCTCGACGCGGGCGAGCGCCCGGGTGAACGCCTCCCACTGCAGCAGCTCGCCGTGCGCGCGGGCCGCCTCGATGAGCTCGTTCTGGTTGCGGTTGAACGCGGCGGCCGCGTCGGCCTTCGGCAGCTTGCGGGCGTCGCGGAGGCGGCCGGCGATCTCGGCGATCATCGTCTCGACGCGGTCGGTGAGCAGCTCGCGCTGGGATGCCTCGTCGCGGAGCCCGGTGACCGAGCGCGCCGTCGAGCCGAAGTCCGCGATGGTCTGGCCGAGGCGGCGCAGGCCGGTGCCGTGGTAGGCGCGCTCGGCGGTCTGCGACACGACGTAGCGGGCCATCGCGCCCGCGTCGGCGTTCTTGAACTGCTTCGAGAAGTCGGTGAGCAGACGCTTCGCGACGAGCTGGAGCAGCACGTTGTTGTCGCCCTCGAAGGTGACGTAGATGTCGAGGTCGTGGCGGAGCCCGGTGATGCGGTTCTCGGCGATGAAGCCGGCGCCGCCGCAGGCCTCGCGGGCCTCCTGCAGCGTGTCGAGGGCGTGCCACGTCGACAGCGGCTTCAGGGCGGCCGCGATGGTCTCGAGGTCTTGCCGGTCGTCGTCGCTGTCGGCCGCGCCGCTGAACACGGCGTCGAACTTCACGAGGAACTCGTCGTGCGCGAAGTACTGCGCGTACGTCGTCGCGAGCCGCGGCAGCAGCCGGCGCTGGTGGCGCTGGTAGTCGAGCAGCACCTCTTCCTCGGTGTCGCTCGAGGCGGTGAACTGGCGGCGCTGGTTGCCGTAGGTGACGGCGATGGTGAGCCCCATGGCGCTCGCGACGGTGGCGGCGCCGTCGAGCGAGACCCGGCCCTGCACGAGGGTGCCGAGCATGGTGAAGAAGCGGCGCCCGGGGCTCTGGATCGGCGAGGAGTAGGTGCCGTCGGCGGCCACGTCGCCGTAGCGGTTCAGCAGGTTCTCGCGGGGGATGCGCACGTTCGTGAAGTGCAGGCGGCCGTTGTCGATGCCGTTCAGGCCGCCCTTCAGCCCGTCGTCCTCACCGCCGACGCCCGGCAGGAAGCGGCCCTCGTCGTCGCGGATCGGCACGTAGAAGCAGTGCACGCCGTGGTTCACGCCGTTCGTGATGAGCTGAGCGAAGACGGTCGCGTGCTTGCCGTGCAGCCCGGCGTTGCCGAGGTACTCCTTCCACGCCGCGCGGAACGGGGTGTGGATGACGAACTCCTCGGTCTCCGGGTCGTACGTCGCGGTCGTGGCGATCGCGGCGACGTCGGAGCCGTGGCCGATCTCGGTCATGGCGAAGGCGCCGGGCACCTCGAGCGACATGATCGCCGGGAGGAACTTCTCGTGGTGCGGCTTCGTGCCGAGGTGCAGCACGGCGGCGCCGAACAGCCCCCACTGCACGCCCGACTTGATCTGCAGGCTCGGGTCGGCGATGACGAGTTCCTCGAACGCGGCGATGTTGCCGCCGTGGTCGTCCGCCCCGCCGAGCGCCTTCGGGAACGCCCGGTGCACGGCGCCCTGCTCGACGAGCAGCTTCAACTGCCCGAGCACGCGCTCACGGTGCTCGGCCATCGTCTGCCCCTCGATGCGCTGCAGCTCGGGCATCGCGGCGCGCTCGCGGGACGCCAGCCGGATGTCGGCCCAGGTGCCGAGCAGCTGACGGCCGAGGGCGGCGACGTCGACCTTCGGCCCCGCGGCGGAACGGGCGGCAGGGGTGGCGGTCTTCGCCTCGGTGCGCGCTGCAGTGTCAACCATCTTCGGTCTCGCCTCCGACTTCGCTGGGTGGGTGTCCCCTCACGCTACGACCGGCCCGGCGGCACCCGAAACGCTCGGTCGACGGGCGACAAGCCGGGCCGGGGACGGGTCCGCGCGGACTGTGCAGAGTCTACAAATGAGGCATCCTGCGCCCTTTGATGTTCGACAAGGACGCGGGTCGCGGCGCACTCAGCCGCACTCAGCCGTACTCAGCCGCACTCAGCCGTACTCAACCGCGGAAGAAGGCGTTCGCCCGACCGGTCCAGAGCAGGGCGATGACGATGACCGCGATGGCCGCCGAGAAGTACTCGCCGATGGCGCCCGCCGGATAGGCGATCGCGAAGAAGATCGAGGCGATGATCGAGAGCACCTCGATCACCGTGATCACCACGCGCGAGACGGGGCTGCCGCGGAGCAGGCCGTTCGCGACGACGATGACGATGGCGCCGATCAGGATCGACACGATCGCCGAGGTGATGAGGCCGCTCGCGCCGCCGAACGCCTCAGCGGTCGCCGCGACGCTGGTCTGGAAGAGCAGGAGCGTGCCGCCGATGATGTCGAGCAAGCCCGAGATCCACGTCAGCACCGCGACGAGCGTGACCCCACCGGGCCGTTTGACCTGTCCCATATCGATCCCCCCGGATCCCGCCGCCCGATGCGGCGCCTGGCCCCGATCGTAGCGACGAGACCGGTCAGTAGGCGAGACCGTGGCCGTGCCGGAACAGCGGGTCGGCGGTGTCGAAGGGCACGTCGGGCCGGTTCGCCTCGACCGCCGCCATGCTCGACGGCAGGTCGAAGGGCAGCTTGCCCTTGGGCTCGGCGGCCCCCGTCAGCACGTCGAGCACCGCCCGCGGGCTCGCGCCCCAGTTGCCGGTGAGCGCCGCGAGGCCGTCCACGATCGGGGTGAGGATGGCCGGGCGGTCGAGGAAGACGTCGACGACCGTCGGCACCGCCGCCGCGACCTCGCGCACGTGGGCCACGACCTCGTCCGCGAAGTCGAGCGAACCGGAGTGGAAGAAGTTCTCGAAGAACGTCGGCCGCTCCTCGAACGGCGCCTGCAGGCGGAGGATCGCGACGTCGGCCTCGGCCGGGCTCGCCACGACCGTGCCGTACTCGCCGGCGATCTCGGCGTCGATGCCCTCGACGTAGAGCTTCAGGCCTCGCGCGAGGGGCAGCACCGGTGCGGCCGGCGCCCCGGCGATGGCGCGCTCGCGGTTCACGAGCAGCGTGATCGCCGCACGCTGGGCCGCCTCGCCCGCCGCGACGAAGTCGGCGCGGCCGACGAGCTCGCGGGCGCGCTCGACGTCGACGAACGGCCGGTCGAACAGGCCGAGCACGAACTTCTCGCGCAGCAGGCGGCGGGCCGAGGCATCCAGCCGCTCCTCGCTGAGCTCGCCGTCGCGAACGAGCTCGATGAGGAGCTCCGGCACCGCCTCGCCGCCGAACTGGTCGCAGCCCGCGTCGATGACCTTCTTCATCCGCTCGCGCGGCGCGAGGTGCTCGACGCCCCAGGCGCGCGCCGGGAAGGGCGCGCCCATGATCTCGGAGTCGGTGATGAGGCCCCAGTCGGTGCAGACGATGCCGTCGAAGCCGTAGCGCTCGCGGAGCAGGCCCGTGATGACGGATCTGTTGAAGCCGAAGCCGACCTCCTCGTACTCGGTGCCGACGGGCATGCCGTAGTACGGCATGATCTGGCTCGTGCCCGCCTCGAACGCCGCCTCGAAGGGCTTCAGGTGCAGCTCGAACTGCCCGCCGGGGTAGACCTGCTCGCGGCCGTGCGCGAAGTGCGGGTCCTCGCCGTCCTGCTGCGGACCACCGCCGGGGAAGTGCTTCGTCATCGTGGCGACGGAGTCGGGGCCGAGCGTCTCGCCCTGGAAGCCGCGGATGTAGGCGGCGCCGAGGCGGCTCGCGAGCTCCACATCCTCGCCGAAGGTCTGCAGCGCGCGCGACCAGCGCGGCTCGGTCGCGAGGTCGATCTGCGGGTGCAGGGCGACGCGGATGCCGACCGCCGTGTACTCCTGGCGGGCGATGTCGCCGAAGCGCTCGACGAGCTCCTCGTCGCCGATCGCCGCGAGGCCCATCGTCTCGGGCCAGACCGAGAAGGCGCCCGCGAGGAGGCCGGCCAGCGGGTTGTCGGTGTACGAGTGGCGGGGGTCGGTCGAGATGGTGACCGGGATGCCGAGCCGCGTCGAGGCGGCGAGCTCCTGCAGGCGGTTGTGCCACTCGGCGATCTGACCGGCGTCGGCGGGCGCCTGGAGCACGTTGAAGTGCGTCAGGTGGCGGTCGAGCACGTAGTCGGTCGTGGCCGGCAGGCCGAAGGTCGCATCTCCCTCGGAGAGCGTGCCGCCCTCGCCGATGCCGATCATCGTCTGGAAGAAGAGGCCCGCCTTCTCCTCCAGGGTCATCTGCGCGAGGAGGATCTCGACGCGCTCGGCGACGGGGAGGCTCCCGTCGCGGTAGCGGAGGTCGAGGGTCGTCTGCTGCTGATCGGTCATGCCTGCACTCCTTCATGCTCGGGCTCGGTGGAGCCAGCATAAACCGAATGCCGCTAGGTTTTCGAGTGCCGGGTCGTCAGGCCGCCTGGACGACCTGGATGAGGCCCTCGCCGTAGGCCTCGCGCTTCTTGGCGCCGATGCCGGTGATGCCGTCGAGCTCGGCCAGGCTGCCCGGGCGCGCGACGGCGACCGCCCGGAGCGTGGCGTCGCCGAACACGATGTACGCGGGGACGCCCTGCTCGCGCGCCACCCCGGCGCGCCACGCGCGCAGCGCCTCGAACAGCTCGGCCTGCGCCGGCTCGAGGTCGGCGGCCGCCGGGGCCGCCCGGCGTTCGCCGCGACTGCGGCCCGGGCGCTCGGGCTCGGTGCGGAAATGCACCTGACGGGTGCCGGCGAGCACCTCGGCGGACGCCTCGCTCAAGCCGATCACGCCGTACTCGCCCACGGTCTGGGCGAGCCCCTGCGCGAGGAGCTGGCGCACCACGCCGCGCCACTGCTGCTCGCTGAGCTCCTGCCCGATGCCCCAGGTCGCGAGCGAGTCGTGGCCGTACTGCTCGACGCGCGGGGTGCGCTTGCCGCGCAGGATGTCGATGAGATGCCCGGCCCCGTAGCGCTGGCCGCGCTCGCGCTGCAGGCGCACCACGGTGGAGAGGAACTTCTGGGCGACGACGGTGCCGTCCCAGGAGGCGGGCGGCTCGAGGCAGGTGTCGCAGTTGCGGCACGGATCGCTCTGCTCGCCGAAGTAGGCGAGCAGGTTCTGCCGACGGCACTGCACCGTCTCGCAGAGGGCGAGCATGGCGTCGAGGTGCGAGGCGAGGCGGCGGCGGTGGGCGAGGTCGCCCGGGCTCTCGTCGATCATGCGGCGCTGCTGCACGACGTCTTGCAGGCCGTAGGCGAGCCAGGTGGTCGAGGGCAGCCCGTCGCGCCCCGCGCGCCCGGTCTCCTGGTAGTAGCCCTCGACGGACTTCGGCAGGTCGACGTGCGCGACGAAGCGCACGTCGGGCTTGTCGATGCCCATGCCGAAGGCGATCGTCGCGACGACGACCACGCCGTCCTCGCGGAGGAAGCGGTCTTGCGTGCGGCGGCGCAGCTCGGGGTCGAGGCCCGCGTGGTACGGCATGGCGTCGACGCCGTTCGCCGCGAGGAACGCGGCGATCTTCTCGGTGCTCGCCCGACTCAGCGCGTAGACGATGCCCGCGACCGGGCGGCCGTCGGCGTCGACGCCCTCGGTGCGGACGAAGTCGAGCAGCTGCTTGCGCAGCTCGAGCTTGGGGGCGATGCGGTACTGGATGTTCGGCCGGTCGAAGCTCGCGACGAAGTGCTTCGCCTCGCCGAGGGAGAGCCGTTCGGTGATCTCGCGGTGCGTCGCCTCGGTCGCCGTGGCCGTCAGCGCGATGCGCGGCACCTCGGGCCAGCGCTCGGCGAGCTCGGCGAGGGCGAGGTAGTCGGGACGGAAGTCGTGCCCCCACTGAGCGACGCAGTGCGCCTCGTCGATCGCGAAGAGCGAGATGGCGCCGCGGGCGAGGAAGCGCTTGGCGCCCTCGCTGTTCAGCCGCTCGGGCGCGATGTACAGCAGGTCGAGCTCGCCGGCGAGGTAGGCGCGCTCGACTTCGGCGCGCTCGGTCGGGGCCTGGCTCGAGTTGAGGTACGCCGCCCGGACGCCGTTGCGCAGGAGCGCGTCGACCTGGTCGTGCATGAGCGCGATGAGCGGCGAGATGACGATGCCCGTGCCCTCGCGGAGGAGCGCGGGGATCTGGTAGCAGAGGCTCTTGCCGCCGCCCGTGGGCATCAGCACGACGGCGTCGCCGCCGCCCGCGAGCTGCTCGATGATCGCCGCCTGGTCACCGCGGAAGTCGTCGTAGCCGAAGACGGTGCGGAGCGCCTCGAGCGCCGAGTCGAACTTGGCCGGCGCGGCACGGTGGGCCTGGGGCCGGCTGAGCCCCGGCGCGTCCGCGGGGGGCGGCGGGGGCGGCGCCCACTCGTCGTCGGGCGGCAGCAGCTCGTCGGGGTCCCAGGGGACCTCCTCGATCCCGTCGGGCGCGCCGTGCTGAGTCATCGCATGGAGTCTACCGGCGGCCGCCGACGCCGGCCCCGGGTCATCCACCGCCCGCCCGGGCGGTCAGTAGCCGAGGCGCGAGCGCAGCACCGTGAGCGCGTGGGAGGTCTCGACCGCCAGCTCCGGCGACATCGCCGACACCACCTGGACGAGCACGTCGCCCACGAGGATCGAGGTGAGCACCTCGGCGGTGAGCCCGGTGGGGGTGTGCGGCGCGTGGAGCGAGACGGCGACCTTCGGCGCGAGCCGTTCGCGCAGCTCGTCGGTGACGAGCACGCACTGGGCGCCGACCTCGCGGCACCGGCCGATGATCGTCTCGACCTCCGGGTTCACCCGCCCGGGGGCGAAGAGCACCGCGACGTCGCCGGACCGGAGCGGCAGCAGCCCGTCGGCGAGCCGGAACCCGTCGGCGTCGAGGTGCGTGGCGGCCCGACCGGACCGGCCGAGCCGGAGCACGAGGTGGGCGGCCGCGATCGACGACGCCCCCACGCCGTAGCAGTAGATGCGGCCCGCCCTGGCGAGGAGGGAGGCGGCGGCGGTGACCTCGTCGACCTCGAGCGCGTGCTTGGCGAGCTCGAGCTGGTCGCTCGCCTCGTTCCAGACGCTGCCGACGATGCGGCCGACATCCTCGCCCGCGCGGTCCAACCGCTGCCGGACGCGCTCCTCGGGCGCGACCTCCTCGGTGAACGGCGCGGCGACCTGGCGCTTCACCTCGGCGAGCCCCGCGTAGCCGAGCTTCTGCAGGGTGCGGATGACGGTGGCGTTGCTCGTGCCCGTCTCACTGCCGAGCTCGGCGGCGGTGGCGAACAGGATGCGCTCGGCGGTGCTCCCGGCCAGGAGGCCGCTCACCGCGCGCTCGGCCTTGGACAAGCCGTCCCACGCGTCGCGGACGCGTGATCGCAGCTCGATCACGCCGGGGTTCCGCGTATCACTTGTTACGAACTGCGGGTTGTGTGTATCGTTCATTCCGCGAGCATCCTAACTCGTAACACCCATTCCAAGACTGACGCCGGTGCCATGGTATCCGGCACGGGAGGACGACGCCGTCCATGACGAGCACCAGCATCCGCACCCTCGAGATCAGCGGCACCCCCGCGGAGCGGGGCCGCCAGTACGGCGAGGGCGCCGCAGATCTCATCGATGCGGCCGTCGCCTACTACGAGGAGGCGTTCGGGCAGCAGGCCGGGCTCGGCTGGGCCGAGGCGCGCCGACGGGCGGCCGCCTGGGTGCCGCGCTGCACCGAGGCCGCGCCCGAGCTCGTCGCCGAGCTCGAGGGCATCGCAGCCGG
Organism: Agromyces mediolanus; assembly: GCF_023715325.1. Classification (GTDB taxonomy): domain Bacteria; phylum Actinomycetota; class Actinomycetes; order Actinomycetales; family Microbacteriaceae; genus Agromyces; species Agromyces mediolanus_A. The sequence goes on along the minus strand of NZ_JAMBNX010000006.1, from coordinate 149,656 downwards.
CGCCGACCGCGACCTCCTCGACCTCATGGTGCTGAACCTCCGCGGCGAGATCATCTACGACCAGGGCGGCGCACCCCGCGCCCGCGCCGAGGACCCCAGCGAGGAGCGCGACGCGAGCGACGGCTGCACGAGCTTCTCACTGACCGCGGGCGCCTCCGGCGACGGGCACCACTACGCCGGGCAGAACTGGGACTGGCGCACCGGCACCCGCGACACCGTGGTGATCGTGCGGGTCGTGCAGGACCCGCTGCCCACCCTCATCATGCAGCTCGAGGCCGGGCAGATCGGCCGGCACGGCGTGAACTCCGCCGGGCTCGCGCTCAACGCGAACGGCCTCGGCGGCCGGTTCGACGGCTCCGTCGGACTGCCGCAGACCTTCATCCGCCGGATGACGCTCAACCAGAGCGAACTGCCCGACGCGATCAACACGCTCGTGCGCACCCCGGCCCACATCGCCAGCAACGCCCTGCTCACGGATCGCTCGGGCTTCTCGATCGACCTCGAGATCACGCCGAGCGGCGTCGACTGGGTCTACCCGGTCGACGGGCTCCTCGTGCACGGCAACCACTACCAGGCGCAGGTGCCGCCGCAGCTCGCGGGGCGGTACCGCCCCGTCTCCGCGGACTCGCTGTTCCGCGTCCCGCAGGCCCGGGCCGGGCTCGAGCGGGTGCGGCACGCGGGCGACCGCGACGAGGCGCTCGCCGGCATCCACGCCGCCATGAGCGACCACCTCGGCTACCCCGAATCGGTGTGCACGCACCCCGACGAGCGGCGCCCCGCCGTCCGCCAGTGGTCGACGCTGCTGTCGAGCTGCGTGGACCTCACGACCGGCGACTACTTCGTCACCGCCGGCACGCCGTGCGACCACCCCTATGAGAAGCTCCCCTGGAACGCCTTCGACGGACCAGGGTCCCGCCACACCCCCGTTCACACCCCGCCAATGGAGGCACTCCGATGAACACCCCCATCCCCCGACGCCGGCTCGCCGGCACCGCCCTCGCCGCCGGCGCCGCCGCCGTGCTGCTGGCCGGCTGCGCCGCCGCCGGCCCCTCGAGCAGCGACGCCCCCGCGGTCGAGCTGCCGTTCGGCCCGAGCACCCCCGCCGCGGGCGGGCCGGTCGACTCGGTGACCTGGATGCTCCCGGCGGAGCCCGCGACCTTCGACTTCGACATCGACAGCGGCGCCTCCGAGAACACGGTCTTCGCGAACGTCTGCGAACGCCTGATGGCCGTGCAGCCCGACCTGACGACGGTGCCGCACCTCGCCGAGTCCGCCGAGTGGGTCGACGACACGCACGTCGTCTTCACCATCCGCGACGGCGTGAAGTTCCACGACGGCAGCCCGATGACCGCGGCCGACGTGCTGTGGAGCATGCAGCGGCACGCCGCCGAGGGCGCCGACGAGTCCGACGAGTACGCGAACGTCGTCTCGATGGAGCAGACCGGCGAGCGCGAGATCACCGTCACCATGGCGCAGCGCGACGCCATCTTCATCCAGGCGATGGCGGGCAACGGCGGAATGGTGCTGAACCCGCGGGTCGTCGAGGCCCAGGGTGACGCCTACGGCTCGCCCGGGACGCCGGATGCCTGCACCGGCCCGTACACGCTCGGCGAGTGGAAGCCCGGCTCGAGCCTGACCATCGAGCGCGCGGCCGACTACTGGGACGACTCGCGCGAGGTGCTCGCCGGTGAGGTCGTGTTCCGCTGGGCCGACCAGTCCGCCGTGGTGAACGCCCTGACCGCGGGCGAGGCCGACGGCTCGTACCTCGACTCGCCCGCCTCGGCGATCCCGCTGCAGCAGGTCGCCGACGTCTCGCTCGCGCAGGGCCCCTCCACGAACGCGTGGGTGCTGCTCGCCACCGAGCGCGGGCCGCTGGCCGACGAGCGCATCCGCCAGGCGCTCTCGCTCGCGATCGACCGCACCGGCATCACGACCGCCGCGTTCGGCGGGCTCGCGCAGCCGTGGAAGACCCCCATCGGACAGGGTGCCTGGGGCTACGAGACCGAGGCGTTCCAGACCGCGTACGACGAGCTCGAGGGTGCCCCGGCGAGCCCCAGCGCCGCCGATCTCGACCGCGCCAAGGCGCTCGTCGCCGAGGCCGGTGCGCCCGAGGAGCCGATCCTCGTCGCGAGCGACGGCGGCTCGGTGCGCAACGTCGTCTCGAACGCCCTCGTCGCCGCGGCGAAGCAGATCGGCCTCGACGCCGAGATCGTCACCGTGCCCTCCGCGCAGTACGGCGACTTCTACTCGGACGAGGCCGTGCGCGGCCAGGCCGACCTCTTCTCCGACGAGTACTACATCTCGAAGAACGACCCGGTCGGCTTCTACAAGAACGGCGCGTCGACCGCGACGGTGAACTTCGTCGGCTTCAGCGACCCCGACTACGACGCGCTCGTCAAGGACGCCTTCGCGGCCACCGACGACGCCGAGCGCGCCGAGCTCGCCATCGAGCTGCAGCGCCGCTGGGTCGAGGCCACGCCGTGGATCTCGATCGCGCAGAGCCCGTCGACCGTCGCGCTGCGCGCCGAGCTCAGCGGGGTGCCGGCGTCGGCCGCCTACCTCTACTACCCGTGGGCCGCGGACCTCGGAACGGCGCAGGGCTGACATGCTCGCAGCCCTCAGGCGGGTCGCGGGCATGGCCCTGACGTTGGTGGTGGCCTCGTTCATCATCTTCTCGGCCATGTACGCGGCCCCCGGGGACCCGGTGACCTTCCTCATCGGGAACCCCGAGAATCTGACGCCGGAGCGGATCGCCGCCGTCCGCGCCGAGTACCACCTCGACCAGCCGCTCTTCGTGCAGTACTGGCTGTGGCTGAGCGGCGTGTTCGGCGGCGACCTCGGCACCTCGTTCCAGTACCACCAGCCCGTCGCCGCGATCATGGCGAGCCGGCTGCCGGCGACGCTCGGGCTCGTGGCCTACGCCGCCGTGCTCTTCACCGTCGTCGGCATCGGGCTCGGCGTGTGGGCGGCGGTGCGCCGCGGCCGCGCGGCGGACTCCGCGATCGTCGGCGCCACCACGCTCGCCGCCTCGTTCCCCTCCTTCGTGATCGGCATCGTGCTCGTCTCGGTGTTCTCCGTGCAGCTGGGCTGGTTCCCGGTCGCCGGCGCGGGCGACGGATTCGTGGACGGCATCCGCCATCTCACGCTGCCGGCGATCGCGCTCTCGATCGGCTCCTTGGCCATCGTCAGCCGCGTGACGCGGCAGTCGATGGTGGAGCAGTTCGACTCGGAGCACGTCGAGGCCGCGCGCGCGACCGGCATGGCCGGCGGGATGGTCGTCGTGCGGCACGTGCTGCGCAACGCCTGGGGGCCGATCGTGACCATGGTCGCCCTCGTGATCGCGAGCATGCTCGCCGGCACCGTCGTGGTCGAGAGCGTCTTCGGCATCAGCGGCATCGGCTCGCTGCTCGTCGACGCGATCAACTCCCACGACTTCCCCGTCGTGCAGGCGGTGCTGCTCTACATGGTCGTCGCCTACATGGTCGTCACGACCATCGTCGACCTGCTGCTGCCGCTGCTCGACCCTCGCATCGGAACCCGGGTGAAGACCGCATGACCACCACCGCCACCGGCGCGCAGCTGCGCCGCGACGGCCTCGCCAGGCGCCGCGACCCGCTCTACGCGGGGTCGCTCGCCTTCCTCGGCCTCGTCGTGCTCGTCGCGGCCTTCGGTCCGCTCGTCGCGCCGTACCCGCCGGACGCTATCGACTTCACCGCCATCTGGGGCTCGCCGAGCCCGGCGCACCTGCTCGGCACCGACCAGCTGGGCCGCGACCTCTTCTCCAGACTGCTCCTCGGCACCCGGGAGAGCCTGATCGGACCGCTCGCGCTCCTCGCCGGGGCGACCGTCATCGGCGTCGCCATCGGCCTCGTCGCCGCCTGGAACGGGGGCTGGGTCGACGTGCTGCTGGCGCGGATCACGGACGTGATGTTCGCGTTCCCGGGCCTGCTGTTCGTCGTGCTCGTGATCGCCGTGTTCGGCAAGGGGCCGTGGACGGCCGTCGTCGCCCTCGCCCTCGCCTACGCGCCGGTGATCGCCAAGTTCACCCGGAGCATCGCGCTCTCCGAGCTCGCCCGCCCCTACGTCGACGCCTACCGGGTGCAGGGCGCGTCCGCCGCGCACATCGCGGTGCGGCGCGTGCTGCCGAACATGACCCCGGCGCTGCTCGGCTATCTCGTGGTGCTCTTCGGCGAGGGGCTGATGAGCCTCGCGACGCTCAGCTACCTCGGCTTCGGCGCGCAGCCGCCGAGCTCGGAGTGGGGCCTCATGGTGCAGGAAGGACAGGACGGCATCGTGCTCGGCCACTTCGCGCCGACGCTCGTGCCCGGTCTCGCCATCGCGGCGGTCGTCGTCGCGGTGAACATCGTGGGCGTGCGGCTGTCGGAGCGGCTGGGGGCGCGCGCATGACCGCGGAGCTGCTCACGATCGAGACGCTGAGCCTCGTCTACGGGGAGACGGCGATCCTGCACGGCGTCTCGCTCACCGTGTCGCCGGGCGAGACCGTCGGACTCGTCGGCGAGTCGGGTTCGGGCAAGTCGAGCACGGTGCGCGCCGCCCTGCGGCTGCTGCCGCCGACGGCCAGCGTGCACGGCCGCGTGCGGATCGCCGGCCGCGACGTGCTCGGCGCGAGCGACGCCGAGCTCCGACGCATCCGGGCCGAGGAGGTCGGCCTCATCCAGCAGGACCCCCGCGGCGCACTGAACCCCGTGCGTCGCATCGGCGACTCGCTCGCCGAACGCCTGGTGAAGGTGCACGGGATGCCTCGGGCCGAGGCCCGGCGCCTCGGCGTCGAGCTGCTCGGCGCGGTCGGCATCACCCGCCCGGAGCATCGGCTGCGGCAGTACCCGCACGAGCTCTCGGGCGGGATGCTGCAGCGCGTCGTCATCGCGGCGGCGCTCACGACCCGGCCGCGGCTGATCCTCGCCGACGAGGCGACGAGCGCCCTCGACGTGACCACGCAGGCCGAAGTGCTCGCGATCCTGCGTGATCAGCAGCGCGAACGGGAGCTCGGCATGCTCTTCATCACCCACGACCTGCACCTGGCCGCGGCGTTCTGCGATCGGGTGCTCGTGATGCTGCACGGCGAGGTCGTCGAGGAGTTGCCCGGCGCCGCCCTGTTCACCGGGGCGACGCACCCGTACACCCGATCGCTGCTGCAGGCGGCGCCCGAACTCGAGGAGCGCAGCCGATGACCGCGTCGACGCCCAGTCCCGCCGCTGCGCTGGTGGAGGCCGAGCATCTGCATCGGGCGTTCCGCATGCCGAAGGGGCAGGACCCGGTGGTCGCGGCGAACGACGTGTCGTTCCGGATCGCGGCGGGCGAGGTGCTCGGGCTCGTCGGCGAGTCCGGCTCGGGCAAGTCGACCATCGCGAGGATGCTGGTCGGCCTCGAACGGGCCGACGCGGGATCGCTGCGGATCGCGGGGGCCGACCGCTTCGCCCCGGCGCGCGGCCGGGCGGGCCGCCTGGCCCGGGCGCGCCAGGCGCAGATGGTGTTCCAGGACCCGTACGGCTCGCTCGACCGCCGGCTGAGCGTGCAGCAGGCGCTCGTCGCCGCGATGCGCTTGCACGGCATCGCCGACCGCGAGGGCGCGCGACGCCGGGCCGGGGAACTGCTCGACCGGGTCCGGCTCACCGAGCAGCAGGGCGCGTTGCGGCCGCATCAGCTGAGCGGCGGCCAACGGCAGCGGGTGGCCATCGCCCGCGCCCTCGCCGTGTCGCCGTCGTTGCTGGTGCTCGACGAGGCGGTGTCGGCGCTCGACGTCTCGGTTCAGGCGCAGATCCTCGAGCTCGTCGACGAGATCCGCCGGGAGGCGGGCATCGCGGTGCTGTTCGTGAGCCACGACCTCGCCGTCGTCGACGAGATCGCCGACCGCGTGCTCGTGCTGTATCGCGGTGACGTGGTGGAAGCGGGCGCCTCCGCCGAGGTGTTCCGCGCGCCGCAACACCCGTACACGCAGCTGCTCGTCTCCTCCGTGCCCGGACCGGGCTGGGATCCGCACGACGTCGTCGCGCGGCGCCGGGAGTTCGACGCGGCCCGCTGAGCGCGGCGAAGGGCGGGCGGATGAGTCATCCGCCCGCCCTTCGTGTCTCGCTAGTAGGCGAGCACCGGCACCTTGAACGAGCTCGAGCTGTCGTAGCCGTCGCCGGCGAACGAGGCCTGCAGCACGTGCAGCCCCCGGCCGAGCTTCGGCAGCTTCACGTCGACGCGGCCGCGGTCCTTCGCGGTCAGCTCGACCGTGGCGATGACCGTCTGGCCGTCGCTGATCGTCACCGTGCCCACCGGCCGGCTGCCGTCGCCGGTCACGACGAGGCCGACCCAACGGATCGTCGAGTTCGACTTGAACAGCAGCTTCGAAGGCAGCCCGACGATCGCCGTGTCGACGAGGTCGGGGGCGGCCTGCACCGTGATCGGCACCGTCACGCTCGTGCCGGTCGCGGCGACGGCGATCGTGAGCGACTGCGCCCCCTCGACCCCGTCGGGGATGACGATGTCGACCGTCGCACGACCGCCCTCGTCGGTGGTGGGAACGACCGTGCGGTCGACCGGAGCCGTGCCGAGCACCGTGTCGCCGAGCGCGACGGTGACCTCGCCGGCCGCGGGCTCGCTCGTCGAGAAGTCGAGCGAGCTGAGCTGCAGGCTGAGCGTCTCGCCCGGCGCGTACGCCTGACCGTCGGCGGGCGCCGGCAGCACGAGACCGACCGAGCGCTGCGCCGGATCGGGTGTCGCCGTGCCGTTCGCCGCGAACCAGTCGACCATCGACTGCAGGTCGACGCGGCCGGTGTCGGCCTTGTTCGTGCCCTTCCCGAGCGTGGCGAAGTTGTCGCCGCCCGCGGCGAGGAACGAGTTCGCGACCACCCGGTACGTCGCCGCCGGGTCGATCGCCGTCCCGTTCAGCGTGATCTGGGTGACCCGCGAACCGGCGGCGGCCGTCGGGTCGTAGACGACCTGGAGCTCCGTGTTCACCCCGAGCTTCAGGAACGGCCGCGACAAGCCGGCCGGCTGCCACTGCTCCTCGAGCACCTGCTTCACCTGTGCGCCCGTGAGGTCGAGCGTCACCAGCGTGTTGGCGAACGGCTGCACACCGGCCGCCTCCTTGTAGGTGAGGTTGCCGTCCGGGTCCTCGGCGCTCGTGCCCTTGTAGATGAGGTCGGTGCGCAGGCCGCCCGGGTTCATGAAGGCGATGTCGGCCTTCGCGTCCTGGTTCGCCGCCCACAGCTGGACGTCGGCCACGAAGTTGCCGAGCGTCGACTCGCCGCCGCGGTTCTCGACGAGCGTCGGGTTGCCCTGGGCGTCGGTGCCGGGCTGGCGGGCCCGGTTGAAGTCGCCCGTGATGTCGCCGACCTTCTGCTTGCCGAGCACGTCGGCGACGGCCTTGGCCTCGTCGACGATCGACTGCACGGCCGGCACCGCCGGATACAGCGGCGTCGTGCCGTTCATGAGGGGCTTCAGCTCGTTCGAGATCGAGAGCAGCTCCTTCGTGACCGGATCGACCTGCAGCTTCATCAGCCCGAAGCGCTCGCCGTACTGACCGGCCGAGACGACCGGGCGGCCGTCGACGACGTGGTTGTACGGCAGGTGGGTGTGCGCCGAGACGATGGCGGCGACCGAGGGGTCGACGCCCTGAACGATCTTCGCGAACGCCGAACCGTCGCTGAGGCTCGCGATGTCGGTCGTCGTCGCCCCCTCGTGGACGAGCAGCACCAGCACGTCGGCCTCGCCGTTGGCGGGGTCGCCGTCCTTCAGCTGCTCGGCCACCGCGTTCACGGAGTCGACGACGCCGCGGACCTCGAGGTCGGCGATGCCGGCCGGGCTCACGAGCGAGTCGAGCTCCTCGGTGACGGCGCCGATGAAGCCGACGGTCACGCCGTCGAGCGTCTCGGTGTAGTACGGCGCGAGGGCGGTGTCGTCGCTGCCCTTCAGGAAGACGTTCGAGGAGATGTACTCCCAGTCGGCCCGGGACTGCACCCGGTCGCGGAGGTCCTCCCAACCCTGGTCGAACTCGTGGTTGCCCGCGGCGCTCACGTCGAGCCCGGCCGCGTTCAACGCGTCGATCGTCGGGTTGTCGTCCTGGATGAACGAGGTGAACGTCGAGGCGCCGATGAGGTCACCCGCCGCCGCGAAGATCGTGTTCGGATTCTCCGCGCGCACCTGCTCGACGGCACCGGCGAGGACCGCGGCCCCCGCGGCCGGGGCCGACTGCTCGATGCGGCCGTGGAAGTCGTTGATCGTCACGATGTCGATGTTCACCGGGGCGACCTCGGCCGAGAGGCCGAGCACGATCGGGTCGTGGTCGCTCGAGCGGTACGGCGTGCCGGCCTCGGTCGCGCCGAAGGCGTAACCGCGGTCGCCCCACTCGGGCGAGTTGATGTTCCACACCCCGACGCCCGTCACGTCGGACGCGACCGAGGGGCTCGCCAGCACGTGGTCGAGCGAGCCGAGCTCGCCGTTGAACGAGTAGGTGAACTGATCGGTCTGCGCCGGCACGAGGTCGGTCCAGCCGGCGCCGGTGAAGACGTCGATCGGGTCCTCGTGGGCGTAGGAGTTGAAGTCGCCGATGAGGAACATCGCGTCGCTGCCGGATGCCTCGGCCACCGTGTCGGTGAAGGCGAGCAGCGACTCGGCCTGCTCGACGCGCTCCGCGTTGAAGAAGCCCTGGCCGTCGGCCGGCTCGGGCGGGTTGCCCGAGGGCGGGCTCTTCGACTTGAAGTGGTTCGCGACGACCGAGAACACCTTGCCGCTGTCGAGGCGGAACGCCTGGGCGATCGGCTCGCGCGCGAGGTCCCACACCGTCTCGTCGACGACCGTGAGGCTGTCGCCCACCGGAGTCACGAGGTCGTTGCGGTAGATGATGGCGCTCGTGATGAAGTCGGTGATCGCGGCGTCGTGCAGCGCGGCAGGCGTCGGCACGTACGACCAGACGTCGGCACCGGCGGCGGCGTTGAGGCCGGCGACGAGGTCGGCCAGCGCCTCGTCGGGCGCCTCGCCGAGCTTCACCGAGTTCTCGATCTCCTGCAGCGCGACGACATCGGCCCCGAGGCCCGAGATCGCCGCGACGATCTTCGACTTCTGGATCGCGAACTCCTCGGCGTCGGCCGCGCCGCGCGCCTGCGAATTCACCGAGGTGAAGGTCGTGAAGTAGTTGTAGACGTTGAACGCGCCGACCTGCACGTCGCCACCGACCTCGGGGGCCGTCTCGGGGCGCGGGTTCAGCGACTCGAAGGTGGGCTTGAGGGAGGCGTCGGTCGCCGAGTCGATCGGCGTCGTCGGCTGGAGGCGCCACTCGTTGAAGCCGTAGCCGAGCACGTAGCCGGTGTCGGGGAAGACGACCCGGTCTCCGTTGCGCACGACGGTGTCGGCGGTGAAGTACGGCTGGTCGTTCGGGTGCGCCGAGTTGTCGACCCGCGTGGACCAGCCGTCGTCGAGCAGGAGCCGCGAGTCGCGGTTGGCCTGGGCGATCGTGGCGTTGGCGGGGTCGGTGGCGTCGACCTGCTCGGTGCTCTTGACCGGCAGCTCGTCGCCGGCGTTCAGCCAGAGCTCGCCGAAGCTGTAGAGGGAGTGGCTCGACACGAGCCGGTACTCGCCGCTCGGCGCGACGTACATGCCCTCGTACGCCTCGCGGGCGGCGCCGCGGAGGTCGTCGGGCAGCGGGCTCGCCTCCGGCACGCCGACGCCGGCTTGCACGACCGTGACGGCGGCGGCGTTGGCGACCGAGATCTGCGTCTGGCCGCCGAACTCGTTCGGCTTGCCGGTGACCCGGACGAGGTCGCCGATCGCGCCGGGCGTCGTCGCCGCGGCGTTCGCGAGGTACACGAAGACGGCGTCCGAGGCGCCGGGGGTCGCGTCGTCGCTGCCGCCGGAGCCCTGCGTCTGGATGTAGATGCCGCGATAGCCGCCGGTGCGGTGATCGGCGGTGATCACGCCCTCCACGGTCACGTCGGCGGTCGAGGGCAGCGGGGTGGCGGCGCCGGTCCCCTGCACCTCGGCGATGGTGTGCGTGACGTCGGCCGCCTGGGCGGGCGTCGCGGCGAGCAGCCCGGCGGCGAGCGTGCCGGCGGCGACGACCGCGACGGCCGGCCACCTGCGGATGGTGCGGCGTTGCATGAGTTCTCCCTCCGAGTCGCCCCCGCTCGGGGGACGCGCTGGACCAGAGCTTAGGAGCGCCAGGCGACGCTGCCAAGGGGCGATCGGGGCTGCGCACCCCTGATTTCATACGGCGCTCCCAGTGATTTCACGCTTCGTTCACGCCCCGGCGCGCAAATGAGCGATGGCCCCCGGACGGGGTGCTCGGATGCGCACGTCCGCGAAGCGGCATCCTCGACCGCTCACGCCACCGCCCGCGCGGGCGCCCGGCGCTCGTGGAGCCGTCGGCGGAACTCCCGGTCGATCGACGTGTTGCCGGGGCGCGGCAGCTGTTCAGGATCGAGATACGCCGGCGGAACGAACCAGCTGCGCCCGTCGCGGATGCTCACGCGCCAGCCGTCGTCGTGCACTCGATGGTGATGGTGACTGCAGAGCAGCACGCCGTTGTCGAGGTCGGTCGACCCGTCGTCTCTGCCCCACCATGCGATGTGGTGGGCCTCGGTGTGCGAGGGGGGCCGCGAGCAGGCGGGCCACGCGCACCCGCCGTCGCGATCCGCCAGGGCGAGCTTCTGGGCCGGCGTGAACAGCCGCGCGGCGCGCCCCAGACGAAGCGGCTCTTCACCCGAACCGACGAGGAGCGGCGAGAGGCCCGCCGACGTGACGAGCTCGCGCACCGAGTCGAGGGAGATCGGCTGCTCGATGCCGTCGATGGTCGCCGACCCCCGGTCGGCGACGAGTGCTTCGAGGTCGACTCGTGCGACGACCGTGACCTGACGGAGCGCCGGCATCGCGCGGCAGCCGATGCCGTGGCGCGCGAGATCGACGAGCGCGTCGGCGTACAGCTGGGCGATGGTGCGCTGCTCGGCGAGTGCCGGATCGCCGTCGACCGCGAGCTCGGCCGCGCCGGCGCTCGTCGACTCGGCGTCGGTCGCGCCACGAGCCCGCGCCCCGAACGGCATCCGAGCGTCTCTCGCCCGGTGCAGCTCGGCTCCGACGAGCCCGTCGAGCGCGGAGCGCAGCGCTGCGCCGCCCACCGGATCGAGCGCGCCGCGCACGCGGACCATGCCGCTGCGGTCCTGCCAGACGGTGAGCCCGCGTCGGGCCCGGAGCTCGTCTTCGCGCGGCTTCACGCCGTCGGGATCGAGCTGCGCTTCGAGGCGCTTCACGAGCAACGCGAGCCCGTCGGCCCCGACCGCCGTGCACACGGCGACGCGTTGCCCGGTGCGGGCAGCGCGCTGCACGAGGAACTGCTCGGCGGCCGAGAGTTCGGCGGGGTCGGCCCGTAGTTCGACGCGCTCGAGGAAGCGGCGGATCGTCTCGGCGGCTTCGATGCCGAGCTCGCCACGCTCGACCGCCGCGGCGAGGGCCGGGCGTTTCGCCGGGAGCAGGCCTCCGGTGAACGAGGGACGAGTGGCCGTGGCCCGGCCGAGCCGCACGAGCGCCGCCGCCTCGGCCGTGCGCCCGCCCGTGGTGTGCGCGATGAGCCGCTCCGGGGTCGAGAACCCCATCGACTTGGCCACATCGTCACCGGTGATCCCGGTGCAGCGATCGTCGAGCTCGGCGGCGAGCCGCACCTGCAGCGCCTCGACCTGTCGAGCGAGCCCGGCGAGCGCCTCGACGACCCGGACGACGCCGTCGTCGCTCATCGCCCGGGCATCGGCCTCGACCGAGGCGGGCGAGGACTCCCGCAGCAGCGCACCGCCCCACGCCGCGGCGACGTCCGCGGTGCGCGACACGAGCGCACCGAGCGCACGGGGCCCAGGCACACCCGATCCAGGCACACCCGGCCCAGGCACACCCGATCCAGGCGCACGGGCCGCGGCATCAGGTGGGCTGATCTGCATGGTTCGATTCTCCCCGAGAAGCGCGCAGATTCGAAGAGGTGTTCGAGCAATAGCGCCACTTCCGTCGCAGTTGCGCGCGAGGACCCGATCACGCACGCCGCCCGCGCTACAGCCGCAGGAACGCCACCTCGCCCAGCACGGCGACGCCGGCCTCGGCGGACGCCTCGAGGTCGACCACCGCGCGGATCCGCCAGTCGTTGTGCCCGGCCGGGTCGTCCACCGTCTGCTCGACGCGCCAGATGCCGTTCGAGGCATCCGTCTCGTCGATCGTGACGAGGCGCGGCGAGCGGGCGGCCGGGCCGGTGCCGATCGCGTCGTGCTCGTCGTAGTAGCGGTCGAGCGCGTCGGGCCAGCCCGCGTCGGGGTCGAGCTCGACGAGCTCCTCCTCCCGGTCGAGGGCGGCGAGCTGCACGCGCCGGAACAGCTCGTTCCGCACCAGCACGGTGAACGCGCGCCGGTTCGTGACGACCGAGGGTGGCGCGGGCGGGACGACGGGCGCCTCGTCCTCCGGCAGGTGGGCGGCGGGGTCGATCAGCTCGGCCCACTCGTCCACGAGGCTCGAGTCCACCTGACGCACGAGCTCGCCGAGCCACTCGACGAGGTCGAGGAGCTCCTCGTTCTTCGCCTCCTCCGGCACGGTCTGCCGAATGGCGCGGAACGCGTCGGAGAGGTAGCGCAGCACGAGGCCCTCGCTCCGTGCGAGCTGGTACAGGGCAACGTATTCCCCGAACGACATGCTGCGCTCGAACATGTCGCGCACGACGGTCTTCGGCCGCAGCTCGAAGTCGCGCACCCACGGCTGGCTCGCGGCGAAGCGCTCGAACGCGTGCGAGAGCAGCTCCTCGAGCGGCTTCGGCCAGGTGACCTCCTCGAGCCGCGCCATCCGCTCCTCGTACTCGATGCCCTCCTGCTTCATCGCGGCGACCGCCTCGCCCCGGGCGCGGAACTCCTGCTGCGAGAGGATCGGCCGCGGGTCGTCGAGCGTCGACTCGATGATCGAGACCACGTCGAGCGCGTAGTGGCCGGTGCCCTGTTCGCTCGTCTCCGGGTCGAGCAGCTCGATCGCGGCGAGCGCGAACGGCGACAGCGGCTGGTTGAGCGCGAAGTTCGGCTGCAGCTCGACCTCGAGCCGGATCTCGACCCCGAGGGCCGTCCCCTCGGGGTCCGGCGAGAGCGTCACGACACCGGCGTCACGGAGGGTGCGCAGGATGCCGAGGGCGCGGCGCGCGAGCTCGAAACGCCGGGCCCGGGGCTGGTGGTTGTCGAACACGAGCGCGGCGACGTTCGCGGCGACGTCCCCGCCGCGGGCGATGACGTTGATCAGCATCGCGGCGGTGAGCTGCAACTGCGGCACGAGCGGCTCCGGCTGGGCGGCGACCAGGCGCTCGAACGCCCCCTCGCCCCAGCTGATCTGGCCGGCGGGCGGCTTCTTGCGCACGACCTTCTTCAGCTTCTTCGGGTCGTCGCCGGCCTTGCGCACGGCCTGCTCGTTCTCGATCTCGTGTTCGGGCGCGAGCACGACGACGGTGCCGGCGGTGTCGTACCCGGCCCGCCCCGCACGGCCGGAGATCTGGTGGAACTCGCGCGCGCTCAGGTGCCGCATCCGCTGACCGTCGTACTTGGCAAGCGCGGTGATGAGCACACTGCGGATGGGCACGTTGATGCCGACGCCCAGCGTGTCGGTGCCGCAGATGACGCGCAGCAGACCGCGCTGGGCGAGGGTCTCGACGAGGCGGCGGTAGCGCGGGAGCATCCCGGCGTGGTGCACGCCGATGCCCGAGCGGACGAGTCGGGAGAGCGTCTTGCCGAAGCTCGTCGTGAACCGGAAGCCGCCGATCGCCTCGGCGATCTCGTCGCGCTGCTCGCGCGTCACGACGCGGATCGAGGAGAGCGCCTGGGCCCGCTCCATCGCCTGCGCCTGGGAGAAGTGCACGATGTAGACGGGCGCCTGCCGGGTCTCGAGCAGCTCCTCGACGGTCTCCTGCACCGGGGTCTTCGCGTACGAGAAGCTGAGCGGGACCGGCCGTTCGACGCCGGTGACCTCGGCCGTCGGCCGCCCGGTGCGCGCCGACAGGTCTTCGGCGATCGCCGTCACGTCGCCGAGCGTCGCCGACATCAGCACGAACTGCGCCTTCGTGAGCAGCAGCAGCGGCACCTGCCAGGCCCAGCCGCGCTCGGGATCGCCGTAATAGTGGAACTCGTCCATCACGACCTGGTCGACCTCGGCGTCCGCGCCGCGGCGGAGCGCCAGGTTCGCGAGGATCTCCGCCGTGCAGCAGACGATCGGCGCATCCGCGTTCACCGAGCTGTCGCCCGTGACCATGCCGACGTTCGCCGCGCCGAACACCTCGACGAGCTGGAAGAACTTCTCCGACACGAGGGCCTTGATCGGCGCCGTGTAGTAGCTGCGCCCGCCCTTCGCGACCGCGGTCGCGTGCGCGGCCACCGCGACGAGCGACTTGCCGGTTCCGGTCGGCGTGGAGAGGATCACGTTCGCGCCGGAGACGATCTCGATGACCGCCTCGTCCTGCGCGGGGTAGAGGGAGAAGCCGCGGCCCTCGGCCCAGCCGACGAAGGCGTCGTACATCGCATCCGCGTCGTAGGGCCGCGGAACGAGGTCGAGGAGCGCGTCGGTCACCCGTCGAGTCTGTCAGACGCCGCCGTGCGGCCCGGCGGCGCCGGCTCGGGCGCGCTGCCCCGCCCCGACTCGCCCCACCGTGCCGGAACGGGGGGAGCCGGCCCATGACCGCGGTTCGGGTCGCGGTCGGGCCGGCTCTCAGCGGACGCGCCCACCGGAATCAGTTCCCCCTGCAGTCACGGCGGGCGGCGGTCCAGTGCTCACGTTAGAGCCGGCCGCGCCGGGACCGCCTCAGTGGTGACCCTGAAGTCGCAGGCGGGCCGGGGCCCCTCCCCCGGGCCGGCCCTGAGGGAGGGCCAGGGGGTCCGCCCTTGCCGGGTGCTCCGCCGCGCCAGTAGCGTTCGCTCAGCCGGATCACGCGCGCCGCCCGAGGCATCCGCCCGCGCCCCGACCCGGCCGTCCGAGAGGAGACCGTGATGCTCATCGCCGAGGACACCGGCCGCGAGTCGGCCAAGGCTCCCGAGCCGGGTGCGTTCGACAGCGCGCTCGTCGTCGTGCACGGCATGGGCAGTGCGTACACCAGCCAGATCCTGCTCGAGTGGGCCGAGCCACTGCTCGAACGGATGGACTGGATCGCCCGGGACCGCATCATCGGCGGCCGCGAGGAGCACGGCGTGACGATCGTCGACTCCGAGCTCACCGGCGACGTGCCGATCGTGACGGCGACGGTCGCCTTCCCGACGCGGGGCACCGGGCGCGTCGAGGACGGCGCGGTGGTGGATGCCGAGACGACCCGGCGTCGCATCGCGATCGTCGAGGCGCGCTGGTCGGAGTCGTTCGTGCCGATGTCTCGCGCGCAGGTGTTCCGCTGGGCGGTGCCGTTCATGTGGCGCGCGTTCACCCGCATGCTCGGCCTGTTCCGGCAGACCCTCGTGATGCTGCCCTGGCTGACGCTCGTGGAGCACCAGCGCCCGCCGCACGACCGGCTGCTGCTCGGTCGCACGCTCACCGCGGTCGTCGACCTCGTCCGGGTCGCGGTGCTCACCGTCGTGTTCGCCGCCGTCTGGCTGGGCGTGGTGCTCCTCGGCGTCGTGCTGACCCCGATCCTGCCGCTGCTCAGCCCGCTGCTCCTGATCCCCTGGTTCAAGGACCTCGCCCAGGGCGTGCTCGATGCGCTCGTGGGCTCGATCGGCGACGTCGCCGCGTGGAAGGAACGCCCGGTCCGGGCCTCCGCCATGCGCCTCGTCGTTCGCGACGCCCTCGCCCGTGCCCGGGAGCTCGTCGGAGACGACGGAGAGGTGCACCTCTTCGCGCACTCGCAGGGCGCGGCCGTGTCGACGTTCGCACTGTTCGAGGAGCTCGACCCCGCCGCATTCAACGTCCGCCGCCTCACCACCGTGGGCGCGGCGGTCGTGCTGCTCGGCCGCGAGAACTGGCGCGGCCGCAGCGACCGCTACTCGCCCGTCGCGAACTGGATCGCGGCGGCGCCCGAGCATCCGGTGGCCTGGGCGAACCACTGGGCGGTCTGGGACCCGTTCTCGGCCGGCCCGATCGGCGACTCCCGCCGGGCGGCGCGCGAACGCTGGCGCGCCGCGTACTTCCCGCGGACCGGCGACGCCGCGCTCGGGCCCGAGGAGCACGCCGTGCACAACACGAGCCAGCCGTTCCTCGACCACAGCGAGTACTACCGCAACGTCGTGCAGGTCGTCGATCCGACGGCCAGGCACCTGCTCGGCCCGGCACTCGCCACCCGGCCCGCCGAGGTCGAGTACCTCGAGAACCGGCTCGCCGTGATCGACAAGAAGTCGCTCGGCACGAACCTCCTCGCCGCGCTCGTGACGGCGGCGATCCTGCCGGGGCTGCCCGCGGCATCCGCCGCCTTCGCGTGGCTCGTCCGGACCGTCGCGCTCGCCGTCGGCACGGTCACCGGGCTCTTCACCGGCGCGCCCGCGAGCGACGCGCTCGCCTCGGTCGCCTGGCTCGTCGACGACGGCCGGCTGACGGACTGGGGATGGCTCATCGCCGCCGCCCTCGTCGCCGCGCTGCTGATCTGGCTGAACCAGCTGCTGAACGGCATCACGCAGCGCTCGCTCGTGTGGCAGCGCTGCCCCATGGAGGCGCGACGGTGGCTCGTGCTCACCGCGCTCCCCCGAGTCGGCTACGTCGTCGCCGCCGCCGTCACCGTGTGGTGCGCGATCGCCGCGTGGACGACGCCCCCGCCGCCCGCGCCGGCGCTCTGGGCCTGGGGCCTCGGCATCGGCCTCGTCGCCGTGTTCGTCATCGCCGAGCCGCGCTTCGCGCCCTCGCCGGTCGTCGTGCCCGCCCGCCGAGCCGCCGACGGTCCGAGCGCGAGCGCCGCGCCGGCACCGACCATGACGATCGGGCGGGCCCTCGCGAGCCCGGCGTACCAGGACGAGCTCGCCGCACGGCGCCGGCTGCTGGCTCCGGCGACCGGCTGGTCGCGGTTCTGGGCGCGGGTGCTGCACGGCTGGCGCGGGTGAGCCTCAGGTGCCGAGCAGCAGCGCGATGACGGTGAGCACGGGCACCGCGCCCACGGTCGTCAGGAAGATGGTGTCGCGCGCGAGCACCTCGGCGGTCTCGTAACGCTGGGCGTAGTTGAACACGTTCTGCGCCGTCGGCAACGCGGCGAGCACGGTGACCGCGTAGAGCGAGCCCTCGTCGAGCCCGAACACGAAACGGCCGACCGCCCAGGCGACGAGGGGCATCGCGACGAGCTTCAGCCCGGCGGCGATGAACACGTCGACGCGCGCCCCGCCCGGGGCGAGCAGGCGGCGCCCGTGCAGCGACATGCCGTAGGAGATCAGCATGAGCGGCACCGCCGCGTGGCCGATCAGCTCGATCGGGTCGAGGACGATCGCCGGCAGCTCGATCCCGGAGACGGCGACGAGGACGCCGGCGAGCGAGCCGACGATGATCGGGTTCGTGAGGGTCGAACGCACGATCGCGCGCACCGAGGTGCGGTGCTCGACCACTGCGCCGAGCACCGCGAGCGCGACGGGCGCGAAGAGGAGCAGCTGCAGCAGCACGATCGGGACCGAGAAGGCCGCGTCGCCCAGCATGTACACCGCGATCGGGATTCCGATGTTGTTGCCGTTCACGTACCCTGCGGCGAGCGACCCGATCACGGTGTCGGCCAGACGGCGGCGGAGCAGCAGCATCGCGACGACCCCGAACACGAGCATCACGGTCGCCGCGGCGATCGCCGAGACCGGCAGCAGCGTCGAGAACAGCTGCCGCACATCGGCGGTCGCGAGCACCGAGAACAGCAGGAACGGGGCGAGCACGTTGAAGGTGAGCCTCGCGAGCACCGGCCGCGCCTCGGGCCCGAACAGGCCCGAGCGCGCCGTGATCCAGCCGACGACCACGGCGAGCGCGATGACCACGAAGCCGGTGAACACGCCGATCATGCGGCCGGTCCGCTCGGGTCATCCACACGCCGAGCCTACGCGTCGAGCCGCGCCCGCCATCCCGTCCAGATCATGACCGCCCAGAAGGCGAGGCCGACGAACCCGGCGACGCACAGCGCGACCACCCCCATCTCCCGCCCGGCGGCGACGTCGAAGATGAGGCCGATCACCCCGATCGCGATGAACGAGACGACCGCGATCTGGATGATCAGCAGGCGGTTCGCCGTGCGGACCAGCCGGCGCTTCGCGTGCTGGCGGAACAGTGCGCGATGCAGCATCACCGGCGCGAGGCCGAGCACCGTCGCAAGCCCGGCCGCGACGACGAGGCAGAGGTAGAGCGTGTGGGCGTACGGGTCGAGCTCCTCGAAGCGCGGTTGGAACGCCACCGCCAACAGGAACCCGGAGAGGATCTGCGTGCCCGTCTGCACGGCCCGGAGCTCCTGGAGCAGTTCGTTCCAGTTGCGGTCGTACCGCTCGGTCTCGGTCTCTGAGCGACCGTCGGCGGGATCGGCGTCGGCGTCCGGCCCGGGCGCGGCGCTCGGCGGAAGCGCCGCCATCACTCCCAGGCCGCGGTGTGCGTCCAGCCCGCGAGGTAGGCGCGCTCGTTCTCGTTCAGGCGGACGTAGTCGCGCATCGGGAAGCGGTCGAGTTCGCAGAGTTCGTAGATGCGGCGCACCACGGCACGGCGCAACGGGGCGCTCGGATGCTCGAGGATCTCGCGCTGCAGGGTGGGTTCGAGCATCGGCCACCACAGGCCGATGGGCGGAAGCGCGGCGCGTCTCGCGCCGATGGGTTGCGGTGCCTCGATGGTCATAGCGGCTCCCTTGGTTCCCCGATGTGGTCTTCCCGATCCGAGCGCGACGCCGCCCTCGGCAGATCGACGCTACTCCACGGCGGCCTCGGCCGCACCGGGCTTGACCCCTTCGTCCGCCGGTGCTAGCCCGGATGCCCGGAGCGGTCCGTGATGGGCGGCGACGGCCGTGCCGAGGGCGGCGATCCCGCCGGACTCGTAGGCGTGGCGCTGCCGTTCGGCCCCCGAACCGCGGGCGAGGAGCGAGCGCACGTCGCGCGCCACGGATCCCGGCGAACCGCACCAGTCGAGCGCCCACTCGACGAGCGCCGCCACGGGGGCGACACCCTCGCCGAGCGGATGCGGCACGCGTGCGGCGTGCCCGTCGCGGGCGGCGGTCCAGACGGCCGTGTTCAGCACGTCGGAGTCGATCGCGGGCGGCGGGTGCGGCATCCGCATCAGTCGAGCCGCGACGAGCCGCACGAAGCCGCAGATCGCCACCGTGTCGCGCACCTCGAGCTGCGCATCGCCGAAGCGCAGCTCGATCGTCGGCAGGTGGTGCGAGAGGCGCACCGTCCAGGTGACGAGGGCGGCGTCGTCGTCGCCGACGGCGGCGAGCACCTGCGCACGTCGCCGCGTGTAGTCCTCGACCCCGGCGAACGGGGCGGGCACGCCGATCGCGATCCAGCGACGCAGGATGATGGTGCGCCAGCTCGCGAACCCGGTGTCGCGCCCGCGCCAGAACGGCGAGTTCGCGGCGAGCGCGGTGAACAGCGGCACCCAGCCGCGCAGGCGGTTCAGCGCCTCCACCCGCTGCTCGGCATCGTCGTAGCCGAGGTGGACGTGCATGCCGCAGACCTGATGGTCGTCGAGGAGGCCGCGGATGTCGGCCGCGATGCGGCGGTACCTGGCGCCTTCGGCCGGCTCCGGCGAGACCGCCTCGTGCAGCAGGGTGCCGCTGGCGGCGACGCCGAGACCCAGTCCCGCGGCGGCCGCCGAGAGCTCGCGCCGGGCACGGAGCAGCAACGGCGCCGCGGCGCGCGCGTCGTCGCAGACGGGCGTGGCGTACTCGAGCTGGTGCGCGAGGAACTCCCCCTCGATGTGCGGCGAACCCGGCAGGCTGATCTCCGCCAGCCGCTCGCGCACGGCCGCCGCGGCATCCGCCGGCTCGAGGGTGCGCGGCACGACGAGGGCGAACTCCTCCTCGATGCCGAGCCGGGGCGCCGGCGGCGCCGCCCACGCGGAACCGTCCATGGGCGCTCGGTCGGCGAACCCGGTCATCGGCGGCTCCGTTCGGTCACGGGAGTCGCGGCGATGGACCCCCACGGTACGGTCTACTCCGCCGCGACGCGCGCCGCACGGGCTTGACGAGGCGGCCGCCGCATGCGATCGCGCGCGGAGCCCGCGGAACGGCGCGGACCGCTTCGGCGGGGTGCGTTCAGGCCGGCATGGCGAAGCGCGTCGCGGACCAGGTGGCGGAGACGCGGCTCATGACGAGCGCGCCGTAACCCGCGTCGCGCATCACTCCGCGCACCGCGTCGGCACCGGGCGCCGGGCCCTGCGTGCCGCCGTGCACCACCCACACGGGCGCGACGACGCCGCACTCGCGAAGCCATCCGGCGAGGCCGTGCAGCGAGCGCTCGTCGTCGACCACGGCGACGACGACGTCGGCCTCCCACGGCACCACGCGCGGCGAATCCGCGAGGGCGTCGACCAGCGAATCCAGGGGCAGGCGGCCGAGGACGGACACCGAGGCCTCCGTCGCGACGTCGAACTCGCCGACGGGCGGAGGCGGCGCTCCGACGAGACGCATTGCCGATCGCTCCGCGTTCGAGTCCCACCCCATCGCAACCCTCCCCGGGACATGATGACCCCGGCAGGGGGCGGCGCGCAATGCCCTGAGCGAGGTTGGTCGCCGGGTGACGCGAACGGGGGTGGGTCGGCGCCGCTCGCGCTCGATCCCACCCCCGCTGAAGCGGAGAAACGTGCTCCGTCCGTTCAGGCGGCCACGAGGCCGTCGAGGCGGGCGTAGCCCTCGCTCAGGCCGCGCTCCATGCCGCTCGCGACCATGCCGTCGCGGGCCTCGACGCTCGGGTAGACCGAGTGGATGGCGAGCCGGGTACGGCCGCCGCCGAGGTCCTCGAACCGGATCGTCTCGACGGCGACGATGTCGGGGTAGCCCTCGAACTCGAACGTCTGCACGGCGATCTCGTTCTCGCGCACGGAGTGGAACGTGCCGTTGAACGCGTAGCGCTCGCCCTGCCCGTCGACGTGCACGTAGCGGTATCCGCCGTGGCTCACGAAGTCCCACTGGTCGATCTGCATCTCGTAGCCGTTCGGCCCGAGCCACTGCTTCACGAGTTCGGGCTCGCGGTGCGCGCGGAAGAGGCGCTCGACCGGGGCGTCGAACTCCCGGACGATCTCGATGAAGGGCAGTCCCTCCGGGGCGGTGATGGTGACGGGGTTGGTCATGATGTGCTCTCTTCTGGAGCGGGGCCGGCGGCGCCGGCGCCCGGGTGGGATGCCTCGGCCGAGGCATCCCGGTTCGATGGATGCGACCCGCCCGCTGGCGAGTCGGCGGCGAGCAGCGCGTCGAGCGAACGGAAACGCTGCTCGTGGATCAGCCGGTAGCGGTCGATCCACGCGGTGAGGGCTTCGAGGGCGGCGGGGTCGAGGTGCACGGGCCGGCGCTGAGCGTCGCGCGTACGCGTGACGAGGCCGGCGTGCTCGAGCACCTGGATGTGCTTCGACACCGCCTGCTTGCTGATGGTGAACGGCTCGGCGAGCTCGTTGACCGTGGCGGGCCCGCGGCTGAGGCGGGCGATGATGCGACGACGCACCGGGTCGGCGAGTGCGAGGAAGGCGCGGTCGAGCCGCTCGTCGGACGACGGGTTCAGGAGCATTCGCGCCTCCTCGCATTCGTGTGCCGCCGGTGTGCGGCCCAGGTGATCAATGAACTTCTTGATCAACCTGATAGTTGATTAAGATAGTCCCGACCGAGCCACCGGTCAAGGGCGATCCCAGAATCGTCGCCATGAATTCGTGCAGACCGCTCGCGCGCCGACCACGAGCGGAGCAGAATCGGCGCCAGAGACCAAACGATCGAAGGAGTCGCTGATGTCCGTCACGCTGAACCCGTACCTGAACTTCCGGGACGAAGCACGCCAGGCGCTCGAGTTCTACCACTCGGTGTTCGGCGGCACGCTCAACGTGTCGACCTTCGCCGACTTCGGCCAGGCCGACCCGGCCGATGCCGACAAGATCATGCACGGGCAGATCGACGGCGACCACGGCATCACCCTGATGGCCGCCGACACCCCCTCGCACCTCGAGTACCGGCCCGCCGCCGGCTTCTCGGTGTCCCTCTCCGGCGACGACGACGCCGTGCTGCGCGGCTACTACGACCGACTGGTCGACGGCGGCACGGTCGTCGAGCCGCTCGTCGTCGCGCCGTGGGGCGACGCCTTCGGCATGCTCGTCGACCGGTTCGGCGTCAGCTGGCTCGTGAACATCGCCGGCGGCGCGCAAGCGTAGCGCGGCGCGCGGGCGCGCGCGGGCGCGCGCGCGGGCCCGCGCGCCGCGCTGCGCGGGCCCACCCACGCGAAAGGGTCGCATTCCGGCATCCGGTGCCCATCGTGGGCATCTCGGTGTCGGAAAGCGACCCTCTCAGCGGAGTGGCTGGCCGGCCTGCTCAGTCGAAGAGCTCGGAAAGCCAGTTCTCCTTCTTCTTCTTCCGATAGTGACCCTGGTCGTACCCGCGCTGGTCGTAGCCGCGCTGGTCGTAGCCCTGGCCCTGACCCGTCATCTGACGCAGCAGGTCCATCGGGTTCTGGCCGCCCTGCTGCGCAGGCTGCTGATACTGCGGCTGCCCGGGCTGCTGCTGCGGCGCAGGCTGCTGCGGCGCAGGCTGCGCGCCGAGTTCGCGGCCGGCGCGCTCGAGGATCTTGTCGAGCTCGCCGCGGTCGAGCCAGACGCCGCGGCAGGTGGGGCAGTAGTCGATCTCGATTCCGCTGCGCTCGCTCATCACGAGCACGGCGCCGTCAACGGGGCACTGCATCAGACTGGTTCCTCCCAGGTGCGTGTCGCCGGACCGGGCGATCCGATTCCCGCGAGCGTATTGGGCGAAGCTGTGCTGAGCCTGGGGCGGGACCGCCTCGCGGCAGCGGTCGCCGCGCCGGGATAGAAACGACGAACGCCGCGGGGGGTTCGCCCCGCGGCGTTCGCTACGTTCGATGCCGAATCAGATCGCGCGGATCTTCTCCGCCTGCGGGCCCTTCTGGCCCTGCGCGACGTCGAACTCGACCTTCTGCCCCTCGTCGAGCGAGCGGTAGCCGTTGCCGTCGATCGCGCTGAAGTGCGCGAAGACGTCAGCGCTGCCGTCGTCCGGGGAGATGAAGCCGTAGCCCTTTTCGGCGTTGAACCACTTGACGGTTCCGGTTGCCATGCTGTGTTTCCTTCGTTCGTGCCAATGGGCGGCTCGTGCCCGCCCGACGCGACGACCGGACCGGTCGTCGCGCGCCGCGGACGCCCCGCGGGGGCCGAGGCGGAACGTTGCTGACGGGCCGCACTCGAATCGGGTCATGCCTCACGGAAGGATCCGCCTCCGGGCAATCAAATTGGAGGCACGGGCGGTCGCCCGCTGAGTTGGAGTACTGGCTAACATAGCTCACCTGTGTCTTCGATCGGAAGACTCTCCACATCACGAAATTGGCACATCGTCAGCAGTGTGTCGGCGTATGACGCAGATCAGCACCCCGGCCCGCTCGGGTTGGCTCGACAATCACCGTCGGTGAGCACGGTGTCGAAGCTGCCGACCAGGAACTGCTGCGATCCGGCTTCGATGGCCAGCGTGCCGGGGATGCCCCGCCACGCCGACCCGGCGAAGCGGTACTCGGCGGCATAGTGCACGGTCAACGTCACCGTGGAGCGCCCGGCCCGTTCGAAGCGGAGCGAGGTCTCGGTGCTGGAGAGCTCCGGCGAGCCGAGCTCGCGCCAGCTGCGGCCAGCAGAGTCGGCTACCAACCGTTCACCAGTCGAGGCCAGCCACTCGTAGCCGACCGGGGTGAAGGCCACCTCGACGGGGCGGCCGAGCAAGGAGCCGGTTCGCGACACCGGGCCCGCCTCCGCGATGAGGTTGACCGGGCGCCGCACGATCGCCCAGCCCGAGGGTTCGCTGGACATCCCGGACGGGCCCGGGGCGAACGAAGCGACATCGCTGAACGTCAGAGCCGGTTCGGGCTGCTCCGGATCCGTCGGCGGCACCGGCTCCTCCCGCTCCGGCGCGGCACAGATCGCGGGGTTCATCGGGCTGCAGTTGGCGGGAGGGGGTGGGGGTGGAGGGGTCGCCGTCTCCGTTGATGCGGAGTCAGCTGCACCATCGGACTGTTCGTCGGGTTCGACTGCTGCTCCCTCAGCGCGAACCTCGGCCGCGATATCAACTACCTCGCTACCGATCCAGCCTCCAAGATCGGTCCAGTCTCCCGCTGGTGCTCCAGGAGCGAGCAGGACAACTAGACCAACAATAGGACGGCCGAGCACTACTCGCACAGAGCCCGATCCTTCCAAGGCAAGATCTGGGAGATGACGAGCTGCTCACGATTTCCCTGAAGCGAAACTAGAAGCGATTGACGATCCTGCCGACCTGATGGCGTGACGTCATAGCCAGCCTGATCGAGAATCCGGACCGCCGAAACGTCGCGACAGAGGTAAACGCTGATGACCACTCCGTCGCCCTGCGTGTGATGGTCCGCGACCATAGCGTTGCTGACGACAGAAGCTCCCTCAGACCGGAGTCCCAACTCTTCAAACTGGCGAAACTCATTGACGGACTGTTCATAGAGGTCGGTGTCCACAAGGTCGCGAAGCCGCTCAACACCGGCTCCGCCGTCGGAACCGATGGCCGCTGATGCAGCCGCATACGCGGCATACGCCTCCTCGGCTGCGGCGAGCGCCTCTTCGTCGCTGGCGAAGATCGGGGATGGTGTCGCGGGCGGTGAGGCGGTGGGCGTCGCGGCCGTACCTCCGCCGCAACCGGCGAGACCAAGCGCGAGACCGGATGCGAGCAGCGCGGTCGTCGCGGCAACGCGTGGATGGGTTCGAGGCATCCCTGCACGTTAGGCGACTCACCGCGCCGGGGCGGCGGACTGTCCACAGGCGTCGCAGCGCGCCCTGCGGCAACCGGACCTGTCGCTCCGGCGCCCCGCGCGCACGTGCACGAGGAGGAGCCGTGACGGGGCGAAAGATCCAACCGCGTCGCAGCGCGACATCCGACCTCTGGCGCCCCTACGCTTGGGGGCGTGATTCCCCCCATCCGCGCCTCCCTGCTCGCGGCCGCCGCCCTGGCGGCCCTCGCGCTCGCCGGCTGCACCGGGCAGCCCGCCCCCGCTCCCGCCCCGACCGATGCGGCGGCCACCGCGCCCGCCGCGGGGACGTGCGCCGGCATCACCGTGATCGTCGACACCGGCGACCTCGAGCTGTCGGACGACATCTCGACCGAGCTCTGCGTGGTCACCGACGATCCGATGATCGCCGGCGACGCGCTCGCCCGCGCCGGGGTCGAGACCGAGGGCACCGCGCAGTACGGCGACCAGGTCGTCTGCCGGGTGAACGGCGTACCGCAGCAGGATCTCGCGATCCCCACCGCCGACGGCAGCGAGTACTTCGAGACGTGCGAGTCGATGCCCGCCGCATTCGCCTACTGGGCCCTCTGGCAGAAGCCCGCCGACGGCGAGTGGGGCTACGCGCAGGAGGGCCTCGGCACCCTCGAGCTGCAGCCGGGCGACGCCATCGAGCTCCTCTTCACCCTGAACGACGAACCGGCCGCGCCCGCGGAGTGATCCCGCCGGCGCCTTCGACCCCCACGAGCCACGCCGTGTTCCGATTCCGAGCCGCACCGCTGCGGCACGCTGCGATCCTCGCCGTCGGATTCATCGTCGTGCGCGTGCTCTACCGCGTCCTCTTCCACGGGGTCGACGGTAACGGGGTCGTACTGCTCGACCTGCCCGTCGTGCGCCTGCCCGCCCCGTTCGGGCACGTCACGATGCTCGGTCCGATCACGAGCGGCGGCCTCTGGACCTCGATCGAGAGCGCCCTCCCCATCGCCGCGGTCATCTTCGCGTTCGGCGCGATCAACGCGTGCGTCGACCTGTCGAAGCTGTTCGCGCGGGGCGCCCGCGGCGGCCCGCTGCGAGGCGCGGCGCGCACGCTCGTCATCGCGTGGGCGACGGTCCCCGCGCTCGGCGACGCGGTGCGGGAGGTCGCGTTGGCCCGGAAGCTCCGTGGTTCGCGGGGCGCCGCCGCGCTCCTGGTGCCGCTCCTCGAGCGCACCGTCGAGCGCGCGGTCGCGATCGCGGCGGCGATGGAGGTGCGGGGCTTCGGCGCGCAGCGCTCGGTGGATGCCGGGAGCGCGACTCCGATCGAGTTCCGCGAGGTGGTGCTCGCCTACGGCGCGTGCGCGGATGCCGCGGACGCCGGCCCCGACGCTCCGATCGGGGGCTGGACGCTCGCCGTCGACGAGTTCGTCGTGCCGGCCGGCAGCCTCGTCCTCGTGGGCGGCCCCACCGGCTCGGGCAAGTCCACCCTGCTGCACGCGCTCAGCGGCCTGCACACGCACTTCGACGACGGTGAACTGCACGGCTCCGCGCGTCTCGCCGGTGTCGACCGCCGCACGGTCCCGCCGCGGGAGACCGCCGGATTCGTCGGCGTCGTCCTGCAGAATCCGCGGCGCGGTTTCGCGAGCGAGACGGTCGCCGACGAGATCGGATTCGCCCCGAGCGCGCGCGGCGTCGTCGCCTCGATCGTCGCCGCCCGCGTCGCTGAAGCTGCGGCACGCGTCGGGGTGACGCCGCTGCTCGGCCGCGACATCCGCGCCCTGTCCGCCGGCGAGGCGACGCTCGTCGCGATCGCCGCCGCACTCGTCGAACGCCCCCGCATCCTCCTCGTCGACGAGCCGCTCGCCGACCTCGACGCCGAGGCACGACTCCGGATCCGCGCCCTGCTCGACTCCCTGGCGCACGAGCACGGCGTTTGCGTCGTCGTCGCCGAGCATCGGGTCGGCGAGCTCGCCGCCGTCGCCGACGCCCGCTTCGACATCCGGGACGGCCTGGTCGCCCGCATCGCGAGCGGCGAGGCGCTCGGGCCGGAAGACGAGGAGGATGCCTCGGCCGGGGACCGCGCCTCGGCCGGAGCCCGCGCGACGATCGCTTCGACGGGCGAACCGCGGCTCGAAGCCCGCGGCGTCCACGTCGTGCTCGGCGGCCGGGTCGCCGTCGACAACGCCTCCCTCGACCTGAACGCCGGCGAGATCGTCGCCCTCGCGGGGCCCAACGGCGCCGGCAAGTCGAGCCTGCTGCTCGCCCTCGCCCTGCCGAACGCGGCCGGCGCGGTGCGCGTCGGCGGCGTCGACGTCGCGCACCTTCGGCGGCGGACCAGGCGCGCGGCGATCGCCCTCGTGCCCGAGGCCTCCGACGATCTGCTCTGCGCGACGAGCGCCGAAGACGAGTGCCGCCGGGCCGACCGCGAGGCCGGCGCGGCGAGCGGCACGACCCGCGCCCGGTTCCTCGCCTTCCTCGGTGCGCGGGACGACGCGGCCGCATCGGCCCGCCTGCTCGCGAGCCATCCGCGGGACCTCTCGACCGGTGAGCGGCGCTGCCTCGCGATCGCGATCCAGCTGGCGGCGGATGCCTCGGTGCTGCTCATCGACGAACCGACCCGGGGGCTCGACGCGCGGGCCAGAGCCCTCGTCGCCGCGGCGCTCCGCGCCTCCGCGAGCGACGGACGCGCGGTCGCCATCGCCACGCACGACCACGCCTTCGCCGCCGAACTCGCCGAACGCACGATCGAGATGCGCGACGGCCGGCTCGGATCGGGCGCCCAACGAACGGCGGTGCCCTCATGAAGTGGAGCCGCCGGGTGCAGACCCCGCTCGTCTGGGGCGGGCACCTGCTCGCCGCCGCGGCGTTCGCCTGGCCGCTCTTCGCGCCGGCGCTGCCCACGGAGGCGCAGGGCGCGGTGCCGTTCGTCGCCCTCGCCCTCGCCCCGCTCGCGGCGGTCGCGCTCGTGTTCGTGCTCGACGGCAGCGTGCGATCGGCGAAGGTGCTCGCCCTGCTCGGCACCCTCACCGCCGTCGGCGCCGCGGTGCGGATCGTCGGCACCGGGGTCGGTGGCATCGAGGCGGTCTTCGTGCTGCTCATCCTCGCCGGGCGGGCGTACGGAGCGCGCTTCGGGTTCCTGCTCGGCGTGTTCGTCATCCTGCTCTCATCGACCCTGCAGGGCGGCTTCGGGCCGTGGACGCCGTTCCAGATGTTCGCGTGCGGCTGGGTCGGCGCGGGCGCCGGGCTCCTCCCCCGCCTCGGCGGCCGACGGGCGAAGCTCGCCGAGGTCGCGATGCTCGCGACCTACGGGGTGCTCGCGTCGTACGCCTTCGGGCTCATCATGAACTTCTGGTACTGGCCGTTCGCGGTCGGCACCGGCGCCGGCATCTCCTACGAACCGGGCGCGACGCTCGGCGAGAACCTCGGCAGCTTCCTGCTGTACTCGCTCGTCACCTCGACCGCGAGCTGGGACACGCTGCGCGCCATCACCACGGTGATCGGCCTCGCGGTGGCGGGCCCGGCGGTGCTGGCGGCGCTGCGGCGGGCGAAGCTGCCGCGCAACGCGCTGCGGTGAGCTGTGGTGCGCTGCGTGGTTCGCTGAGCCGGTCGAAGCGGTCGCGCCCCTTCGACAAGCTCAGGGGACCAGGGGTTCGCTGAGCCGGTCGAAGCGCCCTTCGACAAGCTCAGGGAACCACGCCGGTCAGACGGAGAAGTACTTCGCCTCGGGGTGGTGGAAGACGAATGCGTCCGTCGACTGCTCGGGGTGCAGCTGCAGCTCCTCGCTGAGCTCGACGCCCATGCGCTCGGGACGCAGCAGCTCGACGACCTTGCGGCGGTCCTCCATGTCGGGGCACGCGGGATACCCGAGCGAGAACCTCGCCCCCCGGTACTCGAGCTTGAAGAGGCCCGAGGCATCCGCCGGGTCCTCCGCGGCGAAGCCGAGCTCCGCCCGGATGCGCGCGTGCCAGAACTCGGCGAGCGCCTCCGTGAGCTGCATGACGAGTCCGTTGAGCTCGTAGTAGTCGCGGTAGCGGTTCTCGGCGAACAGCTTGGCGGTGACCGCGTCGATGCTCGCTCCCGCCGTGACGAGTTGCACGGGCAGGACGTCGACTTCACCGGCGTCCCGCGAGCGCACGAAGTCGGCGAGGCAGAGGTGCCGGTCGCGGCGCTGCCGCGGGAAGCGGAACCGTAGCCGATCCGCGCCGAGCGGGCCGCCGGAGCCGCCGTCGGGCGCCAGCAGCCCCGGTCGCCCGAGGGCGCCGGCCGGGTCGTCGCCGTGGTGCAGCACGACCACCTCGTCACCCTCCGAGACGACCGGGAAGAAGCCGTACGCGACCGAGGCGTCGAGCATGCCCTCGGCGAGGATGCGGTCGAGCCAGTACCGGAGCCTCGGCCGACCCTCGCGCTCGACGAGCTCCTCGTAGCTCGCGCCGTCCTCGCCGCGGCCGGGCTTCAAACCCCACTGCCCGAGGAACGTCGCCCGCTCGTCGAGGAACGCCGCGTAGTCGGCGAGCGCGACGCCGCGCACGATGCGGGTGCCCCAGAACGGCGGGGCCGGCACGGCGTTGTCGCGAGCGACGTCGGAGCGGCTCGGCATCGCGTCGGGCTCGGTGAGGGTCAGCCGCGACCCGGCGGAGTGGATGCGCTTCTTCAGCGCGGGCAGTCCGACCTCGGCGGGGTCGGCGCCGCGGGCGACGCGCACGAGCGGCTCCATCAGCGCGAGTCCTTCGAAGGCGTCGCGGGCGTAGCGGACTTCGCCGTCGAAGATGCCGGCGAGGTCGTCCTCGACGTAGGTGCGGGTGAGCGCCGCGCCGCCGAGGATGACGGGCCAACGCGTCGCGAGGCCGCGCGCGTTCAGCTCTTCGAGGTTCTCCTTCATCACGACCGTGGACTTCACGAGCAGCCCGGACATGCCGATGACGTCGGCGTCGTGCTGCTCGGCGGCGGCGATGATGTCGGCGATCGGCTGCTTGATGCCGAGATTGATCACCTCGTAGCCGTTGTTCGTCAGGATGATGTCGACGAGGTTCTTGCCGATGTCGTGCACGTCGCCGCGCACGGTGGCGAGCACGATGCGGCCCTTGCCCGCGGCATCCGCCTTCTCCATGTGCGGTTCGAGCAGGGCCACCGCGTTCTTCATCACCTCGGCGGACTGCAGCACGAACGGCAGCTGCATCTCGCCCGCGCCGAAGCGTTCGCCGACGACCTTCATGCCCTCGAGCAGGTGGTCGTTGATGATGCCGAGCGCGGTCATGCCGCCGTCGAGGGCGAGCTGGAGGTCGGCCTCGAGCCCCTTGCCCTCGCCGTCGATGATGCGCCGTTCGAGGCGTTCGCCGACGGGCAGCGCGGCGAGCTCGGCGGCGCGCTGGTCGCGGAGCGCGGCGGTGTCGACGCCGGCGAAGAGGTCGAGCATGACGGCGAGTGGGTCGTAAGTGACGCTGCCGTCGGCGTCGTACTCGCGGCGGTCCCAGACGAGGTCGAGGGCGACCTCGCGCTGCTCGGGCGAGAGCGAGGCGAGCGGCACGATCTTCGCGGCGTCGATGATGCCGGAGTCGAGGCCGGCTTCGACCGCCTCGTGCAGGAACACGGAGTTCAGCACGCTGCGCGCCGCCGGGTTCAGGCCGAAGGAGACGTTGGAGACGCCGAGGGTGAAGTGCAGGCCCGGGTACGTCTCGTGCAGGCGACGGATGGCCTCGATCGTCTCGATGGCGTCGCGCCGGGTCTCCTCCTGTCCGGTCGCGATCGGGAAGGTGAGCGCGTCGAGCACGATGTCGTGCTCGTGCAGCCCCCACTCCCCCGTGAGCTCATCGACGAGGCGGGTCGCGATGCGCACCTTGTCGTCGGCGGTGCGGGCCTGGCCCTGTTCGTCGATGGTGAGGGCGACGACGGCGGCGCCGTGCTCCTTCACGAGCGGCATGATGCGGCCGAAGCGTGAGGCGGGGCCGTCGCCGTCTTCATAGTTGACGGAGTTCACGACGGGCCGGCCGCCGATGAGCTCGAGGCCGGCGGCGATCACGGCGGGCTCGGTGGAGTCGACGACGAGCGGCAGGGTCGACGCGCTCGCGAGCCGGGAGACGATCTCGCGGATGTCGGCGACCCCGTCGCGGCCGACGTAGTCGACGCAGACGTCGAGCAGGTGCGCGCCGACGCGGGTCTGCTGCTTCGCGATCTCGACGCAGTCCTCGTACCGCCCCTCGAGCATGGCCTCCCGGAACGCTTTCGAGCCGTTCGCGTTGGTGCGCTCGCCGATGGCGAGGTACGCGGCGTCCTGGTCGAAGGGGACGTGCTGGTAGAGCGAGGCGACGCCCGGCTCGATCCGCGGGCGGCGGGATGCCTCGCCGACGATGCGCGCGGAGGCATCCACGCCGTTCGGCGCGGCCGAGCTGCTCGAGGCATCCACTCCGTCGGGGCGGAGCCGCGCGACGACCGCCGCGAGGTGCTCGGGTGTCGTGCCGCAGCACCCGCCGACGAGGGCGAGGCCGAACTCGCGCACGAACTGTTCATGGGCCGTCGCGAGCTCGGCGGGGGTGAGCGGGTAGTGCGCGCCGTCGGCGCCGAGCACGGGCAGGCCGGCGTTCGGCATGCAGGCGACCGGCACGGGCGAGTGCTTGGAGAGGTGGCGGAGGTGCTCGCTCATCTCAGCCGGCCCGGTGGCGCAGTTCAGGCCGATCGCGTCGACGCCGAGGGGCTCGAGCGCGGTGAGCGCCGCGCCGATCTCCGACCCCATGAGCATGGTGCCGGT
Source organism: Agromyces mediolanus (assembly GCF_023715325.1). GTDB lineage: Bacteria > Actinomycetota > Actinomycetes > Actinomycetales > Microbacteriaceae > Agromyces > Agromyces mediolanus_A. The sequence continues at coordinate 118,099 of NZ_JAMBNX010000006.1, read as the reverse complement.
GGTCTCGACCGTCACCTCGACGAGGATCGGCAGGCGGATGCCGCGGGCGACGATCGCCTGCTTGCAGCCGTTCACCGCGGCCTTCGTCTGCAGCAGGTCCTGCGAGGTCTCGACGAGGAAGGCGTCGGCCCCGCCGTCGATGAGCCCCTCGGCCTGCAGGGCGAAGGTCTGCTTGAGATGCTCGTAGCTGGTGTGGCCGAGGCTCGGCAGCTTCGTGCCGGGGCCCATCGAGCCGAGCACCCAGCGGAGGCGGCCGTCGGCGCGCTCGGCGGCCTCGACGCGCTCGCGGGCGATGCGCGCGCCCGACTCGGCGAGCTCGGCGATGCGGTCGTCGATGCCGTAGTCGGAGAGGTTCGACCAGTTGGCGCCGAAGGTGTTCGTCTCGACGGCGTCGATGCCGACTGCGAGGTAGGCGTCGTGGATGCCGCCGATGACGTCTGGGCGGGTCGCGTTCAGGATCTCGTTGCAGCCCTCGTGGCCCTCGAAGTCGCCGTCGAGGGAGAGCTCGTACTGCTGCAGCATGGTTCCCATCGCGCCGTCGGCGATGACGACCCGGGTGCGGAGGGCTTCGAGCAGCGCCTCGGCGCGCGGGGCGCGGGGCACCGCCTCGACGTCGAGGGGGAAACGCGGCGCGCTCGCGCCCGGGGCGATGGTCTGGCCGGTCACGCCGGCGAGTCTAACCGGGCGGTCCGACCCCCGGCGCGGATGCGTCGCCGTGCTGCGCCGGTGCTGGGATGCCGATCGGAGCGGAGATGGTACCCCGGTCGGATGCCCCCTCCCCCGAGCGGCGGTTGCGGCCGCGCGAGACACGATATATCGTGACTCCTCGTCGAACGCGATATATCGTGATTTCCCTTGCGTTCGCGGACCGCGTACGCGGATGTCGGCGGGGCGCTGCACAATGGAGCGTCCCTCCGCACCGACACGATCGAACCCCGGAGTCTCCCGTGCTTGCAAAGCTGCTCGTCAGATACCTCAAACCATACAAATGGCTCTTGCTGGGGGTGCTGGTCTTCCAGTTCCTCTCGGCCCTCGCGAGCCTCTACCTCCCGCGCCTGAACGCCGACATCGTCGACGAGGGCGTCTCCCGCGGCGACACCGCCTACATCTGGTCGACCGGCACCTTCATGCTCACGATCTCGCTCGGCCAGATCCTCTGCTCGATCATCGCCACGTACTTCGCGGCCCGCGCGGCCATGCAGCTCGGCCGCGACATCCGCAACGACGTCTTCGAGCGCGTCTCGAGCTTCTCCGAGCGCGAGGTGTCGAAGTTCGGCCCCGGCTCGCTCATCACCCGCAACACGAACGACGTGCAGCAGGTGCAGATGCTCGCCATGATGGCGGCCACCTTCCTCGTGACCGCCCCGCTGCTCGCGATCGGCGGCATCATCATGGCCCTCCAGCAGGACGTCGGGCTCAGCTGGATCATCGGCGTCGCCGTGCCGACGCTGCTCGTGCTCGCCGCCCTCGTCATCGGCCGCATGGTGCCCCTGTTCCGTTCGTACCAGCGCAAGCTCGACGGGGTGAACCGGGTCATGCGCGAGCAGCTCACCGGCATCCGCGTCATCCGCGCCTTCGTGCGCGAGCCCATCGAAGAGGAGCGCTTCCGCGAGGCGAACACCGACATCATGATCGTCGGCCGCAAGGTCGGCTCGCTGTTCGTGCTGCTCTTCCCCCTCTTCATGCTGATCCTGAACGTCACCACCATCGCGGTGATCTGGTTCGGCGCGATCGAGGTCGACCAGGGCGGTGTGCAGATCGGCACGCTCCTCGCCTTCATGCAGTACATCGGCATCATCCTCGGCGGTGTGCTCATGGCGAGCTTCATGACGATGATGATCCCGCGCGCGGCCGTCTCGGCCGACCGCATCGGCGAGGTGCTGCACGCCGACACCTCCCTCGAGCGTCCGGCCGACGCCGTGAGCGAGTTCCCCGAGACCGGCACGGTGGCCTTCCGCGACGCGGCGTTCACCTACCCGGGCGCCGAGCACCCCGTGCTCCAGGGCATCTCCTTCGGTGCCGCCCGCGGTGAGACCGTCGCCATCGTCGGCTCGACCGGCGCCGGCAAAACGACGCTCGTCTCGCTCATCCCGCGGCTCTTCGACGTGACGAGCGGCGAGGTGCTGGTGAACGGCGTCGACGTGCGCCGCGCCGACCTCGACACCCTCTGGCAGACGATCGGCCTCGTGCCGCAGCGCCCCTTCCTGTTCAGCGGCACCGTCGGCTCGAACCTGCGGTTCGGCCGCGAGAACGCCACCGACGAGGAGCTCTGGCACGCGCTCGAGATCGCGCAGGGCCGCGACTTCGTCGAAGAGATGCCCGGCGGGCTCGACGCGCGCATCGCCCAGGGTGGTACCAACGTCTCCGGCGGGCAGCGCCAGCGGCTCGCCATCGCCCGGGCGATCGTGCACGCGCCCGAGATCCTCGTCTTCGACGACTCGTTCTCGGCGCTCGACCTCACCACCGACGCCAGGCTCCGCCAGGCGCTCTGGCGCGAGCTGCCCGAGGTCACCAAGATCGTGGTCGCGCAGCGCGTCTCCACGATCACCGACGCCGACCGCATCGTCGTCCTCGACGACGGCGGCATGGTCGGTGTCGGCACGCACGCCGAGCTCCTCGAGACGTGCCAGACGTATCGCGAGATCGTCGAATCCCAGCTCGGAGTGGAGGCCGCACGATGACCCGCACGACCCCGCAGCAGCCGGAGCTCAGCGAAGAGGAGAAGCTCGAACTCGAGCTCGCCGAGCAGGCCCGCATCTCCGCCGACGACTGGTCGGGGGCGGTCGCGCCCGGCAAGGCGCAGAACTTCCGCCAGTCGTTCGGCCGACTCCTCGGCCTCCTCGCCCCGCACAAGTTCGCGTTCGCCCTCGTGTCGCTCCTCGGCGCACTCGGCGTGCTGCTCACCGTGCTCGGCCCGAAGGTGCTCGGCGAAGCGACGAACCTCGTGTTCGCCGGCGTCATCGGCGCGCAGCTCCCGGCCGGCACCACGACCGAGCAGGCCGTCGAGCAGCTCCGCGCCGCGGGCCAGGAGGAGATCGCGAACATCGTCGCCGCCGCCGGGGTCGTCCCCGGCGAGGGCATCGACTTCGTGCGTCTCAGCCAGGTCATCATCCTGGTGCTCGCGCTCTACTTCGCCGCGGCCGTGCTCACCTGGCTCCAGGGCTACGTCATCAACGTGATCATGGTGCGCACGATGTGGCGCCTCCGCGAAGAGGTCGAAGCGAAGATCAACCGCCTGCCGCTCAGCTACTTCGACAAGGTGCAGCGCGGCGAGCTGATCTCGCGGGTCACCAACGACATCGACAACATCACGCAGATGATGCAGCAGTCCCTCTCCGGGGCTCTCACCGCGGTGCTGACCGTGGTCGGCGTGCTGGTCATGATGTTCTCGATCTCCTGGCAGCTCTCGCTCGTCGCCCTCGTCTCGCTGCCGCTCATGGCCGTGATCTTCGGCATCATCGGCCCGAAGTCGCAGAAGGCCTTCGGCATCCAGTGGCGCAAGGTCGGGCGCCTGAACGCCCGCGTCGAGGAGTCGTTCTCGGGTCACGCGCTCGTCAAGGTCTTCGGTCGCGAGCAGTCGAGCCTCCAGGCGTTCAAGGCCGAGAACGAGGAGCTCTACCGCGCCTCGTTCAAAGCCCAGTTCCTGTCGAACATCATGATGCCCGGCATGATGTTCATCGGAAACCTGACCTACGTCGGCATCGCGGTGCTCGGCGGGCTCATGGTGGCCGGCGGCCAGCTGCGACTCGGTGACGTGCAGGCGTTCATCCAGTACTCGCAGCAGTTCACCCAGCCGCTCTCGGAGCTCGGCGGCATGGCCGCCGTGGTCCAGTCGGGCACGGCCTCGGCCGAGCGCGTCTTCGAGCTGCTCGATCAGGAGGAGCAGGAGGCCGACGCGGCCGACGCGCCCGCCCCGACGAACGGCGACGGCACCATCGAGTTCGAGCACGTCTCCTTCTCGTACCACCCCGACCGGCCGCTCATCCGCGACCTCTCGTTCCGAGTCGAACCCGGGCAGACGGTCGCGATCGTGGGACCGACGGGAGCTGGCAAGACGACACTCGTGAACCTCATCATGCGGTTCTACGAGCTGAACGGCGGTCGCATCCTGCTGAACGGCCAGGACATCGCCGAGCTCACCCGGCACGACGTCCGCGCCCGCACCGGCATGGTGCTGCAGGACCCGTGGCTGTTCGCCGGCACGATCCGCGAGAACATCCGCTACGGCCGGCAGTCGGCGAGCGACGACGAGATCGTCGCGGCGGCGAAGGCGACCTACGTCGACCGTTTCGTGCACTCGCTGCCCGACGGGTACGACACCGTGCTCGACGAGGACGCCGCCAACGTGTCCGCCGGTGAGAAGCAGCTCATCACGATCGCCCGTGCGTTCGTGTCGCAGCCCTCGGTGCTGATCCTCGACGAGGCGACGAGCTCCGTCGACACCCGCACCGAGCTGCTGCTGCAGAACGCGATGGCCGCGCTCCGCGAGGGACGCACCTCCTTCGTGATCGCCCACCGCCTCTCGACCATCCGTGACGCCGACCTCATCCTCGTGATGGAGCACGGCGACATCGTCGAGCAGGGCAACCACGAGCAGCTCATCGAGAAGAAGGGCGCGTACTACCGCCTCTACAACTCGCAGTTCGAGCAGGCGGCCACCGACCTCGACGCCGAAGAAGCGCTCGGCGACGGCACGGTCGTCACCGGCGACGCCGACGACGAGTCCGTCGAGGGCGTCGATTCCGTCGAGGGCGTACCGCTCGACGGCGAAGGCACGAGCGACGGCGAGGGCGGCGAGCCCGCAGGCGCCACCGGCGGGGCTCCGGCCTCGGCCCAGCGCTCGGCGGGTCCGGCCGAGCCGAGCTAGGCGCTCACCCGGCGCAGAACGCCCGCCCCTCCGAGCGAGGGGCGGGCGTTCCGTCGTTCGCGGGAGCCGCGGACGGCTCAGGCCGTGGGATAGGTGTAGAAGCCCTCGCCCGTGGCGACGCCGAGCTTGCCCTGGTCGATGTAGCGCTCCTTGATGAGTGCCGCGAAGGCGCGCTGCTTCTCGTCGCCCATCATCGAGATGTTGTACGCCGTCGTCAGGCCGACGATGTCGTAGATCTGGAACGGTCCCATGGGCGCACCGGTGCCGATGCGCCAGGTCTGGTCGATCGCCTCGGGCTCGGCGATGCCGTCGACGAGGAGCTCGCCCGCGGCCTGCAGGAACGGCACGAGCAGCGAGTTCAGCAGGTACCCGGCCTTCTCCTTCTTGATCTCGATCGGGACCATGCCGATCTGCCCGGCGAACTCGACGACGGCGCGGTACACGGCCGGGTCGGTCTCGGCGGTGCCCATCACCTCGGCGGTGTTGTGCGCCCAGACGCGGTTCGCGAAGTGCAGCGCGAGGAACTGCTCCGGCCGCCCGGTGAACGGCGCGAGCGCGCTCGGCAGCAGCGTCGAGGAGTTCGTCGCGAAGATCGTGCGGGCGGGGGCGACCCGGCCGAGCTCCTCGTAGACGGCCTGCTTGATGTCGGGGTTCTCCGGCACGGCCTCGATCACGAGGTCCGCATCGGCGACGGCCTCGGCGAGCACGTGGCTCGTGCGGATGCGCCCGAGCGCCTCCTCCGCCTTGCCCTCGGCCGCCCCGGCCACGCCCTCGGCGCGATAGGTCTCGGCAAGCTTGGCGAAACGTTCCTTCGCCGCGGCGAGCGCGGGCTCGTCGACGTCGTAGGCCACCACGTCGAAGCCGTGGTACGCGGTCTGGTACGCGATCTGCGAGCCGAGCACTCCGGTGCCGAGCACGGTGATGTGTTGCATGGTCATTCCTCTTCTCTTGTGGAGCTTCTGGTCGAGCTGATCGAGCGGCGGCTGTCCCGCCCGCTCGGGCGGCGTCAGGGGCGGGTCTCGCCCCCGGCGTCGCGGTTGAAGCGCTGCAGGTCGTGCGCGAAGCGCGCGACCTCGTCATCGCTCCAGTCGGACAGGTGGCGGTCGACGACGCCCTGCAGGATGCCGATCGCCTCGTCGTAGGCGGCCCAGCCGTCCTCGGTGAGCTCGAGGGGCGTGCCTCGGCCCGACGCGTCGGCAAGCTCGCGCACGATGCCGAGCCGGACGAGGCCGGCGAGCTGCCGGGAGACGGTCGAGCGGTTCAGCCGGAACGCCTGCGCGATGTCGGTGGAGCGGGCGCCCGGATGCTCGACGAGGTAGCCGAGGATCGACTGCTCGGTCATGGAGAGCCGGATGCGCGCGGTCCGCGCGTCGGCGACACCGCGACGGGAGACGACGATGAGGGCGTTCAGGATGGCGGCGGCATGCGCGTTGCGCGATTCGGCTCGAGGCATCCGGCCCTCCACTCTTCCTGTTGCTCTTTGCAACGCTACGCCGCCCTGTTGCATTCCGCAACACCCCCGCGCGCGAAGTGGCGCTACCGCTGCGCCCTCGCTTGCCTCGCTCCCGCCCGGCTGCGAGGCTTGACGCGGAGGTCCCCACCAGATGTCAGCTTCACCGCCCGCGCCGCCCGCTTCCTTCTCCTTCGACCCCGCGAACCCCGTGCACGCCCGGGCCCTCGAACGACTCGCCACCGAGGAGGTCGCCTGGCTCGGCACGATCGACCGGCAGGGCTTTCCGCACGCGGTGCCGGTCTGGTTCCTCTGGGAGGGCGACACGATCCAGGTGCTGGTGCAACCCGGTTCGGTGAAGACCCGCAACGTCCGGCGCGACCCGAAGGTGCTCGTGCACTTCGAGACCGACGAAGAGGGCGAGGACGTCACCGTGCTGCAGGGCGTCGCCGAGCTCGCCGAGGAAACCGCGGCCGAGTGGATGGAACGACTCGGCGAGCCGTACCTCGCGAAGTACCGGGCGGGGCTCGAACGCCTCGGCTGGTCGCTCGACCGCATGACCGGCGACTACTCGACCGTGCTGCGCGTGCGCCCCACGAAGCTCATCGGATGGTGACCCGGGTCGCCGCAGCGGCGCCCTGGCGCATCTGGCTCGTCTGGGCGGTCAGCGTCGCCGCGTACATCGTCTCGGTCACGAACCGCACCTCGCTCTCCGCCGTCGGCGTCGATGCGGCGGAGCGCTTCCAGGCGGATGCCTCGACGCTGTCGATGTTCGCGGTCATCCAGCTCGCGGTGTACGGCCTCATGCAGATCCCCGTCGGCCTGCTGCTCGACCGCTACGGTGCGCGGCCGATCATCACGATCGGCATGCTGCTGATGGCGACGGGTCAGCTCGTGATGGCGTTCGCCCCGAACGTCGGCATCGCGATCTTCGCGCGCATGCTGCTCGGTGCCGGCGACGCGGCGGTCTTCCCGAGCGTGCTGCGCGTGGTCGCGACCTGGTTCCCGGCCCAGCGCTCCCCGTTCATCGTGCAGATGACCGGCATCGTCGGCCAGTTGGGGCAGCTGCTCGCGCTCCTGCCGATGGCGGCGCTGCTGCACGCGACGAGCTGGTCGGTGGCGTTCGGCAGCCTCGCCGGGCTCGGGGTGCTCTTCGCGGTGCTGACCTTCGGGATCATCCGCAACCGCCCGCCCGGCCGCGACGCCGATGTCGCGGTGAACACGGAGACGGGCGCGATCCGCGCCGTGACCTCGGCGGCCGACCTGCGCGAGGGCTTCCGCGAGAGCTGGGGTCACCCGGCGACCCGGCTCGCATTCTGGTCGCATTTCACGACGCCGTTCGCGGGCACCGCCTTCGGCATGCTCTGGGGATTCCCGTTCCTCACCAGCGGGCAGGGGCTGAGCCCCGCGACCGCCTCGCTCATCATCAGCGTGTTCGTCGTATTCGGCATGATCGTGGGCCCCGTGATCGGGCTGCTCTCCAGCCGGCATCCGATGCGCCGCTCCCGCCTACTGGTGCTGCCGATCGTCGGCATCCAGGCGGCCGTGTGGATGGCCGTCATCCTCTGGCCGGGGACGACCCCGCTCTGGCTGCTCTTCGGCCTCGCGCTGGCGCTCGCGACCGGCGGGCCGGCCTCGATGATCGCCTTCGACCACGCGCGCACCTTCAACCCGAGCCACCGACTCAGCACGGCGAACGGCATCGTCAACGGTGGAGGGTTCATCGCGGCGCTGATCGCGATCTTCCTGATCGGCCTCGCCATGGACCTGCAGGGCGCGGGCACACCGGCGGACTACTCCCTCGAGGCGTTCAAGATCGCGTTCCTCACCCAGCTGCCGCTGTGGGGGCTCGGCGCACTCATGATCGTGATCGAGCGCAAGCGCACCCGGGTGCACATCGGCATCGAGGAGCCGCGGCGGCGGCGGTCGGGCACCGATCCCGGCTAGGCGCCGCCGACCCCGACGCGGGGCGCACCAGGTAGAAGCAGCGCACCGAGCACGAGCAGCGCACCGGGTCAGTCGTCGAGCAGGGCACGGAGCTCGTCCGCGCTGAACCGAGGCTCGGCGAAGTCCACGTCGTCGGGTGCGAGGCCGTCGGAGCCTTCGGTCGCGGCAGCGCCGGCAGCGCCGGCAGCCCCGGCCCCGACCACCCCCGCCCCGAGCACGCCCGCCACGAGCTCGCCCTTGCGTGCCTGCAGAGCGAGCACTTTCTCCTCGATCGTGTCGGCGGAGACGAGTCGGTAGACCATCACCCGCTCCGTGCGGCCGATCCGGTGCGCCCGGTCGATGGCCTGCTGTTCGCTGGCCGGGTTCCACCACGGGTCGAGCAGGAACACGTAGTCCGCCTCGACGAGGTTCAACCCGAAGCCGCCTGCCTTCAGACTGATGAGGAACACGCGCGCCTCCCCCGCCCGGAAACGGGCCGCCTCGGCATCCCGCCGCGCGACCGGCGTCGAGCCGTCGAGCAGGGCGAAGGGGATGCCGGCCGCCTCGAGCCGCGCCGCCGCGCGCCCCAGGAACGAGGTGAACTGGCTGAACACGATCGCCCGGTGCCCCTCCTCGCGGAGCTCCTCGAGCTGTTCGAGGAGCGCGTCGAGTTTCGCCGAGCCGAGTCCGTCGTGCGCTGGATCGATGAGGCCCGGGTCGAGGGCGAGCATGCGCAAGAGGGTGAGCGAGCGGTAGAGGATGAAGCGGCCACTCTCATCCTTCACGAGGTCGAGCAGCTTCTGCCGTTCGCGCTGCAGCGTCGCGTCGTACACCCGCCGGTGCGCGGCGGAGAGCTCGACGGCGATCGTCTGCTCCTGCTTCTCGGGCAGCTCCGGCGCGACGAGCTCCTTCGTGCGGCGCAACAGGAACGGCCGGATGCGCCGTCGGAGCTTCGCGAGCCGCTCAGCGTTGCCATCGTCCTCGATCGGACGGCGATAGCGCTCGTCGAATCCGCGGCGGCTCGGGAACAGCCCGGGCGCGACCAGCCGCAGGATCGCCCACAGCTCGCCGAGGTGATTCTCGATCGGGGTCCCGGTGAGGGCGAGCACGAAGGGCGCGCGGATGGCCCGGGCCGCCTCGTGCACCCGCGTCTTCGGGTTCTTCACGAACTGGGCCTCGTCGAGCACGAGCCCGCCCCAGGCCACCTCGGCGAAGCGCGCCGCCTCGAGCCGGAGCACCGCATAGCTCGTCACCACGAGGTCGGCGGATGCCGCAGCCTCGGCGACGCCGAGCCGGCCGGTGCGTTCGGTCGAGGTGAGGCGGGCCACCCGGAGTCCGGGAACGAACCGCGCCGCCTCCGCGACCCAGTTCGACGCCACCGAGGTGGGCGCGACGACGAGGAACGGACCCGCGCCCTCCTCGGCCGCCCGGGCGACGAGCGCGAGCGCCTGGGCGGTCTTGCCGAGACCCATGTCGTCGGCGAGCACGGCGCCGAGGCCGGCGGCCCGCATGCGGGCGAGCCAGCGGTAGCCGTCGAGCTGGTAGGGCCGGAGCGGCAGCGCGAGCCCGGCCGGCGGTTCGATCGGGCCCGGTTCGGCCGAGGCATCCGCCCCGCGCTCGACAGCAGGAGCCGCCGCGGGCCGGAGCGCCGCCACGAGCGCGCGCCAGGCGAGCGCCGGCCCCTCGAACTCGGCGAGGTCCTCGAAGTCGGCGTACAGCGCGAGCGCCTGCTCGCGCGGCATCCTGAGGCCGGCTTCCCACTCGACGATCCCCTCCGCCTCGGCGATGAGCGCGCGCAGCTCGTCGAAGACGGCGAGCTCGAGCGAGAGGTAGCTGCGGTCGACGAGGAGCAGCCGCTTGCGCCCCTGCGCGAGGGCGCGGAACAACGGCAGGAACGGCACCGGCTTGCCGTTCACCGTGACGACGACGCCGAGGTCGAGCCAATCGGCCTTCGGGGACTCCACCATCGTGACCCGCAACTCGGGCGGATCGAGCAGTTCGCGGTAGTCGGGGCGCTCGCCGCGCTCCTCGATGACGAGCCGGCGGGTCTCCGCCAGACGCTCGAGCTCGGGCAGCCGCTCGGCCACGAAGCGCGCCGCGTCGATGCCGCGCAGCACGACCGCCTCGAACGGCACCCAGCCGAGCACGTCGAGCACGCGGGCGACGAGATCCGGGTCGCGCTCGGCATCCGCCCGCTCGTCGCCGTCCTCGGCGTCGGCCGCGCCCGCCTCGGCGACGCGGCCGTCGGCGAATCGCCAGTTCCAGGCGGCGCGCACCGCGTCGCCGGTCTCGTAGCGCAGCTGGAGCACGAGCTCGGCAGGCGGGGCGGGCGGCGGCTCGAAGCTGCCGTCGGCGCTCGCGACCGGGACCTCTTTGGCGAGCGCGAAGTAGTGCGTGCGGGTGAACTCCGCGAGCTCGCCCGGGGGCACCCGAACCGTCTCGGGGCGGGCGAGGAGCGCGAGCTGCGCGGCCGACGGCGTCTGCGCGAGCGGGGCCAGCTCGAGTGCGCCCCGCTCGAAACCCGCGCGGTACAGGCCGTGTCGTCCGATGAGTCGCACCCCCCCGAGCGGGACCGGGAGGGTCGGCCGTGCCCCGGCGAACCGGGCGACCGGGGCGAGCCGGAGCCCGCCGTCGTCGATGCTCGCGTCGAAGCCGAGCTCGGCTGCGCCGAGCACGCGGACGGTCGGCGTCGCCTCGCCGCCGACGAACGGGATGCCGAGGCGCACCGCCTCGGCGAGCAGCGCCCAGAGCACGGGGCTCTCGTACTCGTCGAGGGTGATCCAGTCGGAGCCGTACGGGTTGTAGACGCCCGGGTTGCCGCCCTTCAGCAGAGCGAACTGCGCGAACCAGCGGGCGTGCGCCGGGTCGTAGCCGCCCGCCTCGCCCTGGTAGGCGACGTTCTGCCAGGTGAGCCCCTGCTTCACCCAGGCCCCGCGAGCCCCGCGGGTCATGGGCCGGGCGGCGAGCCGGTCGACCTCGGCGAGGCGGGTGGCCGGCTCGTCCTTCGGCCCGCGCCACTGCCCGGGGCGCTGCTCGAGGCGGTGCCGCAGCTCGAGCTGGAGCGCGAGCGGGGTCGGCGCCGTGCGCGCCGGCGGACGCGCTGCCCGTCCGTCGGCCGTCACGCCCGCGGCGCCCGGGCCGCCCGGGCCGCCCGGTGGCACGAGGCCGTCGAGCGCCGCGCGCCAGTCGGCGGGATCGGTCGGCGGCGCAGTCATCCCACCATGCTCGCAGCTCCCGCCGACGCGCGGGTGTCCGCCGGGCCTCACGCTCGCGAGTTGCACGACGGATGCCCCGGCGCGCCGCCGCAACTGGCGCGACGTGCGATTCGTCGTGCGACTCGGGGCGCGGGCGGGCTGCGCGGGCGCGGGCGGGCGGCGCGGGCGGGCGTGGGCGGGGCTCAGCCGAGCACGTCGGCGAAGAAGGCATCGATCCGCTCGGCGAGGCCGGCAGCCCGTGCGGCGACGATCTCCTCGACGGGCGGATCGAGCGGACCGCGGAGCGGCGGCTGCCGGACTCGGGCGTGGCAGCCCAGGTCCTCGCAGGCCAGCACGCCGACGGTGTCGCCTCGGAGCCCGGCGGCTCCCGCGCGCGGGGCCGTGAAGAGGGCGACCTCCTCGAAGCGCGCCGTGAAGCGGCAGAAGGTGCACATCACGGCGCGGTCGGGTCGGCCGGGCGCTCGGGCGATCGTGAGCAGCAGCCCCTCGGGCCGCGGGGTGCCGTTCCGGCCTGCCCAGCGCACGAGGTAGCCGCGGTGGCGCGCCCGCGAATCGCGCCAGGCGAGCACGTCACGCCCCGCCCAGTCGAGTTCGGCGAGGCCGCGCGGCAGCAGCATGGTGCGGCGCACCCGTTCGTCGGCGTTCCTGATCGACCCGCGGATCTCGGCGGGGGTCATCGCGCGCATGTTCCGGCCTCCGTGCCGGCACGATGCCTTGGACTGTGCCGCAGATGGCGCAACGCAGCAGAAGTGGCGCATACGCGCAGCCACCCGGCGGGCTGAAGCCAAAACCAGCACCACGCGCGCCACTTCACCGTCGATGCGCCACCCGTACTGGCGCAACGCGGCGGAAGTGGCGCAAAGGCTGCGGGGGTGGGCAGAGCGGGGTGACCGGACATGGGGATCGCGCTCCTCCCTCTCCAAATTGGGCACTTGACCAAATCGACTCTAGGACAGATTTGGACTCGTGTACAATTCACGGATGAGCTACCTCCCGCGCGATGCCCGCCGCACCGAGCTGCTGCACGCCGCCGTGCGCGTGCTCGAGCACGACGGCCTCGCCGCGGTCACCGCGCGCGCCGTCGCGAGCGAGGCCGGCGTCTCCCCCGGGCTCGTGCACCACCGCTTCGCGAGCACCTCCGAGCTCGCCGCCGAGGCCTGGCTCGCCTACGTCGAGCGCGAGCGCACCGCCTACGAGCTCGAGACCCCGACCCCGGGGCGCGCGGCGGTCGAGGCGTTCTTCGCACCGTTCGCGGCGGGAGACCTGGCCGGGCTCGCGAGATGGGCGGATGCCTGGCGCCACGCCCAGCTCGACGAGCGCTTCGCCGTGGCCTTCGCCGAGAGCTACCGCGCGCTCGAGCGTTCGCTCGCTGCACGCCTCCCCGGGCCGGGCGACCGCACGGCCGCCGCGAGCCGCCTGCTGCTCATCGCCTTCGGCGTCGCCGGGGCGCAGCGCATCGATCCGGACCTCCTCCCGGCGCCCGGCGCACTCATGGCCGCCGCAGTCGACCGGGAGCTCGGCACCGGCTGAGCGCGAGTCGCACGACGGATGGCCGTTCGCGCCACACTGCGTGGCGCGCCGGCCGAATCGTCGTGCAGCTCGCACCCGGGGCGGGGCGGGGGCGAGAGGGCGGGCGGCGGGGCAGGGCCGGGGCGCGCGGGGGGGGGCCGGGGCGCGCAACGGGGGCTAGGCCTGCCGCCCGACGATGCCGTCGGCGTGCTCGGCGACCCAGCCGACGAGGGGCAGCATGCGCTCCATGAGCTCCTCGCCGAGCGGGCTCAGCGAGTACTCCACGCGCGGCGGCACCTCGGGGTAGGAGGTGCGTACGACGATGCCGTCGGCCTCGAGGGTGCGCAGCGTCGAGGCGAGCATCTTCTCGCTGATGCCGTCGACCTCGCGGCGCAGCTCGCCCCAGCGCAGCGTGCCCTCGCTGAGCGCGAGCAGCACGAGCACGCCCCAGCGGCTCATGACGTGGTCGAGCACGACCCGGGTGGGGCAGCCGTGCGTGAAGATGTTCGGGCGCTCGACGCGCAGATCCGCAAGACTTACCTGCATGTGGGTACCTTACCGAAAAGTGGGTACCCTCCAGATGGAATGCGGGCGCCTCGGCATCCGGTTGGCCCATGGTGACGCCGGAGGGGCCGGCGCTTCCGAAAGGACCATCGCATGACCATCCTCGTCACCGCCGCCTCCGGCCAGCTCGGCCGCCTCGTCGTCGACGCCTTGCTCGAGCGCGGGGTCGCCCCCGCCGAGCTCCTCGCCACCGCCCGCGACACCGCGAAGCTGCAGTCCGCCGCCGAGCGCGGCGTGCGCACCGCCGTGCTCGACTACGACCGGCCCGAGACCATCGCCGCCGCGCTCGACGGCGTCGACACCGTGCTGCTCATCTCGGGCAGCGCCCCCGGCGCCCGTGCCGCCGGGCACCGCAACGTCATCGACGCCGCGAAGGCCGCGGGCGTCGCGAAGCTCGTCTACACGAGCGTGCCGAACGCCACGACCGCCGAGTTCGTGCTCGCCCCCGACCACAAGGCGACCGAGGAGGCGATCGTCGCGTCGGGCGTGCCGGCCGTCATCGCCCGGCACAACTGGTACACCGAGAACTACGTCGGCGACGTGCAGCAGGCTGCCGAGTCGGGCGCGATCGTCGCGAGCGTCGGCGACGGCACGGTCGCGAGCGCCACCCGGGCCGATCTCGCCGCCGGGCTCGCGGTGCTGCTCACCGAGGACGGTCACCTCGGTGCCGTGTACGACTTCTCCGGCGAGCACGCCTGGGGCTACGAGGAGCTCGCCGCCGCGGCCGCGGAGCTCACCGGCCGCGAGGTGCGCTACACGCCCGTCTCCACCGAGGAGCACGTCGCCGCGCTCGAGGCCGCCGGCCTCGACGCGGGCACGGCCGGCTTCGTCGCGGGGATCGACGACGGCATCCGCCGCGGCGTGCTCGCGAACGCCGACGGCACCCTCGCGCGCCTCATCGGCCGCCCGACCACGTCGCTCGTGGAGGGCCTCCGCCTGGCGATCTCCGCCTGAGGCGGCAGCTCACCCCAGCCAGAGCGACGGCGCGCGGGCGACGAGTTCGCCCCGCGCCGCCCGCTCCGCGAGCAGCAGCGCGCCGGCGAGCGGGTCGCCGAGCGGGTCCCGCACCTCCGCGTCGGGGCGCAACCCGGCGAGCGTCGCCCGGAAGCGCTCCACGAGCGCCCCGCCGGCGCCGAACAGGCCGCCCGTCGCCGCGACCCGCGGGGCGAGCCCCGGCACGAGCGCGGCGGCGCCGCTCCGAGCGGCCTCCTCCCCCGCGTCGGAGACGATCGCGAGCGCCGCGTCGTCACCGCGCGCGGCGAGCGCGACGACGTCGGGCGCGAAGCCCGCGAGCACGCCTGCCCGATCATCGCGGGTGTAGAGCTGCGCCGGCCAGCCGAGCGGTTCGCCGAAGCGGGCGCGCGCGGCGGCGAGCAGGGCGTCGCCCGAGGCATCCACCCCGTCGTGCGCCCGGAGGGCGGCCTCGAGTCCGCGCCGCCCGATCCAGGCGCCGCCGCCACGATCGCCGAGCAGGTGGCCCCACCCGTCCACGCGGTGCCAGATCCCGTGCCCGTCCGAGCCGAAGGCGATCGCCCCGGTGCCGAGCGCGACGATCGCACCGGACTCGCCGCCGAGGGCGCCGAGGTGGGCGGTCACGGCGTCGATGGCGACGGCCACGGCGGGGGCCGGGGCGCCGGCAGCCCGGCCGTCTTCGAGCGAAGCGCGGAGCGACGCGGCGAGGGCGGCAGGTTCCGCGACGAGCGTGCCGAGCCCGGTGGCACCGAGGCCGAGGCCGTCGACCACGGCGAGCTCGGCCGGCCAGTGCTCCCGGGCGAGCCGGAGCAGCGCGAGTGCGGTCGCCGGGGCCGAGCTCCCCGAGCCGGTCACGCCGACACGCTCCCCCGCGAGCTCACGGCGCGGACCGGCGCCGCCCAGCAGGGCGACCCGACTGCCCGAGCCGCCGAGGTCGATGCCGAGCCGGAGGGTCACTTGCTCATGCCGGCGGTGAGGCCCGAGACGATCTGCTTCGTCGCGAGCAGGAACAGCACGACGAGCGGGATCGTCGCCAGGGTGAGCCCGGCGAACAGCGTCGCCCAGTCCGTCTGGTACTCGCCGAAGAAGCGGGTGATGCCGACCGGCAGGGTGTACGACTTCTGGTCGCGGATGAGGATGAGCGGGTAGAAGAAGTCGTTCCACACCGGCACGAAGCGGAACACGACGACCGTCGCGATCGCGGGGCGCACGAGCGGCAGGTGCACCCGCCAGAAGGTCGCGAACGGGCCCGCGCCGTCGAGGCGAGCGGCTTCGTCGAGCTCGAGCGGCAGCTGCCGGAAGAAGCTCGCGAGCACGAAGGTCGAGAACGGGATGCCGAGGGCGCCGTAGACGAGGATGAGTCCGCCGAGGTTCGAGATCAGGCCGGCCGCGTCGAGCATGAAGAACAGCGGCAGGATCGCGAGGTAGACCGGCAGCATCAGCCCCGAGAGGAAGAGGCCTTCGAGCGTCGTGAACAGCTTCGACTTCGTGCGGGAGAACGCGTACGCGGCGAGCAACGACACCGCGGTCGACAGCAGTACCGAGGCGACCGTCACGAAGATCGAGTTGAAGAAGTAGGTGTCGAAGGACGCGGTGATCCACGCCTTCTGGTAGCTCGTGAAATTGGGCGGCAGCGGCAGGCCGAGCGGATGCTTCGCCATGTCCTGCGTGGTGCGCAGGGAGTTCGAGAGCATGAGCAGCAACGGCGCGATCGAGATCGCGGCGTACAGCCAGAGGAAGGTGCTCGACGCGACGCCGCCGGCCGTGACCTTCTGGCGGCGGCGAGGGGTCGAGGGGCGCGGCCGGGCGGGCTTCCGGTCGTCGGATGCCGCGTCGGCGGTGCTGGGGGAGATCGTCGCGGTCATCAGAAGAGCTTCCGTTCGGCCCGGCGCATGAGCCAGGTGATCAGCATCGAGATGCCGAAGATGAAGAGGAACAGCAGGGTGGCGATCGCCGAGCTCGTGCCGATCGCGTTCGACGACCCGGACTCGAAGGCGGTGCGGTAGAAGAGGAGGCTCAACACATCGGTCGCGCCCGCCGGGTTGCCCTGCGAGCCGCCGAGCGCGTACGGGATCGGGAACGCCTCCATGGCGCCGATGAACGTCAGCACGCTGACGGTGCCGATGGCGGGGACGAGCATCGGCAGCGTGATCGAACGGAAGCGCTGCCACGCGCTCGCCCCGTCGAGGGAGGCCGCCTCCTCGATCTCCTCGGGGATGCCGCCGAGCGCGGCGCCGTAGAGGAGCACGGGGAAGCCGATCCACTGCCAGGCGGTGACGAAGACGACCACCCAGATCGCGGTCTGCGGATTGCCGAGCCAGGGCTGCGCGACGTCGCCGAGCCCGATCGTGCGGAGCACGGCGTTCACCGGGCCGAAGAGCGGCGACAGCATCAGCGACCAGAGGTAGCCGATGACGAGCGGGGAGACGAGGTAGGGCAGCGTGTACATCGTCTGGAAGAAGCGCTTGAAGCGGCGCACCCGGTGCAGCAGGGTCGCGAGTCCGAGCCCCACCGTGTTCTGGAAGAGCATCGCGCCGACGAAGAGCAGCACGTTGTGCACGAAGGCGTTCGGGATGTCCTCGCTGTACGGCAGCTTCGTGAAGAGGGTCAGGTAGTTCTCGAGGCCCACGAAGTCGCCGCGCACGATGCCGGTCCAGCCGAAGAAGGAGTAGCTGAGCGCGGTGAGCAGCGGATAGGCGATGAACACGCCGAAGAGGATCAGCGCGGGGAGGACGAAGACCATGCCCGCCCGTCGGGTCAGGGCGATGCCCGTGTTCCCTCGGCGGCGGGGCACCGAGGTCATGGTGGTGGCGGACATGGTCTTCGTTCCTCGCTATCGGGTCTTACTCGGGAAGGCGGTCACTCGCCGGGGGTGAACCACTGCGAGATGCCCGTCTGGAGCGCGGCGGCGGCGCCGGCGGCGTCGACCTGCCCCAGGAACATCTTCTGCACCTCGGCGCCGAGCACCGCGGTGCCGAGCGGCTCACCGTACCGGAAGTCGACGAGCAGGAGGTACGGCGCCTGACCGGCCTCGGCGTTCGCCCAGGCCTCCTTCATCACGGCGTCCTCGTACTCGACGCCGGGGATCGCGGAGAACTGGTTCAGCTCGTCGGCGACGAGCTGGCCGAACTCGGGCGTCGCGAGCCAGTTCAGCAGCTCGAGGGCCGCCTCCTTGTTCTTCGACTTGGCATTGATCGCGAAGTTGCCGTCGGCGTACGCCGGCGAGACGGGTGCGTCGAGCACCGCGCCGTCCGGCACCGGCACCTGGTAGGAGCCGAACTCGAGGTCGGGCGCCTGGTTGCGGAAGGTCGCGATCTCGAACGAGCCGCCGGGGAACTGCGCGGCCTGACCCGAGGTGAACTGGATCTGGCTGTCGGTGTAGCTCACGCCGACGACGTCGGGGGTGAGGTACTTCTGCAGCTCCGTGATGATGCCGAGCGACGCGACGTAGTCCGGGTCGTTGAAGTCGGTCTCGCCGGAGAGCACCTTCTGCTCGAACTCCGAGCCGCCGTAGCGGGCGCTGCCCACGATGTCGGCGAAGATCGGCAGGATCCAGTCGTCCTTCGCGCCGAGGGCCATCGGGGTGATCCCGGCGGCGAGGAGCTTCTCCTGGACGTCGATGAACTCGGCCCAGGTGGTCGGCACGTCGAGGCCCTGATCCTTGAAGATCTGCTTGTTGTAGAACATCTGCAGCGTCTGCGTGGCGAGCGGGACGGCGTACGTCTTGCCGTCGGCCTTGCCCTTGGCGCCGGCGATGACGCTCGGGGCGATGGCGTCGAGCCCGTCGACGTCCCCGTCGATCGGCTCGAGCTGCCCAGCCTCGATGTTCGGCTGCAGCTGCCCGTATGCGCGCACCATCGGCACGTCCGGGCCGTCGCTGCCGGCGAGACCGGTGGTCAGGATCTGGTTGTACTCGGTGTTCTGGAACGCCTCGAACTCGACGGTGATGCCGGGGTTCTCCTCTTCGAACACGTCGAAGATCGTGTTGTACGCCTCGACGTCTTCGGTGCGCCAGGACCAGACCTTCAGCGTGACGTCGTCGCCGCTCGCCTGCTCGCCGCCGCTCGAGCCGCTCGGCGCGCAGGCGCTGAGCAGGAGGGCGGAGCCGGCCAGGAGGGCCGCGCTCGCAAGGATACGTCGCCTCATCGTGATTCTCCTTCGTTGTGGTGGTGCATGGGGGATGGTGCAGGTCAGTGGGATGCCGCGGCGAGCGCGTCCCGGACCGCGCCGCCGTGCGCGGCGAGCAGCCGCCGGGCCTCTTCGACGGGGAGCCCGCCGTTCGCCGCGACGATCGCGGTCTTCAACTCGCCGCCGGCGGCGCCGAGCAGCTCGAGCGCGGCGTCGTGGTCGAGCCCGGTGGCCTGCTCGAGGATGCGCACGGTGCGCAGCCGGAGCTTGTCGTTCGTCGCGACGACGTCGACCATGAGATTCGACCATGTGCGTCCGACGGCGACCATGAGCGCCGTGGAGAAGCCGTTCAGCACGAGCTTCTCGGCGGTCGCCGCCTTCAGGCGGGTGGATCCGGTGAGCACCTCGGCCCCGGTGGCGAGGACCAGGTCGACGTCGGCGAGCGGGGCGAGGGACGCGTGCGGGTTGCTCGAGACGAGCGCGGTGCGCGCACCTGCCGCGCGGGCCGCGGCGAGGGCGCCGCCGACGTAGGGGGTGTTGCCGCTCGCGGCGAGGCCGATGGCGACGTCGTCGGGGCCGACGCCCGCGGCGGCGAGGCGCCCCTCGGCCTCGGAGTCCTCGGCGTCCTCGACGGCGTTCACGAGGGCGGCCGGCCCTCCGGCGATGTGTGCGACGACGCGGCCCGCTTCGAGGTTGAAGGTGGGCAGCAGCTCGGCGGCGTCGAGCACCCCGAGGCGCCCGGAGGTGCCGGCGCCGAAGTAGTGGATGGTGCCGCCTCGGCGGAAGCGCTCGGCGGCGAGCTCGACGAGCTCGGCGAGCTCGGGCAGGACGGCGGCGACCGCTTCGACGGCGACGCGGTCTTCGGCGTTCAGCAGGCGGAGCACGTCGAGGCTGGATTTCGCGTCGAGCTCGGACGAGGCCTCGAGCCGCTCCTCGGTGGGCGAGAGCGGGCGCTCGCCGTCGTTTCGGCGATCGAGCAGGAGGTCGTTGGTGCTCATCAGCGGTGCTGAATCCTTCACATCGGCGGGCTGGTTCCGACTCAGTATGTACAAAAGTGTCGCGTTTGGGAAGCGCAGGGATTATTTTTTTCATATGCGTTGCGAAACCGTCACCATCGGAGGGCTCGTCGACGAGGCGCTCGGCGCCGGGATCGGCTCGGGCGCATCCGTCGTGCTCGCCGTCGACGGCTCGCCGATCGTCGATCATCACGCCGGAACCGTCCGCCGCTGGGACGCCCCCGGGGTCGCGAGCACCACCGAGCACCCACCCGTCGGACCGTCCACCCGGTTCGACCTCGCCTCCGTGACGAAGCCGATCGTCGCAGCCGCGCTCCTCGCCGAGCTCACCGATCGCGGCCTCGACGCGAGCCTGCCGGCCGCGGAACTGCTGCCCGAGTTCCGGGAGCCGGCGCTCCGCACCGTCCGCATCGCCGAGCTGCTGTCGCACACGGCCGGGTTCGCGCCGGAGTGGCACGACCGCGAAGCCGACCCGGGCGCCGGGCGGTTCCGGGCCGGCGCCCGGCCGGTCGCCCCAGGCGGCACCGGCCACCGGTACTCCTGCGTCGGGTTCATCTGGGCCGGGCTCGCCGCCGAAGCGCTCGCCGGCGCCCCGCTCGACGCCGTCGTCCGGGACCGCGTGCTCGAGCCGCTCGGCATGCGCGACACCGGATTCCGACCGCACCCCGGGCTTCGCGGGCGGATCGCCGCGACCGAGTGGCAGCCGGGCCGCGGGCTCGTGCACGGCGAGGTGCACGACGAGACCGCGGCGGCCCTCGGCGGGGTGAGCGGCAACGCCGGGCTGTTCGGCACCGCCGCCGACCTGCTGCGCTTCGCCGAGGCACTGCGCACCGGCGGCACCGGTGGCCCGGGGCTCGCGCCGGCCGTGATCGAGGCCCTGACGACGCCGGTCGCCCTCCCCGACGACCCCGGATTCCGCCAGGCGCTCGGCCCCCGGCTCGACGAGCCCTGGATGCGCGGACTCGGCCCCGCGACCGCCGGTCACACGGGCTTCACCGGCACCGCCTTCGCCACCGAGCCCGGCGGACGCCGCTCGCTCGTCGTGCTCCTGAACCGGGTGCATCCGACGCGGGAGTCCGAGGCGATCCACGCGTTCCGCGCCCGGGTGGCCCGGGCGGCCGGGCGATGAGCGGGCGCCCGGGGCATCCGGCTGCCGGTGCGCGCCCGCGCGTGCCCGGCCGCGACGAGCCGGGGTCGGTAGTATTCGACTCCAGGCCGGTGCCCCTCGGTGGGCGCACATCCCGCCGGCCGCGGCACCGCTCCGGCGCCGCCGATGCCGTGGGAGGCCGCTCATGACCGACGTGTTCGTCGCCCTCCGCCAACGGATGCCGCAGCTGTCCAAGTCCGAACGGCACATCGCCGAGCTCGTGCTCGATCGGCCCGCGGTCGTCGTCGAGTCGACGATCACCCGGCTCGCCGAGCTGGCCGACACCTCGCCCGCCTCCGTCGCCCGCTTCTGCCGGGCGGTCGGCTACGCAGGCTACAAGGAGTTCCGCATCGCGATCGCGGCGGCGAACAGTCGCGAGCAGGCGGCGCGCGAGCTCTTCCGCGTCGACGATGCCGAGATCGACGCATCCGACTCCGCCCTCGACGTCGTCACGAAGGTCGCCTACCAGGAGGCCCGGGCGATCGAGGAGACCGCGCGCGGCATCGACCTCGAGGCGCTCGACGCGGTCGTGGCGGCGCTCCGCACGGCGCCCCGCATCGACATCTTCGGCGCCGGCTCGAGCGGGCTCACCGCCCAGGACCTCCAGCTGAAGCTGCACCGCATCGGCATCCCGAGCTTCTGCTGGACCGACGCCCACCTCGCGCTCACGTCCTTCGCCCTCACCGGGCCCGGCAGCGTCGCGATCGGCATCTCGCACTCGGGGCAGACGCTCGAACCGAACCAGATGCTCGCGCTCGCCCGCACCCGGGGCGCCACGACCGTCGCGATCACGAACTACCCCGACTCGCCGCTCGCCGCCGCATCCGACCGGCTGCTCGTCACGAGCGCCAGGGAGTCCCGGTACCGCACCGGCGCCATGTCGAGCCGGCTCGCGCAGATGGCGATCGTCGATTTCCTCGTCGTCCGGCTGCTCCAGGGCGAGATCGATCGCGCGGGCGAGCTGCTGCGGCTCACCTACGAAGCCGTGCAGGCCCACCGACTCGACGGGTGACGCCGGCCCCGCAACCGGGTGTTGAAAAAATACTTCACCATTTGTCGCTGTTCTGATAATTTCTTCCATCAACGCCCTCGACCGACTCCCCCGGCTCCGATCCCGAGCCCTCCGGTCGGGCGCCGATGCGGCGTACCCGCCGACACGATTCCCGTCAGAACGCACTGGAGCATTCAACGTGAACATCAAGAGACGGCTCGCCGTCCTCGCGGCGAGCGCGCTCGCCCTCGCCCCGCTCGTCGACGCCCCCGCCGCGCACGCTGCGCCACCGCCGGGCCTCGTCGTGCACTACAGCGACGCGACGGCGTCCCCGAGCGGCGCCGTCACCGCGCAGCTGCTCGACGGCACCGCCCCGAGCTCGACGCAGGTGACCGCCGATGCCTTCGGCGAGGTCACCACCTTCGCCTTCGACGCCCCGCTCGACGGGACCGTCGGCCTGCAGGTCACGGGCGACTCCGCCTTCGCCGACGACCTGCGGTATGTGCAGGCCGAGGGCGGCAGCGCCGAGGTGTGGGTCGTCGACGGCGACCCCCGCGTCTACGGCGAGCCGATCGCGATCGACCCCGCCGACCTCCGGGTGCAGGACCGCCGGGCCTACCTGCCCGTCAGCGCCCTCGCCGAGCTCGTCGACCTGCGCTTCCAGTACGGCACGAACGGCTACCGCTTCGACGGTTCGCCCACCGGCAGCCTCGACATCCTGACCCTGTACCGCGGCCGCGACTACTTCGAGATCGCCGTGGACACGAACCGCATCGGCTCGAACGTCACGGGCAACATGCTGAACGCCTACACCGACCTCGTCTTCGACGACGTCGAGGGCTTCCGCGAGGGCGGCGAGTACTACCTCTCGCTCGGCGCCATCGAGCGCACCCTGCAGCTCGGCACCCTCGTGCACCCGGAGGGCACCTACCTCCTCGAGCCCCAGCGCGTCGCCCACGACCGGCTCGCCGAGGCGGCGCCCGCGAGCGTCGGCTTCGACGAGGCGAAGCTCGCCGAGCTGGACGCCTTCGTACAGCGCCAGGTGGACGCCGGCGGGCCGGCCGTCGCGGTCTCCGTCACGAAGGACGGCCGCCTCGTGAAGGACGACGCCTGGGGCTTCGCCGAGAAGTACTCGACGAGCACCGGCCCCGACGGCGAGACGGTGCCCGCCGCGCTCCTCCCCGAGTCGGAGTGGACCCCCGCGACGAGCGACACGATCTTCGACCTCGCCTCGAACAGCAAGATGTACGCGACGAACTACGCCATCCAGCGCCTCGTGAGCGAGGGCCGGCTCGACCTCGACCGCACGCTGCAGAGCTTCCCCGGCTGGGCGGACTTCACCGACGCGAACTCCGAGTACACCGGCAAGTGGACGGTCGGCGGCGCCGGCGGCATCCCCGCCGTGTACACCGGCAAGGAGACCGTCACGATCCGCGACATCCTGCACCACGTCGGCGGCATGATCCCCGACCCCGAGTACCCGAACCTCGCCTCGGCCGGCGGTCTCTGGTACCAGAGCGACGACCCCGACGAGCGCGCCGGCATCATCGACGCGATCTCGCGGACGCCGCTGCGCTACACCCCGCGGACCGTCTTCGCCTACAGCGACGTGGACTACATGATCCTCGGCCTCCTCGTCGAGCAGATCACCGGCCAGCGGCTCGACGTGTACCTGGAGCAGGAGTTCTACGGCCCGCTCGGGCTCGACGACACCGGCTACCGCCCGCTCGAGGCCGGAGTCGACCCGGCCCGCATCGCCGCGACCGAGCTGAACGGCAACACCCGCGACGGCAACGTCTCGTTCGGCGTGCAGGGCGACGGCACCCCGGTGCCGATGCGCCACGAGACGCTGCGCGGCGAGGTGCACGACGAGAAGGCGTTCTACTCGATGGGCGGCGTCGCCGGCCACGCCGGGCTGTTCTCGACCGCGGGCGACCTGGCCGTGCTCACCCAGCTCATGCTGAACGGCGGCGTCTACGGGGGTCGCGAGTACTTCGACACGGACGTGGCGGATGCCTTCGTGCAGCCGTTCGCGGTGAACCCCTCCGGGCTCGGCGCCTCGACGATCGGGCTGGGCTGGCGCCTGCACTCGCAGAACGCGGCCGCGTACTACTACTTCAACTGGGGACCGAGCCGCAGCACCTACGGTCACCAGGGCTGGACGGGCACGCTCACCGTGATCGACCCGCTGCACCAGATGACGATCACGATCCTCACGAACATGCGCCACTCACCGGTCGTGAGCCCGCCGAACGGCTTCGCGGGGGCGAACTACGACGTGTCCGACCTCGCGCCCGTCTCGGCGATGGTCTACCGCGCCCTCGTCGGTGACGAGCCGGACTACACCGCCGAAGCCTCGATCGCCGCGGTGGATCCGGTCGCGGTGGCCCACGGCACGGGCGAGGCGGACGCGCTCGCCGCACTGCCGGCGACGGCTGTCGTACGCGACGAGAACGGGGCCGACCACGAGCTGCCCGTCACCTGGTCGCTCGCCGGGTACGACGGAAGGCAGCCGGGCGACTATGTCGCGACGGGCGAGGTGCAGCGACCGGCCTGGTTGGTCGCCGCCGACGGCGCGGAACCGCTCACGGCAGCGGCGACCGTGACCGTGCTGGCGGCCGAGGAGCCCGGCACCGGCGGGCCAGGCACGGGCGAACCCGGTACCGGCGGGCCGGGCACTGGCGGGCCGGGCACCGGTGAGCCGGGCACCGGCGGGGGCGACGGCTCGTCGGCTGGCGACCTCGCGGAGACCGGCGTTCCCGCCGGGCTCTGGGCCGGACTCGGTGCACTCGTGCTCGCGCTCGGCGCACTCCTCGCCGCTCTCGGCATCCGCCGCCGCCGCGCGATGCGATAGCCGGACGACCAGGAACGGGGCGGCGCGCCGTGCGCACCGCCCCGTTCCCCTGTCTCACCGCTCGCGGCTCAGCTCGCCGCGACCTCCTTGGGTGCATCCGAGCCGGCCGCCTGGCGCACCTCGACCTTGCGCGGCTTCGCGCGCTCGGAGACCGGCAGGAGCACGCTCAGCACGCCGTTGTCGTAGTGCGCGCTGATCGACGCGGTGTCGATGCCCTCGCCGACGCTGAGCTGGCGGAGGAACGAGCCGCTCGGCCGCTCGTGCGCGAGCCACTTCACGCCCTCGTCGCCGCGGAGCGTGCGCTCGGCGCGGATGGTCAGCAGCTGGCCGTCGATGTCGATGTCGATCGAGCCCGGGTCGACGCCGGGGAGATCGGCGGAGAGCACGTAGTGATCGCCGTCGCGATGCAGGTCGATCGGCATCATGCGCGGCCCCTGCCGCGAGTCGAGCATGGTGGCCGCGAGCCGGTCGAGGTCGCGGAACGGGTCCCAGGTCAGTGCCATGAGCGTCTCCTCTCACTCGGTGCGGGCCGCGGGTCGGCGGCCCGAGGTTTCAGAGTTGAGTCACTTCGACTCAACACTGCCAGATTAGCACTCGACCCAGGAGAGTGCCAATGCCGCACCGCTCAGAACAGCCGCCGCTGCGCGACCACCCCGGCCCCCTCGAGTTCGAGCAGCGTGCGCTTGCGCTCGAGCCCGCCGGCGTACCCCGTGAGCGAGCCGTCGGCGCCGACGACCCGGTGGCAGGGCACCAGGATGCTGATCGGATTGTGCCCGACCGCCCGCCCCACCATGCGGGCGAGATTGCGGTCGCCGAGGCGGAGCGCCAGCTCGCCGTACGTCGTGGTCTCGCCGAACGGGATCTCGCGGAGCATCGCCCACACCCGGTGCTCGAACTCGTCGCCCACGGGCGCCGTCGGCAGGTCGAAGTCGCGGCGTCGCCCTGCGAGGTAGTCGTCGAGCTGCCGCGCGAGCTCCGTCAGCAGGGGGTCGGCCGAGGCATCCGCCGCGGCCCCCAGGGAACCCGCGGCCGGCGGGTGCCAGTGCGCCGGGAAGTAGAGCCCGGCGATCCCGCCCGCGTCCGCGACGACGAGCAGCTCGCCGAGCGCGGTCGGCAGGGTGGCGTGGCGGCGGGTCATGCCCCCATTCTCACCGCGTCGGACCAGGCGAGGGCCCGATCGAGCAGCGGGTTTCGGACCTTTGCGCCGGACTAGGCTGATCGGATGCCTCAGCTCCCCCGTGTCGCCCGCGCGCACCTCGTCGGATCCGTGAACCAGCCGACCGCCGAGGCCGTGTTCCGGCTCGCCGCGGGCGAACTCGGGGCGGCGCTCCCGCGCATCCCCGACGGCGAGGTCGGCGAGCGCTTCCACTGGATCCTGTTCCAGGGCGCCGCGTTCGACCGCGTCGCCGGGCTCGTGCGCGCGCCGATCGATCCGGTCCTCGTCGCGGGCTTCGACCTGCGGCCGCTCTCGCTCGACGGCACCGTGCCCGCCGACGAGCTCGTCTTCGGCCCGCTCGGGTACGCCGGCGCCGCCATCGAGAGCCACGCCGAGTTCGTGCGGCTGCGGGCGGCGGGAATCATCCCCGCCGGCACGCGCTTCCAGGTCTGCCTGCCCTCGCCGCTCGCGCCCGTGACGAGCTTCGTCGCCCCCGGCGACCGCGCCGCGGTGTACCCCGCCTACGCCGCGGCGCTCGCGGCGGAGCTCCGGGCGATCGTCGAGGCGATCCCCGCCGAAGACCTCGCCGTGCAGCTCGACCTCGCCACCGAGTTCGCCTACCTCGAGGGCATCAGCCTCGGCGGCGGACCGCTCGAGGCGTTCTTCGCGGCATCGGACGGTGCGGATGCCGAGGGGCTCGCCGCCGCGGTCGCGCAGCTCGTCGCGGGCCTCGCCGACACCGTGCCCGAGGGCGCCGAGCTCGGCTTCCACCTCTGCTACGGCGACGTCGGCGAGCGGCACTTCGTCGAGCCGCAGGATGCCGGCCGCCTCGTCGCCGTCGCGAACGCGCTCGGCACGGCGGTCGCCCGGCGCATCGACTGGGTGCACCTGCCGGTGCCGATCGAGCGCACGGATGCCGCCTACACGGCGCCGCTCGCGGCCTGGGCGCTGCCCGCCGAGACCACGCTGTTCCTCGGGCTCGTGCATCACGAGGACGGCGTCGACGGCGCCCTCGCCCGGCTCGCCCCGGCCCGCGAGGCGCTCGCCGCTGCTGGCGTCGCCGAGTTCGGCGTCGGCACCGAGTGCGGCTTCGGCCGCGGGCCCGCCGAGCGCACCGCCGGACTGCTCGCCCTGCACCGGGCCATCCTCGCCGCCGCGCAGTAGGACGCGCTCCCGGGCTCCGGCTGCGAGTTGCACGACGATCGGGCCGGCGCGCCGGGCGGAGTGGCGCAGCGCGGCATCCGTCGTGCAACTCGCACCGGGCGGGCGGCCGGGCGCAGGGCGGGCGGGCGCAGGGGCCGGGCCGTCGGCGGCGGGCGCTACGCTCGGCGCATGCGCATCCGATTCGAGGCCGAGATCTACGAGTGGGCGGCCCGGCGCAACTGGTTCTTCGTCGATGTGCCGCCCGAGCCGAGCGCCGACATCTCCGACCGGCCGCGCATGCCGCGCGGCTTCGGCGCCGTGAAGGTCACGGTCTCGCTCGGCGGCAGCACCTGGAGCACCTCGATCTTTCCGAGCGGCGAGGTCTACGTGCTGCCGTTGAAGAAGGCGGTCCTGGTCGCCGAGCAGATCGGCGAGGGCGACACCGTGGTCGTCGCGCTCGACGTGCACGACGGCTGAGGATGTCGGCGGGCGCCGATACCGTGACCCCATGAACGAGATCTCGGGAACGACGAGCGGCAGCGTCCCCTTCACGGCGCGCGCCGCGTCGCGCCCCGAGGCGCCCATCGTGGTCGCCTGGCACCTGCTCGATCCACCGAGCACACCGGCGGCGATGGCCTCCGCGCTCCCGCTCGCCGGGTTCGACGCGCACGTCATGTACCTCGGTCTGCCGCTCAGCGGGGCGCGCGCGGTCCACGAGGGCTTCGAGGCGCTGCTCGGCAGCGGCATCGACCTGGTCACCGAGTTCTTCGGCCCGATGCACGAGCAGGCCAGCGACGAGTTCCCGGCCGCATTCGTCGAGATCCGTGATCGGCTCGGGGCCGACTCCGACGCCCCGCTCGTCGCACTCGGCGGTTCGGCGGGCGCCTCGGTCGCCGCCGAGGTCGCGGTCACCCACGGCACGGCGTTCCATCTTCGGGCGACGGTGCTGCTGAACCCCATGCTCAGGCTCCGGCCGATGGTCGACGCGATGGCCGAGTTCCTGCCCGAGCCCTACCGGTGGACGGATGCCTCGGGCGCCGTCGCCGCCCGCATGGACTTCGTCGCCCGCGCCGACGAGCTCCGCGGCCTCGGCACGCCGCTCCTCGTCGTCGAGGGCGATGCCGACGAGGCGCCGTTCCTCGACGCCGTGCGCGCGTTCGAGCAGCTCGACCTGGCCGAGGTGCGCTATGTGCCGGGCGTCGAGCACGCCCTCGCCGAGTGGCCGGGCACCGAGCCCGAACCCCCGACCGATGCGGCCCGCGCCTACGACGGCGCCGTCACGAGTTGGCTCGCGGCGACGATCTCCGGCACTGAGCATTCCCGGCGACCACGACATCCCGCCCGATCCCCGCTATCCTGGGCGACACGTGAGAGATCGTCCCCGTTCGGGATGCCAGAGGAGACCGTGATGAAGCTTCGCCGTATCGCACCGATGCTGGGCCTGCTGCTGCTCGCCGCGATGACGGGATGCACCGCAGCCCCGACCGCCCCCGGCACGACCGCACCGAAAGAGACCGAGGCTCCGCCGACGCTCACGGCCGGTGAGCTCAAACTCGTCCACCAGGCCCCGCTTCTCGCCGATCTCGATCTCAGCGACTGGCCGCTCATGGAGTCCGACATCGCGTACTCGGACGAGTGGATCGCGGTGACCTCGCCGCCCGACGGCACGCTCTCGGTCTTCGCGCGAGCCTCCCTGGAGCCGGCGTGGGAAGCGCCGGGCACCACGAGCGACTGGGGCCCCTGCGGCCCGCCGCGGTTCCTGTCCGAGGATCTCCTCGTGATCGTCACGGGCATCCAGGACGCCTCCGCCTGCTCCAGGTTCGTCGTCTACGAGCTCCAGTCGGGCGAGGTCGCCGGGGAGTTCGACTTCGTTACCGCGGAGTACCAGGGTGTCAAGAGCTACGAGCAGATCACCGGCACCGCGGAGCTCGACGGCCGGATCTGGTTCGTCACCTCGTGGGCCGGCCTCGGCGTGCTCGACCCGAAGACCGGCGCGCCGGACTTCATCCTCGAGGGCGAGGAGCTCGGCGTCCTCGACGGCTCGGACGGCCGCCGTGCCCATGTGATCTCGCTCGCGGCCGATCCGGAATCCGACCTCCTGGTGACGAATCTCGTGCACGGCGAGATGATCGGCGACGCGCTCGCTCAGGACCACTACGGCATCCACGTCGACGGAGAAGAGGCCGAGGTGGTGTGGAAGTTCGGCGACACCATCGATCAGGCCGACGCGCTCGGCGTCGACGGGCTGGCGACCGCCGACCCGCTGCTCAGGGTCGACGATCGCCGGGCGGGGGCGATCACGATCGCCGAGCTCGCCGACGGACGCATGATGTTCGGCAAGATGGACCCGGCGACCGCCCGCATCGAATCCCCGGTCGTCCCCGAGACGCCGAGCCTCATCGTCGAGGCGCTCGCGAACACGAACGGCGGGTACGCCGTGGTCGGCGATCTCCTGGTGACCGGCGCCGAAAACGCGGAGGGCACGATGACCGAGCTCGTCGGGTACGACCTCAGCACCGGAGCCGAACGGTGGCGCAGTACCCCGCCCGTGCCCGACAGTGCGCGCGTGCGCGACGTCAGCGTCGGCACCGACGGCCAGGTGTACGTCCTCAGCATCAGCCCGTTCATCGGCGATGCCGCGCTCAACCGCATCGAGCTGGAGCGCGGTGAGAGCACCGACTCCTGGGAGCTGCCGCAGGGCCTGTTCGGCGAGAACGATTTCACGGCGCGGGTCATCGACGACGCCGTGGTGATCGCCTGGAACTCGAACCAGCTCCCGGCCTACCCGACCTCACCGCTCGTGATGCTCCGCTCGCCCTCGTCGGGCGGCTCCTGATCGCCGGTTCGCCCGTTCGCCGCAACTACCCCCGGTTGTGCGCCCGGTCCGCCTTCGCCAGGTTCGCGATGAGCTCCTCCCGGGTCTGCGCCCCGGCCGAGTACGCCGGCTGGTCACGCTCCACGCGCCAGCTCTCCGCGAGCGGGCCGACGTTCACCGTGTCGTAGCCGAACCCGTCGTAGAGCCGGGCGACGGCGGCCGCGGCATCCTCATGGTCGCTCGCCGTGGCGAGCGCGCGACGACCCGGCGCACCGGCCGGGCGGCCCTCCGTCGTGATGTCGGCCGCCGTGATGTGGTTGAAGCCTTTCGCGACGCGGCTGGTCGGCAGGTGCGCCTGGAGCATGCCGCTCACGGTGTCGCGGCCCTCGTCGAGGGCGGGCACGTGCCCGTCGCGCTCCCAGTAGTAGTTGTTCGTGTCGATCACGATCTTGCCGGCGAGCGGCTCGACCGGGATCGCCGGATACGCCTTGAACGGCACCGTCACGACCGCGAGGTCGGCAGCCGCCGCGGCCTCCTCCGCGGTCGCGGCGCGCGCCTGCGGGCCGAGCTCGGCCACGAGTTCCGTAAGCGTCTCCGGGCCGCGCGAGTTGGCGATCACCACCTCGTAGCCGTTCGCGACCGCCGCGCGCGCGAGCTGGCTGCCGATGTGTCCTGCGCCGATGATTCCGAGGGTCGTCATGCAGAGGTGGAACGCTCTGGCGGCGCGATTGCTTCCCCGCTCGAGGCATCCCGCCGATGTCGCGTGACGAGGTACGAGCCGAGCAGCACGAGGACGAAGCCGACGACCGTCCACACGGTCACCCGCTCGCCCAGCACGAGCACGCCCGCGACGATCGCGACGGCGGGGTTCACATACGTGATCGTGGTCGCCTTGACGGGACCGATCTCGGCGATGAGGCCGACCATGAGCAGGAACGCGAGCGCACTGCACACCACGGCGAGCACGAGCACGGCGACGACGACCTGCGGCGAGGGCCAACTCGTCGGCACCCCGCCGGTCAACAGCACGAAGGGCACGAACACGACCGCGGCGCCCGCCAGCGAGACGGCGACGATGCCGACGCCGGGCAGGTCCGACATCCACCTCGCGAGGATCGCCGGGCCGAGCGCGTAGCCCACCACCACGACGCCCATCTCCGCCACGGCGAAGAGGTCGGAGCCCGCGACGTCGAGACCGACGAGCGCCGCGACGCCGAGCATGCCGAGCAGGATGCCGAGCCAGTTCACCCCCGAGAGCCGCTCCGGGCGCCCCATGAGGAACGCGATCGCGACGCCGGCGAGCGGGACTGCCGCGAGCAGGAGGCCGGCGGTCGAGCTCGGCAGGTGCTGCTCGGCCGAGCTCAGGAAGTACCAGGGGAACACGATCTCGACGAGCGTGTACGCGAGCATCGGCTTCCAGCGTTTCAGCACCGGCCACACCTCGTGGCGGAAGAGGGCGAGCGGCAGCAGCAGGATGGCCGCGAGGCCGGAGCGCGCGAGCACGACCATGCCGGGGTCGAGTTCCGACACCGCCACCTTGATGAAGAGGTACGGGATGCCCCACGCGATCCCGAGCGCGGCGAACAGGAGGAGCCCCCGGCGAGTCACCCGCCCATTCTGGTGGGTCCGCGCGCTCCGTGCACGCCCCTGGCTGCCGTCCTCCCGCGACATCCGGCCACCGCGTGGTGCGCTGAGCCCGTCGAAGCGTGGGGGGATGGTGCGCTGAGCTCGTCGAAGCGTCGGGGGATGGTGCGCTGAGCCCGTCGAAGCGTCGGGGGATGGTGCGCTGAGCCCGTCGAAGCGTCGGGGGATGGTTCGCTGAGCTCGTCGAAGCGTCGGGGGATGGTTCGCTGAGCTCGTCGAAGCGTGGCGGCGTTCCCTTCGACGAGCTTGTCGAAGCGTCGGGGCGTTCCCTTCGACGAGCTCAGGGAACCAAGGGATGGTTCGCTGAGCTTGTCGAATCGTGGGGGGCTCCCCCCTTCGACAAGCTCAGGGAACCAAGGCGGCATTCCCTTCGACGAGCTCAGGGAACCAAGGCGGCGCTCCCTTCGACGAGCTCAGGGAACCAGGGCGGCGTTCCCTTCGACGAGCTCAGGGAACCAGGGATGGGGAACCAGGCTCAGGGAGCCGCGGGGTCGTCGGCGAGGGCGGCGTAGGCCTGCAGGGGCACGGGCTTCACCGGAATGTGCGCGGCGAACCGCCCGGCCTGCCCGACACCCGCGCCGCGGGCCTTGGCGACGAGTCCGGCGACCGCCGTCTCGCAGTAGCGGCCCTGGCACGGGCCCATGCCGCTGCGGCAGGCGAGCTTCACGGCATCCGCGGTGCCGGCGAAGGGGTTCTCGTCGAGGAAGCGGTCGATCGTGCCCCGAGTCACCGTCTCGCAGCGACAGATCTCCGTCGCGGGCGTCGCGAGCTCGAGCAGGGCCTCGCGGCGCGGCGCGAACATCCGCTGCACCACCCCGGAGAAACGCGAAGCCGAACGGATGCGTCGGCGCGCCCCGGCGAGCGCACGCTCCGGCACCGCACGGCCGAGGGCCGCGGCGATCGTGAGACCGGCGAGCTCGCCCTCGGCGCGGGACTGCTCGGCCCCGGCGACGCCGCTCGGCTCGCCCGCGACGTGGATGCCGGGAACGGTCGTCTCGAGCTGCGCGTCGTGGCGGACGATCCAGCCGCCCTGCGCCGAGTCCCAGTCGAGCCCGCAGCCGAGTTGGCGGGCGAGCTCGGTCGAGGGGTGGAAGCCGTAGCCGAGCACCAGCGCGTCCGCGTCGACGGTGCGAGCGGGCCCGGTCTGCCGCCAGCCACGGTCGGCGCGGGCGAGCCGCACCCCCTGCACGCGGCCGTCGCCGAGCACCTCGGTCGGCACGGTGCCGGTCGAGATCCGCACGCCGGCCCGCAGCAGCCGCAGCACGCAGCCGGCGAGCTCGCCGAGCAGGCGGACGTGGCCGGGTACTGCGGGGAGCGCGCGCACGAGCTCGAGGGGCGAGGGGATGCCTCGGGCGATCGCGACCTCCTCGATCCGCGCGCCGGCCGCGAGAAGCTGGTCGGCGACGATCAGGAGGAGCGGGTGGGAGCCGGCCAGCACGACGCGGTCGGTGACGCGCAACCGCTGCGACTTCAGGAAGCCCTGCACGGCGCCGGCCATCATCACGCCGGGCAGCGTCCAGCCCGGGATCGCGACGGGCATGTCGTAGGCCCCCGAGGCGATGAGCACCCGCCGCGCGCGCACGCGGCCGGAACCGGCGGGATCGGCCGGATCGCTCGTCAGCACGTCGAAGCCCGTCGAGCCGGGCCCCGCCGAGGCATCCGCGCCATCCGGCGACGAGGCATCCGAGGCATCCGGGGCATCCGACGCGACCGGCAGGATGCCGAACACGGTCGCGCCATGCCGCCATCCGATGCCCGGGTGCGAGCGCGCGCGGTCGAGGAGCTCGCCGGCCCACGGGTAGCCGGTCGGGAGCTTCCGGCGCCCGCCGAACTCCGGCGGCGTGGTGCGGAAGATCTGTCCGCCCGCGGCGCGCTGCTCGTCGACGACGAGCACGTCGAGGCCGGCGTCGGCGGCGGCGAGCGCGGCCGCGGCACCGGCCGGGCCCGCGCCGACGACGACGAGGTCGTGGGCGGCGCTCATCGTTCGCTCGTCTCGACCCGCATGCCGTCGCGCACGGTGGTGAGGCAGGAGCGGGTGAGCGGCACCCCGTCGACGGTCACGCCGCACTCGAAGCAGGTGCCCATGTTGCAGAGCGGGATGCGCGGTTCGCCGTTCCGGTGCGAGAACGCGGGCACCCCGGCGGCGAGCATCGCCGTGGCGACGGTCTCGCCGGCGAAGCAGGCGACCGGGCGGCCGTCGACCGTGATCTCGGCGGGTTCGCCCCGCTCCGAGGGCAGGCGCGTGGCGCGCCCGCTCGTGGCCTCAGCGTCGGGCATGGCGGAGCCTTTCGAATCGTGCGGGGTCGTAGGGGTGCAGCTCGATGCCGGGCGGCCGGCCGTCGGCGAGGGCGATGAGCGAGCGAGCGAAGCTCGGCCCGAGGGTGAACGCCGAGCCGCCCGTCGCGACGAACACGCCGGGCCGGCCGGGCACCTGGCCGACGAGCGGCAGCTGGTCGGGGGTCACGGTCGTCGTGCCGACCCAGCTGCGCACGATCGGCAGGGAGGCGGTGCGCGGTACGACGCCGATCGCGGCGGCGGCGTTGCCGACGAGGGAGGACTGCAGCAGGGTGGGCCGGCTCTCCAGATCGGGTGTGCCGTCCGGGGTGAGCGGCAGGCGGGCGGGCCAGCCGCCGCCGATGAGCACGGTGCCGTTGCCGGTCTGCTTCAGGGAGAGCTTCGTGCCGGCGTGCTGCACGAGGTGCGGCACGAACGGCGCGGTCGGGGCGCTGACGCTCATCATGAGCGCGAGCGGGATCGTCGGCAGGGTGACGTCGAGGAGCTGCCCGAGCCGGGTCGTCCAGACCCCGGCGGCGAGCATCACCGTGTCGGCCTCCAGGCGGAGCATCCGCTCCCCCGCCTCGCTGCGCTCGACCGCGTGCACCGCCCAGCCGGACGCGGCGGGAACCAGGTCGACGACCTCGGTGCGGGTGCGCACCTCGGCGCCGAGCCGCAGCGCGCCGCGGGCGAGCGCCGGGCCGGCGATGCGGGTGTCGGCTTTGCCCTCGAGCGGGCAGAACGCGGCGGCGAGCACCGAGTCGGAGAGGTACGGGGCGAGGCGGCGGGCTTCGTCGCCGTCGAGGAGGTCGACGTCGAGGCCCCACTCCTGCTCCAGCGCGGTCTTGCGCTGCAGCACCTCCACCTGCTCGGCCGTCTCGGCGAGCATGAAGCCGCCCTGCTGGGCGACCCCGAGCGATTCGCCGAGCTCGTCGCCGAGCGCCGCCCACTCGCGGGCGGCCTCGAGGTGCAGCGGCATCGCCTCGGCGGCGGTGCGCGCCGATTCCCAGCCGTGCTCGACCATCCGGTACTCGAGCTGGAAGTGCAGGCTGCCCGCGTTCTGGCCCGAGGCGTGCTGGTTCAGCTGGTCGCGTTCGAGGAGCGCCACCCGCGCACCCTCGCGGGCGAGCATCCAGGCGAGCGCGGCGCCGAGCAGTCCGCCGCCGACGACGATGCTGTCGTATCGCTCGCTCACGAGAGTGGAACGGTCGCGATCCCCAGGTCCTCGAGAGTCGAGCGGACGATCGAGACCTGCGCGTCGTCGAGCTCGAGGAGGGGGCGCCGGACGTAGCCGGCCGAGACGCCGCGGAGGCGCAGCGCCGTCTTCATGATCGCCTGCTGGTTGCCGAACTTCGCGCCGTAGTCGGGGCCGAACCACCGGGTCATGACGACCCGGTCGCGGGCGCCGAGCTCGATGGCGCGCTCGCGCTCGCCTGCGGCGAGCGCGTTCCAGAAGTCGGGGTGGTCGCGGCCGAGCGGGGCGCCGGAGCCCATCAGGCCGTCGCCGCGGCCGAGGGCGGCGAGGTCGGCGCCGAGCTCGCTCGTCGGGATGCCGAAGTAGCGCACCCGGTCGCCGAGGGCGTACAGCCCGGCCAGGAAGCCGGCGAAGTTCCCCGTGGAGTTCTTGATCGCCACGACGTTGTCGATCTCGGCGAGCTCGCCGAGGGTGTCGACATCGAGGTCGACGATGCAGCCGCGGGGCCAGTTGTAGACGCAGATCGGCAGCTCGGTGCCGGCGGCCACCTCGCGGTAGAACTCGACGACCTCGGCGCGGCTGGGCACGAGGTAGGGCGGCGGGGTGAGCAGGATGCCGTCGAGCCCGACCCGCTCGGCGGCGCGGGCGTGGCGGATCGCCTCGGCCGCGGTGAAGGCGTTGCAGCCGCCGAGCACGCGCATGCCGGCGCCGAGCCGGGCGCCCTGCGCGAACAGTTCGGCCCGCTCGTCCTCGTTCAGGCTGAACCACTCACCCGAGGTCCCGGCGAGGATGACGCCGTGCATGCCCTCGTCGGCGAGCCAGCCCATCTGCCCCTCGAAGGCGGCGACGTCGAAGTCGCCGTCCCGGGTGAACGGGGTCGTGATGGCCGGGATGTAGCCGTGCCAGTCGACGCTCGTGCGATCCATCTTCCTCGTCCTCTCAGTTGGCGCCGTCGGCGGGCAGGTCCTGCGCGTGGTGGTGCACGATACGCCAGCCGTCCTCGCCGTGGCGGAGCACGTCGGTGACCCGCACCCGTTCGAGCAGCCGGCCGTCGGCCGGGTCGCGCACCTCGAGCACGTAGCGCACGAGGCCGGTGCCGTCGCCGAAGTCGTCGCTGACGATCTCGACGGGGCGCACCTCGGGCAGCGGTTCGGCGCGGTCCTCGGCCGCGAGGGCGGGGCCGCGCAGCTCGTCGAGCTCGGCGATGCCGCGCATGAGGATCGGCCACGGCGTCTCCCACACGGTCACGGCGGGGTCGAGGCGGGCGTCGAAGGCGGCGCGGTCGCCGAGCTCGCGGTAGAGGGCGACGACGAAGTCGTCGAGGGAGGAGGCAGTGGTCATGGTCGTTCCGTCGATTCGGTGGTGAGCAGGTGCTGGAGCGGCCCGAGGCCCATGGGCCCGTAGGACAGCGCGCGGTGGTGGAAGTCCTTGGCGGCGATCCCGGATGCCTCGGCCCTCGCCCGCGCCTCGGTCCAGAGCTTGGCGCCGACCTTGAAGGCGAGCGCCTGCCCCGGCCAGGCGAGGTAGCGGTCGACCTCGAAGCCGGCCGTCCTGGGGTCGACGAGGGCGAGTTCGGTGAGGAAGCGGCGGCCGAGCTCGGGGGTCCACGGGCCGGCCGCGCCGAGCGGGTTGGGCCGCAGCTCGCGCCCGGTGTGCAGGCCGAGGTCGACGACGATCCGCACCGCGCGCCAGATCTGGCCGAGCACCATGCCGAGCTGCTCGGCGGGATCGCGCAGCAGTCCGATCGAGTCGGAGAGCTGCTCGGAGTAGTGCGCCCAGCCCTCGGCGTAGCCGTGGATCTCGCAGAGGGAACGCTGCCACGGGTGCAGGCTCGCGTTGCTGCGGGTGATGGTGTGCTCGAGGTGGTGCCCGGGCACGCCCTCGTGGTGGAAGCTCGTGACCTCCTGCCAGGTGCCGATCGCCTCGGCGCCCTCGGGGACGGTCCAGACGATCTTGCTGCGCACGGAGCCGTCGGGGGCGCCGGGCGTGTAGTAGACGACGCCGCTCGCGGCGGTCGGCACGACGACGTCGACCTCGCGGATGGCCCGGGGCAGGTCGAAGGCGACGCCGTCGACGCGGGCGAAGGTGTCCTCGAGGCGGTCCTGCAGCCAGGCGACGATGCGCTCGTGCCCCGCGACCCGGTACCGCGGGTCGGCGTCGAGCAGGCGCGCCGCGGCGCGCACGGCCTCGGTGCCGCCCGAGCCGGTGCCGGTCCCGGTCCCGGTTCCGGTGCCAGTGCCGTCGCCCAGCACGATCGTGGCGAGGCGCCGGGCCTCGCCGAGGAGCCGATCGAGCTCGGACCAGCCGTAGTCGTAGACCTCGTCGAGGTCGAGCCGGGTGCCGAGGAAGCTCTGCGCGGTCTGCCGGTAGACGTGCTCGCCGACGGCGTCCTCGACGGGCGCGCTCGGCAGCAGCTCGGTGCGGAGCCATCCGCTCAGCTCTCCGAAGGCGCGCGTCGCCCGCTCGCCGGCGCGCGCGAGGGCCGCGGCGCGCGGCCCGCTCAGCGGCGCGGCCGAGATGCGGGAGAAGTAGTCGAGGCCGGCCGGGTCGATCCAGGTGTCGATCTGACCCGCGACGACCTCGAGTTGACGCGCCGCCGCGACCCCCGAGCCGCTGAACCGGCCATCGCGGCCCGCCTCGCGCGCCCACTCGAGGCGGCGGCGGAGCGCGTCGAGGGCGGGCTCGACGGCGGCGAGCCGTTCGATGACCGCGTCGCCCGCCTCGTCGTCCGTGACGGTGACATCGTCGAAGCGCTCCCGGATCTCCTGCACGGGCGAGGCGAGCGGGGCCAGCAGCCTGGCGGTGAAGCCCGTGTCGAAGAGCTCCGCCTCGCTCGCGGCGCGCTCCGCGAGCGCGGCGTCGAGGGCGGCGTCGGCGGCGCGCGCCTCGGCGGGCAGTGCGGCCAGGGCCGCGGCGGTGCGGCCGAGCAGCGCCCGGCGCTCCTCCGCCCACT
This sequence comes from Agromyces mediolanus, assembly GCF_023715325.1. Taxonomy (GTDB): domain Bacteria; phylum Actinomycetota; class Actinomycetes; order Actinomycetales; family Microbacteriaceae; genus Agromyces; species Agromyces mediolanus_A. The sequence continues at coordinate 80,280 of NZ_JAMBNX010000006.1, read as the reverse complement.
CCGGGCCGTAGTCCGCGAGGCGCGCGGCGGCGTCGCGGCCGAGCGCCTGCGCCGCGGCGGGCTCGTGCTCGGCGAGCGCCGCGAGGTGCGCGTCGGCGACGGAGCGGACGGTGGCGCGACCGGTCATCGGGCGCCGGCCCGGTCGTCGCGCACGACGACGCCGTCCTTCATGACCCAGTCGATGCCGCGCAGCGCGGAGACGTCGCGCGTCGGGTCCTCGTCCGTGACGATGAAGTCGGCGTGGGCGCCGGGCTCGATGACGCCGATGCCGGGCGCGCCGAGGAGCTCGGCCGCCCGCCCGGTGGCCGAGCGCATCACGTCGAGGTCCGTCATCCCGGCCTCCACCATGAACTCCATCTCGCGGACGGTGGCCGTCGTGCCGTCGAAGTCGGCGGCCGGCGGCATGTCGGTGCCCATCGCGATCGGCACGCCGCTCGCGATGGCGTGCTGCAGGCTCTCCCAGTGCCGGGGGCCCGCACCGAGGGCGCGCTCCTTCATCCAGGCGGGGACCCCCTGCGCGTCGAAGAACTCCTCGCAGCGGCTCACCGTGATGGTCGGCACGTACCAGACGCCGCGCTCAGCCATGAGCTCGGTGATCTCGCGCGTGAGCTGGTAGCCGTGCTCGACGCAGTCGAGGCCGAGCTCGATCGCGCGGCGCAGCGTCTCCGAGGGGCCGACGTGCGCGGTGACCTTGCGGCCCCAGTCGTGGGCGACCTGGATGATCGAGGCCATCTCCTCGTCGGTGAGCTGGGGGGTGTCGATCTGCTCGTGCTCGCCGGCGATGCCGCCCGAGATGCAGACCTTGATGAGGTCGGCGCCGTGCCGGATCTGGAGGCGGGCGAGCCGGCGCAGCTCGTCGGCGCCGTCGCCCTCGAGGGCGTCGGAGTCCCAGCCGTGGCCGCCCGTGCAGCACAGCGCGTGACCGGCGGTGAAGATGCGCGGGCCGGGCACGATGCCCGCGTCGATGCCGCGGCGCAGCGCGAAGTCGAGGTAGCGACTCTCGCCGACGAGGCGAGTCGTCGTGACACCCGCGTGCAGCGTGCGCTTCGCGCCGTCGGCCATCACGAGGAGCAGGTCGGGGTCGGACTTGCTCGCGATCGCGGCGCCAGCCGTGCCCGGCAGGGCGAGGCCGAGGTGCACGTGCATGTTCACGAGGCCGGGGCTGAGCACCCGGCCGGCGAGGTCGACGACGCGCGCGTCGGCGGCGTCGGGGCGGGCGCGCAGCTCCGCCTCGGGGCCGACGGCCGCGATGCGGCCGTCGGCGGCCACGAGCACCGCGGCGCCGTCGAGGAGCTCAGCATCGGTGCCCGAGAAGATCCGGGCCCCGACGAGCAGGGTGGGGGCGGTGGTCGCGCTGATCATGCTGATGCTCCGTTCGTGGCTGCCGCGCCGGCGTCGGCCGCGGCCGGCTCGGTGAGGTCCTCGTCGAGGCCCGGCAGCTTCTTGACGGGTCCGATCTCGGGGATCGCGGCGATGAGGGTCTTCGTGTAAGGGTGCGTCGGCTGCTCCCAGAGCTGCTCGCTCGGGCCGCGCTCGACGATCTCGCCGGCGTACATCACCGCGGTCTCGTCGGCGATGGCGCGCACGAGCGAGAGGTCGTGCGAGATGAAGAGCATGCCCATGCCGAGCTCCCGCACGAGCGACTGCAGCAGCTGCACGATCTGCGCCGAGGAGAAGGCGTCGAGCGCCGTGACGGGCTCGTCGGCGACGACGAGGCTCGGCTTCGCCGCGAGGGCGCGGGCGATCGCGAGCCGCTGCCGCTGCCCGCCCGAGAACTGGGAGGGGTAGCGGCTGCCCGCGGCCGGGTCGAGCCCGACGAGCTCCAGCAGCCGCGAGACCTCCGCGGAGCGCTGCTCGCGCGGGATCGGCTCGGAGGCACCGTCGAGCAGCTGACTCGCGATCGTGCGGCGCGGGCTGAGCGAGGCGTAGGGGTTCTGGAACACCATCTGCAGCTTGCGGTCGGCGGCGGGCCGCTGACGCATCCGGAGCGGTTCGAGCGGCGCGCCCTCGAAACGCACCGAGCCCGAGGTCGGGGCGTGGATGCCGCAGGCGACCCGGGCGAGCGAGGACTTGCCGCAGCCCGACTCACCGACGAGGCCGACGACCTGACCCGGCGCCACGCTCAGCGAGACGCCGCGGACGGCCTGCACCGCCGGGCCGCCGCTCCGGCGATGGGTGACGACGATGTCCTCGAGTTCGAGCACCTTGGCGGTCATGGGCGGGCCTCCTGCTGCACGCGCTCCTCGGCGAGCGACTGCGCGCGCGAGGCGATGAGCGCCTTCGTGTACTCGTGGCTCGGGTCGTTCAGGATCGTGGTGGTGACGCCCGACTCGACGACCGTGCCGTCCTTGAACACGTAGGTGCGGTCGGCGATGGAGTTCATGACGCCGAGGTCGTGGGTGATGAAGAGCATCGAGACGCCGGTCTCCCGGGCGAGCCGGTCGAAGAGCCGCAGGATGCCGGCCTGCACGGTCACGTCGAGCGCGGTCGTCGGCTCGTCGGCGATGAGCAGCCGCGGCTCGCAGGCGAGCGCGATGGCGATCGCCGCGCGCTGGCGCATGCCCCCGGAGAACTGGTGCGGGAACGCCTTCACCGCGTGGTGCGGGTCGCGGATGCGCACGAGGTCGAGCAGCTCGACCGCGCGGGCGTTCGCCTGCTTCTTCGTGACGCCCTTGTGGTGGATCAGGTGCTCGGTGAGCTGCGTGCCGATCGTGAGCAGCGGGTGCAGCGCCGCCGAGGGGTCCTGGAACACGATCGCGATGCGGTTGCCGCGCACCGTGTCGAGTTCGGCGCGACTGAGCGAGAGCAGGTCGCGGCCCTCGAACATGATCCGGCCGCCGGCACGCGCGCCGGGCGGCAGGATGCCCATGATCGCCGAGGCGGTCATCGTCTTGCCCGAGCCGCTCTCGCCGGCGAGGCCGACGATCTCGCCCTCGCCGATCTCGATGTCGGTGCGGTGCACGAGCTCGACCGGCCCCGACGGGGTCGGCATGGTCACCGAGAGGCCCTCGATGGAGAGCAGGGGGTCGGCTGCGGTCGTCATCGCGTCCTCGCATTCCGCGACCGGGGGTCGAGGTGGTCCTGGATGGCGTCGCCCAGGAGGTTGAAGGCCATCACGATCGTGAGGATGGCGAGGCCCGGGAACAGGCTCACCCACCAGTTGCCGAGGTTCTGCGAGCCGAGCGCGATCATCGCGCCCCACTCGGCGGCCGGCGGCCGCGGGCCGAGGCCGAGGAACGACAGGGCGGCGAGCATCAGGATGGCGTTGCCGAGCTCGATCGTCGACATGACGAGGGCGGGGCCCGCGCTGTTCGGGATGACGTCCTTCACGATGGAGCGCAGCGTCGGCAGGCCGAGCAGCCGGCCGGCGACGACGTACTCCTGCTCGCGGACGCTCAGCACCGAGCTGCGGATGATGCGCGCATAGAGCGGCCACGACACGATGACGAGCGCGAGCACCGCGTTGCCGACGCTCGGGCCGAAGGCCGCGGCGACCGCCATCGCGAGGATGATCTGCGGGAACGCGAGCACGAGGTCGGCGAGCCGCATCGCGACGTTGTCGACGGCCTTGCCGAAGTAGCCGGCGGCGAGGCCGACGATGCCGCCGACGAGGAGCGAGCACGCGACGATGGCGACCGCGAGCGGCAGCGAGAGGCGCGAGCCCCAGATGAGCCGGCTGAGCACGTCACGGCCGAGGTCGTCGGTGCCCATCCAGTGCGCGCCGGACGGCGGCTGCAGGTTGTCGCCGACGGTCTCGAGCGGGTCGTAGGGCGCCACCCACGGCGCGAAGGCCGCGAGCAGGCACCAGAGCACGATGATGCCGAGGGAGACCACGGTGAGCGGCCGCCAGAACGACCCCGTGCCGAGGCTGCCGCCGACGCGCAGGCGGTCGCGCCGGAAGCGCGAGGCGCGCGAGACGGCGACCCGGTCGGAGGGCAGGATGGTCATTTCGCTCCGATCCTCGGGTCGATGACGCTGTAGAGCACGTCGACGAGGAGGTTGATGAGGGTGTAGACGACCGCGATGAACAGCGTCACGCCGAGGATCGCCTGCAGGTCGAGCGAGATGGCGCTCTTGTAGGCGTACTGGCCGAGGCCGGGCCAGGACAGCACCTGCTCGACGAGCACGGCGCCGCCGAGGAGCGACGCGAGCATGAGGCCCGACACGGTGAGCACCGGCAGGAGGCCCGCGCGGAACACGTGCCGCCAGGTGATGATCCGCCGCGGCAGGCCCTTCGCGATCGCCGAGCGGATGTACTCGGCATCCAGCACCTCGATCATGGCCGAGCGCACGAAGCGGAGGAGGCCGGAGACGGTGAGCGCGGTGAGGATGCCGACGGGCAGCACGAGGTGCCAGAGCGCGTCGCCGAAGACGTCCCACTGGCCGGCGATGGCCGCGTCGACCGTGTACATGCCGGTCACCGCGGGCGGCGGGTCGTAGATGTTGCTGAGCCGGCCGCCGTTCGGCACCCAGCCGAGCAGGTAGAAGAAGACGTAGAGCGCGACGAGCGCGAGCCAGAACGGCGGCGTCGAGAGGCCGACGAGGGCGGCGCTGCGGATGCCGGTGTCGGTCGGGCGGTTCTTGCGCATCGCGGCGAGCATGCCGAGGCCGACCGCGACGACGATGGCGAGGGCCATGGCGGGCAGCGCGATCTCGATCGTCGCCGGCACGTACTGGCTGAGGTCCTCGGCGACCGGGCGATGGGTCTGCTGCGAGGTGCCGAGGTCGCCCTGCAGGATGTTGCCGAGGTAGCGCACGTACTGCACCCAGATCGGCTGGTCGAGGCCCCACTTGGCCTCGAAGGCGGCCCGGATCTCCGGGTCGTCGTAGGCCTGCTGCGAGAGGTTCGCCGCCGCCGGGTCGCCCGGGACGACGTTCACGAGCAGGAAGGTCACGACCGTGACGCCCCAGAGCAGCACGAGGGCGCTCAGCAGGCGTTTGCCGATCATCTTGAGGAGGGGTGGCATCGAAGCTCCGTCTCGGGTCGCGGTGGCGACGGGTGGTCGCTCGCGCGACGGGGTCGCATGCGCGACGGGGGAAGCGGGCGCCCCTGACAGGAAGAGAGCAGGGGCGCCCGCGGTCCGTTCCGGCTACTTGCCGGCGATCGCCGCGAGGTCGACCGTCCAGCCGGCGGGCGTGTAGTCCGCGCCGGTCAGGTCGCTCGTCGCGACGACGATGCCGGCGTTGTTCGCGAGGGCGACGTACGGCGAGACCTCGTTCATCACGTGCTGCCAGTCGATCATCGCCTCGTTGCGGCCCTCGGGGGTGAGCTCCGCGGTCACGGCGTTGCTCGCGTCGATGGCCGACTGGTCGGCCCGCTCGAGGGTCCAGCCGGTGCGCAGCGAGGTCGAGGCGCCGGGGGCCATGTTGTTCACGAGCGACGACGAGGCCGGGTAGTTCAGGCTGTTCGGCGAGAAGTTGATCTCGTTCTTGCCCTCGGACTGCGACTGCAGGAATACGTTGATCGGCTGCGGGGTGAGCTCGATCTCGATGCCGGCCTTCTTCGCGTCCTGCTGCACCTTCGTGACGATGGTGCCGAGGTCGACGCCGCGGTAGGTGATCGCCGGGTAGACGAGCGCCACCTTCACGTCGCTGAGGCCCGCGTCGGCGAGCAGCTTCTTCGCGCCGTCGATGTCCTGCACCGGGTTCTCCGACTCGTCGAGCGCGCCGGCGAAGGCGGGCGGCACGAGACCGGCCGCGGGGGTCGCGCCCTCGCCGAAGAGCTTCGCGAGGCCCTCCCCGTCGACCGTCAGGCGCAGGGCCTTGACGAACGCCGGGTTCGAGGTGACGGCCGAGACGGCCGGGTCCTGGTTCAGGCTCAGGAAGTACGAGGTGTCGGCGACGCCCGAGACCTGGAGGTCGTCGGACAGCTCGGCGGCCTGCGGGCCGGAGAGGTCGAGGGCGATCTCGTCGCCCTTCGCCTTCGAGATGGTGAGCTTCTGGTTCTGCACGTCGACGTTCTGGATGACGACGCGGCTGTAGGCCGGCTGCTCGCCCCAGTACTTCGGGTTCGCGGTGAGCACGATCTTCGTGCTCGGGTCGTAGCTCTTCAGCACGTACGGGCCGCTGCCGAGGCTGGCGGTGTCGAGCTGGGTGCCGATCTGGTCGCTCGTGGCGGCGTCCTCGGCGTCGGTCGCGCCGAGCTTCTTCGCCTCGGCGGAGTTCAGCACGCTCGCCGCGGGCATCGCGAGGATGACCGGCACGTCGGGGTTCGGCGTCTCCGAGGTGACGACGACCGTGTCGTCGCCCTCTGCCGCGAAGTCGAGGCCCTGCACGGTCTGCGAGGCGGAGCCCTGCAGGTTCTTCAGCCGGTTGAGGCTGAAGACGGCGTCCTCGGCGGTGACGGCGGCGCCGTCGGAGAAGACCGCGTCGTCGCGGAGGGTGAAGGTCCAGGTGGTGCCGTCGCTCGACTGCTCCCAGCTCTCGGCGAGCTCGGGCTGGAGGGTCGTGACGTCCGAGCCTTCGTACGTCACCAGGGTGTCGTACAGCGCGTGCACGGCGATGTTGCCCGTCTGCTCGTACACTGTGCCGGGGTCGAGTGTCTTGACGACGAATGAGGTGTCGACGGTGAGCGTCTGGTCGCCCGCGTTGGAGGTGCTGTTGCCTCCGGCGCATCCGGCGAGCGCGAGCGTCAAGGCGACGGCGCCGGCGGGCACCGCGAGCTTGGCTGTGAGGGATCTCATGTGCTTCTTTCCCCGGTCGGCGACGGTGACGAAGGAGTCGGAGGAGCGCTCAGCCTCGCTGCCAATCAGTGCCCGGTGTCGTGTGGATGATGTTCAATCCAGGTACCATGAATTCAAGCACATTAAACACGTGCGGACTCACATGTCAAAACGCGGCCGCCCGTCACACCCAGACGGGGGACGCACAGGAAGGATGACTCAGCGTGCTCGGTGACCGATTGAAGGCCCTGCGCCAGGCCAAGGGGCTGACCCTCCGCGAGCTCTCCGAGCGGACGGGCTTGTCGGTCAGCATGCTGAGCCAGATCGAGAACGGCGCCGCCGACCCGAGCCTCGGCTCGGTGCGCAAGCTCGCCGAGGTGTTCGAGGCATCCATCGCGACCCTCTTCAGCGACCCCGACGCCCCCGCCGTGCACATCAGCCGGCCGGGTGAACGGCACAGCCTCGGCGTCGCCGACGCGAGCTTCGCCTACGAGCGGCTCACCCCCGGTCGCGGCGACCTCGAGGTGCTGCGCGCCGAGATCCCGCCCGGGCAGGCGACCTCGCCCCGCCTGTGGGGCCACCCCTCGACCGAGTGCGCCTACGTCATCTCCGGCGAGCTGACCGTCGAGCTCGGCGCCGAACGGGTGACCCTCGCGACCGGCGAGTCCGTCACGTTCGACTCGCGCGAGCCGCACCGCTACGTGAACGAGAGCGACGGCGTCACCACGATCGTCATCGCGGTGACGCCGCCGTCCCCGTAGCGGTTGGTTCGCTGAGCCCGTCGAAGCGGCGCGGCGTTCCCTTCGACAAGCTCAGGGAACCAGGGCGGCGTTCCCTTCGACGAGCTCAGGGGACCGCGCTCAGTCGCCCTTCACGTTGACGATCTGCCGCAGCGTGTGCCGCACCGCGACGAGCGACGAGGCATCCGCCATCACCCGGTCGATCGGCTTGTAGGCCTGCGGGATCTCATCGATGAAGGCATCCGTGTCCCGGAACTCGATGCCGACCATCGCCTCCCGGAGCTGCTCGTGGGTGAAGGTCTTCCTGGCCTTCGACCGCGAGTACTCCCGGCCCGCGCCGTGCGGCGAGGAGTTCAGCGACATCGGGTCTCCGAGCCCCTCCACGACGTACGAGGCGGTGCCCATCGACCCCGGGATGAGGCCCGGCCGGCCGACGTCGGCCTGGATCGCACCCTTCCGCGACACCCACACCCGCTTGCCGAAGTGCTCCTCGCTCTCGGTGAAGTTGTGGTGGCAGTTGATGCGCTCCTGCTCCTCCACCGGCACGCCGGTCCACTCGGACAGCTGCCGGATCACCCGGTCCATCATCTCCTCCCGGTTGAGCAGCGCGAAGTGCTGCGCCCACCGGAGCTCGGCGATGTACCGGGAGAACTCCGGCGTGCCCTCGACGAGGTAGGCGAGGTCGGGGTCGGGCAGCTCGATCCACCACTGCTTCGCGAGCCGCCGGGCGATGCCGATGTGCCGCTGGGCGATCTTGTTGCCGACGCCCCGGCTGCCGGAGTGCAGGAACAGCCACACCCGGTCGACCTCGTCGAGCGAGACCTCGATAAAGTGGTTGCCGCTGCCGAGGGATCCGAGCTGCTGCCGCCAGTTCCCCGCGTAGGAGGCCGGGTCGAAGCCGCTGCGCTCCGCGAGCTCCTCGAGCTCGGCGACCCGGGGCTCGGCCGTCGCGACGACCTTGCGGTTGTACTTGCCCGCGGACAGCGGGATGGCCCGCTCGATCTGCTCCCGCAGCTCCCGCCGGTCGGCGGGCAGCTCGCTCGCGTGGAACTGGGTCCGCACGGCGATCATGCCGCAGCCGATGTCGACGCCGACCGCGGCGGGGATGATCGCCCCGAGCGTCGGGATGACCGAGCCGACCGTCGCGCCGAGGCCCAGGTGGGCGTCGGGCATCAGGGCCAGGTGCGGGTGGATGAACGGCATCGTCGACGAGGTGCGCGCCTGCGCGACGGTCTGCTCGTCGAGCAGGCTCGCCCAGGAGACGAGCCGGTCGGAGAGTCTCTCCATGATGGTGATTCCTGTCTGCTTTCCCGGAGCCCGCGGTGACGGGCTCCGCTCTGGTGGGTCCTCGGGCCCGAGGGTCCACCGTCGCGCGCAGACGGAATCACCCCGGGCCTCGAAGCGGCACGGGGTGACGGTGGCGACGGATTCGCTGGCGTCAGGGTGCCGGCTCGAGAGCCTGCTCGAGCTTCGCTTCGGGGCGCTGCTCGCGCCCCGCGTTCGCGGGCTCGGCGAAGGCGGGCGTGAAGGTGCGCTGCAGAGACACGGTCACGATTCCACCTGCTTTCAGACTCCGGGGATGCCGCGCGATGGCGCAGCCTTGGAACCCTAGCGGGCCCGAGCGGCAGAGGTCAAGGCTTGTTGGTTCGCTGAGCCTGTCGAAGCGGGGCGGCGTCCCCTTCGACAAGCTCAGGGGACCAGCGCTGGTTCGCTGAGCTTGTCGAAGCGAGGCCTTGGTTCGCTGAGCCTGTCGAAGCGAGGCCTTGGTTCGCAGAGCCCGTCGAAGCGAGGCCTTGGTTCGCTGAGCCCGTCGAAGCGAACGGGCGTCCCCTTCGACAAGCTCAGGGAACCACTCAGGCTCAGGGGAGCAGACGGGCCGCGCTCGCGTCGACGAGGGCGGCGAGGAGCGCGACGCGCGGCGGCACGCTCGCGAGGTCGAGCCATTCGCTCGGGCTGTGGTCGCCGCCCCCGACGGGGCCGAGGCCGTCGAGCGTCGGCACGCCGAGGGCGGCGACGCGGTTCGCGTCGGACACCCCGCCGGTGCGGGCGAGCCCCGGCTCGAAGCCCAGCTCACGCGCGAGCTGGAGCGCCAGTTCGCCGAGCTCGCGCCCCGCCTCCGTCTCCTCGAGCGGCGCGCACTGGTCGACGACGCGCACCTCGACGCGGGTGCCGTCGACGAGCGGGCCGGCCGCCCGCTCCCGGAGCGCCACGAGCGCGCCCTCGATGACCGCGGTGCGCGTCGCCCGCATCTCGACGTGCATGGTCGCCCGGTCGGGCACGATGTTCGTGCGCTCGCCGGATCGGAGCACGCCGACGTTGACGGTCAGCTGCTCGGCGGGGTCGGCGAGCGCCTGCAGGAAGACGGTGAGGTGGGCGGCCTCGAGGGCGGCGTGCGCGCCCCGCTCCGGCTCGATGCCCGAGTGGGCGGCGACGCCGTGCACGACGAGTTCGAGGTCGGCGACCCCCTTGCGGCCGACGACGAGGTCGCCGTTCTCGCGGGCGCACTCGAGGCTGAAGGCGGCGTCCACTCCCGCGGCGAGCTCCTGGAGGACCGGGCCGCCGGCGGGCGAGCCGATCTCCTCGTCGGGGGTGAAGGCGAGCACGAGCTCGCCGTAGCGTTCGGCGCCGACGCCGATCAGGTGTCCGGCGGCGTGCAGGGCGGCGACGACGCCGGCCTTGTCGTCGGTGACGCCCGGCCCGTGCGCGTGCCCGACGTCGTCGATCGAGAACGGCCGCGCCGCGGCATCCCCCGGCTCGAAGACCGTGTCGAGGTGGGCGAACAGCATGATGCGCGCGACGCCGGCGCCGCGGCGCCGGCCGATGACCGTGTCTCCGTAGCGCGGGTCGGCGGAGGCGCGGCGTTCGACGGCGAAGCCGAGTTCGGCGAGGCGGCCGGCGACCACTTCGCCGACGCGATTGACCCCCTCCGGGTCGAGTGAGCCCGAGTCGATGCCGACGAGTTCCGCGAGGTCGCGGATGTACACCGCCTGGGCGTCTTCGGCGCGGCGGAGCAGTTCGGCAGCGAGCACGGGGCCTCCGTTCGGCGTCTGCAACATTCGTTGCAGATCACCGACGACCATACACGAACAGAAACGCTCGTTTCTGAGCGGAATCCCCGAGTTGCCCAACTTCCATGCGAGTCGGGCAACTCGATGATCGGGCGCCGCTCAGAGCAGCTCGAGCTCCTGCACGGTGCGCTCGATGCGCTCCATCCGCTCCCGCGCGGGCGGCCCGAGCCGGGTCAGCACGGCCTCGAAGATCGCTTCGATGAGCGCCATGACGGGCACGACGGAGTCGAACGGGCCGCGCTCGGAGGCGAGGCTCGACAGCACGGTGTCTGCGTCGCCGGCGCACGGCGACACCCAGCGATCGGTCACGAGCACGACGGTCGCCTTGCGCGCCTTCGCGTGCTGCACGAGCCGGCGGGTCTCGGCCTCGTAGCGACGGAAGTCGAAGACGACGAGCACGTCCCTCGCATCGAAGCCCGCCATCGTCGCAGCGCGCAGGCTCGCCATGCGCGGCACCATCTGCACCGCGGGACGCAGTTGCTGCAGGCTCGCCTGCAGGTACTCGGCGAGGAATCCGCTGTACCGCCCGCCAGCGAGCCAGACGCGGCGCTTCGGGTTCGCGATCGCGTCGACGGTGGTCGCGAAGTCGTGCTCGGACAGGCCCGCGAAGGTGGCGCGGACGTCGTCGGCGGGGGCGTCGCCGAGGGACGCGAGATCACTGGATGCCGAGGCGCCCGCCGCACCGATCCGCTCGTAGAGCGAGGCGGGCGAGGCGCTGCGCTGCTCGAGCTCGTGCCGGAGCGCGCGCTGGAAGTCGGGGAAGCCGCGGTAGCCGAGCCGGGTCGCGAAACGCACCACGGTGGCGCCGCTCACGGCGGCGAGGTCGGCGAGGCCCGCGACGGTCTCGAAGCCCGCGACCGGATAGGCGGCGAGCAGCGTGCGGGCGACCTTGCGCTCGGCCGGGCTGCAGTCGCCCATACGCTCACGGATGCGTGCGGCGACCGATTCCTCGGCGAGATCGCCCGACGCGGCGGCGGATCGAGGGGAATCGGGGTTCATCTGGGTCCTTCGGTCTGCGACGCATCTCCGTCGCCGAGCCCCGGCCGGCGATGGCGAACCCGGTCGACCGCGACATCGGACGTCGCGAGTCTAGCAACGGGCCACCCCGTGCCCGGGCGGCGAACGACTGAAATGTCCATTTCGATTCTGGACATTCTATCTCGATGTGAAATACTTGCACCGCGCATCCGGCCCCCGCCGGAGCCCGATCCCGTACTCGGAGAGGAGTACCGTGACCGCCACCCACGACGACGCCCGCGGCACCCTCGTGCTGATCGGCGGCGCGCTCGACGAGCATCCCGGCATCCTCGACCGCATCGTGCAGCTCGCGGCGAGCGCCAGTCCGGCGCCAGGACGCCCGCCGCGCATCGCGATCCTCACGACGGCGTCCGAGCCCGCCCGCTCCGCCGACGACGAGACCACGAACGACCCCGGCGTCGAGCACGACGCCGCCGACGGGCGCTACTACGCGGCACTCTTCGCCCGGCACGGCGCCGAGGGCGTTCCGATCCCCGTCGGCGTCGCTGCGGCGCCCCGGTTCCCCGGCCAGCGCTACCTCGCCGAGCACGCGGAGCGCGCCGAGCTCGCGGCCCTCGTCGACTCGTGCGACGGCGTGTTCCTCGGCGGCGGCGACCAGACGCACTACGTGCTGGCGCTGCACCGCAGCACCGGCGCCGCCGCCTCGGCCGGCGCTCCACCCTTCGGCGAGCGCCGCGACACTCCCGTGCTCACCGCGATCCGCGGGGTGCTCGCGCGCGGCGGCGTGGTCGCGGGCACGAGCGCGGGGCTCGCGGTGCAGCAGGGCGCCGGCATGGTCTCGGGCGGTGGGGTGCACGAGAGCTGGCGCCTCGGCGCCGAGGTCGGCTACGCCGACGACGAGCGGCTGCGCTATGTCCCGGCCGGGGGCCTCGGCCTCTTCCCCGAGGCGCTGCTCGACTCGCACTTCGCCGAGTGGGGCCGGCTGCCCCGGGCCATCCGCCTCGCCCGCGCGCTCGGCCGCGGCTCGCTCGTCGGCGTCGACGAGCACACGGCGCTCGTGTACGACCGCGCCACCCGCCGCGGCGAGGTCATCGGCGAGCGCGGCGTGCACCTCGTCGACGTCACCGAGAGCGAGGAGACCGACGTGGATGCCTCGGCGGCGCGCTCGGTCGGGGCAGCCGATGCCGGCGACGCGGTCACCGGGGTGCGCTGGAGCCGGCTCCTCCACGGCGACGCCATCGATTTCGGCGCCGGCCGCGTCGAGCGCGCGGGCGCCGTGCGGTCGGGTCCCGGTGCGGCCGCCGCACCCGACCCGGTCTCGGACGCCTGGGCCGCCGACGGCTCGCGACCGCTCCTCCGGCTCGCCACGCAGCTCCTCGCCTCCGGGGCGCGCACCGCGCACGGCGACTCCGCCGAGTCCGAGCCGCGCTACCGCACCACCCTCTGCCGCGACGAGCGCACCGTCTGGACCGCCGACGGCGGCTTCGGCGAACTGCTCGTCTCGATCGCCCCGGCGCCGGTCACCGCGCCACCCGCAGACGAGCTCATCCCCACCACCACAGCAGTCCCCATCACCACAGCAGTCCCCATCACCACAGAGGAAGGCGCACCATGCCCACACCCGTGACCGGAGCATCCGGCATCCCCCGCCGTCGGCGGAGCCTCCGCCGTGCGAGCGCCGTCTCCGCGATCGTCGCGTCCGGCGCGCTCGTGCTGAGCGGCTGCGCGGCGTCCGGCGACGGCGGCGACGCCGCGAAGGACGTCGTCAACGTCGTGACGCCCGCGCAGCCGTCGACGCTCGACCCGCAGATCTCGACCGAGTCGATCATGGGCGAGATCACCGGTTCGATCTACGAGACCCTCGTCGTCACCGACGAGAATCTCGTCCCGCAGCCGATGCTCGCCGAGTCGTTCGAGCGCAGCGACGACGGCCTCGAGTACACCTTCGTCCTGCGCGAGGGCGTGAAGTTCCACGACGGCTCCGATCTCACCGCGACCGACGTCGTCGACTCGATGAACCGCTGGACGCGGGTCTCGATCGCCGCCGACGGCGCGTTCGACGGCTCCGAGTGGACCGAGGTCGACGACTCCACCGTGAAGCTCACGGTGCCGACGGCGAGCTTCCTGCACCTGCTGTACCTCTCGGACATCGGCACCTCGTACCCGGCGATCATGCCCTCCGAGGTCATCGAGGAGTTCGGCGACGAGCCCGTGCAGGACATCGTCGGCACCGGTCCGTACACGCTCAAGGAGTGGGACGCCGACCAGCGGATCGTCATCGAGAAGTGGGACGACTACCAGTCGGTCGACGCTCCGTCGAGCGGTCGCGCCGGAGCGAAGGACGCCGTGCTGAACGAGGTCGTCTTCAGCTTCGTCCCGGATGCCGCGACGCGCACCATGGGCATGCAGTCGGGCCAGTACGACGTCACCCCCGAGCTGCCGTTCGACGGGCTGACGCAGTTCCAGGAGGACCCGAACCTCGTCCTCGGCACCTACACGATCGGCCCGATCAACCTCGTCTACAGCGACCGCGCCGGCGGCCCGTTCGAGAACGTCGTCAACCGACAGGCGGTGAACACGGCGCTCGACCGCGACCCGATCATGCTCGCCTCGGTCGGCTCCGAGGAGCTGTACGACCTCGTGCACCACAACATGACCGAACCGCAGCAGGCGATCTGGGACACCGAGGTCGGCAAGGCCGCGTTCAACTCGGCCGACACTGCGGCGGCGAAGGCGCTCCTCGCCGAGGGCGGCTACGCCGGCGAGCCCGTCACGCTGCTCGTCACCCGCGACTACACCGAGGCCTACAACGCCGCAGTCGTCGTCGCCGAGCAGCTCAAGGGCATCGGGGTCGACGTCAAGCTGGAGGCGCTCGAGTGGGCCTCGTACTTCGACAAGTACAAAGAGGGCCGCGACGAGTGGGACCTCACGATCATCCCGCAGGGCACCGTCACCGACCCGACGCAGACCGTCGGCTTCCTGCCGAACCGCGCGGGCTACTACGACACCCCCGAGCTGCACGATCTGCTCGCGCGCTTCCGCGCGGCGCCGACGCAGGACGATGCGACCCTGATCTTCGACGAGATGCAGCAGTACATCGAGACGTACCGCCCGCTCACCCGCCTCGGCGACGCGCACAACGTGTACGCGGCGAGCAAGGACCTCGAGCTGCCGGTGTTCAACTCGCACTTCGTGTGGTGGAACGCCAGCTGGAAGTGACCGGCTGAACGCCCGGGGCGGGTGAGTCGGAGCACGAAGCTCCGCCCCGTCCGCCCCATCCCCCGCTCCCCCTCGTCCCCGGAGACCCGATGCTCAGATTCATCTTCCGACGGCTGCTCAGCCTGCTGCCTGTCCTCTTCGTCGTATCGGTGGTGATCTTCTCGCTCATCCACCTGACGCCCGGCGACCCGGCCCGCGCCATCCTCGGGCAGAACGCGACGAACGAGCAGGTCGCCGCGCTCCGCGAGAGCATGGGCCTCGACCGGCCCCTCGTCGAGCAGTACCTCGGCTGGGTCGGCGGCGTGCTCACCGGCGACTTCGGGGATTCCTACTTCCTGCGCAAGAGCGTGACGGAGGCGATCGGGGACAACGCGGTGCCGACCATCCAACTCGCCGTGATCGCGATCATCGTCGCCATCGTGCTCTCGGTGCCGTTCGGCACCCTCGCCGCACGATTCCGCGGCGGTCGGCTCGACCGCTCGGTGATGGGCTTCACCCTGATCGGCATGACGGTGCCGAGCTTCGTGCTCGCCCTCGCCCTGATGGTCGTGTTCGGCCTGATGCTGCGCTGGCTGCCGATCTCGGGCTACGTGAACCCCTTCGAGGACTTCGCCGGCGGCATCCGCACCCTGATCATGCCGGGCATCGCGCTCGGCGCGATCACGGCCGCCCTGATCACCCGCACCACCCGGGCCGCCGTGCTCGACGTGCTGAACGCCGACTACATCGACGCGGCCCGCTCCCGCGGTGTCGCCGAGGGCCGGCTGCTGTTCAGCCACACCCTGAAGAACGCGAGCCTGCCGGTGCTCACCATCATCGGCCTCTCGCTCGGCGGGCTCGTCACGGGGGCCGCCGTCACCGAGACGATCTTCAACATCCCGGGCCTCGGGCAGCTGCTCGTCACCTCGATCGCCCGCCGCGACTACCCCGTCATCCAGGGCGTGATCCTCTTCGTCACCCTCATCTACCTGCTCACGAACCTGCTCATCGACCTGCTCTACGGCATCGTCGACCCGCGGGTGCGCGTCGGAAAGGCCTGAGCGATGGCCCCCACCTCCCCCGCGACCGCGAACACCGCAGCGCCCAGCACCACGGTGCTCGCCATGCAGCCGGCCGCAGGCCGCGACTCGCTGTGGCGCCGCATGCTCGGCAACACCGGGCTCATGACCGGCCTCGTCGTCATCGTGGTCATCTTCGTCGTCTCCTACGTGCTGCCGCCGCTGCTGCAGCTCGACCCCTATGCGGTCGACCCCGCGAACCGGCTCGCGCCGCCCTCGCCGGAGCATCTCTTCGGCACCGACAACTTCGGCCGCGACCTGTTCGCGCGCATCGTCTCCGGCGCCTCGACCTCGCTCCTCGTCGGCTTCGTCGTCGCCCTCGTGAGCGGCGTGCTCGGCGCGATCATCGGCATCGCCGCTGTCTTCAACAGCGTGCTCGACCAGGTGCTGATGCGCATCTGCGACGGCCTCATGGCGATCCCCGCCATCCTGCTCGCCGTCGCGCTCACCGCAGCCCTCGGGCCCAGCGTCACGAACCTCGTGATCGCCCTCACGATCGTCTACACGCCCGGCATCGCGCGGCTGGTGCGGTCCCGGGCGCTCGCGGTCACGTCGGAGACCTTCGTCACCGCGAGCACGATGCAGGGCGCCGGCATGCTGCACCTGATGTGGCGGCACATCCTGCCGAACACGCTCTCGGTGCTCGTCGTGCAGTCCACCTTCACCTTCGCCGAGTCCGTCATCACCGAGGCGGCGATGAGCTTCCTCGGCGCCGGCGTGCCGGCCCCGCAGGCGAGCTGGGGCAACATCCTCTACGACGGCAAGTCGGTGCTGATGCAGGCGCCGCAGATGATCCTCATCACGAGCGGCTTCCTGATCGTGACGGTGCTCGCGCTCAACCTCATCGGCGACGGCCTGCGCGACCTCGTCGACCAGCGCTCGCGCTCCCTCGTCGGCAAGCCGGGCGTCTTCGCCCGCATGGCCGCCGTCGTCACGCCCGGCCGATTCCGTCAGGAGGTGAAGCGATGACCGGCGAGCCCACCGCGCCGCTCCACTTCGAGGAGCTCACGCTCGACATCGACACCCCGCAGGGCACTGTGCACGCGGTGCGCGGCGTCACCCTCGAGCTGCAGCGTGGCGAGATCCTCGCCATCGTCGGGGAGTCGGGGTCCGGCAAGACGCTGACGGCTCGGGCCGCGCTCGGCCTGCTGCCGCCGCGGACCCGCACCGGCGGACGGGTGCTGCTCGGCGGCGCCGACGTGCTGCAGGCCGCGCCCGACGCGCTCCGCGCGATCCGCGGCGGCGAGGCGGCCATGATCTTCCAGGAACCCTCGACCGCGCTGAACCCGGTCTTCCCGATCGGCTGGCAGCTCGAGGAGGGACTGCGCGCGCACGGCGTGTCCGAGCCGGCCGAGCGCCGCCGGCGGACGGTCGACATGCTCCGCGCGGTCGGCATCCCCGACCCCGAGCGCCGCCTCGGCGACTACCCGCACCAGTTCTCGGGCGGCCAGAAGCAGCGCATCGTGATCGCCATGGCGCTGGCCCTGCGGCCGTCGGTCATCATCGCCGACGAGCCGACGACGGCGCTCGACGTGACGGTGCAGGCCGAGATCCTCGAGCTGCTCCGCGAGTGCCGCGACGAGTTCGGCGCCTCGATCGTGCTGATCACGCACAACATGGGCGTCGTGGCCGACCTCGCCGACCGGGTCGCGGTCATGTACCGCGGCGAGCTCGTCGAGCTCGCCCCCGTCGACGAGCTGTTCCGTGCGCCGCGCGAGGCGTACACACGGCAGCTGCTCGCCGCGGTCCCACGGCTCGGCGGTGGACGGGACGAGCCGGATGCCTCGCCGGCATCCGTCTCGTCGGCGGCATCCGCCGTCCCGGTCGCCCCGGCCCCGACCCCGGCCCCGTCGGCGGCGACCGCCCCGGCCGTGCTGCTCGATGGCGTCGACATCGAGTACCGCAGCGGCTTCGGCACGAAGCCCGTTCGCGCCGTGCGCGGGGTCTCGCTGGAGATCGCCCGGGGCGAAGTCGTGGGCCTCGTCGGCGAGTCCGGCTCGGGCAAATCGACGATCGGCCGCGCCATCGGCGGGCTCGAGACCGTCGCCACCGGCCGCCTGGAGGTGCTCGGCGTCGAGCTCCGCGGTCAGTCGCGGCGCCGCTTGCGCGCGCTCCGTCGCCGGATCGGCTTCGTCTTCCAGGACCCGGCGGCCTCGTTCAACTCCTTCATGACGATCGAGGACTGCGTCATCGAGCCGATGCGCATCCACCGCGTGGCCGGTGGCCGCTCGACGCACCGCGCCCGCGCGACGGAGCTGCTCGACGCTGTCGAGCTCCCCGGCTCCTACGCGAGCCGGTACCCCTTCGAGCTCTCCGGCGGGCAGCGCCAGCGGGTGGGCCTCGCCAGGGCGCTCGCCCTCGATCCGGAGCTCGTGATCGCCGACGAGCCCACCTCCGCCCTCGACGTCTCGGTGCAGGCGCGCGTGCTCGACATCTTCACGTCCCTGCAGCGCGAACTGGGCTTCGCCGCGCTGTTCATCAGCCACGACCTCGCCGTCGTCGAGCTCCTCGCCGACCGCGTCGGCGTGCTGCAGGGCGGCGAGCTCGTCGAGCTCGGGGCGACCGAGCAGGTGCTGCACGCCCCGGAGCATCCGTACACCCAGCAGCTCATCGCCGCAGTGCCGGTTCCCGACCCCGAGGTGCAGCGGCTGCGGCGCCGGGCCGAGGACCCGGGCCATCCCCTGCTCGACGCGGAGGCGATCGCGTGACCGCCGCCGCTCCCACCGTCCGAGCCGATCTCGTGCTCCTCGGCGGCCTCGTCCGCACCGGCCACGAGCCGGACGGTTCGGTGTCCGACGCGCCGCCGCAGGCGGTCGCCGTCAGCGGGCAGCGGATCGTCGCCGTCGGCTCCCGGGCCGAGGCCGCGGCCTGGGACACGAGGGATGCCGAGCTCGTCGAACTCGGCGACGCGACCATCACCGCCGGCTTCGTGGACGGGCACGTGCACCCGCTCTCCGGCGCCGAGTCCCGGCACCGGGCGCTGCTGCTGCACGACTGCACCTCCGTCGAGGAGGTCGCCGAACGCCTCGCCGCCTTCGCCGCCGAGCGCGGGCCCGGGGAGTGGATCCGCGGCTTCGGCCTCTCCTTCGACCTCTTCGTCGGCGGCGAGCTGACGAACGCCCCCTTCGCCGAGGCCTTCGGCGGACGCCCCGGCTACCTGCTCCTGTTCGACGGGCACGCGATCATCGCGAGCCCGCGCGCCCTCGAACTCGCCGGCATCGACGGGCCGCGCGACTTCGGCAACAACGCATCCATCGAGGTCGACGCCGAGGGCCGCCCGACCGGCTATCTCGTCGAATCCGACGCGGAGATGCTCGTCACGGAGCTCTACCCGCGCATGCCGTTCGAGGAGCGCGTCGCCGCGGTGCGCGACAAGCTCGCAGAGTTCGCGGCGAGCGGCTACACCTCGCTGCACCAGCTCAACATGGAACCCGGCGACCTCGACGTGCTGCGCGCCATCGAGGCGCAGGGCGAGCTCCCGGTGCGCGTGCGGGTCTCGCCGATCTGGCGGGCCACCGATCCCGGCGAGCAGACACTCCACCGCCTCGTCGAGCTGCAGGGCGTCGGCGGCCGGCGCTGGCAGGTCGAGGGCGTGAAGTTCATGCTCGACGGCAGCATCGACAACGGCTCCGCCTGGCTGTTCGACGCCGACACCGCCGGCGGCGGACTGCAGCCGTACTGGGTGCCGTCCGAGACCTTCACCCGCGCGCTGCACGCCCTCGCGGAGCGCGGAGTGCCGACGGCGACGCACGCGATCGGCGATCGCGCGGTCGAGTTCGTGCTCGACGCCGTCGCCACCATCCCGGTGCATGCGCCACGGGTCACGCACCGCATCGAGCACCTCGAGACGATCCCCGACCGGCTCCTGCCCCGCTTCGCGGAGCTCGGCGTGCCGGCGAGCGTGCAACCGATCCACGCGTTCGCGCAGCGGCCCGACGGCTGCGACATGTGGACGACGCTCCTCGGCCGCGGCTCGGAGCGCGCCGCGCACGGCTGGCGGGTCGCCGACCTCGACGCCGCCGGCGCGCTCGTCGTGCTCGGCTCGGACTGGCCCGTCGAGGAGTTCGACGGACGCCGCGTGTTCGCCGCGAACGTGACCCGGCGCCGACACGGCTCCGCCCGGCCCGCCATCGATCCGCATCAGGCGCTCTCGCCGGCGCGTACGCTCGTCGCCATGACCCGCAACGCCTGGACCTCGATCGACCGCCCCGGCGAGGGCGCCGTCGTACCCGGTGCGATCGCCGACCTCGCGGTGTTCCGCGACGATCCGCTCACGAGCGAGCCCGACCGCTTCGCCGAGACGGAGGTGCTGCTCACCGTCGTCGGCGGGCGGGTGAGCCATCGCTCGGGCGGCGATGCCGCGAGCGGTGGGCAGCCGGCGTGACGGGAGCCACGGCGGTCGCCCAGCTCCGCTCGGTGCGCCTGCTCGGCCGTCCCGAGCTGCTCGACGTGAGCCTCCAGGCCGGCGAGCGGGCAGGCGAGGCCCGGATCGCCGCCGTCACCCCCGCCGGCAGCACGCCCGCGACGACCGACTCGATCGACGCGGAGGGCCGCTTCCTCACCTCCGGGCTCTGGGACGAGCACGTGCACTTCGGGCAGTGGGCGGCCCGATCGGGCCGCCTCGACCTCGGCGAGCTCACCGACGCACGGCGCGCACTCGACCGGGTCGCGGCTGCGGTCGCCGATGCCGACGCCCGCGGCACGACGGACCGGATCGTCGCGATGCGCGCCCGCGGCGACGACTGGACCGGGCGGATGTCGCGGCAGCTCCTCGACGAGGCCGCGGGCTCGACACCGGTCGTGCTGATCACGGCAGATCTGCACGGCGCCTGGCTGAACTCCGCGGCCCTTCGCCGGCACGGCCTGCCCGAGACCGGCGACGGGCACCTCGTCGAAGACGCCTGCTTCGCCCTCCTGCGGGAGCTCGACTCCGGCGCCGACGCGGAGCTCGACGGCCGGGTCGTCGAAGCCGGTACCGCGGCCGCCCGCCGCGGCGTCGTCGGCGTCGTCGACTTCGAGATGCGCTGGGGCGTCTCGGACTGGGCGCGGCGCGAGGCATCCGGATTCCGCTCCCTCCGCGTCGAGACGGCGATCTACCCGCACGAGCTGGAACGGGCGATCGCGCTCGGCCTGCGCAGCGGCGACCCGATCGGCTCGGCCGGACGGATCACGGTCGGCCCGCTGAAGGTCATCACCGACGGCTCACTCGGCACCGCCACCGCGTGGTGCTGCGACCCCTATCCCGACGGCGGGCACGGCCGCACCCTGTGGCCCTCGGCCGAGCTCGAGGCGCTGCTCCGCCGTGCGAGCACGGCCGGACTCGAGCTCGCCGTGCACGCGATCGGCGACCGGGCGAACACCGAGGTGCTCGACGCCTTCGAGCGCACCGGCACCGCCGGCCGGATCGAGCACGCGCAGCTGCTCTCCGACGCCGACCTCGAGCGCTTCGCCCGGCTCGGCATCACCGCGAGCGTGCAGCCCGCGCACCTCCTCGACGACCGCGAGAACGCCGGCCGGCTCTGGGCGGGACGCCAGCACCGCGCCTACCGCTTCGCCTCGCTGCACCGCGCAGGCGGCCGGCTCGTGTTCGGCTCCGACGCCCCGGTCGCCCCCCTCGATCCGTGGCTCGCCGTGCAGGCGGCCGTGCTGCGCTCCCGCCCCGGCGAAACGCCGTGGTCGCCGGAGGAGCGGCTCCCCGTCGCCCTCGCCCTCGCCGCCTCGATGCGCGGCCCGTTACGCCCGGGCCCGGGCGACCCGGCCGACCTCGTGCTGCTCGACGCCGACCCGCTCGCGGCGGAGCCGGAGGAGCTCGCCGGAGTCACGGTGGCAGCGACGCTCGTGGGCGGCGTGCCGACCCATCTCGCTGACTGAGCCTGGTCGGAGCGGGCCTTGGTTCGCTGAGCCCGTCGAAGCGGGGCCGTGGTTCGCTGAGCCCGTCGAAGCGAGCGGGCGCCCCCCTTCGACAAGCTCAGGGGACCAGGGCTGGTTCGCTGAGCCTGTCGAAGCGGGGCGGCGTCCCCTTCGACAAGCTCCCTTCGACAAGCTCAGGGGACCAACCGCCGCACCGCGCAACACGCCGTCATGCGACGACACGCTCCGCGACGGGCCGCCCGTCATATCCCGTCACCGGCATACTTCCGCCGTCACCCGCGTACTCCGGATGACATCCCGGCACGAGGCATCCGCCGCGGGCCGTAGCGTCCCTGGTCATGCACCAGTTCGACCCTTCCTCCTCCCCGCGATCCGGCCGGCACCATGGCTGAGCCCGACTGGCTCGCCCTCGCCGCGACGGGCGTCGTCGCCGCCCTCTTCGTCGGCCTCTTCCTGCTCCGCCGGCGCGGCGCCGGCTTCACGCTCCTGACCGTCGTCGCCCTCGTCGTCGGCGTCGCCGCGGGACTCGCGTTCCAGGGCCACCTCGCCTACGTCGACGTGATCGGCACGATCTACATCAACGTCATCACGGCGTTCGTGGCGCCCCTCGTCGTCGTCTCGGTGCTCTCGAGCGTCACCTCGCTCGGCAGCATCGCGAAGCTCCGCACGATCGGGCTGAGCTCGGTGTTCTGGCTGCTGCTCACGAACCTCCTCGCCATCCTCCTCACGCTCGGGCTCGCTCTCGCGACGGGCGTCGGTCGTGGCGCGCAGCTCGAGCTCGCGGGGGTCGACGGCGACTCGCTCACCGGACTGCTCCGCCCGCTCGACCAGGTGATCGTCGGGCTCTTCCCCTCGAACCTGGCGAACGACCTCGGCGCGAACAACCTCATCGGACTCATCCTGTTCGCCATCCTGATCGCGGTCTCCTACCTCCTCGTCGCGGACCGCAAGCCGGAGAAGGTGCGGGCGTTCAAGGAGCTGGTGGATGCCACGCGCCGGGTGTTCTTCAAGGCGGTGGGCTTCATCATCGCGCTCACCCCCTACGCGGTGCTCGCACTGGTCGCCTCGACCACCTCGACCGCGGTCGCCCGGCTCGAGACCGCGACCGCACTGCTCGGCGTGCTCGTCATCGCGCTCGTGGCGTGCTTCGTCGACGCGTACCTCGTGAACGGCGTGCTCGTGCGCGTCTTCGCCGATCTGAACCCGTTCCGCTTCTTCCGGCTGATCACGCCGCCGCAGTACACGGCATTCACCACCCAGTCGAGCCTCGGCACCCTGCCGCTCACGATCGCGACCCTCACCCGCAGGGTGGGCGTCTCGCCCGAGGTCGCCGGCTTCACGGCGCCGATCGGCACGACGATCGGGATGCCGGGATGCGCCGGCATCTGGCCGACGCTCGTCGCGGTGTTCAGCGTGCAGGCGCTCGGCATCCAGTACACGCCGCTCGACTACGTCGTCCTCGTCGTGCTCGGGCTCCTCGTCTCGCTCGGCACGGCCGGCGTGCCCGGCACCGCGATCATCACCGCGACAGCCGTGCTCACCGCGGTCGGGCTGCCGATCGAGGTGCTCGTGCTGCTCATCCCGATCAGCGCCGTGGCCGGCACCGCCAGCACCATGGCGAACGTCACCGCCGCCGCGACGGCGTCGGCGATCGTCGCCCGTCGCGCCGGTGCGCTCGACGACGAGACCTTCGCCGGCCGCCGTGCGGTCGCCGACGACGGCGATCGGGACACGGTCGCCGACCCCGCCGCCGCAGCGGCCTCCGCCGCATCCACCCGCCGCATCGACGGCCCGACCTCCGAAGGATTCGCACGATGACCCACCACCGCCGCCCCGGCCGGCTGCGCAGCCTCGCCGCCGCCATCGCGCTCGCGATCTCGGTCCCCACGTTCCTGCTGGTGTGGGCCTCGCCCGCCAACGCCGCGGGAGACGTCTGCGACCTCTGCTCCATCAACTTCGACCTGACCGCCTGCGAGGGACTCGGCGGCTACCCGTACGACAGCACCCAGGAGGACCCGCCGCCCGCGATCTCCGGCGGCGGCAGCGGTCCTGCGCCGAAGCCGGAGCCGCAGCCCCAGCCGCAGCAGCCGGCGCCGGCCGCACCCGCGCCCTCGGGTGGTTCGTCCGGCGGCAGCTCGGGCGGATCGTCCGGGGAGACCGTTCCCGAGGACGGCGGCGACGGCGGCGCCCCGGTCGACGGCGGCGCGCAGCAGCCCGCGGCCGTGGCCGCCACCGCCCCCGTGGCCCCGGCCGCCCCGAAGCTCGCCGCGACGGGCACGTCGCTCACGGTCAGCTGGACGGCGCCGGCCGACGGCGGCTCGCCGCTCACCGGGTACCGGATCTCACTGAACGGCGGTACCGCGATCCCCGTCACCGGGACCTCGACGAGCTACACCTTCGCGAAGCTCGCCGCCGGCAAGTACACCGCGACCGTCGTCGCCGTGAACGCGATCGGGGCGGGCACGGCGTCGGCGA
The DNA here is from genome assembly GCF_023715325.1 of Agromyces mediolanus. Classification (GTDB taxonomy): domain Bacteria; phylum Actinomycetota; class Actinomycetes; order Actinomycetales; family Microbacteriaceae; genus Agromyces; species Agromyces mediolanus_A. The sequence goes on along the minus strand of NZ_JAMBNX010000006.1, from coordinate 56,209 downwards.
GCTCCACTCCCGTCGTCATCGACGGGCCCGCCGCCGCCACGGCGACCGCGAAGGCCACGGCGACGGCGAACACGAGTGACGAGGTCCCGGGCTGGCTCGCCGGGGCCGGCCTCCTGGTCGTGCTCGTCGGCGTCGGCGCGCTCGCCCTCCTCGTCCGCAGGCTGCGCTCGCGGCCCGCTGCGGCCACGAATGCCGCGTCCACGAACGCCGCCGAGCCCGACGGCGCCGAGGCATCCGCTGCCGACGGCCCGGCCGACGCCGCCCGCTGACCCGTCCCGCTCCACCCCGCATCCCGCCACGAAAGGACCCACCCATGCCCCAGCACCTTCGACGACGACCGCGACTCGCGGCCCTCGCCGCGACCATCGCCCTCGCCGGAGCCGGCCTCGCCGGCACGGCCGCGTTCGCCGCTCCCGCCGCCGCGGCACCCGCGAGCGGCGGTGCCGCGATCGACACCGTCGACTACCTCGCCGACACCTACGGGCTCGAGGACAGCCCGATCGAGACCGTCACCTTCGAGCGCTTCGAGTGGCTGCTGAACCAGCCCGGCCGCTTCGCGTTCCTCATCGGCGGCCCGGCCGACGCCCGCACCACCGAGACGATCGCCTCGATCGACGCAGCAGCGAAAGCGGCCGGCGTCGAGCGGGTCTACGCCTTCGACCCGCGGCTCGACGGCGCCGCGCTCGATCTCCGCACCACGACGAATCCGGACGTCGCCCCGCTCTGGGCGCGGCTCGTCTCGCAGTACCTCGGCAAGGACGTGCAGACCCCCTTCGGCGGCGCCGCCGACCCGTACTTCTTCGTCTACGACCGCTCGCACACCGACGGCGGCGCAGAGGACCGGATCGTCAGCGCGCTCACCGCACCGGTCGCCGCGGGCGCGCTCGCCGATCCCGCGGCCCGCGCCGCCTACCGGGCGGAGGTCGCGGCCGCGATCGGCGACGGCGCCGCCATCGACGCGCTCAGCCAGTTCGCGTTCGCCGACGACGTCATCGACGCGAAGCACCTCGCCCAGTACCGCGGCGGCGAGGCGTACGGGCCGAACACGATCATCGACGAGGCCGACGCCGACTGGCGCATCCAGACGATCACCTATCCCGAGCTCGTGCACCTGCTCGACCGCGACGGCGACTACGTGCTCTTCTTCGGCGGAACGTGGTGCCACAACACCCGCGCGGTGCTGAAGGACGTCAACCGCCAGGCCGTCGCGAACGGGGTCTCGAAGGTGTACTTCTTCGACCTGCGCCTCGACGGGGCCTCGGCGAACGACCTCCACATCCGCGACACGAACTCGGACTACGCGCACCTCTACGGCGACCTCGTGACGACGTACCTGCCGAACCTCAAGACGCAGTACGTGCCCGGGGTGAGCGGGCAGGTCGACTACCGTCCGGGCGGCGACGCCGCCGCTGGGCTCGTGTCCGCGAAGAAGCTGCAGGTGCCGTACGTGTTCGAGTACCAGCGCGGGCGCACCGTCGACGGGCAGGCCGCCCCGGTCGTGCGCGAGTGGATCCGCGACAACGGCGACGGCACCTTCAAGGAGTACATGACCGAGTGGTGGTACGTGAACGACCGCGAAGGCCGCTTCGCCACCTCGCCCGACCCGGTGAAGCTCGCCGAGCAGCTCGCCTTCGCCGACGAGGCGATCGCCCAGCTCGACGCCTTCTTCGCGAAGGTCGGCACCGGCGACGGCACGGGCGGACCGGTCGACCCGGTGGACCCCGAGCCCACCGACCCGACGACGGTGAAGGGCACCGTCGCGGTGACCGGGCAGCTGCGCCCCGGCGGCACCGTGACCGTCGAGGGCGCGGACCTCGCCACCGGCACCGCCGGCTTCTCGGTGGAGCTGCACTCGGCGCCGCAGCAGCTCGGCACGGTCTCGACCGACGCGAGCGGGGCGTTCCGCCTCACGGCGACGATCCCGGCGGCGACGCCCGCCGGCGCGCACACGGTGCTCGTGCTCATCAATGGGGTGACGGTCGCCTCGACGCCCGTGACGATCACCGCGACGAACCCCGGCGGCACCGCCGGCGGAACGGGCGGCGGCAGCGCTGGCGCGAGCTCCGGGAGTGGAGCGGGCACCGGGACGGATGCCTCGGGCCTCGCCTCGACCGGAACCGGATTCGTCGACGTGCTCGGCTGGTCGGCGCTCGGCCTCCTCGCGGCCGGCCTCGCGGCGTTCCTCCTCGCGCGGCGTCGTCGCCTGGTTCGCTGAGGCCGCCCCTTCGACGAGCTCAGGGAACCACTGGTTCGCTGAGCTCGTCGAAGCGCGTCACGTTCCCTTCGACAGGCTCAGGGAACCAGCAGGCTCAGGGAGCCACCCACCCTTCGACAAGCTCGGGGCGCCGGGGTAGGCTCGCGGACAGTGACACGGGGTGCCGCACGAACGCGGCTGAGAACACACCCGTCGAACCTGATCTAGTTCGGACTAGCGAAGGGATGTCGCGATGCAGACGCACGCACCCACGGACCCTGCCCACCTCATCGAGACGAGCGGCGAACTGCTCGATCTCGTGCGATCGACGACGCCGCTGGTGCACTGCATCACGAACGCCGTCGTCACGAACTTCACGGCGAACGCCCTCCTCGCGATCGGTGCGGCTCCGGCCATGGTCGACCTCGTCGGCGAGGCCGGGCCGTTCGCGACGGTCGCGAGCGGCCTGCTCGTGAACCTCGGCACGCCCCAGCCCGAGCAGCGTGCCGCCGCCCGCGAGGCGGTCGCCGCCGCACGCCACGCCGGCACCCCGTGGGTGCTCGACCCGGTCGCGATCGGCGCGCTGCCGATCCGCACGGAGCTCGCCCACGACCTCGCCGAGCTGCGCCCGGCCGCGATCCGCGGCAACGCTTCGGAGATCCTCGCGCTCGCCGGGGTCGGCGGGGGCGGACGCGGCGTCGATGCCGCCGACGAGACGGATGCCGCGGCCGGCCCCGCGGCCGCCCTGGCCCGCCGCACGGGCGCCGTCGTCGCGGTCTCCGGGCCGGTCGACCTCGTGACCGACGGCTCGACGACCGTGCGCCTCGCCAACGGTGATCCGCTGCTCACCCGGGTCACGGGCGGCGGCTGCGCGCTCGGCGCCGTCGTCGCGGCGTTCCTCGGCGCCGCGCGCGGCACGGAGGCCGGAGCCTTCGCAGCGGTGGTCGCCGCGCACCTCGCGTACACGATCGCCGCCGAGCGCGCCGCCGACGGCGCTGCGGGTCCCGGCAGTTTCGCCGTGCGGTTCCTCGACGCGCTCGCCGCGGTCGAGGCATCCGAGCTCCGCGCGCTGGCCCGCGTCTCGGTGGGCGCGCCGCTCGGGGCTGCGGCGTGAGCGCCCGGCGCGCCCTCGACCTCTCGCTCTCCCTCGTGACCGACGCCGCGCTCTGCGGCGAGCGCGGGGTCGTGGCGACGGTCGAGGCGGCCGTCGCGGGCGGCGCGACGATCGTGCAGCTCCGGGACAAGCACGCGGGCGACGAGGAGTTCCTCGTGCTGCTCGGCCGGCTCGCGGCGGTCATCGACGGGCGCGTGCCGCTCATCGTGAACGACCGGCTGGAGCTCGCGCTGCGCGCCCGCGCCGACGGCATCCGGGTCGACGGCGTGCATCTCGGCCAGGGCGACGCGTCCGTGCTGCGCGCCCGGGCGGAGCTCGGCCCGGACGCGATCGTCGGGCTCACCGCGAACACGCCGGCGCACCTCGACGCGGTCGCCGCCCTGCCCGCGGGCACGGTCGACTACCTCGGCGTCGGTGTGCTGCGTCCCACCTCGACGAAGCCGGACCATCCGCCGGCGCTCGGCCTCGCGGGTTTCGCGGGCCTGCAGGCGGCGGCACGGGATGCCTCGGGCGCGCCGGTGCCGTGCGTCGCGATCGGCGGGGTCCGCATGGAGGATGCCGCACCGCTCCGGGCCGTCGGCGCGGCCGGCGTCGCGATCGTGTCGGCGATCTGCGCGGCCCCCGATCCGCGACGGGCGGCGGCCGAGTTCGCCGCAGCCTGGCGCGACGGGGTGGGGCCGCACCCCGCGCACGAGCCGCACGACGGCCGGCGGCCGCGCGTCCCGCGGGTGCTCAGCATCGCGGGCAGCGACCCTTCGGGCGGCGCCGGCATCCAGGCCGACCTGAAGTCGATCGCCGCCGTCGGCGGCTACGACATGGCCGCGATCACGGCGCTCACCGCGCAGAACACGCGCGGCGTGCGCAGCGTGCACGTGCCGCCGGCCGCGTCGCTGCGGGAGCAGCTCGACGCGATCTCCGACGACATCACCGTCGACGCGGTGAAGCTCGGCATGCTCGCGGACGCGGACCTCATCCGCACCGTCGCCGAGTGGCTCGGCCGGGTGCGCCCGCCCCTCGTCGTCCTCGATCCCGTGATGGTGTCGACGAGCGGCGACCGCCTGCTCGACCGGGAAGCCGAGCAGGCGATGCGGGAGCTGCTGCCGCTCGCGGACCTCGTGACGCCGAACCTCGCGGAGCTCGCCGTGCTCGCGGGAGCCGAGGGTCCGGCGGCCGACTGGGCGAGCGCCCTCGAGCAGGCCACCGCCCTGTCCGCTCGGACGGGAGCGCTCGTGCTCGCGAAGGGCGGCCACCTCGGCGGTGCCGAGGCGCCCGACGCGCTCGTCGATGCCCGGGCAGGCGCGGCACTCGCGGAGATCGTCGAGTTCCACGGCGAGCGCATCGACACGACCGCGACGCACGGCACCGGCTGTTCGTTGTCGTCGGCGATCGCGACGCTCCGCGCGCGGCACGGCGAGTGGGCAGCCGCCGTGGCGGAGGCGCGCCGCTGGCTGCGCGAGTCGTTGCGGCACGGGGAGTCACTGGAGGTCGGCGGCGGGCACGGCCCCGTGCACCACTTCGCCGGGCTCTGGTCGCGCGGCGGCCTCGCGACCAGGCCGACGGCTGCGGAGCTCGAGGAGGAGTGGTGGGCGGGCCTCTCGGGAGTTCGCGAGGCGATCGACGAGCTGCCGTTCATCCGTGGGCTCGCCGACGGCAGCCTGCCGCGCGCGGCCTTCGACGAGTACCTCGCGCAGGATGCGCACTATCTGCGCGAGTACGCCCGCGCGCTGGCTGAGGCAGCACGGCTCGCCCCGGATGCCTCGGCGCAGGCGTTCTGGGCCGCGGGCTCGCGCGACTGCCTGACGGGCGAACTGGCGCGGCACGAGCGGGACCTGGGCGGGGCGCGCGCCGACGACGCTCGGTCGGTCGGTGCTGCCGGACCGGCCCCGTTCGAACCGAACCCCGTGAATCTCGGCTACCTCGACCACCTGCTCGCGAGCAGCGCACGCGGCGGCTACCCCGAGCTCGTCGCGGCGGTGCTGCCCTGCTACTGGATCTACGACGATCTCGGTCGACGGCTGCTCGCCGGCGAGCTCGGGCCGGAGCCCGGTTCGCCGGAGCATCCGTACGCGGACTGGCTCGCCATGTACGCGGATCCGTCCTTCGCCGTGTCGACACGGCGTGCGATCGAGCTCGTCACCGGTGTCGCGGCGGCCGCGGCGCCCGAGGTGCGGGAGCGGATGCGTCGGGCGTTCCGCCGCTCGGCGGAGTTCGAGCTGGCGTTCTTCGCGGCCCCGCTCGCGGGGTCCCCGGATGACGTCGCGGCACCCCCAGGATGCGGGACACGCGGGCTTTCTGCCACGATCGGAGCATGACCGACCCGAACACCGCGCCCGCCGGCTGGTACGACGACGGCTCCGGCCGCCTCCGCTACTGGGACGGCGCGAGCTGGACCGAGCACTTCGCCCCGCTGCCCGAGCCCACCCCCGCCGCAGAGACGGCGCCCGAGGCATCCGCTGCGACGACCGAGGTGATCGCGCCGGTCGAGCCCGCCCCGTCGGAGCCTGCCTCGGTGCCGCCGGTCGAGTCGGCTGCCGCGCCGCCGGTCGAGGCGCCGGCCGCGGAGCAGGCGACGGCCGTGTACCCGGTGGAGGCCAACCCGGCATTCCCAGGGGCGCAGCCCGCGTACGGTGCGCAGCCCTACGGCCAGCAGCAGCCCTACGGTCAGCAGCCGTACAGTCAGCAGCCGTACGGTCAGCAGCCGTACGGCGCGCAGCCGGCGTACGGCCAACAGTCCTACGGCGCACCGCAGCCCGCGCCGTACGGGAACTACACGCCCGTCGCCCCGAAGAAGGCGAACGTGCTGGGCCTCGTCGCCCTCGGCGTCGCCGTGCTCGGCGTGATCGGCGTCTGCATCCCGTTCGTCACGATCATCGGCTTCGTGCTGCTCGTGATCGCCTTCGTCCTGTCGATCGTGTCGTTCTTCCTGCAGGGCCAGCAGAAGTGGCCGGGCTTCGTCGCCCTCGGACTGTCGGTGCTCGGCTCGATCATCGCGGGCGTCGTGCTGCTCGTGTCGATCTTCGTGGGTCTGGCGAACAGCGATCCGTACACCTCGGATCCGTCCGACAGCTGGCCCGAGGCGAGCGAGGAGGAGTACGCGCCCTCCGAGCCGCCGGCCGACGCGAGCGGCTTCGGCGAGACCTTCGTGTACGACGACGGCGTCGAGCTGACGGTGTCGGTTCCGGAGCCGTACACCCCGACCGAGCTCGCGGCCGGCGCGACGTACCCCGACAACGTGTTCTTCACCGTCACGGTGAAGAACACCTCGGCTGCCCCGGTCGACGTCTTCGCGTTCGGCGAGCTGGTCTCGGCCGGCGAGTACGGCAGCTCGATCTTCGATTTCGACGGCCCCCAGGGCGAGATCAGCCTGCCGCCGACCGAGACGGTCCAGCCCGGCGCCACCCTGACGTGGACCGAGGCCTGGTCGGTCGCCGACCCGGCCTCGCTGACGTACACGATCTCTCCGGGCTTCGACTACGACGACGCGGTCTTCACGACGGAATAGGCGCGCGAGGGCGCAGGCCGGAACGGGCCGGAACTCCACGAGGAGGTCCGGCCCGTTTCCGGTCTCCGGCCCGGTCGAAGTCGGACGCGCACCGAGCGGGCTCCACACCGGTCGATACGCATCCGGCCTCGCCCGGGACGCGCGCGCGGGAAGGTCGCGCGCGGCCCGGGAGGCCGGTGGGGCGAGGTCGTCATCCCCGCCCCGTGGGCTCAGGCGCCGGCGAGCAGCCCGAGCGAGTCGACGACACGGTTGGAGAAGCCCCACTCGTTGTCGTACCAGGCGACGACCTTCACGTGGCGGCCGTGCACCCGGGTGAGGGCCGCGTCGAAGATCGAGGAGTGCGGGTTGCCCTCGATGTCGCTCGACACGATCGGGTCCTCCGTGTATTCGAGGATGCCGCGCAGCGGCCCCTCGGCGGCGGCGCGGTAGGCGGCCAGCACCTCATCGAGGGTGACGTCCTTCGCGACGGTCGTGTTCAGCTCGACGATGGAGCCGACGGGCACGGGCACCCGGATCGAGTCGCCCTGCAGCTTGCCGTCGAGCCCGGGCAGCACGAGGCCGATGGCCTTCGCGGCGCCGGTCGAGGTCGGCACGATGTTCACCCCGGCGGCGCGGGCGCGTCGCAGATCGCGGTGCGGCCCGTCCTGCAGGTTCTGCTCCTGGGTGTAGGCGTGCACCGTGGTCATGAAGCCGTGCTCGATGCCGGCGAGCTCGTCGAGCACGTGCGCGAGCGGCGCGAGCGCGTTCGTCGTGCACGAGGCGTTCGAGACGATCGTGTGCGAGGCCGGGTCGTAGTCGGTGTGGTTGACGCCGAAGGCGATCGTCGCGTCCGCCCCGTCGGAGGGCGCCGAGACGAGCACGCGCTTCGCGCCGGCTTCGAGGTGGGCGCGGGCGGCGTCGGCGGAGGTGAAGCGGCCGGTCGACTCGAGCACGAGCTCGACGTCCAGCTCGCCCCAGGGCAGCTTCGCGGGCTCGCGCTCGGCGAGCACCCGGATGCGCGCGCCGTCGACGACGAGCGCCTCGCCCTCCACGGAGACCTCGCGGCCGAAGCGGCCGAGGGTGCTGTCGTACTTCAGGAGGTGCGCGAGCGTGGCCGGGGCGGTGAGGTCGTTGATCGCGACGACCTCGAAGTCGGCGCCGCGCTCGACGATCGCGCGCAGCACGTTGCGGCCGATCCGACCGAATCCGTTGATGGCGATGCGAGTGGTCATGCCTCCAGCATCGCCGCGGGATGCCTCGCGCAGTAGTGGCTCGCAAGCCAGTGTCCGAAAGGATCGCGCCAGCCCGGCGCCGGGCCGCACTCGCCCTCCTCACTCGCCGCGCGCGAAGGTCTCCCGATAGCCGCTCGGCGAGGTGCCGAGGATGCGCTGGAAGTGCAGCCGCAGATTCGCCCCCGTGCCGAGCCCCACCTGCGCGGCGACCTGCTCCACTCCGAGCTCGGTGCGTTCGAGCAGTTCGCGAGCGACGTCCACCCGCGCGCGCAGCACCCACTGCATCGGCGTGTACCCGGTGTCCTCGACGAAGCGCCGGGAGAAGGTGCGCGGCGAGACGTTCGCGTTGCGGGCGAGCTCGCCGAGCGTCAGCGGCTCGCCGAGCCGCTCGAGCGCCCACTGCCGGGTCGCGGCGAACACCGGCCCGAGTTCCTCCGGGAGGCTCCGCGGCACGTACTGCGCCTGCCCGCCGCTTCGGTACGGCGCGGCGACGAGCCGCCGGGCGGCATGGTTCGCGACGCCGACGCCGAGGTCGCGGCGCACGAGGTGCAGGCACAGGTCGATGCCGCTCGCCGCTCCCGCCGAGGTGAGCACGCTGCCCTCGTCGACGAAGAGCACGTTCGCGTCGACCCGGACGAGCGGATGCCTCGCCCGCAGCGCCTGCGTGTAGTGCCAGTGCGTCGTCGCCCGGCGCCCGTCGAGCAGCCCCGTCGCGGCGAGCGCGAACGCCCCCGTCGAGATCGCCGCGAGCCGGGCGCCGCGCTCGTGCGCCGCGCGCAGCGCCTCGACGACGACCGCGGGCGGCGGCTCGCGATCGGGATGCCGGTAGCCGGGGATGAACACCGTGTCGGCCCAGTCGAGCGCTTCGAGGCCGTCGGCGACGTGGTACGAGAGCCCGTCGCCGCCCGTCACGAGGCCGGGCGCGGCACCGCAGACGTGCACCTCGTACGGCATGCTCGCCCGGGTCGTGAAGACCTGCGCGGGGATGCCGACGTCGAGGGGCTTCGCGCCCTCGAGCACGAGCACCGCGATCCGGTGCAGGGAAGTGGTCACCTGGCTAGGATGCCACGGACCGCAAGCGGATCGCCGCCGCGTGCGTCAGCGCGCGGCATCCTCCCCGAGCGGCGCGAGCCGCAGCACCGTGTGCTGGTTCTCGAGGCCTTCGACCATCACGAGCGTGCAGGCGAGCACCCGGCCGCGCCACACCTCGGCCGGCTCCAACTCGGCGAGCGGCTCGAAGGGGTAGCGATTGGCGACGAAGCTGTTGCCGCCGTTGCCGCCGATCGAGGCGTGCGCGTGGTTCAGGTACCGGATGCCGGTGTCGAGATCCTGCACCGCGGGCACCGTGTACGCCTGGGACTCGCCGAGCCCGCGGCGCTTGCGCTCCGGGCGGGGATCGGCGAAGCGGGTGAGCTCCACGACATGCCCGACCGGGATGGCCGCCGGATAGTTCAACGCGATGCTGCGCTCCATCGCCTCACCCTATCCGGCACCTCGCGGACGGCCGCGCGACGATCGCGGACTCGCGGAACACCCGGGCGGCCGCCTACGTTCTTCTCTGTGGGCCCGTGCGACCGCGAGCCCGCGAGAACGAAGGAGCGGACCATGACCGACACCGGCGCCATCACCGCCATCCCCGGCACCGAGACCGCGGTGCTCGCCGGCGGCTGCTTCTGGGGCATGCAGGACCTCATCCGCCGACGCCCCGGCGTCGTCAGCACCCGCGTCGGCTACACGGGCGGGCAGAACGACCACGCGACGTACCGCAACCACCCGGGTCACGCCGAGGCGATCGAGATCGTCTACGACCCGACGAAGACGAGCTTCCGCGAGCAGCTGGAGTTCTTCTTCCAGATCCACGACCCGACGACCCTGAACCGGCAGGGCAACGACCTCGGCACGAGCTACCGCTCGGCCATCTTCCCGACGAGCCCCGAGCAGGAGCAGGTCGCCAGGGAGACGATCGCCGATGTGGATGCCTCGGGCCTCTGGCCGGGCGACGCGGTCACGACGATCGAGCCGAGCGGCCCCTTCTGGGAGGCCGAGCCCGAGCACCAGGACTATCTGGAGCGCATCCCCAACGGCTACACCTGCCACTTCGCGCGCCCCGGTTGGGTGCTGCCGAAGCGCGAGCAGGCGAGCGCGGCGGAGTAACCGGCTCAGGCGGTGCGGTCGAGCGCGGCTTCGAGCCGGCCGACCGTGCCGCCGAGGTTCCACTCGGCGCCGAGCTGCTCGAGCCGCTCGCGGGCGGCGGCGTCCAGCGGCCGGAGCTTCGCCGCGTCCGGCTCGAAGCCGAGCGGCAGCTCGCGGCGCACCCGCACCACCTCGGGAGCCACGGCGAGGTAGTCGGCCGCGGCGGCGAGCTTGGCCCGCACCCCCGCCGACATGCCGGGCTCCCCCGCCTCGGCCGCGGCGAGCACCCCGTCGAGCGTGCCGAAGGTCTGCAGCAGGCCCGCGGCGGTCTTCTCCCCCACACCGGCGACGCCCGGCAGCCCGTCCGAGGCATCCCCGCGCAGCGTCGCGAAGTCCGCGTACTGCTGCGGCAGCACCCCGTACTTGCCGACCACCGTCGCCTCGGTGACGAGCTCGAGCTTGCTCATGCCGCGCGCGGTGTTGATGAGCCGCACACCGGCGGCGTCGTCGACGAGCTGGAAGAGGTCCCGGTCGCCCGTGACGATGTCGACCGGCATGGGCGCCCCCGTCGCGAGCGTGCCGATGACGTCGTCCGCCTCCGCCTCCGGCGCGCCGACCACGGCGATGCCGAGCACGTCGAGGAGCTCGCGGATGCGCGGGATCTGCGCGACGAGCCCGGGCGGCGTCTCCTCGACGTCGACCCCGCCCGGCACCGCCTCGACGACGCGGTGCGCCTTGTAGCTCGGGATGCGCTCGACCCGCCACGCCGGCCGCCAGTCGTCGTCCCAACAGGCGACGAGGTGCGTCGCCTCGTAGTCGGTCGTGAGCCGCGCGATCATGTCGCCGAGGCCGCGCACGGCGTTCACCGGCGTGCCGTCGGGCGAGACGATCGAGTCGGGCACGCCGAAGAAGGCGCGGAAGTAGAGCGACGCGGTGTCGAGCAGCATCATGCGGTCGGTCATGCGCCGATCTTGTCACGCCTCGCTACCTTTGACGCATGGAGAAACGACTTCCGCCGGTCCAGCGCTGGGTCTTCTGGCCCGCGGCGGTCGTGATCGTCGCCTTCGTGGCGTTCGCTCTCATGGCGCCCGACGCCGCAGAGACGGTGTTCGGCGCCATCCAGTCCGGCATCGTGAACACCTTCAACTGGTACTACGTGCTCATCGCCGCGTTCTTCGTCGCCGTCAGCCTGTTCTTCGGCTTCAGTCGCTTCGGCGACATCAAGCTCGGCCGCGACGACGACGAGCCGGAGTTCTCCTTCCCGGCGTGGCTCTCGCTGCTGTTCGCGGCCGGCATGGGCATCGGCCTCGTCTTCTACGGGGTGAGCGAGCCGCTCAGCCACTTCGTCTCGCCGCGTCCCGGCGTCACCGGCACACCGGAGCAGCTCGCCCAGGCCGCGCTCAGCCAGACCTACCTGCACTGGGGCATCCACGCGTGGGCGATCTACGTCGTGATCGGGCTCGCGCTCGCGTACGCCATCCATCGGCGCCGCCGGCCGATCTCGATCCGCTGGACGCTCGAGCCGCTCCTCGGCAAGCGCGTCGAGGGCGGCTGGGGGCACGCGATCGACGTCGTCGCCCTCGTCGGCACCCTCTTCGGCGTCGCGACCTCGCTCGGCCTCGGCGTGCTGCAGATCAGCGCGGGCCTGCACGCCGCGGGCTTCGCCGAGCCCGACGAGTTCACCCAGGTGATCATCATCCTCGTGATCTCGGTCTTCGTGCTGTTCTCCGTGCTGTCCGGCGTCACGAAGGGCATGAAGTGGCTGTCGACGGCGAACCTCGTGCTCGCCGGCCTGCTCGTGCTGTACCTCCTGGTGTTCGGGCAGAGCGAGTTCCTGCTGCGCGAGTTCGTGCAGTCCATCGGCAACTACATCCAGAACTTCGTGGGCCTCTCGTTCAACACGAGCGCGTTCCAGGGCGAGGCGGGCGAGCAGTGGCAGGCCTCGTGGACGTCGTTCTACTGGGGCTGGTGGATCTCCTGGGCCCCCTTCGTCGGGATCTTCATCGCGCGCGTGTCGAAGGGCCGCACGGTGCGCGAGTTCGTGATGGGCGTCATCATCGTGCCGACGCTGCTCGGCATCCTGTGGTTCGCGGTGCTCGGCGGATCGGCGCTCGCGATCGAGCTGCAGACCCCGGGGGCGCTCACCCAGCCCGACGGGACGGTCGACGTGCAGGGGGCGCTGTTCCAGCTCCTGGAGTACGTGCCGGGCACGCAGGTGGTGACGATCGGCGTGATCATCCTGATCGCGATCTTCTTCGTCACCTCGGCCGACTCGGGCGCACTCGTGATGGGCATGATCGCGACGGGTGGTCAGCTGAACCCGAAGCGGTGGATCCGCACCTTCTTCACCGCGATCACCGCGTTGCTCGCGATCGCGTTGCTGCTGAGCGGCGGCCTCACTGCGCTGCAGACCGCGGCGATCATCATCGCGCTGCCGTTCAGCATCGTCATGGTGCTGATCTGCTGGTCGACGATCATCGCGTTCCGCCGGGAGCGGCGAGCGTACGAGCGGGCGCAACGCGCCGCCTTCATCGATCGGATCGGCGAGGTCTACGGGCTCGAGGCGGAGCCCGGCGAGGGCGGGCCGGTGGGCGTGCAGCCGCGCTGGGTGCGCTCGCTGCGGCGGCGCTTCGGACTGGCGGATGCCCCGGCGTCCGAGCGCCGCCTCTCGGCGACCGCGCTCGAGGCGGAGCGCCACGACGAGCTCGGCGTGCCTGGAGCGGATGTCGACGAGCTCGTCGATCGCGACGAGCTGTCGGTGCTCGACGATCCGGAGATCCCCGAGCACGGCGAGGACGAGCCGCGGGGCACGCCCCAGTAACGTGGCGGCACGGCGCGCGCAGTAGCGTGGTCGCATGGGCATGACCGCCGTCTTCCGGGCCGCGAAGCGGGCGTCGCTGCTGCAGGTCGCGAAGTCGGCCGTGGCGACGATCGCGGCCTGGCTCGTCGCCGGCTGGATCGTGCAGGGGCAGTTGCCCGTGTTCGCCGCCATCGCGGCGCTGCTCGTCGTGCAACCGAGCGTGAACCAGTCCTTCGCGAAGGCGATCGAACGCAGCATCGGCGTCATCGCCGGCGTCGTGATCGCCTCGGCGCTCGGCCTCGTGTTCGGCTCGGCGAGTTGGGTGGTGCTCGTCGCGATCGTGGTGGCGATGCTCGTGGCGTGGGCGCTGAAGGTGACCCCCGGCACCGGCAACCAGGTCGCGATCAGCGCGATGCTCGTGCTGGCCCTCGGCTCGTCGAGCCCGGAGTACGCGATCGACCGCATCTTCGAGACCCTGATCGGCGCGGCGATCGGCATCGTCGTGAACGCGCTCATCGTGCCGCCGGTGCTCGTCGGCCCGGCGCGACGCGATCTCGCGCTCCTCGGCGGGGAGCTCGCGGCGAGCCTCAGCCGCCTCGCGGCCGCGCTCGAATCGCCGCAGTCGTCGCACGCGATGCAGCAGCTCATGCTGGAGGCCCGGCTCATGCGGCCGATGCGGGATGCCGCGGAGGCCTCCATCGCCGCCGGCGAGGAGTCGCTCACCCTGAACCCGCGGCGCTCGGCGCACCGCGACGAGCTGCGCGAGCTTCGGGCGCTGATCGACAAGCTGAGCCCGATCGTGACGCAGGTGATCGGGATGACCCGGGCGACTCTCGACCACTACGACCCCGCGCTCTCCGAGGAGCCGGCGGTGCAGGCGATCGCGGAGCAGCTGCGCCGGGCCGCCCACGACGTGCGGCTCGCGGTCCATCTCGCCGAGATCGAGCCCGAGCCGGCGCCGATGACGTCGGCGGTGCCTGCGCTCACCGCCCCGCTCGTCGTGACGGCGCCGCGGTCGGGGCACTGGATCCTGATCGGCTCGCTCATGGAGGACCTGCGCCGCATCCACGAGGAGCTCCTCGACGAGGCGTGAGCAGGCTGGTTCGTCTCCGCCTCCGCGCGGCGGACGCGAGCTGCCCCGTTCGCGCGCCGAGGTCTCGCCGGCTCGCGAGCGTAGGCTGATCAGGTGACCGGGGCCGTTCGAACGGCGCGGCGTCGCGACGCGGCGCTCGCGGGCATCGTCGCGATCGGCGCCGGCATCGGTGTCGGCGAGCTCGTCGCTGCGTTCGTGGCCCCGACCGGCGGCCCGATCACCGACGTCGGCGGCCTCGCCGTCGATCTCGCCCCGGCCTGGGCGAAGGATGCCGCGATCGCCCTCTTCGGCACCGCCGACAAGCTCGCGCTCATCGTCGGCATCGCGCTCGTGCTCGCACTGCTCGCCGCCGCAGCGGGCGTGCTCGAGTCGATCCGCCCGCCGATCGGCACGCTGCTCGTCGTCGCGGCAGGCGCCGCCGGCGTCGTCGCGACCGCGACCCGGGCGCAGTTCTCCCCGCTCGACCTCGCGCCTCCCCTCGTCACCGCGGTCGTCGCCATCCTCCTGCTGCGGCAACTCGTGCGCCTCGCGGCACGCGCCGCGCCGGTGGCGCAAGCGGTGCTCACGCCTCGGGACGACTCCGCGGATGCCGAGGCATCCGCCTCCCCTCCGACCGGGCCCGACCGTCGCCGCTTCCTCGCCTGGGCGGCCGGCTCGGCGGCCGTCGGTGTGCTCGCCGGTCTCGGCGGCTGGACCCTCCGCACCGGCGCCAGGGTCGCGAGTGCCGCGCGTGACGCCATCCGCCTGCCCGCGCCGGTGACACCCGCCCCGGCGATCCCGGCCGACGCCGCCTTCGACCTCGACGGGCTCACCTCGCTCATCACGCCGAACGCGGAGTTCTACCGCATCGACACGGCTCTGCAGGTGCCCGTCATCGACCCCGCCGAGTGGCGACTGCGGGTGCACGGCCAGGTCGAGCGCGAAGTGACGCTCGGCTGGGAGGAGCTGCTCGCCCTGCCGCTCGAGGAGCACGCCGTCACGCTCGCCTGCGTCTCGAACGAGGTCGGCGGGTCGCTCATCGGCAACGCGACCTGGCTCGGCTACCCGATCGCCGCGCTGCTCGAGCGCGCCGGCGTCGCAGCCGACGCCGACATGGTGCTCTCCCGCAGCATCGACGGGTTCACCGCGGGCACGCCCCTCGAGGTGCTGCGCGACGGCCGGGCGGCGCTGCTGGCGATCGGCATGAACGGCGAACCGCTGCCCGCCGAGCACGGCTTCCCGGTGCGACTCGTCGTGCCCGGACTGTACGGGTACGTCTCGGCCACGAAGTGGGTGACCGAGCTCGAGGTGACCCGCTTCGATCGGGCGCGGGCGTACTGGACCGACCGCGGCTGGAGCGAACGCGGCCCGGTGAAGCTGTCCAGCCGCATCGATGTGCCGCGCGAGCCCGTTGCGGCCGGCACCGTCGCCGTCGCCGGCGTGGCCTGGTACCAGCACGTCGGCGTCGAGCGGGTCGAGGTGCGCGTCGACGGCGGCGACTGGCAGGAGGCCGAGCTCGCGAGTGCGATCTCGGACGACACCTGGGTGCAGTGGCGGTTCGCCTGGGACGCGACGCCGGGATCCCACGAACTGCAGGTGCGGGCCGTCGGCGCCGACGGCATCGTGCAGACCTCCGAACGTCGCCCGCCCGCCCCCGACGGCGCCACCGGCCTCGACCGCCGCACGGTCGAGGTGCGCTGAGCTCAAACATCGACCTCATTGGGATACCATCTGGAGCATGCGGCATCGCGCCGCTCGGTCGCTCAGGGAGTACTCGATGATCCACAACTTCATCCGTAGCCAACGTCGCCATCGGGGCAGCGCGATTCTGTCGGCAATTGTCGTGATCGTCGCACTCACCGTCAGCAACGTCGCAGCCCCGGCACCGGCATATGCCGCGTCGGCCGGATCGGTGAAAGCAACCTGGCAGGACGCAAAGGGGCGCACGATCACCTTGCGTCACGGGAATTGGAGCGCCAAGACGAACACCGGCTTCGGCTGGGCCAAAGTGGTGGGCAAACATGGGATCGCATCCACCGCCACCTTGAAGTTCATCACGAGGAATCCTGATGGCGGCAAGGCCGAGGGAACTTCACGCGTCTACACCGCCTATGCGAACAAGACGGTGTGCAGCAATGGGAAATGCCGGCTGCTCGAGAGCCGCCAGGTCAAGCTGGTGCACCACAATGGATACGTCAACATCTACTACGGCGCGAGCGTTAAAGGGACGTTGGGTGTGCAGACTGCCTACTGTGTGAACCCGGATCGATCTGCAAAGTGTCCGCCTTGGGTGGATCGCGCACTGAACGGACGCGCACTGTCATCCGCTTCCGAAACCGTGGAGTGGTCGTATGCGCCTCGACGATGAGCGCCTCGCGGCGGCAGTACTCGAACGAGTCATTCGCGCAGCATCGCCGGATCTCGTCTGGGAGGCCGCGACCGCTTCGAAGGGCAGCATCCGCATCGTCTATCGGTCTGCTGCGGAGGCACCGCTCATCGGTCGGACGTTCGACCTGGCGCGCCTTCGAACTCAGTTCGACCCGAGCACGCCCGCGGCGCTCGCTCAGGTGATTCTCGACGAACTCCGCGACCCGACCGATCCTGGACCGCTGCACGAGCCGGAGTACGACGCGGCGCTCGTCCCGGGAAAGGGCCCGGTGGGCTGGTGGCCGAGCCCCTAGGCCCGATCGACTTCAGGCAAGCAGCTCGCGGACGGCGAGCCCCCACTCGAAGCCGCACTCGCGGCAGTCGAAGATGGGGGCGTCGTCGAAGGTGAAACCGTCGAGACCGGTGTCGGGGTTGGCGGCGGCCTCGACCTCGAGGTCGAGCGGGCCGTAGAGGATCACGTGCACCGCGTGCGAGTCGCACCGCGGGCAGCGCTCGTCGACGGCCCGGGCGGGCGCGGGGCCGGCGGCGGGGTCTGATTCGAGGCTCATCGTGCGGTTCGTCATGGCCCACACGGTACGCCGGCCCTCCGACATCCCCCGGATCGGGGCGGCGCGTCGCCACCGGAGTCCCTAGGCTGGCAGCGTGCCCGCATCGACGCCCGCTCCCGCCGCCGGCTCGCCGACCCCGGAGTCGCCGACGAGCCGCATCCTCCGCGCGAGCTTCGCGACCGAGGAAGCTGTCTACGGCGTCATCCTCGTCGCCGGTCTGATCGCCGTCTCCGGAGTGCACGGGGCCACCTCCTTCACCGTCTTCGCGACGGTGATGATCACGGTCGTGGTGTTCTGGCTCGCCCACCTCTATGCCGGCACGGTCGCCGGGCACGGCCTGGCCCACGATCGCATCGTCGGCATCAGGGAGTCGTTCCGCGCGGCGTTCCGCCGCTCGCTCGGCCTGCTGCTGTCCGCCCTCATCCCGTCGAGCATCCTGCTGCTCGGCACCGCCCGCGTCATCGACGACCGGGCCACCATCTGGGTCGCCCTGTGGACCTGCGTCGCGGTGCTCGCCGTCCTCGGCTTCATCGCGTTCCAGCGCCGCGGCGCCCCGTGGCCGATCCGGGTGCTCGGCTCGCTCACCACCGCCGCTTTCGGCATCGCGATCATCGTCGCGAAAGCCCTCATCCACTGACATGGAACGGACGAACGACCCCATGCCCGACGCGCCTCACGGCTTCGACTTCTTCCGCGCCGGCGAGCTCCCCGCCCCGAACTTACCCGCAGCCGAGGTCGCGGCCATCGCGCGCGAGCACTGGGACCTCGAGCTCGTACTCGAGCCGCTCGGCAGCCAGCAGGACCAGAACTTCCTCGCCCGTTCCGCGAGCGCGACCCGCGGAACAGGCGGAGCGGATGCCTCGGCCGCCCCCCCGATCGGCGTCGTGAAGATCACCAACCCCGCCTTCGGCGCGGACGAGCTCGCCGCCCAGGCCGCCGCCGCCGCCCGGATCGCCGAGGCATCCCCCGCCCTCCGGATCGCGACGACGCTCCGTGACGCGGACGGCGCCCCACTGCACGTGCGCGCCGAGACGAGCGAGGGCGGGCTCGACCTCCGCCTGCTGCGTTTCCTCGACGGCGGCACCCTCACGGGCGACGCGTACCTCTCCCCCACGGTCGTCGCCGCGCTGGGCGAGCTCGCCGCGAGCTCGGTGCTCGCCCTCGCGGACTTCGACCATCCCGGGCTCGACCGGGTGCTGCAGTGGGACCCGCGGGTCGCCGACCGCGTCGTCGCACTTCTCGCCGGCCACCACCCGGATGCCTCGCGGCGCACCCTCGTCGAGGCCGCGACGGCCGAGGCGTGGGCGGCGCTCGCCCCGCTCGCCGACGCCCTGCCGCTCCAGGCCGTGCACCTCGACCTCACCGACGACAACGTCGTCTGCACGACCGAACGCGGCATCCGCCGCCCCGACGGCATGATCGACTTCGGCGATGTGACCCGCAGCTGGACGGTCGCCGAACTGGCGATCACGATCTCCTCGGTACTGCACCACGACGGCGCGGAGCCCGTGTCGGTGCTGCCCGCGGTGCGGGCGTTCCACGCGCGCCGCCCGCTCAGCGAGGCCGAGATCGCCGCGATCTGGCCGATCGTGGTGCTGCGGGCCGCCGTGCTCGTCGTGAGCGGCGAGCACCAGGTGCAGCTCGACGGCGGCGAGAACGCCTACGCGGCCGCGGGCATCGCCCGGGAGTGGCGCATCTTCGAGCGGGCGACGTCCGTGCCGATCGAGGTGATGACGGCGGTCCTCGCGGACGCCCTCACCGACGCGCCCGGCGACGCACGTGACGACGAGGCATCCGCGCCCGCCGCTGCGGAGCGCCCCGGCGTCGTCAGACTCGACGTCTCGGTCTCCGCCGACGCCGTCGACGGGGGCGCCTGGCTCGATGGCGCCGAGCTGGAGGAACGACTCGCGGCCGAGGCGCTCGACGCCGGGGCATCCGCCGCCTGGCTGCCGCGCGCCCGGCCCCGGCTGACCGCGAGCACCCGGCTGGCGGCCGAGTCCGCCGCGACGATCCCGCTCGGCGTCGACGTCTGGTTCGCCGAGCCGACCCGCATCGAGGCATCCGAGCACCTCCTCCTCGAGGGTGCGCTGCAGGAGGCCGACGGCGAGTGGATCGCACCCGCGCGCACCCGCGTCCGCGCCCGCCTCGGCCGACCCGACGCCCCCCACCTCGTGCGCCCCGAGTACGCGGCGGGCTGGCTCGCCGTCACCGACGACCCGGCGCCGATGCTCGGCCTCGCCGTGCCGGAGCCGACGCCCCCGGCGCCCGGCGCGAGCACCGCCCCGTCGCTGCTCGCCCGTCGCGACGCCTCGTTCGCCGAGGTGCAGGAGCACTACTACGACGCACCGCCACAGATCGAGCGGGGCTGGCGCGAGCACCTGATCGGCACCGACGGCCGGGTGTACCTCGACATGGTGAACAACGTCACGCCGCTCGGGCACGGGCACCCGGGCGTCGCCGAGGCCGTCGGCCGGCAGCTGCGCCGGCTGAACACGAACTCGCGCTTCCACTACGCCGCCGTCGTGGAGTTCTCCGAGCGGCTGGCCGCCCTGCTGCCCGAGCCCCTCGACACCGTGTTCCTCGTGAACTCGGGATCCGAGGCCGCCGATCTCGCCATCCGCGTCGCCCTCGCCGCGACCGGACGGCGCGACGTCGTCAGCGTGCTCGAGTCGTACCACGGCTGGACGTACGGCTCCGACGCGGTCTCGACCTCGATCGCCGACAACCCGAACGCGCTCGCCACCCGCCCCGACTGGGTGCACCCGATCGAAGCGCCGAACCCGTACCGCGGCCGGTACCGCGGGGCCGAGGCCGCGCGCTACGCCCCGGAGGCGGCCGCCGCGATCCGCGAACTCGCCGCCTCGGGCCGCCCTCCGGCCGCCTTCATCGCCGAGACCTTCACGGGCAACGCCGGCGGCATCCCCCTGCCCGACGGCTACCTCGCCGAGGTCTACGCCGCCGTGCGCGCCGAGGGCGGACTCGCCGTCGCCGACGAGGTGCAGGCCGGCTACGGCCGGCTCGGCGAGTGGTTCTGGGGCTTCGAGCAGCAGGGCGTCGTGCCCGACGTGGTCGCCGTCGCGAAGGCCATGGGCAACGGCTACCCGCTCGGCGCGGTCATCACGAGCCGCGAGATCGCCGCACGGTTCCGCACCCAGGGCTACTTCTTCAGCTCCACCGGGGGCAGCCCGGCGTCGTCGGTCGCCGGCCTCGCCGTGCTCGACGGGTATGCGGAGGAGGGGCTGCAGCAGCACGCGAGCGAGACCGGCGCGTACCTGAAGGGCCTCCTCGAGGAGCTGCAGACCAGGCATCCGCTCATCGGCACCGTGCACGGGCTCGGGCTGTACCTCGGCGTGGAATTCGTGCGAGACCGCGAGACGCTCGAACCCGCGACCGAGGAGACGGCGGCGATCTGCGAGCGCCTGCTCGAGCTCGGCATCGTCATGCAGCCGACCGGCGATCACCAGAACGTGCTGAAGACGAAGCCGCCGCTCGTCGTCACCAGGGAGAGCTGCGACTTCTTCGTCGCGATGCTCGACCGGGTGCTCTCGGAGGGTTGGTGACGCGCCGCGACGCGGCCCGCACCGCGGCATCCCTAGACTGAGCCCGTGCTGCCCCTCGTCGTCTCCGTCGCGCTCGTGCCGGCGATCGTCATCCTGGCGTTCGGCATCGCGGTGCGGCTGGTCTCCCGGCAGCCGGCGGTCTCGCCCGTCGTGCAGTACCTGCCCGACCGCTCGTCGACGGTGCTCCGCGACGCGCTGCTCGCCGACGCCGACCGCCGGGCGGTGCCAGCGGCGCTCGTCGACCTGGCGGTGCGTCGGAAGATCCGGCTGGTCACGGATGCCTCGGCCGGCGACCGTGCCCCGATCGGCGTCGTCATCGTGGCGGGTGCCCGCTTCACCTCCGAGGAGTACGCCGTGCTCGAGGCCCTCGTCGGCCCCGACCACGTGCCCGGACGGCTGCGGCGCTTCTCCGCCGACCGGCGGGCCCTGGGCCTCCGGATCAAAGCGCTGCTCCGCTTCACCGAGGACTTGCTCGCCCGCGAAGGCCTCGTCGCCACCCGCCGCATCAGCTGGCCGGGCACGACGCTCACGGTGCTCGCCTACCTCGGCATGCTCTCCGAGGCGGTGCTCATCGTCTTCGCCCTGGTCGCGAACGACTGGCT
Organism: Agromyces mediolanus; assembly: GCF_023715325.1. GTDB lineage: Bacteria > Actinomycetota > Actinomycetes > Actinomycetales > Microbacteriaceae > Agromyces > Agromyces mediolanus_A. Next base: position 35,085 of record NZ_JAMBNX010000006.1, on the reverse strand, counting down.
CGCCCTCGGGGTGACGCTCGTCGCGACCGCCGCCACGATCCTGACGGTGATCATCACCCCGGCGTCGTGGCGCAAGTACCTGCCGACGGCCCGGCCGAAGCGCGAGCACCTGGACGGGCTGCGCCAGTACCTCCAGCTCGCGGAGGCCGATCGCCTGCGCGCACTGCAATCGCCGCGCGGGGCGCAGCTCGTGCCCGAGACCGTCGATGCCGAAGCGGCGTCCTCGGCGGGCGCCGGCGGGCCGACCGAGCCGGGCACGGACGCCCTCGCCCGCTTCCATCTGCACGAGCGACTGCTGCCGTACGCGGTCGTGTTCGGGGTCGAGCGCGAGTGGGCCGCGAAGCTGAAGCTCGAGGCGGCCACGGCGGCGAGCACCTCCAACGCCGAGACGCTGGCGGGGCTCGTCGAGCTCACCGCCGAGCTCGCGCTGCTCATCGAGCTCGCGGGCGGCGCCGTCGAGCTCGCGGCCTCCCTCGGTGAGCTGAGCGACGCCGCCGGGAACGTGATCGAGGGCGCGGGCGCGTTCTTCGACGCGTTGAATCCCTGACCCCCCGCGAACCCCGACCTCGCCGCGAAAGGACCCCGAGATGACCGAGTCCCAGACGACCGAGCCGCAGGAGCCGCCGATCGCCGAGCGCGAGCTGCGGATCGATGTCGAGGGTTCCCCCGTCTCGGCGGTCGCCACCCGGCCCGAGGGGGCGCTCGCCACCGTCGTCGTCGCGCACGGCGCCGGCGCCGGCATGACGCATCCGTTCCTGTCGGGGTTCACGCGCGCGCTCACCCGGCTCGGCTTCGCGACCCTGCGCTTCAACTTCCCGTACGTCGAGGCCGGACGGCGGATGCCGGGCCGCCCCGCCGCTGCGATCGCGGCCTGGCGCGCCGCGGTCGAGACGGCACGGTCGCTCGCCGCCGAAGCGGGCGCAGCGGAGGAGCCGATCTGGGCGGCGGGCAAATCGTACGGCGGCCGAATGGCCTCGATGGCGGTGGCCGGGGGGATGGCGGTCGACGGTCTCGTGTACCTCGGGTACCCGCTGCACGCCCCGGGTAAGGCGGGGCAGCTCCGCGACGCGCACCTGTACGGGGTGACGACCCCGATGCTGTTCCTGCAGGGCACGAACGACCCCTTCGCGACGCCCAACTCGGAGCTCGACGAGGTCGTCTCCCGCATCGGGCCGACGGCCACGCTCGAGTGGGTCGAGGGCGGCGGCCACTCCTTCGAGGTGAAGGGCAGGAAGCGCCCGCCCGCCGAGATCGCCGCGGCGCTCGCGCCGCTCGTCGCCGACTTCATCCGCCCCAGCCGCCCCTGACTCGCCCGCCCGGCTGGCCCCCGCCCGCCCGGCTGGCCCGGCCCGGCCCGGCTGGCCCCGGCCCGGCCCCCGCCCAAGCGGCGACGTCGCGCGAACTGCGCAGTTCGGCCCAGGGCAGGCGCGATTCGTGCGACTTCGCGCGGGCAGGGCCGCCCCTACGGCACGAGGATGAGCTTGCCGCGCACGTGCCCGGTCTCGCTCAGCCGGTGTGCCTCGGCCGCTTCGGCGAGCGGCAGCACCTGCGCGATCTCGACCTCGAATCGCCCCGCGGCCAGGAGCAGTGCGACAAGCGGCACCGCGTCGGCCCGAAGGCCGAGCTCTTCGGGCGTCAGCGGGATCGGGCTGCCACCGCTCCAGGCGCGGATGCCGAGCTCCGCCGCCTGCGGACCGAGCACGATCGTGCCGATCCGGGCGGGGTCGCGCGTCAGCTCCTTCGAGACCGCGATGGCCTCGTCCGTGCCGACGAGGTCGAGCGAGGCGTCCACGCCGTCGGGCGCGAGCGCGCGCACCCGCTCGGCGAGCCCTGCTCTGTAGGCGACGGGCTCGGCACCGAGCTCGCGCAGCCGCGCATGATTGGGCTCGCTCGCGGTCGCGATGACCCGGGCACCGACCCGGCGGGCGAGTTGGACGGCGGCCTGCCCGACGGCGCCCGCGCCGGCGTGCACGAGCACCGTCTCGCCTGCGGAGACGTCGAGCGACACGAGCGCCTGATGCGCGGTCCCGGCCGGGATGCCGAGCGCCGCGGCCTGCTCGAAGGAGACGCCGGCGGGCTTCGGTGTGAGAAGCGCGACGGGCACGACCACCTCGCTCGCGTACGTCCGCGCGCCCCAGGCGACGATGACCTCGTCGCCCGGCTGCCACCCCGCCACGTCTGCGCCGACGGCGCTGATCACGCCGGAGGCATCCGCCCCGGGTCGGCGGGGCGAGGTGATCGGTCCGCTCGGCCGGAACGCGCGACGCACCTTGGCGTCGATCGGGTTCACGCCGATCGCACGCACCGCGACGACCACCTCGCCGGGGCCCGCCGGGGCCGCTGGGACCTCACGGTACCGCAGCACCTCGGGTCCGCCGAACTCCTCGTACTCGATCGCGAAAGCCATGCGCCCAGCCTAGGCAGGCCGGGCGCACGACGTTCCGCGGATGACGCCGGGCTACCCGGCCGCTACTCCGCGAGGCGCGGGGTGCGCGGCGGCTCGGTGCGGCGGTCGCCGGTCGCCTCGAACGCCGCGGCGAGCGCGAGCAGGGCCGTGTCGTCGTAGGCGCGGCCGGCGATGGTGAGGCCGACCGGCATGCCGATGTCGGCCATGGTGCCCATGGGCACCGTCACCGTGGGGATGCCGAGGTGGCGCGGCACGAGGTTGCCGTTCGCGACCCAGACGCCGTTGCGCCAGCCGAGGTCGGCCGAAGCCTCGTTCACGTCCATGTCGGCGGGGCCGACGTCGGCGACCGCGGGGAAGGCGACGGCGTCGAGGCCGAGGTCGTCCATCCACTGCTCGAGGTCGATGCGGCGGGTCTCCTCGAGCCCGCGGACGCCCGCCTCGAGCTCGGGGATGTCGGTGAATGCGCCGTAGGGGTGCGCCGCGACCTGGGCCGGGTAGTCGGCGATGTCGTCCTCGAAGCCGTCGACGCGGTCGGGCAGCGCCCCGTCGGGGTGCGGGAAGATGCGCGCCCCGTCGACCCCGACGAGGGTGCGCAGCGCCGGGTCGCCGTTGGCTTGCAGGAAGTCCTCCCACGCCCACGCCGAGAGGTCGACGATCTCGCGCTTCAGGAACTCCTCGCTGACCAGGCCACGGGTCTTCACGGTCGGAGCGCCCGGTCGGTCGCCCTCGTAGTTGGACACGACGGGGAAGTCGACGAGCACGACCTCGGCGCCGGCCGCCTCGAGGTCGCGGCGGGCGGCCTCCCAGAGCTCGATGATCGAGGGACGGGTCTCGATGCGCTGCCCCGTCGGGCCGCCGATGCCGCCGTCGGGGTTCGTGCCGGCCTCGGGGTCGGCGTTCACGTACATGCGCGGCACGCCGATGCGCTTGCCAGCGAGCCCGGCCCGAGCGGCCGCCGCGTCGGTCGGCAGGAGCGCGGGGTAGGACGCGGGGCGCACCTCCGAAGCCGCCGGCAGCGGCACCCAGGGCTGCGCGCGCCAGAAATCGCCGCGGGTCTCGGGGTCGTCGGCGACGATCACGTCGAGCAGTTCGAAGAGATCGGCCATGGTGCGGGTGTGCGGCACGACCACGTCCATCGTCGGCACGAGCGGCCAGTTGCCGCGCACCGAGATCACCCCTCGTGACGGCGTGTAGGCGCAGAGCGCGTTGTTCGTCGCGGGGCCGCGGCCGCTCGACCAGGTCTCCTCGCCGAGACCGAACGCCCCGAAGGAGGCCGCGGTCGCCGTGCCGGAGCCGTTCGACGAGCCCGAGCCGAACGCCGCCGTCAGGAAGTCCGCGTTGTACGGGCTCTCGGCGCGCCCGTAGACGCCGCGCTGCATGCCGCCGTTCGCCATCGGCGGCATGTTCGTGAGGCCGATCAGCACGGCTCCCGCCTCGCGCAGCCGCTGGATCGTGAACGCGTCGCGCTGCGCCACGAGGTGCTCGAAGGCGGGGCTGCCCGCGGCGGCGGTGAGCCCCTCGGCGAGGTAGCTGTCTTTCGCGGTGTACGGGATGCCGTCGAGCGGCCCGCGCGTCTCGCCGCGGGCGCGGCGGGCGTCGGAGGCTTCGGCATCGGCCCGCGCGTGCGGGTTCATCACGACCATGGCGTTCAGTTCGGTCGGGGTGCCCGGCTCGTCGTAGGCGGCGATGCGGGCGAGGTAGGCGTCGAGGAGCTCCACCGCGGTGGTCTCGCCGGACTCGAGCGCGGCGCGGAGGCGGGCGATCGGCGCCTCGACGACATCGAAGCGGCTCATCGGGCGGCCACCGTCGGCTGCTGCTGGGTGATGCAGTGGATGCCGCCGCCACGGGCGAAGATCGGCCGGGAGTCGACGGTGACGGCGCGGCGGCCGGGGTAGGCGGCCTCGAGGATCTCGCGGGCCCGGGCGTCGGCCTGCTCCTCGCCGAAGCCGCAGGCGATGATGCCGTCGTTCACGACGAGGTGGTTCACGTAGCTGTAGTCGACGAAGCCCTCTTCGTCGCGCAGCGTCTCCGGCGCCGGGATGTCGACGACCTCGAAGCTGCGGCCCGAGGCATCCGTCGCCTGCTCGAGCACCGCGCGGATCTCGCGCGAGACCTCGAAGTCGGGATGCTCGGGGTTCTGCTGCGCGTGCAGCAGGACGGTGCCCGGGGCGGTGATCGTCGCGACGATGTCGACGTGGCCGTTCGTGCCGAACTCGTCGTAGTCGCGGGTGAGCCCGCGGGGAAGCCAGACGACCTTCGTCGCGCCGATCGTGCGGGCGAGCTCGGCCTCGACGCGCGCCCGGTCGGCGAAGGGGTTGCGGCGCGGGTCGAGCTGCACGGTCTCGGTGACGAGCACGGTGCCCTCGCCGTCGACGTGGATGCCGCCGCCCTCGTTCACGAGCACGGAGCTCACGAGCTCTGCGCCGGTGTGTGCCGCCGCGAACCGGGCGATCTCGGCCGACTTCTGCCACTCGGCCCACTCGGGCGCGCCCCAGCCGTTGAAGATCCAGTCGACGGCGCCGAGCACGCCCGGGCGCTCGTCGTCGACGACGAAGGTGGGGCCGAAGTCGCGCATCCAGAACTCGTCGAGCGGCGCCTCGAGGAGCTCGATCTCGGAGCTCAGCATGCGGCGCGCCCGGGCGATCTCGCTCGGGTCGACGACCATGGTGACCGGCTCGAACTCGGCGACGGCGTGCGCGACGGCCGTCCAGGCGTCGTACCCGGTCTGCTGGAAGGCCTCGCCCTCGCCGAGGGTGATGCCTTCTCGGGGGAACGCCATCCAGGTGCGGTCGTGCGGTGCGGTCTCTGAGGGCATGCGCCAGCTCATCGGGGAGCCTCCACTTCGAGGTCGGGATGCCGCGGCATCCGTCTTGGTTCGCAGATTCTATTGACCAAATGGTCAATATCTTTGCCGAGGCTACCTAGAATGGAGGATCATGTCAACGCCGAGCCGTCCGCGCGCCCCCAGGATGTCCCCTGCCGAGCGGGCGCTCTCCATCGCGAACGCCGCCCGCGCGCTCGCGCTGGAAGCGGGGCTCGCCGCGGTCACCCTGCGCGCCGTCGCGGCCCGCGCCGGCGTCGCCCCGGCGCTCGTCGCGCACTACGTGCCGAGCATGGACGTGCTCATCGCCCGCACCTTCGCCTCGGTCGTCTCGGCCGAGGTCGTCGAGATCGAGACGCTGCTCGAAGCCCTGCCGGGTCCGCGCGAGCAGCTGGGCGTGCTCGTGCGCACGATCCTCGACGGCAGCCGCGACGACGTCACCCTCGTCTGGGTCGAGGCGTGGGCCCTCGGTCGACGCAACGAGACGCTCGCGACCGAGGTGCGGGCGCAGATGGATGCCTGGCAAGCAGTGATCCAGAGCGTCATCGAGGCCGGGGTCGCGGCCGGCGAGTTCGAGACCGAGGACCCGGCGGCGGTCGCCTGGCAGTTGCTCGGCATGGTCGACGGGCTGAACGCGCAGGCGCTCGTCCGCTGGGGCGACCTCACCGACCGCGGCTCGCTCATCAGCCACGCCGTCGAGGGGATGCTCGGGCTGCCGCGGGGTGCGCTCGACCTGCGGGCGTAGCCGGGGGCGGGGCGGGCGCGGCCGCGGATGCGGATGCCGATGCGCCGGCGCATGCCGCCGGCACCGCGTCCCCGCGTCTCTCGCGCTGCCGACGCGCACCGCCCGCGCCACTTCCGCCGCATTGCGCCAGCACGGGTGGCGCAACGACGTCCAAGTGGCGCACGCGCGCCCCACGAGGCATCCGGCCGCCGCCCGGGCCGCCCGGGCCGCCCGGACCGCGCGCCGCTCAGTCGGGGTGGGCCTCGAGCCACTCCCGGCCGAGTTTCGGCGGCGCCATCAGCAGCCAGGCCTCCTCGACGAGCTCCTCGAGCCGCCGGTCGGAGATGCGGTCGAGCCGGGCGAGGATCGCCGACCAGCCGTCGAAGTGATGGATCGTGAAGAACACCGCCGGATCCTCCTCGACGAGGGCGAGCTTCACCGCTTCGTCCTCGACCCGCGCGCCCATGATCGGGCCCGGCTGCTCGTCGAGCCCGAGCTCGGCCAGGTCGGTCGTGCGCAACGGGCGCTCCCAGACGAAGCCCTTGCCGTGCACCCGCCAGTGCGCGGCCCCCCAGCTCGTGCCCTCGCTCGTGTCGGGCAGGGCGAGGGCGAGACGGCGGAGCTGCTCCCAGTCGGCCATGGCGCACACCCTACGCCGATGCCGTGTCGGACGCACCGGCTAGCGTGGAGGCATCCCGAACGAAGGAGCCCGATGTACCTGCTGAACGGCTCCGTGGTGACGAGCGCGAGCGACCTCAAGAAGGCGAGCGACTGCGAGTTCGCCTTCCTGCGCGAGCTCGACCAGAAGCTCGGCCGCGAGGCGCTGTTCGCCCCGCTCGACGATCCCATGCTGCGCCGCGCCGGCGAGCTGGGCGACGCGCACGAGCTCCGCGTGCTCGAGCGGTACCGGGCCGAGTTCGGCGACGGCGTCGTCGAGATCGAACGCCCCGACGTGCGCGACCTCGAGCAGGTCGCCGCCGCCGTCGCCGCCACGAACGCCGCCTTCGCCTCGGGCGCGCCCGTCGTGTTCCAGGCGACCTTCGCCGAGCCCGACTTCATCGGCTTCGCCGACTTCATCGTGCGCCAGGCCGACGGCAGCTATCGCGTGCAGGACTCCAAGCTCGCCCGGCACGCCCGAGTCACCGCACTGCTCCAGCTCGGGGCGTACGCCGAGCAACTGTCCCGGCTCGGGGTTCCGCTCGACGACACCGTCGAGCTGCTGCTCGGCGACGGCTCGGTGAGTGCGCACTCCCTCGCCGACATCCTGCCCGTGTACCGTGCGCGGCTCGCCCGCCTGCGCCGCATCGTCGCCGAGCGCGAGGCCGACACCGGCCCGGTCGCCTGGGGCGATCCGCGCTACACGCACGACGGGCGCTGCCCCACCTGCGAGCTCGAGGTGCAGGCCAACCGCGACGTGCTCATGGTGGGCGGCCTGCGCACCAGCCAACGCGAGCCGTTCGCGGCCGCGGGCATCACGACGATCGACGGGCTCGCCGCGTCGTCCGGGCCCGTCCCGCACGTGGCCGAGGCCACCCTCGAGAACCTGCGTGCCCAGGCGCGGCTGCAGCTGCGCGCCGAGTCCGAGACGAGGGCCGCCGAGGCATCCGGAGCGTGGCGCGAGGGCGACCCGCCGCTCGCCCCGCCGGTCCAGCTCCGCGAGGCCCGCGCGATCGCCGCCATCCCCGAACCGAGCCCCGGCGACCTGTTCTTCGACTTCGAGGGCGACCCCCTCTACACCGAGGGCGACGGCACGAAGTGGAACCTCGACTACCTCTGGGGCATGGTCGACGCCGACGAGCAGTACACGGCGTTCTGGGCGCACTCCTTCGCCGAAGAGCGCGAAGCGCTCATCCGGTTCCTCGAGCTCGTGAAGCTGCGCCGACAGGTGCACCCCGAGCTGCACATCTTCCACTACGCGAGCTACGAGCGCACCCACCTGACCGCCATCGCCGCACGGCACGGGGTGGGCGAAGCCGAGGTCGACCAGCTGCTCGCCGACGGGGTGCTCGTCGACCTCTACCCGATCGTGAAGCGCGCGGTGCGGGTGGGCAGCCGCTCCTACTCGATCAAGAAGCTCGAGCCGCTCTACATGGGCGCCGAGCTGCGCGAGGCCGACGTCAAGTCGGGTGCCGACTCCATCACCGAGTACGTGCGGGCGAGCGAGCTGCAGGCGGCAGCCCAGGTCGATGGCGACGCGGATGCCGCGGCCGAGGCATCCCGCATCCTCGCCGATCTCGCCGACTACAACCGCTACGACTGCGTCTCGACGCTGCGCCTCCGCGACTGGCTGCTCGAGCAGGGCCGAGTGGCCGGCGTCGGCCCGGTGCCGGGCGCGCTGCTCGCCGACCGGGCGCCGGGCCGCATCTACGAGGCCTCGCCGCTCGCGCTCCGCCTGCGCGCCATGGTGCACGAGCGCGAGGCGGCGCGGCCGGTGATCGACGGCCTCCGCCGCGACGCCGAAACCGAGGCGCTCGCGCTCGCCTCCGCCGCCATCGACTACCACGCCCGCGAGGCCAAGAGCTTCTGGTGGTCGCACTACCTGCGCTGCGACCAGCCCGTCGAGAGCTGGGAGGAGCACCGCGACGTGCTCGTCGTCGATCCGGCGCGCTCGCGCGCGCTCGGCAACTGGTACGAAGAGCCCAGGTGGCAGAGCGCCCGGCGCGAGCTGCTGCTCGACGGGCACATCGCACCGGGCTCGCGCTTCAGTCCTGGGGCCGAGGTGTTCCTCCTCTACGATTGGCCGGCGCCCTTCGACGCGCAGTCGGCGCGGCCCGGGCAGCGCGCCTGGTCGAACGCCGTGATCGTCGAGGCGGGCGACGCCGGCGTCCGCGTGGAGGAGCGCGGGCAGCCCGGACGCACCTGGCGCGACCTCCCCGTCGCGATCGCCCCCGGTGCCCCGCCGCGCGCCGATGCGCTGCGCGACGCCATCGCCGAGTGGGCGGCAGCGATCCCGACGCTCGATCCCGAGCTGCCTCGCAACCCGGCGATGGACGTGCTGCGCCGGCGCCCGCCGCGCACCGCCGGTTCGCTCGCACGGGTGGGTGCCGAGCACGACTACGTGAGCGCGGTCGTCGATTCGGTGCGGCGCCTCGAACACTCCTACCTCGCCGTGCAGGGTCCGCCCGGCACCGGCAAGACCTATCTCGCGGCGCACGCCATCGCGGCCCTCGTGCGCGAGCACGGCTGGCGCATCGGCGTCGTCGCGCAGTCGCACACCGTCGTCGAGCACCTGCTCGAGGCGATCGTCGGCGCGGGGCTCGACGCCGGGCTCGTCGGCAAGGCCGTGAAAGATCCTGACGACGTCGGCCAGCGCGCCTTCACCGCGTTCGCCCGCAAAGACGAACTCACCGCCTTCATCTCCGAGCGGCCCGACGGACACGTCATCGGCGGCACCGCCTGGGACTTCTGCAACGTGCGGCGGGTGCCGCGCGCCTCGCTCGACCTGCTCGTCATCGACGAGGCGGGGCAGTTCTCACTGGCCTCGACCATCGCGGTCTCCGTGGCCGCGCGCAACCTCCTGCTGCTCGGCGACCCGCAGCAGCTCCCGCAGGTGAGCCAGGCCCTGCATCCGGAGCCGGTGGATGCCTCGGCCCTCGGCTGGGTCGCCGACGGCCACGACGTGCTGCCGGCCGAGTTCGGCTACTTCCTCGCCGAGAGCCGTCGCATGCATCCGGCGGTCGCGGCGCCGGTGTCCCGGCTGTCCTACGAGGGCGAGCTGCAGTCCCACCCCGTCGCCGCGAGCCGTTCGCTCGACGGAGTCACCCCCGGTCTCACACCGATTCCGATCGAGCACGAGGGCAACTCGACTCACTCACCCGAAGAGGCGCGGGCGGTCGTCGAGCTCGCCCGATCGCTGCTCGGTCGTGAATGGACCGACGCCGACGACTCGCCGGCCGGGCCCGTGCGGGCGGCACCGCGTGCGCTCGAGCCCGCCGACCTCATCGTCGTCACCCCGTACAACGCGCAGCTCAGCACCGTACGCGACGCGCTCGACGCGGCCGGGCTGCACGAGGTGCCGGTCGGCACGGTGGACAAGTTCCAGGGGCAGGAGGCGGTGATCGCGATCGTCTCGCTCGCGGCGTCGTCGGCGCGCTCCGCCCCGCGAGGGCTCGAGTTCCTGCTGCTGAAGAACCGGTTGAACGTCGCGACCTCTAGAGCGAAATGGGCGGCGTACCTCGTCTATTCGCCGGGCCTGCTCGACGGCCTCCCGCACCGGGCCGAGGGGGTCGCTCAGCTCAGCGGCTTCCTGCGCCTCGTCGGCCGGGCATAGTCACCCAGCTGCACCCATCGCACCCCGGCGGCCGGCACAGCCGCCCGGAGCGCGGTCACCGACCCCCGGTGAGCTTCGCCACCGCGGCGTCGATGCGGCGCTGCCGGGTCTCCGCGGTCTTCGCCTGCTCGATCGCTGTGACGTGCGCCTTTTTGTGGCTCGGCGCGAGGGCTTCGAACGCGGCGACCGCTCCGGGAGCGGCCTCGAGCGCGGCCTGGAGGTCCGCCGGTACCGACACGGTGCGCGGCGCGGTGTCGAGCTCCACCTCGACCTCGATGGTGTCGCCTCCGCCGATACCGGTCTCCGCCCGCTTGTCCGAGCTGAACGGGATGAGCGAGCGCCCGCCCATCACCCCGACCGTGCTGCGGTACTCGTAGCCGTTCACCCGCACGTGCACCGGCGGTCGCTTACCGCCGCCGAGCGCCTCGATCACCTCGGGCGGCACCTCGATGCCGGTGTTGTTCCCCAGCTGGGACATCGTCGTCTCGAATCGCATGCCCCAAGTCTGAGCGTCCGGCCGCGTTCGGGAATACCCCAGCCAGGTAATGCGTACAGTAACGATGTGACTGCTACTGCTGCGAACCCCGAACGGATCACCATGTACGGCGCCGCCTGGTGCGGCGACTGCCGTCGCTCCAAGGCGCTCCTCGACCGCCGTGGCGTCGACTACGAGTACGTCGACCTCGAGGTGCACGTCGAGGCCGCCGAGACGGCGAAGTCGATCTCCGGCCGCACCAACATCCCGGTCGTCGTGTTCCCCGACGGCACCCACTTCACCGAGCCGACCGACGCCGAGCTCGGCGCGAAGCTCGACGCCGTCGGCGCGTAACGGCCTCACCGCGCCGAAGGGGTCGCTTCGCGACATCCGCACGGGACGTCCGCGTTCGCGCGGTCGGAATCCGACCCTTTCGCCGGGCGCCCAGCGCAGCGCGCGGGCGGGCGGGCGCCCAGCGCAGCGGGCGGGCGCTCAGCGCGCGGGCGGGCGCCCAGCGCAGCGCGCGGGCGCTCAGCGCAGCGCGGGGATGACCTCACGCTCGAAGAGCTCGAGCCCGCTGCGGTCATAGGCCGCCTCCGGGAAGTAGTGGATCGCGTAGCCGAGGCCGCGCTCGCGCATGTCCCGGAGCCGCTCCACGACGGCGTCGACCGTGCCGACGGCGATCGCGGCGTCCGCCCGGAAGTCGGCGATGAACTTCGCCGCCGCGGCCTCGCCCGCGGAGCCGACCAGCCGCGCGTGCACGGCGTCGAGGCGGCGCTCGACGTCGGCCTCGTCGACCCCGATCACGGTGTTGAAGTTCGCCGAGCGGGTGATCTCGTCGAAGGGGCGGCCGAGCCGCTCGCAGTGCCCGCGCAGCACCTCGCTCTTGTGGCTGAACTCCTCCGGGCTGCCGTAGAAGTTCGTCGCGCTCGCGTACTTGGCCGCGATGCGGAGCGTCACCTTCTCGCCGCCGCCGGCGATCCACATGGGGAGGCCGCCGTCCTGCAACGGCTGCGGCTGCACGATCGCGCCGTCGACCTGGTAGTGCTCGCCGTGGAACGTGGCGCTGCCGGTCGTCCACGCCTGGTGCATGATCTCGACGCCCTCACGGAGCCGCGCCAGCCGCTCGGGGACCTCGGGGAAGCCGTAGCCGTACGCCCGCCACTCGTGCTCGTACCAGCCGGCGCCGATGCCCATCTCGACCCGCCCGCCGGAGACGACGTCGACCGTCGCCGCGACCTTCGCCAGGTACGCCGGGTTGCGGTAGCTCATGCAGGTGCACATCTGGCCCAGCCGCACGCGCGAGGTCGATGCGGCGAACGCCGCCATCAGCGACCAGGCCTCGTGCGTCGCCTCGTGCTCGGACGGCACCGGCACGGTGTGGAAGTGGTCGTACACCCAGATCGACTCCCACGGCGAGCCCTCACGGTCGGCGAACTCGGCGAGTGAGCGCATCACCGCCCACTGCTCGCGGGGGTCGATGCCGACGAGGTCGTGACGCCAGCCCTGGGGGACGAACATTCCGAAGCGCATGGTCACGATCGTATCCGCGGCGCCGGACTACGCGAGTGCGGTCTGAGGCACGTGCACGAACTGCACACCGCCCGCCGCGACGGCCGCCGCGATGGTCGGCGCGACGTCCTCCAGGCGCCCGACCTTCTGCGCGCTAGCCCCGAACGCGGCGGCCAGTGCGGCCCAGTCGGGCTGCACGAGGTCGACACCGATCGGACGGATGCCTCGGTCGATCTCGTTCTGCTTGATCTCGGCGTACCCGCCGTTGTCGACGCAGATAACCGTGAGGTCGAGCCGCTGCTCGATCGCCGTGACGAGCTCGTTGACGCAGAACATGAGCGCCCCGTCGCCGATCACGGTGACCACCGGCCGATCGGTCTGCGCGACGCGGGCGCCGATCGCGGCGGGCAGGCCGTACCCGAGCGTCGCGTACGTCGGCGTGTAGAGCAGCGAGTGCGGACGCGACTGGCGCAGCACGTTGGCCAGGGCGAGGTAGACGATCTGCGAGGAGTCTCCGGCGACGATCGCATCATCGGGCAGCGCGCCCGCGATCCGCTCGGCCAGCTCGACCGTCCCGGGGAGGATCCCGTGCACCTCCGCCGCGATCGCGGCGCGGCGCGCGTCGAGCTCCGGCCAGGTGCGCGGCGCGGCATCCGCCCCCAGCGCCCCCTCGGCCTCGAGCGCCCCCTCGGCGTCGAGCGCATCGAGCAGGCCGGCGACCACGGCGGCGGTGTCGCCGACGATGCCGACGGTCGCCTCCAGGTTCTTGTGCAGCTGCGCCGCGGAGATGTCGACGCGGACCACCGTTCCGCCGGCCTCGAGCCCGGGCACCCACAGCTCGGCTTCGCCGAGCTTGGAGCCGAGCACGATGAGCACGTCCGCGGTCTCGGCCACCTCGCGCGCGGACGCGATGCGCAGGTTCGAGCCGAGGGAGAGCGGATGGGTCTCGTCGAGCACGCCCTTGCCGTTCAGCGTCGTCACGACGGGGGCGCCGAGCCGCTCCGCGAGCGCAGTCACTTCCGCCGCGGCGCCGGTCGATCCGCCGCCCGCGACGATGACGGGCGAGGTCGCCCGGGCGATGAGCGCGGCGGCCGTCGCGACGGCTTCGGCGTCGCCCCGTTCCGGCGCGGGGGCCGGGCGGGCGGCCCGGGCGGCGGCCGGAACCCCGGCCGCCCCCTCGAGGACGTCGAGCGGGATCTCGATGTGCACGGGCCGGGGACGCCCGGTGCGGAACAGCGCGAACGCGTCGTGCACGGCATCCACCGCTTCCGCGGCGCTCGTGACGCGCCGCGACCACTCGGCGATCGCCGCGACCATCGCGGTCGCGTCCTTCGTCTCGTGCAGGGTGCCGACATCGCGGAACTCGGCGCCGAGGGCGACCCCGGGTGAGAGCACGATGAGCGGCCGCGACTCGCAGAACGCCGTGCCGATGGCGCTCATCGCGTTCTGCAGCCCGGGCCCGGAGGTCGTGATGACCACGCCCGGCAGTCCGGTCTGATGCGCCCAGCCGTCGGCACCGTAGCCGGCGCCCTGCTCGTGCCGGTTGGTCACGGCCCGCATGTCGAGCTCGGCCAGGGGACGGTAGAGCTCGAGGTTGTGGGTGCCGGGGATGCCGAAGACGGCGGTGACGCCGTAGGCGCGGATGGTCTCGAGGACGGCTCGCCCGGCGGTGTCGGCGTACTGCTCCTCGTTCACGGCTTCCATCCTTCCGGTGCTGCGGCACGGTGCCGGCGCTCCCCGCCCACCCAGGTCTCGAGCACCGGGATCTCGGCGATCCGCTCGGCCTCGAACGTGAGCGGATCGCCGCCGAGGACGGCGAAGTCGGCGTACTTGCCCACCTCGAGCGAGCCGAGGTCGTCCTCGCGGCCGAGCGACACGGCGGCCTCGAAGGTGTGCGCGCGGAGGGCGGCTGCGGCCGAGATGCGCAGCCCGTCGGCGCCGAGCCGGTGGCCACGACGGGTGACCCGGGTGACGGCGGTCTGGATCGCTTCGAGCGGGATGGGTTCCGCGACGGGTGCGTCGGAGGAGATCGTCATCGGCACGCCCGCGGCCTCGAACTCGCCGAGCGGGTTGAACCGCTCGCCAGGAGTGCCGATCGCCGCCTCCACGCCCTCGCCCCAGTTGTAGTAGTGCTGCGGCTGGTTGACGGGTCGGATGCCGGAAGCGGCCATCCGCCCGATCTGCTCGGCCGTCGGCAGGCCGCAGTGCTCGATGCGGTGGCGGGCGTCGGCGTCGGGGCGCTCGGCGAGCGCGGCCTCGATCGCCGAGACGACCATCTCGATCGCGGTCGGCGACTGCGCATGCGTCGCGGTCTGCAGCCCGGCGGCGTGCGCCTTCCGGATGAGCTCGGCGTAGTCGGCGGGCTCGTGGTACAGCTGTCCGGTGCGGCAGGGGTCGCCGACATAGCCGTCGGGGAAGTACGCCGTCCAGCCGCCGAGCGTGCCGTCCGCGTAGAACTTGATGCCCGCGAAGCTCAGGTGCGCGTTGCCGAACTGCCCGACGAGCCCCATCTCGAGGGCGTCGTCGAGCAGGTGCGAGAGCAGGTACATCGAGACCCGCAGCTCGAGCCGGCCCGCCTCGGCGAGACGCAGGTACATGTCGAACTCGCGCCGCGAGACCTGGGCGTCCCCGATCGTGGTGACGCCGCCGGCGAGGAAGTGCCGGGTGGCGAGGTCGAGCTGGCGCAGGTGCTCCTCGGGCTCGTCGGCGAGGTGGAAGTTCGGGCCGTGGTGGCCGATCTTCACGCCGTGGACGCCGGTGAGGATGTTGCACGCGGCGTCGGAGAGCTCACCGGTGAGCTCGCCGTCGGCGTCGCGGAAGAACTCGCCGCCGTCGGGGTTCGGGGTGTCGCGGTCGACGCCGTTGCGTTCGAAGGTGAACGAGTTGACGACCCCGCCGTGGCCGGAGGCGTTCATCAGGTACACCTCCCGGTCGGTGGCGACCTCGTCGAGCTCGAATCGGGTGGGATGGCGCTGCTCGGCGAGGTTGCGGTGCTCGTAGCCGTAGCCGCGCACCGGCCGGCCGGCGGGGAGCCGCTCGGCGGCGGCCTTCAGCAGCGCGACGATCTCGGGGATGCTGCCCGCCTCCGTCGGCCCGCAGTCGACCCAGGTCATCATCTGCCCGTACATCAGCGGATGCGCGTGCGCGTCGATGAATCCGGGCACGACGACCGCGTCGCCGAGGTCGATCCGCTCCGGGGTGAGGCCCGCACGCTCCGCGGCGGCCTCGCACTCGGCGGCCGTGCCGACCGCGAGGATCCGGCCACGGTCGGTGAGCATCGCGGTCGCGGTGGTGCCCGCGTCGTCGACGAGGTGGATGGTCCGCGCCGCGACGAGACGCGGGGCGGTCTGGCTCGGCCGGTCGAATGCGGTCAGTTTCCTCATGGCAGCGGCGTCTCCTTGGTGTCGAGGCGGGGCGTGAACGAGGCGGTGACAGGGGCCTCGTCCGAGTGCTGTGGGGCGAACCTCGTGCAGATCCCGGCGAGCACGGCCATGCCGACGAACATCGCGATGACCGACCAGATGCTGCCCGTCCAGGCGATGAGCTGCGTGGCGAACCACGGCGAGAAGCCGGCCCAGATCGCCGCGCCGACGCCGTAGGAGAGGGCGATGGAGGTGTACCGCGCCTGCGGGCGGAACATCTGCGCGAGGATCGCGGCGATGGGCGCGTAGGTGGCGCTCATGGCGATGCGGACGAGCGAGGCGAGGAGGAAGATGAGCGGTTCGACCTTGCCCGGCATCGCGAGCATGAACGGGATGAACGTCGCCACGGAGGCGACGAGGCCGAGGTACATGATGTTCTTCCGCCCCCACTTGTCGCCGAGCCAGGCGACCGGCAGCGTGACGACGAACTCGACGAAGGAGGCGATCGTCATGGCGTCGAGGATGACCTGCTCGCTGAGCCCGATCGGGGCGCCCGTCGCGTAGGCGGTGGCGAAGGTGGTGGCGAGGTAGTAGCCGCCGGTCGAGATCGGCAGGAGGCCGATGCCGAGGAGGATCGGCAGCCAGTTCGTGCGGAGCGCGAAGGCGAGCGGCATGGACTGCTTGCGGCCCTCGACCTTCTGCTCGAACACGGGCGACTCCTCGACCCGGTAGCGCACCCAGAATCCGACCCCGACGAGCACGATGGAGAGGAGGAAGGGGATGCGCCATCCGCCGTTCAGGATGAAGTCGTCGCCGGCGCGGGCCATGATGGCGAAGATGCCGGAGGCGAGGAGTGCGCCGGCCGGGTTGCCGAGCTGGGTGAAGCCGCCATAGAAGGTCTTCGACTTCTCGGGCGCGTGCTCGACGCTCATGAGCACCGCGCCGCCCCACTCGCCGCCGACGGCGAGTCCCTGCATGGCGCGCAGGAGGATCAGCAGCACGGGCGCGAGGAAGCCGATGTTGTCGTACGTGGGCAGGCAGCCGACGAGGACGGTCGAGACGCCCATGAGCAGCAGGGTGATGACGAGCGAGGTCCGCCGGCCGAGCTTGTCGCCGATGTGGCCGAAGATGATGCCGCCGAGGGGGCGTACGAGGAACGCGACGGCGAAGGTGGCGAAGGCCGCGGCGGTCTCGGCCAGGGGGTCGCCGCTCGGGAAGAACAGGGGGCCGAAGACGAGCGCGGCCGCGGTCGCGTAGACGTAGAAGTCGTACCACTCGATCGTGGTGCCGACGAACGCGGCGATGCCCGCGCGGCGGGCTCTGCTGTGCGTGGTGGTCATGGCCGCTCCTTCGCGGATGATTCAGGGGACAGCGATGGATGCTACGAGCCCCAGTCGTCGCCAGCAAGCACAGAACTCCAGCAGGACGCCTGACCCACTGGAGTTTTGCTCGCAACTCGAAGCGGAATCGTTCTGATCGTCGGCTGATCGGGCAACTACACTGCTGTTGTGCACGTGATCACTCGCGATCAGCGGAATCTCGGACGGGCGGCGTAGCGCCATGGACTTCGACGCCGAGCTCATCCGCGCCCTCCAGGAGGACGGCCGCTCGAGCATCCACGCGCTCGCCGGCCGCCTCGGCCAATCGCGCGCGGCGGTGTCCGCTCGGCTGCGCGCGATGCTGTCCGACGGCACCGTCCGCGTCGTCGCCGCGGTCGATCCCGTCTTCCTCGGCCAGCACGTGCTCGCCCACGTGTCGATCCGCACGGACGGCGACGTCGAGCGCGTCGCCGAACAGCTGCGAGGCCTCGCCGAGACCGTTCTCGTCTCCGCCGTGGGCGGGGTCTACGACCTCGTCACCGAGGTCCGGCTCTCCTCCATGGCGGCGCTGCACCGCCTGCTCGCCCGCATCCGTGCGATGCCGAACGTCGTCGAGATCAACACGCTCATCTACTCGAAGGTCATCCGCGGCTTCTTCGTCTCCGAGTACCACGGCGGCATCACGATCGACGCCATCGACACCGCCCTCATCGAGCAGTTGCAGCGTGACGGCAGGGCGAGCTTCCGCGCACTCGGCGAAGCGGTGCGGCTCTCGCCGTCCGCGGTCGCGACCCGGGTGCAACGGCTCGTCGACGGCGGCGTGATCAAGGTGAGCGCGGTCGAGGCGCGCGGCCTCGCCCACCGGCAGCTCTCCATGGGCGTCGGCCTGAATCTCGCCGGCGCCGACGACGCCCTCCTCACCGCGCTGCAGGGCTGGCGCGGCGTCGACTTCGCCGCGAAGACTCTCGGCCGCTTCGACGCCATCATGACGCTCGTCGAGCCTTCGCCGGGCGCCCTCTTCGCGAGCCTCGAACGCATCCGCGCCGTGCCCGGCGTCGTGCACACCGAGTCGTGGCTGCACCTGGCCGTGCTGAAGGAGCACTACGCGCGGACGCTCCGCACGCCCGTCGCCGGCGCCGGTACGGGCGCCACCCGACCCTGAGACCGATTCAGCGCTCACCCTGAGGCCGCGCCATCCCGTCCGGGGTTACCGTCTGCGGCATGACCCGGTTCAACTCCCCCGTGCTGTTCTGCGACTACCGCGCGGCCCGCTTCCGGGCGACGGCCGTGCGCTCCTGCGGATCCCGCCTGATCCGCATCGCCGGCTCGGGGCTCTGCCCGAGCCCCGGCTGGACCCTGGAGCTCGTCCCGGTCAACGGCGGCGTCGTGCCCCACCCGGGCTCGCTGTGGCTCGCGGTGCGCGAGACCCCGCCCGACGACGCGGTCCTCCGCGCCGACACCGTCACCTGGGTGGAGGCGATCATCGAGGACTCCGCCGCCACCGAGATCGTGATCCAACTGCCCGGGCGGGAACCCCTCACCGTGGCCGTCGCCGAGCCTGCACCCGACCAGGCGGCCGCGGGCGAGCTGATCCGGGGCTGAGGCCGGGCGGGAACGGAACGGCGGGATGCCTCGTCCGAGGCATCCCGCCGTTCCGCGCGTTCGCGCGCCGCGCCCGCGCCGACTCAGGCGAGGGCGAAGCGCAGCTCCGCCATCGCCGGAGGCGACCAGACGCCGCCGTCGAGTTCGCTGGCCCGCACGGTGACGACCTTGCCGCCCTTCGCCACGACGAGGAGGGCGAGCTGCGGCAGCAGGTCGCCCGCCGGCGTGCCGTCGGCGAGCGCGTCGCCGTCGCCGTGCTCGACGGCGAACTCGATCGCACCCGACTCCCGGTCGAGCGTGCCGTTCACGGAGCTCGTGAAGTCGAACCAGAACGTCTCGACCGCACCGTCGGCGGCCTCTCGGCCGATCGCCGCGAGGTCGCGCTCGACGCGCCCGGCGCTGCCCTCGGCGAGCGCCCGCAGCGACCGTTCGGCCTCGCGCACGTTCAGCCGTCCCAGTTCCCGGCGGAGGATCTCGTCGAGCTCCGCCGCGCCGAGCCGATCGGGCGAGCCGGGCACGGCGACGACGCGGCGCGAGTTCCTGGTGTTCTGCAGGAAGAGGCTGAGCAGCGGCTCGGCCGCGAACACGAACACCGGCACCCGCTCCTCGGGGTCGCGCTCCAGCAGCTCGCGACGGGCGACCTCGATGACGCGCTTCGCGTACTGGTCGAGGAGGGTCTTGCGCCCCTCGTCGCCGAGCAGTCGGCTGGCTCCGCCGAACTGGCTCGCCGTGCCTCGGTTCGAGCCGCGCGGCTTGTCCTCGCCGGGCTCACGGTTGGTGGCCTCGTCGAGGTTCGCGGTGCCCTGCTGGTCGATCGGCAGCTTCACGGCGCGGTCGGTCGGGGTCGCGTGCCAGAGCGCCCACTCGCTCGCCGAGATGGTGATGGCGTAGGCCTCCTGATCTTGGCTCGGGGCGCGCAGCAGCTGGCCGAGTGTGAAGTGGGAGCCGACGTGCACGGCATCGTCCAGCCGGTTCGGCAGCACGAACACCTCGCTCACCTCGGGCGAGACGAACAGCGCGAGCGAGCGGGCGAGTCCGCCCCAGAGCTGCTGGTCGCCGAGGATCCGGTCTCGCTCGGCTCGGATCGCGTCGAGTTCGGCCGCATCGGCGCCCGCACCCTTCAGGTGCTCGAGCGCCTCGTCGAAGCCGCTCTTCACCGCCACCTCGGCCCGCTCGCGCTCGCTCACCACTGGCGAGGTCGACGCGTAGATGGTGACCGCCGGGTGATGGGCCCCCGCCAAGACCGTGAAGTCCGCGGCCGTGGGCAGTTCGTAGTGGACCGTCATTCGTACCCCCTCGAGGATCGAGAGCGACGGCGATGTCGCTCCCTCCCCACCATATGAAGGCGCACCGCCGCGCAACACCCCCAGCTGCGGCATCCGGATGGCATGTTCAGGATGACCCGCTGGAATAGCCGTCGCCGCTCCCGGCGTTGGCAGGAGTGATGACCACGACGCCGAAGCTCTCCGTTCTCGACCTCATTCCCGTCCGCGACGGCCAGACGAGCGCGGAGGCGGTGCGCGCCTCGATGGCGCTCGCACGCCTCGCCGACCGCGCGGGCTACGAGCGCTACTGGTTCGCCGAGCACCACAACATGCCCTCGGTGGCGTCGACGACGCCGCCCGTGCTGATCGCGGCGGCCGCGGCGGGCACCGAGCGGATCCGGGTGGGATCGGGCGGCGTGATGCTGCCGAACCACGCCCCCCTCGTCGTCGCGGAGCAGTTCGCCGCCCTCGAGGCGCTCGCCCCGGGGCGGATCGACCTCGGCATCGGTCGCGCGCCCGGCAGCGACCCGGTGATCACGCAGCTGCTGCGCATCTCCGGGCCGACGGCCGACGTCGACCGCTTCCCGGACCACATCGCGGACATCCTCGCGCTGCTCTCCCCCGACGGCGCGACGCTGCGGCTGACGAGCGGCCGCGAGTACGCGATCCAGGCGACGCCCGCCGCGACCGAGGTGCCGACGCTGTGGCTGCTCGGCTCGAGCGACTATTCGGCGAAGCTCGCCGCCGAGCTCGGGCTGCCCTACGTGTTCGCGAACCACTTCTCGGGCGAGGGGCTCGAGCGGGCGCTCGAGCTGTACCGCAGCGGGTACCAGCCGAGCGAGGCGCATCCGGAGCCGGTGACGTTCCTCACGGCGAACGTCGTCGTCGCCCCGACCGCCGAGGAGGCTGCCGAGCGGGCGCTGCCGCAACTGCGGGCGATGGCGAGGCTCCGGCTGAACCGGCCGATGCGGCCGCTCGAGACCGTCGACCAGGCGCTCGCGGCACCCCGCGACTCCGATGCGGAGCAGCTCATTCAGGCGATGCGGCACCGCTGGATCATCGGTGACGCGGATGCCGCGGCCGCCGAGCTGCGCACCCTCGCCACCAGGCACGGGGTCGAGGAGATCATGGTCTCGCCCGTGGCGGGCGCCCGCGCCGACGAGCCGAGCGACACCGCCCCGGGCCGGGAGCAGTCGCTGACCCTGCTCGCGGAGGCGCTCGCGGCGTAGCCCGGCTCAGGCGCCGGGCAGCCTCAGCTCCACCTCGAGGCCGCCGCCGCCGCGCGCGGCGAGCACGAGTTCCGCGCCGTGGCGTTCGGCGATGGCCGCCACGATCGAGAGCCCGAGGCCGCGCCCCTGCTGGCCCCCGGTCGCGACCCGTCCCGGCCCGCGGAAGAAGGGCTCGGTGAGCGCGGCGACGGCGTCCTCCGGGACGACGGGACCGGTGTTGCCGACCCGCAGCCGCGCGGCCCGGGTATCCGCCGCCGGAGCATCCGTCGCCGGGGCATCCGCCGGGCCCACCGCGACGACGACCTCGCCGCCCGCCCGGTTGTGGCGGATCGCGTTCTGCACGAGGTTGAGGACGAGCTGACGCAGGAGCGGCGCCGAGGCGGCGACCGTCGCCGGGGCGAGCTCGCGGCGCACGCGGATGCCGGCCTCCGCCGCCTCCGGGGCGAGCTCGACGAGCACCTCCGCCACGAGCCGGTCGAGCCGCACCGGGGCCGTCTCGACCGGGCCGCCGCGTTCGAGTTGGGAGAGGTCGAGCAGTGCCTCGACGGCGGCGATGCTCCGCTCGTTCACGAGTCGGAGCCGTTCGAGCATCGCCCGCTCCGAGGCGGCCGGGTGGGCACCGATCGCGACGTCGAGCATCGTCCGGGTGGTCGCGAGCGGGGTCTGCAGCTCGTGCGAGGCGTTCGCCGCGAAGCGCCGGTGCGCGTGGAACGCCCCCTCCAGCTCGCCCAGCATCTCGTCGAAGGTGTCCGCGAGATCGGTGACCTCGTCACGGGGTCCGGTGAGCGCCAGCCGGTGGTCGAACCGGCCGCGCGCGGCCCGGCGGGCGGCGACCCCGATGTCGTGCAGGGGCTGCAGCACCCGCCCGGCGAGGGCCCAGCCGGCCCAGCTCCCGACCGCGGCGAGCAGCGCGAGCATGCCGGCGGCGACCCAGAGGTACAGCTGCTGCAGGTCGTCACGCGAGGCGACCACGATGCCGGGCGTCGCCGCGGTCGCGGCGAAGCCGGCGTCGTAGTCCACCTCGGAGCGCAGCCACTCGGGCTGCGCCGGCACGAGCGTCGTCATCGCCGTCGTCGAAGCGTCGAGGAGGGTGACCGACGCCGAGGAGAACGCGTAACTCGGCAGCACGCCGAGGGCGAAGTAGATGAAGCCGAGCAGGAGCGCGCTCGATCCGACGAGGAGGCCGGAGTAGGTGAGCGCGAGCCGCGCACGGATGGTGAGCCGGAACGGCCGCACCTCAGCCACGCGGCTCGGCCCCCGACGGCTCGGCCCCCGACGGCTCCCCGATCACGTAGCCGACGCCGGGCACCGTGCGGATGGCCCAGGGCTCGCCGAGCTTCCGGCGGAGCGTGCTGATCGTCACCTTCACGGAGTTGGTGAAGGGGTTGGCGTGCTCGTCCCAGGCCTTCTCCAGCAGGTACTCGGCGCTGCGCACCGTGCCGGGCTCGCGCAGCAGCACCTCCAGCACCGCGAACTCCTTGCGGGACAGCCGCACGACCCGCGGCCCGCGGAACACCTCGTGCCGCACCGGGTCGAGCCGCACGTCGCCGGCGCAGAGCACCGGTGGCCGCGCCTCGAAGCTCCGGCGGGTGAGGGCGCGGAGCCGCGCGACGAGCTCGGGGAATTCGAACGGCTTCAGCAGGTAGTCGTCGGCGCCGAGGGCGAGCCCGTCGACGCGTTCCTCCAGCCGGCGGGCGGCGGTGAGCATGAGGATGGCGGGCCGGTGCGTCCGCCCGGCGAGCTCGGCGCACACCTCGTCGCCGTGCAGCACGGGCAGGTCGCGGTCGAGCACGACGGCGTCGTAGTCGTTCACGTCGATCGCGGCGAGCGCCGCCTCGCCGTCGCCGGCGAGGTCCGCGGCGATGGCGTGCTGCGCCAGTCCCGCCCGGATCGCCTCGGCGAGCATCGCCTCGTCTTCGGCCACCAGTACGCGCATCGATCATCCTCCAGCCCTCATCGAAGCAGCTCGGAGGTATGGAAAACGTCAGCGGAGTCCTTGACGCCGCTATGACCGGGCTTCGGATCAGCTGGGGATGCCCGCGACCAGGCGGGCCACGAACGGGAGGACCCCGACATGCCCACCGCACCCACCGCCCTTCGCCTGCTCGGCGCCGCGTCGCTCGTCGGCTTCGCCGCGCTGCTCAGTGCGTGCACCGCGGCGCCCGGCGCCGACGGCGCCGCCGAGAACGGCGGAGCGCTGCAGAACAGCACCTACGAGCAGCAGTACGACGACTGGCGGCTGAAGTACGACGCCTGCATGAAGAAGTCCGGCATCGAGCTGCCGAAGCCCATGGACACGGGCGAGGGCGGCCAGGCCGTGACGCTCGACGCGGGTGAGATCGACTTCGACGCGTTCCAGGCCGCCGACGAGGACTGCCGGGGCGAGGTCGGTGACCCGCCGGTCGACCCCGACGCCCCCACCATGGAGGAGATGTACGAGCAGCAGCTCGTCTTCGCGAAGTGCATGCGCGAGGCCGGCTACGACTACCCCGACCCCGCGCCGCCGAGCGAGAACGGCATGTCGGCCGCGATGGCGATGGCCGACTACGACGAGGCCGACCTCGACCGCTGCAGCGAGGCCGCCGGATTCGGGACGGGCGAATGAGACGCCGCTGGCTGCTGCCGGTCGCGGGGGTCGCGGCCGCCGCGGTCGTCGCGGCGGGGATCTGGATGCTCCGCCCGGACCCGCAGGCCGAGGCCGACGCCGGGGCGGACGCGCCGACGCCCGAGTCCGCCGAGGTCACGGTCGGCGACCTCGTCGAGACCGCCCGGGTCACCGGCGAACTCGGCTACGGCGGCTCGCGGAAGCTCGCCTCGACCCTGCCGGGCACGGTGACCTGGCTGCCGGGACTCGGCGAGGTGATCGGGCGCGGCGGGGTGCTGCTCCGCGTCGACGACACCCCGGTCGTGCTGTTCGCGGGCGAACTGCCCGCCTGGCGGGCCTTCGACGAGGGGATGAGCGACGGCGCCGACGTGCGTCAGCTGGAGGAGAACCTCGCCGCCCTCGGCTTCTTCGACCGCGAGCCGGACGAGGAGTTCACCTCGCGCACCGCCTCCGCGATCGAGGACTGGCAGGAATCCCTCGGGCTCGAGGAGACCGGCTCGATCGAGCTCGGACGCATCGTGTTCTCGGCCGGCGACGTGCGGGTGCGTGCGCTCGAGGCATCCGTCGGCGACGCCTCGGGCGGCGCCGCGATCGAGGTGACCGGGACCGCGCGGGAGGTCGCCCTCGACCTCGACCCGACGCTGTCGAGCACCGCACCCGTCGGCGGGAAGGTGGAGCTGCGGCTCCCGGGCGGGGCGACGACGACCGCGACCGTGCAGTCGGTCGGCTCCCCCGTCGAGCGCGACGACGGCATGGGCGGCAGCGCGATGAAGCTGCCGGTGCGGTTGAGCCTCGACGACCCCGCCGCGGCCGCCGAGTTCGGCGAGGTCAAGGTGACGGCGACGTTCAGCCACGTGCTCGCGAGCGAGGTGATGCTCGTGCCCGTGACCGCGCTGCTCGCCGTGCCGGGCGGAGGCTCCGCCGTCGACGTCGTCACCCCGAAGGGCCTCGAACGCGTCGAGGTGGAGCTCGGCTCCTTCGCCAGCGGGATGGTCGAAATCGTGTCGGGCGAGCTCGAGGCCGGCGACCGGGTGGCGGTGAGCGCATGAGCGCGCCGGTCCTCGAACTCGTCGGCGCGAGCCGCGAGTACGGTTCCCCGCCGACGCTCGCGCTCGATCGCGTCGACCTCGTGATCCGCCGCGGCGAACTCGCCGCGATCGTCGGCCCGAGCGGCTCCGGCAAGTCGACGCTGCTGAACCTGATGGGCACGCTCGACCGGCCCACCGCGGGGACGGTGCGGGTCGACGGCATCGACGTGCGCACGCTCGGGGATGCCGCGCTGAGTGCACTGCGGGCGCGCACGATCGGCTTCGTGTTCCAGCAGTTCCACCTCGCCGACGGCGTGACCGCGCTCGAGAACGTCGCGACGGGGCTGCTGTACTCGGGCGTGCGCGCGAGCGTGCGACGGGAGCGCGCCGCCGAAGCGCTCGACCGGGTCGGCCTCGCGCACCGTGCGCGCCACCTGCCCCGGCAGCTGTCCGGTGGCGAACGGCAGCGGGTCGCGATCGCCAGGGCCATCGTGGGCGAGCCGGCGGTGCTCCTCGCCGACGAACCGACGGGCAGCCTCGACAGCCGCTCGGGTGCGACGGTCGTCGGCATCCTCCGCGAGCTGCACGCGAGCGGCACCACCGTCGTCGTGATCACGCACGATCGCGAGCTCGCCGCCGGGCTTCCGCGACGCATCGGCATCCGCGACGGGCGCCTCGACGAGCGGGCCGAATCGGGATCGGGAGCGGCGGCATGAGCGCGCCGCGTTCCCGGCTCCGCCCCGCCGATCTCCTGGCGCTCGGCGCCCACGGGGTGCGGGCGCATCCGCTCCGGGCGGCCCTCTCGGCGCTCGGCATCGCGATCGGCATCGCGGCGATGGTCGCCGTCGTCGGGCTGTCGGCGTCGAGCCGGGCGCTCGTGCAGCAGCAGCTCGCCGCGCTCGGCACGAATCTGCTCACCGTCACCGCGGGCGACGACCTGTTCGGCAAGGCGAGCGAACTGCCCGAAGAGGCGACCGGGCGCATCCTCCGGCTCGACGGCGTCGAGACGGCCGCATGGACGGCATCGCTCGAGAAGGTGCACGTCTACCGGAACGCCATGATCGGCCGCGGCGAGACCGGCGGCCTCTCCGTGCTGGCCGCCGACGCCGCGCTCCTCGACGCCACCGGCAGCTCGCTCGCGCA
Source organism: Agromyces mediolanus (assembly GCF_023715325.1). Classification (GTDB taxonomy): domain Bacteria; phylum Actinomycetota; class Actinomycetes; order Actinomycetales; family Microbacteriaceae; genus Agromyces; species Agromyces mediolanus_A. The sequence goes on along the minus strand of NZ_JAMBNX010000006.1, from coordinate 9,323 downwards.
CGGGCGCTGGCTCGCCGAGGTGCCCGCATCGCTCGACACCGTGGTCCTCGGCTCGAAGGCCGCGGAACGGCTCGGGGTGCACCGTGCCGGGACGCAGCTCTGGCTCGGCGGTCGCGAGTTCACCGTCGTCGGCATCCTGGACCCCTCGCCGCTCACGCCGGAACTCGACACCGCCGCCCTCGTCACCGGGGAGCGCGCCGCCGAGCTGTTCGGCTTCGCGGGCTCACCGACGACCATCTACGAGCGCTCGGCGGAGGACGCCGTGGCCGAGGTGCGCGAGCTGCTCGCGGTGACCGCGAACCCGGAGGCCCCGGAGGAGGTGAAGGTGAGCCGCCCGTCCGACGCGCTCGCGGCGAAGCAGCTCATCGATCAGGCCTTCACCGGGCTGCTCATCGGGGTCGGCTCGATCGCGCTGCTCGTCGGCGGCATCGGCGTGGCGAACACCATGGTGATCACCGTGCTGGAGCGGCGCCGGGAGATCGGGCTGCGCCGTTCCCTCGGCGCGACCCGCGGGCACATCCGGGCGCAGTTCCTGGTGGAGGCCATGCTGCTCGCCGCGCTCGGCGGGGTGCTCGGGGTCGGTATCGGCTGGGTGGTCACGGCCGTGGTCGCCAGATCGAACGGATGGCTCGTCGCGATGCCGCTCGAGGTGCCGCTCGCCGGGATCGTCGTGACCGTCGCGGTGGGTGCGCTCGCCGGGGTGCTCCCGGCGCTCAGGGCGGCGCGCACCTCGCCGACGGCCGCGCTCGGGCACTAGGCCTCGGGCCCGGCCCGGCCAGGGGGTGGCCGGGCCGGACGGCGGGCTCAGGCCGCGAGGCCGAGCCGGCGCAGATCGTCGCTCGAGGGCCGGTACTCGGTGCCCTCGGCGACGGACGTGTCACGGGGGACGCGGGCGCCGTTGTGCACCTTCGCGTCGGGGCCCACGGTCGCGTACGGGCCGACGACCGCGCTGCGGCCGACGACGGCTCCGTGCCCGATGCGGGCGTTCACACCGATGACCGCCCGCTCGGCGACGATCGCATCGGCCTCGACCCAGCCGCCGTGCTCGATCGATGCGCCGCGCTGCACGACGGCACCCGGATCGACGTAGGCGGTCGGGTCGACGTAGGCCGTCGGGTCGACCTTCGCGGTGGTCGCGACCAGGCCGCGTCCGTTCGCGTGCTTGCGGTAGCGGCGCAGAACCCCGTGCTCGTCTTCGAATTCGACGTAGCTGATGCCCACGTTCCGCCTCCTTCACTGCCAGGACGGACTCTCCGCCCCGAACATAGACACAACACCGGTAGGCGACGGGGTATTCCCGGGCTGATCGGGGCTCTCGGCATCCGCCCGGCCCGCGAGATTAGGCTTGCCTCATGCCCGACGCCCCCCTGCTGCAGCTCGAGGGCGTGCGCATCCGGCACGAGGGTGCGGAGCGCGCCACCCCGGACGGCGTCGACCTCGTCGTCCACCCCGGCGAAGTGGTGCTGCTGCTCGGCCCCTCCGGGTGCGGCAAGTCGACGCTCGCGCTCGCGCTGAACGGGCTCGTGCCGCACGCGGTGCCGGCCGAACTCGACGGTCGGGTGGTCGTCGGTGGCCTCGACACCCGCGAGCACCGCGTGGGCGAGCTGTCCGAACGGGTGGCGATGGTGTTCCAGGACCCGGACGCACAGGTCGTCACGAGCTCCCTGCTCGACGAGGTCTGCTTCGGCCCGGAGAACCTGCTGCTGCCGGTCGACGAGGTGCTCGAGCGCGCCGAGCGGGCGCTGAAGCTCGTCGGCCTCTGGGAGCGCCGGGCCGACGACCCGGCACGGTTGTCCGGCGGTGGGCGGCAGCGGCTCGCGATCGCCGCGGCCCTCGCGATGGGCTCCCCCGTGCTCGTGCTCGACGAGCCGACGGCGAACCTCGACCCGGCGGGTATCGACGAGGTGTACGCGGTGCTGCGGGAGCTCGCCTCCGACCGCGACCACGCGATCGTGCTCGTCGAGCACAACCTCGACGCCGCCGCCGACCTCGTCGACCGGGTCGTCGTGCTCGACGCCGACGGCCGGCTCGTCGCCGACGGCCCCACCCGCGAAGTGCTCACCGGCCGGGCCGAGGAGCTCGCGGCGCTCGGCGTCTGGCTGCCGGTCTCGACCCTCGCCGCGCTCCGGCTCCGCGAGGCGGGCGTCGCGATCGATCCGCTGCCGATCACCCCAGCCGAGCTCGGCGCCGCCCTCGACGCCGCCCCTGCGTTGCCGGCGCCGCGCGACCCGGCGGCCGCGACCGCCAGCCCCGGCATCCCCATCGGGCCGCCCGTGGTCTCGGCCCGCGGCGTCTCGGTGCGCCGCGGCGGCAAGCGCGGGCCGCTCGTCGTGCACGAGGTCGACCTCGAGGTGCCTGCGGGCGACTTCCTCGCGGTGGTCGGGGTGAACGGCGCCGGCAAGTCGAGCCTGCTGCAGGCGCTCGCCGGGGTGCTCGTGCCCGCGGCCGGGCGCATCGAGGCGGCCGGCATCGATCCGGCGACCGCGGATGCCGCGACGCGCAGCCGGTCGATCGGCTACGTCTTCCAGAACCCCGAGCATCAGTTCGTCGCGGGCACCGTCGCCGGCGAGCTCGAGCAGGCGCTCGCCCTCCAGGGCGTGCCGGAGGCGGGGCGGGCCACGGCCGTCCGCCCGATGCTCGAGCGGTTCGGCCTCGCCGAGGCGGCCGCGAGGCATCCGTTCCTGCTCTCCGGGGGCCAGAAGCGCCGTCTCTCGGTCGGCACGGCGCTCATCGCCGGGGCGCCGCTGCTCGTGCTCGACGAGCCGACCTTCGGCCAGGACCGCGAGCGGGCGGGCGAGCTCGTCGCGCTGCTGCGCGAACTGAACGATGCGGGCACCACGGTGATCGCCGCGACCCACGACCTGCAGCTCGTCGCCGACCACGCGAGCCGCATCGCGGTCATGGCCGAGGGCCGCCTCATCGGCATCGGCCCGACCGCGGAGGTGCTCGCGGGGCCGCTGATCGAGCAGGCGGGGCTTCGGCATCCGCCGCTCGCCCGCGCCACCCGCGGCCTGGCGAACCACCCCGAGTGGCGGGCCGTCACCCGCTGGGCTCAGCTCCCCGCCCCGGGCGGCGCCGCATGAGCGCGCTCGGCGAGACCACCGTCGCGCACGGCGGTCCGCTGCGCTCGCTGAACGCGCTCGCGAAGCTCGCGGGCCCGGTTCCGGTGATGATCGCGCTCGTCTTCACCCGCGGGGTGCCGCTGCCGCTCGCGTTCGCCGTGTTCGCGGCGCTCGTGCTGCTCCTCGGGGCACGGCTCGGGGTGCGCTGGATCCTCGTCGTCGTGCTCGGCGTCCCCGCGCTCGCGGCGGTCCTCGGCGTGAGCTTCGGCATCTGGGTCGACCCGGCGACGCTGCCCGCCGACGGCCCCGGCTCCCAGCTCGTGCTCGCCCGGCTCGGCGACTGGCGCTTCACCGGGGCGATGTACCTCGTCGGCCTCGCGACGGCGCTGCGCATCGCGGCGATCATCCTGCTCGCGTTCGTCTCGGGGCTCACGACGACGGGAGCCGAGCTCGTGCGCGCCCTCGTGCAGCAGCTGCGGGTGCCCTACCGGCTCGGCTACACGGCGCTCGCGGCGATGCGCTTCGTGCCGCGCTTCGGCCACGAGCTCGAGGTCATCCGCGCGGCCCGGCGGGTGCGCGGCGTCGACGGACGACGCGGGCCCATCGCGTGGCTGCGCGGCACGATCGGCCTCGCCGTGCCCCTGCTGGCGAGCGCCATCCGGCATGCCGAACGCGTCGCCCTCGCGATGGACGCCCGCGCGTTCGGTGCCCACGACTCGCGCACCGAACGCACGATCAGCCGCTGGCGCGGCCGCGACACGGTGTTCGTGCTCGGCTTCTGGCTCGCCTCGGCGCTGCTGTGGTGGGCGGTCGAGACGGCGGTGGCCTGAGCCGCGGTCACGGCTGAGGCCCGGGCGAAGCGCCCGGGCCTCAGCCGTCGATGCTCAGTGCGCCGGGATCAGCCCGCCGAGGCGGTGTCGACGATCTCGACGACGAAGACGAGGGTGCGCCCGGCGAGCTCGTTCGACTCGCTCGGCTCCGCGCCGTAGCCGAGGGCCGGCGGGATCGTCACGATGAGCTTCGTGCCGACCTTCTGCCCGACGAGCGCCGCGCCGAAGCCCGGAATGACCCCCGAGGTGGAGAACGTCGCCGGCTCGCCGCGCGAGTAGCTGTCGTCGAAGACCTGGCCGTCGTCCCAGGTGAGGCCCGCGTACTGCACGGTGACCTGGTCGCCGTCGGCGACCGTCTTGCCGTCGCCCGGCTCGAGCACCTTCAGCTCGAGCTCGGTCGAGGCATCCACCTTCGGAATGACGACCGTCGGCGTCGTGTCGCCGTTGAAGGTGACCTCGGGCACGTTCTGGGTCCACTCGGCCGGGGTCGGCAGCGGCTCGGGGGTCGGCTCGACGTACTCCTCAACCACATCGGCGACGATCACCACGGTGTCGTCCGCGGCGACGCCGAGGGACTCGTTGCCGGCCTCGCCGTAGAGCGAGGCGGCCGGCGCGACGGTGACGGTGCGGGTGCCGTAGGGCTGGCAGTCGATCGCCGAGCGGAAGGCGTCGAGCAGGCTCGTGTCGCCCATCGCGAGCGGCACCTCCTGGGAGACGATCTGCGCGCCGCTCGTGCCGTTGAACATGGTGAGCATGACGTTGGCGCTGAGGCCCGACTTCGTCTCGTCGCCGTCGCCCTCGATCGCGACGGTGGTCTGCAGCTCGTCGGCGGCGAGCGGGGTGGTGAACTCCGCGGTCGGCGTGGCGCCGAAGTCGCCGGACACCTTGACGGCGTCGCTCTCGGCGCCGGACTTCGCCTCGAAGCAGGCGGCCGCCGTGGCGGCGGGGTCGCTCGACGAGGCGGGCGCGTCGCCGCTGCCCGCGCATCCGGCGAGCACGAGGGCGGAGGCGGCGGCGAGCGCGATGGGCGCGGTGCGGCGCAGGGCGCGGTTCATGAGGTCTCGATTCGTGATGCGGGATCGGTGCGCGAGCCGGCACGACGGTGCAGGCGGCCGGACGCTGTCGCCCCAGTCTGCCGCATCCGCCTTTCGATTCGCTGAGACGGGGCGCGACAGGACGAGCTCCCACCCGCGAGGCATTGCGCCCGCCGCCCCGACGGGGGCCACAATAGTCGGATGGGGGACGAGCAGCAGCAACCCGACGCCGTCCGGCGCTTCGTCCGGCACGCCGACGCCTTCCTCGCGATCGACGAGGAGCTCTGGCAGCCGATCTCGCTCTCCGCGATCGCACGCAGCGAGCCGCAGTTCGGCGAGACGGTGCTCGATGCGTGCTGCGGCACCGGGGCCTCCGCCGTTCCGGCCGCCGAGCTCGTCGGCCCCGACGGCCTGGTCGACGCGGTCGACGCCGCGGCGCCGATGATCGAACTGGCTCGCGCCCGTGCGGAGGCGGCGGGCGGGCTGCCCCGGCTGCGGCTGCACGTGGGCGACGTGCGCGAGTGGGAACCGTCGGGGTACGACCTGGTGCAGTGCGTGCTCGGGGTGTTCTTCTTCGACGAGCTCGACGCCGGCACTCGCGCCCTCGTCGAGCGGGCGAGGCCGGGTGGCCGCGTGGCGGTCACGGTGTGGCAGCACGGTGCCTTCCATTCCTTCCGGCAGGCGCTGGCGGATGCCGTCGCGGAGGTCGGCGGCGGCTCCCCCGGGGCGCCGCAGGACGCCGATCGCACGCCCGGCACCACCGGCGCGGTCGCCGGCTGGCTGCACGGGCTCGGCTTGGAGCGGGTGCGTGCCGACGCCGTGCCGCGGCATCTCCCGCTCGACGGCGATCTCGCTTGGCGCCTCGTGCTCGGCACCGGCCGGCGGAGTCTCCTCGGCGGCCTCGGCAAGAAGGCCAGGCGCCGGGTGCGCGAGCGCTTCACCGCGCTGCTCACCGAGCGCGGCATCGACCGGGTGGATGCCTCGACGATCACCGCCGTGGGGGTCCGACCGGCCTGAGCCAGTGGCATACCTACCTCTAGGTATGGCATGCTCGGGGCATGACCACCGAGGCACGACGCATCCTCATCGAGGCCGCGCAGGAGCTGTACGCGGCGAACGGCGTGGCCGCCACGACCCCGCGCGAGGTGCTCGCCCGCAGCGGCGTCGGGCAGGGCAGCCTGTACCACCACTTCCCGTCGAAGCGGGATCTCGCCGCCGCCGCCGTCGCGCAGACCGTCGACGACACGCTCGGCTCGGCCACCGCGACGCTGCACGGGCCCGCTGAACCGCAACTGCGCATCACCGACTACCTCGAACGGCCGCGCGCGGCGACCGCGGGCTGCCGCGTGGGCCGGCTCACCGCCGATCCCGTCGTCATGGGCGACGACACGCTGCGCGGCGAAGTGTCCCGCTACTTCACGGAGCTCATCGAGCTCGTCGCGCAGGCGTTCGCCGAGCAGGGGCTCGACGCCGCCGCGGCCCGCGACCGGGCGACGACCGCGGTCGCGGTCATCCAGGGCGGGTACGTACTGTCCCGCGCGCTCGACGACGACACCGCGATGCGCTCCGCCGTGCGGGGGCTCCTCGAGCTGCTGGGGGCCGAGGCGTGAGCGGCATGGGCGACTACGAGGTGCTCGACATCGGCGCACTCGAGGCGTGGCGATCGCACCACGGCGGCTTCGACGCCGCACGTTCCCGCGACGGGCGCCGCATCGTCGACCACGAGCTGGCGATGCAGTACCTGGGCATGTCGGCGAACGCGCTCGAACCCGGCGAGGAGGCGGGGTACTGGCACACCCACGCCCGCATCGAGGAGCTCTACGTGTTCCTCGCCGGCACCGGCCAGATGGGACTCGACGACGAGGTCGTCGACGTCGGCCCCGGCAGCGTCGTCCGCGTCGGTCAGGGCGTCTGGCGCACCTGGCGCGCACACCCGGACAGCGCGGGCGAGCTGCGCTGGCTCTGCATCCGCGGCGGCGGCGAACCGCTTCCCCGCCTCCCCGACGACAGCCGGCGCGACCCCGACCGCCCCTCGCCCTGGTGAACGGGGCGGCGCTCGGTAGCATGCGGGAGTGAGCCCGACCCGACTCGGAATGCCCGTTCCCGCCGACGCCCCGCACGCCGCACTGAGCGCGACCCGCCTGCTCGGTCCGGAACTGCTCGTCACGTCCTGGGTGGAGGGGCGGGCGACGATCCGCTTCGGCGTGCTCGATCTCCGCGACGGCTCGTGGCGGGTCGGACGGGGGCTTCGGGGCCTCCTCCGCGACGCCCTGCTGCTGCCGGCCTCGCGGCGCGCCCTGCTGCTCGGCGACGCCGGCCTCGTCGAGGTGGAGCTCGAGTCGCTGCGGGTGTCCCGCACGCTGACCGCCGGCCTCGGCCGCGACCACGCCTGGCTCACACCGGTCGACGACGACACCGTCGCCGTCGGCTCGACGGGCCGCGCGATGGAGACGCTCGTCTCGCTCGATCGCTTCGCCGTCGTCGGGCGCCGCAAGCGCGGCGGGATGCCGGTTCCCGACGCCCGGGAGCGGCGCGCCGGGCTGGCCCGAGTCCTCGACCGGGGCGACGGACTCACGGTCGGCGCGAGCGAGGAGCGGGCCACCGCGCCGCAGCGGCTGCTCCTGCTCGGCGACGGCGAGGAGACGGCGCAGCCGATCGCGGAACTGCCGCAGGGCCTCGTCGACGCACTGCTCGTCGGCGACGGCGTGCTGGCCTCGGCATCCGACCTCGGCGCGGCGCGCTCCCTCACCGCGGTGCCCGGCCTTCGCCCGTCGCCGCCCGGCCCGCTGCCGCTCGAGGCGCTCGCCGCTGCGGCGAGCGCCTCGGCCGAAGCGCTGCTGCGGCCCGCCCGCGGCCGACCGGCGCCGCGCACGGTGCACCGCGACCGCCGGCTCGAGCCGGGCGAGTCGATCGAGGGGATCGTCGCCGAGCGCGTGACGCTCGAGGACTGGCGCGTCGCCCGCGCGGAACGGAAACCGGAACGGCCGCGGCTCAGCGGCATCCGGGTCCGCGACCTCGAGGTGCGGGCCTCGATGCTCGACGGGATGGTGCTGGAGGACGTCACCATCGACGGCCTGCAGCTCGACGACTCCGGCTTCCTCTTCGGTTGCGAGTTCCGCCGGGTGACGCTGATCGGCCGGGTCAGGGGGCTCATCCTCAACCCGGTGCTGCAGGACCCGGACGAGACCGTGGCGGCACGCTACGCCGGGTGGCATCGTGAACGCCTGGACGATCCCGACTGGATGCTCGACCTCACCCGGGCGACGGGCGACGTCACGATCCGCGGCTACCCCGCCCGCTTCATCCGGCGCAACCCGGAGCTGCAGGCGGTCGTCACCGCGGCCGCCGTCTCGGACGGCTCCTGGCGCGAGGTCGACCCCGGACGCTCCGCGCTGCGCGTGTCGCTGCTGGAGCTCGCGCACTCCGGCTGGGAGGACGTCACCCTGGTCGCGAATCCGCACGGCCGGCGCGCCGAGGACGATCTGCGCTACCTCGACGCGCTACGCGCCGCCGGGATCGCCGAGCCCGACTAACTCGGCTCCTCCCCCGTCGCGACCGCTCTGGATGGATCGTTCGACCACTGGCTCCACGAGCCCGGATACAGCGCGGCGGCGACGCCGGCGAGCGCGAGCGCGGCGACCTCGTGCGCGGCGGTGACGCCGGAGCCGCAGTACACCGCGACCGGCCGCTCGCCGTCCGCGCCGAGGGCGGCGAAGCGCTCGCGGAGCGCCTCGGGAGACAGGAACCGGCCCTCGGCGTCGAGGTTGCCGGCGCTCGGTGCGGAGCGCGCGCCGGGAATGTGGCCCGCTGCCGGGTCGACCGGCTCGACCTCGCCTCGGTACCGTTCTGCGGCCCGGGCGTCGAGCAGCACGCCGTGTGCGGGGAGGGCGGCCGCGGCATCCGCGTCGATCACCGGCATCGCCCCGAAGTGCGCGGTCGCGTCGCCCGGCCGGGGCTCGACGTCGCCCGTCTCGAGCGTGCCGCCCGCAGCGCGCCACGCGGCCAGGCCGCCGTCGAGCAGCCGCACGTCGGCGACGCCCGCGTGGCGCAACAGCCACCAGGCGCGGGCGGCGGACTGGTTGCCGAGGTCGTCCATGACGACGACCGCGTCGCCCTCGCGCAGCCCCCAGCGCCGCATCGCCGCGGTGAACGCGGCCTCGTCCGGCAGCGGATGCCGCCCGGCGGCGGGCGAGGGCGGGGCGGTCAGCTCAGCCTCGAGCTCGACGTAGACGGCGCCGGGCACGTGGCCGGCACGGTACGCGGGGCGGCCGTCGGGGGCGGCGAGGCTCCAGCGCACGTCGAGCACGACGGTGCGGGATGCCTCGTCGGCGAGCCGCTCGGCGAGCTCCTCGGCGGTGATCAGGATCGACATGCCTCCAGCATGCCCGCCCGCGCCC
>NZ_JAMBNX010000068.1 GCF_023715325.1 Agromyces mediolanus | reverse complement strand
GCTGCATGCCGGACAGGCGCAGAAGGAACTCGACCACAATGAAGCGCTGGCGCTGATCGATCTTGCCCTTCACGCCTGCGTCGAGGCGATCGGGGTCGATGTGCCGCCGAGCGCGCCGGTGGACGGGCAATGCTGGATCGTCGGGGCGGAACCTGTCGGCGACTGGGCGGGACAGGCGCTGGCGCTGGCGGGATGGACGGCGGGCGGCTGGCGCTTCGTTGGCCCGCGCGACGGCATGGTGGTGGCGTGCCGCGAGGGCGGGGTGATCGCGCGCTTTGGAAACGGTGAATGGGTGGCCGGGGCAGTGCACACAACCGGTGTTTTCGTCGGCGGAACCCGCGTGCTCACGACGCAACAGCCCGCCATCGCCGACGCAACCAACGGAACTAACGTCGATTCCGCCGCCCGGGCCACGCT
>NZ_JAMBNX010000067.1 GCF_023715325.1 Agromyces mediolanus | reverse complement strand
CGCGCAACGGAACAGGAGACAGGCAGTTGAAAGTGCTCGTGGCAGTGAAACGCGTGGTCGACGCGAACGTGAAGGTCGGCGTGAAATCCGACCGGACGGGCGTCGATATCGCGAACGCGAAGATGTCGATGAACCCGTTCGACGAAATCGCGGTGGAAGAAGCGGTGCGGTTGAAGGAGGCTGGAGTCGCGACCGAAGTGGTCGCGGTATCGGTGGGTGTCGCGCAGGCGCAGGAAACGCTGCGCACGGCGCTGGCGATCGGCGCGGATCGCGCGATTCTCGTCGAGTCGAATGAAGGCGTAGAACCGCTGGGCGTCGCGAAGGTGTTGAAGGCGCTGGTCGAGCGGGAGCAGCCGCAATTGGTGATTCTCGGCAAGCAGGCGATCGACGACGATGCGAACCAGACGGGCCAGATGC
>NZ_JAMBNX010000066.1 GCF_023715325.1 Agromyces mediolanus | reverse complement strand
CCGCCAAAAAGACAAGGCAGATCGTTTCAGCCGAGACATTGCCATGCGACAATCCACCAAGAGCAAGGGTGGCCAAGGTTATACTTAGCATTGAGTCCGAGCCATCGTCGCCGAAAACGATGCGCATGTTTAACCCCATCTGGATCAACACGAGTCCAATTAAAACCGCTGTCGTTATGGCGTCGCCCCAAGGCAGCAGAATGCAGCTCGTCCCCGCTAAAAACCTTGCCGTTAACAGAATGGCAAAGGATCCCGGGTATTTGAAAACTGGGTCGACAAGATGTGAACGCGGCGCAGTCGCCGTGCCGATAACCGACCAATCCCAAGTACCTCCGGGCCCAAATTCACGACGGCCCGCCAGATAGAGCAATTCCAAGCTGCTGATGATCGTCGCGAAGCCGAGCATGCGGAGAGTGAC
>NZ_JAMBNX010000065.1 GCF_023715325.1 Agromyces mediolanus | reverse complement strand
CTCACCTTCTGGGGTGGGGCAGCCTACGGAAACCTCGGAGCTAACGGTACGCAATACCGTCTTATGCCCCGGGGTGAGGATTGGGAGCCGGTTCCAACAGGCACAATTTACGTGTCATGATGCACAACGAGCGTTCGCAGCATTCAGGATCGGAGGACGCGCCGCTTCTGCGCCATGACCTTCAGAAGCATTTTGGGAAACGTTCTATTGATCGGCTGAGACGAAAAGACCGCTTTAAAATGCAATTCTGGCGCATCCTCCCCATGTATGACGTAGCCTACGAATGCAGGAATAGCCGCCGAGAAAGCGGCGTTTTAAGTTAAAATATGGAACAAACGATGGCGTTTCGATGCCATCATATATGTTCTTTCACCATGAAGTTGTGACGTCCCAATTACTAACCAACCCGTCTTGCTGCACCC
>NZ_JAMBNX010000064.1 GCF_023715325.1 Agromyces mediolanus | reverse complement strand
CTGGTGATCGATCTGGATCGCAATCTTCCCGTATCATCGATCGCGATCGACGGATCGCCCCTGTCGAAACGGGCGTGGAGCAATCCCGAGGGGCAGCTCGTCATTGCGCTGCCGAAACCGTTGGCCGCCGGCGAGAAGGTGCAGGCGCGGATCACCTATGGCGGCACGCCGCACGTCGCGCTGAACGCCCCCTGGGATGACGGTATCGTCTGGAGCAGCACGCCCGATGGTCGCCCCTGGGTCGCCACCACCACGCAGGGCTATGGCTGCGACCAATTATGGCCATGCCTCGACTTCCCTTCGGGCGAGCCGGCGCTGGTCGATCTCCACATCACCGTACCACCGGGGCTGAAGGCGCCGTCGAACGGGCGGTTGATCGGCGTCGATACGCTCAGCGACGGGCGGACGCGCTGGAACTGGCGC
>NZ_JAMBNX010000063.1 GCF_023715325.1 Agromyces mediolanus | reverse complement strand
CGAGACCGATGCGCCTGCCGGGCTGAAGGCCGGCCTGCGCGACAATAATCTGGTGCAGGATGCGGTGACCAGCGAGTTCCGCGTCGGCGCGACCGGCAACGAGGTGCTCAACCGTGCGCGCGCCAAGGCGATCGCGGCCGGGCTGAAGCCGACGATCTATTCGCACCCGATCGGCTATCACGGCCATGGCGCGGGCAGCTCGATCGGCCTGTCGGAAGAACAGAAGTTCGTCCCGACCGGCGAATATAAGCTGCGGCCGAACATCGCCTGGTCGATCGAATTGATGGCGACCAAGGCCGTGCCCGAGTGGGATAACCAGATGGTCGATTTCAAGAGCGAGGAAGACGCCTTCTTCGACGGCAAGACCGTTCGCTACATCGACGGCCGCCCGACCAAGTTTCACCTAATCGGGGCACGCGAGAGTC
>NZ_JAMBNX010000062.1 GCF_023715325.1 Agromyces mediolanus | reverse complement strand
ATCGACGGTCGAGGATCGCGGAAGCTTGATTGACTCCCACCGAGCAGGCAACGGTGGCGAACGCGAAGATGATGAGGAGGATCACCCCGGTCTGTAGGTCTCCTCCGACGATGCGGGCGGATTTCGTGGCCGGGGGATCGTTGTTGATGGTTTGCATCATTGCGGCTCCGGTGCCTCCCAGCATTCCGACCACGCACACCGCTCCTAGCGAGGCTACCTGGGTCCAGGCGGCGCGCGGGTTCTCCAGCACCTGGCGGGCTGCCACGAGATCGGTGGCATCTTTGGCCCGTTGTAGACGGTGCTGGAAGTACATAGCCAGTAGCTTCGGCCCAATGATGTTGGCGAGCTCGACGACGGCAGCCAGAATGACGGCGATAAACACGTACACGCCGACCATGCCTGTTTGGTGACCGAGAAATCCCAACAC
>NZ_JAMBNX010000061.1 GCF_023715325.1 Agromyces mediolanus | reverse complement strand
AGCCAAGGACGCGAAGCTCGGGGCTGCGGCAAACGCTCGTACTTCTGTCGCTCTTCCATCTGGATACGCGGGGCCGCTCAAAGGGGGAGCGATCCTCGCTCGAAGAGTATGTTTTCAGGCAACGCTGGTTTGGAGAGGGTTTCTGACGGGGAGCCGAACCACCGGTCAATGCCGCGCGAATATTCGGATCGTGCGCACCCCGCCGAACTCGGACATCGCGACCTCCTTGACCGGCTTGTAATCGCGCGCCAGCCTCATCCGTAGCAATCGCCACGCGGCGGGACGGGGATGGCGGGCACCGGGGGCATCTGCCGCCACGATCACCGCGGGGCGCGTGCCCAGGATCCGGGCAAGCTCCGCCATCGCATGGGCTCCTGTCGCATCGTGCTCCTCCTCCGTCGACAGGTGTTCCGGGAAAACCCAGCGCG
>NZ_JAMBNX010000060.1 GCF_023715325.1 Agromyces mediolanus | reverse complement strand
AACCAAGGGACCGAGCTGGCAATCACCGTCGCCAAGGATTTCGATTTCTCGCAAGTTTATGGACTGGGGCTCAAATGAACGCGCCGTTCCGCAATACGGCGATCCTCGATCATGCTGTTCGGCCGCTGCGGCAATATCTCGATGACGATGGCGTGACCGAAGTCGTCATCAATGAGCCGACTATCGTCGGTGTCGAGCGGCATGGTGGCTGGACCTGGGAGCGGGAAGCGGGATTGACCCTCGACGCCCTCAACGAACTAGCCCGGGCAGCCGCGGCTTTCACTTCACAGGATGTGACGCGCGAAAATCCTATCTGCTCGACGATCTTTCCAACCGGCGAGCGGGTCCAGCTCGTCCTTCCACCCGTCGTGCCCGATGGCACCGTGTCGATCACCGTGCGCAAGCCGTCGACCAAGACAATGACGATGG
>NZ_JAMBNX010000005.1 GCF_023715325.1 Agromyces mediolanus | reverse complement strand
CCCAAACCCCCCCCGGGGGGGGTGGGGGGGGGGGGGGGGGGGGGGGGGGGTGGGGGGTGGGGGGGTTGGGGGTGCGGGCGGGTGCGGGCGCGGATGGGGTGGGGCGGCGCGCGGTAGCGTGGCGGGGTGATCCGCCGCCACGTCCTCGTCTCCGGCCGCGTCCAGGGCGTCGGCTACCGCTACCTCGCCCGCAAGCACGCCGAGCGGCTCGGCATCGCAGGCTGGGTGCGGAACCTCCCCGACGGGCGCGTCGAGGCCGAGATCGAGGGCGAGGCGGACACCGTCGCCATCATGCTGCACCGACTCGAGGCCGGCCCACCCGGATCCCGGGTGACCGGCCTCGAACTCGCCGAACTCCCCCTCGCCGATCCCCGCGAGGAGCCCGACGAACGCGGCAGTCGATTCCGCATCCGCCGCTGACACGCAGAACGGCCCGCCGGATCACCGGCGGGCCGTTCTGGTGTCTGAGACGACTCAGATGGCGTTGACGTCCAGCGGGATGCCGGGGCCGAACGTGGTCGACACGGCGCCCTTCTGGATGTAGCGGCCCTTCGAGCTCGACGGCTTGAGGCGGACGACCTCTTCGAGGGCGGCCTTGGCGTTCTCCTCGAGCTGCTCGGTCGAGAAGGAGGCCTTGCCGACGACGAAGTGCACGTTCGCGTGCTTGTCGACGCGGAACTCGATCTTGCCGCCCTTGATGTCCGAGACGGCCTGGCCGACGTTCGGGGTCACCGTGCCGGTCTTCGGGTTCGGCATGAGGCCGCGCGGGCCGAGGACCTTGCCGAGACGACCGACCTGGCCCATGAGCTCGGGGGTCGAGACGGCCGAGTCGAAGGCGGTGTAGCCCGCGGCGACCTTCTCGATGAGCTCGGCGCCGCCGACCTCGTCGGCGCCGGCCGCGATCGCGGCCTCGGCCGCGGGGCCCGTCGCGAAGACGATGACGCGGGCGGTCTTGCCGGTGCCGTGCGGGAGGATGACGGTGCCGCGCACCATCTGGTCGGCCTTGCGGGGGTCGACGCCGAGCTTCAGGGCGACCTCGACGGTCGAGTCGAACTTCGCCGAGCCGGTCTCCTTCGCGAGGGCGACGGCCTCGCTCGGGGTGTAGTACTTGCCGGCCTCGATCTTCTCGGCCGCGGCCCGGTAGGCCTTGGACTTCTGTGCCATGGTGCTTCTCCTTGCGAGAGTGTGGTCATCGCGCTGGCGGGCGCTGCCACGAATGAGAGTTCTGAAGGCGGATGCCTCGAGGCATCCGTCGGTGCTCAACCGAGCGAGGCGATTACTCGACCGTGATGCCCATCGAACGGGCGGTGCCCGCGATGATCTTCGACGCGGCGTCGAGGTCGTTCGCGTTCAGGTCGGACATCTTCTGCTCGGCGATCGCACGGACCTGGTCGGGGCTGATCTTGCCGACCTTGGTGGTGTGCGGGACGCCCGAACCCTTGGCGACGCCGGCGGCCTTCTTGATGAGCTCGGCGGCGGGCGGGGTCTTCAGGATGAAGGTGAAGCTGCGGTCCTCGTAGACCGTGATCTCGACGGGGATCACGTTGCCGCGCTGCGACTCGGTGGCCGCGTTGTAGGCCTTGCAGAACTCCATGATGTTGACGCCGTGCTGACCCAGCGCCGGACCGATCGGCGGGGCGGGGTTGGCGGCGCCGGCGTTGATCTGAAGCTTGATCAGACCAGTGACCTTCTTCTTCGGTGCCATGATTTCTCTCTTTCTGTTCGAACGCCCCGGCGGGGCACTCTCCCGTCACTCCGGCGGTTCCGGGTGGCGGTGGATCGTGTGGTTCGGATGGCCCAAACGCAGCACAACCCTCCGAGTATACCGGAGGGTCGGCTGGACGTACGGTGTGCGGGCTGCTAGAGCTTCGTGACCTGGTCGAAGCTGAGCTCGACCGGGGTCTCGCGCTCGAAGAGCGAGACGAGGACCGTGAGCTTGCCGCTCTCGGGCTTGATCTCGCTGATCGTGCCGGGCAGGCCCGCGAACGAGCCGTCCTTGATGGTGATGGTCTCGCCGACCTCGAAGTCGACCTCGGCCTGCACCTGGCGGGAGGCGCCGGAGGCGGCGGCCGCCTTCGAGCCCTTCGCCGCGGGAACGTCGGCCGGGGCGACGAGGCTCTTCAGCATGCCGAAGGCCTCTTCGAAGCGCAGCGGCGTGGGGTTGTGGGCGTTGCCCACGAAGCCGGTGACGCCGGGCGTGTGGCGGATGACCGACCACGAGTCCTCGTTGAGCTCCATGCGCACGAGCACGTAGCCGGGGATGCGCACGCGGGTGACCATCTTGCGCTGGCCGTTCTTGATCTCGACGACATCTTCCATCGGCACTTCGACCTGGTAGATGTAGTCGGCCATCGCCATCGACTCGCGGCGCTGCTCGATGTTCGCCTTCACGCGGCGCTCGAAGCCCGCGTAGGAGTGGATGACGTACCACTTGCCCGGGAGGAAGCGCAGCTCGGCGCGGAACTCCTCGTACGGGTCGAACTCGCTCTCGGCCTCTTCTTCGACGGCCTCGGCGGCCGCCTCGGCCTCGTCGGCGGAGTCGATGTCGAGGGCGTCGTCGACGACCGCGTCGGCCTCGGGGTCGCTCGCCTCGGCGAGGGAGTCGAGGACGGCGTCGAGGTCGACCTCGTTGCCCTCGTCGTCCACCACGTGGACGGCGATGTGCTCGGCCGCCTCGGAGGAGTCCTCCTCGTGCTGGTTGACGTTGCCCGTCTGCGCCTCGTCGTCCTCGGCAGACTGCTCGGCAGCCGTAGCCCAGTCGACGTCGTCGCGCTCAGTCCTTGACACTTCTGATCCTTACTTCGTGAGTCCCGACCGGCACTCGGCGAGTCTCGGTCGACGTGGGCCCGAAGCCCCGATCAGACTCCCGGTTGCCCGAAGACGTACACCACCAGCAGACCGAACAGCTGGTCGAGGCCCCAGACGAGCGCCATCATGATGATGACGAAGACGAGCACGACGATCGTGAAATTGACGAGCTCCTTGCGGGTCGGGGTGACGACCTTCTTCAGTTCTGCGATGACCTGACGGATGAACAGCGCGATCCGGGCGAACGGATTCCGACGCGCAGCGCGGTCGCGCTTGGCGTTGGCGACGACATCCTCGCTGGGTTCGTCGATGATCTTCCGGGCCACCTGTACACCTTTCGTGGGCCGGCATTCACTGCCGGCTCGCAGGGCGGACAGGACTCGAACCTGCAACCTGCGGTTTTGGAGACCGCTGCTCTACCAATTGAGCCACCGCCCTAAGCCCCCGTTGCCTGGGGCCTGGAGGCCGTTCGCCCCGCCTCAGCACACCTCCCCCGAAACGGATTTCGGGCGCAGTGAAGCATTGCCGGAACGAGCAACCTCACCCAGTCTATGCGACGCGAGCGGCTCGCGCGAACCGACGCCTACATTGGGACCATGACCCCGGACCGCGCCGCACGCCGCACGCCCGAACCGAGCTCGAGCGTCGAGGTCACCGGCGAGCACTCCCAGTTCCGACTCGACCTCGAGCGCATCCGCTTCTCGCCCTACTTCTCGCGGCTCTCCGCCGTGACCCAGGTCATCGCGCAGCCGGGCGCGGGCCCCCTCATCCACAACCGCCTCACCCACTCGATCAAGGTGACCGCCGTCGCCCGCGCGATCGCCGTCGGCTTCGCCGATCCCGCCTCGCCGGCCAACGCCCTCGCCCGTGAGCACGGCTGCGACGCGGTCGTCGTGCAGGCCGCCGCGAGCGCGCACGACCTCGGCCACCCGCCGTTCGGCCATCTCGGCGAGCGCGTGCTCGACCGGCTCGCCCGCGAGACCCTGGGCCTCGCCGACGGCTTCGAGGGCAACGCGCAGAGCTACCGCATCATCGCGACGCTCGACGTCACCGCGTCCGCCGCGCACGGCCTGAACCTCACCTCGGCGGTCCGGGCGGCCGTCGCGAAGTACCCGTGGACGCGATTCGCGCGCCCGGTGGCGTTCCCCGACGGCGGACTCCCCCGCGGGCTGCGGCTCGTCGACGGGGCCGTCGAGGCGGGCAAGTTCTCCGCCTACGACCTCGACGCGGCCGACCTCGCCGCCGCGCGCACGGGGCTGCCGCCGATGGAGCAGTCGCTCGAGTGCTCGGTCATGGACACCGCCGACGACATCGCGTACTCGATCCACGACGTCGACGACTTCTACCGCGCCGGCCTCCTCAGCCAGGGGGCCGTCGCCCGCGAGTTCCGCGGCTGGACGCAGGCCGCGGGCGAGCTCCGCGCGCTCGCCGACGAGGAGCTCGCCGCCCGCACCGCGCCACCAGGGGCCGCGCTCGAGGCACTGCGCCGCAAGCTCCGCCGCTCCGACGACTGGATCGCCGACGACGACGCCTTCGCCGCCGCGGTCGACGCCGTCGCCGACGACCTCGTCGACGGCCTGCTCGCCTCGCCCTTCGACGGATCGATCGCCTCGGAGCGGGCGCTGTCCTCGTTCACGAACGGCTGGATCGGGCACCTGCAGACCTCCGTCGTGCCGGCCCCGCCCGGCGTCGCCCGCACGGGCCTCGTCACGCTCGACCAGGCCGCCTGGCACGAGGTGGAGATCCTGAAGTTCGTGCACCGGCACTTCATCCTCGACCGGGCCGACATCGCGATGTACCAGCGCGGGCTCAGCCGGGTGCTGACCCGCGCCGTGAAGGGGCTCACCGCGTGGGCGACCGACGAGTACGACCGGCACCGGGTGCCCCAGCGGCTGCGCGAGCTCATCGAGATCGCGACCGACGGCTACGCCCTGCTCCGGCGCACCCGCCCGGAGGGGGTGCCGGTGCCCGAGGTCGGCGAACTCGCCCGGCTCGGCGTCGGCCGCGGCGTCGTCGACTACGTCGCCTCGCTCTCGGACGATCAGGCGCTCGCGGTGTCCGAGGCGATCGACGGCCGGCCGGACCGGCTCTGGGACATCGGTCAGAACCTCTGAATCCGCGCCGGATGCCGGTCGGATCGACGGTTCGGCCGGCGCTGCCGCTCGGTAGACTCGCAGTGTGACCGAGAAGCCGCGCCTGTCCGCCCGCATCGCCGCCATCGCCGAGTCCGCGACCCTGAAGGTCGATGCGAAGGCGAAGGCCCTCCAGGCCGAGGGGCGCCCGGTCATCTCCTATGCCGCGGGCGAACCCGACTTCGCGACGCCCGAGCACATCGTCGAGGCGGCGCTCGCCGCCACGCACGACCCCAAGAACTACCGCTACACGCCCGCGGCGGGCCTGCCCGAGCTCCGCGAGGCGATCGCCGACAAGACGCGGCGCGACTCCGGCCTCGACGTGCCCGCCTCCCGGGTCGTCGTCACGAACGGCGGCAAGCAGGCCGTCTACCAGGCCTTCCAGGTGCTCCTCGACGAGGGCGACGAGGTGCTCGTTCCGACGCCGTACTGGACCACCTACCCCGAGGCGATCAAGCTCGCCGGCGGACGCCAGGTCGACGTCTTCGCCGGCAGCGAGCAGGGCTACCTCGTCACGGTCGAGCAGCTCGAGGCCGCCCGCACCGAGCGCACGAAGGTGCTGCTCTTCGTCTCGCCGTCGAACCCGACGGGCGCCGTGTACCCGCCCGAGCAGGTGCGCGCCATCGGCGAGTGGGCGCTCGAGCACGGCATCTGGGTGATCGCCGACGAGATCTACCAGAACCTCACCTACGCCGCGCTCGACACCGAGGTGGGCGCCCCCGCCCCGCGCGCGCTCTCGATCGTCGAGGCCGTGCCCGGTCTCGCGGAGCAGGCGATCCTGGTGAACGGCGTGGCGAAGACGTACGCCATGACGGGTTGGCGACTCGGCTGGATGGTCGGCCCCGCCGACGTCATCAAGGGCGCCGCGAACCTGCAGTCGCACCTCACCTCGAACGTGTCGAACATCTCCCAGCGCGCCGCGATCGCCGCCCTCACCGGGCCGCAGGAGCCCGTCGAGCAGATGCGCCGCGCCTTCGACCGCCGCCGGCGCACGATCGTCGCGGAGCTCTCGAAGATCGAGGGCCTGCGGGTGCCGGTGCCCGAGGGGGCGTTCTACGTGTACCCCGACGTGACGGGCCTCCTCGGCCGGGAGTGGGGCGGCGTCACGCCGACGAGCTCGCTCGAGCTCGCCGACCTCATCCTGGAGCGGGCCGAGGTCGCCGCGGTGCCCGGCGAGGCGTTCGGACCGAGCGGCTTCCTGCGCTTCAGCTACGCGCTCGGCGACGAGCCGCTCCTCGAGGGCGTGCAACGCCTGCAGCGCCTCTTCGGCTGAGCCCGGGGCAGGCTCAGGAGAACGCGCGGCGGGCCTCGGCCACCACCGCGTCGGCGATCGTGTCGAGCAGCGGCGAGCGCAGGTTCCACTGCTGCCAGTGCAGCGGCACGTCGATCGGTGGCCCGCCGAGCGGCACGAGCCGCCCGTCGGCGAGCTCCTCGTCGCTCTGGAAGCCGGGCAGCATGCCCCAGCCGAGCCCGAGCTTCACGGCGACGGCGAAGTCGTTCGACGCGGGCACGTAGTGCCTGGGCGGGGCGGTGTCGTCGGCGCCGACGAATCGGAGGAAACCCGTCTGCAAGTCGTCGCGCCGGTCGAAGTCGACGAGCGGCGCGCGCGAGAGCGCCACGGGCGTCATGCCGTCGGGCAGCCAACGCGCCACGTAGTCGGGTGTCGCGACGGCGCGGTACCGCATCACTCCGAGCGGCCGCGCGACGCAGCCGGCCACGGGCGTCGCCTGCGAGGTGATCGCCGCCATGACGGTGCCCGACTCGAGCAGCTCGGCGGTGAAGTCCTGGTCGTCGCGGTGCAGGTCGAAGACGACCGGATGCCTCGCCGCGAGCTGCGCGAGGGTCGGCAGGATCCAGGTGCCGAGCGTGTCGGCGTTCACCGCGAGGGGAACGGCGATCGGGCGGCGCTCGGCCGGGGAGTCGGGCTCCGCGGCGAGCGCGAACCCGGCGAGCGCGTCGTGCTCGAGCAGCGCGAGCTGCCGGGCGTAGCGCACCACGGCCTGCCCCGCCTCGGTCGCGCGCACGGGCTTCTGCCGCACGAGGAGCACGCGGCCGAGGTGCTGCTCGAGCGCCTTGATGCGCTGCGAGACGGCGGACGGGGTGATCTGCAGCACCCGCGAGGCCGCGTCGAACGTGCCCTCGGCGACGACGGTCGCGAGGGTGCGGGCGAGTTCGGCCGGAATCTCCATCTGAAGCCATGCTAATGCCGCTGAAGAATCCTGAACTGTACTTCAGGCATCCGTCACCCTAACGTCGAGCCGTGGACCTCAGCTCGACCCTCGCCGGCCTCGGCCTCGGCCTCTCGCTCATCGTCGCCATCGGCGCGCAGAACGTGTTCGTGCTGCGCCAGGGCATCCGCCGCGAGCACGTCTTCGCGGTGGCCGCGGTCTGCGCGATCTCGGACGCGGTGCTCATCCTCGCCGGAGTGTCGGGCATCGGCGCCGTGCTCACCGCGGTGCCGTGGCTCGTCGACGTCGTGCGCTGGGCGGGGGCCGCATTCCTCGCCGGCTATGCCGTGCTCGCCGCGAAGCGCGCGATCCGGCCGAGCGGCGCGACGCTCGGCCCCGGCGCATCGACCGCGGCGCCGTCCGACGGGACACCGGACGGCGCCGCACCCTCCACCGGCCCCGCCGCCACGGCCGTGACGGCCGGTACGCTCACGGCCGCGCCCGCCCGGCCGACGCGCGACACCGGTGCCGCCGCCGGCACGACCCTCCTCGCGACGCTCGGCACCTGCCTCGCCCTCACCTGGTTGAACCCGCACGTCTACCTCGACACCGTGTTCCTGCTCGGCTCGGTCGCCAACGGGCACGGCGAGGGGCGCTGGTGGTTCGCGCTCGGGGCCGCGCTCGGCTCGGTGCTCTGGTTCTTCGGCCTCGCGTACGGGGCGCGGCTGCTCGGCCGGGTGCTTTCGACGCCGCGCGCCTGGCGCATCCTCGACGGCGTCATCGCGGTCGTGATGCTCGCCCTCGCGGTGTCGCTCGTGCTGCCGCGCTGAGCGACATCGCGCTGCGCCGGCGGTCAGTCGAAGTCGAGCACGAAGTCGCGGGTGAGCGAGGCCGCGGGAGTGGCTTCGCCCCCAGGCGCGACCTCGCAATCGACGAGGATCGCCGCGTAGCCGCCCTCGCCGTCGAGGTCCTTCCTCGCGAGCGAGGTGACGACATGCTCCACCCCGCGATCCGTGTAGCCGCCCTCGCGCTGCGCGAACTCGATCGCGTCGTCGCTGTGCCAGGCCGCGAGCGCGATCGCGCCGCTCGCCGGCGCGTCCTCCGTGCGGGTGCTCTCGGAGGCCCGCGCGCCTGAATAGACGTGCGCCACGATCATCGCCTCGGCGAGCGCCGCGCTGGCGCCGCGACGGCCGTTGTCGAGGTCGGCGGCGGTGATCGCGCTCTTCGGATTCGCGCGGAGATGCACCTCGCAGTTCGCGGAGGACGAGGCGTACGCCTCGTTCCCGCCGAAATCGGGGATCTGCTCCCAATCGCCCCACCGCTCGAGCGACCACGCCGGACCCGTCCCGAAGTCGACCGCATCGTCGAGGCCGATCACGCTGCTCGGCTCGAACGGCTCCGGCTCGACCTCCGGCTCCGGCTCGGCCTCCGGCTCCGGCCAGCCCTCCGTCCCGCTGAACCCCGCGCCGGCGCCCGCACCGGCGCGGATCTCCTCCGCCCTGGCGCTCACCGTCGATGAGACCGCGGCGAGCGACAGCGCCCCGATCACGCTCAGCAGCAGCGCGAGCGGTGCCGCGATCGCGAGCACCACCCAGGCCGCAGCGGGGAGAGGTGGATGCGTCGAGCGAGACGCGAACGGGTCCTCGTGCGACACGCTGCTCCGATCCGATCGGGGCGCGCCCCGGCGGCGCGCCGCCTCAGACTAGCGGCCGGCATCCACCGATCGGGGGATGCCGGGATCGCCAGTTCGGGGGTGCCCCCGGCCCGGGCGGACGCGGGAGCATCGCAGTATGGACCAGATTCAGAGCCCCGCCGTCCGGGTGCGCGGCCTCCGCAAGGCGTACGGCGGCGTGACCGCCGTCGACGGCATCGACCTCGACATCGCCCGCGGCGAGACGCTCGCGCTGCTCGGGCCGAACGGGGCGGGCAAGTCGACGACGATCGAGATCCTGGAGGGGTACCGGCGACGCAGCTCGGGCGAGGTCTCGGTGCTCGGCGCCGACCCTGCGACGGGCGGCCGCGCCTGGCGAGCGGAGCTCGGCATCGTGTTGCAGTCCGCCCCGGAGACCGGGCTGTACACGGTCCGCGAGCAGCTGCGCCAGTTCGCCGGATACTCCCCGCACCCGCGCGACGTCGACGAGGTGATCGCGGCGGTCGGCCTCGAACGGAAGGCCGGCACCCGCATCTCGAAGCTCTCCGGCGGCCAGCGTCGTCGTGTCGACGTCGCGCTCGGCATCATCGGCCGACCGCAGCTGCTCTTCCTCGACGAGCCGACGACGGGCTTCGACCCCGAGGCCCGCCGCGAGTTCTGGGGCCTCATCGAACAGTTGAAGGCCGAGGGGACCACGATCCTGCTCACGACCCACTACCTCGACGAGGCCGCGCAGCTCGGCGACCGTGCCGCGGTCATCCTGGACGGCCGGATCGTCGCCGAGGGCGCGATCGACCAGCTCGGCGGCCGTGCCGCCAGGGTCCCGATCGTGCGGTGGCGGGATGCCTCCGGCGCGCGGCGCGAGCAGCGCACCGAGCGCCCCGCCGAACTCGTCGCCGCGCTCGCGGCGGACGCCGAGGCCGCGGGCGACGGGCGCGACGGCGAGCCCGCCGAGCTCGAGGTCATCCGCCCGAGCCTCGAGGACGTCTACCTCGAACTCGTGAGCGCGGCATCCGCGCCCGCCGAGACGCCCGGCGTCTCGTCCGCCCCGACCCCGACCCCGACCGCGACCCCCGAGGAGGCCCGCGCATGAGCGCCGTCACCGCCCAGCCCGCCGCCGACCGCGCCGGCGCCGCCCGCCTGCCCGGCGTCCTCGCCACCGGTCTCCGACGCATGACCTACGAGGTGCGCGGGTACTTCCGCAGCCCGGACACCGTGTTCTTCACCTTCCTGTTCCCGCTCGTCATGCTCGGCATCTTCACCGCCGCGTTCAGCTCGGCCGGCGAGATCGCGCCGGGGCCGGGCACCGAGGGCGTGAGCGTGGGCGCCTACTACCTGCCGGGCATGCTCGCGGCGGGCGTGCTGCTCTCCGGCGTGCAGGGCCTCGCGGTCGACATCGCCGGCGAGAAGGGCGACGGGACGCTGAAGCGGCTCGGCGGCACACCGCTGTCCCCCGTGTCGTACTTCATCGGCAAGCTCGGCCAGGTGTTCGTCACCGGGGTGCTGCAGGCGGCCCTCCTGCTGCTCGTCTCGGCCACGGTCTTCGGCGTCGCGCTGCCGACGAGCGGCGAGGCCTGGCTGACGTTCGCCTGGGTGTTCGTGCTCGGCACGGTCGCCTCGGCGCTCCTCGGCATCGCGCTGTCCTCCGTGCCGCGCAGTTCGCGCTCGGCCACGGCGGTCGTCGTGCCGATCGTGCTCGTGCTGCAGTTCATCTCGGGCGTGTACCTGCAGTTCTCCGCACTGCCGGAGTGGATGCAGAACCTCGCGAGCCTGTTCCCGCTGAAGTGGATGGCGCAGGGCATGCGCGCCGCCTTCCTGCCGGAGGACTTCGCCGTGCTGGAGCAGCACGGCTCCTGGGATCTCGGCTGGGTCGCGGTCTGGCTCCTCGCCTGGCTCGTGATCGGACTCGTCGTGAGCCGGCTCACCTTCCGCTGGATCCGGCGCGACGCCTGAGGCGCGTGAGAGCATGACGGAATGCTGAACCGCCGCTGGTGGGACCTCGCCGCCGTCGCGGTGTCGGCCGTCGTCGTCACCTTCGGCCTCGTCTTCCCGCCGTACGGCCCGCAGGACTGGGGCAGCTGGTCGGTCGTCGCGGTGTTCCTCCTGGTCTACGTCGGCTACCTCAGGTGGCGGATCGGCTCGGAGGACCCGCGCCACCACGTCGCGATCACCGCCATCCTCGTCACCGTCGTGTTCGCGGGGACGGCGTTCGACTCCGGCGCCGCGACCTTGCAGGCCTTCGCCTATCCGTTCCTCTGGATCACCGCGCCGTCGACGAAACGTGCGATCGTCGGCAACGTGCTCCTCGCCGTCGCCGTCGCCGCGGGCTACGCGGTCGGGCTCGGGCCGACCGGCGTGCTCGCGGGCATCGGGGTCGGCGCGCTGTCGCTCGCGTTCAGCCTCGCGCTCGGCCTGTGGATCACCCGCATCGCCGAGGTCGGCGAGGAGCGGGCGCGCCTGCTCGACGAGCTGCAGGCCGCACAGGGGCAGCTCGCGGCGATGCACCGGGAGACGGGCGTGACCGAGGAACGGGCCCGGCTCGCGCGGGAGATCCACGACACGATCGCGCAGAGCCTCACCGGGCTCGTCATGCTCGCGCAGCGGGCGGAGCGACGATTGGATGCCCCGTCGCCCGACGTAGCCGCCGCGCGCAGCGATCTCGGGCTCATCGAGGAGATGGCGCGCGAAGCCCTCACCGAGGCCCGCGGGCTCGTCGCCGCCGTCTCCCCCATCGCCCTCGACACGACCCTCGCCGACGCGCTCGGCCGGCTCGCCGCCGCCTTCGAGCGGGAGACGGGCGTCGCCGTCGCGCTCGAGGCGCGCGCGCCGGGGCTCGGTCGCGAACTCGAGGTGGTGCTGCTGCGCGCCTCGCAGGAGGGGCTCGCGAACGTGCGGAAGCACGCGCGGGCGAGGCACGCCTCGCTCACCGTCGAG
Organism: Agromyces mediolanus; assembly: GCF_023715325.1. GTDB lineage: Bacteria > Actinomycetota > Actinomycetes > Actinomycetales > Microbacteriaceae > Agromyces > Agromyces mediolanus_A. The sequence goes on along the minus strand of NZ_JAMBNX010000005.1, from coordinate 349,190 downwards.
ACGGCCGACGGGATGGTCCGGCTCATCGTGCGCGACGACGGCGTCGGCCCCGGCCCGGACGACGCGCCCGGCTTCGGGCTCGCGGGGCTCCGCGAGCGGGTCGCGCTCGCCGGCGGGCGGGTGTCCTTCGGCCCGGCGACCGGGGGCGGGGCGGAGCTCCGCGTCGAGCTGCCCGTCGAGGCATCCGTGGCCGCGCCGAGTGACGGAGGCGCCGCATGAACGCGCCGATCCGCGTCGTCGTCGCCGACGACACCCCGTCGTGCGCGCCGGCATCGTCGGCCTCCTCGAGAGCGCCGACGACATCGAGGTGGTCGGCGTGGCCGCCGACGGGCTCGAAGCCGTCGCACTCGCCGCCCGGCTCACCCCGGCGCTCGTGCTCATGGACCTGCGCATGCCCGGCCTCGACGGCGCCCAGGCGACCGCCCGCATCCTCGCCGACGGCGGCGGCGTGCGGGTGCTCGTGCTCACGACGTACGACACCGACGAGCACATCGTCGAGGCGATCGAGGCCGGGGCCTCCGGCTACCTGCTGAAGGCCGCACCGCAGGAGGAGATCCTCGCCGGCATCCGCGCCGTCGTCGCGGGCGAGACGGTGCTCGCGCCCTCGGTCGCCGCCCAGCTCGTGCGCCGGATGCGGGCGGATGCCGGCAGCTCGGCCGCCCCGGCGCAGGCCCTCTCGCCGCGCGAGCTCGAGGTGCTGCGCCTCGTCGCCGCCGGCAGCTCGAACCCGGAGATCGCGCGCACCCTCGTGATCGGCGAGGCGACGGTCAAGACGCACCTCACGCACGTGTTCGAGAAGCTCGGCGTGAACGACCGCACCAGGGCCGTGACCCGCGCGATGGAGCTCGGCCTGCTCTGAGCCCGAGCTCCCGCAGGCGCGGCTCAGCCGGTGTTCTGCAGGCCCGCGGCGATCCCGTTCACGGCGAGGAGCAGCAGCCGCAGCTCGTGCTCGTCCGGCGTCGCGCCCGCGGTCTGCTCCTCGCGCACCGCTCGGAGCGCGCGCAGCTGCAGCAGCGAGAGGGCGTCGACGTACGGGCTCCGCAGGTGCACCGCCCGCTGCAGCACCGGCTGCTCGGCGAGCAGCTCGTCGTGCCCGCTCGCCCGCAGCACCCACTCGCGGGTGAGCGCGAGCTCGTCGAGCACGAGCGCGGCGAGCTCGTCGCGGTCGCCGAGCGCGAGGTAGCGCTCGGCGAGCCGGTCGTCGGCCTTCGCGAGCGACATCTCGACGTTGTCGATCATCGAGGCGAACAGCGGCCACTCCCGGTACGCCCGGCGCAGCAGCTCCTCGTCGCCCACCGCGGCGAGCGCGGTGCCGAGCCCGAACCAGCCGGTGAGGTTGATCCGCGCCTGGGTCCACGCGAACACCCACGGGATGGCCCGCAGGTCCTCGAGCGAGGACACCGACAGCCCGCGCCGCGCGGGCCGGGAGCCGAGGGCGAGGAGCCCGACCTCCTCCATCGGCGTCACCCGCGCGAACCACGGCGCGAACCCCTCCGCCTTGACGAGCGCGAAGAAGCGGGCTCGGGATGCCTCGTCGAGCTGCTTCGCGAGCCCCGCGAAGCGGGCGGCGGCCTCGCGGTTGCGCGCCTCGTTCTCCGGGCTGCCCGCGAGCAGGGTGGCCGCGGCCATCTGCTCGAGGTGCCGCGCCGCGATGTCGGCGTCGCCGTAGCGGGCGAAGATGACCTCGCCCTGCTCGGTCACCTTGAAGCGGCCGTCGACGGAGCCGGGCGGCTGGGCCAGCACGGCCTCGTTCGTGCGCCCGCCGCCCCGGCCGAGCGCACCGCCGCGGCCGTGGAAGAGGGTGAGCCGGATGTCGTTCCGCTCCGCCCAGGCAGCGATGCGCGCCTGCGCGGCGTCGAGAGCGAGCGTCGCGGCGACGGGGCCGACGTCCTTCGAGGAGTCCGAGTAGCCGAGCATCACCTCGATCGAGCGGCCGGTCTCGGCGAGCCGCCGCTGCACCTGGGGCAGCTGCAGCATCCCGTCGAGGATGTCGGTGGACGCCTCGAGGTCGGCGAAGGTCTCGAACAGCGGGATGACGTCGAGCACCGGGGCGTCGTCGCCGAGCGCGGCCTCGGCGAGCCGGTGGACGTTCGCGAGGTCGTCGGCGCTCTGCGTGAAGGAGACGATGTAGCGGCGGGCGGCGCGCAGTCCGTACCGCCGCTGCAGCTCGGCGATCGTGCGGAAGACCTCGAGCACCTCGCTCGCGAGCTCGCTGCGCCCGGCGTCGCCCGCGGGGGCCTCGGCGAGCTCGGCGAGCACCCGGCGGTGCACCTCGGAGTGCTGGCGCACCTCGAGCTCGGCGAGGTGGAAGCCGAACGTCTCCACCTGCCAGACGAGCCCCTGCAGCTCGCCGTTCGCGCTGCGGTGCGCGCCCGCGGCGGCGAGCGAGGCCTGCACGAGGCGGAGCTCGGCGAGGAACTCCTCGGGCGAGCCGTAGGCGAGGCTCGCGTCGCCCACCCGGGTCGCCCGCAGCCGGGCGGCGGCCACGAGCAGCACGCGGCGGTGCGGCTCGTCGGGGGCGCGGGTGCCGATGCCCGCGGTGACCTCGGGTGCCAGCCGCTGCTGGGCCGCCCAGAGCTCCCGCACCTCCGGCGAGGCCGGTGTGCCGTCCTCGGCGAGGGTGAGGCTCCGCCCGATGCGGGTGGCCGCGCGCTCGAGCCCGAGCAGCACGTGCTCCGCGGCGATCGCGGCGGCGGCGGCCGTGGTCTCGGCCGTGACGAAGGGGTTGCCGTCGCGGTCGCCCGCGATCCAGCTGCCGAAGCGGACGAACGCGGGGGCGACGGCGGGTGCGAGGCCCGCGTCGCGGCCCTGCAGGCGGTCGTCGAGCTGCCGGTACACGCGCGGCACGACCTCGAACAGGGTCTGGTCGAAGACGTTCATCGCGCTGCGCACCTCGTCGAGCGGGGTGGGGCGGGTGGTGCGGATCGGCGAGGTGCGCCAGAGCACGTCGATCTGCTCGGCGAGGCGGCGGTCGAGCTCGGCCGGGTCGGCGGCCGGGGCGAGCCGGAGCAGCTCTTCGCGCTCGGCGAGCAGTTCTCCGACGCGGCGGATCGCGGAGGCGACGGCGCGGCGCCGGGCCTCGGTCGGGTGGGCGGTGAGCACGGGGTGGAAGCGCAGGCGGCGCAGGCGTTCGGCCGCGGCATCCTCGCCGATCTCGGCGACGAGGTGGTCGTAGGCCGCACCGAGCGACTCGGCCGGGGCGTCGCGGTCGCCGCCGTCGCGGGCGCGGAGCACGCGCACGCGGTGGTGCTCCTCGGCGAGGTTCGCGAGGTGGAAGTACACCGTGAACGCGCGGGCCACCTCCTCGGCGCGCGCGGGCGTGAAGGCGGCCACGAGGGCCTCGGCATCCTCGAGGGAGGCGCCCTCGCCCTCGTACGCGGCGATCGCGAGCGCGCGGAGGCGTTCGACGTCGTCGAGGAGGGCGGGGCCGCCGGCCTCGGCGAGGACCGTGCCGAGGAGGCTGCCGAGCAGGCGCACCTCGGCGCGGAGCTCGTGGTCGATGCGGTCGCTGACGGCCTCGCGGACGCTGGGGTCGTGGTGGGCTGCGGCGGGCTCTGAGGGGAAGGCGGAGCTGGTCACCCTGCGACCGTACCCGGATTCGCGTGACGGTCACATTTCGTCACGTCACATTCCGCGACGCTCCCCAACCGACTTGCCCGACTTTCATGAAAGTCGGGCAAGTCGGTTGGGGAGCGGGTCAGAGCAGGCGGCGCGCGGTCGCCCAGGCGGTGAGCTCGTGCCGGCTCGAGAGCTGGAGCTTGCGGAGCACCGCCGAGACGTGCGTCTCCACCGTCTTCACCGAGATGAACAGCTCGGCGGCGACCTCCTTGTAGGCGTAGCCGCGGGCGATCAGCCGCATCACCTCCTGCTCTCGCGCGGAGAGCCGGTCGAGCTCGTCGCCCGCGACGGCCGTCTCGCCGACCGCGGCGCCGAAGGCGTCGAGCACGAAGCCCGCGAGCTTCGGCGAGAAGACCGCATCGCCGGTCGCCACGGCGTGCACCGCCCGGCTGACCTCGCCACCGGAGGAGCCCTTCGTGATGTAGCCGCGGGCGCCGGCTCGGATCACGCCGACGACGTCCTCCGCCTTGTCCGAGACGCTGAGGGCGAGGAAGCGGGTCGCCGGCAGTTCTGGCGCCGCCCGGCGGATCACCTCGGCCCCGCCCGTGCTGCCGGCGGGCACCGCGAGGCCGGGCAGGTGCACGTCGAGCAGCACCACGTCGGGCGCGGTCTCGGCGACCACGGCGAGCGCCGACTCGACGTCGTGCGCCTCGCCGACGACGTCGATCGAGGCGTCGAGGTCGGCCTTCAGGCCGGAGCGGAAGATCGAGTGGTCGTCGACGACGACGACCCGGACGGATGCCTCAGCCACGCGTTCCCCCTTCGCCGGGCCCTGCGGCCGGCATCCGCAGTCGCACCTGCGTGCCGACGCCGCCCGCGCCCGGGCCGACCTCGGCCTCGCCGCCGGCGCGGCGCATCCGGCCCACGATCGACTGCCGCACGCCGAGCCGGTCGGCCGGCACCTCGTCGAGCGAGAACCCCGTGCCGCGGTCGCGGACGAAGACCTCGACCGCGTCGGGGCGGCCCTCGACGTACACGGACACCTCGCCGCCGGCGTGCCGAGCCGCGTTCAGCATCGCCTCGCGGCAGGCGGCGGCGAGCTCGCCCGAGGCGCGTTCGCGCTGCTCGCCGACGACGACCACGTCGACGCTCACCGGGTACTCGATCTCGAGCACGGCGGCGACCTCGCGGAGCTCGGCGCCGAGGTCGCGGTCGGGCACGGCGTCGCCGGCGAAGAGCCACTCGCGCAGCTCGCGCTCCTGCGCACGGGCGATGCGGGCGACCTCGCTGGTGGCCCCGGCGCGGTTCTGGATCAGGGCGAGGGTCTGCAGCACGGAGTCGTGCAGGTGGGCGGCCATCTCGCTGCGCTGCTCTTCGCGGATGCGTCGGGTGCGCTCCTCGCTGAGCTCCCGCCAGCGGGTCACCAGCGTCGGCGCGTACACGAGGGCGATCCCGGCGACCGCGGCGAGGGCGACGGCGAAGGCGGGCCTCGGGGCCTCAGCGGCGGCCGGTCCGAACACGATCACGAACGCGATGACGGCGAGGGCGATCGTCGCGACGATGCGCACGGCGAACTCGTGCCGCGGCCCGCGGTCGGCGTCGGGCCGGTCGAGGAAGCCCGCCCACGCGGCTGCCGCGACGATGAGCCCGACGCCCGCGAGCGCGGGCCAGAACCAGGCGGGTCCACCGGTGGGCGGTCCGCCGGAGACCGCGGCGACGCCGAGCGGGACGGCGGCCGCGGCGAGCAGGATCCACGCGACCGGTGCCCGGCGCTTCGGCGCCGACTCACCGGGCTGCCAGGGCGTGAGCGCCCAGAGCCACAGGTAGAGCAGCAGGCCCGCGCCGCCGACGAGGCTCGTCAGCGCGAAGCCGAGCCGCACGAGCACGACCGGCCAGCCGAGGTGGCCCGCGAGACCGGCGGCGACGCCCGTCGCCACGCAGTCGCGCGGACGGGCGAGGCGCGGGACGATGCGGTCGTCGCCCGCGGCGGGGGCGGTGCTCATGCCTGCCATCCAAGCAGACGGGGCGGTCGTGCCCGCGGCCCCTGGACGCCGTTCAGGGTCGAATCAGGGGTTCACCCCATCGCGGGCGGGGCGGCGGCTGCGCCACGATCGAGGCATGGAGACGAATCGCACCGCTCCCCACGACGCCGAGGCGCCGCGGGGCGAGCAGGGGGAACGCACGACCGACGGCCAGGGCGCCGGTGGCGGGGCGGGCGGTTCGGCTCCGAACGGCGGCCCGGGCAGCGGGTTCTTCGCCGATCTGCGCCGGGCGGGGGTGCCGCGCCGCGACGGCTGGATCGGCGGCGTCTGCGCCGGCGTCGCCGCCCGGATCGGCCTCGACCCGATCATCGTCCGCGGCATCGTCGTCGTGCTGGCCGTGCTCGGGGCGCCGTTCCTGCTGATCTATGCCGCCGCCTGGTTGCTGCTGCCCGATCTCGAGGGGCGCATCCATCTCGAGCAGCTCTTCCGCGGGGTCGTCGACCCGGCACTCGCGGGCATCGCCGTGATGACGGTGGTCGGGATCATCCCGCTCGTGCAGGGCGGCTGGCTCGGCTGGCGCTGGTGGCCGGATCTGCCCGCGCTTCCCGACCCGCTGTTCGGCGTCGACCTCTCGGTGCCGCTCCGGCTGTTCTGGGTGCTGCTCCTGCTCGGCGGACTCGCCGCGCTCGTGGTGTGGCTCGTGCGGCGCGCGGGCGCCACCGGCGGGGTGGATGCCTCGGCGCGGACGACCCCGGCGCAGGCCGCACCCGCCGCACCCGCTGCACCGACGGCACCGGCGGCGCCGAGTGCGGGGCCGGGGCCCGAGGCATCCGCCGCTCCCGCCTCCGCGACCTCCGCCGCGTTCGCCGCGGAGGCGCCGCCCGCGCCCGCCCCGCCGCCCGCGCCGCCGCTCGAGCCGAGCCCGGACGCCTCCGGCGAGGAGCTCGGCGCCTGGCGGCAGAGCCACGACGCCTGGCGCGCCGAGCACGCCGAGTGGCGCGCAGGCCAGGCCGAGGCCGACCGTCGCGCCCGTGCCGCCGCCGCCGAGGAGAACCGCGCGCAGGCGCGGGAGCTGATGGCGCGGGCCGACGCGGCCCGCGCCGCCCGGCGGGCGAGCCGCCCGCGGGCGAGCGCCGCGTTCGTGTTCACCGCGCTCGGCCTCGCGATCGTGGGCGGCGCCGTCGCCGCGATCGCGGCGATGTCGAGCGCGAACACCGACGGCTTCGCCGTGCCGCTCGCGCTCGCGACGGCCGTCTGCGTGTTCGCCGCGGCGATGGTGATCGCCGCACTGCGCCGGCGCCGCAGCGGCTGGCTCGCCTTCTTCGCCTCGGCGACGACGATCGTCATGCTCGCCGCGACCGCGACCGCCGCGGTGCTGCCCGAGGGCCGGTTGATCGGGCCGAACGCCTCGATCTCGCTGTCGACCTCGCAGCGGCTCGTGCAGCCGGTCGGCGACGCCTATCTGAGCCTGTACACCACGCCCGGGTCGCCGGACTCCCCGGCGACCGTCGAGCTCTCGCAGGGGCTCGGCCAGGCCTGGGTCACGATCGACGACGGCGACCGGCTGCAGCTGGACGCCACGGAGGCCGGCGGCGTCACCATCTGGGCCACCGACGAGAACGGTGTGATGTCGGCGATCGGGCCGGACACCCGGCGGCCGTTCGTCGTGGGCGGGCCGGACGGCCTCGCCACCGACGACGGCCCCGTGGACGCTCGGCTCGTGCTGCGGCAGTGGACGGGTTCCGTGTACGTGGAGATCCGATCGGAGATGCAGGAATGACGAACCCCACCCCGGACCGCGAGGCCGAGACGACCCCCGAGCCCGAGGAGACCCCCGAACCCCAGGAGACCGCCGAGACGCTCGTGCTGCCGCCCGTGCCGCCGGAGGCGCGGGACGCCCCCGCTCCCGAACCCGCCGCCGAGACCGATGCGCCGTCAGCTCCCCTCGAGGGCCCCACGATCCGCTGGGGGGCGCTCGTCTGGGCGCTGCTCTTCGGCGCGATCGCCGCCGTCACGCTGTGGCTGCTCGTCTCACCCGAACGTCGGGATGCCGTGGCCGGCTGGATCGGCTCGGTGCACCCGCTCGTGGTCGTGATGTACGCCGTCATCGCCCTCGGCACCGTGATCGCGCTGTTCGGCATCGTCGGGCTCATCCGCCGCGGCGAGCGCGCCCGCCGTCACCAGGCTGCCGGAAGCTCCCGGTCGCCGAGCGGCGTGAGCTCGGGCGGCATCGGCCACGCGAGCTCGTAGCGGACGAGCGGCGCGTCGATCGCGCCGAAGTCGTCCTTCTTCACGACGATGCCGCGCGTGCTCACCTCGGTGATCCGCACGCGGAGCTCGGTGCCGTTCTCGAGGCGCAGCACGTAGGGGTCGGCGAGGTAGCGGATGCCGAGCTCCTCGAGCAGCGTCTCACCGTCGAGCCAATCGACGGCGCCGCCGTGCTCGCGCCCGAGCAGGTCGACGGGCACGAAGCCCTCGCCCTCGGGGCGCAGCCAGCCGACGAGCTCGCCGTCGGGGCGGCGGTGTTCGATGAAGTCGCTGCGGTCCACCCGCCGAGCCTAGCCCGGTCGTTCCTCCCCAGCGCCGCGTGTGACGCGGCCCTCCACAGCTGTTCCGGCCGACGCCGCGCCACGCACCGCATCGCGTAGGGTCGAAACACCGGGGGCAGACACAGCAGGAGGGTGAAATTGACCGAGGTGCAGAGCTGGGTGCTCATCGGGGTGTTCGCGAGCGTCGTCATCGGCATGATGAGCTGGCAGACGGTGCACCTGAGTTCGCTGTTCCGGGCGGAGATCGGGCGGGCCACCGCCGAGCTCCGCACCGAGCTCGCGACGATCGACCGCGACGTGCAGGCGCTCACCCGCCGCGCCTTCGGCGGCGAGACCGGCTGAGCCGCGAGACGTCGCCGGCCGCCGAGAGCCCGGCCGCCGAGAGCCCGACCGGCGAGATCTCGACCGGCTAGATCTCGACGCCGACGAGCACGGGCTCCGGGTGCAGCACGATGCCGAAGTCGGCCTGCACCCGGTGGCGCACGTAGCGCGCGAGTTCCGCGAGCTCTGCGGCGGTGGCACCGCCCCGGTTGGTGAGTGCGAGCGTGTGCTTCGAGGAGACGGCGGCGCGCGAGCCGGGCAGCGCGAAACCGCGATGGATGCCGGCCTGCTCGATGAGCCACGCGGCCGAGAGCTTCACGAGCGGCTCGGCGGGCTCCGTCTCGGCGGGCGGCTCGTCGTCACCCGCGGCGAACTCGGCCTGCAGGTCGAGGAAGGCGTCGAGCGGCGAGTGCGACGCCAGGCGCGAGAGCGGCACGACCTCGTCGGGCTGCTCCGGGTCGAGGTACCAGCGCGGGGCGTCGGCCGGCAAGGATCGCGCCACCCGTTCCGTGACGATCGGGTTCGTGAAGAACGAGCCGGCGCTCACCGAGTCGGGGTCGGCCGGGTCGAGCACCATGCCCTTCGAGCCGCGCAGGGCCAGCACGGTGTCGCGCACCTTCGCGACCGGGGCCCGGTCGCCCGGCTGCACGCCGAGGGCGGCGGCGAGCTGGGCGTAGGCGATGGGCCGGCCGATCGCCTCGCCGAGCACGGCGCGTTCGGCGGCCGTGTCGTGCAGCTGCACCTCGACGGCGACGACGACGCCCGCGAGCCCCTGCTTCAGCACCGAGGTGCGGTAGCCGAGCTCAAGTTCGGCCGCCGCCATCCACCGCGGGGCATCCGCTCCCTCGTCGAGGAACCAGACGCCGACGAGCGCCTCCGAGAGCTCCTGCCCGTACGCGCCGATGTTCTGCACCGGCGCGGCGCCGACGGAGCCCGGGATGCCCGAGAGCGCCTCGAGGCCCGAGTAGCCGTGCGCGACGGTCCAGGCGATGAAGCCGTCCCAGTTCTCGCCGGCCTGCACGCGCAGCCGCACCGAGCCCTCGGGGGCGCCGGGCAGCACCTCGATGCCGCTCGTCGCGATGCGCACCACGGTGCCGTCGAAGCCCTCGTCGCCCGCGACGAGGTTCGAGCCGCCGCCCAGCACGAGCCACGGCTCGCCCGAGCCCCACACGCCGTGCAGCAGATCGACGAGGTCGCGCTGCGTCGTCGCCGTCACGAGCCGGGCGATCGGCCCGCCGAGGCGGAGCGTCGTGAGCTCCGCGAAGCTCGCGCCGGTCATCGGCCGCCGCGGTCGCCGAGCTCGACGCGCACCTGCGCCTTGCCGAGCACGGTCTCCTCGCCGACCTTCACGGTCAGGTCGATGCGGGCGACGGCGGCCTCGGCATCCAGCTGACCGACCTTCGCGACCACCTGCACGACGGCGCCGAGCTCCGGGTCGACGATCACCGGACGGGTGAACCGCACCTGGTAGTCGACGACGCGGCCGGGGTCGACCGCCCAGTCGACGACGGGCTGCACGGCGAAGCCCATGGTGAGCATGCCGTGCGCGAGCACGCCCGGCAGGCCGACCGACTTGGCCACGTCGTCGCGGTAGTGGATCGGGTTGAAGTCGCCCGAGGCGCCCGCGTAGCGGACGAGCGTGTCGCGGGTCAGCGCGAAGCTCTGCTCGGCGACGACGTCGCCCACGGCGAGCGAGGCGAACTCCGGGGTCTGCAGCGCGGCCATCAGTCCTCCCCTCGCACGACGAGCGTCGAGATCGCGGTGACGACGTGCGCGCCGTCGGCGTCGGCGATCGTGGACTCGGCGGTCACCATCGAGTGCGCGCCGAGCGACTTCACGCTCGTGACCGCGAGGGTCGCCGTGAGCAGATCGCCGGCGACGATCGGCCGGGTCTGCACGAAGCGCTGGTCGCCGTGCACGACGCGGGTGAAGTCGATGCCGGCGTCGGGCTCGGCGAGGAGCTGCGCGAGCGTCTGCTCCTGGATGACGACGGCGAAGGTCGGCGGGGCGACGACGTCGGCGTATCCGGCCGCCTTGGCGGCCTCGGGGTCGAGCGAGATCGGCGTGGAGGCGAGCACGGCGCGGGCGAACTCGCGCACCTTCTCGCGGCCGACGAGGTACGGCGCGGTCGGCGGGAACTCCCGGCCGACGAGTTCGGGATTCACGGACACCCCGCCAGTCTAGACGGGCGGGGTGTCCGGGAGGATCAGCGCTTGCCGCCGCCGAGGAGCCCGCCGAGACCGCCGAGCAGGTCTCCGAGACCGCCGCCCTGCGCCTGCGAGCCGCCGCCCGAGCCGCCGCCGAAGAGGCCGCCGAGGAGATCGCCGAGGCCACCGCCCTGCGCCTGGGCGCCGCCGCCGAAGCCGCCGCCGAGCAGCCCGCCCAGCAGATCGCCGATGCCGCCGCCCTGGCTCTCGCCGCCCGTGGATTTCTTCGTGAACTGCTGCGCGAGGAAGCTCAGCACGATCGGCGCGAGGATCGGCAGCAGCTTGCCGATGAGGTCACCGGCGCCGCCGCCCTGCTTCTGGTCGAGGGCCTGCACGACCTGGTCGGTGTTCTGGCCGAAGACGTTCTTCACGATCTTCTTGCCGTCCTCCTCGTCGACGTCGGCGAGGTTCACGCCGCCCTCGACGAGCGCGGGGTCGTGCTTCGAGACGGCCTTCTGCAACGAGGCGGCGCCCGCCTGATCCTGCGCGTTCGCGCCCATGCCGGCGAGCAGGGCGGGCAGGGCCTGCTCGACCGCCTGGGTCGCGGTCGCCTCGTCGACGCCGAGCTTCTTCGCGATGTCGCCGATGGGAAGGCTGCTCATGAGCTCGTCGAGTGCTGCCATTGGTGCGTCTCCTTCCGGCGCCCGCGTGCCGGGCGTTCCGCGTTCACGCTAGCCGGAGGGACGCCCCGGGCGGAAGGGCTGCGGACGCTCGGGATACCTCGCGCCCCGATCAGCGCGCGGAGATGCGGGCCAGGCGGAGGCGGAGCGACTCCAGCAGGAGCTCGAGACCGAGCTCGAAGGCGCGCTCGGACCGGGTGCTGCCGCGCTCGGCGGAGCCGAGCAACCGGCCGAGGGTCCGGGTCTCGCCCTGCGGTTGCCAGATGTCGTCGGGGGAGGCGAGGTCGAGGCCGAAGCCGAGGGCGAAGGAATCGAGCACGGCGACGACGGCGAGCACTTCGTCGTCGGGGAAGCCGCCGTCGATGAGCGCGGTGGTGAGCCCGTCGTAGCTCGCGATGACCGAGGGGTCGGTGATCGTCTTGCCGACGAGGAGCGGCACGACGGCGGGATGGCCCGCGTAGAGCCGGCGCATGCCGCGCAGCGTCTCGGCGACGACCTCGTCCCAGGCCCCCTCCGGCAGCTCCGGCAGATAGCGACGGCCGAGGCGGCCGCGCATGAGCTCGATGATGCCGTCGCGGCCGTCGACGTGGTTGTAGAGCGAGGAGGGGGTGACGCCGAGGCGTCTCGCGAGCGCGTTGACGCCGAAGGGGTCGCCCGAGTCGACGAGCTCGATCGCGGCGTCGGCGATGCGGTCCTCGGACAGCAGCGGGATTCTGGGGCGCGGCACGTGCTGCTCCTTCCGGGCCGGGCGGGCGGCGGGTGACGATCCGAACGAGGCTACACGCTCGGCACTTCCCATCCGGGGCATCCCCCTGCATAATAAACGAACGCCATTCATTTATGGCGGCGGCACCGCCGCTCCCCCGATTCCGCACACCGCCGTGTCCGACCCCCACCGGAGCCCCAATGTCGAACTCCGAGCTCGCCTCGCGCGTCCCCCTGCGCCTGCCCACCGCGAGCGCCACCTTCGCCATCGCCATCGCCGGCTACCTCGGCGTCAACCTCTCGCCCTACATGATCGGCGCGCTGCAGAGCTCGCTCGGCGCGGACCTGCTCACCGCGAGCTGGATCGTCACCGGAGCCCTGCTCGCGACCGCCGTCGTCGGGCTCGCCATCGCCCCGCTCTGCGCGGGCCCGCGCCGCCGGCTCGTCGCGCGGGCGGGGCTCGCGCTCGGCGCGATCGGCTTCGGCGCGGCCGCCCTCGTGCCCGCCCCGGCCGTCATCGTCGGCGGCCTGCTCCTCGGCGGCGCCGGCGCCGGCGGGGCGGTCGCCGCCGCGGGCGCCGCGCTCGCCGCCTTCCGCAACCCCGACCGCGTCGCCGGCATGAACGGACTCGCGAACCGCGCGATCATCACGGTCGTGCTGCTCGTGCTCCCGCTCATCGGCCTCGCCCCGCTCGAGGTGTTCGGCGCGCTCGCGCTCTTCTGCCTCATCGGGTTCGCCCTCAGCTCCTGGCTTCCCGCCGCGCCCGTGCAGGATCCCCGGGCCGGTGCGGCCGTCGCCGAGGCGGTGCCCGTCGAGATCCCGCCCACCGGCTTCGTACCCGAAGTCCCGCAGCGCAGCGCCGCGACCGCCCGGACCGTCACGATCGCCGGCTTCACCCTGCTCGTCACCTTCGCACTCTGGGCCGCGAGCGAGGACTCGCTCTGGGCCATGGCCGGCGTCATGGGCGACGCGCAGGCGCGACTGTCCCCCGAGGGGCTCGGCATCGCCCTGAGCGGCGCGACCGCGGGCGGGCTGATCGGCTCGATCCTGCTGACGATCGTGGGCGACCGCTTCGGCCGCGCGCTCCCCCTCGGCATCCTGCTCGCCGCCGGCGGCGCGCTGAAGATCGTCGAGGGCTTCGTGACCGAGCCGACCGCCTTCATCGTCGTGTTCATCGCCTGGAACACGATCTACGCGCTCGCCTTCATGTACTTCGTGTCGACCTCGGCCGCGCTCGATGCCGACGGCCGCTGGTCCGGCCCGCTGCTGGCCGTCTACCTCGTCGGCTCGAGCCTCACGCCCGTCATCGGCGGCGCGCTCACCGAGGCGCTCGGCTACCAGGGCTTCGCCGTCGCGCTCGGTGTCGCGAGCTTCGTGCTCGCCGTGCCGACGGTCGCCGTCGCCCGCCTCTCCACCCGGCTGCAGCGCGAGGAGCGCCACGCCGACGTCACGACCGAGGAGGTCACCGCATGAGCCGCACGCTCTACACCAACGCCAGGATCCTCACCGCGAACCGGCCCGACGACGGCGAGCCCTGGGCCGAGGCGCTCGTCGTCGACGGCGAACGGCTCGCCCATGTCGGCGACGCCGCCTCGGCCGCCGCGGCGGCGGGCGACGACGCGCACACCGTCGACCTCGGCGGGCGACTCGTGGTGCCGGGCTTCGTCGACAGCCACACCCACCTCGTGATGATGGGTGAGGCGCTCGGCAAGGTCGGGCTGACCGACGCCCGCAGCCTCGAGGTGATCCAGGCGCGCCTCGTCGCGGCCCGGAGGGCCGCACCCGACGCGCCCCGCCTCTTCGGCCGCGGCTGGCTGTTCGACTCGCTGCCGGGCGAGCCGACCGCCGCGATGATCGACGCGGTCGTGGCCGAGGTTCCGGTCTACCTCGACGCCAACGACTACCACTCGGTCTGGGTGAACCGGGCGGCGCTCGCCGAGCTCGGCATCACGCGGGACACCCCCGACCCGCTGGGCGGGCGCATCGGCCGCGACGCCGACGGCGAGCCGAACGGCATCCTCTACGAGACCGCCGCCGTCGAGATCGTCTGGCCCCACCTCGCCTCCGTCGCGAGCGACGCCGACCGCGACGACGCCGTCGAGCGCACGCTCGCCGCCTACCTCGCCGCCGGGGTCACCGGAGCCGTCGACATGGCGTTCAACGAGCTCGACCTCGCCGCGTTCCGGCGGGCCGCGGAGCGGCGCGGCGGGCGGCTCCCCATCCGGGTCGCCGCGCACTGGCTCGTCGGCAACACCGGCGACGAGGCCGACAACCTCGCCCAGGTCGCCCGGGCCGCCGAACTCGCCACCGAGACGGCGGACGAGCCGTGGCTGCGGGTCGTCGGCATCAAGCTCATCCTCGACGGCGTCATCGACGCGTGCACCGCCGCGATGAAGCAGCCCTACGCGAACGGTTCGAACGCCGAGCTGATCTGGCCGCTCGAGGCCGCCGCCCCGGTCGTGCAGGCGGCGGACGCCGCGGGCCTCCAGGTGGCGATGCACGCGATCGGGGATGCCGCGAGCGAGCTCGCCCTCGACGCGATCGAGCGCGCGGTCGCCGCGAACGGCGATCGCCCGCGCAAGCACCGCATCGAGCACCTCGAGTACGCGGCCCCCGGCACGGCGGAGCGGATGGCCCGGCTCGGCGTCACCGCCTCGATGCAGCCCGTGCACGCGGACCCGGCGATCTTCGACAACTGGGCGGCGATGCTCGGCGACGAGCGCGCCGACCGCGGCTTCGCGTGGCCGGAGTACGTCGCGGCGGGCGCGCTGCTCGCCTTCTCGACCGACGCACCGACGGCGCCGCACCAGGCGCTGCCGAACCTCTACGTCGCGGCCACCCGCGCCTCCGCGCTCGACCCCGCCTACCCGGCGGTGCACCCGCAGTACGCGCTGCCGCTCGCCGAGGCGATCGGCCACGCGACCCGCGACTCCGCCGCCTCGGTCGACGCGGAGCCGCTGCGGGGCCGCCTCGCGGCGGGCCTGTCGGCCGACTTCGCCGTGCTCGACGTCGATCCCTTCGCCGAGGGCGACGCGGCGCTGCTCGGCGCGAACGTCGTGCGCACGGTCGTCGCCGGTCGCACCGAGTTCGAGGCCTGACCCCGCGCCGCGCGGCGCCTGCTCACCCACCCACAACTCAGGAACATCCCGGGGTTATGCCCCTCGAGGCATCCGCCGATCCGCGGATTCCCGGTGTCGGCCACGCGGGCGTTCCTGAGTTGTGTGAGGCGGCGCCGCCCGCACGAACGGAGCCGCTCGGCGATCCGACGGGACGCCTAGGATCGAACAGCACCTGCGAGTTCCCGAACGGCGAGGAGGCAGGGATCTGGTGAGGTTTCATTCGGGGGATCTGGCGAGCGAGAACGGGCTGCTCGAACAGTTGCTCGACCTGCCACGGCCCGATCGCCTCATCGCCGATGCCGCGTCCCAGTCCGGTTCGACGACGACCTTCTCGCACATCGAGCTGGATCGGTCGCGCGAGTTCTGGACGCTGAGTGATGCCGATTCCCGGAGACTCATCGCGTCCTACTCGGGAGGGATCTACCGCTCGCCGGATTCCGCCCGAGCCACCACGCTGACCGGCTCGCTTCCTTCCATCGCGCTCAAGATGCTCTTCATCGAGCACCTTCCCCTCTGGGGCCGATCATGCGACGACTGGCGGCCGCTCGCGGTGGACGACTACGAGCCCGACGCGCTGCTCATCACCATCGAGCACCGGAACGACCCCGAACTGCGCGGGACCGTCACGATCGACCGATCGCTCGGCATCGCCAGGAGCCTCGTTCGGCCCAACGGCGTCACGCGCATCGAGGCCCGCGAGTGGTGAGCGACGACCACGAGGGCGTTCCTGAGTTGTGTGAGGCGGGGCGCCGCGCCGGGGCGCGAACGGAGCCGCCCCGCCGAGTGTCGTCGGCGGGGCGGCTCCAGTCTGTGCGGCCTAGCTGTCGCGGTCGGCGACGCCGCGGGCGAGGTGCTCGCTGCGGAAGAACTCCGGCCGCTTCACCCGCTGCCAGATCATCACGACGACGCCGGCGAGCAGGATGACGACGCCGAGGATGAACACGAGGCCCACCCCGCCGATGTTCGATCCCGAGCCGTACGCCGGGTCCATGCTGTCGATGAGCGTGGTGAAGAACAGCACCGCGAGGATGGCGCCGCCGACGAACGGGGCGATGAGGCGGAAGAACAGGTTGCGGCCGCTGCGGAACCACGTCTTGCGGAAGTACCAGACGCACGCGAACGCGGTGAGCCCGTAGTAGAAGCAGATCATCATGCCGAGCGTCGTGATCGTGTCCCAGAGCACGTCCTCGCTGACGAAGCGCATCACCGTGTAGAACACCGCGGCGACGATCGCCGAGACGACGGTGGCGTAGCCGGGCGTGAAGAACCGCGGGCTGACCTTCGAGAACTTCTGCGGCAGGGCGCCGTAGTGACCCATCGCGAGCAGGGTGCGCGCGGGCGAGACGAACGTCGACTGCAGGGAGGCCGCCGAGCTCGACAGCACCGCGATCGACATCAGGATCGCGAGCGGGCCGAGAATCGGGCCGGCGAGGTAGAAGAACGCGTTCTCCTGGATCGCCGGATTGCCGAGGCCGACCCCGGCCGTACCGGTGCCGGCGAAGGCGAGCGCCCCCATGGCCACGAAGAGGTAGATCGCGACGACGATGGTGACGGTGAGGGTCGCCGCCCGGCCGGGCGTCGAGTTCGAGCCCTTCGTCTCCTCGTTCATCGTGAGCGTGACGTCCCAGCCCCAGAACACGAAGAGCGACACCGAGAGTCCGGCGACGATCGCCGAGAACGAGCCGACCTCGAGGGGGTTGAACCAGCTGAGCTCGATCTGCGTCGGATCGAACGCCGTGCCGTTCGCGACGTGCCAGAACGCGGCCACACCGAAGCCGATCATCACGAGCAGCTGGAAGCCGACGAGCCAGTACTGCAGCTTCTGCGTCGTCTGCATGTCCCGGTAGGAGATGAAGGTCGCGCCGAGGATGAACACGAGACAGGTCGCGACGTTCACGAAGGGATTCCCGACGAGGTTCGCGATGTCGGGGTTGTTGAAGGCCTGCGCGAGTGCCAGATAGAAGAACTCCACCGCGATACCCGCGAGGTTCGACAGCACCACGACGGTGGCGGCGATGAGCCCCCAACCGGCCATCCAGCCGACCCACGGGCCGAAGGCCCGCGTCGCCCAGGTGAAGGAGGTGCCCGAGTCGGGCATGGCGCTGTTCAGCTCGCGGTAGCCGAAGGCGACGAGCAGCATCGGGATGAAGCCGAGCAGGAAGATCGCCGGCAGCTGCGTGCCGACCTCCGCGACGGTGGGCCCGAGCGCGCCGGTGAGCGTGTACGCCGGGGCGATGCAGGAGATGCCGATGACGATCGCGCCGATGAGGCCGACCGATCCGGCCGAGAGGCCCTTCTTGGACAGGCCGGGGTCGCCGCCGTCGACCGTCGCGCTCGCGGTGGTGAGCGGAGCGTGCGGGTGGGAGTGGGCCTCGTGGGCCAAGCGCTGGTTCGCGGGGTCGTGCGTCATTGCAGAGGTCTTTCGGGTGGTCGGGAGTCAGGAGGTCTGGGCGGCGCGGGGCACCACGATGAGCGGCACCGGGAGCTCCCGGAGCATCTTCGTGGCGGTGCCGCCGAGGAAGAGGCGCGACGGCGCTGCCAGCCGGCTGGAGCCGACGAGCACGAGCTCGCCCGGCTCCCAGTCGAGCGCACCGACCGACTCCTCGATCGTCTGGCCGGTGGCGACGACGGCGCTCGCCTCGACGCCGGCGGGCAGCTCGCGGCGGGCGCCCTCGAGCGCCTGCTCGGCGGCGACGGTGCTCGTGAGGTTCACGAGCCCGGTGTCGACGCCGGCGGGCAGGTCGATGGGCACGAGGGAGAGCAGCCGCAGCGGCGCGTGCGCGCGGCGGGCGAGGGCGACGGATGCCTCGAGCACGATGCCGGGCGTCCCGCCGACGGCCGCGGTGACCCGGGTGAGCCCGGCCGCGACGGGCAGCTTGCGCGCCCCGACCGGGGCGAGCGCGACGGGCACGTCGGCCGAGTGCAGCAGCTCCGAGGCCACCGAGCCGATCCGGGTGCGGCCGAAGAGCCCGCCGCGGGCGGGCCCGACGACGACGAGGCGCGCGCCGAACTCGTGCGCCGCGGCCACGAGCCCCTCGGCGAAGGAGTCCGCGTAGCGGATGTGCAACGCTTGCTCGACGTCACGGCCGAGCCCCGCCGACGCCTCAGCGAGCCAGGCCTGCGCCTGTTCCTTGACCCGGCGCTCGTGCCCCGGGTCGCGGGGCACGACGCCGCCGCGGGCCTCGATCGGCAGCACCATGACGACCTCGAGCGAGGCCTCCGTGGCGCCGGCGATCCGGGCGCCGAGCGCGAGCGCGTCGGCCCCCGAGTCATCCGCCGTATAGCCGACGACGATGCGGTACGTCGGCTCGGTGTTCGCAGTCATCGTCGGCGCTCAGCCCTCGAGGATGCGCGCCGCGGCGAGGCGGCCCATGCGGATCGCGCCGTCGACGTGCTGGTAGCCCTTGCCCGCCATGTCGGAGCAGGCGAACGAGATCGGGCCCACCGGCTCGCGCAGGTCGGCGCCGTAACGGGCGAGGCCGCCCATGTCGAAGCTCGCGGCGTAGGCGCCGCGGGTCCACTCCTCGCTGCCCCAGTCGCTCTCGTAGTAGAGCACCGGGTTCTTCGCCTGCTCGCCGTAGTAGTGCGAGAGCGACTCGAGGATCCGCTCCTGGCGCTCCTCGGCGGAGAGGGAGAAGACGCCGTCGGCCTCCTCGTCGGAGACGAAGCCGACGAGCGTGCCGCGGGTGTCGCCGTGGTTCGTGTTGTCGTACGCCTCGTGACAGAGCTCGTAGGGGCTGAACGCGGTGCCCGACAGGCCCTGCTCGCGCCAGAACGGCGTCTCGTAGACGGCGTGCACCTTGATCACGAAGCCCATGGAGAGGTGCTGGTGCAGCTGGTGCTGGCGGCGGGGCAGCGGCGGGTCGTAGCTGATCCGCGAGTAGAGGATGGGCGCGAGCGCGAGGATGACGCGGTCGGCGGCGACCTCGAGCGAGTCGGTGACGACGGTGACGCCCGCGGCCGGGTCCTCCGGCGACCAGCGGATGGTGCGCACGGGCTGCTCGAGCTTCACGACGTCGTCGCCGAGGCGTTCGGCGAGGCGGAGCGGAACCTGCTGCAGGCCGCCGACGACGCGCTGGTCGAGGATGAAGTCCGCGTCGACGAGGTGCGAGAACGAGCCGGCCGAGGCGGCCATGAGCAGCGCCTGCAGAGCCGAGAATGCGTGCGTCGGCTTCGTCAGCATCGCGCCGGCGATGAACATGCCGATGTTGCGCTTCGCCTCCTCGTCGTCGGTCTGCGTGCCGAGCCACTCGGCGAAGGAGATCTCGTCGAGCTCCTTCGCGCGCGGGTGCGCCCAGGGGGCCTCGGGGTCGATCTCGGCGACGAGCGCGTCGAGCTTCTCGATGAGGCCGAGGATCTCGCCCTCGGTCTTCGCCGGGACCGGGAAGATCTCGCCCTCGAAGAGGCGGCGCTCGCCGTCCTCCGCGATGTAGATGTTCTCGCCCTCGCGGTAACGCGAGTAGGTCTCGAGGCCGAGCTCCGCGAGGGTCCCGATCAGGGCGTCCTGGTCGGGCGAGACCCACTGGCCGCCGATCTCGAGCAGGTGCCCGTCGAAGTCGCCGTTCCAGAGGCGGCCGCCGACGCGGTCCCGCGCCTCGAGCACGACGACGCGCTTGCCCGCGGCCTTCAGCTCGGTCGCGGCGGTGAGGCCGGCCGCGCCGGCTCCGATCACGACGACGTCGGTTTCGATGCGTTCCATGGTTCCTGGTTCCTGCTTCTGTTCGTTTCGAGAAACACGAAGGCGGATGCCGCAGGCGCGAGCCCGCGGCATCCGCCCGCGCGCTCAGCTCACCGGGATGAGCGTGTACTTGGTGTCGAGGTACTCGTGGATGCCCTCTGCGCCGCCCTCGCGGCCGATGCCGGACTGCTTGATGCCGCCGAAGGGGGCCGCCGCGTTCGAGACGAGCCCGGTGTTCAGGCCCATCATGCCGGTGGCGAGGCGCTCGATCATGCGGTGGCCGCGCGCCAGGTCCTCGGTGAAGACGTACGAGACGAGCCCGTACTCGGTGTCGTTCGCGAGGCGCACGGCCTCGTCCTCGTCGGCGAAGGTGGTGATGCCGAGCACCGGTCCGAAGATCTCCTCGCGGAGCAGGCGCGCGTCGGCCGACACGTCGCCGAGCACGGTCGGCGCGTAGAACGAGCCGGCGCCGTCGATGACGGTGCCGCCCGTGAGCACCTTGGCGCCCTTGGCCACGGCGTCCTGCACGAGCTCGTCGGTCGAGGCGACGGCCTTGTCGTCGATGAGCGGGCCGATGTTCACGTCGTCCGCGGTGCCGCGGCCGACCTTGAACGAGGCGACGCGCTCGACGACGCGCTTCGAGAACTCTGCGGCAACCTTCTCGTGCACGATGAAGCGGTTCGCCGCAGTGCACGCCTGACCGATGTTGCGGAACTTCGCGAGCATCGCGCCGTCGACCGCCTTGTCGAGGTCGGCGTCCTCGAACACGACGAAGGGGGCGTTGCCGCCGAGCTCCATCGAGGTGCGCAGGATGCCGGTGGCGGCCTGCTTCATGAGGGCGCGGCCGACCTCGGTGGAGCCCGTGAAGCTGAGCTTGCGCAGCCGCGGGTCCTCGATGATCGGGCCGGAGACCTTCGACGAGGTCGAGGTCGGGATGACGTTCACGACGCCCTTGGGCAGGCCGACCTCCTCGAGCAGCTGCACGAACGCGATCGTCGTGAGCGGGGTGAGGGCCGGGGGCTTGATGACGACGGTGCAGCCGGCCGCGAGCGCGGGGGCGATCTTGCGGGTCGCCATCGCGAGCGGGAAGTTCCACGGGGTGATGAAGAACGAGGGGCCGACGGGGCGCTGCGAGACGACCATGTGGCCGGTGCCCTCGGGGTTCAGGCCGTAGCGGCCGGAGATGCGCACCGCCTCCTCGCTGAACCAGCGGAGGAACTCGCCGCCGTAGACGACCTCGCCGCGGGCCTCGGCGATCGGCTTGCCCATCTCGAGCGTCATGAGGAGCGCGAACTCCTCCTTGCGCTCGGTCAGCAGGTCGAAGGCGCGGCGCAGCAGCTCGCCGCGCTGGCGCGGGGCGACCTTGGCCCACTCGTCCTGCGCGGCCACGGCCGCGTCGAGCGCCTTCATGCCGTCGGCCGGCGAGGCGTCGGCGATGACCTTGATGGTGTCGCCCGTCGAGGGGTCGGCGACCTCGAGGGTCTTGCCACCCTCGGCGTCGACCCAGGCTCCCCCGATGAACAGCCGGCCCTCGACCTTGTCGAGCACCGAGGATTCAAGCGTTGCGTTCGTCATGTGTGACTTCCGTTTCGATGGATGTTCGTGCGGTGCACCCCCGACTTGCCCGACTTTCATGAAAGTCGGGCAAGTCGGGAGGGAGCGGGCCTGATCAGGGGTACAGGCCGCGCAGCTTGTGCGCCTCGGCGACGCGTTCGACCGCGAGCGCCGTGGCGGCGGTGCGGAGCGAGAGGTCGCGCGACCGGGCATAGCCCAGCACGTGCTCCCAGGCGCTCAGCATCCGCTCCTCCAGTCTGGACTCCACCTCGTCGGCGCGCCACCAGTAGGCCTGGTTCGCCTGCACCCACTCGAAGTAGGAGACGATCACGCCGCCGGCGTTCGCGAGGATGTCCGGGACGACGAGGATGCCGCGCTCGCGCAGGATGCGGTCGGCGTCGGGCGTCGTCGGGCCGTTCGCGCCCTCGACGATGACCTTCGCACCGACCCGGCCGGCGTTGCCCTCGTGCAGCACGCCCTCGACGGCGGCCGGCACGAGCAGGTCGACGTCGAGCTCGAGCAGGGCGGCACCGTCGAGCGCCTCGCCACCGGCGAAGCCGACGACCGCGCCCGTGCGCTGCACGTGGTCGCCGAGCGCCTCGATGTCGAGGCCCGCGGCGTTGAACACGGCGCCGTACTGGTCGCTGACGGCCTGCACGGTGACGCCGGCCTCGCCGAGGAAGCGCGCCGCGTCGGCGCCGACCTTGCCGAAGCCCTGCACGGCCGCGGTGGCCTGCGACTGGGTGATGCCGGCGTGGCGGAGCGCGGCGAGCGCGATGTGGGTGACGCCGCGCGAGGTGGCGCTCGCGCGCCCCTGCGAGCCGCCGAGCGCGATCGGCTTGCCCGTCACGATGCCGGGCACCGTGTACCCGGAGTTCACCGAGTAGGTGTCCATGATCCACGCCATCGTGCGCTCGTCGGTACCGATGTCGGGCGCGGGGATGTCCCGCTCCGGCCCGATGATCGGCAGGATCTCGCTCGTGTAGCGGCGGGTCACGCGCTCCAGCTCGGCCTGCGAGTGCTCGCGCGGGTCGATCGCGATGCCGCCCTTCGCGCCGCCGTACGGCACGTCGAGCAGGGCGCACTTCCACGTCATCCACATCGCGAGCGCGCGGACCTCGTCGAGGTTCACGTTCGGCGCGTAGCGGAGGCCGCCCTTGGCGGGGCCGCGGCTGAAGTTGTGCTGCACGCGGTAGCCGGTGAAGAGGCGGGTCTCGCCGGCGTCGGTGCGGAGCGGCACGGCGACGGTGAGCTCGCGGCGCGGGGTCGCGAGCATCTGCCGGGTGCCGTCGCTGTAGCCGAGCAGCGCGATGGCCTCGGCGAGCTGGGCGCGGGCGTCCTCGAGGGGCGTCGCGACGGGCGCGGCGAGGGTCGCCGCGCCGTCGATCACGGTGCTCATGCCTGCTTGAGCCCCTCGGCCACGACGCCGAGGCCCTCGATGAGGAGCTCGTCGGAGATCGTGAGCGGCGGGAGGAAGCGGATGACGTTGCCGTAGGTGCCGCAGGTCAGCAGGATGACGCCCTGCTCGTGGGCGTACTTCGCGACCTTGCCGGTGAGGGCGGCGTCAGGGGCCCCGGTCTCGGGGTCGACGAGCTCGATCGCGACCATGGCGCCGCGGCCGCGGACGTCGCCGATGCGGGCGTCGGCGGTGCGCAGGGCGTTCAGGCGGCCGATGAGCACCGAGCCGATCTCCTTGGCGCGCTCGACGAGGCCGTCCTCGGCGTAGGTCTCGATGGTCGCGAGCGCCGCGGCGCAGGCGATCGGGCTGCCCGTGTAGGTGCCGCCGAGGCCGCCGACCTGGGCGGCGTCCATGATCTCGGCGCGGCCGGTGACCGCCGAGAGCGGGAGGCCGCCGGCGATGCCCTTCGCGGTGACGATCAGGTCGGGCACGATGCCCTCGTGCTCGCTCGCGAACCAGGCGCCGGTGCGGGCGAAGCCGGTCTGCACCTCGTCGGCGATGAAGACGACGTCGTTCGCGGTCGCCCACTCGACGAGCGCGGCGAGGAAGCCCGGGGCCGGGACGATGAAGCCGCCCTCGCCCTGGATGGGCTCGATGATGATCGCGGCGAGGTTCTCGGCGCCGATCTGCTTCTCGATGCCGAGGATGGCGCGGGCCGCCGCCTCACGGCCGTCGAGGCCGCCGTCGCGGAAGGGGTAGCTGAGCGGGGCGCGGTAGATCTCGGGGGCGAAGGGGCCGAAGCCGTTCTTGTACGGCTGGTTCTTCGCCGTGAGGCCCATGGTGAGGTTGGTGCGGCCGTGGTACGCGTGGTCGAAGGCGACGACGGCCTGCTTCTTCGTGTAGTGGCGCGCGATCTTCACGGCGTTCTCGACGGCCTCGGCGCCCGAGTTGAACAGGGCGGTGCGCTTGACGTGGTCGCCGGGGGTGAGCTCGTTGAGCTTCTCGGCGACGGCGACGTAGCCCTCGTAGGGCGAGACGGTGAAGCAGGTGTGCGTGAAGGCGTTCAGCTGGGCCGTGACGGCCTCGACGACGCGCGGGGCGGAGTTGCCGACGCCGGTCACCGCGATGCCGGAGCCCAGGTCGATGAGCGAGTTGCCGTCGGCGTCCACGACGACGCCGCCGCCGGCCGCGACGACCGAGATCGGCAGGGTGTGGCCGACGCCCGCGGCGACGGCGCTCGCCTTGCGGGCCAGGAGCTCCTGCGAGCGGGGGCCGGGGATGGCGGTGACGAGGCGGCGCTCCTGTGCGAGCGCGGGGCCTCCGGTGGCGGTGGCCGGGGTGTCGACGAGGGTCATTGGTTGCTCCGATGCAAGTGACGACGGGTGGAGGATGACCGCCATGCTAGGTCGGCTCCCCCGCGTTCCGCGACGCCCCGATGTACATCGTGCGGCGGAGCACTGGCCATGGTGTACAGCTCGGCGGCGTTCGGCCCCGGTCGCGGGATTCCCGTCACACCATCCGTCGTCGCCGGGCCCGGCTGTACACTCGGGGCTGATCCGTTCGACGCGGCGTACACCAGCACGTGCCCCCGCCCGCGCTCGCGCCCGTCGACGGAGGAGCCCTCCGAGGAGCCGCCGTGAAGCCCACCGTGCAGACCCTGCTCGACCGTCGGGAGCTGACGCTCCGCCTGCTCACCCCTGCGGCATCGCTGCCCGAGGGCGCGCTCGCCGCCCCGGTGACCTGGGCGCACAGCTCCGACCTCACCGATCCCACCCCCTTCCTCGACGCGGGGCAGGTGCTGCTCACCACGGGCACCTGGCTCGGCGAGGAGGGTGAGCCGGAGCCCGGTGACCCGGCCGACGTCGCCGCCTACGTCGCCCGGCTGCGCGACACCGGCATCGCCGCGCTCGGCTTCGGCACGGAGGTCATCCGCGACGGCACGCCGACGGCCCTCGTCGAGGCGTGCCTGGCCTCAGGGCTGCCGCTCTTCGAGGTGCCGTACCGCACGCCGTTCATCGCCATCGCACGGACGGTCGCCGACCTCATCGCCGAGGACGCCTTCGCCAGGCAAGCCTGGGCGCTGCAGGCGCAGCGGGCGATCTCGCTCGCCGCGCTCCGCCCCGACGGGCTCTCCGCGACGCTCGCCGAGCTCTCCAAGCGGCTCGGCGCCTGGGTGGGGCTGATCGACTCGACCGGGGGCCTCGATCGCGAGTTCCCCCTCGGCGGGCTCGGGCAGCCCGCCCTCGGCGAGGTCGTCGGCGAGGCGCGCACGATGCTCAGGCGGGGCCAGCGCGCGAGCCGCGCGGTCGAGGCGGGCGCCGCGATCGGCCGGCCGCAGCGGATGACGCTGCAGACCCTCGGCTCGGGCGGCGCCCTCCGCGGGGTGCTCGCGATCGGCGACTCCCCCGAGCTCGACCAGGCCGGCCGCGAGGTCGTCACCTCGGTGATCGCCCTCGCCGGGCTCGCCCTCGAGCAGAACCGCGACCTCGACCGCGCCCGCGGGCACCTCCGCTCCGGCCTGCTGCGCTCGCTGCTCGCGGGCGACCTCGGCCTCGCCGCCGACGTCGCGGGTGAGATGTGGGGGCCGCTGCCCGAGGCGCCGCTCCGGGTGCTCGTGACGAGCGCCCCGGAGGAGGGCGCCGACCGGCTCGTCGAGCTCCTCGAGCTGCGGGTCGACGAGCGCGGCGGGCGGCTCTTCTTCGGCCGCGACGCGGAGCACGTCGTCGTGCTCGTCGAGGAGCCCGACGCGGCGCAGCTCGCCGAGGAGCTTTCGGCCGAGTTCGAGCTGGCCGTGGGCGTCAGCGACCCGAGCTCGCTCGCGCAGCTCGCCGACGCCCACGAGGAGGCGGTGCGCGGGTACGAGCGCGCCCGCGAGGCGGGCCCGGGCGTCGCGTGGTTCGACGACATCAGCCGCCAGGGCGTCCTCGCCTTCCTCGCCCGCACCGACGCCAGGGCGGTGGCGCGGGCCACGCTCGCCCCGCTCACCGAGTACGACCGGGAGAACGGCAGCACGCTCGTCGCCACCATGCGGACCTGGCTCGAGCACGGCGGCCAGTTCGATGCCACGGCGCAGTCGCTCGGCGTGCACCGGCACACGGTGCGCAGCCGGGTCGGCCTCGCCGAGCGACTGCTCGGCCGTGACCTCTCCGGCTTCCACGCCCGCGCCGACCTCTGGGCGGCGCTCCTCGCGGTCGAGTAGCGCTCGAGGAGGGCTTCTCAGCCCGCGCGCTGCTCGGCGATCAGCCGTCGGTACCAGTCGAAGGAATCCTTGCGGGTGCGCGCTCCCGTGTCGAGATCGAGGTGCACGAGCCCGAAGCGCTGCGTGTAGCCGTCGGCCCACTCGAAGTTGTCGATGAGCGACCACACGTCGTAGCCGCGCACGTCGACGCCCGCCTCGATCGCCCGGTGCACCGCGCGCAGATGCCCGTCGAGATACGCGATGCGCTCGGCATCCGCGACCCGGCCGGCGACGACCTCGTCGGGGTAGGACGCCCCGTTCTCGGTGATCGCCATCGGCGGCAGCGCGTCGCCGTAGGCGTCGCGGAGGCCCACGAGCAGGCGTTCGAGCGATTCCGGCACCACCGGCCAGCCGAAGCCGGTGACCAGGACGCCCGGGATCTCGACCGGTTCGAACGGCAGCCCGGCCTCGGCGAAGGGCGAGCCGGGTGCGGCCGCCGCCACCCGGGTCGGGTGGTAGAAGTTCACCCCGTAGAAGTCGAGCGGCGCCGACACGAGCTCGAGGTCGCCGTCCTCGACGCCGGGGAACGACTCGAGCCCGAGCGGCGCGAGATCCGGGTAGCGGCCGAGCAGCACCGGCTCGGCGAAGATGCGGTTGTAGATCGCGTCGAAGGCGCCGGCCGCGACGAGATCGTCCTCCGCGTCGGAGGCGGGCTCGACGAGGGTGTGGTTGTTCGTGATGCCGAGCTCCGCGCCGGGGCGCGCGGCCCGGATCGCCTGCACCGCGAGGCCGTGGCCGAGCAGCTGGTGGTGCACGGTCGGCAGCGCGCCGAGCATGAGCGTGCGCCCGGGCGCGAGCTCGCCGAGCGCGTAGCCCTGAAGGGTCGTCATGGCGGGTTCGTTCAGGGTGATCCAGCGCTCGACGCGGTCCCCGAGCGCGTCGACGACGAGCGCCGCGTACTCGGCGAAGCGAGACGCGGTGTCGCGGGCGAGCCATCCGCCCGCGTCCTCGAGCGCCTGCGGCAGGTCCCAGTGGTACAGCGTGACGAGCGGGCTGATGCCGGCTTCGGCGAGCGCGTCGACGACGCGCGCGTAGTGGTCGAGGCCGGCCGGGTTCGCGGGGCCGCGGCCCTCGGCCTGGATGCGCGGCCAGGAGATCGAGAAGCGGTACTCGTCGACGCCGAGCTCGGCGAGGAGGGCCACGTCGTCGCGGTGGCGGCGGTAGCTGTCGGCGCTCGTGCTCGCGTCACGGCCGTCGAGGATGCGGCCGGGTTCGGCGGCGAACACGTCCCAGATGGAGGTGCCCCGGCCGTCGGCGTGCGTGGAGCCCTCGATCTGGAAGGCGGCGGTCGCGGCGCCCCAGCGGAATCCGGCCGGGAACGCCGGCATCCTCGTCGTCTCGGCCATCGGCGTCCTCGCCCTCCGGGTCGTCGGGGCGCCGTCGCCCCGAACTGGGTCACCTGACCCACTCCGCCCACCCTACGCACCCCGCACCCCGCGACACCACCGAGTTGCCCAACTTTCATGAAAGTCGGGCAACCCCGGTGGTGACGCAGGGTTGCCCGACTTTCATGAAAGTTGGGCAACCCTGGATCCGGGCGGCTGGCGGCGGGCGGCGGGCGGCGGGCGGCGGTCAGCGCTGGCGGCGGCGGCGGATCAGCACGACCGCGAGCACGGCGCCCCCGGCGAGCAGGATGCCTCCCGCCACCAGTGCGAGCGGCAGCGGGTCGAACCCGGTGCGAGCGATCGGCGGCGCCGCGTCGAACTCGTTCACGACGTCGATGCGCACCACATCGCCGGAGCCCACGATCACGGACGCGGTGCGCGGGTCGTCGACGTGCGGGGTCAGCGTCGTGCGCGCGGCGCCCGCGGCATCCGTCTCGACGAGCTCGCACGCGGCGCCCGTCGGCAGCTCCTCGTACACGGTCGTGAGTGAGCTCGCCTTCGAGAGCGTGCGGGTCGCCCCGCCCGGGATCTCGATCTGCACGCCCTCGCCGCCGTCGTCGCGGACGCAGGTGAGCTGCACCGTGAACGTGCGGTCGGCGGCGGCCGCGGCGCCCGAGCCCGTCACCGTCTTCACGACCTCGATCGCGCCGAGCTCGAACACGTTCGTCACCGTGAAGCTGCGCTCCACCCCGGGCTCGACGACGAACGTCGAGCCGGGCTCGCCGTGCTCGTCGGTGATCCGCACCTCGTTCGCGCCGCCCGTGCCCGTCTCGCTGAGCTCGCACTCGGCGCGCGCCGGCAGCGGGGCGTAGTCCGCCTCGTAGCCGTTCGCCTCGTTCAGCACCCGCTCGGCGCCGCCCGGGATGTCGACCGGCACGGGACCGCCGTCGAGCGGGATCGTGCACGCGAGCGACACGGTGAAGGGCCCGGCACCGTAGCGCTCGGCGCCGTCGCCCGTGCGCTCCTTCACGACGTGCAGCGAGCCGGCGAGGAAGGTGTTCGTCACCGTCACCTCGACCGGGATCTCGCCGCCGACGAGGAACGGCCCGTCCGGCGAGATCGACACCTCGTCGGCGAGGCCGGGGTCGGGCTCGGTGACGGTGCACGACGCCCCGGCGGCGATGCCGTCGACCTCGGTCGACCACTCGCCTTCGGGGGTCGGCAGCACGAGGTCGCCGTCCCAGACGGTGCGGATCCCGGATGCGTCGGAGAGCACGCACTCGAGGTGCAGGGTGAACGGGCCCTGGCCGAAGTCCTCGGCGCCGGGGCCGTCGGTGATCTTCTCGATCACGACGCTCGCGACCTCGAAGGCGTTGTCCGCCTGGACGAGCACCGTCGGCTGCCCCCCGGCATCCACGGGAGGCAGCGTCACGTCGACCTGCGTCCCCTGCCCGGTCTCGGGCTCGCCGTCGCCGACCGTCACGGTGAGCGTCGTGCCCGTCGCGCCCTTCGCATCCGTCTCCTCGACGGAGCAGACGGCGCCGGCCGGCAGCCCCGTGAGCTCGACCCGGCCGCCGTCGGCGAGCTCGACGGCCATCGGCTGTCCGGCCGGGTAGCCGTCGGCGGCGACCGCTTCGCCGAGGTAGCTGCAGCTGACCTCGAACTCGAACGGCCCGTAGGCGACGGGTTCACCGTCCTGGTCGGCGGCGGCGCTCGTGACCTGCTTCTCGAGGGCCAGCCCGGCCACCTCGTAGACGTTCTCGAGCTCGACGAGCCCGATCGGGTCGGTGTCACGGCCGACGACCGCGGTCGTCGACGAGGAGCTCGTCTCCCCGTTCTCGCCGGCCACCTCGGTGAGCTCGCACTCCGCGCCCCAGGGCAGGTCCTCGACGGTCTGCACCTCGTTCGCGACGAGCGTCAGCTCGATCGGCGGCAGCACGGTCTCGACGGGCGTGCCGACGGCCGAGGTGCAGCTGAGCTGCACGCGGAACTCGTCGGGCGCGAACCCCGCGCCGTCGCCGCTCACCCGCTTCACGACCTGGAGCGGCCCGGTCGCGAGGGCGACGCCGACCCGGCGACCCTCGCTCGGCAGGACGCTCGACGCGCCGGAGCTGCCGCCCATCGCCGCGGTGTTCCAGGCGACGGTGTCGGCGCCGGCCGTCGGCGACACGGCGGGGCTGCGGGTCTGGAAGGTGAAGTCGACCTCCTCGCCGGGCTGCAACTGCGCGCTCGTGAACAGGAACTCGACCTTGATGCTCGTCACCGACGCCGGGTCGAGCGAATCGATCGGCACCCAGGCGCCCGGCGGGCACGTCGCCCCGGGGGAGCTCAGCTCGACGGTGCACGGGTCCGCCGCGGTCGTGCCGTAGACGGTGAACGAGTCGGGGATGCGCGATCCGCCGACCGACTGCGGCGTGACGTTGCCGACCCAGAGCGGCGTCCACTCCGAGCCGCGCGGCAGCGTCGCGTAGGCGCCGGTGTCGCCCGGCGTCGGGAGGCGGTCGATCGAGATGACCCGGTCGGCGGGGATGGTGCCGGTGTTCTGACCCGCGACGAGCCAGGTCTCGGTGGTGCCGGGCTTCGTCACCGGCACGCAGGGCGCACGGTAGAAGTCCGCGACGGCCGGCGCGCAGGCGGCGCTCGCCGAGGGGTCCTCCACGTTCTGCACGCCGAGCCCGTCGTCGGCCTTGACGAACTTCGCGGCACGAAGCGCCCCGACGTTGGCGGGGTACACGACCGTGGTGTCCGAGCAGTCCTCGTGCGGTCCCGCGGTGCCCTCGCAGAAGTCGAAGGGCCGCTCGGCCGTCACGTCGACCGCGTTCGTGATCTCCTGGCCGGCCTGCACGCCCGGCCGGAACATCAGCATCACGGTGATCGTGTACGTCTGGCCGGGTTCGAGCACCGTGCCGTCGGCGAAGCGGAACTCGATCGTGCTGCCGTCCGGCGCGACCGTCGTGGTGACGTCGTCGGGGTCGGTCGGCATGGGCGAGCCGTTCGCCGGATCGGGGGCGTCGCCGTCGAGGGCGTAGGCGTACGGCGAACCGGAGAGCTCGGGGTCGAAGACGAGCAGCGGCTCGCCGTCCTGCATCGGGATGCGGTCGACGATCACGGGGTTCGAGATCGGCCCGGTGCCGCTGTTCTGCACCTCGAGGGTGAACGGGATCGCCGCGCCGGGGTCCTGCACACCGCGCGGGCCCTTCGTCACGACGACGGAGGTCTCGTAGTGCAGGTAGCGGGCCTGGGCCTCGGCGTCGTCGGTGTCGGTGTAGAGCGGGTCGCCCGAGCCGTTCTCGAGGAACGAGTTCGCGGTCGCGTCCACGCGGTTCGTGAAGGTGCCGAGCTCGGTCTCCCCCGGCGCCGGCGTGTTGCCGTCGATCACCAGGTCGGTGCGCACGTCGCCGCCGCTGCGGAACTCGAGCCGCCGCTGCACGAACATCGGCATCTGCTGGAGGGGGTTCGCCGGGTTCTCCCACTGGGCGCCGTCGGCGCGGCTGAAGGTGAAGCGGATGCCCTGCACGTCCTCGGGCTGCACGCCCGCGGGCAGCTGCGGCGTGGTGCCCGGGCTGCCCGTCACCCAGCCGCCGCCGGTGCGGGTGAGCGAGCCGTCGGACTCCGCCGTGAAACTCGCGCCCGTGAAGGCATCCACCTGCACCCGGGTGATCGGCGAGGTGAGGGTGAATGTCGGACCGAAGTCGACGAAGTCGAAGGCGTTCCAGAACGTCGCCTCGTCGTCGGTGACGACGAGCTCGGCGGCGCGGGCGGAGCCCGTCGGCCGGGCCGTGAGGTTCATCATGATCGGGTCGCGGTCCGCCTCGACCTGCGCCTGCGGCGAGAAGCTCTTGCCGGCGACGACGCCGATCTCGAGCGCGGCGAGCCGCATCTGGGCGTCGTCGTCGTCAGTCACTCGATGCTGGTCGTTCACCCCGCCGAGGTCCTCGACGGCGCTTTGCGCGACGTTGTGCACGGGCGAGTCGGCCGCGGTGACCGGGGCGCCGCCGTCGCGGTGCGTGGCGCGGAGCCGCAGGTCCATCACGAGCCGGGTGTCGGCGCCCGAGGCGATGCGGCCCTCGTGCACGACGGCGATGCCGACCACGTCGGCGAGCGCGGTCGCGGACATGCCGGTCGCGGTCGCGATGCTCACCTCGTCGACGGCGCCGCCCTCGCGGGTGAGCTGCACGGTCGCGGTGACCGTCCCGCCGGGCACCGAGATGCTGACGATCCGGCGCAGGTCGAAGGCGTCGAAGGCGCTCGGCCCGGTCTGGGTCGGCGAGGGGTCGCTGATGCTCAGCGTGTTCACCTGGGCGACGGTCGCGTTCGTGCCGATGATCGTGACGCGCCCGCTCGGGTAGTCCTCCGGCGCGGTGCCGGCCGGCGGGATGCCGAGCGGGCCGCCCGTCCAGCCCTTCGTGACCGTCGTGTTGAGCGGCCGGTCGATGATCGAGATGAGGTCGGCCGCGGTGTCGCGGATGACCTGCTGCCCGTCGGCGTAGCCGGTCGCCGAGGCGGTGTTGTTCACGTCGCCCGCGGTGCCGGTGTTGTAGAACCGCGTGCCGAGCACCGGGTCGGGGTCGCTCGACGGCACCCGGGCGAGGTCGCGCAGCTCGAAGACGAGGTCGAGGGCCCGGTCGTTGCCGCTCGAGCGGGCGACCCCGGTTCCCGGCAGCGGGGCGTCGATGGGGGCGCCGGATGCCTCGCGCGGCGCCGTGTACTCCTCGAAGACGAGGCGCACCCCGGTCGTCGAGGCGCGCTCGGCGTCGCTCAGCCGGTAGCCGGGGAAGGCGCCGTCGCAGGCTCCGCCGGCGCAGGGGTCCGTCTCGGTCGGCACCCAGGCGGTGCCGTTCCAGAGCTCGACGGCGGTCACCCGGTCGTACGGCAGCCAGGGGTCGGCCGTGATCTCCGGGATCTCCACGAGATCGAAGGCCTGGAAGACCGAGGCGGCGATGGCGGCGTCGTCGGCGGGCGGCTCGGCGGTGTCGGCGACGATCACCTGGTCGAGGTTCGAGTAGCCGCCGGTCGACCAGTGCAGTCTGGCGGTGGCCTGCTCGCCGCTGCGGGCGATCACCACGGGCGGGACGGGGTCGATCCACTCCTTGTCGATGAGGTCGCCCGTGCCGCCCTCGCCGGGGATGAGCTCGATGCTCGGGCAGGGGGCGGGTGTCGCGGCGTCGGCGGGGTCGACGCCGGGCGCGGTCGCCGCGGCCGAGGCGCAGTTCGGCACGGGCACGTCGCTGCCCGCCGCGGGCCCCGAGCCGTCGCGGAGCTGCTCGCGCAGTTCGCTCGTGAAGTTCGGCTGCACGGTCGTGCCGGGCGGGAAGCCGTTCGGGTCGTCGAACTGGAATCGCAGGCCGCCGATGTCGTCGCGGAGCTCCGGCGGCACGGTCATCGAGAACGGGTTCGGCGCGGTGACGTGGTCGGCGCCGTCGAACACGACCCACTGCTGCTCGGACACGCTCCAGTAGCTGACGGTGAGGGTCGCGCCCGGCGGGATGTCGGTCTTCGTGATCGCGACGACGTCGAAGCTGTTCCACCAGCCCGGGTCTGGGATGGTCTCGGGGTCCTGCACGACGATCTGCGTCGCCGAGGTCGTCGACTCGGGCTTCAGCAGCTGCGTCGGCAGCTGCACGGTCGCGAGCTCGCCGGCGACCGAGGGGATGGTGCCGGGGTTGATCTTCTTCGTCGTCTCGAGCACGAGGATCTTCTCGAGGATGGTGAGCTCGGCGGTGTCCGAGTCCGTCGCGGTGGCCCCGCCCGATTCGCCCTCCACGCCCACGGTGTTCGGGATGGTCATCGGCCCGACGAGCGTGGGGTCGGTCGCGACGCCGAAGCGGATGCCGGCTTCGGCACCCTCCGTGATGGTGCCGGTGTACTCCACGGTGAACCCGGCGACGGTCTTCGCCGGGTCGGGTGCGGGCGGGTCGACGCCCTCCTCGAGGTCGTAGACGGGGCTCGTGGTGCCGTCGTCGTAGCGGTAGACGAGGGTCGCGGCATCCGCGCCGGCCGGCCATCCGATCGGCGCCGTGAAGCCGTCGAAGGCCGCGTCGCTCGTGAAGTCCCCCGCGGACGGTTCGGTCACGGTCATCCGGTCGAGCTCGGTCTCCCCACGGTTCGTCGCGACGATGCCGACCTCGCTCGGCTCGCCGGGCAACACCTCGGCGGGGTCGAAGGCCTTCTCGACGTCGACGACGACGGGGTCGAGCACGATGCGGTAGTCGTCGCTCGCCGTGGCCGCCTCCGAGTCGTCGCCGCGCCCGACCTCGCTGCCCGCGACGTTCTGCACCGTCGTGGGCTCGGTGAGCTCGCCCACGGCGTCGCCCTGGACGAGCGTCGCGGTGACGCCGGCCTGCGCGCCCGGCGGGATGGTCGCTTCGCCCGAGGAACTGGTGAACTCGATGCGGAAGCCGCCGGCGTCGGCGGCCGCGGGCGCGGGCGGCGGGTTCGGCATGGCGGGTGCGGTGGCCGGCGGGCCGGGCACCCAGCTCGACGTCGCCGGGTCCCAGTAGGAGAGCACCGCGGTGTCGGCGCCCTCCGGATACGTGACCGAGTCGACCGACTCGAGGTCGAGGACGTCGAACGCGCCCGGCTGGCTCGGATCGGCGGGGTCGCTGACGACGAGCCGGTCGACGGAGCCGTTCGAGGTGTTCGTGCCGCCGAGGACGGCGGTGAGCTCGGTGCCGGGGGCGGCGACGGCCGAGGGCGGCTCGATCGTCTTGCTGGCCTCGGTGGCGAGTTCGAGGTCGACGACGGGGGTGACGGCGATGCTGCCCTGCGCCTGGTCGGCGTTCGTCGCGGTCGCCGTCGCGGTGTTCGTGATCGGCACGCCGTTGAGGTCGTAGGGCATCGGGTCCGGCGCCTGGACGGTGATCGTCACGGTCGCCGTGGTGTTGTCGAGGAGTCCGGTGCGGCCGTCGCCGAGGTCCTGGGCGAACACGACCTCGACGTCGCTGCCGTCGATCGTCGGAGTCTGCGCGGTGGCCCCGCTCACCGCGGCGGAGACCGGCACGAAGGGGGCGGGCACGGCGTCGCTCAGGGTCGCGCCCTCGCAGCCGGTGTCGGTGATCGAGGAGCAGGACAGCTGCACGGTGTAGCTGAAGGTCTCCCCCGGTCGCACTTCGGTCACCGAGGCCTGCTTGCGCACCTCGAGCACGCTCGTCACGTCGGCGCCCTGCGCGGGCAGCGCCCCGAGGGGGATCGCGAGCGCGGCCCCGACGAGGATGGCGACCCCGCCCGACAGGATCCTCCGGATGCGACGCGACACGGCCATGGCTCCCCCTTCGTCCCCCGGGGCATCCGGCCGGTTCGCGCCAGTCGGCGGCACCCTCGCTCATTCAACCGGAGTAGTGGGTCCGCTGTCGAGAGCCGGCGAGTACCGTGGAGGCATGTACACGAGCTACGCCGCCATCGGCGACAGCTTCACCGAGGGGGTCGGCGACGAGCTGCCCGACGGCTCGGTGCGGGGCTGGGCCGACTTCGTCGCCCTGGGTCTTGCCGCCCACGCGCGAGAACCCGTCCGCTACGCGAACCTCGCCATCCGCGGCCGCAAGCTCGGCCCGATCATCGAGGAGCAGCTCGAGGCGGCCATCCGGCTGCGCCCCGAGCTGATCAGCTTCAACGGCGGCGGCAACGACATCATGCGTCCCCGCATGGACGAGGCGGCCGTCGCCGAACGCTTCCGCGAGGCGGTGCTCCGGATCCGCGGGGCCGGCGTGCACGTGCTCATGCTGAGCGGCGCGAACCCGAGCGACCATCTGCCGATGGGCCGGATGATGGACACCCGCGGTGCCCGGCTCACCCGCGCCCTCGCCGACGTCGGCGAGCTCGACGGAGTCACCTTCGTCGACAACTTCTCCGACCGGGTGCTCCGCGACATCCGCTACTGGTCGCCCGACAAGCTGCACCTCAACTCGCTCGGCCACGCCCGGGTCGCGAGCAACGTGCTCACCGCGCTCGGGGTGCCCGTCCCCGTCGAGTGGGGCGTCGAGGAGGTCGCCGCGGCGCCGGCCGGCCCGCGCAGCCGGAACACCGCGGCGTACTACCGCGAGTTCGTGCTGCCGTGGATCGGCCGGCGCCTCACCGGCCGCAGTTCCGGCGACGGCCGCACGGCGAAGCGGCCCGTGCTCGAGCCGTTCTCCCTGCCCTAACGGATCGCCCGGCGCCAGCCGCGCGCGGTCGTCACGAGCTCGCGGAAGCCGAGGCCGGT
This sequence comes from Agromyces mediolanus, assembly GCF_023715325.1. Lineage (GTDB taxonomy): Bacteria > Actinomycetota > Actinomycetes > Actinomycetales > Microbacteriaceae > Agromyces > Agromyces mediolanus_A. The sequence goes on along the minus strand of NZ_JAMBNX010000005.1, from coordinate 313,738 downwards.
GAGCTGCGCGAGCGCCTCCGCGTCGGCGGCGTCCTCGGCGACGAGCAGGCGGTGCACCTCGCTGAGCCCCAACCAGTCACGGGCCTGCCCGAGCAACCAGGGCAGCACCGAGGCATCCGCCTCGTCGTCGACGTCCCAATCGGCCAGCTCGGCGACGCGGACACCGGCGGCGTGCCGCTCCGCGCGCCCGGCCCCGAGATCGAGCTCGAGGAACCCGACCGTCGCCCCGCCCCGCTGCGCGGCGAGGCGCACCCCGGCCGGCCCGAGCGTGCGTCGCACCGTGAGCTCCGCGGATGCCGCCCGGGCAGGGTCCGGCAGGGAGTCGGTGGTCGCGAGCAGCACCGTCTCGGCGGTGCCGTCCCAGGCGAACCCGCCGCGCTCGAGCGCCGCCCGCACGTGCGGCCACGTCGCGGGCACGCCGTACACGCCCGGGAAGGGGAGCTGCCCGTCGGCGTAGGCGAGCCGCACGTCCCAGGCCGCGAGCTGCGCGAGGCAGGCGCGGAGCAGTGCGTCCGCCGCGGAATCCGCTTCGGGGACGACGAGGAACCACTGCACGAGACCGGCGCCGCGATAGTCGTCGCTCACGGCGGGCCGGTCGGCGAAGCGCTGCAGGTGCGCCGCGGCGACGACGCGCTCCAGCTGCTCGACGACGACCGTGACACGCTCGACCACCCACGGGTCGACGAGGTACTCCTCGGGCTGCCGTTCGAGGCTCGCGAGCACGGTGTTGACGGAGACCCGGGCGCCCGGGATCACGGCGGAGAGGTGCGCGTTCACGAGCTCGGCGAGCTGCTCGCGGTCATCGCGTCGAGCGAGACGCGCGCGGGGAACGATCTGCATGGTCATGCCTCCAGAGGGAACGAGAGAAGGGAGGCCGCCACGCGATGCGGTACGCCAGTACCGTAGCAGAGCCCGAGCGGCGGATGCCTCAGCCGCGCACGTCCGCCACGAAGGCGCGGGTGCGCGTGGCCAGCCCCTCGATGCGGCGCAGCGCCTGCCAGCCGTCGCGGACCTCGGCTGGCGCGAGCGGCGCGTGCAGCCGCACGTTCTCCTGGCAGGAGAGATCGGCGCACACGTAGGCGCCGAGCGAGTCGCCGTTCTCCCCGGCCGGTCCGGCCCGCCGAGCGGAGAAGAGCGCCACCTGGTCGGCCGGCTGCTGAGTGTGGCAGAGGGTGCAGATCGCCGCCCGGTGACGGGACATCGTGCTCTCGGCCGCCCGGAGCACCACGCCGACCGGCTCGTCGTCGATGATGGTCACGAGGTAGCCGAGACGCCGAGCGCGGCGATCGCGCCACGCGAGCGCGTCGAGTCGTTCCCACTCGGCGACGAGCACCTCGATGGGCAGCTCGAACCGCTCGAGCTCGGCCGGCGTGGCGTTCACGAACGAGCCGCGGATCTCCGCCTCGCTGAGCGCGCGCATCCCTCTCCCTCCGACCCAGCCACCCTACGCCCGGAGCGCGGGACCGAACGCCCGACCCCGCTCCTCGGTCGGGCGGCTCAGCCGGCGCGGTGCAGCAGGGCCGGGCGCGGGCGGTCGTCGGAGACCGGCTTCCAGCCGTCGGGGGTGCGGCGGTACTTCGCGCGGGGTCCCTCGGCGACGAGCCGCTCGAGCGCGGCGAGGAAACGGTCGATCTCGGCCGCCCCCGTGCCGAGGCCGACGCTCGCGCGCAGACCGTTCGCTCGGCTCGCGACGCGGTCGAAGAGCGGGTGGGCGCAGAAGCGCCCGGCCCGCACCGAGACGCCGTGCTCGGCGGAGAGCGCCGCGGCGAGCAGCCCGACCGAGCCCCGCTCCAGCTCGAGCGTGACGATGCCGAGCGCGTCCGGGGCATCCTCGAACGCCCGGATCCGGCGTACCCCCGGGACCCGCTCGACCCCGGCCGTCAAGCGCTCGGTCAGCGCCCGTTCGTGCGCGGCCCGCGCCGGCTCCCCGAGCCGCTCGAACTCGGCGAGGGCCGCGGCGATCGCGGCGGCGCCGAGCACGTTCGGCGTGCCGGCCTCATGCCGCTCGGAGCCCGTGCGCCACGCCACTGCGTCGAGCGCGACCGCCGCCACCGCCCCGCCGCCCGCGAGGTACGGCGCCGCCCGGTCGAGCCAGTCGGCCCGGCCGACGAGCGCCCCGGCGCCGTACGGGGCATACGCCTTGTGCCCGGAGAAGGCGAGGTAGTCGGCCCCGGACTCGGTGAGCGAGACGCGCCGGTGCGGCAGGAGCTGCGCGGCATCCACCGCGAGCCGGGCGCCGTGCGCGTGGGCGAGCTCGGCGAGCCGCTCGATCGGCAGCAGTTCACCCGTCACATTTGACGCCCCGGTGACGGTGAGGAGCGCGGCGGAGCGGCGGGCGAGCTCCGCCTCGAGGGCGCGCAGGGTGGCCTCCAGGCTCGGCTGCGCGACGACGACGCGGCGGTTCCGCCACGGCAGCAGGTTCGCGTGGTGCTCGACGTCGAGCACCACGACGTCGCCCGGCACCGCGCTCGCGAGCAGGTTGAGCGCGTCGGTGGTGTTCCGGGTGAAGACGACGACATCGCCGTCGCGGGCGCCGACGTGCCGCGCGACGGCCGCGCGGGACCCCTCGACGAGTTCCGTCGCGAGCTCGGAGGCGTAGCCGGTGCCCCGATGCACGCTCGAGTACCAGGGCGTGATCTCGGCAACGTGCTGCGCCACCGCGACGAGCGGCGGCGCGGAGGCCGCCAGGTCGAGGTTCGTGTGCGCGACGCGATCGCCCCCGAGGACGGGGACGACGAGGCCGCGGTCGGCGAGCTCGGCGAGCGGCATGGGGCGGGTCTCCATCGCCCGCGCCTTCCGCTCCGTCACCGTGCTCGCTCCAGTCATGCGGCGACGCTACGACCGCCGGACCGCCCCCGCCAGCGCTCCGGTCACACACCGGAACGCGGCGTCATACGGCGTCACGCGCTGCCCGCTCAGCCGTGCAGGGCGCCGAGGGCGGTGTGCACGCCGTCGGGTCGGGCGAGTCCGAGGTGCTCGCGCAGCGTGGCCCCCTCGTACGCCCGCGGCAGCAGCCCGCGGCGCTGCAGCTCGGGGGCGACGAGCGAGGCGAACGCCTCGAACTGGGCCGGTTGCACCGCGGAGAGCACGTTGAAGCCGTCGACCGCGCCCGCCTCGCCCCAGGCCTCGAACTCGGCCGCGACGTCCTCGGCGGTGCCCACGATGATCGGCGCCGTCACCGCCGCGGCGACCACGAGATGGCGCAAGGTCGGCGGGCGGAACCCCGCCGGCGTGCGGCCCGTCCGCTCGGCGACGATCTCGACGAGCTGATGCCCCGCCTGGCCGAACTGCGCCGCGATCGTCGGCGTGACCGCGAGGTCGGGCGAGACGCCCTGCAGGTCGACGCCGACGAGCGGCGAGAGGCTCGCGAGCGAGCGCTCGGCGGGGAACCCCGGCGGCGGGCCGTCGGGCCAGTCGTCGACGAGCCGGACGAGCTCCGACAGCTCGTCCGCGATCGCCTGCGCCCCGGCCCGGGTCTCGGCGACGATCGGCAGCACCGGGGCGATCACCTTCAGCGTGCGGTCGTCGCGGCCGGACTCGAAGGCGAGGGCCCGCAGCTCCTCGCGGACCGCGACGGCGTGGGAGAGGTCGTCGGCGGCGACGAGTGCGAGATCGGCGCTGCGGGCGGCGAGCAGTCGCGACGCGGGCGAGGCGCCGGAGCGGACGATCGGCGGATGCCCCTGCACCGGCCGCACGGCGTTCAGCGCGCCGTCGACGCGCAGATGGGCCCCGCGGAAGCGCGCCTCGTGCAGGCCGTCCGGGTCGAGGAAGTCGCCGGTCGAGGCATCCGCGACGATCGCGTCGTCGTCGAAGGAGTCCCAGAGCCGCTTCAGCACCGTCTCGAACTCGACCGCGCGCTCGTACCGGCTCGGGTGCACCCGCTCGGCATCGAGACCGTGGTTGCCGGCCGCCCGGGAATCGGCGGTCGTGACGAGGTTCAGTCCCAGCCGGCCTCCGGAGAGGAGGTCGATCGACGCGGTCGCCCGGGCGACCGAGTACGCGTCGGCGTAGCTCGAGTCGACGGTCGCGATGAGCCCGATGCGCTCGGTGACCGCCGCGAGGTGCGCGACGGCGGAGAGCGGGTCGACGCGGGCGAGGAGGTACGGGTCGCGGTGCGCGAGCTCCGGCCCGGTCGAGAGCCAGTCGCCGAAGAAGAGGTGGTCGAGCCGGGCACGCTCGGCGAGGCGTGCGGTCAGGCGGAGCACCCCCGCGTCACCCCTGGGGTCGCGGTGCGCGCCCGGGTAGCGCCAGCCCGAGGGGTAGGCGCCGAGCGCCCGCACCATGGCGCCGATGATGAGCCTCGTCATGCCGCGCCTCCCCCGTTCGCACGCCCGGTCGGAGGCGCGTCGCCGACCCGTTCGAGCCGTCCTCGACGACGGTAGGGGCGGCAGGGAGCGCCCGCGAGCCCCCGCCGACGCACGGGGCAACACGACGCAACACGCGGTCGCACAGCCGCCCGCCCGAGCGCCGTTTGCGCGACCTCGCCGCTCGGACCGCTCGCGGCGCCCAGGGGATTCGCAGGGACCGCCGCGTCATGTTCGGCGGGGCGGGCCGTCTCTCTGCTGAGGCGGGCGCATGGCGGATCCCCCGATCCTGTGCGCCCGCTCGCCGCGAGAGCCTGCTCCGGCGGCGACCCCCGGGCCCCGAGCCCGGGGGCTCCCAGCACCCGCGCCCGCCGGCCCAGCACGGCCCCCCACCCCGAGTTGCCCGACTTTCATGAAAGTCGGGCAACTCTGGATTCTGCAGAGGGTGGCGGGTCAGTCCTCGGCGCGGCGGGAGCTGTGGCGCGGCTTCCGCGCGGGCGGGCCGCTCCGCTCGTCGTCCCGCCGGTTTCCGCGGTCGTCGTCGCGGCGCCGGCCCCGATCCGCGTCGCGGTCGAAGCGCTGCGGGCCGCCGCGATCGGGCCGAAGCTCGATCAGTCGACCCGAGATGCGGGTTCCCTCGAGCCGATCCATCACGTCGCGCGGCAGCTCGGCGGGCAGCTCCACGAGCGAGAAGTCGCCGCGGATCTGGATGCGTCCGAAGTCCTCGCGGCGGAGGCCGCCCTCGTTCGCGAGCGCGCCGACGATCTGCCGCGGCTCCACCCGGTGCCGGCGTCCCACCGCGATGCGGTAGCTGCGCAGCTCGCCGGCATCGCTGCGGCGACGCCGATCGGGCCGCTCCCGGCCGCCGTCGTGCTCGTCCCGGTCGCGGCGGTCACGTCCGCGGTCGTCCCGGCCGCGCCGGTCGTCGTCCCGTCGGCCGCGCTCGAAGCGGGGCTCGGGGTCGGGCTCCAGCAGCAGCGGCGAGTCGCCCTGCCCGACCACGGCGAGCGCGGCGGCCACGTCGACCTCGGGCACGTCGTGATGGCGCACGTAGTGGGCGATGATGTCGCGGAAGCGCTCGATGCGGGCGGTCTCGTCGAGCGCCGCGGTGATCCGGTCGTCGAAGCGCGTGAGCCGGGTCTCGTTCACCTCGTCGACGCTCGGCAGCGGCATCTGCGCGATCGGCTGCCGCGTGGCCTTCTCGATGCGGGCGAGGAGCCCACGCTCGCGGGGCGTCACGAAGCTGATCGCGTCGCCCGTGCGGCCGGCGCGGCCGGTGCGGCCGATGCGGTGCACGTACGGCTCGGAGTCGGTCGGGATGTCGTAGTTCACGACGTGGCTGATGCGGTCCACGTCGAGGCCGCGCGCCGCGACATCCGTCGCGACCAGAATGTCGAGTGCGCCCGACTTCAGCTGCTCGACCGTGCGCTCCCGCTGGGCCTGGGCGAGGTCGCCGTTGATCGCCGCGGCGGAGAAGCCGCGGGCGCGCAGCTTCTCGGCGAGTTCCTCGGTGGCGTTCTTCGTGCGGACGAACACGATCATGCCCTCGAAGTTCTCGACCTCGAGGATGCGGGTGAGGGCGTCGAGCTTCTGCGTGTGCGAGACGACGAGGTGGCGCTGGGTGATGTTGGCCGAGGTCTGGGTCTTCGCGGCGACGCGCACCTCCTCGGGGTCGTGCAGGTACTGCTGCGACATCCGCCGGATCGTCGCGGGCATCGTGGCCGAGAACAGCGCGACCTGCTTGTCGTCGGGGGTGTCGGCGAGGATCGACTCGACGTCCTCGGCGAAGCCCATGCGCAGCATCTCGTCGGCCTCGTCGAGCACGAGGTAGCGGATGCCCGAGAGGTCGAGCGTGCCGCGGTCGAGGTGGTCCATGATGCGGCCGGGCGTGCCGACGACGACGTGCACGCCGCGGCGCAGCGCCGAGAGCTGCACGCCGTAGCCCTGCCCGCCGTAGACGGGCAGGATGTGCACGCCGGGCAGATGTGCGGCGTAGCGCTCGAACGCCTCGCAGACCTGGAGCGCGAGCTCCCGGGTCGGCGCGAGCACGAGCGCCTGCGGTTCACGCACGTCGAGGTCGAGGCGGGCGAGGATGGGCAGCGCGAACGCGGCCGTCTTGCCGGTGCCGGTCTGGGCGAGGCCGACGACGTCGCGGCCCTCGAGGAGCAGCGGGATCGTGGCGGCCTGGATGGCGGAGGGCGTCTCGTAGCCGACGTCGTCGAGCGCGGCGAGCACCGCGCCGTCGAGGCCGAGGGCGGCGAAGCCGGACGGTGCGGGCGGTTCGGTGGAAGCGTCTGCCGGCGTCGCGGACTGCGCGTCGGTGGGGGCGTCGACGGCGGGCTCCGTCGCCTCGGCAGCACCGGCGGTGGGCGCTGCGTCGGCCGGGTCGGGCGTCGGGAAGTCGTCTGAGGTCACGCTCCAGGGTAGTCCTCGCACGATGTCCAGCGCCTGTGCAGCTCCAGGCGGTACGGTCGGAGCCAGGTCCCCACGGCCGATCCTCACTATGACGCGCACGCTTCCCCCACGCCGAGCCACGTCGGCCGCCGACCCTGCCCGGACGCCCGGCGTCCGGCGACACCTGGGCCGTCGGCGCGCCGTCGTCGTGCTGTCGCTCGCGTTCACCGCGGTCGTGCTGCTCGGGCTCGTGCCCGGATTCGTCGGGTCGGCGGTGTCGACCGCGCTGCCCTGGTTCGGCCTGCTGCTCGTCCCCCTCCTCATCGCCGCCCTCGTGGTGCGCGGTCGCACCTGGCTCGTCGCACTCGTGCCCGTGCTCGCCTGGGCGTTCGCCGTCGGTCCGTCGTTCGCGTGGCTGCCCGGGGACGGCGCCACGGTCGCGGCGGACGCGGCCGACGCGCCGGCCGAGCTCGTCTTCGCGAGCCAGAACGTCGAGGCGCTCTCGGGGACGGCCGCCGACTCGGCCGCGACGCTCGCCGCCGCCGGCGCCGACGTGATCGCGCTCACCGAGCTCGAGGGCGACGCCAGGGCGCAGGCGGATGCCGCGCTCGAAGCGAGCCATCCGTACTCCTACGGGGTGGGCACCGTCGGCATCTGGAGCACGTCGCCGATCTCGAACGCGCGACCGCTCGAGCTCGGCCTCGGCTGGAACCGGGCGCTCACCGTCGACATCTCCGCGCCCGCGGGGCTCGTCAGCGTCTACGTCGTGCACGCCGCGTCGCTGCGACCGGGTGCGCAGTCCGACCGCGACACCATGCTCGACGAGCTCTCCGCCGTCATCGACCGCGACGAGAACGAACGGGTGGTCGCGCTCGGCGACTTCAACGCGGCATCCACCGATCCGGCGCTCGCCGGAATCCGGCGCACGCTGAGCGAGCCGGGTCAGTCGGAGCCGTCGTTCGGCTTCACCTGGCCTGCGGCGTTCCCCGTCGCGCGCATCGATCACCTCTTCCAGCGCGGCCTCACGCCCATCGGGAACACTGTGCTGCCCGCCGGGGCGAGCGATCACCTCGCCGTCCTCACGACGCTGCGGTTCTGAGCGCTCCGGCGCCGGGCTCCCGGCGGTCCCCCAGCCCGCGCGCAGACTCCCCGGTTAGCGTCGTCGCATGAGCGATCGGGGGATGGCGGTGCAGACGACGCCGCGCGTGCGACTGCCGCGGGGGCGGCAGTTCGCGGTGACCTGGGCGATTCCGAGCGACTACGGCGGGATGACGCAGGCGATGCTCGCCCGCTGCGCCTCCTTCGCGAGGCTCGGCGGCACCCCGGTCGAGGTGCTGACGTTCGACGCCCACCCGGATGTGCCGGGGCTCGAGGCCGGGCTGCGCGCCCGCGGCGCCCTCGCCGAGGGGGTCGGTCTCACGAACCTCTACGAGTGGCTGCGCGAGCACCCGCTGCCCGGCGGCTCGCTGCGCCTCGACCGCGACGCCTTCACCCCGCTCGGCGACGGCGATGCCGACGAGCTGCTGCGCCGGGACGACCGCGTCATGGCGCGGCTGCGGCACGACGCATCCGGCCGGCTGCTGCAGATCGACCACCTCCGTCCTGACGGCAGCCTCGTGCTGAGCGACCGGCGCGACACGCGGGAGCGCGGCGTCCTCGGCGGGCGCTCGGTCGTGCTCTGCGACGGGCGCGGCGAGCCGGTGCGCTCCTGGGCGCGCATCTGGCACCTGTACACGGCCTGGCTCGACGCGCTCACCGCCGGCGAACGCAGCTTCATGATCGTCGACAGCAAGACGATCGCGCCGTTCATGCTCGGCTATCGACGCGCACACGTGGTGGCGGCGCACGTCGTGCACGCCTCGCACCGTTCGGGCGGCGGCGAGACGCATCCGGTCCGCGCCTCCCGGCGAGAGGTGTTCGACCGCATCGACGACTTCGACCTCGTCGCGCTGCTGTCGCGGCGGCAGGCGCAGGAGGTGGCCGAGCTCGTCGGCCACCGCCCGAACGTCGTGGTCATCCCGAACGCGCGCCCCGAGCGGGCGGGCGCGGCGCCGACGATCGTGCGGCCGCGCAGCGGCGGCGTCGTGCTCGCCGCGCTCACCCGACGGAAGCGGGTGCAGGACGCGGTGCGGGCGATGGCGCTCGCGAACGAGGGCCGGGAGACGCCCGTGCGGCTCGACGTCTACGGCGACGGCGAGTGCCGGGCCGAGGTGGAGGCGCTCGCCGCGGATGCTCCGGGGGTTCGTCTGCACGGCTACGACCCTGCGGCCAGGCAGCACCTCGACGGGGCGTCGTTCATGATGCTGACGTCCCGTTCGGAGGGGTTCCCCCTCGTCCTCGTCGAGAGTATGGCGGCCGGCTGCCTGCCGATCGCGTACGACATCCGCTACGGCCCGGCCGATCTGATCCGCGACGGGCGGAACGGCTTCCTCGTCCCGGAGGGCGACGTCGCGGGGCTCGCCCGCGCGGTGCAGCGGCTCGAGGCGATGCCCGCCGCCCGGGTCTCGGCGATGCGGCGGCGGGCGATGCAGGCCGCGCGCGACTTCGACGAGGAGCGCGTCGTGGCGAAGTGGGCGCTCGAGCTCGAACGCGCCCGGGAGCGACGGCGGGCGACGCCGCCCTCGCGGCTGCAGCGGCTGCGCCGCGCCGTGTCGCGCTCGCCGCTCGGCCCGGTGCTGCGGACCGTGCTGCGCCCCGTCCGCGCGCGCCGCTGAGCCGGGGCATCCGCGGCCCGAATGTCACCGGTGCGACGTACCGTACCCGCGTGGACGATCACTGCGCGTTGACGGATGCCTCGGGCGCGCCCTGCCCGCACCCGGCGGCGGCCGGTGCGCCGCTCGCCCTCTGCACGAGCCACCTCGCCGTCGCGCTCGAGTGGGCGGAGGGCGAGTTCGGCGCGCGCACGCTGCTGCTCTCGCCGTGTCTGGCCTGCGGCGCCCGGGTGGGGCGGCGCTACCCCGGCGGCACGCTCTGCGAGCGCTGCGGCTGGCGGGCCGGCGACGTACCCGACCGCGAGTTCGGCGCCCCGATCGTCGAGGTCGTCTACTACCTGCGTTTCGACGACCGCATCAAGATCGGCACGAGCGGCCGGCTCCGGGCGCGGGTCGCCGCGCTCCCCCACGACGAGCTGCTCGCCCTGGAGCCCGGCGGTCGTGCGTGCGAGCACCGCAGGCACGAGCAGTTCGCCGCGTCCCGCGTCCCCGGCACCGAGTGGTTCGAGCGCACCGCCGAGCTCGACGCGCAGGTCGCCGCACTCGCGCTCGGCGTCGACGACCCCTGGGCGCAGTACGACGAGTGGGTCGCGGCGCGGGCCGCGGCGTTCGCCTGACGCGGCCGGGTCAGCGTCCCGCGGGCCCCGCGGCGAGGCGGCGCTGCGCGAGCAGGAACGCGGCCACGATCGCCAGGACGAGCACGACGGTGGCGTACACGCTGCCCTCGGTTCCGAAGTCACCGCCGGACAGCAGCTCTCGACCGGCGACCGGTTCGAAGCGGAAGAGACTGTTGTCGTGGCCCGAGCCGGACACCGCGATGCCGAGGACGTTCCCCTGCACGAGGTTCCAGCCGGCGTGGATGCCCATGACGAGCCAGATCGAGTTCTGCCAGATGACGACGAGCGCGGCGAACACGCCGAAGAGGGCGATGTTGAGCTTGCCGACGCCGAAGGCGCCGGGGTGCACGAGGGCGAACAGCACGCTCGTGACGAGGATGGCGAGCCACGTGGGCCAGGAGTAGAGGCTGCGCTGGAGCAGGAAGCCGCGGAAGATGATCTCCTCGGAGCTGCCCTGGATCAGCCAGATCGGGATCGTCGCGACGACGGCGCCGAGCGCCGCGGTGCCGGTCACCAGCGCGCCGGTGTCGGGCCCGGCCGGCACGACGTCGCCGGCGAGGATGGCGGGGGCCGCGGCGATCGCGATGAGGACACCGCCGACGACGACGCCGAGCAGCAGGGTCAGCCAGCCGCGGGCGTTCCGCAGGCCGAGGGAACTCACCCGGCGACGCTCGAACCAGGCGACCCAGGCGAAGATGATGAGGATCGGCACGAGGTCGGTGACGCCCTCGATCAGCTGCGAGAACAGGCTCGAGGTGTCGGTCACGGAGCCGGTCGCGATGCGCAGGCCCGCGCCGACGACGAACTGCACGCCGAACACGGCGAGCAGCACGGCGAGCAGGTAGGCGACGACGAGCGGGGTCTTGCGCTTCCCCGTCTCGATCTCACGGACGAAGCTCAGTTCACGTGCGCGCATCGGTGCCTCTCTCTGCCGCCTCGGCGTCGTCGGTCGAACCCGCTCCGAGGCGCCGTCCCCCGTGGGCAGGCCCAGCGTATCGCCGCGGCGTTCAGACTCGGCGGATGCTGACGGCCTTCCATCCCACCGGGATCTGCGCCTTCGCCGCGGCGGTCGCGGTCTCCTCGTCGGTGCCGTCGGCCTCGACGACGACGGCCTCGCCCGAGGCCGGGTTCGTCGCGATGATCGTGACCTTCATGTCTTCGACCGTACGTCGGGCGACCGACGTGCGCACCCCTCCCCTGCAATCCGCCGACACGGAAAAGGCCCGGGCCGCGGTCGAAACACCGCCACCCGGGCCACCCCATTCCGTGCGTTGATCGCTCCCTTGTGCGACCACTTCATTTCACACCCGGCGGCCGCTGCCGAACAGGGGTTGACAGCGGCGGCCGCGACTGGTTCAGCCCTTCGTCGCGCCCGCCGTCAGGCCGGACACGATGTACTTCTGGGTGAAGAGCGCGATCACCATGATCGGCAGGGTGACGATGACGGCGGCGGCCATCAGGCCGCCCCAGTCGATGCTCGCGTAACCGACGAAGTCGAAGATCGCGACGGGCAGCGTCTTCGTGCTCGCCCCCGACAGTACGAGCGCGAACATGAAGTTGTTCCACGCGAAGATGAACGAGAGGATGCCGGCCGTCGCGACGCCCGGCATCGACAGCGGCAAGGTGATCCGCAGGAACGCGCCGATCGGCGTCAGGCCGTCGACCTGCGCGGCCTCCTCCAGCTCCTCGGGCATGGAGTCGAAGTACGACATCATGATGTAGAGGATCAGCGGCAGCGAGACGAACATCATCGACAGGATCAGCACGGCGAAGCTGCCGACGAGACGCATCTGCGAGAACACGAAGTACCACGGCACGAGCAGGCTTACGCCGGGGATGATGCGGGCGAGCAGCACGACCATCGCCGAGCGCCCCATCACGAAGCGGCTCATGCTGTACGCGGCGGGCACCGCGAGCACGAGCGAGAGCACCGTCGCGACAAAGGCCACGAAGAACGAGTTCCAGATGTACGCGCCGTAGTTCGCCTGGCCGAACACGGTGCCGTAGTTGTCGAGGGTCGGCAGGAAGGCGAACATCTTCGAGGAGTCGTAGATGTCGACGTTCGTCTTGAAGCTCGCGAGCAGCATCCAGGCGAGCGGCGCCACGAAGGTGACCACGACGGCGGTGAGCCCGACTGCGCGCCCGAACGTCGGCCACGGGAACTTGCGGCGCCGCGGGGCGCCGGCGATGGTCAGGGATTTCGTGGTCACTTGTTCGCCGCCTTCTTCCGGAGGGACAGGATCCAGATGAGCCCGATGATCATCAGGAAGAAGAGGATCAGCACGGTCGAGGCCTGCCCGTAGCGGTTGTAGTCGAAGCTCAGGCCGTAGGCGTAGATGTTCAGCGTCTCGACCTCGTGGAAGGAGCCGCCGCCCTTGCCCTTCGTCGCATAGAGGATGTCGAAGGTCTTCAGCGCGTCGATGCCGCGCAGCACGACAGCCGCGGTGATCGTCGGCGCGAGCAGCGGCAGGGTGACGTACCAGAGCCGCTGCCACCAGTTGGCGCCGTCGACCCGCGCCGCCTCGTCGGGCTCTTCGGGCAACGCGGTGAGCCCGGCGAGGATGATCAGGGTCACCATCGGCGTCCACTGCCAGACGTCGACGAAGACGAGGGTGCTGAGCGCGGTGTCCGGGCTGCTCAGCCACGGCTGGGCGGGGATGCCGAACCAGGAGAGGAACTCGTTCGCGAAGCCGATGTTCGGTTCGAAGATGAGCCGCCACATCATGCCGACCGCGACCGGGGTGGCGACGAGCGGGAGAAGGATCGCGACCCGCACGAGTCGTTCCCCCTTGAACGGCTTCCAGAGCAGGAGCGCGATCGCGATGCCGAGGATCACCTCGAAGACGAGCGCCCCGCCGGTGAAGTACGCGGTGCGGCCGACGGCAGGCCAGAACCGCTCGGTGTCCGTGAGGACGGTGAAGTAGTTTTCGAAGCCGGTGAAGTCGAACGGCGCGCGAACCGAGCCCTTCGAGTTCGTGAAGCTGAGATACAGCGTCCAGACGACGGGGAAGACGAGCAGCAGGGCGACGAAGATCATCGCCGGTGCCGCGAACACCCATTTGCGTCGTCTGTTGACCCAGCGCGAGGTCTTCTCCCACGCGCCGACGTCGCCGTGTGCGACCTGGCTCACCGGCCACCTCCTCTGGTGATGACCCGGTGGGCGCGACGAAGCGCGCCCACCGGGCCCGGGTTGTCGTTCGTTACTGGTTCTCGTCGTCCAGGAAGGCCTGGAACTTCTGCTCGGCGGTCTCGGCGGCCGCGGGCACGTCGCCCCCGGTGATGCCGACGACGATCGGGTCGCCCACGATCTCGCGCGCCTCGGCGACGTTCACGACGAGGGGCCGGTCGTAGCCGACCCCGTTCTGAGCGTTCGCCTGGATGGCGGCGGCGAGCGCGGCGGGGAAGCTCGAGGTGCCGGCCGGGTCGTCCCACACCGAGGTGCGCGCGCCGGGCACGCCGGCCTCCTGCGTGGCGAGCACGGTGTCGAAGCTCGTCGCCCACTCGATGAACTTCCAGCCGTTGTCCTGGTTGCCGGAGCCGCTGTTCAAGCCGAGCGCCCAGGCGGGGATGCTGTACGGCTTCGAGCCGGCGGGCCCCTCGGGGAACGGCGCGTAGCCGAGCTTGTCGGAGACGGTGGAGTTCTCGGGCAGCGCGAGGTTCTGGTAGAGGCTGCTCGCGTCGGTGTAGAACGCGGCCTGGCCCTGGGCGAAGATCGCCGAGGCCTCGGCCCAGTTCATGTCCGTGCTGACGTTCTGCGGCCCGTACTTGTGGATCATGCCGCCGTAGTACTCGTAGGCTTCGACCGCCTCGGGCGAGTTCACCGCGGCCGTGCCCTGCTCGCTGAAGTCCCCGCCGAAGCTGAACAGGTAGCTGGAGAACTGGGTGACGGCGGCCGAGCGGCCGGTGCGAGCGATGAAGCCCGCGACGCCGGGGTTCGCCTCGGAGACGAGTTTCGCGGCGTTCTCGAGTTCGGCGAGCGTGGTGGGCACCTCGAGCCCGGCCTGCTCGAGCAGGTCGGTGCGGTAGTAGAGCACCTCCGACTCGGTGACGAGCGGAACGCCGACGACGGTGTCCTCGTAGGTGGTGGCCTCGGCGGGGCCGGCTTGGAAGTCGCTCCAGTCCCAGTCGGATGCCGCGTCGATGCGGTCGTCGAGCTCGGCGAGGTAGCCGTTCTGCGCGAAGAGCTTGCCCTCCTGCAACGGCCGGTACATCATGACGTCGATCTCGTCGGTGCCGGCGTTGAGCTTCACGTTGTACTGGTCGGAAAGTTGGTCCTCGCCGAGCTGCGTGAGCTCGACCGTGAGGCCGGTCTGCTCCTCGAACTCCGGGATCTTCTCCTTGATGAGGTCGGTCCAGACGTGGTTCGCCAGGGTGACGCGGACGACGTCGGACGCCTCGCCGCCGCTGGTCGTGCACCCGGCCAACGCTCCGACGGTGAGCACGCCCACCGCCAGGGCGGCGGCCTTCAGTGCAACTCGATGCTTCATCGCATCTCCTCTCTGTGAGTGCGCAACCCTGCGCTTCGGGGGGATGAGGGATCGGTGCCGGGGCACCTGAGTATGATTATTCTAATAATTCATACTAATAATGCAACCGCAAGGTCGCCGGAGCAGAGGAGCGCCATGAACATCGACCTGGACGGCAAGGTCGCGATCGTCACCGGAGTGGGTCGCGGAATCGGCCGCGAGATCGTCGCCACACTCGCCCGCGAGGGGGTCACCACCGTCTCGGTCGACGTCAGCGCAGCCGAGCTGGCGGAGACCGGCGCACTCCTCGACGAGCTCGGCGGCCGGCACCGCGAGTTCGAGTGCGACATCCGGGACGCCGACCGGGTCGCCGCCGTCGTCGCCGCCGTCGAGGCGGAGTACGGCCGCATCGACCTCCTCGTGAACAATGCCGGGGTCGTCGGCAACGGCCCCATCGACGAACTCGACGAGCGCACCTGGGACTTCGTCCACGAGGTGAACCTCAAGGGCACGTTCCTCATGTGCCGCGCGGTGTTGCCCGCGATGAAGCGGCAGCGGTCCGGGCGCATCCTGAACGCCGCGTCCTTCGCCGCCCTCGTTCCGATCTACGGCAGCGGCGCTTACGCCTCCTCCAAGGCCGCCGTCGCGCACTTCACCCGAGCGCTCGCGGGCGAGGTCGGCCCGTGGAACATCACGGTCAACGCGTACGCCCCCGGCATGATCCCGACCTCGATGAACCACTTCGACGAACTCGAGACCGCCGCGCAGGACCGCTTGCTCGACACGCTGACGCTCCGGCGCTGGGGGGCGAAGTCCGACATCGCGAGCCTCATCTGCTTCCTCGCCTCCGACCACGCGGGATACATCACCGGTACGCTCATCGATATCAGCGGAGGGAAGCTGGCCACACAGGTCCCCCGGCTCGCCTACGAGGCCGCAGCCGCCGCCGGCGAGTACGATCTCGCGACAGCCGAATGACGGGAGGCTCACTGGTGGCAGACCTCAGGGGTGCGAGCACCGCGCGCTACCGGGCGCGGATCGGCAGCGGCCTCTACGCCCACGTCGTCGACGTCGTCGGGCAGGAGATCATCAACGGCGACCTCCCGGCCGGCACCATCATCTTCGCCGAGCAGCTCTGCGAGCGACTCTCCGTCTCCCGCAGCGTCGTGCGCGAAGGCATCCGCACCCTGAGCTCGATGGGGCTCGTCGAGGCGCGCCCGCAGGTGGGCACCCGCGTGCTGCCGTCGACGAGCTGGGACCTGCTGAACCCGTACGTCGTGAAGTGGCGCGGCCAGGGACCAGGCTACCTCGAGCAGATGAAGCAACTGCTCGAGCTCCGGCTCGGGCTCGAGCACGCCGCGGCGGGGCTCGCCGCCAAGCACCTGCCCGCCGAGCAGGGCCAGGAGATCCTGGCGCGCGCGCACGACATGCGTGATGCGATGGCCGAGCAGAACGCGCGCAAGTTCTTCGAGGCCGACGCCGCGTTCCACCGCATCATGCTCGAGGGCACCGAGAACGCGGTCATCGCGCAGCTGGCCGACACGATCGGCGCGACGCTCGACGCCCGGAGCCAGGACACCCGACCGGGCATGCTCGACCTGTCCGGCGAGGCGGTCGAGAAGCACATCCGACTCGCCGAGGCGCTCGTCGCCCGTGACGCATCGGCCGCGCAGCGGCTCGCGCTGGAACTCGTGCAACTGACCCTCGACGACTTCGAGCGCACCCACGAGGGGGCGCGCACCACCTGAGTGCGCGCCCGCTCGGGGCTCAGGCGGGCATCACCATCACGGACTTGATGTTCCGGCCGGACTCCATGTCGGCGAACGCGCGCTCCCAGTCGGCGAGCTCGTAGACCCCGCCGAGCACCTTCGAGGTGTCGAGGTCGCCGCTCGCGAAGAGCGAGAGCACCCGCTCCCAGGTCGTCCAGGTGTGCGAGAACGAGCCGTACAGGGTGACCGCCTTCGCGACGAGGGGGTCGAGGCTGAAGCCGAGCGGCTGCGGCCCCCAGCCCACCTTCGCGATCGAGCCGAAGGGGCGTACGAGTTCCAGCCCCTGCTTCAAGGCGACGCTGACGCCCGTGGCGTCGACGACGAGGTCGGCGCCGAGGCCGTCGCCGAGCGATCGGACGAGCTCCGCCGGATCGTCCACGGTCACATCGACGGTGTGGTCGGCGCCGAGCTCGCGCAGCTTCACGAGCCGCTCGGCGTCGACGGGAGTGCCGAGCACGACGGTGGTACCGGCGCCGCGGAGCTTCGCGACGAGGAGCGACAGCGCGCCGATCGCCCCCGCCCCTTGGATGACCACGAGATCGCCGGGGGTGACCGAGGCGCGCTCGACGAGCGCGTTGTACGCGACGGCGAAGGGCTCGGTCATCGCGGCCTGCTCGAAGCTCACGCCGTCGGGGATGCGGTGCAGCACGCGCGGCTCGGCGAGCAGCAGCTCGCCGAAGGCCCCGTCGCGGAGCGCCCCGTACCCCTGGCGGTCCGGGCACAGGTTGTAGCGCCCGGTGCGGCAGAGCGCGCAGACCCCGCAGATCGAGGCGGCGGTCTCGCAGACCACCCGGTCGCCGAGCTGCCAGCCGGTCACATCGTCGGCGACCGCGACGATGACGCCGGCGGTCTCGTGGCCGAGGGTGACCGGCAGCGCGACGTCCCAGCTCTGGCCGTTCCGCCACATGTGGATGTCGGAGCCGCACACGCCGACGGCGCGCGCCGCGACGAGCACCGTGCCCGGCTGCAGCTCGGGCTCCGGCACCTCGCGGAGCTCGACGTCGCCGTCATTCATCCCGTACTTCACCAGCGCCTTCATCGCGCCCCTCCGATCAGTTCCTGCTTGGCGATGCTCGGCAGGCCGGCGGCCGCGAGCGCGTGCTCGTGCGTCTCGACGCGGACGGCGGTGGACCCGCCGAAGTACCGGTCCCTTGCCTCGATCAGGTAGTCGACGGACTCGGCCATCTCGCCCATGCCGTTCACCCCGTCCTCGATGCTGATCCAGCCGTCGTACCCCGCGGTGACGAGCGTCTCGAAGATGCGCGGGTAGTCGTTCATGCCGCGGCCGATGACGCCGTGCTGCAGCAACGGCGAGTATCCGATTGTGCCATCGCTCTGCCGCAGCTCGGCGAGGCTCGCGCCGGGCGCGAGGGAGCGGTCGGAGGCCTGCATCGTCACGACGCGGTCGACGACCCGCTCGAGGAACTCCGCCGAGTCGTCGCCCGCGACGATCGCGTTCGACGGGTCGAACTGCACGCCGAACGTCGCTCGGTCTTCGATCGCGTCCACGATCGCGAGGAACACCTCGGACTTCTGCGCGAACTCCGGGTATGACCAGGCGCCGTCCTTGTAGTGGTTCTCCATGGCGAGGGTGACGCCGAGCTCCCGAGCGATCGGGATGAGTCGCTCGATCGCGCCGACGACCCACTCGACCCCCTGCTCGGTGGCGACCTCGGGGTGCCGCTGGCCGGAGAGCACCCGGGTGCTCGCGCCGCGCCCGCCGAGTCGCGCGGTGATGCGGAGCATCTCGACCTCGCGGTCGAACTCGGCGGAGCGGACGGCCGGGTCGGGGTGGGTGAAGTCGGGCGAGGCGCACAGCATCGGCATTTCGAAGCCGGCGACGGCCAGCGCCTCGCCGACGGCGTCGAGGTGCGCGTCGTCGGTCTGCCAGAACATGCCGCTGTACAGCTCGAGCCCGTCGGCGGGCAGCGCCGAGGCCTTCTCGATCCAGTCGAAGACCGTCATCGTGCGATGCACGGCCAACGCCTCCAGGTCCCCCTTCGGGAACACGCTGATCCTCATTGACTCCTCGTTTCATGCTGGAAGTACAAAAGTATTACGAATCAGACTATTATGCGTAATGGGCGCTCGCCAGTGCCCCACCACCGCGACGAGGCGAAAGGACAGTCAGCGATGAAGATCGACGGAAGTCGGCTCCGCAGCTGGGCGACGCAGCTGCTCGAGACCTGGGGGTACGACCCTGACGATGCCGCCTACCTCGCGGAAACCCTGGTCGACGCGAACCTCCGCGGGGTCGACTCGCACGGGGTCATCCGCCTGGCCGCCTACCGGGCGCGCATCGACGCCGGCCTGGTCCGCCCCCGCGCGGAGCCGATCGTCGAACGCTCGGGCGCCGTCGTCCGCATCGACGCGAACGGAGCGCCGGGCCAGCTCGCCGCGCGGCTCGCCGTCGACGAGCTCGACGGCCTCGTCGCGACGCACGGCATCGCAAGTGCCGCGGTGCGAGGCTCGACCCACTTCGGCACGGCCGGCTTCTACGCGCGGGATCTCGCTCGGCGCGGCCGGATCGCCATCGTCGTCTCGAACTCCGAGCCCTGCGTCGTGCCGTTCGGCGGGCGCGAGGCGCTCCTCGGTACGAACCCGCTCGCGTTCGCCGCCCCCGCCTCCGGCGACCCGATCAGCCTCGACATGGCCACGAGCACGAGCGCGATGGGCAAGGTGCTCGTCGCGCAGGCGAAGAGCACCGCCATCCCCGCCGACTGGGGCGTCGACGCCGCGGGAGTGCCCACCACCGACCCGGCCGCGGTGACCGCGCTGCTGCCCGCCGCCGGCCCGAAAGGGTACGGACTCGCCTTCCTCGTCGAGGTGCTCGGCGGCGTGCTCACCGGGGCTGCGGTCGCGGGCGATATCGGCAACATGTACAACGACTTCTCCAAGCCGCAGGATGTCGGGCACTGGATGCTCGCGGTCGACGTAGCCCGGTTCCTCCCCCTCGACGACTTCGTCGCCCGGATGGACGGCCTCGCCGCGCTCGCCCACGCGGTGCCGACCGCGCCCGGCTTCGACCGCGTGCTCGTACCGGGAGAACCCGAGGAGGCCACCCGCCGCGCGCGACTCGCCGGCGGCATCGAGCTGCCCGACGCCACCGCGAGCGAACTCGCCGCGCTCGGCACCGATGCGGGTGTCGCGTTCCCGGGAGGTGCCGCGTGAAACTCCTCGTCCCCGACCTCGTGCCCTTCGCCACCGAGCTGCCCGGCGTCGATGTCGTCGCCTACGATCCGACCCGGCCCATCCCCGACGAGCACGCCGACGCGCGCGGCCTCGTCGTCTGGGGCATGCCGAACGAGCTGCTCGGCGATGCGGCCGTCCGGCTCCGCGAACTCGAATGGGTCCAGCTCCTCTCCGCCGGCAGCGACGCCGCCCTCGCCGCTGGCTTCGGCGCGAGCGTCGCGATCACGAGCGGCCGCTCGCTGCACGACGCCCCGGTGGCCGAGCACGCGCTCGCGCTCGTCCTCGCCGCCGCCCGCCGCGTGCACACCCTCGTGCGGGCGCAGATCGGACACCGCTGGGCGGATGAGCTCGGCGGCATCCAGCCGGAGCCGAGCCCGGGCGTCTTCTCGACCCTCCGCGGCGCGAACGTCGTCGTCTGGGGCTTCGGCAGCATCGGCTCGACGCTCGCCCCGCACCTGCGCGCGCTCGGTGCGCGCGTCACGGGGGTGGGCACCCGCGCCCGCACCGAATCGGGCTTCGAGGTGGTCACCCCGGAGGCGCTCCCCGCGCTCCTGCCGAGCACCGATGTGCTCGTGATGATCCTGCCCTCGACGCCGGCGACCGATGCCGCGCTCAGCGCCGAGCTGCTCGCGACGCTCCCCCACCACGCCTGGGTGGTGAACGTCGGCCGGGGCACCACCGTCGACGAGGCCGCCCTGATCGAGGCGCTCAGCGACGACCGGCTCGGCGGCGCCGCGCTCGATGTGACGGTACAGGAGCCGCTCCCGGCGTCCTCCCCGCTCTGGGATCTGCCGAACGCGATCATCACCCCGCACTCGGCGGGCGGGCGCCCGCTCGGCGCGGCATCGCTCATCCAGGAGAACCTCGCGGCGCACCTCGACGGTTCGCCGCTACGCAACCTCGTCACCCCGATTCGGAAGGCCACCACATGACGACGTCCATCCGCGGACTGAGCCGCGACACCCTCACCCGTCCGCTCGTGCAGGTCTCGCTCGATCTCACGAACAACACCGAGGCGCTGAAGACGGCGGCGATCGCCGTCGAGGCCGGCGCCGACTGGATCGAGGTCGGCACCCCGCTCGTGCTCGCCGAGGGCTTGCACGCCGTGCGGGCGCTCCGCAAGGAGTTCCCGGGGCATCCGCTCGTCGTCGACCTGAAGACGATGGACGGCGGCTACCTCGAGGCGGAGATGATGGGCGACGCCGGGGCGGACGCCGTCATCGTGATGGGCCGCGCGCACGACGCCACCATCGACGCCGTCATCGCCGCCGGCGAGCAGTTCGGCATGCTGGTGATGGGCGACGACCTCGGCGCCCCCGATCGCGTGGCCGAGTGCGCGCGACTCGAGTCGCTCGGCGTCGGCATGGTGATCCACCACATCGGCTACGACCACCGCAACGCGCACCCCGACTGGGGTCTCACCCCGCTCACCGACCTCGAGGCGATTGTCGCCGCGACCACCGTGCCGGTGCAGGCCGTCGGCGGCCTCACGATCGACCAGGCGGTCGGCTGCCCCGGGATCGGCGCGCCCGTCGTCGTCTTCGGCGCCCCGCTCGCGATCGATGGCCAGTCGTTCACCGCGGCCGACGGCGACCTCCTCGGCGTACTGACCGAGGCCTGCGGCCGCGTGCATGAGGCGCCGATCCGCTACCCCGCGCGCTGAGCCGCGCCTACCCACCTCCGACCTCCTGCCCCGTCTCGCTACCTCCCACCTCCTGCGAGTCGCACGACAGAACCGACCCCGCGCCAGCCCCCGCGGCGCGCCCCGGCATCCGTCGTGCGACTCGCACCGTCGAATCGAAGGACCCAGCCCGTGCCCGCCACCCCCTCCGTCGTCGTCGTCGGCGACGCCCTCATCGACGAGCTGCGCGACGCGCACGGGGTGCGCGAGCATGTCGGCGGCGCCGGGCTCAACGTCGCCGTCGGGCTCGCCCGGCTCGGCGTCCCGGCGACGCTCGTCGCGATGCTCGGCGACGACCCGGCGGGCGGGCGGATCGCAGAGCACCTCGCCGATGCCGGCGTCCGGCTGATCCCGACGACGGGGCCGCACGGTTCGAGCCGGGCGGTGAGCACCCGGAACGCGGCCGGCGAGCCGAGGTATGAATTCAACCTCGCGGCCCGCCGCCGGGCCATCCGCTTCTCCCCTGAACTGACCGCCGCCTTCGCCGAGGCGAGCTTCGTCGTGGTGAGCTGCTTCCCCTTCGACGACACGGCGCAGTCGGCCGCCCTCGCCGCCGCCCTCTCGGCCGCCGGCACACCGCTCGCGGTCGATCCGAACCCCCGGACGCATCTGCTCGCCGATCGCGACGAGTTCGTGCGCGGCTTCGAGACGCTCGCGGCACGGAGCGCGCTCGTGAAACTGGGCGACGACGATGCCGAGCTGCTCTACGGAGCGCCGCTCGTCGCGGTCGCCGCCCGGCTGCACCGGGCGGGGGCGGGCGCGGTGCTCGCGACGATGGGGGCCGGCGGCGCCGCCGTGCACTCCGCCCGGGGCATCGTCGCCCGCCCGGTGCCGAGCCTGCCCGGCGCGATCGTCGACACGATGGGCGCGGGCGACGCCATCCTCGCCGCGACCGTCGCGAGCCTCGTCGCCGACACCGGTCCCGGCGCCGACGCCGACACCGGCGACTGGGCGAAGCGGCTCGATGCCGCCATGCTCGTCGCGGCCGCGACCTGTCGGCACGAGGGCGCACTGCTCCGCCGACCCGACGACTGAGCGGACGGGCCGGTGGGTCAGTTCGGAGAATCACCTCCGACAGGTCAGGATGGAAGGGCCCGAATGTGAACCGAACCGGCGTGGGAGACATGACACCGCACTCAGCGAAGACCCGTGCGCGATGGTGGCTGGCGATGGCCGGCGTGTGCGCCCTGCTCGCGATCGTCGCGGGGATGATGACCGCGGGCGTCGGCATGCCCCGCATCCCCGCGTCCGGCATCCGGATCGACGCGCCGGACACGCTCCTCGTCACCGACGCCTCCGGGGCGACGGCCGAGCTCCGGCTCATCACCGGCGCGCCGGCCCGGCTCGATCCGCGGGTGTACGCGGCCGAGGAGATCGACACCGCGTCGTACGTCGGCGCCGAGGTGCCGGTCGACGCCGACATCGGCTTCCTCATGCCGGGCGAGGCCCCGCCCGCGGCGCGCCAGCTGCGCGGCCAGGGCATCGACGGGGCCGGCGAGCTTCGGGACCTGTACGACGCCCTCGGCGCGTACGTCCTGATCGACGACGGCGAGGGCGGGGTCCTGCCGGAGACCGTCGATGCGCAGGGCAATCGCACGGCCGGCAAGGACTCCTCCGGCCTCGTCGTCCAGGTCGACGACGACACGGTGTCGAGGCTCTTCCCGGCCTACAACACGACGGTGCGCGCCGTGTCGGGGGCCGAGGCGGAGGCCCCGGCCTGGGACGTGCAGTTCGACCTCGCCGCCGCGCACGAGCAGGGGCGCACGAATCTGCCGCTGCCCCTCGGCTGGTACGCCTCGCCGGTGGCGCACGCGCTCGACGCCGCGGCGCCGTGGCTGCTGGGGGGCTCCATCGTCGCGACCGTGCTCGCCCTGGCGCTGGCCAGGCGGGCGAGCGTGCGCGACCGGCGCGGCTCAGCGCTGGACCGCGCGCAGCTCGAGCTCGACTAGGTCTCCTCGCGCGGCGCGAGCTCAGCGCTCGAGCACGAGCGCGAGGCCCTGGCCGACGCCGATGCAGATCGCGACGACGGCCACGCCGCCGCCGCGGCGCGCCAGCTCGTGCGCGGCGTGCCCGATGATGCGGCCGCCGGATGCCCCGAGCGGATGCCCGATCGCGATGGCCCCGCCGTCGCGGTTGACGCGCTCCGGATCGAGCTCCGGCCAGCCGGCGAGGCAGGCCAGCGACTGCGAGGCGAACGCCTCGTTGAGCTCGACCAGGTCGACGTCCGCCCACCGGCGACCCGCCCGGGCCAGGGCCCGGTTCGCCGCTTCGACGGGGGCGATGCCGAACACGTCCGGGTCGTTCCCGAACACGCCGCGCCCGGTGATGCGGGCGAGCGGCTCGCCGTCGACCGCCCCCTCGGCGGCGAGCAGCACGGCGGAGGCGCCGTCCGTGATCGGCGAGGAGTTTCCCGCGGTCACGGTGCCGTCGGCGGCGAACAGGGCGCGCAGCCCGCCGAGCGCCGCCAGCGTCGTATCGTCGCGGATGCCCTCGTCGCGGGCGAGCGGCGCGCCCGGGACCTGCACGATCTCGTCCGTGTAGCGGCCGGCGGCCCACGCGCCCGCCGCGGCCCGGTGGCTGCGCAGGGCGAACTCGTCCTGCGCCTCGCGCGAGAGGCCGAAGCGCCGGGCGAGCAGCTCGGCGGACTCCCCGTTGGAGATCGTCCACGCCGGCGGGAGCGCCGGATTCGTCATCCGCCAGCCGATCGCGGTGTTCCACATGGTCGGGTTGCCGATCGCCGACCAGGGCCGCGCGGGCTTCTCGACGACGTACGGCGCCCGGCTCATCGACTCCACCCCGCCGGCGAGGACGATCGAGGCATCGCCAGACTCGATCGCACGCGAACCCTGGATGACCGCCTCCACCGAGGAACCGCAGAGCCGGTTGACGGTCACGCCGGGCACCGAGCTCGGGAATCCGGCGAGCAGCGCGCCGAACCGCGCGACGTCCCGGTTGTCCTCCCCGGCCTGATTCGCGTCGCCGAAGACGACGTCGTCGATCCGGGCCGGATCGAGCCCGGTGCGTTCGACCGTCGCGCGCATGACGAGCGCCGCGAGATCGTCGGGACGCACGCCGGCGAGGGCTCCCCCGGCCCGGCCGAACGGCGTGCGGACGGCATCGTAGATCCAGGTGACGGTCATGCGGCGGCTCCTTCTGCGGTGACGAACGAGAGACCGGTGAGCTCCTCCAGCTCGGCCACGGTGGCGGTGCCGAACAGCTCGCGCACCGCGAAGCCGCGCTCGGTCACATCGAACACGGCACGGTCGGTGTAGACCCGGGTGACGCAGCGGACCCCGGTGAGCGGATAGCTGCAGGCGCGCACGAGCTTCGGCTCGCCCGCCCTGGTGAGCAGATCGGTCATGACGTAGACGGACTTCGCACCGATGGCGAGGTCCATCGCCCCGCCGACGGCGGGGATCGCCCCCTCGCCGCCGGTCGACCAGTTCGCGAGATCGCCGTTCTCGGCGACCTGGAAGGCGCCGAGGACGCAGACGTCGAGGTGCCCGCCGCGCATCATGGCGAAGGAGTCGGCGTGGTGGAAGTACGCGGCGCCGGCGACCTCGGTGACGGCCTGCTTGCCGGCGTTCACGAGATCCGGGTCGACGGCGCCGGCCGCGGGCGCGGGGCCCATGCCGAGCAGGCCGTTCTCGGTATGGAGCACGATCTCCCGCTCGGCCGGCAGGAAGTCGGCGACCCTCGTGGGCGCGCCGATGCCGAGATTCACGTACGCGCCGTCCGGGATGTCGGCGGCCACCCGCGCCGCGAGCTCGTCGCGGCTGATCCGGTCGTTCATCGCACGGCCTCCTGCGTTTCGTCGGCGATCGGGTGGCCGTCGATGTCGACTCCGCCGACGAAGCGCCCCTCGCGCAGCCAGGGCCGCTCGCCGACGACGACGACGCGGTCGACGTAGATCCCCGGGGTGACGACGGCCTCGGGGTCGAGCTGCCCGAGCGGGACGACCGCGTCGACCTGCGCGATCGTGGTGCGCGCGGCGGTCGCCATGACGGGACCGAAGTTCCGGGCGGTCCTGCGGTACACGAGGTTGCCCCAGCGGTCGGCGGCGAGCGCCCCGATGAGCGCCACGTCCGCGTGCAGCGGGAACTGCAGCACGTGGTCGCGACCCCCGATCGTGCGCAGCTCGGCGCCCTCGGCGAGGAGCGTGCCCACCCCGGTCGGCGTGTAGAAGCCGCCGATGCCGGCCCCGGCCGCACGGATGCGTTCGGCCAGGTTGCCCTGCGGTACGAGCTCCAGCTCGATCCGACCCGAGCGGTAGCGCTCGTCGAACACCCAGGAGTCGGCCTGTCGCGGGAAGGAGCACACGATCTTCCGCACCCGACCGGCGGCGATGAGGGCCGCCAGTCCGGTGTCGCCGTTGCCGGCGTTGTTGTTCACGATCGTGAGCTCGCGCGCGCCGTGGGCGATCAGGGCGTCGATGAGCTCGACCGGCTGCCCCGACCGCCCGAAGCCGCCGATCATCACGGTCGCACCGTCCTCGACGCAGGCGACGGCGCTCGCGGCATCCGGCCAGGTCTTGTCGATCATGCCTCGCCCCCGTTCCGCGCGCCGTCGTCCCAGACCGCGGTGAGCGCCGTCAGCCGGCGGTCGCGCCAGCGCACGCGCTCGTCCCACCGTTCGAGGGGCAGGATGGCCCGGCGCTGCGCCGCGACGGTGTCGACGAGCTCCGGCGACCAGGGGTCGTGCTGCCCACGTTCGGCGCCCATGCGGGCATAGGCCCCGCCCATCCGCTCGGCGTGCGCGGCGATGCCGCCGCGCACGTTGAGATCGCTCGTCTCGAAGGGGCCGACGACGCTCCAGCGCCGGCCGAGCCCGCTGCGCACGATCTCGTCCACCCCGTCGACGTCGACGACGCCGTCGCGGACGAGGCAGTACGCCTCGCGCAGCAGCGCGCCCTGGAGGCGGTTGAAGACGAATCCCTCCACCTCGCGACGGAGCTCGACCACGCGCAGCCCGGCCCGCTCGTACACGTCGCGGGCGCGCGCGAGCACGGCCGGGTCGGTGCGCGGCGAGGGCACGAGCTCGAGCACCGGCAGCAGGTACGGCGGGTTCCCGGGATGCCCGACCACCAGGCGTCCGGCGGCGTCCTCCGGGAGTCCGTCCGCGAGCTCCGACGGCGGGATGGCGGAGCTGGAGCTCGCGAGCACGGCGCCGGCGGGGGCCGCGGCGGCGGCCAGGGCGAAGAGCTCGCGCTTGAGCTCGCGCTGCTCCGGTGCGCACTCCTGCACGAGCGCGCACCCGGCGACGGCCTCGTCGAGCGTCGCGTGCAGCGATATCCGCGCGGCCGCGGCGCCCACTCCGCCGGGCAGCAGCCCGGCCTCGGCCAGCAGTTCGAGCCGCTCGGCGAGTTCGGCCTCGGCGCGCTCGCGCGCGGCGGGCACCGGGTCGTGCAGCGCCACCCGGAATCCCGCCCGCGCGAAGACGATCGCGAAGGCGACGCCGATCGAGCCGCTGCCGACGACGGCGACCCGCTCGGCTTCGCCCGTCGCGCTCACGACGACCACCAGCCGCGGTCGGCCGCGTGCCCTCGCTCGAGGATCTCGAGCACGGCCTCGCGGTTCAGCTCGCGCGGGTTGTTGGCGGTGAGCCGCGTGGCGAGGAGCGCCTGCTCGGCGACGAAGCCGAAGTCCTTCGGGTCGAGGCCGAGCGTCGCGAGGTCGGTCGGGGCGCCGAGCACCTCGAGCAGCGATTCGACGCCGACGATGCCGGCCTTGGCGCGCTCGAGTTCCGGCGCGTCGGCGTCCGCGACGCCGAGCAGCGCGCCGATCTCCGCGAACTCGGGGATCCGCGCCGGCAGGTTGTAGCGCATGACGTACGGCAGGAGCGCGGAGACCCCGAAGCCGTGCGGCGTGTGCGTGAGGTTGCCGATGGGCGATTGGATCGCGTGCGCGCCCGCGGTGCCGGCCGTGTTGATCGCCATCCCCGCGCAATACGAGGCGAACATGGTGTCGGTGCGCGCCGCGAGATCGGCGGGGTCGGCGACGACCGCGGGCAGGGAGGTCGCGAGCCGTTCGAGCCCGGCCCGGGCGTACACGTCGGTCAGGAGGTTCTTGCCGGCGTAGAGGGTGCTCGCGAGCTGCTCGGGGCCGGGGTTCTTCGCCCGGCCGGTGAACGCCTCGACGAGGTGCGAGAGCGCGTCGGCGCCGGTCGCGGCCGTGAGTCCGGGCGGGCAGGTCAGCGTGAGCTCGGGGTCGATGACGGCGATCGTGGCCTCGAGGTGCGGGCTCGCCACGCCGACCTTCATGCCGCGCTCGGCGTCGTAGATCACGGAGATGCAGGTGACCTCGGCGCCCGTGCCGCCGGTGGTCGGCACGGTCACGACGGGGATGCCGGGGCCGGGCACGAGGAACTCGCCGTACAGCTCGCGGACGTCGCCGCCGCGCGCGAGGACGACGGCCGAGACCTTCGCGAGGTCGAGGCAGGATCCCCCGCCGATGCCGATGACGACGTCGATCGGCCGGTCCTGGAACCGCTCGACGAGTTCCATGACGTTCTCGCGGGGGAGCTCGGCGAGCGTGCCGTCGTACACCTCGACCGCGACGCCGGCGTCGCGCAGACCGCCGGCGAGCGCGGCGAACTCGTCGCTGGCGGCCATCCTGGCGTCGGTGACGAGGAGCGCGTGCCGGGCGAAGCCGGCCACGAGCCTCGGCACCTGCCGGCGCTGGCCGGGGCCGAAGAGCACGGTGCCGGGCTGGCGCAGGATGCCGAGCGCGGCGCCGTTCTCGGTCCGCGCCGGGGCGGGCAGGCTCTGGGCGGTCATGCGAGCGCCCCGTCCGCGTCGACGGTCACCGCGAGGTACTTCGGCTCGAGGAACTCGTAGATCCCGTCGTGCCCGCCCTCGCGTCCCAGCCCGGAGGCCTTCACCCCGCCGAACGGCGCCGCCGGGTCGGCCATGATGCCGCGGTTCACGCCGACCATGCCCGCGTCGATCCGTTCGGCGACGGCGAAGGCGCGCGAGACGTCGCGCGTGAACACGTAGGCGGAGAGCCCGTAGCGGGTGCGGTTCGCGAACTCGATCGCCTCCGCCGTGCTCGAGACCCGGTAGATCGCCGCGATCGGCGCGAAGAGCTCGCGGTTGCAGACTTCAGCCTCCCGCGTCGGCACCTCGAAGACGGTGGGCTCGAAGAAGTACCCCTCGCCCGCGATCGGGCTGCCGCCGAGCAGCCGGCGTGCCCCGATCCGATCGAACTCCGCGACGAGCTCGATGACGCCGTCGCGCTGCGCGGCCGAGATGATGGGACCGACGTCGGTGCCGTCCGCGAAGCCGTTGCCGACGACGAGCGCGGCGGCGAGCTCGACGAAGCGCTCGATGAATCGGTCGGCGACCGCCTCGTGCACGATGATGCGGTTGGCGGCGACGCAGGCCTGCCCGGCGTTGCGGAACTTCGCGAGGATCGCCTGCGTGGCGGCGAGCTCGACGTCGGCGTCGTCGAGGACGATCAGCGGGCCGTCGCCGCCGAGCTCCATCGAGGCGTTGACGATGCCGGGGGCGGCCTGCCGCAGCAGGACGGAGCCGACTTCGGTCGAGCCGGTGAAGCTCACCTTGCGCAAGCGCGGGTCCGCCATGATCGCGGCGGACATCGCGGAGGAGGAGGTCGTGTGCACGAGGTTCACGACGCCGGGCGGGAAGCCCGCGTCGTGCAGCACCTGCACGAAGAGCGCGCAGCTGAGCGGGGTCTCCCGGGCCGACTTCACCACCGTCGTGCAGCCGGCGGCGAGCGCTGCGCCGGCCTTCCTGGCGATCATCAGCAGCGGGAAGTTCCAGGGCGTGATGAGCAGGGTGGGGCCGACGGGCTGGTGCGTCTCGATGATGCGGTAGCCGCCGCGCGAGCCCGGGGCGAAGGTGCCGTGCAGGTGCGCGATCTGCTCGCCGTACCAGAGGAAGAAGTCGGCGCTGAGCTGGAACTCGGCACGGGCCTCGGCGAGCGGCTTGCCGCTCTCGAGCGTCATGATGCCGGCGATCTCCTCGGCGCGCTCGACGAGGAGCCGGTGGGCTCGGGCGAAGAGCTCGGCGCGTTCCCGCGGCGGCATCCAGCGCCACGCGTCCTGGGCGGCGTCCGCAGCGGCGAGGGCCGCGAGGCCGAGCTCGACGCTCGCATCGGCGACCTCGGCGATGGAGCGGCCCGTCGCCGGGTCGAAGACCGTGAAGCGCTCGGCGGTCGGCACCCAGGCGCCGCCGACGTAGTGGTCGGTCGGAACGTCCGGTCCACGGAGTTCCGCCGTGAGCGGCGTGCTGATGGCGGTGGTCATCGTTGATCCTTTCACCCTGGTCGAATCTCGTATTACGGTAATAGGATGAGACGGCCCGACCGGGCCAGTGTCTCAATCTGAGACGAATCGGAAGGCGAGGTGACGACCGGATGGCGGTCATCGAACGGCACGCCGCACCGCTGCGGCAGCAGGTGCTCATCCGCATGCGCGAAGAGATCTTCGACGGCGTGCGGGCCCCCGGCGAGCGGCTCGTCGAGGGCGAGCTGTGCGCCTCCTACGGCGTCTCCCGCACCGTCATCCGCGAGGTGCTGCGGCAGCTGGAGAGCGAGAGCCTCATCGCGGTCCTGCCCGGCCGCGGCCCGATCGTCGCCGTGCTCACGAGGCACGAGATCGAGTCGCTCTACGAAGTGCGTGCGGCGCTCGAGGGGCTCGCCGCCTCGCTCTTCGCCCGGCGGGCCGACGACGCGCAGGCGCGCGCCCTCTCCGCGCAGCTGCGGGCGATGTCCGCCAGCTACCTGCACGGCACCGTCGCCACCCGCGAGGAGAGCAAGACCGAGTTCTACCGGCTCCTGCTCGACGGCGCAGGCAACGAGGTGCTGAGCGACGAGCTCGCCGCGGTGCACCGCCGGATCGGGCTCTTCCGCCGCTACGCGTTCCTCGACGACGAACGCGTCGCCACCTCCTACGAGGAGCTGCAGGCGATCGTCGAGGCCGCCGCGGTCGTGCGCGACCCCGTCGCCGCCCGCGCCGCGGCCGAGCACCATCTCGAGCTCGCCGGCCGGCTCGCGATCGTCGAGTACGAGGCGCGCGTCACCGCCGACGGACGGCTCGAGCACCCGAGCT
The DNA here is from genome assembly GCF_023715325.1 of Agromyces mediolanus. Classification (GTDB taxonomy): domain Bacteria; phylum Actinomycetota; class Actinomycetes; order Actinomycetales; family Microbacteriaceae; genus Agromyces; species Agromyces mediolanus_A. The sequence goes on along the minus strand of NZ_JAMBNX010000005.1, from coordinate 283,535 downwards.
CCGTCCTGGTCTGAGCCCCGCGACGCCGGTACCGGACCGCCCCGCCGTGGGGTACCCTCGGCGCACTCCCCCAAGCGCAGGCGAGCGCCCCCGCACCCGCCCGCGGCGGATCGAGAGATCCGATGTCGACGAAGGAGTCGAACATGACCGCAGCCGACCCGAAGCTGATCGATCAGGCGAAGTCCGAGCTGCTCGGCGCCTCGCCGCAGCTCGCCGCCCTCCGACCCGAGCTCGTCACCTCGTGGCAGCGCTCCAAAGACGCCCTCGGCTCCCCCGAGCGGGTGCGCGACGTGCCCCAGGTCGGCCTCGAGCTGCTCGACGGCCACCTCCTCGAGATGTTCCAGGCCCCGCTCGCCCGCGCCTCCGAAGAGCTCGACGGCACCGGGCTCGGCCTGCTCCTCGCCGACTCCGAGGGACGCATCCTGCAGCGTTGGTCGCACGACCGCTCGGTCGTCGCCCACCTCGACGTGCTCGGCACCGTGCGCGGCGCGGTGCTCTCCGAGGAGGCGGTCGGCACCAACGGCGTCGGCACCGTGGCCGCCACCGGGCGCAGCGTGCAGATCGCGGGCAACGAGCACTTCGCCGAGTTCTACCGGGCCGCCATGTGCGCAGGCTCGCCGGTGCGGCATCCGCTCACCGGGCGCCTGCTCGCGGTGGTCACCCTCTCCGGCCAGGTCAACGACCGCGCCGGACTGCTGCGCCCCCTCTCCCACTCGATCGCGACCCAGCTCGGCCAGCACGTGATGGACGCCGAACGGCCGGCGGCGCGCAACATGCTCGAGGCGTTCCTCGCGGCCTCGCGCGTGCAGGCCGGCCCCGTCGTGGCGTTCGGTCCCGACGGCCTGATGATGCAGAACCAGCGCGCCTCGCGCCTGCTGCCCGCCGACCTCGGCCTGCTCCAGCGGCTCTGCGCCGAGCCGGCCCGCTCCGGGCGGGTGAGCCTCGAGCTCTCCGACGGGCTGGCGGACGTGCAGGTGACCCGGCTCGACGGCGGGTCGGGCACCGTCGCCGTCCTCGTCGACACGGAGCGGCGGCAGAGTCAGACCGGCTTCGGCCCGATGCGGCCGCCGCTCGCGGGCCGCTCGCCCGAGTGGCTGGCGGCGGCCCAGCTCGTCGCCCGCCATCGCGAGGCGAAGACGCCCCTCGTCATCGCCGGGGAGCCCGGCACCGGCAAGACCTCGCTCGGTCTCGGCTTCCCGTTCCGGCCCGACGAGGCGCACCGCCCGAGCGCCGTCGTCGACGCCGCCGAGCGGCACGTGCTCGGCACCCGCCGATGGCTGCAGCGGCTCGGCGAACGCATCGCGAGCCGCGCGCCGCTCATCGTGCGCGGCATCGAAACGCTCGACCCCGCCGCCGTCGCCGGCATGTGCTCGCTCATCGACAGCGCGGCGGGCGGCGCGACCGTGCTGCTCACCATGTCGGCGGCGACCCGTGCCGATGCGGAGGCCGCCGGCACCCGGCTCGGCTATCCGATCGCCTGGGTGCCGCCGCTCCGAGAACGCGCCGGCGACATCGGCCCGCTCTGGCGGGTGCTCGCCGACCGTGCCGGGCGCACCGCGCACCTGGAGCCGAACCGCGAGGCCCTCGCCGCACTCGAGGCGCACGGCTGGCCGGGCAACGCGGTCGAGCTGCGCACCGTCATCGAGCAGCTCCTCCTCAGCGGGCGGCGCGGCTCGATCGGCGTCGCCGAGCTGCCGATGTCGGTCCGCGGCACCCGGTCGCTGACCATGATCGAGCGCGCGGAGCTCGAAGCCATCCAGCGCGCCCTGCACGAGGCCGACGGCAATCGCTCGCGAGCGGCCGAGATCCTCGGCCTCTCGCGAGCGACCGTCTACCGCAAGATGCGCACCTATCGGCTCACCGCCTGAGCGGCGAGCCGCCGCGTCGCGCGCCGCCGGAGCAACACCGGAACGAGCTCGCGCAGCAGCACCACGAGGATCAGCACGATCGCCTGGGCGATGAGCTGGAGCGCGTCCGGCCAGCCGACCGAGCGCAGCAGCTGGCCGAGCTGGGTGAGGAACAGCGCGGCGACCGCCGAGGCGGCGATCGACGCGATCCCGCCCGTGAGCGCGGTGCCGCCGAGTACGACCGCCGCCACCGTCGGCAGCAGGTACTGGTCGCCGAGGAAGAGGGCCGGGGTCTTCGTGTAGCCGGCGAGCAGCACGCCCGCTGCGCCGTAGCAGAGCCCGGCAAGCCCGTACGCCGCCACCTGGTAGGACCCGACCCGGATGCCCACGACCGAGGCCGCGGCCTCGCTGACCCCCACCGCGCTCAAGCGGTGGCCGACGACGGAGCGGTGCGCGACGACCGCGGCCAGCGCGATCGCGACGACCGCGATGAGCAGCGTGTTCGGGATGCCGAACGTCCGGGCCAGCGCGAAGCGGTTGAGCTCGTCCGCGGCGCCCGAGGGGGTGCCGTTGGCGATCGCGAACACCGTGCCGAGGAGCACGGCGTTCATACCGAGGGTCGCGACGAGCGGGGGGATCCGGAGCCGGCCGACCACGACGCCGTTGAGGAGCCCGAACGCCGTCGTGCCGAGGAGCGCGGCGACGACCGCGGCCCACGGATTCCAGCCGTACTGCTGCGGCAGGGCGGTCGCCATCACGGCACCGAGGGCGATCATGCCGGGCACCGAGAGGTCGAGGCCGCGCTGCTGCACCACGAGGGTCTGGCCGGCGGCGGCGATCGCGAGCACCGAGGCGAACGGCAGCATCGACAGCAGCGGGGCCGCGTCGAGACTCCCGGGGGCGATCACCGGGCTCACGGCGAAGAGCGCGAGCGTCGCCAGGGTGATCGGCACCCAGCTGCCCGAGAGGGCGCGGCGCCAGACCGCGTCGGCGGTCCGTGCGCTCGGCGGCACCTGGACCGAGGTCGTCGAGGTCTCCGGCGGGCGCGGGGAACGGTCTGCGATGGTCATGCGACTCCTCCTGGGGATGCGATGGCGGCGCCCCGCCGACGGCGACGCGGTCGCCCTCCGCTGCGCAGCACGGCGTACAGGCCGGCGGCTGCGAGCGTGACGACGCCGGGCAGCCAGTACGACCAGGCCTGCGAGAGGCCGAGGAACGGCGACACGTTGAGGATCTGCTGGACGAGGAACGCTGCCGCGAGCACCGCGATGAAGGAGCCGCGGCCCCCGAAGATGCTCGTGCCGGCCAGCACCACCACCGTCACCGAGGACAGCGTGTACGAGATCGAGGGACGGCCGTCGCCGATGCCGATCTGCGCCATCAGCACGACCGCGGCCGGCAGCACGAGCAGCGAGGCGACGACGTACGAGCCGAAGCGGACGAGGCGGACGCGGATGCCGAGGCGGGCCGCCGCGGCATCCTGCGAGCCGACCGCGCGGAGCTGCACGCCCCAGCGAGTGCGGCGCAGCGCGAACTCGAGCGCGACGAGGAGGACGACGCCCACGATCGTCACGATCGGCACGACGCCGACCCGCGCCTGGATGAGCTCGCTCACCGGCGCGAAGATGACACCCCCTGGCGTGCTCCGGAGCTGCAGATAGAGCCCCTGCAGCGCCATGAACATGGCCAGGGTCGCCACGACCGGGCTGATCGCGAACCTCGTCACGAGCAGGCCGTTGATCGCACCGACCCCGAGCGCCCCGGCGAGCATGAGCCCCAGGCCGACGTAGAGGTTGCCGCCGTCGACGATCCAGTACGAGGCGAGCACGACGAGGAAGCCCATGAGCGGGCCGACGGAGAGGTCGAAGCCCGAGCCGAGCACGACCACCTGCTGCGCCGCGCCCACGAACAGGAGCGGCGCCACCATGAAGAGCAGCGTGTTGAGGTTGAACGCCGAGAAGTACGCCGGGTTCACGGCGGCCACCGCCACGCCGAGGCCGAGGAAGACCGCGGCGAGCGCGACGGCGGGCGCGTGATCCCCGCGCAGCCAGGAACGCACCCGGGACGAGGGGTGCTCGACCGACTCGCGGGCGCGCACGGTCGTCGCAGTGAGCGCCGCCGTGGCGATGGCCGACTCGGTCACCTCGTCGCCGGTCAGCTCCCGGACGACCTCGCCGCGCGAGAGGATCAGCACCCGGTCGCAGAGCCCCTCGAGCTCGACGCCGTCGGAGGAGAGCACGACGACCGCGGCGCCGTCGTCGGCCGCCTCCCTGAGGATGCGGTAGATGTCGACCCGCGCCCCGGCGTCGACGCGCTGGGTGGGCTCCTCGGCGACGAGCACGCGGGGTCGGGCCAGGAGCGTGCGGGCGAGCACCACCTTCTGCTGGTTGCCGCCGGACAGTGCCGCGACCGGCACCCGTGGTCCCGGCGTCTTGATCGAGAGGCGCTCGATCATGTCGCGGGCTCGGGCGAGCACGCGCCGTTCCCGGACGAACCCGGCGGGCGCGACCTCGTCCAACGTGGCGGCGGAGATGTTCTCGCCCACCGAGAGGGGAAGGAAGACGCCCTCGCGGTGCCGGTCGGCGGGCACGTACACGACGCCGGCCGCCGCGGCAGCCGCGCCGCCCCGGCCGACTCGCCGGCCGTCGATGCGGACCTCGCCGGTCGACGGCTGCTGTCCGGCGATCGCACGGACGAGCTCGGCCTGGCCGTTGCCCTGGACGCCGGCGAGCCCGATGATCTCGCCGGCTCTGACGGCCAGCGACACCTCGTGGAAACCGGCGCCCGACAGCCCGACGAGCTGCAGCCGTTCCGCTTCGCCGACGGTCCCGGCGACGCTGCCCTTCTCCGGGAACACGGCCTCGAGCTTGCGGCCGACGACGAGCTCGATGATCTGCGACTCGTCGACCTCGGGGGTCGGGAAGGTGCCGCGCACCCGCCCGTCGCGGAGCACCGTGATGCGGTCGGAGATCTCCTTCACCTCGGGGATGCGGTGGGAGATGTACACCACGGCGGCGCCGCCCGCGACGACCTCGCGCACCCGCCGGAACAGCAACTGGACCTCCTCGAGGCTCAGGTGCTCCGTCGGCTCGTCGAGGATCAACACCCGCGGATCGAGCGCCAGCGCCTTCGCGATCTCGACGATGAACCGCTGCTCGACCGAGAGCTCGGCGACGCGCGCCGTGGGGTCGATGCCCATCCCCCACGGCTCGAGCTGCGCGGCGGCCCAGGCGACGGCCCGACGGAGCCCGCCGACCCGCCGGTAGCCGACGCCGATCGCCATGTTCTCGGCGACGGTGAGGTCGGGGAGGACCGCGGGATCCTGCCGGACGATCCCGAGGCCGAGGCGGCGCGCCTCGTCGGGGCTGGCCGTCTCGAGCACCGTCCCGGCGATCGAGACGAGGCCCTCGTCCGCGGCGAGCGCGCCGGAGGCGACCGCCATCAGCGTCGACTTGCCGGCGCCGTTCTCACCGACGAGCGCGTGGATCTCGCCGGGCACGACGTCGAGCGCGACGTCGCTCAGCGCCCGGACCCCCGGGAACGTCTTCGTGATGCCGTGCAGCCGGAGCGCCGACGGCTGGTCGACGGGCCCCGCGGTCGGCCCGTCCGCGCGGCGGGCGCGCTCGGAGCTCGCCTCCGCCTGGGTGATGGATTCCGTATCGGTCATCGCCGTGTGTCCTTCCTTCCTCGCTCGCCGCTCACTGGGCGAGGTAGCCGCCGTCGATGACGAGTTCGGAACCCGTGACGAAGCTCGCCTCGTCGCTCGCGAGGAACACGACGCCGGCCGCGATCTCCTCGGGGGTGCCCGCGCGGCCCATCGGCGTCTGCGAGACGACGTAGGCGTTCACCTCCGGCGCCTGCGCGTCCGTGAGGGGCGTGCCGATGAACCCCGGGTGGAGCGAGTTGACCCGGATGTTCTGCGGCGCATAGGTGATGGCCGCGTTCTTCGACATGTTCCGCACCGCCCCCTTCGTCGCGTGATAGGCGTGCGCGCCACCGACGGCCGCGGAGCCCCAGATCGAGGAGATGTTCACGATCGAGCCGCCGCCCTGCGTGATCATGTGCGGCACCACTTCGCGCATCCCCAGCCAGACGCCCGTCTGATTGGTGGCGACCACGGCCTGCCAGTCGGCCATGCTGAGCTCGTGCAGCGGGTCGTAGGCGATGATGCCCGCGTTGTTCACGAGCACGTCGACGTGGCCGTGGCGCTCGAGCACCCGCTCGATGACGCGCGCCCAGCCCTGCTCGTCGGCGACGTCGAGCGTCTCGTACTCGATGGCGCCGAAGCTGGGGTCGGCGCTCGCGCGCGAGGTCGCGATCGTCGTCGCCCCCTCCGCGTGCAGGGCGTTGGCGATGGCGCGGCCGATGCCGCGCCCGGCGCCGGTGACGACGGCGACCTTTCCGTCGAGTCGGTTCACGATGTCCTCCAGAGGTGCGGGCCGGCGGGGTCGCCGGAGGGTGTCCGGGACCCCGCCGGGCGGTCAGTTGAAGAGCGCTTCGAGCTGCTCGACGGTGAGGCCGGACGACAGGATCGCGTCGGCTGGGAGCCCCTCCTCGCAGCGCGGCTGCCGGTCGGGGTCGGTGGAGTCCTCGATGATCTCGAGGTTGTAGGTCGAGGGCTCCTCGTTCGGCAGCCCGTTCGCGGCGGCGAGGCCCTTGTGCAGCGCGACCGTGACGATCCAGTTGCGGGACGACTCCGTGGCGATCTGGTAGCTCGGCTGCGCGTCCTTGTACTCGTACCAGAGGCAGGCGAACTCGTTCGAGTCGTTGGCCGACCAGACGGGGAACGGCTTGCCGGCCGCCTCGAACGCCCGGATGCCGCCGACCGAGCCGCCGCCGTAGTCGGCGACGATGCCGTCGATCTGGCCGTACTTCGTGATGAGGCCGGCGACGACCTGCTGGATCTTGCCCGGCTCCCAGTCGGTCGAGACCGGTCCGTCCTCGTTCAGCAGCGTGATGTCGGGGTTCTCGGCGACCGCCTCGAGCACGCCCTCGAAGACGCCCTGCGAGTAGGAGTTGCCGGCGATGCCGCCGAGCATGACGAGGTTGCCGCTGCCGCCCATGGTCTCGATGGTCCAGTCGGCGAGGTTCCGGCCGTAGGTGCGGATGTCCTCGGAGACGAAGTCGACGTAGTCGGTGCCCGGAGTGCCGCCGGGCGAGCCGACATAGGGAACGACGGCGACGCCCGCGGCGGTCGCCTTCTGGATCGTCGGCAGCAGCGCCTCACCGCCGTCGACGAAGGTGACGATGACGTCGGCGCCCTGCGCGACGAGCGAGTTGATGTCGCTGATCGCCTTCTGGGTGTCGCCCTGCGCGTCGGTGTAGAGCACCTTCGTGATGTTCGGGCACTTCGCCGCCTCCGCCTCGAAGATGGCCCGCGTGATCTTGCGCCACGAGTTGCCGCCGAAGCCGTCGGCGAGCGCGACGACGAGGTCGTCCTCGCCGCAGAACTGGGAGATGTCCTGGATGTCGCCCTGGACGCCGACCGTCCCGGTCGTGACGCTCGAGCCGGCGCCGCCGGAGGACGGTGCCGTCCCGCCGGAGGCGGACAGCGAGCCGGTCGAGCAGGCGGTCATCGTGACGAGCGCGGCGACGGCGGCGAGCGCGACTCCCGCTCGGCGCATGGTCGTTGATCGCATGTGCAGGCCAACTTTCTCTTCGTTGAGAGCCGGCGGCGGGCACGGGAACCCGGCGGTGCCGTCGGCGCAGTGGTGGTGGTCAGGTCAGTCTGTGGTCCGCCCGACCACCCCGATCGCGTCAGCGTGAGACAGGGGTGGCTCATTCTGCGACACCCGCCGGACGCCGAGTTCCCGGCGGGTCATCCTGGTTCCGACCGGGCCGCTGGGACCCGGCCGAGTGGAATCCGCGATGAGGAGGATCCGTCCATGGCAGAGCACGTCCCGACCGACCCGTTGGGCCAGATGTACGCGGAGTGGACCGTCGAGTTCACCGCCGCCCCGGAGATGCGCCTGCCGGTGCTCAGGTGGGTGTTCGAGGACTGGCAGCGCGCGACCGCCGAACCCGAGGGCGTGACCTACGCCTCGGTCGAGTACGGCGGGGTCCCCGGCATCCTCGCCAGCCCGCTGGACGCCGACCCCGGTCGGATGCTCCTCGTCCTGCACGGCGGCGGCTTCGCGCTCGGCTCCTCCGCGAGCCACCGCAAGTTCGCGGGCCACCTCGCGAAAGCCGCGGGCGCCGCCGCCTTCGTGGCCGACTTCCGCCTGGCCCCCGAGCACCCGTACCCGGCCCAGCTCGACGATGCGGATGCGGTCATCGACGCCCTCCTCGACGCCGGGTTCGAGGCGTCGGCGCTCACTCCGGTCGGCGACAGCGCCGGCGCGAGCATCGCGATCGCGACGACGCTGCGACGGCTCCGCGACGGCCGTGAGCTGCCGGGCCGGGTGGTCGTCGTCTCGCCCTGGCTCGACATGGAGAACTCCGGCGAGACGATCGAGTCGAACGATGCGAGCGACTTCCTGATCGCCCGCGAGGGCTTGCAGGGCAACATCGACCGCTACCTCTCCGGCGGCGCGTCGCCCGTCGATCCGCTGGTGAACCCGCTGTACGCGGACTTCACGGGCTTCCCCCCGCTCTACGTGACCGCGTCGGACAGCGAATCGCTGTACGCCGACGCCGTGCGCCTCGTCGAGCGCGCCCGCCGCGACGGCGTCGACGTGGTCTTCGAGCCCGTCTCCGGCGAGCAGCACGTCTGGCCGCTCCAGGCCGGCCGCCATGCGCCGGCCGACGCCTCCATCTCGCGGATCGCCGAATGGCTCCGCACCGCGCGCGACGAACGCGACGCGGCCTGACCCTCTGAAAGGAACATCGATGACTGAACGCAGCACGGCACGCGACTACGACGCGATCGTGATCGGCGCGGGCTTCTCCGGCCTCGCCATCCTCCACCACCTGCGGGAGATCGGACTGCGCACCCTCGTGCTCGACGCCGAGGACGGCGTCGGCGGCACCTGGCACGTGAACCGCTACCCCGGCGTCCGCACCGACAGCGAGTACTCGTACTACTCCTACTCCTTCTCGAAGGAGGTGCGCGAGGAGTGGGACTGGACCGAGCGCTACCCCTCCGGCGCCGAGGTGCTCTCGTACCTCAACTTCGTCGCGGACCGCCTGGATCTCCGCCGCGACATCCGCCTGAACACCCGCGTCGAGGCGGCCCGCTACGACGAGGCGACGAACACGTGGACGGTCGAGACGGCCGACGGCGAGCGCCTCACCACGAAGTACCTGGTGAGCGGCATGGGCGTGCTCGCGGAGGCCGTCTACCCGGCGATCCCCGGCATCGACGACTTCCAGGGCGAGAAGTACCACACCGCCCGGTGGCCGCGCGAGGGCGTCGACCTCTCCGGCAAGCGCGTCGGGCTGATCGGCGTGGGCGCGTCCGGCATCCAGATCGTCCCCGCGGTGGCCGCGCAGGCCGAGGAGTTCTTCGTCTTCCAGCGCACGCCGAACTTCGTCGTCGAGACGAACAACGACGCGGTGGGCGACGACGACCTGGCCTGGCTCCGCGCCAACTACGACGCGGTCTACGAGAAGGCGGCGAACCACCCCTTCGGCGTCGCGATGGAACCGGCCGAGCACAGCGCCCTCGAGGTCTCGCCCGAGGAGCGCCGGCGGATCTTCGAGAGCAAGTGGAACGAGGGCGGCTTCCACTTCGCGAACGAGTGCTTCAACGACCTCGCGACCAACCACGAGGCGAGCGAGCTCGCGAGCGAGTTCATCCGCGGCAAGATCGCCGAGATCGTCACCGACCCGGCGACCGCGGAGCTGCTGTCGCCCCGCAGCTACTCGTTCAACGGCAAGCGGGTGCCCACCGGCCACGGCTACTACAGCGCGTTCAACCAGGAGCACGTGCACCTCGTGGACACCGCGTCGACCCCGATCACGGCGATCACGGCGAACGGCGTACGGGTCGGCGACACGGAGTACGAGCTCGACGTGCTCGTCTTCGCGACGGGCTTCGACGCGATGACCGGCACGCTCACGAAGATCGACATCGTCGGCCGGGGCGGTCGGACGCTCCGCGACAAGTGGGCCGAGGACGGCCTGAAGTCGAACCTCGGGATCAACGCGAACGGCTTCCCGAACTTCTTCATGTCGCTCGGTCCGCAGACGCCGTACTCGAACCTCGTCGTGCCGATCCAGCTCGGGGCGCAGTGGCTGCAGCGTGCGCTGGCCTGGGCCGAGGCGAACGATGTGGAGTACTTCGAGGCGACGCCGGAGTCCGAGGACTGGTGGCGCGAGGAGACCGAACGGGCCGGCCGCGGCACCGTCATGTACTCGGAGGGCAAGAAGGCGAAGGCCTGGTTCCTCGGCGAGAACGTCCCGGGCAAGCCGGAGGAGTTCCAGGTCTACATGGGCGGCGGTCAGGTCTACCAGCGCTACTGCCGGGAGCTGGAGGAGTCGGGTTACGCCGCGCTGCTGCACCGGGCGGCGGAGCCCACGTCGGCCGACGCGGCCTGATCCTCCGGGGCGGGGCGCTCGGCCGCATCGGCCGGCGCCCCGCCCCGGAAGGCATCGATCGAACAGTTCGTTCACCGAGGAGGGAAGCGGAAATGGGAAGAGTCAGCGGCAAGCGCGTCGTCATCACCGGCGGAGCATCCGGCATGGGGCGGGCGACGGCGGAGCTGTTCGCGCAGGAGGGCGCGCGCGTCGCCGTGCTCGACGCGCAGGCGGAGCCGGGCGAGGCGGTCGCGGCGGGCATCAGGGACGCCGGCGGCGATGCGCGGTTCTTCCGGGCGGATGTCTCGGCGGAGCGCTCGGTCGGCGACGCCGTCGACGCGGCGGCCGAGGCCTTCGGCGGCCTCGACGTGCTGGTGAACTGCGCGGGCATCATCGGCGTGGACAAACCGACCCACGAGGTCGCGGAGGCGGAGTGGGATGCGGTCTTCGCGGTCGACGTCAAGGGCGTCTTCTTCGCCACGAAGGCGAGCGTGCCGCACTTCCTCGCCGGGGGCGGCGGCGCGATCGTGAACTTCTCCTCGATCTACGGGCTGCTCGGCAACGACGAGTTCACCCCGTACCACGTCGCCAAGGGCGCGGTGAACATGCAGACGAAGCAGGACGCCGCCAGCTACGGCCGGCACGGGATCCGCGTGAACGCCGTCAACCCCTCGACGGTGCTCACGCCGCTCGTGGAGGGCATCGCCCGCGACTTCCCGGGCGGCCTGCCCGCGTACGAGGAGCAGATGACGGGTCACCAGTCGCTGCGTCGCCTCGGCCGGCCGATCGACGTCGCGTACGCGGTGCTGTTCCTGGCCTCCGACGAGGCCGACTGGATCACCGGCGTCGTACTGCCGGTCGACGGCGGGTACACGGCCCGATGAGCACGCCGACGACGCCGGCCGCGCGGTCGGGCACCGTGCTCGTGTACGGCAAGGCGGGCTGCGCGGACACGCGGCGCACCCTGGCACTGCTGACGGAGCTCGGCGTGCCGGCGGAGTTCCTCGACGTGGAGGCCGACGCTGCACTCGCCGCCGAGGCCGCCCGCCTCGGCGGCGGCCCCCGGGTGCCGGTGGTGCGCTTCGCGGACGGTGCGATCGAGGTCGAACCCCCCGACGAGCTCGTGCTCGCCCGCCTCGGTCGGGAGCACTGAGACCGCGACGCCCCGCCAGCACCCGCCGACGAGAAAAGCCCGGAACTCGATGAGTTCCGGGCTTTCTGGTAGCGAGGGCGGGACTCGAACCCGCGACACCACGATTATGAGCCGTGTGCTCTAACCACCTGAGCTACCCCGCCGCAAGGCCTCCGGCCGAAGCCGGGAACCAGAGCCCCGAGTCAGGATTGAACTGACGACCCCTTCCTTACCATGGAAGTGCTCTACCACTGAGCTATCGGGGCGCGTCGCCGCGTTCGGCAACCGTTCGAGGATAGCACCTCGGCGGCGCACCACCGAATCGAGGTCGGCTCCCCCGAACGGCCCCGTCGGACCCGTCGCGTACAGTGAGCGCTATGACGAGCGAGTGGTGGCGGACGGCCGTGATCTACCAGATCTACCCCCGCAGTTTCGCCGATGCGAACGGTGACGGCATGGGCGATCTCGCGGGCATCACCGCCCGGCTCGGGGCGCTCGACGAGCTCGGCGTCGACGCCATCTGGCTCTCGCCGTTCTACACCTCGCCCCAGCACGACGCCGGCTACGACGTCGCCGACTACCGCGACGTCGATCCGCTGTTCGGCACCCTCGCCGACTTCGACGCGATGCTCGCCGAGGCGCACGCGCGAGGCATCCGCGTCATCGTCGACCTCGTGCCGAACCACTCCTCGAACGAGCACGAGTGGTTCCAGGCCGCCCTGGCCGCCGCGCCCGGCAGCCCGGAGCGCGCCCGCTACCTGTTCCGCGACGGCCGTGGTGAGGCCGGCGAGCTGCCGCCCAACACCTGGGACTCCGTGTTCGGCGGCCCGGCCTGGACCCGGGTGACCGAGGCCGACGGCCGACCCGGCCAGTGGTATCTGCACCTCTTCGACTCCTCGCAGCCCGACTTCGACTGGACCAACGAAGAGGTGCGCGAGGAGTTCCGCGACATCCTGCGGTTCTGGCTCGACCGCGGCGTCGACGGCTTCCGCGTCGACGTCGCGCACGGCCTCGTGAAGGCCGAGGGCCTGCCCGATTGGACCCCGCCTGCCGACGGCGGCAGCATGGGCGGGGCCGGTGGCCTCGCCGACGACCAGCCCGGTGCCGAGCGCCCCGTCCCGACCGCCGAGCCGGGCGTCCCGCTCGAGCCGGAGATCTCCTCCGAGCCCGGCGACGCCGCGCCGTTCTGGGCGCAAGACGGCGTGCACGAGATCTACCGCGACTGGCGCGCCCTGCTCGACGGCTACCCGGGCGACCGCATCCTCGCCGCCGAGGCCTGGGTCGATCCGCTCGCGCGCGTCGCGCTCTGGGTGCGCCCCGACGAGATGCACCAGTCCTTCAATTTCGCCTACCTGGAGACCCCCTGGCAGGCCCCCGCCCTCCGCCGCGTCGTCGACGAGTCGCTGGCCGCCTTCGGCGCCGTCGGCGCCCCCTCCACCTGGGTGCTGTCGAACCACGACGTCGTGCGCCACCCCACCCGGCTCGCGCTCACCGTCGGCAATCTGCAGGGCCACGGCGTCGGCCCCCGCACCCCGGGCATCGGCGACCCCGCCACCGGCCTGCGCCGCGCCCGAGCGGCGACCGCGCTCATGCTGGCCCTCCCCGGCTCCGCCTACCTCTACCAAGGCGAAGAGCTCGGCCTCCCCGAGGCGATCGACCTCCCCGACGACGCCCGGCAGGACCCGACGTGGTTCCGCACGAACGGCGAGCGCTACGGTCGCGACGGCTGCCGGGTGCCGATCCCTTGGGAGGCCGCAGCACCCTCCTACGGTTTCGGCCCGACGGATGCCTCGTGGCTGCCCCAGCCCGCCGAATGGGCCGACTACGCCCGCGACCGCCAACGCGACGTCGCCGGCTCGACCTGGTCGATGTACCGGGCCGCGTTGCACCTGCGCCGCGAGCACGGTCTCGCGAGCGGCGCGCTGGAGTGGGTCGACACCCGCGACGCCGCCGACCTCGTCGCGTTCACGAACGGCGACGTGCTGGTCGTCGCGAACACCGGCGGCACCACGGTCGCGCTCTCCGAGGTCCTGCCCGCCGAGCACGCTACGGCCGCCGCCGCCCAGCCGCTGCTCGCCTCTGGCGACGTGGCGCGCGGCATCCTGCCCGCCGACACCACGGTCTGGCTCGCCCGCTGAGCCCACGGCGACGCCGGGGCCGGGGCCGGGGCCCGAGGCGCCGGCTCAGTTGGTGTTGGCGTACAGCCACTCGAGCGGGTCGACCCAGGTGCCGTTGATGCCGCCGATGCGGATCTCGAAGTGCAGGTGGGGCCCGGTCGACATGCCGGTGTTGCCGGTCTCGCCGATGGTCTGGCCGACGTGCACGGTGTCGCCGATCTCGACGGTGCGCGAGCCCTCGATCATGTGCGCGTAGACGCTCGTGACGGTCTGCCCGTCGATGACGTGGTCGATCATGATGACCGTGCCGAGTGAGCCGCCGTTGTCGGTCGACTGCGAGACGACGCCGTCGGCGATGGCCTGGATGTCGGCGCCGAGGCCGGGGTTGAAGTCCTGGCCGTGGTGATCGCTCGAGCAGCCGGCGCAGTCGCGGTAGCCGAAGCGGTCGCCGATGTGCACGCCGACGGCGAAGGGCCACTGGACGGTGCCGTTCGGGTTGTTCGTGAAGGTCGCCTCGGGGCGGATGCCGGCGGCGGCCGCGTACTCGGCGATCGACTGCGACTTGTACGACTCGAGGCCGAGCTGCGGGGTGGCCGCGATGGCGTCGCCGCTGGTGTCGAACGTCTGGCCGGCCTGGCGGCCGGAGTCGGTGCCCGTGAGCGCCATGGCCTGCACGTCGTCGGAGCTCAGCAGCGAGAGCGAGGGCACGGAGGTGGCGACGGCCAGCATGGCCGCGAAGCCCATCGCGACGAGGCTCGTGAGCTTGGCTCCGCTGCGACGCGCACGTGCGGGCGTCGGGCCCGCGAACGCGGCGTTCGCCGAACGCGGCGCGGGGATGGTCGCCGGAGGGGTCTCGGCGGCCGGTGCGGCGGCCTTGGCGAGGCGACCCGAGCGCGGCTGCGGCTCGGCGTCGCCGAGGCGGGCACGTCGGCTGAGCTGCACCTCGGGGCTCGGCGCCGGGATCGCGGGCACCGCGGCGGCGAGCTCAGTCTCGGCCGGTGCGGGCAGCGGCTCGGCGATCCGAGCGGCCGGGTGCACCTCGACCTGGGCCGGCGCAGCCTCGGCAGCGGCCGCGACGGCCTCCGCCGGCACCGGCTCGCCGGAGATGATCGCGTCGAACAGTTCGAGGCCGCTGGGCTCCTCGTCGACGACGGTCGCCACGGGGACCTGCACGGGGTTCGAAGCCGGCGCGGGGTTCGAAGCCGCTTCGGGCGTCGCAGCCTGTTCGGCGGCGCGCTCCCGTTCGCGAAGCTCTCGACGGGTCAGGGGTCGTTCAGACCGCAACGGGGTCTGAGTGCCTGGCGTGGAACCGTCGGGCACGAGGGGGGACTCGAGCACGTAGGGGCTTTCGGCGTTGGGGGCGGACGTAGGGGCCGTCATTCCGAGCGCTGCTCGGGTAACAGATTGGTAAAGGCTACCCCGGGCACGCCGATCGCGCCACCCACCGGGCGGGCGGTCCGGCCGGTATCCCCGCCGTTCCGGGCGACGCGCCGTCTCCAGGGAACCGGTGGCGCGCGAGCGGCGCCGAGCACGCCTAGGCTCACGGGTATGCACGCGCCATCCGTCGGTCACGCCCTCACCCCGCCGGCCCGTCGCCGGCCGAACGGGGACTGAGCCGTGTCCGGAGCGCTCTTCCACGCGGGGAACCGCACCGCACCGAGAACGGCCCGGCGCCGGATCATCTGGATGGTCGTGACGCTCGTGCCCCTCGGTGCGCTCGCGACGGTCTTCACCATCGCCGCGGTGTCGATCTGGAGCGACGGCGGCCCGGCGCCACGGCAGCTCGGTGAAGCGGTGACCCTGACGGTGGTCGCCGCGTTCTCCGCTCTGTTCTTCTGCATCACGGCGGTCGGCGGCGTGGTCCGCGTGCGCGAACAGCTCCGTGAAGAGCGTCGCCAGCGCGCTGCCGAGCACCCGCAGAGCGGACCGACCGGCGCGGAACCGGAACCCGCCGGCCGCACCTCCGCGAGGCGTCCGCCTAGGCGGGCACGCCGGCGCTGACGAGCGCGTCGCGCAGCTCCGGCGCGAGCGACGGGCCGGCCGCGACGAGGAGCTCGCTCGACTCGGCCCCGCCGCCGGGGCCGGTCACGAGCGCACCCGCCTCGCGCGCGATGAGCGCCCCCGCGGCGTGGTCCCAGGGGTTCAATCCGGTTTCGTAGAAGCCGTCGAGGCGGCCGGCCGCGAGCGCGCACAGGTCGAGGGCGGCCGAGCCGAGTCGGCGCAGGTCGCGGATGCCGGGAAGCAGGGCGGCCGCGACGGCGCCCTGCGCGCGGCGCGCCTCCGCCGAGTACCCGAACCCGGTGCCGATGAGCGCGTGCGACAGCGGCACCGGATCGTTCACGCGCAGCTCGGCCCCGGCGAGCCGCGCGCCGCCGCCGGCGCTCGCCTCGAAGAGCTCGCCCGAGACGGGGTTCACGACGACGCCGGCAAGCGCGGTCCACCCCGCGGGGTCGGATCCGCCCGAGACGACGGCGATGCTGATCGCCCAGTTCGGGATGCCGTAGAGGAAGTTCACCGTGCCGTCGATGGGGTCGACGATCCACTCGAGCCCGCTCGTGCCGATGCGCGCCGCGTCTTCTTCGCCGAACACGCCGTCGTCGGGCCGCACCTCGGCGATCAGCGAACGGATCAGCGCCTCGGTGTCGCGGTCGACGGCGGTCACGATGTCGAGCGGGGTGGATTTCGTCGCGGCGACGCTCACCCCCTCACGTCGGGCGGCGAGTGCCTGCTCGCCGGCGCGGACGGCGATGTCGCGGGCGAGGCCGAGAAGCTCGGCCGGAGTCGGGACGGCTGGTGAGGTCATGCCTCCCACGCTACGCGGCTGCGCGCCGCGCGGGCCGGCTCAGGGGCGGATCCGCGCCCAGAGCGGGTCCGCCTCGGCGACCGCGGAGACGAGGCGGAGCACCCCGCCGAGCTGCCCGAGCGCCGAGGCGAGCGCGATGAGCCCGACCGCGAGCGCGGCCGCCGTCATCGGCGAGGTGCCGACGACGAGGTCGCGGCCGACGAGCGCGAGCGCGCCGACGGCGAGCAGCAGCGCCAGGGTTCCTGAGACGAGCCGGACGAGCACTCGGGGCTCGAGATTCACGAGTCGCGCCCGCAACCAGCCCGCTGCCCGCCGCGGGCGTCCGCCCTCCGTGTACGGGAGCCGGAGCCACCACGACACGGCGGTGAACGCGAGCAGCCCCAGCCACCAGCGGGACCACCGTTCGACGTCGGCCCGCAGCACGGTGGCGGCTCGGTCGGCGTCGGCGATCCGCGCGTCCGCCGTGCCCGCCCGCTCGAGGAACGCGCGCGACTGCGAGCGGATCAACGCGAATGCCATGCGTTCAGGCTAGGCGCTCGCGCCGCGGCCGCCCGTCCGCCCCTGGGTCGACTCCCGCACGTGCAGCTCGAGCGGGAGCTCGATCGAGGTGCCGCGTTCGGTCTCGCCGCTCATCAGGCGGAACAGCAGCCGGGCGCACTCGGCGCCGGCCTCGCCGCCCTTCGTGTCGATCGCCGTGACGGAGGGGTGCATCGCCCGCAGGGTGCTGTTGTCGACGCAGGAGGCGAGCAGCAGGTCCTCGCCGATGACCCGGCCCGCCGCGGTGACGACGGGCGCGACCGCGGCGGCGAAGCCGTCGCTCGCCCCGATCAGGGCGTCGAGGTCCGGCTCGCGCTCGAGCAGCGCGGCCGCTTCGGCCTGCGCCTGCGCGGCATCCGTGCCGAACGTCGCGACCGCGACGGCCGGTTCGACGCCGTGGTCGAGGCACCAGGCGAGGTAGGCCTCCTGGATGCCGATCGACCAGTCGGAGACGGTCGCCGAGGCGAGGAGCGCCGGCCGGTGCGCCCCGTGCGCGGCGAGATGGTCGAGCAGCACCCGGGTGTAGCCGCCGTGGTCCGACCAGACCACGCCCGTCGGTTGCTGCCCGCTCGGGAAGCGCTCGGAGGACACGATCGGCAGGCCGCTCGCGAGGAGCCGTTCGACCATGGCGTCGCCCTCGGCCGGGTCGATCATGACGAGCCCGTCGACGTGCGGCGCGTAGTTCGGCCGCGCCTCCTCGCCCGAGACGATCACCGTGACGTCGTAGTCGAAGCCCGCGGCGACGTCGACGACGCCGTAGACGAAGGAGAGGTAGTGCTCGCTGCGGAAGAGCACCTGGGGGATGTACAGGCCGATCGCCCCGGTCATCGAGGTGCGCAGCGAGCGCGCGGAACGGTTGATGGCGTAGCCGAGCTCGGATGCCGCGCGCAGCACGGCCTCGCGGGTCGCGTCGGAGACGCGTCCGTGCCCGCGCAGGGCGTCGGACGCGGTGGTCTTCGATACTCCCGCGGCTCGCGCCACGTCCACGATCGTCGCCGGCGTCACGTGCCCTCCCCGAGTCCCCGCCATTGTGTCAGACCCTCTCCGCTCAGAACACCTGCCAGCTCGCGCGCTCGACGCGGCACGGCCCGCCCTCGTGGAACTGCAGGCGGCCGCCCTCGAGGTCGAGCGAGATCGTGAGCAGCGTCTGCCAGCGGTGCTCGAAGGCGAGCTCGGGGTCGGGGTGGCAGCACACGGGCGCCCCGTCGGCGTCGTGCACGAGCATGCCGATCGCCCGGTCGACCGGGTCGTCCGAACGGAACAGCTCCTCGCGGGCGAGCAGGTGCTCGAGCCGGGGGTAGCTGCTCGCGGTCGTCGGCGACAGCTCGCCGCCCGACAGGGTCTCGTCGAGGAAGTGGTTCGTGTGCACGAGCAGCCCGTCGTCGTTCGGGCGCACGACGGCCGTGCCACCGGAGCTCAGCTCGACGCAGACGGCGTCGGCGACCCCGTCGGTGTACGAGACGACCGTGAGCACCGTCGAGGCGCTGACCACGGCGGAGGACGCGATCGACACGGCCTCCTCCAGGGTGCGCGCGCGGTCGAGCACGGCCCGGGCGACGACGTGCACGGGCACCCCGATGCCGTCGCCGTCGCCCTCGTGGTTCAGGATGTTGAAGTGCACGCCGATGCCGGCGCTGTTCAGGCCGATCTTGCCGAGGATGCCGAACTCCGTGAAGTACCGCACCTCGTGGTCGGGGCGCACGCGGGCGCGCACGACGAGGGTGTGGTCGTTCGAGACGTCGTGCCAGTCCCAGGTCTGCACGGTGCGCGGCGCGGCATCCGCCGGCAGCGTGACGACCGTGGAGCACTCCCCTTCGCCGATCGCGCCGACCGTCGCGAGGATCTCGGTGCGCGCGTTCAGCACGCCGAGCTGCCAGTGCTCGAGGCCCGCGCCGTCCGCGAGGCCGCGGAGCTCGGCGGCGAGCTCCGGCGCCCACGCCTCGGTGCGCTCGATCGCCGCCCGGCCGAGGCCGGGGAGGTCGGCTGCGGCGACGCCGACGACCTCGAAGAGTTCGGCGTAGCCGCGGGCGTTCCAGGCGATCTCCTCGGCGCCGAAGCGTCCGAGGGCGAGCCCGCGCTGGTAGGGGTCGAGCTCGTCGGTCTCGAAGCGGCGGACGGTCATCTGGGGGTTCCTTCCTCGCGGCGGGCCGCGAACGGGGTGGTGCTGGTCGTGCTGGCGGTGCTGGTCGTGCTGGTGGTGCTGCTCGTCGCTCGGGTCATCGGCCCGCCTCGAGCACGGCGTCCCAGGCGAGTTCGGAGGCCACGGCGGCGAGCGCGATCGAGTTGACCGCCTGCTCGCCGAGGCGGGTGCTGCCGGCGGGCGGCAGCGCGATCTCGTCGGTGGTGAGCGCGAAGAGCGTGTCGCCGTCGTGGTTGGTGTGGAACGGCTGGATGGCGCGGTGCATCGAGCTGTGCACCTGGCGGCCGAACAGCCGCAGCTCCTTGTCGTCGAGCTTGACGTTGGTGACGACCGCCGTGATCGTCGTGTTGCCGGCGGCGGTGACGGGCTGCTCGCCCGCGAGCAGGGCCGCCTCGTAGTCGACGACGGGCAGGCGCCGTTCGCCCGTCTCCGGGTCGTAGTTGCCGCGGACGATCCGGCCGTCGCGGTCGACGATGACGCCGACCGGGTTCACGATCGTGACGACGAGGATGCGGAGGTCGCCGATCTGCCGGAAGGCGGCGCCCTGCCCGGTGAACTCGCAGCGGGAGAGGTCGATCTTGCCCGCGGAGGCGGCGATGCCCGCGCCGACCCGACCGACCGGGATCACGTCGGAGCGGGCCGCCTCGAGCGCGGCCCGACCGAGTGCCGCGTCGGGCACGATGCCGGTGTCGCGGGCGCCGAGGTCGTAGATGACCGCGCCGGAGGCGGAGCGCAGGTCCTGCCAGCCGACCCGGCCCTCCTCGCGCACGAGCAGCTCCTCGTCGACGCCCGTCGCGGCGGCGAGGCCGTAGGAGGAGCCGCCGGCGAAGCAGATGGCGTGGTTGAACTCCTCGTAGCGGCCGATGATGCCGATCGCGCCGCCGCGGGCGTCGACCGAGGTCCTGGCTCCCTTCGCGATCGTGATGACGGTCGCACCGGTCGGCCCGTTCGCGTACTCGGCGGTGCCGACGGCGACCCCGGGGAAGTCGAAGGCGACGAGGCCGCGGCCGACGCCGTGGCTCGGCACGAGCTCGACGTCGTCGTTGCCGACGCGGTCGCCCCAGTAGGGCGGCGGGGTGAGCCGGTGCGGCGCTGCGCGACCGGCGTCGCTCGCGGCGGGGTCGATGAACGGCACGTCGGATCCTTCCGTGGTGGTGGCGGGGGCGGGAGCTTCGGCGGTGGTCCGGCCGGTGGTCGCGGGCGCTGCGGCGCTCATCGGGCCGCCTCGAGCACGGCGTCCCAGGCGAGCTCCGAGGCGAGCGCGCCGATCGCGATCGAGTTGACCGGAGCGTCGTCGTCCTCGGCGGGGATGCTCGGGTTGAGGTCGACCTCGTCGGTCGCGAGCGCGAACAGGGTGTCGCCGTCGAGCGCGGTGTGGAACGGCTGGATGGCCCGGTTCATCGAGGAGTGCACCTGCCGGCCGAAGTGGATGAGCTCGCGGTCGCTCAGCCGCACGTTCGTGATCACCGCGGTGATCGTCGTGTTGCCGCGCTCGGCGCGCGGCTGCTGCGCGCGCTCGATCGCCGCGACGTAGTCGCCCTCGAGGCGGCGCCGCTCGCCGCGCTCGGCGTCGTAGTTGCCGCGCACGACCTCGCCGTCCCGGTCGACGATGACGCCGACCGGGTTCGGCACGGTGACGACGAGCACGCGCACCTCGCCCGCGCGGGCGAAGGCGGCGCCCTGGCCGGTCAGCTCGGTGCGGGCGTAGTCGATCTTGCCCGCGGAGGCGGTGGCCCCGGCGCCGACGCGGCCCACGGGGACGCGGCCGTGCCGGGCGGCGCGGATCGCCGCACGTCCCAGCGCGGCATCCGGGTGGATCGCCGTCTCGCGCGCCGAGTAGTCGTAGATGACCGCGGTCGAGACGAGCTGCAGGTCGTCGACGCCGCCCCGGTTGCCGCCGCGGGCGCGGAGCTCGTCGGCGACGCCCGAGCCGGCGGAGAGGCCGTACACCGAGCCGCCGGTGAGGCAGATCGCGTGGGCGAAGTACTCGAAGCCGTTGCTCATGCCGATCGCGCCGCCGCGCGCGTCGATCGCGAGCCGGGCGCCGGCCGGCACGTGCAGCACGGTGCAGCCGGTCGGGCCGTTCTCGTACGTGGCGACGCCGACCTCGACGCCGGGGAAGTCGTAGGTGACGACGTCGCCCGACCAGTCGGTGCTCGGCACGAGCTCGACGTCGCGGTTCGTGGGGCGCGCGCCCCAGCTGGGCAGTCCGGCGAGCCGCGGCGGGATCGTGGTGGCTGAGGGGTCGGTCACAGTGCCTCCAGGAGTTGGCGGGAGTATTCGTGTTCGGGGGTCTCGTAGAAGCGGGCGGTGTCGGCGAGCTCGACGATCTCGCCGAGCCGCATCACCGCGATCCGGTGGGCGAGGTAGCGCACGGCCGCGAGGTCGTGCGAGATGAAGAGGGCGCCGAAGCCGTGCCGCGCCTGCAGGTCGATGATGAGGTTCAGGATCTGCGCCTGCACCGAGACGTCGAGCGCGCTCACCGCCTCGTCGAAGACGATGAAGCGCGGGTTCGTCACGAGCGCCCGGGCGATCGCGATGCGCTGCCGCTGCCCGCCCGAGAGCTCGTGCGGATAGCGCGCCGCGAGGGCGGGGTCGAGTCGCACCTGGCGGAGCAGCTCGGTGACCCGCTCGGCGTGCGCGGTGAGGCGGGAGCCGTCGAGCGCGGCGAGCGGCTCCGCGACCGAGAGGCCGACGGGCATCCGCGGGTCGAGCGACCAGTGCGGGTTCTGCGGCACGGTCTGGATGAGGCCGCGGCGGGCCCGGCGCTGCTTCGGCCCGCCGATGGGCTCGCCGAGGAAGCGCACCGCGCCGCTCGTCGGCTCGCGCAAGCCGAGGGCGACGCTCGCCGTGGTGCTCTTGCCGGAGCCGGACTCGCCGACGAGGCCGAGCGTCTCGCCGGCCCGCACGTCGAGGCTGACCTCGCGCATGGCGACGAGCTCGCTGCGGCCGCGCCCCCAGCCGGTGCGGAACACCGTCGTGACGCGGTCGAGTTCGAGGATCGTCTCGCTCATCGGGCCACCACCTCCTCCTCGTCGCGGAAGCTCGCCGCGAGTGCGGCGACGTCGACCGAGCTCGTCTCGATCCGCTCGCCCGGCTGCACGCCGGCCGGATCCGCCGCGGCGAGCGCGACGGTGTACGGATGCGTCGGCGAACCGAGCACCTGCTCGGCGGGGCCGTCCTCGACGACGCGGCCGGCGTACATCACGGCGACCCGCTCGCACCAGCGGCCGACGCTGCGCAGGTCGTGGCTGAGCCACAGCACCGTGGTGCCGGCGTCGCGGGCGAGGCCGAAGACGAGCTTCGTCACCTCGCTGCGCACGTTGGAGTCGAGCGCCGCGGTCGGCTCGTCGGCGATCAGGATGCGCGGCGAGCGCGCCATCGTCATCGCGATCACGATGCGCTGGGCCATCCCGCCGGAGATCTCGTGCGGGAAGAGCCGCAGCACCCGCTCGGGCTCGCGCATCCGCACCCGCTCGAGGTGCCCGAGGAGCGCGGCGCGGTCGTTCGGCAAGCCGCGCAGCGCGAGCTCGAGCTGGCGGCCGATCCGCATGGTCGGGTCGAGCGCCGAGATCGGGTCCTGCGGGATGAAGCCGAGCTGCTCGCGGCGGAGGCCGCGCAGCTCCTTCACGCCGAGCTGCAGCACGTCGTGCCCGTCGACGAGTACCCGGCCCTCCGGGTAGCGGGCGTTGCCGGGCAGCAGCCGCCCGACCAGCGAGCCGAGGGTCGACTTGCCGGAGCCGGACTCGCCGACGAGGCCGACGGTCTCGCCCGCGCGGACCGCGAGGCTCGCCCCGTCGAGGGCGCGCACGATCGTGCCGCCGGTCGAGTACTCGACCGTGACGTCCTGGATGTCGAGGATGGCGCTCATTCGAGGGACCTCGCCTCTCTCGGTTCGAATCGGTCGCGCAGGCTGTCGCCGATGAGGTTGATGGCGAGGATGGCGAGCACGAGGATGACTCCCGGCAGCAGGATCAGCCACGGTGCCTTCACCATGTAGAGCGTGCCCTCCTGCACGAGGAGGCCGAGGCTCGAGCCCGGCAGCTGCACGCCGTAGCCGAGGAAGCTCAGGCCGCCCTCGACGAGGATCGCGACCGACAGCGCGTAGGTGCCCTGCACGGCGATCGTGCCCGAGATGTTCCGCAGCACGTGCCGGGTCATGATGACGGGCGTCGACACCCCGCTGATGACGGCCGAGGTGATGAAGTCGCGCTGCGCGACGAGCCTCGTCGCCTGCCCGACCATCCGCGTCATCAGCGGCACCGTGACGAGCACGATGCTGCAGAGCGCCGCGACGTAGCCGGGCCCGACGACGGCGGCGACGAGGATCGCGAGCACGATGGCGGGGAAGGCGTAGAGGATGTCGCCGACCCGCATGATCAGCCCGCCCGTGCGGCCGCCGCGGTACCCGGCGATGATGCCGCAGAGCGTCGCGATGACGGCGGTCAGCAGCACCGCCACCGCGGAGAGCAGCAGCGTCGTCATGACGCCCTCGAGCAGCCGGGGCAGCAGCGAGCGGCCGAGGCTGTCGGTGCCCGCCGGGTAGGCCAGGGATGGCGGCGCGAGGCGCGGCCCGACGATCGCGGTCGGGCTGCCGCCGAGGCCGAAGAGCCGGCCGAGCAGCGCCGCCGTGAACAGCACGGCGAGCGTCCACATCGCGGTCTTCGCGAGCCCGTCGAAGGAGGCGAGGTAGTCCCAGGCGCGGCGGAGCACGCTGCGCCGCCGGCCCTCGACCCGGATGACGGCGGTCATGCGCCCCGTCCCTTCTTCGCGACGCTCACCCGCGGGTCGACGAGGCCGGTGAGCACGTCGATCAACAGGCTCGCGATCACGAACACGGCGGTCGCGAGGAGCACGCCCGCCTGGATCACGGTGTAGTCGCGTCGGTCGAGCGCGAGCACCAGGTAGGAGCCGATGCCCGGCACGTTGAACACCCGCTCGACGATGACGGCCCCGCCGAGGAGGTAGGCCGTGATCGTCGCGGTGAGGGTGAGCACGGGGATCAGCGCGTTCCGCAGCACGTGGTGGCGGATGATGAAGCCCTTCGGCTCGCCGCGCGCCACCGAGGCGGCGATGTGCGGCTCGACGAGCACCCCGATCACGGCGTCGCGGGTCGTGCGCGCGGTGGCTGCGACGCAGAACACCGAGAGCACGAGCGCCGGCAGCAGCAGGGAGACGACGCCGCGGCCGAAGTCCGCCGTCGGCGAGGTGAACGCCCCGACCGAGAGCCCGAGGTCGAAGCGGGAGAAGAGGAACACGACGAGGCAGCCGAGCACGAACTCCGGAAAGCTGATGCCGATCGTCGAGACGATCCTGGCCGCGACGCTGCCGCGGCCCGTCGAGGCGTGCGTGCCCGCGTAGACGCCGAGCGGGATGCCGATCGCGATCGTGACGAGCATCGCCATCCCGGCGAGCAGCGCGGTGACCGGCAGCCGGGAGGCGAGCTCGTCGAGCACCGGCTGCTGGCTCGCGAGCGAGAGCCCGAAGT
Source organism: Agromyces mediolanus (assembly GCF_023715325.1). GTDB lineage: Bacteria > Actinomycetota > Actinomycetes > Actinomycetales > Microbacteriaceae > Agromyces > Agromyces mediolanus_A. The sequence goes on along the minus strand of NZ_JAMBNX010000005.1, from coordinate 259,014 downwards.
CGCCGCGCGCCGCGTTGCCGAGCCAGAGCAGGTACTGCTCGGGCAGCGAGCGGTCGAAGCCGAAGCTCTGCCGCAGCTGCTCGCGCTGCTCCTCGTTCGAGAGCGGGCCGAGCACGATCTGGGCGAAGTCGCCGGGGAGGCTCCTGACCGCGGCGAAGATCAGGATGGATGCCCCGAGCAGCACGACGACCGCGCTGAGGAGCCTCCCCGGGAGCCAGTGGAGCAGGCGCATGGTGCCGTTAGCCCTCGCTCTTCAGACGGAAGTCCGTGACGTAGCGGAAGATGTCGCCGTAGCCCTCGTTGGAGTTGATCGTCGGGCTGATCAGGTCGTCGCGGTAGGCGATGACGCCGGGGCGGGTCATGAGCGGCACCTGCTCGGCGCCCTCGTCGACGGCGGCGCAGAGCTTCGTGAGCGTCGCGTCGCGTCCCTCGCCGGCGGGCTCCTCGCTGGCGTCGACCACGAGCTGGTTGAGCTCGGGCGTGCCCTGCATGAAGCGCGCGGTGAAGCCGGCCTGCTCGGTGTTCCACCAGCGCGAGACCATCGCGGCGTCGCCGTAGCCGGCGTACCAGCTGACGCCGATGTCGGCCCCGGCGGTCTCCTCCGAGCCGTAGAAGGTGGCGCCGTAGCTGGCGTCGTCGACGATCTCGATGTCGACGGTGACGCCGAAGGGCTCGAGCTGCTGCTGGATGACCTGGGCGATCTTGCCGGGGGCGCTCTCGGAGTTCCAGGTCTGCAGGGAGAGGGTGATGTTCTCGGCGCCGGCGTCGGCGAGGAGCTTCGTGATCTCCTCGTCGCTCAGCTGCTGGCTCGGCAGCTCCTCGGGGTCGCAGGCGCCGGGCAGCGACACGGGCGAGACGCCGGTGGCGAGGCCGTGGCCGGCGAGCGTGAGGTCGGACAGCTGCGCGCGGTCGATCGCGGCGTTCACCGCGAAGCGCACCCGCTCGTCCGCGAGCGGCGAGTCCGGGTTCGTCGAGTTCAGGATGACGTAGTAGAAGTCGGTGTTCTGCTGGTTCACGACCTTGGCCTCGGGGGTCCCGGCGAGGAGGTCGAGAGCGTCGGCGTTGTTGAAGAACACGTACTGGGCGCTGCCGTCGCGGATGGCGGCGAGGCGGTTGGCCTCGTCGGGCACGATCTCGAGCTCGACGGCGTCGATGCCGAGCTCGTCGAGGCCGTGGTAGTGCGGGTTCTGCTCGAAGGTCCAGGATTCGTCCTGCACGTGCGCGGTGGGCACGAACGGGCCGGTGCCGACCATCTCGGTCTTCAGGTCGACGGTGCCGTCGCGCACCTCCTGCACGGGGAGGATCGCCGCGGGCGTGTTCGCGAGGGCGCCGAGGAGGGCGGTGTAGGGGGCCGAGAGCTTCACCGTGACCTCGAGGTCGCCGGTGACCTCGACGGACTCGATGGGGCCGAGCTGCAGCGACCAAGCCGAACCGGTCTCGAGCAGGAGCTCGATGCTGCCCTTCACGTCCTCGGCGGTCATCGGCCGGCCGTTCGAGAAGACGGCGTCGTCGCGGAGGTGGAAGACGTACTCGGTGGGGCTCACCTCGTCCCAGGATTCGGCGAGGCCGGGGGTGAACTCGAAGTTCTCGTCGATGTTCACGAGCGTCTCGTAGGCGAGGCCCATGATCGTCCAGGAGCGGGCGGTGTCGGCCGTGCGGGGGTCGAGGCCGTTGGGCTCGACGGTGTCGTAATCGAGGTAGGCGCGGAAGGTGCCGCTCGAGGCGATCGAGTCGTCGGCGACCGCGAGGAAGCCGGGGGCGACCTCGGCCGCGGCGTCGTCGCCGCCGGCGGCGGGCTCGCCGGTACAGCCGGTGAGGAGCAGGGTGGCGGCGGCGAGGCCGCCGATGAGGGGGAACGCGTGTCGCATCGTTGTCGACTCCCTTGGGTTCGTGGGCGGGGGCCCGTGATCGGAGGGGTGGAGCAAGGGGTTCCTGGTGTGGCCACGGATGCCGGATCGTTCCGGCGTGTTGGAAAGCTAGCCGCGATCGGACGGCCCGTCAAGACTTCGCGGGAAGGTTTCCCGCAATCGAGACATCCCCGTGATCTCAGCCTCCGGATCGTTCCGGCAACATTGACGGCGTGCGCACCGCCCGCTAGTCTCGCTGCCAATGCCGGATCGATCCGGCATCGGATCGCCCCGACGACGCGATCGCGCTGAAGGAGGCGCCATGGCATCCGCTCACCTGGAGCGCATCGTGCGCTACCCCGTGAAGGGCCTGCCCGGCGTGCCCGAGACCGGCGGTGCCGAGCTGCGCCCCGGCCGCGGCCTCCGCTGGGACCGTGGGCACGCCGTCGAGAACGGCACCGTCGCGCCGGCCGATCGGGCCGCGTGGCAGCCGCGGGAGACCTACTTCCACCTCGCGAAGCACGAGTCGATCGCCCGCATCCGCACCGCGCTCGACGGCGCCGAGGGCGACGAGCCGGTCCTGACGCTCACCGCCGCGGGTGGCAGTGCCCGGGTGGGCCTCGCCGGGCCGTCGCTCGACGCCACCGCGGCGAACGCCCTGCTCCGGGAGACGCTGCCGGGCGGCCCGCTCGGGCCGCCGACACTCGTCCGCACCGCGGCGGCCGGGCTCTGGGACTGGCCCGCCGCCCACCTCTCGATCATCAACCTGGCCACGCTCGAGGCGCTCGCCGAGGCGGCCGGCGAACCCGTCGACCCGCGGCGCTTCCGCGGCAACCTGTACCTCGGCGGCCTCCCCGCCTGGGGCGAGCTCGCGCTCCTCGGCCGCCGGGTGCGGCTCGGCGGGGCGGTGCTCGAGGTGTTCCAGCCGACCGACCGCTGCCGGGCCACCACCATCAACCCGCTCGACGCGGTCTCCGACCTGAACGTGCCCGCCCTCCTCGCGAGCCGCTTCGGCCACATGTTCTGCGGCGTCTACGCCCGGGTCGTCGAACCCGGCCGGATCTCGCCCGGCGACCGGATCGAGCCCCTCGACGAGCGCCGGCCGCTCCCCGAGGCGGAGCACAGCTGGCCGCGCACCGGGCGCGTCGTCGAGCGTCGCCGGGAGTCCGCGGCGGTCACGAGCTTCTGGTTCGACGACCCGCTCGGTCTCCTCCCGCGCGCCCGGCCCGGCCAGCACGTGCGCATCCACGCGCCCGGCGCCGCGGCGCCGAACTGGCGCTGCTACACGATCTCCGCGACCGACAGCGGCGCGAGCGAGGCGGGCCGGTCCGGCCGGTTCCGGATCAGCGTCAAGCGCGACGGCCGCATCTCGACGGCGCTGCACGACCAGCTCGAGGCCGGCGGCGAGCTCGTCGTCACCGGCCCATTCGGCGACGTCGTGCTCGAGGAGGACGCCTCCCGCGACCTCCTGCTGGTCAGCGCCGGCGCCGGCATCACCCCGACGGCCGCGATGCTGCGGGCCCGGCTGGCCGCGCCCGGCACCGGCCGCGTGCGCGTCGTGCACAGCGACCGCGACGCCGCCTCCGTCGCCCTCTGGGACGAGGTGCGGGACGCCGTCGCCGCCCTGCCCGACGCCGAGGCATCCCTGCACCTCACCCGCGACCCGGAGGGGGCCGAACGCCTCCGCGCCGCGAGCGCGCGACCGGACGCGTCGACCTTCGGCGCGATCCTCGCGCAGCTCGACCTCGACCGCCTCGACGTCTACGCCTGCGGCCCCGGCACCTTCACCGCCGACGTCCGCGCGCAGCTCGCCGCCCTCGGCGTCGACCCCGAGCGGGTGCACGCCGAGGTCTTCTTCTCGCCGAGCTCCGCCGAGCTCGCCGAGCCGCGCGAGCCCTCGACGAGCGGCCCGCACCGCATCGCCGTCGGCGAGGACGAGCTCGACTGGCGTCCCGAATCCGGCTCGGTGCTCGACGCCGTCGAGGGCATCGGCATCGACTGGACGAGCGGCTGCCGCGTCGGCGTCTGCGGCACCTGCGTGCGGAAGCTCACGAGCGGCACGGTCGAGTACCTGAGCGAACCGCTCACCCCGCCGCCCGCGGGCAGTGTGCTCGTGTGCTGCTCCGCCCCGACGAGCGATCTGGTGTTCGACCCCGGGGACTGAGCCGTCCGCCGCTCGCTCCGCACCGACCCATCCGCTCCCCCGCGCACCCAGAAGGACTCCTCATGCCCACGCTCCCCCTGCCCTCCGAGCTCGAGCTCGTGCAGCCCACTCCGCCCGAGCTCTCCCCGGCCGACGCCGAGCGCATCGCCCGCGACGCGTTCGGCCTGCCCGCCGCCGCCCGCGCCCTCGGCAGCCATCAGGACCGCAATTTCCTCCTCGAGCGCGGCGAGGAGCCCCCCGTGCTGCTGAAGATCGCGAACCCCGGCACGACGAGCGCCGAGCTCGAGGCGCAGTCGGCCGCGGCGGCCCGGATCGCCGAGCGCGCGCCCGGCCTGCGCACCCCGCGGAGCCTCGCGGGTCCCGGGTCCAGCGGCGACGGCGACGGCGACGGCGCGACCGTTCGCGAGATCGAGGAGGGCGGGCAGCGCCTCGGCGCGCGCGTGCTCGAGTTCCTCGACGGCGGCACCCTCTCGGGCAGCGGCCACCTCTCCCCCGCGGTCGTGCGCGGCATCGGCGAGCTGGCGGCCCGCGTCGATCTCGCCCTGGCGGACTTCGACGCCCCCGGCGTCGAGCGGCCGCACCAGTGGGACCTCCGCCGGGCGCCCGCCGTGCTCGACGCGCTGCTGCCCTACGTCGGCGACGCCGCGCTCCGCGATCGGATCTCCGCCGCCGCGCGCGAGGCCTGGGCCGTCGTCGAGCGACTCGCCCCCGAGCTGCCGGTGCAGGCCGTGCACGGCGACCTCACCGACGACAACGTGGTCTGGAGCGACCCGCTCACCCGACAGCCCGACGGCGTCATCGACCTCGGCGACCTGAACCGCGGCTGGACCGTCGGCGAGCTCGCGATCACGCTGTCCTCGCTGCTGCACCACGACGGCGTCGACCGCCGCGCCGCCCTCCGCGCGGCCACCGCGTACCACGCACTGCGACCGCTCTCCCGCGCCGAGGCCGAGGCGCTCTGGCCGCTCGTCGTGCTGCGCGCCGCCGTGCTCGTCGCGAGCGGGCACCACGTCGTCGCGACCGACCCGGGCAACGCCTACGCCGTCGAGAACCTCGGCCACGAGCTCGCGATCCTCGGCGCGGCCACCGCCGTGCCGCTCGCCGTGCAGACGGCGCTCGTACTCGCGGCGACCGGGCACGAACCCGAGACGCTCGCGCTGCCCGCGCACGGGCCCCTGCTCGGCGGCGTCCGCCCCGAGGAGCTCGCCCACGTCGAGCTCGGCGCGACGAGCCCCGCACTGCACGGCGGTCGCTGGCTGGAGCCGGATGCCGAGACCGCCGCCGCCCGTGCGGCGCTCGCCGACGGAGCCGCCGTCGCCGCGACGCGCTTCGGCGAGGCGCGGCTCACCCGCTCGACCCCCTTCGCGCAGGAGGCCCCGGCGAACGTGGCCCTCGGCGTGGAGCTCGCCCTCGCCCGGCCGGTCGAGCTGCTCGCGCCCTGGCCCGGGCTCGTGACCGCCGGGGAGGACGGGCTCGAGCTGCGCGGCGACGGGCTCGTGCTGCGGCTCGACGGCGCCGAGGCATCCGCCGCCGTCGCGACCTCCGACCCGCAGCAGGGTGCCCACGTCGCCCGGGGCGCGGCGATCGGCCGCGCCGGGACGCAGCTCGCCGTGCGCGTGCACCGTGACGGCGGCGCGACCCCGCCGTGGTTCGCGCCGGTCGCGGACGCCGCCGGCTGGCTCGCGCTCGTCGCCGACCCGAGCCCGCTCGTGACGGGTTCGGAGCGCGCGAGCGCCTCGGCGGGCGACGCGGCCCTGCCGGGCGGGGCCCGTGCCGCCCGCGAGCTCATCGCCCGCCGCGAGGCCGTGTTCGCCGAGGTGCAGGAGTACTACTTCGAAGAGCCGCCGGCGATCGTGCGCGGCTGGCGCGAGCTGCTCGTCGACGCCGACGGCCGCGTCTACCTCGACGCCCTGAACAACGTCACCTCGATCGGGCACGCGCACCCGCGGCTCGTCGAAGCGGTGACCGAGCAGTGGCAGCTGCTGAACACGAACTCGCGGTTCAATTTCCCTGCCGTCGTGGAGTACGCGGAGCGGCTCGCCTCGCTCGTGCCCGAGCCGCTCGACACCGTCTTCCTCGTGAACAGCGGTTCGGAGGCGGTCGATCTCGCGCTCCGCCTCGCCCGCGCGGCGACCGGGCGGCGCGACATCCTCGCCGTGCGCGAGGCGTATCACGGCTGGACCGACCTCTCCGACGCGGTCTCCACCTCCGTCGCCGACAACCCGGGCGCGCTCGCGAGCCGTCCGGGCTGGGTGCACACGGTCGACGCGCCGAACCCGTTCCGCGGTCGGCACCGCGGCACCGAAGCGTCCCGCTACGCCGGTGAGGCCGTCGCCGAGATCGAACGCCTCGCCGCCGCCGGCGCCCCGGTCGGCGCGTTCATCGCCGAGACCTACTACGGCAATGCCGGCGGCATCGCGCTGCCCGACGGCTACCTCGCCGCGGTGTACGAGGCCGTGCGACGGCACGGCGGCGTCGCCGTGGCCGACGAGGTGCAGGTCGGCTACGGCCGGCTCGGCGAGTGGTTCTGGGGGTTCGAGCAGCAGGGCGTGGTGCCCGACGTGGTCGCCGTCGCGAAGGCGATCGGCAACGGGCATCCGCTCGGCGCGGTGATCACGACGAAGGAGATCGCGGCCGCGTACCGCAGCCAGGGGTACTTCTTCTCCTCAGCGGGCGGCAGTCCAGTCTCGAGCGTCGTCGGCTCGACCGTGCTCGACGTGATCCGCGAGGAGGGGCTGCAGGAGAATGCCCGCGAGGTCGGCGGATACTTCCGGGAGCGGCTCGCGGAGCTCGGCGAGCGCCACCCGCTCGTCGGCGCGGTGCACGGCTCGGGCTTCTACCTCGGCCTCGAGTTCGTGCGCGACCGCGAGACGCTGGAGCCCGCGACCGAGGAGACGGCGGCGATCTGCGAGCGCCTGCTCGAGCTCGGTGTGATCGTGCAGCCGACCGGCGACCACCAGAACGTGCTGAAGATCAAGCCGCCGATGTGCCTCGGCCGCGAGGGGGTCGACGCGTTCGTCGCCGCCGTCGACCGCGTGCTCACCACCGGCTGGTGACCCGCCCGCCCGCCCGAACCCCCAGAGTTGCCCGACTTTCATGAAAGTCGGGCAACCCTGGGCTGGGCTGGCTGGGCTGGGCGTCAGGCGGCGTAGGCGGTGCGCAGGGCGGCACCGAGGCCCGCGTCGACGTTCGTCCAGTACTGGAAGAAGCGCTCGCGGATCTCGTCGACCGTGATCGCGCGGGCCTGCCCGAGCAGCGTCGCCTGGAAGCGCGCCTTCGCATCGGCCGAGTACACCTCGCGGTAGAGCGTGCCCGCCTGGCCGAAGTCGTCGTCCTCGGCGTGCAACGTCGCCGCGGTGCGCACGAGCTCGCCGTCCGACTCCCACGAACCCTCGCCCGCGAGCTGCTCGTCGGCGACCGGGCCGCCGAAGGAGTTCGGCGCGTACACGGGCGTCGTCGGCGAATTGAAGCGGTGCCGCTGGGCGCCGTCCTGCGAGTAGTTGTGCACGGGCGCCGCGTGCGGCGCGTTCACCGGCAGCTGCGCGTAGTTCGTGCCGACCCGGTAGCGCTGCGCGTCGGGGTAGCTGAACACGCGCGCCATCAGCATCTTGTCGGGGCTGATCGCGATGCCCGGCACCGTGTTCGCGGGCGAGAACGCCGCCTGCTCGATCTCCGCGAAGAAGTTCTGCGGGTTGCGGTCGAGCGTGAGCGTGCCGACCGGGATGAGCGGGTAGTCGGCGTGCGGCCACACCTTCGTCAGGTCGAAGGGGTTGAAGCGGTAGGTCTTCGCGTCCTCGTACGGCATCACCTGCACCGAGAGGTCCCACTGCGGGAACTCGCCACGCGCGATCGCGTCGTGCAGGTCGCGGCGGTAGAAGTCGGCGTCGGCGCCCGCGATGGCCTCGGCCTCGGCGGCGTCGAGGTGCAGGTCGCCCTGGCGGCTCGCGAAGTGGTACTTCACCCAGAAGCGTTCGCCGGCGGCGTTGATCCACTGGTACGTGTGCGAGCCGAATCCGGGCATCTCGCGCCACGACTTCGGCAGGCCGCGGTCGCCCATGAGGTAGGTGACCTGGTGGGCCGACTCGGGCGAGAGGGTCCAGAAGTCCCACTGCATGTCGGCGTCGCGGAGGCCGGAGCCGGGCAGCCGCTTCTGCGAGTGGATGAAGTCGGGGAACTTGATGCCGTCGCGGATGAAGAACACGGGGGTGTTGTTGCCGACGATGTCGTAGTTGCCCTCGGTGGTGTAGAACTTCACCGAGAAGCCGCGCACGTCCCGCCAGGTGTCGGGCGAGCCCTGTTCGCCGGCGACCGAGGAGAACCGCATCAGCGTCTCGGTCTCGGCGCCGGGCTGGAAGAGCGCGGCCCGGGTGTACGCCGAGACGTCGTGGGTCGCCTCGAAGCGACCGAAGGCGCCGCCGCCCTTCGCGTGCACGATGCGCTCCGGGATCCGCTCGCGGTTGAACTGGGCGAGCTTCTCGACGAGGTAGCGGTCGTGCAGCGCGGTCGTGCCGTCCGGGCCGGCCGTGAGCGAGTGCGCGTCGCTCGCGACGGGCGTGCCGGTCTGGGTGGTGGTGGGGTTCGTCATGCGTTCGTCCTTCGGTTCGTGGGCGGATGGGTGACGAGCCGCGGCGGGCGCGGCAGGCGCGGCAGGGCGCGCCGAACACCGCCGGGCAGGGCCGGCGGGGGCGGTGGGACGGATGCCGGTGGCGCTACGCCGCCGGTTCCGATCTGCAGGTCTCGCAGAGGCCCCAGAAGGTGACCTCGGCGGTGTGGATGGCGAAGCCGCCCGCGTCGGTCGGCTCGAGGCAGGGCGGCTCGCCGACGACGCAGTCGACGTCGGCGACGGTGTGGCACTTCGTGCAGACGAGGTGATGGTGGTTGTCGCCCGTGCGGCTCTCGTACAGGGCGGCGGAGCCGGCGGGCTCGATGCGGCGCAGCAGACCGGCGCCGGTCAGTGCGGAGAGCACCCCGTAGACGGCCTGCAACGAGGTCGTCGGCAGCTCGCCGCGCACCCGTTCGAAGACGGTCTCGGCGTCGAGGTGGCCATGGCCGGTGAGGGCGGCGAGCACCGCCCTGCGCGGCGCGGTGACCTTGAGGCCCGCGGCCCGGAGTCGCTCCGCGCTGTCCGTCGCCATGCCGTGCACCTCCATGTCTCGACCCTAGCAAGTTGTTTTGAATGAATCAAAACAACTCGACGGATGCCTCGCCGGCTCGCCGCGGGATGCAGCGCGACCCGGCGGCGGGTGGCAGGATCGATGCTGTCCACCCCAGCTGAGGAGCCCCACCATGACCGGACTCACCGACGTCACCCTGGACGACGACGGCGACCTGACCGCCACCGCCACCCTGCCCGGCGACCGCGTCGTCGCCGTGCTCTCGGAGCCGGAGGAGGGCACCACCGCCGAGCTCGGGGCCATGCGCGCCCTCGTCGAGCGCGCCCTCGCGCCCCTCGCCGAGTCCCACCTGCTGGCCGCCGACGAGCGCGCCGCGGCGGAGCTCGCGGTGGAGGACGGCGAGGCCGTCGAGGTCGCCCTCGAGGGCGTCATCGTGCTGCCCGACGCGAAACTCGTGCTCATGTACGACGCGCCCGGTCAGGGCGTCACCGTCTTCTGCGCACTCGACGAGGAGCTCGCGGTCGCCGAGGTCGAGCTCGACGAGGACGACGAGGAGTTCGAGTACGAGTACGAGCTCGAAGGCGACGGCGCGGGCGCCGAGAGCCGCTCCTTCGCGACGATGGACGAGCTGCTCGACCACCTGAGCCGGGCCGAGGCGTCCGAGCGCGGCGCGGCCGACGCCGAGGACGGCGACCGCCCGGCGTGAGCGAGCCCGTCGCCGTCCGCGAGCTCGGTGCGGCCGAGCTCGACGAGCTCGCGCCCCGGCTGCTCGAGATCCAGCACGCCGCCTACGCGATCGAGGCGGCGCTCATCGGCGACGACCGCATCCCGCCACTGCACGAGACGGAGGCGGGGCTGCGCGCGGCCGGACTGCGCTGGCTCGTGGCGGAACGCGACGGCGAGCTCGCCGGCGCACTGGGCTTCACCGTGGACGACGAGCTGCTCGACCTCGATCGCCTCGTCGTGGCGCCGGAGCACGCGCGGCGCGGTGTGGGCCGCGCACTCGCGGGCGAGGCACTCGCCCTCGCACCCCGGGCGGTGGTGGCCACGGGTCGGGGCAACGATCCCGCCCGAGGCCTCTACGAGGGCGCCGGCTTCGTCCACGAGGGCGACCAGGAAGTGCTGCCCGGGCTGTGGATCAGCCGATTCCGGCGACCCGCCGGGACGCCCCCGCACGCCTCCACCTCAGGCTGACGAACCGAGCACCGCGAACCGAGCACCGCGAACCGAGCACCGAGAGCTGGGAGCCGACATGACCGCAGTGAGCTGGCCCGCCGGCGCGCGGGTCCTGTCGATCGGCGAGGCGCTCGTCGACGTCGTGCACGACCGCGCCGGCGGCGTCGCGGAGCATCCGGGCGGGAGCCCACTGAACGTCGCCGTCGGACTCGCCCGCCTCGGCGCGACCGTGCAGCTCGCGAGCTGCCTCGGCGACGACGCCCACGGCGCGCTCGTACGGCGGCACGCCGAGGCATCCGGCGTCGCCATCGCCCCCGGCACGTTCGGCGCGATCCCGCGCACATCAACCGCGCGGGCGACGCTCGCCGCGGACGGCGGGGCCAGTTACGAATTCGCGGTCGAGTGGCGACCGGCGCGACCGGACGTGACCGGATTCGACGTGGTGCACACGGGGTCGATCGCCGCCTACCTCGAGCCCGGTGCGGCGACGGTGCTCGACGCCGTCGGCGAGGCCTCGGCGAATGCGCTCGTCTCCTTCGACGCGAACGTGCGCCCGACCCTGATCGGCTCGCGTGCGGCCGCGGTCGCGCGCGTCGCCGAGTTCGCCGGTCTCGCCCAGCTCGTGAAGATGAGCGACGAGGATGCCGCGTGGCTCTACCCCGGCCGCACCGCCGAGCAGTCCGCCTCGGCGCTCGCGACCGAGTCCGGTGCGGTGGCGGTGATCACCCGGGGCGCGGCGGGCGGACTGCTCGCGGCGGGCTCCGAGGTGGTGACGTTCGACGCGTTCCCCGTCACGACGGTCGACACAGTCGGCGCGGGCGACTCGTTCATGGCGGGGTTCCTCTTCGCGGTCGTCGCCGGCGGGCTCGTGCCGCAGCTGCGCCGCCGTGCGGCACACGCGGGCGAACTGCACGATGCGGCGCACTTCGCGGCCGCCTGCGCGGCGATCACGGCGTCGCGCGCCGGGGCCGATCTGCCGAGCGCCGACGAGGTGTCGGCCTTCGTCGCGCGCTGATCGCCGCTTCTGCGGGGCACCTGAGTGCGCGGCCACATGAGTGCGCGGGTACAGGTATCCCCCGATTCCTGCACCCGCGCACAGCCCCCCGACTAAGATCAGCATACCGCCTTCCCGGTTTCCAGAGAACCCCGAACCCGAAATCCTTGGAGCGCCAGTGCTGTCCTTCGACCAAGCGGTCCCGCGCCGCCTCGTCCATCGGAAGTCCACGAGCGAGGTACTGCCCACCGATTTCGTCCGCTGGGGCGAGCACGAGTACGTCGCCGCCCTGCAGTGGCCGAGGCGGCACGGCTACTTCGAGCCCGAGCTCCCCGGCTCCGCCCTCGTGACCGAGACCATCCGTCAGCTGACGATCCTCGCTTGTCACGAGGGATTCGGCGTGCCGCTCGACCACCGCTTCCTGATGACGGGACTCGGCTTCGCGCTGCTCCGCCGACCGCTGCCCGCCGCGGCGGGCTCCGCGACCGAGCTGCATGCGACGGTGCGCGCGACGCGTCTCGTGCGCACCCCCGCCGGGGCGTTCCGCAGCGCCCGCTTCGAGATCTCGCTCGGCGCGTCGACGGGCGGCACCCTCGCGACGGGGCACGGTGACGCCCTCGTCGTCGGCCCGGCCGCGTACGCCCGGCTCCGGGGTGAGCGCGCGGGCTCGACGCCGCCGCTCGGACGTCGCGGGCCGCTCGTGCCGGCGGCGGCGGTCGGCCGCCGAGATGACGAGGACGTCCTCCTCGTCGACGGCGACGGCGGGCTCGAACTCGACGTCGACCGGCGGCATCCGGTCTTCTACGACCATCTCCTCGACCACGTGCCGGGCGCCGCGCTCATCGAGGCCTGCCGCCAGGCGGCCCGGCTCGAGGCGGCGGACCCGCGGCTCGAGCTCACCCGCTTCGAGGCCGACTTCCGCCGCATCGTCGAGTTCGACGCCCCGGCCGGCATCAGCGCGGTGGTTCGCGGGGAGCGGGCCGACTTCGAGATCCGCCAGGGGCGGCGCGTGGCGATGCGCGCGGAGGCTACGCTCGCTTCCGGCGCCGACGGGGCTTCACGGTGAACACCTCGTCGGCGAGCGCGAGCTTCGCGTCGAGCTGCTCCTCGGGGATGATGGCGGAGAGCAGCACCCGCCAGAGGTCGTGGATGCGATCGACCAGGTCGGTGCGACCGGTGAACGTCTCCGAGACGAGCTGCACGCCGGTGTACGAGGGGATGAGCGTGCGGGCGAACACCTCGGGCGAGATGCGCCCGTTCGTCTCGCCCGCCGCATCGGCCCGGCGGGCGAGCTCCTCGAAGGTCGCCATCCAGTCCCGGTACGGATCGATGAGCGGGGTGTCGAACGTCGAGGAGTCCGTGGTGAGGCGGATGCCGGCGCGCACGATCGGGTCGTCGGTGAGCCGCACGGCGAGGTCCATGCAGAGCCGGAGCATGTGCTCGACCGGAGAGAGCTCGAGCTGGAGGATCTCGGTCGCGGCCTCGCGGGTCACCCGATGCTGCTCCTCGATGAGGGCCCGGGCGATCTCCTCCTTGGAGTCGAAGTGGAAGTAGAGCGCACCCTTGGTGACGCCGGCGGCGGCGCCGATCTCGTTGAGCGTGGCGTTCGAGTACCCGGCGGTGCGGATCACCTCGGCCGCCCCGAGCATGATCTTCGCCCGTGTCCGTCGCGCCCGTTCCTGCTGGACCATTCCACCCCGCTTCGTTTCGGCTGCGGTCAACCCTAGCCAACCCGCCACGGATGAACAGAGGCCGACATGCCCAGCACCGCCGCCCCACCCGTTCTCGCGATCCTCGGCGCGCGCGGCTTCATCGGTTCGCGCGCGGTGGCCGCGGCGCAGCGGCGAGCGGGTTGGACCGCCCGCCCGATCCCGAGGGAGCTCGCCGACGTGCAGGATGCCTCGGCCCTCCGCGCCGCCCTGGCGGGGACGTCGGTCGTGGTGCACGCGGCGAGCTACGTCGGGAGCGACCCCGAGCTCTGCCGGCGGGTGAACGTCGAGGGCACGGCCAACGTCGCCGCCGCCGCGGCGGGCGCGCGGCTCGTGTACCTCAGCACGGCCGCCGTCTCGGGACGCGGGCCGTTCCACGATCTCGATGAAGCGGATGCCCCCGTCGCCCCGGGCTCCCCGCTCAGCGAGAGCCGCGCGGCCGCGGAACGGATCGTGCTCGCGCACGGCGGGCTCGTGGTTCGCCCGCACCTCGTCGTCGGCGCCGGCGATCGCTGGGTGGGCCGCGGCATCGCCGCGCTCACGGCGGCCGTCGGCGGCCTCGTCGACGACGGGCGCGCCGTGCACTCGGTGATCGAGGCGAGCACCCTCGGCTCGCTGCTCGTCGAGCTCGCCACCGGTCCGCGCCCTGCGCACTCGGTCGTGCACGCCGCGCATCGGGAGCCGATGCGGGTGCGGGCGCTCGTCGGCGCGCTCTGGCCGGATCGTCCGGCACCCCCGAGCGTGCCGATGCAGGAGGCGCGCACCGCGGTGGCCGATTCGCCGACCCTCGAACGGGCGCTCGCCCTGCTCGGCGTCGACCACGGCTTCGCGGTCCGACGCCTGCCGGCCGAGGCATCCGTCGCCCTCGCCCGTCCCTTCGCGCTCTCGGCCGAAGCGGTCGCCTGGTATCGGGGCGAGTGAGGCTGGCGGGATCGCCATTCTCGCTCGACAACGCGTAACCAAACCGTTACGCTTTGCGCATGGACGGTGCACGGGCGCTGGGAGACCCGGTGCGGCGAGCGATTCTCGAGCTGCTGCAGCGTTCCCCGCTGCCCGCCGGCAATATCGCCGCGCACTTCACGATCAGCCGCCCCGCCATCAGCAGGCACCTGCGGGTCCTGGTCGAGTGCGGAGCGGTCGAGGTCACGACGAGCGGCCGACAGCGCGTCTACGAGCTGCGCACGGCGCCGTTCTTGGAGCTCGCCGAGTACGTCGACCGCCTCGTCGCCCCGCCCTTCGCGCACGGACTCGACGCCCTCGCCACGGAGGTCGCGCGGACCCGCCGCGAGCGGCGCGACGCCGCTGCCGGCGCCCACGCCGGGCACACGCCGGGCTCCGGACACGAACCGGAACGACAGAGGAAGCAGAGCGCATGAGCACCCCGACCCCGACCGGACGCATCCTGGCCACCGACACCGGCCTCGACCTGGTCGTCACCCGTACGCTGCCCGGCTCCATCGACGACGCCTGGGCCAGCATCACCGCACCGGAGCGGACCGCGCGCTGGATGGGCCGCTGGGAGGGCGATGCCGCTCCCGGTAAGACCGTGCGACTGCAGCTCGGATTCGAAGCGGACGCCCCCTGGAGCGAGGTGCGGATCGTCGCCTGTGAGCGCCCCCGGCTGCTGCACCTGGTGCTCCTCACCGCCGGTGCCCCCTGGGAGGTGGAGGTCGAGCTCACACCGGCCGGCGAACGCTGCGAGCTCCGCTTCGTGCACCGGGCGATCTCAGCCGACGAAGCCGCCGGCGTCGGGCCGGGGTGGGAGTGGTACCTCGACCAACTCAGCGCCTCGATGCACGATCAGCCGCTGCCTGCCTTCGAGGAGTACTTCCCCGCTCAGCGCGAGTACTACGAGCAGCAACTGCCCTGAGCCGCCCGCGCCATACGGCAGCCGCGCCCGCAGCGCAAGCCCTTCCCCCCGGCCGGGGGACGACGCGAGCATCGGAGTGGTCATCGAGATTCGGTGGCCACGAAGGAGGACGCCATGGTCCAGCAGACACTCGACACCCCCACCGAACTGTTCCGCTTCCAGCTCCGCACCGCGCTCACGATGGAGAACGACTCGCTCGCCGCGCTCGGCGACCTCGCCGGCGCTGCGAAGAGCGCCGAGGTGAAGAAGCTCTTCCGCCACCACGCCGACGAGACCCGCGAGCAGATCGCCAACCTCGACGCGATCTTCGCAGAACTCGACTACCGCAAGTCGACCGCGCCCTCGCCGAGCACGAAGGGCATCTCCAAGCAGGCCGCCTCCCTGCTCGAGCGAGGCGCGCCCAAGCTGCGGGATCAGATCGCCGTCTCCTGCGCACTCGGCAACGAGCACTACGAGATCTCCGCCTACCAGGCGCTCATCCTCCCCGCTCAGGCGATGGGCCTGCCCGACGTCGTCCGCCTGCTCACCGCCAATCTCGACCAGGAGACGCACACGAGCGAGGAGCTCCGGAAGACGCTCGAGAAGATCGTCGGCTAGCGCCGTCGGGAGCCCGGATGACCGACATCGATTCGCTGGCCCGAGAGATCGCGGCGCACGCCGTCCGCAGCGGTCGTCGAGTCGGGGCGGCGGAGTCGCTCACGAGTGGGGCGATCTCCGTCGCGCTCGGCAAGGCGCCCGACGCCGCGTCGTGGTTCGCGGGCGCCATCGTCGCCTACCAGCCCTCGGTCAAGCACGAGCTGCTCGCGGTCGACCCCGGGCCGGTCGTCTCCGCGCACACCGCCAAGCAGATGGCCGACGGCGTGCGCAAACGGCTCGAGAGCGACTGCGGCGTTGCGGTGACGGGCGTCGGCGGCCCCGGACCCGAGGAGGGACACCCCGCGGGCACCGTGTTCATCGCCGTGGCGTCCGAGGGCGGCTTCGAGGTGCAGAAGCGGCAGTTCGACGGCGGCCCGGACGAGGTCGTCCGGGCGACGGTCCGTGAGTCGCTCGAGATCCTGCTCCGCTACCTCAGCCGAACCCCGCCGAACTGAGCACGACCGCGCGGCGGCGGGCGGGGCGTCCAGCGGGGGTGGCACGTCACACGACGATCCCGAGCGGGTGCTCGACGAGATCCGCGAGCGCGGCGAGCCACTTCGCGGCGGCCGCCCCGTCCATCACCCGATGGTCGCCCGACAGGGTGACGCTCATCATCGTGGCCACCGCCAGCGCGCCGTCCCGTGCGATCGGGCGCGCCGAAGCCCGGCCCACCGCGAGGATCGCGGATTGCGGTGGGTTGATGATCGCCGCGAACTCGTCGACGCCGTACATGCCGAGATTCGACACCGCGATCGTCCCGCCCGTGAGATCGGCGGCCGTGAGCGCACCGGCGCGTGCGCGGTCCGCAAGCTCCGCACTCGATGCGGCGAGCGCGCCGATCGACAGACGGTCCACGCCGCGCAGCACCGGCGTCACGAGTCCGCCCTCGACGGCGACCGCGACGGCGACATCGATGTCGCCGTACCGCCTGAGCCCCTCGTCGTGCCAGATCGCCGCCGCATCCGGGACCGCTCGGTGCGCCAGCGCGACCGCCTTCACGATGAAGTCGTTCACGGAGACCCGTGGTCCGCCGAGCGCGTTGATCCGCTCGCGGAGCGCGAGGAGCTCATCGACCTCGAGGTGGCGGGTCATGTAGAAGTGCGGGATCGTGGACTTGCTCTCGGCCAGTCGGCGCGCGATGGTGCGCCGCATCGCGCTCGCCGGCGTGTCCGTGACGGCGCCTCCGCCGGGGTCGCTGCTTCGTCGAGCGCCGGTCGTCGGCGCCTCGACCGCGGGCTTCGTCGGCACCGCCCGCGCCACGGCCGCTGCCGCGACCGTCGCCGCGCTCCCGGCCGGATCGTGCACGGTGAACTCGAGGTCGCGGCGGACGATCCGGCCGTCCGGCCCGCTGCCGACGACGCCGTCGAGCGAGAGCCCTCGCTCGGCAGCGAGTCGCCGCACGATCGGACTCGCGAACCGCCGGTGCCCGTCGGCGCGCGGCGCCGTGGTCGACGGGGTCGCGCGGGCGGCCGGGAGGCTGTCGGGTTCCGGCGCGTCCGCCCGCGAGGCGGGCGCTTGGAGCGGGACCCCCGCCGCGGCGAGGAGCTCGGCCAGCTCGGCCGGGTCGTCCCCCGACTCGAGCAGCGCGATGATGGGTGACCCGACGGGGACGGAGTCACCGTCGGCCACCAGACGGCGGGCGACGGTCCCCGTCGACTCGGCCGTGAACTCCACGACGGCCTTCTCCGTCTCGATCTCCGCGAGCGGGGTCCCCACGTCGACGGGGTCCCCCTCATGCACGAGCCACTGCTGGATCGCTTCTTCGGTGGCGCCGGCGAGCACCTCCGGCATCCGGATGATCGCGGCCATCAGCGCGCTCCCTTCGCTCGGTCGATCCGCTGCAGCAGCTCGACGATGTCCTCCTGCTGGGCGATCGCGGCCCGCTCGACGGGTCGCGAGATGATCGGCGAGGCCTCCTGCCCGGTGACGCGCTCGACCGGATGGTCGAGCCAGTCGAACACCCGGCGCTGCAGCTCGTCGGCGAGCCAGCCGCCGTACGAGGTGCCCCTCGCGCCCTGCTCGACGATCGCGACGGCGTTGGTCTTGCGCACGCTGCGCTCGATCGTCTCCCAGTCGAGGGAGGCGCGGTCGAGCCAACGCAGATCGATCAGCTCGGCATCCACGCCCGACTCCTCGATCGCGCGCGCCGCGACGCCCACCATCGAGAGGTAGCTCAGCACCGTGACCGCCTCGCCCGCTCTGCGCACCGCCGCTCGGCCAGGTGGGATGACGTAGTCGAGCTCGCCCTCCGGTAGGCGGCCGGCGGCGCCGTAGAGGTCGACGTGCTCGATGACGAGCACGGGGTCGTTCAGCGCGAGCGCCGCGTTCATCAACCCGACGTAGTCGGCGGCGTCGGACGGCGCGACGATCCGCCACCCCGGGCTCGTCGCGAAGATGCCCGCGGGATCCATGAGGTGCTGGGACCCGTAGCCGGTGCCCATCGCGACCTTCGTGCGCAGCACGAGCGGCACGTCGTTGCGACCTCCGAACATGTGCCGCGCCTTGCCGATCTGGTTGAACACCTGGTCGGCCGCGACCCAGAGGAAGTCCGGGTACATGAACTCCACGACGGGGCGGAACCGCCCGTCGAGCGCGAGGCCGCCGCCGATGCCGACGAAGGCGTTCTCGCTGATCGGGGTGCCGAGGATGCGGTCGCCGTACTTCCGCACGAGCCCCTTGGTCGCCCCGTTCGTCCCGCCGTTCAGGCGGTGCACGTCCTCGCCGAGGATCAGGATGCCGGGATCGAGTTCCATCCGGCGGTCCATCACGGCCGCCACCGCGTCGATGAACTTCGTGTCGCGCCATGCGCCGCGATGCTCCCGGGGGTCGGCGGCCGGCAGTCCCGCGAGTTCGGAGGCATCACCGCGGACGCCGTCGTTCACGGTCGCGGGGTCGGGCCACAGCTCCTCCCGGATCCGCCGCTTGCCCGATTCGCCCGGCACCGGCTCGAGCAGCTTCGCGGTGACCTCGGCCATCGCCGCGACCGCCTGGTGGCGGACCCGCTCGGCTTCGGCGGGACTCAGCAGCCCCAGCCGGGCCATCTCGTCGGCGACCCGCAGCAGCGGATCCCGCGCGCGCCACTCGGCTTCCTCCTCCTTGCTGCGGTAGCCGAAGGCGCTTCCGGGGTACGGCCCGTTCTGGTGGAAGAACCGGTACACCTCGGCCTCGATGACGACGGGCCCTTCCCCCGAGCGCAGACGTTCGGCTGCTTCGAGCGTGGCCAGGTGGACGGCGAGCGGGTCCATGCCGTCCACACGCCACCCGGGAATGCTGAAGCCCTGGCCGCGCACCGAGAGGCGCTCGTCGGCCGAGGACTCCCGCACGTGGGTCGACACGGCGTACAGGTTGTTCTCGATGAAGAAGCCGAGCGGCAACCGCCATACCGCGGCGAGGTTCATCGTTTCGAGCACCGAGCCGATGTTCGCTGCGCCGTCGCCGAAGTAGCTCATGGTGAGGTCGCCGTCGCCGGCTCGACGCTGGGCGAGGGCGTTGCCCGCAGCGAAGGGCACGCCCCCGCCGACGATCGCGTTCGTGCCGAGCGCGCCGGCCTCGAGGAGCTGGAGATGCAGCGAGCCGCCCCGGCCCTGCAGGTAGCCGTTCTCGAGGCCGAGGATCTCGGCGAGCGTGCGGTGGAGCACCTCGCCGATCTCGGGGGTGACGAGTTCGTCCAGGCGAAGACGGCCGCCCGAGACATGCCCGATGACCTTCGCGAGGAACTGGTGGTGGCCGCGGTGCGAACCGTTGACGCCGTCGCTCGAACGGAGCGAGACGATCGACCCGACCGCGCCGCCCTCCTGACCGATGCTCGAGTGCGCCGGGCCGTGCACGAGCGACTCGCCCGCGAGCTCGAGCACTGTTTCCTCGAAGGCGCGGATCAGGTGCAGCTGCCCGAGCATGGTGGCGAGCAGCGCCGGGTCGGCGGCCTTCCAGTCCGCGGTGGTGCTGCGGAGCTCGATCCACGGGGTCGCGGGGTCCAAGCGGGTCCGTCTCGGCATTGTCGTTCGTCCTCTCCGGCGCAGCGCTGCGCGATCGGCAGTGGGGGCTTCTGCGGGCAGATTGAATTCAATCACTCGCATTTACGCGGCAATTATGCCCTGAAACTGGCTATGCCACCACTCTATGTATACAATCTAAGGCATGACGTCCCCCAGCAGCGGTCGCGGCATCCCCGGTATGCGCGGCACCGAACACATCGGATTCACGGTGCCCGACCTCGACGAGGCGGAGCGCTTCTTCGTCGAGGTGATCGGGTGCGAACTCGTATACCGTCTCGGCCCGTTCATCCACGAGCACGACGACTGGATGCAGGAACGCATCGGCGTGCACCCCCGGTCGATCATGCGCGAGCTCCGCTTCTTCCGCTGCGGGCACGGCCCCAACTTCGAGATCTTCCAATGGGAGCCGGCCGACGGGCAGGCGCCGCTGCCGCGGAACAGCGACCTCGGCGGCCACCACCTCGCCTTCTACGTCGACGACATCGACGCCGCCAGCGAGTACCTGCGCAGCCAGGGCGTTCGACTCCAGGGCGACGAACCGTGGGCGAGCACCGGGCCGAGCGCCGGCCAGCGCTGGCAGTACTTCCTCTCGCCCTGGGGCATGCAGCTCGAACTCGTGAGCTTCCCGAACGGCAAGGCGTACGAGCAGGGCGCGCCGGTGCGCCTCTGGCAGCCGGATCGGCCCGCCGAATGAGCGGGCACGGCGGGGCCGCCGCCCGGATCGCGGCCGACCTCCGCGACGCCATCCTTCACGGTGAGTACGAGCCCGGCGACCGCGTCCGGCAGGAGCAACTCGCGGAGCACCACGGCGCGAGCCGGGTTCCGGTGCGGGAGGCGCTCCGCATGCTGGAGGCGGAGGGACTCGTGACCCTCGTCGCGAACACCGGCGCCTGGGTCTCTCGACTGAGTCAGGAGGAGTGCGACGAGCTCTACCGCATGCGCGAGCAGATCGAGCCGCTCCTGCTCCGTTACAACGTGCCGCTGCTCGGCGCCGAAGTGCTCGACGAGCTCGACGAGCTCGCCACCCGCATGGCCTCGGAGCAGGAGGTCGAGCAGTTCCTCCGCGACGATCGCCGCTTCCACGCGCTGAGCTACGGGGCGGCTCGTACCAGCGTGCTCGGCAGCACGGTCGAGCAGCTCTGGAACCGCACGCAGCACTACCGGCGGGCGTTCCTCCGCCTCTCGGACCCGAGCGCCGACCGCGGGATCCATCTCGAGCACCGGCTCCTCGTCGAGTCGCTCCGCCGCGGCGACGCCGACGAGGCCGGGGCGGTACTCGGCATCCACGTGCGCCGCACCCGCCTCGAACTGGCGAAGCACCCCGAGGTCTTCGCCGCGGCCCGCTGAATCACCCCATCCGGCCCATCCACCCCATCCGCGACCTGCCCGACTGCGAAGGAGCATCATGTCGATCGCGACCGTCAACCCGGCCTCCGGCCGTACCGAGCGGGAGTTCACCCCGCACGACCCCATCGAGATCGAGCGCCGCATCGCCACCGCCCACGCGGCGCAGCGCACGCTCGCGCGCACCGACTTCGCCGCTCGGGCGGGCTGGATGCATCGGGCTGCGGACCTGCTCGAGCAGGACGCCACCGAGCTCGCCGCCCTGATCACGCTCGAGATGGGCAAACCCATCACCGCCTCGCGAGCCGAAGTCGCCAAGTGCGTCAGGGCGATGCGCTTCTACGCCGACCACGCGGCGGACTTCCTCGCGGACGAGCCGTTCGGCGACCCGTCCGTCGTCGGTGCCAGCCGGGCCGGCACCGTCTACCGCCCGCTCGGCGTCGTCCTCGCCGTCATGCCGTGGAACTACCCGCTCTGGCAGGTCATCCGCTTCGCGGCCCCCGCCCTCATGGCCGGCAACGCCGGCCTGTTGAAGCACGCATCGAACGTGCCCCAATCGGCGCTCTACCTCGACGAGCTGTTCACTCGCGGCGGATTCCCCGAGGGGGCGTTCTCAACCCTGCTCATCGGCTCCGGCGAGGTCGCCGCCGTCGTCGAGGATCCGCGGATCGCCGCGGTCACCCTCACGGGCTCCGAACCGGCGGGCCGCGCCGTGGCCGCGACCGCGGCGGCGAGCATCAAGAAGGCGGTGCTAGAGCTCGGCGGCTCCGATCCGTTCATCGTGCTGCCGAGCGCCGAGCTGACGGCCGCGGTCGCCTCGGCCGTGACGGCGCGAACGCTGAACAATGGGCAATCGTGCATCGCCGGCAAGCGCTTCATCGTGCATGACGCGGTCTACGAGCCGTTCCTGGCGGAGTTCACCGCGGCGATGGCCGCACTCGTACTGGGCGACCCGGCCGAGGAGTCCACCGAGCTCGGCCCGCTCGCGACCCGTGCCGGCCGCGACGAGCTCGCCGCCCTCGTCGACGACGCCGTCGCCCACGGTGCGGACCTCCACCTCGGCGGCGAAGTGCCGACGCGTGACGGCTGGTACTACCCGGCGACGGTGCTGAGCGGCATCACCGAGGAGATGCGTCTCGCACGGGAGGAGACCTTCGGTCCGGTCGCCACCGTGTACCGGGTCGCCGACCTCGACGAGGCCATCCGGGTCGCCAACGCGAGCGAGTTCGGGCTCAGCTCCTCCGCCTGGACGACGGATGCCTCGGAGCAGGCGCGCCTCCTGGACGAGCTCGAGGCGGGCGCCGTCTTCTTCAACGGGATGACCGTGTCGCATCCGGAGCTCCCGTTCGGCGGGGTGAAGCGCTCCGGGTTCGGCCGCGAACTCGCCGCGGCGGGTATTCGCGAGTTCTGCAACCTGAAGACCGTCTGGGCGGCCTGACCCGAGGCACCACGAGGTCGGGGCGCGGCTCCGCTGACGGGACCGCGCCCCGATCGTCCGCGGGTGGACGGGTCGCTACAGCTGATGGGCCTGCGCCAGGTGCTGCGCCATGACGTAGTGGTGGTGCAGCACGGCGACCCGGCCGGCCTCCTCGTCGCGCGAGCGGAGCGCCGCGAGGATCGGATCGTGGAGCGCCGCCATCGCGGAGACCTCCGTGCTCCGCAGCCAGCGCGGCGTGGTGCCCTCCTGGATCCAGGCGCGGTACTCGTAGTTGATCAGCGTCGCGTGCACGCTCTCGAAGAGGGAGGCGAGGTACGGGTTGTGGGAGGCGCGCGCCACCGTCGCGTGGAACGCGGTATCGGCGCTCATCCACGCGGCCGTGTCGCCCGCGGCGTCCCGAAGCGTCGCGAGGGCCGCCTCGCACGCCTCGATCTCCTCGTCGGTGCAGCACTCGATCGCCCGGGTGATGCCCATCGTCTCGAGCCACAGGCGCAGGTCCGCCAGCTGCGGCACCGAGTCCTGGTTGAGCTCCAGCATCAGATCGACCGAGGCGGCGAGGCCGGCCTCCGGGCGCCGGGTGACGTAGGCCCCGGAGCCGCGGCGCGACTCGACGAGCCCCTTCGTCACGAGGATCCGGATCGCCTGGCTGACGGTCGGCCGACTCGTCTGCAGCGTCTGCGCCAGGTCGCGCTCGGACGGGAGCCTGGCGCCCGCCTCGAGGTCGTTCTCGACGATGAGCTGTTGGATCTTCGCCGCGATGTCCTCAGCCGCACTCGCCCCCGGCGCGGCCTCGGCGGTGATGCCCTCCATCGACCGCCGAAGCTCTTCGACCGACTCTTCTTTCGAACGCACTCGCGCTCACCTCCAGTCCGACGTCGCGGTCAGCCTACTTGGCCCCCGATGACCGGTGGCCGGGCGCGCCGGGTCAGCGCGCCGCACGACCCACCGCCCGAGTATCCCAAACGGCCTCGCCGCCGAGCAGGGTGAGCTCCGAGACGATGGTGTGGATCTGCTCCGCCGGCACCTCGAAGTAGTCGGCGGAGAGCACGGCGAGGTCGGCGAGCTTCCCCGGTTCGAGGCTGCCGCGCTCGTGCTCCTCGAACGTGCTCCAGGCCGACTGCAGCGTGTAGCCCCGCAGTGCCTCGAGCCGGCTGTGCAGATTCTCGCCGCGCACCGTCGGCGTCCCGGACACGGTCAGGCCGGTGACGAACCACTGCAGGCTCACGAAGGGGTTGTAGTTCGCGACCCGCATGGCGTCGGAGCCGAGCGGCATCGGGATGCCCGCATCGAGCAGCGCGCGCACGGGCGGCGCCGCGGCGATCCGCTCGGCGCCCCAGCGTGCGATCGCGGACTCGCCGGACAGCCGCATCAACGACTGCATGCTGACCCCGACTCCGAGACGGGCGAGCCGCGGGATGTCGGCGGCCTGCACCGGCTCGGCATGCACCATCGTCCAGCGCAGGCCGTCGATGGGATGCACCGCGTGCACCCGCTCCCAGACCTCGAGCGCGAGCTCGTAGAACTCGTCGGAGTGCACGTGCAGCTGCACGGTCCACCCTGCGGCGGCGGCCTCGGAGAGGATCTCGAACATCTCCTCGGCCGATTCGGCCGAGATGTCGCCGGGCACGCCGAAGCCGTCGTGGCTGCGCCAGAGCACCACTTCGCCCAGCCCGGAGACGCGCAGGATGCCGTCGCCGAAGTGCGGATGCTCGAAGCGCAGGTAGCCGGCGAAGTCCTCGCGCTCGGTGCCGTCCTGGGTGGGGTGCTTGAAGAGACGGACCCTCGTCTTCAGGCCGCCGCGGCGCCACGCCTCGTACATGGCGCCGTAGGCGTCCGGGCCGGAGTTGACCCCGCCGCCGTCGACGACCCCCGTCATCCCGAGCCTCGCGAACTCCGTCGACAGCGCGGCCGTGGAGGCGACCTGCTCCTCGAAGCTCGGCACCGGCAGCTGCCGGTAGAACCAGCTCATCAGGGCGATGCCGAAGCCCCGGCCGGTGAGCCGTCCTTCGGCGTCCCGCTCGAATCGGCCGTTCCCTGCGGCCCTGGTCGCGCCGGCTTCGACCTCCGCCGCCCGGTCCTCGTCGAGCCCCATCCGCTCCATCGCCAGCGTGTTCAGCTGGGCGTACTCGTAGCGGGTCTGGACGTAGACCGGGTGGTGCGGCGCGACCGCGTCGAGCTCGTCGCGCGTCGGTCCGCGACCCTGCGGGAACTGCCCGTCGTGCCAGCCCCCGACGACCCGGATCCAGGTGCCCGCAGGCACGCGATCGGCCTCCGCCCGGATCAGCTCGAGCGCGACGTCCAGGTCGTAGACGTTCTCCCAGCGAAGCTCGTCGTTCCAGGTGCGGCCGGCGCGGAGCGCATGGATGTGCCCGTCGATGAGGCCGGGGATGACCCGGCGCCCGTCGAGCCGGTACTCCGTCGCCCCCGGCCCGGCGAGTGCCCGGATCTCTTCGTCGGTGCCGACGGCGGTGACGCGGCCGTCGCCGATGGCGATCGCTTCGGCGTCGGCCGGGGTCCGGCCGTCTTCGGCGAGGGTCGTGATCCGGCCCCCGGTCAGGATGGTGTCCGGTCGTGCGGTCATGTCGTTCGGTCCTCTCGGGTTCGTCGTTCAGCCGACGGGAACGGATTCGGCGGGGAGCGCGGCGCGCACGCCGTCGTCGCCGACCAGGTGGCACGCGACCTGCGCGGTGCGGCCGTCGGCACGCTGCACGGTGCGCAGCGCCGGTTCGGTGGTGCGGCACACCTCCGTGGCGAGCGGGCAGCGCGGATGGAAGCTGCAGCCGCTCGGCGGATTCATCGGGCTCGGGATCTCACCGCGGAGCACGACCCGCTCCCGCCCCCGCTGCTCGACCGGGTCCGCCACGGGCGCCGCCTGCAACAGCACGTCCGTGTAGGGGTGCATCGGCCGCTCGAACAGGTCGCGCCGATCGGCGACCTCGACGATGCGGCCGAGGTACATCACCGCGATCCGGTCGGCGAGGTACTCGATCGCCGAGAGATCGTGGCTGATGAACAGGCAGGCGAACCCGAGGTTCTGCTGCAGGTCGGCCACGAGGTTCAGCACCGAGGCCTGCACCGAGACGTCCAACGCCGAGGTCGGCTCGTCCGCGACGAGCAGCTCCGGCCCCGCGGCGAGCGCACGCGCGAGACTCACCCGCTGGCGCTGGCCGCCGGACAGCTCGTGCGGGTACCTGGCCGCCGTGTCCGGACGCAGGCCGACCTGTTCCAGCAGCTCGGCGACCCGCTCGTCGATGCGACGTCGCGGCACGATGCGATGGATGCGCAGCGGCTCGGAGATCGCATCGCCGACGGTGGTGCGCGGGTTGATCGACGATCCGGGGTCCTGGAAGACGATGTTGAAGCGCTTCCGCATGGCGCGCACCCGCCGCTTCGGCAACGCAGCGAGGTCGACCCCGTCGAGCTCGACGCTGCCGGAGCTCGGCGAGATGAGTGCGACCGCCATCTTGCCGATGGTGGACTTCCCGCTGCCGGACTCGCCGACGAGGCCGACGATCTCGCCGCGGCCGATGACGAGGTCGACGCCGTCGACGCTGCGGACCGTGCCGCCCGGCACCTGGTAGTGCTTCACCAAGTCTCGCAGGACGAGCACGGGGGCGTCGCCGTTCTGCTGCTCGGCCATGCTCAGGCTCCCTTCTGGAGCAGGAGGGGTTCGGTCTGGGGGTGCAGGCACGCGACCGTGTGGCCGGCGCCGGCGATCGGGGCCGGCTCGGGGCGCACCGCTCGGCAGGCATCGCTCGCGAAGGCGCAGCGATCGGCGAAGGAGCAGGCGACCGCCGTGCTTCGGAGCACCGGCACGTTGCCCGAGATGCCTTTCAGCCGGTGCGCCGTGGCGTGCTGCCCGCGTTGCGGCACCGCCTGCAGCAGCCCGCGAGTGTACGGATGGGTCGGGTGCGCGAACAGCTCGACGACGGGGGCGGATTCGATGGCCTTGCCCGCGTACATGACGACGACCCGGTCGGCGATGTCGGCGACGACCCCCATGTCGTGGGTGATGATCACGATCGCCATGCCGAGGCGGTCGCGCAGCTCCTTCAGCGTCTCGATGATGCCCGCCTGCACGGTGACGTCCAGGGCGGTCGTCGGCTCGTCGGCGATCAGCAGCTTCGGGTCGCAGGCGATCGCCATGGCGATCATGACCCGCTGCCGCATGCCTCCGGAGAGCTGGTGGGGGTACACCCCGAGCCGCTCCCGTGCCGCGGGGATCCCCACGAGCTCCAGCAGCTCGACCACGCGCTCGCGCGCGGCCGCTTTGCTCATGCCCAGGTGCTTCCTGAGGGTTTCGGCGACCTGGGTGCCGACCGTCATCAATGGATTGAGCGCGGTCATCGGGTCTTGGAAGATGTACGCGATATCGCGTCCACGGAGCCCCCGGAGCCGCGACTCGGACACGGTGAGCAGATCTTCACCGCGGTAGCTGACTCGTCCGGAGACGGTCGAGTTGCCGGGCTGCAGGCCGAGCAGCGACAGCACGCCGACGCTCTTACCGCAGCCGGACTCGCCCACGATCGCGAGGATCTCCCCCTCCCGCACCTCGTAGTCGAGCCGGTCGACGGCGACGACCGGGCCGTCCTCCGTCGCGAATGTGACGCCGAGATCGGCGACTTCGAGCACGTTCATCGTCTCCGTCCCTTCGGGTCGAGGGCGTCGCGCAGGGCGTCGCCGAACAGGTTGAAGGCCAAGGTGATCGCGATGATGACGAGGCCGGGGAAGATCGCCATCCACGGGGCGGTCTGCAGGAACGGTTGCGCGTTCGAGAGCATCGTGCCGAGTGAGGGGGCGGGCGGCCTGATGCCGAGGCCGAGGAAGGAGAGCGCCGCCTCGCCGAGCACCGCGTGCGGGATGGAGACGGTGATCTGGACGAGCAGCGCGCTCGAGGCGTTCGGCAGGATGTGCCCGAACATCACGCGTCCATCGCCCGCCCCGGCCGCGACCGCCGAGGAGACGAAATCGAGGCCGCGGAGGCGGAACACCTCTCCCCGGATGATGCGGGCGAAGCCCGGCACCGCCCCGACCGCGAGCGCGATGGTCGCATTCATGGCGGAGGCGCCGAGGATCGCCGCGAGGCCGACCGCGAGGATGAGATTCGGGAAGGCGAGCATCACGTCGAGCAGGCGGGCGATCACCGAGTCCAGGCGCCGGAAGTAGCCGGCGACGAGGCCGAGGGGCACCCCGACGATCGCGGCGATGAGCACGGAGAGCAGGCCGATCTGCACGGAGGCCCCGATGCCGTAGAGCACGCGCGAGAACTGGTCCCGGCCGAGCTCGTCGGTGCCGAGGAGGTGCGCGGCCGACGGCGGCTGGAGGAGCGCACCGAAGTCCGTCGCCTCCGCGGGGTACGGGGCGATCACCGGGGCGAGCAGGCCGAGGGCGACCATACCGATCGCGACGGTCAGGCCGACGATGCCCGACGGGGTGCGCAGTGCCTTCCTGAGCACGCGCCACCTGGCCGAGCGCTTCGCGCTCCGCGGGGCGTGAACGCTTGGAACCGGGGTCGTGAGGCTCATCAGTGCGCCTCCCCTCTCACACGGATACGCGGGTCGATGATCGAGTAGACGACATCGGTCAGCAGGTTGATCAGGATGTACGCGGCGGCCACGACGAGCACGACCCCCTGGATCATCGGGTAGTCCCGCGTGAAGATCGCGTCGAGGGTCAGCTTGCCGATGCCGGGGATCACGAAGACCTGCTCGGTGACGACGGCCCCCGAGATGAGGAAGCCGAGCTGCAGGCCGACGATCGTCACGACCGAGATGAGGCTGTTGCGCAGGCCATGCCCGAAGACGACCTCGCGCGGATTCAGGCCTTTGGCCTTCGCCGTGCGCATGTAGTCGGCGCCGAGCGACTCGAGCATCGCGGCCCTCGTCTGCCGGATGACGACGGCGGCCATCGACATGCCGAGGATGAGCGCCGGCATGATCATGTGCTCCAGGTTGCCGAGCGGATCCTCGGAGAACGGCACGAAGCCGGACGCCGGCAGCCAACCGAGGATCACGGAGAAGAGCAGGATCGCCATGAGTCCGAGCCAGAAGCTCGGCACCGAGAGCCCGAGCAGGGCGGCCGCGTTCACGAGCCACTCAGCCGGCTTCCCCTGGCGCACCGCGGCGACGACGCCGAGCAGGATGCCGACGGCGACCGCGACGAGCATGGCCAGGACTGCGAGCTCGAGCGTCACCGGGAGGGCGCGCGCGATGACCTCGTTCACGGGCACCCCGGTGCTGGTCGATCGGCCGAAGTCGCCCTGCAGGAGCTGCCCGAGGTACTTCACGAACTGCACCGGCAGCGGCTGGTCGAGCCCGTAGAGCTCCCGGATCGCGTCGATCGTCTCCGGGGTGCCCTCCTGCCCGGCCATCGCCGTGGCGGCGTCCCCGGGCAGGGCGCGCACGCCGAGGAAGACGACGACGACCGCGAGCAGCAGCGTGATGAGCGCCTGCCCGATGCGGTTGACGAGGTACAGGATCATGAGGTGACCGGTTCGTGCGCGCCGGAGAGCAGGCCGGCGCCGTCCCAGACCGGCTCGCCGCCGAGGAGGGTGAGGACCGAGCTCAGATGGCGGATCTCCTCCACCGGGATCGTGAAGTAGTCGTCCGAGAGCACCGCGAGATCGGCGAGCTGACCGGGCACGAGCCGACCGCGCAGCTCCTCCTCGCGGGTGAACCAGGCGCCGCCGTGCGTGTAGCCGCGCAGCGCCTCCTCCCGGCTGATCAGATGCGGCGCCGCAAGGGTCGGCGTGCCGGTGACCGTCAACCCCGTGAGGAACCACTCGAGGCTCGACCAGGGGTTGTAGGAGGCCACCCGCATCGCGTCCGAGCCGAGCCCGACGGGGATGCCGGCGTCGAGCAGATCGCGCAGCTCCGGCGAGCGGGCGACCCGCTCGGCGCCCCAGACCGCGATGGCCTCCTCGCCGTTGAGCCGGAGCAGCGACTGGAAGAGCATGCCGATGCCGAGCGCACGCAACCGCGGGATGTCCTCGGCGTAGGTGGACTCGGCGTGCACGAAGCCCCAGCGGAGCTCGTCGATCGGGTGCACCCGGTGCACCTCCTCCATGACGTCGAGCAGGCGCAGGAAGTACTCCCGTTGGTGCACGTGCACCTGCACGGCCCAGCCGCGCTCGGCGAACCGCAGGAAGAGCGCCTTCGTCTCCGCCATCGCTTCGTCGCTGACGTCCCCGGGAGCCGCGATGCGGTCGTGCGAGCGGAAGAGGATGACCTCGCCCATCCCGCTCATCCGGAGCACGTCGTCGCCGAAGCCCGGCGACTCGAAGCGCAGATATCCGGCGAAGTCCTCGTCCTCGGTGCCCTCGGCGGTGCTGTGCTTGAACAGCCGCACCCGCGTCTTCAGCTCGCCGTCGCGCCAGGCGCCATGGATGGGCCCATAGGCGCTCGGCCCGGTGTTGACGCCGCCGCCGTCGATCGCGCCCGTCATGCCGAGCCGGGCGAACTCGACCGAGAGCGCCGCGGTCGAGGCGGTCTGCTCGGCCAGCGTCGGGGCGGGGAGCTTCGCATAGAACCAGGTCATCAACGGCATCCCGTCGCCGCGGCCGGTGAGCGCGCCGGTCTCGTCGCGCTCGAAGCCGGCCGGATCGGGGCTCGCCGCGACGCCCGCCTCGTCGAGGCCGAGCTCGGTCATGCCGAGCGTGTTGAACACGGCGTAGCTGTACTGCATCTGCACGTACACGGGGTTCTGCGGGGCGGCGGCGTCGAGCTCGGCCCGGCTCGGCCCCCGGCCGCCGGCGAACTGGCGCTCGTCCCAGCCGCCGATGACGCGGATCCATCGTCCGGGTCCGATCTCCGCGGCGCGGGCGGTGATCGCCGCGAGCCCGTCGGCGAGGTCGTAGACGTCCTCCCAGCGCACCTCGTCGTTCCAGGTGCGTCCGGCACGGACGAAGTGCACGTGCGAGTCGATGAGTCCGGGAACGACGCGCCGGCCCTCGAGGTCGACCATCCGGGTGGACGGTCCGCGATGTGCCGCTTCGAGCTCGGCATCCGAGCCGACGGCCAGCACCCGGTCGCCGCGCAGGGCGATCGCGGTGGTCTCGGCCGGCACGGTCTCGTCGGAGCTGAGGGTGGTGATCAGACCGTTGTGCAGGATGAGATCTGCGTCGCGGGTGGCGGTGGTCATGCTGGTGGGCCTTTCTCGTGGTTCGGTGGGTCGGCCCGGATCGCGGGCCGTGTTCCCGGCAGCCGCGGCCAGGTGCCGCGGCTGCCGGCGGGTCATCCGGTCTCGGCGAAGCCGGCGCGTCCGGCAATCACGCTGCCGTTCGGCCGGTACTCGAGGCCGAGCACTCCGTCGCGCACGCCGATCAGGTTCGTCGGACGGACGAGGTAGACATACGGCCGGTCGCGGTCGAGCCGACGGTCGAGCTCGTCGTAGGCGGCGACGCGGGCCTCGTCGTCGAGGCTCGAGCGCGCCTCGACGAGCAGCCGGTCGACGTCGGCGTCGTGGTACTTCGACATGCTGCGCGGACTCGAGCTCATCGCGAAGAGGCTGATGTTCGCGTCGGGGTCGATGCGCCCGGACCAGGAGTTCAGGTACATCTCGAAGTCGCCGGCGTAGCCGCGGTCGACGGCGGTCGTCGACTCCTGCACGTCGAGGACGACGTCGAACCCGGCCTCGCCCGCCATCGATCGGATGGCTTCGGCGAGCCGGCGGAACTCCGGCTGCTGGTTCAACATCAGCTCGATACGGAACGGCGTCTCGACTCCCGCCTCGGCGAGCAGCTCGGCGGCGCGTTCCGGGTCTGGGGCGTCGCATCCGAGGGTCTGCTCGCTCGCGAGCGGGCTCGACGGCGCCATGAAGCCGCACGCCGGCGCGTACGCACCGCCGAAGACGGCCGCGTTCAACGCCTCGCGGTCGAGACTCAGGGCGAGGGCCTCGCGGATGCGGGCATCGGTGGCGAGCGGGGTGTCGCGCTGGCCCGGCGGCTCGGTGGCACCGGCGACATTGCCGATGTTGATCTCGAGGTTGTAGTACCCGAGGCTCGGGAACTGCTCGACCCGGACCCCTGCCCCGCCCTCGAGCACGGCGAGCTCGGTCGGCGTCGCCTTCTCCATCACGTCGATGTCGCCCGAGAGCAGGTTCGTCGCGCGCACACTCGTGTCGGGGATGACCCGGTAGACGAGTTCGTCGAGGTGCACCTCGTCCCGGTCGTAGTACTCGTCGTCGGGGACGAGCACGACGCTGTCCTGGGCCACCCGGCTGGAGAACTCGAACGGGCCGACGCAGACGGGCGCCCGCTCGAAGTCGGCGCCGGCCGCCTCGAACGCGGTCGGCGAGAGCATGATGCCGGCGCGGTCGGTGAACATCACGTCGAAGACGCCGCGGGCGATCGGCCCACTGAGGTGCAGCTCGACGGTGTGCTCGTCGACGACGGCGACCTCGGCGAGCGCATCGAGCTCGTTCGTGCGCTGCGAGCCCTCGGCGGTGAGGTAGCGGTCGAGGGTCGCCTTCACGGCGGCGGCGTCGAACGGGGTGCCGTCCTGGAACCGCACGCCCTCCCGCAGCCGCACGGTGGCCACACGGCCCTCGTCGTCGAACTCGGGCTCGCCGTCGGCGAGCTGCGGCGTCACCCGGCCGTCGGCGTCGACGGCGTAGAGCTGCTCGCACATGGCGTTGAAGACGCTCACGGAGGTGAAGGTCGAGGCGAAGGTCGGGTCGAGGGTGCCGGGGTCGGCGTGGATGCCGATGGTGAGGGTGCCGCCGTCGGCGGGCACGCCGCCGGCGTCGTCGCCGGGTTCCGGCTCGGCGGGCGCGGCGCAGGCGGCGAGCGCGAGGCCCGTCGCGGCGAGCACGGCCATGAGCACGGCGTGCCGCGTGCGGGATCTGTGGGGGTGGGGCATCCGTTCACTCCTGGAGCTTCATCGCTGGGAGGGAGGCGCGGCGTGCGTGCCGCGTGGGGCGGCTCCGGTCGCCCGCGGGCGACCGGAGCCGGA
The DNA here is from genome assembly GCF_023715325.1 of Agromyces mediolanus. GTDB lineage: Bacteria > Actinomycetota > Actinomycetes > Actinomycetales > Microbacteriaceae > Agromyces > Agromyces mediolanus_A. Next base: position 226,777 of record NZ_JAMBNX010000005.1, on the reverse strand, counting down.
GCTCAGTCGAAGTTGTTCCGACGGCCCTCGCGGACGTAGGCGCCGTTGCCGGCGATGTGGTCCTTGCTGTGGATCGAGGACTTCTTCGCGAGGTGCCCGAACATCTGGATGCCGAACCCGCCGTCGAGGTCGTCCATCACGCGGCGCTTCCACGGCCGCCGGATGATCTGCGTCGTCAGCCGGCGCGTCACCCGCGGCTGCGCCATGATGTGGTCCGCGAGCACGTAGGCGCGCGCCTTCAGCTCGTCGCGCGGGTGGATCTCGTTCACCATGCCGTACTCAAGCGCCGTCGGCGCGTCGATCGCCTCGCCCGTGAGGAGCGCGTACGCGGCACGCTTGGTGCCGAGGAGCTCCTGGAAGGCGTTGTGGATGCCGTCTCCCGGCACCGAGCTGATGTCGTAGTGCAGGTCGTAGAGACGGGCTTCCTCGGCCATGAGGGTGAGGTCGCACATCAGCACGATCTCGGAGTGGAAGCCGTGGCCGTTGAAGATGCCGATGGTCGGGATCTCGAAGTCGTTCACGAGCGAGCTGACGTTGATCCGGCCGTCCTTGTAGGCGTACTCGTACGCCCAGTACGCGAGGTCCTCCTCCTCGAGCGCGAAGCCGTCGGGGTCCGAGTCCATCATGAACTCCTCGCCCGTGCCGCTCAGGATCATCAGCTCGTTCTCGGGGTCGCTGCCGACCACCTTCAGCATCTGGCCGAGGGCGCGGTGATTCTCGACGCTGAGTTGCACGGGGCCGCCGAGCGTGTGCGCCTGCACCCAGATGACGCCGTCCTCGCGCCGTTCCATGTGGAAGAAGTCCTTGAACCGTTCCCGGTACTCCTCGAACTTCGGCGGTTCGACGAACTGCTGCAGTGACATGTGGTTCCTTTCGATGGTCCGCCGCGGCGTCGCGACGGGGTCGGTCAGCCGGCGGCGCTCAGGACGACTTCGGCTCGAGCTGCATGCCGCTCGAGGCCGCCTGCACCTCGAACAGCGAGAGGAAGTCCTGGTCGCGGTACCCGCGGCCGATGGCCGCTTGGATCAGCTGCAGGACGCTGGCGGCGAGCGGCATGGTGACCTCCTCGCTCCGCGCCGCGGCGAGGCCGAGGTCGAAGTCCTTGCGCAGCAGCTCGGTGGTGAAGGTCGGCGTCCAGTCGAGCGAGAGCATGTCGGCGGTGCGGCGCTTCACCCACGGCGTCGCGAGCACGGTGTTGTTCATGAACTCGAGGAAGGCGGCGCGGTCGACCCCCGACTTCTCCGCCAGCGTCGTGACCTCGCTGATCGACTGCACGATGAGGCCGAGGTAGAGGTTGTGGCAGATCTTCACGAGCCGCGCCTGCTCCCCTTCGCCTGCGTACACGGCGGCCTTGCCGATCGTGGCGAGCAGCGGCTCCACGCGGTCGAAGACCTCGCGGGGACCGGACGCGACGAAGAGCGCCTCGCCGCCCTCGACCATGTGCGGGTTCCCGCTGACGGGCGAGGCGAGGAAGCCGACGCCGGCGGCGTTCACGGCCGCACGGACCCTGGCGGATGCCTCGGTGTCGACGGTCGAGCAGTCGACGATGACGCTCGGGCGCACCGCGGCGGAGAGCAGTCCGCCCTCGCCGAGCACGATGGCCTCGAGGTCCTTCGGCGTCGAGACCATCACGAAGACGACGTCGTTGCCGGCGAGATCCTGGACGGTGTCGGCGACCGTCGCTCCACGCGACTCGAGCGCTTCGGCCTTCGAGCGGGTGCGGTTCCACACCTGCACGGGGCGTCCGCCGTCGAGCAGTCGGGTGATCATCACGGTGCCCATGCGGCCGGCACCGAGCCAGCCGACGGAGGTCGTGGGGTCGGTCATTGCGTTCTCCTTCGTAGGGGGTCGTGGGGAAGGTCAGGCGGCGCGCAGCAGTGCGAGCGCGTTGCGGCGCACTCGACGATCGATCTCGCGGAGCTCCTCCGGCTCGATGCCGAGGAGGCGGCCGTCGCGCTTGCGGAGCACCCCGCCGATCAGCACCGTCTCGATCTGCTCGGCCGGCGGGGCGCCGAGCACGAGGTACGCGGCGGGGTCGGCGAGCGCGCCGTCGGGGTCGCGTGGTCGGATGACGACGAGGTCGGCGAGCGCACCCGGCTCGACGGTGCCGAGCCGATCGCCCAGGCCGAGGCCGTGGGCTCCGCCGACGCTGCCGGCCCGGAGCACCCCTTCGAAGGTGAGGGTGGGCGGGTCGAGCTCGGCATCGATCGGCATCCGGACGGCGTCGCGGAGCTCGGCACCGTCGTGGGCGGCGACCGCGAGGAAGATCGTCTTCAGCTCGGGCCGCAGGTCGAGCGGAGTGAAGAGGGCCGTGTCGACGCCGAAGCTCACCCGGACGCCGCGCTGCACGGCTCGCCGGGTCGGGGTCATCGAACGGCCGGAGAGCATCTCGGCGCCCGGCGTGACGGAGAGGACGGTGCCGGTCGCGGCCATGGCGTCGAGCTCGCGGTCCGTGATCGCGTTGGAGTGCCCGGAGACGAGGTCGGGTCCGAGGAGCCCGCGCTCGTGGAGACGGGCGATCTCGCCGGGCATGTTCTGGTGGAACGTCATCCGGGCGCCGATCTCCCGGGCGAAGGCGATCTCCTCGCAGACGGCGTCGAAGGTCTCGCCGCTCGGCGTCGGCAGGCCCAGACCGAGGTCGAGGAGCCGGGATCCCGCGAGTTTCGGCGCGCTGCGGAGCGCGACGAGCTCGTCGAGGCGGCGCAGTCTCGCGGCCTCCGCGTCGGGGTGGCCGACGCCCGTGTTCGTGCCCGAGTGCACGACGGTGCGGGTGCCGGCCCGGAGGTGGGCGTCGACGGCGGCCTCGACGTGCTCCGCGGTGGCATTGGCGCCGTGCAGGAAGTCGACGGCGCCGGTGACGCCGTGAGCGATCATCTCGTACGCGGCGGCGAGCGCGGCGTCACCGGTGTCCTGGGGCGTGTAGCCGTCACGGATGCGGTGGTAGACGCGGAGGTAGTTCTGCCCCCATTTGCGCTGCATCTCGGCCCGCATGGGGTACTGCCAGGTGTGCACGTGGGTGTCGACGAGCCCCGGTGCGACGATCGCGTCGTGCGCGTCGATCTCGAGGGCGCCGGGCGCCGCGATGTCCGGCGCGATGCGAGCGATCCGATCACCGTCGATGAGCACGTCGGTCTCGCGGAGCACGCTCGCCGCCGTGTCGAGCGTGACGACGGTGCCGCCTCGCAGCACGATTCTGCGATCAGTCATCTTCGACTCCCAGTGGTTTCGTGTGGGTGGGGCGCCGGCCGCCGACGCACAGGATCGTCGGCGGCCGGCCGGCTCGGCCCGGAGGTCCCGTCCGGGCCGAGCCACGGCGATGCCGGGTCCCGGCCGACACCGTCGTCAGCCGTTCCGCGAGGGTCCGCATAGTGGCTTAGCCACAATGCTAGAAGGTGCGCTCCGCGGTGTCAACCGGCACGCCGTCGTGCGCGGTCAACGGCCCTCGTAGGTGGCGATGGCGCGTCGACGGACCCGGGAGTTCAGCTCCGCGAGCTCCTCCGGCTCGATTCCGAGCAGACGCCCGTCGCGCTTCCGCGGCCGACCGCCGACGAGCACGGTCTCCACCTCGTCGGCCGGCGGAGCGCCGAGCAGCAGGTACGCCGCCGGGTCGGCCAGCGCAGGCTCCGGATCGCGCGGTCTGATGACCGCGATGTCGGCCAGCTGGCCGACGGCGACCACCCCCTGACGGCCGCCGGTGCCGATCGCGTAGGCGCCGCCCGCCGACCCCGCGCGCAGGACGTCCTCGAAGTCGACGGTCGCCGGATCGAGCTCGGGGTCGACCGGCATCCGGATGGTCCGGTACACGTCGTCCCCGTCCAACGTCGTCAGCGCGTTGAAGACGGCCTTCAGATCGGTGCGCAGATTCAGCGGGGTGAACACCGCCGAATCGACGCCGAAGGCCAGCCGGACCCCGCGCCGGAACGCCTTCCTCGTCGGCATCATCGTCTTGCCCGAGAGCGACTCGGACTGCGAGGTCACCGACATGACGACGCCGGTCTCGGCCATCCAGTCGAGCTCGCGCTCCGAGATGGGGTTCGAGTGCACGACGACGAGGTCGGGGCCGAGCAGGCCAGCCCGGTGCAGCGCGGCCACCTCGCCGTAGTCGTTCTGATGGATCGTGATCTGCAGGCCGCGCTCCCTGGCGAAGGCGAACTCCTCGATCAGCGCCGGCATCAGCTCGTCGGTGGGGTTCACGGTCGCGAGGGCGAGGTCGAGGGTGGGCGAGTCGAGCACCCGGGTGTCGACCCGGAGACGGTCCAGGTCCTCCAGTCGAGCTCGTCTTGCCGGCTCGCGCACGTCGTCCCTGGCGTCGGCGTTCAGCGTGAGGGAGTAGCCGAGCGCCACGCGCATCCCCGCCCTGACGTGCGCATCGACCGAGGCATCGAGGTGCGCCGGCGTCTGATTCGCGCCGTGCAGGTAGTCGAGCGCCCCGGTCACGCCGAGATCGAGCATCGCGTACGCCGCGCCGACCGTGGCGTCGTAGGTGTCCTGCGGGGTGTAGCTCGGGCGCATCCGATAGAGCTTCTCGATGTACGGCGCGCCCCACTTGCGCTGCATCGTCCCGCGCCACGGATACTGCCACATGTGGATGTGGGAATCGACGAGGCCCGGCGACACGATCGCCCCGGCGGCATCGATCACCTCCGCGCCCGGCGCGTCGAGCGCCGGGCCGATCGCGGCGATGCGATCGCCCTCGATCAGCACATCGGTCGCCTCGTGCACGGTCGCCTCGTCATCGAGCGTCAGCACCGTGCCGCCGCGCAACAGGATCTTCGTTCCGTCGTCCACGTGTTCTCCTTCTTCCTTCGCCCCGCGGCGTCGCGGGGAAGCGGTCGCCCGCCGGAGTCGCCGGGCGGTCGGGGGCGCGGACGGCGTCGCCGCCCGCGCCCCGCTCGGGTCACTCGGCGATGAAGCCGGCGAACGCCGGAGCCGGAGCGCCGGTCGCGCGGAACTCGAGGCCGCCGAGCTCGGCGCTCTGCGCGCTGATGTGCTGCGGCCGCGTGAGGAAGACGAGCGGGACGTCCTCGCGCAGGATCGCGTCGATCTCCGCATAGCGCGCCGCCCGTTCCTCCGGGTCGATCTCGGCGTCGGCCTCGTCGAGGAGCCGGTCCACCTCGGCGTTCGCGTAGCGCCCGTAGTTCGAGGGGTCGGTGCTCCGCACGAAGCGGTCGATCGTCGGGTCGACGCCGCCCGTCCACGTGCCGAGGTACAGGTCGAACTGCCCCGACTGCACGAGCTCGATCGACGCCGTCGACTCCTGGGGGTCGAGTTCGATGGCGAAGCCGGCCGCGTTGGCCATCTGCTGCACGGTTTCGGCGATCCGCCGGAACTCGGGCGAGTTGCTGAAGGTGATCGAACCGGCGACGGGCGTCTCGACCCCCGCCTCGACGAGGAGCTCCTGCGCCGCCTCCGGATCGGCCTTCGTGCACTCGAGCGTCGGCTCCGTCGTGAGCGGCTGCTGCGGGGCCATGAACCCGCAGGCCGGTGCGTACACCCCGCTGTAGACGACCGCGTTCAGCGCGTCGCGGTCGACCGCGAGTTCGAACGCCCGGCGCACGAGCGGGTCGGCCCATGGGGAGTCCCGCTCACCGGCGGGCTGCGTGGCGCCGGCCGTGTTGCCGATGTTGAACATGAAGTAGTCGTGGCCGGTGCTGGGGAACTGCGTGACCTCGACCGCCGGGTCGCCTTCGAGCGACGGCAGGTCGATGGTGGACACCCGGTAGATCACCTGGAGATCGCCGGACCGGAGGTTCGTCGTGCGAACGCTCGAGTCGGGCAGCACCCGGTAGACGATCTCGTCGAGGTGCACCTCGTCGGCCCGGTAGTACCCGGGGTCCTTCACGAGGGTCACGTTGTCCTGGGCGACGCGGCTGCCGAACTTGAAGGCCCCGACGCACACGGGCTGCTGCGCGAACGCGTCGTCCCCCGCGGCGAGCGCGGTGGGCGAGAGGGGGATGCCCGTCCGATCAGCGAACTTCGAGTAGAAGGCGCCCTCGGGCATCGGCCCGTCGAAGTCGAGCTCGAGCGTCTGCGCGTCGACGGCCGTGATGCCGGTCACGCGGGTGAGGTCCACCGCGCGCTGCGAGCCGAGCGCCGTCTGGTAGCGCTCGAGCGTCGCCCGGACCGCCTCGGCGTCCATCGGCGTGCCGTCTGCGAAGGTCACCCCCTCGCGGAGCGTGATGGTCGCCTTCGTGCCGTCCTCGCTGAACTCGGCGAGATCGGCGGCGAGCTGTGGGAAGACCTCGCCGTCCTGATCGAACTGGAACAGACGGTCGCACATCGACTGGTAGACGAGTGAACTGCTCAGGGTGACCGCGAACGTGGGGTCGAGATTGCCCGGGTCGCCGGCGAGCCCGAAGTTCAGCGTGCCGCCCTCGCGCAGCTCGGCGCTCGCGCTCGGACTGTCCGGCGTGCTGCCGCCGCCCGCGCAGGCCGTCAGCGCGAGCACGGCCACGGCGCCGAGCCCGACTGCGGCGAGGGCCGCTCGGCCGCGGCGGCGGCCGGAGGAGAAGTGAAACATGGTGACCTCTTTCGGAATGTGGGGCAGAATGACCTCGAGCGTTCCAAGGTGCACTCAAAGTGGCTTAGCCGCAATGCTAGGAACGACGGCTCGCGCCCGTCAAGAGGGAGTTTCCGGCGGGCGACGCCCGACGATGCGCGATGCGGCTGCGCCGAGGCATCCGCCCGCCGGACCGGCTCACTCTGCGACGAAGCCCGCGAAGGCCGGCGACGGCGAGCCGGTCGCGCGGAAGTCCAGGCCCGCGATCTCCTCGCTGTACGCGACGATGTGACCGGGCCGCACGAGGAAGACCATCGGGAGGTCCTTCCGGAGGATCGCGTCGATCTCCTCGTAGACGCCGCTGCGCTCGGACTGGTCGAGCGTGGAGCCGGCCTCGTCCAGGAGCCGGTCCACATCCGGGTTCGCATAGCGCGCCCAGTTCGACGGGTCGTCGCTCCGCACGAAGCGGGAGATCGTCGGGTCCAGGAAGCCCGTCCAGGTGCCGAGATACAGCTCGAAGTCGCCGGACTGCACGAGTTCGATGGACGCCGTGGACTCCTGCGGGTTCAACTCGAGTTCGAAGCCCGCCTCCCCCGCCATCTGCTGGATGAGCTCGGCCATGCGGCGGAACTCCGGCGAGTTGCTGAAGGTCACCGAGCCGCGGACGGGCACGGCGACCCCGCTCTCCTCGAGCAGCTCGGCGGCCAGCTCCGGATCGTGCGCGGAGCACTCCTGCAGCGCCGGCGTCGAGAGCGGCGACTGCGGAGCGATGAACCCGCAGGCCGGCTCGAACGCCCCGCCGTAGACGACGGTGTTCAGCGCCTCCCGGTCGATGGCCGCCTGGAAGGCCTCGCGCACGAGCGGGTTCTGCGCCCACGGCGTGTCCACGACCCCGGCCGGGCTCTCGGCGCCGTCGGTGTTGCCCATGTTGAACTCGATGTAGTCGTGCCCCTGGCTCGGGTAGGTCTGTACGGCGATCGAGTCGTCCGCCTCGAGCACGGCGAGATCCGTCGGGGAGACGCGATGCACGACCTGCAGGTCGCCCGAGCGCAGGTTCGTCGTGCGCACGCTCGAGTCGGGCAGGATCCGATAGACGACCTCGTCGAGGTGCACCTCGTCCGCGCGGAAATAGCCCGGATCCTTCACGAGCGTCACGCTGTCCTGCGCGATCCGGCTCTCGAACTTGAAGGGCCCGACGCAGACCGGCGCCTCGGCGAAGCCCTCGTCGCCGAGCTCGGCCACCGCGGTCGGCGAGACCTGGATGCCGGCCCGGCCTGCGATCTTCTCGTAGAGCGCCCCCTCGGGCATGGGCGTCGAGAAGTGCAGCACCACCGTGTGCTCGTCGACGACCTCGACCTCGCTGATCGGGCGCAGGTCGGCCGCCCGCTGCGAGCCGGGGAGCTCCTGGAAGCGCTCGATCGAGAACGCCACCGCGCTGGCGTCGAACGGGGTGCCGTCAGCGAAGATCACCCCCTCGCGCAGCCGCACCTCGGCCGAGAGGCCGTCGTCGGCGAGCACGGCAGGCTCGGCCGCGAGCTGCGGGAACACGGCGCCCGTGCTGTCGGCGTTGAAGAGCTTGTCGCACATGGACTCGTAGATGACGGAGCTGCTGAGCGTCACCGCGAGCGCGGGGTCGAGGTTGCCCGGGTCGGCGCCGATGCCGATGTTCAGGGTGCCGCCGTCGAGCAGCTCCGCCGACGGCGCGTCGGGCGGCGCCGCCGGCGAGGCGGGCGCGCAGCCGGCGAGCAGGAGCGCGCCGGCCGCCACGATCGCCGAGGCGGCGAACGCCCGCTTCGGGCGCGCGCGGAAGGGTGCAGGGATGTGCATGGGGGAGGTCCTAACGTCGTTGTCGGGAACAGAGGAAGCCTCACAGCATAGTGGGCTAGCCAGAATAGTAAGAGTTTCGGGCACGCTCGTCAATGGCATAGCCACTATTCCGGGATGCCGAAGCCGACTCCCGCACCGCGGTCACCGTGCCGCGGTCACCGCACCGATCACGGCACTCAGGCGCCGCTGTTGCGACGGCGTCGAGCGCCGATCACGATCAGTGCCCCGAGCAGGACGGCGATCGCCGCGACCGCTCCCGGAACCACGGGGAGATCCGAACCCGTCGCGGACAGCGTCCCGCTTCCGGCGGCGGGCACCGGCGCGGGCGTCGGGCCGACCGGTGTGTTGGTGATGGTCGACGGGATGGCGTCGGTCGCGGCGGTGAGGACGCGCGGCGTCGGATCGAGCACGTACCCGCCCGGCGCAGTGGTCTCGACGAGCGTGTAGTCACCGAGCGGCAGGCCGCCGAGGTGCGCATCGCCACGGGCGTCGGTGGTCAACGTGCCGACGACCGCTCCCTCGCCGTTCTGGACGCTGAAGACGGCGCCGCCCAAGGCCTTCGTCGGTTCGCTCGCGTCTTGCTTGTGGATGCTGATCCCGCCGAGCACCGCGGGCAGGAGCACGTTCGTGATCGTGAGCGGCACTGGAGCGGAATCGAACACGTTCGCCGCGCGGGGCGTCGAGTCGAGTTCGTACCCGGCCGGTGCGGAAGTCTCCACGATCGTGTAGGCGCCGAGCGGAAGGTTGTGGATCGCGGCATCCCCCGCCGCGTTCGTCGTCATCGTCCCGACGGTCGCCCCGGTGGAGTCGCGGATGTCGAACACGGCACCTTCGAGGGCGTTCGACGGGTCGCTGCCGTCTTGCTTGTGGATGAGCAGGCTGCCGCCGACGGCCATCTTGTCGACGACCCAGGGCGCTTCCGCCGCGAGCAGCTTCGTTCCATCGGAGACCTTGACCGCGGAGATCGCGATCTTGTTCCAGGTGGTCTCCCCGCCTCGGATCGCGGACCCGTCCGCGAGCGTGGTCGGGGCCTGCATCGTCCAGGTGAACTCGAAGTTCTCTCCCGGGGTGACGACGGCGTTCCCGGCATCGAACCGGACGGAGCGGATCGCGGCCCAGTCCGTCACCGCGGCCGCACTCACCCACGACGGGTCCTGAGCGCCCCCGCAGAAGAACGGTGCGGTGTGCCCGGGCGTGTTGTCCATCTCGGGACGGCACGGGTCGGGGTTCGTCGAGTAGGTGGCGGTGACCGGGCTGCCGGCGGTGTCGATCGGCCCGGTCATCGCCGGCGTCCAGGTGTTGCCACCGGCGGGCTGGTCGTCGTATCGACCGTTGGTGATGCCGTGGTTGTCGGGCAGCGGCAGCAGGTCGTACGCGATGATGTTCGTGAGGTTCTGGTTCCCGAAGTTCCCGAGCTTCGCGCGATAGGACACGGTGCCGCCGGGGGTCGACGTCCCCGACTGGTCGGCTTGTCCCGGAACCTCGGCCGAGTCGAACCAGGTCCCGCCGTCCTGATCCCCGCTCACCTGCTTGGTGATCCACGCTGCCGACGAGTTGGCGACGGTGAAGTCCGCCGCGGCATCCCTGGTCTGCTCGATCGTGTTCCCGTTCTCGTTCACATCCCGCACGTCCGCGACCCAGCCGGCCGTCTGCGCGGTCGGGATGATGCGATCGCGGTCATACGCGTAGACGAGGTTGCCGCGGTAATGGTCGTAGTCGCTGCTGGTGTTGCCGGTGTACTCCCCCGCGGCGACGCCCGGGTTCACGGTCGTGTCGTAGGTGTAGCTGCAGGCCGGGCCGAACGGCACGAACACCAGGCCGGTGACCCCCTGTTTCAGGGTCCACCGCACCAGGGTGCGGGTGCCATCGGCTCCGGGGACCCCGCCGGCATAGGACGGGGTGACGGTTTCGTCGAAGTCGGCACCTGCGGGACAGTTCGCCGTGTTGCTCGCCGACGAGGTGAAGGTCCCGGAGACATACGTGAGCTGGTTCGGCAGCAGGTCGTAGAGGTCGGGTCGCCAGTCGGTGGTCTCCGTGCTGTTGCTCAGGTCCAGGCGGAACCGCACGGTGCCGCCGGGTGCCGCCGACGCCGTGAGGTCGGCCTTGCCCAGACCAGGTCGAGGCGTGGGCACGGTGCTCGTTCCCGTCGTGCCGCAGGAGTCCACCGGGGTGAAGTCGCTGCCGGGGACCCCGATCGTGAAGCAGTTCGTGATCTGCCCGCCGGGCGGCAGCTCGTCCGGGTTCACGGTGACGTGGATCTCCGGGTTCACGTTCGCACCGACCGGGATGCCTTTCAGCAGCAGTGCCACCGTGATCACCCTGGGCTTCCCAGCCGGGACGGCCACTGCGGCTCCCGAGTCGAACGGCAGCGTATCGCTCGAGTTGTCGGCGTAGGTGAACGTGACCGTCGAGCCGGCACCGATGAGGAAGCTGTTGTATCCGCGTGCGACGAAGACCGTGTCCAGGCCGACCGGGACCTGATCGGTCATCGACATGTCGACCGAGACATTCGACCGGTTGATCCCCTGCAGGATCCAATAGTTGTCCTGCCCTGGCGCCATCTCGGACCCGGTCTTCGTCCCTGCGACGTCGTAGGCGGGCGCAGCATCGACGATCTCCGTGGGCGCGGACGCCGTCTTCGTTTCGACCGTCCCGTCGATCCGAGTCCCCGTCGCTGACGCCGTGTTCGTCACCGTCGTGCCGACCAGGCTCGCGTCGAACTGCACGGTCACGCAGAGATCGCTGGAGGTGGAGACCTGCGGGAGGGTCCAGGTGAGGGTGTTCGTTCCTGCATCGAAGACGCCGTCGTTCGTGGAGCTCACATAGATGGCTCCTGCGGGCAATGGATCCGTGACGACCACGTTGTTGAACGCCAAGGCACCATGGCTGGCGGGCTCGTCAGGGTAGGTGACGCCGTAACTGATGCAGTACTGGTAGTTCTCCATCGGATTCGATTGCTGCGCTCCACTCTTCGAGAGCACGAGGTCGCTGCTCGCGTCGAGCTGGATCGTCGCGGACTGCTGGAGATCGGTCTCCCCCGGCTGCGACACCGTCATCGTCGTGGTCTGCGGGCCCGGCAGGGTGACGTAGTTGGCCGTCGGCCAGGAGATGTTCAGCTCGCTCGTCACCCCGGGCGCGGTCGCGGAGTAGACGATGTCGATCGTCCCGTCCGCGTTGGCGACCACGCTCGAGACACCGGGCGGGTAGGGCGACGCGACGGCACCGACGCCCGAGGCCCCCGCGGGCTTCGAGAAGTGCAGGGTGACGTTCTGACAGCTCGCCGGAGCCGAGCAGCTCAACTGGGCGTCATAGACGAGCCGATCGCCCGAGTAGACCGGTGACGTGACCGCGGAGATGTTGGTCGCCAGATTCGGGTTCACCGCAGCGGCACCCATCGGGGCCGCGACCGCGAGCACCGCAGCGAGTGCGACGGTGCACGCGATGGCCAACCGTCGGCGAAGGCGAGTCGGTGCGGACGCGCTCGTCATGAGTACACCCGAGATATCTGTGGATCCCTCATCTTTGCGATCGTCCTCTCAATCGGCGATCCGCGCAACGGTCAATTTGGGCGAGACGAGAGGAGTGCGAGCGACGACGCCCGGAGGAACGAAGAAGGCCACCGAGATCCGGTGGCCTCCTTCGTGTGCGAACTCTGCTCGGGATCCGCGAACGGCACGTACCGAGTTCGGCGATCATCCCTGTGGTGGTGGCGAGTGAGGGATTCGAACCCCCGAATGCTGAGCAGTCTGATTTACAGTCAGTCACAGTGGACGCGACTGGGACTCGCTTGGAGTCGCTCCGGCCCGTAGTCACGCGGGACTAGGGGCCGCTACTACGCTCACCGACTCGCGCTAGATCGCATCGAGCCTGTCTCATAGGGTGCAGGATACGGTGCAGCGGATCGCCCCCGCCACGCGAGCTCGAGCAAGTCGGCTGCCGCTCGCTTCCGCTCCTCAAGCGCGTGCGCGTAGACCTTGATCAACGTCTTGATGTCGGCGTGCCCGAGAATCTCCGCGACGACAGTGAGGTCGATGCCAGCTGCGATCATTCGAGATGCAGCCGTATGTCGAGCCGTGTAGGGCTTCGCATGCGGGAGCCCCGCGAGTTCGACCAAACGGGCCCACTGCTGAGAGTCGCCCGAGGGAGTGATCGGCCGACCCGGGCGACGCGCCGATGTGAAGACGAATGCGTGGACCGCTTCGGCGGGCTCGTCTTCATCGCGCCAGTCCTCCCACCGGCTCGCCCGGCTCATCTCGGCAAGCTGTAGTTCGCGGTGCTCGCGGAAGACATCGGCGAGGTGTCCTGGCAGCGGCAGCTTGCGATACTCGGGCGCCGACTTCGAGTCCGTCTTCGTGTACTTCACGAGTCGCAGCCGCTTCTCGACCGTCTGGATCTGCTGCTCAATACGGATCGAGCCCTCGGCGAAATCGATATGTGGCCACTCGAGCGCGAGCGACTCGCCGGGGCGTGGCCCGAGCTCGAGAGCGAACGTCCATCGCGCTTTCGATCTGGAGTCCTCCAAGACGGTGAAGATGCGGGCGAGATCAGCATCCGAGAACGGGACCACTCTCTTGCTCGCTGCGACAGGTGGCGAGACGACCATCTTCGCTGCGTTGTATGGGACGTGCCCACGCTTGTGCGCGAGCGTCAGCGCGGCCCGGATGATCGAGTGCAGCTGGTAGATCGTGGCACCCGAAAGCGGCTTCCGACGCAGCCCGTCGTAGGCCTCCTCTAGGTGCTCGGCAGTGAGCTTGGCGAGGGTCACGTCAGAAAGCCACGTAGGAAGGTAGTCATCGATGATCGACTGGTAGCCAGCGTGGGTCTTGATCTTGTGTTTCTCTTCGGTGGCCTTCATCCAGTGCCCGATCCACGCGCCGAGCTTGGGCGATCGTCCCACCGTGATGATGCCGTTGTCGCGTTGGTTCTTGATCTCGCGGAGCTTCTGAGCAACCTCGGTCTTCTTCGATCCCGAGGCGTACTTGCGGCGCCCGTTGATTGTGACGTAGCCGCGATACCCCGTGGGCGTCTTGAAGATGCTGCCATCACCTTTGGCCGCTCGACCCATAGTGGAACTCCCTCTGTTCTAGTACGCCGGCGCGGCGGCGAGTGTGGCTTGCCCGACGCCCATCTTCGGAAGCGCATACGTCACGCCCCGCAGGCGAGTGAGGCAGTAGGTCTCGAATATCTCAACGAGTTCGGCCGTCACGCCGAGCTCCTCCGCCAGGTGGTGCTGGTCGGGATTGACGCGCTCCAAACCTGCGTAGTCGCGCGCGTTGATGAGGAGCCGGGCGGCATAGATCTTCGCCTGCCGCTCTGTCGATGCGTTGCTGCAGGTGTGGCCATAGTGGGCGTGACCGAGCTCGTGGGCGACGACACTCCGACGCTCGATCGGCGTGAGGCGCATGTCGAAGTAGATCCTCGCCTCATCCGGCGCGTAGTACCCGAGCGTGTCGTCGGGTAGATGAGCGCAGTGCAGACGGAGCCCCATCGAAGCCGCCACCCGGACCAGTTCACGCATCCAATCTCCTACTCTGCGTGCGGCACCTGGTCGGCGCGACGCGTCCCCTTCTTCGCGATGAGATCCACGTCCTGCTGGGTCAAGTGCCCCGTCGCCACGTCGAAGTCCTCGTCGGCGAACTCATCATCCACGGGTGCGCCGACAGTGACAGCGCCAGCACGAACCGCGTTGCCAAGGGAACGGAGCACGGTGTTGACCGCTGCCTCGCGCCGCGCCTCCGGGATCGCCTCGATGAGGGAGCCGATCATCGTCAGCCAAAGCTCCGTGCGCGGCGAGTAATCCGGATCTGGCCCGATCCCGAAGACGCGCATCACGCGGTCGAGCACATTCGCCTGCGGCGTTGTCGCCCCACTCTCGAGGTTGTTGACCGTCGCGCGTGATACGCCGGCAGCCTCCGCGAGCTGTGCCTGTGTCATTCCAGCTTCTTGTCGAAGCGCCTTGACGTTTGCTGCCAAATTCGCCCTGTCAGTCATGGACAAGTTCGCGAACTCTTTTTTTGACATGCCCCGAGGCTACAACCCTTGACATTCCGCATGTAATCTCGTGATGTATTTGACATGAAGTCAGTGATGCCCCTGAGTTCTTGACTTGATCCGCTTGCCACAATGTCAAAGATTGCCTAAGCCTTTGACATGCCAGAACAACCAGCAAGCGCCGGGGCCTCGATCCGAGCGTTGCGGAAGCTGGCCGGGATGACTCTCGCCGAGACGGCAAGCCCGGAGGCGCACCATGATCACCCTCACCGACCACGTCACCCTCTGGCTCGAGCAGGACTGCCCCGTGCGCCTGTACTGGCGCGAGCAGCGGTGGCGCGTCACCGACACCCCGACCCCGATCTACGCCGACGCCGACGCCGACAACGTCCCGCCGATGATCACCCACCCGGGAAGGGTGCGTGTGGGATGGACGATCACGATGTGCAGTGCGGGTGGTGAGGCCCTGAGGGCCGCCGTCGTCCGTGACTTCGATGAATCGCGCTTGGTTCCTCTGCCGTAGTTCCTTGACCCTCGAATGAGGGTGCGCCACCCATCCGGGGCTCTGTCATGCTCGATGGGATGCCCACGTACCCGTCGATGAAGGCGAGCAAGCTGTTCACCTTGCTCGGCCGGGAGCTCGGATACCAGGAGGTACGCCGCCAGGGCTCGCACAGGACACTCGAGGCGACAGGAAGACCGACGCTAACTTTTGCGTTTCATCAAGGTGTGGAGATTCCTCCAGGCCTCGTGCGTAAGATCTTGACAAAGGACGCTCAGCTGACCGACGAAGAAGCGGCTGCGCTCCTTGGATTGAGGAGCTAAGTGATGGACACCGTCAACGTGACGTACCACCGTGAGCCAGGGGCATGGTGGGCGGACTCTGACTCGATGCCCGGGTTCTCAGCCCTTGCTGCGGATTTCGCTTCGACCCGAGAGCTCGTCCGTGAAGGCCTCGCCAACGCCGGCCTTAGCGGTAGGTCCCTTGTAGAGCGACTCGAGGATGGCGCAGCGCTCTCGTCGCCTTTCGCTCACATTTCCTCTTCAAACGCTCCCGTCAGAGCATCAGCGCCAGCGAGAGCCTCGCGGCACGGCGCCGCCATTCGCGAGCCGGAACGGGCAATCTGGTGAGTGACATCGCGCAGGCGGCAACGGTCAACATCGTTCTCGCAGATTTTGCCAACAATGATGCGGGTGGCAAGGGCAACATCATCGGTGCCGGCATCACCCTTGTAGGGTTCGATTTCCAGCAGGGTGTGACCTCGAAGTTCGCGATTTGGATTTCGGTGAGAATTCCTATCGAGTTCTGTCCGGCCGAGTTCCCGCTGGAGATGGCAATCGTCGACGCAGACGACAATCTTGTGTCCCTGCCCGGGCCAGCAGGCGAGTCCCAGCCATTGCGAATTGCCCAAATCGTCTCCGTTGAGCGCCCAAACGTGCAAGTGCCAGCTGCTCTCAGGGATCACGTCGGCGGCCAAATCCAGTTCGTCTTCGACTTCAACAACGGCTTGCCCCTCGCGCCGAACGGGCGCTACGAGGTCCGGGTCCGTCTCGACGGCGACGACTCGCGCACCTGGAAGTACTCGTTCGCGGTGGTTGGCCAGGCTCCCGGCCCCGTCGTCGGTTGACGTCCATCGTAGTTGTCGGTTCCCGACGGCGCCTCATGGCCGCCCGACGTGCACTCGTCTAAGTAGCGGCCCAGACATAGAACCGCCCCGGCATGGCGATGCCGGGGCGGTTCTCGTCTAGGCCCAGGGGCTCGGGTTGTAGATGTCCCAGGGCCAATCGAAGCTCGCAAAGTAGCGCACCAGGGCGGAGGATTGGGCGGTCGCTGAGAAGCACACCGAGATGCTCTTCGCGGCCACACCCGAGATCGCACACTTCACATGCGACTGGTACGTGGTAGTCGAGGAAGACGGCGTCTGATCGACGCCGACCAGCCTCTGCGAGTTGCCGGTGTTGTTGACGATGGTGGCCGCCTGGACGTAGTTGCCGCTTCGGACGACGCACACCTGAAAGTAGACAGCGCCATCTCGTCCGGTCGCACTGCATGACCAATTACTCGGGATCGAGAACGAGGAGCCGTTCGGACTCCAGCTTCCGGTACCTTCCGCCTGCGCAGGCTGCGCACCGAACAGCGCCTCGAGCGCAGCATTCGCCGCCAGGTAGTCGACTGGGCCTGCCACTGCGCACCCACTGAGCTACGCGCTAGTCGGTGATGGTTGGCCAGAACGACATCTGGATGCCGCGCGACGGGTTCAATGCCCACACCGCTGTGAGCCCTCCGAATGTGCCGTCCTGAGCCCCCAGGCTCTCGTCCAAACCCTGGGTAATCGTGTACTGGTCGGCGCTCTCTGCGACGAGCTCGTTGAGGAGGCACTTCCACGCGTCGCCGGATTCATCCTGGCTCTGGTCGTACTCGAGAAGCCCATCGTCCGCCACTGCTATCCCGGAGCCGCTGCCACCGCATGTCTCCGCTGCAGCCGCGGTTGACGGAGCAGAGCTGCAGCCTGCGAGAAGTAGCGCCGTGAGCCCCAACGGAATCACTCCCAAAGCACGAGACACGCGCACAGCCTATCCGGATATGCAGCCCAGGATCGCCGCCCAGTTCACGGGCCAGGCAGTTCGAGTAGAACTAGGGCATGCCAACACGTGACGAAGCGCTCGCGGCCGCAGCCGATGCTTTCCTCGACGTCCTCGATGAGATAGCGGAGGAACGTGCCCTCAGTGACCCAAGCGGCGATGAACCCATGAGCCCCCCACCCTCCTCGAACCCCGCAGCCCAGTTGCCCACGAAGTGGATGTCGCCCCAGCAGGTCGTGGAGCACGTTCCCGGCCTCACCGTGCGGCACCTGGAGTATCTGCGCGGCGCGAAGCGGCCTCCGCGCTACTACAAGCCGACCGAGCGAACCGTCATCTACAACGTGGACGACATCGATGAGTGGGTGCGCATCAACGCCATCGATCCGGCGCGGCCATAGGGTGCAACATACGGTGCAGACGGCTCAGGGCCTCACGCAGGTCGATCGCGTGAGGCCCTGAACATCCGCGTCATTCCGCGGGAGTGGCGAGTGAGGGATTCGAACCCCCGAATGCTGAGCAGTCTGATTTACAGTCAGATCCCTTTGGCCGCTTGGGTAACTCGCCATGTGCACCCGACCACGTTCTGCACACAACCGGGGGCCTCACAAGGATACTCGGACCGTGCCCGCTGGCGAAATCGAGTCGGAAGCCGGTCGCATCGCCCGGGGTGCGCCCGGGTCAGCGGGACTCCCGCCACCAGGGCAGTTCGTCGCCGTAGTCGCGGGTCGCGTTGAGATCGCGGGTGTCGGCCGCGGCATCCGCCTCCGCCCGCGCCGCCATCTGCCCGGCGGAAGCCGCGTCGTAGGCGGCGAGTTGGCCGACGCGCGTCGGGTCGTACTCCGGCATGGGGAAGTCCGGCGGATGCATCCGCCCGCGGAGACCCGCGCGCTGGATGACCCGCTGGATCGTCATCCCCCGCTCATCCGGCCGCCCGACGAAGCGGATCTCGCGGAGCCCCTGATCCTGCGCGGCCGACTCGAAGATGAAGTGCCCGTAGCCGATGATGCGCCCGACGAACGGCGTGTGCACGGAGATGTCGAGGATGCGCGAGAGCGGCATGGTCGCGATCCGCTGGGACAGGATGCCGTGCACCCGGAAGACCCGCATGTTCGTGATGACGAAGCGGTCCATCCGGAGGCCGAGGTAGCGCCAGAGGCCGTGCAGCAGCAGCCCCAGCGCCACGAGCAGCGGGATGAAGTACAGCGCTTTCGGCAGCACCGCGAGCAGCAGGAGCACCGGCAGCGCGGCGATCATCTCGAGCACGCAGCCGACCTTCGCGGCCCAGTGCTTGCCGACCTCGTCGATGATCACCTCACCGTCGTCGGCGATGAGATGCCGCTCGACCTTCGGGTCGAGGCCGAACACGCTCACGGCAGCATCCGCCGAGGGCTCAGGAGGCGAGCGAGGTGAAGAACCGGCCGACCCCGTCGACGGCGGTGGCGACCCCGTTCACGGCGCCCTGTACGAGGTTCGCCGCGTCCTCGGGCCGGCTGATCATGTAGAAGAGCGCGAACACGACGACGAGCACGATGACGAGCGGTCTGATCCACTTCACGCGGGCGATCCCTTCGATCGGAGTCCGCCGACGTTTCTACCCCACCCGAACGGGGGCCGCCACCGTGACACGCGGACGGGGGCCAAGATGACCGTCTCCGACCGCTGCGGGTACGGTGCTGTGATGCAGCTCACGCGCGTCCGCATCCACCCGGTCAAGTCGTTCGCCGGATTCGACGTGCCCCGCGCGACCGTGCTGCCCTGGGGGCTCGCCGGCGACCGCCGCTGGGCCGTGGTGGACCCCGACGGTGCGTCCGTCACGGCACGCGAGGAGAACGCCCTGCTCGGGCTCGCCGCGACCCCGCTCGCCGACGACGCGCTCCGCCTCGGCGCCGAGCACGATGCCGGCAGCCTCCTCGTCGCCGCCCCGCGCGACGTGGCGCCCGTTCCGGTCGGGCACTCGCGTCAGGGCACGGCGCTGCCGGCCGGCGAGGCGGCGGATGCCTGGATCAGCGCGCGCATCGGCCGGCCGCTCCGGCTCGTCTGGCAGCCGGACCCGACCGCGCGCCCCGTGAAACCGGACTACGGCGGCCGGCCGGGTGATTCGCTGACCCTCGCGGACGCCTCGCCCCTGCTCCTCGCGAGCGAGGCCTCCCTCGCGCTGCTGAACGAGTTCGCCGCGGCCGACGCCGTGGAGCGCGGCGAGGACGCGCCCCCGCCGCTCGTGATGGAGCGCTTCCGGCCGAACCTCGTCGTCGACGGCGAGACGGCGTTCGCCGAGGAGACGTGGGCCCGGGTGCGCATCGGCGAGGTCGAGTTCCGCGTCGAGGGCTGCTGCGACCGCTGCGTCATGACGACGGTCGATCCCGACACGCTCGTGCGCGGCAAGGAGCCGATCCGCACCCTCGCCCGGCACCGCCGCCGCGAGGGCAAGACCTGGTTCGGGGTGCGCCTGGTTCCGGTGCTGGATGCCTCGGCCGGCGACACGGTCGCGGTCGGCGACGCGCTGCACGTGCTCGGCTGAGGCGCCCCGCCGTGCGGCCCTGGTTAGACTGGCGGCATGGCAGATTCGACGTTCGACATCGTCTCCAAGGTCGACAAGATGGAGGCCGACAACGCGGTCAACCAGGCCCGCAAGGAGCTCGAGCAGCGCTACGACTTCAAGGGCGTCGGCGCCTCGGTCGAGTGGAGCGGAGAGAAGATCCTGCTCAAGGCCTCCTCCGAGGAGCGCGTGAAGGCGGTGCTCGACGTGGTGCAGTCGAAGTTCATCAAGCGCGGCATCACGCTGAAGAGCCTCGACGCCGGCGAACCCTACGCCTCGGGCAAGGAGTTCCGCATCGAGATCGCGCTGAAGCAGGGCATCGACCAGAAGGCGGCCAAGGAGATCGGCAAGATCATCCGCGAGCAGGGCCCGAAGACCGTGAAGTCGCAGATCCAGGGTGACGAGCTGCGCGTGTCCTCGAAGAGCCGCGACGATCTGCAGGAGGTCATCCGCATCCTGAAGGGCGCCGACCTCGAGGTCGACCTCCAGTTCGTCAACTTCCGCTGAGCACGGGCCGGCGCGCGAGCGGTGGGGATCAGGCCGGCGCGTAGCCGCGCAGCCAGCGACTGATCGAGGCGTACGCGGCGGCGCGCGCGGGCTCCCGCGAGAGGGTCACGTCGTGCAGCGCGCCGTCGATGCGCGACACCGTCACCTCCGGCCCGAGCTTCAGCGCGCGCTCGGCGATCTCGTCGACGACGAGCACGCTGTCGCTCGCGCGCATCGACTCGTCCCAGCGGGTGAGGATGCTCGAGCGCGCCGAGAGCAGGGTGAGCGCGGGCGTTCCCACGTCGATCCCGGCCGCCACCCGTGCGTGACCGGCGAGGATCGCGTTCAGCCAGACCGGGCTCGTCGCGAAGCCGCGGTCGGGTCGCCACGCGTGGTCGTACTCCCACTCGCCGCCCTGCTCCTTCGCGACCGCGCGGGTGTAGAAGCCGAGGTCGACGTTCGGCAGCGGCGCGAGGGGGTGCACTCGGGCGCCGAGCGCGAAGACCGGGGCGAGCGCCTCGCGCCCCACGCGGCTCAGCTGGAACTCGAGCCACGGGCTGTTCAGCACCAGCGCACTCGCCCGTCCCCGGTGCCGGTCGGCCCAGAGCGAGAGGGTGAGCCCCCCGGTCGAGTGCCCCATCAGGATGAGCGGGCGGGCCGGGCCGCCGGCCCGCATCGCCGTCAGCGCCGCGTCGAGGTCGGCGTCGTAGTCGGCGAGGTCGGTGATGAGCCCCGGAGTCTGCCCGGGGCGCAGGCTCCGGCCGTACTTGCGCAGGTCGAGGGCGAAGAAGCGTGCGCCCCGGTCGGCCCAGAATCGCGCGAGCTCGGGATTGAAGAAGTAGTCGCTCCACCCGTGCACCGACAGCACGTCGCAGCCGGCGACCGGCCCCCGCGGGGCACGGGCGAACGGCCACCAGCCGGATGCCGGGGGCGGCGTGTACCGCACGAGGGTGGCGACGAGCTCGCCCTCACCGTCGGACCCGAGCGGCAGGGTCTGCTGCTCGAAGCCCGTCCCGAGCACGTCGGGGCGCCACGTGGCGGTCATGGCCCCAGGCTAGCGGGCACGGCGACGATGGCGAGGAGCGCCCCGGCGAGCATGGCCGGACCGAACGGGATGGCGCCGCCCGCCGTGACCCGTCGCAGCGCCAGCCCGACGACCGCGACGAGGCCGCCGACGAGGAACATCGCGACGACTCCGACCACCCAGCTCGTCAGCCCGCCCCAGCCGATCACGCCGCCGACGAGGGCCGCGAGCTTCACATCGCCCATGCCCATCGCCCGCGGCGAGAGGAGCGCGACGGCGAGGAACAGGGCGAAGAGCACGGCGGCACCGACGAGGGCGGTCAGCGCCCGACCCGGACGGGCGCCGGCCCCGTCGAGCGCAGCCGCGACGCCGAGCAGTCCGGCCACGGCGAGGCCGGCCGGACCGAGCACCGCGTTCGGCAGACGGTGCTCGATCACATCGACGATGCCGAGCACCGTCCCGGCCGCCGCGAACACGAGGAACGCACCGAGCACGACGAGGCTCGAGGCATCCGCCTCCGCGCCCTCGGCGGCCGCGGTCGTGCCGAAGCGCCAGCCGAGCGCCCCGAAGGCGCCGGCGGTCGTCGACGCCGCGGCGGTGCGAACGCCGCAGCCCGGGCGCGCCGGATCGAGCCGAGTGCGCCCGACCCACGCGGCGAGCGGCCACCAGCCGAGGAGGGCGCCGAGCGCGGCGAGGCCGACCAGGGCGAAGTCCTGCGGAGCGAGGGGCATCCGGCGAGGCTAGCGATCGCGGCGGGCCGGGCCCTCGTTTCTGTCCACAGCGTCACCCCGACGCGCGGATCGGACGGCTACACCTCGCCGCGGGAGAGGTCGACCATCTCGTCGCGGGGCACGACCTTGATGCGCACGCGCCCCTCGGCCTCGCCCAGTGCGAGCTCGTGCTCGTCGAGGCGGTGCCAGCCGTCGAGGTCGGTCCAGCGGATGTCCCGCGACTCGAGCAGCTCGACGATCGCCTCCTCCTCGGGGTGCTCCGGCTGCCACCAGTTGCCGAGGTCGTTGATGACGTGCTTCACCGTCTCCATCGCGTCGGACTTCGTGTGCCCGATGAGGCCCACCGGCCCGCGCTTGATCCAGCCGGTCGCGTAGACGCCGTAGAGCTGGCGCGCCTCGCCGGTCTCCTCGTCACGAGTGAGCACCTGGCCCTCGTGGTTCGGGATCACGCCGAACTTCTCGTCGAACGGCACACCCGGCAGCGGCGAACCGAAGTAGCCGACCGCGCGGTACACGGCCTGCACCGGCAGCTCGCGGATCTCGCCGGTGCCGACGACGCCGCCCGCCCCGTCGGACTTCGTGCGCTCGTACCGGATCGCGCCGACCCGGCCCGTGCCGTCGTCGACGAACTCGAGCGGCTTCGAGAAGAAGTGCAGGTGCAGGCGGCGCGACGCCTGCCCGACCGGGCGCTGGCGCCACTGCTGCAGCACCTTGTCGATGACGAAGACCTGCTTGTTGCCCGACACGGCCGCCTTCGCGGCGTCGTCGTAGTCGAAGTCCTCGTCGTACACGATCATGTCGACGTCGCGCAGCTCGCCGAGCTCGCGCAGCTCGAGGGGCGTGAACTTCACCGAGGTCGGGCCGCGGCGCCCGAACACGTGCACATCGGTCACGGGCGAGGCGGCGAGCCCCTCGGCGACGTTCGCCGGGATCTCCGTCACCATGAGGTCTTCCACGTGCTTCGCGAGGATGCGGGCGCTGTCGAGCGCGACGTTGCCGTTGCCGATGACGGCGACCTGCTTCGCGTCGAGCGGCCAGGTGCGGGGCACGTCGGGGTGCCCGTCGAACCAGCTCACGAAATCGGCCGCG
The DNA here is from genome assembly GCF_023715325.1 of Agromyces mediolanus. Classification (GTDB taxonomy): domain Bacteria; phylum Actinomycetota; class Actinomycetes; order Actinomycetales; family Microbacteriaceae; genus Agromyces; species Agromyces mediolanus_A. The sequence goes on along the minus strand of NZ_JAMBNX010000005.1, from coordinate 204,011 downwards.
CCGTACGAGCCCTCGAGCTCGACGCCCGGGATGTGCAGCGGGGCGTCGCGCACCGCGCCGGTGGCGAAGATGACCGCGTGGTAGTGCTGCTTCAGGTCGTCGAGGGTGAGGTCCCTGCCGAAGCGGACGTTGCCGAAGATGCGGATGTCGCCGCGGTCGAGCACCTCGCGGAGCGCCGTGATGATGCCCTTGATGCGGGGGTGGTCGGGGGCGACGCCGTACCGGACCAGGCCGTAGGGCGCCGGCAGGTGGTCGAACAGGTCGATCGAGACGTCGAAGTTGCGCTCGGCTTTCAGCATGATGTCCGCGGCGTAGATGCCGGCGGGGCCTGCTCCGACGATCGCCAGGCGCAGCTTGTTCCTCGTCACGTGTTCGTTCTCCTCTCGCCCGAGCTCAGCTCGAGCGCTCCACGATGGTCTCGGCGAATCGCGTCAGCGCCTTCTTCACACTGCCCTCTGGCAGGGGCGCGAGCGCGGCGACCGCCTCGTCCGCCCAGCGGTGCGCCTCGGCGAGCGTCACCCTGGTGGCCTCGTGCTCACGCAGCTCCGCCACGATGGCGTCGACCGTCTCCTTCGACGGCACGATCCTCGCGGCCTGCGTGTTGGTGTCGAGCGGGTCGCCCACGGCGTCGGCGGGGACGGGGAGCACATCGCGCTCGATGCGCACCAGCAGGGATGCCGCGTCGGCATCATGCTTGGCGAGCTCCCGGAGGCGCAGCAGCGGCAGGGTGACGACCCCGGCGCGCAGGTCGGTGCCCGGCACCTTGCCGGTCTCGGCGGGGCGCGGCGACAGGTCGATGACGTCGTCGATGAGCTGGAACGCGACGCCGATCTTCTCGCCGAACTCCACGAGCGGCGCCTCGAGCGCCGGGTCGGCATTGGAGAAGATCACGCCCGACTGCGCGGCCGCGGCGATGAGCGACCCGGTCTTGTCGGCCAGCACCTGGATGTAGTGCGCCACCGGGTCGTCGCCCGGCTGCGGGCCCACGGTCTCGTGCAGCTGCCCGAGCACGAGCCGCTCGAAGGTGTCGGCCTGCATGCGGATCGCCCGCTCGCCGAGCCGGGCCATGAGCTGGCTCGCCCGCGCGAAGAGCAGGTCGCCGGTGAGGATCGCGATCGAGTTGCCCCACACCGCGTGCGCGCTGGGCACCCCGCGGCGACGGTCGGACTCGTCCATGACGTCGTCGTGGTACAGGCTCGCGAGGTGCGTGATCTCGATGGCCTCGGCCGCGATGACGACCTCGTCGGTCACCCCCTCGCCGAGCTGGGCCGCGAGCAGGGTCAGCATCGGGCGCACCCGCTTGCCGCCGGCCTCGAGCAGGTAGCGCGTCGAGGCATCCGCCACCGGTGCGGTGAAGCGCACCTCGTCGACGAGCCCGGCCTCGACCCGGTCGAGTCCGTCGTCGATGGCCCGGGCCATCGCTCGATCGGCCGCGGACGCGAAGACACGCTCGCTCAGACCGAGGTTGGCGGCGAGGGAGGACCCGCGACGCGCGCCCTGGAGGCTCGATTTCACGCTGTCCAGCCTACCTGTGCGGCGAAGCCCGCTCGGCTATCGCCCGTGGCGAAGGTGGGCCGGGCACATCGCCCGGGCGGCGAGCCCTACTCGCCGGCGGCGTCGTGCTCGCCGGCGGTCTGCTCGGCGGCGGTCTGCTCGGCGGGGCGGGGCTCGCTCGACGCCGCGAGGGGCTTGCGCGCACGGTGCAGAGCGACGACACCGAGGGTCAGATTGCGCCAGGCCACCTCACGCCAGCCGGCCTCGCGCAGCCATCCCGCGAGCTCCGACTGCACGGGCCACGCGTTGATCGACTCGTTCAGGTATTCGTACGCGGTGTCGTTCGAGCTCGAGAGCTTGACCAGCGGCGGCATGACCCAGCGCTGATAGGCGCCGTAGCCGGCCCGCACGAGCGAGGCCTGCGGGTGCGAGAACTCGCAGATGACGAGCCGGCCGCCCGGCTTCGTCACCCGGAGGAACTCGCGGATCGCCTGCTTCGGGTCGCTGACGTTACGCAGGCCGAAGGAGATTGTGACGGCGTCGAACTCGTCGTCGTCGAACGGCAGGTGCATGGCGTCGGCCTCGACGAAGACGAGGTTCTGCACGTGCGCCTGACGACGGCGGCCGACCTCGATCATGCCGGGCGAGAAGTCGGCGGCGACCACGGAGGCGCCGCTGCGGGCGAGACTCGCGCTCGAGGTGCCGGTGCCCGCGGCGATGTCGAGGATGCGCTCACCCGGCTTCGGGTCGACCGCCCGGGTCGTGGCGACGCGCCAGAGGGGGGCGTTGCCCACCGAGAGCAGGGTGTTGGTGCGGTCGTAGTTCGCCGCCACCCGGTCGAACATGGCCGACACCTGCTCCGGGTTCTTGCCGAGGTCTGCGCGGGTCATCCCCCGAGTCTACGGCCGGTGCCTGAGTCTCCAGCGGCAGGCCCCGCGGCGGCGGGCGGCAGGCCCGGCGAGGGCGGGCGTAGGCTGGGGCGGTGAGCCAGAATGCCGCCGCCTCCCCCGCCCCCGCGGGCTCGCGGCTCATCGTTCGCACGGTCGCGGTCGACGAGACCGAGCCGCTGATCCCCCGCACCGACCCTCGCAACCCGCTCGTCTGGTTACGGCGCGGTGAGGGCGTCGTCGGGCTCGGCGAGGTGCTCCGCATCGAGACCTCGGGCGAGCACCGGATCGAGGATGCCGCGGCCGCCTGGACCTCGATCGCCGCCGCCGCCGACCTCGACGACCGGGTCGGCCTGCCCGGCACCGGCCTCGTCGCCTTCGGCGCCTTCGCGTTCGCCGCGCACTCGGCCGCGACGAGCGTGCTGATCGTGCCCGAGCTCATCCTCGGCCGCCGCGACGGCCGCTCCTGGATCACCCGCATCGCCCTCGCCGACTCCGCCGACGGGCGGGCGCTCGCCGCGGCCGGAGGCGACGAGGCATCCGCGCTCCTGCCGGTGCCCGCGCCGAAGCGCCGGGTGCCGCGCGTCGCGTTCCAGCCCGGCCGGCTGACGCCGGACGACTACGAGACGGCCGTCGCCGAAGCGGTGCGCCGCATCGACGCCGGCGAGCTCGAGAAGGTCGTGCTCGCCCGCGATCTCATCGGGCAGCTCGACGAGGACGCCGGCCTCCGCGCCACCATCAACCGACTCGCCGAGGACTATCCCGACACCTGGGTGTTCGCCGTCGACGGGCTCATCGGCGCGAGCCCCGAGACGCTCGTCCGCGTCGACCACGGCACCGTCTCCGCACGCGTGCTCGCGGGGACCGCCCCGCGGGGCGCCGGCGAGGCATCCGACCGCGACCACGCCGCCCAGCTCGCCGCGAGCGAGAAGAACCTCGCCGAGCACGCCCTCGCCGTCGCGAGCGCCGTGCAGCGCCTCGCCCCGCACACCCGCCGCCTCGACTCGAGCCCGGAGCCGTTCACGCTGCAGCTGCCGAACCTCTGGCACCTCGCGACCGACCTCAAGGGAACCCTCGGCGACGGGTCGACCTCGCTCGACCTCGTGCGGGCGGTGCATCCGACGGCCGCGGTCGCGGGCACGCCCCGGCGGATCGCGCTCGACACCCTCGCCGAGCTCGAGGGCTTCGACCGCGGACGCTACGCCGGGCCCGTCGGCTGGGTCGACGGTGAGGGCGACGGCGAGTGGGCGATCGCGCTGCGCTGCGCGCAGGTCGACGGCGACGGCACGGTCACGGCGTACGCGGGCTGCGGCATCGTGCACGACTCGGTGCCGACCGAGGAACTCGCCGAGACCGAGATGAAGTTCCGGCCCATCGTCGAGGCCTTCGGCGGCTGACCGTCCACCTTCTCGACTTGCCCAACTTTCATGAAAGTCGGGCAAGTCGAGTGGTTCGAGGACCCGCGGTCAGGATGCCGCGAGCCGGCGCTGCTGCTCCGCGACGTCGTAGTCGGCCTTCGGCCACTCGAGCGCCATCCGTTCGAGCACGTCGATCACGAGGTGCTGCACGGCGAGCCTGGCGTACCACTTGCGGTCGGCGGGGACGACGAACCACGGGGCATCCGCCGTCGCCGTGCGCTCGAAGACGAGCTGGTACGCCGCCTGGTAGTCGTCCCAGCGGGCTCGCTCGTCGATGTCGCCCGGATTGAACTTCCAGTGCTTGTCGGGCCGGGCCAGCCGGTCGGCGAGACGCGCGCGCTGCTCGTCCTTCGAGAGGTGCAGCATGACCTTCACGATCGAGGTCCCGGTGCTGGCGAGCTCCTCCTCGAAGTCGTTGATCGCGCCGTAGCGCCGCTCGATCTCCTCGGGCGGCGCGAGCTCCCGCACCCGCCCGATGAGCACGTCCTCGTAGTGCGAGCGGTCGAACACGCCGATCTTGCCGGCCGCGGGCACCTGCTTGTGGATGCGCCAGAGGAAGTCGTGCTCCAGCTCCTCGGCGGTCGGCTTCTTGAACGCGGCGAGCTGCACGCCCTGCGGATCCACGGCGCCCATCACGTGATTCACGATGCCGCCCTTGCCCGCGGAGTCCATCGCCTGCAGCACGAGCAGCACCCGCCGCTCGTCGCCGTTCACGACGTTGTTCGCGAAGAGCTGCTCCTGCAGCCGGTTCAGCACGGCAGCCCCCTCGGCGAGCGCGGCCTGCCCCGCGGCCTTGTCGCCGTCGAAGCCGGGATGCGCATCCGTGTCGGCGTCGGCGAGGCGGAAGCCGGGCCCGACGCGGAGCAGCTCGACGGGATCCGCCGTCCAGAACGATTCGCGATCCATGCGGCTTCCCCTCGTGACGCTTCCACGGCGGATGCCGCGTGGCCTCCATCATGACGCGAGCGGGCCGGGCGGGCCAGTCCCCCGCCCCCGGTGGCCGCCGGGCTCAGCGGCTGAGCGGGACCTCGAGGATCGTCGGCTCGGTCACGGCCTCGGCGAGCGCGGCCTCGAGCTCCGAACGCATCGCGGCGCGACGGTAGCGCCAGCCGTAGGCCCGGGCGAGCGCCTCGAGGTCGACCGACTGCGGGGTGTACTGCACCCGGTCGAACGCCTCCGCCGGGGCGGATCCCGCGACCTCGAGCGAGTCGAAGATCGTGCCGCCGCCGTCGTTGCCGACGACGACGAGGATCCTCGGACGCGTCTCGCCCGCGCCGAGCAGCAGTGAGCCGACGTCGTGCAGCAGGGTGAGGTCGCCGAGGACCACCCGGGTCACGCTCGACTCGGCGCGCGCGCGGGCCTCCTGTGCGGCGAGGCCGGCTTTCGCCGCGGCGAGCTGCTGTTCGACCTCGGCGGCGCGGGCGAGCATCGCGGCGAGGTCGCCGCCTCCCGCGGGGTCGAACGTGTCGCGCACGGCCGGGGCCGCGGATGCCTCCTCGGCACCGGCTCCCGCCGGCTGCTGACTCGCGAGCGCGATCCCGAGCGCCGTCGCGACGGTGCCGTCGATGCCGGAGAGACCGCGGTTGGCGTGGGCGTGGATGCGCCGGCCGGGCACGACGCGGTCGGCGTCGCGGATCAGCCGGGATGCGCCGAGGACGAGCCGGTCGTGCGGCCAGCTCACCGCCCACACCGATTCGGCGAGCAGGCGCCGGCCGATCGGTTCGCGCATGCGACCGAGCTGGGCGTCGAGGAACGCGCGCTGCGCGGCGAAGTCGGTGACGTGCCCGGTCTCGTCGACGCCGCTGCGCACGGCGACCGGCTCGGCGGGGGCACTCTCGGCGGCCAGCGCGCGGCCCGCTTGCAGCCAGCGGCCGAGCCAGGCGCGCTCGCCCTCGACGGGGGCGCCCGGTTCGACGTGGACGGCGCGCTCGAAGCGGTCGGCCCGGTGCCCCGGGTTGAACCACTCGACGCCGCTCGGCGCGACGACGACGGTCTCGACGCCGTCTCGCTGCACGAGCGCGGGCACCTCGCGGGAGAGGGTCGGGTGCCCGAAGACGATCACTCGCTCGACCGCATCGCCGAGGCCGGGCTCGGCCAGCACCTCGCGGTACGCGGGCACGAGGTTCGGCCCGAAGCGGGCACCGCTCGTGATCTCGGCCAGGAGCGGCCAGCCGCCCGCGCGGGCGAGGGCTTCGGCGGCGGGGCCGGCTCCGGCTCCCGCGACCACCACGGTGCGGGGGCCGCGGGCGAGCAGTCCGGCGTGGCTGGGCTGCGCCGCGCGGTCGCCGGGCGGCGTGACGGAGTCGGCCGTGCGGCTCGTCTCGGCTCGGGGCGGCAGCCCGGTGGGGGCGGACAACGGCTCGCGCAGCTGCAGGTTCAGCAGCACCGGGCCCGGGCCCGGATGCGGCACCGGATCGCCCGAGGGGTCCCGCCCCTCCGCCGCGGCGACGGCGAGCCGGGCGAGCTCGGCCGCGGCATCCGGTTCTCCCGCGGCGCCCTCCGGGGCCGAGACGTCGCGCTCGAGCCGCACCGCTCCGGCGAAGATGCCGGGCTGCATGGTGGTCTGGTTGGAGCGGATGCCCCGGAGCTCCGCCGGCCGGTCGGCGGCGAGCACGAGGAGCGGCACGCCCGCGTGGTGCGCCTCGAGCACCGCGGGGTGCAGGTTCGCGATCGCCGTGCCGGAGGTCGCGACGACCGCGGCCGGATGCCCCGTCTCCACGCCGAGCCCGAGCGCGAGGAAGCCCGCGCTGCGCTCGTCGATGCGCACGTGCAGTCGCAGCCGGCCCGCGCGCTCGAACTCGGCGGCGGCGAGCGCGAGAGCCTGGGACCGCGAACCCGGCGCCACGACGACGTCCGTGACGCCGAGCCGTTCGAGTTCGGCGAGCAGCGCGACCGCGAAGTCGCTCGCTGGGCTCCGCCGGGGTCCGGATGCCTCGGGCGCACCGCCCGCGGCATCCGGGTCAGTCATGCGGTCGACCGGGCTGGCCGGGGTCGCTCGGGCCCTCCGGGTCATGCGGGCCGCGGTCGCCGCGGCTCGGGTGGCCGGCGCCGGAGTCGTGCCCGTCGTCGGTCGAGCCGGGCTCCTCGTCGAGCTCGGCGAGTTCCTGCTCGAGGCGGCGGATGCGCTCTTCCTGCACGGCGTCGGAGCCGAGTCGGCTGAGGAACTCGGGGTCGTCGTCCGGTGCGAGCGAACGTCCGCTGCGGTTGCGGCGGCCCCGCCCGATCAGGAACCAGAGCACGCCGCCGACGACCGGCACGAGGATCACGAGGGCGACCCACCAGCCCTTGCGGAGGCCGCGCACGCGCAGCCGATCGAACAGCGCGCAATCGACGATCGTGTAGATCCAGAAGACGATCGCGGCTGCCACGACGATGACAGCGAGCCTCGGCATGCCCCCAGTCTAGGCGCGCCAGATCACGGCAGGCTGGGAGACCGCGGGGCATGCTCGCCCGCAGCCCGCGCTCAGCCGCCGCGCCTACACTGACAGGGTGAAATCGGTGCCCGTCTGGATCTGGTACACCGCGCTGCGCATCCTGCTCTTCGCGGTGCCGCTCGCCGTGCTGCTCATCGCGAACGTGAACGTGTGGGTCTCGACCCTCGTCGCGGCGGTGTTCGGGCTGAGCGCGTCGCTCCTGTTGCTGCGCAAGCCGCGCGAGGCCCTCTCGGGCGACCTCTACGCCGCCCGGCACCGCGAGCAGCCCCTCGTCCGCGACGACGACGCCGTGGAGGACGCGGCCGTCGAGGCCGTCGAGCAGGACGCATCCGCCCGCCCGGCCGACGCGTCCGCGCCGAAGCGCACCGAGTAGCGCCGGCGGGGCTCACCGTTCAGAACGCGAAGACGAGCCCGAGCCCGACGCCGTAGACGAGCGCCGTGAGGCTCGCGAGCTGCAGCGCGATGAGCAGTTCCCTCGCGGTGCGCGCCGTGACGACGATGACGCACGCCGGCAGGGCCGCGAGCAGGGCGAACAGCACGAGCCACGCCGTCGGATAGAGCAGCGCCCAGAACGCGGCGATCCCGAACGGCACGAGCATGAACACGCAGAACAGCGCACGGCCGATCGGGGCGCCCACGAGCACCGCGAGGGTGCGCTTGCCGGAGGCGCGGTCCTGGTCGACGTCGCGCAGGTTGTTCGCCATGAGCACGGCGCAGGCGAGCAGGCCCGCGCCGACGCCGCCCGACCAGGCCTCGAGGTTCACATCGAGCGCCTGCACGAACGCCGAGCCGGCCGTCGCGACGAGGCCGAAGAAGACGAACACGAAGAGCTCGCCGAGCCCCGCGTAGCCGTACGGCCGCTTGCCGCCGGTGTAGAACCAGGCGGCCACGATCGCGGCGGCGCCGACGGCGAGCAGCCACCACTGCTGGGTGATGACGACGAGCGCGAGGCCCGCGAGCGCCGCGATGCCGAGGAACGACAGCGCGACCGCGAGCACGTGCTTCGGTTTCGCGAGCCCAGAGCCGGTGAGGCGCGCCGGTCCCACCCGGTGGTCGTCGGTGCCACGGATGCCGTCGGAGTAGTCGTTCGCGTAGTTCACGCCGATCTGCAGCGCGAGCGCGACGATGAGCGCGAGCACGGCGCGGGTCGGATGCCACGGCCCGTCGGCGATGGCCACGACGCCCGCCCCCGTGCCGAGCGCGACCGGGGCGATCGCGAGGGGCAGGGTGCGCAGGCGGGCGCCGGAGATCCAGTCGCCGACCGTGGCCGGCCCGCGCGAGACGGCGGCGCCCTGGGCGGCGCGGGCGGGATGGCCGCTCCGGCCGGGGGCCTTCGTGCGGCGGGCGGCGGGGTCGGGGCGCTTGGGCTTCTGGCGTACCACGGCGTTCAGCCTAGTTCCGCACGCTATGCCCCGGCAGCGAGGAGCGCGGCGACGGCCCGACGGTCGGGCTTTCCGGAGTCGAGCCGGGGGATCGCCTGCAGCGCGGCGAGCCGCACCGGCCGGCCGGCGGGCGGCAGCCCCGCGGCATCCGTCGCGCTCGCGAGCGCCGCGAGCTGCAGCTGGACGGCGTCGTCACCGAGTCCGGCGAACGCGGCCGCCCCGACGGCGACGCCGGGCCGCTCGCCCCAGTCGGCGTCGGGCACCCCGACCACGACGGCCTCCGCGAACCCGGGGAGCCCGCGCACCGCGCGCTCGACCTCGCCGAGCGCGACCTTCACGCCGCCCGAGACGATCACGTCGTCCGCGCGGCCGCGGATGCGGAGCCGCCCGTCGTCGCCGAGCTCCCCCAGGTCGCCCGTGCGGTACCAGCGGGTGCCGCGCTCGGTGAGGAAGGCACGGGCGGTGCGCTCGGGGTCGCCGAGGTAGCCGCTCGCGAGCGTGGGCCCACCGAGCTGCACCTCGCCGTCGACGACGCGCAGTCGGACCCCGTCGAGCGGCCGGCCGTCGTAGACGCATCCGCCCGCCGTCTCGCTGGAGCCGTAGGTGCGCACGATCCTCGCGCCGAGCGCCTCGGCCCGTTCGGCGAGGTCGGCGCCGAGCGCCTGCCCGCCGACGAGCACGGCGTCGAAGGAGCGCAGCGCGGCGGCCACGAAGGGGTCCCGGTCGGCGCCCTCGACGAGCCGGGCGAGCTGCACGGGCACGAGGGAGGCGTAGTGCGGCACCTCGGACAGCATCGTCGCGGCGGCGGCCGCGAAGCCCGCCGCGGTGAACGGCCCGTCCGGCACGGGCACGGGGTCGAGCCCGGCGAGGTGCGAGCGCACGAGCACCTGTGCGCCGGCGATGTAGTGGCCGGGCAGGGCGAGCAGCCACTGCCCCTGACCGCCGAGCGCGTCGTGCGTGGCCTCCGCGCTCGCGACGAGCGCGTCGGCACCGAGGGCGACCCGTTTCGGCGCCGCGGTCGAGCCGCTCGTCTCGACGACGAGCGCGATATCGTCGGCCACCTCGCGGAGCGCGGGGGCGAGGGCGGATGCCTCCTCGGCCCCACCGGCCGCCGCGGCATCCGGCACCGGCCAGATCGCCGGCCCGCCGTCGAGCGCCGCGGCGAGCGCCGCGCGCAGCCGCGGAAGCTCGCCCGAGGGAACCCGCTGCAGCGGTTTCACCGGACGGGCCCTGTTGCCGGGGCGCGGCGGCTCAGAAGTGCCACGGGTACGGCCCCCAGTCGGGCGCGCGCTTCTCGAGGAATGCGTCGCGGCCCTCGACGGCCTCGTCGGTGCCGTAGGCGAGTCGCGTCGCCTCGCCCGCGAAGACCTGCTGACCGACCATGCCGTCGTCGACGGCGTTGAAGGCGAACTTCAGCATGCGGATCGCCGTCGGCGACTTGGTGAGGATCGTGCGCGCCATGGCGATCGCCTCGCGTTCGAGCTCGGCGTGCGGCACGACCCGGTTGACCGCGCCCATCTCGTATGCGCGCTCGGCCGAGTACTCCTCGGCGAGGAAGAACACCTCGCGGGCGAACTTCTGCCCGATCTGGCGGGCGAAGTAGGCGGAGCCGTAGCCCGCGTCGAAGGAGCCGACGTCGGCATCCGTCTGCTTGAAGCGGCCGTGCTCGCGGCTCGCGATCGTCAGGTCGCAGACCACGTGCAGGGAGTGCCCGCCGCCCGCCGCCCAGCCCGGGACCACGGCGACGACGACCTTCGGCATGAAGCGGATGAGCCGCTGCACCTCGAGGATGTGCAGGCGCCCGACGGCCGCGTGCCCGTGCGGGTCGGCGGTGCCGCCTGCGCCGTCGACGATCGCGGTCTCGGCGTCGGAGTACTTGTAGCCGTCGCGGCCGCGGATGCGCTGGTCGCCGCCGGAGCAGAACGCCCAGCCGCCGTCCTTCGCGCTCGGCCCGTTGCCCGTGAGCAGCACGACGCCGATGCGCGGGTTCGTGCGGGCGTCCTCGAGGGCGCGGTACAGCTCGTCGACGGTGTGCGGCCGGAAGGCGTTGCGCACCTCGGGGCGGTCGAAGGCGACCCGGGCGATGCGGCCGTCCTTCGAGTGGTGGTACGTGAGATCGGTGAAGCCGTCGGGGCCCGCGAGGGCGGGTGCGGCATCCACCCATTCGCTCGGATCGAACAGCTCGGACACCTCGGCGCTCATGACTCCCAGCCTATTCCCGCTGCGGGCCCCGCCGGGGTGCGGGAGACTGGGCGCATGGTCCAGCCGTCGCTGCATGAGCTCCTCGCCACCGCCCGCGTCGTCGCCCTGCCGCTCGTGACCCGCTTCCGCGGCATCGACGTGCGCGAGGCGCTGCTCCTCGAGGGCCCGGAGGGGTGGACCGAGTTCAGCCCCTTCGCCGAGTACGGCGACGAGGAGGCCGCCGTCTGGCTCGCCGCCGCGATCGACTTCGGGTGGACGACGCCGCCGGCGCCGCTGCGCGACCGCATGCCGGTGAACGCGACCGTGCCCGCCGTCGACCCCGACAGCGTGCCGGCCGTGCTCGCCCGCTTCCCCGGCTGCCGCACGGCGAAGGTGAAGGTCGCGGCGGCCGACCAGACGCTCGCGCAGGACGTCGCGCGCGTCGCGGCCGTGCGCCGGGCGCTGGGCCCCGAGGGCCGGGTCCGGCTCGATGCGAACGGCGGATGGACGGTCGACGAGGCCGAGCGCGCGGTGCACGCGCTCGCGGAGTTCGACCTCGAGTACCTCGAGCAGCCGTGCGCCACGGTCGAGGAGCTCGCCGAGATCCGCGAGCGCACCGCGTACCTCGGCATCCCCGTCGCCGCCGACGAGAGCGTCCGCCGGGCGGCCGACCCGCTCGCCGTCGCCGAGGCGGGCGCGGCGGATCTCCTCGTGGTGAAGGCGGCGCCCCTCGGCGGCATCCGCCGGGCGCTCGAGATCGTCGAGCGCGCGGGGCTGCCGGTGAACGTGTCGAGCGCGCTCGACACGAGCGTCGGGCTCGCGATGGGCGCGCACCTCGCCGCCGCGGTCCCCGAGCTCCCGTTCGACTGCGGGCTCGGCACCGCCTCGCTCCTGGCGGCGGATGTCACGGCCGAACCCTTGGCACCCGAGGACGGCACGGTGCCGGTGCGTCGGGTGGTGCCCGACCCGGTGCTGCTCGACCGCTACGCGGCCGATGCCGAGCGCACGAGCTGGTGGCTCGCCCGGCTCGAGCGCTGCTTCGCGGAGCTCAACCGGTGATCGTCGCGCGGTCGAGGTAGGCGCTGATCGCGTCGCGGTTCCGCGCGAGGCAGCCGATGCGCTGCTCGAGTTGCGCACGCCGCTCGGCGAGCGTCTCGGCGAGCTCCTGCGCGATGACCGGCGCCTCGACCACCGAGGTGCTCGCGAGGCAGGGCAGCATGTCGAGGATGACGGCGGTCGGGATGCCCGCCTCGATCAGCCCGCGCACCTGGTTCACGCGCTCGACGGCGGGCTCCGGGTAGTCGCGGTACCCGTTCGACTGGCGGCTCGAGGAGACGAGCCCCTGCTCCTCGTAGTAGCGGAGCAGGCGGGTCGACACCCCGGTGCGGTCCGCGAGTTCGCCGATGCGCATGACGTCCTCCTTCATCCGGCTTGACCTTCACACTAGTGTCAAGGTTTCAGACTGGCGACATGACCGCTCCGATCACCGACTCCACCCCCGCCGTCGAACCGCGGCGCGCGGCCGCGGCATCCGCCCGCTCCAGCCGACGACTGCCGTTCAACGCACTCCTCGCCCTCGCCGCGATCGTCTTCACCGGCGTCGTCACCGAGATCATGCCGGCCGGCCTGCTGCCGCTCATGAGCGCCGAGCTCGGGGTCTCCGAATCGCAGATCGGCTCGCTCGTCGCCGTGTACGCGCTGACGACCGCGGTCACCGCCATCCCGCTCACGGCGCTCACCCGGGGCATCCCGCGCAAGCCGCTGCTCCTCGCCCTCGTCGCCGGCTTCATCCTCGTGAACGCGGCGACCGCCCTCGCGGGCGACTACCTCACGATCCTCGTGGCGCGCATCCTCGGCGGCATGCTCGCCGGGCTCCTCTGGGCGATGGCCGCGGGCTACGCGATGCGGATGGTGCCGCCCGCCCACTCGGGGCGGGCGCTGTCCGTCGCGATGGTCGGCACCCCGCTCGCCTTCGCCTTCGGACTGCCGATCGCGACGAGCCTCGGTACGGCGCTCGGCTGGCGGGCCGCCTTCGCCGTGATGGCGGCCCTCGCCGCCGGCCTCGCGATCTGGGCCGCCGCGGCGCTGCCCGCCTTCCGCGGCGAGCGCGCCGCCGAGCGGCCCGGCCTCCGGCAGGTGCTGCGGCTGCCCGGGCTCGCCGCCGTGCTCGCGACGACCGCCGCGTTCGTGCTCGCGCACAACGTCGCGTACACGTACATCGCCCCGCTCACCGTGGCCTCCGGCGTGGCCGCGCACCTCGATCTCGCGCTGCTGCTCTTCGGCGGCTTCGCGGTCGCGGGCGTGCTCACCGCGGGCGCCCTGGTCGATCGGCATCTGCGCGCGATGGTGCTGATCTCCGCGGCCGCGCTCGGCGTCGCCATGGTCGCGATCGGGCTCGCCGCAGCGCAGCCCGTCGTCGTGCTCGTCGCGATCGCGCTGTGGGGCCTCGCCTACGGCGGGGCGCCGACGCTGCTGCAGGCCGCGCCCGCCCGGATCGCCGGCGAGGCCGCCGACGTCGCCCAGTCGATGGTGGTCGCGACCTGGAACGGCTCGATCGCGGTCGGCGCGCTCCTCGGCGGGGTCGCGCTGGACGCGCTCGGCGTCGGCTCGCTGCCCTGGCTCGCGCTCGGGCTCGTCGCGGTCGCCACCCTCATCGCGGCGGCCGTGCGGACCGCATTCGCCCGCCTGCCCCGCGCCTGATCACCGCCGCTCACCGCCGCCCAACCGCCTGATCACCGCCGCCCACCCTCTGACCGCCGCCCCTCACCCTCGAGGGGGTCGCATTCCGGCATCCGCACGGCGAGGAGGCCGGCCGGATGTCGCGAAACGACCCTCTCGGGGCGGGGGCGGGGCGGGGCGGGGCGGGGGCGGGGGCGCGTCAGAGCAGGGCGGAAGGGCGGGTCAGAGCAGGCCGGAGTAGGCGTGCAGGCCCTTGAAGAACAGGTTCACCACGGTGAAGTTGAAGAGCACCGTCGAGAAACCGATGATCGCGAGCCACGCCGAGCGCGAGCCACGCCAGCCGCGCGTCGCCCGGGCGTGGATGTAGCCGGCGTAGACCACCCAGATGATGAAGGTCCACACCTCCTTGGTGTCCCAGCCCCAGTAGCGACCCCATGCGGCCTCGGCCCAGATCGCGCCGGCCATCAAGGTGAAGGTCCACAGGATGAAGCCGACGATCGTGACCCGGTAAGCGAGGTTCTCCAGGGTGGACGAGTCGGGCAGGGTCGCGAGGAACGACTTCTTCGCCGCCTTCGCCGAGGCGACGAGCGACTCTCGGCGGGACTGCATGAGCTGCACCACCGAGAGCGCGAAGCTCAGGGCGAAGAAGCCGACCGAGGCCGTCGCCACGAACACGTGGATGACGAGCCACGCCGACTGCAGCGCCGGAGGCAGGGGGACCACCGAGACGTAGAAGTTCACGGTCGCGGCACCGAGCAGCACGAGCACGAGCCCGCTGACGAAGGTGCCGAGGAAGCGCAGATCGTGCTTGGCGACGAGGAGCACGATGAGGAAGACCGTCGTGATGATGAGCGTGCCGGTGAGGGCGAACTCGTACATGTTGGCCCACGGCACCCGGCCCGCGGCGAGGCCGCGGAGCACGGTCGCCGTGAGGTGGAGCAGCCAGGCGAGCACCGTCATCGCGACGCCGACGCGCAGCGCCGGCGAGCGACCGTAGGCGACGCTCGCGCCGTCGGCGGTGGCGCTGCGCCAGCGCGAGGAGCGGCCCGGCGTCTCGCCGCTTCCGGCGCCTCCGGACGCCCTCGGCGTGGCGGCGGTCGCCGAGGCGACCCGCAGCGCACCGACCCTCTCGCGCTCGGCGACCGGCAGCTCGGCGGCGCCATCCGTCACCAGCCCGGGTTCGTCGGCCGCTCTGGCCGCGGCGGCCCCGCGCTTCGCCAGGTCGATCGAGAAGGCGATGAAGGCGATGGCGTACACGGCCATGGCCGAGTACACGCTGAGCACTGAGATTTCATCGAGACTGGGCACGGATCTACCTTACGTCGTGGGCTTCGCGGTGTCTTGGGGGGTCTCGGCTTCGGCCACGGGGCCGGCGAGCTTGCTGGCGAAGGCGGCGACCGCCTCCTCGAGTCCGGGGTCCTCGCCGCGGGCGAGGCCGGCGAACTCGATCACCCGGGTGCCGTCCCGTCGGGTCGCGACCTTCACCCACATGCGGCGGCGCGGCACGAAGAGCGAGGCGAGCAGGCCGAAGAGGACCAGGATGGCGAACACCAGCGTCCAGCCCTGGGCCGGATCGTGCTGGATGTCGAACGACGCGAAGCGCTTCACGGACTCCGCGTAGTCACGGTCGGCGGCGGCACCTTCCTGCCCGGCGGCGGACGCATCGGGGGTGTCGTCGACGAACTCGACCGTGCCCCGGCCACCCGGCAGCTCGGTCTGCTCGCCCGGCTTCAGCTCGATGGAGTCGACGCCCGTGTCCCCGCCCGTGAGCTGGTCCATGCCCGAAGGGTCGAGGGTGTAGACCGAGGTCGGCGTGCCGTCGTTGATGCCGAGGTCGCCCTCGTACACGTTCAACGTGAGCACCGGCAGCACCAGGTCCGGGTAGGTGGAGGTGTAGGCCCCCGTTCCGAGCACGTCCTGCGTCGGATAGAAGAAGCCGACCATGCCGAGCTGATCGTCGAGACCGTCGGGCACCTTCACGACGCCGATGGACGTCAGGTTCGCGTCCTGCGGCAGGAACGGCACGGCGTCGTCGAACACGATCTCGCCCTGGGGGTCGCGCACCACGATGTGCGGTGCGTAGCCGTTGCCGAGCAGGAACACGTCCGTGCCACGCGTGCGCAGCGGCTCGTTGACCTTGGCCTGCGCCTTCTCGGCGGCGCCCGACTGGTCGGTGATCGTCACGTACGCGGTGAAGTCGATCGGCAGGCCGATCGCGTTCCGGTTCTGCGTCTCGTAGACCACGTCGAGCTCGCGGAGGGACAGCTTGTAGGGCGGGAGCGTGGCCGGGTCGAAGAAGCGGCCCGGGTTGAAGGAGTCGAACGCGGCGAGCGTGTTCACGAAGGACTGGCCCTCGACGATGACCCGCTGGCCGGCGAAGCCGAATCCCCCGCCGATGCCGACCGCGACCAGGATGCCCACCATCGCGGTGTGGAAGATCAGGTTCCCGGTCTCGCGGAGATAGCCGCGCTCGGCCGAGACGCTCGGCTCGCCGCGCAGATCGTAACGCTCGACACGGTACCGCGCGCGCTTCAGCAGATTCGTCGCCTCGGCGATGGCGGTCTCGGCATCCACCCCGTCCGGCAGCGGGCGCTCCGTGTAGCCCGCGAGCCGGCCGAGCCGCACGGGCGTGCGCGGCGGGCGGGCGCGCATCGCCGCGAAGTGGTGCTTCGTGCGCGGGATGATGCAGCCGATCAGGGAGACGAACAGCAGCAGGTACACCGCCGAGAACCAGGACGAGGTGTAGACGTCGAACATCTGGAACGAGTCCAGCACCGGCGCCGTGTCGGGGTGGTCGGTGAAGTACTGCGTGACGCCGTTGGGGTCGCTCGAGCGCTGCGGCACGAGCGAGCCCGGCACCGCCGCGATCGCGAGCAGCAGGAGCAGCAGGATGGCGGTGCGCATGCTCGTGAGCTGGCGCCAGCCGAACCGCAGCCAGCCGACGAAGCCGAGCTTCGGCTGCGACACCCCCGGGCCGTCGCCCGGCGCGGGCTCCGGCGAGTCGAAGTGGTCGGCCGGACGCAGCGGGTCGACGCCGCCGGAGCGGTCAGAGGACGAGGTCGATACCACTCATCACCCCTTGCAGATCGCTCATCCACGCGGTCCACAGCCCGGACACCATGATCACGCCGATCAGGATGAGCAGGCCGCCGCCGATGAGGTTGATGGTGCGGATGTGCCGGCGCAGGAACGCCAGCGCCCCGGTCGCCCAGCCGAAGCCGAACGCGACGAGGAGGAACGGGATGCCGAGGCCGACGCAGTACGCGAGGCCGAGGATGGCCCCCCGCCACGCCGACTCCGCGTTCAGGCTGAGGCTCAGCACGGCGGCGAGCGCCGGACCCATGCAAGGGGTCCAGCCGATCCCGAAGACCACGCCGAGCAGCGGGGCGCCGCCGAGTCCGGTGGCGGGCCGCCAGCTGGGCTTCAGCTGCCGCTGCAGGAAGGTGAACTGGCCGACGAAGACGAGACCCATCACGATCATGAAGACGCCGAGCACCCTCGTGATCGGGTCCTGCCAAGCCCGCAGCCACGCGCCCGCCGCCCCCGCGAGCGAGGCGTAGACGAGGAAGACGACCGTGAAGCCGGCGATGAAGAGCAGCACGCCGAGCAGGAGCCTGCGGCGGTTGCGGCGCTCGGCCAACGCGTCGGCCGAGGCGTCCGTGAAGCCGCCGAGGTAGCCCAGGTAGCCGGGCACGAGGGGCAGCACGCACGGGGAGAGGAAGGAGATGATGCCGGCCGCCATCGCGATCGGGATCGCGACGATCAGCTGGCCGCTGAAGACGAGTTCGCCGGGCGTCATCGCCGGCCTCCGAGGTGACTCACGTGCGTCACTGCTCCTCGAGGAGCTTGTCGACGAGGCCGCGGAGGATCGAGGCGTCCTCCAGCTCGCCGAGCACGCGCGCGGCGACCCGGCCCTCTCGGTCGAGCACGATCGTCGTCGGCACCGCCGCCGGCGGCACGTCGCCCGCGAAGGCGAGCTGGACATCGCCGGAGTCGACGTCGAGGATCGACGGGTACCGCACCCCGTAGTCCTCCTCGAACGAACGGGCGGTGCCCGCCTGGTCGCGCACGTTCACGCCGACGAAGAGCACCTCGCCCTCGCCGGAGCCGTACGCCTCGTAGACCTCCTGCAGGATCGGCGCCTCGGCCCGGCAGGGCGCGCACCCCGCGTACCAGAAGTTCACGACCGTCACGTCGCCGTCGGCATTCGCCGAGTCGAAGGCGCCTCCGTCGACCGTCGGGCCGGTGAAGGACACCGGCTCGCCCCGCGAGGCGGTGTCGAACTCGGAGATGGTGCCGTCGCCGGCGATGTAGTTCTTCCCGCTGCCTTCGAGGTACTGCTCGGCGAGGGGGTCGCTCGCGCAGCCGGCCAGCACCACGATCGAGGCCGCCGCGAGGGCTGTGGCGACCACCAACTTCTTCATCAGACTGCTCCTACATCGCTCGCCCCGGCCGCGAGGGTGGCGGCAGGGTCCCGGTACCCGATCTCGACGAGACCGCGAGCCGCCGCCGAGGAGGGTTCGAGCGTCGTGATGCTCGACAGCGCACAGCGGCGCCGCCTCGGGTCGTGCGCGAGCGGCTGCCCGGCGAGGTGCAGGTGGGTCATCCAGATCGGCATCTGGTGGCTCACGACGACGACGTCGCCGCCGTCGACGGAGGCCGAGGCATCCACGATCGCCGCCACCATCCGCGCGACGACCGCGCGGTACGGCTCGCCCCAGCCGGGGCGCCACGGGTTCATCAGCGCGGGCCAGTTCGTGGGATTGCGCAGCGAGCCGCCGGGGCCGCGCATGCGCGTGCCCTCGAATCGGTTCGTGGGCTCGATGACCCGCTCGTCGATGATGGGCTCGAGCTCGAAGGCGGCGGCGATCGGCGCGGCCGACTCCCGGGTGCGCTGCAGCGGCGAGACGACGAGCGCGCTGACCGACCGTCCGCGCGCGACGAGATCTGCCGCGGCGGCCTCGGCCATGCGACGGCCGAGCTCGGAGAGCCCGTACCCCGGCAGCCGACCGTAGAGCACGCCCTGGGGGTTCGACACCTCGCCATGGCGCACGAGATGGATTTGCTCGGCCGGCACGGGTCCAATTCTAAGTTGGGGGTCCCTATGAATCCGCCGAGACTCCGCCTCCCGCGGCACGCCGGTAGGATAATGCGGTGACTCACCGCACCCTCATCCAGGACCTGGCCGCGCTCCCCGACGGCCCCGTGACCGTCGCCGGCTGGGTGGAGACCGTCCGCGATCAGAAGAAGGTGCAGTTCATCATCCTGCGCGACGAGTCGGGCGCCGCCCAGCTCGTGAACCCGGCGACGCGCCCTTCGACCGGCTCAGGCCCTTCGACGGGCTCAGGGAACCAGACGGACGACGCGCCCGCCGAGGGCCCCGGCTCCGCCGCCGCCCTCGCGCTGACCGAGTCCATCTCGGCGCTCTCGCACGGCACCTTCGTGCGGGTCACGGGCGAGCTGAAGCACGACGAGCGCGTGAAGCTCGGCGGGCTCGAGGTGAAGATCGGCTCGCTCGAGGTCGTGAGCGAGGCGCTCGAGACGCCCATCGCCGCCGACTCCTCGCTCGACAAGCGCCTCGACTGGCGTTTCCTCGACCTGCGCCAGCCGAAGCAGAGCCTGATCTTCCGGGTGCAGACGACCTTCCTGCACGCGCTGCGCAACGTCTGGGTCGAGAAGGGCTTCATCGAGATCCAGACCCCGAAGCTCATGGCGAGCGCCTCGGAGTCGCGCGCCGAGCTCTTCCAGCTCGAGTACTTCGAGACGGTCGCGTACCTCGCGCAGAGCCCGCAGTTCTTCAAGCAGATGGCGCAGTCGGCCGGCTTCGGCGGCATCTTCGAGGTCGGCCCGGCGTTCCGCGCCGACCCGTCCTTCACCTCGCGCCACGCCACCGAGTTCACTTCGATCGACACCGAGTTCAGCTGGATCGACTCGCATGAAGACGTCATGGCGCTGCACGAGGAGCTCATCGTCGCGGGCTTCCAGGCCGTGGCCGACAAGCACGGCGACGAGATCCGCGAGCTCTTCGACGTCGAGGTGACGGTGCCGCAGCGCCCGTTCCCCCGCATCCCGCTCGCCGAGGCGAAGCGCATCGTCGCCGAGCAGGGCTACGTCATCCCCCGCGCCGACGACGACATGGACCCCGAGGGCGAGCGCCGCATCTCGCAGTACGTGCGCGAGACGTACGGGCACGAATTCGTCTTCCTCACCGACTACGCGTCGAGCATCCGGCCGTTCTACCACATGCGTCACGAAGGCGACCCGTCGCTCACGAACTCGTACGACCTGATCTTCAACGGCGTCGAGATCTCGACGGGCGCGCAGCGCGAGCACCGCGTGGAGGTGCTCGAGGCGCAGGCCCGCGAGAAGGGGCTCGAGCCCGAGGAACTCTCGTTCTACCTCGACTTCTTCCGCTACGGCGTGCCCCCGCACGGCGGCTTCGGCATGGGTCTCGCGCGCGTGCTGATGCTGATGCTGGGCGAGTCGTCGATCCGCGAGACCACGTACCTCTTCCGCGGCCCCACCCGCCTGCTGCCCTAACCGGCTCGCCGCCCGCCGGCGCGCGGGGCGCGCGGCGGCCGTAGGCTCGGAGCATGACCGCCGCCATCACGCCCATGCTCCGCATCGAGGGCGGGACGTTCCGCATGGGCTCGAACGAGTTCTACGCCGACGAGACCCCCGTGCACGAGCGCACCGTCGCCGGATTCGAGCTCGACCTGCATCCGGTCACGACCGAGCAGTTCGCCGCCTTCGTCGCGGACACGGGCTACGTCACGGTCGCCGAACGCCCGCTCGACCCGGCCGACTTCCCCGGCGCCGACCCCGCCGAGCTCGTGCCCGGCGGCCTCGTCTTCACGCCCACGGCCGGCCCCGTCGACCTCCGCGACTGGCGGCAGTGGTGGCGCTGGGGGCCCGGCGCCAGCTGGCGGCATCCCTTCGGCGCGGCTCCCGAGGGCGAGCCGGCCTTCGACGCCCTCGCCGAGCGTCCGACGCATCCGGTCGTCCAGGTCTCCTTCGAGGATGCCTCGGCCTACGCCGCTTGGGCCGGCAAACGCCTGCCGACGGAGGCCGAGCTCGAGTTCGCCGCCCGCGGCGGGGTCGACGGCGCCCGCTTCGCCTGGGGCGACGAGGAGTTCCCGCGCGACGCGGAGCATCCCGACGGGCGGCTGATGGTGAACCGCTGGCAGGGCTCGTTCCCGTACCGAAACACGGGCGCCGAGGGCTGGGTCGGCACGAGCCCGGTGATGACCTTCCCGGCGAACGGTTACGGCCTCTACGACGTCACGGGCAACGTCTGGGAGTGGACGAGCGACTTCTACACCGAGCGCCACGTCGTGCCCGGGGCGGCGGACGCCGCGGTCGACGCCGGCACCCGGCCGAACCTGCTCGCCGCCGCCTCCGCCGAGCCCGGCTCGCGCATCCCGCGACGGGTGCTGAAGGGCGGCTCGCACCTCTGCTCCCCCGACTACTGCCTGCGCTACCGCCCGTCGGCCCGCTCACCGCAGGCCGACGACTCGGCGACGACGCACATCGGCTTCCGCTGCGCGCGCTGAACGGGAGCGCCACACCCCACGGCGAGCTAGCCCGCGGCGAGCTACCCCACGGCGAGCTAGCCCGCGGCGAGGGGCGCCGCCGTCGCCGCCTCGAGCGTCGGATAGACGCGGCCCGCGCGCTCCATGCCCGCGAACCAGGCACCGCGCCGGGCCATCGCCGCCCCCGACTCGGGCACCGCGGCGAGGCGCAGCTCGATGCCCATCCCGCCGAGCTCCCGATCGAGATCGGCGAGCATGTCGAGCACGGTGATCGACGTCGTCTCGAGGCGGGTCAGCTCGAGGGCGATGGCCGAGACCCCGGCGCGCCCGGTGACGAGGGCGAGCACCGCCTGCTCGTAGGCGAGCGCGTTCGCGGTGAACATGCCGCCGAGCAGCCGCACGGGCAGCACCCCCGCCCGTGACTCCCCCGCCTCCACTCGGACCCGCCCGAGCTCGCGGAAGATGACGACGAAGGTCGCCGCGAGGCCGATGAGCACCGCGTAGAGCAGGCCGGCGCTGAGCCCCACCACGGCGGTCAGCGCCGCGATCCAGAAGTCGTTGCGGCTCGTGCGCCAGAGCTCGACGATCGCGCCGACTTCGACGAGCCCGATCACCGCGACGAACACGAGTGAGGCGAGCGTCGCCTGCGGCAGCAGACTCAGCACCGGGCCGAGGAACAGCGCCACGAGCACCGCGAGCACCACGGTCGTGAGCGAGGCGAGCTGCGAGCGCGCCCCGGCTCCCTGGTTCACGGCGCTCTGCGAGAAGCCCCCGGCGGCCGGCAGGGTCTGGAAGAAGGGGCCGAGGGTGTTCGCCGCTCCCGTGGCGAACAGCTCCCGGTTGCTGTCGATCTGCGGCTCGCCGGGCTTGCGGATGCCTCGGGCGACCGCCGCCGACTCGAGGAACGCCATCATGGCGATCGCGAGCGCCCCGGGCAGCATGCCCCCGAAGTGGGCGAACGACGGCAGTTCGAACGCGGGGAAGCCCTGCGGGACCGCGGCGATGAGGTCGACGCCGAAGCGGTCGATGCCCGCGAGCCAGACGAGGAGGATCCCGGCGGCGACGACGACGAGCGGCCCCGGCACCCGCTTCGCGAACCGCTTCAGCAGGAACAGCGCCGCGATCGATCCCACGGACAGCAGCACGGTCGGCAGATTCGCCCCCGGCAGCGCCTCGACGGCCGCGACGATGGAGCGGATGAAGCCGTGCCCCGTGAACTCGGCATCCTCTCCGAGCAGCTTCGGCAGCTGACCGACGGCGACGGTCGCACCCACGCCGACCTGCACGCCGATGATCGTCGGCTTCGAGATGTACTCGACGGCCGACCCGGCCTTCAACAGTCGGGCGAGCAGCAGGATGAGCCCGACGAGCAGGGTGAGCGCCATGAGGTCGGGCACCGGGTCGTCCGAGTCGGCTGCGACGCCCGCGCTCACGAGCGTCGTCGCGGTGAGGGTCGCGATGGTCGAGGTCGTCGACACGCTCATGGCGCGGGAGCCGCCGAGCATCGCATAGACGAACATCGGCACCATGCAGGTGTAGAGCCCGAGCTGCACGGGCAGGTTCGCGATGGTCGCGTACGCCATCGCCTGCGGCACGACGACGGCCCCGGCGGAGAGACCGGCCAGCAGGTCGCGCGGGATGGACGACGGCCGGTACCCCGCGAGGGTCGGCAGCAGGAGCCGCCCCCTGCGGGCGGCGGCGGTCTCCGGCATCCTCAGCCCTCCGGGAAAATCCGCGACCAGTCGCGCTTCACGCTCACGACGGTGACGCCACGATCGGATGCCTCGGCGAGCGCCCGCTCGGCGCCCGCGTCGTACGGCGCATCGCCCCGACCGGTGTCGTCGTCGTGGTGGACGAGCAGCGCGAGCCCGCCGCCGGCGCGCGCGTAGGCGAGCATCGGCAGGTCCCCGTTCGAGTTGCCGCCCGCGATCACCGGGCGCCGGCCGATCCGGCTCCAGATGCGCACGGGCTTCTCCGGACCGTCGTCCAAGAAGTCGAGCCCCGCGGTGTAGCGCACGTCGCCCGTGTCCTCGTCGAACTCGAGCCCGAGCGCCGAGCCGACGACGTGCTCCGGCGGGATGCCGTAGTACTGCTCCGTCATCGGCCGCATGAAGTCGCGCTCGCCGCTCGAGACCAGGTACACGGTGAAGCCGTTCGCCTCGAGCTCACGGAGCAGCTCGATCATCGGGGCGTAGACGGCGTCGGCGTACGGGGTGCCGAGGGTCAGGTGCTTCGCCTCCTCGTAGAAGCGCGACACCGAGGCGGCGTAGTCCTCGACGCTCATCCCGGCGGTGACCCCGACGACCGCCCCGATCAGAAGCTTCAGATCGGTGTCGTCCCCCTGGTAGTGCCGGTCGAGGGCGCCGCCGAGCCAGGCGTAGTCCCCGCTGACCGCCGCGCGGTACGGCTGCTTCTCGGCGAGCGTGGGGTCGGTCTCGGCCTGCCGCTTCCACTGCTCCACGATGTAGTGCAGCTGGGTCGGCATGGGTTTCTCGGTCCACAGCGTGCCGTCGTTGTCGAAGACCGCGACGCGCTCGGCCTCGGGCACGGCGTCGGGGCCGTGAGCGACGCGGTCGATGAACGACAGGATGGCCTCGCGGGTCGGGGTGTCGGCCCACGAGGGCAGCCGATCGTGGCCCGCGCTCGCCGGCACCGTCAGTCCCTCGACAGGAGCGCCGCCAACTGCTTCTCGACGTCGAGGTAGTGGTCGTCGGCGAGGTCGAAGACGACCTTGTCGATCGCCCCGCCCCGGTAGTCGAAGCGCTGTCCGGCATACGCGGCCGAGACGGCGTCGCCGCCGTCGTAGCCGACGCAGAGGCCCTCCCCGCAGAGCGTGAACTGCAGCAGGAGCGTGCGCATGGACGCGGAGGCGACGGCCTGGTCGTCGATGTAGAGGGTCATCGTGCCGGTCGGCTGGAAGTGCTCGTCCATCCCCTCCTTCTGGAACTCGACACCGAAGACGTGCTCGCCGGCCTCCGGCAGCGGCGCGTCGATGGTCTGCTCCTCCAGGCCGAGGAAGTTGTAGCTGTAGTGCAGCCGGCCGTCCTTCACGAACATCGACTGCCCGCCGAAGCGGGCCCCCTGAGCGAACACGACGCCCTCGGTGTCGGCCGCCGTGGTGAGCTCGGCGAACACCTTGAACGAACGGTTGTGCGTGTTCGCGGCCGAGTGCTCCGGCACCTCGGAGGTGCCCGGGTAGTAGATGAAGCGTCCGCTCTTCGGCTGCGAGACGTGGTACTGCCGGGAGAAGTACTCGGCCAGCTCCTCGGGCTTGCCCATGTTGTAGTCGTTCAGCGGCAGCACGTCGAACTTGCCCGCCTCCGCGTACCAGAGCGCCTTCAGCTCCTCGAGCTTGTCGGGCTGCTCGCTCGCGAGGTCGTGCACCTCCGAGCGGTCGACGTCGGTGTGGAAGAGCTGCCAGGTGTCGCTCTGGAAGCTGCCGCCCATGCCGCCGCCGCTCATCGGGCCGTGCTCGGTGACGGCCTTCCAGCCGTCGTGCCAGAGTCCTCGGCTGCCGAGCATCTCGTAGTACTGGGTGACCTTCTGCGTCGGGGTGTCGACCTCCGCGTCGAAGGAGTACCGCATCGAGACTCCGGGCAGGGGCTTCTGCGTGACGCCGTTGTACGTCTCCGGGAACGCGACCCCGCAGACGTCGAGGATCGTCGGCACGATGTCGGTGCAGTGGTGGTACTGCGTGCGCACCTCGCCCTTCGCACGGATGCCGGCCGGCCAGGAGATCACGAGCGGGTCGGCGATGCCGCCCTGGTAGGTGTAGCGCTTGAACATCTTGTACGGGGTCGAGAACGCCGCCGCCCACCCCGTCGGGTAGTGGTTGTAGGTGGCGGGCGACCCCAGCTCGTCGAGGAGCGGGAGGTTGTCCTCCATCAGGTCGGGGTACGAGTTGAAGATCTTGTTCTCGTTGACCGAGCCGTTGGGGCTGCCCTCGCCGGACGCGCCGTTGTCGGCGGCGTAGATGACGAGCGTGTTGTCGAGCTGCCCGGACTCCTCGAGGTAGTCGATGATGCGGCCGACCTGCACGTCGGTGTACTCGCTGTACGCCGCGTACACCTCGGCCATCCGGCTGAACAGCGCCTTCTCCTCGTCCGACAGCTCGTCCCAGGGGCGCACCGCGTCACCGGGGATGGACGCCTCGGGCGGCAGCGGGTTCAGCGCCGACAGCTCGGTCCCCTCGGGGAGGATGCCCCGCTCGATCATGCGCGGCAGCACCCACTCGCGGTAGGCCTCGTAGCCGTCGTCGAACTTGCCCTTGTACTTGGCGATGTAGTCCTCGGGCGCATGGTGCGGGGCGTGGTTCGCGCCCGGGCAGAACCACAGGTACCAGGGCTTCTCCGGCTCGGACTGCTTCGAGTCGCGGATGAACTCCAACGCCTTGTCGGCGAGGTCCTTCGAGAGGTGGTAGCCGTCCTCGGGCAGATACGGCTGCTCGGTGTAGTGGTTGTCCTCGACGAGGTCGGGGTACCACTGGTTCGTCTCGCCGCCGATGAAGCCGTAGAAGCGGTCGTACCCCATCGCGAGGGGCCACTCCTTCTTGCTGGAGCCCGCGGTCCAGGCGTAGACGGGCACGTTGTGGTTCTTGCCGACCCAGAACGTGGACCAGCCCGCGTCCCGCAGCACCGTCGCCATCGGCGCGCAGTCGGTGGGGATGCGGGAGCTGTACCCCGGGAAGCCGAGCGCCGTCTCGGAGATCGACGCGAAGCCGTTCTGGTGGTGGTTGCGCCCGGTGAGGAACGTCGACCGGGTCGGCGAGCACAGCGCCGTCGTATGCCACTGCGTGTACGTGAGCCCGCGATCGGCGATGCGCTGCAGGGTCGGCATCTCGATGCGGCCGCCGTAGGGCGACCAGGCGGCCTGCCCGGTGTCGTCGTAGAGGATCACCAGGACATTGGGCGCGCCATCCGGAGCCTGATCCGGCAGAAAGGCGTCCCAGTCCTCAGTCGAGTCCTTCAGGCCGATGTTGATGGTGCCACGGAATTCACGAGCCACGACGTCCCCCCGGATCATCACGGCGGTCGGCTGCGACCGCTCTCCACCGCCAACCTAGCCAGAGAGATGCGCATCGCGCTAGAGGGGTTTCGGAGGATTCAGCCGAGCAGCGCCGCTTTCAGACGCACCGGATCGACCCGCCAGTAGGTGTGCACCTCGCCGTCGATGAGCACGACGGGGATCTCCTCGGCGAAGCGCTCGGCGAGCGCCTCGTCGTCGAGGATCGACTGCTCGTCGAAGGCGATCGCGGGCGCCTCGGGAAGCTGCGCGAGCTCCTCGCGCACGGCGGTGACGACGTCTCGAGCGTCGTCGCAGAGGTGGCAGCCGGGCTTGCCGACGAGGGTGAGGCGGAGGTCTCGGGCCATCCCCTCAGCCTACGCCGCGCCTGGTCCCCCGAGCTTGTCGAGGCCCTGGTCCCCCGAGCTCGTCGAGGGGCCCGGTGGCTCCCCGAGCCCGTCGAGGGGCCCGATGGTTCCCCGAGCTCGTCGAGGGGCGCTTCGACGGGCTCAGCGAACCATCCGCTTCGACCCGCTCAGCGAACCATCCGCTTCGACCGGCTCAGCGAACCATCCGGGGACAGCGAAAAGCGCCAGGTCCGCAGACCTGACGCTCAGCCGTAGTCGAACGACTACTTCTTGTTGCGACGCTGGTGGCGCGTCTTGCGAAGAAGCTTGCGGTGCTTCTTCTTCGCCATGCGCTTGCGACGCTTCTTGATGACGGAACCCATCGAAACCTCACTGAAGATCGTGTCGGCCGCGCGTGCCGCAGCCGAGGGCCCAAAGAGCCTCGGAGTAGTCTACCCGATTCATCTGCGGGCCCCGACCGCGGCCTCGGGTAGCGTCGGAGGATGCCTGGCGCGCCGTTCACCATCCGTCCCACCCGCGAAGCGGATTGGCGCGAGGTGCGCGCCCTCCGCCTCGAAATGCTCCGCGACGAGCCCGTCGCCTACGCCGAGACGCTCGAGCACGCGCTCGACGTCGACGAGGCCGGCTGGCGCCTGCGCGCCAAGCGCGGCGAGACGCCCGGGCAGACCGCGCTCGTCGCGATCGAGGGCCAGCGCTGGATCGGCACGATGGGCGGGTACGTGCCGGATGCCGCGACGGGCCCGATGCTCGTCGGCGTCTTCGTCGCGCCAGACCGCCGCGGTGACGGGCACGGCGTCGCCCGGGAGCTGCTCGACGGGGTCGAACGCTGGGCACTCGGCCTCGGCGACACCCTGCGCCTCGAGGTGCACGAGACCAACGGTCGCGCGCGACGCTTCTACGAGAAGCTCGGGTTCACGCCCACCGGCCGCAGCCGCGAGTACGAGCTCGCGCCGGGCGGACTCGAGCTGGAGATGATCAAGCCGCTCCGCTGAACCAGGTGGTTCGCTGAGCCCGTCGAAGCGCCTGGTTCGCTGAGCCCGTCGAAGCGGCCCCTCGCCCCTCGACGAGCTCGGGGAACCAGGTGGTTCGCTGAGCCCGTCGAAGCGAATGGTTCGACGAGCTCGGGGAACCAGGCCCCTCGACGGGCTCGGGGAACCAGGGCTACTTGCGCTTGACGGCCTGCGTGACCCGCTGCGCCGTCTCGGCGAAGGCGGCGCCGAGCCGCGAGGCGAAGGCGCGCTGCTCGTCGTTCAGGGCGATGGCGGCGCTCGCGAGGGTCGCGGCGTCGGCGGCGGCATCCGATGCCGTGAACGGAATGAGCCAGTCCTCGATCGTCTCGAGCGGCTCCCGGTCGAGCCGGTAATAGCGGTGCTGTCCCTCTTCGCGGACGGCGACGAGCCCCGCCTCGCGGAGCACCTTGAGGTGCTTCGACACGGTCGGCTGGCTGACGCCGAGGGCGGCGACGATCTCGGACACGCTGATCTCCCCACCGGACGACGGCTCGCTCTGCTCGCGCTCGAGAAGCACGGCGAGGATGTCTCGCCGGGTCGAATCCGCCACCACGTCGAAGATGTCCGCCATGGTGCAAGGGTAGCCACTCGCGCCGGGGAGTACCATGACACACGCGTCACGCAAGGCTGGAGGGAGCTGGATGCACGCACCGCCGACGATCGGGAACCCCGGTCGCGGGAGCCGCAGCTGGCTCGGGGTCGTCCGCGACGCCGTCGACGGGCTGGTGAAGCACTCGCCGTCACGATTCGCCATCCTCGTCTTCTCGGCGCTCATCCTCGTCTTCACCCTGCTCTTCTCGCTGCCGATCGCACGCGCTGGCGAGGCCTCCGCCACTCCGCTGCACGACGCGCTGTTCACCGCCGTCTCGGTCATCTGCGTCACCGGCCTGTCGACGGTCGACATGGCGACGTACTGGTCGCCGTTCGGGCACGGGCTCGTCTACCTGGGCGTGAACATCGGCGGCATCGGTGTGCTGACCCTCGCGACGACGCTCGGCTTCGTGATCTCGCGGCGGCTCGGACTCCGGGCGAAGCTCATGGCCGCGAGCGACACGAACCCGTCGCGACTGCACGTCGGACCCGTCGCCGAGCGTCAGGCCATCCGCCTCGGCGAGGTCGGCGGCCTGCTCTTCACCGTCGCCGTCAGCGCCCTCGTCATCGAGGCGGCGCTCGCGATCGGGCTCATGCCCAGCATGCTCGCCGCGGGATACGACGTCGGGCAATCGATCTGGTACAGCCTGTACTACTCGGCCATGGCGTTCACGAACACCGGATTCTCGCCGAACCCGGGCGGGCTCGCACCGTTCGAGCAGGACTACTGGATGCAGTCGCTGCTCATGATCGGCGTGTTCCTCGGCAGCCTCGGCTTCCCGGTGATCTTCGCGCTCGCGAAGGCCTGGCGCACCCCGCGCAAGTGGAGCGTGCACGTGAAGCTCACGCTCACCACGACCATCATCCTGTTCATCGCCGGCGCGGCGATGTTCATCCTGCTCGAGCACGCGAACCCGAAGACCTACGGCCATCTCGACGCGGGACCGACGATCTTCCAGTCGTTCTTCATGTCGGCGATGACGAGATCCGGCGGCTTCGCGACGATCGACATGCACGACCTGTACGGCTCGAGCCAGCTCGTCAGCAGCATGCTGATGTTCATCGGCGGCGGCTCCGCGTCGACTGCGGGCGGCATCAAGGTGACGACCCTCGCCGTGCTGTTCCTCGCCGCCGTCGCCGAGGCGCGCGGCGCCCCCTCGATGGAGGCGTTCGGCCGGCGCATCCCGCGCGACAT
Organism: Agromyces mediolanus; assembly: GCF_023715325.1. Classification (GTDB taxonomy): domain Bacteria; phylum Actinomycetota; class Actinomycetes; order Actinomycetales; family Microbacteriaceae; genus Agromyces; species Agromyces mediolanus_A. The sequence goes on along the minus strand of NZ_JAMBNX010000005.1, from coordinate 174,839 downwards.
GCTGCGGCTGTCCGTCTCGGTCGTGCTCTGGGGCGCGACGATCGTCGCCGCGGCATCCATCGCGATCCTCCAGATCACGAAGGCGCCGTTCGAGAACGTGCTCTTCGACGTCATCTCCGCCTTCGCCACCACCGGACTGTCGACGGGGCTCACCGCCGAGCTGCCCCCGGAGGGCGTGTACGTCATGGCGACCACGATGTTCATGGGACGCGTCGGCACCGTCACCTTCGCCGCGGCGCTCGCCGCGAGCACCCGCCGACAGCTGTTCAAACGACCGGAAGAGAGGCCCATCGTTGGTTGATCGCATCAAGCACAACGCCCCCGTCCTCGTGATCGGCCTCGGCCGCTTCGGCGCCGCGACCGCGGGGCAGCTCGACCGGCTCGGCCGCGAGGTGCTCGCCGTCGACACCGACGAGTCGCTCGTGCAGAAGTGGGCCGAGCGGGTCACGCACGCCGTCGTGGCCGACGCGAAGAACATCGACGCGCTGAAGCAGATCGGCGCCCAGGACTTCTCGACCGCGGTCTGCGCGGTCGGCTCCTCGATCGAGGCTTCCGTCCTCATCACGGCGAACCTCGTCGACCTCGGCGTGCCGCAGATCTGGGCCAAGGCGATCTCCGCCTCGCACGGCAAGATCCTGCAACGCATCGGGGCGAACCACGTGATCTATCCGGAGCGCGAGGCCGGCGAGCGCACCGCGCACCTCGTGAGCGGGCGGATGCTCGACTTCATCGAGTTCGACGACGACTTCGCGCTCGTGAAGATGTACCCGCCGAAGCCGATCCGGGGCAAGAACCTGACCGAGTCGGGCGTGCGCACGAAGCACAACGTCACGGTCGTCGGCGTGAAGAGCCCGGGCAAACCGTTCACCTACGCGACGGAGAAGACCGTGGTGTCGAACCACGACCTCATCATCGTCACCGGCACCGAGGGCGACATCGAGAAGTTCGCCGCGCTCGAGTAGCGGGCCGTAAGGATTCCGTTAGGAAGATTCACGAATTCGTGAAATCGGCGTAGCGTCCCGCCCATGACCACCGTCATCCGCACCAGCGACCTCGTGAAGCGCTACGGTCGCACCCGCGCCCTCGACGGGCTCGACCTCCAGGTCGACGCCGGCCAGGTGCACGGATTCCTCGGCCCGAACGGCGCGGGGAAATCCACGACGATCCGCATCCTCCTCGGCCTCGCCCGCGCGAGCTCCGGGGTGGCGAGCGTCTTCGACGCCCACCCCTGGCGCGACGCCGTCGCCCTGCACCGGCGCATCGCCTACGTGCCCGGCGACGTGAGCGTCTGGCCGAACCTCTCCGGCGGGGAGGCGATCGACTTCCTCGCCCGGCTGCGCGGAGCCGCGCACCGCGACGCCGGCTACCGGGCGGAGAAGGCCAGACTCGTCGACGCGTTCCAGTTCGACCCGCGCAAGAAGGGCCGCGCGTACTCGAAGGGCAACCGGCAGAAGGTCGCGCTCATCGCGGCGTTCGCGGTGCCCGCCGAGCTCTACATCCTCGACGAGCCGACGAGCGGTCTCGACCCGCTGATGGAGCTCGTGTTCCGTCGCGAGATCGCGCGCGTGCGCGCGGCCGGTGCGACCGTGCTGCTGTCGAGCCACATCCTCTCCGAGGTGGAGCAGCTGTGCGATCGGGTGTCGATCATCCGCGCGGGGCGCGTCGTCGAGAGCGGCACCCTCCCCGAGCTCCGCCACCTCACCCGCACCGAGGTCTCCTTCGACGCGACGGACGGAGCGGATGCCTCGGGCGGCGCCGTGTTCGCCGGCATCACCGACATCCACGACGCCGCCGTCACCGACGGGCGAGCCCGGTTCACGGTCGACAGCGACCGCGTCGCCGGCATCCTACCCGCGCTCGCCGGCCGGCACGTCACCGGCCTGCGCATCGAGCCCCCGTCGCTCGAGGAGCTGTTCCTGCGGCACTACGGCGACGAGATCGGCGCCGACGCGGCATCCGCCGACGAGGCATCCGCCGCCGGAGCCAGGCGATGAGCACCGTCGGCGCGCTGCTCGGCCAGCGTCTGCGGCGCGACCGTTGGCAGCTCGTGCTCTGGGTCGGCGGCACTGCGCTGCTCGCGATCGCGGCGATCGGCGGGGTGGCGCAGTCCTACGGCACCGAGGCCGACCGCCGGGAGGTGCTCGCCGCGGTCGCCGCAAATCCGGTGATCATGCTCTTCCGCGGGCTGCCGTCGGGCGCGGAGCTCGACGCGTTCACGCTGTTCCTGATCCTGCCGTTCCTCGCGATGATGGCGGCATTCATGTCGAGCTTCCTCGCCGTGCGGCACACCCGGATGGACGAGGAACTGGGCCGCGCCGAACTCGTCGCCGCCACCCCGGCCGGGCGCACCGCGCCCCTCACGGCCACCGTGCTGCACGGGTTCGGCGCGAACCTCGCGCTCGCCGTGCTCGTGGCGGCGTGCTTCGCCGGGGCGGGCTACGCACCCCTCGGTTCGATCGTGTCGGGGCTCGCCGCCGCGGCGGTCGGGCTCGTCTTCCTCGGCGTCGGGCTCGTGGCCGCGCAGCTCATGCGCACCTCGCGCGGGGCGAACTCGCTCGGCGTGTGGGTGCTGCTCGTGAGCTTCGTCGTCTGCGGGCTCGGCAACGCCCTCGGCACGCCGTCGGCGGACCTGCAGCGCATCGAGAGCTCCTGGCTGACCTGGCTCTCGCCGTTCGGCTGGGCGGAGAACGCCCGCCCGTTCGCCGACGACGCGTGGTGGCCGCTCGTGCTCTGCGGCATCGTCGCCGTCGCGCTCACGGGGCTCGCCTTCGGGTTGCAGCGCGTGCGCGACCTCGACGGCAGCTTCATCGCCGAGCGCGCCGGCCGACTCGACGCCCCCGCGAGCCTCGGCTCACCGCTCGGACTGGTGTGGCGGCTCGCCCGCGGCTCCGTCGTCGGCTGGGCGATCGGCGGCCTCCTCACCGGCGCGCTCGCCACGAGCCTCGGCGCGGTGATCGACGAGATCGGCACGAAGATCCCGGCGGTCGAGGAGCTGTTCGCCGCGCTCTCGAAGGGCGGCAGCCTCGAGCAGGGCATGGTCGTGATCTTCTTCACCATCGTCGGGGTGCTCGCCGCGTGCGCGGCGGTGCAGACGGTCACGCGGGCACGTCAGGAGGAGGCGCACGGCACTGCCGAGCAGGTGCTCGCCGCGCCCGTCGGCCGGGTGCGCTGGCTCTGGGCGTTCCTCCTCGTCGGCCTCGGGGCCGCGTTCGCCGTGTGCGCGGCCGCGGTGCTCGGCGCCTGGCTCGGCGTGCAGGCGAAGGGCGCCGACGCCTCGCTCTCCTGGGACGCGCTCGTCGCGGGAGCGGGCCAGCTCGCCGCCGCGGCAGTGTTCCTGGTGCTCACGGCGCTCGTGTTCGTGCTCGCACCGCGGCTCACGATCGCGCTCGGCTGGGTGCTCGTGCTCGTCGCGTTGCTGCTCGGCATGTTCGGTCCGCTGTTCGGACTGCCCGACTGGGTGACGAACCTCTCGCCGGTCGCCGTGACGCCCGTCGCCACCGCCGACGGGGTCGACGTCAAGGGGCTCTGGTGGCTGCTCGGCGCCGTCGCCGCGGGCGGCGTGCTCGCCCTCGGCCTGATGCGGCGGCGCGAGCTCGCGGCGGGCGATTGAGCGACGGATCGACGTGAGGAGGGACGCGTGACGGCATCCGAGGACCGCGGCCGCCACCGCGCGATCGCCGCCGCCGAAGAGGGGGCGGCGATGCTCACCGCCGCCGGGATGCCGCGGATGCCCTCGCGCGTGCTGATGGCCCTCGTGGCCTCGCCCGCCGAGGGCTCCACGGCCGCCGAGCTCGCCGAGCGGCTCGGCGTGAGCGCGGCCGCCGTGTCGGGCGCGGTGCGGTACCTGCAGACGGCGCGGATGGCGCACCGGATCTCGAGCCCCGACAGCCGCCGCGACCGCTACCGCCTGTTCGACGACACCTGGCACGCCGTGCTCACGAGCGGACTGCCGATCTACTCGCGGCTCGCAGAGCTCATCGACGAGATCGCCGACGCCGCCCACGACGACGCCGCGGCCGCGCGGGGACGGGACATGGCCGGGTTCTTCCGCTTCATGGCGGCACGGATGCCGGAGCTCCTCGAGGAGTGGGAGGTCGAGCGCGAGGCGCTGCGCCGCGGGGAGTAGGCGGTCGGTTCCCCGAGCTTGTTGGTTCCCCGAGCTTGTCGAGGGGAGCGCCACCGCTTCGACAGGCTCAGCGGACCAGGGAGCGGGCCAGGCCGTGAGGGGCGCGTAGGGAAGCCTGGAGCCGGCGTTAGGGAACCGTGAGGACCCGCCCGACGGGCCCGCCGCGGGTGTTGCATCGCAGGTGCAGCCGATGCGCTGCCCGCCCGCCGCGACCGCGGCAGGCGGCGCCCGATCCTGGAGTCCCCGTGCTCGACGTCGTCGCCATCCTCGGCATCCTCGCCGTGTTCGCGGTCGTCGCCCTCATCGCCAAGGGGGTCGAGAAGCTGTGATCGTCTTCGAGCTCCTCGCCGCCGCGCTGGGCATCGCCGCCGTCATCTATCTGGTCATCGCCCTCGTGAAGCCCGAGAGGTTCTGATGGAGGTGCTCTTCGCCGCCCTGCAGGCGGCCACCCTCGCGCTGATCCTCGCCCTCCTCTACCGCCCCCTCGGCGACTACCTCGCCCGCACCTACACGAGCGACCGCGACTGGCGCGTCGAGCGCGGCTTCTACCGCCTCATCGGCGTCGATCCTCGCGCCGAGCAGTCCTGGCCCGCGTACCTCCGCGGCGTGCTCGCCTTCTCGCTCGTGGGCCTGCTGCTCGTCTACGTCCTGCAGCGGGCGCAGGCGGTGCTGCCGTACTCGCTCGGCCTGCCGGCCGTGCCGGAGGGGCTCGCGTTCAACACCGCGGCCTCCTTCGTCGCGAACACGAACTGGCAGTCCTACTCCCCCGAGCTGACGATGGGCTACACCGTGCAGCTCGCGGGGCTCGCCGTGCAGAACTTCGTCTCCGCGGCCGTCGGCATCGCCGTCGCCATCGCCCTCGTGCGCGGCTTCGCCCGGCACGGCTCGCCCACGCTCGGCAACTTCTGGGTCGACCTCGTGCGCGGCTGCCTGCGCGTGCTGCTGCCGCTCGCGATCGTCGGTGCGATCGTGCTCCTCGCCGGCGGTGTGGTGCAGAACTTCGCCGGCTTCACCGAGGTGCACACGCTCACCGGCGGCATCCAGCAGCTGCCCGGCGGCCCGGTCGCCAGCCAGGAGGTCATCAAGCTCCTCGGCACGAACGGCGGCGGGTTCTTCAACGCGAACTCGGCGCATCCCTTCGAGAACCCCACCGCGTGGACGAATCTCTTCGAGGTCGTGCTGATGCTCGCCATCCCGTTCGCGCTGCCGCGCGCCTTCGGCCGGATCGTCGGCTCCAACAAGCAGGGCTACGCGATCCTCGCGGTCATGGCGACGCTGTTCGCGCTCTCGCTCGTCGCGCTCAGCGCGCTCGAGGCCGCCGGCCGCGGCACGGCACCCGAACTCGCGGGCGGCGCGATGGAGGGCAAGGAGACCCGGTTCGGCATCTTCGGTTCGACCCTGTTCGCCACGACCTCGACGCTCACCTCGACGGGCGCCGTGAACTCGATGCACGACTCGTACACCGCGCTCGGCGGCATGCTGCCGATGCTGAACATGATGCTCGGCGAGGTCGCCCCCGGCGGCGTCGGCTCCGGCCTCTACGGCATGCTCGTGCTCGCCGTCATCGCGGTGTTCATCGCGGGGCTCCTCGTCGGCCGCACGCCCGAGTACCTCGGCAAGAAGATCGGGCCGCGGGAGATCAAGCTCGCGAGCCTCTACATCCTCGTCACGCCGACGCTCGTGCTCACGGGCACCGCCCTGAGCTTCGCCCTCCCGGGGGTCAGGGAGGACGTCGAGTCGACCTCGATCTGGAACCCCGGCATCCACGGCATGAGCGAGGTGCTCTACGCCTTCACGAGCGCCGCGAACAACAACGGTTCGGCGTTCGCCGGGCTCACGGCCAACACCCCGTGGTTCAACATCGCGCTCGGCGTGGCGATGCTGCTCGGCCGCTTCGTGCCGATCGTGCTCGTGCTCGCCCTGGCCGGCTCGCTCGCCGCGCAACGGAAGGTCCCGGCGACCGCCGGCACCCTGCCCACGCACCGCCCGCAGTTCGTCGGGCTCCTCATCGGCGTCACCGTGCTCGTCACGGCGCTCACCTACTTCCCCGTGCTCACCCTCGGACCCCTCGCAGAAGGGCTCAACTGACCCATGTCCCTCATCACCACCGCCCAGCTCGGGCACGCGCTGCCCGGCGCGCTGCGCAAGCTCGACCCGCGCCTGATGTGGCGGAACCCCGTCATGTTCATCGTCGAGGTGGGCGCCGTGCTCACCACGGTGCTCGCGATCGCCGAGCCCGTCCTCGGCGGGCCGCAGGCCTCCGGCGGCAGCGAGGTGCCCTGGTCGTTCACCTGGGCGATCGCCGCCTGGCTCTGGCTGACCGTGCTCTTCGCGAACCTCGCCGAGTCCGTCGCCGAGGGCCGCGGCAAGGCGCAGGCCGAGTCGCTCCGCCGCACTCGCAGCGACACCGTCGCGCACCGCGTCGAACGCTACGACGAGGTCGCCGACCCCGGCGCCGAGCGCAGCCGCACGGTCGAGGTCTCCTCGGCCGCACTGCAGCTCGGCGACCTCGTCGTCGTCACGGCGGGCGAGCTCATCCCCGGCGACGGCGACATCGTGCACGGCATCGCCTCGGTGGACGAGTCCGCGATCACGGGCGAGTCCGCCCCGGTCGTGCGCGAGTCCGGCGGCGACCGCAGCGCCGTGACGGGCGGCACGCGGGTGCTCTCCGACCGCATCGTGGTGCGCATCACCTCGAAGCCGGGCGAGACCTTCGTGGATCGGATGATCGCGCTCGTCGAGGGCGCCGCCCGGCAGAAGACGCCGAACGAGATCGCGCTGAACATCCTGCTCGCGAGCCTCTCGATCGTCTTCGTCGTCGTCGTGCTCACGCTGAACCCGATCGCCTCGTACGCGGCGCTGCCCGCGTCGATCCCCGTGCTCGTCGCGCTCCTCGTCTGCCTCATCCCGACGACGATCGGCGCCCTGCTCTCGGCGATCGGCATCGCCGGCATGGACCGGCTCGTGCAGCGGAACGTGCTCGCCATGTCGGGCCGCGCGGTCGAAGCCGCCGGCGACGTGACGACGCTGCTGCTCGACAAGACCGGCACCATCACCTACGGCAACCGGCGGGCGAGCGCCTTCGTGCCGCTGCCGGGCGTCGAGGAGAGCGAGCTCGTCCGCGCGGCGGCGCTCGCCTCCCTCGCCGACCCAACGCCGGAGGGCGCCTCGATCGTCGAGCTGGCGGCGGAGCGTGGCGTCGCCTTCCCCGCCTCGGGCGCGGCGCAGCCGGCCGGCGAAGTGGTGCCGTTCACGGCGCAGACGCGGATGTCGGGGCTCGACCTCGCCGATGGGCGGATCGTGCGGAAGGGCGCGGGCTCCGCCGTGCTCGCGTGGGTCGAGGCATCCGGGCGCCAGCCCTCCTCGCTGCTCGCCGAGCTCGACGAGCGGGTGGAGACCATCTCGAGCTCCGGTGGCACGCCGCTCGTCGTCGCGGAGCGCGCGCCGGACGGCGCGACCCGCGTGCTCGGCGTCGTGCATCTGAAGGACGTCGTGAAGGACGGCCTCGCCGAGCGCTTCGCCGAGCTGCGCACGATGGGCATCCGCACCGTCATGATCACGGGCGACAACCCGCTCACGGCCGCCGCGATCGCGAAGGAGGCCGGCGTCGACGACTTCCTCGCGGAGGCGACGCCCGAGGACAAGCTCGCCCTCATCCGCCGCGAGCAGGAGGGCGGCAACCTCGTCGCGATGACCGGCGACGGCACGAACGACGCGCCCGCGCTCGCGCAGGCGGACGTCGGCGTGGCGATGAACACCGGCACCTCCGCCGCGAAGGAGGCCGGCAACATGGTCGACCTCGACTCCGACCCGACGAAGCTCATCGACATCGTGCGGATCGGCAAGCAGCTGCTGATCACCCGCGGGGCGCTCACGACCTTCTCCATCGCGAACGACCTCGCGAAGTACTTCGCGATCATCCCGGCGATGTTCGCGGGCGTGTTCCCGGGGCTCGCGGCGCTGAACCTGATGCAGCTGCACTCGCCGGCCTCGGCCGTGCTGTCGGCGATCATCTTCAACGCGATCGTGATCGTCTTCCTCATCCCGCTCGCGCTCCGCGGCGTGAGGTACCGGGCGGGCGGGGCGAGCGCCGTGCTGAGCCGCAACCTGCTCGTGTACGGCCTCGGCGGCATCATCGCGCCGTTCATCGGCATCAAACTGATCGACCTCGTCGTCAGCCTCATCCCCGGGTTCTGACCCGCCAGGAACGGAAGGACCGTCCCATGAGCACCACCCGCTCCACCCTCCGCACCCACTGGGTCGCGCTCCGCGCGATGCTCGTGCTCACCCTCGTGCTCGGCGTCGGCTACACCGCCGTCGTCACGGGCATCGGCCAGTTCGCGCTGCCGGCGCAGGCGAACGGCTCACTCGTCCGCGACGCCGACGGCGCGGTCGTCGGCTCGGCCCTCGTCGGGCAGCCGTTCGCGGATGCCGAGGGCGCGCCGCTGCCCGAGTGGTTCCAGCCGCGCCCCTCGGCCGCGGGCGACGGCTACGACGGCGGCGCCTCGAGCGGCAGCAACTTCGGGCCCGAGAACGCGGACCTCGTCGCGGCGATCACCGAGCGGCAGGCGGCGGTCGGCGAGGCCGACGGCGTCCAGCGCGGCGAGATCCCAGCCGACGCGGTGACGGCGTCGGGATCGGGGCTCGACCCGCACATCAGCCCCGCGTACGCCCGGCTGCAGGTGGCCCGCGTGGCCGAGGCGCGCGGGCTGCCCGAGGCCGAGGTCGCCGCCCTCGTCGAGCGGTTCGTGCAGGGCCGCGACGCCGGCTACCTCGGCGACCCGACCGTGAACGTGCTGCGCCTGAACCTCGCGCTCGCGGAGCTGTGACCCGGATCCTGCCTCGCCGTCCCCACCAGGGTTGCCCGACTTTCATGAAAGTTGGGCAACTCGGGATTGGATCGGGGTTGCCCGACTTTCATGAAAGTCGGGCAACTCGGATCGAGGGCGAGGCAAACGCAGGTGGGAGGATGACGACATGAAACGCGGTCGGCTGCGGGTACTGCTCGGCGCCGCGCCCGGCGTCGGCAAGACGTACACGATGCTCGAGGAGGGCAAGCGCCTCCTCGGCGAGGGCCGCGACGTCGTCGTCGGCTTCGTCGAGACGCACGGGCGGCGGGCGACCGCGGCGATGACGGCGGGGCTCGAGCTCGTGCCGCGCCGGGTCGAGCTGCACCGCGGGATGCCGCTCGAAGAACTCGACCTCGACGCCCTCCTCGCCCGCCGGCCCGAGGTCGCCCTCGTCGACGAGCTCGCGCACACCAACGCCCCGGGCTCGCGGCACGAGAAGCGATGGCAGGATGTCGAGGAGCTGCTCGACGCCGGCATCGACGTCATCTCGACGGTGAACACGCAGCACATCGAGTCACTCGGCGACGTCGTGCTGCAGATCACGGGAGTGCCGCAGCGCGAGACGATCCCCGACCGGGTGCTGCGGGCAGCCGACCAGATCGAGGTCGTCGACCTGGCGCCGCAGGCGCTCCGCGATCGGCTGTCCGGCGGGCTCGTCTACCCGGCCGAGCGGATCGACGCCGCACTCTCGAACTACTTCCGCCTCGGCAACCTCACCGCGCTCCGCGAGCTCGCCCTGCTCTGGCTCGCCGACGAGGTGGACTCCGCGCTGAAGGCGTACCGGGCCGAGCACGGCATCAGCCACAAGTGGGAGGCGCGCGAGCGGGTCGTCGTGGCACTCACGGGCGGCCCGGAGGGCGAGACCCTGCTCCGCCGCGGCGCGCGGATCGCCTCGCGCTCCTCGGGCGGGGAGCTCATCGCCGTGCACGTGACACGGCCGGACGGCATGCGGGCGAGGCATCCGGGCGCCCTCGACGCCCAGCGCACGCTCGTCGAGCAGCTCGGCGGCACCTTCCACCAGGTCGTCGGCGAGGACGTCCCGCACGCCCTCGTCGAGTTCGCCCGCTCGGTCGACGCCACGCAGCTCGTCATCGGCGTGAGTCGTCGCTCGCGGCTGGCCGCCGCCTTCTCGGGGCCGGGGATCGGCGCGACCGTGATCCGCGAGTCCGGCGACATCGACGTGCACATCGTGACGCACGCGGCGGCCGGGGCGGCGCTGTCGCTGCCCCGGATCGGCGGGGCGCTCAGCCGCACGCGCCTCCTCATCGGCTTCGCGGTCGCGCTCGTCGCGGGCCCGCTGCTCAGCTGGGTGCTGCTGCTGTTCCACACCGAGACCTCGATCACGAGCGACGTGCTCGCCTACCAGCTGCTCGTCATCGTGGTCGCCCTGATCGGCGGCATCTGGCCGGGCCTGTTCGCGGCGGTGCTGTCGGGGATCACGCTGAACTTCCTCTTCGTCGCCCCCGTGCACACGCTGACGATCGCCGATCCGCGGCAGTTCCTCGCCCTCGTCTTCTACGTCGCGAACGCCCTCCTCGTGAGCTACGTCGTCGACCAGGCCGCACGTCGCACCCGCGAGGCGAAGCGGGCGGCTGCGGAGTCGCAGCTGCTCGCCACGATGGCGGGCAGCGTGCTGCGCGGCGAGGACGCCCTGCAGGCGATGGTCACCCGCACCCGTGAGGCGTTCGGGCTCGCGGGCGTGCGGCTCCTCGTCGACGGAGCGCCCCTGGTCGCCGACGGCGAGCCGACCCGCGACGACCGGGTCTCGCTCGTGCCCATCGGCGAGCGCGGCACGCTCGAGCTGCACGGTCCGGACCTGGATGCCTCGGAGGCCCGCCTGCTGCAGGTGATCGCCACCCAGCTCGACGCGGCGATCGAGCACGGCGCCCTCGCCTCCGCCGCGGAGGAGGCCTCGGAGCTCGCCGAGACCGACAAGGTGCGTTCGGCGCTGCTCGCCGCGGTCGGCCACGACCTGCGCCGTCCGCTGACCTCGGCGTCGGCGGCGATCAGTGCACTGCGCTCGCCGGAGCTGCAGCTGCCCGCCGGCGAGCGGGCGGAGCTGCTGGACACCGCGGCGGAGAGCCTCGACGCGCTCGCCGAGCTCGTGACGAACCTGCTCGATGTCAGCCGGGTGCAGGCGGGCGCGCTCGCCGTGCGGCTCTCCCCGGTCGAGACGGCAGATGTCGTGTTCCCCGCCCTCGACGAGCTCGGTCTCGGCCCGGGCGAGGTCGAGCTGGACCTCGCCGACGGGGTGCCGCCGCTGCTCGCGGACGCCGGACTGCTGCAACGGGTGGTGGTGAACCTGCTCGCGAACGCGGTGCGGCACTCGCCGCCTGGGGAGCGGGTGCGGATCGCGGCGTCGGGGTTCCGCGGGCTGGTGCAGCTGCGCGTCGTCGATCGCGGCCCCGGCATCCCGGCCGAGCGCCGCGACGGCGTGTTCGTCCCCTTCCAGCGGCTCGGCGACACCGACAATGAGACGGGCCTCGGCCTCGGCCTCGCCCTGTCGAAAGGGTTCGTCGAGGGGATGGACGGCACGCTCGAGGTGGAGGACACCCCGGGCGGCGGGCTCACGATGGTGGTGACGTTGCCCGCGGCGTCCGCGGAGGAGGAAGGGCCGATGCGATGAGGATCCTCCTCGCGGACGACGACGAGCAGCTGCAGCGTGCGCTCCGCATCACGCTCGCGGCGCGCGGCTACGAGGTGCTGCACGCCCGCGACGGCGCGGAGGCGATCGAGCAGGCGGCCTCGGGGCATCCGGACCTCATCCTGCTCGACCTCGGCATGCCGCGCGTCGACGGCCTCGACGTGATCCGCGCCGTGCGGGCCTGGTCGAGCGTGCCGATCCTCGTGCTCTCCGGGCGCACCGACTCGGGCGAGAAGGTCGAGGCGCTCGACGCGGGCGCCGACGACTACGTGACGAAGCCGTTCGCGATGGACGAGCTGCTGGCCCGCATCCGCGCCCGCTCGCGCCGCCCGGCGGGCGAGGAGGACACGGGCGCGGTGCATCGCATCGGCGAGCTCGAGGTGGATCTCGCGGCGAAGACGATCCGTCGGGCGGAGGGGGCGGGCACCTCGGGCGGCACGGCCGGCACGGTGCGGTTGACGCCGACCGAGTGGCATCTGCTGGAGCTCTTCCTGAAGCATCCCGGCCGGTTGCTCACCCGGGAGATGCTGCTGTCGGAGGTCTGGGGGCCGTACCACGCGAACGATGCCGGGTACCTGCGACTGTACGTGGCGCAGCTGCGCCGCAAGCTCGAGCCGGTGCCCGCCGAGCCGAGGCACTTCCTGAACGAGCCCGGCATGGGCTACCGCTTCGAGCCCTAGCGCCGGCCGCACCGCGCGCGGCATACGCTTGACGGGTGGACTGCGGCTACTTCGACGCCGGGCGCTGCACCTCGTGCGCCCTGATGGGACAGCCGTACCCCGACCAGCTCGCCGCGAAGCAGGCGCACGCCGAGCAGCTGCTCGCGCCGTTCGGCGTCGGCGCGTGGCATCCGCCCGTCGCGTCCGGCGAGCGCGACTACCGCAACAAGGCGAAGATGGTCGTCGGCGGCACGGTCGACGCACCGACGATCGGCATCCTCGACGCCGACGGGCACGGCGTCGACCTGCAGGCCTGCGGGATCTGCTCGCCCGGCCACCGGGCGGCGTTCCCCGTGCTGGCCCGGTTCATCACGCTCGCGCGCATCGCCCCGTACGACGTCGCCGCCCGCCGCGGCGAGCTGAAGCACCTCATCGTCACCGAATCGCCCGACGGCGAGCTGATGGTGCGGTTCGTGCTGCGCTCGACGGAGCCCGTCGCCCGCATCCGCAAGCACCTGCCCGCGCTCCTCGCCGAGCTGCCGCAGGCGCGCGTCGTGACCGTCAACCTGCTGCCGGAGCACAAGGCGGTGCTCGAGGGCGAGTCCGAGCTCGTGCTCACCGAGCAGGAGACCCTGCCGATGCGGCTCAACGACGTCACGATGCACCTGCGGCCGCAGAGCTTCTTCCAGACGAACACGGCAATCGCGGCGGCGCTTTACGCCGAGGCGAGGGACTGGATCCGGGGGCTCGCGCCCGACTCCGCGTGGGACCTCTACTCGGGCGTCGGCGGCTTCGCCCTGCACCTCGCGGGTGGCGGCGTCGAGGACGGGGACACCGAGAACGGCGGTGTCGAGAACGGCGGTGTCGAGATCACCGGGATCGAGACGAGCGTCGAGGCGGTCGCGTCGGCGGAGCTCAGCCGCACGGATGCCGCGCTCAGTCGGCTGCGCTTCGCCGCCGGCGACGCCACGGAGTTCGCCCTCGCCGCGGCGAGCGCACCCGATCTCGTCGTGGTGAACCCGCCGCGGCGCGGCATCGGCGCCGAGCTCGCCGCTTGGCTCGAGCAGCGCGAGGACGTCTCGCACGTGCTCTACTCGAGCTGCAACGCGGCGTCGCTCGCGAAGGACCTGCGGGCGATGCCGTCGTACCGGCCCCTGCGGGCGCGGGTGTTCGACATGTTCCCGCAGACGAGTCACTTCGAGGTGATGGTGCTGCTCGAGCGGCGCTGATCGCCGGGCGTCGCGCGGCCGGCCTCATCCGGCCGCCCGATCCACGCGCCTCACCCCGCCGCGCGTCGCTCGCAGAGCCGCCGCACCGCCTCGGTCGGCACCTCCGCGGCGAGCGCGGCGTAGCGTTCGGCGGCCTCCTCGCGACGTCCGGTGCGCCGGGCGAGGTCGGCGAGCGCGAGCCGCGCGTCGAGCGCGGCGTAGGGCGCGGCGCCGTCGGCGAGCACCCGCAGCTCGCGCTCGACAGCGCGGAGCGCCGCGGTGCGCTCCCCCGAGGGCGGGCTGAACAGCGCCAGGTGCTGCTCGGCGACGAGCCGGGCGACCGTCACCGAGGGGGCGCCCCAGACCCGCTCGAGGGCGCGGTAGAACGTGACCACCCGCTCCCAGTCGGTCTCGGCGAAGCTCGGCGCCGCGGTGTGCAGCCCGGCGATGGCGGCCTCGAGCACGAAGCGTCCGTCGCCCCGCTCGGCGGCGGCCGCGGCGTCCGAGAGGCCGGCCTCGATCAGCCGACCGTCCCAGCGCCGCCGGTCGGCCTCGTCGAGCGGCACCGCCGCGCCCGCGGCATCCACCCGCCCGGGCCGTCTGGCGAGCCCGAGCCGCACGACGGCGCGGAGTCCGCGCACCTCGGCGTCGTCCGGGAACTCGGCGACGAGCGCGTCGGCGATCGACAGCGCCTGCCGCCCGAGATCGTCGAGCGGCGAGCCGGGGTCGAGCACGTCGCGGTGGGCGACGGTGAACATGCCGGCGACGCTCGCGAGCACGACGGGCAGGCGCGCCCGCCGCTCCGGCCCCTCCGGCACCCGGAAACTCCCGCGCGCCTCGGCGAGGGCCCGCTTCGCGCGGGTCAGGCGGGCCGCGGCGGCCGAGGGCTGCACGCCGAGGTGCGCGGCGATGCGCGGCACGTCGAGGCCGCAGACGACGCGGAGGGCGAGGACGAGCCTCGCCTGCTCGGTGAGCGCGGGGTCGCAGGCGACGAAGAGCAGGGCGAGCCGGTCGTCGAGCGCGTCGCCGCTCATCACTCCGGCGGATGCCTCGGGCTCCGCCCACTCCGCCTCGCGCGGGCGTCCGGCGAGTTCGGCAGCCTCGCGCTCGACGTGCCGCTGCTCCGCGGCGCGCCGGCGACGGTCGTCGAGGAAGGCGCGCTTGCCGACGGCGGTGCACCAGGCGGCGAGCGAGCCGATGGACCGTCCGCCGCCGGCCTCGGCGACGGCGCGCGCCATCGCCTCGGCGGCGTACTCCTGGGCGTCGTCGAGGCTGCCGGTGTAGGCGGCGAGCGCACGGACGACGCGCGGCCAGGCGTCGGCGAAGTCCTCGCCGAGGCCGGCGGCGGACCCGGTCACGAGGTGGGGAAGACCTTGCGCCACTCGATGTGGCCGCCGGTCGGCACGAGCGCGGCGATGCGGCGGGCGAGCGCCTCGTCGTCGGTCTCGACGAGGTAGAAGCCGGAGACAACCTCGCTCGTGTCCGGGTACGGGCCGTCGGAGTACACGGCGTCCTCCTCGACGCGGTCGCCTGAACCGGGAGTCACCCGGCCCCCGTGCTTCGCGTTCTGCAGCGCGGAACCACCGACGAGTCGGGCGCCGAGCCGTTCGACCGCCTCCTGGAACGCTTTGTGCGCGGGGAAGTTCGCCTCGGGGTCGCCGCCCGGCACGCCCGTGCCCGAGAGGTGGGCGTCGGAGTCCCAATCGGGCTCGTGGATGAGGTAGACGTACGTGTCGGTCATGGTGTCTCCCAGCTCTCAGCCCGCTCGCGGGCCGTGACGACGATCGTCACACCATGGTGACGAACTCGGGCCCAGAAAATCGACACCCGAAACGAAACGCACCCTGTTCAGGGCTTTCCTCAGATCCATCCGCTATACTGGCAGGTCATGCAAAGGAGGTGACATGCGAAGGATCGGAACCATCCCCGCGACCATCATCGTCGCGACGTGGCTGTTCATCATCGGATTCACGTTCGGCTACCTCGGCCGTCTCGACTCGGGCGCAGCGCCCGCGACGGACGGAGCGACGCTCGCCGGACTCCTCTCCGGAGCTGCCGCCGTCGCCATCGCCGGCGCGATGCTCATCGCGTTCCGGCTCGTGCGCACCGCCGCACGCGCGATCCGCTCGCGCGACGCGAAGCACGCGGGCTAGCCCAGAGACCCGGGACCGTCCCGGGAGACCCGAACGCGGGGTCGGCCATCGCTGGCCGGCCCCGCGTTCCGCGTTCCTGCGGGGCGCGACGCGGCATCCGGCGCCGCGCTCAGGCGTTCGCGAGTCCCGCGGTCAGTCGTTCGAGCTCGGCGATGCGGGCGGCGCGCTCACGTGGCACGCCCGGCACGCCGGGCCGCTGCTGCTCGGGCCGCGGGCCGGCCGGCGGCCGGGAGCCCACGCCCCGCTCGTCGAGCCAGGCGAGGTACGCGGGCAGGCGGGCGGCGAAGTCCGCCTGGTCGAGCGGATGCCCCGTCCACGCGACCTCGGCGAACGCCCCGAGCCTCGGGAACACCGCGTAGTCGAGCCGGTCCGGCCCGTCGAGGTGCTCGGTCCAGACGTTCGCCTGCACGCCGACGACGCGCTCGGCGAACCACGCCGGCTCGGCGGTGGGCAGCGGGTCGAAGTCCGCCACGTCCTCGAGGGAGAGCACGGTCCCGACCGGGATCGGCTCGGCCGGGTCGTCAGACTGGCGGTAGTCGAAGTAGGTCCAGAGGTCGGGGCAGAGCACGACCTCGTGGCCGAGCCGCGCACCGAGCCGGGCGCCGACCGGACCGCGCCAGGACGCGACGATCGCGTCGGGCGCCGGATCCCGCCCCTCGAGCATCTCGTCCCAGCCGACGGCGCGGCGGCCTCGGGCGCGGAGCCCGTCGGCGACCCGCGCGAGGAACCAGGACTGCAGCTCCTCCTCGTCGGCGATCCCGCGCTCGGCCATGAGTTCCTGCGTCCGCGGGTCGGCGCGCCACCGGTCCTTGCGCACCTCGTCGCCGCCGATCCCCACGATCTCGTCGTCGAAGACGTCGCAGAGCTCGTCGAACACGGTTCGGATGAAGGCGAGGGTCTCCTCCTCGACGTTCAGCACCTCGTCGCTGATGCCGAAGCGGGTCCACGGCTCGCGCACCCGCCGCGCCACCTCGGCCGCGCCGCCGACGCCGAACTCGGGGTAGGCGGCCAGGACGGCGCTCGCATGTCCCGGCACGTCGATCTCGGGCACGACGCGGATGCCCCGCTCCGCCGCGTAGGCCACGAGTTCGCGCAGCTCGGACTGCCGGTACCAGCCCTCGTGCGGCACCCCGTCGAGGGTCGACGCCGGGCCGTGGCCGAGCTGCGTCTCGGAGCGGCGGCCGCCGACCTCGGTGAGCCTCGGGTACGCGCGCACCTCGAAGCGCCAGCCCTGGTCGTCGGTCAGGTGCAGCTGCAGCACGCTCAGACGGTGCGCGGCGAGCAGGTCTACGAAGCGGTACAGCTCGGGCAGCGGCCGGAAGCGGCGGGCCACGTCGAGCATGACGCCGCGCCAGGCGAAGCGCGGCTCCCCCTCGAAGCGGAGGCCGCCGGCAGCGGGGACGGCGGCGCTCATGCGCCGGCGGCGAGCTCGCGCGCTCGGGCGAGGGCGGCGTCGGTCGCCCGGGTGAAGAGTGCTTCGAGCCCGGCCGATTCGAGCACGGCGACGGCCCGCTCGGTCGTGCCCTTCGGGCTCGTCACGCGGCGACGGAGCTCGGCGGGCTCCTCCCCCGAGGCCGCGAGCAGTTCGCTCGCTCCGCGGAAGGTGCCCTGCACCATCGTCGCCGCCTGCTCGGGCGTGAAGCCCTTCGCGACGGCCGCCGAGGTGAGCTGCTCGATGAGGTAGAAGACGTACGCCGGCCCGGAGCCCGAGATCGTGGAGAGCGCGTCGAGCTGCGTCTCCGGCACGACGAGCACTTCGCCGACGGTCTCGAACAACCGCACGACGAGCGCGAGCTCGGCCTCGCTCGAACGCGTGCCGGCCGAGACGCCCGTCACGGCGCGGCCGACGACGGCCGGGGTGTTGGGCATCGTGCGGACGACGGCGACGTGCTCGGGCAGGATCGACTCGAACGTCGCGACGGTGACGCCGGCGGCGACGGAGACGACCACGGTCCCCGGGTCGAGCGCATCGGCGATCTCGCGCAGGAGGTCGGGCACCATCGCGGGCTTCACGGCGACGACGACGAGTCCGGCGCCCGCGACCGCGCGGCGGTTGGCCTCGGCATCCTGCTCCGTCGCGAAGGCGGTGACGCCGGGCAGCTCGGCGAGCTCGGCGGCCTTCTCGGCGGTGCGGTTGGTGGCGCGGATGCCGTCGACGGCGACGCCCGGCTGCAGGAGGCCGTGCAGCACGGCCCGCGCCATGGAGCCGGCGCCGAGGAACGCGATGACGGGAAGGGAAGACGCGTCGGCAGTCATGCGCCCATCCTAGAAGCGGGCCTCGCCCATCATGCTTGCCCTCACGCGTCCATCACGCTTGCGGCATCCTCGACTCCTAGAATCGACCCATGAGCGCATCGGGCGGAACCAAAGCCATCATCGCGGCCTTCCTCGCCAATCTCGGCATCGCGATCACGAAGCTCATCGCGTGGGCGTTCTCGGGTTCGAGCTCGATGCTCGCGGAGGCGGTGCACTCCTTCGCCGACTCGGGCAACCAGCTCCTGCTGATCTTCGGCGGCCGCAAGGCGCGGCGCGCGGCCGACAAGGAGCACCCGTTCGGATACGGCCGCGAGCGCTACGTCTACGCCTTCGTCGTGGCGATCATCCTGTTCTCGGTCGGCGGCCTGTTCTCGATCTACGAGGGCATCGAGAAGATCCAGAACCCGCATGCGCTCGAGGTGCCGTGGCTGCCGATCCTGGTGCTCGTGATCGCGATCGTGCTGGAGTCGTTCTCGCTGCGCACGGCGATCACGGAGTCGAACCCGCTGCGCGGTCGGCAGAGCTGGGTGCAGTTCGTGCGCCGGGCGAAGGCGCCGGAGCTGCCGGTCGTGCTGCTCGAGGATGTCGCGGCGCTGCTCGGCCTCGTCTTCGCCCTGTTCGGCGTCGGCCTCACGATCATCACGGGCAATCCGCTGTTCGATGCGATCGGCACGCTTATGATCGGCACGCTGCTGATCGTCGTGGCGATCGTGCTCGGCATCGAGACGAAGAGCCTGCTCGTCGGCGAGGGTGCGAACGACGCCGACGTCGAGAAGATCGAGCAGGCGATCACCGCGGGTCCGGAGATCGAGCGGATCATCCACATGAAGACCCTCTACCTCGGCCCCGACGAGCTGCTCGTCGCGGCGAAGCTCGGCTTCGCCGCCGACCAGCGACTGTTGGAGGTCGCCGCCGCGACGAACGTGATCGAGCAGCGCATCCGTCAGGCGGTGCCGGCGGCCCGGGTGATCTACATCGAGCCCGATGTGTACGTCGACCCGCACCACACGGCGCCGCCGACCGACGCGATCGTCATCAAGGGCCTGGAGTAGCCCCCACCCCCACACACACCACGAGTTGCCCGACTTTCATGAAAGTCGGGCAACTCGTGTGTGTGTGTGTGTGGCGGGCGCGGCTCAGAAGTGGGTGCCGCCGTCGATGCGCACCTCGGTGCCGGTGATGAAGCGGCCGTCGTCGCTCGCGAGCATGGCGACGACGCTCGCGACCGTCTCGGGGCCGGCGAAGCCCTGCCCGAGGGCCGGCTGCAGCTTCATGAACAGCATCATGTCGGCGTCGTCCGGCAGGCCGGGGCCCTGGCTCTGCTTGCTCTGGCCGGAGCCGTCGGTCATGCCGGAGGAGATCGAGCCGGGCTGCACCGCGGTGAAGCGGATGCCCTGCTTCGCGTATTCGGCCGCGAGCGCATGGGTCATCGACTGCACGCCGCCCTTGCTGGCCGCGTAGGCCGCCATGTAGGGGTGCGCGAACGCCGCCGAGGTCGAGCTGAAGTTGACGACGGCGGCGCCCTCGCCCTGGAGCAGGGCGGGGATCGCCTCGCGGATGACGAGGAACGTACCGACGAGGTTCACCCGGACGACCTGCTCGAAGGCGTCGAGGCTCGTCTCGTGCGTGTGCGAGGAGCGCAGGATGCCGGCGGCGTTCACGAGTGCGTCGAGCCCGCCCAGCCACTCGACGGCGGCGGCGACGCCGGCGCGGACGGATGCCTCGTCGGCGATGTTCATGGCGACGGTGTGCAGGCGCTCGGCGGCGTCGCCGGCCTTCGCGACGGTGTCGGCGAGCCCGGCGGTGCTGACGTCGGCGGCGACGACGCGGCCGCCCTCGGCGAGCATGCGCAGCACGGTGGCCTGTCCGATGCCGGATCCGCCGCCGGTGACGAGTGCGCGGCGACCTTCGTAGCGGTTCATGGTGTTCGACCTTTCGAGTCCCAGGGGTTTTGCTACACGTTACGCCTGTTTGGCATAACGTGCCATAGTGTCAAACACCGACGCCGGCCCGCGTATTTCCCGTACGCTTCCAGACGTGGAACGCACGCCGACCCTCACTGAACGCCGGAAGGCGGCGACCCAGCTCGAGATCGCCAAGGTCGCCGCCGTCCTCTTCGCCGAGCACGGTGCGGACCAGGTGACGGCGGAGTCGATCGCCGCGGCCTCCGGGGTGTCGCTGCGCACCTTCTACCGCTACTTCCGCACGAAGGAGGACGCCGTCGGCCCGCTCCTCGCGGTCGGCGCGGGCACCTGGCAGGCGGCGCTCGCGGCATCCGGCCCCGGCGATCCGACCACCGCCTTCCCCGAGCTCATCTCGCGCGTGCTGACCCCGGTCGACGACGCCGGGCGCGAGGCGCTGCGCTGGACCCACGGTCTGCTCCGAGCCGCCGACGTCGACCCCGCCCTGCAGACGGTCTGGCGCCGGGTGAACCACGACTCGGAGGTGCGACTGCGCGCCATCATCGCCGAGCTCGCGGGCCCGGACGCCGATGCCTTCGAGGTGCGGCTGCTGGCGGCGGCGGCGACCGACGCCATCCGCCTCGGGCTCGAGGAGTGGGCCGCGCACGATGAGGACCCCGACGGCGCGGCAGGCGCGCCCGCCGCCCTCGCGGTGCGGGCCTTCGCTCAGCTGTCGAGCGGCATCTCACTCGGCGTCTGAGGCGGGCGGTGCTCGGCGGCACCGAAGAACGCGAGCAGCTGCGCCGCGGCGGCCTCCGCCTCCACCCCGCCGTAGACCTCGACCCGGTGGTTCAGCCGGCGATCGCGCAGCACGTCGTAGAGGGAGCCCGCGGCCCCCGCCTTCTCGTCCCAGGCGCCGAACACGACGGTCGGCACCCGTGCGGCGAGGATCGCGCCCGCGCACATGACGCAGGGCTCGAGCGTGACGACCAGCGTGCAGCCCTCGAGCCGCCACTCGCCGCGGGCGGCGGCCGCGTCGCGCAGGGCGAGCACCTCGGCGTGCGCCGTCGGGTCTCCGGTCTGCTCGCGCTCGTTGCGGCGCTCGGCGATCACCCGGCCCTCGGGGTCGAGCACGATCGCCCCGACCGGCACATCGCCCGAGCTCAGCGCCCCCTCGGCCACGGCGAGCGCGCGACGCATCCATTCCCGGTGCTCCGCCCGCTCCATCCGCGCCTCCGCTCGATCCGCTCTCGGCTGCCACGCTACCGCGCCGTAGAATCGGGGCCATGCGAGTCCACGTGGCGGATCACCCGCTCATCACCCACAAGCTGACGGTGCTCCGCGACCGCGAGACCCCCTCGCCGGTGTTCCGCTCCCTCGTCGAAGAGCTCATGACGCTCCTCGCGTACGAGGGCACCCGTGGCGTCCGCGTCACCGAGGTCGAGATCGAGACGCCCGTCGCCGTGACGACCGGCGTGCGCATCGCCGAGCCGAAGCCGCTCATCGTGCCGATCCTGCGCGCCGGGCTCGGCATGCTCGAGGGCATGGTGAAGCTGCTGCCGAGCGCCGAGGTCGGGTTCCTCGGCATGGCTCGCGACGAGGAGACGCTGCAGCCGACGACGTACGCCGAGCGCTTGCCCGACGACCTCAGCAACCGGCAGTGCTTCGTGCTCGACCCGATGCTCGCGACGGGCGGATCGCTCATCGCGGCGATCGACTTCCTGCTCGCGCGCGGTGCGACCGACGTGACCGCCATCTGCATCCTCGCCGCCCCCGAAGGCTTGAAGGCCGTCGAGGAGGCGCTGCACGGCCGCGAGGTCACCGTGGTGCTCGGCGCCGTCGACGAGCGCCTGAACGAGCAGGGCTTCATCGTGCCCGGCCTCGGCGACGCCGGCGACCGGCTCTACGGCACCGTCTGAGCCATCCCCCTCCCCTGTTCGACGACGGGCGCCTCGATCGAGGCGCCCGTCGTGCTATACGCGAAGGATCTTCGAGCGGGCCCGCGTAGTCTCGCAAGCAGCCTGCAGAAGATTTTTTCCAGACGTGATCGATCGCTGATTCTTCGATCTTTGCCGGCGGCGGGCGAGAGGGTTTCGTGGCGGCCGGATGCCGATGCACCGCGTGCGACGTCACACCCCGTCATCCACGGGTCACGAATTGACACATGCTCGCGGCTCCGATTGACTCTCCACCATGACCGACACCGCACGCACCCTGACCACCCGCGAGGTGAACAGGACTGCCGACATGATGATGTCGGCGCGTGCAGGCATGTGTTGTCGAATGTGCCGCTGACCCGCGACCTCTTCGCCGAGTCCCGCTGCCGATCCGCATCCAGATCGCCCGGACTCCTCTGAGCCGCCGCCCAGGCGCTCGCCCGGCCCACTCCGGCCAGTTCGCAGACCCCGCCGACGGGGTCGATCGCTGCACCCGCAACGCAAGGAATCCGTCATGTCGCTCGCACTCGCTTCCGCCCCCACCGCCCGCACCGCCCCCAGCATCTCGGCCGCCCCGGTCCGGGCCATCGCCGACGGCGCGCCCATCGCCCGCCTCGCCGCCCCGGCCGCCGAGCTCACCCCCGCCCCCCGCGTCCGCGCCGTACCCGAGGGCACCGAGGCCCGCGGCTTCGTGCTCTACGTCGGCATCGACGAGGGCAAGGCCACCGAGGACGGCACGACGCTGCACCGCATCGTCGAGGCGCTCCGCCGCCTGACCGCCGAGGTCGCCCCCTCCGCCGAGACCTACGCGGCCGTGGCCCTCGCCCCCGAGGGCGCCGGCGGCCGCGACGTCGACGTCGTGCGTCTCGCGCTCCAGGACCCGGCCGCGCTCGCCAAGCAGCGCGAGGCCCAGGGCGACGTGCGCGACGACAGCGACCGCCACCCCAACGGCGTCATCATCGACATCTCGCGCAAGCGCGTGCTGCTCGACGGCGAGCCCGCCGGGCTCACCTACAAGGAGTTCGAGCTGCTGCAGTACCTGGTGCTGCGCGAGGGCCGCACGATCGACCGGCACGAGCTCATCGACAGCCTCTGGAACGCCGACGACGAGGCCCCGAGCGAGCGCACCATCGACGTGCACGTGCGCCGCCTGCGCTCGAAGCTCGCGCACTACCAGGACATCGTGCGCACCGTGCGCGGCCTCGGCTACCGCTTCGACCGTCACGCCGACGTCTCGATCCGTCAGGCCTCCACGCCGAGCCCCGACGTCTTCTGAGCCCGCCGCCGCACTGACGCCCTGCCGCTCCCTGCCGCCCTGCCGCCCGGCTCGCGCCGGAGGGGATTCGCTCCGCGGGAGGATGGCTCGGCCTGAATCGACTTCCCGAGGCGCGGATCTCCTCCGCGCCCGACGGTCAGTGTCCGTTCTCACCAAAACTTGTCGTCCGATGAGACGCCTTTACCCCCCTCTCGGTGCCACATATAGCTAAACTATTCTCAATCGAGAAGGGTTTAGCACCATGAGCATGGTGACGGCCGCAGACGCGGCACATCAGCTCGGCGTCACCAGGCGTCGAGTTGCTGAGCTCTGGGGCGAGGGATTTCTCAGGGGCACAAAGACCTCGGCCGGCCTCTCGATCGAGCTCACCAGTGTGCATGAGCGCCTCTCGATCGGCGCGGTCCCGGGTCGTCCTTGGTCCGAGGATGTCGTCTGGGGCATCATCACCACCCTCTCAGGCGACGACGAGCATCTGAGCCTCGATGTCGGGCGGCGGATCTTCCGCCATGATCACGAGATCCTGGGCAAGCGCATCAGCGCGTCGATCGTCACCGCGCGCTTCGAGGCGCGCAACCGCGACGCGGTCCGGCGCGCGCTCGCACTGACCGGCGAGAGCGCCCTCGACCGTCTCCAATCCGAGGTCGACGTGCGCGTCCTCGATCAGCTGCGCGGTCAGCCGATCCGGGGCTACGCTCGCGAACCGTTCGGCGTCCTCCTCGAGCAGCATGACCTTGTGGAGGCCGTCACCGGCGACATCATCGTGCACGGGTTCCGCAGCGGCCAGACCCGCATCGAAGGCGAGACGCCGATCGCGCTCATCGCGGCCGACTGCCTGCGGAGCACCACGACCAGGGTCCGTCGCGTCGGGCTCGACGCGCTCAAGCGAATGCGGGACGAGTGGCTGGCCAAGCTCACCTGATCGAGGTCGACGACCGTGCCGCCGAGTGGATGCTCCTCGTCGAGGTAGCTCAGGCCGTTCCCTCTGAGCGGTGGGTGCTCGTCGGCGGGCTCATGGTGCACGCCCATGCAATCCGCGCTGGCATGGATCCGGTCCGGCACACCTCTGACCTTGACGTCCTGATCGACATCACTGCCGCCAGGATCTCCGAGGTCGCGGGCCCCTTGCAGGCTGCCGGCTTTGAAGCGCTCGAACCGACCGGGTCGGGGCCGTTCCACCGATTCAAGCGTGAGCACGACATCGTCGACGTGATGGTGCCGAGCACCGCGAGCGACGCGTTCCGGTGGCGCGGCCGCGGCGTGCTCCGCTCACCTGGCGCCAAGCAGGCGCTCGAGCGCCGCGACCACTACACCGTCACCGGACGATCCGGCGGCGCCTCCGTCGTCGTCGACGTGCCCGACTCGACCGGCGCCATCGTCGCGAAGGCGGCTGCCTACACCGTCGATACCCGCGATCGCGAGCGCCACCTCGAAGACCTCGTCGTCCTGCTCGCTGCAGCATCCCGCCGAGATCTCGGACCCATCCTGAGCCGGCGCGACCGTCAGCACCTTCGCCCAGCGCTGGAGCGCCTCACCGATGTGAACGACCCATGGTGGGCGCAGCTCGACACACGCGAGGTCAGCTTCGCCAGAGCCTCATTCGATCACCTCACCCAACTCGTCAACGCCCACGGGTGAACGCGCACCAGTAGATTCAGCCCATGGGCCTCTTTCGACGATCCGAAGCCGTCTCCCCCGAACCTCGGCTGTACGAGGGCTTCGCTGGACTGGAAGCCGCCGAGCCGATTGACCTGGCCGTCAATGTGCTCCTCCGACTCTTCCCACGGGGTGACGGTGCTCACTACCGACCAGAGACCGTGCTCGGCGTGATTCAGGACCTTGCAGGCATCTCCGAGGTGCCAGGCGTCACGGTGCGAGGGACAATCACGACACCTCGTGCCCGGTACGCGCTCGACCCGTTCTACCTGCAGTGCGTGCTCATCTGGGAGCACGCACTCCTCGCAGGGCGCCTCTCCCGCGGATCCGAGGCATACCATCACGTCGTACTCCTCCCCCGCGGCCACCAGGCCCTGACATCAGCCAGCCCGGAAGAGGAACTGCGCGCACTGATCCAGGCCCAGAGCGGATAGCCTGGCCGCGCCCTCGGATGGCAAAGCGGAGCGCGGCAGAGTGGCCTCGCAGCCGCCGGGAGAACGCCGCGAGGGCATAGGTGTGCTGGAGTGCGAGACCTTGGCTGGGGTGCGGGTGATGCGTCATGGGCGAGTAAAGCACTCGTGGGCAGGCCCAGCTTCTCGGCGATCGTCCGACGGGACCTGAACACGTCGCGCCACGCGTCGAACACGCGGTCGGTGGGCTGACGAGAGAGGCTGGTTCGGCTCGCGGCCGCCGTCGACTGCAGAAGCAGACGACGTGTGTCCGCTGGGTGAGTCTCCGATCCACGCTCGGAGCCCCAGCTCCTCCATGAACGACGCCATCCAGTTCGAGACTGGTCAAGCCCACGGAGATGTCCATCGCCATCGAGGAGAAGTGATCCCAGGCGTGTCTGGCGCTGCGCGTCGAGCATGCGCGTCACCTCGGACAGTTCGCAGGAAATCGCGTTCGCGCCGAAGCGCGTCGGCGAACGGCTCTACCTCGCCGAGCAGAGCGCCGGTTCCGAGGTGAGCTCCTGCTGCAGCTGCTCGATCTCGACGAGAACCCGCTGAGCATCGGCTAGAGCCTCCTGCTCAGACCTGAGCTCTGCCTCGTGGTAGCGCCACCCCACGTCCGCGCAATCGACCTCCCGAGGCGCGGATCTCCTCCGCGCCCGACGGTCAGCCTGGGAGCGGCCAGAGATTTTCAGGCAGCTCTGGCGCCCGTTATCTATCTGTTATATATTCGGTATCGCACCGCACGTTTGCTGTGGCGGGCGGTGCGGAATGTGATTGCAGGACACTCTTGGTGCAAGGGCGAGGGCCGGTCGTCAGCCTCTACGACCGGCCCTCAACCGTGTCTGGGGCCCCTATTCTGGGTAGCGCGCGCACGCGCTGATGAAGGGAGCACCACGTGGTCGACCGGCAGCTCACCGTCGCGGCCTGGGAGTCGCTGTTCCGCGCGCAGGTGACCGTGATGCGGGCCCTGCAGCGGGATTTCCCGTCCTCGACCATCTCGATGAACGAGTACGACGTGCTGTTCAACATCTCCCGCGCCCCGGGCCGGCGGCTCCGGCTGAAGGAGCTGAACCGCTCGGTCCTCATCACGCAGCCGAGCGTGAGCCGGCTCGTCGACCGACTCGCCGCTCGCGGGCTGCTCCGCAAGAGCGAGGACCCCGACGACGGCCGCGGCACCATCGTGTCCATCACCGCGGAGGGGTTCGATCTGTTCCGCCGCGTCGCGGTCGAGCACATGCAGGCGATCACCGAGCACATGGGCGCGTCCCTCGACGAGGATGAGCTGCGCACGCTGATCCGACTGACCACCCGCCTTCGCCTGGGTGCCGCCGAGGCCGGTGCACCCGTCATCCCACCGGACGACGAGGGCGACGAGGCCTGACGGCCCGGCCCGGGACGGCCCGGGCGGCCCGGCCGCGCGGCGGGCGAATGACGGTGGGGCGGGAACCCTACCTCCCGCCCCACCGCGGCCTCCAGGGAGGCCCTCCCCGCCGAGCGACCCGAACTGAGCTCGACGAGCAACCTCCCGAGCGGGGCGCGCGAGGGCGCACCGCGGCCACCACGGATGGCGGGCATGTCGGGTTCGGGTTCCCGACTCGGGTTTGGGTGAATCGTATCCCCGCCGCGCGGCTCGTGCCGCCCCCGGAACGGGGTACACGCCCAGGCGGGACTGCCGTCGCGCGCCCGTCGTGACACGGATCTCCGCGATGGGGCGAGGCGCTCACGCCCGGCCGGCGGACTCCACCGGGTCGACGGAGTCGGCGTACTCGGGGTGCCGCTCGAGGTAGGCCCGGATGAACGGGCACTCGGGCACGATCCGCTCGCCGCGCGCGACGGTGTCGTCGAGGGCGAAGCGGGCGAGCCTGCTGCCGATGCCCTTCCCCTCGAACTCGGGCTTCACGATCGTGTGCGTGAAGGTCGTCCGCCCCTCGGAGCGCCGGTACATCGCGAAGCCCGCGACCACTCCGTCGGACCGGATCTCGTACCGCGACCGTTCGGCCGCCTCCGCGAGCTGGATGTCCTCGCTCATGCGTTCCTCCGCTTCCGCTCGGCCGCGCGATCGTGCGCAGCGTTCGTCCTCTGGTGCAACGCGTCCGGCGCGCGGGGATTCCCGGTCGCCGCCCAGGATGCCTCAGACGAGTGCCGCGTGGTCCGGGGGGTCGTCCGCCGCGGCATCCGTCCCGCGCAGTCCGAGCCGGCGCAGGCGGTCCGAGCCGTGCGAGCCCGGGCCGCGGAGGCGGGCCTCCTCGTCGCGACCGGCGGGGCGGGTGAGCGCGGCCGAGCCGGCGGGCGCGATACGGCGGCGGTGCACGGCGTGAGCGCGGGCCGAGACAGCGCCCGTGACGACGCCGACGTCGGACGGCTCCGCCTGCGGGTGCGCGTGCGTGGTGGCGACGAGCGCGATCAGCCAGGCGAAGACCAGGGTGAACGCGACGATCTCGAACACCGTCAGGTTGAACAGCCCGATCACCTGGTACGCGAACATCGCGGCGATCTCGAGCGCGAGGAACGCGTAGGAGAGCACGACGAGGGTGCGCGGCATCCGCTTGGCGAAGAGCCGGACGCAGCCGGCAAGCCCGGCGAACCCGGCCGCGGCGGCGCAGGCGAAGACATTGTGCAGCAGGGTGTCGGTGTCGATCGGCACGAGGCCGACCCCGGCGAGGCTCGCGCCGATCACCGCGATCAGCGCTCGTGCGGCGCCGAGCCCGCCGCGCCGCACCGCGAATCGCGCCTCGCCGAGCGCCCGGGTGAGCGCCGGCCCGAGCACGGCCATGCCGAGCCCCGCGATGACGATGCCCACGTTGAAGCTCGCCGCCGCGAGGTCGTCGCTCGTGCCGAGGGTGCTGAAGTTCAGGGTCCACCACTCGCCCGTGGGGGTGATCGACATGGCGCCGAGGCTGCCGGCCGCGAGCAGCATGGAGACGAGGTTGAAGGTGCGGTACGCCTCGTGGCTGATCGCCTGGTGATGCAGGCGGGCGGTGCCTGCTCCGAGCACGGTGCCGAGCAGCACGCCGGCCGCCTTGTGCCCGCCCGGCATCCACTCGAAGGCGGGCGCGGCGAAGTGCACGGCGAGCAGGGCGATCCCGGCCCAGACCATGCCGTTCGCGATCGCCCTGGCGCGATCGTCGAAGCCGGGGAGGCCGAAGCGCATCACCGCGGCGAGCCGCTCCTCGGAGGCGGAGACGACGAGCAGCAGCATCGCGACGGCCATCGCGCCGAGCGCGGCGAGCGGCATGACCGCGGCGTCCGGGGTGTCCCACCCGCCGAGCCCGTGCCCCGACGCGTCGAAGCCGAGGCCCCGGCCCTCGACGCTCAGCAGCCGGGCGAAGACGATGCCGAAGGCGAGGGCGATGCCCATCACGAACACTCGGCGGAGGGCGCGGGTGGAACGCAGGGCGATCTCGGCGAGCGGGTCTGCGGCGGTCTCGATCCCGCCCCCGACCTCGGCACGCACGGCCGGAGCCGATGCGCCCGAACGCTCGCTCTTCAGCCGGACGTGACTTTCACGACCGGCGCATTCCGGGGCCGCCGTGCGACGCCGCAGGGAGTGTGCCCGGAGTGTTGGTGCCGGGGTGGCCCCGACAAACGCACCCCTCATATCCAGACTCTCGTTCACGGGAATCAGACAAATCGAGCCTATCGGCGCCCCCACGCCCGAATCGTCGAGAATCCACCCAAAACGGGGGGCAAAGCCCGAGAATCCGGGGCAGCAGAGCCACCGAACAGCGAGAATCCCGCCCCTCGCGGAAGCGACGGACGGGAGACCGGGGCGGCGGGCGGGACTCGAAACGACGAGCCGGACGGCCGGCGCGCGCACCCGGAAGAACTGCTCGCGAAGTCTATCGCATCGTGACGATTCCTCGCCGTCGCAGGATGAGGGTGCGCTCCGACGGCAGGCGAGCGGTCAGCCGGCCCGACGCCGGCGGCCGCGCGCCAGCAGCAGACCCGCGACCAGCAGGAGCAGGGCGGCGCCGAGGCCGGCGCCGAGCTCCGACCCGGTGTGCGCCAGCGTCGGAGTGCTCGACGCTGCCGACGAGCCGGCACGGGAGTCGGGCGCCGCCGACGGCCCAGCGGGGCCGTGGCCGGGAGCCTCGGCTCCCCCGTCGGGCACGTCTGCCCCGTCGCCGGGCGCATCCGGTACGTCGCCGCCGGTGCCGTCTCCCGGGACCGCTCCGCCATCGTCGTCTCCGCCGTCGTCGTCGCCCGGTCCCGCCGGCTCGCTCGGGGTCACCGCCGCCTCGAGGGCGATCTCCGCCGCGTCCCTCGCGGTGTACCCGACGGAGTCCTTCGCCGTGATCAGGGTCTGGTAGCGACCGCCGTCGGCGGGCATCCAGAGCGTGCCCGCGCGCGCGTGCACGTCCGAGGCCGTCGCCTCGAGCGGGACCGGGTCGCCCACGGTCATCCCGTCCACCCGGACGTAGAGCGCGTCGCCGTCGCCCGCGGTGGCGACGGGGGCGCCGTCCGCGTCGACGACGACGCCCGCGGTCGAACTCACGCTCGCGGAACTCGCCGAGGTGCGGACGACGAACGGCCCGACCCGGCCCGAGACGGGGGCGCCGTCGCTCGGCGGGACGACCTGCAGCGCCGGCCCCGGCTGCGATCCGTCGCCGGTGGCCGAGTCGAGGAGCTGGCGCACGACCGCGAGGATGGCGGTGGAGTCCGCGAGCGTCGCGTGCCCCGCGTTGCCCGCCACCGCGATCGAATCGGCCGACGGGAACCTGGTGTCCGCGACCTCGGGATTGGTGAGGTTCCAGATGGCGATCTGCGTCGCGGCCAGCGCGATCTTGTCGGAGCTCTGATTCGTCGTCCCCGTCACACCGGCCGCGGACAGGACCTCCGCACCCGTGCGAGTCGGGTACCCGTGCTCGATCACCCAGAGGACCTCTGCGGCGTTCGTCCCGAACCCGGTCCCGGTGAAGTCCTCCCACGACGACTGGGCGTAGGGGTGCGCGCCGGAGAGGTCGACGCCGACCATGCGATCTGCGCAGTACACCTGGATGGTCGTCGTCGCGCCCGCGTCGTCGACGACGTCGAACGGGAAGAGGTACGCCCAGAAGTCGTGGAACGTGCCGGTCCCTGCCTCGTTCCAGGCGAAGTAGGCGTACTCGGGCAGGGTGCGGCTCATCGTGGCCTGGGGCTCCGCGTTCGCCGGAGCCGCGCCGGCGAGCGCGCCGACCGCGCCCAGCACGACGGTCGCGGCCGCGGCGGCGAGTGCGGCGCGCGCGCCGCGACGGCGGCGCTCCGGGCGGAGGCGCGCACCGAGGCGGGCGCGCCGAGCAACGGGGAGCGAGGTGAGCATGTCGTTCCTTCGGGTGGATGGTGACGGCGGTTCGCCTGTGGGACGCGGAGGGCCCGATCAGGGCCGTCGGGCCCTCCGCTCGCGGTCGGGGCGTCGGGGGGGGGCCGCCCGACCACGACCGGAAGCGAAGCTACGCGCACGATCGAGGCGCGCACCGGGTGCCGTCCGGGCTTCAGTGGCGCAGCCGGCCATTCTCAGTAGTCGGGGCCGACTTCTGCGAGGCGCGCGGCACCGCCCCGCGCCCGGCCCGGGTGCGGAGCCCCGACCCGCCCGCCACCGCCGTGGCGGCGGGGACTACTGAACCGGGCGCGCCCCGACTACGCAACGATCGTCGCGGCCCCACCCGTCCGTGGTGCAGCGCATAGCCTCGGTTCGACCCGACGCCCGGCACCGGACCGCACTGGGAGATCAATTTGGCCGTCATCCCGCTCCTGACCTTCACCGACGAATGCACGGCGGCGATCGAGACGTACGTCGCCGCCTTCGACGCCGACATCGAGCGGCTCGTCCGCTTCCAGGACGCTCCCGGTTGGGACCGCCCCCGCTTCGGCCGACGGGTGATGGTCGCGGAGCTCGCGGTGGCCGGTGAGCGGATCCGGATGTCGGACGCGCTCACGGACCTCCCGATCAGCACCGGGCGCCGGCTCGCGATCCGGCTCGAGCTCGGCGACCAGTTGCTCGGCCAGGCCGCCGCCGTGCTCGGCGAGGGCGGCGTCGTGCTCACGGAGGTCACACCGACCGGGCGGTCGGGCGGCTGCTACGCGATGATCGAGGATCGCTTCGGTGTCGTCTGGGAGCTGGTCGGCCGGGCGGCCCGCTGACTACTGAGGCCCGGCGCCCGACCACGGCATTCTTCGCTCGGCGTCCCGGAGTCCGTGCGGCACGACGACGTCGCGCGCCCGGGGCGGCGGACACTGTGCTGCATGCCCAGAACCCGCTTCGCGCTCCCCCACGTCGAGCGTTTCGTCGATCCGAAGACCGGCGAGGCGATCCTGCTGCGGTGCGATTGCTCGCTCGGACGCGACCACGACTACGCGGACTGGCAGCGGGCCCGCGAGCGTCGCCGCGCAGCCGTGCGCGCCGGCGAGCGATGAGGCCCACCGCCCCCTTCCCCGCCGACCTCCCGCGGCCGTACGATGCAGGCACGGCGCTCCGGGGGGACGCTTCCCGGACGGAGGGGAGTCGATGGTGAGCACGCGCGACCAGTTGTTCGCTCAGGCCGCCGAGATGATCACGCAGGGGGCGTGCGTCGACGTCGTCGGCGCGCGCGGCAGCGGGCGCACGCGGTTCGCCGAGCGGCTGCGGAACCATTTCCTGAACCGCTCCTGGCACGTCGTCGACGTGCGCGCGGTCGCCTCGCTGCGGAGCTTCCCGATGATGGCGCTCGCACTGGCGGGGATCGACGCGGCGAAGGACAGCCGCCCGTCGGCGATCCCCACGGTCGTGCAGGAGCTGTCCGACCGGCTCCAGTCGAACGATTCGCTGCTCATCGTCGACGACTGGGACGATCTCGACGAGGTCAGCTGGGGGATCATCTGCGCCGTGCAGCGCCGGCACCGGCTGCCGGTGGTGATCATCCGGCTGCGGGGGCGGGGCGCGCGCCACACGCCGACCGGCGTGCGGTCCTCCACCATCGAGACGAGTTTCACCCTGGAACTGCCGCAGCTGCGGTACGACGAGCTCGAGCTGGCGATCGTCGACCGACTCGGCGCGCCCGTCGACGCGGCGACCCTGTCCCGCATCTACGCCAAGTCCGGCGGCAACGTCGGGCTCGCCTTCGCGCTCGTCGACGCCGCGTCGCGCGAAGGTGCGCTCGAGGCCCGCGACGGCGTCTGGACGGCGACGCACGACCTGTGGTCGCCCTCGCTCTCGGCGCTGGTCGAGGTGCAGCTCGAAGGGCTCGAACCCGCCCAGCTCGACCTGCTCGAGACCCTTTCGATGCTCGGCGTCGTGGATGCGGCCGGCATCTCGCACCTCGCCTCGGCGACGCACCTCGAGGCGCTGGAGCAGCTCGGGCTCGTGGAGCTGCTCTCCTCGGGGTCGCGGTTGCTCGTCAGCGTCCAGCCGCCGCTCCTCGTGGAGTACTTCCGGCACACACCGCGACCCGCCCGCCGGCTGCGACTCGCGCAGGCGATCGAGGAGACGCTCGATCCCGAGAACACCCTGCGCTTCGGCGACGCACCCATCACGGCGTTCGACGACGACCACAGCGCGCAGTTCATCCGACTCGTGCACGAGCAGCAGCGCACCCGCACGCTCGTCGCCCGGAACGAGTGGGCGCAGGCGCAGACTCCCGAGTCGGCGGTGAACTTCCTGGAGACGCTGCTCGAGGCCCCGAGCATCCCCGCCGAGATCGATGCGCTGCTCGAGGCGCCGCCGTCGTTCGCCGGCTCGGAGGAGGCGAGGGCGCGATGGTGCGCGGCCGAGGCCGACTATCTGGCCTACTCACGGCACCAGCCCGAGCGGGCGCTGGAACGACTTCGGTCCACCGCCCAGGAGCTGCCCGAGTTCGGGCCGTTCCTGCTCGCGCGCGCCGTCGAACTCGAGATCGACCAGCTCGGCGACCCGGACCTCGGCGTGCTGCCCGACCCGTTCGATCCCGAGATGCCGGGCGAGGTGGCCGTCGCCGTGCACCGGGCCCTCGCGTACGTCGCGACCTGCCACGGTCGTCTCCACGACTCCGACCGGCATCTGGCGGCCATCCGGGTGCTGAACGGGCCCGTGCTGGACCTCCGCGCTTCGGTGGTCGCGCTCAGCAACCTCATCGCCCGCGGCGACACCTCGACCGCCGCGAGGCACGCCGTGCGCTCCCTCGACGAGTCGCGGGCACGGTTCGACCCGCTCGGGATGCGCGGCTTCGGCGCGGTGGCGGTCTTCTGCGCGGTCATCGACGGGCGCTACGGCGACGCGGAGGACCTGATCGAGGTCGTCTCGATCCTCGGCGAGCCGCTCGGGCGCCCGCCCTTCGCGCATCTGGCGCTCACGATCATGTCGAGCGTCATCGCCTCGCGGCGGGGGCAGCGGAAGCTCGCAGAGGCCCGCAACGCGGAGCTCGAGCGCATCCCGCTCGCCGACGGCCCCCTGCCGAGCCAGGCGCGCGGCTGGGCGTGGATGCAGACCGCGGCGAGCGAGGGCGATCAGGCGAGGGCCGCGAGCATCACGCTCGAGAGCGCGAACCAGCTCTGGGAACGCGGGGCCCGGCTGGCCGCCGCGATGGCGCTCACCACCGTCGTCGAACTCGATCCGAGCGAGGAGCGGCTGGCCGAGGTCCGCGAGCGGATCAGCGCGGTCGAGGGTGAGCTCGTCGGCGACCTGCTCCGCTACCTCACCGCCCTCGTCGCGCAGAATCCTGCGGAGCTCGCCGAGGCGGGCGCGATGTTCGCCCGGGACGGGCGCTTCGGTCTCGCGCTCTCGGCCATGTCCCGCGCGGCGACCCTCTACCGGGATCTCGGCGAGGCGGAGTCGGCCGCCGAGCTCACCGCGCGCCATGAGCAGCTCAGGAAGTCGCTCGTGCCCGGCAGCTACGACGCCACCCGCTTCCGCGCCCTCTTCGTCGAGCTCACGGAGCGCGAACGCGAGATCGCGCGCCTCGCCGCGTCGGGGCTCAGCAACCAGCAGATCGCCGACGAGCTCGTCCTCTCCGTGCGCACGGTGGAGAGCCACCTGCACCGGGTGATGCGCAAGACCGGCGCCGAGCGGCGCAGCCACCTCCGCGACTACCTCGAGCGCGCGGACCTGTTCCGCTGAACACCGAGCCTCGGCCTCAGCCGACGAGATCCGACAGCGCGGCGGCGAGCACGTCCAGGTGCAGCTCGACGTCGGCGCTGCTCGTCTCCGGGCACATGAGCGCCATGTTGTGGAACGGCGTCAGGAAGATCCCCCGGTTCAGCAGGAACAGGTGCAGGTAGTCCTCGAGCTCCGTGTCCGTCGCGAGGTACGACTCCGTGCCGTTCCGCGGGGCGGGCGAGGCGAAGCGGTACTCGGAGCGCGCCCCGAGCTGCGTGACGGTCCACGGCAGCGCGAAGCGGTCGATGAGCCCCTGCACCCCGGCCGTGTACTCCCCCGACCGCGCGGTCATGCCGGCGAACGCCTCGGGCGTCAGCACCCGCTCGAGCGTCGCGCGCGCGGCCGCGAGGCTCAGCGCGTTGCCCGCGAGGGTGCCGCCGACGCCGCCGGTGTCGACGAGGTCGGTCTCGGGGTCCGACCAGATCCGATCGGCCAGCTCGGCGCTCAGGCCGTAGGCGCCGATCGGGATGCCTCCCGCGATCGCCTTGCCGAGGGTGACGAGGTCGGGCTCGAGCCCCCACGCCGCCGTGCAGCCGCCGGGCCCCGCCGAGAAGGTGTGCGTCTCGTCGTTGATGAGGAGCGTCCCGGCCGCCCGGGTGAGCTCGCGCACCCCGGCGAGGTAGCCGGGCTCCGGCAGCACGATGCCCATGTTCGTGAGCGCCGGCTCCATCAGCACCGCCGCGACGTCGCCCGCGGCGAGCTCGCGCTCGAGCCCGGCGAGATCGTTGAACTCGACCACCCGGCTCGTGCGCGTCACGTCGTACGCGGGGCCGACGTTGCCCGGCCTGGCCCTCGGGCCGTCCGGGCCGGTCACGATGAACGACTCGTCGACGCTGCCGTGGTAGCTGAAGCTGTTCACGAGCACGCGCGGCCGCCCGGTCACGGCCCGGGCGAGCCGCAGCACCCAGCGGTTCGCGTCGGTCGCCGAGAGCGAGAAGCTCCACTCCGCGACCCCGAAACGCTCGGCGAGGATGCCGGCGACGACGCCCGCGTCCTCGGTCGGCATCATCGCGGTCGCCCCGCCGAGCCGACCGTAGCGCCGCTCGACGGCCTCGACGGTCGCCGCCGGCGAGTGCCCGGCCATCGCGCCCGTGTCGCCCAGGCAGAAGTCGACGTAGCGGGTGCCGTCGGCGTCGGTGACCCGCGCGCC
This sequence comes from Agromyces mediolanus, assembly GCF_023715325.1. Classification (GTDB taxonomy): domain Bacteria; phylum Actinomycetota; class Actinomycetes; order Actinomycetales; family Microbacteriaceae; genus Agromyces; species Agromyces mediolanus_A. Next base: position 139,489 of record NZ_JAMBNX010000005.1, on the reverse strand, counting down.
GCGGGCCGAGTCGAGGTACAGCGGGTACGGGCCGGCGCTCTTCGCCATCCACGTCATCGGCACTCCGCCGAGCAGGTGCGGCGCGGCCGCCTCGTGCAGCCGGCGCGACTCCGGGGTGCGCCGGACGAACTCCCCGCGTTCGCGCGCGAGCAGCTGCCCGAGCCGGGTCCGGTCCATCGTCGTCGCGGTCATCCGCGGTTCCTCCACATCTCCTTGGCCGAGCGCAGCTGCCCGGTCGCGTCCTGATCGATCCGCCCGTCGCGGATCTGCACGAGGTACACCTCGCGCGCACGTCGTTCGCTGATCCAGCCCTCGCGCACGTCGGCGAGGACGAGCTCGGGCTCGCGGGTCGCCGGGTCGCCGTAGCCGCCGCCGCCGCTCGTGCGGGCGACGAGCCGCTCGCCGACCTCGATCACCTCCGGACCGCAGATGTCGAGCGCGACGAGCGATCCGTCCCGCGTCCGCTTCTGCTGACGCGAGGGCGCGCCCGCGCGTCCGCCGCGCGCCCCCGCCATCGGGTTGATCGAGCCGTCGTTGGCGTAGATCGCCTCGATCGGTCCGCCGATGGGCCCGTACTCGACGATCGTGCCCGGGGCGCCCCGGCGGTGCCCCGCACCCTCCGTGTCGACCGCGAGCCGGCGCTCGTGGATCACGATCGGCTGCTTGAGCTCGTCGATCTCGACGCTGTCGAGGAGCAGCGTGCCGCCCGAGCCCAGGTCGTCCATCGTGAGCCAGCCGTCGGCGTGCGGGCCGGCGGCGCCGCCGTTCGTGCCGGTGAAGATCTGGTTCACGAACGCCGTGGCACCGGCCCGCCGGTCGATGCCCGACACGACGGCCTCCGCCGGCGACATCCCGGTGCCGACCTCGGCCATGCCGAGGCCCGCGCCGAGTTCGGCCATCGCGCGTTGCACGAGGTTGCCGACGCGGTTCGAGAGGTTCGTCGTCGCGACCGAGCAGCTCACCGGGTGGCGCGGGATGCCGACGACGCAGTTCTCCCGCAGCAGCAGCCGCACGCGTCGGAAACTGCCCTGGTTGTGCGGGATGGTGTGGTCGATGCTGTTGAACAGCCCGATGAACGCCGCCGCGCGGGACGTCGCCTGGCTGAGGTTCAGCCCCGACGGCACGCAGTCCGGGTTGTCGCGGAGGTCGACCTCGATCAGGCCCTCCTCCGGCAGCACCGTGACGGTCGCCTGGATCGGCACGCCGTCGGGCACCCCCGGGAACGGGTCGTGCACGGTGGACTTCGTCGTCGATCCGGCGGGCAGCGCGCGGATCGTGACCTCCATTCGGCGCTCGCTGTAGTCGAGCCAGTCGCGGGAGAAGCCGTCGAGGGCGTCCCAGCCGACCTCCTCGCCGAGCTCGAGCAGGGCCCGCTCGCCGATCCGGGCGCTGCCCATGATCGCGAGGTAGTCGCCGCGCCACTGCTCGGGCACGCGGATGCGCATCTCGCACATCCGCAGGATGTCGTCGAGGTCGGCGTAGTCCTGCTGGACCCGCACGACGGGGAAGACGAGGGCGCCCTCCTCGTACACGTCGCGGGCGCTCGCCATGTACGTCGTCGGCACCGAGTTGCCGCAGTCGGCCTGGTGCGCCTTCGCGACCACGGTGAAGCGGTGCACGCCGTCGCGGTCGACGACCGGCACCATGATCGCGTGATCGGCCGCGTGCGTGTTGCCGTGGTACGGGGAGTTGTGCAGGAAGGCGTCGCCCCGGCGCATCACCGGGAAGAACTCGCGCAGCGCCTCGGCCTGCAGGTCGGGCCCGCCCATCACGTGGATCGGCAGGCTCTGCCCGGTGGTGAGCACCTCGCCGTCGGCGGTGAGGATGCAGCAGGAGAAGTCCCGCGCCGTGTTCAGCACCCCGGAGCGCCCGGAGCGGGCGAGGGTGTTCGCCATCCGGCGCACGATCGCCTCCAGCCGGTGGCTGAGCACCGCGAGCTGGGCGCCGTCGTGCGCGGGGGCGGTGGGTCGCTCGGTCATCGGACGCTCTCCTCGAGGTCGGGCACGGGGGCCGCACCGGCGGCCTGGCCGGCGGGGGTGATCACGAGGGAGCCGCTCGGCGCGATCTCGACGGCGCTGGCGTCGGCGACGACGATCGTCGTGAACGGCGACTCGATGAGGATCGGGCCGCGCTCGGCGAGGCCCGGGGTGAGGGAGGACAGCGGGCGCACCGGCACCTCGACCATGCCGGCGCCGCGCACGTACGCGGTCCGGCTCGTCGCGAGCGTGCCCGACTCCAGCCGCGCGGAGAGCACGCCCTCGGCACGCTCGAGCGGCACGCGCACGCGCGCGCCCCAGCTCACGACCTCGACGGGCGAGCCATCGTCGCGGATGCCGAGGATCTCCTCGTGCACGTCGTGGAAGTCCGCGACGAAGCCCGCGACGTCGTCCGCGCCGGCGAAGCGTTCGTCGCGGAGCGGGATCTCCAGCTCCCAGATCTGCTGCGGGTAGCGCGCCTCGGCGTAGAGCCCGATGGTCGCGGCGCCGCCGCCCATCCGCTCGGCGAAGGCGCGGCCCCGGGCGAGCAGCTCCGCGAGCCCCGCGTTCACCCGCTCGGCGTCGAACGCCGAGGTGAGCGCCGGGATCGTCGAGGAGTAGACCGCCGTGTAGTCGCTCATCAGCGCACCGGCCGCGGCGAGCGCGGCGCCGACGGCGGGCATCACGAGCGAGGGCGAGCCGAGCCGACCGGCGACCGCGGCGGCGTTCAGCCCCGCGGCCCCACCGCCGCCGACGAGCACCGCCGCCGAGGGGTCGATGCCCTGCTGCAGGGTGATCTCCTCGATCGCGTGCACCATCTGCTCGGTGGTGAGGTCGAGCACGGCCGAGGCCGCCTCGACGAGTCCGAGGCCGAGCGGGCCGGCGACGTCGTGCTCGATCGCCCGGCGGGCCGCCTCGACGTCGAGCCGCATCCGGCCGCTCGAGAAGTGCTCCGCGTCGAGGTAGCCGAGCACGAGCGCGGCATCGGTGACGGTCGCGGCGGTGCCGCCCCGGCCGTAGCAGGCGGGGCCCGGCTGGGAGCCGGCGCTCTGCGGGCCGACGTGCAGCAGCCCGCCGGGGTCGACCCAGGCGATGCTGCCGCCGCCGGCGCCGGCGCTCTTCACGTCGATCGAGGGCAGGCCGGTGAGGTGCCCGGTGCCCTCCTCGCCCACCCAGGCGGTGCGGGTCGAGGGGATCTCGCCGCGCCGCACGAGCGTGACGTCGAACGTGGTGCCACCGGCATCCGCGATGATCACCGCGTCGGAGCCGGTGTCGGCGGCCGCGTAGGCGCGCCCGGCGACGGGGGCCATCGACGGCCCCGAGTTCAGGGTGACGATCGGCGCGGCCGCGGCGTCCTCGACCTCGACGACGCCGCCCATCGAGGTGACCATGAGGATCCGCCCGGCGAGCCCGGCCGCCCGCAGCCGCCCGGTGAGGGCGGCCACGTAGTCGGACATGAGGGGTTTCAGCGAGGCGTCGATCGCGGTGGACGAGGCCCGCCGGTACTCGCGCAGCGAGGGGTTCAGGGCGTGCGAGAGGCTGAACGGGATGCCGCCGAGCCGGCGGGCGAGCACCTCGCCGACCGCGAGCTCGTGCGCGGGGTTCACGGTGGCCCAGAGCAGGCACACGGCGACGGCCTCGACGTCGAGCTCGAGCAGCCGGTCGCAGGCCGCCTCGACGGCGGCGAGGTCGAGCGGCTCGAGCTCCTCCCCGGTGGAGAGGATGCGGCCGGGCAGCTCGAGGGTGAGCCGGCGGGGCACGTACGGCTCCGGGTAGGGCACCGTGAAGTCGTAGGGGTCGCGGCGGCCGCCCTCGCGGAGCAGCAGCACGTCGGGGTGCCCGCTCGTCACGAGGAGCGCGGTGCGCGCGGCGGTGCCGGTGAGCACGGCGTTCAGCCCGCGCGTGGTGGCGTGCGCGAGGCTCGCGACGCGGGCGAGGAAGTCGCGCACGCCGACGCCCTCGGCCGCGGCGGCGACACCGATGACGTCGAGGATGCCCTGCACGGGGTCGCTCGGCACGGTCGGCGCCTTGTAGAGGCGGAGCAGTCCGCCCTCCTCGACGACGAGGTCGGTGAAGGTGCCGCCGATGTCGACGGAGAGGCGGAGCGGGAGCGCCCGCGCCGGCGTCCGCCCCGGCCGCGGCTGCGGCTGCGGCTGCGGTTCAGAAGCCATAGGACGACACCCCCGCCGCGCTCAGGTCCTCGGCGCCGAGCGGCCGGGCGAGGCCGGCGGCCTCCTCGAGGTCGGCGAGGAACGGGGCGATCCGGCCCACGTTGTGCGGCATCGGCACGAGCACCATCCCGACGGGGGCGGGCACCGAGCGGGCGGCGAACATCCAGCCGCGACGACGCAGCTCCTCGGCGGTGGGCCGGAGGTCGAGCGTCGTCGAGTGGATGAGCGACATGTTGATGCGCGAGCCCGGGTGGATCTCGAGCCCGTCGATGCGCTCGACCCCGGCGTTCAGCTCGTCGCGCATCGCCATCGAGGCGAGCGAGACGGCCTCGTACCCGGCCTGGCCGAGGAGGCGCACCATGGCCCAGGCCCCGGCGATCGGGCCGACGCCGCGGGTGCCCGACATCGTGCCGTTCGGCGGGCAGATCTCCTTCGCCGCGGCGAGCAGCGCCTCGTCGCGGAAGGTCAGGCTGCCCACGGGCGGCGGGGCCATGCCGTTCTTGTGCAGGTCGGCGCTGATCGAGTGCACGCCCGGCACCCGGAAGTCCCAGGCGGGGATCGTCGAGTCGTAGCCGGAGCGCTCGAGGAACGGCAGGATGTATCCGCCGAACGCGCCGTCGACGTGCAGGTAGAGCCCGTGCCGCTCGGCGATCTCGCCGATCTCGGCGATCGGGTCGACGCTGCCGAAGGCCCAGGTGCCCGCGGTCGCGATGATGGCGATGGTGTCGGGACGGATGGCGGCCTCGATCGCCGCGGGGTCGACCTCGTGCAGGCGGCCCTCGGGGGCCGGGACGACGATCGCGTCGAGGTCGAACATGCGGCAGAGCTTGTGCAGCGAGTAGTGCCCGTTGTCGGGGAACACCACGCTGCCGCCGCGGCGCCCGGAGCGCTGCTTTGCCGTGAGGATGGCGCACATGTTCGACTCGGAGCCGCCCGCGGTGAGGAAGCCCGTCGGGGTCTCGGCCCCCATCAGCCCGCCCATCCACGAGATGACCTCGGCCTCCATCTCGCGCGCGCCGCCCCCGGTGATCCAGGTCTCGCCGTGGATGAACCGGCGGTAGGCGTCGACGGCGAGCTCGCGCACCTCGTCGCCCCAGGGGGTCAGCGGGGTGTCGACGAGGTGCGGTCCCTCGTCGAAGAGGTTGCTCGGCATCTCGGGGAAGCGCGAGACGACCTCGAGTCGGTCGAGCTCCCGCTCGAACTCGCGTCGGGTCAACCCGCTGGGATAGGTGGTCATGATCGGCCTCTCGGAAACGGCGGTGGTCGGGTGGGGTCGGTGCGGCGGCGGGCTCACTGGGCGGTGAAGCCCCCGTCGACGGCGAGGCTCGCTCCGACGACGTAGCGCGACGCGTCGGAGGCGAGGTAGAGCACGGCCGGAGCGATGTCGTCGACCTCGCCGATCCGGCCTGCGGGGGTGGTCGCGAGGATCTCGGCCTCGAGCTCGGGGGTGATCAGCTCCGCGTTGATCGGCGTCCGCACGTTGCCGGGGGCGACGGCGTTGACGCGGATGCCGGCGGGCGCGAGCTCGGTCGCGAGCGCCTTCACGATGAGCTCGATCGCCCCCTTCGAGGCGCAGTACGCCGAGTCGTTCGGCGAGCCGACACGGCCCGACATCGAGGAGACGAACACGATCGAGGCGCCCGGCTCGAGGTGCCGGTGCACGGCACGGGTGAGCCGGAACGGGGCCCGCACGTTCACCTCCCAGTGCTCGTCGAAGATCTCGTCGCTCGTGTCGTCGAGGGAGGCCATGCGGTAGATCCCGGCGGCGTTCACGAGCACGTCGATCCGGTCGAACGCTTCGAGCGCGGCGGCGGCGACCGCCTCCGGGGCGCCGTCGTCGCGGAGGTCCACGGCGATCGAGGCGATGCTCGACCCCGTCTCGCGGAGCTCCTGCACGAGCTCGGCGAGCCGGGAGCGGGAGCGCCCGACGAGCAGCACGTCGGCCCCGGAGCGGGCGGCGAGCCGGGCGATGCCCGCCCCGATGCCGGAGCTCGCGCCGGTGACGATGACGGCCTTGCCGTCGAGGCGGAACGGGTGGGGTGCGGTCATCGACCGGCCTCCTTCTCGGTGAGCTCCGCGGAGATCTCCGCGGCGACACGACGGGCGTCGGCGCCGATCGTGCGGGATCCGAGCCAGTAGAAGAGCGCCGCGGCCGCGGCGGAGAGCCCGACGGCGAGGGCGATGGCCAGCCGGGTGCCGAAGGCGCTCGAGATGAGGCCGGAGATGACGGCCCCGAAGAAGCCGCCCATGAGGAAGGTGAACAGGGTCATCACGGCGAACGACTGCGCGACGTAGCGCGGCGGCGTCACCGAGGCGATGATCGCGCCCACCGAGACGAGGGTGAGGCCGTTGAACATCATCGCGACGACGTAGACGACGAGCAGCAGCCACAGCGGCTCCGCCCAGATGCCGAGCACCATGACCACGCCGAAGCCCACGATGCCGATGATCGCGAGGTACATCGTCCGCGCCGGGTTCGTCAGGTAGAGCCGGTCGAACTGCCGGCCGCCGATGAGCATCGCCCCGATGACCGGGATCTGCGTGAGCGAGAAGATGAGCCCGCGCTGGAGCGCATCGAGCTCGTAGGTGTCGCCGAACAGCAGCGACACCTGGATCGGCACGGCGTAGAGCGCGAGCCCGAGCGAGCCGATGCCCATGCAGAGGAACAGGAAGGTGCGGATCTTCACGAGTCGCCGGAATGCGGCGAAGACGCCGATCGGCTGCTCCCAGACCATCGAGTTGCCGGTCGCGACCGCGTAGACGTGGCCGCCGCGGGGCGGCTCCTTCAGGAAGACCGCCGCGCAGACCGCGAGGATCGCGTAGGGCACGGCGAGGCCGAGGAAGGAGTAGCGCCAGGCGTTCTCCCCCGCACCCGAGAGCACGGCGATGGTGCCCGCGAGCGTCGGCCCGATGAGCTGGCCCAGCGGGGTCGCCATCGCGTGCAGGGAGTACACCCGGCCACGTCCCTCGACGGGGTACGCCTCGGCGATCATCGCGCCGAAGACGGGCTGCGAGTAGGCGGCCGCGAGGCCCGTCAGCGTCATCGCGATGAAGATCTCCCAGACCGAGGTCGAGAAGAAGGCCCACATCAGCGCGCCGGTGCCGAGGGCGGCCGAACCGACGACGAGGTACCGCCGACGCATCCGGTCGGCGAGGTACGCCATCGGCGGGCCGAGCAGGGTGAGCGCGACGCCCGAGAAGGCGAGCACGGCGATGAGCATCGCGTCGTCGAGCTGGAAGGAGCGCTGGATGTCGGGGGCGAGGGTCGTCCCCGCGTCGCGCACGAGCTGCTCCATCATGACGAGCGGCACGGCGAGCGAGACGACGCTCCAGCCGCCGCGGCGGAGCGTCTCGCGCAGCGAGATCGACTCCTGCTGGCCGGGGAGGATGGCGTCGGCGACGGCGTCGACCACGTCGTCGATGCCGTCGGCGCGGGGGTGGGCGGGCGCGACGGTGCGCTCGGCCGCAGGCTCGGGGGGCTTTCGGGTGTTGGGGATCTCGGTCACGTCATCGTCCTTCGATCGGGGGAGGCCGCCGGGCCCGGTCGGGCCCGGCGGGGACTGCATCAGAGGCGGCCGTCGAGCCAGTCGAAGAGGTACTCGCCGGCGGTGCCGAACGCGCCCGTCTGGCAGTGCAGCTGCGCGGTCGTCGAGGCGTCGAAGAGCATGAGCTCCTTGCGGCAGGTGAGCGCCTCGTAGAGCTGGTGCGCCTGCCCGGCCTCGAAGACCTCCTCGGTGCCGTCCATGACGAGCGTCTCCGCCTCGATCTGCCCGGCGAGCTCGCGGATGTCGAACTTGTCGAACTCGACCATGAGGTCGTAGGGGGTGGCGACCCCGTGCTTCCACATCGAGTCGCGCAGGAACCAGGAGGCGACGGGCGAGGCATCCGACACCGCCGCGGCGACGGCGTTGAAGGTGTCGGGGCCGTCGGCGTACGCCTCGGTGAGGGCGGGCGGCAGGCCGATGCGGATCGACTCGCCCCAGTGGATGGCGCCCGGGTTCGCGATGCACACCTTGAGCCGCTTCTCGAACGCGGCGGCGCGCGGCGCGAGGTGCCCGCCGAAGCTCAGGCCCATGAGGCCGATGCGCTCGGGGTCGACACCCTCGAGCTGCACGGCGACGTCGACGATCGGGGTGACGACGTTCTCCCAGTCGGGGCGGAACGGCAGCCCGTTCACCCGGATCGCCATGCCCTGCCCCGGGCACTGCACGGAGAGCGCGTGGTAGCCGCGGCGGATGGCGTTCTCGTACACCCAGCCGGTGTCCTCGCTCCAGGCGTCGCGCCCCTGGAAGAAGATGAGCAGCGGCGCCTCGGCCTCCGCGATGGGGCTGCGGTAGAGGTAGGCGGGCAGGAAGCTCGACTCGTAGGGGATCTGCAGCGCCTCGCCCGGGAACCCGGAGAGCTCGAGGTAGCGATCCCAGCAGCGGTACGCGTCGAGCGCGTTGCTGCGGGTGCGCGGCTCGTCGGGCAGCGCGTGGTGGATGAGCGAGCCGCGCCAGTACGTCGCGGCCCGCTTGTAGAGCGAGGCGGCGGACTGGCGGTGGCCGCGGCCCTCGGCCTGCTCGGCGCGCTCCTGGATGCGGCCGGCGAGCGAGGACCACTCGTCGAGCCACATCTGCTCGTCGTCCGAGGCGATGCGCCCGGCGACCTCGAGGCATTCGCCGAGGTCGGAGCCGCCGTAGAACATCTGGCCCAGCTGGTGCTTGAACTGGTCGTCCATCACCTCGCTCTCGAAGAAGCGGAACGAGGTCCAGTGCGGGCCGGGGACGTACTCGTTCACGGGGGTGATCGGTCGTGCTGCGGTGTCGGTCACTGCTGCGTCTCCTTCTCGGCGCGGTGTGCGGGGGTTCGTGCGGTGTCGGGCCGCCGGCCCGCCCAGGGGCGGGCCGCCTCGAGCTGGGCCGCGAGGCGGTAGAGCAGCCCTTCGTCGCCGTACGGGCCGACGAAGTGGGTGCCGACCGGGATGCCGTCGGCCGTCCAGTACAGCGGGACGGACATGGCGGGCTGGCCGGTCACGTTGATGAGGGTGGTGAAGGGGAGGAACAGCCCGGCGGCGCGCTGCCCGCGGAGCGGGTCCGAGGCATCCGACGCGAAGGCGCCGAGCGGCGGCGCGACGCTCCCCGCCGTCGGGGTGAGCCACACGTCGTAGGGCCGCTGGAAGTCAGCGAGCCGCTGGCTGAGCGTCTGCAGCTCGGCGAGGGCGTCGAGGTACTGCAGGATCGTGACGCCGCTCGAGCGGCCCTGCTCGATCATGGCCCAGGTCGCCGGTTCGAAGAGCTCGGCGGTCGCGGTGCGGCCGGTGAGGCGTTCGAGCCGGGCGATGTCCCAGGCGAGGCCGCCGGCCGAGACCGTGGAGAACGGTCCGATGAGCGCCGCGCCGTCGATCTCGGGCTCGCGGAGTTCGACGTGGTGGCCGAGCTCCTCGCAGAGCCGGGCGGCGTCCTCGACGGCGGCGATGCAGTCGGGGTGGAGCGGGATGCCGAGGGGCGAGGCGGTGCTGTAGACGATCCGTAGGCGGCCGGGGTCGCGGCCGACCTCCTCGGCGTAGGGGCGCTCGGGGCGCGGGGCGACGAAGGGGTCGCCGGGGAGCGGGCCCGCGGTCGCGTCGAGCAGGGTGGCGCAGTCGCGGACGCTCAAGGTGACGGCGTGCTCGCTGAGCACCGCCATCCGGCTGCTGAGCCCGGTGTGCCGACGGGCGGAGCTGATCCGCAGCCGGGTCGGCTTCATGCCGAAGACGCCGCAGTTCGAGGCGGGGATGCGGATCGAGCCGCCGCTGTCGCTCGCGTTGGCCATCGGGACCATGCGGGTCGCGACGGCCGCGGCGGCGCCGCCGCTCGAGCCGCCGGCGGAGAGCTCGAGGTTCCAGGGATTGCGGGTCGGGCCGAAGAGCTCGGGCTCCGTCGTCGGCTGGAGGCCGAACTCGGGCAGGTTGGTCTTGCCGAAGGGCACGAGGCCGGCCGCCTTGTAGCGGCGGGTGAGCTCGCCGTCCGTCGCGGGCACGTAGTCCTGCAGGAAGCGGCTCGCCGAGGTCATCGGCACCCCGGCGTAGCCGACGCCGCCGCCGTCCTTCAGGAGGAACGGCACGCCGGTGAACGGCCCGTCGGGGATCGGCGCGGCGACCGCCCGGCGCGCCTCGTCGTACATGGTGCCGATCACGGCGTTCACGGCGGGGTTGCGGGTCTCGACCCGTTCGATGGCGTCTTCGAGCAGCTCGGCCGGGGTGACCTCGCCCGCGCGGACGAGCTCGGCCTGGCCGAGGCCGTCGAGGTCGTCGGGTAGTCCGATCATGCTCACTCCTTCGTGGTCGGCGCTCCGGTCGGTCGCGCTAAAAGAAGTATTGCCGCTTAACTACTTTTCCGCCACTGTTTCGATTGCGAATCCATAACGGAACAATCGATTCGATCGCGAGCACGAGTGATTCAGTGGTCGACGAGTGGATGCCTCGAGCGATCCGATGCCGTCCGCGAGCGCCCGCAGCCGAGCCCGCGGGGTCGCCGAACACCGGCCGACCCGAGGCCGACCGCAGCGCGGCGAGGGCCTAGGCGGTCCCCCAGGCGTACTTGACCTTCTCGATGTAGAGGTAGTTGTAGGTCTCGGTCGAGGTCACCCCGGGCAGGGTGCGGATGCGATCGTTCACGATCGCCAGCAGCTCGCGGGCGTCGGTGCAGACGAGCTCGACGATGAGGTCGTAGTGCCCCGACGCGACGACGACGTAGACGAGCTGCTCGACCTCGGCGAGCGCCGCCGCGAGGGCGCGGATGTCGCCGTCCGCCCGGATGCCGACCATCGCCTGGATGTGGAAGCCGAGCTTCAGCGGCTGGGACACGGCGACGATCTCGATGACGCCGGACTCCATCAGCCGCTGCACGCGCTGCCGGGCCGCGGCGCTCGAGAGCCCGACCGCCGGGCCGAGCTTCGCGTAGGGCATGCGCCCGTCGGTCTGCAGCAGACGGATGAGCGCTTTGTCGATGTCGTCGAGCGCGGGGGTCGCTCCGGCACCCGTCACTGCGTCCGCCATCCCCGGCCTCCGATTCCGTCGGGATCGGCCGGGCCCCGCGGGCCGCTCCGATCGCGCTCCTGCAGGATACCGTCGCGGAGCCGTAGGGTACGAGGCGGGCCACGCACCCGAAAGGCAGCCATGCACACCGACGATCCCGCCGCACTCCTCGCCTCCGTCCGCACCGTGATCCGGCTCGCCCGCATCGCGCAGCAGGCCTGCGAGGAGGCCGGGCTGAACCTCGCCCAGTACCGCGCCCTGAACAGCGCGCGCGACGCCGGACGGCGCGCCTACGAGCTGGCGCAGGCCACCGCGGTGACGCGCCCGGCGGTCACCTCGCTCACGAACGGCATGGTGAAGGCGGGGCTGATCGCCCGCGAATCCTCGAAGACGGATGGCCGCGGCGTCGTCTTCGTCGTCACCGAGCACGGCATCGAGCGGCTGCAGGAGGCCGAGCGGCTGCTCCTCGTCCGCTTCCGCGAGGTCCTCGGCGATGCGGCGGGCGCACTCGCCGCGCTCGACACGCTGCCCCTTGAGCTCGCCCTCGACGAGCAGGTCGACCGGGACTTCGGCAGCCGGGTCTGAGCCGGCACCAGCTACCCGGGCTGCGCCGCATCCCGCGTGCGGCCGAGCACGAGCGAGGCGACGACCGCGCCGAGCGAGACCGCGGCCGCGACGCCGAAGGCGACCGCCACGGCGACCGGATACCCCTCCCCCGGCGCGAGCGAGGCGACGACCGCGCCGAGCACCGCGACGCCCGCGGCACCGCTCAGCGAGCGCAGCATGCTCACGAGGGAGGTGGTGCGGCCGACCCGCTCCGACCCGACCGCGAGCTGAGCGACGAGCAGGAACGTCTGCATCAGCGCCCCCATGCCGAGCCCGACGAGGCTCGCGGCCGCCACGATGAGCCACCCCGGCGGTTCGAGCCCGACCGTGGCGAGCCCGGCGAGCCCCGCGGTGAGCAGGATCGCGCCGACGAGCATGGTGCCGGCGCGGGCGCGCGGCCCCCGCGCGACGAGGTGGCCGCTCACGATCGAGGCGACGAGCGTCGCCGCGAGCAGCGGTGCCACGAGGAGGCCGGTGACCGCCGCCGAGACCCCGCGCCCGAGCTGCCAGTACTGGCTGAGGTACAGCACCGCGGAGAACATCACGGCGCCGATCGCGACGCTGCCGACGACGCTCCAGCGCACTGCGGGCACGGCGAGCGCGGCGAGGTCGACCACGGGGTCGGCGACCCGGCGCTCGACGAGCACGAGGGCGAGCGCACCGAACAGCCCGAGGGCGCCGAGCGCGAGGCCCTGCGGCGACCACCAGGCGAAGCCGACGCCGCCGAAGGTCACGAGCAGCAGCAGCGAGGTGACGGCGAGCGCGAGCAGCGCGATCCCCGCGGCGTCGATGCGGAAGCCGCCCGGCCCGGGCCGCCGCGGCAGCGCCGCCTCGACGACGACGAGCCCGACGAGGGCGAATGGGATGAGCACGAAGAACGCGGAGCGCCAGCCGGCGCCGGGCAGCTCGACGAGGACGCCGCCGATGAGCGGGCCGCAGAGGCTCGCGATCGACATCGTCGCGCCGAGGTAGCCGAGGTAGGCCGCCCGGCGCTGGCCGGGAACGGCCCGGGCGATGACCGCCTGGCTCGAGACGAGGATGCCGCCCATCGCGACGCCCTGCAGCGCCCGGGTCGCGATGAGACCGCCGAGGCCCGGGGCGAGGCCTGCGCCGAGGCATCCGATCATGAAGAGGACGAAAGCCGCCTGCACGACGCGCTTGCCGTCGAAGGCGTCGGCGAGCCGCCCCCAGAGCGGGATCGACACGGTCATCGCGAGCAGCGAGCCGACGACGACCCAGCTGCCGGCGGCCGAGTCCGCGCCGAGATCGGCCTCGATCGCGGGCAGCGTGTTGGCGACGATCATGGCGCTCGACGCGGAGCCGAAGAGGCCGACAGTGAGGCCGACGAGCACGGTCGCCGCGCGCCGCGGCGGCAGCGCATCTAGTTCAGTCACTTAACTAGTATGACGCGCGCCGTCGCCGACCGCGACCGGGTGCACGACGATCGGGGCGACGCGCCGTGCGGCGTCGGCGTGTCGCCCCGATCGTCGTGCACCTCGCAGCTGGGGGGCGGAGGCGGGGGGCCGGGGGGGACGCAGAACGGCCCCAGCCGAAGCTGGGGCCGTTCTGTTTGGTGCGCCCGGAGGGACTCGAACCCCCAACCTTCTGATCCGTAGTCAGATGCTCTATCCATTGAGCTACGGGCGCATCAGATGCCGCCTGGCGCACTCACTGCGATCAGGCAACCACGTCACTCTATCCCACGGCCGACCCGATTGCGAATCGAGCGCCGCGCCCCGACCCATCCCGATCGACCCATCCGAGTTGCCCGACTTTCATGAAAGTCGGGCAACTCGGGAGCAGCGCTCGGGAACTGGGCCTAGCCCTTCACCGCACCGCCGAGCCCCGCGCCGCTCAGGAAGAGCCGCTGGAACACGAGGAACAGCACGATCGGGATGAGCGTCGAGATCGCGAGCGCCGCGAGGAACACGTCGAGCTCCGTCTGCGACTGCACCGCCGGCAGGCGCACCGACAGGGGCTGCACCGCCGGGTCCGGCAGCACGAGCAGCGGCCAGAGGAAGTCCTTCCACGCGGCGATCACCGCGAACACCGAGACGACACCAAGGATCGGCTTCGACATCGGCAGCACGATCGACCAGAACACCCGGAACGGCCCCGCCCCGTCGGTGCGCGCCGCCTCGAACACCTCGCGCGGCAGCCCGTCGAAGAAGCGCTTCACGAGCAGGATGTTGAACGCGTTCGCCGCCGCAGGCAGCCAGACCGCCCAGTACGTGTTCAGCAGCGAGGTGTCGATGACGGGCGGATGCAGCACCGTGAGGTAGAGCGGCACGAGCAGCACCACGGCGGGCACGAACAACGTCGCCAGCACGAGGGCGTTCAGGATCGGCGCGTACTTCGGCCGCAGCACCGAGAGCGCGTAGCCCGCGGTCGTCGCGATCAGCAGCTGGAAGAACCAGGAGCCGGCGGCCACCCAGATCGTGTTCAGGAAGTACTGGTCGATGTGGATGTCGTTCCACGCGGTCGCGAGGTTCGCCCAGTCGATCCCGTTGGGCCAGAGCTCGAAGGGATGGCTGAGCGTGTCCTGCGTCGGCGTGACCGCCGCCTTGGCGAGCCAGAGCAGCGGTCCGAGCCCGGCGACGACGAGCCCGACGAACAGCACGACGTGCACGCCGGCCATCGAGACGCGCACGCCCCGCTTCTGCCGGTCGTGGCCGCTCAGGATGCCGCGGTCGGTGCCGCCGTCGGCGCGCTCGCGGCGGCGCTTGCCGAGCCCGGCGAGCTTCTGCCGCAGCGCCACGGACGGCTGGGCGGAGGAGGGGGCGGGCGCGGTCAATTGGTGCTCCAGCGGTCGGTGAGCTTGAAGTACAGCCAGCTGAGCAGCCCGAGGAAGATCGCGAGCATCAGGCTGAGGGCGGTCGCCTCGCCGTAGGCGCCGCCGAGGCTGTTCTGGAAGGCGTAGCGGTAGATGAGCAGCAGCACCGTGAGGGTCGCGTTGTTCGGTCCGCCGCCCGTGAACAGGTACGGCTCGAGGAACACCTGCGCCGTGCCGATCACCTGCAGGATCAGCATGATGAAGAGGATGCCGCGCAGCTGCGGCAGCGTGACGTGCCAGATCTTGCGCCAGATGCCGGCGCCGTCGACCTCGGCCGCATCGTAGAGCTCCGGCGGCACGGCGATGAGTGCGGCCAGGTAGATGATGATCGAGCCGCCGGCCGCCGCCCAGGTCGCCTCGATGACGAGGGAGGGCATGGCGGTCGCCGAGGACTGCAACCAGGGCTGTGGCGGGATGCCGACCCAGCCGAGGATCGTGTTGAACACCCCGTCGGGGCTGGCGTTGTAGAAGACCTTCCACAGCAGCACCGCGACGACGGGCGGCACGACGACCGGCAGGTAGGCGAGCGCGCTGTACAGGCCCTTGCCGCGGCGCACCTCGCTCATCAGCACCGCCATGATGATCGGCAGCGGGAACCCGAAGACGAGGGCGAGGCCCGCGAAGTACAGGGTGTTCACGACGGCGGTGCCGAGGCTCGGGTCGGCGAGCACCCGAGCGAAGTTGTCGAGGCCGACCCACACGGGGTCGCTGATCAGGTTCGTCTTCTGGAAGCTCATGATCACCGAGCGGGCGATCGGCCACCAGCTGAAGACGCCGAACACGACGAGCATGGGCGCGAGGAACGCCAGGTTCCAGAGCCCTCCCCCGCGCAGCCAGGTGAGCGGGGTGCGACGGCGGCGGCGCGATGGGGGGCGCGCCGCCGCCTCGGGCGACGGATGCCCCGCGCCGGCCTCGGCCGGGGCATCCGTCTGATCGATCGCGGTGGTGCTCACTGGTCGAGCAGCGCCTGCGCGTCGGTGTCGAGCTGCTTCAGCAGCGCGTCGATGTCGGCGTTCCGGTCGGTGAGGACCGCCTGCACGACGTTGTCCATCAGGGCGTAGATCGGCTGCGTCTGGCCCTTGAACTCGCCGACCGGGCTCTGGTCGAAGATGCCCTCGGTGAAGCCGGTCATCTGGTCGAGCGGAACGTTGATGTAGTCCTGGATCCACTCGCGCGACTCGAGGTAGGTGGCCTGGTCGAGCACCGGCAGCACGGGGGTGCCGACGGCCTGGTCGCTCGCGGCCAGCGCCTTCGCGTCGGCGACCGCGGCGTCCTCGTTCAGCAGCTTCTGCATGTAGTACCAGTCGATCCAGGTGACCGCGGCCGCCTTCGTGTCATCGTCGACCGTGGGGGCGACGACGGCGATGTCGCCGCCGCCGAGCACGCCGCCGCCGTCCTCGAGCGGGATGACGGTGAGGCCGTACTGCGCCGAGTCCATGCCGTAGTCGCGCACGAGCGCCGTGTAGACGTCCGAGCCGCTCGTGTACATGCCGATGTTGCCGGCGGCGAACTCCTGGTTGATGCTGCCCCAGTCGAGGTCGAAGTTCGCGCCCATCGAGTTGTCTTCCCAGCGCAGGTCGTGCAGGTACTGCAGCGTCGCCTTCGTGGCCGGGTTGTCGATGGTCGACGTGAAGGTACCGTCGTCGTTGGCCGTCTGCAGCTCGGCGCCGCGGGAGTCGGCCTGCGCCGCGAGCTGCCAGCCGCCGGTGCCGTTGCTCGTCATCGTCGCGTAGCCGGCCTTGCCGGTCTTCTCGGCGATGGTCTTCGCTGCGGCCCGCACCTCGTCCCAGGTGGCCGGCGGCTGGTCGGGGTCGAGACCGGCCTGCTCGAAGAGGTCCCGGTTGTACTGCAGGCCGTTGGCGTAGGCCTGGCGGGGGAAGCCGTAGACCTTGCCGTCGCTGCCGGTGACCTCCTCGAGCAGGATCGGGTTGAACTTGTCGGTGTAGCCGAGCTCGTCGATCTCCTTCGTGAGGTCCATGAGCTGGCCGTTCTCGAGCAGCGTCTTGGAGTCGGTGAAGGGCACGGTGAACACGTCCGGCAGGCTGCCGCCCGCGAGCTGGGCGGCGAAGGTCGGGGCGGTCCACTCGTACTCGACGCCGATGATGTCGATGTCGGGGTGTTCCTTCTCGAACTGCTTCTCCTGCTCGGCGAAGGCGTCGTAGGCCGCCTGGTCGGCGCCGGGCGGGAAGGTGGCGACGCGGAGCTCGAGCTTGCCGTCGCCGTCGCTGCCCCCGGAGGAGCAGGCGGCGAGCGCGCCGACCATGGCGAGCGCGGCGATGCCGGCCGCGACGGTACGTGATGACTTCATTGTCGGTCCTTTCGGTGCTGTGATGCGGTGAGTGGTGCGGATGGTGCGTGGTGCGGGTGGATGGTGCGTGGTGCGTGGTGCGTGGTGCGGGCGGTGCGGGCGGATGGTGCGGGTCAGGGCGCCGTCGTCGTGCCCGACGGCGCGATGCGCAGCCAGGCGGTGGCGTCGGCGGCGAGCCGGCCCCCGTCGAGCGGGGCGCTCGCGAGGAGGATCGACTCGTGCGGCGGCAGCTCGATGGGAGCCGCGCCGAGGTTCGTGATGCTGAGGAATCCGTCGCCGCGGCGGAAGGCGATCGCGCCGGGGTCCGCGTCGACCCACTCGAGCGCGCCGGAGCGGAGCGCGGGGTCCTCGCGACGGATGCCGAGGGCCCGCCGGTACAGCGCGAGCATGGAGGCGGGGTCGGCCTCTTGCGCCTCGACGGTGAGGCCGGACCAGTCGGCCGGCTGCGGCAGCCACGGCGCCGCCGCGGCGCCCGCCGGGCTGAAGCCGAAGGGTTCTGCGAGCCCGCGCCAGGGCAGGGGGACCCGGCAGCCGTCGCGGCCGGGGTCGATGCCGCCGGAGCGGAAGTGCATGGGATCCTGCAGCACGGCGACGGGGAGTTCCACCTCGGGAAGGCCGAGCTCGTCGCCCTGGTAGAGGTAGAGCGAGCCGGGCAGGGCCGCGGTGAGCAGCGCGGCGGCGCGGGCGCGCCGGGTTCCGAGGGCGAGGTCGCTCGGGGTGCCGAAGCGCTTCTTGCGGAAGGCGAAGCTCGAGTCCTCACGGCCGTAGCGCGTCACCGGTCGGGTGATGTCGTGGTTCGAGAGCACCCAGGTGCTCGGCGCGCCGACCGGAGCGTGCACGCGCAGCATCAGCTCGATCGAGGCCCGCAGCTCGGCGGCGTCCCACGGGCGCGTCATGAAGTCGAAGTTGAACGCCGTGTGCATCTCGTCCGGGCGGAGGTACGCCGCGAAGCGCTGGGCGTCGGGCAGCCAGATCTCCCCGACGAGCACGCGGGGGTCGTCGTAGCTCTCGGCGATCCGCCGCCAGGAACGGTAGAGCTCGTGCAGCTCGTCGCGATCGATGTGGGGGTGCTCCCCCGGCCCGGGCGCGGTCGGGTAGTCGGGCAGCTCGGGGTGCTTCATGAGCTGCGCGGCGGAGTCGATGCGCACGCCGGCGACGCCGCGGTCGAACCAGAACCGCAGGATCTCCTCGTGCTCGCGCCGCACGTCGGGGTGGGTCCAGTTGAGGTCGGGCTGCTCGGGGGTGAAGAGGTGCAGGTACCAGTCGCCGGGCGTGCCGTCGGGGTTCGTCGTGCGGGTCCACGGCTCGCCGGTGAACTCCGACACCCAGTCGTTCGGCTTCTCGTCCCCGGCCGGGCCGCGGCCGGGCCGGAACCAGAAGCGCTCGCGCTCGGGGCTGCCGGGGCCGGCGGCGAGGGCGTCCTGGAACCAGGGGTGCTCGTGCGAGACGTGGTTCGGGACGATGTCGATGATGGTGCGGATGCCTCGGGCGGCCGCGTCCTCGATGAGCTCCTCGGCGTCGGCGAGGGTGCCGAAGGCGGGGTGGATCGCCCGGTAGTCGGCGACGTCGTAGCCGCCGTCGGCGAGCGGCGAGGGGTACCAGGGGGTGAACCAGAGTGCGTCGACGCCGAGCTCGGCGAGGTAGTCGAGCCGGCTGCGCACGCCCTGCAGGTCGCCGATGCCGTCGCCGTCCGAGTCGGCGAAGCTGCGCACGTACACCTGGTAGATGACGGCGCTGCGCCACCAGTCGGCGTCGCCGGCCGGAGTGCCGGGGCCGGCCGTGGTGGCGGTGAGTGGCATGGTCACGCGCTGGTGCTCCTCGTCGTTCGGCGCGCCGTCGCGTCTGACGACGGCGTCTTGCCGGTCAACGTAATGAGAGCAACAGGATGATGCAACTATTCAACAAATCGACAAAATGTTTCGACGACTTGCGTGAAATTGCGTCAGCCGCTTGCACCACCCGCGCAAGCGGCACCCCCCGACTCAGCACCCACCTCAGCACCCGACTCCGCACCCGACTCAGCACCCGACTTGCCCGACTTTCATGAAAGTCGGGCAAGTCGAGAGGGTGGTCACGCAGGGTTGCCCGACTTTCATGAAAGTCGGGCAACCCTGAATCAGGCGGGGGTGGGGGCCGGGCCCGTGGAGCCGCGGACGACGAGCTCGGGGGCGAAGAGCACCTCGTCGCCGAGGGCGCGCTCGCTCGTCATCTGCCGCAGCAGCAGTTCGATCACCATCTTGCCCATCGCCTCGATCGGCTGGCGCACCGTCGTGAGCGGCGGCTCGGTGCAGTTCATCAGCGCCGAGTCGTCGTAGCCGATCACGGAGACGTCCTCGGGCACCCGGAGTCCTGCCCGGCGCACCGCCCGCACCGCGCCGAGCGCCATCGGATCGCTCGCGCAGACGATCGCCGTGACGCCCGCCTGCAACAGCTTCGCGGCCGCCGCCTGCCCCGACTCGAGCGAGTACAGCGAGTGCACCACGAGCTCCTCGTCGAGGGCGAGGCCGTGCCGCTCCGCCATCCGCCTCGCCGCCGCCAGCTTGCGCCTGGACGGCACATGATCGCGCGGCCCGAGCAGGATGCCGATGCGCCGGTGCCCGAGCTGCACGAGATGCCCGTAGCCCTGCTCGATCGACATGGCGTCGTCGCACGACACCGTCGCGAAGCCGAGGCCGTCGACCGGGGCGTTCAGCAGCACCGTCGGGAGCTTCAGCTCGACGAGCCGCCCGTAGTGCTCGTGCGAGGCATCCGCCTGCGAGTAGGCGCCACCGGCGAAGACGACGCCCGAGACCTGCTGGTGCAGGAGCAGCTCGACGTAGT
Organism: Agromyces mediolanus; assembly: GCF_023715325.1. GTDB lineage: Bacteria > Actinomycetota > Actinomycetes > Actinomycetales > Microbacteriaceae > Agromyces > Agromyces mediolanus_A. Next base: position 119,778 of record NZ_JAMBNX010000005.1, on the reverse strand, counting down.
CCGACTCGGAGACGCCGCCGGCGCTCTGGATGCAGAGCACCGGGGTGAAGCCGTTCTGCGCCAGCCCGCCGCCGATCGACTCGGCGAGCGCGGGGAAGATCGGGTTCTGCAGCTCGGGCATGACCAGTCCGACCAGCCGGGCGCGTTCGCCGCGGAGTTTCGTCGGCCGTTCGTAGCCGAGCACGTCGAGCGCCGTGAGCACGGCGTCCCGCGTGGACGCAGACACCCCGGGCTTGCCGTTCAGCACCCGGCTGACCGTGGCCTCGCTCACGCCGACCTTGCGTGCGACATCCGCCAGTCGTCTCGACATGCGAGCAATCGTATGCGAAGTGCGCGCAAGAACTCGACGAACAATCGGTCCGGCGCATCCGCTCCGCCCGGGCGAGGCCGAATAGGCTTGGCGCATGGGCAAACTGGTCTACGGCGCCTCGTTGCGCGAGTTCGACATCGACGACCGGACGCTCGCCCACCTGCGGGTCGCGATCCTGAACAAGCTGCGGCGCTCCGAGTCGTTCGCGTTCACCTGGGAGCACGGCGTCGACCGCGGGTCAGGGCGCACGACGGTGTGGCTGAACGAATCGATCCCGGTGCAGTTCGTCTTCAGCGGCAATCGGCCGCCCAAGCTCAACCGGCTCTGGATCGAGCAGCTGCTGCTCTCGGCGAACAGCGCCGGCGGCCTGCAGCATGTGCTCGAGCCGGACGATTCGGAACCGTTCGACTCCGAGTAGCCGGCCGGCCGTCCGCTCAGTCGACCGCCTCGATCTGCGTGCGCACGTAGTCGCGTTCGTGGGGCGCGAGCCGCACGGGCGGCTCCGCGTCCGGTCGGCCGCTGCGTGCGGCGATGACGACGATCTCGGCGATCGCCTCCTCGTCGAGCTCGGCTTCCAGGTCTTGCAGCAGCCGGTGCTTCGCTTCGATCGACAGGTGCGGCCACCAGCGCTCGATCTCGATGCGGGCCGTCGCGTCCTCGGCCCGGAGCACGTCGTCGTCGCCGTCGCTCATTTCGACTCCTCATCGTCGGTGTGCTCGATCTCCTGCACGTCCACCCCGACCCGCACGGGCTGCCCGGACTCGGTCGGGATGGGCCCGGTGTCGAGGTTCTCGGGCACGAGCTCGATCCCCCCGGTGCTGTTGGCCGAGCGCATGAGGTCTTCGATCCAGCGCACGCTGAGCTCCGGACGCTCCGGTTCGTCGAACACGAAGCGCAGGGGGATGGACGGATGCATCCACAGGGTGCTGCGACCGCGCGGCTGCTCGTCGGCGTGCCGCCAGGAGAACGTGAAGCTCTCGTTGCGACGGAGCTTCGTCGTGATCGCGACCTTCAGGTGCGCGAGCGCGCGGTCCTCGATGCCGATCGGCGTCCCGGAGTCGCCGTAGTACAGCGTGCCCATGCCGCCGATGCTACGCCGACCCGCGCAGCGATGCGAGCGGTGGCGGAGGCTGTCAACCCCCTGCAGCCGGGGCGGGTATCGACCTACCGTCGGGACGAACGACGAAAGGAGCACGCCATGCCCGGTCGCAGGAACGCCTCGTTGAAGGATCCGGAGCTGTACGAGAAGCTCCGCGACGACGGCGCCTCGAAGGAGAAGGCCGCGCGGGTGTCGAACGCCGCGGCGAAGCAGGGCCGCAGCGAGATCGGCCGCAGGGGCGGATCGCACGGCGACTACGAGGCCTGGACGGTCCCGCAGCTCAAGCAGCGCGCCAAGGAACTGGGCCTCACGGGCTACAGCGGCAAACGCAAGTCGGAGCTCATCTCGGCGTTGCGGAACCACTGAGCCACGGCGTGCCGGTCGACGCGGTCAGCCGCCCTCCCGACGCACTTCGGCCGGGTCGAGGTCCGGTCGGAGGCCGCGCCAGCGCGCGTGCCGGACGACGCCGGTACGGGTCCATGAGCCGAACTCGATCTCCCCGACGAGCTCTGGGCTGACCCAGACGGCGTCGGCCGCGTCCGCCGCCGGCACGTCGACGAACGGTGAGGCGCCCTGCTCCGACTCCCTGAGGCGGGCGAGCAGCCGGTCGAGTTCGCGCTCCCGGAAGCCGCTGCCGACCCGCCCGACGTACTCGAGCCCCTGCGCGCCGGGCAGGCCGAGCAGGAGGGAGCGGATCCGTCCCGTGCGGGTCCCGGCGCCCTTCCGGTACCCGCCGATCACGACCTCCTGCGTGCGCGCGAGCTTCAGCTTCAGCCAGTCGTCGCTGCGCTCCCCCGATCGATAGGGCGCGTCCCGGCGCTTCGCCATGACCCCCTCGAGCCCGAGCCGCTCGGCCTCGGCGAGCGCCGCCGCGACCGGGCCGTCGGCCGCGGCGGGGACCTCGACGGGCACGCTCGTTCCGGGGCGGAGGAGCCGCTCGAGCCGCCCCCTGCGATGCAGGTACGGCTCGTCGACCGTCGGCGACCCGGCCAGCTCGAGCACGTCGAAGAGCAGCAAGCGGACGGGGATGCGCGGTGCGGTCTTCGCGATCTCCCGCGGGTCGGCGAGGTTCATCCGATGCTGCAGCAGGCCGAAGTCCGGGCGGCCGTCCTCGTCGAGCGCGACGATCTCCCCGTCGACCACCGCATCGGCGCGGAGCGCGTTCGCGAGTCCCGCGAGTTCCGGGTAGACGTCGGTGACGTCCCGGCCGGTGCGGCTCGCGAGCCGTACCGCGCCGTCCTCGACGCGGGCGAGCACGCGGATGCCGTCCCATTTCCACTCGAGCGCCCGATCCTCGCCGACGAGACCGGGGGCTCCGGCGACGGCGAGCATGGGCGCGTAGGGGATGGCCGGCGGGCGGGCGCCACGTGCGCGGGGCCGAGTCGGCTCGGGCGCCGGCACGGATGCCTCGGCCGGCACGGATGCCTCGGCCGGCGCCGCGATGACGGATGCCTCGGCCGGCACGGCCGGCGCCGCGTGCCACTGCCCGGGGCGCTGCTCCTTCATGCGGTGCAGCAGCCAGCTGCTCTTCTCGCCCGCCCCGTCCGTGCGGATGAGGGCGAGTCGCACCCGCCCGAGCGGGCCGCCGACGCGCCCTTCGAGCGTGAAGATCAGCTCGTCGTCGCGCCACTTCTCGAGCTCGTAGACCCCGGTGTCCCACACCGTCATCGATCCGGCGCCGTACTCCCCGGCGGGAATCGTGCCCTCGAAGTCGAGATACTCGAGCGGGTGGTCCTCGGTCTGCACGGCGAGGTGATTCACCCCCGGCGTCTCGGGCACCCCCTTCGGCACCGCCCAGCTCCGCAGCACGCCCTCGCGTTCGAGCCGCAGGTCGAAGTGCAGGCGGCGGGCGTGGTGCTCCTGGATCGTGAAACGGTGGCCCGAGGCATCCGCCGCGCCCGAGGCATCCGCACCCGCCGTCTCGATTCGCTCGCGCGCCGCCGGGATCGGCTCGGGCGTCGCGCCGACCGTGCGCTTGGCGCGGTACGCGTCGAGCGCGTCGCCGCCTGGAGCCGACCCGCGACCGAGGGGCGCCATGGGATCGCCGGAGGCGGCGACCCGGGCGAGCACCTCGTGGAACTCCAGCTGCCCGAACCCCGGCGCATCGAGCTCCGCCCAGTCACGAGGGGCGGCCACCGTGGGGCGGAGCCGTCCGCGCAGCGAGTACGGCGCGATCGTCGTCTTCTTGCCGTTGTTCTGGCTCCAGTCGATGAGCACCTTGCCGGTGCGCAACGCCTTGCGCATGCTCGACACGACGAGCTCGGGATGATCCGCCTCGAGGGCGCGGGCGAGCTCGTGCGCCACCTCCGAGACCTGCTCGGAAGTCTGCGAGCCGTCGAGCCCGGCGTAGAGGTGCAGGCCCTTGCTGCCGCTCGTGACGGGCACCGCGTCGAGGCCCATCCCGCCGATGAGGTCGCGTACGAGCCGGGCCACCTCGGCGCACTCGGCGAGGCCGACGCCCTCCCCCGGGTCGAAGTCGAAGACCATCCGGTCCGGGTTCGGGGCGGAGCCGTCCGGGGCGAAACGCCACTGCGGCACGTGCAGTTCCAGGGCCGCCTGCTGCGCCATCCAGACGAGGCTCGCGCGGTCGCCCGCGATCGGGTACGTCTTCGGCCCGTCGGAGTGCTGGATGACCCCGCGGCGCAACCACTCCGGCGCGTGCTCGGCGAGGTTCTTCTCGAAGAAGGGCGTCTCGGGGTGCAGGGCGGTGCCGACGCCGTGCACCCAGCGCTTGCGAGTGACGGGGCGCCCGGCGACGTGGGGCACCATGACGGGGGCGATCTCGGCGTAGTACGAGATCACCTCGCCCTTCGTCGTGCCCGTCTCCGGATACATGACCTTGTCGAGGTTCGTCAGCCGCAACCGTCGGCCGTCGACCTCGACGAGCTGGCGCTCTGCATCCGCCATGCCTCCATCCTGCCCGCTCGCGCCCCGGGGAGGCGAGGGGGTGCACGCAAGGGGGTTCCGGTGAGGCATCCCTGGGTGTTCACTGGTGGGATGCGAGCCGTCTGGAAGGGCGCGGTCACGTTCGGCCTCGTGAACGTGCCCGTGAAGCTGTACAGCGCGACCGAGGACCACGACGTGAGCCTGCACCAGGTGCACGCCGAGGACGGTGGGCGCATCCGATATCAGCGCAAATGCGAGGTCTGCGGCAAGGTCGTCGCCTACCAGGACATCGACAAGGCGTACGACGACGGGGAGCGCACCGTCGTCATCACCGACGCCGACCTCAAGGCGCTGCCGGCCGAACGCAGCCGCGAGATCGAGGTCGTCGAGTTCGTGCCGAGCGAGCAGATCGATCCGATCATGTTCGACCGCTCGTACTACCTCGAGCCCGACTCCGCGTCGAGCAAGGCGTACGTGCTGCTGCGGGAGACCCTCGAGTCCACCGACCGTACCGCGATCGTCCGGCTCGCGCTGCGGCAGAAGACGCGGCTCGCCGCGCTCCGCGTGCACGAGGAGGTGCTCGTGGTGCAGACCCTGCTTTGGGCCGACGAGGTGCGCGAGGCCGCGTTCCCGGCGCTCGACGAACGGGTGAAGATCAGCGACAAGGAGCTCGCCCTCTCGAAGCAGCTCGTCGAGAGCCTCGTCTCCGACTTCGATCCGACGCAGTACGTCGACGAGTACCAGCGGGAGCTGCGCACCCTCATCGAGGCGAAGCTGGAGCAGGGCGACGCGCTCGACACCGCCGCCACCTTCGGCGAGGAGCCCGAGGAGGAGGGCGCCGAGGTCATCGACCTGATGGAGGCGTTGCGGCGCTCCATCTCGGCCAAGCGCGGCGGGGCGGATGCCTCTGCCGACGACGAGGCGGATGCCGACGACGAGGCGGATGCCGAAGCCGACCCGGCCCCGAAGAAGCGGACGGCAACGAAGAAGGCCCCGACGAAGACGCCCGCTGCGAAGAACGCCCCGAGCAAGAAGCCCGCCGCCAAGAAGAAGGCGGCCTCGTAGCGGACGGCGTCGTAGCGGACGGCGTCGACCTGGTCATCACCTCGGCCGAACGCGCCGCCAGCGGGCGCTGAGCGGGCGCTCACCGCGCGCTGGGCGCGCGTCAGTCCGACGACGTCGGGCCGGCGAGCCACCGCGCGGGCGCCGTGACCGTCATCTGCTCGATCGCGTCCGCCCCGACGCCCCGTTCGCGGAGCAGTTCGAGGAAGACGGAGTGGATGAAGCTCAGCCCGTTGCCGCCGTTCGTCCTCCACATCTGTTTCAGGAAGAGGTCCTGAGACAGGGTCAGCTGGCCGGCGTACCCCTCGGCCACGAGCGCGGCGATCCGATCCGCGGTCTCGTGCGGTGCCGGCGAGGCGCCCTCGCCCGGGAACGCGATGTCCAGCCCGATCATGTCGAACTCCAGGACCGCCCCGCGGTCGAGCAGCGCGGTCTGGTAGGCGACGTCCGGCGCCGACGGGTCGCTGTGCGCGAGCGCGATCCGGCCGGCGTCGACGCCGAGCTCGTCGACCAGGAGGTCGAGCACCTCGTGTCCGCGACGCTGCCACCCGGGCAGGTGGATGTTCATGCCGACCTCGGGCCGCTCGGTCTGCGCGATCCCGGCCGCGCGCAGCGCGGCGCGTTCGGCCCGGGTGAACTCGGGTGACACTCCGATCTCCCCGATGACGCCGGCACGGATGCCGCGTACGCCGCGGCTCAGCTCGTCGACCATCTCGCGCGCCTGCTCGTCGACCGTGCGCGCCGTGATGCGGGAGCCCTCGAGCTTCTCCAGGTACGGGCCGGTGCCCATCACGACGTGCACCCCCGTCGTCCGCGCGAGTTCGACCAGCCGTTCGGGGTCGCGGCCGATGGCGGGGCTGCCCGTGGCATCCACGATCGTCCGCCCGCCGAGGGCTTGGAAGCCCGTCACCTCCGCGACGACCTCCTCCACCGGCTTCGGCCCCAGGTTGTCGGCGCAGCAGTACGGGTCCTGTCGCAGCAGCGACTGCCAGCGCGGCGCCACCCGCTGCCCGACGAGGGCGCGCGTCGCCCGGTAGGCGGCTGGGGCGAGCACCGGGGTGAGGTCGTTGAACAGGTGTTCGTGGGGCAGCACCACGCCCAGCTCGGCCGCGGCGACCGGCCCGAGCACGGTCTGCACGACGGCGGGGCGCACCTCAGTCACCGGTGTCCGCCGTTCGAGCCGGTGCCGCGCTGCGGGCGGGGATCATGGCGATCGCGGCGGCGGCGAGGGCCACGAGCGCGCCGACCACGGTCACGAGGTGGAGGCTGCCGCCGTGCGAGGGCACGGCCAGCTCGATCAGGATCGATCCGATGAGCTGTCCCGCCGTCGAGGCGAGCCCGAGCAGGAGGAGGCCGAGCCGGCGTACGAGGAGCGCCATCAGGGCGATCGAGAGGAGACCGAGGGGCCCGCCGAGGTACATCCACCAGGTGTCGGGCAGGCTGAAGTGCGCACCCGTGGCCGCCATCCGGACGAGGTAGACGGCGCCGAGCGCGACGAAGCCCACGAGGAAGTTCCAGGTGATGGACACGAGCATCGAGCCGGACAGCCGGCCGATCTCCGAGTTTCCCGCGGGCTGCCACCCGGCGAGCAGGCCGCCGACGAAGGGCATGATCGCGAGCGCGATCATGTGCGGCGCCGACCAGCTGGGCGAGACGACGAGCAGGGTCGCCCCGACGGCGAGGAACGCCCCGAGACCCCGCTGGATGGTGATCGCCTGCTTGACGGGGACGCCGATGCCGAGGCGGTCGCAGAGCACGCCCGAGATGACGAGACCGGAGATGAGCGAGGTCTGGAACACGGCCACGCCGAGGAAGCCGACCGTCACCCCCTCCGAGAGCACGATCACGGCGCCGCAGAGCCCGGCGAAGAAGTTCCATCTCGGCAGCTCGCCGCGGCGGAGCTGACGCGGCAGGGCGAAGAACGCGCGACGCGTCCGCCCGCGGGCGAGCACGACCACGAGCATGAGCGCGAGGCCCGTGCCGAAGGAGATCAGGGCGGCGGCGTGGCCGTCGTTCAGGGTCGCGCCGAGCCGCCCGTTGACGAGCGCCTGGAGCGGACCGAGCATGCCCGCGAAGACCGTCGCCAAGGTGAACAGCGCCACCGAGGCCGATCGGGCCGACTGGGCCCGGAGTGCAGACGTCATTGTCATCATCATCGTTCCTTCGTCAGTCTCGCGGATCCGCCGTGGGCGCCGCCGATGCTCCCGCCAGCCAGCGGAGGGAGTTCGCGAACAGGGGCCCGTAGCCGGGCCAGGACATGAACTCCTCGGGAGCCCAGTGCGGTGAGACATCCGACATGAACGCCAGCGTGCGCCCCGCACCGACCTCGCGGATCGCGAGCAGGGGGTCGCCGGCGATCTCGGCGAGCACGGTGGCATCCGGCTTCGCGACCGCGCGCTGGTACCCGAGCAGGATCGGCCAGCGGGCGTCGAGCCCGTCGGTGATGACGTGGGGCCGCACGACCCCTCCGCGAACGCCCTCGGGCGTCTCGACGCGGTCGTCGTACGGGGAGAGGTCGACGGGCAGCACCTCCTCCACCGCGGTGCGGTGGTAGTTCGCCTTGCCCTCGAAGCCCTGGAAGCTCAGGTAGCCGCCGGCCATCATCAGCCCGCCGCCCCCGTGCACCCAGTCGCGCAGGAGCGTGAGCCGGTTCGGCGTGGGCCGGCCGAGCGAGAAGGTGTCGGGGTGCAGCAGCAGGGAGTTCGCACCGATGTCGGAGAGCAGCACGACGTCGAACGCGGACAGCGCTTCGAGCGTCTGCGGGAATCGTTCGGCGACGTCGTGCGACCGGAGGTGGACGACGTCGAGCCCCTCGGCTTCGAGTGCGCTCAGCAACCGGGCGCAGCCGATCTGCACCCGGGTGTGCGCGAAGGGGTCGTACCCCTTGTGATCGATCGTCGCACTCACCCACGACTCGCCTGCGAGCAGGACTCTCACCATCGTCGCCTCCACGTCTTGCTTGTTGCGCACTGTTGCGCAACATGCGCATCAATCTAGGATGGATCGCGCACGGAGTCAACACGGAGATGAGGGGGCCGCCGGATGTCGCTCAGTCGAGTCGCTCGCAGCGCGGGAGTGTCCACCTCCACGGTGTCGCGGTACGTGCGCGGCGAACTCAAGGTCTCCCCCGCCACCGCGCGCCGGATCGACCAGGCCCTGGCCGAAGACGGGCGCCCCGCCGCCGACCGCTCACGCGCAGTCACGACGATCGGCCTCGTCGTGCCGTCGCTCGCGAACCCGTACTTCGCCGCCCTCGCCGACGCCGTCGTGGATGCCGCGGCCGAAGACGGCATCGAGGTCTTCACCGCCCTGACCGGGTCCTCCGCGTTGCGCGAACGCAACAGCGTCGAGCGCCTCGCCCAAGTGCCGAACCTGGGCGGCATCGTCTACCTCGGCATGCACAGCACGAACGAGGCCTTCACCGGACGGGTCGGCGAGGAACTGCCGGTCGTGCTCCTCGACGAGTACGTCATCGCCGATGGGACGCGCATCTCCCAGGTCACGGCGGACAGCTTCGGCGGCGCCTACCAGGCGACCGCGCACCTCGCCGGCCTCGGGCATCGCCGCATCGCGCACGTCGGCGGCCCGCGCGGCCTCGAGACGGCGGAGCAGCGGGAAGCGGGATTCCGGGCGGCCATGACCGACCACTCGCTCGAGGTCGACGACCGTCTGGTGCTGCGCGGCAGCTACACCGCCGACTTCGGCACCAACTTCTTCGCCCACGTGAGCTCGGTCGAGCCCGCACCAACGGCCGTCTTCTGCGCGAGCGACATCGCCGCCATCGGGGTGCTCGAGGCAGCCCGCCAAGCGAGGATCGGCGTCCCGGACGAGCTCTCGATCATCGGCTGCGACGGCATCGCCTTCGGCGACTGGACGAGCCCGCAGCTCACATCCGTCGCCCAGCCCACCCAGATGCTCGCACGGCAGGCCGTCGACGAGCTCATCCACGTCGCGACCGGCGGCACCCCGACCCCGCACACCCTGCCGATGACGCTCCGCGTCCGCGCCTCGACGGCACCGCCGTCGAGCGGGCGGGCGGAGTCGGCGGACCGCTGACCCGGACCACGGTCCGGCCGCACCCGGAAACGACGAAGCGCGCGGCATCCGGGGAGGGATGCCGCGCGCTCGCGCGTCAGGACGCTGGCCGTCAGGCGGCGCAGGCCGCGGTGACCTCGTCTGCAGCGGTCTGGATCGCCGTCTGCTGGGCGGCGAGCGCCTCAGGGTCCTGGGTGCCGTCGGCCGGGATGGTCACGGCGTAGTCGGCGGCGTCGCCGAGGGCGGACTTCAGGCCCTCCAGCGCGTCCTCGACCTTGGTGTCGTCGCCGGCCTGCTCGTCGAGCGCGTCGACCCGGTCCTCGAGGCTCTCGAGGTAGGTCTTGGTCTCGGCGCCGTCGGTCGCGGTCGCGAGCGTGTTCTGCGCGCCGTTCGAGACGCCGCGAACCTCGCTGCGGATCGCGTCGCAGCCCTCGGTCGCCGACGTCGAAGCGGCGTCGCCCGAACCGGACGTGGCGCAGCCCGAGAGCAGCAGGGCACCCGCGAACACGAGTGCCGTCGTCGTCATGAATCGTTGCATTGTGTGCAACCTCCCCTGTTCTGTTGTGACCACGGGAGTCTACGCCGCACCGGGGACACCGACCGGCCGGGGCCACCTCCGGCGCACGGATCAGGCCGTGGCGAGGCCGATCCAGAGCGCGAGGACACCGAGCAGGGGTGCGCCGAGCTGCACGAGTGCGGCGCGGGCCTTCGAGGGGCTCGACACGAGCAGCACGAGCCCGGCGGCGACCATCATGCCCGCGCCGGCGAAGACGAGCGTGGCGCCCACCGCGACCGCCCCGGCGGCGAAGGCGACGATGCCGGCGAACACGGCGATCGCGAGGAAGAGGTTGTAGAACCCCTGGTTGAACGCGAGGGCGCGGGTGAGCGCAGCCTCCTCGTCGCTGCGGATGCCGAACGTCGCCCGGGCGCGCGGCCCGGTCCAGATGAGCGACTCGAGCACCCAGATGTAGACGTGGATCAGCCCGCCGAGGCCGGCGAGCACCAGCCCGGCGGCGATCATGCGGCGGCCCTCGCAGTGCGACGCAGATGCAGGAGCGGGAACGGCCGCCCCTCACCGTCGAGCTCGGAGCGGCCGACCTCGACGAAGCCGCGGGCGAGGTAGAAGCCCCGGGCGACCGGGTTCTGCTCGTTCACGTCGACGCGGAGCTCGCCGCCGTCGGCGCCGACGTCTTCGAGCAGGAGGGTGCCGATGCCCTGGCCGTGCCTGGCCGGGTCGATGAAGAGCATGTGGATCTCGCCGTCGTCGTGCGAGATGAAGCCCGCGACCTCGCCGTCGTCGTCGACGGCCACGCGCAGGTCGCCGAGCTGGGGCAGGTAGCCCGCGACGACCTCTTCGTACCAGTCGACATCGGCCGGCGCGAGGAAGTGGTGGGTGGCCTCGACGCTTGCGCGCCACAGCTCGAGCAGGCGCGGGTGGTCGCTCGGCGCGGCCGGTCGGATCGTGGATGCCATGCAGAGCACGATACGCGACCCCTCCGACGGTGGGTGGTCCTCAGCCGCCGAGCCCCTCGCCCGCGAGCAGCCGCTCCAGCACCGAGCCCGCCGGCACAGCGTCGTACTTGTAGCTGAGCTTCTGCAGCGGGGCGGCGTCGAGGATGCGGCGGACGGTCGCGCGGCGCCAGGGCTGCATCATCTCGAGCTGCAGCAGGTGCGCCGAGGTCGCCGAGAGCGGCGGTACGGCGTCCCACTGGCCGCGCGCCTCGGGCACGAGCGCCTGGACCACCTCGAAGATCCGGTGGTAGAGGAAGTAGTCGGGCAGATCGTCCGTCGACTCCCACCAGGCGTCGAGCGCGAGACGCTGCAGCACGAGCACGACGTCGCGCGGCTGCCCGGCGATGAACCAGTTCGCGATCTGCCGCTTCGCCCAGCGCGGGAACACCACTCCGGCGCGCAGCAGCCGGTGCAGCTCCGCGTCGAGGGGACGGTCGACCCAGGCCGTGGCATCCACCCAGATACCGCCGTGCTCGGCGAGCACCCGGGTGCGCACGTAGTCCGAGAAATGCGCGGGGCGCGCCGCCTCCAGCACGGTGGCGACGCGCTCGGGGATCTCGACGAGCTCGCGCGCCGCCGCCCCGTCGAGCACCCGGGCGTGCGGGTACGTGCGCTGCAGTTGGGCGACGCAGGCGCGCACGAGCGGCGGTGCCTCGGCGATCGGCCGGTTCCAGAACGTGAAGACGCGGTCGCTCGGCACCGGTTGCGCGGCGGCGGCGCGGGCCGAGCGCCGTGCCCGCCAGCTCGCGAAGGGCGGCGGCGCCTCGGGCAGCCCGGCTGCGCGACGCAGCTCGCCGAGTCGCGGCTGCAGCAGCTGCACGAGGCGCAGCGAGGTGCGCAGCGACGCGGCGAGGTCGATGGTCTCCTCGAAGCGCGCCGAGCGTTCGAGCTGAGCGCGCAGGCCCGCCATCACCCGGTCGAGATCGGGGATGCCTCCGGTGCCGCTCATCCCCCGAGGGTACCGAGCGGCGCCGCCCGGGCGACGGCCACTCGCACCCGAAACCGGACTTGCCCGACTTTCATGAAAGTCGGGCAACTCGGTTGGGGGGTCACTGCGCGGGCGCCGCGTCGTCCGCGATCCGGGCCGGCCGCGGGTTCGCCCGGCCGCGGATGAAGATCAGCAGCACGAGCGCGCCCACGATCAGCACGATCGTCGCCGGCCCGGCCAGCGCCAACAGCGGGTGCTCCGCGCCGCCGCCGACCTCGTCGACCCCGCCGCTCGCGAGGAAGGTGGTCGGGTCGGTGAGGCCGTGCAGCACCATCGCCCAGACGATGCTGCCGGTCACCCGCATCGTCAGGTACATCAGGATGCCGAAGGCGAAGGTGTAGAGCAGGGTGAAGCCGACGGTCGTGATCGCCTGGCCGGTGAGTGCGTTCACCGTGTGCATGAGCGCGAAGAGCAGCGCCGAGACCGCGGCGACGGCCCACTCGCCGTGCCCCGCCTTGCGCATCAGGGTCACGACGAATCCCCGCGTCACGAGCTCCTCGGAGAGGCCGATGAAGAGACCGGCGACGAACGTCATCACGATGACACCCGCCGAGTACTCGGCGTAGTCGATGCCGAACAGCCGCAGCGCGACGGGGATCAGCACGAGGACCGGGGCCGACCACATCCACCAGCGGCCGCGCACCGGCTGCCGGCCGAAGAGCGGGCGCGGCAGCCAGCCGAGCGACCAGGCGAACGCGAGCAGCACGATCGAGCCGAGCACGACGGGCAGGACCAGCCCGGCGAAGACGCTCCCCGGCGTGGCGAACAGGTCCTCGTCCATCATCGGCCGGGTGAGCGGCAGCAGCAGGAGCGGCAGCAGCTGGTAGACGCCGAGATACCCGACGACCACCAGGGCCGCCTTCCACCACCCGCCGCGGTTCCAGAAGGCGCGCCAGCCGCGCTCGGGGACGGCGGGCGTCGGGGCGGCGGTCACGGGGAGTCCTCTCGGCAGGTCCCCGAGCGGCTCGCGCCGACGGCGCGACGGGGTCGAGGTCGGTGTTCAGAAGGTAGCGGAGCGGATGACCGGCGCGGAAGCACGGCGCGCAGGAACTCCGCTCCAGCCGGAGATGGTGGATGTCGGCGGGCCCCGCTACCGTCGCGCTATGACCTCGACGGCACTCACCGCCCTCGCCGCACGACTCGGCGAGCGGCTCGTCCTCCCCGAAGATCCTGCCTACGACGAGGCACGTGCGCCGTGGAACCGAGCGGTCGACCAGCGCCCCGCCGCGGTGGCGAGCCCGCGCGACGTCGACGAGCTCCGCGACCTCCTCGAGGCGGCGCGCGCCGACGGCCTGCAGCTCGCCGTGCAGCCCGGCGGCCACGGCGCCTCGGGCTCGCTCGAGGGCGCCGTGCTCGTGCGCACCGCCGCCTTCGACTCGGTCGAGGTCGACGCCGAGCGGCGGGTGGCGCGCGTCGGGGCGGGAGTCGGGTGGGGCCGCGTGCTCGAGGGGCTCGAGGGCACCGGGCTCGTCGCCCTCTCGGGCTCCAACCGTGTGGTGCACACGGTGCCGTTCCTCCTCGCCGGCGGGCACTCCTGGTTCAGTCGCGAGCACGGGCAGGGCTCCGCCTCGCTCATCGCCGTCGAGCTGCTCACCGCCGACGGCGAGCACCGCTGGGTGCGCGACGAAGACGACCCGGAGCTGCTGTGGAGCCTCCGCGGCGCGGGCGGCGCCGTCGGCGTCGTGACCGCGATCGAGCTCGAGCTGTATCCCGCCCGCGAGCTCGTCGGCGGCCGGCTGGCCTTCGACGGAGCCGATCTCGCGCCCGTGCTGCATGCGGCGCTCGCCGCCCAGGCCGCAGCCCCGCGCGAGGTCGCCCTGCACGCGGGGGCGATGCGGCTGCCCGACGTCGAAGCCGTTCCCGCCGAGCTCCGCGGGCGCACCATCGTGACCGTCCAGGCCGTCTCGACCGACGGTGCCGACACCCTCGAGTCGGTGCTCGCACCGGTGCGGGCCGCCGGCGCCGTGCAGCTCGACACGATCGCCCCGATCGGCATCGAACAGCTCGCGGTCGTGGCCGACGAACCGACCGACCCGAGCGCGGGCTACGGCTGGGGCCGCTTCGCCGACCTCGACGCGGCCGCACTCGACGCCCTGCTCGAGACCTGGCAGTCGCCCGCGGCGCAGGCGGTCATGATGATCGAGTTCCGCGGGCTCGGCGGTGCGCTGGCCGAGGCGCCCGAGCGGCCGGCGATCGCCGGGGCCGTGCCGCACTCGCACGTCGTGAGCGCCCGCGCGGTCGCGGTTCCGGGCATCGAGCCCGCGGTGCAGGCGGGGTTCGCCGCGATCGCGGCGGCGCTCGGCGAACGGGTCACCGAGCGCACCTTCGCGACGTTCCTCGAGGGCGAGCCGAGCTACCTCGGCGCGTACGACCGTGCCGACGTCGAACGGGCCGACGCCGTGCGGCGCCGGCTCGACCCGGAGGGCCGTTTCCGGGGCAACCGCGTCTTCGCCTGAGCCGCGGCCGGGCCGGGCCGGGTCCTGCCCCACCGGCACCGCACCGGCTCCTGCCCCACCGGCACCGCACCGGCTCCGGCCCCACCGAGCCCGGCCCGACTCAGCGGTAGGCGATGTGCACGGCGTCGATCGTGCCGTCGAAGGCGAACGGCATCCGCTCGGCGTACGCCCGCGACACCGCGCCGCCGTAGGCACGCCCGACGTCGAGGCAGTCGTTCGCCGAGAAGAGCAGCGGGGCGCTCACCGGCACCGTCCCGCTCGCGGCCTCCTCGCCGTCGACCCGCAGCACGACCGAGAGCGGGCCGCCCGGCCGGCGCTCGACGTAGGCCGTCTCGATCTCGATCGTCGTCTCACCGGCGGGCAGCGCGGAGGGTGTCGCGATGATCGTCCGCTGCACGAGGAAGAGGTTGTACTCGTAGTGCAGCACCCCGTCGATCAGGTAGACCGTGAGACCGCCGCCCGCCCCGCCGAGCTTGTAGAGCACGCCGTTCGCGCGCTCGGGGAGCGTGGCCCGGATGGTGACGAGGTTCGGCGTGTTGCCGAGGGCGGGCGCGCAGAACTCGGGAATTCGCACGGTGTCCCCCGAGAGCTCCCACTCGGTGTACGCCGGGCCGAGCCGGTACTCGGGGTGGTAGACGGGAACCCAGAGTCCGCCGCCGATCGGCAGCACCTCGTTCCGCGCCGCCTCGATCGCGAAGAGCTCCTTCAGCTGCGCGAGCTTGTCGGGGTGCTCGGCGGCGAGGTCGCGCGCCTGGCTCCAGTCCTCGTCGAGGTGGTAGAGCTCCCACGGGTCGGCGTCGGGCGTCCACGTCGCGATGCCGGGAGGGGCGCCCGGCACCCAGGGCAGCCGGGGTCCCGTCGCCGAGGCGAGCCAGCCGTCGGCGTAGATCGAGCGGCTGCCCATGATCTCGAAGTACTGCACCCGGTGCCGCCCCTCCGCGGCCGCGTCGTCGATCGCGTACGCGAAGCTCGTACCGTCGATCGGGATCTGCGGGATGCCGTTCACCGTCTCCGGCGGCTGGATGCCGATGATCTCGTAGATCGTCGGCACGAGGTCGATGACGTGGTGGAACTGCGTGCGCGGCGAGGCATCCGGCGCGATCCTGCCCGGCCACTGCACGAACATGGGGTTCCGCGTGCCGCCGAGATGCGAGGCCATGAGCTTCATGCCCTGGTAGGGCGTCGACCCGGCCCAGGCCCACGCCGCGTGGTACTGGTTGTCGGTGGCCGGGGTGCCGAGCGCGTCGAGGCCGCCGAGCTCCTCCAGCGCGGCGAGGTGCTGGTCGATGGTCGTCGGGATCATGTTCTGCGCGAGCAGCTCGCTGATCGTGCCGTTCTGCCCCTCTCCCGACGAGCCGTTGTCGCCCCAGATGTAGACGATGATCGTGTCGTCGAGGTAGCCGAGCCGGTCGAGCTCGTCGATGAGCCGGCCGGCCTGCACGTCGGCGTGCTCGCCGAAGCCGGCGGCGATCTCCATGAGCCGCCGCTGGAAGGGCTTCTGGTGCTCGGGGATCTCGTCCCAGCCCTGCAGGTTCTCGGGCCTCGGGGTGAGCTCGGCGGAGTCGGGGATCCAGCCGGCCGCCTTCGCCCCGGCGAACGCCTCCTCCCGGTAGGCGTCCCAGCCGTCGTCGAACGCGCCGGCGTACTTGTCGGCCCACTCCTTCATGATGTGGTGCGGACCGTGGATGGCCCCGGTCGCCCAGTACAGGTAGAAGGGCTGGTCGGGCGCGTTGGCCTTGTGGTCGCGGAGCCAGCGCATCGCGTCGTCGGCGAGGTCCTCGCTCAGGTGATACCCCTCCTCGGGCGAGCGGGGCGGCAGCACGGTCGTCGTGTTCCGCACGAGGTTGGGCTCGTACTGGGAGGCCTCGCCCGCGAGGAACCCGTAGAAGTACTCGAAGCCGTAGCCGGTCGGCCAGCGGTCGTAGGGGCCGGCCGCGGTCGTCTCCTCCGCGGGGGTGTTGTGCCACTTTCCCCAGGCCGCGGTCGAGTAGCCGTACTGGCGCAGCACCTCGGCCATCGTCGCGCTCGACTTCGGGATGTGCCCGGAGTAGCCGTCCCAGTCGTTGGCGAGCTCGGCGATCTGCCCGTTGCCGACCCGGTGATGGTTGCGCCCCGTGAGCAGGGAGGCGCGCGTCGGCGAGCACATCGCGGTCGTGTGGAAGCGGTTGAAGCCGATGCCGCCCGCACGGATGCGCGCGAGCGTCGGCGTCTCGACGAGGCCGCCGAGCGGCTTCGGCAGCGCGGGTCCGGCATCGTCGATGAGGATGACGAGCACGTTCGGTGCGTCGGCAGGCAGCCGTCGCTCGGGCGGCTTCGGCGCATAGGTGGACTCCTGCAGGGTCCGCCCCGCGGTGCTGCCGGAGGCCTTCGGCGGGAACGGCAGCGTGCGTGCCGTCGGCAGCGCCTCCCCGATGACCGATGTGCGCTTGCCCGTCATGTCGACCTCGACTCCGCGGTGCCGCGCCGTCGCGGCAGACGCTGCCGACCGCATCCCCCCGGATCCGGCGGCGTGTTCGCCGCCGTCGCGCGCCCGATCGCAGCCTAGGGCGAGACGCGAGGGGAACTCAAGAGCCCGTCGCGGGGGGCGACCCCGTGCTCGTAGGCGTAGATCACGGCGTGCACCCGGTCGCGGAGGCCGAGCTTGCCGAGCACGGCCCGCACGTGCGTCTTCACGGTGTTCCTCGTGAGGTGCAGCGTGGCGCCGATCTCGTCGTTCGAGCGCCCGGCGACGATGAGCCCGAAGATCTCCCGCTCCCGCGCGGTGAGCGGGGCCAGCGCGTCGGGGTCCGCCACGGGCGCTCGCCGCAGCAGCCCGATCACCTTCTCGGCCACCCCGGGAGCGAGCGCCGCGCTGCCGTCGGCGACGTCGAGCACCGCCTGTCGGAGCGCGGCCGGGCGGATGTCCTTCGTGACGTAGCCGCACGCACCCGCACGGATCGCGGCGACTACGAGTTCGTCGGCATCGAAGGTGGTGAGCACCAGCACCCGGGTGGTCGGCGCGAGCCGAGTGATCTCGGCGGTGGCGCGCACGCCGTCGAGACGAGGCATCCGCAGGTCCATCAGCACCACGTCGATGCGGTGCGCGCGCACGAGTTCGACGGCGGCCGCGCCGTCGCCCACGTCGAAGGCGACCTCGATCTCCGGGTCGGCCTCGAGCAGCGCACGCAGCGCCCCGCGCAGCATCGCCTGGTCCTCCGCCAGCAGCACCCGCACCGGTCTCATCGTCTCTCCCGCACCGGGAGCATCGCTTCGAGCCGCCATCCGCCGTCCTCCGTCACCTCGAACGTCCCGTCCGCCGCGAGCACTCGCTCGCGCACCCCGGACAGCCCGGAGCCCGAGCCGCGCGCCCGGCGCGGCCCGCTCCCGCCGTCGTCCTGCACTACCACGCCGACCCGGTCCGCCTCCCAGCGGAGGCGCACCCGCACGGCGAGCGGGGGCTGCACGTGCCGCAGCGCATTCGTGATCGCCTCCTGCACGAGGCGCACCAGCGCGAGCTCGGCCCGCAGCGAGAGCGTCCGGCGCTCGCCCTCCTCGACGAGCTCGACCGTGTGCAGGGAGGTGGAGGCCGCGGCGACCATCGTCGGCAGGGCCTCGAGCGACAGCGGCAGTCCCGACGTCGCGCCCGGGTCGGCGTCGAGCACCGCGAGCATCGCCCGCAGGCCGTCGAGCGCATCACGGCCCGACTCGGCGATCTCGAGCAGCTCGGTCTCGGCGCCCGGGTCGACGGTCGCGAGCGCCGCCGCCTCGGCTCGCGCGATCATCACGGTGAGCGAGTGGGCGATGACGTCGTGCAGGTCGCTGCGGATGCCGGCCCGCTCGGCCCGGCGGGCCTCGTCGATGCGGGCGGCCTGGGCGGATGCCGCGCGCTCGCGTCTCCGGGTGGCCGCGATGGCCGCCAACCAGATGCCGACGACGGTGCCGGCGAGCAGCACCCCTTCGGTCAGCCGCATCCACGTGGGCTCCACGTCGACCGAGCGTCGGACGGCGACGAGCTCCGCGAGCACGACGCCGAGGAGGCCGACGGCGAGCGCGACGAGCCGCCGGGTGCGCGCACCGAGTTCCGCCTCGCGCCAGAGGACGAGGAGGAAGCAGCCGGCCGAGGGCAGCAGGCTCGGCGACCAGCCGGGCATGGGGAGCAGGACGAGCGCGACCATGGCCGCGGCGGAGAGGGCGAAGCCGGCGTCGGGGAACCGACCCGCGAGCCCGACCGCGACGTGCAGTGCCACGGTGACCGCGACGGTCGCGCCGACGAGCCAGGTGCCGCCGCCGCTGGCGGCGATCAGCACGATCACCGCGACCGAGGCCGGAGCCAGCACGAGGTGGCCCACGAGCGCGGCACGCCGCCACCCCCGGCCGGGCTGCGCGGCGGGGTGGGCGGCGGACGCGGGATCGGGATGCATGCTGCCGCAACGATCCCACGATCGGCGGATGCCCGCCTCATCCCGCGGGGTGATGTCGCGCCCGCTCGCGGTGCATACCGTTCCTGGCATGCATCGGCCTCTCCCCCGCAGATCCGCCCATTCCCGCCCGCGCAGGCTCGCCGCCGCGACCGTCGCCGGGCTACTGCTCGCCGTCGGCGCCGCCGGGGCCGCCGGCGCCGCCGGGGCCGCCCCGGCCGCACTCGCGTCGAACGGCTCGCCCGAGGCATCCGCTCCCTCCCCCACCCAGCTCGTCGAGGACTACCGCGCCGTGTACGGCACCCCGGGGGCCGCCGCCGCGATCATCACGGACACCGGGGTCGAGCGCGTGACGAGCGGGCAGGACGGCGAGGGGCGGGAGGTGAGTGCGAGCACCCCGTTCCGGATCGCCTCGATCAGCAAGTCGATGACGGCGACCGCGGTGATGCTCCTCGTCGAGCGCGGCGAGTTCGGGCTCGACGACCCGGTGGCGCAGCTGCTGCCCGAGTTCCGGCTCGACGATCCCCGCGCCGGCGAGATCACTGTGCGGCAGCTGCTCCAGCACCGCTCGGGGCTCTCGATCCGCACCAACGACGAGTACGCGCTGCCGCCGGCCGGAAGCGCCGAGGAAGCGGTCGCACGGCTGGCGAATCGGCACCTCGCGTGGGACCCGGGCTCGCAGTTCGAGTACCACAACACGAACTACGCGATCGCCGCGCGCCTCGTCGAGGTGGTCGCGGGGCAGCCGTTCGACGAGTTCCTCGAGACGGAGCTGTTCGCCCCGCTGGGCATGACGGACACGCTCGCCACCGAGGGCTGCTCCGACGAGGTCCCCGGCGTGGCCGACGGCTACGAGGTCGTGCTCGGATTCGCCGTCGACGTGCCGGAGATGCCCGGGCTGTGCGCCGGGAACGGCGGGGTGATCTCGACCCTCGACGACCTCGTGCGCTGGATGCGCTTCAACACCGGCGCGACGATCGGACTGCTCGGCGCGGACTCGCTCGCGACCCTGCACCAGGCGACCGCCGGGAGCGACGGCTACGCGCTCGGCTGGCAGGATCGCCGCACGCCCTCCGGTGTTCCCCTCGTCGGCCACGGCGGCACGCTCGCGACCTGGACGGGCGACGTGGTCTTCGCCCCCGGCGACGGCACCGCCGTCGTCGTGCTGACGAATGCGGCCGGTTCGCCGGGCGAGCTGTCGGCCAACCTCCTCGCGACGGTCACGGGCGACCCGGTGCTGCCGATCGAGAACCCGTTCACCGCGCTGAACGCCGTGCTGCTCGCGCTCACGATCGTGATCGGCATCCTGCTGATCCTGGCGATCGTGCGGGCGCCGCGCTGGGCCCGGCGCCGGGTGTTCGCGAGGCGGCCGCTCGTGGTGCTGCGGCTGCTCCCGATCGCGGCGATCGTCGTCGGCGGGGCGCTGCTGCCGATGCTGATGAACGCGAACACCGGGCTCGTCACGAACTGGGTGGTGACGCTGTGGCTGCTGCCGATGGCCGCGATCCTCGGCCTGGTGTGCGTCGGGTTCGGGCTCGCGGCCCTCGTGTGCCGCGCCGCGAGCTACGCCCGGGCCCGCCGTCGGGCGGCAGCCCGCTGAGCGTTCCGCCGCCCGCCCGCCCGCCCGATCAGCGGAGCACGCGGTCCCGCCCGGCCAGGTAGCCGAATACGACCGTCAGGCACACGAGCCCGGCGAGCACGAGCAGGGGCGGCGTCCACGATCCGGTCACGTCGTGCATCAGGCCGACGGCGATCGGGCCGGCGGCGGCGAGCGTGTAGCCGACCGACTGCGCCATGCCCGAGAGGGTCGCCGCCTGCGCGTGATGGCTGGTGCGCAGGCCGAACGAGCTCAGCGCGATCACGATGTTGGACCCGCCCGCGATGCCGGCGACGATCGCCCAGACCGCGGCCAGGGCCGGCGCGACGAGCACGCCGAGCACCGAGCCGAGGAAGAGCGCCGAGCTGCCGGCTGCGAGCCAGCGCTGGTCGCGGAGTCTCGGGATGAGCGCCGAGGCGGCGAGGCTGCCCACGATGCCGGCCCCGTTGAGCAGGAGTTGATGCAGGCCCGCCGACGCCCGGTCGATGCCGGCCGAGGCCTCGATCGAGGGGAGCCAGGTGATCAGCACGTAGAAGCCGAGCGACTGCAAACCCATGAACGCGGTCACCTGCCAGCCGATCGCGGAACGCCAGGGCGAGCGCAGGCCCGCGAGATCCGGGTGCTCCGCATCGGCGAGATCCTGGGCCGAGAGGTGCGTGGTGCGCCGGAACTGCGGCAGCATCACGGCGATGGCGATGAGCGCGAGGCCGGCCCACATGCCGAGCGGCAGTCGCCAGCCGAGGGCGGAGGCGCCGGCGACGGGCACGGCGACGCCCGCGGCGAGTGCGGCGAAGGCGGCCTGCACGGCCGAGTAGGTGCCGGTCACCTGGCCGATGCGCTTCGGGAAGTCGCGTTTCACGACGGCGGGCAGCACCACGTTCAGCACGGCGATGGCGACGCCGAGCAGGGCGGTGCCGATCCACAGCAGCGCGAGGCCGGGCAGCGATCGCACCACGAGCCCGACGGCGAGGGCCGCCAGCGCGATGCCGAGGGAGCGTTCGAGGCCGATCCGGCTCGCGATGGCCGGAGCGATCGGCGAGACGACGGCGAAGGCGACGAGCGGCAGGCTGATGAGCACGGATGCCTCGAGCGAGGCCAGCCCGAGGTCGTGCTGCAGCTCGCCGAGCACCGGCCCGACGGTGGTGATGCCGGCGCGGAGGTTCGCCGCGACGAGCAGGAGCCCGGCGAGCACCAGGGCGGGGCTGAGGGCGCGGGCGGAGCCGCTCACCGGGCGTTCCCGGGGAAGCCGGTCTGCTCGTGGGCCAGCCGGACCATGCGTTCGGCGGCGGCGGCGGCCACCTCGGCGTCGCCGGCGACGATGGCCTCGGCGAGTTCGGCGTGGGCGTCGTCGACGTGCCCGAAGGCGGCGCGCTGGGCGGCGAGATCGACCTCGGGGCCGGTGAGGGGGGCGAGGGCCTGTTCGTTGCCGCCGACGCCGCGATAGAGCTCGGCGAGCAGCGCGTTGCCCGAGGCATCCTGCACCGCGCGGTGGAAGCGCACATCGGCGTCGGCGTACTCGGTGACGGTCTGGGCGGCGGTGCGCGCGGCGAGCGCGTCGAGGATCGCGCGGTGCTCGGCTTCGCCGGCTCGCTGCGCCGCGAGCCGGGCACCCTCGCGCTCGAGGAGGAGGCGCACCTCGGCGACGTCCTCGGCCCGGTCGTGGTCGAGGCGTCGGGCGAGCGCCGGGGCGACGTCGCTGGCGGCGACGACGAAGGTGCCGTAGCCGGCGCGGGCGCCGAGCAGCCCGGCGTGCACGAGCGAGCGGATCGCCTCGCGCAGGCTGTTGCGGCTCACCGCGAACTCGGCGGCGAGCTCGACCTCGGTCGGCAGGAGCGCGCCGACCGCGTATTCGCCCTCGGCGATGCGGCGGCGGAGCTCGTCGGCCAGCTGCGCCGAGAGCGGGGTGTTGTGGGAGACCGTTGGCACCAGCCCAGCCTACCCCGAATTGAGCCAAATGTTGGACAAATGCGCTCGGCGCTGGAAACGCCACGAGGTCGGCCCCGCCGAAGGGCGGGACCGACCCGGTGCGAGCCGCTACGGGCGGGCGCGGCGGCGACGGGCGAGCACGAGGCCGAACAGCAGCGCGGCGACCGCGAGCCCGATCCCGCCGAGCGCGATGCCGGTGTGCGCGAGTGCGCCCGGCCCGCTGGACGGCGGCGTCGGGGCGGCGTGCTCCGACGCCGTCGCGTGCCAGTCGTCGGCATCCTCCACCTGCGCGCCCGTGACGACGCCGATCCCGGTGACCGCCGCGCGGTCCGCGTGCGCGGCCCCCGCGTCGAGCCCGGGCACCTCGCCGGTGCACTCGAAGGCGTCTCCCGCCTCGAACGGTCCCGCCCAGCTCGTGCCGGACGACGGCCCGCCCAGCGGCGAGAAGTCGCAGCTCAGCCCGGTCATCGCCGGGCCGTCGAGCGTCCCGTCGGCGACCGTCACCTCGCGCAGCGCCTCGGCGCCGGTGTTCGTGATCGTCATCGTGATCGCGGTCGCCGCGCCGACGGCGACCCCCTTGCCGGGAGCGGTGTCGAAGTCGCCCACGGGGAACCCGTCCGCAGTGGACCACTTCTCGATCGAGACCGCGGGTGCCGTCGGCGCCGCGGGGACGGCCATCCGGTCGACGACCCACGGCGCCTCGGCCGCCAGCATCGGCGAGCCGTCGGCGGCCTGCACCGAGTCCAGCGCGATCCGGTTCCAGGTTCGCTCGCCACCGACGATCGGCGAGCCGTCCGCGAGCGCGGTCGGCGCGGCCATCGTCCACTCCAGGTCGACGAACTCGCCGCCGGAGAAGACCTGGTCGCCGAAGTCGAAGCGGATGGCGCGGATCTGCGACCAGTCGGCCACCTCCTCGGCCGTCTGCCAGGACAGATCCTGCTGGCCGTCGCAGAAGAACGACGCCGAGTGCTCGTCCGAGTTGTCCATCTCCGGGCGGCACGGGTCGGCCTTCACGGAGTAGGTGATCCTGAGCGAGTCGGGGGCGGGGTTCTCGATGGGGCCGGTCATGCTCGGCGTCCACTCGTTGCCCCGTCCCGGCGGGTCCTGCGCGTAGCGGCCGTTCGTGATGCCGTGGTTGTCCGGGAGCGGCAGCAGGTCGTAGGCGACGAGCTTCGTCAGATCGCGGTTGCCGAGGTTGCCGAGCCGCACCCGGTAGGAGACCGTGCCGCCGGGGGTCGAGGTGCCGACCTCGGCCCGCTTGCCCTGCTTCTCGGCGGAGTCGAACCAGTGGCCGCCGTCCTGGTCGCCGGTGACGTGCTTCTCGATCCACGCCGCCGCCGAGTCCGCGACCGAGAAGTCGGCGGCGACGCGCGGCGCCTCTTCGGTCGTGTCGCCGTCGCCGTCCATGTCGTAGAGATCGTTCAGCCAGGCGTAGGGCGAGGCGGGGATCCGGCGATCGCGGTCGAAGATGGTCGCATCGTTGCCCCGGAAGCTGCCGGAGTCGCTGTTCCCGGTGTACGAGCCGCTCACGATGCCGGGCTTCACGACGGTGTCGTACTCGTACGCGCACGCGGGCCGCCACGGCGGGATCACGAGCCCGGCGGTGCCCGTGTAGGTCCACCGCACGGTCACGGCCCGGCGGTCGTCGTACTGGAGGCCGTGATCGGCGTTCCATCCGTCGAGGATCTCCTCGTCGAAGTCCGCGGCCGGCAGGCAGTAGTCCCCCGCGCCCGGCGTCAGCCGGAGCGAGCCGGGCACGTACTCCAGCTGGTTCGGGATGTTGTCGTAGACGACGGGCATGAGCGGGGTCGGGTTGTTGTCCGAGTTCGTGATCGAGAGGGTCCAGGTCATCGTGCCGCCCGGACCGACCGGAGTCTGGTCGGCGGCCTTGCCGATGCCCGGCGAGGGCACCGGCACCGGGGACACCTCGATCCGCGCGCACTCCTGCTGCTCCTCGCCGGTCGCGATGGTCTCGATCGTGGCGCAGTTGGTCAGGCTGGTGCGGTCGCCGATCGCCTCCCAGTCCGCCACGGTGTAGAGGTAGACGCTGGCCGTCCGGTTGACCGGCAGCTGGTGGAAGACGACGGTGACCGTGGTGACCCGCGGCGCACCGCCGGGCACGGCGACGCTCGGAACGTCGAAGTCGAGCGGGCCGCTCGTGGTGCCGTCGGCGTAGCCGAACTCGATGGTGCTGCCGGGCGAGGCCCCGTAGTAGCCGCGGTCGACGGAGGTCACGACGACGCCGTCGGGGATGGGGTCGGTGACGCGGATGTCGGCGGCCACGTTGCTGCGGTTGGTGACGATGATCTCGAAGTGCTGCACGCCGTCGGTGATGAACGGCGTCCCGTGCTTCTCCGCGGTCACCCGGTAGTCCGCCGCGTCGGCGCGCACCGTCACCGGCGAGCTCGAGTCGACGCTCGTGCGCTCGCTCGCGCCGAGCTGCAGGCCGCTGAGGGTGGCGGTGTTCAGGTACTCGGCCTCGCCGCCGTCGGCGGGGGCGGGGAAGGTGACCGTCACCTGCCGCTGGTCGCCGGCGCCGAAGTTCCCGATCTGCCACGTGACGGTGTGGGTCTGCGCGTCGTAGACCCCGCCGCCGTTGGCGCTCACGAAGACTGCGCCGTCGGGAAGCGGATCGACGAGCAGCGCGTCGGTGAAGGTGAGGCCGCCGTGCTTGTTGACCGGGTCGAGATACGAGAGCCCCAGGTCCAGGTTGTAGGTGTAGGCCTGATCGGGCAGCGTGGTGGCCGCGCCCGACTTCCGCAGTCGGATCTCGCTGCCGGCGAGCAGCGCGATCGTCGCCTCACGTGCGACATCGGGCTGCCCGGGCTGGGTGACAGTCATCGTCGTGGTCTGGTCGCCGGGCAGCGTGGTCAGGTTCTCGGTCGGCCAGGAGATCGTCAGCTGCGACACGAGCCCGGCCGCGGTGGCGGAGTAGGCGACGTCGACGGTGCCGTCCTCGTTGGCAGTGACCGAGCTGACCCCCGGCGGGTACGGCTTGGTGACGGTGCCTTTCGCGCCGGGCTTGACGCCGACCGGCTTCGAGAAGTGCAGGGTGACGTCGGTGCAGTCCGCCGGGTCGGAACAGCTGAGCTGCGCCTCGTACACGAGCGCGTCGCCGGAGTACACGGCGGCGTTCTTCGCGGTGAGGGCGGTGTTCAGCATGCCGTCGTTACCGGCGAAGGCTGCTGCTGGGTTCAGCAGCCCGAGGACGAGGGCGAGCAGCGCGGTGACGGCGGCAGCCCAGATGGATCGGGTTCGAGACATGATTCATCGCAATTCGGGTAATGGGCAATCGGGTATGGCGCTGGGCGCCACGATCACTCTCCCCCGCTGCCGCGGCCCGGCCGCCGATCCCCGCGGATTCCCGGTCGCCCCGGGACGCCCCTTGCGTGGCGGGCGACGCCGGTTCGGTAGTCCTGCCGCACTCCTCGGTAGCCCGCCGCCCGCGCGGCAGTACCTGAGTTTTCCTCCGGGCGATGCGGGCGTCGGTGGTCGGTGGCATCATCGCCCGCATGGACGAGGACGTCATCGACTGGTTGCTGCACGCCGACCCGGCGATCCGCTGGCAGGTGCAGCGAGATCTGCTCGACTCGCCGCCCGATCTCGTCGCCGCCGAGCGGGCGCTCGCGACGCGCGAAGGCCTCGCCGCGCGCATCCTGGAGCTGCAGGACGAGCGCGGGTACTGGGGCGGCTTCACCTACGGGCCGCAACGCGAGCGCGACAGCGTGATGTGGACGCTGCACGTGCTGCTGCGGTTCGGCGTCGACCCCGAGGCGCCCGAGGTTCGCGCCGCGATCGAACGGGTGCGCGAGGGGGTGCGCTGGCCCGAGGAGGACGGCGGGCGGCCGTTCTTCGCCGGCGAGGTCGAGGAGCGCGTGAACGGCGGCGTGCTGGCCTACGCCGCGTACTTCGGGGTGCTCGACGAGGCATCCGACCGCCTGGTCGACCGCCTGCTCGGCCAGCGCCTCAGCGACGGCGGCTGGAACTGCGACCCCGTCGAAGAGTCCGTGCGCTCCTCCTTCGACAGCACGCTCTGCGCGCTCGAGGGGCTGCGCGCGTACCAGCGGGCGACGGGGTCTGCGGATGCCTCGATCGCCGACGCCGTGCGCACGGGCGAGGAGTATCTGCTCGAGCGGAACCTGTTCCGCCGCCGGGCGACCGGCGAGCTCGCGAACCCGCAGTACGCGACGTTCGCGTTCCCGATGTACTGGTTCTACGACGTGCTGCGCGCGCTCGAGCACTTCCGGCTGAATGGCGGGGCGCCCGACGAGCGGCTCGCCCCGGCGCTCGAACTGCTGCTCGCCCAGCGCCTGCCCGACGGCCGCTGGCCGGCCGGGCCGCAACGACCGACGCTGCGCGGCTACGTCGTCGAGGTGCCCGAGGGGCAGCCGAGCCGCTGGAACACGCTGCGCGCGCTCCGGGTGCTGCGCTGGGCGGAGCCCGCCGCGCTCACGCGCCGCTGAGGCATCCGCCCGCCCGCTCGACGACCGCTACGCCCCGCCGACCCAACGCCGAGTTGCCCGACTTTCATGAAAGTCGGGCAACTCGGGGTTGGGGCGGTTCAGCTGAGCTTCTTCCGGTAGATCGCGATCGCGAAGCCGTAGGCGACCACCAGGATGCCGACCAGCCAGGCGAGGGCGATCCAGATCTCTCCGCCGACGGGCTGGCCCGCGAACAGCGCCCGGATCGTGTTCACGATCGAGGTCACCGGCTGGTTCTCGGCGAACCACGCCACCGGCCCGGGCATCGAGTCGGTCGGCACGAACGCCGAGCTGATGAACGGCAGGAAGATCAGCGGGTAGCTGAAGGCGCTCGCGCCGTCGACCGACTTCGCCGAGAGCCCCGCCACCACGGCGAGCCACGTGAGCGCCAGGATGAAGAGGATCAGGATGCCGGCGATGCCGAGCCAGGCCCCGACCGACGCCCCGGTGCGGAACTCCATGATCAGGGCCACGCCCACGACGATCGCGACGGACACGAGGTTCGCCACCACCGAGGTGAGCACATGCGCCCAGAGCACGCTCGACCGGGCGATCGGCATCGACTGGAAGCGGTCGAAGATGCCGCCCTGCAGATCGAGGAACAGCCGGTACGAGGTGTACGCCACGCCCGAGGCGATCGTGATGAGGAGGATGCCCGGCAGCAGGTAGTTGATGTACGACTCGTCGGATCCGGTGTTGATCGCCCCGCCGAGCACGTATACGAAGAGCAGCATGAGCGCGATCGGGGTGACCGCGGTCGTGATGATCGTGTCGGGACTGCGGAGGATGTGGCGCAGCGAGCGCCCGGTGAGCACGCCGGTGTCGGCGATGGCGTGGGTGGTCATCGTGCTTCCTTTCGTGTCGAGGCATCCGCGTCGCCCGGCTCGCCGGTCGCGCCGGACTCGGACTCGGCCTCGCCCGTCTCGCCGACGAGCGCCAGGAAGACGTCCTCGAGGGAGGGCTGCTTCTCGACGTACTCGATCTCGGCGGGCGGGAGGAGCTGCTTGAGCTCGGCCAGGGTGCCGTTCTGGATGATGGTGCCGCGGTGCAGGATCGCGATGCGGTCGGCGAGCTGCTCGGCCTCGTCGAGGTACTGCGTGGTGAGCAGCACGGTCGTGCCGCCCTCGGCGAGCTGCTTCACCGTGCGCCACACGTCGATGCGCGCCTGCGGGTCGAGCCCGGTCGTGGGCTCGTCGAGGAAGATGATCCTCGGCTTCCCGATGAGGCTCATCGCGATGTCGAGCCGACGGCGCATGCCACCCGAGTAGGTCGCCGCCCGGCGGTCGCCCGCCTCGGTGAGCGAGAACCGCGCGAGCAGCTCGTCGGCCACGGCGACGGGGTCCTTCACGTGCCGGAGCTTCGCGACGAGCACGAGGTTCTCCCGCCCGCTCAGCACCTCGTCGACCGCGGCGAACTGCCCCGTGAGGCTGATCGACTCGCGCACCTCGCCGGGTGCGCGGGCCACGTCGTGGCCCTGCACCGTCGCCGCGCCGGCGTCGGCCTTCAGGAGGGTGGAGAGGATGCGCACGAGCGTCGTCTTGCCCGCGCCGTTCGAGCCGAGCAAGGCGAAGATGCTGCCTCGCTCGACGTCGAAGTCGACGCCGCGGAGGACGTGCACGTCCTTGAAGGACTTCTCGATGCCTCGAACGCTGATGGCGGTGTCGCTCATTTCCGGTCACCTCGCTTCGCCTGATCCATGTCCTTGACGAGACGCGCCCGCTCCTTGTCGATCCACTGCGTGCCGCCGTACGCCTGGGCGAACGACTCGGCGAACTCCACCGGGTCGTCACCGACGATGTCGGCGACGGGCGTGCCGTCGACGGCCGCGCGCTCCCAGAGGTCGGCGAGGTCGACGAACATCTGCACGAGCGTGTCGCCGTCGGTGATGCCGCCGTAGTACATGAAGTACCGGTGGCAGGCGTTCGCGGCGGTGCGGTAGGGCTCGGGCAGCGCGTCGATGCGGGCCTTCGTCTGCTTGTACTGCTTCTTCTGCTCGAGCGAGCCGGTCAGGGCTTCGATCCACTTGGCAGCCATGGTCACTTCTCTCCTTCGTGGAGCTGTTCGATACGTTCTGCGAGGAAGCTCCACGTCCTCCAGAACTCTTCGAGTTCGTCGTGCCCCTTGGCGTTCAGGGTGAACACCTTGCGGGGCGGGCCCTTCTCGGAGGGCACCTTCTCGACGTCGACGAGGCCGCGCTGCTCGACTCTGACGAGCAGGGCGTAGATGGTGCCCTCGGCGATGTCGGTGAAGCCGCGCTCGCGGAGTCGCGCGGTGATGTCGTAGCCGTAGGCCGGCTGCACCGCGATGATCGCGAGGACGATGCCCTCGAGCGTGCCCTTGAGCATCTCGGTCATCTGCTTGCCCATCGGGATGCTCCCTTCTGTTCGTGCTTCTCGGTGGTGCGGAATGCGTGGTGCTCAGCGATTGCTATTCAGTGTTGCTGAGTACCACTAGAAAGTAACACTGAGTACCGGTACTTAGCAACACCGAATACCAGATATTTTTCGACTTGCCCGACTTTCATGAAAGTCGGGCAAGTCGGGGACGGGGCGGGGCAGGATGAAGGCATGGCCGATCGCGAGGCACTGGCCGAGATCGCCGGGGAGCTCTACGCCCAGCGCCCCGCGGACTTCGTGGCCGCCCGGAATGCGCGCGTGACGCAGCTGAAGCCGGAGGACCCGGCGCTCGCCGCCGCCGTCGCCGAGCTGCGGCGTCCGGCGCCGGCCGCCTGGCTCGTGAACCAGCTGGTCAGGCACCGCTGGTCCGAGCTCGAGCAGCTCCTCGAACTCGGCGCCGAGCTCCAGGCCGCGCAGGCCGAGCTCGACGCGGCGGCGCTCACGACGCTCGCCCGGCAGCGGCGCACCGTCGTCACCGCGCTCGCCCGCGAGGCGGGTTCACTCGCCGACGAGCTCGGCGCGCCCGTGCGTCAGCCCGTCCTCGACGAGGTCGCCGGGACGCTGCAGGCAGCGATGACGGAT
Organism: Agromyces mediolanus; assembly: GCF_023715325.1. Taxonomy (GTDB): domain Bacteria; phylum Actinomycetota; class Actinomycetes; order Actinomycetales; family Microbacteriaceae; genus Agromyces; species Agromyces mediolanus_A. The sequence continues at coordinate 90,051 of NZ_JAMBNX010000005.1, read as the reverse complement.
GCCTCGGCCGCCGACGCCGTGCGCAGCGGCCTGCTCGTGCGGGCGCTCGAAGCGGTCGGCACCGAGGTGGACCTCGACGGCGCCGTGGCGGGCGGCCTCGCGTCGGCCGGCTCCGCCCCCGCCTCCGCGCGGCGCCCGGCCGCGCCACCGGACGAACTCGCCGAGCGCCGGACGCGCAAGCACCAGGAGGCCAGGGCGCGCGCCGAGCGGGAGCTCGCCGACGCCGAAGCACGGGCGGATGCCGCCGAACGAGGCGCGGCCGAGGCCACCGAGCTGGTCGACGCGGCGAGCGCCGCCGCCGGGGCCGCGGCCGCGACCCGGGACGCACTGCTCGCCGAACGGCGGGAGCTCGAGCGCCGGCTCTGTGACGCCGAGGGCGAGCTGGCGCGCGCGGAACAGGCGGTGCCGCCGCTCGAGCGGAACCGCGCCCGGGCCGCCCGCGCGGCGAGCGAGGCCCGCGCCGCCGTCGATGCGCTGCGGGCCGGCCCGGCGGCTCCCTGAGCTTGCCCGGTTCCCTGAGCTTGTCGAAGGGAACGCCGCTGGTTCCCTGAGCTCGTCGAAGGGAACGGCCCCTGGTTCCCTGAGCTCGTCGAAGGGAACGCCGCTTCGACAGGCTCAGCGAACCAACGGCGCTTCGACAAGCTCAGCGAACCAACGGCGCTTCGACAAGCTCAGCGACCCAGCCGCTTCGACGAGCTCAGCGACCCAGCCGCGCTCGACGATTTGCGGCCGGGGCCGAGGCCGAACAGCCGCACGTCGATGAGCGGCTCGCGCAGCCGCCGTTGCCGCAGGATGAAGAACACCAGGCTCGCGACCGCGACGGCGCCGGCGACGATCGCGACGAGCGGGGCGGCGACCGCCTCGTGCAGCGCCAGCACCAGCCCGCCGAGCGCGAGCATCGAGGCGAGGATGCTCGGCACGTCCCAGCTCGGGCGCAGGCTGCTGCGGGAGTCGGGCACCAGCCAGGCCGCGAGCACGATGGCGATGATCGCGAGCGGGACGCTGCCGAGGAAGAGCCACCGCCAGCCCGGGCCCTCGGCGAGTGCGCCACCGAGCACCGGGCCGAGCGCGTTGCCGACGCCGAAGGTCGCGGTCCAGAGCCCGTAGGCGACGACGCGGTCCCGCCCCGCGTAGCGAGCGCCGATCGTGGCGACCACGCCCGCGATCACGAAGGCCTCCGCGATGCCGAGCAGGGCTCGGGCCCCGATGAGCATCGCGCCACCGGTGGCGAGTCCGCCGGCCAGGTTCAGGATGGCGAAGCCCGCCAGCCCGATGAGGATGATCCGCTTGCGGCCGAAGGCGTCGCCGATCCTCGCCGCGATGATGAGCGTCGCGGCCATCGCGAGGGAGTAACTGTCGACGAGCCAGAGCGCCTCGGTGTCGCCGAGCGAGAGCTCCGCGCGGATCGCGGGCAGCGCCGTCGCGGCACTGCTGATCGCGAGCGAGCCGATCAGGATGCCGAGCAGCATCGGCACCATCGCAGCCCAGCGGCGGATCGAGGAACGGGAGTCTGGACGGGCCGGAGAGAGGGTCACTGGACCATTCTGTGGAGTACCGTACTGAGTGACAAGTACGGTCATTTTCGTCACGTAGTACCCGTTCGGATACTGTGACGCCCACGATCACGACGAGTCATCCGATGCGGCCCGGAGGTGCAGCCGATGCGAGAGAAGACCGAACGCGTCATCCGCGAGTGGACAGAGTCCTGCGATGCGGAGGTCTCGATCGCCGTGCTGGGCGGCGCGTGGAAGCCGAGCATCCTGAGCCTCCTCGCCGAGCACGGCGTGCTCCGTTTCGGCGAGCTCGGCCGGCTGCTCGACAACCCGACCGCCCGGGTGCTCACCCGCCAGCTGCGCGAGCTCGAACAGGACGGCCTCGTCGTGCGCACCGTGTACCAGCAGGTGCCGCCGAAGGTCGAGTACCGGTTGAGTGAGCTCGGCGAGAGCGCCGGCCCGCTCGTCGAGGCGCTCACCCGCTGGGGCGGGCAATACGCGGCGCAGCAGCGCGCGGGGGTCGGGGCGGCGCCGAGCGGCTGACGCGGCCCGTCGACGAGCGACGCCGGCGCGGCGAGCGGTTCGGTCAGGCACCCCGCCGGCTCGGCGCGGCACGGCGGGCGAGGATGAGCCCCTGCCTGCGCACGCCGGGGTCGGTCCTGGCCTGCGCGTCGGTGATGGTGAACCCGACGCCCTCCACCCGCGCCGTGAGCTCGTCGAGGGGCCAGAAGTAGGCGGTCGTCACGGCGTGCGGGAACGACTCGCGTTCCGGACCCTCGAAGAATCCCAGGGCGAGCGAGCCGGCGGGCGCGAGCGCTCGCGCGAACTCCTCGAGCGCGAGGTCGATGGCGTCGGGGGGAGTGTGGATCAGGGAGAACCAGGCCAGGATGCCGCCGAGGCTCGCGTCGTCGACGCCGAGCTCTTCGGCCCGTCCGAGACGGAACCGCTCGGTCGGGTGCCGCAGCCGGGCGGCGGCGACGAACTCCGGCGTGGGGTCCACGCCCTCGATGTCGAGCCCGTGCCGGGCGAGGAAGGCGGTCCACTGGCCCGGGCCGCATCCCACGTCGAGCGCCGGACCGGTGACGCCGCTCGCCCAGGCGAGCAGGGCTCGGCGATCGGCATCCGCTGCCGCGTCGATGCCGCCGAAGCGTTCGACGTACTCCGCCGACCGCGCACCGTACGCCGCACTGACCGCTTCGACCGTCACGCGAGGACTCTACCGGCGCTGGCAGACTGTGCCCCACGGGATCGACGTGTCGCGGCGACGCGCGGGGGCCGGCGCCGGCATCCGATCGATCCGGACCGCGGAAGTCGGGCCCCGAGCCGGCGCGACGAGCAGGCTGGACGGCGAAGGAGGAACCGTGATCGCGACCCTCAACCGTGTGGTCGAGCTCGTCGAGCAGACCCTCGACGGGCCGACCGAACTGGCCGCGCTCGCGCGGCAGGCGGGCACCACCGAGTACCACCTGCGTCGGATGTTCTCGTCGCTGGCGGGGATGCCGCTGTCGGAATACGTCCGGCGGCGGCGCATGACCCTCGCCGTGGCCGATGTGCTGGGCGACGGCGAGCTGCTCGACATCGCCGTGCGCCACGGCTACGGCTCGACCGAGGCGTTCGGTCGGGCGTTCCGGGCGGTGCACGGCGCCGCACCCGCCGCGGTGCGCCGCGACGGCGGTCCCCTTCGCACGCAACCACAGCTCAGGTTCCGCCTGACCGTCGAAGGGAGTGCCCAGATGGACACCCGAATCGCCACCCGCCCAGCCTTCACGCTCGCCGGCCGCGCCGCGCGCGTCCCGCTCATCCATGAGGGGGTGAACCCGCACATCCAGGCCCACATCGCCGCGATCGAGCCGAGCGAGCACGCCCGTCTGAAGCAGCTCGGCGACACCGAGCCGCGCGGGCTGCTCCAGGTGAGCGCCGACGTGGACCCCGACGCCCGGGAGGGCACACCGCTCACCTACCTGCACGGCGTCGCGATCGCGGACGCCGCCTCGACGCCCGACGGCCTCGACACGATCGAGGTGCCGGCCGGCGAGTGGGCGGTGTTCCGCGTGACCGGCGAGTACCCGGCCGCGCTGCAGACGGCGTGGGCCGCGACGGCGACGGACTGGTTCCCGTCGAACCCGTGGCGGCTCCGACCCGGACCGTCGATCGTCGCGGTGCTCGAGCGCTCGGACGACTTCGCCACCGCGACGTGCGAGCTGTGGCTCCCGGTCGAGCGCGCCTGAGTGCGGGTTCGGCGGTGCCCGTCGTCCCGACTGCCCTCACACAACTCAGGAACGCCTCGCGGCGAGCCCCGGAATCTCGGGCTCGCCGAATCCACGACCGGCATAACTGCCACAAGTTCCTGAGTTGTGTGAGGGGTGGGTGGGGGCGGTCAGGCGGCCCGGATGGCCGTCAGCGCACGTTCGATGTCGTGGACGTCGTTGAAGCCGTGCACGCCGATGCGGAGTCGATCGCCCATGACGCGGGCGCGCACGTCCGCCTCGGCGAGGCGGGCGGCGAGCCGCTCGGGGCGTGCCACCCGCACGACCCGGATGTGCGAGCCCGCCCCGGCCAGGACGGGGATGGCGCCGAGCTCGACGGCCTCGCGTTCGAAGAGCTCGGCGAGCTCCAGCGCATGCGCCTCGATCTCGCGCGGATCGAGCCGGGCGAGGAGGCCCAACGCCGCCTCCGCCCCGATCCACGACAACCAGGCCTGCGAGGTGTCGCACCGCGCGAGCCCGCCGCCGAGCTGCGGCCGGCCGCCGAACAGGCCGTCCGCGCCCTCGGCCGTCTTCCAGCCCGGGGCGATGGCTTCCAGCCGAGCCGCGGCTCCGGGGGCTGCGACGAGCCACGCCGCTCCCCGCGGCGCGAGCATCCACTTGTAGCCGTGCACGGCGAGGTAGTCGGGCGCCGCCGCCGGGATCGGCGAACGGAGCACGCCGAGGCTCTGCGTGACGTTCACGAACAGTTCGGCGCCGATCTCGCTCGCGCGCTCCCGCAGCGCCGCGAGATCGATCCGTTCCCCGTCCAGCGTGGTCGTCTCGGACACCGCGACGAGCGAGACGCCCGGCCGGATCCGCTCGAGCAGCGCATCGCCCCGACTCTCGCCCGCTGCGACCGGCACCCGTTCGACCGGGCGGCGGGGGTCCCGGTCCCCCTCGGCGACGAAGGGCAGCAGCAGGCTCTGGAACTCGTCGGCGGCGAGCAGCGCGATGCCCGCGGGCCGGAATCGGGCGACCGTCGCGGCGGCCTCGGCGAGCGAGCCGAGCGTCGCGACCGAGTCGCGCGGCACGCCGCACCAGTCCGCGAACCGCACCCTGGCGCGATCGGCGGCGCCGTCCCAGTCGTTCCAGTCGAAGTCCCCGGACAGCTGCCCGTCGACGGCGCGCCGGAGCGCGGCCGCGACCGGCGCTGCTGCCGGGGCCGAGCCGGGGGTGTCGAGCCAGGCCCAGCGCTCCAGTGCCGGGAAGCTCCCGCGGAACTCCTCCGGCGTCATCGCGGGACCGCGACCACGGCCTCGATCTCGACGAGGAGCTCGGGGGCGGCGAGCTCGGCCGCCACGAACGCGGAGTGCGCGGGATACGCGCCGTCCGGGTACCAGCGGCCGAAGACCTCGGTGCGGACCCCCGCGAACTCCCGGAAGCTCCCCTCGCCCGCGACGATCGTGAAGAGCTTCACGATGTGGGCGGGCGTCGCGTCGAGCTCGTCGAGCAGGAGCTCGAGATTGCGGAAGACCTGTGCGGTCTGACCGGCGCAACCGCCCGGAGCGAGCACGCCGTCGCGGTCCTGCCCCACCTGCCCCGAGAGGTACACCAGGCGGTGGTCGTCCGGCACGACCGTGTAGTGCCGGAACGGCCCGATCGGCGCGGCGAGCGCGTCGGGGTTGCCTCCGGTGACGATCATGGCCGTTCTCCTCCTTCTTCGGGCGTTCCGGGCATCCGGAACACGGTCTTGCCGAGCGTCCGTCCGTCGGCGCTCGCGCGCATCGCGGCCGGGGCCTCGTCGAGCGGGTGCACCGCGTCGACGACGGGCCGGATCCCATGCTCGCGCACGAAGGCGAGCGCGTCACGGAACTCCTCCGCGCTGCCCACGGAGGTGCCCCGCAGGCTCAGCTGCCGGAAGAACAGTTCGCGCAGCGAGAGCCGGATCTCCGCGCCCGTCGTCGCCCCGAGGGTCACGATCCGCCCGCCGGGGCGCAGCGTGCCGAGCGCCGCCGGCACGCTCGCGGCGCCGACCGTGTCGACGACGAGGTCGACCGGTGGCAGCCGGGCGCCGCCGAGCTCCTCGCTCGGCACCGCGGCGGCGGCACCGCGGGCGAGCGCGAAGGCGCGCTTCTCGGCCGAGCGGCTGGTCACGGTGACACGGGCCCCCGCGGCGAGCGCGAGGTCCAGCGCGAGGAGGCCCACCCCGCTGCCGATGCCGGGGGTGAGCAGGTGCTCCCCGGCACGGAGCTCGCCGACGGTGAAGAGCGCCCGGAAGGCGGTGACCGCGGCGAGCCCGAGCGAGCCGGCCTCTGGCCCGGTCAGGTGCTCCGGAATGGGATGGGCGTTGCCCGCCGGCACCGCCACGAACTCCGCGAAGGTCCCCGGTGCGCGTCCGCCGAGGAGATCCGGGTGCTCCGGCACCTCCGCACGCCGAGGCCAGTTCAGGGTCGGGTCGAGCAGCACGCGATCGCCGAGCGCGGGGCCGGGTCCCGGGCCCCCGCCGACGGCGGATCCGATGCGCACCACGCGCCCGACCGCGTCGGCGCCGAGGATCCGGTCCGGCTCCGAGCCGTCCCGGCGCTCCGCGGAGAACAGCTCGTGCCGGTTCAGCCCCGCGTACTCGACGGCGAGCAGCACCTCCCCCGCCGCGGGCTCCGGAGTCGGCACCCGGGCGAGGTGCAGGCCGTCGAGCCCCGGCGCCCCGCCGTGAACCAGGGCCTGCATCGCGGCATCCGCGCCCGTCATGCGCCCGCCGCTGGGATCGCGCCGGTGCGAAGCTCGGCGTGCTTGGTCTCGGGGGTGAACAGGGCGGCGATCAGGCTGATGACCGCGCCGCCCACGAGGTACCAGGAGGGCGACCAGCTCGAGCCGGTCGCGGTCACCAGGGCCTGCGCGACGAGTGGCCCGAGCCCGCCGAAGAGCACCACGCCGAGGTTGTACCCGACGGCGAGGCCGCTGTACCGCTGGGCGGTCGGGAAGAGCTCGGCGAAGAGCGCGGGCTGGGCCGCGAGCATCATCGCGTCGCCGACCAGGATGAGTCCGATGCCGAGGATGGCGAGACCGAGCTGCTGCGTGTGCAGCAAGAGGAAGCCGAGCGGCGTGGTGACGATCACGAGCGCCGCACCCCAGCGGATGAACGGACGTCGCCCGAAGCGGTCGCACGCCTTCGCGAACGTCAGCACCAGCACGACGAGCACCAGCATCGAGACGAGCCCGATGTTGCGGGCCTCGGTGTCGGTATAGCCGAGCTGCCCGGCGAAGAACGTGGGCCCCCAGACGAGCAGCACGTAGGTGCACATCGTGGGCGAGGCGACGAGCCCGGCCACGAGCAGCACCGAGCGCCAGTTCTCGCGGAGCACGCGGGAGAGCGGCGAGCGACCGGCCTCCCGCCCGTCGGCGGCGTCGACCTCGGCCTTCGCCTCGGTGAACTCCGCCGGGTCGGCGAGGCGGAGGCGCATGTAGAGCCCGATCAGCCCGAGCGGGAGCGCGACGAGGAAGGGGATGCGCCAGCCCCATTCGAGCACGGCTTCCGGGCTCAGGGAGGTGGTGATGAAGAGCGAGGTGAGCGCGGCCACGAACATGCCCAGCACGATCGTGATGGTCTGGAAGCTCCCGTACCAGGCACGCTTGCCCGCGGGGGCGGTCTCGATGATGTACGTGACCGCGCCCATCCACTCGCCGCCGGCGGAGAGCCCCTGCACGAGGCGCAGCAGGAAGATCAGGATCGGGGCGAGGACGCCGATGCTCGCGTACGGCGGCACCAGGCCCATGAGGGCGGTCGCGATCGAGATCATGAGGATGATCGCCGAGAGCGCGGCCTTCCGCCCGAGCCGGTCGCCGACGAGCCCGAACAGCACGCCGCCCAAGGGACGGATGATGAAGCTGATGCCGAAGACGAGGAAGGTGGTGAGCAGGGCGACGGCCGGGTCCTCCTGGGGGAAGAAGAGCGCCGCGAACACCGCGGCGAAGTAGCCGTACAGGACGAATTCGTACCATTCGAGGAAGTTGCCGATGCAGGCGGCGACGATCGCGCGCATCTGCGACGGTTCCAGGCCCTTCGTGCGGGCGTTCCGGGGGTGCGTGACAGTCATCGTGAGCTCCTTTGCTGTTCGGTGACGCGGGGGATGGATCGGGTGACGCGGGCGGATCGGGGCGGCGGATGCCGGGTGGTGCTGCGGTGCCTCACGGCAGATGCCGCGCGCGAGGCGGCACGGGGTTCCAGTTCGGGCGGCCGATCGGCGCGGGCGGGTCCACGTCGGCGAGGTACCGGCCGTAGCCGATGTCGAGCACGGCGCGGCCGTAGGCGGCGGTCGCCGGTCCGGTCGGGGCGAAGACGTGCAGGGGGTCGGCCTCGCTCGCGCCCCAGGCGAAGTCCGCGGTGCCCGTGCGGGCTGGAGTGAGGGCGGCCAGGCTCCAGGGGATCTCGACGAGCTTGCAGAGGTCGTAACCGGTGCCTTCCGCGCTCGGGATCGCCTTCACCGTGCAGTGGCGCTCGAACCATCCGGGGGCCGGCACGGCTCCCGGGGCCTGCGGCGCGGGCGCGAGCGCCGCTTCGCCCGCGACGAGCTCCTCGCCGAGCGCGGAGAAGATCGCGAATGCGACCCCGTCGCCGTCCTCGTCGAGCCGGACCGCGCTGGCCTGCTTCTTCGGCAGCCCGAACAGCTCGCGACCGAGGATGCCGTGGTTCAGCCCCTCGACGAAGGTCTCGACGGCGTACGCGCCGTCGGCTCCGCCGCCGTAGCCTGCGCAACGCAGCGAGACGCCGCCCTGCAGGTAGTTCGGGCGACGCTCCACCCCGCTCGGGGAGGAGAACTCCGCGCCGATGAACTCGGCGATCCAGAGCGCCACGGTCGGCGCGGCGGGCACGCCGAGCCCCGCGGGGAGGCACCGGGCGGCGACCTCGGCTTCGATCGGCGCCTCCACGGTCAGCCAGCGCACCTCGACGCGCTCGGTGCCCGGGGTGAAGAGCGGGGCGAAGACCGGCATCGCGACCGGCGCGGCCGCGTTCATCGCGCACCCACCGGCATGGCTTCGACGCGTCCGGCCGGCACGTCGTGGGCGACCCGGCGGATCGCCCCGAGGATGTCTTCGTCGCCCGGCAGTACCCGGGCCGCCAACTGCACGGCGGCCGGGATCCTCGTCTCGAGCGCGCCGACCCGCACGGGCGGCGAGCTGAGCGGCACCCCGCTCTCGACGACCCGGGAGACGACTTCGGCGCCGACCCCGCCCGTCGTGTGCGCCTCGTGCACCACCAGCAGGCGGCCGGTGCGCTGCACGCTGGCGAGAATGCTGTCGAGATCGAGCGGCCGGATCCACCGCGCGTCGATCACCTCGACGTCGATGCCCTCGGCGGCCGCGCGCTCGGCGGCGGCGAGTGCACGCCGCTGCATGGCCCCCCAGGTGACGAGCGTGAGGTCCGATCCCGACCTGCGCAGCCCGACGCCGCCGACCTCCTGCACGGGGCCGCCGATGCGCACGGGTTGCTTCGCACCGTGGTACAGCGTGCGATTCTCGATCACGATCGTGGGGTCGTCGCTCCAGATGGAGCTGAGCAGCAGGTCGTAGGCGTCCTGGTTCGTGGTCGGCATGCAGACGCGGATCCCGGGGATGTGGGCGAACAGCGCCTCCAGAGACTGCGAGTGCTGCGCGCACGCGCCGGGGGCGTTCCCCTGCTGGGTCCGCACCGTCAGCGGGGCGGCGACCGCACCGCGGGAGACGTACCGCACGTTGGCGGCCTGGTTCACGATCTGGTCGAAGGCCACGAGCGCGAAGTCCGCCCACATGATCTCGACGATCGGCCGGCGGCCGAACATCGCGGAGCCGACGGCGCCGCCGAGGATGGCCGACTCGGAGATCGGCGTGTCGAACACGCGATCGCCGAACTTCCGGCGCAGACCCTTGGTGACGCCGAACACCCCGCCGGGGATCGCCACGTCCTCGCCGAACAGCAGCGTCTCGGGGCGCTCCTCGAGCGCCCGCGCGAGCGCCGCGTTCACACTCTCCGCGTAGGACAGCGACTTCTCGATGATCTCAGGCATAGACGTGCTCCTCGACGGTGGCGGGATCTGCGAGCGGTGCGGCGAGCGCGGCCGCGGCGGCGCGGTCGACCTCGTCGGCGACCCGCTGACGCAGGGCTGCGAGCTCCTGGTCGCCGACGCCGGCGGCCCGGGCCATCCGCTCGGCCCTCCCGATCGGTTCGGCCGCGATGGCGGCGTCGAGCTCGCCCGCCGGCCGGTAGTGCTGCACGTCGCCGATGTAGTGCCCGACGATCCGCTGGGTCATCGCCTCGAGCAGCACGGGGCCAACGCCGCTCCTGCACCGCTCGACCGCGTCGGCGACCGCCTCCCGGACCGCGTCCGGATCGTTCCCGTCGAAGCGGACCCCGGCCATGCCGTACGCGGAGGCGCGGCGGAAGAACTGGTCGTTGCGCACCACGTTCCGCGTCGGGGTGAGCTCGGAGTAGGTGTTGTTCTCCACGAGGAAGATGACGGGCAGCGTCATCGCCGCCGCGAAGTTCATGGCCTCGTGCACGGCGCCCTGGTTCATCGCGCCCTCGCCGAACGAGGCCAGGGCGACCCGCCCGCTCCCGTCGAAGCGGCCGGCGAGCGCCGCCCCGCAGGCGATCGGCGCGCCGGCGCCGACGATCGAGTTCTCGCCGTACATGCCGTACGTGGGGGCGGTGAAGTACGCGGATCCCCCGCGTCCTCCGCTGATGCCGCTCTCCCGGCCGAGGAGCTCGGCGAGCACGGCCTCGGGCGGGACGCCGCACGCGATCGCCCAGCCGTGCCCCCGGTAGGTCGGGAACACCGCGTCGCGGCTCAAGTCGAGCGCGCGGACCGCACCCGTGTAAATCGCCTCCTGACCGTTGCAGAGGTGCACCGAGCCGACGATGTCCTCGCTGAGGCGGAGCCGGCTGATCGTCTCCTCGGTCGCTCTGATGCGGTGCATCACCTCGAGGGATGCGAGCAGCGTCTCCGTGCTCATGCGGTCTCCTTCCTGTCTCCGGCCGCGCGGGCGGCCTCGTGAACGGCGGCGGGCGCGCGCAGGCGCCCGGAAGCGAGCAGCGAGCTCGCGAGCGTCGCGGCCTCACCGACTGCGGCGACGAGCTGCGGTCGTCTGCGCACGAATCGCTCCGAGGGCGCGGAGACGGTGAACGACCCCGCTGGGGCGCCGTCGGGGGCGAAGTACGGGGCCGAGACGCAGCGCATGCCCTCGGCGAACTCCTCCTCGTCGACCGCGTAGCCCTGGCTGCGCACCCGCGCGAGTTCCATGAGGAGGCCGTCGAGGTCGGTCACGGTGCGCGGGGTGAGCCGGGCGAGCGTCACGCCCGCGAACAGCGTCTCCACCTGCTCGACCGGGAGGTGGGCGAGGATCGACTTGCACGATGCTCTGGCGTGCATGTCGCCCGTGTAGCCGACCTCGAGTCCGCCGACGCTCAGGGTGTGGGTGCTCGTCAGGAACTGGCGCAGCAGTACGGCGCCACCGCTCCACTCCGCGATGAATGCGGTCTCGCCGGTCGCGTTGAACAGCCGGGTCAGGATGACGGCGAGTTCCGGGGCGATCTCCGAGTGGCGCTGCAAGCCACGGCCGAGTGCGAAGCCGTGCGGGCCGAGCTCGTAGCGGCCGCTGGCGCCTCGGATGACGTAGCCGTCGGCCTCGAGGGTGCGCAGCACGTGGTAGCAGACGCCGAGCGAGAGGCCGCGTTCGGCCGCGAGCTGTTTCGCGGTGGCGGGGCCGGTGTTCACGAGGTGTTCGAAGACCGCCATCCCCCGGCTCAGGGTCGTCAGGATCTCCGACTTCGCGGCGGTCACGGCAGCACCCGCAGGGCGTTGGCGATGGTGCGCGCGGCGCGCAGCAGCTCGGCTTCGGTGACGGACTCGTCGGCGGTGTGCGCGAGCGCGGTGTCACCGGGGCCGAACACGACGGTCGGCACCCCGAGTGCCGCGTACTGCCCGGCGTCGTTCCCGGCGGTGAAGCCGCGGAGTTCGGCGTCGCCGTCGACGAGCTCCAGCCCCTGCACGAACGCCCGGACGAGCTCGCCCGATTCGAGCGTCTCCCACCCCGGGTACGGTGCTCCGAGCCATTCGAGCCGGTGCGGGCGCTCGCGCTCGTGCGGGTCGTCGCGGACGACCGCGGCGAGCGCGTCCGCGAAGGCGGCTCGGGCGGCCTCCGGGTCCTCGCCCGGCTTCAGGCCGATGCGTCCGGTCATCCGGGCTCGCTCCGGCACGGATGCCTGGTACTCGCCGGCCTCGAGGAGACCGATGTTGAACGGGATGCCCGTCGGGACGTCGGCGAAGCGGTGGTGGGCGAACTCGGCGGAGCGGGCGGCGGCGGTCGCGATGAAGGCGTCCCGGAGCACGAGCAGCCGCGCGAGCGCGTCGACGCCCAGCCACGGCGCCGAGGAGTGGGCGGCGATGCCAGCCGCCTCGACCCGGAAGAACTGGAGCCCCGTGCAGGCCGTGACGAGGGCGTTGCCCGTCGGCTCGAGCACGATGGCGGCCGTGGGCGGCCCGGTGAGGGTGAGGGCCAGTCGGGTGCCGACCCCGGTGCGCTCCTCGCCGATGACCAGATGGACCACGGGGACGTGGCTCAGCGGCTCGGCGCGCTCGCGGAGCACGTCGAGGGCGACGAGCGCCGCCGCGATCCCGCCCTTCATGTCGACGGTGCCGCGACCGTGCACGCGACCGCCCTCGCGCACCCCGTCGAACGGCGGATGGGTCCAGCCGGTGAGCTCGCCCTCGGGGACGACGTCGAGGTGGCCGTTCAAGACGATGGTGCGGTCTCCCGGCCGGGGCCGGCCGAGCGGGTAGCCGATGACGTTCGCCCGGTCGTCGACGTGCTCCTCGCTCGCGGCGAAGCGGGTGCCGGCGAGGAGCTGGAGCTCGACGTCCCAGCCGTGCGCGCGCATCCAGTCGGCGTAGAAGTCGGCGACGGCGCGCTCGGCGCCGGTCACGCTCGGTCGCCGCACCGAGTCCGCGAGGAACGCGGCGAGCGCCTCGCCCTGCGCCACGATCTCGTCGTCGAGATCGTGCGTTTCCCCTGCTGTCATGCTCGATTCCCTCTCTGGTCTGGATCATCTTCAGGGTGGGTTCACCCCTCATCGATATTCCGAACAAGCATTTCGATTATCTGAAAAGATGCCGTTCGAGCCCGCTGCGGCGACGTCGACCGCCCTACCGTGGGCGCATGACGAACGCGCACTCCACGCCCGACGCCGACGGGCGCACGCTCCTCGAGCGCCACCGCGCCGTGATGCCCGACTGGATGTCGCTGTACTACGACGAGCCGCTGGAGCTCGTCTCGGGCAGCGGCCGAACCGTCCTCGGCAGCGACGGGCGCGAGTACCTCGACTGCTTCGGCGGCCTGCTCGCGACGATGGTCGGGCACGACATCCCCGAGATCACGGAGGCGATCCACCGCCAGTCGGAACGCATCCTGCACTCCTCGACCCTCTACCTGCTGAGCGGGCAGGTGCGCCTCGCCGAGCGGCTCGCGGCCGCGAGCCGGATGGACGACCCCCGGGTGTTCTTCGTGAACTCCGGGACCGAGGCGGTCGAGGCCGCGCTGCTGGTCGCCACGGCGCATGCCTCGAGCAACCAGGTACTGGCGCTGCGCGGCAGCTACCACGGGCGGAGCTTCGGCACGGTCGCGACGACCGGCATCCGCGCCTGGTCGGCGACCGGCTTCAGCCCCCTGCAGGTGAGCTACCTGCACAGCGGCTATCGCTACCGCAGCCCCTTCCGCGAGCTCGACGACGCCCGCTTCGTCGACGCGTGCATCGAGGAGATGCGCACCATCATCGAGACGAGCACGAGCGGCCGCGTCGCGGCCATGCTCGTCGAGCCGGTGCAGGGCGCCGGCGGATTCGCCGAGCCGCCGGCGGGATTCTTCCAGCGCACGAAGGCGGTCCTCGACGAGTACGGCATCCCGCTCATCTCGGACGAGGTGCAGACGGCCTGGGGCCGGACGGGCCGGGGGCCCTACGGCATCCACGCGCACGGCGTCGTGCCGCAGCTGATGACCCTCGCGAAGGGCATCGCGAACGGGCTGCCGATCGGCGCGGTCGTCGCCGAAGCGGAGATCATGAACAGCCTCCCCGCCAACAGCATCTCCACCGCGGGCGGGAACCCGGTGGTGATGGCCGCGGCGAATGCGACCCTCGACTACATCGAGGAGCGCGGGCTGATCGAGCAGGCCGACCGTATGGGCGAGCTCCTGCAGCGGGGGCTCCGCGTGATCGCGGCGGAATCGCAGGGCCTCGTCGGCGAGGTCCGCGGAGCCGGCCTGATGATCGGCGTCGAGCTCGTCGAGCCGGGCACCACGGAGCCCGCACCCGGCCTCGCGGTCGCGGCGGTGCAGCGGGCCCGGGAGCTGGGCCTGCTGATCGGCCGGGGCGGGCTGTACGGCAACGTGCTGCGGGTCACCCCGCCGATGACGATCACGGCCGAGGAGGCCGCGCGGGCCCTGGAGCTGCTCGGCGAGACGATCCGCTCCCTCGTGACCGAGCGGGTCGCCCGCCAGGCCCCGATCCCGGTCGCATGACGCAGGCGCAGCGGCGCCGCGCCCTCGTGACGGGCGGCGCCCGGGGGCTCGGCCGGGCGTTCGCCGAGGACCTCGCCGGCGCCAGCTGGGATGTCGCGGTGGTCGACCTCGATCTCGACGGCTACCGGGAGTTCCCCGAGGAGCCGTTCACCGTTCCCGTCGTGGACGCCCTGCTCGAACTCGGCGCGGATGCCGTGGGCTTCGAGGCGAACGTGACCGAGCCGGGCGCGCTCGATGCCGTGGCCGCCGAGCTCCAGGCACGCTGGGGCGCGCTCGACGGGCTCGTCTGCAACGCCGGCGGCGGCTCCGGCGCGCTCGACGGCAACCGGGCCTCGGAGGTCTCGATCCCCGACCTCGCGGAGATGCTCGACCGGAACCTCGTGGGAACGGTCCGCACCGTGCAGGCGCATCTCGGGCTGCTCCGCGCCGCGCCCGGCGGCGCGATCGTCACGATGTCCTCGCTCAACGGCCTGGAACCGACCGCGCACGGCGGCTACGCCCACTACGGGGTCGCGAAAGCGGCCGTGGCCCACTACTCGCGCTACCTGGCGAACGACCTCGGGCCCGAGGGCATCCGCGTCAACTGCGTCGCGCCCGGCCCGATCGCCACCGGACGGCTGCTGCGTCGGATGGCCGAGCGACCGGAGGCCAACGCGAACGTGCGGAACGCCCTCGGCCGGATCGGCGTGCCGGCCGACGTCGCCCCGCTCGTGCGCTTCCTGCTCGAGCCCGGGTCCGTATACCTCACCGGGCAGGTGCTCCGCGTCGACGGCGGGCTCTGAGCTGCATGCCGCGGGGCCTAGGGCCGCGGGCCGCGGGGCCCAGGGCCGCGGCCCTGGGCCCTGGGCCTGCTCGGCCGGCCAGCGCGCGAGCCGCCGCGCGTCACACAGCTCAGGAACGCTTCCCGGCGAGCCCCGGAATCGCGGGGCTCGCCGGATTCTCGACCGGCATAACCGCCAGATGTTCCTGAGTTGTGCCGGGGACGAGTGCTCGACTTCGCGCTCGGGACGTGGCCCGCGGCCGACCTCAGCCCCAGGCCCAGTCCTTCTCGCGCGGTTCGACGAACCCCGGTACGACGATCGCGTCGCTCACCTCGCCGCTCGCGAGGTCGAGCGAGCGCCCGCCGTGCAGGAGCATCGCGGTTCCTGTGAGGCCGCAGGCGAGCCGCCCCCGGCCCTCGAAGCTCTCGATCTGCGAGACGCGCGCGCCGGTCACCGCGTCGAGCACGATCTCGACGCCCCACGGGTTGTGCGCCGTCGAGAACTGCTCGACGCAGACGAGCGAACCGTCGGGGACGACGTGGACCTTCCCGACGACCGGCGCATCCCAGACCGGTTCCCACCGCTCCGTCAGGCAGTGCACGCCCTCCTCGCTCTGCACGAGCAGCCGTTCGCCCCCGCCGAGGAACTGGATCGACCGCACGACGCCGGGAATCGGAACGGTCACCTCGTCGACCTCGCCGTTCACCAGATCAGTCGAGATCACGCGCCCGGCCGCACCCTCCGCCGAGGAGAGGAAGCGGTTCGCGAGCGGGTCCCGCTCGCCCGTGAAGGTCCGGTAGTCGATCCCGAGCTCGCCGCGGTCGTCGAATCCGCCGGATGCCGCGTCGAACACGTAGCGCCGGGGTTTCGAGCGGAACGCCTCGACGAGCAGGACGTCCCCGCCTGCTCCGAACACGACGTCGTAGACGAGGTGCCGCTTCGTGCGCAGCAGCTCGGCTCCGTCGGAGAGCCGTACGACGGCGAGGTCGACCTTGCTCCCCCGGTGCACGACGGGGCGTCCGACTGCGACGAGCGACCCGTCGTCGGAGACGCCGTACAGCCGTCCGTCGGCGAACGCCGCGAGCTGCGGATCGTCGGCGAAGCGCCGCACCTCCCCCGTTCCCGGATGCCAACTCATGACGCCGCCGGGATTCCCGGCATCGGTGCCGTCGGACCAGACGCGCCCCGTGGGGCGATGCAGCAAGAGGGTCACCCCGCTGACGCTACCGGCTCCGGCCGCCCGGCGGGACGCACCGCATGGCGGCCGAGCGACCGTCGGGGTGGCATGCTGGAGCGGTGGGCATCCTGACCTATCGCTTCATCCGGACCGTCGAGATCGAGGACCGGTCGCTCGCCCATCTCCGCAGCGTCATCCTGGCGAAGCTGCGACGGGGCGAGTCCTTCGCGTTCTCCTGGGAGGTCCCGGCCGAGCAGGGCAGCGGCCGCAACTCGATCTGGCTCGGTCCGGACATCCCCGTCGTCTTCGAGTTCTTCGACCAGCGGGAGCCGCGGCTCAACCCGCTCTGGTTGCGCGAGCTGACGCGGGCGGCGAACTCGCCCGCCGGCCTCAGCCTCGTGCCCGAACCGACCGGCGCGGACCTCACCGAGCACTAGCCGACGGCACGTCGCACGGATGCCTCGCGGCTCAGGCGGCGGGTTCGCGCCCGGCCTCGAGCGGCTCCGGCACGATCGTGAGGCCGCCGGCGGAGTTCGCGGAGCGATTCATCGCCTGCACCCAGGCCGGATTGAGCCGGGGCGCCCGTCCGCCGAAGTACTCGAACGCGACGGGGATCGCCGGCGACAGCCAGACCGAGGTGCGGCCGAATCCGCTGGCCGAGGCGGACTCCGTCCAGGTGAAGGCGAAGGGTTCGCCGCGGCGCAGCTTCGCCCAGATCGCCGCCTGCAGGTGCGCGAGCACCCGATCGTCGAACGAGACGACCAGCTTGGAGTCGTAGGTGAGCGTGCCCATCAGAGGAAGGATACCGGGCCGACGGCCGCACCCCGGCACCGCCCCGCCCCGAGGGCGCTCCGCCCGCTCAAGCCGACGCCCGGCCGCGCCGGAATCGTCGAGCGCGCACAGTACACCGTCAAGCTGAGAACGAACGATCCTTGCGCAAGGGGCTTGACAGCACGATTCTTATGGGATGAAGCGCCGCGCATCGAATCCAACCGCCGACGGGTCGGCCGAGGAACTCCGGCGCGCCGTCGGCAGCGGCGAACTGGTCGCCTACTTCCAACCCGAGTACGATCTCGCGTCCGGGCAGCCCGTGGTGGTCGAGGCGTTGTGCCGTTGGCTGCACCCCGTTCGCGGCGTGGTGATGCCCGACCGGTTCATCCCCGTCGCCGAACGCACCGGCCTCATCGGCGAGCTGAGCCGCGCCATGCTCGACCAGGCCGGGCGGCGCGTCGCCGACTGGCACCGCCACGGCCGGCACGTCGGACTCGCGGTGAACGTCTCCCCGACGCAGCTCCGTCCGGAGTTCGCGGCGACCGTGCTGGCGTTCGTCCGCGAGCTCGGGCTCCCGGCGGGCACCGTGACCGCGGAGATCACCGAGACCCCCGCCCTCACCGAGAGTTGCGACGAGGTCGAGACCCTGCGAGCCCTCATCGACGGCGGCGTCGGCGTCTCCGTCGACGATTTCGGCGCCGGGTTCACCTCGATCGAGGCGCTCCGACGGATGCCGCTCACCGAGGTGAAGATCGACCGCTCCCTCATGCGCGACCGGGGCGCCGATGCGGACGCGCTCGCCATCGCGGCGGTGGAGGTCGCGCATGCGCGCGGTGCGGTGGTGGTCGCCGAGGGCATCGAGACCGCCGAGGACCTCGCCCGTGCCCGGCGATGGGGCTGCGACCGCGGCCAGGGCTTCTACTTCTCCCCTGCGCTGCCCGCGGCCGAGGCGGCGCGGCTGCTCAGCGTCGCCTAGCGACCGGCGTCTCGCCGCTAGAGGACGATCTCGTCGCCGGACCCGGCGGCGGGCTTGTCGTCGTCGCGGTCGGCCAGGTCGCCGCCCACGTCGATCTGCGACCAGGTCACGGGCATGCCCGGCGAGAAGAGGATGTCGATGCCGGGGCCGCCTCGCAGCGGCGGGATGTTGACGTACCCGCCACCCGCCTTGATCGCCTCGAGGACCTGCTGCTTCAGCTCGGTCACGGGGTCGGGCAGGAAATAGTCTCGGCCGTCAACGGTCAGTCGGTGCACAAGGGTCACCGGTTCAGGCTACCTCGGCTCGCTTCCGCATAGGATCGGAACGATGGGACATCTGCACTACGGCTCGCCGCCGGCCTCGTTCGCGATCCCCGATCGCACCCTCGCACACGTCGAGTTCGTCGTGCTCGCCAAGCTCCGCCGCAAAGAGGCCTTCGCGCTCTCGATCGACGGCGACGGAGGCGCGCGCCAGCAGGTCTGGATCAATCCGTCCTCGACGCTGCGCTTCGAGTTCGACGGCACGCCCGGTGAGATCAACCGGGTGTGGCTGGAGGAGCTGATCGATTCCGCGAACGGCGCGGCCGGCATGCGGATCACGCCGGAGCCCTCGCCGAGCTGACGGGCGCGGGGCCGACCGGCCCGCCCGCTCCTCAGAGCGAGACGCGGTTCCGGCCGGCGTGCTTGGCCCGGTACATCGCGGCGTCCGCCGCCTCGAGCAGCCCGACCCTGGGCGAGCCCGGCTCGGCAACGACGACCCCGCACGAGGCCGTCACCGACAGCACCGCGCGACTCGTGACGATGGGCGCGGAGATCGACTCCACGAGTCGTCCCGCGATCGCCTCCACGTCCTCACCGACGACGCCGTCGAGCAGCACCACGAACTCGTCACCGCCGAGCCGGACCACGACGTCCTGCTCCCTCGACGATTCGGTGAGTCGGTTCGCGACCTCGAGGATCACCGCGTCGCCCGCGTCGTGGCCGTGCGCGTCGTTCACCCGCTTGAAGTCGTCGAGATCGACGAAGAGCATCGCCTTGCCGCCCTCGCCCACCGGGCCGCGCGTGGCGAGGCGCTCCACCAGGTAGCGCCGGTTGTACAGCCCGGTGAGCGCATCGCGCATCGCGAGCTCCGCCAACTGCGCCTCGGCCCGTCGTTGCAGGGCGACCTCGAGCTCGCGGCCGAGCTCCGCCGCCTCGTCTACGACGGTGCCCCAGGGCTCGCTGCGGTCCCGGACGGTGCGCTGCCAGGTGGCGAAGGACGTGCGCGGCGAGAGCCCGTCCGGCCGGTTCGCCCCGCCCGGGTCGCCGAGCCAGGAGATCTCCCGTGCGACCTCTCCGCGGAAGAATACGAGCACATCGCCCGTCTCGGCGAGGGGCACGATGAGCAGGCCGGCGACGCCCGGGAGGAGCTCGGCGAGCTCCGGCCGGTCGGCCAGGAGGCACTCGGACACGAAGCGGGTGCTGCCCACTCGCTCGAGCACCTGCAGGATCGCCCCGAGCGCGGGCGTCTCGCCCGCCATCCGGGAGGTGCCCGCGATCCGCACCAGCACGCCGTCGGCCGGGACGAGGTCGAGCACCGTCGCGGCACCGCCGAGCAGCGCCGCGTGGATGTCGTCGGACGCGTAGAGCGGGGCGAGGAGCTCCGCTCGCCGCTCGCGCACGTCGACCATGTGCTGGAGGCGGCTGATCTGGCGCATCGAGGCGAGCTGGAGTGCGATCTGACCGGCCAGCACCTCGAGCGCCCGTCGGAGCAGCACGGGCAGCCGGCGCTCGCCCCGGTCGGCGCAGGTGATCATGCCGACGAGTCGGCCGCTCTCGACGATCGAGAGCGAGAAGCTCGAGGCCTGCCCCATGTTCCGCATGTACTGCAGGTGGTAGGGCGAGACCGTGCGGAGCTCGGCATCCGAGAGATCGATCGTTCTCGGGTCGTCGGCGAGCGCGACGAGCGGGATGCCGGGCGCCTCGGTGCTCGCGATCGTGCGGCCGATCTTCGAGATGTAGAGGGCCCGCGCCTGCGGCGGGATGTCCGAGGCGGGGAAGTGCAGGCCGAGGTAGGGCTGCAGCTCCTCCGTGCGGGCCTCCGCGACGATCTCGCCGTGGCCGTCCTCGTGGAACTGGTACATCATGACGCGGTCGAAGCCGGTGATCTCGCGGATCTCGGCGACGACGGCCGCCCGCAGCTCCTCCTCGGAACTCGTTTGCGAGGTGCGCATGATGGCCCCGACGACCGCGGTACGGGCGTACTCGCCACTCTCCGGGAGGGGCTCGATCTCGACGATCGTCAACGCGTCGCGGTGGTGCACGATCGCGTCGCACGCCTCGCCCTCCCACGTGATCCGCACGGGGTCGATCGCCCGCCCGGTGCGCACCGCGTACTCGAGCTCGACGTTGCCGACCTCGGACACCGGATGCCCGAGCCAGCTGCTCGCGTTCTCGCTCGCCACCGCGATGATGCCCGTGCGGTCGATGCCGAACAGCGTGCCGTGCGCCTGGATCGACCCGGGCGTTCGGATCGGCTCCTTCGCGCACTCGTCGAGCCTTCGGAGCTCATCGGGGTCGAGGGCGAGTTGGGCCGGGTCCAAGGTCACTCCGTCTGCCGGAAGGGATTGGAGACGACCGGTGTGGCCAGCGTAGCCGACTTAGCTGAAATCCCGCCGGTGTCAAGGGCCCCGTGCACGGGGCGTCCCGGCGGCATGATTCCCTCGGGAGGTCGATGAACATGGAGCAGACACTGATCTGGGAGCCGCTCGCGCCGGGGGGTTGGCGGCTCTGCGATTCGCAGTATCCGGTCGGTCAGGTGCAGCGACTCGTCGCGTACGTGGAGCGCGGGGAGCGCGGCGGCTACGAGGCGGTCTGGATCGCGCGGCGCTCGGCGCCGACGTGGCACACCTCGCGCGCCGACGTGCTCCGCGAGGCGCAGCGCACCGCGGGCTCCGTGCCGGTGGCCGCCGACGCGGCGCTGCACGAGGCCGTGGCCTTCACGGCATCCGACACGTCCGACCGGCATCGCGTGCTCGCGGCCTGAGGCTGGCGCGGACACCGGCGCCGCGGGTCGCCGTGCTGGCCCGTGGTACCGTGACGGCGCACGTGGAAACGTTTCCGAGCGGGGACCTGGATGAGCACGATTCATGATGTCGCGCGGCTCGCGGGCGTCTCGATCGGGACGGTGTCGCGGGTGCTGAGCGGGAACCCCGCCACCTCCCCCGAATCACGCGAGCGCGTGCGCGAGGCCGCCCTGCGGCTCGGCTACACCCCGAACGCGCGAGCGCAGTCGCTCCGACTGGCGCGGACGGGCGTGATCGGCCTGTCGATCTCCGATGTGCGGAACCCCTTCTTCGCCGACGCCGCGCACGGGGCGGAGCAGGAGGCGCTCGCGGCGGGGCGGGTGACGATGCTCGCCAACGCGGACGAGGACTCCGCGATCGAGGCCAGGTACCTCCGGGCGTTCCGCGCGCAGCGCGTGGACGGCGTGCTGATGTCGCCGCAGGGCGGCAGCGCCGAAGGCGCCCGGTCGCTCGTCGAGGCCGGGATCCCGGTGGTGCTGCTGAACCGCACACTCGACGGCGTCGACGCCCCGGTCGTGACGTTCGACGTGCGTCAGGGGGTCGAGCAGGCGATCACGCACCTGCGGGACCGCGGACACCGCCGCATCGGCCTGATCGCCGGACCGGTCTCCGTCTCGACGGGCCGGGCGCGGGTCTCGGCGTTCGAACGCATCCGCGACGAACTCGGGCTGGATCCGGCGCCGGAGCTCGTGCAGCTCGCCGACGGCCGACGCGGCGGCGGGGCCGACGCCGCCGAGCGGCTCCTCGCCCTGAGCCCGGCGCCGACGGCGGTGCTGTCGTCGAACGCACTCATGAGCTCCGGGGCGTTCGAGGCGATCCGCGGCCGGGGCGCGGCGGTCGAACTGGTCTCGTTCGACGACCAGGACTGGATGCGCCTGGTGGACCCGCCGCTCTCGGTGATCGAGCAGGACGCCGCGCACATGGGCGCGGTCGCGATGCGCCTGCTGCTCGAGCTGATCGACGGCGGTCACCCGCGGTCGGTGACGCTGCCGACGCGACTCATCCCGCGCGGCTGAACCGCGCGACTGCACCGGCGCGACTTGACAGCGGGAGCCCGCGGAGGTTAACTCTCTGCAGTCATGTAAACGTTTCCATGTAAACGTTCACATCCACTGTGGATGAAGGAGTCGCTGATGAGAGTTGCTGTGGGCGCGGACCACGCGGGGTTCCCCCTGACCGGGTACGTGAAGGAGCAGCTCACCGCCCTCGGCCACGAGATCGTGGACGTCGGCACCTTCGACGAGACCCCCGTCGACTTCCCCGACATCACCGCCCGCACCGCGCATGCCGTCCTGTCGGGCGCGGCCGAGCGCGGGGTGCTCGTCTGCGGCAGCGGTGCCGGCGCGATCATGGCGGCGAACAAGATCGACGGCATCCGCTGCGCACTGACCCACGAGCCGTACTCCGCCCACCAGGCCGTGGAGCACGACGACGCGAACCTGATCGCGATGGGGGCGTGGCTCGCACCGCGCGCACTCATCCGCGACATCCTCGACGCCTTCCTCATGGCGACGTTCGACGACGACGAGGACACCCGGCGCCGGGTGCGGAAGCTCCACCTGCTCGAGCAGCGCACGCTCGCCGAGTACCTGAGCGACGCCCCCACCCCCTGACCCCACCACCGCGCAATCGAAGGAGATTGGGTATGACCAGCACGACCAGCACCGCCCCGAGCCCCCTGGGCTCACCCGACCGGGTGAAGACCGCGATCGCCGCTGCCGTCGGCACGAGCGTCGAGAACTACGACTTCATCGCCTACGGCACCGCGGCCGCCCTGTACTTCGGCCCCGTGTTCTTCCCCAACGAGGATCCCGTCGTCGGCACGCTCCTCGCGTTCGCGACGCTCGCCGTCGGCTTCCTGATGCGCCCCATCGGCGGCGCGATCGGCGGATACCTCGGCGACCGCTTCGGCCGCAAGCCCGTGCTGGTCGGAGCCATGCTCGTCATGGGCGGCGCGACCTTCGTGATCGGCGTGCTGCCCACCTACGCGACCGTCGGCATCCTCGCCCCGATCCTCCTCGTCGTCATCCGCATGATCCAAGGGCTCGCCTTCGGCGCGGAGTGGGGCGGCGCGGTCACCATGGCGTACGAGCACGCGCCGTGGAACCGGCGAGGGATGTTCGCCGCGATCCCCCAGTCCGGGAACCCGCTCGGCATCGCGCTCGCCAGCCTCATGTTCCTCGTCTGCGCGAACCTCCCGGGCGACTGGGCCTGGCGGGTGCCGTTCCTGCTGAGCCTCGTCCTCGTCGTCGCCGGGCTGATCGTGCGCGCGCGGCTGTCGGAGTCGCCTGAGTTCGAGGCGGCGAAGGAGACCGGGAAGATCGAGAAGAACCCGTTCCTCGCGACCCTCCGCAAGGATTGGCGGGGCATCCTGCGCGTCATCGCCCTGCGCATCGTGGAGTCGTTCGCGTACTACCTGACGGCGACGTTCCTGCTCAACTACCTCACCACGAACCATCCCGACACCCGCTCGGTCGCGCTCGCCGCGATCACCGTCGCGAGCGTCATCGCGATCGGCACCACCTTCCTCGCCGGCTCGCTCAGCGACCGCTTCGGCCGCCGCCCGCTGTACATCGCCGCGTGCGTCACGGCGATCCTGTTCGCGTTCCCGATGTACTGGCTCACGAACGACGGGGTGCCGGCGCTCATCCTCGCCGTCTTCGTGTTCGGGATCGCCTTCATCCACGCCACGCTCACCGGGGTGCAGGGCTCGCTGCTCTCGGAGCAGTTCGGCACGACCAGGCGCACCTCGGGCGCGTCGATCGGCTACCAGGTCGCGGCCTCGCTCGGCGGCTTCGCCCCGCTCCTCGCGACGCTGCTGACGGGCGTGTTCGGATGGCCCGGAGCGGCGATGCTCTACATCCTCGCCGCCGTGATCGGCCTCGCCGGCATCCTGACCGCCCGCGAGACCTGGGGCCGGGCGCAGCGCGCGAAGGTGGCGGCGCAGATCGAGGAGGCGCGGCGCGAGACCGTGGCCGCCTGAACAGGCGGCCGGTGGAGCGACGCGGCCGGCGCCCGGGATCTCACCCGACGGCGCCGGCCGCGCCGGCTCGCACTACCGGAGCGCCCGTCGCCTGACGACGAGGACCGCGGCTCCGGCGAGCACCGCGAGGAGCGCCGCCCCGCCGACCGCTCCGAGGAGGACGCCGTCGACGCCGGTGGCGGCGAGAGCGGGGCCGATCCCGACCGTGTTCTCGAGCGAGAGCTCGGCCGTGGTGCCGGGCTCGCCGGTCACCGTGACGGTGGCGATCGGGCTGCCGGCCTCGGTGATCACGGTCACGAGCTCGTCGGCGGAGGACCACTCGGCGCCGGTCCAACGGATCCCCGCGGGGAGCTCGGCGGTCCCCTCCTCGACGCGGACTTCAGTGCCGAGCGGGAGACCGTCGACCGTGGCAGAGACGCCGGCGGTGAGCTCGACGTCGCGGCTCTGCGCTTCGCCGAGCAGGTCCGTCCAGGTGATGGTCACCGGGAACACGGTCTTCGCGGTGGCATCCGCCCCGTCGCCCGTGAGCGACTTGGTGATCGTGAGACCTCCGAGCGAGGGGACGGCCGTGTTGACGAGCGCGACCTCGGCGGTGTCGGCTGCGCCGATCGTCACCACTGCGGCCCCGTCACCGGTCGCCGCGACACGCGTTCCGCTCCACTCCGGCAGCGCCCAGGTGAACTGCGCACCGCCGTCGAGCCCGGTCTCGGTGAGCGTCACCTCGGTGCCGTGCGGAAGCTGGTGCGGGAAGTCCACGACCGTCCCGTCGGTCGGCACCGAGAGCTCGAGCGACTGCTCGCCGTCACCGTCGACCCACTCGGCGAGGACGGTCACCGCGCGGGGCACGTCGGGGTGGTCGCCGCGGACCCCGTCGACGCGCTTCGCGATCGAGAAGTCCCCGGGGGCCCAGTTCGCCTCGTTCACGACCGTCACGAGGGCGACGTCGCTCTGCTGATCCGACACGATCACCGTGGCGGATCCGTCGCCGTGGTCGTCCACGCCGGCCCCGGAGATCGTGATCGATCCCCAGACGACGGTGTCGAAGCCCGGCTGGGAGCCTTCGGTGATCGTCACCTCGGTACCGGCTGGCAGCTCCACCCCGAGCGGCGTCGGTGCGACGGTGTTGATCAGCAGCTCCCGGGACTGCGGGACCTCGTCCGCGTCGACCCACGTGGCGGTCACCGGGAACTCGGCCGTCGGGTCGACCTCGCCGGCGGCCGCGCCGGCGACGCCCTTGAGCAGGCTGATCCCGGCGGTCGACGTGGCGGCGTGGTTCTCCAGCGCGACCGTCGCGCCCGCCGTCCTTCCGATCGTGACGACCGCGTCCTGTCCGTCGACCGTCACTCCGGTCCCCGACCACGTGGGGGCGCCCCACGCGATGCTGGACCCGTCGACGAGCGGGGTCTCGGTCAACGTCACCGTGGTGCCGACGAGGAGGTCCACGCCGAGCGGCACGGGGGTGCCGTCGGCCGGCACGGTCAGCGTGGTGCTGCCGGGCGTGCCTTCCTCGATCCAGCTCGCGGTGACGGTGACGGTGTCGGGCACGGCCGGGTTGTCGGCCTGCGCACCGGTCACCGTCTTCGCCAGCGTGAACGTGCCGACGGAGCGTTCCACGCTGTTGCTGACCGTGATCGCGGCGGGAGTGCTCGCGTGCGCCGCCGTGATCACGACGGTCGAGGGGGTGATCACCGGTGCGCCCCAGGTGAGGGTGTCGTCATCCACCGGGCGGAGTTCGGTGAAGGTCACGGTCGCGCCGATCGGGAGGTCGGCCAGAGTCACCGGCACCCCGTTCTCGATCTGCAGGACACGGTCGGGCTGCGCGGGGAAGCCCGCCCCGAGCGCGCTCGTGTCGATGGCCGCGGTGACCTGGTAGCTGCGGTCAGCGTTGACGAGGTCGGCTGCGCCGCCGCCGAGTTCCTTGACGATGGTCGCGGATCCGAGCAGCGCCTCGTTGGTGAGCGACACCGCCACGTTCACGCCCGGATCGATCGACGCCACCGCGGTCTTCCCGTCGGGGCTGACCGTCACGCCGGGTCCGGCGGTGAACACCGGGTTCCCGAACGTGACGCCGGGGATCGTCGGGAACGTCGGCTCGGTGAGCTCGACCTTCCAGCCGGTGCCGCGGGCGTTGAGGCCGCTGACCGGCGCACCGTCGAGCGGGACGCGCAGATCGTACTCGCGCTGCACCGCGTTCGTCGGGTCGATCTCCTTGACGCGCACGGTGAACTCCGTGTCGTCGGGGACGAACGCGGCACCCGCGTTGTCCGCGAGCGTCTTCTCGATGGCCACGGAGCCGCGGGTCACGCCCTGGCCGGTGCCGCTGCCGCTGTTGTTCTGCGTGATGCTGGAGGAGAAGGAGACCCCGTCGCCGGTCAGCGTGTTCGAGTACGTGGTGCCCGGGGCATCCATGCCGCCGCTGGCGGTGCAGGTGGTGTAGCTCAGGACGTACTGGTACTCGCGACTGAACCCGTCGCTGGTCCCGGTCGGGATGGGCAGGTCGACCGCGTCGAGGCCGAAGGTGAGCGTGCTGCCGTCGAGCTGCACCGCCGTGGACTCGGTCAGGTCGACGGTCTGCAGGCCGCCGTTCTGGATCTGGTCGCGCGCCTCGACCCGGAGACCCAACCGGGCCGCCAAGCCCGCGGACGGGTCACCGGCCGCGCACACCGCCTGCGAGGCGGAGAGCACGTCCGTCAGGGTGAGGACGCCGTCGACGTTCTCGATCATCCGGCCGGGGATGGTGACGGACCAGCCGATGGTGGTCTGCGGCATGTGCCGCACGCCGTCGAGGGTGACGGCGCTGGTGTTGATCCGGCCGTTCTTGCCCTGGCTCCGGTTCGGGACGGTCGCCTCGGTCGTCGCGACGACCCCGTCGACGTCGACGGAGTTGGCGTACGCCGTCCCCGAGTTCGGGAGCTCGTCGGACGTCACGCACGTCGTGTAGGTGATCACGTACCGGTAGTCGGAGGCCTTGAACTGCAGGGCGGGGTCGTCGATGTCGAACCGCACCTGGAACGCCTGCGGGCTCGACGAGATCGTGGTCGCGGTGAGCTTGCTGGTGAGGTTCTGCTGCAGCTGGTTGCTGGGTCCGTACCGTTCGGTGATCTGGATCCCGCTGATCGTGTCGGTGCAGAGCTGGTGTCCTGCGCCGAGCGTCTCGGTGAGCGTGAACCCGTCCTTGCCGAGCAGCTGGTCGCCCGGGACGACCACGGTCCACGCGATCTTGCCGTTGCGCTCCGCGCCGCCCAGCACGCTGCCGGACTTGCCGAGGTTCAGCTGCCACGGCAGATTGCCGACCGTGCCGACGCCGTGGCC
The DNA here is from genome assembly GCF_023715325.1 of Agromyces mediolanus. Lineage (GTDB taxonomy): Bacteria > Actinomycetota > Actinomycetes > Actinomycetales > Microbacteriaceae > Agromyces > Agromyces mediolanus_A. The sequence goes on along the minus strand of NZ_JAMBNX010000005.1, from coordinate 62,783 downwards.
GGCTTCGCCCCAACCCTCGATCTGCGCGGAGTTGTCGTACACGGTGCCCGCCGGATCGATCTGCCCGTCCGCGGTGCAGGTCTGGTAGGTGACCCGGTAGGTCACGTTCGCATCGAACGGACCAGCGAGCACGAGGCCGAACGTGGTGTCGCCCGGTGCGCCGTCGAGCGTGGCGATGCTCGTCACATCGACGACCGTGCTGCCCCGCACCGTCTCCACCTTCAGCCCGGTGGGGTCGCAGAGCGCGTGCCCGGCACCGAGCGTGTCCGTGATGCGGGCGGTCTCGTTGCCCGCCGCGACGAGGTTGGCGCCGGGGATGTCGATGGTCCAGGTCATCGACCAGTTGTTCTGGTTCATCACGCCGGACTTGGTGACCTCGCCGGGCAGTTCGATGCCGTCGTCGATGCCGCCGCCGCCGGGGAGCTGCACCATCACCGGCGTGCCGTTGAGGTCGAACTCGATCGCTTCCGCGGTGGTGGCCTGCACCGCCTCGACCTGGAACTGCCACGTGCCCATCACGAGTTCCGGGAACGCCTCGACCTCGCCCGTCAGTTCACAGGTGGCGATGCCGCTCGCGGTGTCGGTCAGGCAGTTCCCCCAGACGACCGGGTCCCCACTCGGCGTCGCTCCCACGAGCTGGAACGGGACGTTCTGCGGGAACTTGAGCTGGGGCGGAAGCCCGATGGTGAAGGTGTCGCCGGCCTGCGGGTCCGCGGCGCTCGCATCCCAGGAGCCAGACACCGTGAGCGTGTCGCCGATGGTCGCCTGCGTGTCGGCGGGCGCGATGACGACATCGCCGACGAGGATCCCCGTGTTCGGGGCCGCGTGCGCGGCGGACGGCAGGACGACGACGGCGGCGAGCGCGAGCCCGATGGATGCGACGAGCGCCAGCAGGCGCCGGACGAGGCCGTGATGCGGGCGGTGGCTTTGCGGCGTGGTCGAACGCACGACACGCTCCTTCTGTGAATCGGGTGGGCGCGACAGGGTCGCTGCCGATCGGGTGCGGCTCCGTTCGGAGCGTGCGCATCGGCCGGGCGGGCGGGCGTCGGGGTACGTCGGGGTGCACGCCGGGCGGTGCGTCGTTTCGACTATGTCCGACTGAATGGGAGATTTGCCCCCGGAACACAGGACTTCACCCTCGGCGCGAGAAGAATCCCCCTGAGGGTGAACTCCTCCCACCCCCGATCAGGGGTGGATACCGGCCTCGGCCGCCGCGAAGATCGCCGCCTCGAGCGACCGGACGCCGAGTTTGCGATACACCGAACGCAACTGGCTCCGCACCGTCTCCACGCTGACGAAGGAGTCCCGCGCGACCTCGGCGCGCGTCCTCCCGGACATCAGCCCGAGCAGCACGGCACGCTCCCTGGGGGTGAGGAGCGCCCGGTCCTTCGAGCGATCGAGGTGGACGAGCTCCTCATCGATCTGGGCGACGGCGTCGAGCGCCTCGCTCATCTCGGTCAGCTCCGCGAGCTGCGTGAGCACCGCGGGCCCGGCCACGACGAGCGACCTGGGGATGCCGTTCTCGAGCGCCTGCGCCACGGCGCGGCGGAACTCCCTCGACGCCGTCTTGGGGTGGTTCTCCGCGAGCGCACGAGCGGCCTTGAGCAGGTGCATCTCGGCCGAGGCCCTCGGTCGATCCCGGCTCTCGCTGAGCACCATCTCCACGAGCCCCGCAGCCGCGGTCGCGTCCTCCGCCGCCCGGATCGCCGCGAGTCGGACACGGACGATGCCGTGCCGGTCGTTGTCCGCGCTTCGCTCCAGCAGCTCGACCGCGAGCGCACCGTGGCCCGCCAATCCGTTCAGGTGCGCCCGCGCCACGTCGAGGTGGACGCTGTTCGCCGGCTGCTCGACGACGTTCGACGGCCAGGATGCCGCCTCGGCCTCGAGCTGCGCGAGGAACCGCGACGGATCCTGCTTCGCCGCCGGCAGCTGGGTCCGCACCATCAGCGCCAGCGCCCACAGATCGGACTCCTGCTCCGCTCGGCGATCGTCGGTGAGGAGGGCGGCCGCGTCGCCGCCGCGTCCGCGGTCGAGGAGCCGGAGCGCCGTCGCGAGCCGGAGCGGGACGCCCATCGCCGCGCGCTGCCAGGGCTCGACGAGCTCGCCGAGCGCAGCCGCGTCCGCCACGGCGCGGTCGGAGGCGGGTCCCCGTCCGGCCAGCGCGTGCGAGAGCGCGTAGTAGCCCACGGTGCTGTAGGCGACATCCAGCTGTCCGGTCGCGACCGCGGTACGGAGCGTTTCCTCGGAACTGTCGACGACCGTCACGTACCCGGTGCTCATCATCTCCGAGCGCAGCCAGTGGTGCTGCAGCCGGGCGAGCATGGCGATGGGAATTCGTTCCGCGGCCATGGGAAGGGCGGCTCGAGCACGCTCGGTGTGGGCGAGGCTCTCGACGGCACGGCCCTCGGCCCGCGCGGCGATCGAATCGATCGTGCTGCCGAGGACGGCGGGCAGGGCGTCCCCTTCGGAGCGTTGGCCGCTCCGGCGGGCCCACTTTCGGGAAGCGTCCGCGCGGAAGGCCGGCTTCAGCTGGCCGTCGAGCGCGCCGAAGACCGCGTTCGTCAGCTCATCGGCCGGGTCAGGCGCGGACAGACCGAGCGCCAGCGCCAACATGATGGAGCGGCTCTCGAGCAGGTACATCCAGTGCTGCGCGACCAAGGCGGTGACCGCTTCGGCGTCCCGGTCGGCGACGGCGCGGCGCAGGGCGACGCGCGGATCATCAGTTCGTTCAGGTTTGCGAGACGGCACCATGGAACCCAGGTCGAGACCAGCTCGCTCGGGCTGCGGGCTGCTTCATCCCATCTATAGCAGAGCGAGCTGAGGTCTCGATCGGCCCAGGCCGCCCAGCTCGGAAGACCCGGCCGCGCTACCTGGGTTCCAGGTCCGATCGCCCCTGGACGAACCCCATGACGACTGCGGCACCGACGAGCGCCGCACCGATCGGCGGGGCGAGCTCACGGAGCACCCTCACGCCGAATTCGATCGCGACGCGCACGTCCTGCCCGCCCGTGGTCGCCCCGATCGCCGCCCTGTCCGCCACCGCCGGGATCAGCACGATGAGGACGGCACCGAGGACGGAGGTAAGCACGCCGGCGATCAGCACGCTGCGTGGCGCTCCCTGCATTGAGAAGCTCCGTCGACGTTCCCCTGTGCTCGACATCCGATGCCCTTCCGTGGTGTGCGTTCCTTGCACCCCATGATGGCCGATCCCGACCGGTCGGTTCCAGATCCAGTCGGCGGATCCGGTGACGGCGGGGCGACGAACGGGGACCGTCCAGTTCTCCACCGCGTCAGGCGTGCGAGCCGCGTCGCGGGTTCGTGACGACGGGCAGGTTCCGCGGCCCGGTCGGCCGGGCCCATTCCGCGGCGTTGGCGAGGACACGGCGGATGTCTGGCCGGTGGTAGATCGGGTACTTCTGATCGCCCGGACTGAAGTAGAACACCCGCCCGCGACCGCGCTGGAAGGTGACGCCCGAGCGGAACACCTCGCCGCCCTCGAAGCCGCTGATGAACACGAGTTCGTCGGGGGCAGGGATGTCGAAGAACTCGCCGTAGGTCTCGTGGGCGTCGAGCACGAGCGGATTCGGCACGCCGACGGCGATCGGATGCGCGGGAGCCACCGTCCACACGAGCTCGCGCTCGCCCTCGTTGCGCCACCGCAGCGAACAGGTGGTCCCCATGAGTCGCGTGAACACCCGGGAGAAGTGGCCGGAGTGCAAGACCACGAGCCCCATGCCGGCGAGCACCTGCTCGCAGACGCGGTCGACGATCGCGTCGCTGACGTCCTCGTGTGCGCGGTGCCCCCACCAGAACAGGACGTCGGTGTCGGCGAGGGCGGCCTCGGTCAGACCGTGCTCGGGCTCCCCGAGCGTCGCCGTCCGGACGGACGCCTCCGGCAGCAGCTCCCGCAGGCCGTCGGCGATGGCGCCGTGAATGCCGTCCGGGTAGTCCGCCTCGATGGCGGGTTCCTCGACCTCGTGAAGGTACTCGTTCCAGACCAGCAGCCGAATCGGTGCGTTCATAGGGTCTCCCCTCGCGTGTGCAGGCGTTCGTAGAGATCGAGACTCAACGCCGCCGTCCAGCTGAAACGCAGGGTACCGCGCGGCTCGCCGCTGTGCGGGTCGACATACTCCGGGAAATCGTGCTCGAGCCCGAGGTCCGCCATGCGACTCGCGAGGCCCCGCGCTTCCTCGGCGAAGCCGCGCTCGTGGAGCGCTTCCGCGATGAGCCACGCCGTGTTGAACCACGACGGCCCGCGCCAGTACCTCGCGGAGTCGAACGTCGGCGCGGTGAGGTCGTGGCTCGGCACGAGCGCCGCCCGACCGAGCGCGAAGTGCTCGCCCTCGAGCGTCGCGAGGAGCTCGGCGGTGTGCGGCAGGTCGGGGATGAGCAGCGGCGCGACGCCCGACACCGTGCGGAACCGCTGCAGCTGCCCGGACACGACGTCCCGCGCGACATAGCACCCGAGCTCGGGCACCCACAGCGACCCGAGGGACGCCGTGATCGCGCGCGCCCGCTCGACGTGGGGCGCCGGATCGTGGCCGAGGAGCTCGGCGATCTGGCCGAGCGCCCACTCCGATCGTGCGTACAGCGCGTTCACGGCGGGGTCCTCGAGCACGAACGGATGGCCGTCGTCGCGGTCGTCGCAGTCATGGTCGCGGTACCGGGCCGCGAGGGAGAGATACTTGCCGTACTCCGCGTTCGACGGCCGGTGGCTCGCGTCGGCGTGGTCGAGGTCGGGTCGGGGGATGTCTTCGCCGAAGGTGTCGCCGATCGCGGCGAGCGGTGCGTCCCAGTACGGCGAATTGTCCATGCCGCTCTCCCAGGGGTGCACCACGTGCACGAGTCCCGATGCCGCGGTGCGGCGTCGGGCGAGGTAGCCGTGCCACGCGCGGAGCCGGTCGTAGGCGCGCGGGAGGAAGCGCCGACGATCGGAGGCCTCGGGGTCTGCCTGGTGCACGAGGAGCGCCGCGAGCGCGTGGTTTGGGGGCTGGATCAGCCCCGAGGTCGGCACGGGCGGCGAGTTCGGGATCAGGTCGCTGCGCCAGAACGCCGCCCCGGGCGAGTACTGCACGTCCAGCCGCGGATTGAACACGATCTGCGGGAGCCGCCCGTCGCCCCACTGCGCACTGAAGATCGTGTCGAGCTCCTGCTGTGCCCGGCGCGGCGAGATATGGCGGAGCCCGATGGCGATGAAGGCCGAGTCCCAGCTCCACTGGTGCGGGTACAGCCCCGCCGCGGGCACGGTGTAGCTGCCCCGCCAGTTGCGGGCGAGCACGCGGGTGGCGGCGGCGATCGCAAGGTCGCTCACAGGTACCGCCTGAGCAGCGGCGGCACCGACGGCAGCACCTCGGCCGCCGCGCCCGAGAGCCGGCTCTCGATCGCGATCGGTCCGTCGTATCCGATGGCCTGCAGCGTCGCCCCGAACAGGGCCCAGTCGAGGTGCCCGGCGCCGGGCTCGAGGCGGTTCGAGTCGCTCGCCTGCACGTGACCGATGTACGGGCCGGCCTCGATGAGCGCGGCAGCCGGGTCGGCCTCCTCGATGTTCATGTGGTACGTGTCGGCGCCGATGCGGACCGAATCGAGGCCGATGAGCCGGATGAGCTCGACGGCGTCGCTGAGCCGGTTGACCATGTGGTCCTCGTACCGGTTGAGGGGTTCGAGGAGAATGGCGACACCGAGCGAGGCCGCGAGTTCGCCGAGCGTTCCCAACGCGTCGACCAGGACGGCGGTGTCCTCCTGGGGCGTTCGCGGCGGCTCGAACGGCGGCAGCCGTCGTGAGAACATGCCCCACGAGGCGGGAGTCATCGCGCCCCGGCCGCCGAGCTCGGCGATGATCCGGAGCTGGTCGGCCATCTGGGCGATGGCGTCACGGCGGAGCTCGGCGTCGAAGGCGCCGATGAAGTGGCTCATCTCGACGCACACGGTCGGCATCGGCACCCCGTTCGCCGCGGCCCGCCGGAGCTCGGGCAGGCGCGCGGCGAAGCTGCCGTCGCCGCGGCCCCGCAGCTCGATGCCGTCGAAGCCCCACGACTGCGCGAGCTCCCACTTCTGCTCGAGCGAGTCGCCCTCCAGCACCTGTTCCTGCACGCAGATCGCGTTGACCGCGTTCATCGAGCCCCCTCCCGCAGGTCGATGACGACCTGCAGAGCCTGGCCGGCGTGCTCGTCGAGCATCCGATAGACGTCAGCGACCTCGCCGAGGGGCACGGTGTGGGAGATCAGCGCGAGCACGTCGAGCCGGCCGTCCTCGGCGAGCCCGAGCACCGTGCGGTTCAGCCGGAGTCGATCCCAGCGATGGGCGACGGACGGCCCCGAGCCCGAGATCTGCGAGCTGACGATCTGGACGCGATTGTGGTGGAACTCCTCGCCCAGCCTGAGCCCGACCGCGTCGCCCTGGAGGAAGCCCGACGCGACGACCCGGGAGTTGTAGGCGACCGAGCGGACCGCCTCGTGGAGGGCTCGCGCGTTGCCGGAGATCTCGATGGCGACGTCCGCCCCCCGGCCGTCGGTGAGCTCGCGGATGCGCTCGGCCACGGCGTCCGCCGGGTCGAGGGCGTGCTCGGCGCCGAGGCTCAGGGCCAGGTCACGGCGCGCGGCGATGCCGTCGACGGCGATGACGCGGCCGCCGTTCAGGCGCGCGAGCTGGGCGACGAGCTGGCCGGGGACACCGAGTCCGAACACCGCCACGGTCTCGCCGACGTGGACGTCGGCGTCGATGACCGCGTTCAGTGCGACCGCGCCGATGTGCGAGAAGATGCCGATGCGAGGGTCGACCCCTGGCCGGAGCCGTCGGGGCGCCGCGAAGGCGGCGTCGATCACGGCGGACGTGCGATGACCCCAGGTGCCCCACACCAGGTCGCCGACCGCGACGGTGCTGGGTTGGGCGACCTCGACCACCTCGCCCACCTCTTCGTACCCGAGCACCATGACGGGGAACGCCGGTGCGGCGGCACCGTCGGCGAAGAGCCGGGATTCCGCGTCCCACGTCTTCGTGACGTGCGGGCTGGTGCCCCGATAGGCGGTCAGCTCGGTGCCGGCCGAGATGCCGGAGAACAGGGTGCGCACGCGCACCTGTCCGGCGTCGAGCGGAGCCTCCGCCTCCTCGACGAGTTCGACGACCCGAGCCTCGGGAAACGTCACGCGCGAACCCATGCCTCCACACCCTTCCTCGCCGCCCCTCGACGTCGTGGCGACGGAGCAACCCTACGCGGGCGGTTCTGAAGCTGCAAGCAATTCATCCATGGATCGGACTAAACATTTCTTGCTAGATCAAGGCACATTGCGTCTCAATTTCTAGTTAGGGCTTGTGGTTGGACATAACTCCGGTGTTCAATGAGCGCAGCACCGCACGGCCGCGTGGGATGTGTCGACGTCGACCAAGCGAGTGCCCCGCCTTCGGGCGGCCCCCGCCCACGTGACCGAAATGAGAACTCATGCGCAACGTCCGCGCAGGCATCATCGCCGCAGCAGCGGCATCCGCCCTGGTCCTCACCGGCTGTTCGCCCGACACCGGCGACGACGCCGGCGACACGACGATCACCGTCTGGACGCTCGAAGATGTGGCCGAGCGCGTCGAGGCGCAGCAGGCGATGCTCGACGCGTACGCCGAGGAGGCGGGCGTCGAGATCGAGCTCACCGCGCTCGCGACCGACCAGCTCGCCACCGTGCTCGCCTCCTCGGCGGCATCCGGCGAACTGCCCGATGTGATCGGTGCGGTGCCCCTCAACTCCCTCTACCAGCTGCAGACCGACGGGGTCCTCGACGAGGCCGCCGCCGCCTCGATCGTCGAGTCGCTCGGAGCGGACACCTTCTCCGATCGATCGCTCGAGCTGACGCAGAACGACGGGGAGCAGCTCGGCGTGCCGAGCGACAGCTGGGCGCAGCTGCTCTTCTACCGCACCGACCTGTTCGAGCAGGCGGGCCTCGAGCCCCCGACCGACTACGACTCGATCATGGCGGCCGCGACCGCGCTGGATTCCCCCGAGCTCGCAGGCATCGTCGCCGCGACCGCGCCGGCCGACTCGTTCACGCAGCAGACGTTCGAGCACTTCGCGCTCGCCAACGGCTGCGAGCTCGTGGACGACGCCGCCGAGATCACCCTCGACAGCCCCGAGTGCGTCGAGGCGATCGACTTCTACACCTCGCTCATCACCGACGGCTCGGTCGCGGGCAATCAAGACGCCGACACCACGCGGGCCGAGTACTTCTCGGGCGGCGCCGCGATGATCGTCTGGTCGTCGTTCCTCCTGGACGAGCTCGCGGGTCTTCGCAACGACGCGCTGCCCACGTGCGCCGAGTGCCAGGCCGACTCGAGCTTCCTCGCCGCCAACACCGGCATCGTCAGCGCCATCGAGGGGCCGAACAGCGCCGAGCCGGCTTCGTTCGGCGAGATCGTCTCGTGGGCGGTGCTCGACGACGCCTCCGACGGCACGCAGGAGCTCGTCGAGTACTTGATGGGCGACGGCTACCTCGACTGGCTCGCCGTCGCTCCGGAAGGAAAGGTCCCGACCCGGCTCGGCACCGCCGACGACGCCAGCGCCTTCAGCGACGGTTGGCAGGAGCTCGAGGCGGGCGTGGACACCAAGGCGCTGCTGTCCTCGGTGCTGCCCGCCGAGGTGCTCCAGTCGGTCCTCGAAGCACCCGAGTCCTTCAGCCGCTGGGGCCTGCCGCAGGGCCAGGGCGCGCTCGCCGGCGCAGTGAGCGGGCAGTTCGTGCTGCCGGGCATCCTGTCCGAAACGATCAACTCGGGGCTGAGCGCCGAAGACGCGGCCCGGCAGGCCGCAGAAGAGGCCAACGTGATCAAGGCAGACCTCGGCCTCTAGCCGACCGAACGAGAGGGGCGCCCGGTCTGCGCGCGACGCGGACCGGGCACCCGACCGGAGGAGCAGCATCATGACGGCTACCGAGCCAGACCGCGGGCGGGCGGCCCAGCCGCCGTCGGCCGACCGGCCGCGTGCGAGACGTCGGCGGACGCTCACGCAGAAGGATGCCCGCACGGGCCTCGCACTGATGAGTCCGACCCTGATCATCGTGCTGACGGTCGTCGTGCTCCCGCTGATCTGGGCCGTCGTCATCTCCTTCCAGGAGCTGACCCTCATCCAGATCGGCACCGCCGATCCGTTCAGCGGATTCACCCTCGAGAACTACGAGCGCGTGTTGCGTTCGGGCGCGCTGTGGGCGAGCCTCGCGACGACCATCGGCTACACGATCGGTTCGGTCGTGCTGGTCGTCTTCCTCGGCACGGTCGCCGCCCTCGTCGTCCGCCGGCCGTTCCGCGGCCGGACGCTCGTGCGGGCCGCCTTCCTGCTCCCCTACGTCGCTCCCGTCGTCGCCGTCACCTTCGTCTGGCGGATCATGCTGAACCCCGAGTTCGGCATCGTCAACGAGTTCGGGCAGAACGTGCTCGGCTGGGATGAGCCGATCCCGTTCCTCACGCAGGCCGTCGCCCACTGGAAATTCCTGGGGCTGTCGATTCCGGTGCCGACCGCGCTGCTCACGGTCATCGCCTTCGAGGGGTGGCGGTACTTCCCGTTCGCGTTCCTCTTCATCATGGCGAGGCTCGAGGGCATGTCCCGGGAGCCCGAGGAGGCGGCCCTGGTCGACGGCGCCGGCCCCTGGCAGACCTTCCGCTACATCGTGTGGCCGCAGCTCGTGCCGATCATCGGCGTGCTCGCGGTGCTCCGCACCATCTGGACCTTCAACGAGTTCGACGACATCTTCCTGCTGACCGGTGGCGCCGCCGGCACGCAGGTGGCGAGCGTCCTCGTCTACGAGCTGCTCACCGTGCAGCGCAACGTCGGCGCGGCCTCGGCCATGTCGGTCGTGCTCGCGGTGCTGCTCATCGTCATGCTCGGCGTCTACGTGCTCATCATGCGCCGGAGAGGAGAGAGCCTGTGACCACCGCAACCGCGAGCGCGGCCGTCGCCGAGGCGGCGGGGGCCCGGGCACTCAAGCCGCGCCGCCGGCCGCCCGCCGCCCGACGGCAGCGCGCCGCCCTCGGCATCCTGAGATGGGTCACCATCGCGCTCTTCCTGGTCGCGACGCTGCTGCCGTTCCTGTACATGCTGCTGCTGTCGGTGCGTCCGATCGAGAGCCTGCTGCGCAACCCTTCGCAGATCCTGCCCTCGCTCGACGAGCTCACCCTCGAGACCTACCGCGACGTGCTCGCCCCGGTCGCCGACGGCGGGCAGGGATTCCTGACCTTTCTCGGCAACAGCGCGATCGTCGCGATCAGCTCGGTCGTGCTCGCCCTGCTCATCGCGATCCCGGGCGCGTACGCCATCTCGCGACTGCCGTTCATCGGGCGCCGGCAGGTGAGCGCACTGTTCCTCGCGACCTACCTCTTCCCCGCGATCATCATCGCGATCCCGCTGTTCGTCATGTTCACCCGGATCGGACTGCGCGGCTCGCTCGCGGGGCTCGTGATCGTCTACCTGGCGCAGACCGTGCCCGTCGCGATCTACATGATCCGCAACTACTTCCAGACCGTGCCCGAGTCGGTGGAGGAGGCCGGGCTCATGGACGGGCTCTCGCGGCTCGGCGTACTGCGGCGCATCACCCTGCCGCTCTCGCTGCCCTCGCTCATGGCCACCGGGCTGTTCGTGTTCATGATCGCGTGGAACGAGTTCCTCTTCGCGCTACTGTTCCTCGTCGACAAGCGCCCGCTCTGGACCGTGTCGCTGGGATTGTCGCAGTTGTCCGGCAGCATTGAGGTACCGACCACCGTCTTGATGGCCGGTTCGGTGGTGCTCACACTGCCGATCATCATTCTGTTCTTCCTGACCGAGCGGCTGCTCACCGGCGGACTCACCGCCGGAGCCGAGAAGGGGTAGGCGAGCATGGCGGGCACTTCAGTCAGCGCGTCGGCGGGCGACATCCTCGCTCTGGTGCGGTCGGGCCGGGCGCGCACGCGGCGCGACGTGCAGGAGATCACCGGGCTGTCGCGATCGACGTTGGCACTGCGGATGGCGCAGCTGATCAACGCGGGCTACGTCCGGGAGGTCGGGCAGGCCGCGGGGTCGACGGGTCGCCCGGCGAAGATCCTCTCGTTCGACGAAGCGCGCCAACTCGTGCTCGCGGTCGACCTCGGCGCAACGCACGCGAACCTCGCCATCGTCGATGCGGGCGGGCAGATCGTCGCACAGGCGCACGCCGAGCTGCGCATCGACCTCGCCCCCGACGAGACCCTCCGCAACCTCGCGAAGCGACTCGCCGAGCTGCTGACGCGCGCCCGCCGATCGATCGACGAGGTCGTCGGCGTCGGCGTCGGCATCCCGGCGCCGGTGCGCTTCTCCACGCAGCGGCCGAACTACCCGCCGATGATGCCCGGCTGGCACGACTTCCCGATCGCCGAGACGCTCCGGACGCTGCTCGGCGTGCCGGTCTTCGTCGACAACGACGCCAATCTCATGGGCCTCGGTGAGAGCCGCGCCCGCTACCCCGATGCACCGAGCCTGCTGTTCGTCAAGGTCGGCACGGGCATCGGCGCGGGCGTCATCCTCCATGGCGAGCCTGAGCGCGGCATCGCCGGGGGCGCCGGCGATATCGGCCACATCCGACTGCCGGGCGCCACGCACCGATGCACCTGCGGGGCCTACGGATGCCTCGCCACCGAGGCCAGCGGCGGCGCCATCGCGCGGATGCTCCGCGAGGGTGGCCGTGACGTGCACTCCGCGTCCGAGGTGAGTCGCCTCGTCGGCGACGGGGACCCGCGCGCGGTCGAGCTCACCGAGCGTGCCGGCCGCCTCCTCGGCGACGTGCTCGCCACGTCGGTCGCGCTCCTGAACCCGTCGGTGGTGGTACTCGGCGGCGCGATGTCCTCGCACGGCGCCACCCTGCTCGATGCGGTTCGCGAGCGGATCTACGAGCGCACGGTCCCGCTCGCGACCCGCGAGCTGTTCATCGCATCGAGCTCGCTCGGCGGCGACGCCGCCATCCAAGGGGCGCGCCATCTCGTCATCGACCAGGTCTTCTCCGCGGATGCCGTCGACTCGCGCCTCGAGCTGGTGGGCTGAATGGAGCTCGGCTTCGACGGCCGGGTCTTCGCCCGGTACGTGCCCGATGGCACACCCCGCCCGTATCTCGACCGCCTGAGCACCGTCGACGGCGTCCCGCTGTTGCGCGAGCTCGGCGGGGCGCCGCTTCCCGACGGCTCCGACGATCACCCGCACCACCGGGGGGTCTGGTGGGGTCACCGCGCGGTGAACGGTGCCGACCTCTGGACCGAGTTCGCGGGGCACGGCTCGATCGTGAGCCTCGGCCCGGTGACGCGCCACGACTCGCCGACGACGGTCACGGTCGCGCACGACGCCGTCTGGCTCGACTCGTCCGGTGCGCCGCTGCTCACCGAGCACCGTGTCGTCCGGGCCCACCGGCCGGGCGCCGACGGCACCCAGGCCCTCGACCTCGAGGGCACTCTCGAACCAACCCTGGCGCGCTTCGACGGGCTCAGCGAACCAGGGGCGACCGCCGGTGCGGTGACGCTCGCGGACACCAAAGAGGCGGGACTCGTCGCCGTGCGCGTCACCCCCGAGCTGGAGGAACGGCGAGGCGGACGCATCCAGACGTCCGAGGGCGCCGTGGGTGAAGCTCGTGCCTGGGGCCGCCCGGCACGGTGGTGCGCCTACGCGGGCCGCGTGGGCGCCGCCGAGGTCGGCCTGGCGGTGCTCGACCATCCGTCGAACCCGGGCCATCCGGTGCACTGGCACGTGCGCGACTACGGGCTGCTCGCGGCCAACCCGTTCGGGCTGTCGGACTTCCCCGGGGGCGAGAGCGCCGACGGCACGATGATCCTCGAACCCGGCGAGCGGGTCACGTTCCGGCATCGGCTCCTGACGTTCAGCGGGCCGCTCGACTCCGCCGTGATCGACGAGCACGCCGAACGGTACGGGGCATCCTGATGCGCTGGGCGATCTGCAACGAGATCCTCGAACACCTGCCGCTCGCGGACGCCTTCGACGCGTTCGCCGACGCCGGCTACCGCGCGCTCGAGCTCGCGCCCTTCACGCTCGCCGCCGACGCGTCCCCGAGCGAGGCCGACGCCCTCGCGGTCCGCCGCCTCGCCGACGAGCGCGGGCTCGCGATCCTCGGCATGCACTGGCTGCTCGCCCGGACCGAGGGGCTGCACGTCGCCGAGCCGGCCCTGCGACACCGCACGCTCGAGCACCTGCGCTCGCTGACCCGGTCGTGCGCCGCGATGGGCGGCACGATCATGGTGTTCGGCTCGCCCGCGCAACGCAGTACGCCGCCCGGGATGCGACCCGTCGACGCACGGGCCCATGCCCTCGAGCTCTTCGCGGCGTGGGCCGAGACCGCCGAGGAAGCCGGCGTGACGATCTGCCTCGAAGCGCTCCCGCGCGACGAGACGGACTTCATGACCACGACGCGCGAGGTGATCGACGTCGTGCGTGAGCTGGACTCCCCCGCCGTGCGCCTCGTCCTCGATGTGAAGAGCATGGCCGACGAGCCGACGCCCATGCCCGAGCTGATCCGCCTCGCGGCACCGCACGTCGCGCACGTGCAGGCGAACGACGCCAACCGCGGTGGACCGGGCTTCGGCGACACCGACTTCGTACCGATCCTCGCGACCCTGCACGAGATCGGGTACGACGGGGATGTCTCCGTGGAGGCGTTCGACTATCGGCCCGACCCGATGACCGTCGTCCGCGGCAGCATCCGGACCCTGCGTCTCGCCGGCCGCGCCGCCGGCCTCCCCACCACCTGATCGCACCGGAAAGGCCCGACTGCATGCTCGCCCGTCAACTCGTCTCCCGCGCCGTCCGGCAGATGGACCTCGAACCCGTCGACCTCCCGGAGGAGCCCGCCCCTGGCGGGATCATCGCGACCGCCGGGGTCACTTTGATCAGCCCGGGCACGGAGGTGGCGAACTATCTCGGCCGGACGACGCAGCGCACCCCCGAGACGACGGAGCCCTACGTGCCCGGCTACTCGTTCGCGGGGGTGGTCACGGCCGCGCATCCCGACGCCCCGTTCCGGGTCGGCGAACGCATCGCCGGGCCGCTGCCCCACGCGTCCGCGGCCGACGAGGCCAGGCCCGAACGGCTGGCGAGGATGACGCGCATCCCCGACGGCGTCAGCGACACCGAGGCCGCATTCACCCAGCTCGCGGCCATCGCCCTCAACGCCGTGCGCGCAGGGGAGCTGCAGCTCGGTCAGCGGGTCGTCGTGGTGGGCGCAGGACTCGTGGGCCTGCTCGCGGCGCAGCTCGCGCGGCTGAACGGCGCGCATCCCGTGGTGACCCTCGATCTCATGCCCGAGCGGCGCGCGAGGGCCGTGCAGCTCGGCTTCGCGAGCTTCGACACGTCCGATCCCGCCGATGAGGCGGCGCTGCACTCGCTCGCACCGGACGGCTTCGACGTCGTCATCGAGGCGACCGGATCGCCCATGGCGTTCGTGCCGGCGCTGCGGCTCGCCGCTCGCGGCGGACGGGTCGTCCTGCTCGGCAGCACCCGCGGGGCGGTGCCCGACTTCAGCCCCTACGACGACATCCACCTGAAGGGGCTGACCGTGGTGGGTGCGCACGTGTCCACGTCACCGCGGCAGGCGACCGCCAGGGACAAGTGGACCGAAGCCGAGAACCGGCGCGTGCTCCTCGAGCTGATCGCCGAGGGACGGCTCGACGTGGCGAGCCTCGTCACCGACACCGTCGGCCCGCACCAGGCATCGGCCGCGTTCGACGACCTCGCCGACCGCCCCGCCGAGCACCTCGGCATCGCCATCGATTGGAGCCGGCCGTGACCACCCCGTTCCCGGGCGCGACGAGCGTCTCCATCCTCGACGTGTACTCCTGGGAGGCGCCCGACGGCCTGCCCGGCGGCAGCCCGCATCTGCACACCGCGTGCAGCGAGGGCTACGTCGTGGTCGGCGGCGCGGGCCGGGTGCAGACGCTCGACGCGAGCGGGTTCCGCGAGACGCCGCTGCGCGACGGGAGCGTCGTGTGGTTCGGTCCGGGGGTCATCCACCGGCTCGTGAACGAGGGCGGACTGCGGATCGTCGTCGTGATGCAGAACAACGGACTGCCCGAGGCCGGCGACGCCGTGCTGACCTTTCCCGACGTGCACCTCGCGAGCGCTGAGGACTACGCCCGAGTCGCCGCGCTCACGCCCGGCGACGAAGCGGCCTCGGCGCGACGCCGCCAGGCGCTCGCGGTGGAGGGGTTCACCCGGCTCCGGTCCGACGTGGAACGCGAGGGGCCAGCAGCACTGGAAGCGTTCTACGCCGCCGCCGCGGACCTCGTCTCGCCGAAGGTGCCGCGCTGGCGCGACACCTGGCACGCGGGCCCGGCGGCCTCCGTCGCGGCCACCGCACGCCAGCTGGACGCGCTCGAAGCGGGGGCGCCCAGCCATCTCGCCGAGGGCCGGGTCTCGGCGCAGGACGGCACCCCGCGATTCGGGATGTGCGGCCGGCTCTCGACCTACACCTTCGATCCGACGGGCTGACGCCGGGCCGAATCACCCGGCGTTCAAGCGGCGGCCCTCCGTCGGCGGCCGACGTACGTCAGCGCGGCACCGACGAGCAGCAGCACACCGACGAGCAGCGAGGTGTTCCCGCTGTCGACCCCGAGCTCGGGGATCCGCTGGGGGTCGTTCTTCGCAGCGGCCGGCTTCGCTGGGGCGACCGGCGCCGGGGCCGTGACGGTGCCGTCCGCAGCGATGACCGTGAGGTCGCCGGAGACGTACTCGACGCCGTCCTCGTCCACGAGCACGATGTGGTGCACGCCTGGTTCGAGGTTCGCCGGGAGTGTGAAGGTGCCGCGCAGGTTCCCGGCTGCGTCCGCGGTCAGCTCGCCGAGCCTCACCGGGGTGGAGCGCACCCAGACCTCGACGATCTCGCCGGCCGTGAAGCCGGCGCCGGTCACCTCGAGCTCTGCGCCCGCCTTCGCCGCGGTTGCCGGGGTCGTGTTCACCGGCGTGGCGGGGACGGTGTCCGCGCCCAGCACGACGCCGTCGTACTCCGCACTGGCGGACGCCAGGCCGTCGACGGCACGGACCGTGAACGAGTACTCGCCGGCGACGGTCGGGATGCCGGAGAGCAGCCCGGCCTCGGTCAGGGTGAGCCCGGCGGGCAGATCGCCTTCGACGCTGAAGGCGGCGGGGCGGCTCGCGGTGAACGTGAACTCGAACGGCGCGCCGACCTTGATCTCCGGCAGGGTGGCCGGGCTGGTGATCTGGATCGGGTCCGGGATCACCGGGGCGGGACTCACCGCGCCGCCGTACATGCGGAGTGCGGTTCCGTACTGGTTCGACAGCAGGACGGTGAACCAGAACGGGCCCGACTGCGTCGGGGTGCCGGACAGGATGCCGTGCTCGGACAACGACGTGCCCGCCGGAGTGGTGCCGCTGACGATGGAGAACGTCGCCGACTGGTCTGAGGTGAAGAGGTAGCTGAACGGTCGGCCCACCTGGAAGTCGAGGGGGCTGAACGGGTCGGTGAACTGCGGTGCGGGCGGATCGACGAAGATGATGAACGACCTCACGACCTGACCCGCCGGGTAGTCGGGGTTGGACAGGGTCACCATGAACTGGAACGCACCGGCCACCGTCGGGACGCCGGAGATCACGCCGGAGCCGCTCATCGACAGGCCCGTCGGCAGCTTGCCCGCGATGACGCCGATCTCGGACCAATTGGCGCCGACCACCTGAGCGGAGTACTGCTGATCGGCCTTCGCCCTCGCGAACAACGGCTGACCGAATGACGGCATCGCCCATTTCACCGAGCCGGTGAACTGCTGAGTGAAGAACTGGCCGTTCACGAAGGCACGAAGCGTGAAGTCGTAGGCGCCCGCGACCGTCGGGGTGCCGGACAGTCGGAGCTGTCCGGCACCGATGTACGCGAGCGTCACCCCGTCGGGGAGACGGCCTCCGACGACTCCGAACGAGGTGGCTCCCTCAGCGAGCAGCACGGCGTCGGCCGCCACGTGCTGCTCGAGCGGCGGCAGCGCCTTCGTCACCCACGGGTCGACCGGGGCGGGCGCCGTCACCTCCACGGTGAAGTCCGCGAGGTCGAACCTCCCGTTCCCCCACGCCTCGACCGTGATGGGGAAGGACCCCGCAACGGTCGGGGTGCCGGAGATCGTGTCGCCGATCAAGGTCAGGCCGGCCGGCAGCGCGCCGGACGACACGTTGTACCAGGTGGCATTCTGCGCGAGCAGGGTCTGCGAGTAGGCGGTGCCGACCACCGCGCCAGGCAGCGAAGCGGTCACCCAGGTGACCGCCGCCGCGGCCGCGTTCACCGTCCCGGAGAAGACCTGGTACGCCATGGCGCCGGCGTCGTTGCTCACCGCGGCGATCTGCACCGAGTACGGCCCGGGTGTCACCGGGGTGCCCGTGACCGTCCCGGCCGGGCCCATGCGCAGCCCGGCCGGAAGGGCTCCCGCGGTGACCGCGAAGTAGTCGACGGGAGCGGCCTCCAGCTGGATGGCGCCGACATCCTCCCCGACGGTGAGGTCACCGAGCGTGGTGGTGACCCACTCGGGGCCCTGCGGCGGCTCGGCCGCCACGGCCGGCGCGGCGGCGAACACCGAGGCCGCGGCGAGGGCCACCGCGATCAGCGCAGCACCGAACGTGCGACGTCGCTTCGTAGAGGTACGCATGGGGTGAGCAGGTTCCTTCCGTGGTGCCCGCGCGGCGCAATGCACCACGGGCTTCGGTACGACGTGCGGGGTCAGCGGCGGGACGGATCAGCGTCGAGTCGTGCAGCGCCGAGATGCTGGAACCCCTTCTTGGATCCAACCATGCGGAAGGTGATCTCCGCCTCAGTTGGACGCGCACAGTGCGGAGTCGGCTGCCCCCAGTTCTGAGGGCACGGCGACCGCCCGCTCCGTCGTCGGCGGGGCACCACCAGGACGGCGAGGCCGACGCCGATGACCGCGAGCCCCAGCCAACCGACGGGCGGCAGCGACTCCCCGACCACCGTGACGGCGAGGACGGCGGCCACGGCCGGTTCGCCCAGGGTGAGGGTGGTAGCCGTGCTCGCGCGGATGCGGTCGAGTCCGACGCCGAAGCAGACGTAGCCGAGGAACATCGGCACCAGGGCCAGGTAGACCGCGACCGACACGGTCATCGGGCTGGCGAGGATCGGCCCGCCGGTCACGAGCACCACCGGCAGCAGCGCGAGCCCGCCCACCCCGAACACCGCCCCCATCGCGGCCGCCCGAGGCACACCGCCGCGCATCACCCGGTGGACCGCCCAGCTGTACACGGCATAGGCGGCGCCCGCCGCCAGGCCGAGCGCTACGCCCCCGACCGTCGCCGCCGCGTCGGATCCGATTTCCTCCGCCCCGGCGAGGCAGAGGACCGTGCTGCCGCCGACGGCGAGAAGGGCCGCGACCGCCCAGCGCGGCGAGAAGCGCACCCGGTCGACGACCCGTTCGAGCACGGCCGAGAAGAGCGGGGTCGAGGCGATGGACACGACCGTGCCGACCGCGACACCGGCGAGCCGCATGGAGGCGTAGAAGGCCAACGGGTAGACGACGACGGCCGCCGCCCCGAGCAGGACGAGACCCCGCATCCGGCCGAGTCCGGCGCGCGACGCACGGAGCGCGGGCACGGCGATCAGCGCTTGCAGGAGCCCACCGACCCCCATGGCGAAGGCGCCGACGGCGATCGGCGGCACCGACGGCGCGAGACTCGCCGCCGTGCCCGTGGTCCCCCAGAGCAGAGCTGCGGTGAGTACCGCGAGCGTGCCGGCCGTCGAGCGGTTCACCGCTCGACGATCAGCTCGGCGGCGATCCGTCGGGCGTCGCGCAGCCGCTGGTCGCTCCCCTCGAGACCCGCGCGGGCCATCGCACCCTCGAGGAGGAAGGCGAGGTGCTCGGCGACATGCTCGGCCCGCGCCGGATCGACGAGTTCCCGCACCCCGTCGAGGAGCAGCCGCTCGACCTCTTCCTTGTGCGCGCGGACGGCGCGCCGGCCCGGCGCATCGCTGGGCAGCTCGGCCGCGGCGTTCAGCAGGCCGCAGCCGCGGAACCCGTGCTCGTAGGCGGCGCCGGCGTGGTCGAGGTACGCGTCGAAGACGGCCAGGACGCGCTCGGCGGGCCCCGCGGCGCTGGCCGCGCGTGCCCGGAACAGCCCGAGCCACTCCTCGTGCCGGGCTTCGAGATAGGCCTCCACCAACGCAGCCTTCGAGTCGAAGTTGTTGTAGAGGCTCATCTTCGCTACCCCTGCCTCGGCCGTGATCGCGTCGATCCCCGTCGCGCTCACCCCGTCGGCGTAGAACCGCCGGGCGGCCGCCTCGAGGATGCGCTGTCGCGCGCCGCCCTGGCGGCGTGTCGCTTCTGCCGGCATCCTGCCCTCCTCGACTTAGGTAGACCAGTCTACCTAATTTCAGCGGAAGCACGACGGTGCAGGGGTCGGCGAGACCGTCGCGCCAGGAATCAGCCGGGCCGAGGCCGCCTTGGTACGCTCGCTCACATGGTCGGGTCCATCAGCTTCGTTCAGGCCACCGTCGCCGATGTGCCCGAGATCGAGACGCTGATACGGGCTGCCTACTCGGGCTACATCGAGCGCATCGGCCGGGAACCCGCTCCGATGAACGCGGACTACCTCGAACCGGTGCAAGCCGGACGGGTGCTCCTGGCATGGCGCGGGAGCGAACTGCTCGGAGTCATGGTGACGGAGGCTCACCCGGACCATCTCCTGGTCGAGAACCTCGCCGTCGCTCCCGAAGCACAGGGGATGGGAATCGGCGGGCGGCTGCTGGACGCCGCCGAGGCGGAGGCGGTGACGCTCGGGCTCGGAGAGGTGCGCCTGTACACGAACGCGAAGATGACCGAGAACCTGAGCTACTACCCGCGTCGAGGGTACCGCGAGGTGGATCGCCGCACTGAGGACGGGTTCGATCGGGTCTACTTCACGTACGTCCTCCGCTCGACGAGCTGAGTCCGCGAACGCGACGGTGAGACCGCGCCGCTGACGCCGGCGGCCCTCCTCGATGCTCGAGGCGTCCGACGGACGGTCAGGGCACGATGTGGCCGGCCGCGCGGAACAGCTCGTACCATTCGCTCCGGCTGAGCCGCAGCTCGGAGCCGTGCGCGGCGGCGGCCAGCCGGGCCGGTTTGGTGGTGCCGAGGACGACCTGGATATCGGCGGGATGCCGGGTCAGCCACGCCGTCGCGACCGCGATGGGCTCCACGCCGTACCGGGCCGCGATCCGGTCGATCACCGCGTTCAGCTCGGTGTACTGCTCGGAGCCGAGAAACACCCCGGCCGCGCCCTGGAATGGCGCCCACGCCTGCAGGGTGATGCCGTGCAGGCGCGCGTAGTCGACGATGCCGCCGCCGTCGCGCACGACGGACTGCTCGTCGCTCATGTTCGCCGCGATGCCCTGGGCGATCGCCGAGGCGTGCACGAGTGAGAGCTGGATCTGGTTGACCACGATCGGCTGATCGAGCGATCGCCGGAGCAGCTCGATCTGGCCGGGCGTGTGGTTCGACACCCCGAAGGCGCGCACCTTGCCCGATGCATGCAGCTCATCGAAGGCCCGGGCGACCTCGTCGGGCTCGACCAGGGCATCGGGCCGATGCAGCAGCAGCACGTCGATGCGGTCCGTGTCGAGGGCCGCGAGCGAGCCCTCCACGGAGTCGACGATGTGCTCGTACGAGAAGTCGAACGCGCTCTCGCCCTTCACGATGCCGCACTTCGTCTGAAGCGTGAGCTCGTCGCGCTCGGCGGGGCTGAGCCGGAGCGCATCGGCGAACCGGCGCTCGCAGCCGTGCAGCTCGCGGCCGTAGATGTCCGCGTGGTCGATGTACGTGACGCCCGCGGCGCGCGCGGTGTCGACGAGCTCGCGGATGGCGGCGTCGTCGAGATCCTCGATGCGCATGGCGCCGAGGAGGAGGTTCGGCACTTCCAGGCCGGTGCTGCCGAGCGGGACGCGCTTCACGGACGGCTCGGGGGCGGCGGGGGCGACGGTCATCCGGATCCTTCGTTCGACGGGGACGAATCAGGGGGCAGTGGGCCGCTCCCGACGTTACCGCCCGACGGGCGCTGGCCGCACCCGCCCATGCGACACCGGGACTGGGAGTCCGCTCCCGGGCCGGACGCACCGCGCGGCCCGCAATGCCCAGCCATCCCGCCGTTGGGTGCCAGACTGGTGCGATGAGCGACGACGCGGACCGCTGGGGCATCGACGAGCTCGACGGGCTCACCCACACGTTGATCGCCCACCGGATCCAGGGCTGGGAAGTCATGGTCGGCGGCGGACCCGACCGCTTCATCGTCACCGCAACCACCGACGACGGCAACCGGGTCGCCAACGCGATCAACGGCGCGCCGGCGGATGATGACGAGACCGTCGAACTGACCGTCGGCGGCCAAGCCGTCGACTACCCCGCGACGTATGCCCTCGCGCGGAACGAGACGCGACGTGCGCTCCTCGATCTCGAGTCCGGAGTCCTGCCGGATGACCGCTGGGAGCAGCTGAGCTAGCGGCAGCACCGCGGCCTCGACCCCTCCGGCACGTCGCTCTGCTCGCGTCGAGGAGTCGCCGCGGAGAGTAGCCTGGCGTGAAGCGAGGGGGCAGAACTTGAACGCACAGCACACGGTCACCGACCCGCAGGATCTCGCGTTTCTGCGTCGCTGCGTCGAACTCGCACGCGAGGCGCTGGAGGCGGGCGACGAACCGTTCGGCTCACTGCTCGTCGATTCCACCGGAGCCGTTCGCTTTGAGGACCGCAATCGAGTCGCCGACGGCGACGAGACCCGGCATCCCGAATTCGAGATCGCGCGCTGGGCCGCCGAGAACCTGACTCAGGCCGAGCGTCGGCACGCGGTCGTGTACACCTCCGGCGAGCACTGCCCGATGTGCTCGGCAGCGCACGCCTGGGTCGGCCTCGGCCGGATCGTCTACGCCACCGCGTCCGCGCAGCTGGTGCAGTGGCGCGCCGACTGGGGGCTCGAGCCCGGGCCGGTCGCCGCGCTGCCGATCAACGCCGTCGCACCGGGGATCCCCGTCACCGGCCCGGCGCCCGAGCTCATCGACGAGGTCAAGGAACTGCAGCGCCGGCGATACCGCTCGGCGACGGACCGCTAGCGACGGCGACGCACCCCAACGCTCACCCGCCACCCGAAACGACGAACGCCCCCGCACACAGCGGGGGCGTTTCGAGTGGGGCGTGGTCTGAGATCTCACTGATCCGCACCGTGGGTGCCCTCTGATTCGTCTCGCGTCACGGTAATCCTCCGCGCCACCGCGATAATCCTCTGCCGACGTCTGCGGTGGGACTCTCGGTCCATTCGGTGAGGTCCTTCCGGCGTAGAAG
Source organism: Agromyces mediolanus (assembly GCF_023715325.1). Taxonomy (GTDB): domain Bacteria; phylum Actinomycetota; class Actinomycetes; order Actinomycetales; family Microbacteriaceae; genus Agromyces; species Agromyces mediolanus_A. Next base: position 40,502 of record NZ_JAMBNX010000005.1, on the reverse strand, counting down.
GGCACAGGCGGCGCCGACCTAGTCGTTGAACTCGCGGCGCCCGGGTCTAGCTTGCCCAGGGCCCGCGTCTTCCGCGGACCGCGGTGGACTCTGACGTGTGCCGGGACACGATCGACAGCTTGTGCGGTACCGGCCGGGCCCGCCAGCCTGCGGCCCGTTCAACCATCCGTCGGGCTCGGCGTCGCCCGCAGGGGCGCGAGGCGGTTGGCATATCCGTTCTGCGGTCTCACGCGCAGCGGAGATGCCCCCAACCCCGAGCACGGTATTCACCCTCGTTCGGGGGTGGTCGGCACGCCGGAGTCTCCTTGAATTGGCCTTGGGTCCTCTGTACGGTGACTGAGAGTGGACCTTGAGCTCGTGCTCGGTCTGCGATTCGGGAGATTCGGGATGGGGCGCGCTCGGCGCGCCCGAAAAAAGGGGGGACCCTCAGGATGACGCCTGCGTTCAAACGACCTCGAACGGGGACGAGGACACAACCTGGACGTCGGCGAACCGCCGGCGTCCGTCCGTATTCGAGGCTGCTCGCCGGCCTCGCGAGTGGTCTGCTCGCGACCGCGAGCCTGGTTGGACTCGGCGCCCTCTCGGCTGCTCCTGCGGCGGCGGCGCCGGGTGACGCCTTCCCCGCCGCCGACCCGCTGGTGTTCGTCGCGCAGGGCGTGCCGACCGGTTTGAACAAGGCAGTCACCGACGCCGCCGGCAATGTGAGCTTCAGCCCTGAAGGTCCAGTCTCGGCGGTCTCGTACAACGCCATCGGATACAACACGGCGAACAACTACCTGTACGGCATCGTCACCGCCGGAAACGCCGCCCTCCCGACTTCATCCCTGATTCGGATCGGTGAGGGTGGGGTCATCACGCGCGTGGGAACCCAGACCTACGGAATAAACGCCAACGTCGGCGCATTCGGTGGCGACGGGCTCTTCTACATCACCACCAGCGGGTCGAACACGCTCACCGCGATCAACGTGAGCACCGGCGCGGTGGCCCGCACGGTGACGCTGAGCCAAGCGTCGCAGGTGTCCGACTTCACGTTCGCCAACGGCTTCTTCTGGGGTCACTCAACCAGCGGTGGAGCGTCGCAGATCGCGCGCATCAATCCAGCCTCGGGCACTGTCACGTTCTACCCGGCCCCGTTCTTCCTGAATGGTGCGACCGATGTCTCCGGTGCGAACTGGACCTATGGCAACGGAAACCTGGGCTTCTCCCAGAACAGCTCCGGAACAGTGACACAGATCGCGGTCACGAACCCGGGCAGCGCGACGCCGACCTTCACCGTCGTGTCGAGGACGACCGGTCCCGGGAGCGGGAACAACGACGGCGCCGCCTCGCCCGGTCAGCCGACCGACCTCGCGATCGAGAAGACGGGTCCGGCGGTGCTCCTGCCGGCCGGTGGCCCGGTCGAATACACGCTGACCGTGACGAACAACGGCCCGGGCAACTCGAGCGGGTACTCCGTCCGTGATGCGGTTCCCGCGCCGCTGACCGGTGCCGCCTCGAGCACGCCCGGCTGCACCGTCGCGGGCGCCGACGTCGTCTGCACCGGTGGTCGTCTCGTGGCCGGTGACTCGACCACGATCACGATCACCGCGAACGCTCCGGCGAACGTGACCTCCGCCGTAACGAACACCGCGAGGGTCACGGCCAACGAGCAGGACCCGAACACCGCGAACAACACCTCGTCGACGACGGCGAACCCGGCCTCCGTGTCGTTCGTCAAGCACGCGGGCACCCCCGTCGACGCCAACAGCGACGGCATCGTCGACGCCGGCGACACGATCGAGTACACCTTCACGGTCACGAACACCGGCCTCGTCGCGCTCAACGACGTCGCGGTCGACGACCCGAAGATCGGAGCGGTCACTTGCCCGGCAGGCGCGCTCGCGCCCGGCGCGACCGTGACGTGCACGGCGGATGCGGCGTACACGATCACCGCCGACGACGAAACGGCCGGCGGAGTCGACAACTCGGCCACCGCGACCGCGACGCCGGAGGGCACCTCGACGCCGATCACCTCGGCGCCGTCGACGACCCACACGCCGACGACCGCGCCGGCGCCGAACCTGTCGGTCGTGAAGTCGGCGTCCCCGTCGGACGCGGCTGCCTACACGGTCGGGCAGGCGATCACCTACTCCTTCGTTGTCACCAACACGGGCAACGTGCCGATCAGCGATATCGCGATCGACGAGGCGTCGTTCTCGGGGAGTGACCCGATGGGTGCGATCACTTGTCCCGCCGGCACGGACACTCTTGCTCCGAACGAGCAGGTCATCTGCACGGCCGACTACACCCTCACCCAGGCCGATGTCGACGCACTGTCCCTGACGAACTCCGCGACAGCGACCGGCACCCCGCCCGGGGGCGAGAAGATCACCACGCCGCCGTCCGAGGTCACGATCCCGGTGGCCCCGGCCCCGGCGATCTCGCTCGTCAAGAGCGTCAGCCCGGCGAAGCCGACGAAGGCTGGGGAAACGCTCAACTACTCGTTCGCGGTGACGAACACCGGGAACGTGACGGTGCAGAGCGCGGCGATCACCGAGCTCGCATTCTCGGGCACCGGTCCTGCTCCCGTGGCGAGCTGCCCGGCTGACCCGTTCATCCCCGGCCAGACCGTAACGTGCACCGCCGAGTACGAGCTCACGCAGGCCGACGTCGACGCGGGAACGGTGACGAACACCGCGACCGCGTCCGCCGACGGACCCGCCACTCTGGACCCGGTTTCGGGGCCGTCGTCGGCGGCGGTCACGATCGAGGCCGCACCCGCTCTCACCGTGGTCAAGTCGGGAAGCGTCGCCGGCAGCGGCGTCGCGGGTGAGGTGATCACCTACTCCTTCCTCGTGACGAACACGGGCAACGTGACCGTGTCGGACATCGCCGTCGAGGAGGGCGAGTTCTCCGGCACCGGAACCCTCGGTGCAGTGACCTGCCCCGACCCGACCCTCGCCCCGACCGGGACGACGACCTGCACCGCGGAGTACACGCTCACGCAGGCCGACATCGATGCCGGTGAGGTGACGAACTCGGCGACCGCGACCGGCACGCCGCCCGGCGGTGGGAAGATCACCACGCCGCCGTCCGAGACGACCGTCGACACCGACCGGACCCCCGAGCTCACCCTCGTGAAGTCCGCGAACCCGCAGGCGGTCACCAAGGCCGGCGACACCGTCGAGTACTCCTTCCTCGTCACGAACACCGGGACGGTCACACTGACCGACCCGGTCATCGACGAGGCCGCGTTCTCAGGAAGCGCCGGCCCGCTGGAAGTCAGCTGCCCGGCCGGGACGACGCTGGCGCCGAACGATCCGGTCACCTGCACGGCCAGCTACGTCGTCACGCAGGACGACGTGGATGCCGGCGAGGTGACGAACACCGCGACCGCGACCGCGACGCCGCCCGCGGGTGTCGATGTGCCGGTGTCGGAGCCGTCGACGGCGACCGTCACCGCCGCGGCTGCGCCCGGGCTCGAGCTCGTGAAGTCCGCCGACGTGACCACCGTCACGGCGGCAGGGCAGCGCATCGTCTACTCGTTCCTCGTCACGAACACTGGGAATGTCTCGATGTCCAACATCGAGATCGCCGATGACAACTTCACCGGCACCGGTGTGCTGCCGCCCGCGGTCTGCCCGGAGCGCTCGCTCGCACCGGGTGACGCGCAGACCTGCACCAGCACCTACACGGTGACCCAAGCGGACGTCGACGCAGGCACGCTGCAGAACACGGCGAGTGCGACGGGAACGCCGCCGGGCTCGGAGACCCCGATCCCGTCGGAGCCCTCGACGACCACCGTCGCGGTCGAGCAGGAGCCCGGCCTCACGGTCGTGAAGTCCGCGTCGCCCAATGCTCCGGTCGACTTCCGCGCCGGCGAGACGATCACCTACTCGTTCGTCGTGACGAACACCGGGAACGTGACCCTGACCGACGTCTCAGTCGTCGAGGGCGAGTTCACCGGGTCGGGGACGCTCGAGGCGCCGATCTGTCCCGCTGGGGCGGCATCGCTGGCACCGGGCGACCAGGTGGTGTGCAGCACCGAGTACACGGTGACCCAGGCCGACATCGACGCGGGTGAGATCACCAACACCGCTACAGCGGAGGGCAACCCGCCCGGTTCCGGGGAGAAGGTGCCGTCGGAGCCGTCGACCGTGATCGTCCCGCAGCCGGCGAACCCCGCCGCGACCGTGGTGAAGACCGCCGACGTGCAGAAGGTCACGAAGGCTGGCCAACTCGTGACGTACTCGTTCACGGTGACGAACACGGGCAACACGAGCCTGAGCGATCCGGTCATCAACGAGGGCCGGTTCACCGGTCGCGGCAAGCTCACCGCGCCGGTGTGCCCGGCGGAGCCCGCTGAGCTCCTGCCCGGCCAGACGATCGTGTGCACGGCGAGCTACGTCGTCGTCGCGGCCGACCTGATCGGCGAGCCGCTCGAGAACACCGCCACGGTCACGGTCACGCCGCCCGGCGGCGATCCGGTCACCTCCGAGCCGTCCACAGCGAAGATCACCGAGGTCGCCGTCCCGCCGGCGTCCAACGATCCGCTCGCGACGACCGGCACGACGATCGCCTGGGGCCTCGGGATCGCCGCGATCGGGCTGTTCGGGATCGGCGGGATGCTCATGATCCGGCGCCGCCGCCTGGCTGAGTAGGCCGGCGGTACCGAACTCGGGCCGCGGAACCATCCGGTTCCGCGGCCCGAGCTGTTCATCCCGACCAACGCGGTGCGCAGTCGCATCACGTCGATTTGCCAGGCGCTCGGCGCGACAACCCGCGCCGAAGCCGTCGCCGCGGCCGCTGGGCTGAGCTGATCGGCGGCATGATCAAAAGAGCCGAAAACCAGAGGCTGCTCACGTGTTCGAGCAGGGCCCAGTCATTTCTCAAGCGCCCACGCCCGCCACCCGAAACGACGAACGCCCCCGCACTCAGCGGGGGCGTTTCGAGTGGGGCGTGATCTGAAATCTCTCAGATCCGCATCATCACCGAGCACTGATTCTGTGCTTCAGTGGGTAATCCTCTCGCATGAGCGGAAAAATCCTCCAGCGCGATTTCAATCGGTGCGCGAGCCCGAGTGGATGGGCTCATCTCAGATGGATGAGTGGTCGTCGAATCTCCGCCGCCTTCGGGGACAAGACGTGCCGCCTCTGGACTTGAGAGGTGCCGCCGTCCCTCGCAAAGACTCGCGTTTGTCAAAACCGCAAACGATCAACTCCTCCCAGAGAAGCACGCCAATGTCTTGTTCGCCCATCCACGACCGGGCGCCCGTCCTCATACCTGCCGAATTCGCCACTGAGTGGCTCAATAGCGACCAGCCGCTCCGCAACCTGGTCGACAACACCCTCACCCGGGCGGGAAGCATGCAGGAGCACATCGCTGCAACCCCCATTCTGAAGCGGCCGTAGCCGACCGCAGGCCACCCGCGTCGCGAAGTTCATCCTGTCAGGCTCGCGACGTCGGCAGATCCCGCGCTACCTCATGACGCCGGGTGAACCTCCGGCTGAATCGACCAACTTGGGAAGCAGCGAGTCAGCAGGCCAAGCGATTGTGAGCGTCACGCCGTCGAGGCGGCAGATGGCGAGGTCAAAGCCACCTGTGGAGAATCGAGCAGCAAGGTGTTCTTCGCCATCGACGATCACCCCGACGGAGTCTGCCGGTGTTGGCTCGCCCGCCGCGAAGTTATCACGCAGGTCAGCGAGATGAGCTTGCGCTGCATCGGCCTCGGAGAAACCAGGAAGGTGCTTCCACGTCCGGACTCGCACTTCCTGCTCAGCGTCGGTAAGGTAGCCGGCCTCCCCAAAGATTGTTGTGCCGTTGTGCGATTCCCAGCTCCAACCCCGGAGCATCAGCGGCTCGCCGGGTTCAGCGACCACAAGTGATGCACCGAACCCGGCGATCTCGCGACGGTCCGTTTCGGTCGGATCGAAGGGACGGTCTTGAGTGCGCTTCATAGCTTTACGCTACGCTCCTTGCTTCAGTCCGCAACGGCCAGTCCGGAGTTGCAGCCAACGCCATTACTCAGCAGCACGCATCTCCTATCTGGGTAACTACACCCACTTCGAAGCGTTCGAAATCAGAGGTGAACGACGAATGCGCGCTCCCGGCGGCACAACAGTCCTCGCACCTTCCTCGTCGTCTCCGCAAACCTCCGCGCCACAACGAACCGCAAGGCGGACGACCGGTGCCGAGCGTCAGGCAACTCGCACGCTCGGCACTTCCTCTGGTCAGCTCGTCCGCGCTGCGGGTGCTGCGGCGACGCCGGCCGCGAGACGCGGGGACGCCTGTCCTCGGATGAAGATCAGCAGCACGAGTGCGCCGATCATGAGCAGCCAGGTCGCCGCGCCGACGAGAGCGAGGGCGGCGTTGGTCGTGCCTGAGGCGTTCTCGTCGATACCGCCCACCGCGAGGAACCCGGTCGGGTCGGTGAGTCCGTGCAGGATGACGGCCCAGATGAGGTTGCCCGTGACTCGCATGACGAGGTACATGAGCACACCGAAGCAGAACGTGTACACGAGCGTGTACGCGACGGTGCCGACAGGCTGTCCCGTGAAGATGTTGGTCGAGTGCATCAGGGCGAAAAACAACGAGGAGACCGCTGCGACCGCCCACTCCTTGTGACCCGCCTTGCGCATCAACTCGACCACGAGGCCACGGAAGAGCAGTTCCTCAGCCAAGCCGACCAAGAGGCCGGAGAGCATGGCGACGGCGACGACGCCGGCGCTGTAGAGGCCCCAGTCGATACCGATCAGCCGTAGCACGATCGGAATCAGCACGAGCACCGGCGCGATCCACATCCACCACCGGCGGTAGACGGGCTGCCTGGTGAACAGCGGACCCGGCAGCCACCCCAGGGTCCATGCGAACGCGAGAAGCACCACGGACCCGAGGAGCACGGCGAAGCCAACCTGCGCGAACACGCTCCCCGGCGACTCCAGCAGCGCCTGCCCCTCGACCCCGGCAAAGAGCGGCGTGAAGAGCAACGGGAGGAACTGATAAATGACGCCGTAGACGACGACCACAATGAGCGCCTTCCACCACCCGCCGCGGTTCCAAAACGCGCGCCAGCCGGACGCGCCGGCCACCGTTGCTTCGTGATCGGCCACTGAACGTTCCCTTCTCCCCGACGGGGGCGCAGTCGACACCCCGGCATGCTCGTACCGCACCCGACGAATGCGCCGCGAGCCCTTCGACGATACTGTCGACGCTCCCGACCGCGCGCGCGTCGGCCGAGACTTCACCTAGGTGAATCCGACGCGCCAGAATGTGAACGATGTTCCCGGTGACGAAGTTCCGCCCACCGGTCTCCGCCGCCCATGCGGTCGCGAGACCGGCAGTCTTCGAACGCGCGAGCCGGGAACGTCCGTCAGCACTCGTCGTCCGTGCACCGGCGGGCTACGGCAAGACAACCGCTGTCGCTCAGTGGCTGAGCGACAGCGGCCAGGGAGACGGCCCGCGGGGCATCTGGGTGAGCCTCGATCAGGACGACGACGATCCGGAGGGCCTCTGGCTGGCCGTCACCGCTGGCGCAACAGCCGCTGGGCTGCACCAGCCCCACCGCAGCGGCGCGGCTCCCGCAGGAGGAGTACGTGCCGGCCTGATCGTGCCGTTGATCGACGCGTTCGCCGCCTCGCCTGCTCCGTGGACGCTCGTCCTCGACGACGCGCACCTGCTCGACCGAGAAAGCACACTGGCGAGCCTCGACTGGTTTCTCGGGCACGCACCGGACAACGTGATGACGGTGATCATCACGAGGACCGCTCTCGAGCTGCCCACGTTCGAGCGTCTGCAGGCCCGCGGCCGGGGGATGGAGCTCGGCATCGACGAACTGCGGCTCGACGCACGTCAGACGGCGGAGCTCCTCGACACGTCGTACGGTCTGCGGCTCGATGCGAGAGAGCTCGCCCATTTGGAGGACCTGACCGATGGCTGGCCGGCGGCCGTCTCGCTCGTCGCCTCCGCCCTCTCCCGCGGCGTCGTTCTCCCCCGCGCGACCGCCGGGCGGGCCGAAGGCGGCGGCCTCGACGCACTCGTGCGCGAGGGGCTCGCCGGCAGTTCGCCCGAGGACCACTCACTGCTACAGATGCTCTCGATCTTCGAGCGCTTCGACGCAGCGACGGTCGACGCCGTCCTCGGGGACGCACGCGCATGGCCTCTCGCCATGGAGGTCGCCGAACGCACCGGCCTGATCGTCGGTCTCGACGGCGAGGGCAGGTGGTGGCGCATGCACCAGCTGGTGCGTGACCGTCTGACCGCTGAGCTCGAACGCGGGAACCCCGAGCGCCGCCGGGCTCTGCACCGTCTTGCCTTCGCCGCACTCGAGCCTGAACACGACCTTGCCCTCTCGATCCACCACCTCATCGGCGCCGAGGACTACGACACCGTCGCGGACATCCTGTCCAACGTCCGAGCGAACGCGGTCGTACCGAGGCAGTCACTCGGGCTGAGCTGGCTCGATCGCATCCCGGAGTCCGCACTGAACCGCGACCCGCGACTCGCGTTCTGGGAGGCCTGGGCGACGGCGACAGGCGGCGACCCCGCTCGACGCGACCGCGCTCTCGCGCGTGGGCGCCGCGCAGCGGGTGAGCGAGCTGTCGAGGGCTTCGACAGCTGGGACGACGTCGAGGATTTCGTCCACTCGATGGCGTGCTACAACGATGTCGGAGCGGCGACGCGCGCGGGTGAACGCTTCCTCGCCGGACATGATCCCTCCAACCCACTCTCCCCTCTCGTCGCGCTGCGGCTGGCCACGATGCGCTACCTCGCCGGACGCTGCGCAGAAGCACTCGAACTGCTCGATGCGCTCGACCGAGGTGCGCCGCTTCCGCGACCGCTGCGAGTGCTGGTGCCCGCGTACCGCGCCCTGTGCGATTTCGAACTCGGCGATCGGGCCGCAGCCACGATGCAGATCGACCGGATGCAGCGCGCCCGTATCGCGTTCGAGGTCGGCGCCGACCCGGTCTACCTGTCGGCTGAGCAGGCCATCGCACGGCAGCACACCGAAACCGGCGCTCCTGACGCCGCGCGGGCGACCGTCATGCACGCGCTGGGTGTCGCGCGTCAGCAGCCGAGTGACACGGTGCTCGCCGTGCCGTACCTGCTCATAGAGCTTGGCCGTGCCGAAGCCGCACTCGGGCGTCGCAGCGAAGCGCTTATCGCACTCACCCAAGCGGAGGAACTGTGCGACGGCGCGGTCGACGTCGGCGCGCTCCTCACTCGGATCTCCGCTCTGCGCGCCTCGCTACACGGGGCGCGGTCCCGTCGGCCGGTCCGCGGTCACCTGAGCCGGCGTGAGCTCGAGGTGCTCGAGCTCCTGCCGACTTCGCTGAGCGCAGCGGAGATCGGCTCCGAGCTGTTCATCTCGGCCAACACCGCTCGCAGCCACATCAAGTCGATCTACCAGAAGCTCGGCGCGACGACCCGTGCCGAAGCCGTCGCAGCTGGCCGCCGGGCCGAGCTGATCGGCGACCTCGTCAGAGACCCGAATTCCAGGAGCTGATCCCGCGTTTCGAGGAGCCCACGTACGGCTCCCTCGAGGTCGGTCAGATCACGCACCGGCGCCACCCGAAACGACGAACGCCCCCGCACACAGCGGGGGCGTTCGAGTGGCGGAGACGGCGGGATTTGAACCCGCGGTCCCCTTACGGGGACTCCACCTTAGCAGGGTGGTGCACTCGACCGGACTATGCGACGTCTCCTTGCGAGCGCTTGCGCGCACGCGACTGCAATCATAACCCGATGGCCGGGCGAATCACGATTCGAGCGGCGGGGGCTACTGGTCGGCGAGGGTGCGCCCCGCGGAGCAGCGCACCTCGGCCGCGGTCTGGCCGGTGACGTCGCTCGGCAGTGTGCCGGGCGGCGGGGTGGACTCGACGGGGGCGTCGCTCGAGCCATCCCCGGCCGGAGCCTCGCCCGGGTCGCCCTCGGCCGCCACGTCCGCGTTCGGCGCGGCCGGTGCGTTCGGGTCGGCCGCCGAGGCGAAGTCGGTCTGGTCGGCGCTCGGGTCGAAGCTGATCGGCATGTCGTTCTGCAGCGCCTGGTTCACGAGCTCGGCCGACTCGGCGGGAACCACCCCGTCGCCCGTGTAGCCGGTCGGGTACTGGACGAACGCGACCTTCGAGAGGTCGACGTCCTTCATCGCCTTCGCAATGGAGATCATGCGCGTCGGGTCGGTAAGGCTCGAGGACAGCTGCATGTTCGCGAGGGCGACCTTCGCGATGCTGTAGAGCTTCACCGGGTCGCCGAGCGTGCCGTCGGACTGCAGCTGACGGGCCAGCGCGGAGAGGAACACCTGCTGGTTCGAGATGCGCCCGAGGTCGGATCCGTCGCCGACGCCGTGTCGCACGCGGAGGAACTGCAGTGCCGCGATCCCGGAGAGCTCGTGCATGCCGGCGTCGAGGTAGGTGTCGGTGTACGGGTCCTCGATGGGCTCGGCCACGCAGACCTCGACGCCGCCGACGGCCTCCGAAAGCCCGGCCACGCCCATGAACTGCACGATGCCCGCGAACGGGATCGTGACGCCGGTGAGCTCCTCGATTGTCTTCACGACGCAGTCCATGCCGCCGTACGCGAGCACGCTGTTCAGCTTCACGCTCGAGAGCGCCGAGAGCTCCTCGTCGGGATTCTCGGGATCGTTGCAGGTGCCGGGAACGGAGACGTACATGTCGCGGGGGAAGCTCACGACCTCGACGTGCGAGTGGTCCTCGGAGATGTGCACGAGCATGGTCACGTCGTTCAGCACGGCGGTTTCCTCGTCGGGGTCGCCGAATCCACCACCCTGCCCCTGACGGCTGTCGCTGCCGATGACGAGCAGGTTCACGCCGCCCTCGATGGCGCCGACATCGGGCACGCCCTCGAGCACCTTCTCACTGTCGAGGGTGACCGTCGGCTGCGCCGTCGCCGCGAGGTCCCACGCGGCGTAGGCCGCGACCGCGCCGCCCGAGACGAGCGTGACGGCGGCGACCGCCGCGACGCTTTTCATGATCGTCTTCCATGCCGCGCTGCGGCGGAGTCGACCGTGGCGCGCGAGCGACGGCGTCTTGGCGGAGCGCCGCGAAGTGGGCTGCACGTCGTGAGGCAAATCGCGTTCCTTCCGTCTGCCTGATTGGGGATTCGACGCGGAGGGCGTGGGATTCGAACCCACGAGGCATTGCTGCCCACTGGTTTTCAAGACCAGCTCCATCGGCCGCTCGGACAGCCCTCCATGCCCGCTGGCACGCCCGCCGAGGCCTGAACCCCGACACGCCCGCAACGGACAGGCCCCGATTCTACCGAACCACGTCCTGTCCAGCCTGCCATTCCGCCCTGGGAAGGCGCTGAGGCAAGCTCGGATCCCCTGGTCAGCCTTCGTTCGCGGTCGCGCAGCGCACCTCGCTGCCGGACTGCCCGGTGACGTCGTCGGGCAGCGTTGGAGGGTCGGACGAGGCATCCGTCGCCACCGCGCCGTCCGTGACGGTCGCGGGATCGGCGGCCGGATCCTCGGAGAGCGAGCCCTCCGACGCCGGCGCCTCGGGAGCCGGCGTCACCGGCGCGGTACCGAAGCTCGCGCGATCGGTGGCGCTCGCCGAGAGCGCGATGGGCGCGTCAGCCTGCAGGGCCGTGTTGATCGCCTCGGCCGACTCGGATGGCACGACGGCGGACAGGTCCTCGGTGTAGCTCGTCGGATACTGCACGAAGACGATCTTCGACAGGTCGAGGTCCTGCACCGTCCTGGCGATCGAGATGAGCGTCGCCGGGTCCTGCAGATAGCTCGAGAGCTGCATGTTCGCGAGCGCGGCCTTCGCGATCGAGTACAGCCGGATCGGGTCGTCGAGCACCCCCTCGGCCTGCACCTTGCGCATGAGCGAGGCCATGAAGGCCTGCTGGCTGGAGATGCGGCCGAGGTCGGAGCCGTCGCCCACCGCGTGCCGGGTGCGCAGGAAGGCGAGCGCGGTCAGCCCGGAGATCGAGTGCGTGCCCGCCGGGAGGTTCAGCCCCGACCACGGATCGTCGATGGGGTCGACGAGGCAGACCTCGACGCCGCCGATCGCCTCGCTGATCGCGGCGACGCCGGCGAACTCCACCACGCCCGCCAGGGGAATCGGGATGCCGACGAGTTCCTCGACCGTCTGCGCCACGCAGCCCAGGCCGCCGTGCTGGAACACGGTGTTGATCTTCGCGCTCGACATCGCCGAGAGCGTCTCGCCCTCCGCCCCGTTCGGGTCGGCGCACTCGGGCACGCTGACGAGCAGGTCGCGCGGGAAGCTCACGACCTCGACGTGCGAGTGGTCCTGCGCGATGTGCACCAGCAGGTTCACATCGTTCAGGACCGCCGAGTCCTCCTCGGGGTCCCCGAACGAACCGTCCGCCGGCCGCTTGTCGATGCCGGCGAGGAAGAAGGTCAGACCGCCGTCCATCACCCCGATGTCCGGGATCTCGGCGAGCACCTCCTCGCTCTCGAGCGTGAACGTCGGCGGCTCCTGGAGGTCGTCGTACAGGTCGGCCGTGGCATACGCGGCGACGCCCAACGTGGAGACGAGCAGCACCGTGACGCACACGGCGAGCCCCTTTCCGAGCGCGCGCCACGCGCTCGGGCGCCGCTGTCTCCCGTGCCGTGCCGCCATGGCTGTGCTCCCCCGGACCGGCCAGGTCGATGGCCGTCGCAGCGACAGGATAGCGGGACGCCCCGGCGACGCCGCGGCGTTCAGGGGCGCGAGTCGGGCGCGCCGCTCAGGGCAGCGAGTGCAGCACCGCCGCGAGGCCCGCGTCGTCGATCGCCCCGGCGACCTCTCCGGCGACCTCGCGCACTTCCTCGGGCGCCTGCCCCATCGCGACGGCACGGCCGGCGGAGCCCGCCCAGCGGAACATCTCGATGTCGTTTCGGCCGTCGCCGACCGCGAGCACCCGGTCGATCGGGTGGTCGATCCAGCCGCGCACGCGCTCGAGCGCGGTGGCCTTGTTGACGCCGTCGGGCGCGATGTCGAGCCAGGCGGTCCAGCCGATGGCGTAGCTCACATGGTGCAGGCCCATGCGGTCGACGATCTCGAAGAACTCCTCGAGGCCGTGCTGGCGGCTGCGCACGACGACGCGCGTCGCCTCTTGGCCGAACAGTTCGTCGAACGGCACCTCGCGGGCGCGGTCGAGGTTCCACTCGGTCATGCCGGCCGTGTAGAGGCGGTAGCCGTCGCCGAGCTCGATCATGAACTCGCCGGCCGGCAGCACCGCACGGATGCGCTCGAGCACGGCGGTCGGGTCGAAGACCTCGACGAACTCGCGCCGGTACCCGTCGTCGGCCGCCTCGTCGCGACGCATGGTCACGGCGCCGTTCGCGCAGACCACGTACTCCGGCTCGAGCCCGAGCGAGCGGAGCACCGGACCCGTCGTCGACCAGGAACGGCCCGTCGCGAGCGTCACGTGGTGGCCACGGGTCACGGCCGCGGTGACGGCCTCGGCCACGGCGTGGTCGATCGACTCGTCTTCGTGCATGACCGTGCCGTCGACATCGAGCGCGACGAACCAGCGGTGCTCGTGCGGCAGAGGCTGCAGCGACGGGCGCGAGCCCGCCGAGGCATCCGCCGTCTGCTCGACGATGGTGCGCACCCGGGGCTCGCGACGGTCGCTCATCGCCGCACCGGCTCCAGCACCTCGAGGCCGCCGAGGTAACCGCGCAACGCCTCGGGCACCACGACCGAGCCGTCGGCCTGCTGGTGCGTCTCGAGGATCGCGACGATCCACCGGGTCGTCGCGAGCGTGCCGTTGAGGGTCGCGACCGGCGCGGTCTTGCCGCTCTCGGTGCGGTGACGGATGTCGAGGCGACGCGCCTGGAAGGTCGTGCAGTTCGAGGTGGAGGTGAGCTCGCGGTACGCGCCCTGCGTGGGCACCCAGGCCTCGACGTCGTACTTGCGGGCCGCGCTCGAGCCGAGGTCGCCGGCCGCGGTGTCGATCACCCGGTAGGCGAGGCCCAGGTCTTGCAGCATGCCCTCCTGCCAGCCGAGCAGGCGCTCGTGCTCGGCCTCGGCGTCGGCCGGGTCGATGTAGCTGAACATCTCGAGCTTGTTGAACTGGTGCACCCGGATGATGCCGCGGGTGTCTTTGCCGTGCGAGCCGGCCTCACGGCGGTAGCAGGTCGACCAGCCGGCGTAGCGGATGGGGCCCGCCGAGACGTCGAGGATCTCGCCCTGGTGGTAGCCGGCGAGCGCGACCTCGCTCGTGCCGGTCAGGTAGAGCTCGTCGTCGGGCAGGTAGTAGATCTCGTCGGCGTGCGCGCCGAGGAAGCCGGTGCCCTGCATGATCTCGGGCTTCACGAGCGTCGGCGTGATGAGCGGGGTGAAGCCGGCCTGGATGGCCCGGTCGAGGCCCATGTTCATGAGGCCGAGCTCGAGGCGGGCGCCGACGCCCTTCAAGTAGTCGAAGCGCGCCCCGGAGACCTTGGCGCCGCGGGCCATGTCGATGGCGTCGAGCAGCTCGCCGAGCTCGAGGTGGTCGCGCGGCTCGAAGTCGAACGCCGGGATCTGACCGACCTCGCGCAGCACGAGGTAGTCGTCTTCACCGCCGGCGGGCACGCCGTCGATGACGACGTTGCCGAGGCGCTGCACCGTGGCCTGGAACGCGGCATCCGCCTCGTTCGCGGCATGGTTCGCGTCTTTCACGGCCTGCGCGAGGCGCTGGGCCTGGGCGACGAGCTCGGCCTTCTGCTCCTTGGGCGCCTTGGCGACCTGCTTGCCGAAGGCGTTCTGCTCGGCGCGGAGCGTCTCGAACGCGGTGATGGCCGTGCGGCGTGCGGCGTCGGCCGCGACCGCCTCGTCGACGAGCTCGGGAGACTCCCCGCGCAGCTCCTGCGAACGCTTGACCAGCTCGGGGTTCTCGCGGAGCAGCACGGGATCGATCACCCCGCAAGTCTAGCCGGGACCACCCACACCGACCCCGCCCCGCCGACGGGCCCGGCGCCGGGCTCCCCGATCCGACCGCGAGCATGCCGTACCTTTGGCGTGTGGCGAGCGAAACGACCGCCGGCGACCCGGCGACCGACGATCCGTCCGCGCGCCCCCGCGCCGCCGTGATCAGCAATCCGACCAAGCAGGGCATCGACGCCCTCCGCGCCGCCGTCGAGCGCGCGGAGGAGCGGCAGGGCTTCGCGCCCTCGCTCTGGATCGACACCCTCGAGGACGACCCGGGCAGGGGCATGGCCCTCGAGGCCCTCGAGGCGGGCGTCGACCTGGTGATCGCCGCGGGCGGCGACGGCACCGTGCGCGCGGTCGCCGCGGGCCTGAGCGGCAGCGGCGTGCCGATGGGCATCGTGCCCCTCGGCACCGGCAACCTCTTCGCACGCAACATCGACGTGCCGGTGAACGATCCCGACGACGCCGTGGTGCTGGCCTTCTCCGGCGCCGACCGCACCGTCGACGTCCTCGTCGCCGACGTGGTGCGCCCGAGCGGCGCCCAGGAGTCGCACACCTCGCTCGTCATGGCCGGCATCGGCATCGACGCCGCGATGATCTCGAACACCAACCCGGAACTGAAGAAGCGGGTCGGCTGGCTCGCCTACGTCGACGCCGGGCTGCGCTCGCTCCCGGCGTCGCAGCCGTTCCGCATCACGTTCCGGATGGATGCCGGACGCCACCACCGCTCCAAGGTGTCGAGCATCCTCGTCGCGAACCTCGGCTACCTGCCCGGCAACATCGAGCTCGTGCCCGACGCCGAGATCGACGACGGCCGGCTCGACGTCGTGCGCCTGCAGCCGCGCAACCTCTTCGGCTGGCTATTCGTCTGGCGCACCGTCGCCTGGGAGAACCGGGTGCTGCGCAAGAGCGCCCTCGGCCGGCAACTCATGGACCTCACCGGCGGCGACCGCCACCGCGCCGTCGCCTACTCCCGCGGACGCTCGGTCGAGATCGACATCGACGGCGAGCCGCAGGAGTTCGAGATCGACGGCGACGAGTTCGGCGAGATCGTCTCAGCGCACTTCCGGGTCGACCCCGCCGCGCTCACCATCCGCGTCCCGCGCTGACGCGGGCGGGGCGCCGCGGGACGCGCGCTCGACGGCAGCGGCTGTCGCTCCGCCGCGCTCGCGGTCGCGTCGGCATCGGGACCGGGAGTGCGGCCTCCGGCGAGGCATCCGGCCGTCCGTCGGCTCCCGGCCCGGGCACGTACCCGCGCTGGAAGCGCGCGTCGAACCGCGGGTCGAGCTCGGTCACCTCAGTGCTCCGGCTCCCCCGAGAGGATGCCGCGCAGCCAATCGCGCGCCTCGACGAAGACCCCGTCGTCGTACTTGGAGTGGTACTCGATCTCGCGCCGGTCGGCCCGCGGGTAGGAGCCGAGGAAGATCACGTTGGGTGAAAAACGCCGCAGACCCAGCAGGGCGTCGGCGACGCGCTCGTCGCGCACGTGCCCCTCGAGGTCGATCACGAAGCGGTAGCGGCCGAGGGCGTCGCCGATGGGGCGCGACTGGATGAGGGACAGGTTCACCCCGCGCGTCGAGAACTGCTCGAGCATCGCGAGCAGCGCGCCCGGCTCGTCGTCGGGCAGCTCCACGATGACGCTCGTCTTGTCGGCGCCGGTCGGGGCCGGCAGCTCCCGGGAGCGGCCGACGAGCACGAAGCGGGTGACGGCGTTCGGATTGTCGCCGATGTCGCGGGCGAGCACGTCGACGTCGAGGAGTTCGACGATGCCGGGCGGGGCGACGGCCGCGTCGGCGCGGTCGCCCTCCTCGAAGAGGCTCGCGGCGGCCTGCACGTTGCTCGTCGCCGGGATGTGCCCGTGCGCGGGCAGGTGCTGCTCGAGCCATCCGCGCGACTGGCCGTAGGCGACCGGGTGGGCGTTCACGATGCGCACCTCGGCGAGCGCGGTGCCGCGCCGGGCGACGAGCACGAAGTTCACCGGCACGAGGTACTCGCCGATGATGCGGAGGCCGGGCACGGTGGCGAGGGCGTCCTGGGTGGCGCTAACCCCGCCGTCGACGGAGTTCTCGATCGCGATCATCGCGGCGACCGAGTGACCCGCGACGACGTCGGCCAGCGCCTCGCCCACGTTGTTCACGGGGCGCCAGCGCTTGCCCTGCGCTTCCGGCACCTGCTTCAGGGCCGCCTCGGTGAACGTGCCGGCCGGGCCCAGATAGGAGTAGCTGGGGTCGGGGTCGGGGGCGTCCGTCATGCCGCGAGCTTAGTCGAGCGCCGGGCGGCGTCCCGTTCCCCGCTCCCCGCTCCCCGCTCCCCGCTTCCCGCTTCCCGCTCCCCGCTGCGACAACTCAGGAACCGCCCCGCCTCCTCCCGCACCACTCCGCGGAAGGACGAACGGCACGCCGGCCATTACCGCCAGATGTTCCTGAAATACTGCGAGGCATGCAACGGGTCGTTCCGAGCGACGCGGAGCGCCGCGCCGCGCTCCGCCGGATGAAGACGATCGCGACGGCACTGCTCCTCGTCGCCGCGGTCGTCTTCACCGTGTCCTTCGCCCTGCAGGACCGCATCGCCTGGCTCGGCTACGTCCGCGCCGCGGCCGAGGGCGCCATGGTGGGCGCGATCGCCGACTGGTTCGCGGTGACGGCGCTGTTCCGGCGACCGCTCGGCCTGCCGATCCCGCACACCGCGATCATCCCCACCCGCAAGGACGAGATCGGCGCGAGCCTCGGCGCCTTCGTCGAGCACGAGTTCCTCTCGGACGAGGTCGTGCTCGGCAAACTCCGCTCGGTGGAGCCCGCCCGCCGGGCCGGCGAGTGGCTCCGCGACCCCGCGCACGCCGAACGGCTGACCGCCGAGGCATCCGTCGCCGCGAACGCCGTGCTCGAGCTGCTCGGCGACGACGACGTCGAACAGGTGCTCGAACAGCTCGCGAGGCGGCACCTGCTGGAGCCCGAGTGGGCGCCCGCGATCGGCCGGGTCGGTGCCCGGCTCGTCGCCGCCGACCAGCAGCGCCCGGCCATCGACGCCCTGCTCGCCCGAGCGGAGGGATGGCTCGACGCGCACCCCGAGGCGTTCGGCAACATGGTGAGCGACCGCCTCCCCCGATGGGTGCCGAAGCTCGTCGACCGCTTCATCGACGACCGCGCCTACCGCGAGGTGCTCGCCTTCGTGCGGGCCGTGCGCGCGGACGACGCGCATCCCCTGCGGCTCGCGATCGACCGGTACCTGGGCGACCTCGCCGAGAGCCTGCAGCGCGACCCGGCGACGATCGAGCGGGTCGAGCGGCTGAAGACGGAGCTCTTCGACAGCCCTCGGGTGCGCGAGTTCGCGGGTGAGGCGTGGGCCGCGGTGAAGGGCTCGTTGACGGCCGCGCTCGCCGATCCGGAGAGCGAGCTGCGCCGGGGCATCCGCCAGGCGGTCATCGAGCTCGGCGCCCGCCTCGCCGCCGACGAGGCCCTGCAGGCGAAGGTGGACCGCTGGCTGACGGATGCCGCAGCCTATGTGGTGCGCAACTACCGGTCCGACATCGCCGGCGTCATCACCGAGACCGTCGAACGCTGGGACGCCCGGGAGACGACCGAGAAGCTCGAGCTGCAGGTCGGCCGGGACCTGCAGTTCATCCGGATCAACGGAACGGTCGTCGGCGCCCTCGCGGGCCTCGCGATCTTCAGCATCGCCACCGCCCTGCACGCCCTCCTCTGACCGCACTGCTCCGACCGCACGCGCGGCTCCGACTTGCCCGGCTTTCATGAAAGTTGGGCAACCCAGGGTCGAGGTGAGCCGACTTGCCCAGGTCAAGGTGAGCCGACTTGCCCGACTTTCATGAAAGTTGGGCAACCCCCCCTCGGGGGGAACGGGCCGCAGTGGGAGACTGGGCCCATGCACGAGCGAGCGGGAACGCCGGCCCTCGAGGCCGATCTGATCGATGTCGACGCCCTGGTCCGGGCCTACTACGAGCTGACGCCCGACGTGTCGGTGCCGGCGCAGCGCGTCGCGTTCGGCACCTCCGGCCATCGAGGATCGAGCCTGAACTCGAGCTTCAACGAGACGCACATCCTCGCGATCACGCAGGCGATCGTGGAGTACCGCACGGCGCAAGGCATCACCGGCCCGCTGTTCATCGGCTCCGACACGCACGCCCTCTCCGCCCCCGCGCAGACCACCGCGCTCGACGTGCTCGTCGGCAACCGGGTGCGCGTGCTCGTCGACGAGTTCGACGACTACGTGCCGACCCCGGCGCTCTCCCGCGCGATCATCGCCTGGAACGCCGACCCGGCCCGCCGCGCCGAGGGTGAGGCGGACGGCATCGTCATCACGCCCTCGCACAATCCGCCGCAGGACGGCGGCTTCAAGTACAACCCGCCGCACGGCGGCCCCGCCGACAGCGACGCCACGAGCTGGATCGCGAACCGCGCGAACGAGCTCATCGAGGCCGGCCTCACCGGGGTGAACCAGGCCGAGCCGAGCGCGGTGGAGACGTACGACTTCCGTACCGCCTACGTCGACGACCTCGCGAGCATCATCGACTTCGACGCCATCCGCGAGTCCGGCATCCGCATCGGCGCCGACCCGCTCGGCGGCGCCTCGGTCAACTACTGGGCGGCGATCCGCGATCGCTACGACCTCGACCTCACGGTCGTGAACGAGCTCGTCGACCCCAGCTGGTCGTTCATGACCCTCGACTGGGACGGCAAGATCCGCATGGACCCGTCGAGCCCGAACGCGATGGCGTCCGTGGTCGCGAAGGCGGGCGACTTCGATTTGCTGACCGGCAACGACGCGGATGCCGACCGGCACGGCATCGTCACGCCCGACGGCGGCCTGATGAACCCGAACCACTACCTCGCGGTCGCGATCGAGTACCTGTTCGCGCACCGGCCCGAGTGGCGGGCGGATGCCGCGATCGGGAAGACCCTCGTCTCCAGCTCGATGATCGACCGCGTCGCGGCGTCGCTGGGGCGGCGGCTCTGGGAGGTGCCGGTCGGCTTCAAGTGGTTCGTTCCGGGCCTCATCGACGGCTCGGTCGGCTTCGGCGGGGAGGAGAGCGCCGGGGCATCCTTCCTCCGCTTCGACGGCTCGGTCTGGACGACCGACAAGGACGGCATCCTGCTCTGCCTTCTCGCGGCCGAGATCCGCGCGGTCACGGGGAAGTCGCCGTCCGAGCTCTACCGCGGCCTGGTCGAGCGCTTCGGCGATCCCGCCTACGAGCGCACGGATGCCGCAGCCACTCCCGAGCAGAAGGCCGCACTCGGCCGGCTCGACGGCGACGCGATCGCGGCGACCGAGCTCGCGGGCGAACCGATCACGGCGAAGCTGTCGAAGGCGCCGGGCAACGACGCGGCGATCGGCGGCGTGAAGGTCGTGAGCGAAGACGCATGGTTCGCGGCCCGACCGAGCGGCACCGAGGACGTGTACAAGGTGTACGCGGAGTCGTTCCGCGGGCCCGAGCACCTGCGGCTCGTGCAGGCGGAGGCGCAGCGCATCGTCGGCCAGGCCCTGGGCGGGTAGCCGGGCCCTGCCCTTCTCCCGACCCGCTCCCCCGACCCCGGCATCGCTGACCCCTGCACCGCCGACCCCGGCACCGCCGACCCCCGGCACCGCCGACCCCCGGGCACCGCCGGAGGAGATTCGCGCGGCGGAGGATGACCCGGGGCATCCACGCCTCCCTGGGTGGAGTCTCCTCCCGCGCGATGGCTCGCGGTGGGGGCGGTGGGTCGCGGTGGGGGCGGTGAAGGCGATGGGGCGCGGTGGCAAGAGGTGCTGCCGGGCGGGCCGGGCGGCCAGGCGGACCGGGCGGCCAGGCCGGGCCGGGCGCGCCTACTTCACCGAGAAGTAGTTGACCGTGCCGCCGCCCGCGATCGCCTCGTCGACGTCCCAGTAGTCGGCGTCCTTGGTGTGCCCGCCGACCCAGATGCGGGTGCCGGCGTCGCCGTGCTCAACCCTCGTGACGATCGCGGTGTGGTCGCGGTCGCCCGAGGCATCCCAGTCGAACTGGGCGATGTCGCCCACCTTGACCTGCGCGCGCTGCGAGTCGTCGAGCGGGGTCGCGAGGTCGGGCCGTCCGAGCAGCCAGTCGCGCATCGCCGTCGAGCTCGACCAGCTCGCCGACATCGCACCCGTCGCGGCGTCGTAGTACCAGCCGCCGTCCATCGCCCAGCCGCGGGCGACGAGCGACTGGCTGGTGAAGTTCGCACAGTCGTTGCCCGAGATCACCGGGTACGCGTCGGAGTTGTAGTCGCTCCAGTGGGCGAGGACGTAGCCGAGCTGCGCGTCGATCCCGGGGTCGCTCGTGTACGTGAGGCTGAGCTCGCTCGGCACGGCGACCGGCGAGGCGGCCGCGACGAGCGGGTGCGCCGCCGTGAACGACGCCGTCGCCGGAGACGCCGGGGTCTCCGCGGCGACGGCGGTGCCATCGGCCTCGGTCATCGTGACGGCGACCGAGCCGAGGGCGGTCTCGGCGACGGCTGGAACGGCGAAGGTGAGCTGGCGCTCGTCCGCGGAGACGATGGTCGCGGCAGTGCCGCCCACCTGCACGGCGGCGACCTCGTCGAGCCCGTCGCCCTGCACCGTGACCTGGGTGCCTCCGGTGAAGGGCGCCGCGGCGACCGAGAGTCCGCTCGTGACGACGGGGGCCTGGTCGACCTGCGAGACGGTCGAGCCGCCGGGGGTCACGGTCAGCTCGTCACCGGTCGCGACGAGCGGCGCGGTCTCGGCGGCGATCGAGGCGGGCGCCGGGGCACCGTCGGCGCTCGCGGCGGAGACCGCACCGAAGGCCGTCACACCGAGGATCGCGCTCGCCCGGAGAGGGCGGCGACCCGGCGGATGCCTCGGGCGCCCGGACGGCGGTTGCCGCTCGGGGTCGCACGATGCTTGGGGTGCCGGGACGCGGACGTGCCGGCGTCCCGGGTGGCGTCGGGGTCGCGGGTGGTGTCAGGGGCGCGCGTGGTGTCGGGGTCGCTCGCGAGGCCAGGCATGCGGGGGCGGGCCGGGATGAAGTTGGAGCGGGGGCGGGCAGGGGTGTCGGGGGAGATGTCAGGCACAGAATCAGGAGTCCGGGTTGGGGGAAAGCGAACCTGGACACCCCATCACGCGTTTTTGTGAGGATTCTTCCCGAATGCTGGGAGGCCCGTGAGAGCGCGGTCACCGGGCCATCCCGCCTCCGTCGCCCTCGCGGGAGGAGATCACCGCATGGGGAGGATGCCCCGAGGCATCCGTTCCTCCCCCGGCGCGAATCCCCTCCGCCTGAGCCGACCCCGCAGTGGCAGGGGCCAGGGCCGACCGAGCTACTCCTGGTACTCCGGCGCGGCCGGGAGGCCGAAGAACTCCTCGAGCGTGGTGATGCCGCGAGCGTGCATCTCGGTCGAGAGGTCGACGCCGACGTAGCGGAAGTGCCACGGCTCGTACTCGTACCCGGTCACGTCCATCTTGTCGGCGGGGTACCGCAGGATGAACCCGAATCGGTAGGCGTTGTCGCGCAGCCAGATGCCCTCGTCGGTGTCGCCGAAGCACGCGTCGAGCGAGCAGTTGCCCGACTCGGCGCCGATGTCCATCACGAGCCCGGTCTGGTGCTCGCTGTAACCGGGTCGAGCGGTGAGCGTGTCGTCGCCGTCGTAGATCTCCTCCTGCGTGGAGTAGGAGCGGTAGGCGCTGTTCGAGGCGAGGGCGAGGCCGGCCTCGTTGGATGCCGCGTCGAACATCGCGACGATGGCGTCGGAGGCCTCTTGGCGCATGAGCGGCTCCCAGGTGCGCGCCACGGGGACTTCGACGAGGTCGTCGGGCTCGTAGTCCTGCGGGTCGAGCGGGCGCAGCTTGTCGACGACCACCCAGATGCTGTCCGGGTCGTCGATCGAGTGGGCGTTCATGTCGAAAACGGGCACCGGCTGCGCCGGCGGGGCGGCCTCCGGGGCCGGTCGTGGGGTGGACGTCTCGCCCGCAACGCCCTTCGCGCCGCTGGGCGAGGCGCCGGCGGAACCACCGGAGGCCGCGCCCACGACGAACGCGGCGACCCCGATCAGCGCCGCTGTGACGGCGAGCGCGACGATCATCCGGCGGCGGTGCACCGCCTCGCTGACGGTTGGGCGGGTGGAGCTCTCAGACACCCTCCGAGTGTACGTCCGGCTCGACGGGCATCCCTGGGAATCGAAGCGTGAGAGCGCTCTCTTGACACTGTGGAGCGGTCCGCCTAGAGTCGCAGCGCCGACGCCCGAAGCGCTTCAGCGCGGGGAACACGGGCCCGAGCACCGACGACACCGACCTCTTGGAGGAACGCACATGACCGATGCGACGAACACCTCCCGCCCGGGCGAGCCGCGTCGCCCGTTCCCGGATTCGTTCCTCTTCGGCGCCGCGACCGCGGCGTTCCAGATCGAGGGGGCGGCCTTCGAGGACGGGCGCACCGCTTCGATCTGGGATGCCTTCTGCCGCGTGCCCGGCGCGGTCATCAACGGCGACACCGGCGACGTGGCGTGCGACCACTACCACCGCATGCCGGAGGACGTCGCACTCATGGCCGAGCTCGGCCTGCAGACCTATCGGTTCTCGACCTCATGGTCGCGCGTCCGCCCCGACGGCGGCCCCGTGAACCCCGCGGGCATCGACTTCTACTCCCGGCTCGTCGACGAGCTGCTCGGCGCCGGCATCAAGCCCTGGCTCACCCTCTACCACTGGGATCTGCCGCAATCGCTCGAAGAGCTGGGCGGCTGGACGAACCGCGACACCGCCTCGCGGTTCCGGGACTACGCGCTGAGCGTGCACGACGCCCTCGGCGACCGGGTCCAGGTGTGGACGACGCTGAACGAGCCCTGGTGCTCCTCCTTCCTGAGCTACACCGCCGGCGCGCACGCGCCCGGGCGCTTCTCGAAGGAGGACGGGCTGCGCGCAGCGCACCACCTCATGCTCGGACACGGGCTCACGGTCGAGGCGCTCCGGGAGCGGGACGCCTCGCTCGACCTCGGCATCACCCTGAACCTGACCGTGGCGAAGCCCGTCGACCCCGCGCGTCCCGGGGACGTGGATGCCGCCCGCCGCATCGACGCCGGCTTCAACCGGGTGTTCCTCGACCCGATCCTCCGCGGCGAGTACCCCGTCGATTTCCTCGCCGACCTCGACGACCTCCGGCTCGGTCACGTGCTCGACGGGGCAGTGCACGACGGCGACCTGCAGACGATCAGCGCCCCGATCGACACCCTCGGGGTGAACTACTACCACGGCGAGCTGCTGAGCGACCGGCCGGCGGAGCATCCGCTCCTCGCCCAGGCACCCACCGCCCGCGAGACCCGCTCGCCGTTCCCCAACGGCGACGGCGTCTTCTGGCACCCGCAGGGGCTCCCGCTCACGGCGATGGAGTGGGAGGTGCAGCCGCACGGCCTCACCGAGTTGCTCACCCGCGTGCACCACGAGTACACGGGCGAGCGCGGCATCCGCCTCTACGTCACCGAGAACGGCGCCGCGTACGACGACGTCGTGGCGGCCGACGGCTCGGTGCCGGACGCCGAGCGCGCCGAGTTCCTGGAACTGCACCTCGGCGCCATCCTCGACGCGATCGACGAGGGCACGCCCGTGCACGGCTACTTCTACTGGTCGCTGCTCGACAACTTCGAGTGGGCCTGGGGGTACGAGAAGCGCTTCGGGATCGTGCGGGTCGACTACGACACCCAGCAGCGCACCGTGAAGCAGAGCGGGCGCGCCTACCAGCGAGCCATCCGCGACCGCGCCCTCTGACCGCCCCCATCTCGACTTGCCCGACTTTCATGAAAGTCGGGCAACTCGGTCTGACGCTCCGGCTTGCCCGACTTTCATGAAAGTCGGGCAACTCGGTCTGACGCCCCGGCTTGCCCGACTTTCATGAAAGTCGGGCAAGCCGGGGTCTGAAGCGGGGGACGCGCGCGACCTAGACTTGCCGCATGGCGAAGGATGCCTCGGGCGGAGCGCCCACGCTCGAGATGGTCGCGCGACGCGCCGGTGTGTCGCGCGCGACGGTGAGCCGGGTCGTGAACGGTTCCCCGAAGGTGAGCCCCGAAGTCGTCGCCGCGGTGAACACCGCCGTCGCCGAACTCCGCTACGTGCCGAATCGTGCCGCGCGCTCGCTCGCCCGCCGCTCCTCGAGCTCGATCGCCCTCATCGTGCCCGAGGACGTCACCGTCTTCTTCGGCGACCCGTACTTCGCGTCCGTCGTGCAGGGCATCATGGACCGGATCGACGACAGCGAGTACGTGCTGAACCTGCTCGTCGCGTCCGCCGACCCGCAGCGGAAGACCCGCGGCTACCTCGAGTCCGGCGCCGTCGACGGGGCGATCGTCATCTCGCACCACGCGGGCGATGAGCTGTTCGAGCACGCGACGGTGCCCCTCGTCTACGGCGGTCGGCCCGCCACGGGCATCGACGCCTACGTCGTGGACGTCGACAACGTCGCCGCCGCCGTGAGCGGCACCGAGCGTCTGATCGAGATCGGCCGGCGCCGGATCGGTACGATCTCGGGACCGCTCGACATGCCCGCGGGCATCGACCGGCTCGAGGGCTTCCGTCGCACCGTCGCGGCGGCGGGCCTGCCCGGCGAGCTCGAGGAGACGGGAGACTTCACCGCCGAGGGTGCCGCAGCGGCGACCCGCCGCCTGCTCGACCGGGTCGGCGACGGGCGCGACGGGCGCCCGCCCGGGGTCGACGCCCTGTTCGTGGCGAGCGACCTGATGGCGACCGGGGCACTCGCCGTGCTCGCCGAGCGCGGGCTCGCCGTGCCGGGCGACATCGCAGTCGTCGGCGTCGACGACAGTCCGGCTGCGCTCCGCGCCGGGGTGCCGCTGACCACAGTCGCCCAGCCCTCGGCCGAGCAGGGACGACTGATGGCCGAGCTGCTCATCCGGCTCATCGAGGGCGACGAGACGGTGCCGCGGCAGACGATCCTGCCGACCCGCCTCGTGCTCCGCGACTCCGCGTAACCCGCGCCCTCCCGCCCCGGGCTGCTCCGCCCGGGCTGCTCCGCCCGGGCTGCTCCCTCGGCTCGCTCCGCCGGCCTGCTCCCCGGGCCCCCGCCCGCGCCCGAGCGCGCGGCACCGCGAGCGGGCCGGGGCGCTAGCCGAGCGCGCGGAGCGACCGCTCGATGAGCCCCCAGAAGCGGTCGACGTCGAGGTCGAGTGCGACGGTCGCGTTGTGCTCGCGGCCGAGGATGTCGATGAGGTCCGTGCTCGTCGCGCCGCGGGTCTCGGTGCCGTCGAGCTCGACGTCGATGCGGGTGCGCACCGTCGTGGCGACCGCGGGGTCGGCGAGCAGCGCGACCGTGATCGGGTCGTGCAGGGGGCCGTCGGGCATCCGTTCGGCGCGCTCGTAGGTCGAGCAGAAGAACTCGAGCAGCTCGACGCCGAAGGCCGAGAGGGGCGTGCCGATGGCCGCCAGCCGGTCGCGCACCTCGCGCGTGATCAGCGCCTGGTGCGAGATGTTCAGTCCGACCATGGTGAAGTCGACGCCGCTGTCGAGCGCGATCCTGATCGCCTCGGGGTCGGTCCACGCGTTGAACTCGGCGTAGGGCGTGACGTTGCCACGGGTCGTCGAGCCGCCCATCCAGACGATTCGGGCGATCCGCGGCGCGAGCTCGGGGTAGTCGCGCAGCAGCACGGCGACGTTCGTGAGCGGGCCGGTCGCGACGATCGTGACGGGCTCGGCGGAGGTCTCGATGACGTCGCGCATGAGCGTGATCGCGTCACGCTCGTCGAGCGGCACGGTCGGCTCGGGCAGCACGGGCCCGCCGAGGGCGTTGTCGCCGTGGATCCAGTCGGCCGGGTGCAGCTCGCCCGCGAGCGGACCGGCGGCACCAGCGGCGATCGGCACGCCCTCGATGCCGGCGACGGTGCAGGCGATGCGGGCGTTCAACGTGGTGTGCTCGAGCCGGCCGTTGCCGCCGACGGTGGTGATCGCCCGGAGCTCGATCGCGGGATCGCCGGCGGCGAGCCAGATCGCGAACACGTCGTCGTGCCCGGGGTCGCAATCGAGGATGATGGGGGTGGTCATGGCCGCTCCGGTGGTCTCGGGGTACAGGGCGCGGGATGCCGTCGCGGCATCCGCTCGAACTGCACAAGCTTTGCGTAATCGATTGCACTATTGACGCTCGGTTTTGTCAAGCCCCTCCCCCGCCGCCCCGGACGCACCCCGTACAGTGGGAGCGATGCGCCCCGCCGCGGTGCGCAAGACCGGAGCAGACGATGCCGCACGCCGTGACCCTGCAGGAGGTCGCCGACGCCGCCGGCGTGTCCGTCGCGACCGCGTCGCGGGCGCTGTCCGGCAAGAATCGCGTCGCCGCCGCCACGATCGCGAAGGTCCGCGCCGTCGCCGCCGAACTCGGCTACCGGGTGGATCCCATCGCCCGGGCGCTCCGCGAAGGGTCGACGCGCATCGTCGGCATGATCGTCCCGGTGATCGGCAACCCGTACTTCGCCCAGCTCGTCGACGCGGTCGAACACGAGCTGCACCGCGCCGGCTTCGAGCTGCTGCTCGCCGACTCGCATGGCGAGCTCGCCGAGGAGTCGCGCCGCCTCACCGTCTTCGGCGATCGCAAGGTCGACGGCATCGTCATCGTCCCCTCCGATCGCCAGCGCTCCGCGGGCGCGCTGCGTGCCGTCGGGGCGGAGATCCCGCTCGTGCAGATCGACCGCTCCGCCGGAGTCTCCCTCGCCGACTATGTCGGCGTCGACAACGAGATCGGGCTCGGCCTCGCCCTCGAGCACGTGCAGGAGCGCGGCGCCCGCTCGCTCGTCTACGTCGGCGCCGACGACGTGACCTCGAGTGGTGTCGAGCGCTGGAACGCCTTCGATCGCACCGTCGACCGCGAGACCGTCGCGGTGGGCGAGCCGTTCCGGGGCGACTTCAGCCTCGCCACCGGGGCCGCGGCCGCCGACGCCCTCGTCGCCCGCGGCCGACTGCCCGACGCCGTCATCGCCGCCTCCGACCTCATCGCCCTCGGGCTCATCGGCCGACTCCGCGAGCACGGCGTCGAGGTGCCGCGCGACCTGCTCGTCACCGGCTTCGACGGCACCGAGCTGTCGCAGGTGCTGGCGCCGACGCTCACCACCGTGGTGCAGCCGATCGAGGCGGTCGCGGCGGACGCGATCGGTTTCCTGCTCTCCCGGGTCGCCGGCTCGACGGCCCCGGTGCGCAGTAGCCGCGTCGCGCCGACGCTGCTCGTGGGCGGATCCACCACGCGCTGAGCGCACTGCTCTCCGGGCGCACGGATGCCGCGGGGCGCCTCGAGCCCCGCGGCATCCGCCGTTCCGGATGATCCGGTTACACCCTTGCTACGGCGCGTTGACCGACTCGACGACGATCTCGCCCGAGATGATCTGCTGCCGGATGCCCTCGACGGCGGCCGCGAGCTCGGGACTCACCGAGTCCTTGAACTCGTGGAACGGTGCGATGGCGACCCCGT
This sequence comes from Agromyces mediolanus, assembly GCF_023715325.1. Classification (GTDB taxonomy): domain Bacteria; phylum Actinomycetota; class Actinomycetes; order Actinomycetales; family Microbacteriaceae; genus Agromyces; species Agromyces mediolanus_A. The sequence goes on along the minus strand of NZ_JAMBNX010000005.1, from coordinate 12,233 downwards.
CGTTCGCGAGCTCGCCGATGAACGGGGTGTTGTCGAACTCGTCCTCGACCGCCTGGCCGATGAGCTCGACGACGGCGTCGGCCATCTGCTTCATGACCGAGGTCAGCATGACGTCGGCGAGGTCGGGCGAGAGCTCGACGACGTCATTGTCGACGCCGACGAGCACGACGTCGCCCGGGGCCTCGTGCGCGGCCTCCCCGCTGCCGAGGTAGAGCGAGCCGGCGACCGGCATGATGACGTCGGCGCCCTGGTCGATGAACGTCTGGGTGAGCGTCTTGCCCGCGGCGATGTCGGTGAAGGTGCCGGCGAAGGTGCCGTCCTGCGCGGCCTTGTCCCACCCGAGCAGTTTCACCTGGGCGCCCGCGTCGGCGTTGTAGCGGTCGACGCCGTCGGAGAACCCGTCCATGAACAGCAGCACGGGCGGGAACGGCTGGCCGCCGAACACCGCGACGGTCCCGGTCTTCGAGTAGCCGGCGGCGAGATAGCCGGCGAGGAACGAGGCCTGCGCGGTGTCGAAGACGACCGGCTTGACGTTCGGCAGCTCGATCGAGGAGTCGTCGATGATCGCGAAACGCGAGTCGGGATTCTGTTCGGCCGCCGCCTTGGTCGCCTCGGCGAGCGAGAAGCCGACCGTGACGGTGAAGTCGCACCCCTGGTCGACCGACTGGGCGAGATTCGGGGCGTAGTCGTTCTCGGTGGTCGACTCAAGGCGCAGGGTCTCGACGCCGTACTGCTCCTCGGCCGTGTCGAGCGCGGCCAGGACGGCCTGGTTGAATCCGCGATCGTCGAAGCCGCCGAAGTCGGAGACCATGCAGGCGAGGAAGTCGCTGTTCGCTGCGGCGGCGTCGCCGCCGCCGCTCTCGGCCGGTGGGGCGGAGCAGGCGGTCAGGGCGGTCGCGAGGCCGCCGATGGCGGCGAGCGCGACGGCGGTGCGGGTGCGGTGCTGTCTCACGGGTACTCCTTCGTCTGGCGAGGCAGGGGGGATGCAAGGACGGATGCGTCAGCAAAAGTTGCGCAATCGATTACGCATCGCGTGGCACTATGATACTGCTGCGGAGCCGGGCCGCAAGAGGACACCGAAGGAGCGTGCGCCGACTACGCCCCGGAGACCTGCACCCCCGCGAGGTAGGTGCCGCGCACCTCGGTCTCGGCGAGGGCGTCGGCGGGCACCGTGAGCGGGTCACGGTCGACGACCACGAAGTCCGCGAAGCGGCCGGGCTCGAGCACCCCGATCTCCCGCTCGCCGAACAACTGCCACGCCGCGTTCGCCGTGTGCGCCCGCAGAGCGTCGGCCCGCGGCACCGGGGCGCCTCCCGGCATCCGCCGTCCGTTCCGCGTCAGCCGTGTCTCGGCCACCGCCATGTTCCGGAACGGCTCGTTCGGCGTCACCCAGCCGTCGTTGTGGAACGTCGCCCGGTGCCCCGCCGCGAACGCGGCCCCGGCGTCAGCCCAGGTGCCGCCGTGCTCGGGGCCGAAGAGCCCGTCGACGAGGACCTCGCCCCAGTACCGCACGTGATCGACGAACACGCTCACCGTCACCCCGAGCGACGCCGCCCGCGCGTACAGCTCGGGCGACGCCGCCCCGACGTGCTCGAGGCGGAACCGGTGGTCCGCCAGCCCGTGCCGCGCGATGAGCTGCTCGTACACGTCGAGCGTCGAGGCGATCGCGAGGTCGCCGTGCGCATGGCAGGCGAGCTGCCAGCCTGCCGCGGCGTAGGGCTCGGCGATCGCGAGCAGTTCCTCGCCCGAGTAGTTCGCGTGGCCGCGGTGCCCGGGCTCGAGGCCGATCGAGCGCGTCGCCTCGGTGTCGAGGTAGGGGAAGCTCGTGGCGATGTTACCCACCCAGGGCGAACCGTCGCTCCACGTCTTCACGCCGACCTGACGGAACACCGGGTCGAGCGCGGCATCCCGCCCCGGTGCCGGCGCCGGGACGCCGCCCGGGCGCGACATCTCGTACCAGCGCAGCCGCACCGGCAGCCGCCCGGACCCGCGCAGCGCGTCGACCACGGGGTTCAGCGCCGGATCCCACGAGAGGTCGGCGACGGTCGTGTAGCCGAGCCCGGAGAGCTCGGCGAGGTGCGCCGCGAACAGCCGGGGAAAGCCGGCACGGCCACGCTCGAGCAGCGGCGCCATGACCCGCTCGACCGCGCCGGCCTCGAGCGCGACGCCGTCGAGCTCGCCCCGGGCGTCTCGCCCGAAGCTCGCACCCACCGGGTCGGGGGTATCGCGGTTGAGACCCGCGAGTGCGGCGCCCGCACTGTTGAAGTACGCGGAATGGCCCGAGTTGTGCACGATGACGATCGGTACCTCGCCGGCCAGCTCGTCGAGCCAGGCGCGGTCGGGAGCGGGCAGCCCCCGCTGCAGCAGGCCGTCCCAGCCGTTCGCGAACACGGGCCCGCCCGCGGCGACCGCGCGCCGCAGCGCCGCGAGCACACCCTCGGCATCCGGCACGACGACGGGACGGAGGTCGACGACGAGCTCGGAGCAGAGCACCGCCGCGGTGCCGGGATGCCCGTGGGGCTCGATGAGCCCGGGCATCGCCCAGCCGTCGAGCGCCGTCCGCCTCACGGACGGGTGGGCTTCGGCGAGCGCATCGGCTGCCCCGACGGCGACGATGCGGCCGTCGTCGCCGACGAGCATCCCCGTCGCCTGGGCGGATGCCTCGTCCGCCAGCGTGCGGAACCGGCCCGTGTACAGCGTCTGCGTCATGTGCTCCCCGTCCGGCCCGGCGCTCAGCGGAACGCGGGGACGACCTCGGCCGCGAGCAGCTCCAGCACCTCGAGGTCGTCGAAGTCGAGCAGCTGCAGGTAGAGCGTCTCGACGCCGAGCTCCGCGAGTCCGCCGATACGGTCGACGACCTCGGCGACGGTGCCGCCGATGCCCTCCCGGGCGAGCCCCACCGGGTCGCGGTCGATGGCCGCGGCACGGCGCCGGTAGGCGGCATCCGTCTCGCCCAGCGTCGTCGTGAGCGCCGCCGAGTAGACGAGCGAAGCGGGGTCGCGGCCGAACTCCTCGGCCGCCCGGCGCACCCGGCCGAAAGCCTCGGCGATCTCGGCGTTGGAGCGGAACGGCACGTTGTACTCGTGCGCGAAGCGCGCGGCGAGGGCGGGCGTGCGGCTCGGGCCGGTGCCGCCGACGATGATCGGCACCGGGTCCTGCACCGGCTTCGGCAGCGCGGGCGAGTCCTGCAGCGCGTAGTGGTCGCCCTCGAAGGAGAAGCGCCCGCCGACGGGCGTCGACCACAGCCCGGTGATGACCTCGAGCTGCTCCTCGAGCAGGCCGAAGCGCTGCGCCGGGAACGGGATGCCGTAGGCCGAGTGCTCCGCGGCGAACCATCCCGTGCCGAGCCCGAACTCGACCCGGCCGCCGCTCATCGCGTCGACCTGCGCGACCTGGATCGCGGTGAGCCCCGGATGCCGGAACGTGAGACTCGTGACGAGCGTACCGAGCCGGATCGTCGACGTCTCCCGCGCGAGCGCCCCGAGCGTCACCCAGGAGTCGGTCGGCCCCGGCATCCCGTCGCCGCCCATCGTGAGCAGGTGATCGCTGCGGAAGAAGGCATCGAAGCCGAGCCGCTCCGCGGCGAGCGCCATCGCGAGCTGCTGCTCGTAGCTCGCCCCCATCTGCGGTTCGGTGAAGATCCGGAACTTCATGCGCGCTCCTTCGCGTCGAGCGCCGTGGCCGGCGCGGTGGCACTGCTCTCGAACACCGTGCCGGGCACCTCGCCGAGGCGGGCCCGCATCACGGCGACGGCGTCGGGATGCTCGTCGATGAGCACGAAGCGCCGGCCGAGGGCGGCGGCGACGGCGCCCGTCGTGCCGGAACCGGCGAAGAAGTCGAGCACCCAGTCGCCCTCGCGGGTCGAGGCCTGCACGATGCGGCGCAGCACCCCCTCGGGCTTCTGCGTCGGGTAGCCGGTCTTCTCCCGCCCCGTCGGCGAGACGATCGTGTGCCACCAGACGTCGGTGGGCAGCTTTCCCGCGGCCACCTTCTCGGGGGTGACGAGTCCGGGTGCCATGTACGGCTCGCGGTCGACGCCCGCGGAGTCGAACCAGTACTTGGCCGGGTCCTTCACGTAGACGAGGATCGTGTCGTGCTTCGTCGGCCAGCGGCGCTTCGACTTCGCACCGTAGTCGTACGCCCAGATGATCTCGTTCAGGAAGCACTCGCGGCCGAAGAGCGCGTCGAGCAGCACCTTCGCGTAGTGCGCCTCACGGTAGTCGAGGTGCAGGTAGAGGGTGCCGTCGTCGGCGAGCAGCCGCCACGCCTCGAGGAGGCGCGGCTCGAGGAACGCCCAGTAGTCCTCGAATCGGTCGTCGTACCGGAGCAGGTCTCCGCGCACCCGTTCGTAGCGCCGGCCGGCGAAGCCGCGCACGGTCGCGGGGGCGGGGCGGGGGTCAGCGTCGGGGCTGTCGGATGCCTCGTCCGGCTCGACGATGCGCACGTGGCTCGTCGCACGGCGCTCCTGCGGCCGGCCGGTGTTGAACGGCGGATCGAGGTAGATCAGCGTGAAGCGGCCGTCGGGCAGCGTCGGCAGCACGTCGAGGTTGTCGGCGTGGATGACGCGATTCGGTTCGGCGGCGGCCACGCCCCCAGTCTGCCAGCACGGCCGACCCCGGTACCCGCTACGCTGCCCGCGGGAGGCCAGGATGCGCACGCTCGTCGTCTACGAATCCATGTTCGGCAACACCGCCGCGGTGGCGGCCGCGATCGCCCGAGCGCTCGGCTCGACCGACGCGGTGCGCCTCGAGCTCGCCGACGACCGTCCGGCCATCGGCGACGCGGAGCTCGTCATCGTCGGCTCGCCGACGCACGGCTTCGCCCTGCCGAGCCGGCTCTCGCGGCGAGCGGCTCGGGCGCAGGGCGCGGATGCCTCGGCCACGGCCCGCGCGGGCGTCCGCGAGTGGCTCGGCGGGCTCGCGGCGGTGCGCGCCGATTCCGCGCCCTTCGCGGCGACGTTCGACGTGCGGCAGGCTCCCGGCGCCGTCGGCGCCCCCTCGCACCGGGTGCGCCGACGGCTCGATGGGCTCGGCTTCCGCACGATCGGCGAGCCGGCGTCGTTCCGGGTCGGCCCGACCGCGGGCCCGCTCCTCGACGGCGAACTCGATCGGGCCGCCGCCTGGGCGGAGGGGCTGCGCGGTCTGGCCCGCTGAACGGTCTGGTTCGCTGAGCTCGTCGAAGCGCTTCGACAAGCTCAGCGCACCAATGGTTCCCCGAGCCCGTCGAGGGGCCGCTTCGACGAGCTCAGCGAACGAGGCCGCGGCGGCCGCTACACGTCGAGGCGGATGCTGCCGCGGAACCGGTCGGAGGGGTCGGGCTCGGCACCGGGATCGCCCTGTTCGTCGGCGAAGGCGATGCCCTTGTCACCGTCGGGGGTGGGCGCGGGCGTCGGCAGCCGGTTCTGCTTGTCCATCTCGAGCTGCGCCTCGTACTTGCGCGGCGCGAACACTTCGTCGCCGATCATGAGCACCGCGTGCCCCGAGGGCTTGCCGCGCTTCGTCTTGTCGGACAGGTCGATCCACCCGCGGCGCACGAGGAACGCGGCCACCGCCACCACGGCGACGGCGATCAGCGCCCAGGCCCACCACTCCATCCGGGCGATTGTAGCGTTCGCCGCTGAGCGTTCCTCGCGGCATCCGCCCGCCTGTGGACAGCCCCGGCCTACGGCACCCGGTTCAGCCACTCCGGGGTGGCGAACTTCGCGGCGACGAGCTCCTCGGCCTCGGCGAGCTCGTCGGGCGCGACCGTGCCGGGCTGCGCGCCGTACAGCGAGACGAACGTCTGCTTCAGCCGCTCGATGATCTCGGCGCGGCTGAGTCCGGTCTGCGAGCGCAGCGGGTCGACGCGCTTCGCCGCCGAGGCGATGCCCTTGTCGCTGATCTTCTCGCGACCGATGCGCAGCACCTCGAGCATCTTCTCGTTGTCGAGGTCGTACGACATCGTCACGTGGTGCAGCACCCCGCCGTTGCCGAGCCGCTTCTGCGCGGCCCCGCCGATCTTGCCGGCGGGGCTCGCGATGTCGTTGAGCGGCTGGTAGGTGGCCTCGATGCCGAGCGAGCGCAGGCCCTGCAGCACCCAGTCGTCGAGGAACGCGTAGGAGTCGGCGAAGCTCATGCCCTGCACGAGCTCGGCCGGCACGTACAGCGAGTAGGTGACGACGTTGCCCTTCTCCATCATCATCGCGCCGCCGCCGGAGATGCGCCGCACGACCTCGAAGCCGTGCTTGGCCGCACCTTCCGGGTCGACCTCGTTCTTCACCGACTGGAACGAGCCGATCACGACCGCGGACTCGTCCCACTCCCAGAAGCGCAGCGTCGGCTTGCGGCGGCCGTCGCCGACGCGGGTCGCGAGCACCTCGTCGAGCGCGAGGTGCAGGCGCGGCGGCACGGCGGGGTCGTGCACGAGCTCCCACTCGTAGTCGGTCCAACTGCGCGCCTCGGTGAGGGCGCGGCGCACCACCACGGCGATCGCCTCGGGCGAGAAGCCGAGCAGCACCGCGTCGGGGCGGAGGCCGTCGGCGACCGCCTTCGCGATCGTCTTCGCATCGGATGCCGCGGGCAGGCCGTCGAGCGCCCGGTCGAGGTCGCCGAGCGCCTCGTCGGGTTCGAGGAAGAAGTCTCCGGCGACCCGCGGATTGCGGATCAGTCCGTCGACGACATCGAAGTCGACGACGACGAGCTTGCCCCCGGGAACCTTGTACTCACCGTGCATGCCCCAAGCCTACGGTCGCCGCGGCATCCGGAGACCGGTTCATTCGGTCTCGGCTCTACGCTGAGACCATGACGACGTTCTTCCTCGCTCGCCACGGCGAGACCGTCTGGCACGCCGAGCACCGCTACGCGGGCAACTCCGACGTCGCGCTCACCCGGCACGGGCTCGGCCAGGCCGCGGCGCTCGGCGCCTGGGCGGTCGATGCCCGCCTCGACGCGATCGTCGCCTCGCCGCTCAGCCGGGCGCAGCGTTCCGCCGCCCCCTCCGTCGAGACGACCGGCCTCGAGCTGCGCATCGAACCTCGGCTCGTCGAGGTCGACTTCGGCGTCGCCGAGGGACTCGCGCCCGACGAGCTCGCCGAACGGTTCCCGGCCGAATGGGCGGCGTTCTGTCGCGCGCCCGCATCGAACCCGTTCCCGGGCGGCGAGTCCGGCCGGGACGGCATCGCCCGGGCGCTGCCCGCGCTCGACGAGCTCGTGCAGGAGTTCCCCGACGGGCGGGTGCTGATCGTGGCGCACGCGACGCTCATCCGGCTGCTGTTCTGCGAGCTCGCCGGAATGGATCCCGACGGCTACCGCGACCTGCTGCCCGTGCTCGGCAACTGCAACGTCACGACGATCGTCTACCCGTGGTTCATGGAGTCGAGCGCGAGGCATCCGAACCATCCCCGGATGCGCCTGCTCGGCTTCGACGTCCCGCCGGACCGCGCCGCCACCTGATCCGCCCCATTCCGACTTGCCCGACTTTCATGAAAGTCGGGCAAGTCGAGGAGAGCGGAGAGGGAACGCGCCGGATCAGTCGACGGCGAAGCGCTCGTCGAGCCAGGCGACGAGGTCGGACCGCACCTCTTCGCGGTTCGTCTCGTTGAAGATCTCGTGCCGGGCGCCCGCGTAGACGATGAGCTCCACGTCGACGAGCCCCGAGCGGCGCACGTACGCCTCGGCGAGCCGGCGCGCACTCTCCTCCCCGCCGAGCGGGTCGTCGTCGCCGACCATGATGAGCAGCGGCAGCTCCTTGGGCAGGTTCCGCGCGGGGCGACCGAGCAGGCGGGCGGCGTCGAGCAGTCCGAAGAGCTTCTGCAGCGAGACGTCGGTCGTGTACGGGTCGGCCATGAACGCCTCCGCGACCGCCCGATCGCGCGAGAGCCACTCCACGGTCGTCGTCCCGAGGTGCGCGTGCCGCTTGTTCAGGTCGCCGCCGTTCATGTGCCGGATCGTGCGGTAGGCGGTGCCCGTGAGCACCACCCCGTCGTAGCGGTCGGCGTGTCGGTTCACGATGATCTGCCCCATGAGCGAACCCCAGGAGTGGCCGAGGTAGACGAGCGGCAGCTCGTAGCCCTCGGTCTCGCGGATCACCTCGGTGAACTGCTCGACCGCGGCGATCGTCGCGACGAGCCCGCCCGGGCCGAGCTTGCCCATCCGGGTGAGGTCGCCGACGTGCTGCTCGAACCCGGTCTTGCCGTGGCCCCGGTGGTCGTCGGCCCAGACCGAGTACCCGGCCGCGTTCAGGGCCGCGACGAGCTCGCCGTAGCGGCCGATGTGCTCGCCGACGCCGTGCGCGAGCTGGATCACGGCGTGCGCGTCGGGCACCCGCCACGACTCGTAGTGGATCCGGACGCCGTGCGAGTCGGTGAAGGTCGCCATGCGCTCATCATGGCAGGCGGGCTCCGGCCGCGCACGGCTCGGGCGGCTCGGGCGGCTCGGGCGGCTCGGGCGGCTCGCCCAATTTACTTAGCCACACTAATTTGTTAGGCTAACGATCATGACGGATGCCGCGACCAGCACCGCCTCGACCGACGCACGCCGCCCCGAGGCATCCCGCCGTCGTACCCTCGCCGAGCAGTCGACCGAGCTGCGCGTCGCGATCATGCGGCTGTCGCGGCGGCTCCGCCAGGAGCGCAGCGACACCGAGATCAGCGGCTCCCAGTTCTCGACCCTCGGCTGGATCCACAGCGAGGGGCCGCTCACCATCGGCCGGCTCGCCGAGCTCGAGCGCGTGACCGCCCCGTCGATGAACCGCACGGTGAACTGCCTCGTCGACGCCGGCTACGCGGTGCGCTCCAGCGCCCCCGACGACGGCCGCAAGGTGCTCGTCACGGCGACCGAGGCGGGCTCGCGCGTGGTGCTCGAGACCCGCAAGCGGCGCGACGCGTGGATCGCGAAGCGCTACGCCGCCCTCAGCCCCGACGAGCGAGAGACGCTCGCCCGCGCCACGACGATCCTCGGGAGGCTCATCGACCAGTGAGTGCCATGTTCCGTTCCCTCGCCCACGTCAACTACCGCATCTGGTTCATCGGGGCCCTCGTGTCGAACATCGGCGCGTGGATGCAGGCCACCGCCCAGAACTGGGTCGTCCTCACCGAGCTCAGCGACAACGACGCCCTCGCCGTCGGCATCACGATGGCGCTGCAGTTCGCCCCGCAGCTCCTGCTGGTGCCCGTCACCGGCCTCATCGCCGACCGCTTCGACCGGCGCAAGATCCTCGTGGTGACGCAGACCTCCATGATGCTGCTCGGCCTCGCGCTCGGCATGCTGCTCATCTTCGGCCACGCCGAGCTATGGCACCTCTACATCTTCGCCGGCCTCCTCGGCATCGTGAACGCCGTCGATAACCCGGCCAGGCAGACGTTCGTCACCGACCTCGTCGCGAGCTCCGACATGTCGAACGCCGTCGCGCTGAACTCGGCCTCGTTCAACACCGCCCGCCTCATCGGCCCCGCCGTCGCGGGCCTGCTCATCGTCATCGTGGGCTCCGGCTGGGTGTTCGTGATCAACGCGGCCAGCTTCGTCGCGGTGCTCGCGGCCCTCGCGATGCTGCGCGGGCGCAAGCTCAAGCGGATGCCTCGAGCCCCGCGCGAGCGCGGCGCCTTCATCGCGGGCTTCCGCTACGTGTGGAGCCGCCCCGACCTCGTCGTCGTGTTCATCATCGTGTTCCTCGTCGGCGCGTTCGGCATGAACTTCCCGATCTTCTCCTCGACGATGGCGGTCGAGTTCGGTCGCGGCGCCGGCGAGTACGGCCTGCTGAACTCGATCCTCGCGATCGGCTCCCTCGCCGGCGCCCTGCTCGCGGCGCGGCGCGAGCGCGCCCGCATGCGCATCATCATCATCGCGTCCGCGGGCTTCGGCGTCGCCGCGCTCGTGTCGGCGATCATGCCCGAGTTCGGCTGGTTCGCCGCGTCGACCGTGCTGATCGGCTTCGCCGCCGTGACGCTGCTCACGACCGCGAACGGTTACGTGCAGACGACGACCGAGCCGGTGCTGCGCGGGCGTGTGCTCGCCCTGTACTTCGCGATCCTCTCGGGCGGAACGCCCATCGGCGCCCCGATCGTCGGCGCCGTGGCGAACAGCTGGGGCCCGCGATGGGGTCTCGGCGTCGCCGCGATCGCCGCCGGCATCGCCGCGCTCATCGGGCTCGGCTGGTTGGTGGTGTCGCGCGGCATGCGGCTGGTGCGGCATCCCGACCGGCGCTGGGCCGCGGCCGTGCACTTCGAGGAGCCCCCGACGGCCGCCATCGCGGTCGTGCCGACGTCGGCGATCCCGGCGGTGCGCACCGAGGCCGTGCCGATCATCCCCGCGGAGGCGCTGCAGGTCCCGACGGAGGCGAGCCCCATCGCGGATGCCTCGGACACCGCCATCCCGCCCCGTCGAGGTGTCTTCGGCGGCAGCCGCCGAGCCCGGCTCAGGTAGCCGCCGCAGGCCGCGGCGCGGGCAGCGACGGGCACCATCGGCCAGCACGGGCCGCACCGTCCGCGGCGGAGGAGATTGTCGCGACGGGAGGATGAATCGGCTCGAGGCATCCTCCCGCGGCGCGAATCTCCTCCGCCGGAGCAGGACGACCGGGCCCGGGTGGCCCGAGCCGGGAGGCCCGAGCCGGCCCGGCGGCCCGACCTAGATGACGCCGAGCGAGAGCATGGCGTCGGCCACGCGGGTGAAGCCGGCGATGTTCGCGCCGACCACATAGTCGCCCGGCGCGCCGTACTCCTCGGCGGTCGCCGCGGTGCGCTCGTGGATCGCCGCCATGATCTCGGCGAGCCGCTGCTCGGTGTGCTCGAAGCTCCACGAGTCACGCGAAGCGTTCTGCTGCATCTCGAGCGCGCTCGTCGCGACCCCGCCGGCGTTCGCGGCCTTGCCGGGCCCGAACAGCACGCCCGCCTCGCGGAACACGCGCACGGCGCCCGGCGTCGCGGGCATGTTCGCGCCCTCGGCGACCGCGACGAGGCCGTTCGCGACGAGCTTCGCCGCCTGCGACTCGTCGAGCTCGTTCTGGGTCGCGCAGGGCAGAGCGACCTGGATCGGCTCGTCGCTCTCGATGTCCCAGACGGATGCCCCGGGCAGGAACCGGGCGCGCCCACCGCGCTCCTCGGCGTAGACGGCGATGCGCTCGCGGCGGCGCTCCTTCACGTCCCGGAGGAGGTCCAGGTCGATGCCGTCGGGATCGTGGATCGCGCCGGACGAGTCGGAGGCGCCGACCACGACGCCGCCGAGCTCGACGACCTTCTCGATCGCGTAGATGGCGACGTTGCCGGATCCCGAGACGAGCGCGCGAGCGCCGTCGAAGGAGCGGCTGCGGGTCGCGAGCATGTGCTGCGTGAAGTACACGGCGCCGTAGCCGGTCGCCTCGGTGCGCACGAGCGAGCCGCCCCAGGTGAGGCCCTTGCCGGTGAGCACGCCGGACTCGTACTGGTTCGTCATCCGCTTGTACTGGCCGAACAGGTAGCCGATCTCACGGCCGCCGACGCCGATGTCGCCCGCCGGCACATCGCGGTACTCGCCGACGTGGCGTGAGAGCTCCGTCATGAACGACTGGCAGAAGCGCATGATCTCGCCCTCGGACTTGCCCTTGGGGTCGAAGTCGCTGCCGCCTTTGCCGCCGCCGATCGGCATGCCGGTCAGCGCATTCTTGAAGATCTGCTCGAAGCCGAGGAACTTGACCGTGCCGAGGCCGACGGTCGGGTGGAAGCGCAGTCCGCCCTTGTACGGGCCGAGCGCCGAGTTGAACTGCACCCGGAAGCCGCGATTGATGCGCACCCGGTTCGCGTCGTCGACCCACGGCACCCGGAAGATGATCTGACGCTCGGGCTCGCAGATCCGCTCGAGGATCGACGCCTGCACGTACTGCGGGTTCCGCTCGAGCACCCGGTCGAGGGAGCCGAAGACCTCGCGGACGGCCTGGTGGAACTCCGGCTCCCCGGGGTTCCGGGACAGGATCTCGTCGTAGACGTCGTCGATCAGATTCGGGGTCGCGGGCACGCGGAACTCCTTCGGGACTTGGCGGACGGGAAGCGCAAGGGCCGGGGCCGGTGCGGGTCGCCGAGCGACGCGCCGTTGCGTGCGGGCTGGGTCCACCATAGCCAGCCGGACCGGAGACCCCGCAACTGTGACGGCCGCAGCCGCCCGGCCGCTCCTCTGCGCGGAATCCCTCCCGAGGGGGTCGCTTTCCGACACCGGGCCCGCATTCCGACGGTCGCGGTGTCGGGAAGTGACCCCCTCGAGATGCGGGCGGGGGCGCGCGGGCGGGGGGCG
>NZ_JAMBNX010000059.1 GCF_023715325.1 Agromyces mediolanus | reverse complement strand
TCCACCGCCCGTATGACGGTTCGAAGCAATTCACCCCGTCCAGCGAACCTCGTTGGCTCCATGACGGGTCGGGCGGGCGTGAAGGCCGCCCTTAGCCGGAGGCGAAGCTGGTCGTAGCTGCTGGTGCTGGGGGCGACGCGATCGACCGCTGTGCCGCGGAAACGGGGAAGGACATGCGCCGTGCGGCGCGGCGTTGCGACCGGCTGCTCGATGTGCGGCGCCGATCCGATTTCCGGCGTGGTCGCCTGCTCTTGTGCCTGGCCGAACAGGGAAGACCACCATCGCATATCGTATTCCGCTCATTTTACCGTGCAGCATCGGTGATGCTGGGGGCGGGTTCCGGCAAGCGGGCTGGTCCGTTATGGATAGATCTTGCTTTGTTCCGCCGCTTTGTGCTGGCCGAGCCGAGGGATTGCAGCGAGGATTGAGGA
>NZ_JAMBNX010000058.1 GCF_023715325.1 Agromyces mediolanus | reverse complement strand
CTGAAATGCGCCTGTGTCGGCGGGTCGAGCAACGTGCCGCTTGGCTTTGTCTCTCTTACCGAAAACCTCTTCATGCTTGGGATGGCGATCTGGATGCTTGTACGATGAAGACGATGATGACGTTGGTCGCCGGCGCTGCGATCGCCCTCACCCGCCACCCCGGCCGCGCAGGGCGCCCCCCACGCCGGGCACGAGATGGGCAAGGCCGTAACGCCTCAGGCGGGCGCGCACGCCGCCCACAGCAGCCACGGCCAGCAACCGCAACACGACGCGCCCATGATGGATCATGCCGCCCATGGCGCCGCCGCGATGAACCATGGCGCGGATCATCAGATGCCGGCGATGCTTGGCCCCTATGGGATGAGCCGCGAGGCATCGGGAACGGCGTGGCAGCCGGATAGCTCGCCGGTGCTCGCCACCATGTTCCACGC
>NZ_JAMBNX010000057.1 GCF_023715325.1 Agromyces mediolanus | reverse complement strand
ACTGCCTTGACGTTCTCGGTCGGCGACTTGTCGAGGTCGATCACGCCCTCGGGCAGCCCCGGGCCGACCGCCAGCTTTTCCATGTACACGTCGGGCGCGTTCAGCAGGCAGCCTTCCTCGCCGATCGCCAGCACGGCCAGGCTGTTGGGGCCAGCCTTGGCGCAGATGGTGGTGCCTTCCAGCGGATCGAGCGCGATGTCGATCTTCGGCCCGGTGCCCTGCGCCGCGCCGACCTTCTCGCCAATGTACAGCATCGGCGCCTCGTCGCGCTCGCCCTCGCCGATCACGACCGTGCCGTCGATGTCGAGCGTGTTGAGCGCCTCGCGCATCTTCTCGACCGCGGCTGCGTCGGCAGCCTTTTCGTCGCCGCGCCCGATCAGGGTGGAGGCGCCGATCGCCGCCGCTTCCGTGACGCGAACCATTTCAAGCACCAG
>NZ_JAMBNX010000056.1 GCF_023715325.1 Agromyces mediolanus | reverse complement strand
CCCCCACGCCGCTCGATGATCGTCGTATTCGGCGTGGAGGTCTCGGTCACACGTTCGTCGGTCATGTGTTTCTCCATCATTACTGATGAAGCGCAACGTTGACCGATCAATTGTTGTTCCAGCGCTGCAATTAAGCGCGCCGCGGCTACATCATCAGAACGGCAGCTTGAAGCCCGGCGGCAGCGGCAGGCCGCTCGTCATCTTCGCCATTTCCTGCGACGACGCGGCGTCTGCCTTGCCACGCGCGTCGTTGAACGCGGCGGCGACCAGATCTTCCAGCATCTGCTTTTCCGACGGCACGATCAGCGAATCGTCGATCGACACCGACAGGATGCGCCCCTTGGCGGTTGCCTTGATCTTCACCAGGCCACCACCGGAGACACCCTCGACCTCGATCTTGTCGAGCGTGTTCTGCGCTTCGTCCATCTGCTTCTGGA
>NZ_JAMBNX010000055.1 GCF_023715325.1 Agromyces mediolanus | reverse complement strand
GCTCCAGCTGGTTGACCCGTGCAACCGTCACGAGCTGACGTGCGTACAGGCCGCGCAGCGCCTCCAGCTCCGGGGTGAGAAAGGTGCGCTGGTTCTCCGCGCCCTGCAACTGGGCGCTTGTCGCTGCGACGTCCTGTTGCGCTTGGACGATCCGCTCCCGGATCGCCTCCTGCTCCGTCAGGCGAAGCGAGCGACGCGCGGCGAACTGGCGACCAGCCTCATCCTTGGCTGCGAGCGCGGTGGGCGTATTCGCCGTGGCGAGAGCCGGCGGAAAGCGGATGGACGCGTCACCGTCGCGTTCCGCGATCAGCCGGGCCTGCGAGGCGAGCAATTGCTCCAGCGACTGGCCAAGCGACGCTGCGCTGTCGCCGCTGACGCGATTGTCGAAGCGCATGATCGGCTGGCCCTTGCGAACGCGGTCGCCCTCGCGGACATACAGC
>NZ_JAMBNX010000054.1 GCF_023715325.1 Agromyces mediolanus | reverse complement strand
CAGCTACGATGCGCAGCACCGCGCCATCGCGGCGCTGGCCGCCGATCTGGCGGCGGGCGGGATGCGCAAGGGCGACCGGGTGGCGATCGCAATGCGCAACCTGCCCGAATGGATCGTCGCCTTTTTCGCAACCACGGTTTTGGGTGCCATCGCGGTGCCGCTGAACGCGTGGTGGACGGGCGAGGAGCTGGTCTATGGCCTGACGGACTAGGGCGCCAAGGTGCTGATCGCCGACGACGAGCGCTGGGACCGTGTGGCGGACCTGCGCGCAGATTATCCTGGCGTGACGCGCATCCTGATCAGCCGAGCGGCCCAGCCGCTGGAGGGGGCCGAGCGGCTGGAAGACATCATCGGTACGCCGCATGACTGGGCGGCGCTGCCGGCGGGTGATCTACCCGATGCCGGCTTGGTACCCGAGGATGAGGCGACCATCCTCTACAC
>NZ_JAMBNX010000053.1 GCF_023715325.1 Agromyces mediolanus | reverse complement strand
CCTCGGGGTAGGCGTCGCGGATGCCGCGCCCGGTGAGCATGTCGGTGACACCCATGTCGCGGTCGCGCAGACGCTCGTCGACGAGGACGGGCAGTTCGAGCGACGCCTTGTCGAGCGCGATCTGGCCCGTCTGACGCGCGCGTCGATACGGGCTCGTCCACGTGACGTCCGGCTGATCGTCGGCGGGCTGTTTCGCGAGCCACGTGCCGACGGCGGCGGCTTGTCGGCGGCCGAGTTCGCTCAGTTCGATGTCGGGGTCGCGCACGGGCACGTCGATGCGCTCGAGGTCATCGCGCAGCGCCGCCTCCGCTGCCACGTTGCCCTCCGACTCGCCATGACGCACGAGAACGAGAGTTACCTGATCCACACCGTTGACGCTATGCCCTGCCATCGACGACGCGCCACTCCCCCGCGCCACCCGTGGGCACGCGCGTCAGTGCACGAGAC
>NZ_JAMBNX010000052.1 GCF_023715325.1 Agromyces mediolanus | reverse complement strand
CCGCCCGCACCGTCCACCATGTTCTGCTGACCGCGCTGGTCGCGCCGCTGCTCGCCATCGCGCTTGCCTCCACCGTCCGCCCGCCGCGCGGCGGCCTCGCGCTCTGGACCGTCGCGCACCCACTCGCCTTCTGGGTCTGGCATGCGCCGCCCGCTTATGCCTGGGCGCTGTCGAGCAACGCCGCTTACTGGCTGATGCAGGCGCGCCTGCTCGTCACCGCCTGGGGCATGTGGGCGCACATCCGCACCGCCCCCATGCCGATGGGCATTGCCGCCCTGCTCGCGATGATGGTGCAGATGGGCCTGCTCGGCGCGCTCCTCGTGTTTAACAGCGGCGCGCTCTACGCCCCGCATTATCTCACCACCCAGGCCTGGGGCCTGTCCCCGTTGGAGGATCAGCAGCTCGCCGGCCTCATCATGTGGGCGCCCGCCGCCGGCCTCTACCTCGG
>NZ_JAMBNX010000051.1 GCF_023715325.1 Agromyces mediolanus | reverse complement strand
AGCCGAGGCGGGTGGCGTCGCCCCGCCGGGATGCGATCAGTTCGAGGTCGTCACGGCTCAAGGAGACGTGACGCGCGATCTCGCGTTCATCGAGCGACGGATCATAATGCTCCGCAAGCATCTCGCGTGTCAGCAGGTGTCTTCTTGCCAAGCTCCAACCCCTCCATGTCGCTGTCCGTCAGACGTCCGTTGGACGGACACCAGGAATGTGTCCGTCAACTCTGGACCTTCGATGGCGATTCGGACAAGATCGCGTGATGATGGGAAAACGGACGCAAAGGACCCACCCGTGGCGCTGATCGGCTATGCGCGGGTCTCCACCCCCGACCAGAAGCTCTCGCTTCAGCACGACGCTCTAAAGCGGGCGGGATGCGAACGTGTTTTCGACGATCAGGCGTCAGGCGCCAGGACCGACAGGCCCGGCCTCGCCGACGCGCAGGCCTATCTGC
>NZ_JAMBNX010000050.1 GCF_023715325.1 Agromyces mediolanus | reverse complement strand
CGCCGTGCAATATGACCTGCTCGAGGCGCTGAGCGGCGACCGGCCCGATGGCGACGGGGTGGAAATGCTCAATCGCTTCATCGACCAGGTGAGCGACGCTGCGCTGTCGGCGCTGTCGCGCAATTCCGACGCCAACCCGATCGTCGTCAGCGAAGCGGACCTCGAATAGCGCGGCGTTCCCGGCGGCGGCGCGGCTAGGCTGCGCCGCCGCCTCGCTGTCCGGTCGTGCGATGCCCCTCCGCCCCGAGCACCTGCCCGCGCACGATGCAATCCAGCCATGACCAATATCAACGCGCCGGCAGGGGGCTTCGCGGGCCCGGTCAAGCGATCGATCACCATCGCCGGCCACGCCACGTCGATCAGCCTGGAACCGATGTTCTGGCAGGCGCTGGAACGCGCCGCCGTCCGCCGCGCGCTGCCCCTGTCGGCACTCGTGGCGCAGGTCGATGCGT
>NZ_JAMBNX010000004.1 GCF_023715325.1 Agromyces mediolanus | reverse complement strand
CGCACCGAGCAGAACCGCGAGCTCGAGCGCGACCGGGCCGTCGGGCAGACGGTGGCCGCGCTGCTGCCCGTGCTCGACGACCTCGACCGGGCCGAGAAGCACGGCGACCTCGAGGGCGACACCGCCTTCGGCACGATCGCCGCGAAGCTCCGGCAGGTCACCGAGCGGCTCGGGCTGGTGCGCTTCGGCGCGGTCGGCGACCCGTTCGACCCGCAGCTGCACGAGGCGATCTTCCAGCAGCCCGCCGACGACGTCGAGGTCGACACCGTCGCCGACGTCGTCGAGACCGGGTACCAGCTGGGCGAGGTCCAGTTGCGACCGGCCAAGGTCGTGGTGAAGAGCCCGCAGGGCTGAGCCCGGCGGCCGGCCCCACGAGACGGGAGGAGATTCGCGCCAGGGGAGGATGGGATCGTTCGATCCGACCTCCGCCGCAGTGAATCTCCTCCCGCTCCGTTCAACAGATACGACAGACTTCAAGGAAAGGAGGTGCCGATGGCCAGTCAGGACTGGTTCGACAAGGACTTCTACCAGGTGCTCGGCGTCTCCAAGGACGCGAGCGACAGCGAGATCAAGAAGGTCTACCGCAAGCTCGCGCGCAAGTACCACCCCGACCAGAACCCCGGCGACGCCGCCGCGGAGGCGAAGTTCAAGGAGATCTCCGAGGCGAACGCCGTGCTCTCCGACCCCGAGCAGCGCAAGGAGTACGACGCCATCCGGGCCATGGGTTCCGGCGCGCGCTTCACCGCGCCCGGCGCGGGCGGCCAGGGCGGCTTCGAGGACGTCTTCGGCGGCATGTTCAACCAGGGCGGCGGGGGTCAGCGCTACACCTTCCAGCAGGGCGGCGACTACGACGACCTGCTCGGCGGGCTCTTCGGCGGCGGCCGCTTCGGCCAGCCGTCCGGTGGGTTCCGCGGCTACGGCGGGCCGACTCGCGGGCGCGACGTCACGGCGACCACCACCCTCGACTTCATCACGGCGACCAAGGGTGAGCAGATCACCCTGCAGACCTCCGACGGCAAGCCCATCACGGTGCGCATCCCGGCGGGCGTCGCCGACGGCCAGAAGATCAAGCTTCGGGGCAAGGGGCACCCCTCGCCCGACGGCGGCGAGAGCGGAGACCTCATCCTCACCGTCAATGTGCGCAAGCATCCCGTGTTCGAGCGCGACGGACTGAACCTCCGCGTCACTGTGCCGGTGACCTTCGCCGAGGCCGCCCTCGGTGCCACGATCCAGGTGCCCACCCTCGGCGGCGACCCCGTGAAGCTGAAGGTCGCCCCCGGCACCCCGAGCGGTCGGGTGCTGCGGGTGAAGGGCCGCGGGGTCGAGACGAAGAAGGGCACGGGCGACCTGCTCGCCGTCGTGCAGGTCGCGGTGCCCTCGCACCTCTCGAAGGAGGCGCGGGAGGCGGTCGAGGCGCTCGCCGCCGCGCTGCCCGACGAAGACCCCCGCGAAGACCTGCTCGCCAAGGCCCGGAGCTAGCCGTGGACGAGTCGAGCCCGCTCTTCGTGATCTCGGTCGCGGCCGAACTCGCGGGCATGCACCCGCAGACGCTCCGCCAATACGACCGGCTCGGGCTCGTCTCCCCCACCCGCACGGCGGGCAAATCGCGCCGCTACTCGATGCGCGATGTCGTGCAGCTGCGCGAGATCGCCCAACTCTCGGCCGAGGGCGTGAGCCTCGAGGGCATCCGCCGGGTGCTCGGCCTCGAAGACGAAGTGCAGAGCCTCCGGGCCCGCGTGCGCGAGCTCGAGGCCGCACTCGCCGACGAGATGCTGAACCGCCCCGGGCGCCGCGTGTTCGCGGCCGGTTCCGCGGGCGAGGTCGTCACGCTGAAGGCGGGCACGCGCCTGCGCCGCGAGAACGCCCTCGTCGTCTGGAGCCCGCTCGAGCACGAGTAGCCGCCCCTCCCGCTGCCCGAGCCCCCCCCGGCGCCCCCTGCGCTCGTGCTCGCTGCGCTCGTGCTCGCTGCGCTCGTGCTCGCTGCGCTCGTGCTCGCTGCGCTCGTGCTCGCTGCGCTCGTGCTCGCTGCGCTCGTGCTCGCTGCGCTCGTGCTCGCTGCGCTCGTGCCCGCTGCGCTCGTGCCCACTTCGCCCGCGCCCGTGCCCGTGCCCCTGCGATCCATCGCCGAGGGGGTCACTTTCCGACGGAAAGTGCTGCAGCCGGGCGGTTCGCTGACGCAAAACGACCCCCTCGGCGCGGGGCGGGGTTGAGCGCAGCGCGCGCGGGGCGCGGGGTCAGCGGCCCCAGGCGTCGGCGGGGGCCTCGATGACGTCGTAGGGCCGAGAGCTCCAGTGCGTGCCGTAGCCGTAGTGGCTCGACGCCCACGGTGAGGCCCAGATCGCCTGCGCGGTCGCGTCGGCGGAGTCGCCCTGCTGCAGCGCCGCGTCGACGGCGGGGTAGCGCCCGGAGCGCAGATTCTCCGCCGCGTAGTACGCCGCGACCACGAGGTCGGGGTAGCTGCCGAGACCCGAGCCGCCGCCGGACCCCTGACCGTTGTTCAGCGGATTGTTGCGGTTCCACCAGTTGTCGGCGCCGTTCTCCTGCCGCATCCAGCGCATCATGAACGTGACGTTCTCGTCGGTGACCGGCCAGGCGCCCTCGATCAGCACGAGCTTCGCCCAGTCGACGTTCGTGCCGCCGGCGACGAGCGTATTCGTGCCGGTGGAGGCGACGTAGGACTCCGCGGCGACCCCGGGCAGCACCGCGGTGTCGTGCACCTCGACTGACTGCACCGCCTCGGCGACGGTGTCGGTCGAGCCGTCGGCGACGAGACTCACGAGCGCGGGATCGGGCGCCGGCGAGCTCGGCGCGAGCGCGAGGCCGGCGGTCGTGCCCAGCACGACGAACGAGGCGAAGAGGGCCGCGAAGCGGCGGGCGACGGGCGGACGGGCGGCGTCGCTGCGGGGTCGCTCGCGCGCCGCCGCACCGGGGTTCGGGGCGACGGCCGGGTCGGTGGAGCGGGGGAACCGGCGGTGACGCATGCGGATGCGAGGGTAGCAAACCCGGCTGGATGCCTCCAGAGCCTCCCAGTCCAGGCCGGGTACCCTGCCGAGGTGGACTTCACTGCGCTGCGCCGGCATCCCGATGTCGAGGGGCCCGGCCTCGAGGCATCCGATGCCGCCGACCGGCTGATCCTCGACGAGGCGACCCCGGCGATCAGGGCGCTCGCGCCCGGCGAGCTCGTCGTGATCGACGACGCGTTCGGGGCGCTCGCCCTCGGAGCTGTGAGCCTCGGCGCCCGCGCGGTGCGCGTGCACCAGGACCCGATCACCGGGGAGCGGGCGCTCGCCGAGAACGCCGCCCGCCTCGGGCTCGCCCACGAGGTGCGCTCGGAGCCGTTCGGCCCCGCGCTCGTCACCGGCGCGCGCCTCGTGCTGCTGCGGCTGCCGCGCTCGCTCGACCGGCTCGACGAGATCGCCGAGCTCGTCGCGCGGTATGCGGCCGACGACGTGCAGATCGTGGCGGGCGGACGGCTGAAGCACATGTCGCCCGCGATGAACGAGGTGCTCGGCCGCGCGTTCGCGCGCATCGACGTGAGCCTCGCGCGGCAGAAGTCGCGAGTGCTGCGGGCGAGCGGCCCGCGTCCGGCGATGCGCCGGACGGGGGAAGACACGGATGCCTCGAGCGCCGCGACGCCGGCCCGCTGGCCGCGCCGGGAGCGGCACGACGAGCACGGCCTCGTCGTGGTCGCGCACGGCGGGGTCTTCGCGGGCACGAAGGTCGACATCGGCACCCGCTTCCTTCTCGGGCACCTCGCCGAGGCCGTGCCCGACGCGGCATCCGCCGTCGACCTCGCCTGCGGCAGCGGCGTCATCGCGACGAGGCTCGCGCTCTCGCGACCCGGCATCCGGGTCACGGCGGGCGACCGGTCGGCGGCGGCTGCGGCATCCGCCCGCCTCACCGCCGAGGCGAACGGGGTCGGCGACCGGGTGACGGTCGAGCGCGCCGACGGCCTCGAGCTCCTCGCGGACGCGAGTGAATCGCTCGTGCTGCTGAATCCGCCGTTCCACAGCGACGCGGCGCTGTCCACGGGCATCGCCGGTCATCTTTTCGCCGAGGCCGCGCGCGTGCTCGTTCCGGGCGGCGAGCTCTGGTGCGTGTGGAACTCGCACCTGCGCTACCGGCCGCTGCTCGAGCGGATCGTCGGGCCGACGCGACAGATCGCCCGTAACGCGAAGTTCACGGTGACCGCCTCCCGGCGGGCCGAGCGAGCGGGCGCGTGACGGCGGCGGACCAGCCGGCCGGCGGGGAACGTCCCGATCCGCGCCGACTCACCTCCGTCGAGCAGCGTCTCGACCGGGCCGCGCACCGGCTGCTCGCCGGCGCCCCCGCCCACGGCGTCAAGGCGAAGCTCCTCGAGTTCCTCGTCTTCGGCGCGAAGCAAGCCTGGGCCTGCGTCTTCGGGGCGGCGCTCCTCGCCGTCATCGTCGCGGCCCGCTTCTGGTACCCGGACGACGCCTGGCTCGCTCGCAACGACGCGCTGACCCTCGCGGCCGTCGCCATCCAGATCGCGATGCTCGCCACCCGTCTCGAGTCGGGCCGCGAGCTGTGGGTGATCGTGCTGTTCCATCTCACCGGCACCGCGATGGAGCTGTTCAAGACCGACGTCGGCTCGTGGAGCTACGACGGCGACGGGGTGCTCCGGATCGGGGCGGTGCCGCTGTTCTCCGGCTTCATGTACGCGGCCGTGGGCTCGTACATGGTGCGCGTGTACCGGCTCTTCGACCTGCGCTTCACCCGCTATCCGCGGCGCTGGCTCACGGCCGTCGTGGCCGCCCTGATCTACGCCAACTTCTTCGCTCATCACTTCATCGTCGACTTCCGCTGGCTGCTGCTCGCCGCGGTGGTCGTGCTGTGGTGGCCGACGATGATGCACTTCCGGGTGTGGCGGCGGGTGCACCGGATGCCGCTGCTCGTCGCCTTCGGGCTCGTCGCCCTGTTCATCTGGTTCGCGGAGAACATCGCCACCTGGGGCGGCGCGTGGCTCTACCCGGACCAGCTCGACGGCTGGCACCCCGTCTCCGCGTCGAAGCTCGTGTCGTGGTTCCTGCTCATGATCATCTCGGTGGTGCTCGTGACGTTCGTCTACCGGCCGCGGGAACCGGATGCCCCGCCTGGGCGCTGACGGGGGTGCGCGTCCGCCGGCATCGTGTCAGGCTGGAGGCGTGACCGGGATCCTCGAAGCCACCGACGTCGACCTCGACGTCGACCTCGACCGCGCCACCCGTGAGGGCGTGGCGCGCTCGTGGCGCGCCATCGTGTGGGACGACCCGGTGAACCTCATGAGCTACGTCAGCTACGTGTTCCGCAGCTACTTCGGCTACTCGCGCGAGGAGGCCGAGCGGCTCATGCTGCTCGTGCACACGACGGGCAAGGCCGTCGTCGCCACCGGCCATCGGGAGGCGATGGAACGGCACGTGCAGGCCATGCACGGCTACGGGCTGCAGGCGACGGTCGCGAGGGCGGAATCGTGATCGTCGCCGGTCGCAGCGGCGAGGGCGTCCGGCTCGTGCTGGAGGCGGAGGAGGCGATGCTGCTCTCCGAGCTCGCAGACCAGGTCGACTCGGTGCTGCTCCTCGGGTCCGGGGACGACCCGGCCATCGATCGCCTGCTGCCGAACGCCTATCCCGATGATGTCGAGGCGGCGGACGAGTTCGAGCGGTACACCCGCGGCAGCCTCGTCGACGGCAAGCGGCAGGCGGCCCAGTCGGTGCGCGACGCCACCGACGTGAGCGACGGTCGCGACCTCGTCGAGATCGAGCTCGACGAGTCGCAGGCCTGGGGCTGGCTCACCTTCCTCACCGACCTGCGCCTGATCCTCGCCGAGCGGGTCGGCGTCACCGACGACGGCGGCTACACCGAGGACGAGGAGCGCGACGACTACCTGCGTGCCGCCTACGAATGGGCGGGTTTCGTGCAGGGCTCGATGCTGGAGATCCTCGACCCGATGGATGCCTGAGCGGCTCCGCGCTGCTCCGGACCCCGCGTAGCGGGGCTACCGCGGGTGTGCCGCGCATGGGTAGGGTGCGTACGCGGCGTCTCGGGATGGCGTCGCGACGATCGTGACGACGGGGGACGGGCATGCGCGGACGGATGCTGAGGAACGCGGCCCTGGCCGTCGCGGGGGCCGTGCTCGCCGGCGCGGCCGCGACCACCGCGTCGACGGCGGCGCTCGCCGAACCGCTCGGCGATCCCGTCGAGGTGCCGATCATCGCCGAATCGCTCCGGGACGGCACCTTCCTGCCCGCCGTGGAGGTGCAGGTGGGCGAGCGCCCGCTCACCCTCCTGCTCGACACCGGGTCGGAGGGACTCGTCGTCTACCCGAACCGGCTCGAGGGCGACACCACCGTCGAGCGGACCGAGGTCGCCGCGGATCCCGACTACAACGGTGCGCACGTCTTCGGGCACGTCGCGCTCGCCGACGTCGCCATCGGCGGCGCGGCTCCCGCACGGCTGCCGTTCGTGCTCGCCCACCGGTGCGAGCCGACCGACTGCCTGGGCGGCGACGACGGTCTCGACGGCATCCTCGGCGTGAGTCAGGGACTTCGCACCTGGGGTGAGGCCGGTGAGACGCAGTACCCCTGGTGGTCGGCGATCGCTCAATTGCCCGACGGCGCCGGCGACGGCCACACCATCCGGGTCACGCACGCCCCCACCGCGCGGGGGGAGCGGATCGGCACGCTGACGCTCGGCGCACCCGTCGTGGGCGAGGCGGATGCCGTCTTCCAAGCCCCGCTGACGGGCGGCATCTACCCCGACAGCGACCACCCGACGTTCACGAAGCAGGTCGAGAGCTGCTGGTCGATCGACACAGTCATGAACTGCCTGCCCACGACCATCGATTCCGGGGAGCGCGGCGCGGTGATGATGGGGGACTTCGAGGCGTGGGCGACGCCGATCCCCTCGCCGACACCGTTCCCGGGTGGGGGTGCCGAGGAGATCGCGCATCTGAACGCGGGCACGCCGATCTCCTTCGCGACCCCCGGCGGGGCGCCGTTCTGGACCCGCACCGTCGCCGACGGCTACCGCGCCGCCGGGCTGTACCGGCCGACTGGCACCACGCCGCCGGGCGAGGCGGAGGATGCCGCGGCGCTCGCCGCGAGCGGCCCGTACTTCAACACCGGCAACGTCTTCTTCGTCGGCCGTTCGGTCGGCTTCGACAACCTCACTGGCCAGATCGTCGTGGGCCCGGTGGACGGCCTCCCGGCGGCGGTCCAGCAGGTGAGCCTCACGGAGGGCGACCGCCGAGTCGAGGTCGGGTGGACCGACGCGCAGCCGGGGATCGAGTCCTACGTGGTCCGCCTCCGCACGGCGGCCGGCGAACCACTGGCGGAGCGCGTGGTGCTCGGCGCGCCCGCGCCGCAGGAGTTCACCGGGGTCGCCGACGGGGTCGACGTCGTCGCCGAGGTCGCGGCGGCGAACGCGGCGGGCGTGGGTCCGTGGCTGGCCTCGCCGAACGCGGCGCGGTTCCGCCCGCACCTGCCCGAGACCGGGGTCGAGGTGGGTGCGCCCGCGGTGGTCGCCACGGTGCTCGCCGGGGCAGGGCTGCTCCTGCTCGCCGCTCGCCGAGGGGGACGTTCACTCCGGCCGCGCCGAGGCATCCGCTGATCCGCGCCCGATGATCGGACTCCGGACTCGGCACGCGTCCCGATGAAGGTCCGCGCTCACCGCCGACCCGCGCCCTAGAGTGGTGCCGAGCGCGACCGGCGGTCGGGCGCGCCGTGGGGGAGGCGCCATGAGTACGACGCAGGAGCAGCCGGCACGTCCGAAGCCCCGGCAGCATGAAGATCCCGTCTCGTTGCGGGCCGCGCTGCGGCATCCCGCCGAGAGTGCCGAATCGCTGGAGTCGGTGGCGCTCCTGATCGGCAGCGCGTTCTTCGTCGTCGGCGGGCTCGTCGCCCTCGCCTTCTTCTGGGGGCGCGACCTGCCGATCGCGGGCGGTCAGGGTTCGCTCGGCGAGTTCGTCGGCATCGCGGGGGCGGTCGTCGCGGTCGTCGCCTTCGTGCTCGGCCGGGTGCTCGTGCGGCGCACCGCCAATCCCGCGCTCCGCCGGGAGATCGGCCGGGGCCTCTCCGTGCCGGGCGCTCGCCTGCACTGGTTCGACGTGGCCGCGCTCGCGATCGCGCACGGGGCGATCGCGCTGCTCAGCTGGTTCGCGCTCGCCACGGTGCTCGAGTTCTGCTTCCGCGACGCGGTCGTGTTCACGCTGCCGGGAGCTGGGCTCGCCGCGGTCGCGATGGCGCTGACCGGGTACATCTGCTTCCTCTCGGCGGCCCGGATGACGCCGATGCTGCTCTCGCTCGTGCTGGCGGTGTTCCTCGTGGTCGGTGCGCTCGCGAGCATGCTCTCCGCGAGCGATCCGCACTGGTGGAAGGAGAACCTCTCGGCGCTCGGCATGACCAACGACATCTCGGCGATGGCGTTTAACCTGACGCTCATCGTCGCCGGCGCGATCGTCACGATCATCGCGCGGTACGCGACGGCGACGCTGCCCGCCGGCAATCCGCCCGACCGACGGGGCCGTGACCTCGTGCGGCTCGGCCTGGTCCTCATCGGCGTCTTCCTCGCCTGCGTGGGGATCTTCCCCGTCGACCGTTTCTTCCTGCTGCACAACACGGTCGCGACCGGCATGGCGGTGTGCTTCGCGGCGATCGTCGTGTTCCTGCCCTGGCTCATCCGCACGGTGCCGCGGGTGTTCGTCGGCCTCGGCTACGTCTACGTCGTGGTGATCGTCGTGATGGCGGTGTTCTTCTTCACCGGGTACTACAACCTGACGGCGGTCGAGCTCGTCGCCGCCTGCCTGATCTTCAGCTGGATCATCGTCTTCCTCCGCACGGCCGGCGCGGCGGGCGGAGTCGCGGGCGACGAATCCCCTGCCCTCGAGGCGGACGCGGGAGTCGCGACGAGCTGAACGCCCGGCCGAGGGGCGGGACCGCAGGGCGGCCCGCCCCTCGGACGTGATCAGGCCAGCTCGCGCCGGCCTCGCTGCAGCCGCCGGATCAGCATCACCAGCGTGCCCGCGGCGAAGAGCGCGACCGCTCCGAGCGCCGGGAGGAGGGGGTCGGCGCCCGTCTCCGCGAGCCGACCGTCCGTGTTCGCGACCGGGGCGGCGTCCGCCGTGCGCGGAACCGGGGCCGGGTGCTCCGGCGTGCCCGTCGGCGGCGTGCTCGGGGTCACCGGCGTTCCGGGACCGGCCGGCGTCGGCGGAGTCGACGGGGTGCCCGGCTCCTCGGGCCGCTCGGGCGGAGTGTGGCCACCGAGCCAGGACAGCGCGGCGCTCGCCTCGACCGAGCTGCGCCCGCTGTCGGCGATGATCAGGGTCTGCCGACGCACGGCGGGGTCGGCCGAGCTCAGCAGGAGGCCCTCGTGCGCCACGCCCGTGAGCCGCGCGGTCAGGGTGGCCGATCCTGCGGCAGCGTCGGCGGGCACATCGAGGAACAGTGCCGTGTCGCGAGGCGGCGCGGTCGGGTCGACCGGTGTCCCGTCGGCCGTGACGAGCGGGTCGTCCGACGAGCTGCTGAGCAGGAGCTCGCCCGCTGTGGCGGTGATCGTCACCGGGCCGACGAGGCTCCCGGCGTCGCCCTGCTGCACGGCGGGATCGAGGGTGAGCTCGGGCAGCACCGACTCGGCGAGGCCGACATTGGCGTCGCCCGTGAGGTGGTCGACGAGCGCTTGCACCCGCTGCGCGGCGGGGGAGGCGACGTCGATCCCGCCCCGCGTCGCGAGGCCGCGGTATTCGAACGCAGCGGGGGCCGGCGCGGCATCCGTGAGCTGCCAGATCGCCACCTGCGTGCCGGTGATCGCCTCTTCGCGAGTGAGGCCGGGGAGGCCGGTGGCCGCGGCGTACTCGGAGAGCGACAGGGTCGGGTACGAGTTCGCGATGATCCAGGAGACCTGTTCGCGCACTCGCTCGTCGGTGGCGAACCGGTTGTCGCCGGGGAAGGTGTCCCAGCCGCCGACGGCGAGACCGTCGCCGAAGCCGGCGGGAACGAGGACCTCGATGCAGTAGGCGAACAGGTCGGGCTGGTCGCCGGGACGGGAGTAGAGCGCGAACAGCTGCGGGAACGCCCGCGAGCCGCTCCAGGCGATCGGATGCCCCATGCGGGACTCGCTCCCCGCGCCGAGGCGCGGGTAGCCCTCGGTGGCGTCGTCGGCCCGCGCCGGCCCCGCGGGCAGGACCGAGAGCGAGGCGAGCAGGGCGAACAGGGCGAGGAGCGCGACGAGCGCGCGCATCGGTAGTGAGAGTATCGGGTTCATAGCGGGCAAGGTAGCGGAGGTTGGCATTTGGGATGCCAGACGTGCTCAGCGTCTTGCCAGGTTTTGCGGGTATGCGCCACGCCTCGTCGCGGAAGCGTGGTGCGTTCAGGCGACCAGCGTGGGGTCGAGCTCCTCGAGCAGCGCGCGCACCCGTCGCTTGATGTCGTCGCGGACTCGGCGCACCGTCTCGAGGTCTTTGCCCGCCGGGTCTTCCAGCTCCCAGTCCTCGTAGCGCTTGCCGGGGAAGATCGGGCAGGCGTCGCCGCAGCCCATCGTGATGACCGCGTCGGCCGCGCGCACGTCATCGGTCTGCAACAGCTGCGGGACCGCCTCGCTGATGTCGATGCCCTCCTCGCGCATCGCCTCGATCGCCGCGGGGTTGATCGCGGTGCCCGGTTCGGAGCCGCCGGATCGGACGTCGACCCGGCCGCCGGACAGGGCTCGGGCGTAGCCGGCGGCCATCTGGCTGCGGCCGGCGTTGTGGACGCAGACGAAGAGGACGGTGGGTCGGGTGCTCATGGGTCAATGCTCTCTGATTCGGGTGAACGGATGGATGCTACGCGCAACTCGAGGGCGCTGCGGGGCCGCAGCACGAGGTGCTCGCGCTCGCGGACTCACCGATGCTCGAAGAGCACACGCCGGTCGCGGGCAGGACGAGTTCGACGTGCGCGGCGGCGGCGTGGTCGCCGGCCAGGTGCGCGACGATCGAGCGCACCTGCTCGTAGCCGGTCGCCAGCAGGAACGTCGGGGCGCGCCCGTACGACTTCATGCCGGCGAGGAAGAAGCCGGGCTCCGGGTGCTCGAGCTCCACGAAGCCGTGCGGCCGCACGGTGCCGCAGGAGTGCACGTTCGGATCGATCAGCGGCGCGAGCCGTCGTGGTGCCTCGACGACCTCGTCGAGGGAGAGCCGGATCTCGCGGAGCAGGTCGAGGTCGGGGCGGAATCCGGTGGCATTCACGATGACGTCCGCCGTCAGCTCTCTGAGGGTGTCGCCGCGGCGACCGACGAGGGTGACTCGGTCGCCCTGCCGACGGAGCCGCAGGGTCTCGAATCGATCGACGAGCCGGACCTGCCCGCCGGCGACGAGTTTCTCGAGGCGTCCGCCGATGGAGGCACGTGCGGGCAGCTCGTCGTCGGGGGAGGAGCTCACTCGGACGGCGGAGCCGGTGCGGATGACCCAGGTGATCGTGGTGTCCGGCGCGGAGCGTGCGAGCTCGGCGAGGGCGAGCAGCGTGTTCGCGGCCGAGTGCCCGGCGCCGACGACGATCGTGTGGCGGCCGGCGAACCGTTCGCGTTCGCGTCCGAGGACGTCGGGCAGTGCGTGGGAGAGGAACTCCTGCGCCTCCTCGGCCCCGAGCGGGTCGAGCCCGGACGACGCCAGCGAGTTCGGGGTGCGGTAGGTGCCGGAGGCGTCGAGCACGGCCCGGGCCCGGATCTCCGCCGCTCCGTCGATGCCGGTCACGCGGAGCAGGAAGGCGGTGCGCTCGCGTCCGCTCGTGCGGGTGCGGTCCGCGCCGTCGCGACTGACTGCCGTCACTCGCGCGCCGGTCGTGAGGTGGTCGGCGATCGCGGGCAGTGCGGCGAGCGGGCGAAGGTACGCGTCGACGAGCTCGAAGCCGGTCGGCAGGCCATCCTCCTTCGGGGCCGCCCAGCCCGTGGCTTCGAGGAGCCGACGCGACGCCGGGTCGACGAGGTGCCGCCACGGCGAGAACAGCCGGGTGTGGCCCCATTGGCCGATCGAGGCGGCGATGGAGTCGCCGGCCTCGAAGATCTCGAACGGGATGCCGCGTTCGGCCAGGTTCGCCGCGGCCGCCATCCCGATCGGGCCGGCGCCGATGATCGCGACCGGGAGCCCGTCGAGCGGATCCGCGCGCAGGCTCGGGGTCGTGAGGTCGGTCAGGGTCACGGGTGCCTCCTCGGCATCGAAGAACATCGATGCAGCAAGCATCCATCCCATATCGATGAATGTCAATATGGCGTAGGCTGGGGTGATGGCCGACGTCATCGAGCTGCCCGTGATCCAGCAGGAGTCCTGCTGCGCCCCCGCGACGAGCGCGCCGATCACTCCCGAGCAGGCCGCGAGCACCGCCGCCCTGTTCAAGGCGCTCGGCGACCCCACGCGCGTGCTGCTGATCTCGATCGTCGCCGCGGCGGACGGTCAGGAGGCGTGCGTCTGCGACCTGACCGAGCCCACCGGGCTCTCGCAGCCGACGGTCTCGCACCACCTCAAGATCCTCACCGAAGCCGGCTTCCTCAGCCGGACCAGGCGCGGCAGCTGGGCCTACTACGCCCTCGTCCCCGGGTCGCTCGAGCGCCTCGCGAGCCTGCTCGCCGAGCCCCGCGCCGACTAGGCCGCCCGCACCGACGACGGGGCCGGATGCCGCTCGGCATCCGGCCCCGTCGTCGGTGCGCGATCAGCCCTGGTGGGCGAGCGCCTTCGCCTTCAGGAGGTCGTACTCCTGCGGCGTGATGGTGCCCGAGTCGAGCAGGGCCTTGGCCTTGGCGATCTCGTCGGCGGGGCTCGCCGAGGTGCCGGCGGCCTGCCGGATGTACTCGGCCGTCACCTGCTGCGCCTGCACGGCGTCCTTCTGCGCGCGCTCGGCCATGCCGCGGCCGCGGGCGATCAGATAGATCAGCGCCGTCACGAACGGGAAGAACAACAGGAAGATGATCCAGACGGCCTTCCACCAGCCGTTGAGCTGGTGATCGCGGAACAGGTCGGTGATGATCGCGATGACCGCCCAGAGGTACGCGAAGAACGCGAAGATCCAGATGGTCCACCAGATGATGTCCCAGAAGCTCTGCCAGAAACTCATGAGTGAGCCCTTCCGATTCGAGGATCGCGACCGCTGCCGCGGCCGGAGGGAGCACTCGGGCTCGCATCGCGGACTGGCCCGCGTTCCCCCCGGATGATGCTTCCGTCTGCACCATAGCGCGCTACGGCGTGTCGTGTCAGTAGTCCTTCCAACGCGCTACGCTCGGCCGCAAGGGGGGATCGCATGGCGGAGTGGGTCGCGTCGCTCGACATCGACGGCTGGAGCCTGCTCTTCGCCGCCCTCTCCCTCGTCGCCGGCTGGGTGCTCTCCCGGCTCGCCCGTCGAGGCCTCACCCGGCTGCTCGCGCGTCTGCCCTCGCTCGGCGAGGCGGTGCGCACCGCGATCGTCCGCGTCGTCGTGTACGCGCTCATCCTCCTCGGCGTCGGGGTCGCGCTCGGCTTCCTCGGCGCCTCCGTGCAGCCCCTGCTCGCGATCGCCCTCATCGTCGCCGTCGTCCTCGTGCTCGTGCTGCGCGGCATCGCCGACAACTTCGCCGCCGGCGTCGTGCTGCAGACGCGCCGGCCGATCGAGGTCGGCGACGTGCTCACGAGCGACGACATCGAGGGCGAAGTCGTCGAGCTCAACGGGCGCGCGGTCGTCGTGAAGACCTTCGACGGGCGCATCGTGCACCTGCCGAACGGTGCCGTGCTACAGCAGCCCCTCGTCAACGAGAGCGCGCACGGGGCCCGGCGCAGCGAGGTCGAGGTGCGCGTCGGCGCAGCGGCGGACGGGATGCCCGAGGCCATCACCGAGGCGGTGCGCGCCGTCGAGGGCGTGCACCAGCGGGAGCGCGTCGACGTGCTGAGCCGCAGCCGCTCGCCCGAACGCCAGATCTACCGGGTGCGCTTCTGGCATCACCCGAAGCACGGCACGACCGTCAGCTCCGCCGTGGTCGACTCGCTCGCCGAGGCGCTGGCCGGGCGAGGCATCCCCGCGACCGTGACGAGCGATCCGCCCGCCGCGCCGCTCACCCCGCCGTTCCAGACCTGATCGGCGCGATCGGAAGGAGCCGAGCATGCAGGCCACCCCCGCTTTCGAGGCGCCGGGCACTCCGACGGTGCGCCGACTGCTGCTGCTCTCCATCCCGGCCCTCGTCATCGGCATCGTCTCCGCCGTCGTGCTCTGGCTCGTCGACCTGCTCGCGGAGCAGCTGCACGTGGTGCTGTGGGAGCTGCTCCCCGGGGCCTTCGGCGCCGACGCGGCGACCCCCTGGTGGATCCTCGTCGTGCTCACCGCCACGGGCGCGGCCGTCGGCCTCGTCGTGCAGTTCGTCCCGGGGCACGCCGGCGTCGACTCGGCGACGACCGAGCTCGACGCGCCGCCGATGCCGATCCTCGTCGTGCCGGGCCTCCTCGTCGCCGTGACGCTGAGCCTCGCCGGCGGGGTGAGCCTCGGCCCCGAGAACCCGATCATCGCGATCAACACGGCCCTCGCGGTCACCCTGCTCGCTCGGTCGAGCAAGGCCGTGCCGCAGCAGCTCGTCGTGTTGCTCGCCGTCTCCGCGACCATCGGCGCGCTGTTCGGCACCCCCGTCGCCGCCGCCCTCGTGCTGACGGGGACGGTCGCCGCGGTGAAGGCCGGGGGCGCCCTCTGGGACAAGCTGTTCCTGCCGCTCGCCGCCGCCGGCGCCGGCGCGGTCACGATGCACCTGCTCGGCGGCTCCTCGATCTCGTTCACGGTATCCCCGATGGGCGAGGTCGAACCGGTCTTCGTGCTCACGGGCCTCGTCATCGCCGCGGGCTCGGCCCTCGCCGGCATCCTGGCCGCCTGGCTGCTGCCGATCCTGCACCGGGCGTTCCACTCGCTGAAGCACCCGCTGCTGTACACGACGCTCGGCGGGCTCGCGCTCGGCGTCCTCGGCATGATCGGCGGCCCGATGACCCTGTTCAAAGGCCTCGAGCAGACGGGGGAGCTGATCGAGCATCCGGAGCGGTACGCCCCCGCCCAGCTCGCGCTCTTCGCGGGCATCAAGATCGTCGCGCTCGTCGTCGCGGCCGCGGCCGGCTTCCGCGGCGGCCGCATCTTCCCGGCCGTGTTCATCGGTGTCGCGCTCGGACTCCTGGGCTATGCGCTGATCCCCGGGGTGCCCATGTCGCTCGCGATCGCCTGCGGGGCGCTCGGCATCGTGCTCGCGGCCACGAAAGACGGCTGGATCGCGATCTTCGTCGCCGTCGCTCTGGTCGGGGACCCCCTCGTTCTGCCACTGTTGTGCGTGATCGTGCTGCCGGTCTGGCTGATCGTCACGAAGGCGCCCGAGCTCGTCGTGCACCCGCGCGGACGTTCAGGCCCCGAAGCGACGGCCGCCCCGGCGGGATCGTGAGGGGGGATCACGTGCAACGACCATTGGCCGGACTGACGCGCCACAACCTCGTCCGCGAGCTCGTCGCGGGCGTGACGCTCATCGCCATCGCCATCCCGCTGAACATCGGCTATGCGCAGATCGCCGGGCTGCCGGCGACGGCGGGGCTCTACGCGCTCATCGTGCCGACGGTGGTCTACGCGCTCACCGTGTCGAGTCGGCAGCTCATCGCGTCGCCGGATGCCGCGGCGGCCGCCCTCGTCGCGAGCTCCATCGGCGGCCTCGCCGTGGCCGGCAGCGACGACTACGCGACGCTCGCCCTCGCCCAGGCGGTGCTCTGCGGCATCATGTTCCTGCTGCTCGCCGTATTCAAGCTCGGCTTCCTCGCCAACTTCCTCTCGAAGCCGATCCTCGTCGGCTTCGTCGGCGGCCTCGCGCTCGACATCCTGGTCAGCCAGGTGGCGAAGATGCTCGGCGTGAAGATCGATTCCGGCGGTGAGTTCGTCGACAAGGTCGCCGGCCTCGTCACCGGCTTCGGCACGACGAACCTCGTCTCGCTCGAGATCTCCGTGCTCTCGGTGATCGTGCTGCTCGCCGGCAAGCGCTTCCTTCCCATGGTGCCTTGGGCCCTCGTCGTGCTCGTCGTCGCGACGGTCGTGGTCGTCGTCGCGAGCCTCGACGACGCCGGCGTCTCGGTGCTCGGCGAGGTGCCCGCCGGGCCGCCGGCGCTCACCTGGCCCATCGTCGACTGGACGACCTGGCTCATGCTGATCCCCTCGGCGATCGCGCTCACCCTGGTCACGACGGCCGAGGGGCTGCTCGTCTCCCGCTCCTACGGGGAGAAGCGCGGGTATCCGACGAACCCGAACCGGGACCTCTTCGCCTTCGGCCTCGGCAACCTCGCCGCCGGCGCCTCGGGCAGCTTCGCCGTCGGCTCCTCGACCTCCCGCACCGCCGCGATGGACCAGGCCGGTTCGCGCACCCAGCTGCCGTCCCTCGTGCTCGCCGTCGGCACGCTGCTCCTGCTCCTCTTCGGCACAGCGCTGCTCGCCGACATCCCGAGCCCCGCGATCGGGGCGATCGTCGGCGTCGCGATCCTGCCCTTGCTCGGCATCCGCGACTTCATCGGGCTGTGGAAGGCCGATCGCTTCGAATTCGTCGTCGGCGCGGTCTGCTTCCTCGTCACGCTCTTCATCGGCTCCATCCCCGGCATCGTGGTGGCCTTCGTGCTCGCGCTCGTGAACCTCGCGAAGCGGGCCGCGAACCCGGCCATCGACGTGCTCGCGTCGAGCGGCGAACCGACGGACTCGCTGCTCGACGAGGCGCCGAAGGGGCAGGTGACCGCACCCGGCGTCGTCGTGGTCCGGCTCGCCGCTCCGCTGTTCTTCGCGAACGGCTCGGTCTTCAGCGACGCGGTGAAGCGGGCGGTCGAGCGCGCTGAGGCGGCCGGCAACGGGCCGGTGCGCCACCTCGTGGTCGACATGGAGGCGGTCACCGACGTCGACGTGACGGGCGCCGAGAGCTTCGAGGCGCTGCTGGCCTGGCTCGAGCGAGCGCACATCGACCTGAGCTTCAGTCGGGTGCGACCGGACGCGAAGGCGCGGCTCGAGCACCTCGGCCTGCTCGGTGACCGGGCGAGCTACGAGACGAACCGCGCGGCGCTGGCGGCGCTCGCCGGCGACACGGCGCAGGCCGCCACCGAGCACGGCGGCGCCTGAGCCGACCGAGACCGAGATCGAGACGAAGGACCGGGGGGACCGAATGGCCATGGAACAGGCAGCGAAGAGTATGAGCGAGCGAGAGCTCGCCGAGGCGGTCGAGCGGCTCAGCACACCGGGCGAGCTCGACACCCCGTTCGGGAGGATCGAGCTCTTCGACGGGGTGCCCCTCGACGCCAGCGTCGCGACGCTGTACGACGGGCTCGACCTCATGCGCGCCGTGGAGGCGTTCCTCAACGCGATGCCCGGGGCCTCGCTGGTGGCGCTGCGCCGCGGCCTGCGGGCGGCGGGCCTGACCGGCCCGGACGTCATCGGCATCACCGACCCGCGCGCGAACTCGGGCGGCCTGTACCTCACGCCGAACACCGAGACGACCTACGGGACGACCTTCCTCGACCTCCGCGCCTGGGGGCCGACCGTGATCGAGGCGCCGCCGCAGTCGCTCTGCGTCGTCGACGACTTCTGGTTCCGCTACGTCGCCGACATGGGCATCCCCGGGCCCGACCGCGGGGCCGGCGGCAAGTACCTCTTCCTGCCGCCCGGCTACGACGGCGAGCGCCCGGAGGGCTACTTCAGTTATGAGAGCCCGACCTACGCGAACTGGGTCGTGCTGCGCGCGCTCGGCGGGGTGCCGGCGATGGAGCAGACCCGGATCTACCCGCTCTCCGAGGCCGACGCCCCCCGCGAGAACGTCTTCGTGAACATCGCGGGTGCGAAGATCAACACGGTGCACTCGAACGACGCCGAGTTCTTCCGCGAGATCGACGAGCTCGTGCAGGAGGAGCCCGTCGAGGCGCTCGACGTGGAGCGAGCCGGCCAGCTGGCCGCCCTCGGCATCGTGCACGGGCAGCCCTTCACCCCCGACGCGCACCGCCTCGGCATCCTCGACCGGGGGGCGAAGCTCGGCGCCGCGATCGCCCGCGCGCTCGTCTACAAGCCGCGCGATCCAGCCGCGTTCTTCTGGGAGGGCGTCTCCTGGAAGAACGCCTTCGTCGGCGGCAGCTTCGAGTTCCTGCGGAACGGCGCCCGGCTCCTCGACGCGCGCACGCAGTTCCACTACTTCGCCACGGTGATCACCCCCGCGATGTCGCATGCGGAGGTCGGCGCCGGTTCCGCCTACGCCTACACGGCGGAGGACGCCGAAGGGAAGGTGCTCGACGGCGGAGCGACGTACTCGCTCCGCATTCCCGCGGACCCGCCCGCCAAGAACTTCTGGTCGATCGACCTCTACGACACCCAGACCCGCTCCCTGCTGCAGGTGCCGTCGACGCCCCACCCGGCGATCTCGAGTCTCGACGGCACGGTGCAGGCGGAGGAGGACGGCAGTTTCGTGCTCCGGTTCGGCCCGACGGCGCCCGACGGGCACGAGTCGAACTGGATCCAGACGGCGCCGGGCAAGAGCTGGTTCCCGATGCTGCGGCTCTACGGCCCGCTCGAACCCTGGTTCGACGGCAGTTGGCGGCTCCCCGAGGTGAAGAAGGAGGCGCACGCATGAACGGCGTCATCGGCAGCACCCTGCCGCTCGCCCTCGGTATCGCGATCAGCCCGATCCCGATCATCGCGGCCATCCTGATGCTGCTCTCGCCGAAGGCGAAGGGCACGAGCGTCGGCTTCCTCCTCGGCTGGGTGCTCGGCATCGTCGTCGCGGTCGTCGTGTTCACCCTGCTCGGCGCGATCATCCCGGCCTCCGACCCCGACGCCTCGAAGCCGATCGCGGGCACCATCCAGATCGTGCTCGGGGTGCTGCTGCTGCTCCTCGCGGTGAAGCAGTGGCGTTCGCGGCCGACGGGCGGCGCCGAGCCGCCGATGCCGAAGTGGATGTCGGCCATCGACCAGCTGAACGCCGTGAAGGGCGCCGGGCTCGGCTTCCTGCTCTCCGCGGTGAACCCGAAGAATCTCCTGATGGCGGTCGCCGCCGGGGTCACGATCGGCACCGCGGGTCTCAGCGGAGGCGAGTCGACCCTCGCGATCGTGATCTTCACGGTCGTCGCCGCCTGCTCGGTCGCCGTACCGGTGATCGCCTACCTCGTCGCCTCCGCGAAGATGGCCGGTCCGCTGGAGTCGCTGCGGCACTGGCTCGTGCACAACAACGCGACCGTGATGGCCGTGCTGCTCCTCGTGATCGGCGTCGTCGTCATCGGCAAGGGGATCGGGCAGTTCTGATGAGCGCCCCGCCGCCCGCGCCCGCCCTGCCGCCCGCGCCGCCGCCCGCGCCCGCGCCGCCGCCCGCGCCCGCGCCCGCCTCGCCGCTCGAGCCCGCCTCGCCGCCCGCTGCAGCGGGCGGACTCGCGCACGGCACCCGGGTGCTGCTGACCCTCGCCGCCACGGTCGTCGTGCTCGCGGGGGTCTGGATGGCGCGCGACGTGCTCGCCCCCGCGGCGGTGGCCGCGGTGGTCGTGATCATCGCGCACCCCGTGCGCTTCCCCCTCGAGCGGCGGGGGTGGCCGAGCTGGCTCGCGACGACCGCGGTGATCGTGGTGGCGTATCTGATCCTCGCGGCGCTCGCGCTGCTGCTCCTCGTCGCCTCGGCCCAGTTCGTGGCGATGCTGCCGGACTACGCCGACGAGCTGCAGCGCACGGCGACCGAGATCGCGGGCTGGCTCGAGTCGCTCGGCGCGACGGATGCCACGGCCTCCGCCGCGGCATCCGCCCTCGATCCGGCGACGCTGGTGCCGATCGCGGCCTCCATCGCCGACGCGGTGCTGGGCTTCGCGACGGCGTTCTTCTTCGTGCTGGCCTACGTCATCTTCATGGCGGCGGATGCCTCGGGCTTCCGCCGCGGCGGCGCGGTGTTCGGCGGCGGCGTGGGCGACGTCGTCGCGGGCCGGTACTTCATGGGCGTGCGCCGCTATTACGTCGTGAACGCGAGTTTCGGCGCCGTCGTCGCGGTGCTCGACGGGCTGCTGCTGTGGGCGCTCGGCATCCCGGCTCCGCTTGTCTGGGCGATCCTCGCCTTCGTCACGAACTTCATCCCGAACATCGGCTTCGTGATCGGCGTGATCCCGCCCGCCGTGCTCGCGCTCGTCGTCGGCGGCTGGCCGCTCGCGCTCGTCGTGGTGCTCGCCTACAGCGCCATCAACGTGGTGCTGCAGGTGCTCGTGCAGCCGAAGTTC
Organism: Agromyces mediolanus; assembly: GCF_023715325.1. GTDB lineage: Bacteria > Actinomycetota > Actinomycetes > Actinomycetales > Microbacteriaceae > Agromyces > Agromyces mediolanus_A. Next base: position 356,738 of record NZ_JAMBNX010000004.1, on the reverse strand, counting down.
GTGAGCGACGCCGTCGGCCTCAGCCTCACGCTCACCTTCTTCTCGGTCGTGTTCTGGGCGCTCGTCATCGGGCCGATCGGGGCGATCCTGTGCATCCCGCTCACGCTGCTCGTGCGGGCGCTGCTCGTGGAGCCCGATCCGCGCGCCGCAGTGCTGCGCCGGCTCTCGGGGGTTCCGCCCGAACGCGAGCGGGCCTAACCGAATTCTCCCGCCCGAGACTAGTTCTCGATAAATTGGCCGATCGGGACCGAATCACCAGCGTTCGGATCCTCTCCGATGAGACGGAGCAGGGAAGTTGTGCGTGGTTCTTGGAACGCTCCGACCGGCTCCGGATCCATTTCGGCGAAGACCTCGAACCGGCGCCCATCGGCATGAAGATCGACCCAGCGGAGCACCTCGTTGACGTCGCGGATGTCGGTGAGAACATACGCGTCCAAACTCCACGCGGCCCCGGGAGAATTGCGCTGCCAGAAGTTCACCCGGAACACTGGGGATTCAACAGAATCCCGGGGCTCCGCGTGGACCGTCTTGAAGGCGTGCACGACCTCTATTCTGCCTCTCCGGCATTTGCAGCGGGGGAGAGAGCGCCTTCATTCACCGATGGGAACAGCCGCACCGTGCGGGCGCTCGGGCAAGCGATGCTTCGCAATGAGGTCGCCCGCTCGGTCGTCGTGCCCGTCTCGGCCGGTCTGCTCACGGATATCGCCGCCTATCACGCCGCGCTCATCGCGTACCGTGCAGGTGACCCGAAGCCGATCGTGGAACAGGTGGGCCGGCTGCCGCGGCCGCTGCGCCGGCTCTCGGGGGTTCCGCCCGAACGCGAGCGGGCCTAAGCTCACGGACAAAAGGGGGGATTCATGGCGGAATTCGAGTACGGCCCGGTCGAGATCGTGGTCGTGGCACTGCAGAACGAGCGGCCCTCGGGCGGCACGCTCGACGCGCTGGCGGAGCTCGTGGAGGCCGGGCAGATCCGGTTGCTCGACGCGCTGCTCGTCTCGCGCGATCAGGACGGCGGTCTCGAGGCGATCGAGATCGAGGATCTCGGCGACGAGCTCGACGTGACCGCGCTCGAGCTGCCCGCGAGCGGGCTCGTCGGGCACGACGACGTCGCGGAGTTCGCCGAGACGATCGAGCCCGGCACCTCGGCGGTGCTGCTCGCGGTCGAGCTCGTCTGGGCCAAGCGGCTCGCCTCGCGCTTCGCGGAGGCGGGCGGCGTCGTGCTGGAGTCGGTGCGGATTCCCGCGCCGGTCGTGAACCAGGTGCTCGCCGAGGCGAGCACCGAGGCGGAGTAGGAGGCGGCGATGCCGTTCATCAGGCGAGTCGGACGCCCGGGGCTGATCGGCCTCGCGGCGCGCACCGCGGTGGTCGCCGGCACTGCGACCGCGGTGTCGGGCGGGATGGCCCGGCGCCAGCAGGAGAAGGCGCAGGAGCAGTACGAGGCCGAGCAGTACCAGGCGGCTCAGCAACAGGAGGCGATGCAGCAGGCGGCGGCGCAGGCGGCGGCCGCGCAGGCACCCGCAGCTCAAGCGGCGGCGCCCGCCGGGGCCGCGGCTCCCGGCGTCGACCTCGTCGGCGAGCTGCAGAAGCTCGCGACGCTGCAGCAGCAGGGGCTCATCTCCCCCGAGGAGTTCGCGGCCGCCAAGGCCAAGCTCCTCGGCTGACCCGGAGCCACACGCAGGGTTGCCCGACTTTCATGAAAGTCGGGCAACCCTGCGTTGAATACCGAGTTGCCCGACTTTCATGAAAGTCGGGCAACTCGGTGTTTCAGGCGGTGATCACTCGCGGGCGAGTGCGGCGAGCGCCTCAAGCTCGAGGTCGAGGTACTGCTCCTCGCTCACGTCGACCGCGACGCCGAGCAGCTCGCCGCCCTCGAACGGGAACGGGTTCGTGTACTCGCTGCTGACGGCATCCGCGCTGTCGTATCCGACGCAGAGCCCGTCGCCGCAGAGCGTGAACTTGCCCACCTGTGCCCGCATCGGCCCCTCCGCGACGACCTGGTCGTCGACGTAGAGCTTGCAGGTGCCGATCGACTCGCCGTGCTCGCCGGCCGACTCGCGCACGAACTCCATGCCGAGCGCGTGGTCGCCGGGCTCCAGCGCCTCCGAGACGAAATGCTGCTCCGGCGGGATGCCGAGGAAGTTGTACACGTAGTGCAGCTTGCCGTCCTTCAGGAACAGGGAGTGCCCGCCGAAGCGCGAGCCGTGCGCGAAGATGACGCCCCTCGTGCCCGCCTCGACGCGCACGTCCGCGATGATCTTGAACGAGCGGCCGCGCACGTTCACGGCCACGCTCTCCGGCACGGCGCCCGTGTCCGGGTAGTACACGTAGCGGGTGCGCGGCGGTTCCGCCTGCGGGCGCTCGATCGTCAGCTGATCGCGGGCCGAACGGTCGTCGAGCGGGAGCACGAAGCTCTTCTCGGCCTCGGCGAACCAGGCGTCGATGAGCTCCTGCAGCTTCTCGGGGTGCTCGGCGGCGAGGTCCGTCGACTCCGAGCGGTCGGCGTCGACGTGGTAGAGCTCCCAGCGATCTTCGTCGAAGCGGCCGTGCCCGGTCAGCGGGGCGTGGATGGCGGCCGCTTTCCAGCCGTCCTTCCAGATGCCGCGCGTGCCGAGCATCGCGTAGTACTGCACCTGCTTCTCGGTCGGCGCGTCGGGGGCCGCGTCGAAGCTGTACTTCATCGAGACCCCGTCGAGCGGGCGCTGCTCGACCCCGCGGAACACGCTCGGGAACTCGATGCCGATGACGTCGAGGATCGTCGCAACGATGTCGGTGGAGTGGTGGTACTGGTGACGCACCTCGCCCTTCGCGCGGATGCCGGCGGGCCAGTGCACGATCATCGGGTCGCACGTGCCGCCCGAGAATTGCGAGTACCGCTTGAACATCTGGAACGGCGTCGAGAACGCCGCCGCCCAGCCCGTGGGGTAGTGGTTGTAGGTCTCCGGGCCGCCGAGCACGTCGATCTTCGCGAGGTTCTCGGCGAGGTCGTCGGGGAAGCCGTTGAAGAACTTGTTCTCGTTCACCGAGCCGTCCGGCGAGCCCTCGCCGGACGCGCCGTTGTCGGCGCAGTAGAAGATGAGCGTGTTGTCGAGCTGACCGGATGCCTCGAGGTAGTCGACGACGCGGCCGATCTGCGCGTCGGTGTACTCGCTGAAGCCCGCGAACACTTCGGCCATGCGGCTGAAGAGCCGCTGCTCGTCGGCGGAGAGCTCCGCCCACGGCTTCACCCAGTCGGCCGGGTTGGCCTGGTCCTCCGGCATCGGGTTGAACGGGGTCAGCTCGGTGCCCTCGGGCAGGATGCCTCGCTCGACCATCCGCTCCAGCACCCAGGTGCGGTAGGCGTCGTAGCCGTCGTCGAACTTGCCGCGGTACTTGTCGATGTACTCCTCGGGCGCGTGGTGCGGGGCGTGGTTCGCGCCGGGGCAGAACCAGGTGTACCAGGGCTTCGAGGGGTTCGAGGACTTCTGGTCGCGGATCATCCGGATGGTCTGATCGGCGAGATCCTTCGAGAGGTGGTAGCCCTCCTCGGGGGTGTACGGCGGCTCGATGAAGCGGTTGTCCTCGACGAGGTCGGGGTACCAGTTGTTCGTCTCGCCGCCGAGGAAGCCGTAGAAGCGGTCGAAGCCCATCGCGAGCGGCCACTGCGCCTTGCTGCCGCCGGCCGAGACGTCCTCTTCCGGGACGTTGTGGTTCTTGCCGACCCAGAACGTCGAGTAGCCGTTCTGCTGCAGGACTTGGCCGATGGTGGCGCATTCGTCCGGGATGTGGCCGGAGAGCCCCGGGAAGCCGTTCGTTCCCTCCATGATGTTGCCCATGCCGTTCACGTGGTGGTTGCGGCCGGTGAGGAACGTCGAGCGCGTCGGCGAGCAGAGCGCGGTCGTGTGCCACTGCGTGTAGGTCAGGCCGTTCTCGGCGAGCCGGTCGAGCGTCGGCATGTTGATGCGGCCGCCGTACGGCGACCACGAGGCCATGCCCGTGTCGTCGTACAGGATGACCAGGATGTTCGGAGCCCCCTCGGGCGCCTTCGGCTGCTCGTACGGCGCCCAGTCGGCCACCGCATCGCGCACGTCGAGTGCGATCTTTCCCGAGAACGCCGGCTTGCCTGTCGGCTCGTTCGCCATGGATCCCCCCGGATGCCAGGCGGCCGCGCGGCGCGGCCGCAATCTGTGCGGCGGCGTCGCCGCACTGCCCACGCTACTGACGGATGCCTCGCCTGGGAAGAGCTTCCAACCGGAGCACAACCCCATGGTGCCCGGCTCGACCCGGCACCTAGACTGCGGACCATGCGCGTCACCCTGAGGGGCCTTTCGACCGTCGTCCCGGCGACGGTCCTCGTGCAGCCCGAGGTTCGCGACGTGTTCGCCGCGCAACCCGGCCTGAACCGGCTCGGCCAACGCATCGTCACCACGAGCTTCGACGTGTCGGGCATCGAGACCCGGCACACCGTGCTCGCCGAGCTCACCCGCGCCGCGCGCTCCGATGAGCCGGAGTTCTACGACGCGGCGAGCGGCGAGCTGCTGCTGCCGGGCACGAAGGCGCGCAACGAGCTGTACATCGAGCACGCCACCCGGCTCTACCTCGAGGCGGGGGCCGCGGCGATCGCAGCGACGCCCGGACTCGAGGCCGCCGACGTGACGCACGTCATCACGGTGAGCTGCACCGGCTTCTACGCCCCCGGACCGGACTACGTCCTCGCCCGCGACCTCGGCCTCGACCCGGGGGTGCAGCGCTACCACCTCGGCTTCATGGGCTGCTACGCGGCGATCCCCGCGCTGCGGTTGGCGAGCCAGCTCTGCGAGGCGGATGCCGACGCCGTCGTGCTCGTCGTCTCGGTCGAGCTCTGCACGCTGCACCTGCGCGCCTCGAACGACCCCGACACGATCGTCGCCTCCTCGCTCTTCGCCGACGGCGCGGGGGCCGCCGTCGTGAGCACCCGCGAGCCCGAGCCCGGCGAGCCCGCCTACCTGCTCGACGGCTTCGCCACCCGGATCACGCCGGTCGGCGAGGGCGACATGGCCTGGAAGATCGGCGACCACGGCTTCGAGATGGTGCTCTCGACGGCCGTGCCGGCGATCATCGACGCGCACATCACCGGCGCCCTCGAACCGTTGTTCGCCCAGGAGGACGGGCTCGCGGCCGCGCTCGCCGCGGATGCCTCGAGCGAGGCCGTCGAGCACTGGGCCATCCACCCCGGCGGACGCAGCATCCTCGACAAGGTGGAGGCGCGGCTGGCGCTGAGCGAGGCGCAGCTGGCGCCCGCCCGCGGCATCCTCCGCGAGTACGGCAACATGTCGAGCGCGACCGTGCTGTTCGTGCTGCGGCGCATCCTCGACGGGGCGGCCGCGGCGCGGCCGGGCGCGGACGGCGAGGTGACGGCGCGGCCGGCGATGCCGGGGGAGCGTGTCGCCGCGATGGCCTTCGGCCCCGGCCTCACGGTCGAGTCCGCCCTCCTCACCGTGGCCGGCTGAGCAGGCCTGCGATGGGCTGGTGGCGCGAGCTCGGCAGCCGGGACGCCGACGCGGTCGAGCTGATGGACGATCCCGACTGCGACGGCGACACCCTCGCCCGCACCTACCTCCGCTTCACTCCCGTGAACCGGGCGGTGTCCGCGCCGCGCGAGCGCTACCTGCGGTGGATCCGCCCCCGGCTCTCGCCCGCCTTCGAGACCCGACTGCTCGACGTCGGCACCGGCGCGGCCGATCTGCCGCTGCTCTGGCTGCGCTGGGCGGAGGCCGACGGGCTGCGTCTCCGGGTCACGGCGATCGATCCCGACCGCCGGGCGCTCGCGTTCGCGGAGGCCGCCGGCGCCGGGACGCCGGGGCTCACCCTGCTCGACGCCACGACCGCGGAGCTCGCCGCGGCGGACGAGCACTTCGACCTCGTCTGCTCGAACCACGTGCTGCACCACCTCGACGGGCGGGAGTTCGGCGCGCTGCTCGCCGACTCGGAACGGCTCGCCGAGCTCGGCGGCACCGTCGTGCACGCCGACCTCGAGCGCAGCCGGCTGGCCTATGCGGCGTTCGCGCTCGGCACGCTGCCGTTCGAGCCGAACCTGCTGCGCGGATCCTTCATCCGCGCCGACGGGCTGACCTCGATCCGACGCAGCCACACCGCCGCCGAGCTCGAGGCGATCCTGCCGGCGGGCTGGCGGGTGCGACGGGCGTTCCCGTCGCGGCTGGAGCTCGTGTGGCAGGCGGATGCCGCGGGGCGCTCGCGTGTCTGACGGGGCTCCCGTTCGTGGCGACGTCGTGATCGTCGGCGGCGGGCCGGTCGGGTTGCTGCTCGCCGTGCTGCTCGCACAGCGCGGGCTCGAGCCCGTCGTCGTCGAGCGCCGCACCCGCATCGCGACCCGGCCGAAGGCGGTCGGCGTGCACGCGCCCGGCTGGCGGGTGCTCGAGGCCGCGGGGGTCGCCGAGCGGCTCGAGTCGAGCAGCGTGGCGATCACCGGCGGCGAGGTCGAGTGCGACGGGAGGGTGCTCGGCCGGATGCGCTTCCCCGGCGACGCGGCGGTGCGCTCCGTGCCGCAGCACCTCGTCGAGGTTGCGCTCGAGGCACGGCTCGCGGAGCTGCGTCCGGGGGCGCTGAGGCGCGGGGCGGAGGCGGTGGCGGTCGTCGCGCCGGCCGGCGAGCGCGCCGCGCCGGCGGGGGTCCGGGTTCGCCTCGCCGACGCGACGGAGCTCTCGGCCGACTACGCCGTGCTCGCGGACGGGGTGCGCAGCCGACTCCGCGCCGAGCTCGGTATCGCCTGGCGGCTGCGCCGCGGGAGCGCCCGCTACACGATGGCGGACGTCACCGGGCCTCGGGCGGGCGGCGTCGCCGCGGGGTCCGAGGCGTCCGCCCGGCTCTGCTTCGAGCGGGGCGGGGTCGTCGAGGCGCTGCCGATCCCCGGCGGCCTCCGCTGGGTCGCGCACCTGGGGCGGCCCGGTCGGTCGCGTTCCGGTTCCGCTCCGCACGACTGGCCGGATGCCGCGGCGTTCGCCTCGCTCGTCGAGGGCCGCGTCGGAGTGCGCCTCGCCGGCGACGTCGAGCCGAGCGGTTTCGTCGCCCGGCAGCGGCTCGCCACGCGCTTCGCGGCCGGGCGGGTCGCGCTCGTCGGCGACGCGGCGCACGAGATCAGTCCGATCGGCGGGCAGGGCATGAGCCTCGGCTTCCGGGATGCGGAGGAGCTCGCCGGAGTGCTCGCCGCGGTGTCGCCGGCCGGCGGGGCGTCGGGCGCGGGCGCCGACGCGGCGGTGGGCGGGGGCGCCGGCGGGACGGTGGGCGCGGGCCCGGCGGTGGGCGCGGGCGGCCCGGCGCCCTTCGGCCCGTACGAACGTCACCGCCGCCGGGCGGCGTCCCGGGCGATCCGCCGGGCGGCGTTCAACATGGCGATGGGCGGGCCGGCTCGAGGCATCCGTCTCGCCCTGCGCAACCTCGCCGTGCGCGTGCTCGCGCTGCCGCCGGCGCGCGCCGCACTGGCCCGCGTCTTCACGATGCGCGGGCTGTGAGGCGGCGCGGCGGGCTCAGGCCCGGCTGAGCACGAAGACCGGGATCTGCCGGTCGGTCTTCTCCTGGTAGTTCGCGTAGTCGGGCCAGGCCTCGTTCGCCCGGGCCCACCACTCCTCGCGCTCGGCGCCCTCCACCTCGCGGGCGAGGTAGTCGTGCTTCTCGTCGCCGTCCTGCAGCTCGACCTCGGGGTGCGCCTTGAGGTTCCAGTACCACTGCGGATGCTCGGGCGCGCCGCCGCGCGAGGCGACCACGGCGTACTCGCCGTCGTGCTCCACCCGCATGAGCGCCGTCTTGCGCAGCTTGCCGGACTTCGCGCCGAGCGTGGTCAGCACGATGATCGGCCGGCCGCGCAGCTCGTTGGCCTCGGCGCCGGCGGATGCCTCGAAGACTTCCGCCTGCTTGCGCGCCCACTCGGATGTGCTCGGTGCGTACTCGCCGTTCAAAGGCATGGAGGTCCCCTTCGTCGAATCCTGCGTCTGCAGCTTCAACCGTACGTCGAGTGGATCTCTTCCCGGCGGCGCGGTTCGTGCGCCGCGGCATCCTCCGATGTCGGCGGCCTCCGGCAGAATGCACTGGTGACCGGCATGAAGTCCTTCTGGCAGGCCCTCCCCACCGAGGGGCGATGGCTGCTCTCCACCGTCGCCATCCAGACGCTCGGCCGCGGCATGACCCTGCCGTTCACGATCATCTACCTGCACGAGGTGCGCGGCTTCGACCTCGGCCTCTCCGGGGCGCTGATGAGCCTCATCGCGGTCACCGGGCTCCTCGTCACCGGCCCCGGCGGCACCCTCATCGACCGCTACGGCGCCAAGCGGGTGCTGCTCGTCGGGCTCGCCGCGATGATCGCGGGCTGCACGCTGCTCGCCTTCGCGACCCACCCCGCCGTGGCGGCGGTCGCGCTCGTGCTCATCGGCGTGAACTTCGGCGTCTCCTGGCCCGGCTTCAACGCGCTCATCGCCACCGTCGTCGACGGCGAGGTGCGGCAGCAGTACTTCGGCGTGAACTTCGCGCTCGTGAACCTCGGCATCGGCGTCGGCGGCATCATCGGCGGCTTCTTCGTCGACGTGCACAACCCGAGCACCTTCACGGCGATCTTCCTCGTCGACGCGGTGTCGACCTTCATCCCCATGGCGCTCCTCCTCGGGCCGCTGCGCCGCGTGCGCACGCAGGGCGACCCCGAGCCGGGCGAGGTGCCCGTCGCGGGATACCGGGCGATTCTCCGGCAGCCCGCCGTGCTCTGGCTCACGCTGCTGACCTTCATCTCCGTGTTCATCGGCTACGGGCAGATGGAGGCCGGGTTCCCCGCGTTCGCCCGGCAGGTGTCCGAGGTGTCGACGCGGGTGGTCGGGCTCTCCTTCGCCGTCAACACCGCCGTCATCGTGCTGCTGCAGTTCGCCGTGCTGCGACTGATCAGCGGGCGCCGCCGCACTCGCGTCATGCAGGTCATGGCGCTCATCTGGGCGGTGTCGTGGCTGCTGCTCGGCGCCACCGGCCTGCTGCCCGACTCGCTCGCCGCGGCGATCGGTGTACTCGCGTTCATGGGCGTCTTCGCCTTCGGCGAGACCATGCTGCAGCCGACGGTGCCCGCCATCTACAACGATCTCGCGAGCGACCGCAACCGGGGCCGCTACAACGCGATCAACTCTGCCGCGTTCCAGGGCGGCGCGATCACGGGGCCGATCGCCGCGGGCCTGCTGCTCGGCGAGGGGCAGGCCGGATGGTTCATCGCCGTCATGATCGCCGGCTGCGCCGCCATCTGCGTGCTCGCGATCGCGCTCGAACGCCGAGTGTCGCCCGCGGCGAACGGCGTCAAGGCCGAAGCTGCGGCCGAGGGCGCTGCCGGAGCCGGGGTGTCGGAGGCGGCCGGCGACTAGCGGCGGCGCCGACCTTCGCGCCGGCCCCCGGTGCGCGTGTGTGGGTGGGCGTGTGCGCGGGGTGTGTGCGCGCCTGGTGCCCTTCGGCCGTTGCCGTGCTGGCACTGGTGCCGTGTTGGCCGTGGTGCCGTGGTGCCGTGGTGCCGTGGTGCCTGTTGGCCCGCTGGCCCTGGTGCCCCGTTGGCCCGCAGGCCCTGGTGCCCGTTGGCTCGTTGCCCGTTGCCCGTTGCTCGTTGCCCGTCGGCCCCGCTGGCCAGGCCTTCCGTGCGCGCCACTTCGGTGTCGTTGCGCCATCGCTAGTGGCGCAACGAGGCTGAAGTGGCGCGCACGGCCCACGGCGCACGGCGCACGGCCCACGGCCCACGGCCCACGGCCCACGGCCCACGGTCCACGGCCCACAGACCACAGACCACCGCCCGCGGTCCACTGCCTGGCGACAGCCGAGCAGCGTGGGCGCCGACCGAGCGTGCCCGGGCGCGAGCGTTAGCGACTGCGTGGCAGTGGCGGCACCATCGTGCGGATCGCCCAGCCGAACAGCAGGAAAAGCACGCCCGCGCCGCCGGCGAACAGCGCCATGCCGAACGAGATCACCGAGGTGAAGAGGGACGCGCGCAGGAACGAGGCGTTCATCACGACGGGCCGCAGCGGGTCGTCCTGATCGAGCTCCGCGTACGTCTTGCCGTCGGCCATCTCGCGCGCGTGCATGTCGATGACGCCGGCCTGCACGAACGCGTCGATCGGTCCGTCGACGACCTTGCCCGCGAGGATCGGCGCGTCATCGGGGATCACGATGTTCTCCGCGCGCAACTGCGACGACACGCCCACCCAGGCCACGACGGCCACGATGATCAGCAGGATTCCGCCGATGATGCCGGCGAGCCCGGTCAGCCGCACCACGTTCACCTGCGTGCGGTTCAGCACCGCGCCGCCCGCCTCGAACTCTTCGGTCATGCGTCCATCCCCCTTGGAGCGCGGCCGCTCCGGGGTCGTCCGGAGCGCGTCCGATGCGCCCACCGTAGCGGAGCGGGCGTGTGCGCGTCGAGGCATCCGCCAGCGCCACTTGTGCGTCGTTGCGCCATTCGAGGTGGCGCGTGGAGGGTGAAGTGGCGCTGGCGGGTCGGCGGGTGGATGCCGGTGGCCGGGGGCGGGCGCGGGTGCGTCGAAGTGGCGCTGTCGAGTCGGTGGGCGGATGCCGATGGCCGGGGACGCGCGCGTGGAGGGTGAAGTGGCGCTGTCGGGTCGGTGGGTGGGTGCCGGTGGCCGGGGTCGCGCGCGGGAGCGCCACTTCGGTGTCGTTGCGCCATTCGAGGTGGCGCGTGGAGGGCGAAGTGGCGCTGTCGAGTCGGTGGGCGGGCGCGGGGGCGCCGACTGAAGTCGACGCCCCCGCGATGGTCCGATCGAGCCCGGGCTACTCCGATCGAGCCCGGGCTACTCGTCGAGCAGCTCGGCCTCGACCACGTCGTCCTCGCCGGCGGACCCGGCACCGGGCGCCGAACCGCCAGCCCCAGCCGAACCGCCAGCCCCAGCCCCAGCCCCAGCCCCGGCCCCAGCACTCGACTCCGGGACCTCGGCCACGTCCGCCCGCGACACCGTCAGCGCCTCGCCGTCGTCGGCGAGCCCCACCACGACGGTGTCGCCGTCGCGGATCGAGCCGTCGAGCAGCGCCCGGGCGAGCCGGTCGTCGATCTCGCGCTGCATGAGCCGGCGCAGCGGCCGGGCGCCGTACAGCGGGTCGTAGCCGCGCTCGGCGAGCCAGGCCCGGGCGTCGGGCGTGACCCCGAGCTCGAGCCGCCGCTCGTGCAGTCGAGCGGTGAGCCGGTCGATGTAGAGACTCACGATCTCGCCGAGGTCCTGCTGGCTGAGCGCCGAGAACACGACGATGTCGTCGAGCCGGTTCACGAACTCGGGCTTGAACGACTGCCGCACGGTCTGCAGCACCGCCTGCTCCTTCTCGTCCCAGGTGAGCGAGGGGTCGACGAGGTAGTGCGAGCCGAGGTTCGAGGTGAGGATCAGGATCGTGTTGCGGAAGTCGACCGTGCGCCCCTGCCCGTCGGTGAGCCGGCCGTCGTCGAGCACCTGCAGCAGCACGTCGAACACCTCGGGGTGCGCCTTCTCGACCTCGTCGAAGAGGATCACCGAGTACGGCCGGCGCCGCACGGCCTCGGTCAGCTGTCCGCCCTGGTCGTAGCCGACGTATCCGGGCGGGGCGCCGACGAGCCGCGAGACGGAGTGCTTCTCGCCGTACTCCGACATGTCGATGCGCACCATGGCGTGCTCGTCGTCGAAGAGGAACTCCGCGAGCGCTTTCGCCAGCTCGGTCTTGCCGACACCCGTCGGGCCGAGGAAGAGGAAGGAGCCGGTGGGCCGGTTGGGGTCGTTGATGCCGGCCCGGGAGCGCCGCACCGCGTCGGCGACCGCCGCCACGGCGGGCTTCTGCCCGATGAGGCGCTTGCCGAGCTCGCGCTCGAGGTGCAGCAGCTTCTCGGTCTCGCCTTGCATGAGGCGGCCGACGGGGATGCCGGTCCAGGCGGCGATCACGGCGGCGATGTCCTCGTCGGTGACCTGCTCGTTGACCATGCGGCCCTCGCTGGCGTCGGCCGTGGCATCCGCCCGCTCCGCCTCGATGAGGTCGCGCTCGAGGCGCTTGATGGTCTCGTACTCGAGCTTCGAGGCGCGCGCGTAGTCGGCTTCGCGCATGGCGCGGTCGCGCTCGGTGACGGCCTCGTCGAGCTGCTTCTTCAGCTCGCCGACACGGTTCAGTCCCTGACGCTCGCGGGCCCAGCGCGCCTCGAGGGCGGCGAGCTCGCGCTCCTGCTCGACGAGGGTCTCGCGGAGTTTCGCGAGCCGCTCCTTGGAGGCGTCGTCCTTCTCCTTCTTCAGCGCGAGCTCCTCGAGCTTCATGCGGTCGACCTGGCGCTTCAGCTGGTCGATCTCGATGGGGCTAGAGTCGATCTCCATCTTGAGTCGGCTCATGGCCTCGTCGATGAGGTCGATCGCCTTGTCGGGTAGCTGCCGGGAGGTGATGTACCGGTTCGACAGTGACGCCGCTGCGACGAGCGCCGCATCGGAGATGGTGACGCCGTGGTGCGCTTCGTACCGACCCTTGAGCCCACGGAGGATGGCGATGGTGTCTTCGACGGAGGGCTCGCCGACGTAGACCTGCTGGAAGCGACGCTCGAGCGCCGCGTCCTTCTCGATGTACTCGCGGTACTCGTCGAGGGTGGTCGCGCCGATGAGGTGCAGCTCGCCGCGGGCGAGCATGGGCTTCAGCATGTTGGATGCCGCGACGGACCCTTCGCCGCCGCCGGCCCCCATGAGCAGGTGCAGCTCGTCGACGAAGGTGATGATGCCGCCCTCGGCCTCGTTGATCTCCTTGAGCACGGCTTTCAGCCGCTCCTCGAACTGGCCGCGGTACATCGCACCGGCGACGAGCGCGGAGATGTCGAGCGAGACGAGCTCCTTGTCCTTCAGGGACTCGGCGACGTCGCCCGCGACGATGCGCTGGGCGAGGCCCTCGACCACGGCGGTCTTGCCGACGCCGGGCTCGCCGATGAGCACGGGGTTGTTCTTCGTGCGCCGCGTGAGCACCTGGCTCACCCGCCGGATCTCGGCGTCGCGGCCGATGACCGGGTCGAGCTTGCCGGCCTTCGCGAGGTCGGTCAGGTTGACGCCGTACTGTTCGAGCGCCGACTTCTGCTCCTCCTGCGAGCTCGGCGCGCCCTGCATGTTCGCCACTCAGTCGATCCTTTCTGGGAACTCGGTCCCGTCGTCCTAAAGTTGAGTCTACTGAACTCAACTTTGGTTCTCGGTTCGATATTCCTGGATGCCTCGGCGGAATCCCCCGCCGCTCACGGTAGACCGGATGCCGCGGAGCCGCCAGGGTCCGCGCGACCGGCGCCGAGGCATCCATGCGTCGGAATAGACCTGACGGGGCGGATGTTGCCACCGACGTGGAACGCTTCGGAACCCTCTCCTTCGGTCACTACGGCCCCCTCGGCGGCGGGCGCGAGCTCAGCGCCGCCGACTCGATGCTGCAGGCGATCGACCTCGCGCAGGGCATGGACGAGCTCGGCGTCAACGGCGCCTACTTCCGCGTGCACCACTTCGCGCGCCAGCAGGCGGGGCCGATGCCGCTCCTCGCCGCGATCGCGGCGCGCACCGAGCGCATCGAGGTCGGCACCGGCGTCATCGACATGCGCTACGAGAACCCGCTGCACCTCGCCGAGGACGCGGCCGCCGTCGACCTCATCTCCGGCGGACGACTCGCGCTCGGCGTGAGCCGCGGATCACCCGAGACGGTCGTGCGCGGCTACGAGGCCTTCGGCTACACCGGCTCGCAGGACCCCCGCGGCGCGGATCTCGCCCGCGATCACTTCGCGCGCTTCCTGCAGGCGATCGAGGGCGAGGGGCTCGCGGAGCGGGATGCCTCGTCGCCCTTCGGCGGCGGCACCGGGCTGCAGCGCATCGAACCGCACAGCCCGGGTCTGCGCTCCCGCATCTGGTGGGGCGCCGGCAGCCGGGACACCGCCGAGTGGGCGGGCCGGGCGGGCGTGAACCTGATGTCGTCGACCCTGCTGACGGAGGACCGCGGCATCCCCTTCGACGAACTGCAGGCCGAGCAGATCGAGGCCTTCCGCGCCGCCTGGCGCGAGGCCGGGCACGCGGGCGAGCCGCGCGTCTCGGTGAGCCGCTCCATCTTCCCGATCACGACGGCCGAGGACGAGCTCTACTTCGGCGGGCGCGACGAGTCGGACGGCGTCGGCTACATCGACGGGTTCCGCTCGACGTTCGGCAAGACCTACGCCGACACCCCCGAGCGCCTCGTCGAGCAGCTGCAGCGGGACGCGGCGATCCGCTCGGCCGACACGCTCATGCTCACGATCCCGTCGCAGCTCGGCGTCGCCTTCAACCTGCGGCTCATCGCCGCTTTCGCCGAGCACGTCGCTCCGGCCCTCGGCTGGAAGCCGACGACGGCCTGACGCGGGATCGACGGCAGTCCTTGCGGGTGCGGCGGCGCGCTGACCCGCACATGCTGACGCCACCCCGGCCAGGGATCGGCCGGGATCGGCCGGGGCTGGTCAGGGGCGGGCGTCGGCGTGCTCGGGCGGCCAGACCACCTCGAAGCGCTCGAAGACGATGTCGTGCGCGTCGGTCCACTCGATGCCGAGGGCGGTGCCGACGCGGGTCCAGTAATCGCGGTGGCCCTCGCACCAGCTCGCGAGCGAGCGGTCGCCCTCGCCCTCGTCGAAGGCGAAGCGCTCGTCGACGCTCGTGAAGGGCCCGACGCGCAGCTCGACCGAGCGGAGCACGACGCGGGGCCGTCCCATCGAGTCGCACGCGATCCAGTGGCTGCCGACGCGCGGCAGCGGCGCGCCCTCGGCCTCGAACTCCGCGACGAGTCCCGCGGTGGCCCGCTTCGGCCCGTGGATGACGAGGTCGAGGAGTTCGTCGGTGAGCTCGGGGTGGTCGCCGAACCGTTCGATCGAGGGAGCCTCGTCCTCGACCCAGTGGGCCGGGGCGGAAGCGCGGTACTCGGCCCAGAGGGCGTGGGCGGCGTCGGTGTCGATCGGCGCGTTGTCCATGCTCCGAGTCTGACAGCCGCCGCGAGCGGTTCGCGCCCGCGCCATCCGCCGACCGGATCGGCTCAACAGTCACGCCGCGTCATCTGCGGCGCCTTCCGGGCGAACTCCATGGTTTCTCATACGTTCGTCCGCCACCCTGGAACTCCGTCACCGCGACCCGACGCGACCCGTCGAACACGATGAACGAAAGAGTCCCATGCAGAAGCGCACCAAGATCATCACCGCCTCGATCGTCGCCGCGGCACTCGTGCTCGGCGCGACCGCCGCCATCGCGGGCCCCATCATCTATCGCGACGTCATCGCGGCGAAGCCGGACACGGCCCCCACGGTCACCGCGGCCCCAGAGGCGAGCGTGAGCGATGCCGCGGAAGCCGGCGATCTGAGTGGTGCGTGGACGGTCGCCGACGGCTCCTTCGCGGGCTACCGGGTCGACGAGGTGCTGAACGGCACCGACGTCACCGTGACCGGCCGCACCGAGCAGGTCACCGGCGAACTCACCGTCTCGGGCCTGACGCTCGAATCCGCCGCCTTCGAGGTCGACGTCGCGTCGATCGCGACCGACTCGACGAACCGCGACGACTACTTCCGCACCGAGGCGCTGCGCACCGACGAGTTCCCGACCGCGAGCTTCGTGCTCACCCAGCCGATCGCGGTGGACTCGGCCCCCGCCGTCGGCGAGGTGCAGACGATCCAGGCGACGGGCGAGCTCACGCTCGCGGGGGTCACGAAGGCGGTCACGGTCGAGTTGCAGGCGGTGCTGAACGGCGCGACCGGGCAGGTCGCCGGCAGCATCCCGATCACCTTCGCGGACTTCGGCGTCGTGGCACCGAACCTCGGCTTCGTCTCGGTCGAGCCGGCCGGCACCGTCGAGTTCTCCCTGGAGCTCAGCCGCGCCTGACCCGCACCGGATCGGCGAGCACGGTCGCGCTGCCGCGCCCGTCGTTCCGCCCGTCGCGCTCGCGGCGGAACTCGTGGTCGGCGGATCGACCGCAGCGGCAGCGCACGCGGATGCGCTCGCCGGTGTCCGGGACGGTGAAGATTTCCGCGTGCTCGATGGGGGAAGCACCCGGGAAGGCGGGGGATCGGGTCATACCTGAGAGACGGCCACGGGTGGCTCGGATGACGCGGATCCGTCAGCTGTGCAGCGGTTTCACAGCTCCGTGGGAGCGGATGCCTCGTCGAGCCCGTGCCGCGACGCGAGCCACGCGTCGACGTGCACGGAGCGAGCGCGTTCGAGGGCGGCATCCATCCGTTCGACGAGCGGTCGGCTGCGGTGCAGCGGCACGTCGTAGGCGACCCAGAGGAACGCCCGCAGGGTGGGGTGGGCGAGCATGAGCTCGACGTCGTGCTCGCTCACGGGCACGTCCTTCGTGAGCACGATCTCCTCCAGGTTCGGCGCCTCGAGCACCGGCGCGAGGGAGCGCAGCCCGCGCAGCATCCCGAGCTCGACCCGCAGCAGCCGATCGTTGCCCGCGAGGGAGGGCAGCTCGGCGAGGCGCGGCTGCGCGTACAGCTGCAGCACCTCGAGGCCCGTGCACGAGGCGAGCGCCGAGGCGTCGGCCAGCCCGCGCACGTACGAGACCCGGAGCACCTCGAGGCCGGTGCAGCCGCGGACCGACTCGAGGTCGGTGCCGCTGCCGCCGACGAGCTCGAGCCAGCCGAGGGCCGGGAGCGCGGCGTAGGCGCCGGGCCCGGCCTTCACCCCGTCCGCGCGAAGCCGACGGGTCGCCCGGTGCCGCTCGACGAAGGCGGCGTCCGCCCGCTCCTTCGCGACGAGCGCCGGGGCGATCGTGCGCCAATCGGGCCGTGCATCGGAACGCGGGGCGCCTGGCTCTGGCTGCGGCATGGCGCCAGCCTAGCGAGCGGCCCAGGCCAGGCTCGCTCAGTCGGCGGGCCCGTCGACGAGCCGGTCGCGCTGCAGCGGGTGCGTGAACACGCTGAGGTAGACCGCCTCGGCGAGCCCGGTCTCGCGGCTGGCGATCGCTTCGAACAGGAACCGGTGTCCGCGCTTCACCTGCGCGGCGAGCGGCGCGTCCGCGACGAGCATGCGCATCCGCGCCTCGACGAGTCGGCCGATCTCGAGCAACAGTCGGTTCTCGGCCATCACGTACACCTGGCGGCGGAACGCGAACATGCGATCCAGCAGCTCCTCGGCGTGCGTGAGCGGCGTGCGCTCCTCGGCGAGGAGGCACTGCTCGAGCAGGGCGAGCTCCTCACGGGTCGGGCGTTGGGCGGCCAGCCGACTCGCGAGCACGTCGAGGGTGACGCAGAGGTCGAAGAAGTCCGCCGCGTCCTCCGCGGGGACGGCCCGCACCCGGGCCGAGACGCGGCTCGTGCCGACGGTCGCGAGACCCTCGAGGGCGAGCGCGTCGATCGCCTGCCGCACGGGGATGCGTCCGACGCCGTACTCCTGCGCCAGCGTGCGCTCGGAGAGCACCACGCCTGGAGCGCGCCGGCCGCCGATGATGTCGGCGCGGACGCCGTCGAGCACCGTCTGCGCGTCGGTGCACTCATCGCTCGCCCCCGATTCCTGGGCGGGCTCGGCAGCGAGCGCGGCGAGGCGCTCCCGCTCCGCCGACCAGGTGTCGGCGGCTTGGCTGGCCAGGGCGCCGTCGAGGCGGCGGAGCATCCGCTCCTGTCGCGCCGCGCGGAGATGGTCGCTGAACTCCGCCATCGCGGCTTCGACCGCGTCGGAGTCGCCGCGCTCGAAGGCGGACAGGAAGCGACGGTAGTACGGCAGCGGGGCGGTCACCGACGGCTCGGCCAGGGCGAACATGCGTTGCGTCCGGCAGAGCAGGACGTCGTGGATCTCGAGCAGCGGGCGGCTGCGGCTCGCCCGGTAGGCGTCGGAGCGGAACTGCACGCCGACCCTGGCGAGCTCGGCGTGGTCGCCGCGGGCCTCGGCCGCCTCGGCGGCGTCGAGGTCGCGGCGGAAGCGCTCGACGTCGGCCGTGCTGCGGCGCACCGCCGCCCGCCGCACGGCGAGGCGGTCGAACGCACTGTGCAGCTCGGCCACGTCGGCGACGTCGGAGCGGGTCATCACCCGCACGAAGCTGCCGCGGCGGGGAAATTGGTCGACCAGTCCGTCGAGCACGAGCCGGCGCATCGCGATGCGCACGGGGAGCCGGCTGACCTCGTACTGCTCGGCGATGACCCGCTCCACCAGGTGCTGCCCGCCGGGTCTGATGCCGTCGATGATTTCGTCGCGGAGCCCCCGGAGGACCCGCTCCACGGCGGTGTCGTCGTTGCTGCGTATCCTCGACATCCCTCTAGGGATACCACAGCGGCGCCCGGTCGGGGGAACCGGACGCCGCTGCGGTCAGCCACGCCCCACCGCCGGGCTGCGACGACGGAGCGCGGGTCGTGGGCCTAGCCGACGCCCTCGAGCGCGTCGGTCTCGGTGTTGCCGATCCGGGCGATGACCTCGGGGCGGCGCTTGGCGAGGTGCAGATACCAGGCGATCGCGGCGATCATCGTGATGAGGAACAGGTACGGGATGACGTTCAGCGGCCACGCCGGCACCGGCCACACGTTCGCGAAGAACACGTAGGCCATGGCGGCGACCGAGACGATCGCGCAGAACCAGACGAGGCCGTTGCGCATCTTCTCGCGCTGCGTGTACGCGACGCAGGCGATCGCGACGAGGGCGTAGGCGACCATGTAGCCGTACGTGCCGTAGGTGTCGACCCACACGACGATGTCCATCGGGTTCACGCCGATGCCGAGCAGGATCAGGTCGAGCGCGATGGCGGCGGGTCCCGCGATGAGCAGCACCCGGTGCGGGGTGAGGTGGCGGTCGTGGGTGCGGCCGAAGCGCTCGGCGACCACGCCCTCCTTGCCCATGACGTAGATGATGCGGCCGACGACGTTCAGCGGCGCGACCACGACGGCGAAGAACGAGGCGCCGACGCCGAAGGTCAGGATCGGGGCGAACCAGCCAGGCATGCCGATCTGCGTCGCGATCGCCTCGAGCGGGCTCGCGACGGTGCCGAGGTCCTCGCCGAGCAGCGCGATCTGGGTGTACGCGGCGAAGACGTAGAGGATGCCGACGGTGACCGCGCTCCACATGATGGCGCGGGGGATCGCGGTGTAGGGGTTGCGCGCCTCGCGGCCGAGCGCATCGGCCGAGGAGAAGCCGACGAAGCCCAGGATGCCGAGCACCATGCCCGCGGCGACGCCCTGGAACGGCACGCCCTCGAAGGAGAACTGCGCCGGGTCCCACGCGGCCGGGCCGGCCCAGACGAGCGCCAGCACCAGCAGGATCAGGATGATCGTGACCGACACGAGCTCGAGCACGAGCGACACGCGGGCCGACAGGCGGATGCCGCGGATCGTGAACAGCGTCGCGAGGCCGCCGAGCACGACGGCGAGCGCCATCGACCAGCCGAGGCCCTCGGCGGGGACGCCGATGAGCAGCAGGAACTGGTTCATGTACGAGACCGCGCCGCCGAGCGAGCCGGCCGCGATGCCCCAGCAGCCCACGAGGAGGGCGATGCCCGCGAGGTAGGCGCCGAACGGGCCGAGGCCCTTCGCGACGTAGGTGTAGAGCGAGCCCGCCGAGGCGTGCCGCTTCGCGAAGACGGCGACGCAGTAGCCGACCGCGAGGATCACGAGGGTGGCGAGCACGAAGGAGAGCATCGTGCCGTTGCCGGCGCCGAGGTAGATGCCGGCGGCGGTGAACGCGATCACCGCGCTGGGCGCGATGTTGGCGATGGCCTGAGCGGCGAGCTCCGGGCCGCTCATGACGCCGCGGCGGAGGCCGGCGTCGACGGGGGCCTGCGCGGGGGCGCCGGCCTGGGTGGGGGCGGTCATGGCAACTCTCCAATGAGTCGGGTGGGGGAACGGAGGAGGAGCGGTGGTGCGGGTGCCGGCCCGGCGGCCGATCGGAACGCGACCGGCCGACCGGGTCGGCGGACGAGCGTCAGGGGATGAGCAGGGTGCGCAGCGCCTCGCCGGACTCGAGGTCGTCGAAGGCGGCGGCGGCCTCGACGAGCGGGCGCCGGGCGGAGATGAGCGGGTCGAGCTTCAGCTGGCCGTCCATGTAGCGGTCGACGAGCGCGGGGATGTCGATCGAGGGGCGCACCGAGCCGTAGTTCGAGCCGAGGATGCGCTGGTCGGCCTCCGCGAGCACGAGCGGCTCGAAGCTGGCCTTGGCCCCGGTCGGGGGGAGCCCCACGATGACGGCGGCGCCGCCGAGCCCGAGCATGCGGATGGCCTGCTCGGTCGTGACGGTGCGCCCGATCGCGTCGAACGCGTAGTCGACGCCGTCGGGGATGAGCTCGAAGAGCCGCTCGACGGCGTCGCCCTTCGACGCGTCGATGCGGTCGGTGGCGCCGAACTGCAGGGCGAGCTGGGTCTTCTCGGGCAGCACGTCGATCGCGACGATGCGCTCGGCGCCGGCGAGCTTCGCGCCCTGGACGACGTTCAGCCCGACGCCGCCGCAGCCGATGACCACGACGGTCGAGCCGGGCTCGACGGCCGCGGTGTTGAGCACGGCGCCGACGCCGGTGGCGACGGCGCAGCCGACGACGGCGATGACGTCGAGCGGGGCGTCGTCGCGGACCTTCACGGCGCCGGATGCCGGCACGACGACCTCTTCGGCGAAGGAGGAGACGCCGAGGTAGTGGTGCAGCTCTTCGTCGCCGCTGCTGAGGCGCGAGGTGCCGTCGAAGAGCACGCCCTTCGGGGCGACCACGGTGGCGACCTTCTGGCAGCGCGCCTCGTGGCCCGAGCGGCAGTAGCGGCACTCGCCGCACGGCGGCACCCAGCTGAGGACGACGTGGTCGCCGACGGCGAGGGAGGTGACGCCCTCGCCGAGCTCGACGACCACGCCCGAGCCCTCATGACCCATGACGAGCGGAGCCGGGGCGTCCCATTCCCCTCGCTTCACGTGGAGGTCGGAGTGGCAGACTCCGGCCGCGGCGATCTTCACGCGCACTTCGCCGGCCTTGGGGGCGGCGAGGGCGACCTCGGCGACCTCGATCGGCGTCTCCGGCTCGCGGAAGACGATGGCTTTCATGATGCTCCCTTGGATCTGTTGCTGGGCATGCCGATGCTAGGCAGGGAGTCGAGGGTTCGTCATTGCGAAGAAGTGTGAATCAATGCCGATTCGATCGACATTCCGTACAATCGGGGGATGGCCCGGCGACTCGATTCCGTCGCGGCGACGCTCGGCGGCGAACTCGTCGAGGGCCGCGTCGATCCGTCGACCCCGGTCGACGACGCCGTGCCGCTCGCGGACTTCGCGGTCGTCGGACATCCCGCCTTCGCCACGCTCGTCGTCGGCACCGCCGCCGAGCTGCTCACCGCGCTCCGCGCGGGCGACGCCCGCTCGGTCGAGCTCACCGGGGCCGTGCTGGTCGCTCCGGCGGCCACGAACGCGCTGCGCACCGCGCTCGCCGAGGCGAATGCGACCGCCGTGTTCGGTCGCGGGCAGCCCGCCGAGCTGCTGCACGCCGCGCTCGTCGCGCAGCTCGCCGACGACCGCGCCGCGGAGGACCGCCTCGTCACCACCGGCACGAAAGTGCTCACGCAGGTCGCCCGCCGCGGCGGCGCCCGGGCGGTCGTCGCCGAGCTCGCGCACCGCATCGACGGCTGGGCCGTGCTCCTCGACGTGCACGGGCAGGTCATCACCACCGCGGGGGCGGGCGGGCTGCACGTGCAGGACGCGGTCGCCGTCGCGTTCCACCGGCCGGTGCGGGTGCGTCACCCCGGTCTCCAGGTGCACGCCGTCGGCCCCGGCGAGGACCTCACCGCCTATCTCGTGGTCTCCTCGCGCGAGAGCTCCACGAGCCGCACGCGCGACCTCGCCTCCCAGGCCGCGGCCCTCCTCGACCTGCTGCTGCGCACGCACGACCACGGCGGCACGGAACGGCTCGGCCGCTCGGTGATGGTCGACACCCTGCTCGCGGGCGGGCCGGAGGCATCCGAGCTCCTGCGCCGCTGGGGCGTGCGCGACCGCACGCTGACCGCCTTCGCGCTCACCAGCCGGTCCAAGGGCGTCGACCTGGAGCGGCTCGTCACCCGCTGGCTCGACGAACTCGGGGCGGTGCACGTCGTGACCGAGTCGCACGAGCGGGTCATCGGCTTCCTCAGGGACGGGCAGGTCGACGCCTTCGCTCGCCGGGTCGAGGAGTTCCTGCTCGACGGCCGGGTCGTGCTCCGGCTCGGCCTCGGCTCCTCCGCGCCCGGCGACGCGCTCGCCCGCAGCGCCGCCGAGGCGCGCCAGGCGCACGAGGCCGCGGTCGCGGACGCGCGGGCGGTGGTCCGGTATCGCGCCCTGCCGACGGTCGCCTACGTGCTCGACCGGCTCGACGAGGATGCCTCGGCGCGCATCGGCGACCTGCTGGAGCCGCTCACGGTCGACGATGGAGAGCTGTTGCGGACGCTGCGCGTCTACCTCGCCGAACACGGCGCACTCGGCGTGACGGCGACCGCCCTCGGCGTGCACCGGCAGACGCTCGCCTCCCGCCTGCACCGCATCGAGGAGCTCACCGGCCTCTCCCTCGCGAGCCCGGACGACCGCGCCGCGGCCTGGCTCGCCATCCGCGCGCTCGAGCGCTGAGCCGCGGCGGCGTACGGGGACCGCGTCGCCGCGCCGGTCAGAACCCGACGGTGAAGACCACGTGCTGTCCCTCGCGGCGCGCGGCCTCGAAGAAGGGGCGGAGTCCCGCGAGCATCGCGAGCGCGTACTCCTGCTCGTCGGGGCCGAACTCGGGGTTGCGCAGCTCCTCGGGCATCGCCGCGTACGCCGTGATGAACGCCGCGTCGTCGAGCCCGGCGAGGTAGTCGGCCACCTCGGCGACCTCGCCCGGGGCGAGGTGGGTGATCCAGCTCTCCTCGTCATCGGCCTGCAGGGTGCGGGCGCCGCCGATGACCCCGCGAGCGGGCCAGTCGCCGGACGCGCCCGCCGGCGCGAGGGAGCAGGCGATCGGGTCCCAGGCCTTGTCGGTCTCGCAGGCCTTCGCCCAGACCTCCTCGTCGGCCTCCAGCTCAGCCAGCACCGCCCCGAGCCGCTCGTCGTCGCCGGCCGCCGCGAGCACGCGGGCGGCTTCGTCGTCGGTCAGTCGGAAGTGCACGCCGAGTTCCATGGCCCCGAGTCTGCCAGGTGGCGTCGTTCGGCGCGACGCGTCTCGCGGGAGGGGATGGTCGGGCCCGGAGGACTTCGTGGCCAGGTGGGACCTCCCGCCACGGCGATCTCCTCCGCCGCCGTTCACGCCGGGCGGCTAACATGCGCGCCATGGGGGCACGCACTGCCGACGACGGCCTCGTCGTCGAGACCGAGCTCGGGGCGGTGGGCGGCGTCCGGCGCCGCGGCGTGCGGAGCTGGCGGGGCATCCCGTTCGCCGCGTCGACCGCGGGAGCCGCGCGGTTCCGGGCGCCGCGCCCGGCGAGCGGATGGGACGGGGTGCGCGCCGCCCACCGGTTCGGGCCGGTCGCCCCGCAGCTCCGGCGCGGGCAGTTCATCGGCGCGGCGCCGCACCTGCCCCGGAGTGAGGACTGCCTGAGCCTCAACGTCATCTCGCCGGAGGGTGCCGGGCCGACGGCCGGGCTGCCGGTCATGGTGTTCCTGCACGGTGGCGCCTACAGCGTGGGGTCCTCCGGCGAGTATCCGCGGCAGGGTGAGCTCTTCGCGGCCCGGCACGGCATCGTCTACGTGAGCTGCAACTACCGGCTGGGCGCCCTCGGGTGGCTCGACCTGCGCGCCTACTCGATGCCGGGCCATCCGATCGAGGCGAACCTCGGCCTTCGCGACCAGCTGGCGGCGCTCGAGTGGGTGCAGCGGAACATCCGCCGGTTCGGCGGCGACCCGTCGCGGGTGACCCTCTTCGGCGAGTCGGCCGGCGGGAACTCGGTGACCACGCTCATGACCGTGCCGGCCGCCGCGGGGCTGTTCGCCCGGGCGATCGCCCAGTCCTCACCGGCGAACGCGGTCTACCCGGCCGAGGTCGCGCAGCGCTGGGCGGGTGAGTACGTGCGCCTCCTCAGCCGGCTCGTCGACGACGACGACCTCGAGAGCGAGGCGCCGGAGGATGCCGCGCGGATGCTGCGGTTCGCGGACCCGGCCGTGCTCGCCCGGGCCACGACGGAGCTGGCGGTCCGCACTCCGGACGAGAACCCGGGCACGATCAGCCTCGCCCCGGTCATCGACGGCGAGCTGCTGCCGTGGCGACCGCTCGACGCGTTCAAGGAGGGGCGAGCGCACCGGGTGCCGCTCGTGATCGGCACGAACGACCGCGAGGGGTCGCTGTTCGAGGGGCGCATCGACATCCTGCCGACCACCAAGCCGCGCATCCGGGCGATCTTCGCGAACACCGGCAAGAAGGCGCGCAAGCGCATCAAGCGGCAGTACCCCGGGCTGCCCGAGCGGCGGCCGGCCGCCGACTTCGCGGGCGACTTCACGTTCTGGTTCCCGAGCGTGAAGCTCGCCGAGCGGCACGCGCGTTTCGCCCCGACGTGGAGCTACCGCTTCGACGCGGCGCCGCGGATGGCCCGACTGCTCGGGCTGGATGCCACGCACGGCCTCGAGCTCTTCGCGCTGTTCGAGAAGTTCGACACCCCGGTCGGCGTCGGGCTCACGGTGCTCGGCGGACGTGGCATGTTCGCCGCGGTCGGCCGGCGGATGCAGGCGCGCTGGGCGGCGTTCGCCGCGGTCGGCACTCCCGAGCCGGCGCGGTCGCCACTCGGGCGCGGCGGCTCGGACGGGAACGGCGGCGCCGACGGATGCCTCGACTGGCCGCCGTACGCCGAGCCCGAGCGGCTCACGCTGATCTTCGACCGGCGGGACCGGATCGAGGCCGATCCTCGAGGCGAGCGCCGGATCGCCTGGCAGCGCTTCGTTCCCCACGTCTGATCGTGGAACTGGCGCTATCTGTGCGCCCAGCGGTCTTTCGCGCAGGAATGAGGCGTTTCTACCTTGAATGAGTACACTGGAATCCCATACGCTCTAGGACATTGCACGGCAGAGCGCCGACCGACTGAGCCCGCCACGAGCGCGGCTCCTCACCGTGCGCGTGCGGCCGTTCCTCCTCCCCCCCCCTCGGCCGCACGCGCACACCTCCGCTACCCTGCGTGCATGACCTCGCACGAGCCCGCCGTCGACGACGACGGCACCGGCCCGACCACCACCTCGGCAGAACGCCTGAAAGCGTTCACCGACGCCGTCGTGGCCATCGCCATGACGCTGCTGATCCTGCCGCTGATGGAGAGCGTCACGGACGCCGGTGCCGAGGGCGGCGGCGTCGCCGTCTGGTTCGGCGAGCACGCCGAGCAGCTCATGAGTTTCGCCCTCAGCTTCGCGCTCATCGCCACGTTCTGGCTCGCGAACCACCGGGTGTTCGCCCGCGTCGAGCGCACCAGCCCGACCCTGCTCTGGCTCACGATCGGCTGGATGTTCACGATCGTCTGGCTGCCGGTGCCGACGGCCATGCTCGGCGCGATGGAGACCGACGACGCGCAGAAGCTCGTCTACATCGGCAGTCTGGTGCTGACGAGCGGCATGTCGCTCGCCATCCGCTGGTACCTGCTCCGGCACCCTGCGCTGCACGCGATCGCGGAGCCGCGCCTCCGCCGCGGCATCCTGGCGGACGTCATCACCACCGGGCTCTTCCTCGTGGCCCTCGCCCTGTCGATCCTCGTGCCGGCGATCGGCTACTGGGCGCTGCTGCTGCTCGTGCTGGTGTCGCCTGTGCACACGGTGCTCTGGCGCTCGGTCGGCCGGGGCGGACGCCGCAGCTCGCGGTAACCGCTCTCGGCGGTGTCGGCATCCGCCCGCTCGAAGCCGTGCCGCGCGTACAGCCGCTCCGCGGGATCGCCGGCCCACACCGACAGCGTGATCGCCCGGCCCGAGACATCCGCCTCCTCGGCCAGCGCGTCGAGTGCCGCGCTCGCGATCCCGCGTCCGCGGACGGGGGCGGTCACGGCCAGGTCGACGAGGCGGATCTCGTCGCCACTGCGGTCGGCCACGAGGTAGCCGACCGCCTCGGGCTCCGCATCGGAGCGTGGCAGCAGCACGACGGTCGCCCCGGGGTGTTCGGCTCGCATCGTGGCGAACTTCGCCGCGAGCTGCCCGGCGACGAGCGGGACGGCGAGCTCCGCCGGGATCCCGGGCAGCCGCTCCCGCAGCACCGAGGCGGCGATCTGCTGCACGAGCGGATGCCGGAGGTCGTGCTCGGCGGTCATCGGTGGTCAGGGACGCGGCGGAAAGATGCCGCCGAGGGAGATGATGAAGAACATCCCGAGGACCGGCGGCAGGTTGTTGTGCGCCTGGTTGCCGCCGGCGAGGCCCAGTGCGTCCGGGCGCATGTTCACGTTCTGGGTGCCGGTGAACGCCCGCCGGGCCACTCGACCGTACTTCTGCTGCGCCCAGGCGCCGTTCGCCGCAGAGCCCGTGGTGGCTCCCGCGTCCACGGACATCGCCGGGTGCGTGTGCTGCGGCATCTCCATGGTCAGCAAGGTCACCGTCGGAGTCCCGGTCGCGTCGCCGACGGTGCGCGGCGTGAGCCCGGGACCGCCCCCCTGCCCCATCGCCACGTGGCCGTTCAGGTTCGGCAGCGCGAACGTCCTCGTGCCGTCGCCGCCGTACTGGGTGCCAAGGATCGAGAACAGCGGTGCGTTCTGCTGGACGGGGAGGAGCTGTCCGTTGCACAGCGCCCAGCCCGAGGGCGCGTAGCTGAATCCGATGGTGCGGATCTCTCCGTAGTAGGGGTCGGCCATGTTCGCGTGCTCCGATCGGTGGCCGTCAGCCCCGCGAGGGGTAGATGCCGTTGAGGGCGATGATGTAGTTCACGACGAGGAACGGTGGGCGGTTCTCGTGCGGCGCGGTCTGGCCGGCGGTGGAGATCGCAGCGGGCCGCAGCTGCGCCGACGGTTGTCCGCTGCCGTAGGCGGCCTGCTCGGTGGTGGCCCAGTACGCGGACGCCGGAGACGATGCCGCGGCCGGGCCGCTCGACGCCTTCACCTGGTGGGTGTGCGTCGGCATCTCGTTCACCGTGAGCCAGTGGAACTCCTCCCCCTCGACGCGCCCCCAGTCGGAGCGCTCCGCCGCCCCGCGCGGCGTGCGGCCCTGCAGGTTCGGCAGGGCGAAGGTGGTGACGCCGTTCCCGCCGTAGGTGGTGCCGAGCACCGAGAACAGGGCCTGGAACGTGCTGATCGAGAGCATCTGCCCGTCGCAGAACGCCCAGTTCTTCGGGGCGTAGTTGAAGGCGACGCGACGGATCTCACCGAGATAGGGGTCGGCCATGAGTGCTCCTCTCAGCCCCGAGGCGGGAAGATGCCTTGGACGGCGATGATGTAGGTGATCGCCAGGCTCGGCGGCATGTTCTCGTGGGGGAGGGAGCCGCCGGCCGGTTGGACCGCCTGGGCGCCCATCGGCGTGCCCGGGTCGGCCGGCTGGTAGGCGCCGGTGGTCTGCGTCGACCAGACCGCGCCCGCTGGACTCGTGGTGTCGGGCGTCGCCGTGGCGTTCGGCACGTGAGTGTGCTGCGGCAGCTGGTTCTGCGTCAGCGCGACTCGCTCCGCACCGCCCGTCGCGCCGAGCTCGTAGGTGCCGCCGCCGGGCAGCACGCCCCGGTGCACCGGAATCCGGCCGGCGAGGTCGGGGAGCCCGAAGGTGGTGATACCGTCGCCGCCGTACGTCGTGCCGATCAAGGCGAACAGCGCATCGTTCTGCGCGATGGAGAGGAGCTGGCCGTTGCACAGCTCCCAGCCGACGGGGGCGAAGCTGCCGGCGAAGACCCGGATCTCCCCGACGAAGGGTTCGGCCATCAGATGGACCGCCGATCCACGATGCCCTCGAGCGTGGGGGCGCCGCCGCCGACCCGCGTGAGGTACAGGATCGCGTCGGGTTCGCCGGGCGAGGTGAGGCGGTAGATGCCGTCGCGCGCCGCGTCATCCGTCGTGAACCGCACGGCGAAGCGATGTTCGGCATCGCCGTCGCCGGGCAGCTCGCCGACGCGGTCGAGCGTGAGCCGGTGGGCCGACCACTGGGATGCCCCGTCGTAGACCGTGCCCTCACGGCCGAGGAACTGAGCGCGGACGGGCATCCCCGGGTCGCTCGCCGTCGCACCGGCAGCGGGGGTCGATGCGGTCGCCGCGCGCGCCGCCGGCTGCGCCTGCGCGGGCACAGCGGTGCCGACCGCCGCGGCGCCGAGCGCAGCTGCGCCGGCCCCGAGTGCGGTGCGGCGTGAGAGTCCTGACGTCACGTCGCTCCTGAGATCCCGAAAGCACGCCCCCCGAACTGGGCGGCGGGCCCACACTATCTCTCCGATCGAATCTGCCGATAGCATTCGGGCGTACCCAGTTGGGGTGCATCGCGCCGTCGGGACGGCGCATCGGGAAAGGGCTTCGTTTGCGGGCTGGACACGTCCGGAGTGCCGCAGCGGCGCTCATCACCGTCGCGCTCGTGAGCGGCGGACTCCTCTTCGCGCCGCCGGCCGTCGCCGCCCCGGCAGTGCTCGTCGTCAGCGCGTTCACCGACGGTGACGCGAACGCCGCGTGCGACGACGACCGCGTCACCACGCAGGCCTCGCCCGCCACCTTGCGCAACGCGCTCTGCGTCGCCAGCAACCAGGGCGACGCGACCGTGCAGGTTCCCGCGGGCGAGTACCGCCTGACGGAGCTCGGCACGCTCGGCCCGCTGACGCTCGGCACCACGGCGGGTTCGACGCTCCTCGTGGAGTCGACCGGTGGGGCCGCCGAGATCATCGGCGACGGCACCGCCCAGCTGCTCATCCTCGATGAGTCGATGTCCGGCGGGATCTCGGTCACCATCGACGGCCTCTCCTTCGAGGGCGGCGTCGACGCCGCGTACGGCGGCGGCGCGATCATCGGCGGCTCGGCCGAACAGCCCGACCGCGACGAGCTCGTGCTCCGCAACACCACCTTCCGCGACAACGCATCGACCGCGGGATCGGCCGCCCCCGGCGGCGCCGTGCAGTTCATCGGCGGCACGCTGACCATCGAGGACTCCGTCTTCGAGGCCAACACCGCCGGCACCGCCGCCGGCGGCGCGGTCTACTACGAGGCGTTCGGCACGCCCGCCGACCAGTCGTTCACGATCACGGGCTCGGCGTTCCGCGACAACACCGTCACCGCGGCTGGCGGCCTCGCCAATGGCGGCGGCGCCGTCGCCTACGACGCCAAGGGCGCCGCGGTCGAGATCAGCGGCTCGACCTTCACCGGCAACCGGGTGACGACGAGCGACCATTCCCCGGCGCTCGGCGGTGCGGTCCGTCAGCAGTCCGGCCCGGCCACGATCACGGCGAGCACCTTCACCGGGAACGCCGTGCAGGGCGGCTCCGCGGGCGGAGCCGCCATCGAGGCCGAGGGCGGCGCGGTCACCGCGCAGTACAACCGCATCGCGGGCAACACCGGCGCCGCGGCGCTCAGCGCGGATGCCTCGAGCGCCGTGACCGCCACGCTCAACTGGTGGGGGTGCAACCTCGGCCCGACCAGCGCACCGTGCGACCTCGCCGCCATCGCGACCGGCACCTCGTCGCCGTACCTGAAGCTGTCCGCCGTCGCGTCCCCCGCCGCGGTGAACTCCGGATCGACGTCTCAGCTCACGGGCTCGCTCCTCGTCGACTCCGCGGGCGCCGGGGTGCCCGCGGCCGAGCTCAGCGCGTTCCAGGGCGTGTCCGCGGGCTGGACCGCGAGCGGCCCCGCGGGATCCACCGTCTCGCCCGCGTCCGTCACGATCGCGAACGGGCTCGTCTCCGGGGTCTTCACCGCGGGCGCCACGGGCGGCAGCGGCGGCGCCGCGCTGGGCCTCGACGCGGCATCCGTCCCCGTCGCCATCGACGTGACCGCGATCCCCGCCTTCACGAGCCCCGACGAGCTCGTCGCGACCATCGGCCTCCCCATTGACTTCGACGTCACCGCCGTCGGCTCGCCCGCACCGGTGATCAGCCGGGTCTCTGGGACGCTCCCGAACGGCCTCGTCTTCACCGCGGGCCCGGACGGCAGCGCGAAGATCACGGGCACCGCGACGGACGCCGCGGGCGAGTACCCGATCGGCCTCCGCGCGGAGAACGGGGCGACGGCGACGCAGACGCTCGTCATCTCCGTCGGCGCCGTGCCGAGCTTCAGCGGCTCGACCACGCCGACGCTCGGCATCCGGCAGGCCGCCGACGTGACGATCACGGCCGTGGGCGACCCCGCGCCGGCGATCGAGCTCGCGTCTGGAAGCCTCCCCGCCGGGCTCACCCTCACCGACCAGCTCGACGGCACCGCCAAGCTCGGCGGCACCCCCACCGCCTCGGGCGCCTTCCCGGTGGAGCTGCGGGCCGTGAACCGCTTCGGCGCCACCGTCACGAGCTACACGATCACGGTCACCGCACCGCCCGGCATCACCAGCAGCGACCGCGCGAGCTTCACGGCGGACGGGACCGAGCAGAGCTTCCCGATCACGTTCTCGCCGGGCTACCCCGCCGCGACCGAGGCCCCGGCCCTCAGCGGCGCCCCGGCCTGGCTCAGCCTGACCACGGATGGCGGCACGCGGCTCGTCGGCACGCCGCCGCGGAGCGCCGGCGGAACGCACGAGTTCGTGATCTCGCTCAGCAACCCGGCGGGGACGACCACGCAGGTCTTCACGCTGACCGTCGTGGCGGCACCCGCCTACGCGGGCCCGACCGGCTACTCGGTCGCCGCCGGCGCGCCGATCGACGAGACGATCGCGTTCGCCGGCTCGCCGACGCCGGGCGTGACCGCCATCGACGACTCCGCGCTGCCGGCCGGGATCACCGCGAGCGACCTCGGCGGCGGCCGCGTGCGACTGCAGGGCACCGCCACCGCCGCGGCGGCCGGCTCCTACCTGCTCGGCATCGACGTCGCGAACAGCGCCGGCAGCCTGCACCAGGACATCGGGCTCGTCATCGGGCTCGCCCCGTCAGTCACGAGCGCCGCGACGACGACCTTCACCGTCGGTTCGGCCGGCTCCCTGCCGATCACGGTCGTGGGCGGCTACCCCGTCGCCGGGCCGGTCGCCTTCGGCGGCACCGTGCCGGCCTGGCTGAGCCTCAGCGGCCCCGCCGGGGCCCAGCAGCTCGTCGGCACGCCGCCGGCGGGAGCGGGCGGCACGGTCGAGTTCGATCTCGTCGTCTCGAACGCCTTCGGGACCGACCGGCAGGCCTTCCGCCTCGTCGTGAACGAGACCCCCGCCGTGACGCAGGATCCGGCCGACGCCTCGGCGGTCGCCGGCACCGCGCTCGGGTTCACCGCGGCGGCGAGCGGATTCCCCGCCCCCAGCGTGCAGTGGCAGCGCTCCGGCGACCGCGGCGCCAGCTGGCAGCCGATCGCCGGCGCGACCGCCGGGACGCTCACGCTCACCGCGACCCTCGGCGACGACGGCGCCCGCTACCGGGCCGTCTTCACGAACGCGGCCGGCCAGGCCACCAGCGCCGAGGCGACGCTCGCCGTCGGCGAGGTGCCCGAGTTCGCGGCCCACTCCGACGTCACCGTGCTGCCCGGCGCGGCCCGCTCGATCGACGTGTCGGTCGCGGGCCACCCCGCCGCCGCGATCACCGCGAGCGGCCTGCCGGCGTGGCTCACGCTCACCGACCACGGCGACGGCACCGCGACCCTGAGCGGCACGCCCGCGCTCGGCGATGCCGCCACCTCCGCGATCGAACTCGTCGCGACGAACGCCTACGGCAGTGACGTGCTCGAGTTCTCGCTCACCGTGGACGACGAGGTCGCCCTGCCCTCGCAGCTGCCCGCCACCGTCCACGGCGTGCTCGGCGGTGTGCCGGCCGAGCTCCGTCGCGGCCAGACGGTGACGGTCTCCGGCGCCGGCTTCCTCCCCGGCGCGCCGATCGCGCTCGGCGTCTACTCGACGCTCACCCCGCTCGGCTCGGCCGTGGCCGACGGCGCAGGCGCGTTCTCGGCAGAGGTCACCATCCCGGAGACGCTCGCAGCCGGCGAGCACGCGCTCGCGGCGAGCGGGGTCGGGGCGGATGGCTCCGCCCGCGTGATCGCTGCGGAGACGACGCTCGTGGTGCCGGCCTCGGTGCCCGGAGACGGCGGCAACGGCAGTATGCCGGGCGGCCTCAGCCGCACCGGCGTCGAGACGCTGCTGCCGATGCTGCTCGCGGCGGGAGGCATCCTCGCCGGGCTCGCCCTCCTGGTGCTGCTCGCGGTGCGCCGCCGCCGGAGCGCCTGATCGGCGACCGGACGACGACCTGACGGTGCGCGCATGAGGGCGTAGGCTCGCCCTCATGCGCGCCACCCTCATCCACGGCCCCGGTGACATCCGTGTGGAGACCGTGCCCGACCCCGTGCTCTCCACCGGTCGCGACGCGATCGTGCGGGTCGTCGCGGCGTGCGTGTGCGGCTCCGACCTCTGGCCGTACCGCGGCGTGACCCCCACCCGCGAGCCGCGCCGAATCGGTCACGAGTTCGTCGGTGTCGTCGAGGCGGTCGGCGACGCCGTCGAGCGGGTGCGGCCCGGCGATTTCGTGATCGCGCCGTTCTATGTGTGCGACGGCACCTGCGCGAACTGCCGCAACGGGGTCTCCACCTCCTGCCTGCACGGCGGCTGGTGGGGTTCGGCCGACCGCGAGGGCGGCTTCGCCGACGGGGCCCAGGGCGAGCGCGTGCGGGTTCCGCTCGCCGACGGCACGCTGGCCGTCGTGCCCGGTCCGGTGGCCGACGACGAGGTGCCGGGGCTGCTCACGCTCTCGGACGTCATGGGCACCGGCCATCACGCCGCGGTCTCGGCCGGGGTCGGCCCCGGCGACGCGGTCGCGGTGGTCGGTGACGGCGCCGTCGGGCTCTGCGCCGTGATCGCCGCCAAGCGGCTCGGCGCGACCACGATCATCGCGATGAGCCGGCATCCGGAACGTCAGGCGCTCGCCCGCGAGTTCGGCGCGACCCACGTCGTCGCCGAGCGCGGCGACGCCGGCATCGAGGCGGTCCGCGAGGTCACCGGCGGCCTCGGCGCCGACCGGGTGCTCGAGTGCGTCGGCACGAAGGAGTCCATGGACCAGGCGATCCGATCCGCCCGTCCGGGCGGCATGGTCGGTTACGTCGGGGTGCCGAACGGCGGCCCCGAGCTGCCGGTGCGCCGGCTCTTCGAGACCAACGTCGGCGTGAACGGCGGGGTCGCGCCGGTGCGCGGCTACATCGAGGAGCTGCTGCCCGACGTGCGCTCCGGGGCCATCCGCCCTGGACTGGTCTTCGATCTCGAGCTGCCCCTCGAGGACGCCGCCGAGGCCTACGCCGCCATGGACGACCGCCGCGCGGTCAAGGTGCTGCTGCGCCCGTAGCGCGCCCCGTCAGGCGATGCGCGGCAGCTCGTCGTCCTCGCCGAGCCGTCGCGCGGTCGAGGCGCGCTGGGGCGTCGCCGGCTCCGACGGCGGGACCGGCCTCGGGCCGCTGCCCTCGCCGGCCCAGCCCGGCGTGTTCACGTCCAGCCAGGCGATCCGGATCGCGTCGAGCGTGCCGCCGCGGTGCGCGCGCCGCTGCGTCTGCAGCCAGGTGCCGAGGCGCCTGGAGCGTTCGACGGTCGAGCGCTCGTAGGGCAGCCGGCCGCGCTCCGCGAGGTAGTCCGCGACCTCCGCGGCGCGGCGGAGCCAGCTCGCGAGGTGCGGGTCGCGCCACTCCGGGATGCGGGAGTCGAGCCACCGCTCCCGCTCGGCCGACAGCCCGCCGCGGCGGGCGGCCGAGCGCTGGTTGTTCAACCAGACGCCGAGCTCGAGCTCCTGGGCCGTCGCGTCGGCGCCCCGCGCCGGCAGTCGGCCGTGCTCGGTGCGGAAGGCCTGGAGGCGGTTGGCGGTGTGCTCCCAGGCAGTGAGCCGATGATCGCGCCAGCCGGGCAGCTGACGGTCGAGCCAGCGCTCCCGGGACTCGTCGAGCCCGCCGCTCCCGGCGAGGCTCCGCTGGCGCTGCAGCCACCTGGCCAGGGCACGTTCCTCGGAGTCGTCGGCGTGGCTCGCGGGGATCTTCCCGCCGGTGGCGAGGCGCCGGGCGAGCCGGTCGGCTTGCATGCGCCAGTCGCGCTCGTCGTCGAACCAGCCGACGACCGCTCGATCGAGCAGGGTGCGTCGCGCCTCGCTCAGTCGGCCGGCGCGCGCCGCCGTGCGCTGCTCCGCGAGCCAGGCTGCGGCGCGGCGTTCGTCGTCGCCGGCGTCGTTCGACCGCGCCGGCGCGCGACCGGCCTCCGCGACGAAGGCGGTGAGTTCCTCGAGGCGGGCGCGCCACGCGGCATCCGGTCGTTCGCGCCAGCCCGGCACCGAGCGGTCCAGGCGCGCCGTCCGCGTCTCGGGCAGGGACCCCGCGGCGGCGAGCCGGCGCTGCCCGGCGAGCCATTCGCCGAGCCGGCGCTCGACCGGGTCGGCGGCGTGCTTCGAGGGAGGGCGGCCGTGCGCCGCGGTCCAGCCGGCGAGTCGCCGCGCGGTGCGGGTCCACCGCGCGGCGGCCGGGTCGAGCCAGCCGGGCACGGCGTCGTCCAGTGCCCGACGACGCTCGTCGTCCAGTCGTTCGTCGGCCGCGGCCTCGCGCTGCCGGCGGAGCCAGCCCGCGAGCCGCCGCTCTCCCGGCTCGTCGTTCGCCGTCTCGCGCGGGAAACGACCCGTCTCGGCGATGAAGCCGGCGATGGCGGCCACGGTGTCGCCCCAGTCCTCGTCGGCGGGGCGGCGCCAGCTGGGCAGGTTGAGCTCGAGCCAGGCGAGTCGATCGGGCGCCAGACGGCCGGATGCCTCGGCACGCCGCTGCGTGCGCAGCCAGGTCGCGAGGCGTCGCTCGACCTCGTCGTCGGCGCTCGGCGCCGGGTACGCCCCCGTCTCGGCGAGGTGCAGCCCCACGGCGACGGCCGTGCCGTGCCACTCGGTGCCGCGCGGGTCGCGCCAGCCGGGCACGACCGAGTCGAGGTGGCGCAGCCGGCGTTCGGCGAGGGCGCCCGTGCGGAGCAGTTCGCGCTGCCGCTTCACCCAGCGGGCGGTGGCCCGCTCGGCGTCGGGCGCGCCAGAGGCGTCCCGCGGCGGACGGCCCGTCGCGCCGAGGTGCGCGCGCAGGCGGTCGACCCGCGCCTCCCACTCGGCGTCGCCGTCGTGCAGGGCGCTCCCGTGCCTCGGCGCCAGGACGGTGCGCGGGGGCAGCGGCGCCTCGCTGCGCGGGCGCACGGCGGCGATGCCGGGCCGCGACGCGAGCCGCGTCCGCGCCGAGCTGTCGTCGCCCATTCCATACCCCGAATCCGGCGGCGCTGCGCGCACGCCACGGCGACCGCCCCCGCGGTCGCCGAGGCGACCGGAGGCATTCGGAACCCGAATCCGAACGCCGGTGAACCGGCCGCTGCGGCGATTCTCACAGCCATTGCACAGCTTGGGCAAGAACGTCGGAAGGGACCCTGACGAATCCGCTTCGGGATCGCGCTCTCACCCCCGGCGGATCCGCGTGATTCCGGGCATCCGAGGGGCTGGCCGCCCCGCGGAGCCCCCGGGGTTCACCCCCGGACTGGGGGACGCTCGGCGAGCCCGGCGCGTCGGATCCCGGCGATCCATGGGGTGGGGAACGCGATCGACAGCTCCCACGAGAGCTCGCAGTCGGGCTCGGCCGCGACGACGGCGGCGATGCGCTCGGCATCCGCCTCGGCGAGCACGTGCGCCGGAGCGTCCACCCCGCGGTTCCATGCGGCCAGCGCGCGGCGCTTGGCCGCGTTCAGCAGCTCCTCCGGAGCGGTGACCGGGGCGCCGTGTTCGAGCCAGCGCGAGCGGCGCGCGTTGCCCGCGTCCTCGAGTGCCGGGCCGTCCAGGCGGTGCAGGCGCGGCCCGTCGGCCGTGTCCTCGTAGTACCGGCGCTCGCCGGTGCGCAGCACGCGGACGCGGTGGTACCCGCCCGGGTGCGCCTCCGGTGCGCCGTCGGTGCCGAGATAGCGGGTCTCCTCGACCCCGCCCGCGGTGGTCCACTGCAGCACGCGCACCCGGCCGTCGTCGTCCTGCCACTCGAGCACGCCGTCGGCGGCCTGCCCGGCGAAGCCCAGCTGCTCGGGGTGCGCCGGGGTCGGAATGCGACGGCCGAAGAGCCACGCCTCACGAACGCCGGCGCGGTCGACCGCCCAGCCGACGGTGCGGTGGCGCTCGCCGCGGCGCCAGTACGAGACGCCGTCCGGGTGATCGCGGCGTTCGGTCCACCCCTCCAGCGGGTGCGGGGCGGTCGTGGTCTGCTCTGCGGGCATGGTGCTCGTTCCTCGGGTTCGGCCCTCGCGGGCCCTGGATCGTGTGCAGCGGGTGCGGGTCCACCCGCCGGGCCGCGAAGCGGTGTCCTCAGCGGTGTCCTCATTAGTGCGGACATCCCGGCAAGAAATACATGCGCGGCACGGTCCGCCTTTGTGCGGACTTGCCCGACTTTCATGAAAGTCGGGCAAGTCGGAAAGGGGAACGGGCGGCCGCGCTTACCGGGGGCGGGCGCACGGCCGATAGTCGGATGCATCGAGGAGAGGCGGACCGCATGTCGTTGCATGAACTCTCCGCCGTGCTCTGGCGCGAGCGGGAGCTGCTCGATGTGCTGCTGTACAAGCTCGAGGTGGAGCGCCTGCTGCTCGCGACCGACCGGCGCCGCTGGCTCGGCCGCGCGGCGCACGAGATCGAGTTCCTCACCGCCCGCCTGAAGGAGGTCGGGCTCGCCCGCGCCGTCGAGTCCGCCGAGGTCGCCGAGGAGCTGCAGCTGTCCGCCGAGGCGACCCTCCAGGAGCTCGCCGACGCGGTCGGCGACGAGGTCTGGCGCGACATCCTGCTCGCCCACCTCGCGGCCCTCCGCGAGGTGACCGGCGAGATCACCGAGCTCCGCGACGCGAACGAGCAGCTGCTGAAGCAAGCGGCCCGGCCCGCCGGCGTCGCCCAGCACGCCGCCCGGCGCGGCACCACGACCTACGACGCCCGCGGCCTCACCCGCGACGTCGTTGAAGCCACCCTGGTGGACGAGGAGACCTGATGAGCACCTTCGGCGGGCTGAACACGAGCCATACCGCCCTGAACGCCGCGCGCACCGCCGTCGACGTCGCCGGCCAGAACATCGCGAACGTGAAGACCCCCGGCTACACCCGACAGCGCGCGGAGCTCGCCTCCTCGCCCGTCGCGGGGCCGATCGGTGTGCTCGCGCTCTCGCGGCCCGGTCCCGGCCAGGGCGTCATGGTCACCGGCATCGCCCGCCTCGCGGACGAGATGCTCAACGAGGGGGTGCGCGAGGCGTCCGCGAGCTCCGGCTACCACGCGACCCGCGCCGCCGCGCTCGAGACCCTCGAGACCGGCCTCCGCGAACCCGGCAAGGACGGCCTCTCCGCGCGCATGCAGGAGTTCTGGGCGTCGTGGCAGGACCTCGGCAACGCGGCCGGTGACGGCGCCGCGGCCGCGGTCGTGCTGCAGCAGGCGGCGACGCTCGCCTCGCGGATCGCCGACGGCTCCCGCGCGGTCTCCTCCCAGTGGACGGCGCTGCGGAAGGATGCCTCGACGATGGTCGACCAGGTGAACCACGCCGCCGCCCGCGTCGCCGAGCTGAACGACACCATCCGCCGCTCCACGCTCGCCGGCGGGCAGGTCAACGAGCTCCTCGACGAACGCGACCGGGTCGCCGCCGACCTCGCCTCGATCGCCGGCGGCCAGGTGTACGACCGCGGCGACGGCACCGTCGACGTCCTCGTCGCGGGCAACCCGATCGTCACGGGCACGACCGCCAACCGGCTCGTGCTCGCCGGCCCGACGACGCCGGGCGGCACCGGCGCGGTCTCCGTGCAGTGGGAGCGCCGTCCCGGCACCGCCATCGACCTCGACGGGGGCGAGCTCGCCGGAGCGCTCTCGATGCTCGCGCCCGCGTCCGGCGGCACCGGCGGCTCGCTGAACGAGGCGCTCGCCTCCTACGACGCGGTCGCGACGGCCCTGGCCGAGCAGGTGAACGCCGTGCACCGCACCGGGGCCACCCCGGGCGACACCACCGGCCTCGACTTCTTCACCTTCGACCCGGGTGTGCCGGCCGCCCTCGGACTGCGCGTCGTGCCGACGGACGTCTCGGGGATCGCCGCCGCGCTCCCCGGCGCCGGCCCGAACGACGGCACGATCGCCGACCGGATCGCCGGCATCGGACGCGCCGCCGGCTCGCCCGACGAGGTGTGGGGATCATTCGTCGCGAAGGTCGGCATCGCCTCCGGGGCCGAGTCCTCGCGGGCGCAGGTCGCCGCGCTCGGGCTCGTCGACGCGGTGGGGCGGCAGCAGTCGGAGTCCGCCGTCGATCTCGACGAGGAGAACCTCGCGCTCGTCACGGCGCAGACGGCCTACCAGGGGGCGGCGCGCGTGTTCACCGCGATCGACGAGATGCTCGAGGTGCTGATCACCCGCACCGGCCTGGTCGGGAGGTAGGCGATGATGAACCGCGTCACCACGATGTCCATCGCGCAGTCCTCGGCGCGCAATCTGCAGCTCGCGGCATCCCAGCTCGCCAGGGCGCAGCAGCGGGCGACGGACTTCAAGGCCATCACGAAGCCGTCGGACGATCCGGCGGCCACCGCCCGCGCGATGCAGGTCCGGGCCGAGCAGCGCGCGAACCTGCAGTACTCCCGGAACATCCAGGACGGCAACGCCTGGCTCTCGACGATCGACTCGGCGCTGCAGTCGACCACCTCGCTCCTCGGGCGCGCCCGCGACCTCACCCTGCAGGGCTCCAACGACGGCGCACTCTCGCAGCCGCAGAAGGACGCGATCGCCGCCGAGCTCGACGCGGTGCGGGATCTGCTCCTCGCCCAGGCGAACGCGAGCTACGGGGGCCGGCAGGTGTTCGCCGGCACCTCCGACCAGCCCGCGTTCGACGCGGGCTACGCCTTCTCGGGCGGCGCCGGCACCGTCGACCGGCGCATCGACGACGGCACCACGGTGCGCGTGGACGTCGACGGCTCGAGCGTCTTCGGCGTCGGCGCGGGCTCGGTGTTCGCGACCATCGACCGCATCTCCGCCGGGCTCCGGGCGGGGACCCCGATCGGCGGCGAGATCACCGCGCTCGACGCGCACCGCTCGGCGGTGCTCGATGCGCACGCGGCCGCCGGAGCGCGGCACTCGACGGTGCTCGCGGCGGTCGACCGCAACCTCGCGCAGAAGATCGACCTCGAGGCGACCCGCAGCCGGCTCGAGGACATCGACGTCGCGACGGCCGCCATCGACCTCTCGACGAGCGAGATCGCGCACCAGGCCGCGCTCGCCGCGACCGCCCGCGCCGTGCGCCCGACCCTGATGGACTTCCTGCGATGACCCGACTGACCTTCCTCGCCCCGCCGTTCGGCCTCGCCGACACGGACTTCGAGCTCGCCGCGGTCGACGGCGCCCCGGGCCTGCTCGCCCTCCGTGCGGCGTCCGGCGACGCGCGCCTCTACGTGCTGGATGCCTCGCTGCACCTGCCCGGGTACCACCCCGTCGTGCCGCGCATCGACCTGGACGAGCTCGGCGACGCCGATCCCGCCGTGTACGTCGTGGTGAACCCCTCGGCGGCGCCGACGACGGTCAACCTGCAGGCGCCGATCGTCGTGGCCGCGGACGGCCGCGCCCGGCAGACCATCCTCGATCGCGGGGACTGGCCGCTCCGCGCCCCGCTCGCCGAGGTGCTCGCCGCCGCCTGAGCCGCCGGGGCCCCGCTCCGCCGGGCCCCGCCCCGCCGGGCCCCGCTTCGCCCCGCCCCGCTCCGCTGCGTGCCGCTGTTGCCGAAAGGGTCGATTTCCGGCATGGCCATGGCCGGAGCCCGCTGCGGATGCCGCAAAATGACCCCTTCAGCGGTTGGGGGGCGCGGTAGGGGGGGGCGCGGCAGGGGGATGGGGGCGTGGGCGGGGTGGGGTCAGCGGCCGAGGAGTTTGAGCAGCTCGGACTCCGCGCCCGAGCCGATGGCGGCGGCCTCGCGGTTCGCGTCGGTCACGCCGACCACGATCTCCTCGCGCTGGATGCGCCGATCGCGCGGCGCTTCGATGCCGAGCCGCACGGAGCTGTCGCCCCGGACCTCCAGCACCGTGATGACGATGTCGTCGCCGATGAGCACGCGCTCGTTCGACTTCCGGGTCAGTACCAGCATCCCTGCTTCACTCCTCCTGGCCGCAGACTCCCCGGCGGCCGTTACCACCATCATGCGCGGCACCGACGCAGAACGGGGCGGATGGCGCCGATCAGCTCGGCGGCTGTCGCCACCCGACGCGGGGACCGAACCGTGAGACGTCGAGCGGATGCCTCGTCCGCTCCGCACCCACGGCCGCGATCGCCGAGATCGGCAGCGCGGCATCCACCCGGGCCAGCCAGTAGCCCGTGTCGTCGGTGCGCCGGCTGACGTCGACGGCGACCCAGACTTCGTCGGGGCGCAGTTCGGCGAGCGCGGTCAGCTCCTCCTGGAGCCCGACCGACACGGCGAGCACGACGGCCGCGTGCTGTTCGACGGCCCGCATCCGGGCGGCGAGCGCGGCCCGTCGATCGGGGATGTCGGCCGCGGCGTCGGCCGTCCGGCCGTGGAGGAGCAGCGGGGCGCCGGCGGCCTGGCCGACGAGCCCGCGCGCCGCCGTCGTCGCGTCGTCGCCCAGGCCGAGGACGAGCACGAAGTCGCCGGCGGATGCACGGTCCGCGACGAAGGGCACCTCGGGCGCCTCGAGCTCGGCGAGCGACGGGCGCACGGCTTCGAGCACGATCGGGCGGTCATCGGGGTCTGCGGTGTCGGCGGAGGCCTCCGGTTCGGGCGCCCCGCTGGTACTGGGGGATCCGTTCAGCTCGGCCCCGCCGGCTGCGAACGCCGGCGTCGCCGTCCCTGCCGTCGTCGCTGCCGACGCCGACGCCGACACCGTCGTCGCTGCCGCCCCCGCCGCTGCCGCTGCCGTCGCCGTCGGCGGCACGGCGATCGCGCGTTCGACGTCGGCGAGCAGCGCCGCGAAGTCCCGGCTCGAGGTCGAGGCCTGCGGGCCGGCGGCCGGCTCGGCGGCCGCGGCCCCGCGGGCGATCGGGGGCCCGGCCGTGCCGCTGCCGCCGTCCGCGCGATCCGCGTCGGCGAGGAGCGCCGCGATGCCCGCGCGGTCCACGCGCTCGGGGGCGATCCCGCCGGCGGGCGCCGCGTCGTCGGGCACGATGACCGTCGCCTCGATCTCCTCGTGCGCGAGGAAGCGGCCGAGGCCCTTGCGGGTCACCCGGGTCGCCTCGGTGATGCGGGCCTCGGGCCCGTAGGCGAGGAGCACCTGCATGCGCAGCTCCTCGAGGCTGGCCGCCTTACGCCGGAAGCTCGGCATCGCTCCGGATCACCCCCACGGTCTCGATGGTCGCGGCGCCCGCGGACGCCTGCTGGTAGGAGAGCACCGGGGTCCCCGGCGACTGCGCCGCGACGAGCCGGTGCACGGCGGGCCGGAGCGCGGGCGCGCAGACGAGGACCGCCCGGCCGCCCTCGGCCTCCGCCGAACGGATCCGGTCGCGCACGCCCGTGAGCACACGCTCGATCGTCTCGGGCGGCAGCAGGATCTGGCTGCCGTGCTCGCTCGGCCGCAGTCCCTCGAGCATGCGCTGCTCGAGCATCGGGTCGATCATCACCACGCGGAGCACCCCGTCGTCGGCGAACGCCGTCGGCAGCACCGCGCCCAGGGCGTCGCGGGCGGCCTCGACGAGCAGCTCCGGGTCGGTCGTCGTCTTCGCCCGTAGCGAGACGGCCTCGTAGATGCGCGGCAGGTCGGTGATCGGCACCCGCTCGGCGAGGAGGCCCTGCAGCACCCGCTGCACCTCCGCGAGCGACAGCGGGGTCGGCGTGAGCTCCTCCACGGCCGCCGGGTTCTCGGCCCGCACGCCCTCGGTGAGCACGCGCACGTCCTCGCGGCTGAGCAGGCGCGCGGCGTGATCCCCGACGATGCTCGACAGGTGCGTCACGATCACCGACACCCGGTCGATGACGGTCGCGCCGAGCAGCTCGGCGTTGCGGCGCGACTCCGTAGGCACCCACTTGCC
This sequence comes from Agromyces mediolanus, assembly GCF_023715325.1. Taxonomy (GTDB): domain Bacteria; phylum Actinomycetota; class Actinomycetes; order Actinomycetales; family Microbacteriaceae; genus Agromyces; species Agromyces mediolanus_A. The sequence goes on along the minus strand of NZ_JAMBNX010000004.1, from coordinate 314,873 downwards.
CGCGAGCCCCCACACCGGTTCGATCGTCGGCTCGCCGGGCAGCGACTCCAGGTGGTCGCCGAGCGCCAGGGCGCGGCCGGGCGGCGCCTGCCCGCGGCCCACCTCGACGCCCGCGACGCGGATCGAGTAGGTCGACGGCGGCAGCTCGACGCTGTCGCGCGTGCGCACCGGGGGGATGACGAAGCCCATCTCCATCGCGAGCTTGCGCCGCAGGGCCTTCACCCGGGCCAGGAGGTCGTCGGCGGAGCCGTTGACGAGGTCGACGAGGTCGGTGGCGAGGCCGATCTCGAGGGCGTGCACCCGGGCCTGCGCGAGGATGTCCTCCGTCGTCTCGGCGCGGGGCGCCGCGGCCTCGATCTCGTCCGCCCGCGCCTGCTGCTCCGCGGAGCGCTCCCTCGTGCGCACCCGCTGGGCGAGCATCGCGAGCACGATGCCGGCGCCGAGGAACGGCAGGATCGGCATCCCGGGGATGAAGCCCATCAGCACCGCGGCGCCCGCCGCGATGCCGAGCGCGGTGCGCGACTGCATGAGCTGCGCCGCTGCGCTGTCGCCCATGTCGGTCTCGCTGTTCGAGCGGGTGACGACCATGCCGGTGGACACCGCCATCAGCAGCGCGGGGATCTGGGTGACGAGACCGTCGCCGATGGTGAGCAGCGTGTAGGTGTTCAGCGCGTCGCCGATCTCCATGCCGCGCTGCACCATGCCGATCGTGATGCCGCCGATGATGTTGATGAGGATGATGACGATGCCGGCGATGGCGTCGCCCTTCACGAACTTCGAGGCGCCGTCCATCGCGCCGTAGAAGTCGGCCTCGGCCGAGACCTCCTCGCGGCGGCGGCGCGCCTCGGTCTCGGTGATGAGGCCCGCGTTCAGGTCGGCGTCGATCGCCATCTGCTTGCCCGGCATCGCGTCGAGGGTGAAGCGGGCGCCGACCTCGGCGACGCGCTCGGCGCCCTTCGTGACGACGACGAACTGGATGACGACGAGGATGAGGAACACGACCGCGCCGATGATGATCGAGCCGCCGACCGCCACATGCCCGAAGGCCGCGATGACCTGCCCCGCGTAGCCCTCGCCGAGCACCAGGCGCGTGGAGGCCACGTTCAGGCCGAGCCGGAACAGGGTCGCCACGAGCAGCAGCGAGGGGAACACCGAGAAGTCGAGCGGCTTCTTCACGAACATGGTCGTCAGCAGGATGACGAGCGCGAAGAGGATGTTCACGACGATGAGGGCGTCGAGCATCCAGGCGGGCACGGGCACGATCAGCAGCAGCAGGATGCCGACGACGCCGAGCGGCACCGCGATCATGGAGAGCCTGCGGTTCATCCGACACCTCCGGCGGGGGTCATGGTGGTCATGGTGTGCACGCCGGCGGTGCTGCCGCGGCGGCGGAGGGCCTGCACGAAGGTGAGCACGACGGCGACGGCCTGGTAGAGCTCGACGGGGATCTCCTCGCCGAGCCGGCACGCCGCGTGCAGCGCCCGGGCGAGCGGAACGTCGCGCACGAGCGGCACCCCGGCCGCCGCGGCCTCCTCGCGGATGCGGGCGGCGATGTGCCCCTTGCCCTTCGCGACGAGCCGCGGGGCGCTGCGTCCGGGCTCGTAGCGGAGGGCGACGGCCACGTGGGTGGGGTTCACGACGACGACGCTCGCGTCGGCGACGGAGGCGATCATGCGGTTCCGGCTCATCGCCAACTGCCGCGAGCGGCGCTGCGACTTCACGAGCGGGTCGCCGTCGGTGTGCTTCGCCTCGTCGCGCACCTCCTTCTTCGTCATCATCGTGTGCTTGCGGTTGCGGCGGCGCACGACCAGCACGTCGAGCGCGGCGAGCACGAGGCCCACCGCGACGGCGGTGACGACGAGGGCGGCGACGCCGTCCGAGGCGGCCTGCAGCACGGTGGTGAGCGGCAGTCCGCCGGCCCCCGCGAGGATCGGCATGAGCGACTGCACGACCGACCAGAGCACGATGCCGAGGATCGCCGTCTTCGCGAGCGCCTTGGCGCCCTGCCAGAGCGCCTGGAAACCGAAGACGCGACCGACGCCCTTCACCGGGTCGAACTGCTCGAAGCGCCAGAACTTGCGGCGGAAGTGCACGCCGCCCTGCAGCACCGCGGCCGCGAGCACGACGAGCGAGACGACGACGAACGCGAGGCCGAGGGTCGGCAGCATCGAGGCGAACCCGGCCTCGAGCGCCTGGGTCGCCGCGGCGCCAGATGGGGCGGCGGCGACCTCGGCCACGAGGTGGAACTGGGCCACCGCGGCATCCGTCCCGACCGCGATCGTCGCCGGCAGCACGACGGCGATCGCGCCGATACCGACCCAGGCGGTGAGGTCCTGCGAGCGCTGCAGCTTGCCCTCGCGGCGCACCTCGCGCATCCGCTTGTCCGTCGCCTGCTCGCTGCGCTCACCGACGTCGCTCATCGCTCACCACCCCTTCCGCATCGCGCCGATCGCGGTCTCGGCGAGCGCGTCGACGACGCCGGGGAGTGCGACGAAGACGGTCCCGGCGAGGGCGAGGGTCAGCAGGATCTTCAGCGGGAAGCCCATCGCGAAGGCGTTCAAGGCCGGTGCGACGCGGGTCAGCAGGCCGAGGCCCGCGTCGGCGAGGAACAGCACGACGAGCAGCGGCCCCGCGATCTGCGCCGCGGAGACGAGGATGCCGCTCGCCGCGTCGACCGCGGACTCCGCCGAGCGGGCCACGTCGATCCCGACGCCGAGCGGGATCGCGTCGAACGACTGGAACATGCCCATCAGCACCACGAGGTACGCGCCTGAGGCGGCCATCAGCGCGATCGCCGCGAGGTTGAAGAAGCGGGCGAACTGGGCGCCCTGCACCATCGACTGCGGGTCGAAGCCCTGCGCGAGCTGGAAGCCGCCGAAGAGGTCGAGCAGCCCGCCGGCGGACTGGATCGCGCTGAACACGGCGTAGACGAGGAAGCCGAGCAGCGCCCCCGTGCCGACCTCCGCGATGAGGGCGCCGAGGAAGCCGGCGCCGTCGGGCGGCGTGTAGCCGGGCACCACGGCGGGCGACACGGCCAGCCCGAGCGCGAGCGCGAGCCCGGCCTTCACCCGCATCGGCACCGCCCGGTTCGAGAACGGCGGGGCGATCACGAGGAACGCGGCCATCCGCACGCTCGCGAGCATCACGGCCTCGAGCCAGGCGGGGTCGAAGGTGAACTCCATCAGCCGGCCCCCACGAGGCTCGGGATGCGCTCGAACAGGCCGAGCGTGAAGGCCACGATCTCGCTGATCATCCAGTGCCCGCAGACGACGAGCGCGATGCCGACGGCGACCGCCTTCGGCACGAACGAGAGCGTCACCTCCTGGATCTGCGTGATCGACTGCAGCAGCGAGATCGCGAAGCCCACGACGAGCGCGGTGAGCAGCGCCGGCGCGCCGAGCTTCGCGGCGACGAGGAGGCCCTGCAGGCCGATGTCGAGGACGGCGGCGGTGTCCACTCAGCCTCCCCGGTAACTGGAGACGAGGGTCGTGGCGAGCAGGCCCCAGCCGTCGACGAGGATGAACAGCAGGATCTTGAACGGCAGCGAGATCATCACCGGCGGCAGCATCATCATGCCCATCGACATCAGCACCGCGGAGACGACGAGGTCGATGACGAGGAACGGCACGAACACGACGAAGCCGATGATGAACGCCGAACGCAGCTCCGAGATGACGAAGGCGGGGATCAGCGTCCAGAGGTCGACCGCCGAGGGGTCCGCGGGGTTCGGGAGCCCTGCGGCCCTGGTCATCAGGGCGAGGTCCTCCTCCCGGGTGAACGACAGCATCCAGTCGCGCAGCGGCGCGACGCCCGCCTCGAACGCCTGGCTCGCGTCGAGCTGACCGGCGAGGTAGGGCTGGATGCCGAGCTCGTTCACCTGCGCGAGCACCGGCTGCATGACGAAGAAGGAGAGGAACAGGGCGAGGCCGGCGAGCACCTGGTTCGGCGGGATCGCCGGCAGCGACAGCGCGTTGCGGGCCATCGCGAGCACCACGAAGATCTTCGTGAACGAGGTCGTCATGATCAGCAGCGCCGGGGCGACGGCGAGCAGGGTGATGCCGATGAGAGTGACGATCGCCGAGGAGGGCGTGCCGTCGGGGCCGTTGATGGACACGCCGAAGCCGCCCTGCCCGGGATCCACGGGGGCGACGGGGTCGCTCGGCGGTTCCGGGACGGTGGGGTCGATCTCCACGGCGAAGCCGGCTGCGGAGGAGAGCACGACCCAGAGGAGCGCGATCAGGATGGAAGCGGCCGCGATGGCGGCGATCCGCAGAGGCTTCCCCGACCGGCTGCTGCCGGCCGAGGGGCGCGTCATATGCCGAGGCCCTCCTTCACCCCGGCGAGCGAGCGCTTCCATGTCTCGGCCGAGAGGATCGACCCGCGGCGCGATCCGTGCGATGCGGGTCCGGTGGAGGCCGCCGCGAGGGCGGCACGGCGGGTGGCGGGCGGTTCGGCGTCAGCCGAAGGGCCGTCGAAGATGGCGAAGGGGTCGAGGTCCTCGCGGGCGTCGTCCTCACGACGCGCTGCTGACGGCTGCGCGGATGCCTCGGCCCGCACGGGCTCGGCGGGCGCGACTGCGGCGGCGAGCACCGCGTCGAACTCCGCGTCGGGCACCGGCGCCGGGCGATCGCTCAGCACCGAGACCCCGTGCTCGGTGACGCCCAGCACGAGGCGGCGGCCGTCGGCATCCACGATCGCGACCGAGGCCTTCGGCGACAGCGACTGGCGCGCCACGACCTGCACGAGGTTCGCCTTCCTCGACCCCGAACGCCGCCGGCTGAGCTGGCGGTGCGCCACCCAGATGACGGCGAGGACGACGCCGAGGGCGACGACCACGCGGAGGACGAGGAAGACGGCATCCACTAGCGGGCGCCCTCCTGGGCGTCGAGGATGCGGGTGACGCGCACGCCGTAGTCCTGGTCGACGACGACGACCTCGCCGTGGGCGATGACGCGGCCGTTCAGCAGGATGTCGGCCGGGGCGCCCGCCGAGCGGTCGAGCTCGACCACGGCGCCGGGCTCGAGGCCCAGCACGTCGCGCACCGTCATCCGCGTCCGGCCGATCTCGACCGTGAGCGCCATCTCGACGCCGTTGATGCGGTTCAACCGCTCCTCCGGGTCGCCCGCGAGCGGGCCGCCCTGGCGGGCCGAGCGGCGCGGCCGCACCGCGAACCAGCCGACGATCGTCTCACCGTCGAGCAGCTCGAAGACCTCCGCGTCGGGGTCGTCGAAGAGCCCGGCGCCCTCGCGGACCTCGCCCAGCACGCCCGTGCCGTAGACGCGGGCCGCGGCGGCGAGCGCCGGGTGCACGAGGTTCTGCACGGCGAGCCCGTCGTGGGCGATCGTTCCGACGCCGAGGAACCCGACTGCGACATCGACCGAGACCTGCCCGACCGAGCTCGCCTCGAAGGACTCCGCGGGCGCGACCCGGCCCGCCGTCCCGCCGACCGTGTAGCCGTTCTCGCTCGGCAGGGCGCGGGCGAGCTCGGCGGCGGCGTCGGCGGCGAGCGCGGCGGAGGTGGTCGAGGTCATCAGAGGATCTCCAGGGTCTCGGTGATGGTGCAGGCGAGCCGGTTGCCGGTGCGGCCGATCGCCGCGCGCCCGACGGCACGGCCGTCGACCGTGACGAGGAACGGCTCGCTCGCGGCGTGCGCGAGGGGGATCACGTCGCCGACGGCGAGCTCGAGGATGTCCTGCGGGGTCACCGGCACGGGCGCGAGGCCGACGCCGAGCGGCACCGGGGTGAGCTCGATCTGCGCCGCGACGAGGCTGCGGGCGCGGTCGGTCGCGACGACGGGGTTCGACTCGCCCAGTCCGCGGAGCACCGCGTCGGCGGGCAGTGCCAAGGTCGCCGTCGTCTCGCGCTCGGCGCACTCGACGACGAAGCTCGCGACGATCATCAGCGCCGACGTCGGCGCCGCCTGGGCGAACTGCGCCGTGTGGTGCAGCGAGTCGAACTCCGGGCGGGCGGGCAGGATGCGGCCGAGCGAGTACTGCAGGTCGTCCAGCAGGTCGTCGATGAGCGCGCGCAACAGCTGCTGCTCGATCTCGGTGAAGGTGCGCTCGGGCTCGATGCGCTCGCCGGAGCCGCCGAGCATGTGCGTCATCCAACCGAGCGCGGCCGAGGCGGGGAACTGGATGACGGCCTTCGCCTCGTCGCCCGCGAGCCGGCAGAGCACCATCGTGGTGGCGGGCGGCAGCGAGGCGGCGTAGTCGTCGTACGTGTGCATCGCCACCTGCAGGAACGTCGCCTGGGAGCGGGCGCGCACGTTCGCGGTGAGCTGCGTGCCCCACTGCCGGGCGAAGCTCTCGAAGGCGAGCTCGAGCACGCGGGAGTGCTCGCGGGCGAGCGTCGTCGGTCGACGGAAGTCGTAGGGCTCGGCGGCGCGCGTCGGCGTCTCGACCTGCTCCTCGGTTCTCGTCAGCACGGATCCCACTATCGGTCGCGGTGCCGGGCGCGGTTAGCCCGGTTCGCTGAGCTCGTCGAAGCGTTGGTTCGCTGAGCTCGTCGAAGCGTTGGTTCGCTGAGCTCGTCGAAGCGTTGGTTCGCTGAGCTCGTCGAAGCGCCCCTCGACAAGCTCGGGGAGCCAGGGGTGGTTCGCTGAGCTCGTCGAAGCGCCCCTCGACAAGCTCGGGGACCCAGGGCGCCCCTCGACGGCTCGGGGAGCCAGGGGCAGCTACTGCCCGGCCGTCGTCGCCGCTTCGAGCTGGTCGTAGAGGGCGGGGAGCAGCGCCCGCACGTCCTCGGGCTGGTCCGACACCACGACGAGGTCGACCCGGCGGTTCAGCGACATCCCCTCCTCGTCGGTCCGTGCCGTGATCGGCCGCGCCGAGCCGTAGCCGATCGCGACCGCGCGCTCGGGCGCCAGCGAGCCCTGCTCGACGAAGTACCGCACGACGCGGGCGGCGCGTCCGCTCGCGAGCTCCCAGTCCGTCGGGAACGGCCCGGGTGAACCGTGCGGGTCAGCGTGGCCCTCCACGCGGATCTCGTTCGGAAGGGTCTTCAGCACCCCGCCCACGATCGTCAGCACCCGCTGCGCGAGCTCGCTGAGCTCGACGCTGTTGCCGGTGAAGTACGTCTCCGCGCCGACGAGGCGGATGATGAGGCCGTGCTCGTCGATGTCGAAGGCGACGGCCTCGCGCAGGCCCGCCTGCTTCAGGCCGGCGTCGATGCGGTCGCGGATCTCGACGAGGTTCTGCAGCTCCTGCTTCGCGAGGTCGAGCGGCGTCGGCTCCTGCTCCATCTCGTCGCTGCGCAGCTCGGCGGGTACGACGTACCCGTCCGAGGCATCCACCTCGTCACTGATCTCCTGGCCGAAGCCCGTGGCGAGCGAGTTGCTGAGCGCCTCGAACTTCTCCGCGTCGACGGTCGACATGGCGAACAGCACGATGAACATGCACATGAGCACCGTGACCATGTCCATGTACGACGCCATCCAGCGTTCGTCGTTGTGGACCTCGCCACCGGCCTGGCGGCGCTTCCGCCGGGCGCTCATGCCGCCTCTTGCTGCTGCCCCAGGCCCGGGGCGATCGCGCGCAGGCGCTCGCCGAGGAGTCGGGGCTGACTGCCGGCCTGCACGGCGAGCGCACCCTCCATCACGAGCGTCATGTGCTCGGCCTCGAGCGTGGTGAGCCGGGCGATCCGGTCGCCGATCGGCAGCCAGATGAAGTTCGCCGAGAGCAGGCCCCAGAGCGTGGCGACGAAGGCGGTCGCGATCGACGGGCCGAGCGTGTCGGGGGAGTCGAGCTTCTCGAGCACGTGGGTGAGCGAGACCACGGTGCCGATGATGCCGATGGTCGGGGCGTAGCCGCCGAGCGCCTTGTAGAACTTGGCGGACTGCATGCCGTCGCGCTCCTTGGAGGCGATCTCCTCCTCGAGGAGCGAACGGAGTTCGTCGCCGTCGGTGCCGTCGGCGATGTTCTGCAGCGCGTTGCGGAGGAACGGGTCGTCGGTCTCCGAGGCATCCTGTTCGAGCGAGAGGAGGCCCTCGCGCCGCGCCTTCTCCGCGATCTCCACGAGCCGGTCGATCGTGCCCTGCGGTTTCGCCGTCTTCCCGCGGAAGGCGCGGGGGAGGGCCTTGACCGCGCGGAACGCGTCGCTGAGCGTCGCGCCGGCGATGCCGACGGCGATGGTCGCCCCGAAGACGAGCGCCATCGGTGCGGGGAGGAGGAGCGCCCCGACGTTCGCGCCCTCCATCGTGATCATCGCGTACAGGGAGCCGAACGCGAGCACGAGGCCGATGAGCAGGGAAGGGTCCACGGTCAGTCCGCCTTCGGTGCCAGGGTGAGGCGGGTCACGGGGGCGGGGGTGCCGCGGTCGAGTTCCTGCGCGCGGGCGAGCACGCGGGCGCGGAACTCGACGATCCGCTCGATGACCTCGTCGACGGACTCGGTCACGACGTAGTTGGTGCCGTCGACCATGAGCAGCGTCGTGTCGGGGGTCGCGTGGATGCGCTCGACGAGGTCGGCGTTCAGCGCGAAGCTGCTGCCGTTCAGTCGTGTCACGACGATCATGGGTCCCCCGATGTGCGGAGGCGGCCAGGACGGCCGCCGCTGTTCACTCTCGGCCGCGCGGTGTCCCGCCGTTAGGGGGTGGGTGCGGCTCCCGCAGCGCCCCGCGCGGCCCGCGCCCCGCCGAGGGGGTCGGATTCCGACGGCGGGATGGCTCGGGCGCCACACGCTTGCCGTGATTCGACCCTTTCGAGGGAAACGGCGGGAAGTGGTGCCCGGGTAGCGCCCGCTCCGCCCGCCCCGCCCCCGCCACCCCGAGGGGGTCGGATTCCGACGGGCGGATGGCCCGGGCGCGGAGCGCGTGTCGGGAAACGACCCCGCCGGGAGAGAGCACGAAGGGGCAGAGCACGGAGGGGCAGAGCACGGAGGGGCAGAGCACGGAGGGGCAGAGGGGGCGCCCGACCGGGCGCGCACGACACATCGTCCGGACGGAGTCCGGAAAGCCAGCAGATGGACGGTGGCGCCCCAGCCGGGGCGTCCCGCATGATCGAACGGACGGCCGTCGTCGGACGGAACGTCGCAGGGAGGAAACGATGACGGGCAACGGCGGAGTGTCCTGGTGGTGGCAGCAGCTCGGGCTCCCCGCGCCGCGGAAGGGGCTCGACGGCGACCTCGACGTCGACGTCGCGATCGTCGGCGGCGGGTACACCGGCCTCTGGACGGCGTACTACCTGAAGACGCTGCAGCCCGACCTCCGGGTCGTCGTGCTCGAGGCGCGGTTCGCGGGGTTCGGCGCCTCCGGGCGGAACGGCGGATGGCTCACCAACTCCGTGACCGGTGGCCGCGAGCGCTACGCGAAGTCGCACGGCCGGCAGGCCGCCATCACCCAGCAGCGCGCACTGAACGAGACCGTCGACGAGGTCGCCCGGGTCACCGAGGCCGAGGGAATCGATGCCGACCTCGTGAAGGGCGGCGAACTGAACGTGGCGTACGCGCCCGCTCAGCTGGCCCGCCTGCAGGCGTTCGCCGCGGCAGAGGCGGAGTGGCCCGGCGCCGACGTCGAGCTGCTCTCGGCCGAGGCATCCGCCGCCCGCGTCAACGTCGCCGGCACGCTCGGCGGGGTGTGGCACCCGCACTGCGCGCGCGTGCACCCGGCGAAGCTCGCCCGCGGCCTCGCCGCAGCCGTCGAGGCGCTGGGGGTGCCGATCCTCGAGCAGACGCTCGTCACCGAGATCCGGCCGGGCGAGGCCGTCACCGAGCGCGGCGTCGTGCGCGCCGGGCACGTGCTGCGCGCGACCGAGGGCTTCACGGCGAACCTGAAGGGCGAGCACCGGCGCTGGTTGCCGATGAACTCGTCGATGATCGTGACCGACCCGATCCCCGCGGCGGTGTGGGACGAGCTCGGCTGGGCCGGTCGCGACACCCTCGGCGACTTCGCGCACGTCTACATGTACGCGCAGCGCACCGCCGACGACCGCATCGCGTTCGGCGGCCGCGGCGTGCCGTACCGCTACGGCTCGCGCGTCGACACCGACGGGGCGACGCAGGCGCAGACGATCGAGTCGCTCGCGGCGCTGCTGCGCCGCTTCTTCCCGGCCGCCGCCGAGGTGCCGATCGCGCACGGCTGGGGCGGCGTGCTCGGCGTGCCGCGCGACTGGGCCGCCACGGTCGGACTGGATGCCTCGACCGGACTCGGCTGGGCCGGCGGCTACGTCGGCACGGGCGTCACGGCGACGAACCTCGCCGGACGCACGCTCGCCGACCTGGTGCTGCAACGCGACACCGAGCTCGTGCGGCTGCCCTGGGTGGGGCACCGCGCCCGCAACTGGGAGTTCGAGCCGCTGCGCTGGCTCGCCGTGCAGGGGATCTACGGGCTCTACCGCAACGCCGACCGGGCCGAGTTCGCCGGACGCAGCACGACGGCGCCGACCGCCCGGCTCGCCGATCTCATCGCCGGCCGGCACTGAGGCACGAGGGCACCGGGGCCGGAGGGCACCGAGGCACGATTCCACGCTCACGAGAGGAACCAGCATGACCGTCGAGTTCGTCATCCAGTCCCAGCCGCTCGCCGCCGACCTCGGCGAGCCGGCCCCGAAGCCGACCGCCACCACGCCGGACGTCGTCGAGGCGACGAGCCCGCTCTGGAGCGGCGGCGGCACCGAGGTCGGCTTCTGGGAGTGCTCGCCCGGCAGCTTCACGGCCCGCCGTGACGGCTACACCGAGATCTGCCAGATCCTCTCGGGCTCCGTCACCGTGGAGACGGCGGGCGGGCAGCGGGCCACCATCGGTGCGGGCGACACGCTCGTGATGCCGAGCGGCTGGGAAGGCGTCTGGCACGTGCACGAGGCGCTGCGGAAGACGTACATCACGATCGACGACTGAGCAGGCCCGGGGCGCCGCGCGGCCGGCGCCCGCCCGGTGCCGGCTGTCCGTTCCCGTGCCGGCCGCTGCCCCAGCGCGGTGCGTCCGCGCCACTTCGGCATCGCTGCGCCACTTCTGCTGGCGCGTGGCGGCCGAAGTGGCGCGGACGGGGTCGAGCCCGTCGGGTTCCCGTCAGGCTGCCCCGCACGAGCGCCACTTCTGTGCGTCCGCGCCCTTTCGGCATCGTTGCGCCATTTCTGCTGGCGCGTGGCGTCCGAAGTGGCGCGGACGGGGGCCGCACGCGCGGCCGTCACGGCCCCGGACCCCCAGCGCCCGACGCGCGCGCACGCACGAGCATCGGCACGAGCCGCACCAGCACGAGCAGGCACACCAGCTCGACGAGCGTCTGCGTCACGACCGCGAGCGGGGCGATCCCCAGGCTCGCGGGCAGGGCGAGGGCGAGGGGGAGCACGACGAGCGAGTTCCGGGTGACCCCGCTGAACACGACGGCGCGGATGCGCGGGACGTCGAGCCGGGCCATCCGTCCGGCCAGGATGCCGACACCGACCATGACCGCCGCGAAACCGAGGTAGATCGGCACGAGTCGTGCGAGCGCGACGGCCTCCGCGCCGACCGCCGCGATCTGCGAACCCACCACGACGGCGAGCGTCAGCATCAGCAGCGGCGTCATCGCGCCGGCCAGGCCGCGCTCGAACCCGCGGGCGACGCGGTGCCGCCGGGCGAGCGCCTGCACGAGGGCGGCGGCGATGAGCGGCATGACGATGATCACGAGGAACGCCTCGAGGAACGGCCCGGGATCCAGCAGGGCGAGGGCATCCGCACCGGCGAACAGCCAGAGGTACCCGGGCAGCAGCACGAGCTGCAGCATCATCAGCAGCGGGGTCGCGGCGAGCAGCCGATCACGCGCGCCGCCGGCGAGGCCGGTGAACACGATGACGTAGTCGACGCAGGGCGTGAGCAGCACGAGCAGCACCCCGAGCAGCAGGCCCCGGTCGTCGGCCACGAAGCGCGAGAGGACGAAGACGAGCACCGGCACCGCCACGAAGTTCACGAGCAGCACGGTGCCGAGGAAGCGGGCGTCCCGGAGCGATCGCCCGATCCCGTCGATCGGCACGCCCAGGAACGTCGCGAACAGCAGCAGCGCGAGCACCGGATTGGTAGCCGAGGACAGCACCGGCGCGACCGCGGGGGCCGCGAGTCCGAGCAAGGCGCCCACGAGGATGGCGGCGATGGCGAGTGCGAGCTGGTGCCGGTCCCACCACTCGATCGTCCGCTGCACCGCTCCAGCCTAGGGAAGCGCGTGCCGGGGCGGTGCGTGTGGTGGACGGGCAGCGCCGCGGGTGCGTCGCAGGAAGTGGCGCGTGGGCGCGGAAGTGGCGCGCAGGCGCGGTGTCGGAGCGGGCGGGATGGCTTGCGCGGCCCGTCTGCGCCAGTTCGGTGTCGTTGCGCCAGTAGAGGTGGCGCGTGGAGCACGAAGTGGCGCAGGCGGTGTCGAGAGCTGCGCGGAGCGCGCGGGAGTGGGGCGGGGGCGCGGGAGTGGTGTGGCGGTGCGGGAGTGCGCGTGGGCGCGGAAGTGGCGCGCAGGCGCTGTGTCGGAGCGGGCGGGATGGCTTGCGCGGCCCGTCTGCGCCAGTTCGGTGTCGTTGCGCCAGTAGAGGTGGCGCGTGGAGCACGAAGTGGCGCAGGCGGTGCCCGCGGAGCGGGAATGGCCGCCCCGCCTCGCCCAGCCGCGGCTACCGCTTCAGGTTCGTCAGCTCCTGCAGCACCTCGTCGCTCGTGGTGATGATCCGGGCGTTCGCCTGGAAGCCGCGCTGCGCGATGATCAGGTTCGTGAACTCCTGCGAGAGGTCGACGTTCGACATCTCGAGGTAGCCGCTCGCGAGCTTCCCGTAGCCGGGGTCGCCCGCGGCGCCGAGCTCGACGGCGCCCGAGTTCGCGGTCGCCCGGTACGAGGAGTCGCCCGCCTTCTCGAGGCCGCCCGGGTTGACGAAGGTGGCGAGCGCGATGCGCCCGACGGCCTGCGTCGCGCCGTTCGAGAAGGTGCCCGTGATCGTGCCGTCCGGGCCGATCGAGTAGGCGTCGAGCGTGCCGGCGGGGCGGCCGTCCTGCCCGGCGACCTTCAGCGTGCTGAGCTCGGCGAAGCCGGTGACGCCCGCGAGGTCGATGGTCGCGCCGGCGACCGTGACCGAGGTGGTGCCGGTCGGCTGTCCGTCGACGAAGGTCATGGCGCCGAGGTTGGTGCCGCCCGAGGCGACGTCCCAGCCGGTCGCGCTGCGCGTGAACGAGAGCGTGACGCTCGTCGCGTTGCCGGAGGCGTCGTAGACGTCGATGTCGCGGACGATCTCGGTTCCGGCCGCGGCATCCAGCGGCAGGTTGCCCGTGAACCGCACCGACGTGGTCGGCACGGCGGGGGCGACGACGCCGCGGGGGAGCGTGATGTTCTGCAGCCCGCCGCCCTGGTTCACGACGCCGTTCTGCGCCATCCAGCCCTGCACGAAGCCGCCGTTCGGCGACACGAGCCGGCCCTGCGCGTCGAAGTCGAACGCGCCCGCCCGGGTGTACAGCGTCTCGCCGCCCGCGTTGACGACGAAGAAGCCGTCGCCCGAGATCATCAGGTCGCTCGCGCGACCGGTGGCCTGCGCCGAGCCCTGCGTGAAGTTCGTGCTGATGCCGGCGATCTGCACGCCGAGGCCGATCTGGGCGGGGTTCGTGCCGCCGATGGCGGCACCGGGAGCGCCGCCGCCCTGGATGAGCTGCGACAGCGTGTCCTGGAACTGGGTCGCCGAGCCCTTGAACCCGGTGGTGTTGACGTTGGCGATGTTGTTGCCGGTGACGTCGAGCATGGTCTGGTGGGCGCGGAGTCCGGAGATCCCGGAGAACATCGAGCGGAGCACGGTGGCGTCCTTTCGGTCGTGCGCTGGAGCGCGGGGTCGGTCGTGGTGGTCGGTGGGGCCGCGGGCGGATGCCGCGACGGGATCAGGTGCGGACGGCGGAGAGCTTGTCGAGGGCGACGGAGACCCCGCCGACGTCGACGGTCGGGATCGGGCCGGCGAACGAGACGGAGCCGGCGACGCCCTTCACGGTCTTGCCGTCGGCGTCGAGGTACTCCACCTCCTTGCCGATCAGGGCGGCCGCGGCGGTGCGCATCTGCAGGGAGAACGACTCCTCCTGCCGTTTCGACAGCGCCGTCAGCTGCTCCATCGTGGCGAGCTGGGTGGTCTGCCCGATCATGGCGTTGGTGTCCATGGGCGAGCTCGGGTCCTGGTTGGCGAGCTGGGTGACGAGCAGCTTCAGGAACAGCTCGCCGTCCATCTCCTGCTTCGGGCGGCGGGTCGCCACCTGGCCGGTGTACATGCTCGTGCCACCGGTGCTTGCGGTCGCGTTCACTGCGTCGACGGTCATCCGGTGCCTCCTAGGCGATCACGTCGAGGCCGGTGCCGAGCGGCATCGGCCCGGTCGGGGCGGGGGTCGGGGGCTGGCTGCGGGCCGGAGCCGTCGCGGCGGTCCGCGCGTCGTCGGTGGCTGCGGCGGGGCGGGCCTCGTCGCTCGGCTCGCGCCCGTCGCGGTCCTGCGGGGCGAGGTCGAGCGAACCGGACAGGCCCGCGGCGACGCCGTCACGGCGGAGGTCGCCGAGCGCCTGGCGCAGCGCTTCGCGTCCGGCATCGTTCGGGGCGTGCAGCTCGACGCGCACGTGCCCGTCGGCGCCGACGACGGCCCGGACGGTGACGGGGCCGAACTCCTCGGGCGCGACGCGCACCGAGACGAGGTGCTCGCCGGGTCCGCGACGGGCGAGGGAGACGAGGTGGCCGCCGAGCTGCTCCGCGAGCGACGGCGCGGCCGGCTGGGCTGCGGAGGCCCCGGCCGAGGGCGCGGCGGGCGCGGTCGGCGCGGCGGCCGTCGTCGGTGCGGTCGGCGCGGATGCCGCGGCGATCCCGTCGCCCGTCGGCGCCGTGGCCGGCGTCGCCGTGGTGGCTGCGGGGGTGGCTGCGGACGCGGCGGTGTCGGCTGCGCCCGGCACGGCTGTGCCGTTCGGGACGGCGGATGCCCCGGCCGCTGCGTGCGCGGATGCCGGAGCGGTCCCGTCCGCCGAGCCGGGCCGCGCGGGCTCCGCGCCATCGGCGCCGGCGCCCGGCCTCGCGGCTCCCTGCCGGCCGGTCGGTGTGGTGGCGTCGGGCCCCTCGCCTTCCGCGTCGCCGGAGCCGGGTCCCGGCTCGCCGGCGAGTCCACCACCGCCGGCGAACTCACCGGCGACCGGCCCGCTTCCGGCCACTCCGGTGCCGGCGAGCTCGCCGGCACCACCCGTGGCAGTGCCCGCCGCGCCGTTCCCGGCCGGGCTCGCTGCGGACGCCGGCGCACCGACGGTTCCCGGTGCGAGCACGGCGCCGGCTGCGGCATCGCCGTCGCCCGCTCCAGTCGCCCCGAGCACCTCGGCCTGGACCGCACCGGGCTCGGGCTCCGGCAGCGCGAGCGCGGGATCCGCGGCGGGCTCCGGCACCGCAGTCGTCAGGGTGAAGGCCGCAGGAAGTGCGGCCGCGACGGTCGGATCGACGGCGGGCTCGGTCGACGTCTGCTGCGCGGTGCCGGTGCCGGTGCCACCGTCGGAGGTCGCGCCGGTGCCCGTGCCGGGGGCGGTGCTCGAGGCATCCGCCTGTTGGGCCGTGCTCGTGACGCCCGCGAGCGCGGCTGCGAAGCCGCGGTCGTTCGACTCCGCGCGGCTCGCGGCGCCGCCGGTCCGCGCCGCGGGTGCGGGAGCGGGGAGTGCGGGGGCGATCGCGGTCATACGGTGCTCCGGAGGATCGCCTGGAGCTGGGCGGCCGCGACGAGGTCGCCCAGGCTGCCCGCGCCCTGCGTGCCGGCGCCGAGGCCAGTACCGAGACCGGCGCCGCGCGGCCCGAGGCCGGATCCGAGCGGCCCGAGGCCGGACCCGGAACCGAGGCCCGCGCCGAGCGGCCCGAGACCGGCGCCGAGCGGCCCGAGGCCGGACCCGAGACCGAGACCGGACCCGAGGCCCGCGCCGCCGTTCCCGCCCGCGCCGCCGAGGCCGAGCAGGGCGCTCAGCATGGCGGCCGTGCCGAGCCCGTCGAGGCCGCCGCCCGAGGACGCGAGCAACGACTGCAGCTGCGCCGCGACGTCCGCCCTGCCGAGCGCCGAGGCCCCCGCAGCGCCAGCTCCGCCCACAGCGCCAGCTCCACCCGCAGCGCCAGCGGCACCGCCAGCGGCACCGGCACCAGCGGCAGCGCCAGCACCACCGGCAGCACCCGCCGCCGCAGTCGGCTCACCAGCCGTCGGCACGACCCGGCGGATCGTCAGCACGTCCGACTCGTCGAGGTAGTTCTTCTGATACGAGACGGTGCGCCCCTCGTACGGTGCGTGCACGATCATGCCGTCGCCCGCGTAGATGACGACGTGGTCGGCGTTGTTCGTGATGATGAGGTCGCCCGGCTGCGCCTGCGCCATCGACGGCACTTCGACGCCGAGATCGGTCTGCAGCGAGACGCGGCGCTCCGCGTCGATGCCGAACTTCGCGAGCACCTGCTGCACGAGGCCCGAGCAGTCGACGCCCGAACGGTCGTTCCCGCCGAGCACATAGGGCACGCCGACCCACGTCTTGGCCTCGGCGACGAGGTCCTCGCCGGTGACGCCCTGGGCGAGCGAGCCGCTCCGGTCGAGCGAGGCGGCGGGAGCGGCGTTCGCTGCGGCGGTCCCGTTCGCGCCGAGCGCGGCGAGCGCCTGCGCGAAGGCGGTGCCGTCGCTCGCGGCGGCCTGACGGCCCTGCAGCGCGGCGACGGTCTGGCTGATCTCCTGCATGCGGGCGACGGCGTCGACGGCGGCCATCACTCCTCCCCTCCGCGGGCACGGTGCCCGCTCGCGATCTCGTCCAATCGGTTCTGCTCGACGCGCAGCTCGGTCTCGAGCTCGGCCTCGACGTGCGCGCGCTCCATCCGCTCGAGGGTGCGCACGCGGCGACGGGCCTCGTCGTGCGTGAGCTTCGCCTCGTCGACCTCGGCCTCGAGCAACATGCTCGCGGCGAGGAGCTCGGCGAGCATGGCCTCGCTCGACGCGCGCGCCGCGGCGATCGCGCGCAGCGTCTCGAGCTGGGTGCCCGGCTCGCCGTAGGCGCCCAGTTCCCGCTGCGCCCGGGCGCGCAGCGCCTCGCTGTCGCGCAGCTTCGCGGTGCGCGAGGCGAGCACGCTCGCGGTGCGCTCCTCCTGCACCCGACGCACCCGAAGCAGGCCGTCCAAGCGGAATCCCTTCATGCCGTGGCACCTCCGATCGCACTCACGAGCGCCGCGAGCGCGGCGGTGGTCTGCTCCAGCGGCGTCGATTCGCCGAGCCGCTGCCCGAGGAATGCGTCGATCGCCTGCTCGTTCGCGAGCGCCGCATCGACGAGCGGGTTCGCGCCGGGCTGGTACGCGCCGACGTCGATGAGGTCCTGCGCCTGAGTGCGCGCGGCGATGGCCCGGCGCAGGGCGGCGGCGTCGGCGAGTTCCGCGGGCGGGGTGATCCGGCCGGCGACGCGGGAGATCGATCCGAGCACGTCGACGGCGGGGTAGCGCCCGGCCACGGCGATGCGGCGGTCGAGCACCACGTGCCCGTCGAGCAGCGAGCGGGCCTGGTCGGCGATGGGCTCGTTGTGGTCGTCGCCGTCGACGAGCACCGTGTAGAGGCCGGTGACCGAGCCGCTCCTGCCCGCGCCGGCGCGCTCGAGGAGACGGGCCAGCAGGGCGAATGTCGAGGGCGGGTAGCCGCGGGTCGCGGGCGGCTCGCCCGCCGACAGGCCCACCTCGCGCTGCGCCATGGCGACGCGGGTGAGGGAGTCCATCATCAGCACGACGTGCGCACCGCGCTCCCGCTCGTGCTCGGCGATCCGGGTCGCGAGCTGGGCGGCCCGCAGGCGCATCGGCGCCGGCTCGTCCGCCGTCGCGACGACGACGACCGAGCGGGCGAGGCCGGCCGGGCCGAGGTCGTCCTCGATGAACTCGCGCACCTCGCGGCCGCGCTCGCCGATGAGCGCGAT
The DNA here is from genome assembly GCF_023715325.1 of Agromyces mediolanus. Classification (GTDB taxonomy): domain Bacteria; phylum Actinomycetota; class Actinomycetes; order Actinomycetales; family Microbacteriaceae; genus Agromyces; species Agromyces mediolanus_A. The sequence continues at coordinate 297,023 of NZ_JAMBNX010000004.1, read as the reverse complement.
CACCGAGACCTCGGCCTCGGAGCCGCGGGCGATCATCGACAGCAGCGTCGATTTGCCGACGCCGGAGCCGGCGAAGAGGCCGAGCCGCTGGCCGCGGCCGAGCGGGACGAGCGCATCGAGCACGCGCACCCCGGTCTGCAGGCGGCGGTCGATGCGGGCGCGGTCGAGCGGCGGGGGCGAGGGATGCCGGAGCGGCACCTGCGCCTCGGCGCGGATCGGCCCGCGGCCGTCGATGGGCCGGCCGAGCCCGTCGATCACGCGGCCGAGGAGGCCACGGCCGACCGGGGCGGTCGCGGTGCCCGCGACGCGGTGCACGGGCAGGCCGACGGCGGGCGCGTCGAGCGGGGTGAGCAGCATGCAGGAGGCCGCGCCCGGCCGCACGGCGACGACCTCGGCGGAGGCGCCGCCGAGCTCGACGACCTCGCCGACGGCGAGCGGCAGCCCCTCGACCTCGAGGGCGAGGCCGATCGCGCTGCGCACCCGGCCGAGGCGGGCGGGTCGTGCCGCGTCCAGCGCTGAGCCGAAGGCGGGGGCGTCGAGGAGCGTCGTCATCGCGACTCCCGGATGGCCCGGCGGGCCCGGTCGAGGGCCGCGGCGATGCGGGCGTCGACGAGCCCGTCGGGCAGCTCGGCGACGGCGTCCGCCTCGCCGAGGGCGGCGTCGGCGACGAGCTCGACGTGCTCGGGGGCTGCGGCGGCGATGCGGGCGAGGGCGGTGGGATGCATCCGCACGCGTGCGACGAGCGCCGCGTCGTCGTGGTCCAGCGCGCGGGCGAGTGCCGCGCGGGCGGCCCGGTCGGGGTCTGCGCCGAGCTCGGCGCCGAGCACCGTCTCGGCGAGGGCGAGCGCGCCCTCCGCGAGCTGCCGCTCGGCCGTGGCGAGCACCGGCAGCGCCGCCGCCTCGAGCGCCGTGCGGGCGAGCACGAGCGCCTCGATCGCGGCCCGGTGCTCGGCGTCGCGGCGCGCCTCGCGCTCGGCTGCCTGGGCGGCGATCGCGGTCAGCAGCTCCTCGCGCTCGGCCTCGGTGCGTCGGCGGGCGGCCGCGAGGCCCTGCGCGTAGCCGCGCTCCTCGGCCGCGGCATCCGCCTCGCCCTGGCGTCCGATGCGCGGGAAGTCGATCGTGCCGAAGGCGGCCTCACGCGACGAACTCATCGGCGTCCCCTCGCTGCACGGTGATGCGGCCGTCCTCGGCCAGCTCGCGGATGGTGCGCACGAGCTCGGAGCGCGCCTCCTCGACCTGCGAGACGCGCACCTGGCCGAGCAGCTCGACCTCGGAGTCCAGCAGCTCGCGATTGCGCTCCGAGAGGTTGTGCCGGATCTTCTCCTCGACGGCGGCGGGTGCCCCGCGGAGGGCGAGGGCGAGCACCCCCATGTCGATGCCGCGCACGATGAGCTGCACGTCGCGGTCCTCGAAGCGCACCAGATCGGTGAACGTGAGCAGGCGGCTGCGCACCTCGGCGGCGAGCTCGGGGTTGCGCTGCTCGAGCGCCTCCAGCACGGCCTTCTCGGTCGCCACGGGGGCGCGGTTGATGATGTCGACGAGCGGCTGCACGCCGCCCGTCACCTCGGCGGCGCTGCGGGGCGAGATCATCGATGCGGCGCGGGACTTCAGCACCTGGGACACGATCGCGACGGCGGCGGGGGTCGCGCTCGACAGCCCGGCGATGCACTCCGCGACGTCCGCCCGGCGGGGGTCCGGCAGGGCGGCGAGGATGTTCGAGGCCTGCGGGGTGCGCAGGTGCGTGAGCACGAGGGCGACGGTCTCGGCCATCTCCGCCTCGAGCAGCGAGATGACCTGCGTGGGCTCCGCGGCGTCGAGGAACTCGAAGGAGCGCCCGGCGAGCGAGGAGGCGACGCGGTTCATCACGCCCGTGGCGCGTTCGCTGCCGAAGGAGGACTCGAGCAGGCCCTCGGCCACGTCGAGGCCGCCGCGGGCCGCGAGCCGGCCGCGCATGGCGAGCTCGTGGAACTCCGCGATCGCGTGGTCCGCGGCGTCGAGGTCGACCCGCTGCAGCCGGATGATCTCGGCGGCGATCTCCTCCGCCTCGGTCTCGCTGAACTCCTTCAGCAGCGCGGCGGCCTGCTCGCGCTCGAGGTTCATCAGCACGAGGGCGACCTTCTGGGCGCCCGTCATCGTCGCGGCGTCGTTCACCCGGCGCTCCGATCATCGAGCATGGCGCGCAGCAGCTTCGCGGTGCGCTCGGGGTCCTGCTGGGCCATCCGGGCGATGTCGCTGCGCCGGCTCTCGGCCGGGTCCGGGCCGATGGGCTCGGTCGGGGCGTCGAGGGCGATGGGCTCGGGTGCCGATTCGAGGATCTGCGTGTAGTGCGGCACGGCCTCCTCGAGCTCGAGGGGCTCGCGACGGGGACGCAGGCGGCGGGCGATGACGATCGCGCCGACGACGCCGACGACGAGCGTCACGAGGGCGATGACGCCCATGCGGATGAGGTCGGCCAGGCGGTCCTGCTCGGCCTGCGCCTCGGCGGAGCGCAGCGCCTCGGTGGCCCGCTCGGAGTCGGCGGTGCTGAAGTCGACGAGCTCGACGTTGACGGCGTCGCCGCGCTGCCGGTCGATCCCGGCGGCGGCGGCCACGAGGTCCTGGATCGCGTTCGAAGAGAGCCCCTTCGCCGCGTCGCGGTCGATCGCGACCGACACGGTCTGCCGCGCGACGGCGCCGGCCGGGATGCTGCGGGTCTCGGTCACCTTGTCGACGGCGTTGTTCTGCACGCGCTGCTCGGAGGTGTAGGTGCCGTCGCCGCCGGTGCCGCCTGGCACCGCGATGTTGTCGGGGCCGAGCACGCCGGCCTGGGCGCCGCCCGTGCCGCTGTACGTCTCGGTGTTGACCGACTCGTTCAGCGCCGGGGTGTCCTCGGCGCCCTCGAACCGCTCGGTCGTCACCTCGGCGGACTCGTCGCTGATCGTCGCGGCGACGGCCACGCTCGAGTTGCCGGAGCCGACGATCCGGTCGAGCATCTGCTGCACCGCCGTGGTGGTGCGGGTCTCGTAGTCGGCGGCGCGGCTCTCGGCGCCGCCGGAGGCGCCGACGCCGACCGCGGACAGCACGTTGCCGTCGGCGTCGACGACCGCGACGTCCTCGGCCTTCATGCCCTCGACCGCGGCGCTCGTGAGGTGGGTGATCGCGTTCACCTGGGTGGTCGAGAGGGTGGTGCCCGCGTCGGTCTCGACGAAGACGGATGCCGTCGGGTCGACCTTCTCGGAGACGAACACGGTCTCCTCGGGCAGCGCGAGCTGCACCGAGGCGGAACGCACGCCCTTCATCGCCTTGATGGTCGACGCGAGCTCGCCCTCGATGGCGCGCTTGTACGTCACCGACTGCTGGAACGAGGAGGTCGTCATGCCGAGGTCGTCGAGCAGGGCGTAGCCGCCGCCGTCGGAGTTCGCGGGGAGGCCGGCGGAGGCCGCCTTGATGCGCTCCTCGTACACGACCTGCTCCGGGACCATCACCGTGGTGCCGCCGTCGGCGAGCTCGTAGGGCACGTTGCCGGAGCGCAGCTGCTCGACGACGGCGCTCGCGTCGGAGCCGGACAGCCCGCTGAACAGCGGCGTGTACGACGGCTTCGTGAGCCAGGCCGAGAGCCCGACGACGCCGAGCACGAGCAGGCCGACCGCGAGCACGGCGAGCACCCGCTGCGCGGTGCTGAAGCCGCCGATGAACGCGCCGATCCGCGCGAGCCCGGCCTTCACGGGGGCCGGCATCAGGCCTGCATCCGCATGATCTCGTTGAACGCTTCGACGCCCTTGTTGCGCACGGCGGCGACGAGCTCGAGCGTCACGGCCGCGCGTGAGGACGCGAGCGTGGCCTGGTGGATGTCGGTGAGGTCGCCCGTGACGGCCTTCAGCGCGAGCGTCTTCGACTCGGCCTGCAGCGCCTGCGCGCCGTCGACGGCGCCGAGCACGCCCGCGAAGGCGGCACCGCCGGTGCCGGCGACCCCGTTCGTGCGGGTCGCGTCGGCCTCGAGGTAGCCGCTCTGGGCCACGGCCTGCACACCGGCCTGCACGCCGTCCACTCCGGGGATGGGCATCAGCTGCGTCCGATCTGCAGGGCCGACATGTAGGTCTCGCGGGCGCGGTCCACGACGGCGGCATTCGCCTGGTAGCCGCGCTGCGCCATGATCAGGGAGCCCATCTGGCTGGACAGGTCGATGTCCGGGTAGCGCACGTAGCCCTCCGCATCGGCGAGCGGGTGCGCCGGCTCGTAGACCATGCGGCCCTCGGCGTCCCCGTAGGCGGCGCCCTGCACGTAGACGCCGGAGGTGCCCTCGCCCGCCTGGGCGATCACGTAGCGCGCCTGGAAGGCGTCGCCGTTCGTGGGTGCCGCCGTGTTGACGTTGGCGAGGTTGTCCGAGACCGCGTCGAGCCACTTGCGGTGCACGGTGAGGGCGGAGCCGGCGATGCCGATCGCGTCGAAGGTCATGGGGTCCTCCGGGTCATCCGTTGGTGCGCATCGCGGTGCGCAGCGAGGTGAATTGGCCGTTCGCGGCCTGTGCCGCGAACTGGTACCGCAGCACGGTGTCGATGTTCGACAGCGTCTCGGTGTCGAGGTTGACGTTGTTGCCGTTGAGCTTCGTCGGCTCGAGCGAGTTCTGGGTGGTTGCGCGCACGCGGCCGTCACCGGCCTCGATGGAGGCGGCCAGGGCGTCCTCGAACTGGACGCGCTTGGCCGTGTAGAACGGCGTGTTCACGTTCGCGATGTTGTTCGCGATCGCCCGCTGGCGCTCGGCGAGGCCGTCGAGCGCGCTCGCGAGGGCGAGCGAGGAGACGGATTCGAGCACGATCCTCCCAGGGTGCGTGGTGGGGGCCGATCCCTGGCCTCGTCTCGAGCGATCCGTGCTCGAGGGTCACTCTCGGCTGCGGCCGGTGCGGCCGTTAGGTGCGGTGCCGCTCGGGTGCACCGGGTGCGCCGGGTGGGAGGAGATTCGCACGGCGGGAGGATGGTTCGGCCGCTGGCATCCTCGCCGGGCGACGATCTCCTCCGGCCGGGAAAGGGGCAGAGGGAGAGGGGCGCCTCAGGCGGTGGCGTCGAGGTAGGCGGGGCGAGGGGCGGAGGCTGCCGCGGCTCCCGCCGCACTCAGCCGGGCGAGCTCGGCGGCGGTGTCGTCGCGGTCGCGGCGCAGCTCGGCGGCGCGGGCATCGATCCGCTCGCGCACGGCGGCCGCCCGGGCGGCGAGCTCGGCGGGCAGCCGGTCGAGTCCGGCCGGTTCGGGGAGCGAGACCGGGCCGTCCGCCGCGAGCGCCAGCTCCAGCTCGTCGAGCCACCTGGCCCAGCCCTCGGGAGCGGGCGGCTCCGAGGCGGCCGCCCCCAACGCGGCCGTCTCCGAGTCATCCGCTCCCGAGCCATCCGCTCCCGAGCCATCCGCTCCCGAGCCGCCGAGCGGCGACCCGCCCACGGGGTCAGCCGACACGGGCGACCCCGCCGGCCGGAGCGGCGACCGGCATCGCGGCGGCCTCGTGCCACGCCTGGCGCAGCGGTTCGAGGCGCGCCTGGCACTCCCGCGTGAGCTCCACGTCGCGGGAGATGTTCGCCCGCACGAGGGACTGGTAGACGTAGTCGTAGATCGCCATGAGCCGGCTCGCGCCGTCCCAGACGCGCACGTCGAGGGTTCGCTGCAGCTCGCTCACGATGTCCTGGGCGTGCAACAGCTGCGTGCTCGCTTCGCCCCACCGCTCCGCGAGCTGGGCCTGCTCGGCCCGGTGCAGGTCGAGCAGCAGCCGGTCGTAGAGCATGGTGAGCAACTGCGCCGGGCTCGCCGAGAGGATCGCGGTGCGCTGGTAGTCGTTCAGCCGATCGGTCATGCCGGCTCCTTCCGGGCGTGGGTCACTTGTTCGAGTTCGGCGACCAGCTCGGCAGGTTCGCGAGCTGCGAGGCGAGGTAGTCGGACTGCTTGTTCATGCTGCTCAAGGCGACCTCGAGCGCCGTGTAGGTGCGCTTCAGGGTCGCCTCGCGCTGCTCCAGCCGGCGCGTCCAGGAGTCGATCTGCTTGTCGAGGTCGGCGATGGTGGTCTGGCGGCCCTGGATCTGCTTCGTCAGCAGACCGTCGAAGCGGTCGGAGTAGCGATCGGTGACGTCCTCGATCCGAGTCGCGACGGTGACGAACGCCGAGCGCACCGCGTCCGGGTTCGTCTCGAGCGCCTTCTGGAACTTCTCGGCGTCGAACTCGAGCTCGCCGTCCTTCGAGACGCTGATGCCGAAGGGTGAGATCGAGTTGCCGCCGATCGGGCCCTGGATGGCCGCGACGAGCGACTGGCGGAGGGTGCGGATGTTCGAGTCGCTCGTGAAGCTGCCGACGACGGTGATGGGGTTGCCCGCGGCATCCGTCGACTTCGCCGTCGCCGATTTCGCGTCGATGAAGGTGAGCACTTCCTTGATCTTGTCGAGGAAGGCCTGGGCCGCCGTCGCCGACTCCTTCGTGTTCGGATCGATGGCGATCGTGACGGGGGAGGAGGTGGCCTTCGACACGGTCACGTCGACCCCGGGCAGCAGGTCGGTGAAGGTGTTCGAGGCGCTCGTCAGCTGCTGCTCGGCGGCCGTGCCGGCGAAGAGGGTGACCTGGGCGTCGACGCCCTGGCGCAGCAGGGCCGCGCCGGGCTGATCGGTGAGCTCGGTCGCGGTGCCGGCGTCGACGTCCGCCTCGCTGCCGATGAAGACGCGGAAGGATGCCGCGGCGCCCGTCTCGGTCGACGCGAGCTGGAGTCGCGAGAGGGCCGCGCCGCCGGCGTCGGTGCCGGCCTGGATGCGGGTGGCGCGGATGCCGAGCTCCGCATTGTTGACGGCGCGGGCGACGTCTTCCATCGAGTTGCTGCTCGCGACGACCTGGGTGCGGGTGCCGTCGGGGCGCACGATCGTGAGCACCGGCGGAACGCCCGGCAGGCTCGGCATCGCGGCGGAGACCATGACGTGGGCGCTCGCGACGCGCGTGACGGTGAGGTCGATACCGCCGACGGAGGCGCCGGGGCGGGTCGCGACGGACACCGAAGGGTCGGATGCGGTGGTGGTGAACTTCGAGAGGGCTTCGGGCTTCGCGGCCGTCTGGGCGAGCTCCATGAGCGAGGCGAGGCGCGCATTCAGCGAGAGCAGGTCGGTGACGACGGAGGAGGCCTTCGCCTTGCTCTGCACGAGGAGGGTGCGCGGCGCGGCCTCGGCGGCCATCAGCTTCGCGATCAGCTCGGTCGTGTTGAGGCCGCTCACGAGGCCGTCGAGGGCGATCCCCATGCGTTGCTCCTTGCGGTCGTGGTGCGGTGGAACGGGACGAACCCGGCGGTGACGGGGCGGAGTGCAGCGCCTCGGTCACCGCCGGGTTCGGTCAGGTGATCCCTGCGGCTTAGCCGAGGAGCTTCAGCACGCCCTGGTTGGCCTGGTTGGCCTGGGCGAGCATCGCGGTACCGGCCTGCGAGAGGATGCTGGCGCGGGTGTAGCTGACCATCTCGGCCGCCATGTCCGTGTCGCGGATGCGCGACTCGGCCGCCGAGAGGTTCTCGGCCGAGACGTTCAGCGTACGGATGGTCGACTCGAAGCGGTTCTGCTGCGCACCGAGGTCGGCGCGAGCGGTCGAGATCGCCGTGACGGCGGTGTCGATCGCGGTCAGCGTGGTGTTCGCGGTCGCGTTGCTCGTGACGACGAAGCCCGCACCGACGGCGGTGCCGTCGGCCGAGGCCAGCGTGCCGACCGAGGTGCCCACGTTCGCGAGGTTGATCGCGATCGTGTCGTTCGCGGTGTCGCCCGCGCCCACCTGGAAGTTCAGCGAGCCGCCCTTGAGCAGGTCGATCCCGTTGAAGTTCACGCCCTCCGAGACGCGGTAGAGCTCGAGGCTCAGCGCGTCGGCTTCCTTCTGGATGGCCGCACGCGACTCGGCGTTGTTCGAGTCGCTCGCGCCCTGGACCGCGAGGTCGCGCATGCGGTGGAGGATGTTGTGGACCTCGGTCAGCGCACCTTCCGCCGTCTGGATGACGGAGATGCCGTCCTGCGCGTTGCGCGCCGCGACCTTGGTGCCGGAGATCTGCGAACGCAGGCCCTCCGAGATCGCGAGGCCCGCGGCGTCGTCGGCAGCACGGTTGATGCGCAGACCGCTCGAGAGCTTCTCGAGCGACTTCGACAGATCGTTCTGCGTGTTGGTGAGGTTGCGGTGCGCGTTGAACGCCGCAACGTTGGTGTTGATCTGCATACCCATGGTGTGATCTCTTCCTTGATCGGTCGCGGTCCATCCGTGGACCGTCGAGAGGCACTCTCGGTCGCGGCATCCGCGTCCGTTAGGCGCCGTCGGGGTCTCGCCGCGCTCGCGTCCCTACGATGGTCGGGTGACCGACCCTGACCGGCCCTCGACGAGTCGGCCCGGCGCGCGCCCCGGCTGGCGCGGCTGGGTGCTCCCGCTGCTCGGCTGCCTGCCACTCGGAGTGGTCGCCGCGTTCTGGCTGCGGTCGCTTCCGGTGACCGTGCGGTCGGAGGCCGAGCTGGCGGCGGTCGGGTTCGGGTGGCCGCTCGCCTGGACGGTGCAGGACCAGCGCCGCTACGCGCCGCAGCAGTTCCCGACGACCGTCGAGTACGTGGGCCCGAAGGGGCTCGCCGACCCGCTCGTCACCTCCGTCGACTGGGTGCCGTTCGCCGTGAACAGTGCGCTTCTGTGGGCGGTCGCCTGCGCCGCGCTGGTGCTCGTGGCGGTCGTCCGGGCGCGCGGGCGTCGCGTCCGACGCGCCGACGCATCGGCGTGATTCCTCGCGCGCTCGACGTCAGGAGCGGCGGGCACGCACCCGACCACCGCGGTCAGGCTCCGAGTCTGCCACCCCGGCAGCGCGTCACTCGCCTCGTCGTTCTGCGGAGTGGTCGCGACGGCTCGTGCGCCAGAGAAGAACGAGGCACACGTCGAGCGCGATCACGAGCGCCAGCGAAGTATGAGCGGCAATCCACAGGAAGTCCGAGTTCGGCAACAGCGAAGACTGATCGAAGCCCGACGTGGTCTCCGCGGCGTTCACCGCTTGGGTGTCCGCTGCGTACCAGAGCGCGAAGAACGCGATGAATGCGACGTTCAGTCCAGCGGCGATAGCGAACACGAGCATCGGGACGGGGGAGCGGTGCTGCGTTCGCATGTGCGTTCATCCGTTCGGGCGCGTTGTCAGTGGGTGCGGGTCATGCCAGCGCACGAAACGGTCTGAATCTTGGGCCTGGCAGCCGGGAGCTTTTCGCTGTGATTCTCGCGAGCGTCTGTTGTGGGTGCCGACGATTCATCCCCTCGGGAGGCCAAGGTACCAAATTGCACCTGGTTCGGAAAGGTCAGGCGAAGGATGCCGCGCGCAAATGGGATATCAGCGCGACAGCCGGTATCCTGCACAGTGCAGCGGTGTACTCGCGGCGGCCTGCCCCTGTGATGGTGCGCGGGATGCCATGATCGAGAAACGGAGCCCGATGACGACGCAGCCGCCCTCCCCGCCTCAGCTTCCGCCGCAGATCGTGGTGACTGCGGCTCCGCCGGCTCCGCCCCGCGGGCTCAGCATCACGTCGATGGTGCTCGCGCTCGTCTCGATCGTGTTCGGCTTCACGTTCCTGCTGCCCCTGCTCTCCCTGATCCTGGGATTCGTCGGCCTGAAGAAGGAGCCCGCCGGCCGAGGGATGGCGATCACCGGCATCGTGATCAGCGGACTCATCCTGCTCGTCTGGGTCGCCGTCGTGGCCGTGATCGTCGTCATCGGCCTCGCCGCCGCCGCGAGCGCCGGCGCTTCGCAACCGCTCTGATGGCGGCGGACCCGCCCGCAGAGCCGGTCGGCCGCTGAGGGTCACCTGAGCCGGGCCGGGGGAGCCCGGCTCAGGCGAGTGTGGTGCTGCGGCGCCCGCCGAAGGCGCCGCCGAGGTCGTCGAGGTACTTCTTCGCCCGGGAGGTGCTCGGCGCCGGCACCTGCAGCGGCACCTCGGCCTCGTCGGCGAGATAGCCGGCGGCGCCGAGCCGCAGGAGGCGCAGGCCCTCGCTGCGCTGCTGCGAGACGGCGGAGTGGGTGACGCCGAGTTCCTCGGCGAGCTCGGTGACCGCACGGTCGTGGAAGTAGATCTCCTCGATCACGTACCGCAGCCGCTCGGGCAGCGCCGAGACGGCGGCGTGGGCGAACTCGACCCGCTCGCGCACGACGAGTTCCGCCTCCGGCAGCATGACCTCGGATGCCTCGTCGCCGATGAAGGTCTCGTCGTAGGGGCCGACCCGACGGGACGCGAGCCCCTCGTACTCGGAAGCGGTGGCGCGATCGACGCCGAGCGCCGAGGCGAGCTCGCCGGTCGAGGGGCGGCGACCGAGGGCGGCGGTGAGCTGCTCCTGCACCGCGACCGTCTCCTTGATGGTCTGCCGGGTGCTGCGCTTCGCCCAGTCCGTCGCGCGCATCTCGTCGCGGATGCCGCCGAGGATGCGCTCGCGAGCGTAGGCGCCGAAGGGCACGCCGCGCTCGGCGTCGTACGCGTCGACCGCCTTGACCAGGGCGACGGCGCCCGCCTGGGCGAGGTCGTCACGGGAGAGATGGGTGGCGGTCGCGATCACCTTGGACACCAGGAAGCCCACGAGCGGCAGGTGCTCGACGATCATCCGATCGCGTTCGTCGGTCTTCACCGGGGGTCCTCACTCTCAGCGCCGGGCCGTCGCGCTCCCACGACGGTCACCCGGCGCTCAGTACATGCGCGGCGGTCGTCGGACGGCCCCCGGACGCGGGGGCGGCGCAATCCGGCGCGGGATCCGTGAATCGCTTCGGCGGATGCCGCGCGCGGATCCGGTGGGGAGCGCGCCGTCCGGCGGAGAATCCCGCCGGAATCGCGGGGCGAGCGGATCGGATGCCACCACGGTGTCGGATTCGGGGGATTCGCGGCGTCGTCGGGTGAATCTGCGCCGCGCACGATGGGCGCGTGGAACACCTCGACCGCTCAGCCGCGAACGCGCAGCTCGCCGCGGTGCCGCGCGACTGGACGGTCGACCTCGCGAGCGAGGACCCGCACGAGGTGCGCCGCGCCGCCGCGGAGCTGCTCGACGAGACGACCCGCGCCGTGCGCGGGCTGCGCGTCCGCATGGGGCTCGGCGACGCCGACGTGCAGGACGCCATCGGCGAGACCCTCCTGGAGCTCGCGAAGCGCCTCGAGGCGGGGCATCCGGTTCCGGGCGCCATCGTGCAGCGGGTGGCGACCACCGTGTGCTCGCGCTTCGTGAACGGACCGGTGCGGCACGAGACGGCGAAGGCGCTGCGCATCCTGAAGGAGCGCGTCGCGGCGGAGGAGGCGGTGCTCGGCCGGGCGCTGTCGAGCCGGGCGGTCGCCGCGCTCGCCGAGGAGGTGCGCCTGGGCCCCGACTTCAACCCGCGGCATCGCCCGGTGGAGCGGTTCCACCTCGTCGAGGGCTTCTCGAAGCCGCTCTCGATCGACCGCTACGACGCCGACGTCGTCGACGTGCTGCTCTCGCGTGCGATCGACGCGCGCGGTTCGGCCGACGGAACCGCGGATGCCACGACCGCGGGCCTCGCCGGCACCGTCACGGGCGGCGCCTGCGACCGCCTGCTCGACCGGCTCGAGCGCGGGCGGGTGACCCGCCGGGAGGCGAAGCTCGAACTGTGGGCCGCCGTCGCCGCCGACGAGGAGCTGCCGCGACCGACGCGCGGGCGCCTCGACCGGCGGCTCGCCGCCGATCTGCAGGCGTACGTGGAGGAACTCCCCGAGGGCGTCGTGACGGCGTGCCGCGAGCAGCTCGAGGGGCGGGAGACCCGCGCCGTGTTCGCCTTGTTCGCCCCGTTCGCCGAGCTCGACGGGCCGCAGAAGGACGCGATCGCCGAGGCCCTCGCCCGTCGCGGCGGCTTCGCCACCCGGATCTGGGCGAGCGCCGTCGCGCAGGCGCAGCTGCCCGCGCGCGAGTGGGGCGTCGGCCCGGGGTTCTCGGCCGTCCCGGCCATGCGTCCGCCGATCCGCGCGGTCGCCGGCGCCCGGGCCTAGCCTGCGGCCATGATCATCACTCCACCCGCGGTGGAGACCGCGACCGGCACCGTCGCCGAGATGTACGAGGACGACCTCCGCGCCGACGGCCTCGTCTACGCGCACACCGCGGCGATGGCGACGAACCCCGAGGCGTACCGCGCGTTCGAGGAACTCGTCCGGGCGGTCGTGCCGTCGATCGGCCTCCGACTGTACGAGGCCGCCACTCTCGGCGCGGCGCGCGCGATCGGCTCGGAGCACTGCCTGCTCGCGCACGGGCGGAAGGCGCTCCGCGCCGAGGTCGTCGACGAGGCCGGGCTCGCGGCCTTCGCCGCGGGCGACGACTCGGGCTTCCGGGCGGACGAGCAGCTCGTCATCCGCTACGCCGAGCGCCTCTCGCGCGAGCCCGCGTCGATGACGGATGCCGACACGCAGGAGCTCCGCGACGCCGGGTTCAGCGATCGGCAGATCGTCGACCTCACCCTCGCCGCCGCGGCCCGGAACTTCTTCAGCCGGGCCCTGCTCGCCCTCGCGGTGCCGGTCGACGAGGTCCCCGGGCTCGCGCCGGAACTCGCCGAGGCGTTGCGCGGGTCGCGCTGAGCGGGGTGGAGCCGGGATGCGGCCCCGAAGGGAGGCAGGGCGGCATCCCGGGTCTGCTGACCTCCGGAACCCGAACCGGAGCGCCAGGAGACGAACGTCCGCTGACCCGATCGCCGGTCGTTCCCCAGACGGCCGGTCGTTCGACGAACATCCCTCGAGCGGAGTGTAGCGACCGGGATACCACGCGGCAAGAGGGGTGTGCCGCGGAGCCCGCCGAGGGGGATGGCGAGCCCCGCGGCCCCTCGACCCCAGCGGGACATCGGGTTTGGGGCGAGGTGGGTGATCCCGCAGCGAGCGTAGCCACCTGAGGGTCCCGCGGGGAATCGTTCGTGCGGATCATCCAACTCGCCCCGCCCAGGGCGCGCTAGGGATACCACATCCTCCAATCGGTGACCATTGCTCGACTCCTCCAGGCGCGGATCGCCGATCGGGCCCGCGGGCTTCACCGGCGATGGGGCGGTGTGATTCAGTGGACGTATGCGTGCACTGTTCCCCCGATCGTCTCCACTTGCTCGCGACCACGGGACGCACCCGTGCCCGGTGCACCTCGGTGCGTGAGTCGATCGGCTGGTACGACGCCGCACGGGTGCCCGACGATGACCTCGCGACGCTGCACGCGCACTTCCGCACGCGCCGTGCGGTCGGCGTCGTCGGACAGGGCGAGCTCCAGCGCTCGTTCTACGCCCGGTTGACCGTCACCTCCGCCGAGGTGTTCGAGGCGGAGGGCGTCGAGCCGTGGGGTGTGCTCGAGAGCGCCGAGTACGGTGCGGTGCTCGTGCCGGCCGAGCTCGCCGCCGCGACGACGCTGCCGGAGCTGCCGCCCGCGCTGCATCGGCTGGCGGCGCGGGTCGGGCCGGTCACCCGCCGGCTGCAGCAGGCGAAGCGTGCGACGGACGAGCGGCCGGCCGTGCAGCGCCTGCGGGAACGGTTCATCGCGGCTGCCGTCGCGCACGCCGAGGTGCACCGCAAGCTCGAAGAGTGGCGGCCGAGGCCCGAGCGGGAGCGCGACGCGGCGGGCGAGATCGAATCCGACTAGGCGTCGATGTCGTCGAGGCGGTCGATGACCACCTCGAGCAGCCGCGCGAGTTCCCCTCGCTCCTGATCGCTGAGGTCCTGCAGCACGTCGGACTCGACGACGTCCGAGCCGCGGATGGCGAGGCTGAACAGCCGCCAGCCCTCCTCGGTGAGGTTCACGAAGATGCGGGTGCGGTTGGTGTCGTCGGGTGTGCGTTCGATGAGCCCGCGCCCGGCCAGCTTGTCGAGCCGGTGCGTCATCGATGACGGGGCGACGTTCGTCAGATCAGCCAGCTGACTCGGGGTGAGCGGCTCGCCGGCTTTCGCGAGCGAGGTCACGACCGCCCACTCGCCCGCGGTCACGTCGAGGTCCGCGAGCTGGCGCACATACCACTGGTCGAGCTTCTTCGTGAGGCTCTGCACGGCCGTGATGACGCGCTGCACCGACTCCTCGCCGCCGGCGGCGACATAGGTCGCGACGGCCCGGCGGTGCAGCTCCGGGGCGCTCGGGGTGCGTCTGGCCATCTGGGAATTCTCGCACGCCCCGTTCGGTTGCTAATATTTCGACATCGAATAGTTCGTATTCGAAGCGCGCGGATGCCTCGGCCCGGTGCGGCGCCGGGGCGGCCCGCCGCGAGCACCATCCCAACCCGAGTCCGCGACGGAACCCGTCGCGGACTCACCGGAGCCGTCCGGACCTGAGGCCTGAAAGGGGGCGCGACCCCGTGCGCGCGAAACTGCTGATCTTCGCATCCGCCATCGGCATGCTCGGCTGGGGGGCCGTGCTCCCCTATCAGTACGCGTACGCCGCCGACACCCGCGGCTGGGGCGCGCTCGTGGCCGCCGGGGCATCCTCCCTGTTCTCGATCGGGGCGCTCGTCGCCGCGCCGATCGCCGGACGCTTGAGCGACCGCTTCAACCCCGTGCTCGTCGCGGTCATCGCCCAGCTCATCGGCGCGGCCGGGGTCGGGGCGCTCGCCTTCGTCGACAGCCCCGGCTTCTTCCTCGCCGGCATGCTCGTGTTCGGTCTGGGCCTCGCCGCCGCGGTTCCCGCGAAGCAGGTGCTCGCGCTGCAGTGGTCGACGAGCGACGACCGGCGCAAGGTGTTCGCGTACAAGTTCACGGGCGAGTCGCTCGGCATGGCGGCGGGCGCGTTCCTCGCCGGGCAGATCGTCGACCTCGGCCGGGCGGACGGACTCGACGTCGGCTTCGCGATGGCAGCCGCCGGGTTCGTGCTCTCCTCGGCCATCATCGCGCTCGCCGGGCGCGGTGCCGTCGTGCCGAGCGAGTTCGCGGTCGCGGCGGTCGCCGACGGGCGTCCCGTCACCGCCTCCGTCGGGGCGATCGAAGCGGCGACCGGCGCGATCGCCGCCATCGACGTGCGCGCGGCGAAGCGGGACCGCAGCGTCGTCCGAGCCATCCTGCGCACGCCGGCCCTCCGCTGGACGGCCATCGTCACCGTGACGCTGGCGCTCGGGTTCTACGCCCAGTTCGAGTCGGGGCTGCCCGCCTACGGCCTCACCGTGCTCGGCGTGGATGCCTCGGCGATCGGCATCGCCGCAGCGGTGAACTGCATCGTGATCGTCGCCCTGCAGGTGCTCGTCGTGAAGCTCACCGCCAAGCGGAGCGCGCCGTCGCTGCTCATGGTCGTCGGCATGATCTGGGTGGTGTCGTGGCTCGCGCTCTCCGCCGCGCAGTTCGCGCCGGGCATCGCGACCGCGCTGTTCGTGACGACGTACGGCGTCTTCGCGATCGGCGAGACGATCTACAGCCCGGTGCTGAACCCGCTCACCGCGCAGCTCGCCCCGAAGGGCATGGTCGGGCAGACGCTCGGCACGATCGGCGCGCTCCAGACGGCGTTCTCGGCGGCCGGTCCGCTGGTGGCGGGCGTGCTGCTCGGCGCCGGGCTCGCCGACGTGTTCCTCGGCATGCACCTCGCGGTCAGCGTCATCGCGGTGTTCGCCGCGTGGCGGGTGAAGCGCGCGATGGAGGCGATGCCGGTGCCCGCGGCATCCGAGCGCGTCGACCCGCCGACCGCGCCGGTGCCGCTGCACTGACGCTGGCGGCCTCGCGCCTCACCGCGCGCCGCCGCCGGCCCCGCCTCCCGCCGGGCTCGCCTCGCGCCTCATAGAACTCAGGAACGCCTCCCGGCGAGCACCGGAATCCCGGGGCTCCCGCAAATCACGCACCCCATAACTGCCACATGTTCCTGAGTTGTGTGAGGGGGGAGGGGGAGGGGGCTACTCGCCGACGGTGACGAAGTCGGCGAGGGGCTTGCGCTGACGCGGAGCGATCTCGCGCTCGCGGAGCACGTCGGAAAGCCGGTCGACGTCGCCGAGCGCGCCGATGGTCGTGATCGAGACGACCTCGTGTCGCTCGTCGAGCCCGAAGGCGTCGTGGATCGCCTGCGCGTCGAAGCCGCCCATCTGGTGGGTGTGCAGGCCCTCGTGCTGCGCCTGCACGGTGAGGTGCGCGACCGCCTGGCCGAGGTCGTAGCGCGCCCACGGGCGGGGCCGGCCCTCGGCATCCACCGTCTCGGCGATGTTCACGATCAGCACGGCGGCCGAGTCGGCCCACTCCTTGTTGAACCCGGCCATCGCCCCGTGCAGCGAAGCGAAGGCGGCGGTGCCACGGCGGGCGACGATGAACCGCCACGGCTGCGAGTTGTTCGCCGACGGCGCCCAGCGGGCCGCCTCGAGGATCGTGCGGAGCTGCTCGGACTCGACCACAGCCTCCGGGTCGAACGCGCGCGGGCTCCAGCGGTCGGCGAGCGGGTCGATGAGCGGGGCCTCGGTGGCGGCCTTGCGGCTGGTGAGATCGGTGACGAGGGTCATGATGCGGCTTTCGTGATCGTGGAGGTTCTGCCGGGACGCCGTTGACCCGTCCATTCGAACGTATCGAGTTCCGAGCCTATTCCGCCCGCGTCGGACGGCGTGCTCCAGAGCGGGCACAATACCCGTATGGATTCCGCAGCCGACGCGCCTGCGCGCGTGCCCGCCAGCGTGCTCGCGATCGACGCCGGCCAGACCGGGGTGAAGGTGCGGCATCGCTCCCCCGACGGCCTCGTCGAGTGGGCCGAGCCCGGCGTGCGCACCGACCAGCCGTTGCTGCCGCAGCTCGCCGACGCGATCCGCGGTGCCGCCGCGCGCGGGCTCTCGGCCGAGGCGGTCGGCATCGGGACGACGGGCCTCACCACGCCGGACTTCGATGCGGAGCCCCTCATCGAGGCGGCCGCCCCGCTCGGTACGCGCGAGCTGATCCTCGCGCACGACTCGATCACGGCCTACCTCGGCGCGCTCGACGAGGCGCGCGGCGTCGTCGTCGCGGCGGGCACGGGCGTCGTCACGCTCGCGGTCGGGGAGTCGGCCGTCGCGCGCATCGACGGCTGGGGCAACATCATGGGGGATGCCGGGAGCGGCTACTGGATCGGCCGCGCCGCCCTGGAGGCCGTCATGCGCGCGCACGACGGGCGCGGCGAGGCGACGGCGCTCACCGACGCGGTGCGGCGCGAGTTCCCCGAGCTCGAGGAGGCGTACATCGTGCTCCAGGGAGACGGCGAGCGCATCCGCCGCGTCGCCCGCTACGCGCGAGCGGTCGCCGAGCTCGCCGACACGGACCCGGTGGCCGCCGGCATCCTCGACGCCGCCGCGCGTGAGCTCGCCCTCGCCGCCGTTACGGGGCTTCGCCGCGTCGGCGAGGATCTCGCCGCGGCGCCCACCGTGCGTGCCGTGGGCGGCGTGTTCGGTTCGACGCGCCTCGCCGGCGCGTTCGAGCGCGCGGTGCGGCACGAGATCCCGGCCGTGGAGGTCGAGATCGGCTCCACGGATCCGCTCGACGGTGCCGCGCGGCTCGTGGCGATGGCGCCCGGCAACCCGCTCCACGCGCACGTGGCCGCCGCCACCCGCTGACGCCTCCCTCCCCTCCCCACTCCCTCCCGTCCCCTTCACAACTCAGGAACATCTGCCGGTTATGGCCGGTGAGCGGTGGCGCGAGGCCCGGGATTCCGGGCTTCGCGCGGACGCGTTCCTGAGTTCTGCGAGGGCAGGCGGGGCGAGGGCGAGGGGCGGGGCCCCGAGGGGGGGCGGGTGAGGCGCGGGGCGTGGGGCGAGGCGCGGGGGGCGTGGCGGCCGCGGGCGGGCCGCGGGCGGGCCGCGGGCGGGGCGCGGGGGGCGCCGCGGCTCAGCGCGCGGCGAGCTCCTCGCGGATGCCGGCGACGAAGGCGTCGATGTCGGCTTCGGTCGTGTCGAAGGAGCACATCCAGCGCACCTCGCCGCGCGAGGCATCCCAGTCGTAGAAGCGGAAGCCGCGCTCGCGCAGCCGGTCGGCGACGCCCTCGGGGAGCACCGCGAAGACGCCGTTCGACTGCGTCTCCTGCGAGAAGCCGAGGCCCGGCAGCTCGCCCGCCGCGATGCCGGCGTCGAGCGCGTCGCGCAGTCGGCGGGCCATCGCGTTGGAGTGCCTGGCGTTCTCGAGCCACAGCTCGCCCTCGTACAGGGCGATGAGCTGCGCCGAGACGAAGCGCATCTTCGAGGCGAGCTGCATGTTCAGCTTGCGCAGGTACTTCAGGCCCTCGGATGCCTCGGGGTTCAGCACGACGACGGCCTCCGCACCGAGGGCACCGTTCTTCGTTCCGCCGACGCTCAGCACGTCGACGCCCGCGTCGCGGGTGAAGGCCCGCAGCGGCACGCCGAGCGAGGCGCCGGCGTTCGCGAGGCGCGCGCCGTCGAGGTGCAGCTTCATGCCGAGCGAGTGCGCGTGGTCGGCGATCGCCCGCACCTCCTCGACGGTGTAGGCGGTGCCGAGCTCGGTGGTCTGCGTGATCGACACGACGAGCGGCTGGGCGCGGTGCTCGTCGCCCCAGCCCCAGGCCTCCTGGTCGATGAGCTCGGGGGTGAGCTTGCCGTCCTCGGCGGGCACGGTGAGCAGCTTCATGCCGCCGACGCGCTCGGGCGCGCCGCCCTCGTCCGAGTTGATGTGCGCGGTCTTCGCACTGATGACCGCGCCCCAGCGCGGCAGCATCGACTGCAGCGCGGTCACGTTCGCGCCGGTGCCGTTGAACACGGGGAACGCCTCGATGCCCTCGCCGAAGTGCCCGGCGAAGACCTGCTGCAGGCGCTCGGTGTAGGCATCCTCGCCGTAGGCGACCTGATGGCCGTCGTTCGCGGCCTGGATGGCGGCGAGCACCGCGGGGTGCACGCCCGAGTAGTTGTCGCTGGCGAAACCGCGGAACGTCGTGTCGTGGAGCTGCGAAGTCACCGAACCATCCTGCCACCCGCTCCCTGGCAGCGTCTCGTAGCTTGGCGCACGGAACGCGCGCCGCGCGCCCCGGCGACGCACGGATGCCGCGCCCGCTGGGTCGCTGAGCTCGTCGAAGCGTCCGCGGGTTCGGCGGCTCAGGCCTCGAGTTGCCCGACTTTCATGAAAGTTGGGCAACTCGGATCTCGTGGAACTCAGCGCACACCCACGACCCGGGCGATGAGCTCCTCGTAGGAGACGCCCGCGGCGGCGAACATCCGGGGCACCTGCGAGTGCGACGTCATGCCCGGGATCGTGTTGATCTCGTTCAGCACGAGGCGTCCGTCCGGTGTGACGAAGAAGTCGACGCGCGCGATCGCATCGCAGCCGAGCGTCTCGAAGAGCGCGCGGGCGGCCTCTTCCAGCCGCCGCGTCGTGGCGTCGTCGAGGGCGGCGGGCACGGTGAACCTGGCCGAGCCGTCGTACTTCGTGGCGGAGTCGAAGACCCCTTCCCCGTGGATCTCGAGCGGCGGCGGCACGAGCAGCCGGCCGTCGGCCGCACGGACGACGGCGACGTCGATCTCGCGGCCCGCGACGGGCTGTTCGACGAGCACCCGGTCGTCGAAGCGCCGCGCCTCCGCGATCGCCGCGGCGAACTCGGCTGCGGTGCGCGCGAGCCGCACGCCGTGGCTGGAGCCCGCGGTCGCCGGTTTCACGACGACGGTGCGGACGAACGGGATGCCCGCGTCGAGCTCGGCCGCCCCGTAGCAGCGACCCGGGGCGACGTCGACGCCGTTCGCGGCGGCGACGAGCTTGGTGAGCTCCTTGTCCATGGTCACCGCGCTCGCCGTGAGCGGGGAGCCGATCAGTCTGATCCCGGCGAGCGTCGCGAGCGCGGCGAGTGCGCCGTCCTCGCCCGGAGCGCCGTGGATCATCGGGTAGACGGCGTCGCAGTCGGCGAGCAGCTCGAGCGCCGCGGCGAGGCCCGCCGCCGGGCTCGGGCCGAGCTGGCGTCCGCGGATGCTCCAGCAGCCGTCTCGTTCGATGCGGAGCCGCACCGCTTCGACGCCGATCCGGGCGAGCGCGGCCTCGACGGCGGCGGCGCTCGCGACGCTTACGTCGTGCTCGGCGCTGGTGCCGCCGGAGATGACGGCGATGCGGCGGACCGGTCGGACGGGTCGGGCGGGTCGGGCGGGTCGGGCGGCGGCGCGCTCGGCGCTGCTCGGTGCTGGCATGGAGGCCTCCTCGGCTGGCAGTCCACCCCGCCGGATGTTGCGTGGGCGTATCGGAATCCGCAGACGGCGGCGCAACACGCCCGCCGCTGGACTGGCCGCATGGCCCCACCCGCATCCGCACTCCTCGTCCACCACGACGCGATCCGCGCGAACGCCGCGCACTTCGCAGCGTCGACCGAGGGCCGCCTGATGGCCGTCATCAAGGCCGACGCGTTCGGCCACGGGCACACGGAGGTGGCGCGGATCGCGCTCGAGGAGGGTGCGGCGTGGCTCGGGGCGGCCTCCATCGACGAGGCGCTCGCGCTCCGGACGGCGGGCCTGCGCGCCCCCATCCTGAGCTGGCTGAACCCGCTCGACGCGGACTTCGAGGCGGCGGTGACGGCCGACGTCGACCTCGCGGTGGCGAGCCCCACCCTGCTCGGCGCGGTCAGCCGAGCGGCGGCGCGGCGCGGCCGGCCGGCGCGGGTGCACCTGCACCTCGACCTCGGGATGGCGCGAGAGGGGTGCCCGCGGGAGGGGTGGTCGGCGCTGTGCGAACTCGCGCACGAGCTGCAACGGCAGGGGGCGGTGCAGGTGGTCGGCCTCATGGGGCACCTCTCCTGTGCGGACGCCGTCGGACACCCGCAGACGCGCGTGGAACGCCAGCGCTTCGTCAACGCGGTGCTGGCGGCGCGGCGGCGGGGGCTCCGGCCGGGCGTGCTGCACCTCGCGGCGACCGCTGCGACGGTGACCGGGGAGGGGAACGGCTTCGGCCTGCACCGGATCGGGGCGGGGCTCTACGGCATCGATCCGTCCGGGACGTCCAGTGCGCTGCGCCCCGCGCTGACGTTGACGACGCACGTGGTGGCCTCGCGCGAGGTCGCCGCCGGAACGGGCGTCGGCTACGGCCTCGATCACGTCGCCGAGGCGCGGACGAACCTGGCGCTGCTGCCCCTCGGCTACGCCGACGGCTTGCCGCGCGCCGCGTCCGGGCGGGCGGAGGTCCTCGTGCGGGGCCGGCGCCGCCCGCTCGTCGGCCGGTTCTCGATGGACATGGTCGTGGTCGACACAGGAGGCGAGCGGATCCGGCCGGGCGAGCCGGTGACCGTGTTCGGTCCCGGCGACGCGGGCGAGCCGACCGTCGCGGAGTGGGCCGGGTGGGCGGGCACCATCGAGCACGAGCTCGTGACGCGGGTCGGCGCCCGGGTCGCGCGGGTGCACCGGGTGGATGCCCCGGCCGGCCGCAGCCTCGGGCGCACCGCATGAGCGGCGTGGAGCGGAGCGGGCACGCCGACCCCGGCGTGCCCCGCGAGATCTGGGGCGACGTCGTCAAGGGCGTGCTCATCGTGCTCGTCGTGTTCTGGCACGTCGTCATGAAGAGCTACCTCGAGGTGGACTGGCAGCTCGGCGTGCCGATCCCCGGCGCGTGGGGGCTGCTCGCCGACCTGATCTGGCCGTTCCTCATGCCGCTCTTCCTGCTCGTCTCCGGGTACTTCGCCGCGACGGCGTTCACCCGGCCCTGGGCGGTCGTGCTGCGCCCCCGGGTCGTGCGCTTCCTGTACCTCTACCTGCTCTGGTCGCTCATCCACACGGCGGCGCTCTGGGCGTTCCCCGACTTCCCCACGCTCGTGCCGCGGGGCGTCGCCGAGTTCGTCGAGGCCGTCACGATCAGTCCGCCGAACACCTGGTACCTTCTTGCGCTCGCGCTCTACTTCCTCGTCGCGAAGGGGCTCGCTCGGGTGTCTCCGTGGCTCGTCGTCGGGGCCGCCGCCGTGCTCTCGGTCGTCGTCGCGGCCGGCTACGTCGAGATCGTGAGCAACCGCGGCTCCCTGCTCTACAACCTCACCTTCTTCCTGCTCGGGCTCCATCTCGCTCCGCACGTGCGCCGACTCGCGGGGCGGGTGCGGCCGGTGCGGCTCGCGCTCCTCGGGGCGGGCTACCTCGCGGTGTTCGCGGCCATGCGGCTGACCGGCAGTGAGACGGTGCCGGGCGTCTGGCCGCTCGTCAGCGTCGCGGGGGTCGCGTTCGGCCTCGCTGCGGCGCCCGCCTTCGCCAGGATCCCGGTGCTCGGCCCCGGTGCCGCGTGGATCGGACGGCGGAGCCTTCCGATCTATCTCCTGCACATGCCGCTGCTCGCCATCGCCGACATCGTGCTCGCCGAATGGCTGTCGCTCGCCTCGCGCCCCGTGCAGCTCGTGGCGGCGGCGGCGCTGCCGCTCGTGCTGACCGCGGTGCTCGTCGCGGCGTGCGTCGGGCTCGAGCGCGTACTGGTCCGCGGTGGGGCGGGCTGGCTCTTCGAGCTGCCCGGGCGGCGGCGCCGAGCGTCCGCGGCGCGGGGTGCCGCCGAGGCATCCGCTCCCCACCCCGCGCCTCGACCGTCCCGCGGGCCCGCGTGGGGCGCGGTCGTCGTCGTCGCGCTCGTCGTCGCGAGTGGCGTCGTCGCGGTCCGGGCGACCGAGATCCCCGGCTGCGAGGCGGATCCGTCGGTGCAGGCCGCCGCCTGGCCCGGGCGCGTGAGCATCGGCGCGGTCGGCGACGTGCTCATGCACGACATCGGCCACGGCGTGCCCGCGGACGGCGGTGCGGCGCACTTCGACGCCGTGCGCCCGTGGTTCACCCAAGACCTCGTCACCGGCAACCTCGAGCAGGTGATCGCCGACGACACCGGCTACGACAAGTGCGGCGGCGACGAGGACTGCCTCGCCTTCCGCAGCGCTCCGGAGACGGCCGGCACGCTCGACGGCTTCGACCTCATGAACCTCGCGAACAACCACACGGGCGACTTCGGTCCCGTCGGGTACGCCGACACCCGCACGAACCTCGCCGCGAACGGCATCCGCTCCGTCGGCGACCGGAACGAGATCGCCTGCACCCGCATCGGCGACACGACGGTCGCGGTGATCGGCTTCGCCCCCTACCGGGACACGAACCGGGTCACCGACCTCCGGCACGCTCGGAAGCTCGTCGCCGCGGCGGCCGCGAGCGCCGATCTCGTCGTGGTGCACGCGCACATGGGGGCGGAGGGGCCGACGGCGAACGTCGTGACCCCCGGCCCGGAGGAAGCGTACGGCGAGCAACGCGGGGATGTGGTGGCCTTCTCTCACGCGGTCGTGGACGCCGGCGCGGACCTCGTGATCGGGCACGGGCCGCACTCCTTGCGCGGGATGGAGTTCTACCGGGGGCGGCTCATCGCCTACAGCCTCGGCAACTTCGGCGGCGGGGGCGTGTTCGGCGCCGAGCAGGCGACGAGGTACGGGGCGTACCTCGACGTGACGCTCGAGGCCGACGGGCGCTTCGCCGGCGGGCGGGTGCGTTCGATCGACTTCGAGCAGGAGGGCGGCGTCCCGCGGCCGGATCCGGAGGGGACGGCGGCACGGCTCGTGGCCGAGTTCGGGGCGCGCGACTTCCCCGAGCGCGCGGCGCGGGTCGGGGAGGACGGCACCATCGCGCCGCCGGACTCCGAGCGCCCGCGCTGAGGCCGTTCAGGGGTCGGCGGCGGGTTCGGGCCGGGGTCGTAGGCTGAGGGCATGGATGCGGCGCCCAGCGAACCCGGCTCGACCCTGCACACGCACGCGGTCGACAGCCAGCGCCGGGCGGCGGCCCTCGGCGAGGGGAATCGGGTGCTGTCGCGCACCCAGAAGGTGTACGTGGCGCTCAGGGACGACATCGTCCGAACCCGGCTCGCGCCCGGCGAGGTCGTCATCGAGCCGGAGCTGGCCGCGCGGTTCGGGGTGTCGAAGACGCCCGTGCGCGAGGCGCTGCAGATCCTCGTCGTCGAAGGGCTCGTCGTCGCGCTTCCGCGTCGCGGCTACGTGGTCCGCCCGCTCGGGATCAGCGAGGTGCGGGAGGTGCTCGATCTGCGCCTGATCATCGAACCGCCGATGGCCGCGGCGGCGACCCGCTACGGGAGCGCGGCCTTCGTCGAAGAGCTCGGCGCGATCCTGGACGCGCAGCGCAGCGGATCGGGCACGGCGGAACTGACCGACGCGGCGCGCGCGTTCCACGAGTGCATCCTCGGCGCATCGCGGAATGCGCGGGCGAAGGGGCTGATGAGCGGTCTCTTCGACGAGACCACCAGGAGCCACCACCTCATCCCGGCGATCGACGCGCGCATCCACTCGGACGTCGAGAACGAGGGCCACGAGCTGGTCCTGGCGGCGATCGAGTCCGGTGATCCGCAGGCCGCCGAGGAGGCCATGCGCCGGCACCTCCTGGAGCTCCGCGAGTTCGTGCTCCAAGCGTTCCTCGAAGCCTGAATCGCGCTCGCCCGACGCGTCGGCACCTCCCCGTCGATTGAGATATATCTCAGGAATATGTGTGTTGTGCGCAAGATATATGTCAGTTATGGTGGGTGCCGACACCGAGGTCGGCGCCCCGCCATCGGTGCGACGCGCTGAGAGGACCCACGAGTGCTGCGACGCCGCATCCGCACCTTCACCGAGCTGTTGAGCTTCGATCCACCCGCGCTGCCCTCCGAGGCGAAGCGAGTGGCGGCCGCGCGCAGCCTCGACGACCTTCGCCGGATCGCCAAGCGGCGCGTGCCGGGGTTCGTCTTCGACTACGTCGAGGGTGCTGCGGTGACGGAGCAGGCGGCGCGGGACAACGAGGCGGCCTTCGCCCGCCGGAGATTCGTCCCGTCCGTCACGGAGAGCGCGGCCGGCGCATCGCTCACCACCCGCCTCCTGGGACGCGAGCACGCGATGCCGATCGGCATCGCCCCGATCGGGCTCACCGCGCTCATGCGGGCAGCCGGCGAGACCGACGGCGTCCGCGCGGCCGCGAGCCGGGACGCGCCGTTCGTGCTCTCCACCATGGGAACGCGGAGCATCGAGCAGCTCGCCGACGCCGCCCCGGCTGCCCGGCGGTGGTTCCAGCTCTACCTGCGGCGCGACCGAGCCGCGTCGCTCCTCCTGATCGACCGGGCCGCCGCGGCGGGCTTCGACACCCTCGTGCTGACCGTCGACACCCGGGTGCCGGGGCAGCGCTACCGCGACGACCGCAACCGGCTCTCGATGCCGCCGCGGCTGACGGTGCGCACGGCCGCGCAGTCGGCGCTGCATCCCGCCTGGTCGCTCGAACTGCTGGCGCACGACGCTCCGGCCATGGCGAACTTCGGCCCTCGCTCCGGACGCGTCACGGACGTCGTCGGCAGCATGTTCGACCCCGCGCTGTCGTTGCACGACGTGCGCTGGCTGCGCGACGCCTGGAGCGGGCCGATCGTCGTGAAGGGCGTGCTCTCCGCCGTCGACGCCGAGCGCTTCCTCGAAGCCGGGGCCGACGCCATCTGGCTCTCCAACCACGGCGGTCGCCAACTCGACCGCGCCATCTCCCCCGTCGAGGTCGTGAGCGCGGTGCGCGCCGCCGTCGGCGACGACGTACCGATCATGCTCGACTCCGGCATCCGCAGCGGCCTCGACGTCGTCGCCTCGATCGCCTGCGGCGCCGACTTCGTCTTCCTCGGCCGCGGGTACATGTACGGACTCATGGCCGGTGGGCAGCTCGGCGTCGAGCGAGCACTCGACATCGTGGCGACGGAGACGTTGTCCACGATGCAGCTGCTCGGCGTGCGGACCACGTCCGAGCTGCGCGGTCGAGGCGCCGACCTCCTGCAGCCGACCGGATAGCCCCGCACCACCGCCAGCACTTTTCAATGACGAAAGGACACCCCATGGCCATCGAACAGCAGCGCACCATGACTCCGCAGGCGAGGCGCGCCATCGCCGCGGCCTACTTCGGCACCCTCATCGAGTGGTACGACTACGCGCTCTACGGCGCCGCCGCCGGTCTCGTGATCGGTCCCCTCTTTTTCCCCGACGTCATCCCGGCCTCCGCCTCGATGCTGGCCTTCGCGACGTTCGCCGTCGGCTTCGTGGTGCGGCCGCTCGGCGGGCTCATCATCTCCCACCTCGGCGACCGCGTCGGCCGGAAGCCCGCGATGATCCTGACCATCGTGCTCATGGGCATCGCGACCGTCGGCATCGGGCTCCTCCCGACCGCGGAGGCGATCGGACTGGCGGCGCCGATCCTCCTGATCCTGTTCCGCTTCATCCAGGGCTTCGGCGCCGGAGCGGAACTCGCCGGCGCGCTCACCCTGGTCGCCGAGTACGCCCCCGAGCGGCGGCGAGGCCGGGTCATCGGGCTGGTCACCTCGGGCGCCCCGGGCGGAGCGTTCCTCGCGACGCTGGCCTTCACCTTCGCCTCGATGCTCCCGGGCGACGTGCTGCTCGGCTGGGCCTGGCGCATCCCGTTCCTCGTCTCCGCCGTGCTGTTCGTCCTCGCCCTGTGGATCCGTCGCCGCCTCGAGGAGACGCCCGAGTACCGGGACGCGGTCGCGAACGCCGAGCACACCGCGATCAAGGTGCCGTTGGCGGAGCTGTTCCGCCGCAGCCCCCGCGAACTCGTGCTCGGCTTCTTCAGCGTCTGCGGGCACAACGTCACCAACTACGTCCTGAGCGCCTTCGCGCTCAGCTACCTGACGCTGACGGTCGGGATGCCGCGCGTCGAAGCACTGATCGCCGTGCTGGTCGCGTCGCTGCTCACGGCGTTCGCGCCCGTCCTCGGCGGGATCGCGGTCGATCGATTCGGGGCCAAGCGTGTGCTCGTCTTCGGGTCGGTGGCGGGCATCGTCCTCACGTACCCGGTCTTCCTCTCGCTGCAGTCGGGCGATCCGGTGCTCGCCGCGCTCGGCATGACCGCGCTCGGCGTCGTCGCCGTGGGTGCGACCGCGGCCTCCACCGGGACGTTCCTCACCAACCTCTTCCCGACCCGCTATCGGTTCACCGGCGTCGCGACGGCCCGTGAGCTCAACGGCGCTCTGGTCGCCGGGCCGACACCGCTCATCGCCACCGCGCTCGTCGCCGCGGCCGGGGGAGGGCTCGCGTTCGTCGTCGTGTTCGTCATCGCGGCCTGCGTCGTGTCGCTCCTCGCCGTCGTCGCGACGCCGAAGCGCATCGGCGACCTGCAGCCCGAGGAGGCGGCCGACCCGTCGCGGCTCGCGCGGGCCGAGCGGGTGTCGGACTAGGCGCTCGCCGCCGGGGCATCCACGTTCGCGACGTCGTCGACGGTCTGCAGCCAGTCGCCGTACTCCGCGACCCAGCGCTCGATGAGCCCGGCGGCGTAGTGGCTGGGGTCCCAGCCCGCGTAGAGCGACATCCGCACCTGGCGGCCGTCGCGCATGACGCGGACGGGGTGCAGGCCGAACGCGGCCTCGTTGGTGAGGACGGCCGCGCCGCGGCCGGCCGCGGCGAGCCCCTGGGCCATGAACGAGGAGCTCATCTCGGTGGCCTCGGGGAGGGCGAGGCCCGCCTCCGCGAGCGCGTCGTCGAAGACCATCCTGGCCTGGTTCGTGCGGTCCATGAGGATGAGCGGATGCCGCACGAGCTCGGCGACCTCGACGTCCGGTCGGCCGTGCAGCGGGTGGCCGGCGGCGACCTGCGCGGTGATGCCGATGGGGGAGAGCCGCCGGCCCGCCCAATCCGCGGGCGGCGGTACTGTCGAGACGCCGAAGTCCGCGCCGACGGCGACCGTTCGCTCGAACACGAGGCTCGGCTCGCACTCGATCGCGTCGATGACGGGATGCCTCGCGCCGTGCGCGGCGGCGAACGGCGCGAGGGTTCGCAGGATCGTCGCGAAGGGGGCGACGGCGACGAGCCGGGTCTCGAGCGGGCGCTCGACGCCGACGGCGTTGCGGGCCATCTGTTCGCGTCGCACCAGGTCGCGCCCGACCCCGAGGAAGCGCCGTCCGGCCTGGGTCAGCCGGAGCGCCCCGTGGCCGCGCTCGAACAGCTCGACGCCGAGCTCCTGCTCGAGCGCGCGCAGCTGCCGGGACACTGCCGGCTGCGAGATCCGGACCTGGCGGGCGCCCTCCGTGATCGAGCCCGCCTCGGCGACCGCCAGGAAGTACTTCACGACGCGGAGTTCCATCAATGCCTCCAAGGCATGCCACAGACTGTTTGGGGATGTCGAAAGCATGCCATGGGCGTCGCCGCGTGTGGAGGACGGGCGCGGGCATCGCCGTGAAATGGTACATTTCTTCATGCAAGGCCCTATGCGACCCGTGAGGTCGCTCGAAGGGTCTTGCGCCCCGCGAACCCCTGGCCCAGGCTGGGGGTTCTTGCGTTGGCGGGCGTCACTCAGTCGAGCCAGTAGACCCCGTCGTCAGTGTCGTCGGGCCAGTGGGCGCGCGCCTGCAGGTATGCGCGGACAGCGCCCGCGCTCGTGGCGTGCGGTGCCGTCCAGATCTCGGGGTGGCGCTGTCTGTGGAGGTGGTAGGCGCCATACGCCAGGAGGTCGGCAGCTTGGATCAGCTGACTGTACCGGCTGTCCTGCATCATGGGGTCCTCGAGGATGCGCCGCGAGCGCAGCTCGAGGGCGCGGTGCGCCGCACGGTAGGGGGCCGCCGATCGGATGGCGCGTTCCCAGATGTTCCGACGCTGCGCGGGGTCCAGCTCGGGTGATTCGTCGGTCCCCTGCTGCCCGTCGTAGAAGACGAGGACTCGGGTGTCGTGCGCCTCCGCCCAGTCCTCGAGGCGTGCGACGAAACGCGCGTAGAGCGTTGCGGGCGACCGATCCGTCGAGCCGACGGTGAAGACCGTGAATGCGCTGCGCTTACTGAGGTGGCTGAGCATGATCCGGCCGGTGGCGGCGCGCTGCGCCGCGCCGAAGCGGCGGTTGTCGGCGGACGACTCGCAGTACCTCCCGCGACCTTTGTACAGCTCGTTGGCGTGCAGCTCGCGGAGCTTCGGAACTCCGAACGCCCGGTGGATCTCCCGCCTGCCCGAAAGCCAGGCGTCGAGCACCGAGGTCCAGTGCGCGTCCTCGACGATCAGTGCGGTGAGGGTCGTTCCGTGTCTCGAATCGCCGGAGTCGTCCACGTAGCAGAGGTGCATGCGGGCAGCCCGCTCAGTTGAACAGGGGGTACGGCCCGAGCAGGCCGGCGGCGAACGAGAGCGGAGCGAGGGGCGAGCGGGTCATGGCTGGACCGTAGTGGGCGGCCCTGCCCCGGCGACTCCGCCATCCACAGGCCATGCTGCTGAGGCATGAAAACAGTGCAGATTCGGTATTCGACAGCATGGCACGGCCACGCGCAGAATGGGGCGATCCCGGGACATCCACCTCGTCAGCACCCATCCCCCGCAACGGAGCACCCATGGCACAGACCGAGACGCGCGCCCGCGCCCGCACCACGCCCGACCGGCAGGGCCGCACCGCCCGCATCGCCGCCTTCCTCGGCACGACCGTCGAGTGGTACGACTTTCTACATCTACGGCACCGCCGCCGCCCTCGCCTTCGGGCCCGTGTTCTTCCCGAACGTGGACGCCTCGACCGCCATCCTCGCCTCCTTCGCCACCTTCTGGGCCGGCTTCCTCGCCCGCCCGATCGGCGGCATGGTCTTCGGCCACCTCGGAGACAAGTTCGGCCGCAAGAACACCCTCGTCGCCACGCTGCTGATCATGGGCGTCGCGACGTTCTGCATCGGCATCCTCCCCGGCTACGCGACCATCGGCGTCGCCGCGCCCGTCCTGCTCACCCTGCTGCGCGCCCTGCAGGGCTTCGCCGTCGGCGGCGAATGGGGCGGCGCCGTGCTGCTGGCCGCCGAATCGGGGCCGAAGTCCAAGGCCGTGCGCGGCGGCATGTTCGTGCAGCAGGGCTCGCCCGCCGGCAACATCCTCGCGACGACCGCCTTCGCGCTCGCCGCGTTCCTGCCCGACGAGGCGTTCCTCGCCTGGGGCTGGCGGATGCCGTTCCTGCTCTCCGCCCTGCTCGTCATCATCGGCCTCGTGATCCGCCTCCGCCTCGAGGAGCCCGAGGAGTTCGCCCAGACGAAGGCCGCCGCCGAGACCGTGAAGGTGCCCCTTTTCGAGCTGTTGAAGCGCCACTGGAAGACCGTCGTCGCCGCCGTCTTCGCGAGCGGACTCGGCATCGGCATGGCGTACTTCGTCAGCACCTTCATGCTCTCCTACGCCACCACCACCCTCGGCGTCGACCGCCAGGTGATGCTGAACATCCTGCTCGTCGGCGCGGTGATCCAGTTCATCTGGCAGCCGATCGGCACCCGCATCGCCGAACGGGTCGGCACGACGAAGTTCATGATCTGGAGCCTCGGCGCGAGCGCCCTGCTCGCCGTGCCGCTCTTCCTCCT
Organism: Agromyces mediolanus; assembly: GCF_023715325.1. Taxonomy (GTDB): domain Bacteria; phylum Actinomycetota; class Actinomycetes; order Actinomycetales; family Microbacteriaceae; genus Agromyces; species Agromyces mediolanus_A. The sequence continues at coordinate 266,882 of NZ_JAMBNX010000004.1, read as the reverse complement.
CGTCACGACTGGCGAGCCCTGGCTCATCCTGCTCGGCATCGGCATGTCGATGATCGCCGGCACCGGCTACTACGCGGTGCTCGCGGGCTTCCTCGCGCAGGCCTTCCCCGTCGAGGTCCGCTACAGCGGCGTCTCGCTCTCGTACCAGCTCTGCTCCACCCTGATCGGCGGCACGACGCCGCTGCTCGCCCAGCTGTTCCTGAACCTCGGCGGCGGGCACTGGGGCGGCGTGGCCGGCTTCTTCATCGCCCTCATCGTCATCACGGTCGCCGGCGTGCTCGCGCTCGCCGCGATCACCGGATTCTCCGCGGCGCGCGAGCGCGAGCTGCGGAACGCGGAGTAAGGAGCCGCACCCCGACATGCGCATCGACACCATCCTCAGCAACGCCCGCATCACGACGCTCGACCCGGAACGGCCGACGGCGAGCAGCCTCGGCATCCTCGGCGGCCGTGTCGTCGGCTTCGACGAGGAGCTGCACGGGGTCACCGCCGACGAGCGGTTCGACCTCGGCGGCGCCCCCGTCGTGCCCGGCTTCAACGACGCCCACCTGCACTTCTCGATGCTCGGCAAGGAGCAGGTGCAGCTCGACCTCGCCTTCGAGCAGGCGCCCACCCTCGACGCGCTGTACGCGCGGGTCGAGGCGTGGGCCGCTGCGAAGCCGGAGGGCGCCTGGGTCATCGGCAACGGCTACGACCAGAACAAGATCGGCGCCCACCCCGACCGCGCAGTGCTCGACCGCATCGCCGGCGGCCGCCCCGTCTACCTCGTTCACAACTCGAACCACATGGCCGTCGCCAACACGGAGGCGTTCCGTCGCGCCGGGCACCCGGACCCCGACGCCCTCGAGGCGCCCGCCGGCGGCAGCATGGCTCGCAACGCCGGCCGGGCGACCGGTCTCCTGCAGGAGCAGGCCATGCAGCTCGTGAACCACGTGTTGAAGCCCGTGCCGCAGGAGGAACTCGTCACCGCGCTCGCCGCGGCGAGCGAGTGGGCGCTGCGCAACGGCGTCACGAGCGTCACGGAGCCGGGCATCGGCGGCGCCCTGATCGGGCACGGCCCCGCCGACGTGCGGGCGTTCCAGCTCGCCCGGGAACGCGGCCTGCTGCGCACCCGTGTGACGCTCATGCCCTACATCGATGCGATCCACGACCTCGGCCCGCTCGGCGACGGCGTCGACGGCTGGGGCGTCGACCTCGGCATCCGCAGCGGGCTCGGCGACGAGTGGCTGCGGATCGGTCCCATCAAAGTCGTCTCAGACGGCTCGCTCATCGGGCGCACCGCGGCCATGTGCTGCGACTACGCCGACACCCCGGGCAACGCCGGCTACCTGCAGTGGCAGGCCGAGGAGATCCGCCGCTTCATCCTCCGCGGGCACGAGAACGGCTGGCAGCTCGCGACTCACGCGATCGGCGACGGCGCGCTCGACGTCGTGCTCGACGCGTACGAGGAGGCGCAGCGGCGGATGCCCCGGCCGGGAGCGCGGCACCGGATCGAGCACGTGGGCGTGGCCTCCGACGAGCAGGTGCGCCGGATCGTCGCGGGCGGGCTCGTGCCCGTGCCGCAGGGCCGCTTCGTCTCGGCGCTCGGTGACGGCTTCCTCGCCGCGCTCGGCGAGGACCGGGCCCGGCTCGCGTACCGGATGCGCAGCTTCGTCGACGCGGGCGTGGAACTGCCCGGATCGACGGATGCCCCGGTGGTGCCCGGCGAGCCGCTGATCAGCCTGCACGACATGGTGAATCGGCGTGCGGCGAGCGGGGCGCCGATCGGGCTGCACGAGGCGCTGACCCCGGCGCAGGCACTGCGGGCGTACACGGTCGGCTCGGCGTACGCCGAGCACGAGGAGGCGCGGAAGGGTGCGCTCTCGCGCGGCAAGCTCGCCGACCTGGTGGTGCTCTCGGACGACCCGCTGCAGGTGGCGCCCGAGCGCATCCGCGAGCTCTCCGTCGGCGCGACGATGGTGGGCGGCGTGTTCGGCTTCGACGTCGCCGGGGAGCTCGCTCAGGCGACCGCCGCCTGAGCGGCGCCCCGCGCCCGCCCCGGCGCCCCCGGCGCGAAAGGGTCGGATTCCGACAAAGCCCAGGGAGTGCGACGGCATTTCTGTCGGAATCCGACCCCCTCGTGGAATGGAGCGGGCCGGGGAGCGGCCCCGGGAGCGGGCCAGGGAGCAGGGGAGGAGGGCCAGCCCGCGCTACCCCCGCAGCGCCTCGGCGAGCTTCACCCGCGTGCCCGTGCGGAGCAGCGAGTTCCGATAGATCCGGTCCCCGATCGCGAGGGCGCCGAGCGTCGTCGCGACCAGGATGAGCAGCGAGAGCACCGGCTCCCACCACTCGGCCTGGCCGAGGAAGATCCGCACCGGCATCCCCACCGGGGCCGAGAACGGGATGTAGCTCATCACCGTCAGGATCGCCTGGTTGTCGAAGAAGAACACCACCGCGAAGTACGGGATCATCACGAGCATCGTCACCGGCGAGGTCACCGAGCCGACGTCCTCGGCGCGCGACACGAGCGCGGCCGACGCCGCGAACAGCGCCGCGAGCATCACGAAGCCGATCGCGAAGAACACCACGAACCAGATCACCGAGGAGCCGAGCACCCCGAGCAGCACCCGCTGCCCGGTCGCGAGCAGCCCGACGACGGCGAGCACTGCGATCGCGATGATCTGCCCGAAGGCGAGCACGCTGTTGCCGATCACCTTGCCCGTCAGCAGTTCGCGCGCCGACACCGTCGAGAGCAGGATTTCGATGATGCGGGTCTGCTTCTCTTCGACCACCGACTGTGCGATGGTCGAGCCGAAGGTGATCGCCGACATGAAGAACACGATGCCGAAGCCGAACGCGATGAAGTACGCGAGCAGCGGGTCGACGGTCGCCGGGTCGAGCAGCTCGACGCCGGGCTGCGCCGAGAGCGCCTGCACCACGCCGCCGGGGGTGCGGTCGAGCCCGATGACCTGGAGGCCGGTCGGGTCGGATGCCTCGGGCACGATGATCGCGTCGACCTCGCCGTCCCGGAGGAGCGCCTCGCCGGCGGCCCGGTCGTCGACGGGTACCGCTTCGAGGGCGGGATTGCCCTCGACGGCCGTCGCGGCCGTCCCGACGACCGCGACCGTCGCGGGGTCGGACTTGCCGCCGAAGATGCCGCCGAGCACGACCGAGGCGAGCACGGCGAGCATCAGGATGCCCGTGGAGACAAGGAAGGCCTTGCTCCGCAACCGCGTGGTGACCTCGCGGCCGGCGATGAGTCCCACCGTCTCGGTGAACTTCGGGGTGCGGAGTTCGGCGGTGCTGCGTGACGTGCTCACTGCACGACCTCCTTGAAGATCTGGGCGAGCGTCGTGTGCTCGCGGGTGAAGCCGGCGACCTCGCCCCGGCGGAGGGCTTCGGCGAGCACGGCGCGGCGCGCGGCATCCGTGTCGGCCTCGAAGCGGGCCCAGCCGCCGTCGAAGTCCGTCACGACGACCCCCGGAAGCTCGCGCACCCAGCCGGCGTCGCCGTCGGTGAGCAGCTCCCAGCGCTCGGAGCCGTGCTCCGCGCGGAGCTCGTCGCCCGAGCCCGCGGCGCGGATGCGACCGCCGGCGATGATGACGAGGTCGTCGCAGATGCGCTCCACGATGTCGAGCTGGTGCGAGGAGAACAGCACACGGGCACCCGAATCGGCCGCGTCGGACAGCACCGACTGCACCGTCTCGACCGCGATGGGGTCGAGACCCGAGAACGGCTCGTCGAGCACGAGCACCTCGGGGCGGTGCACGAGCGCGGCGGCGATCTGCGCGCGCTGCTGGTTGCCGAGCGAGAGGCTCTCGACGGGGTCGTCGTGCCGCTCGGCGAGGCCGAGGCGGTCGAGGAGCTCCTCGGCGTTGCGGCGGGCCGCGGCCGGCGTCCAGCCGTGCAGCCGGGCCAGGTAGACGGTCTGCTCCAGCACCCGCATCTTCGGGTAGAGGCCGCGCTCCTCCGGCATGTAGCCGAAACTGCGGCGGTCGGCGGTGCCGAGCGGATGGCCGTCGAGCGTGACCGTGCCGGTGTCGGCGCCGAGGACGCCGAGGACGATCCGCATCGTCGTCGTCTTGCCCGCGCCGTTGCCGCCGACGAATCCGGTGAGGCGGCCCGGCGCGACCTGGAACGACACATCGTCGAGGGCGACGCGCTCGCCGAAGCGCTTGCCGAGGTGGTGGAGTTCGAGCATGCTCCCACGCTAGGCAGCCGGGATGCCTCCGGCATCCGCCGCACGACGGGTTCCCGTGGCCGCGCCGCCGTGCGCGTCCCCCCTGCGGGGGAGACCGGCTCTGCCCTGCTTCCCGCCCCCGCCCCCGGGTGGGAGGAGATCGACAGTTCCGGAGGTCTCCATCGCCGGAGGTGTCCTCCCTGCGCGTCAATCTCCTCCCGCGGGGGAGACCACCCCGTGCTCGTACGCGTAGACCACGGCGTGCACCCGGTCGCGCAGGCCGAGCTTCATCAGCACCTTCGACACGTGGCTCTTCACCGTCGCCTCGCCGACCCACATGCGCCCCGCGATCTCGGCGTTCGAGAGTCCCTCGGCCAGCAGCACGAGCACCTCGCGCTCCCGATCGGTCAGCGTGTCGAGTTCCGGCGGCGCGCTCGGGCGCGCGGGAGGGGCGGATGCCTCGTCGCCGGCGTCGGGCGCGGGAGCGGGCGCGGGCCGGCTCGAGGCATCCGTGGAGTTGTCCCCGCCGCTCCCGCCCGCCGCGAGCACGCCGTGCCGGCGAGCCGCCTCGATCACGCGCCGGGTGACGTCGGGCGCGAGCAGCGCCTCGCCGCCCGCGAGCACCTGCACGGCGTCGATGAGCCGTTCCGGGCTCGAGTTCTTCAGCAGGAAGCCGCTCGCGCCGGCCTCGAGCGCCGCGAACAGGTAGTCCTCGCGGTCGAAGGTCGTGAGCACGAGCACCGCGGCATCGACACGCGGATCGGCGGTCAGCCGGCGGGTGGCCTCGAGGCCGTCGACGTTCGGCATCTGCACGTCCATGCAGACGACGTCGGGCGCGAGCTCCAGGGTGCGGGCGACGGCGAGCTCGCCGTCCTCAGCCTCTCCGACGACCTCGATGCCGGGCTCCGAGTCGAGGATCGTGCGGAAGCCGGCGCGCACCAGGCTCTGGTCGTCCACGACGAGGACGCGGATCATCGACCGTCTCCGTTCGACCCCGGCCGCCGTGCGTCATGCTGCAGCGGGAACGCCGCACGCACCAGATACCCGCCGCGCGCACGAGGCCCGACCTCGAGTTCGCCGCCCGTCGCGGCGACGCGCTCCCGCATGCCGACGAGTCCGAGTCCGGCGGGCTCGGCCGAGGCCGATCCGCCGGCCGAGCGCCGCACGATACCGGTGTTCGCGACCTCGAGCTCGAGGCGCTCGGCCGTCCAGCGGACGCGCACATCGGCGGTCGCGGCGGCACCCGCGTGCTTGCGGACGTTCGTGAGCGCCTCCTGGGCGACCCGGTACGCACTGGCCTCGACGAGGGTCGGCGCCGGCCGGGGGTCGCCGACGACGGCGAACGCGGTCGGCAGCCCCACGGCGGTCGCTTCGGCGGCGAGGGCTTCGATCTGCGCGATGCCGAGCGTGCTGGCCGTGGGCTCGGGCTCGCCGTCGGCGCGCAGCGTGCCGAGCAGCGCGTGCAGCTCGGTCACGGCCTCACGGGAGCTCGTCTCGATCGCGGAGAGGGCGTCGCTCGCGGCATCCGGATCCGAGGAGAGCACGCGTCGCGCCGCGCCCGCCTGCACGCCGATCACGGAGACGTGGTGCGCGACGACGTCGTGCAGCTCCCGGGCGATCCGCACACGCTCGAGCGCGACCGCCTGGCGACGCGATCGTTCGCGTTCGGCGGCGAGCTCGGCGGTGCGCTGCTCGAGCGCCGCCCGCTCGCGGGCCGAACGGTAGCTCGCGTCGCCGAAGTACCAGGCCCCGCCGAAGTAGAGCAGGTTCGTCAGCACATTCACGAGGCCGTACGCCAGGTACGGCGAGAGGACGCCCTCCCGGCCGAGCTCGGGGGCCACCTCCTGGACGGTCGAGAAGAAGATCAGCGACCAGAGCAGCCAGCCGAACATCGCGACGACGATCACGAGGCGCACCACGAACGCGCGGCGGCGGCTGCGGCCCCACGCGCCGACGGTGTAGATCCCGATGAAGAGGGCGATGTTGCTGAACAGCGCTTCGCTCACGTACAGCACCGCGCCCGTGATGAAGGCCGCGGAGGCCACGATCGCGACGAGGTCCGGGAACCGGCGGCGCAATGCGAGCGGGAGCGTCATCGCCGCGGCCCAGAGCAGCGACGCCCACCAGGGGCCGTCGTCGTTGTAGCCCGTCGCGCGGTAGAGCACGAGGCTCGCGGCGCTGGCGACGGCGAGGACGAGGGCGAGCAGGAGGTCGTTGCGCAGCTGCCGTCTCGTCGGGCCCTGACGGACCCACTCGACGCCCTCGATCACGGGCGGGGCTGGGGGCGGCTGCTGCATCCCATCACGCTAGCGGGGCGGATGCCTCGGGGCATCCGTCGCGCGGGGGAGGTGGCGCGCCCGCCGCGCCCCGGGAGGGCCATTCGGCCGGAGTTCACCTCCCTGGCGGTCGAACTCCTCCCGCGGGGCGCGTTGCGCGTCGGGCGGACCCTGCCCGGGGTACCGGATGTCGGCGGTGGTGGGTACCCTCGCACCGTGGACGAGCAGCGCCGCCCGACGGCTGACGAAGGCACGGCACCGGGAGTGCCGGTGTCCGCGGTCGCGGCTGCTGCCGAGAGCGTGCCGCCCGCGCCGGGCGCGCCCGCCGCATCGGCACCCGCGCCGACGCCGCCCGCCAACGGCATGCGCACCTTCGCCCAGGTGCTCGTCAACACGATGGTGGCGAACGTCACCACGAGCTTCCTCTGGTTCGCACTCACCTTCTGGGTCTACCTCGAGACGAAGTCCGTGCTCGCGACCGGCATCATCGGCGGCGCGTACATGCTCTTCATCGCGTTCTTCTCCATGATCTTCGGCACGATCGTCGACCGGCATCGCAAGTACCGGGTCATGATGCTGTCGAGCGTCGTCACGCTGGCGTCCTTCGCGCTCGCCGGGCTGCTGTACCTGCTCCAGCCCGAGCGGGCACTGCTCGACCTCGGCGGCCCGTGGTTCTGGGTGTTCACGGGCATCATCCTGTTCGGCGCCGTGGTCGAGCACCTGCGCAACATCGCGCTGTCCACGACGGTGACGCTGCTCGTGCCCGTCGAACGGCACGCCAACGCGAACGGCCTGGTGGGCACCGTGCAGGGGCTCGCCTTCATCGTGACGAGCGTGTTCTCCGGCCTCGCGGTCGGTCTGCTCGGCATGGGCGGCACGATGATCATCGCGGTGGGGCTCACCTTCGTCTCGGTGCTGCACCTGCTCTTCGTGCGCATCCCGGAAGCGAAGCCCGTGGTCGAGGCGGGCCGGTCGCCGGCCATCGACTTCCGGGGCAGCATCGCGGCGATCCGACTGGCGCCGGGCCTGTTCGCGCTCATCCTGTTCTCGACGTTCAACAACCTCATCGGCGGCGTCTACATGGCGCTGATGGACCCGTACGGCCTCACCCTGTTCGAGGTGGAGTGGTGGGGCGTCGTCTTCGGCGTCGCGTCGACGGGCTTCATCGTGGGCGGCCTGATCATCGCCAAGTGGGGCCTCGGGCGCAATCCGATCCGAACGATGCTGCTGGTCGTGATCGGCATGGGAATCCTCGGGGCGTTCTTCACCGTGCGCGAGTGGTGGTGGCTGTACGCGGTCGGCATCTGGCTCTACATGGCGCTCGTGCCGGCCGTCGAGGCCGCCGAGCAGACCGTCATCCAGAAGGTCGTGCCGTTCACCAAGCAGGGCCGCGTCTTCGGCTTCGCGGCCGCGTTCGAGGCGGCGGCGGCGCCGATCACGGCGTTCCTCATCGCACCGATCGCGGAGTTCTGGATCATCCCGTTCATGCGCTCCGACGCCGGCTACGAGACCTGGGGCTGGCTGCTCGGCGACGGCGAGGCGCGCGGTATCGCCCTGGTGTTCCTCGTCAGCGGACTCGCGACGGCCGCCCTCGGGCTCGCCGCCTTCGCCACCAGGGCGTACCGCACGCTCTCGGCCGAGTACCGCACGGCCGACGCGACGACGCCCGACGAGGCGCAGGCCGGCGAACCGCAGCCGGGCGAACCGCAGCCAGGCGAACCGCAGCCGGGCCAACCGCAGCCAGGTGAGGCGACGCCCGGCGAGGCGCGGGCCGGCGAACCTGAGGTCCACGCCGACCCGGCCCGTGGATCCGGCTAGCGCGCCAGCCGGTAGGTGAGCCCGAGGTGCCCGGTGGGGAAGCTCACCACGTGATCGAGCGCCAGGCGCTGCAGGGCGAGCGCGTTCGGGGTGAACGAGCGCCCGGCCCCGAGCAGCACCGGCACGACGCGCAGGCGCAGCGTGTCGACGAGTCCGGCCTCGAGCAGTGCGTCGGCGAGCTGCAGACTGCCCCAGACGATCACGTGCTCGCGCTCCGCCTTCAACGCCGCGACCGAGTCCGCCGGGTCGCCGCGCAGCAGCGTCGCCTCGCCGTCGCCCCAGGGCGCACGCTCGAGCGAGTTCGACACGACCCACTTCGGCAGCCGGGCGATCGGCTCGGCGACGGGCTCCGCCACCGGGTCGGCCGCGGGCCAGTACTCGGCGAACATGCGGTAGCTGTTCGCGCCGAGCAGGATGGCGTCGACATCCTCGAGGTAGGCGAGCTGGTCGTCGTCGGTCACGTCGAAGGCGGGCACCGCCTCGACGAAGTCCAGCCCGCCCTGTTCGTCGGCCGCGTAGCCGTCGGCCGAGACGATCTGCTCGAGCGTCAGGCGGCCCATCAGCGCGCCCCGTTCGCGAGGTGCTCGTCGAGCACGTCGAACGCGGAGGCCCAGCCGTCGTAGACGTCGTCGTCGCCGGGGCCCGCCGCGATGCCCACGAGGTGGAACAGCATCTCGGTGCGCTCGCCGTCGAGTTCGCGCAGGAGCACCGTGATGAGCGGGGCCGCGTCGTCGGCATCCTCCGGCGAACCCCAGGTGAAGGCGAGCCGCTCGGGCGGTCGCACCTCGCGGTAGACGCCGGCGGTCGGGTAGCGGGAGCCGTCCGCGGGATTCACCATCGTGTAGCGGTACCGCCCGCCGGGGCGCACGTCGAGCTCGACGCTGCCCTCCTCGACGTCGATGCCGCGCGGATGCCACCACGTGACGGCCTGCTCCGGCTGGGTCCAGGCGCGCCAGACGAGGGCGCGGGGCGCGTCGAGGATGCGGGTGATCGTGAACTGCGGTCGGTCGTCAGGCGCGGTCATCGCCGGTTCCCTTCAGTCGGCGGAGTTGCTCGTCGAGCAGATCGAAGCGCTCGTTCCACTCGCCGCGGTGGCGTTCGACCCACTCGGATGCCTCGTCGAGGGGCTCCGTGCGCAGCGTGCAGCTGCGCCATTGCGCCTGCGCGGCGCGCTCGATGAGCCCGGCGCGCTCGAGCACCTTGAGGTGCTGCGAGATCGCTGGCCGGCTGATCTCGAACGGTTCGGCCAGCTCCCCGACGGTCGCGGCTCCCACGCGGAGCCGCGAGAGCATCGCGCGGCGGGTCGGGTCGGCGAGGGCCTGGAAGACGAGGCTGAGCCGGTCGGTCATGTAAGCAACTCCTTAATTAAGGATTTGTTTAAATTAGCCCGACCGCGGCGCGGTGTCAAGGCATCCGTCCGAAGCCCGCCGTCACGTGCGCTTCTCGGCGCGATGCTTCAGGAAGATGAGCGGCAGCAGCCATCCGCCGAGCGCGGTGATGATCCACACGACGAGCGTCGCGAGGACCCAGGTGACCGCGCCGTCGATGTGGATGCCTCCCGGGAACAGGGAGGCGATCAGCAGCGCGAGGAAGGTCGTCACCAGGCCGATGCCGCCGAGCACCGCCGACGCGTACTGGCGGGCGAGATTGAAGACGAACGGTCCGAGGATCGCCTGGGCCACCGAGAACACGATGATCGCGACCAGGAAGCCGCCCCACTCGAGGTGGAAATCGGGAAGCACCCACGAGGCGACGAGGAGGCCGAGTGCGGCCGTGACGAGCGAGATCGCCAGCCGGATCAGAAAGCGCACCATGGCGCGAGCGTATCGTGCGGCGCCCGCCTGAAGGGGGCGGGCGGTGGGCTCCGCCGGTCGGAGCGGGCGAAATGCCCCCCTTGCCGGGGGAGGAACCCTCGCCTACGGTGGAAAGGGATGCCTCGACCGCGCGATGTTCCTCGTGCGCTGCGTCCCGAGCGGACCCGGCGCGGCGCGGCGACCGCGCAGACCGGCTCCACCCGCATCGGCGTCGAGCCGCACCGCAGGCACGCGCACCGGGACCGGCCGTCGCGGGTCTCGGGGCCGATGCTCGCCATCGCCGCGGCCGGCGTCGCCGCGCTCTGCACGGTCGGCGCGGTGATCGGCGTGCACGCCGCGATCGGCGACAACGACGGCCCCGCCGTGCAGCTCGCCCACCGCGGTGTCGACCTCCGACCCGATGCGGAGCGCGGGGGCGCGGCGGAGCAGAACGACGGCTCGGCGGCCGGGTCCCCCGAGGCGCCGGCGCCGAGCGCCCCGCCCACGGTGCCCTCGACCCCGCTGCCGACGCTCCCAGCCCCGGCGCCCTCGCCCGAGCCGTCGCCGAGCCCGCGCCCGGAGCGGCCGTCACCATCACCGTCGCCGAAGCCGACCCCGTCGACGCCGCCCACGAACCCGTACCTCGACCCCGCCGATCCGCGCTTCGTCTCCGAGAGTGACCGTGCGGCGTGGTCCACCGGACAACGGGCGGTGCGCGCGTGCATGGCCGAGGCCGGCTTCGAGTACCGCGAGTGGGAGTGGTGGAACGGCGGTACCCCGAAGCCCGCCGGGCTCGACGAGCAGACCGACACCGCCTGGCGCTTCGCGCTGCAGGGCGATGAGGGAACCGCGGGGTGCGCCGTGGCGGCGGGCGACGCGCCCTCCATTCCTCCGGAGGCTGTGCCGCCGGGGCTCAGCCCCGAGGGCGTGCCCCCGTCGGTGCCGCCCGAGTCGGGCGTCGCGCCCGGCGCCGGCACTGCGCCCGCGCCGGAGGGCGTCGAACGGTCGGATGCCGCCGAGTCTTCCCGGGGCGCCGCAGTGCCGGACGACGACGCGACGACCGCGCCCTAGCCGCGGCGGCCGTCCGCGGTGCCGGCGCTCAGCCCGCGGTGCCGGGTCCCAGCCCGCGGTGCCGGGGCTCAGCCGCAGTGCCGCGGTGCCGGGGCTCAGCCGCAGTGCCGCGGTGCGCGGCGCTCAGCCCGCGAGCGCCTCTTCGGCGACGAGCGGTTCGATCCACTCGAACACCGGCTCGAGCGCATCGCGGCGGAGCCGGTGCATGGTCGCCTGGTCGACCCGGCGCGCCCGCACGAGGCCGCTGCGGCGCAGGATGTCGAGATGCCGCGACGCGGTGGAGCGGGAGACCTCGATCCGATCCGCGAGTTCGGTGATCGACACCCAGTGCGCGCCGTTCAGCACCTCGAGGAGGTCCCGTCTGACCGGGTGTGCGATGGCATCGAACACGGTCGATCGTTGACGGAGCACGGGCGCTCTCCCCTCTGAGTTCCGCAGCGAGCCTACCCGAGCGGTGACGCCACGCTCACTCCGCCGAGAGCGTCTCCACCCGACCGTTGAGCGCCGAGGCATCCTCGCGCCAGAGCGCGACGACCCGCTCGGCGAAGCGCTCCTCGAGCCCCTCGAGCGCCTTCACCCGGAAGGTGACGGCCGCGCCGCGGTCGCCGGCCTTGCCGAGGCCCTGCGCGACGCTCTGCATCCACGACTCGCTCGCGGCCTTGACCGCCGTGTAGTTGGCGCCACCGGCGGTCGGGTGCTCGATGGTCGTCGAGGAAATGATCGTGATCCGCCCGGCGGAGGAGCCGACGAGGTCGTCCCACAGGGCGCGGCTGAGGTGGCGCAGCGCGGAGAAGGAGCGCTCGAGCACGCGGTAGTCCTCCTCGGTCTGCCCGGGGAGCCCGCCGCCGCCCCGCCAGCCGCCGACGAGGTGCACGACGCCGTCGACGTCGCCGACACGACCGTGCACCCGCATCGCGAGCGGCCAGACCTGCTGCTGATCGGTGAGGTCGGCGAGCTCGGTCACGAGTCCGGGGAACTCGGCCGCCATCGCCTCGAGCCGCCCCCGGTCGCTGCCGACCGCGACGACGATCGCGCCCGCGTCGAGCAGCGCGCGCGCGACCGCGCGGCCGGACGCGCTCGTCGCACCCGCGATCAGCACGACCCGGCCCGCGGGTCCGTTCGTCGAGTCATCCACCATGTCGTTCTCCATCCGCGTGCTCCATCGAAAGCGAATCACCCCGAGCGCCGGAACGGAAGCTCCGTGTGCGCCCGGGGTGATCCGGTGAATCCAGGGCTCAGGCCTCGGCGTCGCCCGTGATGCCGACCGTCGACTCGATGACCGGCTTCATCTTCTTGTCGAGGGCCTCGAAGAACATCGACAGCGGGAACTCGTCGTCCATCACGAGGTCGGTGTAGCCCTTCGGCGGCCCGGCGAGCACCTCGCGCGGCAGGCCCTCGGCCCACACCGACGCGGGGTTCGGCGTGACCACCGAGGTGACGAGCTCGTAGGCCTTCAGCCAGTGCACCGTCTTCGGGCGGTCGATCGACTCCCAGTAGAGCTGGTCGATCGCGTCGCCGAGCTCGACGACCGCGTCGGCGACGGCGTCCCAGTCGAAGCTCAGCTCGACGTCGCGCCACTCCAGCACGTGCTTCTGGTGCAGCCACGCGAACAGCAGCTGCCCGCCGAGGCCGTCGTAGTTGCGCACCCGGCTGCCGGTGATCGAGAAGCGGAAGATGCGGTCGAAGATGACCGCGTACTGCACGAGCTTGCCGGTCGAGCGCATCTGCTCCTCGATGTCGGTGAGCTCCTCGCCGGCCGCGAGACGGGCGTCGAGCGCACGCTGGATCTTGACCGACTCACGGAACGCGGTGAGGTCGCAGCGCAGCTCCTCCAGCGAGTAGAGGAAGAACGGCATGCGCTGCTTGATCATGAACGGGTCGAACGGCAGGTCGCCGCGCATGTGGGTGCGGTCGTGGATGATGTCCCACATCACGAAGGTGCGCTCGGCGAGCTCCTGATCGCCCAGGAGGCTCGCGGCATCCTCGGGCAGTTCGAGCTTCGTGATCTCGCTCGCCGCGCGCACGACGCGGCGGTAGCGGGCCGCCTCGCGGTCCTGGAAGATCGCGCCCCAGGTGAACTGGGGGATCTCGCGCATCGCGACCGTCTCGGGGAAGAGCACCGCCGAGTTCGTGTCGTAGCCGGGCGTGAAGTCGACGAGGCGCAGGCTCACGAAGAGCTTGTTGCCGTAGTCGCCGGCCTCGAGCGCGGCGATGAACTCCGGCCAGATCGTCTCGACGACGAGCGCCTCGACGTGGCGCTCCGACGAGCCGTTCTGCGTGTACATCGGGAACACGACGAGGTGGCGGATGCCGTCGACGCGGTGCCGCTGCGGCTGGAACTCGACGAGCGAGTCGAGGAAGTCGGGGATGCCGAAGCCCTCGCCCTGCCACCTGCGGAAGTCGGCCTGCAGCGCCGTGAGGTAGGCGGCCTCGTGCGGGAAGCGCGGGGCGAGCGCGGCGACGGACTCGACGATCGTGTCGACGAGCGCGGATGCCTCGGGGCGGTCGGTCTCGACCGGCACCGAGCCGTCCTTCACCTGGAGCGCCTGCAGCCGGGTCGCCGCGTCCTTCAGCGCGAGCCAGGCGGGGTCCTGCTCGACCCCGGCCGCGAGGGCGATCGCCTCCGGCGACACCGCGTCCTCCAGGACCTCGGGTTCGCCAACGATGGTGTCAAGAGTGGTCTGTGACATTCGGAACCTCCCGTCGTCGTGGTGGTCTGCGGCAGCGCGGAATCGCCGCCCATCCCAGGGTAGGCGCACGCGCTCTGCGATTGGTTGCGGTGCGACGCGGGAATATTGCGCCGATCGCGCGATCCGCGCTGGCGATCGCCAGCCCGCACACGAATCCGATAGCGGACGCATAGGGGATGCATAGCGTGCGTGCGTACCGTCGCTCGAGGCCGGGCGACGGACTCCTCCGCACCGGCCCGGCGCACCGGCATCCGGATCGGCGTCCGCCGAACTCGACCAGACGAAACGAGTCCCACATGACCCACACCCGCCCCTCCGCCGCCGTCGCGCTCGTCGTGCCGACGATCGCCCTCGCCGGCTCCGCCGTCGTGACGGTGATCGGCGCCATGTGGACGTCGCAGGCGAACACCACGCTCAACGCCGCGCTCACGAGCGGCACCGGCACCGCCGTCGACGTCTACGGCAGCCAGTCGGAGATCGTCGTGTCGTCGGGGCTGCTCACCGGCGGCATCGTCGGCCTCGTCGTCTCGCTCGCGCTGTTCGCGGTGCTGATCGGCTTCGGCGCGCTCTCGCGGCGGACCCCTGCGCCGGCGCTCGCCGCCGAGCCGGCGTTCGCCGACGAGGAACACGTCGACGAGGTCGTCGTCGAGGAGACGACCGTGGTGGAGGCCGAGCCGGGCGCCGAGCCGGCCGAGCCCGCCGAGCCCGCGCGGGCCGCCGACCCCGCCGACCCGGCCGAGCCCGCCGACCCGGCCGACCCGGCCGAGCCGGCCGCGCCCGGCGCACCGCGGGGCTGACCCGCCTCACACAACTCAGGAACGCCCGACCGGCGCCCCGCGCGATTCCGCGGGCGCGCCGACCGGGCGCTCCGCCGAATCGGCAGATCTTCCTGAGTTGTGTGATGGGTCGGGCGGTACGGTACTGGGGTGGCTGAACTGCTCACCGCGGCCCAGGTGCGGGCGGCGCTCGCCGCGGCATCCTCCCCCGAGCGCGCCGCCGGAGCCGCACGCTTCTTCAAGACCGGGCCCGGCGAGTACGCCGCGGGCGACGTGTTCATCGGGGTCACCGTCCCGGCGACCCGCGCCATCGTGCGCCGGGCGCTCGCGCTCCCCGCGTCAGAGACCGCCGAGCTCGTCGCCAGCCCGATCCATGAGGAGCGGCTCGCCGGGCTGCTCGTCATGGTCGAACGGTTCCGCCGCGCCGGTCGGGCCCGCAGCCGCGACGACGCCGCGCGCCTCGCCGAGCACGAGGCCTACCTCGAGGCCGTGCGCGCCGGCCGGGTCGACAACTGGGACCTCGTCGACGCGAGTGCCGAGTACCTCCTCGGCGAGGTCGTCTACGCCGAGCTGCCCGCCGCCGAGCCGGTGCCGCCGCTCGTCGCGGAGCTCGCGGCATCCGCCTCGCTGTGGCAGCGCCGGGTGGCCGTGCTCGCGACGTTCGCCGCGATCAAGGGCGGGGATGCCGCGCCCACCCTCGCCCTCGCCGAGACGCTCCTCGACGACCCCGAGCCGTTGCTGCACAAGGCCGTCGGCTGGATGCTGCGCGAGGTCGGCAAGCGGGTCGACCGGGCCGCCCTCACCGAGTTCCTCGAGCGCTTCGCCGCGCGGATGCCGCGCACCATGCTCTCCTACGCCACCGAGCACCTGACCCCGGAGGAGCGGGCCGCGTACCGCGCCTGCCGCTGAGCGGCCTCCGCGCACAGAACTCAGGAACGGGCCCCGGCCGATCGGCGCCGTTCCGCGGATGCCGCGATACCACGCCGCGCATAACGGCCAGATGTTCCTGAGTTGTGTGAGTGGGGGAGGCGGCGGGGGCTCAGGCCCACTTGCGCACGGCCCAGCGCTCGAACAGGCCGACGACGGCGTCGCTCAGCTTGCCGAGCACGGCGAGCAGGATGATCGCGAGGAAGATCCGGTCGATCCGGCCGTTGTTGCCGGAGTCCACGAGCAGGAAGCCGAGCCCCATCGAGCTCGCGATGAGCTCCGCCGCGACGAGGAACAGCCACGACTGCGCGAGCGCGAGCCGCAGCGCCGAGACGACCGAGGGCACCGCGGCGGGCAGCTGCACCACCGACAGCAGCCGCACGCCGCGCAGGCCGAACGCCCGCCCGGCCTCGAGCAGCTGCCGGTCGACGTGCCGCAGCGCGGCCGCGACGACCGTGTACACGGGGAAGAAGGCGCCGATCGCGATGAGCACGACCTTCGACTCCTCGCCGATCTTCAGCCACAGGATGAGCAGCGGCACCCAGGCGAGCGAGGGCACCGCGCGGATCGCGCCGAGCGTCGGCGAGAGCAGGAGGTCGCCGAGTTTCGACAGCCCCACGACGGCGCCGACGACGAGGCCGAGCGCCGCGCCGACGGCGAAGCCGATGAACACGCGCTGCGTCGAGATCGCGACGTAGAGGCCCAGCAGGCCGCGCTCGGCGAGATCGACTCCGGCCGTCCACACCATCTCGGGGCTCGGCAGCATCGACACCGGCACGGCGCCCGAGGTCGAGGCGAGCTGCCACGCGACGAGCAGCCCGAGCGGCAGCAGCGCGCCGCCCGCGATCCGGAACCAGCGCCGGTCGGCGAGACGGCGGCGCGTCGAGACGGCGGATGCCCCGGCCGGACCGGCGCTGCCGGCACCACCGCTCCGGCGGCCGGATGCCTCGCGCCGGTCGATCCCGGAGACGCCGAGCGGCCCGGCCACGGCGACCGCGAGGCCGCCGTCGGCGACGGGCGCGTTCGACTGCCGGTCGACCGAGGTCACGCCCGCAGGGCCGTCCTCGGCGCCGGTGCGGCCGGCGCCGGGGTCCGTGCTCGTGCGCGCGCCGCCGCGCGAGGCATCCGCCGTCATCGGATCGGCCCTACTCGAAGCGCGACGCGTCGGCCTTGGCCGCGAACTCGTCGTTGATGAGCGAGCCGAGCGCGGCGTCGACCTGGTCCTGGCTGGCGACGTCGCCGAGCTCGACGAAGATCGGGCCGATCTTCTCGAGCACCGCGACCTGCGCGTCGCCCGGCACATGGTCGACGTCGAGATTCGTGCGCTCGTCGATCACCTTGGTGGCCACGGCGAGGTCGAGGCCCGCGACATCGGCGAGGATCTGCGCCGTCTCCTCGGGGTTCTCCTGGGCCCACTGGCGGGCGTGCTCGTACGCGTCGACGACGGCCTGCGCGACCTCGGGCTTGTTCTGGATGAAGTCCTCGGTGGCGTTCAGGAAGCCGTAGGAGTTGAAGTCGACGTTCCGGTAGAACAGCGTCGCGCCCTGCTCCTCGGCTCCGGCCATGATCGGGTCGAGGCCCGCCCAGGCCTGCACCGAGCCGTTCTGCAGCGCGGCCCAGCCGTCGGCGTGCTGGAGGTTCTGCACGGTGATGTCGGAGGCCTGGAGGCCCTCGGCCTCGAGCGACTGCAGCAGGAAGAAGTACGGGTCGGTGCCCTTCGTCGCGGCGACCTGCTTGCCTTTGAGGTCGGCGACCGAGGAGACCCCGGTGCCGTCGACCGTGACGAGCGCGGCCCACTCGGGCTGCGAGAAGAGGTCGATGACCTGGATCGGCGAGTCGTTCGAGCGGGCGAGCAGGGCGGCGGAGCCGGCGGTCGAGCCGACCTCGATCGCGCCGGCGCGCAGCGCCTCGTTCGCCTTGTTCGATCCGGCCGACTGCACCCAGGTGACGTCGAGCCCGGCGTCCTCGAGCCAGCCCTGGTCCTTGATGACGAGGCTCAGCGGGTTGTAGGTGGCGAAGTCGATCGCGAGCGTCTGGCCCTCGAGCGAGCCGGACTCGGCGCTCGGGGCCGGCTCGGCGGCCTGGCCTTCGCCGGCGACGCAGCCGGAGAGCAGCAGGGCGCTCGCGGCGGCGCCCGCGACGAGCGCGGTGCGGATGAGACTGGTGCGGGACATGTGACTCCTCGGGGGTGGGGTGCAGACGGGGCCCGGCGCGCTCAGTAGGGGAACGCCGGGATGGTGCTGGTGGCCTGGATGCCGCGGGCGGCGCCGTGCCGGTCGATGCCGAGCCCGTCGAGCAGTCGGCCGCGGAGCTCGGCGAGCTCGGCGGAGCCGCGGTCGCGCGGCCGGGTGCCGGGCACGACGACGGTCTGGCGGATGCCCGCGCCCGGCGCCGCGTCCGTCGACGCCGCACCGTCGGGGCCCGGCTCCGTGCCGAGCACGACGATGCGGTCGGCGAGCTGGAGCGCCTCGTCGACGTCGTGCGTCACGAGCAGCACCGTGGTGGGCTCCGCCGCGTGGATCTCGAGCAGCAGGTCCTGCATGCGCAGCCGGGTCAGGGCGTCGAGCGCGCCGAAGGGCTCGTCGAGCAGCAGCACGTGCGGCGACCGGGCGAGGGCCCGGGCGAGCGAGGTGCGCTGCGCCATCCCGCCGGAGATCTCGCGCGGCCGGTGCTCGGCGAACTCGGCGAGCCCGACGAGCTCGAGCAGGCGCGCGACGTGCGCCCGGCCCGCGGCGCGCGCGGTGCCACGGGGCAGGCCGAGGGCGACGTTCTGGGCGACGGTGCGCCAGGGCAGCAGCCGGGGCTCCTGGAAGCCGATCGCGCTGCGCGCGTCGTAGTCGCCGACGGGGCTGCCGGCGATCGTCACCCACCCGCTCGTCGGCCGGTCGAGGCCGCCCGCGATGCGCAGGAGGGTCGACTTGCCGCAGCCGCTCGGGCCGAGGATCGCGAGGATCTCACCGGCCTCGACGACGAGGTCGATCCCTCGCAGCACCGGCCGGTCGCCCGAGGCGGTCGGGAACGCGCGACCGACGCCGCGGAACTCCACGGGCAGCGCGGCTGCGCTCGTGCTCGTCGGCGTCGCTGGCATCTGGGCTCCCGGGTTCCGGGCTCGCCGGAACCGATCGGCGGCGCCCATCGGGGGAGATCAGCGCGCGGGGCGGTGGTGGATGCCCCGACGGTACCCAGCCGGTGCCGCGCTGTCAGCCCGGTGCGACCCATGGCGTAACACGGGCCCGTCGGGCCTCGCACGAGCCCGCCCGGCGCGAGGTGCCGCTCAGCCGAAGATCATCGGCAGGTCGCCGTCGTCGTCGCCACCGAGCTCGAGCTCGACGAGCACCGGCACGTGGTCGCTCGGGGCGTCGCCCTTGCGCTCGTCGCGGTGGATCGACGCGCTCGTGACGGCCTCGGCGAAGGCCTCGGAGCCGAGGATGAAGTCGATGCGCATGCCCTCGTTGCGGGGGAAGCGGAGCTGCTTGTAGTCCCAGTAGGTGAACAGGCCCTCGGGCACTCGGGCGCGCACCACGTCGCTGACCCCGGCGTTCTCGAGCGTGAAGAACGCCTCGCGCTCGGCCGGCGAGACGTGCGTCGTCTGGCCGACGATCACGGTGGGGTCGCCGTTGTCGACGTCGAGCGGGGCGACGTTGAAGTCGCCCATGAGCGCGAACGGCACCTCGGGATGTGCGCTCGTCTGGGCCCGGGTGTACTCGGTGAGCGCCGCGTACCAGTCGAGCTTGTAGGTGTAGTGCGGGTCGCCGAGCGCGCGGCCGTTCGGCACGTAGAGGCTCCAGAGCCGTACGCCGTCGACCGTCGCGCCGATCGCGCGCGCCTCGCGGGGCAGATCGGGGCCCTCGTGGCCCTTCAGGAAGCCGGGCATGCCGGGGAACTCGTGCTCGACGTCGCGGATCGGCGCGCGGCTCGCGATGGCGACGCCGTTCCACTGGTTGAGCCCGTGGATCGCGAGCTCGTAGCCGGCCTGCTCGAACGCCTCGTGCGGGAACTGCTCGGGCTTGCACTTGATCTCCTGCATCGCGAGCACGTCGACGTCTTCGCGCACCATCCAGTCGACGACACGGCCGACGCGGGTGCGGATCGAGTTGACGTTCCAGGTGGCGATGCGCATGGGATCCAGCGTATCCGCCGCGTCCGGCGCCACCGGCACGGTGATGCCCGCGCGCGGCATTGCTGCCATGATCGAAGCCGAGCGAGGAGGCGACGATGGGATTCAGCGTCGAAGGCGTCGAGGGCATCGGCGAGATCACGGCGGGCGCCGATCTGGCGGCGATCATCGCGGGGGCGGCCTCGCTCGAGGACGGCGACATCCTCGTCGTCACCTCGAAGATCGTCTCCAAGGCCGAAGGGCGGATCGTCGAGGCATCCGATCGCGAGGCGGCGATCACCGCCGAGACGGTGCGCGTCGTCGCGACACGGGAGTACGACGGCGGGGTCACCCGCATCGTCGAGAACCGCCAGGGCATCGTCGGCGCGGCCGCCGGTGTGGACGCCTCGAACTCGCCCGACGGCACGGTGCTGCTGCTGCCCGTCGACCCCGACGGCTCGGCCCGCGCGCTCGCGACCGGGCTGCGTGAGCTCACCGGCCGCCGCATCGGCGTCATCCTCTCCGACACCCTCGGCCGGCCCTGGCGCGAGGGGCAGACCGACATCGCGATCGGCGCGGCCGGGGTGCACGTCTTCGACGACCTGCGCGGGCAGGTGGATGCCTCGGGCAAGGCGCTCGCGGTGACCATGCCGTGCGTCGCCGACGAGCTCGCGGGCGCCGGGGAGCTCGTCAAGGGCAAGAGCGCGGGCGTGCCGGTCGCCGTGGTGCGCGGGCTCGGGCGCTACGTCGGAGACCTCGATCTGCCCGGCGCCCGGTCCATCCAGCGGCCCTCCGACCGCGACCTGTTCCGGCTCGGCGCCGACGAGGCGTACGACGAGGGATACCGCGCCGGCTTCGACGAGGCGCAGGCGGAGGGCGGCGAGCGCTGAGCCCGGTGCCGCGGTCCGTCCTCCCGCGCATCCGCAATTCTGGATCCAATCTGCGTGCCCCACGCCGATCCATCCGCTAGCCTCGTCGCCATGAGCGAACGCGAGACCCGCACTGCCGGAGCGAACGCACCGAGCGCCGAAGCACTGGAGCGCCTGGCCGGCCGGCACCAAGCGGGATACCGCTCGGTCGGCACCATGGCGTACGACATCCTCCGCGACGCGATCCTCGACGGCACGCTCGCCCCCGGCCAGAAGCTCCGCCAGGAGACCCTCGCCGAGACGATCGGCGTGTCGCGCCTGCCGGTGCGTTCGGCGCTCATCCAGCTCGAGGCCGACGGGCTCGTCGAGTTCCACGCCCGCCGCGGCGCG
The DNA here is from genome assembly GCF_023715325.1 of Agromyces mediolanus. Classification (GTDB taxonomy): domain Bacteria; phylum Actinomycetota; class Actinomycetes; order Actinomycetales; family Microbacteriaceae; genus Agromyces; species Agromyces mediolanus_A. The sequence continues at coordinate 246,017 of NZ_JAMBNX010000004.1, read as the reverse complement.
GTGGTGAAGGCCCTCTCGGCGGAGCAGGCGCGCGAGGTCTACGACATCCGCGTGCTGCTCGAGGTCGACGCGCTGCGCCACTCCATGGACGAGATGACTCCGGAGCGCATCACCCGCCTCCGCGAGCTCGGCCGCACGGCCGACGCCGAGGAGGAGGGCGCCGACTTCGTGGACGCCCGCACGCAGTTCTACGCGGAGCTCTACGGGGCGGCCGCGCGTCCCGTGCACTGGGAGATGATCGAGCAGCTGCGGCTGAAGGTCGGCCGCTACGTGCTCGGCTGGCGCCTCGTCGGCGGCGGCGAACACGGGCACTCGCACGAGGAGCTCGTCGCGGCCGTCGAGGCGGGCGACGCGGATGCCGCGGCCGAGGTGCTGCGCTCGCACCTCACCGGCGTGCGCGACGCCGTGCTCGCCATGCTCTCCGCCGAGGGCGGCACCCCCGCCCCCACCCCCTGACCTGCCCCGCCCCGCCCCGCACTGCGTGGCTCGGCGACCCGCCGGGTGCTTGCTTTTGGATCCAGTATCCGAAAGACTGATCCGGCGGGAGGTGGATCCGCCGCGTGACGCCGGTACGACGACGCGTCAGGATGGAGGGGTGTCAGTGCACATCGGTTACGCCGCCATGCTCGAGCAGTTCCCTCCGTCCGACGCCGTCGCTTTCGCCGCTGCGGCGGAACGTCACGGCTTCAGCGGCACCATGGCCACCGATCCGTTCCAGCCCTGGTTGCCGCGTCTCGGCCAGGCCTCGCACGTGTGGAGCGTGCTTGGTGCGGTCGGCGCGGCAACCCGGGGCGACCTCGGGCCCGGCGTCACGACGCCCACGTTCCGCATGCACCCCGCGGTCGTCGCCCAGGCGAGCGCGACGCTCGCCTCGATGTACCCCGGCCGGCACTGGCTCGGCATCGGCTCCGGCGAGGCGATCAACGAGCACGTCGTCGGTACGTACTGGCCCGAGCCGCCTGACCGCATCGCGCGCATGTTCGAGGCCGTCGAGCTCATCAAGAAGCTCTTCGCCGGCTCCATCGCCGGGCGCGACGTGCGCCACTCGGGCCCCAGCTTCAAGATGGAGTCGACCCGGCTGTGGACCATGCCGAAGGTCGCCCCCGAGATCTACATCGCGACCGCGGGGCCCGTCACCGCGCGGCGGGCCGGTCGCGTCGCCGACGGCCTGATCACGCAGAGCGGCCCGTCCGAACGCCTCGAGGTGCTGCTCGCCCGCTTCGCCGACGGCGCCCGCGACGGCGGTCGTGACCTCGCGAAGATGCCCCGCGTGCTCCAACTGCACCTGTCCTGGGCCGAGACCGACGAGGAGGCGATGCGCAACGCGCTCGCCGAATGGCCGATCGCCGGCATGCGCTTCGGCCGCGGCGACATCCGTTCGCCGTTCGAGCTCGAGCAGCTCGCCCGCACGGTGCGGCCCGAGGACTTCGCGGGGCGCATGGTCGTCTCCGCCGACCCCGATCTGCACCGGGCCGAGATCCAGCGCCACCTCGACCTCGGCTTCGACCGCATCTACCTGCACAACGTCGGCCGCAACCAGCTCGAGTGGCTCGAGGTCTTCGGCCGCGAGGTCGTGCCGGGACTGCGGCCATGAGCGGCGGTGACTGGGTCGTCGTCATCCCGGTGAAGACCTTCGCCGCGGCGAAGTCGCGGCTGCGCCCGCAGCTCGACGACGAGCAGCGCGCCGCGCTCGCCCGCGCCTTCGCGCTCGACACGGTGGATGCCGTGCGCACCGCCGAACGCGTCGCCGAGGTCGTCGTGGTCACCGCCGAGCCCGAACTCGGCGGCGAGCTCGCCGCACTGCCCGACGTGGAACTCGTCCCCGAGTCCGGCGAGGCCGGCCTCACGGCCGCGATCGAACTCGGCATCGCGCAGGTCAGGCACGGCGGCGGCCGGCACCTCGCGGTGCTCCTCGGCGACCTGCCGGCGCTCCGCTCGGCCGCGCTCGACGCCGCGCTCGAGGCCGCCTGCGGCCACCGGCTCGCCTTCGTCGCCGACCTCGAGGGCACCGGCACGACGCTCGTCACCGCGCTCGCCGGCACCGGCCTTCGGCCGGGCTTCGGCCCGGACTCAGCGGCCGCGCACCGTGCCGCCGGGTTCGCCGACCTCGCCGTGCTCGGCACGATCGACCTCGGCCTCCGCCGCGACGTCGACACCGTCGAGGCACTCGAAGCCGCGCTCGGCCTCGGCGTCGGGCCGCGCACGGCGGAGGTCGTCGCCGCCTTCGCCGACGAGGCGTTGCCGCACGCGCCGGCCGAGGCATCCGGGACCCCGTCGGACGGGGCGGAAGCCCAGGCGGCCCCCGCACGTTCTCAGTGATCAGCAGTTCCCAGCAGAAGGAGACCTATCGTGACCCTCACCCTCGGGTACAAGGCCAGCGCCGAGCAGTTCGACCCCCGCGAGCTCGTCGAGATCGCCGTCGCCGCCGAAGGCCACGGCATGGAGTCGGTGTTCGCGAGCGACCACTTCCAGCCGTGGCGGCACACCGGCGGGCACGCGCCGTTCTCGCTCGCCTGGATGGCCGCGGTCGGCGAGCGCACGAGCTCGGTGAAGATCGGCACGAGCGTGATGACGCCGACCTTCCGCTACAACCCCGCGGTGCTGGCGCAGGCGTTCGCGTCGCTCGGCGTGCTCTACCCCGACCGCATCATCGCGGGCTTCGGCTCGGGTGAGGCGCTGAACGAGATCGCGACCGGGTTCCGCGGCGCCGGCGAGCAGGACTGGCCCGAGTTCCGCGAGCGCTACGCCCGGCTCCGCGAGGCCGTGCGGCTCATGCGGGCCCTCTGGAACGAGGACGGCCAGGTCAGCTTCGAGGGCGAGTACTACTCGACCCACGACGCCTCGATCTACGACCGGCCCGAGACCGCCGTGCCGGTCTACATCGCCGCGGGCGGCCCGCAGGTCGCGAAGTACGCCGGCCGCGCCGGCGACGGCTTCATCTGCACCTCGGGCAAGGGCGCCGAGCTCTACGCCGAGCAGCTCATGCCCGCCGTGAAGGAGGGCCTCGCCGCCCGCACCGACGGCCGCACCTTCGACGAGTTCGACCGGATGATCGAGATCAAGCTCTCCTACGAGGAGACGGAGGAGGCCGCCCTCGACAACACCCGGTTCTGGTCGCCGCTCTCGCTCTCGAAGGAGCAGAAGCACGACATCACCGACCCGGTCGAGATGGAGCGGGCCGCCGACGCGCTGCCGATCGAGCAGATCGCGAAGCGCTGGATCGTCGGCACCGACCCCGACGCCGTCGTCGAGCAGATCGGCCAGTACATCGACTGGGGCTTCAACCACCTCGTGTTCCACGCGCCCGGGCACGACCAGCGCCGCTTCCTCGAGCTCTTCGAGCGCGACCTGGCTCCCCGCCTCCGCGCCCGCGGCTGAGCCGCCTGCCCCGGCCCGCCCTGCCCCGGCCCCGGCCCGCCCTGCCCCGGCGGTGGCGGGCCCGGCACCGCCCGGTTGCACGACGAAGCTCGGGGCGCGCCGTCGCCGCACGGCGCGTCGCCGGGATCGTCGTGCACCTCGCAGCCTCGCCGCAGCGGGCGGTGACGCTCCCGGCCCCCGCGGCGGCCCGCCGTGTCAGACTCGTGTCATGGCGGCGACGGGCTGGGTGGTGCGCGACGGCCGCGCCGAGCTCGAGATGTCGGCACTGCGAGCCCGCAGCGGGGTGATGCACGCCGTGCTCGCCATCGCCCTGGTCCTTGCCGTCGCGGCCGTCGTCACCGCGTTCTTCGTGGTCGACGCGCGCGGCGGGGTGATCGGGCCGCAGCCGCTGCTGCTCCTCGGCGGGGCCGTGTTCTTGGCGGCCGCGGGCCTCAGCGTCGTGATCGGGCGGCCGTTCCGCCGCCGGGGTGTGCTCTCGATCGGGCCCGGCTCGATCCGCTGGCGCGACGCCCGCGGCGAGCTGATCGTGCCCCTATCGCAGGTGCATCGGATCACGGTGCGCCGCCGGTTCATCCCGGGCATCGATGTCGACGCCGGGCGACGGAGCTGGGGGCTGCGCACCTCGGCGTCCATCATGGATGCCGCGCGCGACGACATGCGACCCCTCTCGGCCCGTGCCCGACGCGCGCTCGACGAGGCGGGGTTCGTGTCGAGCCCGAAGGCGAACGTGACCGTCTGGCAGCGCGCGTAGGCTCGGTTCCGAGTGCTGCCGCTCAGTGCAGGCCGGGGCGGTTCACGCTCGGCGGGATCGCGCAGTAGTCGTAGAAGTACCGGCTCGGCGCGCCCTCGTCGGCGAGGTCGACGATGACGTTCGCGCCGGAGTGCGGCAGCTCGTCGCCCGCGAGCGTCCAGACCGAGAAGTGCCAGATGCCCCGCACGGCGTCGTCGAGGAGGCCCTGGCCGTCGACCACGAGCACGGAATCGGGTCCGGGCGGCGTCGCCGTGTCGGCCGGCTCGCCCGCGCGGAACGGCTCGACCGTGCCGCTGCGGAGCTCCGCCTCGGTCACGGCGCCGAGGGAGCGTCGCACGACGTCGTCACCGGATGCCTCGGCGATCGCCTGCGCGAGGGCGTCGGCGAAGCGGGCGGCGCGACCGGCATCCGCCCCGTCGACCGCGACGAGGCGACGCCCGCGATTGGCGTGGTGCAGGAACTCGGCGGCGATGCCGTCGACGACCGATTCGCTCACGCCTCCAGGCTACGCGCTCGGCGTGCTGCCGGTGCGGGCCGGGACCGCGTCGGGTGCGACGGCCGCCGCTGCGCCGCCCGCGACCGCGACGAGGGGCCGCCCGGTGATCGGATGGTCGATGATCTCCGCCCGGACGCCGTAGACCTCGTGCACGAGCTCGGCCGTCAGCACCTCGCGCGGCGGGCCCGCGGCGACGACCCGCCCATCGGCGAGCACGAGCACGTGGTCGGCGTAGGCCGCCGCCTGGCTGAGGTCGTGCAGCGCCGCGACGACGGTGAGGCCGCCCCGGGCGAGGCCCGCGAGCAGTTCGAGCGCGACGAGCTGCGCCGAGAGGTCGAGGTGGTTCGTCGGCTCGTCGGCGAGCAGGAGTTCGGGCTCCTGGGCGAGCGCCCGGGCGAGCGTGACGCGCTGGCGCTCGCCGCCGGAGAGCTGGCCGACGTGGCGCTCGGCGAGATGCGCGGCGCCGGTCGCGGCCAGCGCATGCTCGACGAGCGCGTGATCGCGCGGGCCTGCGGGGGCGAAGGCGCCGAGGTGCGGCGTGCGCCCGAGCAGCACGGCCGCCGACACGGAGAGCTGCGGGTCGAGCTCGGCCTGCTGCTCGGCGAGGGCGACGAGGCGGGCGCGGTCGCGGCGGCGCATCCGGTCGAGCTCCCGGCCGTCGAGCGAGAGTTCGCCGGCGTCGGCCCGCTCGATCGCGGCGATGAGGTGCAGCAGGGTCGACTTGCCGGCGCCGTTCGGGCCGATGAGCGCGGTGAGCGCGCCGCCCGGCAGCGTGGCGTCGATGCCGTCGATGATGGTGCGGCCGCCGCGGGCGAAGCGCACCCGATCGAGATCCAGGGTCATGCGTTCCTCCTCGAGCGGAGCAGCAGCCAGGCGAACACCGGGCCGCCGATGAGGGCCGTCAGGATGCCGACCGGCAGCTCGCGCGGGTCGAACAGGGTGCGCGCCCCGGTGTCGGCCCAGACGAGGAAGATCGCGCCGGCGAGCGCCGAGAGCGGCAGCAGGGCGCGGTGGCCGGGGCCGATCACGAGCCGCACCGCGTGCGGCAGCACGAGGCCGACGAATCCGATCGAGCCGCTCACCGCGACGAGGGCGCCGGTGAGGAGGGCGGTGCCGCCGAGGAGCAGCGCCCGACTGCGGGCGACGTGCACGCCGAGCGCGGCGGCGCCGGACTCGCCGACCGCGAAGGCGTCGAGGGTGCGGGCGCTCGCGACGAGCGGGGCGCCGACGACGAGGAGCGCTCCGCCGGCGATCGCCACGGAGGTCCAGTCGGTGCCGGAGAGCGAGCCGAGCAGCCAGTTCAGGATCTCGCGGTAGCTGTCGTTCGTCGCGCTCCAGAAGATGGCGAGGCTCGTGATCGCGCCGAACACGCTCGTCACGGCGACGCCCGCGAGCACGGTCGTCGTCGGGGCCAGCCGACCGCCGCGCCCGGCCGCGAGGGCGAGGCCGAGCGTCGCGACGAGCGCGAGCACCGCGCCGCCGAAGGCGGCGAGCGGCAGCAGCAGGCCCCAGCCGAGCACGAGCACGACGACCGCGCCGACGGAGGCCCCGGAGGACAGGCCGAGCAGGTAGGGGTCGGCGAGCGGGTTGCGGGTGATGGCCTGCATCACCGCGCCGCACAGGGCGAGGCCGGCGCCGACCGCGGCGGCGGTGAGCACGCGCGGCATCCGCAGCTGCCAGACGATCCCGTCGCGCAGTGGCGACAGCGTCGGCTCGCCGAAGCCGAGGTGCGCGGCGAGGCTCGCGAGCACCTCGCCCGGGGAGAGGTCGGCCGGGCCGAGCGTGACGGCGACGACGAGGGATGCCGCGAGCAGCACGAGCCCGACGAGGCCCGCCGCGAGGGCGCGACCGCCGCCGCGCCGGCTGCGCGAGCCCGTGCCGCCCGGCGTCGCACCCGTCGGAGCGGTGCGCGCCGCGTCGACCCCGGCCGGGCCCGCGGCCCGCACCGTCGTCTCCGTCCGCCCGGCCGCGCGCATCAGCCCTCCAGCGCCCCGAGCTGTTCGACGAGGGACTGCACCGCCGACACGTTGCGCACGCCCGCCTCGGTCGCGGGGAAGTCGACGACGAGGAAGCGCTGCTGCGCGACCGCGGGCAGGGCCGCGGTGACCGGGTTCTGCTGGAGCAGCTCGATCTTCGAGGCCGCGGTGTTCCACGGCGCGTCCACGAGCACGATCACGTCGGGCTCGGCGTCGACGACGGCCTCCCAGCTCATCGAGGTCCAGGTGTCGCGGACGTCGGCGGCGACGTTCTCGAGGCCGGCGGCATCCATGATCATCTGCGGGGCGCCGATGCCCGCGCCGACGAAGGGGGTGTCGGTGCCCGAGCTGTACCAGAGCGCGGTCAGCCCGTCGGTGTTCGGCTCAACGGCGCCGAGCGCGGCGCGCTGCTCGGCGACGAGTTCGGCCGCGGCATCCGGCACGTCGAAGATCGCGCCGAGTTCCTCGAACTCGCGGAAGACCTCGTCGAAGGTCAGCGGGTCGGGCATGTAGCCCGCGCCCTTGCAGGCGGCGGGGGCGACGTAGCTCGCGACGCCGAGCGCGGCGAGCTGGTCGCGCTCGCCGGCGCCCTCGGCGGAGAGGTTCGACTCCCAGCCGGCGTAGACGAGGTCGGGTTCGAGCTCGAGGGTCGCCTCCTGGGAGGGCACCTTGTCGGAGACGACCGGTACGCCGACGAGCGCGTCGGCGTACTCCTCGGGTACCGGCCCGTCGCTGAAGGCCGTGCCGACGACGCGGTCGCCGAGGCCGAGCGCGAGCATGAGCTCGAGCGTGGAGGACTTGACGGTGACGACGCGCTCCGGAGCAGCGTCGAAGGTGACCTCGGTGCCGCAGTTGTCGAGCGTGAGCGGGTAGCCGCTCGTGGCGGGCGCGGATGCCTCGGGCCGCTCGGCCGAGGCCGGGGCGGCGCAGCCCGCGAGGGCCACGGTCGAGGCGACGGCGAGGCCGAGCGCGGTGGCGACGAGCGCGGGGCCGCCGAGGCGGGCACCGCGGGCGGAACGGGCGCCGCGGGCGGAAGCGCCGGAACGGCGGCGACGGGTGGGACTGGTGGTCATGCGGTCTCCTGGGCAGGGGCGAGCGATGGGGAATCCGACGAGGTCGGCGACTCGCGGCCCAATCCCGGACCACTGACACCGGGCAATCCCGCCCGGCCGTCGCTGAAGAGCCTAGCTCCGAGCACGATCTCGGATCAATACTGGATTCTGGATCCAAGATACGACATGATGGGCTCGGCGGGCCCGATCGGAAGCTTCCGATCGACACCGCGGATGCCGATTCATCCGCCGCGTGCCGGGCCCCGCGCAACGAAGCGTCGAGATCCGGGAGGACCCGCATGAGAAGCACAGGCGTCGAGTTCTACAGCGAGGGCGATCGCATCGCCGCCATCTGGCGCACGCCCGAGACGCCGGGCCCGTATCGGGCCATCGTGCAGGGCCCGGGCTGGCTCGGCCTGAAGGACGCGAAGCTCTACGTGCGCTACCACGAGGCACTCGTCGCCGCCGGCTTCGCCGTGCTCGTCTTCGACTACCGCGGCTTCGGCGACTCCGAGGGCGACCGAGGCATCCTCTCGCCCGCGCGCCAGCTGCAGGACCTCGTGAACGCCGTCAGCTACCTCACCACCCGCGACGACGTCGTCGCCGACGCCATCGGCGTCTTCGGCACCGGCGGCACCGGCGGCGGCAACGCCGTGCTGCTCGCCGACGTCGACCCTCGCGTCAAGGCGGCCGTGAGCCAGGTGCCCGTCGCCGACGGCACCGACTGGCTGCACCGCATGCGCGAGGAGCACGCCTGGCTCGCCTTCCTCGCGAGCCTCGAGGAGGACCGCCGGCTGCGTGTCGCCACCGGCCAGGGCCGGCTCGTGCACCCCCGCGAGGAGATCATGGTGCCCACCCCCGAGCGCCGCGCCACGAACATCAAAGCCGACGTCGACGACCGCATCCCGAGTGCCATCCCCCTGTCCTGCGCCGAGGAGATCCTCGCCTACCGCCCCATCGACGCGGCGAACCGCCTGCGCACCCCGCTCCTCGTGATCGGCGTCGAGGGCGACGCGACCACCCCCACCGACCACGCCGAGGCGCTCTACGCCGCGGCGAAGGGGCCGAAGCAGCTGATCATGCAGCGGCACACCACCCACTACGCGGCCTACGACCGCTACTGGGAGCAGACCACCCCGCTCATCGTCGACTGGCTCGACCGCCACGTGCGGCCGAGCGACGTCGTCGTGCGCACCACCCCCTCGCCCGAGCAGGGCGAGACCACCGAGCTCATGGAGGCACCGAAGTGACCATCGACCTCAGAATCGCCGGCGGCACCGTCGTCACCCCCGCCGGCCCCGAGCGGGCCGACGTGCTCGTGCACGACGGCCGCATCGCCGGCCTCGTCGGCCCCGACGTCGCCATCGACGCCGCGCGCACCGTCGACGCCACCGGCCGACTCGTGCTCCCCGGCATGGTCGACGTGCACGTGCACACCCGCGAGCCCGGCTACGAGCACAAGGACGACATCCTCACCACCACCCGCCAGGCCGCGGCCGGCGGCGTCACGACCATCTTCGGCATGCCCAACCTGAACCCGCCGACCGTCGACGTCGAGACCCTCACCGACGTGTTCGAGCGCTACGCCTCGAGCTCGATCGTCGACTGGAACCACAACCCCGCGCCGACGAAGTTCGACGAGATCGAGCCGATGGCCGAGATGGGCATCAACGCCTTCAAGATCTACATGGTCGTCGACACGGGGCGCACCTACCCGCACCCGGCCGGCACCGGCATCCACGACCACGGCCACCTGCTGCAGATCATGGACCGCATCGCGAAGACCGGCAAGCGCTTCATCGTGCACCCGCACGACCAGGCGCTCATGGACTACATCGAGGGCGAGGTGCTCGCCCGCGGCGAGAACACGCCGCAGGGCTACGCCTCCGCGTACGCCGCCCGCGAGGGCGTCATCTGGGACACGGCGATCGACGTCGTGCTGCGGCTCGCCGAGGCATCCGGATGCCCCGTGCACATCGCGCACATCCAGACCCGCCGCTCGATCGAGGCGGTGCGCCGCGCGAAGGCCGCCGGCATCGACGTCACCTGCGAGGTGAACCACTGGGCGCCGTTCCTCTCCACCTGGAACGACGTCGAGACCCTCGGGCCGTACGCCCTCTCCTACTGGGTGCCCGACGACAACCGGGCCGCCATCTGGGAAGGCATGCGCGACGGCACCATCGACATCGCGAGCTCCGACCACGCGCCGCACACGCGCGAGGAGAAGGAGATCGGCTGGACCGAGATGTGGAGCGCGCACACCGGCACGCCCGGCATCCAGTACTACTACGAGCTCATGCTCGACGCCGTGAACCGCGGCGAGCTGACCCTCGAGCGAGCCGTCGACCTGGTCGCGACCATCCCCGCCGACAAGTTCGGCCTCGCCGGCGTCAAGGGCACCATCCAGCTCGGCGCCGACGCCGACCTCGTCATCGCCGACCCCGCCCACGAGTGGACGATCACGAACGACGACGTGCTCTCGAAGATCGGCTGGACCCCGTACGACGGGCGCACCATCAGCGCCCGCATCGAGCGCACCCTCGTGCGCGGCCAGGACGTGTACGCCGACGGCGAGGTCGTCGGCGCCCCCGGTCACGGAAAGCTCGCGGCCGCCCCGGTCGCAACACCTGCGGCACGCGCCGCCGAACCCGCGCTCGCCGCGACTGAAGGGAACTGACACATGAAATTCGGACTGCTGCTGCCGCACTTCGGCGAAGAGGCGAGCAAGGAGAAGCTGCTCGAGGGCTCCAAGCGCGCCGAGGAGCTCGGGTTCGACTCCGTCTGGGTGCGCGACCACCTCGTGTTCGAGCCGCACGGCGAGATGGAGAAGCCGAACCGCACCTTCTACGACGCGCTCACGACGCTCACCGCGATCGGCGCCGTCACCGAGAAGCTCGAGCTCGGCACGGGCTCGCTGATCCCCTTCCGCCACCCGCTCGTCACCGCCCTCATGGCCGGCACGATGACCCAGCTGCTCGGGCCGCGCCTCATCCTCGGCTTCGGCGCCGGCACCTTCGACCACGAGTTCGAGGCGATCGGCTGGGGCGACCTCAACCGGGTCGACATGGTCCGCTCGAACGCCGAGATCCTGAAGCGGGTCTTCACCGAGAACGACGTCACCTACGACGACGGCATCTTCTCCTTCGAGAACGTCACGATCGAGCCGAAGCCCGTCGGCGGCCGGGTGCCGTTCTGGTACTGCGGCGCGACGCCGCGCTCGGCGCGCCTCGCGGCCGAGTACGCCGACGGCTGGATGCCGGGCCGCATCTCGCTCGCGTCGATCGCCAAGCGCATCGAGGTCATGAAGGAGATGACGGATGCCTCGGGCCGCCCGATGCCGACCGTCGCCGTCATCCCGCCGACCTCGATCGAGGAGACCCGCGAGGAGGCGCTCAAGCACGTGAACGTGCCCGGCCTGCTCGCCTGGGCCAACAAGGCGAAGTTCGCCGTGAAGCCCCCGTCGGGTAGCTTCGAGACCGTCGAGGACCTGGAAGGCCAGCTCATCGTCGGCAACCCCGATGAAGCGGTCGCCGAGCTCAAGAAGTTCGAGGCGACGGGCGTCGAGCACGTCGTGTTCGACTTCCGGTTCAAGTTCGACAAGTTCTTCGACCAGATCGAGCTGCTCGGCAGCGAGGTGCTGCCGAAGATGCGCTGACGCGGCACTCCGCCGTGCCCCCGAATTGGAGAGAGAGATGACGACGACGTCAATCGAACGGAACGAGGCGGGTGCGCCGCTGATCTCGGTGCGCGACCTGTCGGTGAGCTACGACGTAGCGCGAACGGGCAAGCGGCTGACGGCCATCGAGGGCGTGGACCTCGACGTGCACGAGGGTGAGTTCATCACCGTGCTCGGGCCGTCGGGGTGCGGCAAGACGACGTTCATGAACGTCGTCGCGGGGCTGGTGAAGCCGACGACGGGCACGGTGCTCGTCGGCGGCTCGCCGGTCACCGGGCCGGGGCCGGACCGTGCGGTGGTGTTCCAGGACTACGCGCTGCTGCCGTGGCGCACCGTCTTCGACAACGTGAAGTTCGGCCTCGAGATGCAGAAGGAGCTGAAGGGCGCCGGCTGGCGGGAGCGGGTGCAGGAGGCGATCGAACTCGTCGGGCTCGCCGGCTTCGAGCAGTCGTACCCGCGGGAGCTCTCCGGCGGCATGCAGCAGCGTGTCGGCCTCGCCCGCGCGATCGTCGCCGAACCCCGCATCCTGCTGATGGACGAGCCGCTCGGCGCCGTCGACGCCCTCACCCGCGAGGTGATGCGCGACGAGATCGAGAAGCTCATGGCGGCCACCGGCAAGACGGTGCTGTTCATCACGCACTCCATCGAGGAGGCCATCCTCCTCGGCGACCGGATCGTGGTCTTCAAGAGCCACCCCGGCGCCATCAAGGAGATCATCGAGACCGGGCTCGAGCGCCCGCGCTCCGAGCGCAGCATCCAGCACGACCCGCGCTTCCTCGAGCTGCGCGACCACCTCTGGGACGCCCTGCAGGGCGAGGCCACGGCGGCGGCGGTCTCGAAATGAGCGCCTTCCTCGCCGCCGGGCCGAACCTCGGCCGGGGCGGCATCGGCGCCTGGCTCGCCGGACTCAGTCCGGCGGGCAAGGCGGGCGTGCTCGCGGTCGAGGTCGTGGTCATGCTCGTCGTGTGGCAGCTCGTCGTCGGGGTGTTCGGCTGGATCAACCCCGTGTTCCTGCCGCCGCCCACCGCCATCGCGCAGGGCTTCGTCGAGCTCGTCGCGGGCGGCATGCTCTGGCCGAACATGCTGATCTCGGCGCAGGCGTGGCTCATCGGCTTCGCGGTCGCCGCGGTGATCGCCATCCCGATCGGCCTGCTCATGGGCAGCTCGCTGCCGATGGACCGTGTCGTCGGGCCGATCGCGTGGACGATCTACGCGACGCCGACGATCGCGTACCAGCCGCTCGCGAAGGCCTGGTTCGGCTTCGGCATCGGGCCGGTGATCTTCCTCGTGGCGGTCAGCGCGCTGTTCCCGATCCTGTTGAACGTGGCGGCGGGCATGCGCACGACGAACGCCTCGATCATCCGGGCGGGCCAGGTGTACGGCGCGAGCCGCACGCAGCTCTACCGCTCGGTGTACCTGCCGTCGACGGTGCCGTTCCTGTTCGCCGGGCTCCGGCAGGCGGTCGTGCTCGCCACGATCGGCATGGTCGTCGCCGAGCTCGCCGGCTCGGCCTCCGGCATGGGCGCGCTCATCATCAAGGCCGCCAACACGTACCAGACCGACCAGGCGTTCGCCGCGATCGCGATCGTCGTGGCGTGGAGCGTCGGGATGACCCAGGTGGTGACCCTCGTCGAACGATGGGCCGCCCCGTGGACGAGGAAGGGCCGGCGATGACCGTCACCAGTGCGACCGGCACGATGCGCATCGTGCGCCCCCGGCGGGTGATCCGGCGGAGCGAGGCCAAGTGGACCTGGCTGCTCGTCGGCGTCATCGCCGCCATCCTGCTGATCTGGGAGGCCGCGGTCAGCTGGCTGCAGCTCATCCCGGCGTCGTTCCTGCCGCCGCCCACCGCGATCGCGGTGTCATTCGGCAAGCTGCTCGTCGACCCGGAATTCTGGGCCGCGTTCGGCTACAGCCTCGGCAACGTCGCGATCGGCCTTGTCATCGCCGTCGTGGTGGGCGTCACCGTCGGCCTCGCGGTCGGCTGGTCGCCGGTGCTGCGGTTCACCGTCGCGCCGTTCCTCTGGCTGCTGTACTCGACGCCGAAGGTGGCGCTCGCACCGCTGTTCATCCTCGGCCTCGGGCTCGGCAGCGAGTCGAAGATCGCGCTCGTGTTCCTGCTGGCGGTGTTCCCCATCATCCTGAACACGATGGAGGGCGCCGTCACCGTCAGCACCTCGCTCGTGAACGCCGGGCGGGTGTACGGCGTCAACGGCGTCGCCCTCGGCTGGAAGATCATCGTGCCGGCGACGCTGCCGTACAGCCTGTCGGGCATCCAGCGCGGTGCCGCGCTCGGGTTCACCGGCGAGGTGCTCGGCGAGTTCCTCGGCGGCACGGGCGGGCTCGGGCACATGCTCGAGTACGCCGCCTACCAGTTCCAGATGGACGACGCGATCGCCATGGTCATCGTGATGGTCATCATCGCGAACCTGACGCTGCTGCTCATCTCCACGCTGCGACGCCGCCTGGCGCCGTGGTACGACGACCGGAAGATCGCGGGGGCCTCCTGATGCACAAGCAGATCGTCATCCCCGAGGGGGTGTACCCGCCCACGGCGGACTTCAGCCAGGCGATCCGGGTCTCCGGCGGCGACCTGGTGTTCCTGAGCGGCATCATCGGCATGCGGCCGGACGGCACGATGCCCGCCGAGCCCGCGGCGCAGATCGAGCTCGCCTTCGAGAACCTCGTGAAGGTGCTCGAGGCGGCCGGGGCGACTGCGGCGGATGTCGTGAAGGTGAACGTGTTCGTGCGGGACGACTTCCAGCTCGTGCGCGACGAGCTGCGGGCCATCCGTGCGCGGTACTTCACGCACGACTTCCCGGTGTCGACGCTGATCCAGGTCGCCGGCTTCGCCGGGCCCGACTACCGCTTCGAGATCGAGGCGATCGCGGCGGTGCCCTCGGGCTGAGTCGCGGTGCCGCTCGTGGTGCCGCGGGTGTGCCGCGGGTGGCGCTCGTGCCGCTCGTGGCGCCGCGGGTGGTTCCGCGGGTGGCGCTCGTACCGCTCGTGGCGCCGCGGGTGGCGAGAGACCGCCGGCCCCCGTCTCATGCGCGATGACGGGGGCCGGCTTCGTCGTGCCCCTCCGTCGGACGCGTCTGGGCCCGTATCGCGCGAGCGCGCCACTTCGGCGTCGTTGCGCCAGTGTGGGTGGCACGTTCGTGGTGAAGTGGCGCTGGTGGTGGCTCGAGGCATCCGTCGGGCCGGTGGCGGATCGCGGGCGCGCCACTTCGGCGTGGGCTTGAGGGCCCGGTACCGGTGGCGGTTGCGGTGGTGGTGGCGGCGGCATCTGTATGGCGCTGGCTCTGGCTCGACGCATCCGTTTTGACGCTCGGGTGCGGTCTGCGCCACTTCGGCGTCGTTGCGCCAGTATGGGTGGCGCGATCGTGGTGAAGTGGCGCTGGTGGTGGCTCGTGGCGTTCGTTGGGTCGGTGGCGGGTGGCGGGTGGCGGGCGCGCCACTTCGGTGTGGGCTCGAGGGCCCGGTACCGGTGGCGGCAGTCGTGGTGCGGGCATCCGTTTTGACGCTCGGGTGCGGTCTGCGCCACTTCGGCGTCGTGGCGCCAGTATGGGTGGCGCGTTCGTGGTGAAGTGGCGCTGGTGGTGGCTCGTGGCGTTCGTTGGGTCGGTGGCGGGTGGCGGGCGCGCCACTTCGGTGTGGGCTCGAGGGCCCGGTACCGGTGGCGGCAGTCGTGGTGCGAGCATCCGTTTTGACGCTCGGGTGCGGTCTGCGCCACTTCGGCGTCGTTGCGCCTGTATGGGTGGCGCGTTCGTGGTGAAGTGGCGCTGGCTCTGGCTCGAGGCATCCGTTTTGGCGATGTGGGCGCGCAAGCGCGCCACTTCGGCTTCGGTGCGCCAGTGTGGGTGGCGCGATCCCGGTGAAGTGGCGCTGACGAGCAGCGCGGCGCGGCGCGTCGCACCCTGGCCCGCGCTCGGGTTCACCAGACCAAGCCCCGCAAAGCCCCGGCCAAGTCGGGTGGGCTCCCCCGAACACGCCGAAGCCCCCGCCGTCATGCGCTGCGGCGGGGGCTTCGGGAACGGGACGAAGCCCGATCAGGGGTACGGCAGCGTGGCCGGCGGGTCGTTCTCGACGCCGACGAGCTCCTGGGCCTTCTCGAGGTACGCGAGCTGCCCCGCATCGAACTCGAGCGGCTCGAGCGACTGCGTCTCGATCGTGGTGTCCCACGCGTCCTGGTCGAAGTACAGGTTCGAGCAGGCGAGGTGCCCGTCGAGCACCCACACGCTGTCCGAGCCGCGGAGCGCCGACACGTCGAAGTCGTTCGCCTCGTAGATGTCGAGGATCTCGTCGACGTTCTCGGGGAACTCGCCCGGCGCCGGGGCGGTCATGAAGTCCGCCGCCTTCAGCGTCGCGCGGAGGAACCGCACGAGCGTGTTCGGGTTCTTCTGCGCCCAGTCGGTGCCGGCGACCTGCACGTCGTTCGCCCAGTTGCGCAGGGCCTCGACGATGATGTTCGCCCCGTGCTCCTCGAGCGCCGGGCGGTCGTCCGTGTAGAACGGCTGCAGGCTGATCCGGTCGTTCACGAAGAACTCGGTCCAGGACTCGGAACCGGGGCCGGGGTACACGACCTCGACGTTCACGGTGTCGAGGTCCCAGCCCTCTTCCTTCAGCACCAGCTTGCGCTGGAACTCGGCCGGGTCGCCGGGGGTGCCGGCGAGCGTGATCGTCGTGCCGTCGAGGTCCTCGACCGATTCGATGCCCTGCTGGACCGCGAAGTCGAAGTTCTGCCGGCAGTAGTGCCCGCCGACGAGGTCGATCGGGACGCCGCCCCGGATCGCCTCGATGACGGTGCCGGTCGACTCGACGCCGATGTCGGCGCTGCCCGACGCGACGGCCGCGGTGACGTTGTCGGCGGTGATGACCTCGACGGTGAGGCCCTCCTCCTCGTAGTAGCCGAGATCCGTGCCGAGCACGTACATCGAGTACATCGTGATGTCGGGGAAGGGGATGGCGACGGTGATGTCGGTGTCCTCGGCGGGACCGGGTTCGCCGTCGCCGAGGTCGACCGGGCCGGACGGCGCCGGTGCGGCGGAGCTGCAGCCGACGAGCAGCGCCAGTGCGGCGATGCCGGCGGCAGCCGCCAGGCTGCTGCGGGGGATGGATCTGCGCATGACTCTCCATTCTTGGCGGGATAGACCCTCGCGGTCGGATCCCGCGGGAACGGCACCGTCCGCGAGTATGGATACGGTATCCAATTCGCTCGGGACTGTCCATGCCCTCTTTCTCGGGGTGGTCGGGTGGGTGCGTTTCGCGGCGCGGCGGGCCCGCGAGGTCGCACGTACGGCTCTCGGGAGCGGATGCCTCGCGCACTTCGTGCGACTCCACGGCGCGAACTCGCACGAACCGTGCGGGAGCGGGCTGGGGAGGAGCGGTTTGCGCGACGTCGAAGTGCCCGGGGGCGGGTGGGCGGGTGGATGACAGAGGAGGGCGCGGGGCCGGCGAGGGCAGCGGGGTGGGATGCTCGTAGCACTGGACGCGGATTGTGATTTTGGATACCGTATCCAGAAAGACGACGCGAGGAGGCGGAGTGCGGGCAGCGCTGCTCACCGATCACACCCTGGACGCGCTCGCCGTCGCCGAGGTGCCGGTTCCGACCCCGGGCACGGGCGAGGTGCTCGTGCGCGTCGAGACCGTCGGGGTGAACCAGCTCGACCGCAACGTCATCGCGGGCATCGGCCCGGGCGCCTCGGCCAAGCTCCCCCGCGTGCTCGGCATCGACCCGGCCGGCACGATCGTCGCCGTCGGGCCCGGCATGAGCGAGGCGCGCCTCGGCCGCCCGGTCGTCGTCAAGCCCAACATCCCCTGCGGAGCGTGCCGCAGCTGCGCCGCGGGCCGCGAGGCCGACTGCCCGGCGCAGACGGTCATGGGCGTGCACCGCAACGGCGGCGCCGCCGACTTCGTCACGGTCCCCGAGCGGAACGCGATCGACCGCGGCGACCTCCCGGCCGCGCTCGCCACGGCGGCCGTGCACACGGTCCCGATCGTGCTCAACGCCTTCGAGGCGATCGGCGTCGGAGCGGGCGACCGGCTGCTCGTCACGGGCGCCGGCGGCATGCTCGGCCAGATCGCGCTGCAGCTCGGTGTCGCGAGCGGGGCCGAGACCGTCGGGGCATCCCGCACTGCTGCGTCCGGACCCGACGGTGCCCGGGTGCTCCGCGCCGCGTCGCCCGACGAGCTCCGCGAGCGCCTCGGCGCCGAAGCCCCCTTCGACGCGGTCGTCGACGTCGGCGGGCACGGGCCGACCTTCGCTGCGGGCATCGCCGCGCTCGGCTGGGGCGGTCGCGCCGTGACGTGCGCGGCCTCCGTGGATCCGGTGCTCGAGCTCGACCAGCGCAGCTTCTACCTGCGCCGACTGCGGCTCGTCGGGGTCGCGAGCGCCGACTTCGCGCAGGTGCGCCGGGCGCTGAAGCTCGTCGCCGAGGGCCGGGTCGTCCCAGCCGTCGCGGCGCGGTTCCCGCTCGAGCGGATCGCGGATGCCTACCGCGCCCCCCGCACGGCGCCGGGCAAGGTGATCGTCGATGTCGCCTGAGTTCGCGCGGTCACCTGCGCCGCGCGCCGGCGCCCGCACCGCCGCCGGCACCGCCACCGGCACCAGCACCCGCACCTGCACCGCAGCACCCCCCGTCCCCCGCGGCACCAGAGGAGAGGACCTCCCAGCATGACCCCCACCCCCAGCGGCCCGCTCGCGGGCGTCCGCGTGATCGAGCTCGGGCAGTACATCTCCGGCCCGTACGCCGCGAAGCTCCTCGCCGATCTCGGCGCCGACGTCGTGAAGGTCGAGTCACCCGACGGCGACCCCATGCGTCGCTGGGAGGGCAGCGGGCAGATGAGCCCGCAGTTCGCCGCGTACAACCGCGGCAAGCGTGCCGTCGTGCTCGACCTGAAGAGCGAAGCCGGCCTCGCCGCGCTCCTCGACCTCGTGCGCGACGCCGACGTGCTGATCGAGAACTTCCGGCCCGGGGTCGCCGCGCGCCTGGGCTTCGGCCCGGACGTGCTCGCCCGGGTGAACCCGCGCCTCGTCTCCTGCGCCATCACCGGCTTCGGCCCGGAGGGGCCGTACGCGAAGCGCCCTGCCTACGACACCGTCATCTCGGCCGTGGGCGGCATGTACAGCCAGGTCGTCCCGGAGGATCTCCTGAGGCCGCTCGGGCCCGCCTTCTCCGATCTGCTCTCGGGCATGTCGGCCGCGCAGGCCGTGCTCGCGGCGCTGCACGCCCGCGGCGACGCCGGCCCGGGCGAGCACGTCGAGGTGTCCATGGTCGGCTCGCTCATCGACTTCCTCACCGAAGCCGCGTCGACGTACCTCGAGACGGGCCAGGTCGCCGGCCCCGACTCCCGGCCGCGCCGGGCGCAGGCCTACGCGTGCCGCGGCTCCGACGGGCTCGACTTCGTCATCCACCTGTCCGTCCCGGAGAAGTTCTGGACCGGGCTGCTCGAGGTGCTCGAGCGCCCCGAGCTCGCCGACGACCCGCGCTTCGCGACGCGCGAGGCCCGGGTGCGCAACTACGACGCGCTCGACGCGGAGCTGAAGGCGACGACGGTGCGGATGCCTCGGCAGCACTGGCTCGACCGGCTCGTCGCGCACGACATCCCGCACGGGCCGCTGAACACCGTGGCGCACCTCTTCGACGACCCGCAGATCGCCGCGATGCAGCTCGTCGAGGAGATCGCCGGGCCGGATGGCTCGGCCCTCCGCGTGCCGGTGCCGAGCACGCGCTTCCACCGCTCGGGCCGGCCCGTGCTCGCCGCGGCACCGCGGCTCGGGCAGCACGCCGACGAGCTGCTCGGCCCGGCGCACGCGCAGTCCGAGGCATCCGCGCAGCCCGAGGCATCCGACGCATCCGCCACCCCCGAGAGGAGCCGGGCATGAGCCGCATCGACGAGCTCGTCGCCATCGACGTGCACACCCATCCGCAGACCGAGGAGTTCCTGCAGGCGATGGGTCAGCGTCACCAGCAGATGGCGAAGCACTTCGGCCGGGAGCGGCCCGTGGTCTCCTTCGCCGAGCAGGCCGACCAGTACCGGGAGCGCAAGATGATGGCGGTCATCGTGAACTCGGACTCCGAGACGACCTCCGGCATCCCCGGCGCGCCGAACGACCTGCTCGGCAAGGCGCAGGCGGACCACCCCGACGCCTTCATCGCCTTCGCCGGCATCGACCCGTGGAAGGGTGAGGCGGCGATCGCCGAGATCCGCCGCATGCACGCCGAGTACGGCATCAAGGGCGTCGGCGAGCTGAACGCGGCGCGGCAGAAGTTCCTGCCGAACGACCGGCGGTTCTTCCCGATCTGGGAGACCTGCGCCGAGCTCGGCCTCGTCGTGATGTTCCACTCCGGCTTCCCGGGCGCTGGAGCCGGGACGCCCGGCGGCGGCGGGTACCGGCTCGAGAACTCGCGGCCGGTGCCGTACCTCGACGACGTCGCGGCCGAGTTCCCCGAGCTGAAGATCATCAGCGCGCATCCCGCCTGGCCGTGGCACCTCGAGAACCTCGCGATGGTGTGGCACAAGTCGAACGTGTACCTCGACCTCTCGGGCTGGGCACCGAAGTACCTGCCGCCGGAAGTGGTCCGCTACGCGGACTCGCTCATCACCGACCGGGTGCTGTTCGGTTCGGACTGGCCCGTGATGACCGCCGACCGCTGGATGACGGAATTCGCCGAGCTGCCGTTCAAGCCCGAGTCGCGGCAGAAGATCCTGCTCGACAACGCGCGCGCCCTGTTCGGCATCTGAGCCGCGCCCGACCCGCGCGCTCGTTCCGCGCCCGACCCGCATCCCCTCGCCCCTCCCGGAAGGACCCACATGGCCGAGCTCGTCCTGGCGGCAGCCACGCCGCACAACCCGCTGCTGTGGCGGGCGATGAACGATCCGGTGCCCGACGACCTGCAGCCGATCGCGGCGAACTTCGCCCGCATCCGCGAGGCGGTCGCGGCGCACGAGGTCGACGCGCTCGTCGTCATCGGCACCGATCACGTGCGGCAGTTCTTCTACGACAACTCGCCGGCGTTCGTCGTCGGCAAGGCCGAGTCGTACCACGGCACCTGGGAGAACGAGGTCCGCACCTTCGGCATGGAGTACGTGGAGCTCGCCGGGCACCGCGAGCTCGCCGACGAGATCACGGGCCGCACGGTGCTGCCCGAGACGATCGACCTCGCCGTGAGCCTGGAATGGCGGCTCGACCACAGTTACGTCATCCCGCTGCAGTACGTGCGCCCCGAGCTCGACCTGCCGGTCGTGCCGATCCACACGAACGCCTCCATGCCGCCCGTGCCCTCGGTGCGTCGCTTCGTCGCCCTCGGCGAGCACCTGCGCGACGCGATCGAGCGCTGGGACTCGGACGCCCGCGTCGGGATCCTCACCTCCGGGCACATGGCCAACGACGTCGGCGGGCCGCGGACCTTCGCCGGTTCACCGGACCCCGACTTCGACGAGGCGGCGGCCGCGTGGATGCGCGACGGCGACCTCGAGGGGGCCATCCGCGTCTGCAGCGACTTCCAGCGCCTCCTGGAGGCGGGCTGCATGACCTACCAGTACCTGAACGCGGTGGCGGCGCTCGCCGCGATGGGCGGCCGGCCGGCCGACTTCGCCGAGGTGACGCCGTCGCGCTTCGCTTCGAGTCTGTTCTTCCTGTGGGGGAGCCGCTGATGAGCAAGTACATGGTCGACAAGTTCATCCGCGCGGTGGAGCTGAGCGACGCGGCCGTCGCGGCGTACGTCGCCGACCCGGCCGGTGTCGTGGACGCCTGGCTCGCCGGGGCCGGCGGGCCGACGGGACCGAGCGACGACCGGGAGCTCACGCCGGCCGAGCGGGATGCCTTCGCCGCGCGCGACTACGAGGCGCTCTACGCGCTCGGTGCCCACCCGTACCTGCTGTGGCACTTCACCGAGGCGGTGTACGAGCACGAGTACACGCCCGACTCCGGCTGGCGCGAGCTCGTCGAGCGCTACCGCGCGGCCGTGGCGCCGCAGGGGATCGTCGACTACATCCCGTAGCCGCGCGCACGCGCGCCCGTGCGTGCGCCGCGCGGGCGTCGCGTGCCTACTCCTCGACGCCGGGGTCGCCGCCGCGGAGGCCGCCCTCGCGCGACTCCGTCATCGGCTCGCCGCGCTCGGCCGGGCCGGTGCCCGGCACGGGACCGTCACGGCCGGTCGTGTCGTGATCGATCGGCTGGGTGTTTCCCAGCTCGTCGTCGTCGGTGTCGACGCGGCGCTCCGCGTCCGGCACGACGGCGTCCTCGGGCAGCTCCGAGTCGACGTAGGCGCCCTCGCCCTCCTCGGGCACGTACTCCTCGCCCGGGATCTGCGACTCCACGTAGGAGCCGGCTTCCTCCTCGGGCATCCGGTCTTCGTTCCGCGACATCTCGGCCTCCCCTGCTGGCGTTCGTGCGGTGGACGAGGCCCACGCTCGCAGGCGCGGCCGAGCGCGGCAACGGGCTTGACACCCGGTGCAGGAACGCCGTACCCCGCGCCCGCTCTCCGACTTGCCCGACTTTCATGAAAGTCGGGCAAGTCGAAATGGGGTGGGGCGTGGCTCAGGGGCGCAGCGCGCTCGCGAGGTCGAGGGCGGCGCCGGCGACGGCGGTCGAGGTGTCCGGGTCGCGCATCCAGAGCGGCGCGGCGTGCGCACGGACGCCGGATGCCTCGAGCGCGGGCACCGCTCCGGCATCCGCCTCGTCGACGAGCCAGCCGTCGATCAGTCCGCCGCCCGAGCGCGGGCCGTAGTGCCGGGCGACCGCCGCGGCATCCGTCTCCACGCCGATCGCGGCGAGGCAGGCGTCGGCCATGCCGCGCACGACCTTGCCGCCGATAATCGGCGAGACGCCGACGACGCGTGCCGGAGTGGCGCGCAGCGCTTCGGCGATGCCGGGGATCGCGGTGATCGTGCCGATCGACACCACCGGGTTCGAGGGCGCCAGGAGCACCACGTCGGCACCCTCGATCGCCTCGACGACGCCGGGCGCGGGCCGGGCGTCGAGAATATTCCGCTGCCGGAATGCCATTGCGGGCAGCCCGGCGCGGTGCCGAGTCCACCACTCCTGGAAATGCAGCTCGCGGCGCCCGTCGTCGGTCGGCTGGGCGACCTCCACCCAGGTGTCGACCTCGGTGTCGGTCGCGGGCAGCAGGTGCACGCCGAGCGGCCAGCGGCGCTGCAGGCGCTCGCCGATCTCGGACGGGGTGAGCCCCTCGCGGAGCCAGGCGGTCCGTGCGAGGTGCGTGCCGAGGTCGAGGTCGCCGAGCGTGAACCACGGCCAGCCGACGCCCCACTCGCGGAGCTCGGCCGCGACGCGCTCGGTCTCGCCCGCCCGGCCCCAGCCGCGCTCGGCGTCGTTCACGCCGGCGAGGGCGTAGAGCAGCGAATCGAAGTCGGGCATGAGGCGCACGCCGGCGAGCCAGACGTCGTCGCCCGTGTTCACGACCACCGACACCTGATCATGCGGTGTCGGCTGGTCGGGCGGGACGGATGCCCCGGGCAGCGGCTCGGTGCGCGCCTCCCGACGTCGCAGTTCCTCCCTGAGCCCACGCACGAAGCGCGAGCCGCCGACGCCGCCGGCGAGCACGGTGATCCTCACCGTTCCAGCGTAGGCGGAGCGGCGTGCACGTCCGCCTCGCATCCACTGCCTTCCCGCCACCGTGCGCGCCGGTTCCGCGTTGCTCATCCGAGCAATCCATTGCCCGAAACGGCGCCTCGGGAGAGGATGAGCCGAACAGGAACCATGAGCCACGAGTGCACGACGACGTGCGGCAGGAGGCAGCATGACCATCGTTCGAGCGGCGATCACGCAGACGAGCTGGACCGGAGACAAGGCGTCCATGCTCGACAAGCACGAGCAGTTCGCGCGGGATGCCGCGGGGCAGGGCGCGGAGGTGATCTGCTTCCAGGAGCTCTTCTACGGGCCCTACTTCGGCATCACGCAGGAGCAGAAGTACTACCGCTTCGCGGAGCAGGCCGACGGGCCGATCGTGCAGCGCTTCGCCGCGGTCGCGAAGGAACTCGGCACCGTCATGGTGCTGCCGATCTACGAGGAGGCCGAGACGGGGGTGTACTACAACACCTCGGTGCTCGTCGACGCCGACGGGGCGATCCTCGGCAAGTACCGCAAGCACCATCTGCCGCACCTCGATCGCTTCTGGGAGAAGTTCTACTTCCGGCCGGGTAACCTCGGGTATCCCGTCTTCGACAGCGCGGTCGGCCGCATCGGCATGTACATCTGCTACGACCGGCACTTCCCCGAGGGGTGGCGGGAGCTCGGCCTGAACGACGCGCACATGGTGTTCAACCCGAACGCGACGAAGCCCGGACTCTCGAACCGGCTGTGGGAGGTCGAGGGGCCCTGCGCCGCAGTCGCGAACGGGTACTTCGTGCTGCAGCCCAACCGCGTCGGGCGCGAGGACAACGAGTACGGCGAGCTCGCCGTCGACTTCTACGGTACGAGCCAGGTCATCGACCCGCGCGGCAACTTCGTCGGCGAGCGCGGCTCGGGCGAGCACGAGGAGATCCTCGTGCGCGACCTCGACCTCGACATGGTGCGGCAGATGCGCGACGACTGGCAGTTCTACCGCGACCGCCGGCCCGACTCGTACACCCGCATCGCGCAGCCGTGACCCGCGCCGCCCTTCGACAGCCGCCCGTTCGACGGCCATCCCTTCGACCAGCTCAGGGAACCAGCATCGTGACGCAGCAGCCCTTCGACAAGCTCAGGGAACCAGCATCGTGACGCAGCATCCCTTCGACCAGCAGCCCTTCGACCAGCTCAGGGAGCCAGGACCATGACCACGACCCTCATCACGGGCGGCACCGTCGTCGGCGCGACCGGGCGCGGCGCCGCCGACGTGCTCATCGACGGCGAGCGCATCGTCGCCGTGCTGGAGCCCGGCAGCGCCCTCCTCGGCGCCGACCTCGCCGGCTCCGTCGACCGGGTGATCGACGCGAACGGCAAGTACGTCATCCCCGGCGGCATCGACGCGCACACCCACATGCAGCTGCCCTTCGGCGGCACCGAGGCCTCGGACACCTTCGAGACCGGCACCCGGGCGGCCGCGCACGGCGGCACCACGACGATCATCGACTTCGCCGTGCAACGGTACGGGGAACGCGTCGAGGACGGGCTCGCCGCGTGGCACGAGAAGGCGGCAGGCCAGTGCGCCATCGACTACGGCTTCCACCAGATCATCGGCGGCGTGGACGAGGCATCCCTCCAGGCCATGCGGAAGCTGCCCGACGAGGGCATCACGAGCTTCAAGCTCTTCATGGCCTACCCCGGCGTGTTCTACTCCGACGACGCGCAGGTGCTGCGGGCCATGCAGGTCTCCCGCGAGACCGGCATGCTCACGATGATGCACGCCGAGAACGGGCCGGCGATCGACGTGCTCGCCGAGCAGCTCGTCGAGCAGCGCAAGACCGACCCGTATTTCCACGGCATCGCCCGTGCCTGGGAGATGGAGGAGGAGGCCACACACCGCGCCATCATGCTCGCGAAGCTCACCGGCGCCCCGCTCTACGTCGTGCACGTCTCGGCGAAGCAGGCGGTCGAGCAGCTCGCCTGGGCGCGGGACCGCGGGCAGCACGTGTTCGGTGAGACCTGTCCGCAGTACCTCTACCTCTCGCTGGAGGAGCAGCTCGGCGCCTCGAGCGAGCAGTGGGGCGCCTTCGAGGGCGCGAAGTGGGTGTGCTCGACGCCGCTGCGCAGCCGAGAGGAGCGCCACCAGGACGCGATGTGGCAGGCGCTGCGCACGAACGACCTGCAGATGGTCTCCACCGACCACTGCCCGTTCTGCATGAAGGACCAGAAGGAGCTCGGGCTCGGCGACTTCCGCAAGATCCCGAACGGGATCGGCTCGGTCGAGCACCGCATGGACCTCATGTACCAGGGCGTCGTCACCGGCGAGCTCACGCTCGAGCGCTGGGTCGAGCTCACGAGCACGACGCCGGCGCGGATGTTCGGGCTCGCCGGCCGCAAGGGCGCGATCCAGCCGGGGGCCGACGCGGACCTCGTCGTCTACGACCCGGACGGGCGCACGACGATCGGCATGCCGGTCGACGAGCAGGGCAACCCGACCGGGCGCACCCACCACATGAACATGGACCACTCCGCGTGGGAGGGCTTCGAGGTCGACGGGCACGTCGACGTCGTGCTGTCCCGGGGCAGGGTCGTCGTCGAGGGGAACGAATACCTCGGCCGCAAGGGCGACGGCCGCTACGTGAAACGGGGGCTGTCGAGTTACGTGAGTTGAGGAGTGGTTCGCTGAGCTCGTCGAAGCGCCCCTTCGACAGGCTCAGGGAACCAGGGCCCTTCGACAGGCTCAGGGGACCAAGCTCAGGGAACCAACGAAGAACGGAGGCACCACCGATGGACTTCGGCGTCGTCCTGCAGACCAACCCGCCCGCATCGCGGACCGTGCACCTCGCGAAGCTCGCCGAGCAGTTCGGCTTCTCGCACGTGTGGACGTTCGACTCGCACCTGCTCTGGGAGGAGCCGTACGTCATCCACTCCCAGATCCTCGCGGAGACCCGGCGGGTGATCGTCGGGCCGTTCGTCACGAACCCGGCGACCCGCGACTGGACGGTCACGGCGAGCGTCTTCGCGACGCTCAACGAGATGTACGGCAACCGCACGATCTGCGGCATCGGCCGGGGCGACTCGGCCGTGCGGGTCACGAACGGCAAGCCGACCACGATGGCCGAGCTGCGCGAGTCGATCCACGTCATCCGCGAGCTCGCGAACTCGCGCGCCGTGGAGTTCAACGGCGCGACGCTGCAGTTCCCCTGGTCGCTCGGCTCCCGGCTCGACGTGTGGGTCGCGGCGTACGGGCCGATGGCGCTGAAGCTCGCCGGAGAGGTGGGCGACGGGTTCATCCTGCAGCTCGCCGACCTCGACATCGCGGCGTGGATGATCCGCACGGTGCGGAACGCCGCCGAGGCCGCCGGGCGAGACCCCGACGAGATCGCGTTCTGCGTCGCGGCGCCCATGTACATCGGCGACGACCGCGAGCACATGCGCGAGCAGTGCCGCTGGTTCGGCGGCATGGTCGGCAACCACGTCGCCGACCTCGTCGCCCGCTACGGCGAGCACGGGCAGGTGCCGGAGGCGCTGACGGAGTACATCCGCGGGCGGGAGGGCTACGACTACAACAGCCACGGCCGCGCGTCCAACGACCACGTCGACTTCGTTCCCGACGAGATCGTGGAGCGCTTCTGCCTGCTCGGCTCGGCAGAGGAGCACATCGAGAAGCTGCAGCGGCTCGCCGAGCTCGGCGTCGACCAGTTCGCCGGCTACCTGCAGCACGACAACAAGGAGGAGACCCTGCGCGTCTACGGCGAGCAGGTGATCCCGGCGCTCCGCGAGCACCTCGTCGCGAAGCGCTGATCACCGAACGGAGCCCACCATGACCGATCCTGGCCCCGAGGCCGATCTCACCGACGGCACCGACGAGCTCGCGCGCGAGCTCGACCGCGCGCATGTCTTCCACTCCTGGTCGGCGCAGGCGCAGACCTCGTCGCTCGTCATCGCCTCGGGGCGTGGATGCCGCGTCTGGGACCATGCCGGCGTCGAGTACCTGGACTTCTCCAGCCAGCTCGTGAACGTCAACATCGGCCACCAGCATCCCGCCGTCGTCTCGGCGATCCGGGAGCAGGCCGAGCTGCTCACGACCGTCGCCCCCGCCACCGTGAACCTCGCCCGCGGCGAAGCCGCGAAGCGGATCGTCGACCGCGCGCCCGAGGGCTTCCGCCGGGTGTTCTTCACGAACGGCGGTGCCGACGCGAACGAGAACGCGATCCGCCTCGCCCGGCTCACGACGGGGCGCGACAAGATCCTCTCGACGTACCGCTCGTACCACGGCAACACCGGGGCGGCGATCGTCTCGACCGGCGACTGGCGGCGGGTGCCGAACGAGTTCGCCCGTGGGCACGTGCACTTCTTCGGTCCGTACCTCTACCGCTCGGAGTTCTGGGCGCGGAGTCCGGAGGAGGAGTGCGAGCGCGCCCTGCAGCACCTGCGCCGGGTGATCGAGTCCGAGGGGCCGCAGACGATCGCGGCGGTGCTGCTCGAGACGGTGCCCGGCACCGCCGGGGTGCTCGTGCCACCGCCCGGCTACCTCGCCGGCGTGCGGGAGCTCTGCGACCGGCACGGGATCCTGCTGATCCTCGACGAGGTGATGGCGGGCTTCGGCCGCACCGGCCGGTGGTTCGCCTTCGACGGCTACGAGGTGCGGCCCGACCTCATCACCTTCGCGAAGGGCGTGAACTCGGGCTACGTGCCGGCCGGCGGGGTGATCATCGACGAACCGATCGCGGCGGGCTTCGACGAGCGGGTGTTCCCGGGCGGACTGACCTACTCGGGGCATCCGCTCGCGATGGCCTCCATCGTCGCGACGCTCGACGCGATGGCCTCGGAGGGCATCGTCGAGCACGCGCGCGCGATCGGTGAGACGGCCATCGGGCCGGGGCTCGCCGAGCTCGCCGAACGGCACGGGGCGATCGGCGAGGTGCGCGGCGAGGGCGTGTTCTGGGCGATGGAGCTCGTCGCCGATCGCGAGACGCGCGAGCCGCTGCCCGCCGTGGCGATGGGTGAGCTCAAGGCGGCGCTGCTCGCGCGCGGGCTGCTGCCGTTCATCCAGGACAACCGCATCCACGTCGTGCCGCCGTGCGTCGTGACCGCCGACGAGGTGGCCGAGGCGATGGCGATCTACGACGAGGTGCTGAGCGCGATGGGAGGCGCATCATGAGTGAGCTCGAGTTCGTCGAGCACTGGATCGGCGGGGCCGCGACGAGCGGGGTGGGGGAACGCACGGGGCCGGTCTACGATCCGGCCCGCGGCGTCGTCGCGCGCCGGGTGCGGTTCGCCGAGGCATCCGATGTGGACACCGCCGTGGATGCCGCGGCGCGCGCCTTCCCCGCCTGGCGCGAGGTGTCGATCGCGAAGCGGCAGCAGATCATGTTCCGCTTCCGGGAGCTGCTGGCGGCGCGCAGCGACGAGCTCGCCGCGATCCTCACGAGCGAGCACGGCAAGGTGCTCGGCGACGCCGCCGGCGAGATCGCCCGCGGCCTCGAGGTCGTCGAGCTGGCGTGCGCGATGCCCGCGTACACGAAGGGCGAGTACTCCGAGAACGCGTCGACCGGCATCGACGTCTACACCGTGCGGCAGCCGCTCGGCGTGGTCGGCATCATCAGCCCGTTCAACTTCCCCGCGATGGTGCCGCTGTGGTTCTTCCCCATCGCGATCGCGAGCGGCAACACGGTGGTGCTGAAGCCGAGCGAGAAGGATCCGAGCGCCGCGGTCTGGCTCGCGCGGCTGCTGCAGGAGGCCGGGCTCCCAGACGGGGTGCTGAACGTCGTGCACGGCGACAAGGTCGCGGTCGACACGCTGCTCGAGCATCCCGAGGTGCGGTCGATCTCCTTCGTCGGCTCGACGCCGATCGCCCGGTACATCTTCGAGACCGCCTCGCGGAACGGCAAGCGGGTGCAAGCGCTCGGCGGGGCGAAGAACCACATGCTGGTGCTGCCCGACGCCGACCTCGAGCTCGCCGCCGACGCCGCCGTGAACGCCGGCTTCGGGTCGGCGGGCGAGCGCTGCATGGCGATCTCCGCGCTCGTCGCGGTCGACTCGATCGCCGACGAGCTCGTCGCGAAGATCGCCGAGCGGATGGCGCGGCTGCGCACCGGCGACGGCACCCGCGGCTGCGACATGGGTCCGCTGATCACGCGGGAGCACCGGGACAAGGTGGCCGGGTATCTCGACGTGGCCGTGGCGGACGGGGCATCCCTCGTCGTCGACGGGCGCGACCCTGAGGTCGACGGCGACGCGGACGGCTTCTGGCTGGGGCCCACGCTCGTCGACCGGGTGCCGACCGGGTCGGCCGTGTACCGCGACGAGATCTTCGGGCCGGTGCTGTCGGTCGTGCGGGTCGCCGGGTACGAGGAGGGGCTCGCGCTCATCAACGGTTCGCCGTACGGGAACGGCACCGCGATCTTCACGAACGACGGCGGCGCTGCGCGGCGCTTCCAGCGGGAGGTGACGGTCGGGATGGTCGGCATCAACGTGCCGATCCCGGTGCCGGTCGCGTACCACTCCTTCGGTGGTTGGAAGGACTCGTTCTTCGGCGACACGAAGGCGTACGGGCCGCAGGGATTCGCGTTCTTCCAGCAGGAGAAGGCGATCACCTCGCGGTGGCTCGACCCGAGTCACGGCGGCGTCGACCTGGGCTTCCCGCGGCACGACTGATCGGGCTCAGGCGGGGCCGGCGCTCGCCGCGGCGAAGGTGCGGGCGAGCCCGGCGATCACCTCGCGGAGCTCGGGCGGGTCGACGACCGTGAAGGGCAGGCCGAGCCGGCCGAGGTAGACCGCGAGGTCATGCAGGGTGTTCGAGCCGGTCTCGACGAGGCAGTGCTGCGCATCGATCGGCGTGACGAGTCCCGCCGGTGGTTCGAGGTGCTGCAGCAGCTCGGCCTGCGGGACGTCGAAGCGGATGCGGGCGCGCACCGGCCAGCTCGCGGAGCCGATGCCGCGCAGCACGTGCGCCGCCGCGCCGCCCTCCGGCGGCTCGCGGGGGACGAAGCGCCGCGCCGTGGGCTGGCCCGGTTCGACGCGGTCGGCGCGGAAGCTGCGCCAGTCCTCGCGATCGAGATCCCAGGCGAGCAGGTACCAGCGGCGGCCGGTGAAGACGAGCCCGTGCGGTTCGACGAGGCGCTCGGACGCGGTGCCGTCGGCGGCCTCGTAGGTGAAGCGCAGGCGTTCGTGGTCGCGGGCCGCTGCGGCGATGCGTTCGAGCACGGTCGCGTCCACGGTCGGCCCGCCGCCGGCGGCGGAGACGGTGGCGTCGCGGAGGGCGTCGACGCGGTGGCGGAGACGCGGCGGCAGGGTCTGCTCGAGCTTCGTGAGGGCTCGTAGCGAGGCCTCCTCGATGCCGGTGACGGATCCTGCGGCGGCAGCGCGGAGCCCGACGGCGACGGCGACGGCCTCTTCGTCGTCGAGGAGGAGCGGGGGCAGCGCACTGCCGGCCGCGAGGCGGTAGCCGCCGGCGACGCCGGGTGAGGAGTCGACGCGATACCCGAGGATGCGGAGCCGCTCGATGTCGTTCCGGACCGTACGGGTGGTGACGTCGAGGCGGTCGGCCAGCTCGGCGCCGGACCACTCCCGGCGACTCTGCAGCAGGGCGAGCAGGCGGAGCATCCGGACCGAGTGTTCGAGCATTTCTGCAGTCTGCCAGCTATTGCGGAACCGTACCTTCCGCAATGCCGCCTAGCGTGCTGCTATGAGCATCAACGAGCAGTCCGCAACCGTCCGACCGGCCACCACCGCGCCCCTGCGCGGGCTCAGCACCGTCAACGTGTACGCCGACGACGTGGCCGCCGCGCAGCGCTGGTACACGGAGTTCCTCGGCGTCGAGCCGTACTTCTTCAACCCGCCGCAGCCGGCGCCTCCGGTGTACGTCGAGTTCCGGCTGGGCGACTTCCAGCACGAGCTCGGCATCGTCGACCGCCGCTTCGCGCCTGGGCCCGCGCCCGATGCGGGCGCTCCCGCCGCCCAGCCGATCACGTACTGGCACGTGGACGACGTCGAGGCGGTGCTCGCCCGGCTGCTCGAGCTCGGCGCCTCGCCGCATCAGCCGATCGTCGAGCGCGGACCAGGGTTCGTGACGGCCTCGGTCGTCGATCCCTTCGGGAATGTGCTGGGCATCATGTTCAACCGCCACTTCCTCGACATGGTCGGCGGGGGTGCCGCATGACCGCCGGGACGCCGGCCGCCCGGCCCGCGGCGCAGCCTGCGGCGCAGCCCGCGGCGCAGCCCGCGCTGCTGCACTTCGCGGACGCCGCCGAGTGGGAGGCCTGGCTCGAGCGCAACGGCGATGCCGGCGAAGCCTGGTTGCGTATCGCGAAGAAGGGTCGGGCGGGGCTGTCGATCTCCGATGCACTCGACGTGGCGCTCTGCTTCGGCTGGATCGACAGCATCCGCCGCGGCAACGACGAGGCCTCGTTCGCGCAGCGCTACTCGCCGCGCCGGGCCGGCAGTCCGTGGTCGGCGATCAACGTCGAGCGCGCCGAGGGGCTGGAGGCTGCGGGGCGCATGCGCCAGGGCGGGCTCGCGCAGCTCGCGGCGGCGAGGGCGGACGGGCGGTGGGATGCCGCGTACGTCCGTCAGCGCGACGCGACGGTGCCCGAGGATCTCGTGGCTGCGCTCGCCGGGGCGCCGCTGGCCGCTCGCCGCTTCGAGGCGCTCGGCAAGACGCAGCGGTACGCGCTCGTGCTGCCGCTGCTGAAGGCGTCCACCGCCGAGGGGCGTGCGGCCAGGGTCGCGAAGCTGGTCGCCGAGCTCGGCGTCGTGCCGGACTGAGCCGGCGGCAGCGGCAGCGGCAGCGGCAGGGGCGCGGGGTGTGAGCACGATGCGGCCGCGGGCACGTGTGGCCGGCGAGCCGGCGGGAATCACGCCGCGGGCAGCCGCATCGCGCTCGGTGCCGGTGAGGCATCCGTCGTCTCGGGCGGTGTAGCGACCCGATGGTCGGCGCGCAGCTCGAAGCGGGCCCGCCCGCCGAGCCGGGGGCGCTGCTCGGGATCGAGGTGCGGCGGGGGCACGAACCAGACTTCTCGCCGATCGGCTCGGATGCGCCAGCCCTCACGATGCACCTGATGGTGGCAGTGGCTGCAGAGCAGCACGCCGTTCTCGAGATCGCTTCGCCCCCGCTGCCGGTGCCACCAGTCGATGTGGTGCGCCTCGACGTAGGCGATGTTGCGACCGCAGGAGGCGCAGCCGCCGTCGCGCTCGCCGAGGGCGAGCCGCTGCGCTCGTGAGAAGAGCCGGCGGGATCGGCCGAGATCGAGCGGCAGCGCCTCCCCGCCGAGGACGGCGGGAACGAACTCGGCGTCGACCGCGAGGCGTCGGGCCGCCGCGGCTGAGATCGGCCGATCGAATCCGTCGACCGTGGCTTCGCCGACGCCGCTCAGCAGGGCGTCGAGCTCCAGGCGAACGACGACCGTGGCCGTGGCCCGCGTGGGGGCGGCCTCGCAGCCCGTCACGTGGCGGGCGAGCTCCGCGAGCGCGTCGGCCTGCAGCTGCGGGATCGTGCGACGGTCGTCGAGCACCGGCCCCATCGGCCGGCTCAGCTCGGCCGCGCATGCGTCGGTGGGGTCGGTCGCGGCGCCGGTGCCGTCGGTGGTGCCGGTACCGCCGTTGCCGTCGGCGCCGATGGTACCGCCGGTTCCGGCTGCACCTGTGCCGGAGGTGTTCGCGCGCCGCCGGTGCAGCGTCTCGGTGACGATCGCCTCGAGCGCGGCCTTGACCGGCGCGGCGGTGACCGGATCGAGCCGCGCCGTGATGCGCACCATGCCCGAAGCCTCCTCGACGATGGTGAGCGTCCGCTGCTGGTGCATGGCCTCGTCGCGGGGTTCGACGCCGTCGGGATCGAGCCTCGCCTCGGCGTGCCGCACCGCTCGCAGCACGAGTCCGTGCGGGGCGGCGCTCGCGAACCGGACGAGCTCGGCCTCGTACGCCTCGGCCCGCCGCAGGCTCGTGCGCGGAGCGATGCGCTCGAGCATGGTGCAGATCGCGTCGGCGGCGTCGAGCGAGAGGGCGCCCCGCTCGAGTGCGTCGGCCACCGCGGGATGCTGCGCCGGTCGATGCTGCCCGGTGAGGGTCAGGCGGGGACGCGTCGAGGTGCCGACGCGGAGCAGCTTCGCCGCCCCGGCGACGGCGTCGCCCGTCGAGGCGGCGACGAGGGCGGCCGCGTTGCGGTGACCGTGTCGCTTGGCGAGCCCCTCGGCGCCGAAGCCCGCATCGGAGCGCGCCGCGACCTCAGCGGCGAGGCCCGCGAGCGCCACCTCGCTCGCCCGTCGCAGTCGCGCCGCGGCGTGCAGCGCGCGCACGAGGCCCGCATCGCTCATCACCGCGGGGCGGACGGGCCCGTCACCCGGTTCAGCGCCCGCGCCGAATGCCGGGCCGGCGTCGCCCCACGCAGCACGAAGCGAAGTCAGGTCGGCTTCGAGTGCGTCGAGCGGATGCGTCATGCTCCCAGCCTGCCATCGCGGCGGCGGAAACGGCGCTGGAAGTGGCGCTTCATCAGGCAAAACATGGCCGTAAGTGGCGCTATTGCGTGGGGCGCTCGCAGGCACCGCGCCGACCAGCCCCACGCCGCCCCGGCTGCGCGCCGGCGCCAGCCGGGTATCCGCCGGCGCCAGCCGGGGCACGCGCCAGCGCCAGCCCGGCTACGTGTCAGCTCGCCGCAGCCCCAGCCCCAGCCCCAGCCCCAGCCCCAGCCCCAGCCCCAGTGCCGGCCCCGAGCTCCGCCGCCTTCGCGACGAGCACGTCGAGCACGGTGCGCACCGCCAGCCGCTCGGCCACGTCGGGCCGCACGAGCGCAACGATCTGCCGGGCCGAGGGCACCCCGCGCAGCGGCTTCAGCACGAGATCCGGCGGCAGGGCGCCCGAGGTGTAGCGCGGCACGAACGCGACGCCGAAGCCGGCCTGGATGAACGCCTCCACGATGCGCATGTCACTGAACCGCTGCGCGATCTCGACGCGGCGGCCGCCCTGCTGCTCGATGGCGTGCAGGATGCGCTCGAAAGGGAAACCCGGTGGCACGCCGAGCCAGGTCTCCTCGACGAGATCGCTCGCCGTGAGGTGCGAGCGCCCGGCGAGCCGGTGCGTCGCGGGCAGTCCGATGTCGAGCGGCTCGGTGAGCAGGGGCACGACGCGGAGCCCCCGGCCGCCCCAGGGCAGCACGCCGGGCATGGTGTGGGCGAGCACGATGTCGTAGTCGGCGGTGAGCTCGGCGAACTCGGCGAGCTCCGGGTCGAAGTCGGTGGCCCGCACCACGAGGCCCGGGACCTGCCGGAGCTCACTCAGCACGGCCGGCAGCATGGTCGCCCCGATGGTGGGAAAGGTCAGCAGGGTGACCTCGCCGCTCGCGTCGTTGCGGAACTCGTCCCAGACGGCGTCGGCGCGGGCGAGGGCGATCGCGACATCCGCCGCGCTCCGCGCGAGGGCGTGCCCGGCGCTGGTGAGGACGATCCCCCGACCGCTGCGCTCGGTGAGCGGCGCGCCGGCCTCCCGTTCGAGCACCTTGAGCTGCTGGGAGACCGCCGACGGCGTGCGCCCGGTCGCCTCCGCGACGGCGGTGACGCTGCCGCGCTCGGCGAGTTCCCTGAGCAGGTCGAGGCGGCGCACATCCATGTAGCGATGCTACATCCTCAGTGAAGGAGTATCAGATTGTGCTGAATGGTTTTCCGCGGTTCAATTGAGTCGTCGAACACGTGCAACGGCGCCTCCGTCGCTCGACGATCCACTGGACTTCGTGAAAGGAACCACCGTGTTCGCCATCCTGCTCATCCTCGGCGGCGTCTCGCTCGCCGGCCTCGTCGGCTCCGTCGTCGTCGCCTCGCGCGACGGCTACCGTCGCCTGCCGAAGGAGACCTTCGCGCGCACTGTGTAGCGCGAAGCGGGGCATCGCCCCGGAGTCGAGGGCCGCTGCGCGGGGGAGGGACACCCCGCGGGGCGGCTCTCCTCGTTTCGCCCCGCAAGTGCTCGACTCGGAGCCTCCTCCAGCGCTAGCGTGTGCCGCAACGGGTACACCGAGGTCTGGGGGGACGATGGCGCACGTGGTGGCGACCGGCGCGGGCAAGGCGATGATGGAGCGTCGCACTGATCCGACGCACGACTACATCCTGAAGCTCACCGGCAAGGAGCGCCCCCGGGTGCTCTTCGTCGGCACGGCGACCGGTGACGAGCAGGCGTACACGCTGAGCTTCTACAAGACCTACGACTCCGACCGGTGCGCGCCGCACCACCTCACCCTCTTCCACCGCGACCTCGACGACCTCGCCGGGTTCGTGACCGGCTTCGACGTGATCCACGTCGGCGGCGGCAACACCGCGAACATGCTCGACGTCTGGCGCCGCCAGGGCCTCGACGAGATCATGCGGGAGATGTGGGACGACCCCGCTTCGAACGTCGTGTTCACCGGCGGTTCCGCCGGCGGCATCTGCTGGTTCGAGGGCGGCACGACCGACAGCTACGGTCCGACGCTGCAGGTGCTGCCGGAGGGCCTCGGCTTCCTGCACGGCAGCTTCTGCCCGCACTACGACGCTGAAGACCAGCGGCAGCCGCTCTTCCACGACGCCCTGCTGAAGGGCGAGCTCGCGACCGGCTACGCGGTCGGCAACCTGCAGTCGCTGCACTTCGAGCGCTCGGGCGGCGGGGCCCCCGAGTTCGTCACCGCGATCAGCCCCGCCGACCCGCCGCTCGCGCTCCGCGTCGAGGCCGTCGACGGAAAGATCGTCGAGACGCCGCTGCCGGTGCAGGTGCTCGAGGGCACCGGGCCGATCGTGAAGGGGCCGAGCGCATGAACGACAACGTCTGGATCCTGCTCGCCGAGCTCCTGGTCGTCATCCTGGCGATCTACATGGGCACGCGCACGAGCGGCATCGGCCTCGGCGTGTGGGGCCTCGTCGGCGTGGCCGTGCTCATCTTCGTGTTCGGCGAGGCGCCGGGCAACGCCCCGGTCGACGCGGTCTTCATCGTCATCACGGTGATCACGGCGGCCTCGGTGATGCAGGCCGCGGGCGGCATCGACTGGATGGTCTCGGTGGCGGCGAAGGCGATCAGGAAACGACCGCGCTCGGTGGTCTTCCTCGCTCCCGCCATGTCCTTCCTCTTCACCGTGGGCGCCGGCACGGGCAACATCTTCTACCCGCTGCTCCCCGTCATCTACGACGTGTCGTACCAGCAGAAGATCCGCCCGGAGCGTGCGCTCTCGGTCTCCGCCGTCGCCTCGCAGGTCGGCATCCTCTGCTCCCCGGTCTCGGCGGCGACCGCCTCGATGGTGGTGCTGCTCGCCCCGCAGGGCTTCGACCTCGGCAAACTGCTGCTCATCATGTGGCCCGCCTCGATCGTCGGCCTCTTCCTCGCCGCCCTGGTCATGCTGAAGCACGGCAAGGAGCTCGAGGACGACCCCGAGTTCCAGAAGCGCCTCGCGGCCCACCAGGTCGACGCCCCGCAGGAGGACGCCCACGACCAGAAGCTGCCGAAGACGGCGGTGCTCTCGGCATCCCTCTTCCTCGCCGGCGTCGCCGTCATCGTCTTCTGCGGGCTCTTCTCCGAGCTGCTGCCGGTGATCGGCACGAACGACGCGGGCGACCCGATCCGCCTCTCGGTGACCACCGTCATCGAGGTCACGATGGGCGTCATCGCCGCCCTCATCTTCGTGTTCTGCAAGGTGAAGGCGGCCGACGTGCCGAAGCAGTCGACCTTCCCCGCCGGCATCGTGGGCGCCATCGCCCTGTTCGGCATCGCCTGGCTCGCGAACACCTTCGTCGCCGCGAACACGCAGCTCATCGTCGACGGGCTCGGCTCGATGGTCTCGGGCTCCTCGGCGTTCGTCGGCGCGCTGCTGTTCGCACTGGCACTCTTCGTCGTGGCGATGCTGACGACCAGTCAGTCGAGCGCGACGAACGCGATCGTGCCGATCGGCCTCACCATCGGTCTGCCGGCGCACCTGATCGCCGGGCTCTGGCCGAGCGCGATGGGCATGTACACGCTGCCGGCCAACGGCAGCCAGGTCGCGACGGTCGCCTTCGACCGCACGGGCACCACGAAAATGGGCAGGTTCGTCTTCGACCACTCCTTCCAGCTGCCGAACCTCGTCTACGTGTTCAGCGCGATCATCGTGGGCGTGGCGATCTCCTTCCTCCTCGGCTGATGGCCGGGGACCGGGCGGCGGGTCGCGCGACGACGGGTGGCGCCTCGGCACCCGATCGGGCGGCCGAGCGGATGAACGATCCGCTCCTCGGCCGGTTCCTGCTCGGCCTCGCCGAGGGCATGAACGCGGCCGCCGAATCCGTCGACCAGATCCGGTCCGACATGACCCGGGTGGCTCGCGCCTACGGCCGCGACGACATCGACTTCGTGGTCCTGCCGACCGTCATCCTCGTCGAGACGGGCTCCGGCGAGGCCGGGCGGGTCGCCATCCGCTCGGTCAATGCGAGCTTCCGCTTCGACCAGATCGCCGCGCTCTACCGCCTCCTCGGCGAGGCGAAGGAGGCCGCCGTCGACCCGGCGGACGGCATCGACCGGCTGAACGAGATCGGCCGGATGCGGCCGAAGCGCGGATGGTTCGTCCGCACCTTCGGCCATGCCGTGCTCACCGCCGGGCTCGCGCTGCTCCTCACCCCGACCTGGGAGGGCGCGCTCGTCGCGTTCGTGCTGGGTGCGCTCATCGGTGTCGCGAAGCTCGTGCCCTCGCCGACGCTGCAGCTCGTGTTCCCGGTGTTCGCGGCCTTCGTCTGCGGGATCGCCGTGTTCCTGCTGGCGCCGCATTTCCCGCTCGGCGACCCGCTGCGCCTGCTCATCGCCCCGCTCGCGACCTTCCTTCCCGGCGGGGTGCTCACGACCGCGGTGATGGAGCTCGCGGCCGGGCAGATGATCGCCGGGGCCTCCCGCCTCGTGATGGGGATGGTCCAGCTCGGCCTCCTCGCCTTCGGCATCCTGGCCGCCGGCACCGTCGTCGGCGTCGCCGACTCGAGCTACGCGCCGCTCGATTCCGCGGCGTCGCTGCCGTGGTGGGTGAGCTGGCTCGCGCTGCTGCTCTTCGCGGTCGGCAACTACCTGCACTTCTCCGCGCCCGGATCGACCTTCGCCTGGGTGCTGCTCGCCCTCGTCGTCGCGTATCTCGGCCAGCTGGCGGGCACCGCGCTGCTCGGGGCGACGGTCTCGGGCTTCATCGGGGCGCTCGCGATGACGCCCGTGGTGCTGTGGATCGCGACGCTGCCGAAGGGCGTGCCGGCGCAGCTGACCTTCCTCCCGGCGTACTGGCTGCTCGTCCCCGGGGCGGCGGGCCTCGTCGCCCTCACCGAGGCCGTGGGCGCGAGCGAGGGCTTCGACGATTTCGCCCTCGCCCTCGTCTCGATCATGTCGATCGCCCTCGGCGTCCTGATCGGCACCGCCCTGTACCGGGCGGTGCATCACGGCGCGGAGGAGCTCGCGGCCTTCCACATCGAGAAGCCGATCGCCGCGGTCACCGGCGGGGCGACCAGTATCTGGGGCCGCTTGCGGTCCCGGCTCCTCCGCCGCGGTTGAGAGTCATCGCACGGGGCGGGCCGTAGAGTTGTTCGCGTGACTCAGCACGACTCGGACGCCCGCCGCCAGCTCATCGACCACATCTCGCGTGAGGCGGTCTTCCACGGCGACTTCACGCTGACCAGCGGCAAGCAGGCGAGCTACTACGTCGATCTCCGCAAGGTGAGCCTCGACCACCGGGTCGCGCCGCTGATCGGGCAGGTCATGCTCGACCTCATCGCCGATGTGCCCGACGTCGCCGCCGTGGGCGGCATGACGATGGGGGCCGACCCGATCGCGAGCGCCATCCTGCACCAGGGGGCTGCGCGCGGGCTCGCCTACGACGCGTTCGTCGTGCGCAAGGAGCCGAAGGACCACGGGCGTGGCCGGCAGATCGAGGGCCCCGAGCTCGAGGGCAAGCGCGTCATCGTGCTGGAGGACACCTCGACCACGGGCGGCTCGCCGTTGAAGGCGGTCGAGGCGCTGCGCAAGGTCGGCGCCGAGGTCGTCGCCGTCGCCGTCGTCGTCGACCGCAACACCGGTGCGCGCGAGGTGATCGAGGCCGAGGGCGTGCCCTACCGCTACGCGATCGGGCTCGATGATCTGGGGCTGGCCTGATGGTGCAGCGAGGCGGAGAGCCCGGCGGCGAGGAGTTCGGCGACGCGGATTGGCTGCTCGGCCAGCTGGGCGACGGCGACGCGGATGCTTCGGCCGAGTCCCGCCCGCAGGGGCGAGGCCGGCGCGCGGCGGACGCCGCGAGCCCGGGCGTCGACGAGGTCGACGGTCCGGGAGCGCCGGAGGCCCGGTCGGCGTCCGAGCGGCCCGCAGCGACGCCCGAGCCCGCAGCGACGGACCCGGGTCAGCAGCCGGCGGCCGCCGCCGAGCCGATCGGCTCTGACGCGTCGGCCCCGCGCGCGCCGTGGTGGACCAGCCGGTCCCGCGGACGTCGCGCAGCGGAGTCGGACGCACGCGAGGCCGCGGCGGCCGACGCCGCGGTCGATCCCGCGCCCACGCCGGCCGAACCCGGTCGGACGGAGCCGAGCGGGCGCCGTCGGGCGGATGCCCCGGGCGAAGAGTCGCTCGACTGGTTCTCGCTCGCCGCGCAGACGCAGACGACGCCGACGCCGCTTCCCAGACCGGCGGACGGCGGGGGCGCCGCAGGCGGCGTGGAGCCCGCCGATCCGATGACCACGCCCTCGATCCCGGTCGTCGACGAGCCGGGCAGCGAGCGCGGCGATACCGGCGTGCTCGACGAGCCGCTGCGCCGCCGCCGCGAGCGGGCGCCGAGCCTGCCCCCGGCCGACCCCGTCCTGACCTCGGTCGAGCCGCCGGTCGCGCCGCAGCGCAGTGCACCGCCGCCCGCCGACCCCCCTGCGCCGACGCCCGACGCCGCGTCCGGGTCGCCGGATCGCACCACCGCTTCCGGCCGGCCGGAGCCGTGGGCCCCCGCGACGCCGGTCGTGCCGGCAGACCCGCAGGCGCCCGTGGTGCCCGGCCCCGCCACCCCGACGGCGCCGTTCGCCCTCACCTG
Organism: Agromyces mediolanus; assembly: GCF_023715325.1. GTDB lineage: Bacteria > Actinomycetota > Actinomycetes > Actinomycetales > Microbacteriaceae > Agromyces > Agromyces mediolanus_A. The sequence goes on along the minus strand of NZ_JAMBNX010000004.1, from coordinate 206,105 downwards.
GGGCGACCCGGCGCTCACGCCCGGGGCAGTGCCGAACGAGCCGGGAGAGCCCGCGGCGAGCGAGCACCACGACACCGGCGCCTTCGGCGAGCCGCTGATCCCGCCGCCGGTCTCTGCGGCCGCTGCGTCCGCGGCCGCCACCACCGATTTCGACGCCGCGCTCTGGTCCGCCCTGCAGGAGGGGGACACCGGCGAGGCGCCGACGGTCACGCCGCACGAGCCCCCGCCTGCCCCCGAGGCCGGCGCTCCGGCCGCTGGGGCGCCGTTCCCGGCCTTCGCCTCGGGCGGCACCGGCCCGGTCGAGCCGAGCGGCGAGGCCCCGGTCGACGACCTGCTCGCCGGCATCGCGCTCGGCGGAGCTTCGGCGTTCCCGGCCGGTGCCCCCGCGATTCCGGCCGATGCCCCGGCGACGCCGGACGGTGCCCGCGAGACGCCGGCGGGTGCCGCGTTCGCGCCCGAGGCCGATCAGCAGCACAGCGCTGAGCGCGGACTCCCGGCGGAGGCGGAGCTCGACCCGCTGGGGCTCGGATTCGGCGCCGCCGAATCCGCCCGGGCTGCCGAGTCGGCCCCGGGCCGCGCGAGCGGAACCGCGGACGACGCGGCCCCGGCCCCGAGCATCGGCGCAGACGGCGCAGACGGCGCAGACGGCGCAGACGGCGCAGACGACGCGGACCCGCTCGACGAGTCCGCCTTCCACTGGGGCATCGTGCCCGACCCGGAGGCCGCGGATCCTCGTGCCGAGGTGGGCCCGCTCGGCACGGTCGCCCTCGCGGCGGTCGCCGCGGGCGGCACCCCCGACGACGAGCCCGAGCCCGGCTCACCGGCCGCGGCGGTGGCTCCCGAAGCGGCGCCGGATGCCGAGGCACTCGACCCCCTGGGCCTCGACGCACGCGACCGGCTCGAGGCATCCGCACCCCCCGGATCGCGAACCGAGCCGTTCGCCGCGACCGCGCAGCTGCCGCTCACCGGGGCGACGGCCGCAGCAGGCGCCACCGGCCTCGGCGCCGCGGCGAGCGGCACGGCACCCCGCACGGGCGACGTGCCAGCCCTCCGGTCCGACGGCGCCGCTGCGTCATCCGGTCACGGCTCCGGTCCCGGATCCGGCGGCGGCGGGGGAGGTCTCGGCGACGCCGCGCGACGACGCCGCATGCTGCTCTGGATCGCGGGCGGCCTCGTGGCCGTGCTCGTGCTCGCCGGGCTGTTCTTCCTCGGCACGAAGCTGCCGTTCGGTGGGCAGCCCGAGGCATCCGCGCCCACGACGAATTCCTCGGCCGAGGCGAGCGATACGCCGGCGCCCGCGCCGACCGCGGCCCAGCCCGCCGGCGTCCACGCCTGGAACACCCTCTTCGGCGGCGAGTGCGTCGACCCGTTCACCGACGCGTGGGCGGAGGACTACACGGTCGTCGACTGCGCGGCGCCGCACGCGGCGCAGCTCGTGCTCCGCGGCACGTTGCCCGGTGAGGCCGGGGCGGCGTTCCCGGGCGATGCCGAGCTCGCCGCGCAGCTGGGCACGGCCTGCCAGGCCGACGGCGTGCTCGATCAGAACGCGATCTCGGGCCTCACCGACCTGCAGCTCGTGTTCTCCTATCCGCTCGCCGAGCAGTGGGACGCCGGCGAGCGCACGTTCTACTGCTTCGCGAATCGGTCGAGCGGCGAACCGCTCACCGCCAGCATCGCCGGGGCGACGCCCTCCCAGGTCGCCGCAGGCTGAGCCAGAACCGAGTTGCCCGACTTTCATGAAAGTCGGGCAACTCGGGATCTCGGGCGGGGCAGCGCGCGAGCGAGCGCGCGCCGTGCCTAGAGCTCGGTCTCCTCGGCCTCGCCGACGAGCTCGAAGACGCCCTTCAACACCTCGTCGGGGCGGAAGGGGTACTTCTCGATCTCGGCCTGGTCGCTGATGCCGGTGAGCACGAGCACGGTGTGCAGGCCTGCCTCGATGCCCGCGACGATGTCGGTGTCCATGCGGTCGCCGATCATCGCCGTGTTCTCGGAGTGCGCGCCGATCTTGTTCAGCGCCGAGCGGAACATCATCGGGTTCGGCTTGCCGACGACGTACGGGTCCTTGCCGGTCGCCTTCGTGATGAGCGCGGCGATCGCGCCGGTGGCGGGCAGCGGCCCCTCGGCGCTCGGCCCGGTCGCGTCGGGGTTCGTCACGATGAATCGCGCGCCCCGGTCGATCAGCCGGATCGCCTTCGTGATCGCCTCGAACGAGTAGTTGCGGGTCTCGCCGACGACGACGAAGTCGGGGTCGGTCTCGGTCATGATGTACCCGGCGTCGTGCAGCGCGGTCAGGATGCCCGCCTCACCGACGACGAACGCCGAGCCGCCCGGCACCTGCTGCTTCAGGAAGTCGGCGGTCGCGAGGGCCGACGTCCAGATACGGTCCTCGGGCACGTTCAGGCCGGACGCGCGGAGCCTCGCCGAGAGGTCGCGCGCCGTGAAGATCGAGTTGTTCGTGAGCACCAGGTAGGGGGTGCCCCGGTCCTCCCACTGCTGCAGCAGCTCGGCGGCGCCGGGCAGCGCGTGGTTCTCGTGCACGAGCACGCCGTCCATGTCGGTCAGCCAGCACTCGACTTCATCGCGTCGTCCCATGCCTCCAGCGTAGGGCTCCGATGTTGCGAACGGATGACGACGGCGGGATGCCCCGGCCGACCGCGAGCGGCGGACCGAGGCATCCGGTGGTCCGTGCGACTCAGCCGAGCGCGGCGATCAGCTCCTCGACGAGCTGCACCTCGCTCGGCTCGTCGTCGGCCTCCGGCGTGAAGCCCATCCGCACGACGACGAGGCCCTCCGAGGGGACGACGATGACCTTCTGCCCGTCGTGACCCGAGGCGTAGTAGGTGTCGGCGGGCAGCCCGGGCCAGCGCGGCGAGCCGTCGGTGAGCGTGTTCACCCGCCAGCCCATGCCGTAGCCGGGATCGTCGGTCTGCTCGACGGGCCGCACCTCGAGACTCTTCGCCATCCAGTCGGCGGGAAGCAGCTGCTCGCCGTTCCATTCGCCGTTCTGCAGGGCGAACTGGCCGAGCACGGCCCAGTCCCGCGGGGTCATCCACAGGTACGAGGAGCAGACCGGGGTGCCCGCGGCATCCGGCTCGAACACGGCCGAGGAGAGCCCGAGCGGGGCGAGCAGCGTCCGCCGGGGCAGATCGGCGCCGAGGCCGGTGCGCTCGGCGAGCACCGAGCAGAGCAGCGTCGTCGAACCGCTCGAATACTCCTGCACGGTGCCCGGCGTGTGCTCGAGCGGGAGTCCGGCGACGTAGCCGCCCATGTCGGCCTCGCCGTAGAGCATCTGCGTGATCGGGGTACCGAGGTCGTACGTCTCGTCCCACTCGAGGCCGCTCGTCATGCGCAGCAGCTGCTCGATGGTGATGTCGGCGCGCTCGTCGCTCCACTCCGGGCGGAGTTCGGCGTCGTCCAGGGCGACGACGCCCTGCTGCACGAGGACCCCGGTGATGAGGTCGGTCGCGCTCTTCGACATCGACCAGCCGAGCTGGGGCGTGTCGGCGTCGAAGCCGTCGGCGTAGCGTTCGCCGACGAGCTCGCCGTCCTTCAGCACGACGACCGCGCGGGTGCCGAGCGCCGCCGCCTGCTCCGGGGGCGCCCCGTCGGCGAAGGCGGCGGCGATGGCCGCGTCGACCGCGGGGTCGGCGGTCGGAGCCGGGGCGCCGGCGAGCGGATTGCCGGCGTCGTCGATCGGGGTGGCGGTGCCGAGTTCGGGCCGCTCGCCCGCGAGGGTGCAGCCGAAGCCCTCGGTGTACCAGGCGCGCTGCTTCGCGAGGATGCCGAGCAGTGAGCCGGTCGTCTCCCCGGGCTCGTCGGCACCGAAGCGCAGATACGGCACGAGCGGGTTCGGCGGGAGGTCGTTGCCGGGGTCGTCGCGTCCGGCGACCTCGGTCACGGCGCAGGCGTTGTGTGCCGCGTATCCGGTGCCGGTGAGCAGCATCGGGCGCTGCCACCAGTACACCGCGGTGCCCGCGGCGACGACGACGGCCACCACGATGGCGAGGGCGATGAGCGTTCGACGGAGAATGCGCACCGCCGGATGCTATCAGGCGCGCGGTGCGGTGACCGGCGGAGCCTCAGGGCGGTGGACGGGGGCCGGGGGGCAGGAGCTCGGGCGCGCGGTATGCGGTGCGCGGTGCGCGGTGAGGGGTGCGGTATAGGGGCCGCGTGCGCGGGGCGGTGTGCGGGGGCCGGGTGCGGCGGGCAGGGGCTCGGGCGCGCGGTATGCGGGGCGGTGTGCGGGGGCCGGGTGCGGCGGGCAGGGGCTCGGGTGCGCGAGGCTCAGGCGCTCAGCCAGATCTCGGCGGCCGCCGTGCCCGGGAGCTCGAACGCCGGCGCCGGGGCATCCGCCGTTCCTGCTGCGAGCCGTACGCGCTCACCGTCACCGAGGCTCACAGCGACCTCGACGCCGGGCGCGAGGCCGGCCGTCTCGAGCTCGCGGAGCACGGCGGGATCCCGGTCGCTGATGCGCAGGATGCGGCCGCGGTGCCCCTCCGGCGCCTCGTCGAGGCGGAGGAACGGCTCCGACGGGATCGTGCCGTCGGCCGCGGGAATCGCATCGCCGTGCGGGTCACGGGCGGGACGGCCGAGTCGTTCGTCGATCACGTCGAGGAGACGGTCGGAGACGGCGTGCTCGAGGACCTCGGCCTCGTCGTGCACCTCGTCCCAGCCGTAGCCCATCTCCTGCACGAGCCAGGTCTCGATCAGGCGGTGCCGGCGCACGACGGCGAGGGCGCGCTCGCGTCCGCCGTCGGTGAGTCGGAGCGGACCATAGGGCACGTGCGCGATGAGGCCGGCCGCCGCCATCTTCTTCACCATCTCGGTGACGCTCGAGGGCGCGACGCCGAGCTTGCCGGCGAGCACGGACGGCGTGATGGGGTCGGGCTGCCACTCGGTGTGCGCGTACACCGTCTTCAGGTAGTCCTCGATCGCGGGATTCTTGCTGGCCGGCATCGGCCCCAGACTACCGGGCCCGGGGAGGGGTGGGTGTTGGCGTTGGCGGGGTGGGGCGGGTGCCGTGCTCGGGGTAGGCGGCAGGCACACCGGGGCGTGGCCGGGGTCGCCGTCTGCTCTCCCCGCGGTAGCCGCCGCGATTGCGCCACTTCGGCGGCGTTGCGCCAGTAGAGGTGGCGCAACGCGGTGGAAGTGGCGCGGACGCTCGGGCGGAGGGGGTGGATGCGCCGTGGGCGCGTGCGGCTGCGCCAGTTCGGCGCTGTTGCGCCAGTTCGGGGTCCGGCCGGGGAGCCCGGGTCGGGGTCTGGGCCCGGCCGAGGGGCGGGGGTCGGGTCAGGTTCGGGGTGAGCGGCCGGCCTGAAGCTGGATGCCCGGAGTGGGGCGGGTGCCGCGCTTGGGGTAGGCGGCAGGCACACCGGGGCGTGGCCGGGGTCGCCGGCTGCTCTCCCCTCGGTAGCCGCCGCGATTGCGCCACTTCGGTGGCGTTGCGCCAGTAGAGGTGGCGCAACGCGGTGGAAGTGGCGCGGACGCTCGGGTGGAGGGGGTGGATGCCTCGTGGCCGCGTGCGGCTGCGCCAGTTCGGTGCCGTTGCGACAGTTCGAGGCCGAGCCGGGGAGCCCGGGTCGGGGTCTGGGCCCGGCCGAGGGGCGGGGGCCGGGCCAGATTCGGGGTGAGCAGCAGGCCTGAAGCTGGATGCCGGGGTGGGGCGGGTGCCGTGCGCGGGGTAGGCGGCAGGCACACCGGGGCGTGGCCGGGGTCGCCGTCTGCTCTCGCCGCGGTAGCCGCCGCGATTGCGCCACTTCGGCGGCGTTGCGCCAGTAGAGGTGGCGCAACGCGGTGGAAGTGGCGCGGACGGTCGGGCGGAGGGGGTGGATGCCTCGTGGGCGCGTGCGGCTGCGCCAGCTCGGTGCGGTTGCGCCAGTTCGGGGCTGTTGCGCCGGCTGGGTGCGGCTCCGACAGTCCGGTCGGGCGAGCCGGCGGGGTCAAACCCTGGCGAGGGCCTCGATGTCCTCGAGGAAGGCCTCGGCGGTCTCGGCCGACACCGTGGTTCGAGTGGTGCCGATCGCGTCGAGATAGTCCTCGGTGCTCGGCCCGGCCGGTCGCCCCGAGGCATCCGCGAGCCCCGACGCATCCGCGACCCCCGAGGCATCCGTCCCGATCGCCGTCGCCCCGTTCCGCACGGCCGCCTCGAACGCGCGCTGCGACGCGCTGCGCGCGGCGAACTCGATGTCCGCCGGCGAGAACCCGGCGGTCCGCTCGACGAGCAGCGGCAGGTCGACCTCGCGGACCACCTGCTCCGGCACGTACCGCTGCCAGATCGCGAGGCGCGCGGCGTCGTCGGGCAGGCCGATCGGGATCACGTAGTCGAAGCGTCCGTGCCTGAGGAACGCGCTGTCGAGCGCCCGGATGAAGTTCGTCGCGCAGACGAGGAGTCGCCCGGGCTGCTCGCGGAACGCAGGGATGATCTTCAGCAGCTCGTTCGTGACGCCCTGCAGCGGCGACGGCGGCTCGCCCGAGCGCTGCGCCGCGATCTCCTCCACCTCGTCGATGAAGACCACGGCGTGCTCGAGCTCGGCGATCTTCGTGAACGTCTCGCGCAGCGCGCCCGCCAGCCCGCGCGGATCGGCCGCCAGCCGCGAGGGGAACACCTCCACGAACGACCACTCCAGCCGCGAGGCGATCGCCTTCGCGAACGTCGTCTTGCCCGTGCCGGGCGGGCCGAAGAGCACGACGGCCCGCGGCGGCACCACACCGTAGCGGTCGGCGAGATCCGGTTCGGCGAGGGGGAGCACGAGACGCTGCTCCAGGATCTCCTTCTCTCGGCGCATGCCCGCGACCGACTCCCAGAGCGTGCGCGGCAGCAGCCGTCCGCCGAGCTCGGCGAGCGAGGTCAGCTCCTGACGCTGCACCGGGATGCGCCGCTCGAAGTAGCGCAGCTGGTGCTTCGCTTCAAAGCCCTGGTTCGCGAAGGCGTCGACGCGGCTCTCGTTCTCGGGGATCAGCGCCGAGAGCTTGGTCAGCCCGTGCGGTGCCATCCGCTTCTCGAGGGCGGCGAGCATCGCCGAGCCGATGCCGCGGCCGCGCCAGTCCTCGGCGATGCCGAAGAACACGATCCAGCCCTGGTCGTGCGCGGCCCGCCCGACGACGGCGCCGACGAGCTCCTCGCCGTGCACCGCCACGATCGCGTGATCCTTCTGGCAGGAGGCGACGACCTCGCTGAGATCGTAGACGGGTTCATGCGCCGACCGGCGCTGAGCCTCCCAGAGGTGCAGGATGCCGTCGAGATCGTCGTTGTGGAACTCGCGCACGCGCCAGCCGGTCATGGGGTCCTCCTCAGTGGGGTTCCCGCAGCGTAGGCGACGGATCGGGCGCTCGCGGACCCTGTGACGCACCGGGCGGATGAAACTCTGCCGACAGTTGCCGGAGCCGAAACTTCTGCGCGAGTTCTGCGGTCTGCCCTCCGGCTCGATCCGGTCTGCGCCCTGTCCTGATCTGGTTTGCGCCCTGTCGTGGTCTGCCTGCGCCTGCTCTCGATCCGGTCTGCGCCGCCCTCCTGATCTGGTTTGCGCCACTTCGGCGTCCACGCGCCATCTGTGCTGGCGCGACGGAGCCGAAGTGGCGCTGGCGGAGCCGAAGTGGCGCTGGCGGAGCCGAAGTGGCGCTGGCGGAGCCGAAGTGGCGCTGGTGGGGCGGGCGCCCGAACGACGGCGGGCGCCCGCCCACCGGCGGCGGCTCGCCTCACGCCCCGGTGAACACGAGCCAGAGCAGCAGCGCGTTGAGCGCGATGAGGAACACGGATGCCGCCACGCCCGTCGCGGTCGTCGCCCAGTGGTTGCGCCAGCGGCCGAGCACCCCGGCCTTCGCGGTCAGCGCCACCAGCGGCACGAGCGCGAACGGGATGCCGAACGACAGGACGACCTGGCTGATCACGAGCGACAGCGTCGGGTCGAGTCCGAGCCCGAGCACCACGAGAGCGGGGAGCAGTGAGACGAGTCGGCGCAGCACGAGCGGCACGCGAAGGTGCAGCAGGCCGTGCATGATCTCGGCCCCCGCGTACGCGCCGACGGAGGTCGAGGCGAGGCCCGAGGCGAGCAGCCCGATGGCGAAGAGCGTCGCGATGACGGGTCCGAGGGCTGCGCCGAGTGCCGCGTACGCGCCCTCGAGGCTGTCGGTGCCGTCGATGCCGGCGAGGTTCACCGCGGCGAGCAGCAGGATGCAGAGGTTCACGGTGCCCGCGATCGCCATCGCCACCGTGACATCGATCCGCGTGGCCCGCAGCAGCACCCCGGCTGGGAGGGTGGTGGCCGCACCGGGGGCGACGGTGCGCGCCTCGCCGGCGTGTGCGGCGTCGGCGGCGACGAGGCGGCGCCACCCCCGGGCCGGCCGGGTGGGCGCGGCCGACGCGACGGGCGTGCGCGGCGTCGCGAAGCGGTCGCGGCTGAGCGCCGAGTGCGCGTAGATGGCGTGCGGCATGATCGTCGCCCCCAGGATGGATGCCGCGAGCAGCACCGATCCGGTGTCGGCGAAGCGCGGCACGAGGCCGGCGAAGAGGCCGCCGGGATCGGGTGGGGCGATCAGCACGCCGACACTGAACCCGATGGCGATGATGAGCAGCAGTCCGATGATGACGAACTCGAAGGTGCGCGGCCCGCGGCGGGACTGGATCATCAGGAGCCCGATCGACACCGCCCCCGTGATCACGCCGCCCCAGATCAGCGGGATGCCGAACAGCAGGTTCAGCGCGACCGCGCCGCCGATGATCTCGGCGAGGTCGGTGGCCATCGCGACGAGCTCGGCCTGCAGCCAGTAGGCCCGCCGGCCCCAACGGTTGCGGATGCGCTCGCCGAGCACCTCGGGAAGGCTCCGCCCCGTCACGATGCCGAGTTTCGCCGAGAGGTACTGGATGAGCCAGGCCATGAGATTCCCGAGCACGACGACCCACACGAGCAGGTAGCCGTACTGCGCTCCGGCGGTCATGTTGCTCGCGACGTTGCCGGGGTCGAGGTAGGCGACGCCCGCGACGAGCGCCGGTCCGATCAGCCAGGCGGCGCGCGGCACCGAGCTGTCGCGCCGCTTCGGGCCGCGAGCGGCGGCCGGGGCAGCGTGGTCGGCGGATGCCGCGCCGGGGGCGGATGCCGCGCCGGGGGTGGGTGCTGCGCCGGGAGTGGATGCCGCGCCGGAAGTCGGGTCGGCGGCGGGCGCGAGCGGGTCGGCGGAGGATTTCGGCATACCGAAAAGTTAGCAGAATTTAGGCGCACCGAAAAGTGTGTGACGGATGGCGCGAGTACCGTGGCACGGGTGAACGACGCTGAGCCCGCTGAGCCCGCTGAGCCCGCTGAGCCCGCTGAGCCCGCTGAGCCCGCTGAGCCCGCTGAGCCCGCTGAGCCCGCCGAGCCCGCTGGTTCCCCCGCGCCGGGCGAGAGCGGTGCAGCGGAACAGTCCGCCGAGGCCGAGCTGCCCCTGCACCCGTCGGCTGACTCGGTGGGGACCGGTGTCGGTCCCTGGCCGGGCGGACGCGACGCCTGGCCGAACGAGCCGCACTTCGACCCGGAGCTGCTCGAGCACGGCGACCGCCGCAACGTCGTCGATCGCTACCGCTACTGGCGGCTCGAGGCGATCGTCGCCGACCTCGACGAACGGCGGCACGGCTTCCACGTCGCGATCGAGAACTGGCAGCACGACCTGAACATCGGCTCGATCGTGCGTACGGCCAACGCCTTCGTCGCCGACACCGTGCACATCATCGGCCGCCGCCGCTGGAACAAGCGCGGCGCGATGGTCACCGACCGCTACCAGCACCTCGAGTACCACGACGACGTCGCCGGCTTCGCGGCGTGGGCGCACGAGGCATCCCTGCCGATCATCGCCGTCGACAACATCGCCGGCGCCGTGCCGATCGAGGCCTTCGACTGGCCCGAGCGCTGCGTGCTGCTCTTCGGGCAGGAGGGTCCGGGTCTCTCACCGGAGGCGCAGGGGATCGCCGACGCCGTCGTGGAGATCACCCAGTACGGCTCGACGCGATCGTTGAACGCGGCCGCCGCCGCGGCGATCACGATGCACTCCTGGGTGCTCGCGCACGCGGCCCCCACCGCGCGGGGCTGAACGCGCGAGGCATCCGCGGCCCGCGCCGCCCGCGTGCCAGACTGACGCCGTGACCGTCATCGACAACGCCGTGTACGTCGACGGGCGCCGCGTGGCGACGCCCGTGAGCCTCGACGACACCTTCGAGGCGCTGCAGGCGGCGCCCGGCGGCTTCGCCTGGATCGGGCTGTACCGTCCCGACGAAGCCGAGCTCGAAGTCGTCGCCCGGGAGTTCGACCTGCACGAACTCGCCGTCGAGGACGCGTTGACCGGCCACCAGCGCGCCAAGCTCGATCGCTACGGCGACACCCGCTTCGTCGTGCTGCGGCCCGCCCGCTACATCGACGCCGAAGAGCGTGTCGAGTTCGGTGAGGTGCACCTGTTCGTCGGGCAGGACTTCGTCGTCGGCGTGCGGCACGCGGAGGCCCCGGACCTCGGCCGCGTCCGCGCCCGCCTGGAGTCCGACGGGCTGCTCGCCCGCGGCCCGATGGGGGTGCTCTACGCCGTGCTCGACCAGGTCGTCGACGAGTACGCGCCCGTGGTCGCCGGCCTCGAGAACGACATCGACGAGATCGAGGACGAGCTGTTCTCCGGAGAGGCGGCGGTCGCGAAGCGCATCTACGACCTCTCGGGCGAGGTGATGGAGTTCCAGCGGGCCACGAAGCCGCTCGTCGGGGTCATCGAGACGCTCCGCGCGGAGCTGGACGCCGGCGCCCATGCGGACGACGACTCCGGCCTCGAGCTGCGCCGCTCGTTCCGCGACGTGCTCGACCACGTCATCCGCATCACGGAGAAGGCGGACGAGTTCCGGCAGACCCTGCAGAACGCCCTCAGCGTGCACGCGACCCTCGTCGCGCAGCGGCAGAACGAGGTCATGCAGTCGCTCACGGAGACGAGCCTCGCGCAGAGCGAGCAGACGAAGAAGATCTCGAGCTGGGCGGCGATCTTCTTCGCGCCGTCGCTCGTCGCGGGCATCTACGGCATGAACTTCCACAACATGCCCGAGCTCGGTTGGGAGGCCGGCTACCCCTTCGCCGTCCTGCTCATGATCGCCTCGGCCTCGGTGCTCTACCTGATCTTCAAGTCGCGTCACTGGCTCTAGCCGAGCCGAGCCGAGCGGCGCGTGACGCCGCTCAGCCGCTCAGCCGATGAGGCTCGGCTGCAGGTCGCGCAGCGTGCGGAAGTGGGTCATCCGCGTCACGCCGATCGCGGCGAGGACGAGGCCGCCGGCGAGCCAGATCGCGAGCACCCCGGCATCCGCCCAGGCGCGCGACAGCTCGCCGCCGTACATGAACTGGCGCATCATGTCGACGACGTAGCCCATCGGCAGCACGTGATGCAGCGCGGCGAGCGGCGCGGGTAGCGTCTGCCACGGGAACGTCCCGCCCGCGGTCACGAGCTGCAGCACCATGAGCACGAGCCCGAGGAACTGCCCGACCGAGCCGAGCCACACGTTCAGCGCGAGGATGATCGCCGCGTACGTCGCCGAGGCGAACGCCATCGTGCCGACGACGCCGAGCGGATGCTGCATCTGGAAGCCGAGCGTCACCGCGAGCACCACGTAGAGTGCCACCATCTGCACCGCGCCGAGGAGGCCCGGGGTCAGCCAGCCGGCGAGCGTGATCCGGATGGGCGAGTGCAGCGCCGTCACCGCGCGCCGCGAGATCGGCTTCACGATGAGGAACAGCGCGTAGATGCCGATCCAGCCCGCGAGAGCCGCGAAGAACGGGGCGAGTCCTGCACCGTAGTTGCCGGCCTGGGTGACCTGGCTCGTCTCCAGGGCGATGGGGTCGGCGATCGTCGCCGCCTGCGCGTCGCGCGTCGACTGCGTGGAGTCCGGGATCTCGGCCACGCCGGACTGCAGTCCGTCGCGGAGCGTGCCGGCCCCGTTCGCGAGCTCGCCGAGCCCCGATTGCAGCGTGCTGAGGCCGTCCCGCAGCTGCGCGGCGCCGCCCGCCGCCTGAGCGGCCCCGTCGGCGGCGGAGCGGGCGCCCGCGGCGAGCTCGGCCGAGCCGTTCGCCACCTGCCGGCTGCCGTCGGCGAGCCGATCCACTTCGCCCACGACCTGCTGCACGCGATCGTTGCCGTCGACGATCGCACTGCCGACCACGTCGAGCCGGGCGAGCACGGCGTCGATGGTGGCCTGGTCGAGGCCCTGGGCGCGCAGCAGCGCCTCGATCTCGGCGCGCGCCTGGGGGACGTCGGCGGCGGCCTGCGCGACGACGGAGCCGACGCGGTCGGCGGATGCCGCGAGCTGATCGTTGCCGTCCGCGACCTGCGCGGCGCCGTCGGCGAGGGTGGCCGAGCCGTCCGCGAGTCGGGCGGTGCCGTCGCGGAGCTGCCCGGTGCCGTCGGCGAGCTGTCCGGCCCCGGCGCCGAGCTGCCCGGCGCCGTCGAGCGCGGTGCCGGTGCCGTCGGTGAGCTTCGCCGCCCCGTCGGCCGCCTCGCCGAGCTTGCCGCGGATCGTCGAGATCGAGTCGAGCAGCGTCGAGGCCGCCTCCTGCCCCACCTTCTCGGCGATCGTCGTGCGGATCTTCTCGACCGCCTGCTTACCGATCGTGCCCGCGAGGTAGCTGTTCGCGTCGTTCGTGGCGAGCACGATCTCGGCCTGCCGTGGGGCATCCGTCTGCACGGAGGCGAGCGCGTCCGAGAAGTCCTCCGGGAAGGTGATCGCGAAGTCGTAGCGCGACTCGTCGAGCCCGAGCTCGGCCTCTTCGGCCGACACCCGGTGCCAGTCGAAGGCGCCGTCGGCGACGACCTCGGCGGCGATCTCGTCGCCGACGTTGCGTGCGGGCGTGTCGGCCGTCGCCGGGGTGCCCTCGTCCTCGACGACGAGGGCGACGGGCACCTCCGCGAACTTCGCGTAGGGGTCCTGGTTCGCCCAGAGGTACAGCCCGCCGTAGAGCACCGGCACGGCGATGAGCGCGAGCAGCGCCAGCACCGACATCTTCGTCGAGGTGAGCCGCCGGAACTCCGCGGCGATCATCTGCGGGATCTTCACGCGATGCCTCCTTCGGCGAGCGGCAGCTCGTCGTCCGGCTCGTCGGGGCCGTGCATCCTGGCGATCATCGCGGCCGCGCCGATCGCCGCGGCCGAGGCGTCGCCGGCGATGACGAGGAGCGCGAAGCCGCGGTCGGCGAGTCCCTTCGCGAGCTCCCACCACTCGATCGGGTCGCCGCCGTGCCGGTCGGGCGAGACGATGACGAGGCCCTCGACGCCCTCGCGGAGGAGCGCGAGCTCGGTGAGCAGGCGCAGCCGGGCGTGCGGCGCGACGTTCGCGATCGGCACGCGGGCGAGGTGGTCGAGGCCGAGCCGGGTGAGGCAGCGGCCGACCGAGACGGGGTTCGACGGGATGCCGGCGAACATGAGTTCCTCCGCGGCGACGCCGCCGAGGGTGATGTTCGGTGCCGGGTCGCTCACCTCCGGGGCGTCGACGAGCGCGATGCGGCGCCGGATGGCCGGGGCATCCGCCTTGCCGTCGATGACGACCTCGCCGGAGTCGGGGCGCATGCGCCCGGCGGCGATGAGTCCGAGCACGGTGGGTCGCTGTTCGGTCTCGGCTCTCGCAAGGGTCGCGCGACCGGACTCGAATCCGACGGTAGTCGGGGGCAACGCCTGCCCGTCCCGACCTTTGGCGACTCCGCGGAGCTCGATCCTCACGCGCCCTCCTCCTCGTCTGCCTGGTGGGCAGACCCCCATTGTCCTCCCCTCGGGCGGGCTTCGCGGCGCGCCCCCGAACGGGGGTGAGGATTCCTCTTGTTAGTGCGTGCCGGCAGTGCTTTGCTGACCCTGACCGCATACCCGCATGACGCGGTCGTCCGAACCCGAGAATGGAGCCCATCATGGCCGAGCGCAGCATCCGACGCGCCGTCGCCGTCCTCGCCGCCGTCCCCTTCGCCGCGGCAGCCCTGCTGGCGACCGCGTCGCCGGCCTTCGCGTCGAGTCCCGTGGACGGCGACCACAAGGTCCCGTACTGCCACGCGACCCACAGCGAGAAGAACCCGTACGTGTACATCGAGACCGACAAGCTCGCGGTCGTCAAGGCGCACGCGAAGCACCAGGACGAGGAAGACGTCTATCCGGGCTTCTGGTACGACGACCACGGCACCGCCGTCTGGATGGAGGGCCGGGGCGACCCGCTCTTCGCCCTGAGCGGCTGCACCCAGGTGCCGCGCTAGCCGGCGGCGCGATCCGAGCGGCGCCCGAACCGCCGACCCTCCTGCCGGCGCCCGAACCGCCGTGCGCAGACGACGGAGCCCGGCACCATCCCGGTGCCGGGCTCCGTTGTGCGCCGGGGTGCGGCTTCGCTCAGTCGGTGCCGAGGTCGAACGCCGCGGCCTCGATCGCGGCATCCGTCGCGGCGGAGGCGGCGTCGTCGGCGGGAGCGGCGATCTCGGCCGCCTCGCCCTCGGCCAGGTCGCCGACCAGGGCGGCCGTCGAGCCGCCGACGATGCCGAGGTGCGCGTACTGCTCGAGGCGGCTGCGCGAGTCGGCGATGTCGAGGTTGCGCATGGTCAGCTGGCCGATGCGGTCCTCGGGGCCGAAGGCGGCGTCGCCGACGCGCTCCATCGAGAGCTTCTCGGGCTGGTAGCTGAACGCCGGGCCCTCCGTGTTCAGGATCGTGTAGTCGTCGCCGCGGCGCAGGCGCACCGTGACCTCGCCGGTGACCGCCGAGGCGACCCACCGCACGATCGACTCGCGGAGCATGAGCGACTGCGGGTCGAGCCAGCGGCCCTCGTACATGAGCCGGCCGAGGCGGCGACCCTCGTTGTGGTAGTTCGCGATCGTGTCCTCGTTGTGGATCGCGTTCAGCAGGCGCTCGTACGTGAGGTGCAGCAGGGCCATGCCCGGCGCCTCGTAGATGCCGCGGGACTTCGCCTCGATGATGCGGTTCTCGATCTGGTCGCTCATGCCGAGGCCGTGGCGGCCGCCGATGCGGTTCGCCTCGAGCACGAGCTCGACGGCGTCCGAGAACTCGACGCCGTTGATCGCGACCGGGCGGCCCTGCTCGAAGCGCACGGTGACGTCCTCGGCGGGGATCTCGACCGACTCGTCCCAGAACTTCACGCCCATGATCGGCTCGACCGTGGTGATGCCCGCCGAGAGCTCCTCGAGCACCTTCGCCTCGTGCGTCGCGCCCCAGATGTTCGCGTCGGTCGAGTAGGCCTTCTCGGCGCTCGCGCGGTAGGGCAGCTCGCGCTCGAGCAGCCACTCGCTCATCTCCTGGCGGCCGCCGAGCTCGGTGACGAAGGCCGAGTCGAGCCACGGCTTGTAGATGCGCAGCCGGGGGTTGGCCATCAGCCCGTAGCGGTAGAACCGCTCGATGTCGTTGCCCTTGTAGGTGGAGCCGTCGCCCCAGATGTCGACCCCGTCCTCCATCATCGCGCGCACGAGCAGCGTGCCCGTCACCGCACGACCGAGCGGCGTGGTGTTGAAGTAGGTCTTGCCGCCGGAGCGGATGTGGAACGCGCCGCACTGGAGCGCCACGAGGCCCTCCTCGACGAGCGCGGCCTTGCAGTCGACCAGGCGGCTGAGCTCGGCGCCGTACTCGAGCGCGCGGCCCGGCACGGCCTCGACGTCGGGCTCGTCGGGCTGGCCGAGATCGGCGGTGTAGGTGCAGGGCACCGCGCCCTTCTCGCGCATCCAGGCGACGGCGACGGAGGTGTCGAGCCCCCCGGAGAAGGCGATGCCGACGCGCTCGCCGGCGGGCAGGGAGGTCAGGACCTTCGACATGGTCTCCAGCCTAGTTGCGCGGGGCGGGTCGTGACGCCGCCGATCCGGAGACCCCGCCCCGCTGTGTCCCCCGTGCGGGGGTGGCTAGACTCGCGAGCATCGGCCGTGCCCGGGCGACGACGCCCGGGTCCTCGCGACCCGCGGGGCGGCCGGTCCCGGTCGACGACGTGGTCGACCGTGCATCCATACCCCCTCGAACGGAGACAGGGAATGAATCGCAAGGTGATCGGAACGGCGTGCGCCGCCGTCCTCGCCATCGGCCTCCTGGGCGCAGCCGGAACCCCGGCCGCAGCCGACGACGGCCAGGAGCACAGCTATCTGGTGCTGGGGCCTCAGGGCCAGGGCACGAAGAACGCCCAGAAGCGCGTGGCCGCCGCCGGCGGCACCGTGGTCGCGGCCTACGATCAGATCGGCGTGCTCGTCGTGAAGTCGTCGTCCGGCGACTTCGCCTCGCGCGTCGGCGGCGGCCTCGAGGTCGCCGCGACCGACGGGCTCGGCACCACGCTCATCGACGACGATGCCGCCGCCCCGGTCGACCCGGCGGCGCTCGGCGCGCCCGGCGACCCCACCGCCGAGCCGCTGTGGGGCCTGCAGTGGGACATGCAGCAGATCGACGTCGCGGAGGCGCACGGCGTGACCACGGGCGATCCGTCGGTCGTCGTGGGCGTGCTCGACTCCGGCATCGACTCGAGCCATCCCGACCTCACCACGCAGATCGCGTACGAGCAGAGCGCGTCGTGCATCGGCGGCGTCGTCGACACCGACGAGGCCGCCTGGAACCCGACGACCTCGGACCACGGCACCCACGTCGCCGGCACGATCGCCGCGGCGATCAACGGCGTCGGCATCGCGGGCGTCGCACCCGGCGTGAAGGTGGCCGCGGTGAAGGTCGTGAACGACGACGGATACATCTACCCCGAGGCGGCCATCTGCGGCTACCTCTGGGCGGCCGATCACGGCATGCCGGTGACGAACAACAGCTATTACATCGACCCGTGGGAGTTCAACTGCGTGAACGACCCGAGCCAGCGGCCGGTGTGGCAGGCCGTGCAGCGGGCGCTGCGGTACTCCGCGGCGAAGGGCACGCTGACGGTGGCGTCGGCGGGCAACAGCAACGTCGACCTGCAGCACAAGTTCGTCGACTCGACGAGCCCGAACGACGGGAGCGCCCCGGTCGAGGACCGCACGATCACGGGCGCCTGCCGCGACCTGCCGGCCGAGGCTCCGGGCGTGGTGACGGTGTCGGCCGTCGGACCGACCGAGCAGAAGAGCTACTACTCCTCGTACGGCCAGGGCGTCGTCGACGTGACCGCCCCCGGCGGTGACACCCGCTTCCGCACGCAGGGCGCGGCCCGCACCGTGTCGGACGGCGTGCTGTCGACCGTGCCCGGAGGCTGGGGCTACAAGCAGGGCACCTCGATGGCCGGCCCGCACGCCGCGGGCGTCGCGGCGCTCGCCGTGTCCGCGCACCCGGGCATGAAGCCCGGCCAGCTGGCCTCCTTCCTGGAGCGCTCGGCGACGCCGCTCGCCTGCCCGGCGGGCGTCTACAACCCGGTGCCGCTGTGGGCGGGCAGCGAGACGGCCTACGAGGCCAGCTGCACCGGCGGCGCGCGCAACGGCTTCTACGGCGCGGGCAACGTCAACGCCTACAACGTCGTGAAGTAGCGCGACGGGCCGAGGGGCCCGGCCTCCGGGCCAGGCCCCTCGGCGCGCTCCCGGCGGAGGAGCCGGGCGTCGCGAGCCCCTCGCGATATGGTGGAGTGTGACTCCTGACGAAGCATCGGCGGAGGCCGAGATCACTCTGGCCGACGAGCCGGAGGTGCGCGAGGCCCTCGCCGCGGGCGACCGCAGCGCCGTACAGGCCGTCGTCGCCGAACATCCCTCGTCGCCCCTCGCCTGGGCCGAGCTCGCCGACCTCGCCGACTCCGAGGGGCGGGCCATCGAGGCCTACGCCTTCGCCGCGGCATCCGTCGAGTTCGCCCGTGCGCAGCTGGCCGTCGCCGGCTGGACTGCCGGCGACCCGGTGCGCTGGGCCGACGAGCCCAACCGCGCCTACCTGCGCGCCCTCGACGCCCAGCGTCGCGCCGCGCTCTCCCTCGGCCTCGCCGAGCGCGCCGAAGCGCTCGCCGCGGAGCTCGAGGCCGCCGATTCCGAGGCGCCCGCCCGCATCGCGAGCGAGTTCACGCCGACCCAGCTCATCACCGTGATCCCGGCGGAGACGTCGGCAGGAGAGGACTGATATGCCCGCGGTCGTACTCGTCGGAGCCCAGTGGGGCGACGAAGGCAAGGGGAAGGCCACCGACCTCCTCGGTTCCCGTCTCGACTACGTCGTGAAGTTCAACGGCGGCAACAACGCCGGGCACACCGTCGTCGTCGGCGAGGAGAAGTACGCCCTGCACCTGCTGCCCTCGGGCATCCTGACGCCGGGCGTCACGCCGGTCATCGCGAACGGCGTGGTCGTCGACATCGAGGTGCTGTTCGAGGAGCTCGAGGGCCTCGCGAGCCGGGGGGTGGATGTCTCGAAGCTCCGCATCTCCGCGAACGCGCACGTCATCACCCAGTACCACCGCACGCTCGACAAGGTGACGGAGCGTTTCCTCGGCAAGCGGCAGATCGGTACCACCGGTCGCGGCATCGGGCCGAGCTACGCCGACAAGATCAACCGCGTCGGCATCCGCATGCAGGACCTCTTCGACGAGAACATCCTGCGCCAGAAGGTCGAGGGCGCCCTCGACCAGAAGAACCACCTGCTCGTGAAGGTCTACAACCGCCGCGCGATCGCCGTCGACGAGATCGTCGACGAGCTGCTCGGCTACGTCGACCGGCTGCGCCCCATGGTCACCGACACGGCGCTCGAGCTGCACCAGGCGCTCGGCCGCGGCGAGACCGTGCTCTTCGAGGGCGGCCAGGCCACGATGCTCGACGTCGACCACGGCACGTACCCCTTCGTCACGTCGTCGAACGCGACCTCGGGCGGCGCGGTCACCGGTTCCGGCATCGCGCCGAACCAGATCGACCGGGTCATCGCCGTCGTCAAGGCGTACACGACCCGCGTCGGCGCCGGCCCCTTCCCGACCGAGCTCTTCGACGAGTGGGGCGACTTCCTCACCGAGAACGGGCACGAGTTCGGCACCACGACCGGACGCCGCCGCCGCACCGGCTGGTACGACGCCCCGATCGCCCGCTACGCGGCGCGCATCAACGGGGTCACGGACTTCGTGCTGACGAAGCTCGACGTGCTCACCGGCATCGAGCGCATCCCGGTGTGCGTCGCGTACGACGTCGACGGCGAGCGCTTCGACGAGGTGCCCGTGTCGCAGTCCGACTTCCACCACGCGAAGCCGATCTACGAGGAGTTCCCCGGCTGGACCGAGGACCTCTCCGGAGCGCGCGAGTTCGCCGACCTGCCCGCGAACGCGCAGGCCTACGTGCGGGAGCTCGAGGCGATGAGCGGCTCGCGCATCTCGGCGATCGGCGTCGGCCCCGAGCGTGACGCCATCGTGCAGCTGCACGAGCTGATCGACTAACAGGCGCATCGGCCGCACCGCGGCCCGATCATGCGACGAGGGGCGGATGCCGATGCATCCGCCCCTCGTCGCGTCGCCGCTGGGGCTCCCGGTCGCCGGCGTGAGGTGCCGCCGCTGGGGCAACCCGTCGCCGGTGGCGTTACTCGTTGCCGATGGCGCCGTCGGCCGTGTTGCGCGCGCCGTCGATCTGCTCGTCGAACTTGCCGCCGGTGACCTTCTTCGCGAAGTCGGCGACCCCGTCGAGCACCGAGTCGCTGATGCCCTCGGCCTGCTCGCTCTTCAGCGCGTCGTTGATCTTGTCCTTGTTCTCGGTGATGAAGTCGCCGGCCTGCTTGGCCGCGTCGTCCAGTGCCCCCATGCTGGGTCCTTTCGCTCGCTCGGAATGGTGGTTTCGTCGTCATCGTCGCACACGCGGGGCCGCACCGGAAGGGGACATTCGCGCCCCGCGTCACACTTCGACGAGCGCGGAGAATCGCCGGTCGGATCGGCATTCTGGTCCGGCGACGGCCTCGGCGACGGCCTCAGTGCCGGCCTCGGCGCCGGAGCCGCCCGGAGCCCGGTGCCGGAGCCGCCCGGCGCCCCGCGGCGGGCGGGCGTGCGAAACTCGACCCGTGACCGCGATCCTTCCCGCCAGCGCCGAGCTCCGCGGCGTCCGCATCCGGCTCTCGCCGTGGCATCCTGACGACCTCGCCGGCCTCTTCGAGGCGCTCTGCCGTCCCGAGGTGTTCGCCGGCGGCTACGGCGGGGGCCCCGCCGGGCTGCCCGCCGGCCGGGAGGCGTTCGACCGCTGGGCGACGGGCTACTACGGAGGCACGGCCGGTGCCGAGCAGCGGCCCTTCACCGTGCGCCTCGTCGGCGGACCCGATGACGGGCGCATCGTCGGCGCCACGAAGCTCGCCGACTTCGACCTCACGAACGAGTCGACGCACATCGGCTGGACCGGATACGACCCTCGCGTGTGGGGCACCGCCGTCAATCCCGAGGCGAAGCTGCTGCTGCTCGGCCTCGCTTTCGAGCACGGCTTCGGCCGGGTGAAGATCCAGGCGGATGCCGCGAACGCCCGCTCCCGCCGGGCGATCGAGAAGCTCGGGGCGAAGCTCGACGGTGTGATGCGGCGCGACAAGCGGCGGGCCGACGGCAGCTGGCGCGACAGCGCGGTGTACTCGGTCGTCATCGACGAGTGGCCCGAGGTGCGGGCGGGGCTCGAGGCGCGGCTCGCCGCGCTCGGCGACGGACCGGTGACGCTCCGCACCTGAGCGCGAGGCCGAGGCCGGAGCGCGCCCGCTCAGCCGAGCAGTTCGAGCGCGTCCCCGTTCCCGTTCCTGCTCCCGCACCCGCTCTCGCCCGCGCTCCTGTATCCGCTCCCGCCCGCTCCTGCATCCCGCTCCTGCATCCCGCTCCTGCTCTCGCTCCTGCATCCCGCTCCTGCTCTCGCTCTCGCATCCGCTCCTGCTCTCGCTCCCGCTCTCGCATCTGCTCCTGCACCCGCTCCCGCTCTCGCATCCGCTCCTGCACCCGCGCGCTCTCGCTCCCGCTCCCGAACTCGCGACGGGGTCAGAATGCGACATCTTCGGTGGGTGCCCGCCTGAGCGCTGACGCAATGCGACCCTTTCGCGAGCGCTGCGGGGGCGGGAGCGCGGAGCGCGCGGGAGCGCGGCGCGCGGGGCGGGCGCGGGGGCGGGCGCGCGGGGGCGGGAGCGGGTGCGGGCGCGCGGGGGCGGGAGGGGGAGCGGACGGAGGCGGGAGCGCGGCCCGCGGGGCGGGCGTGCGGGGCGGGAGCGCGGCGCGCGGGAGCGCGGCGGGGTCAGCCGAGCAGCTCGAGCGCGCCGTCCACGAGGGCGGCGGCACCCCCGAGGTAGGCGATCGCGATGACCGCGATGCGCGCCGCCCGGTGACTGATGCGCGCGTGCAGCAGCTCGCCGAGCAGGAGCCCCACGAGCAGCGCGGCGATCACCCACGGCCACGCGCCCGGCTCGAGCTCCGGCAGCGCCCAACCGGTGGTCGCGAGCTTGCTGACGAGCGCCGCCGAGCCGATCACGATGAAGTACGCCTGCGCGGTCGCCGCGAAGCCCGTCTGCGACCAGCGGCTCGCGACCGCGTAGACGCTGAGCGCCGGGCCGCCGACCCCTGCGGCCGAGTTCATGAAGCCCGAAGCCGCCCCGGTCAGGATCGCCGGCGGCGCCCCGTGGACCACGTGCTCCGTGCGGGTCACGAGGAGGGTGACGGTGAGTGCGACGATCACGAGCGCACCGATGCCGAGCTGCAGCCAGGGACCGGGGATCGCGGTCGCGGCGAGAGTGCCGAACAGCGTGCCCACGAGCGCCGGGACGACGAGCCAGGCGAAACGGCGCCAGTCCACCTCCTTCCACACCCTGGGCAGGATGAGGAGCGAGGAGAGCACCGCGCAGACATTCACGATGATGACGCCGTCGAAGGGGCCGAGCAGGATGACGAGGGCCGGCGACGCGATGAGCGCGAAACCCATGCCCGTGATGCGCTGTGCGAACGCGCCGACGAGGACGGAGATCGCGACGGGCAGCAGCACCGATCCAGCCTAGCCGGGGCGGTGGCAGAACCCGGCGGGCGGGCGGTCGGCCGGGCGGTCCCGACGCTCAGCGCGGCCGCTCCGGCACATGCAGGCGGGCGAGGAAGGCGTCGGTGCTCCGAGGCATCCGCCGCCGGTCCGCGAGCGAGACGAGCACGATGACCGCGACGGCGAGCGCCCCGGATCCTCGCCGCCGGCTGCTCGACAAGCGGCCGCAGCCAGCCCGGCGCGTCGGCCGTCGCGCCGGCGGCGCTCGCGAGGATCGCCCCGCCCGAGAGCAGCGCCCCCGTCACCATCCCGGCGATCGCGCCGCGCGCGGTGAGGCCGCGCCACCAGATGCCGAGCAGCAGCACCGGGCACAGGGTCGAGGCGGTGAACGCGAAGACGAGCCCCACGCTGCCGGCGAGCCCCGAGGACTCGGTGACGAGCGCGACGGCGAGCGGCACCAGGGTGGAGAGCACCGCCGCGATGCGGAAGCCGCGTACGCTGCCGCCGAGGAGGTCCTGGCTGACGACGCCCGCGAGAGAGACCACCAGCCCCGAGCTCGTCGAGAGGAAGGCCGCGAACGCCCCGCCGATCACGAGGGCGGTGAGCAGTTCCCCCCACAGGCCGGGCACGAGCAGTCCCGGCAGGAGCAGCACGAGCGCATCGGCGCGGCCGCCCTCGGCGAGCTCCGGCGCGAAAGCCCGGCCGAGCAGACCGAACACGGTCGGGAAGACGTAGAACACCGACAGCAGGGCGAGCACGATCACCGTCGTGCGGCGGGCGGCCGAGCCATCCGGATTCGTGTAGAAGCGCACGAGCACATGCGGAAGGCCGAGTGTGCCGAACAGCAGCGCCACCATCAGCGACACCGTGCGGTACGCGTCGAGGCCGTGCGGCCCGGCCTCGGCCGGGAACGCGAGCTCCGGGGCGAGGGCCGCACGCGCCTCGAGGCCGGGCACGCCCCCGGAGACGACGATGAGCAGCGCCACCGCCGGCACCGCGAGCGCCGTCAGCTTCAGCCAGAACTGGAACGCCTGCACGAAGGTGATCGACCGCATGCCGCCCGCGACGACGACCACGGCGACGATCACGGCGACGGCGAGCGAGCCCGCCCATGGCGGCAGGCCGGTCGTGATCCGAACGGTCAGGGCGGCGCCCTGCAGTTGCGGCACGATGTAGAACCAGCCGACGAGGATGACGAGGGTGCTCGTGACCCGGCGCACCCAGCGCGATTCGAGTCGGGCGGCGGTGAAATCGGGGATCGTGTACGCCCCGCTCCGGCGGAGCGGGGCCGCCACGAAGAGCAGCAGCATCAAGTATCCCGCCGTGTACCCGATCGGGAACCAGAATCCGGCCGAGCCGCTGAGCAGCACCAGCCCGGCGACGCCGAGGAACGACGCCGCGGAGAGGTACTCCCCGCCGATGGCCGAGGCATTCCACCAGGGCCGCACCGTCCGGCTCGCCACATAGAAGTCGCCCGTCGTGCGCGAGACTCGGAGACCGTAGAAGCCGATCAGCGCCGAGGCCAGCGAGACGACCACGATCGCCGTGTACCCGGTGACCGGGTTCACGTCTCGTCCTCGGCGAGCTGCCGGAACCGGGCCTCGTTGCGCGCCGCCGCCCGGGCGTACAGCACGCCCACGGTGATGACCAGCGGGTACAGGCCGAAGGCCAGCAGCAACCAGGCGACCGGCACGCCCGCGACGAACTGCTCGTCGAGTCCCGGCACGAGCACGATCGCGGCGACGAAGAGGGCGGTGGCGAGGCAGAACCCGCCCGCGAACACGAGGCCGAGACGCAGCTGCGAGCGGATGAGGGACCGCACGTAGACGCCGCGGATGTCACTCGTGGGGGCTTCCGGCGCGCGGCCGAGACGGAGGGCGGCGCGGGGCGGGGCGGGTCGCGGGGTGCCGGCGGCGGTGACGCGGACGCGGGCGGGCGGGCGATCCTGGTTCCCTGAGCCTGTCGAAGGGGGTTGGTTCCCTGAGCTCGTCGAAGGGCCCTGGTTCCCTGAGCCTGTCGAAGGGCGCGGCACCCCTTCGACGGGCTCAGGGGACCACCCCGGCTCGCTCACGGGCGGGGCCGCACACTCGACTGGGCGAGGCGGTCGCGCAGGCCCGGCAGCATCCGCCGGCTCACGGGCAGCTCGACGTCGCCCACGACGACCGCCGGGTGGTCGGAGCCGAGCCGGATGCGCGAGACGTGCGCCAGGGCGACGAGGTACGAGCGGTGCACCCGCACGAAGCCGGCCTCCGCCCACTGCTTCTCGAGGTCGGAGATCGGCACGCGCACGAGGTGCGTGCCGGCCTCGGTGTGCAGCCTGGCGTAGTCGCCCTGGGCCTGCACGTAGCGCACCTCGTCTCGTCGGATCATCCGCGTCGTCCCGCCGAGCGGCACCGCGATCATCTCGCCGGCCGGCGAGGCATCCGGCGCCGGCGGCCGCAGCGCCTCGGCGATGCGGCCCACCGAGCGCGCCAGCCGCTCGGCGCGCACGGGTTTCAGCAGGTAGTCGACGGCGGCGAGGTCGAAGGCCTCGAGCGCGCCCTCCTCGTCGGCGGTGACGAAGACGAGTGCGGGCCGGCGCTCGAAGCGCTGCAGCGCGCGCGCCAGGTCGAAGCCGGAGAGGCCCGGCATGTGGATGTCGAGGAACGCCGCATCGACCGGCTCGCGGGTGAGCAAGCGCACCGCCTCAGCTCCGGACGAGGCCTGGTGGATGACGCCGACGCGCGGGTCCTGCCCGAGCAGGTACACCAGCTCGTCGATCGCGGGCTGCTCATCGTCGGCGACGAGGACGGAGATCACGGTTCGAGTCTCCCATCCCGCTCCGGTCGCGGCACGGGCGGCGGCGCCCCGCTTCCCTCTCGACTTGCCCGACTTCCATGGAAGTCGGGCAACTCGGTGGGGGGCGGCGCCGCCTTCGGCACCCGCATGCGCACGAGCGTGCCGGCCCCGCGGGCGGTCTCGATCACGAGGCCGTGCTCGTCGCCGTACACCTGGCGGAGGCGGGCGTCGACGTTCCGGAGGCCGACGTGCGCGTCGCCCTGCCCACCGGCCAGCACCTCGCGGATGAGTTCCGGATCGAAGCCGACGCCGTCGTCCTCCACACTGATCTCCGCGTAGGCGCCGGAGTCCTCGGCGGTGATCGTGATGCGCCCGCCGCCCTCCTTCGCCTCGAGGCCGTGCCGCACCGCGTTCTCGACGAGCGGCTGGATCGACAGGAACGGCACGATCGCGCCGAGCACCTCCGGCGCGATCTGCAGGGTCACCCGCAGCCGCTCGCCGAAGCGCGCCCGCTCGAGGCGCAGGTAGCTGTCGATCGAGCCGAGCTCGTCGGCCACCGTCGTGAACTCGCCGTGCCGCCGGAACGAGTACCGCGTGAAGTCCGCGAACTCCAGCACGAGCTCGCGCGCCTCGGCCGGGTCGGTGTTGATGAAGGAGGCGATCGCGTTCAGCGAGTTGTAGATGAAGTGCGGGCTGATCTGGGCTCGGAGCGCCCGCACCTCGGCCTCGGCGAGGGCGGTGCGGGAGGCGTCGAGCTCGCCGAGCTCGACCTGCGCGGCGACCCAGTCGGCGACCTCGGCGGTCGCACGCACGAGCCCGGCGCGCACGGGGGCCGCGAACGCGACGATCGCCCCGACCGGCCGCCGGCCGACGAGGATGGGGGCCGCAATGGCATCCGTCTCTCTGGCGCCCTGCCGGCCGCGGCCCGAACGCGGCACCCGCCGCTGCACCTGCGGCTTGCCGGATTCGTGCGCGGCGGCGGCGAGTTCCGCGGCCGTCTCGCGCAGACCGTCGTCGCCGTCGAGCGCGACGACCCCGCCCGGGTCGACGATCGCGAGGGTGTCGCAGCCGAGCAGCGCCTTCAGGTGCCGGCCCGCGCGCTTCGCGTCCTCGACGCCGACGCCGCCGCGGAGGTGCGCGGCCGCCTTCGACGCGAGGTGGAGGGTCTGATAGGTGGCGCGCTCGGCCTCGGTGCCGAGCTCCTTCGAGGAGACCACGAGGCGGCGCAGGAGCACGACGAGCCCGACGGCGAGCGCGCCGGCGACGACGCCGGCCGCCGCGGCCACCACCAGGGACTCGGGCATGCAGGCCAGCGTAGCGATCGTTCATCGCGGCCGGCCGTCGTTCGTCGCACGATCGGCACCGCTTGGCGACGACGAGCGGCGACGGTCCCCGGTGCGCGGTCGCCGACGGCAGCATGGTCGCACCGCGGCCCGCAGCCTCTGGCATCGAGGGGCCGCACGGTGCGATGTCGCACCGACGACCTCGAAGGAGACGCCATGGGCAACGACGCCCTGAGCGCGGAGGAGACGAACCGTCCCATCGTCGACTACCGCGCGGTCCAGCAGTCGGAGCGGTTCCAGCGGTTGAGGAGGCGCCAGCGCGGGTTCGTGTTCCCCGTGCTGGCCGCCTGCCTCGTCTGGTACCTCGCCTACGTGCTGCTCGCCAGCTACGCACACGACTTCATGTCGACGCGGGTGTTCGGCAGTGTGAACGTCGCCATGCTGCTCGGGCTCGCACAGGTGGTCACCACCTTCGCGGTGACCACCTGGTACGTGAGCTTCGCCAATCGCCGACTCGACCCGATCGCGAGCGAGATCCGCGAGGAGATCGAGGCGGAGATCGCGGATGCCTCGGATGTTTCGGCCAGCTCCGCCGCCTCGACCAGCTCCTCCGCCTCGACCCCGGAGGCGACCCGATGAGCGCCGCAGTCCTCGGCCTCCGTCTCGCCGCCGAGCCGGCCGCCGCGAACGCCCCCGGCGAGCCGTGGCTCAACATCGCGATCTTCGGCGCCTTCGTGGCGATCACGATGATCATCGTCTTCCGCGCCAGCCGGAACAACAAGACCGCCGCCGACTACTACGCCGCCGGGCGCTCGTTCACGGGTGGGCAGAACGGCTCCGCGATCGCGGGCGACTATCTCTCGGCCGCCTCGTTCCTCGGCATCGTCGGCGCGATCGCGATGACCGGCTACGACGGCTTCCTCTACTCGATCGGCTTCCTGGTGGCCTGGCTCGTTGCGCTGCTGCTCGTCGCTGAGCTGCTGCGCAACACGGGCCGGTTCACCATGGCCGACGTGCTGTCGTTCCGGTTGAAGCAGAAGCCGGTGCGCATCGCCGCGGCCATCACCACGCTCGTCGTGTGCTTCTTCTACCTGCTCGCGCAGATGGCCGGGGCCGGCGGCCTGGTGTCGCTGCTGCTCGGGATCAGCGATCTGCTCGGCCAGTCGCTCGTGATCACCGTGGTCGGCGCGCTGATGATCCTCTACGTGCTCATCGGCGGGATGAAGGGCACCACCTGGGTGCAGATCATCAAGGCGGTGCTGCTCATCGCGGGCGCCGGCGTGATGACGGTGTGGGTGCTCGCGATCAACGGCTTCGACTTCTCGGCGTTGCTCGACCAGGCCGTCGCCGTGGCCGAGAACCCCGCGATCCTCGACCCGGGCCTGAAGTACGGCGTCTCCGACCTCTCGAAGATCGACTTCCTCTCGCTCGGCCTCGCGCTCGTGCTCGGCACCGCGGCGCTGCCGCACGTGCTGATGCGGTTCTACACGGTGCCGACGGCGAAGGAGGCGCGCAAGTCGGTCGTCTGGGCGATCTGGCTGATCGGCATCTTCTACGTCTTCACCCTCGTGCTCGGCTACGGTGCTGCGGCGCTCGTCGGGCCATCCGTCATCGCCGCAGCGCCCGGCGGACCGAACTCCGCCGCGCCGCTGCTCGCGTTCTCGTTGGGCGGGCCGCTGCTGCTCGGACTGATCTCGGCGATCGCGTTCGCGACGATCCTCGCGGTCGTCGCGGGGCTCACCATCACGGCGGCGGCCTCGTTCGCGCACGACATCTACGCCTCGGTCGTGAAGAAGGGCAAGCCGGAGGCCGGCGCCGAGGTGAAGGTCGCCCGGCGCACGGTCGTGATCATCGGCATCGTGGCGATCATCGGCGGGATCGGGGCGAACGGGCAGAACGTCGCGTTCCTCGTGGCGCTCGCCTTCGCGGTGGCGGCCTCGGCGAACCTGCCGACGATCGTGTACTCCCTCTACTGGAAGCGCTTCTCCACGAAGGGCGCGCTCTGGAGCATGTACGGCGGCCTCGCCTCGGCGATCGTGCTCATCGTCTTCTCGCCGGTGGTGTCGGGCTCGGAGACCTCGATGCTGAAGACCGAAGCGATCGACTTCGCGTTCTTCCCGCTGTCGAACCCGGGCATCGTCTCGATCCCGCTGGCGTTCTTCCTCGGCTGGCTCGGCACCGTGCTCGACCGCGGCACGGAGGATCCGGCGAAGCAGTCGGAGATGGAGGTGCGCTCGCTCACGGGCATCGGCGCCGAGAAGGCGAGCGAGCACTAGACGGCCCGGCGGCGCGTGGGGCGCGCCGCCGGGCATCCGTTTCGGTGTGGCGGGAACGCCTGCCCGTGTCGCGCCGGAACCCCGAACCGAGCCGTCCGCTGCCGTCGCAGCGGGCGGCTCGGTGGTGTCCGGGGCCGCGGCGCGGGCGGGCATGCGCGGCTCGCCTGCCGATCATCGGCGGATTCCGGACAGGGATGCCTCGAGCCGTTCCGGGCGTCGGCGGTCGGCCGTAGCCTCGACGAGTGAGCAGCACCGAACCCCGCGAAGCGCCGGCACCCGGCCAGGCCGCAGCCACCGCCCTGCCCGGGCCGAAGCGGTGGTCGACGTGGGCGCAGTTCCTCGTGATGGGGGTCGTGTGGGGCGCGAGCTTCCTCTTCATGAAGCTCGCGCTCGCGGGGGTGAGCTTCGGTCAGATCGCCTGGTCGCGAGTGCTGCTCGGGGCCCTCACCCTCGGCGTCATCGTCGCGGTCACGCGCCCGCGCGTGCCGGCCGCCGACGGCCGCCCCGGGCCCGTGCTGCCACGCGAGCCCATCGTGTGGCTGCATTTCCTCGTCGTCTCGTTCGCCACCTGCGTCATCCCCTACCTGTCCTTCGCGTGGGCCGAGCAGTACGTCTCCTCGAGCCTCGCCTCGATCTACAACGCGACGACGCCCATCATGACGGCGCTGATGGCGACCCTCGTGTTCCGGGTCGAGCGGCTCGGGCTCAGCCGCTGGGTGGGCGTCGGCATCGGCATCGTCGGGGTCGTCGTTGTGATCGGACCGTGGCAGTACCACGCCCTCACCGGCAGCCTCGCGGGGCAGCTCGCGTGCCTCGTCGCGACGGCCTGCTACGGCTTCAGCTTCGGGTACCAGCGCAAGTTCCTGAGCCAGCGACCGATCGCTCCGGCGACCTTCGCCTTCCTCTCCATCGGGGTCGCCGCGGTCGTGATGCTCGTGCTGACGCCCTGGCTCGCGCTCGGGCCGGTGCAGCTCGACTGGACGATCGTCGGTTCGCTGCTCGCACTCGGCATTCTCGGCACGGGATTCGCCTACATCTGGAACATCAACGTGCTGCGCGCCTGGGGCCCGACCGGCACCTCGACCGTCACCTACGTCACGCCGGTGGTCGGGGTCGCGCTCGGCGTCGCGCTGCTCGGTGAACGGTTCGGCTGGCACGAGCCGATCGGCGCGCTGCTCGTGCTGCTCGGCATCCTGCTCGCTCAGGGCCGGCTGCGTCTGCCACGGCGCACCGCGTCGGAGGCGCCCGCGGCGTAGCGCAGCGCCGGTCCGCGCCGAGCTCTGGTCCGTGGGCCTGTCCTGCTTGCTGGGCGCGCGCGTCCGTCCGCCCGTGCCGCTGGGCGGGCGCGCGCGGGGTGCGGCGCCCAATCGGCGATGGCGAACTGGCGCGACGGCACTGAAGTGGCGCGCCCGCTCGTGCCGGTGGGGCATCCGCTTCCTGCTCCCGGGCGTGCGCGCCAGTTCCACCTGGGCGCGCCACTTGTGCTGGCGCAACGAGGCCGAAGTGGCGCGGGCGCCCGCGGGGGCGGATGGTGGGGCAACCCGGACGGATCGCGCGGGGCTGAAGTGGCGCGGGCGCCCGGGGGCGGCGGGCCCCTCGGACGGATCGCGCGGGGCTGAAGTGGTGCGGGCAGGGCCCCTGCCGGAGCCAGCCAGACCGAGGCGCTGCCTTGGGGTGAGCCCGAGCCGGGCTCGGTGAACTGGCGCGACGGGACTGAAGTGGCGCGCCCGCTCGTGCCGGTGGGGCATCCGCTTCCTGCTCCCGGGCGTGCGCGCCAGTTCCACCTGGGCGCGCCACTTGTGCTGGCGCAACGAGGCCGAAGTGGCGCGGGCGCGCGCGGGGGCGGATGGTGGGGCAACCCGGACGGATGGCGCGGACGAGAAGTGGCGCGGGAGGGGCCGGCGGAGCCGCGGGCGGCGCGGCGGACCCACTGGGCGGGGCCGGGCGGGGCCGGGCGGGGGCCGGCGGAGCCGCCGCAGCCGCGTGCGGATATCGCCCCCGCCGGCGATTCCACCCCGGTGCTTGACACGAGCGCGCCCACGTGGTTGGTTAGTTACACAAGTAATGAACCAACCAGGTTCGCTCCCGGGGACAACGAGCAGGAAGGCCGGAATGGACGAATCCCGCCCGATCTTCCTCCAGATCGCGGAGCAGATCGAGAACGACATCATCGACGGGGTCCTCGCCGAAGGCTCGCAGATCCCCTCGACGAACGAGTTCGCCGCGTTCTACCGGATCAATCCGGCGACCGCGCTGAAGGGAGTGACCCGCCTTGTCGACGACGGCATCGTGGTCAAACGAAGGGGCATCGGCATGTTCGTGACCGAGGGCGCCCGTGACCGGCTCGTCGAGCGTCGGCGGGCCGACTTCGCGGCGGAGTACCTCCGCCCGCTCATCATCGAGGCCGAGAAGCTCGGCATCACCATCGACGACCTCGCGGCACTCATCCGCGCGGAAAGGATCGCATCATGACCAGCACCGTGGTCCGCGCCAGCGGTCTCACCAAGCGCTACGGCTCCTTCGCGGCCGTCGACCGCGTCGACTTCGCGCTCGAGGAGAACCGCATCTACGGACTCCTCGGCCGCAACGGCGCCGGAAAGACGACGCTCATGCAGCTGCTCACCGGCCAGCTCTTCCCGAACGAGGGGGAGCTCGAGGTGTTCGGCCGCACACCCGCCGAGCACGCCGACGTGCTGCGCCGGCTCTGCTTCATCGCCGAGTCGCAGCGCTACCCCGAGGACTTCACGCCGAAGCACGTCTTCACCTCGGCCCCGTGGTTCTTCGAGAACTGGGACGCCGAGTTCGCCGAGCGCCTGATCGCCGACTTCCGCCTCCCGGTGAAGCGGCGCATCAAGAAGCTCTCCCGCGGTCAGCTCTCCGCCGTCGGCGTGATCGTCGGCCTCGCGAGCCGCGCCCCGCTCACCTTCTTCGACGAGCCGTACCTCGGGCTCGACGCGGTCGCACGGCACATCTTCTACGACCGACTCCTCGAGGACTACGCCGAGCACCCCCGCACCATCGTGCTCTCGACGCACCTGATCGACGAGGTCGCGAACCTCCTCGAGCACGTCATCCTGATCGACCAGGGCCGCATCCTGCTCGACCGCGACGCCGAGGAGGTGCGCGGACAGGCGACCACGATCGCCGGCGCCCGCTCGGTCGTCGAGGAGTTCGTGCAGGGCCGGCCCATCATCGGCCGCGAGGGCATCGGCGGGCTCGCCTCGGTCACCATCGACGGCCGCCTCGACCGCGAGGAGCGCATCCGGGCAGCAGAGCTCGGCCTCGAGCTCGCCCCGGTCTCGCTCCAGCAGCTCATCGTCCACCTCACCGGCGCCGACCTCGCCGGTGCGACCGAGAAGGAGGTCGCCGCATGACCGCCGTCGCCACCGCCACCGCCGAACGCGAGCTCGGGGCATCCCGGCTCCGCGTCGGAGAGATCTGGCGCATCGTGCGCCTGCTCGCCGTGAACCCCACGATCTTCTTCGGGGTGCCCTGGATGATCCTCGGCGGCGCCTGGGCCGTCACCATGGTGCTCGCACTCATCATGACCGGCGCCGGGGCGCCGATGGAGGAGGCCCGCGAGGGCTTCCGCTACAGCTGGGCCGTGCTCTCGCCGCAGTGGTACCTCGTGGTCGTGGGGGTGCAGGCCGTCGCCTACACCTTCTCGTTCGCGCTCGGCTTCGGTTCGACCAGGCGCGACTTCTGGCTCGGCATGAGCGTGATGTTCGTACTCGTCTCGGCCGAGATGGCCGTCGCGATCGCCACGCTCGTGCAGCTCGAGCAGCTCACGGACGGCTGGTGGATCGGCGCGGGCATGTTCGACGCCCTCTGGTACGGGCAGCTCGGCTGGGGCTTCGACTTCCTCTCGACCTTCGTGCTGCAGCTTCTCGTGCTCTTCGTCGGCGCCAGTGCGACGACGATCTACATGCGCTGGCGGGTGCGCGGCATGATGGTGCTGCTGTTCGGCACCGTCGCGCTCGTGCTGGTCCTCGTCGCCTCGCTGACCTTCACCGGCTCGTGGCCGGCGGTGTGGGCGTGGCTCGCCGGGCTGACCTCGATCGGGCTGATCCTGGTCGGGCTCGCCGCTGCAGCGGTCGCGGCCGTCGCCGGCTTCCTCGTGATCCGCCGGGCCACCCCGCGCTGATCGCCGGGCGCCGGATGGGGCCGGCGCCCGCCCGCGCGGCGATCGATGGGGGTCGGTCGCCGCGCGGCATCCCACCACCCGAGTTGCCCGACTTTCATGAAAGTCGGGCAACTCGCGGTTGGGGGTCATCCCAGCGGCGGCGGGCCGGGTCATCCGGTCGGATGACGCCCCGCGCCCCGGATCATGCCCGCGCCCGACGCGCGGGCGGTCGTCCGCCCGGCAGGCTCGAAGCATGAGTTCCTTCGTCATCGAGGCATCCGGCCTCGAGAAGTCCTTCGGCCCGACGCGCGCCCTCGCCGGGGTCTCACTCGCCGTGCGCACCGGGGAGTCGCTCGCGATCATGGGCGCCTCGGGCTCCGGCAAGACGACCCTCCTGCACTGCCTCGCGGGCATCACCCTGCCGGACGCCGGCACCGTCTCGTTCCTCGGCGGCACCGGCCGCGTGCAGGTCAACGCGCTCGGCGAGCGCGACCGCTCCCGGCTGCGCCGCGAGGCGTTCGGCTTCGTCTTCCAGCAGGGGCTGCTGATCCCCGAGCTCACCGCGATCGAGAACGTCGCGCTCGCGCTCATGCTGAACGGGATGCCGCGCGCCCGCGCCGAGGAGCACTCGCGCGGCTGGCTCGCCGCCCTCGGCCTCGCCGGCCTCGAGGACCGCCGCATCGGACAGCTCTCCGGCGGCCAGGCGCAGCGCGTCGCGATCGCCAGAGCCCAGGTCACCGGTGCGAGCGTCGTCTTCGCCGACGAGCCGACCGGGGCGCTCGACTCGGCCACCTCCGCCGACGTCATGGGCGCCCTGCTGCACTCGACGGTCGGCCAGGGGCGCACCCTCGTCCTCGTCACGCACGACCCGGGAGTGGCGGCGCGCTGCTCGCGCATCGTCGACGTCCGCGACGGTCTGATCGTCGGGGAGCGGATGCCGCAGCCGAACGGTGCGGTGTCCGAGCCGGCGTCGGCCGCCCCCGCTGCTGCGCTCGCCGCGTCGGCCGCCCCCGCAGCGCCGGCCGCCCCCGCTGCGTCGGCCGCCCCCGCTGCGCAGGCTGGCCCTGCCGCGCCTGCCGGGCCGGCAGCACCGCCGGCCCCGCCCGCGCCCGGCGCCACCGCGGTGCCGCTGCCCGCACCGGGCGGCCGGGCATGATCGCCCGCGTCGCCTGGCTCCTCGCCCGGCCCGGATCCTCGGGTGCGGCGACCCTCGTGCTGCCGATCACGGCGTTCGCGATCGTCACCGCGCTGCTGCTCACCGTCATCGGCGGCGCCCAGTCGTTCTGGCGCTGGACCGACGACTCGGCGGTCGGGTATCAGCTCCTCGCCGTCATCGCGCTCGTGCTCCTCGTGGTGCCGCTCGCCTCGCTCGGCGGCGCCGCCGCCCGGCTCTCGGCCCGGCGCCGCGACGACCGGCTGGCGACGCTGCGCCTGCTCGGGGCCACGCCCGCGACCGTCTCCGCGCTC
The DNA here is from genome assembly GCF_023715325.1 of Agromyces mediolanus. Taxonomy (GTDB): domain Bacteria; phylum Actinomycetota; class Actinomycetes; order Actinomycetales; family Microbacteriaceae; genus Agromyces; species Agromyces mediolanus_A. The sequence continues at coordinate 172,347 of NZ_JAMBNX010000004.1, read as the reverse complement.
GCCGTGATCGAGTCGGCCATGCTCGCGCTCGTCGGCTCGGTGATCGGCATCGCCGGGTACTTCGCGATCATGCCCGGCATCGCGCTCGTGCCGTTCCGCGGCGAGCCGCTCGGCATCGGCGGTGTGCTGCTGCCTCCCGCGGTGCTGCTCGCAGTCCCGCTCGGCATCGTCGTCCTCGCCGTCGTGAGCGCCGTGCTCGGACTCCGCCAGGTGGTCATCTCGCCGCTCGGCGTGCGGACCCGGCAGGATGCCCCGAAACTCTCCTGGCTCCGGATCGTGATCGGCGCCGCGGTGATCCTCGTCGCCTTCGGGCTGATGAGCGGGCTGCAGCTGGCCGGCGAGGCATCCGTGCTGTTCCTGTTCCTCGGCGCCGCGTTCGGCGGCACGCTCGCGGTGCTGAACCTGATCGGGCCGTGGGTGATCCGGCTCGTCGCGCAGGGGCAGGCGAGGCGGGCGACGAAGCCGGCGAAGCTGCTCGCGGCGCGCAGCGTGCTCGAATCGCCGAAGGCCGCCTGGCGGCAGGTCTCCGGGGTCGCGATGACGAGCTTCATGGCGGTGTTCGCCGGCGTCGGCATCGCCCTCATGGACGCGATGGGCGGCTCGGGGGAGATGGACCGCGAGGGGCTCGAACTCATCACCGACATCCGCACCGGCATCCTGATCACCGTCGTCGGCTCGTTCCTGATGGTCGCCTGCTCGGTCGGGGTGAACCAGGCTGCCGGGATCCTCGACCGCCGCGAGCTCTACCGCTCGCTCGACATGCTCGGCATGCCGGAGCCGACGATGGACGCCGCCCGCCGTCGGGCCGTGATGTCGCCGCTGCGGATCACCGCCGTCGGCTCCGCCGTGGTCGCCGCGGTCGTCATGCTGCCGCTCACGGGCATCACCCTCATCGTGCAGCCGCTCGCGCTGCTGGTGATCGCCGGGGTGCTCGCCGCCGGCATCGGGGTCGTCGCCCTCGGCCTCGTCTCGACGCGGCCGATGCTGCGCCGCGCGGCGGAGTCCGGCTAGGCCCCCGCCGGCCCGGCCCGGCCCGGCCCGGGCCGGGCCGGGCCGGCCGCGAGGTCGCGCGATCGGCTGCTCGGGCCTCGCGGTCCGCGCAGAGTGCGCGACCTCGCGCAAGAAGCGGGCCTTCGCGAAGTAGGGTCGAAGCATGACCGCGATCGACGACCGGGATGCCGCGATGTCCGAGCTCCTCGGCATCCGAGCGAGCATCGACAACATCGACGCCGCCCTCATCCACCTGCTGGCCGAGCGCTTCAAGTTCACCCAGCAGGTCGGCCGGCTGAAGGCGACGCACGGCCTCCCGCCGAGCGACCCCGACCGCGAGAAGCGCCAGATCCAGCGCCTGCGCGCGCTCGCCGAAGACGCCCACCTCGACCCCGCGTTCGCCGAGAAGTGGTTCAACTTCGTCGTCGCCGAGGTCATCCAGCACCACGAAGAGCTCGCCGGCAACGGCGCCTCGGGCGAACTGTGAGCCGGGCCCGGTGAGCTGGTACCCCGTGCCGCTGCCCGACCTCTCGGGCCGCCGCTACCTCGTGACCGGGGCGAACGCCGGCCTCGGCTTCTTCACGAGCGCCCGCCTCGTCGGCGCGGGCGCGCACGTCGTCATGTCCGGCCGCAACGCCCAGCGGCTCGAGACCGCCGCGGCCGTGATCCGCGAACGGGTGGATGCCGGGGCCGAGCGCGGTGAGCTCGGCGGCGGGGTGTCGACGCTCGTCATCGATACGGCCTCGCTCGACTCCGTGCGCTCCGGCGCCGCCGCGCTCCGCGGGGCACCGCAGCTCGACGGCGCCGTGCTGAACGCCGGCATGGTGCACACCCCCGGCCGGCGGCTCGAGAGCCCCGACGGCAACGAGCTCGTGCTCGCCACGAACGTGCTCGGGCACTTCGCCCTGCTGGCCGGGCTCTTCGGCGCAGCCGGGGCCGGCGATGAACTCGTGCCCGGGCCCCGTCGCCTCGCCGACGGGGCCCGGGTGATCACCCTCGGATCGCTCGCGACGAAGCTCTCCACCTTCCGCGTCGACCAGCTGCAGCTCGAGCGCGGCTACGACTTCTGGCGCGCCTACGCGCAGTCGAAGATCGCCGGGCAGTCGATCGGTTTCGAGCTCGATCGCCGGTTGCGCCGGGCCGGCATCCCCGTGTCGAGCATCGTCACGCACCCCGGCTACTCGATCTCCGGACGCACGCCCACCGTCCCCGGCGTGAACGAGCCGAGCCGGGGCGACCGCTTCGCCGACGCCCTGCAGGCCGCCTGGGCGCAGGGCAAGCACCGCGGCGCGGAGCCCGTGCTGCACGCGCTCACCGCGGCGGACGTCGCGGGCGGCGAGTTCTGGGGTCCACGCGGGCTCGTGAAGGGCGAGCCGGCCAGGCAGCAGCCCACGCGGGTGTCGAGCGACCCTGCGATCGGGGCGAAGACGTGGGCCTTCGCGGAGCTCGCGACGGCGACCCCGTTCACCCTCTCCGGCTGATGCGCGGGCTCCTCGCGAGGTGGTGGGCTCGCCCCGCGGTGCGGCGCCGGGCAGCCGTCGTTGTCGCCGGTGCCGGCACCGTGCTCGCGGTGCTCGGCGTGTTCACCGGCCGCTGGGGCGTCGTGGTCGTCGCGATCGTGCTGCTGGGGCTCGCGGCGGCGCTCGGCCCCGCGCGGATCCGCCGCTGACGGGTACGCTGCACTCCATGACCGAGGGGCCGGACGAGGCATCCGCGCAGACGGCGCACCCCGCGGGCCCCGCGCACCTCGCGGGCGAGGCGGCGTTCGCGGAGGCGCGCGCCGCGGTCGCTGCGGCGACCGCGAGGCTCAGCGCGGCCGACGCCCGGCGGGAGGTGCTCGCCGTGCACGAGCCGGCGCGTCGCAGGCTCGGTCTGCCGCGGGCGGCGCGGATGCGACGCGTCGGCGAGGTCTGGCGGCTCGGCTCGCTGCTGCTCGACGGCGAGGGCCGGCTCTACGCGGTCGGTCGTGTCGTGCGCGCCGAGGCACCCGTCCGGCGATCCGTGACCGCGAACGCCGTCGCCGAACAGCGGGCGTATCGCGCCGCAGCGGTGAGGGGCGGCATCCCGTCCGGAGCGACGGTGAACTTCGACACCGCGCCGATCCGGCTCGACGGGGCGTCCGACGGGCCGCCCGCCGACGGACCGGTGGCACTCCGCGACGGGCGGGTGATGGTGCGCTGGAACCCGAGCGATCCCGGCGCCTGGACTCCGCTCGCCGGCTACCTCGCCGAGCGGGCGGAGCTGCTCGCGCAGCCGGCGCCTGGGACCTGACGCCGGCTGACGCCGGAGCGGGCCTCGCGGACCTCGCGGGCTCGCGAGGTCTTAGCCGAGCGTGACCTGCACGGGCACCGGGTTCTGGAACAGATCGAGCACCGGGCAGTGCGCGTCGACCGCGGCCTGCAGTTCGGCGTAGCGCTCCTTCGGCTCGGGGCCGCTGAGTCGAACGTCGAGGCGCACCGCTGAGAAGCCCGCCCGCCCGGACTCGTCGATGCCGAAGAGCTTCCGCACGTCGAGGTCGCCCTCGGCGTTGATCTCAACCTCGTCGAGCACGATGCCGAGCGCCTGCGCGTACAGCCGGTACACGACGACCTGGCAGGAGATCAGCGCGCCGAGCGCGTACTCGACCGGGCTCGCGGCGGCGTCGTCACCGGCGAGGGCGGCGGGCTCGTCGACCGTGAAACGGTGCTTGCCGGCGATGATGCGGGTCGCGACGGCGCCGGTGCCCCGTCCGGAGACGCGATAGGTGAGCTCGGCGGTGGCGGGCGCGGCGGCGATGCGCTCGTGCCAGGCGGAGCCGGCGGCACTCAGGCGGGCGGCGCGGTCGGCCGCTTCCGCGGCGGTCTCGTCTGGGGCGGTCTCGTCTGACGTGGCGGGCGCGGTGGCGGAGTCGTCGATGAGCGTCATGGCGGGAGCGTACGGCGGCGCGGATGCCTCGGCGAGCCCGCCCGTCATCGGCCGACGCCGGGCGTCACACGGCGACGCACGGCCCCGCTCTCGACGAGTTGCCCAACTTTGATGAAAGTCGGGCAACTCCGGGGCGGGGTGGGGCGGGGCGCCCGGTTCGCATCGCGGCTCAGGGCTTGCTAGGGTGGCGGACCATGTCCTGCATGTGCCCGCAGATGATCATTCGGCCCCGCACCGCCTGAGGCGGAGCGACCGGATCCTCTCCCGCTCCGCCGCCAGTCGAGTCCTCGGCCGCGGCGCGCTTCGGCGTCCCCCGGCGTTCATTCGTCAGCGGAGCATCCATGCCTTCATCCAAATCCCGTTCTTCCCGCGCGCGCGATCGCGCGCAGCCGTCCAGCCGAGGCGGCGACTCGCACCAGCACGGCGGCGCCGTCGAACGGCGCACGACGCCGCACGGCGGGCACGCCCAGCCCGACGCCCAGCCCCACGGCGGGCGCCACGCCCAGCCCCACGGCGGGCGCCACGAGCTCGGGCAGAACTTCATCGTCGACCGTCGCGTCGTCACCGAGATCGTCGAGCTCGCGCGGGCGAGCCAGCATCCCATCGTCGAACTCGGGCCCGGCGGCGGGGCGATCACCCGGCCGCTCGCGGACCTCGGCCGCCCGCTCACCGTCGTCGAACTCGATCCGGCGCGCGTCGCCCGCCTGCGACGCGAACACGGCTCGCACGTCGAGGTCGTGCACGGTGACCTGGTGCGTTGGGCGCTGCCGAGGCATCCGCACGTGGTCGTCGCGAACCTGCCGTTCCACCTCACGACGGCCGCGCTCCGGCACCTGCTCGGCTCGCCCGGCTGGGACCAGGCGGTGCTGCTCACCCAATGGGAGGTGGCGCGTCGGCGCTGTGGGGTCGGCGGGGCGAGCATGCTGACCGTGCAGTGGGCACCCTGGTATCGCTTTCGGCTGCGGCGGCGGGTGCCGGCGTCGGCATTCCGGCCGGTGCCCTCCGTCGACGGCGGGCTGTTCACCATCGAGCGGCGTGCACGGCCGCTGGTCGAGTCGCGCGAGCGGCGGAGCTACCAGCGCTTCGTGGGGGAGGTGTTCCAGGGGCGCGGGGCCGGGCTCGCCGCACGACTCGCGGCGGCGGCGGCCACGACGGGCGGGACGGGATGGGCTGGCGCTGGCGCTGGCGCTGGCACTGGTGCTGGTGCTGGTGCTGGTGCTGGTGCTGGTGCTGGTGCTGGTGCTGGTGCTGGTGCGGCGAAGGCGTGGCTGCGCCGTCGCGGCATCCCGTCCTCGACGCCACCCGGGCGCCTGTCGCCGGATGATTGGGCTGCCCTCTGGGCCGCTTCACGCGGTCGCGGCTGAGCGCTCGTACGGCGTCCGCTCGCCTCACCGACTTGCCCGACTTTGATGAAAGTTGGGCAAGCCGGTGAGGGGGTGGCGTGGGGGTGGACGGGCGGACGGGTGGGCTCAGCGCGGGGCGTCGGCGTCCCGCTCGGCGCCGCCGCGCTGCTCCTGCTCCTGCACGACCGCGATGATGGAGTCCTGCAGGCCGCGCTGGCCGGTGTGCAGCTCCTGGTAGCTCTCGCCGGCTCCGGCGATGGGGCCGAAGGCGTGCCGCAGGCGGGAGCGGACGCCGCGCGGTGCTCGGATCCAGCGCACGACCACCCCGCCCGAGATGATCGCCGCGAAGCCGAGGGCTGCGACCGTGCCGATGAGCGCGAGGTCCATGCTCAGAAGCCGAACGTCGAGACGCCGGGCACCGGCGGGGTTCGCAGCGCTTCGAGCACCCGGAGCTCATGGGGCACGACCGGCACCGGGAGCGCGTCGAGCGGGAACCACTCGAGCCCCGCGGCCTTGCCCTGCTCCATCAGTCGCGGCTCGCCCGTCCACTCGCGTGTCTGGAAGAAGACGTCGAAGCGCTGCTCGATCGCTCGGCCCGAGCCGTCCGTTCGGTGCATGAGCGTCACGAACTCGAGGGCGCCGGGCGGGAGCTCGACGCCGAGCTCCTCGCGGGCCTCCCTGGCGGCACCGGCCGGGAGTGACTCGCCCGCTTCGATGTGGCCAGCCGCGCCGAAGGCCCAGTGCTCGTCGTAATAGCCGGTGCCACGACGCAGCTGCAGCAAGACCTCGTCGCCGCGGCGCAGCAGCACATACGCGGCAGGGACGACGGCGAAGCGCCCGTGCGTGGCGGCGTAGGCGTCGGTGTACTCCTCGATCACGAGACCAGTGTCACACGCGGGCTGCACGGGCCGCGCGGGCTGCACGGGCCGCGCGGGCCGTGCGGGCTGCGTGGCGGCTCAGTAGCCGACGATGGGACCGAAGGCGTCGGCGAGCGGGGCGCGGTTCACGCCGCGCAGCTCGTCGACCGAGACGGTGAACGCGTCCTGCACCTCGAGGGCGTCGGAGGCGGCGTCGGTCACACCGATGCGGCGCACGGGGTAGCCGCGGCCCTCGCAGAGGCCGCGGAACTTGACGTCGTCCTCGCGCGGAACCGTGACGATGACGCGGCCCGTGGACTCGCTGAACAGCGCCGTCGCGAGGTCGATGCCGGCGTCTTCGACGATCTCGCCGAGGAACACGCGAGCGCCGATGCCGAAGCGCGACACGCCCTCGGCCAGCGCGACCGCGAGTCCGCCGTCGCTCAGGTCGTGCGCGGAGTCGATGAGCCCCTCGAGCGCGGCCGCGTTCAGCAGCTCGCCGAGCGTCTTCTCGCGCTCGAGATCGACCGCCGGCGGGCGACCGCCGAGGTGGTCGTGCACGGTGCCGGCCCAGGCCGAGCCATCGAGCTCGAGCGCGGTGTCGCCGAGCAGGTAGATGTTGTGGCCGTCGTCCTGCCAGCCGCTCGGGACCCGGCGCGCGACATCGTCGATCACCCCGAGCACGGCGATCACCGGGGTCGGGTGGATCGGGACATCGCCGGTCTGGTTGTAGAAGGAGACGTTGCCGCCGGTCACGGGGATGCCGAGCTCGAGGCAGCCGTCGGAGAGGCCCTCGACGGTCTGCGAGAACTGCCACATGACCTCGGGGTTCTCGGGGGAGCCGAAGTTCAGGCAGTCGCTCACGCCCATGGGCTTGGCGCCGGTCACGGCGACGTTGCGGTACGCCTCGGCGAGCGCGAGCTTGGCGCCCTGCTTCGGGTCGAGCTGCGAGTAGCGGCCGTTGGCATCGGTCGCGACCGCGACGCCGAGGCCGGACTCCTCGTCGACGCGGATCATGCCGGCGTCGTCGGGCGAGCCGAGCGCCGTGTTGCCGAGCACGTAGGAGTCGTACTGGTTCGTGACCCACGCGGCGTCGGCCTGGTTCGCCGAGCCGACGAGCTGGAGGAACTGCTCGCGGAGCTGCTCCGGCGCCTCGGGCCGCGCGAGGCTCGCGGCCGAGTCGGCCTGGAGCGCATCGATCCAGCCGGGGTACGCGACGGGGCGCTCGTAGACCGGGCCGTCGACCGCGACCGTGCGCGGGTCGACGTTGACGATCTCCTCGCCGCGCCAGGTGATCGAGAGGCGGCCGGTGTCGGTGACCTCGCCGAGCACGCTGGTCTCGACGTCCCACTTCTGCACGACCTCGAGGAAGCCGGCGAGTTTCTCGGGCCGCACGATCGCCATCATGCGCTCCTGGCTCTCGCTCATGAGGATCTCCTCCGGCGTGAGCGTCGGGTCGCGCAGCAGCACCTCGTCGAGCACGATCGACATGCCGCCGTCGCCGTTCGAGGCGAGCTCGCTCGTCGCGCAGGAGATTCCGGCGGCGCCCAGGTCTTGGATGCCCTCGACGAGGTCGGCGGCGAAGAGCTCGAGGCAGCACTCGATGAGCACCTTCTCGGCGAAGGGGTCGCCGACCTGCACTGCGGGGCGCTTGGTCGGGCCGCCCTCGGCGAAGGTGTCGGAGGCGAGGATCGACGCGCCGCCGATGCCGTCGCCGCCCGTGCGAGCACCGAACAGTACGACCTTGTTGCCGGCACCCTTCGCGTTCGCGAGGTGGAGGTCTTCGTGACGGAGTACGCCCACGGCGAGGGCGTTGACGAGCGGGTTCGCCTGGTAGGTGGGGTCGAACCAGGTCTCGCCGCCGATGTTCGGCAGGCCGAGGCAGTTGCCGTAGAAGCTGATGCCTGAGACGACACCGTGCACGACCCGGGCCGTGTCGGGGTGGTCGATCGCGCCGAAGCGCAGCGCGTCCATCACGGCGACCGGGCGGGCGCCCATCGAGATGATGTCGCGAACGATGCCGCCGACGCCGGTCGCGGCGCCCTGGAACGGCTCGATGTAGGAGGGGTGGTTGTGCGACTCGATCTTGAAGGTGACGGCCCAGCCCTCGCCGATGTCGAGGACGCCCGCGTTCTCACCCATGCCCACCATGAGGTGCTGCTTCATCTCGGGCGTGACCTTCTTGCCGAACTGGCGCAGATAGATCTTCGAGGACTTGTACGAGCAGTGCTCGCTCCACATCACGGAGTACATCGCGAGCTCGGCGCTCGTGGGGCGGCGACCGAGGATGTTGCGGATGCGCTCGTACTCGTCGGGCTTCAGGCCGAGCGCCGCGTAGGGCTGCTCCTTCTCGGGCGTCGAGGCCGCGACGTCGACGGTGTCGAGGGGCTGGCTCCCTGAACTCGTCGAAGGGGCGGTCGAAGCAGGGGTGGTGGCCGGCTGAGTCACAGGGGAGTCTCCAGGGCTGAGCGACGGATGCCGCGGACGGAAGCCTGACCGGATCAGTCTACCGGCGGCGCGCGGGCTCGGCGGCCGGGCGCAGCTGGCCATCGGCGGTCACTCGCGCTCGACGCCGAAGCTGCGTTTCACGAGCGCCTGGACGTCGCGATCGAGGCTGTCGACGCGGTGATGGAGCGTCGTGAGTTCGCCGCGGAGCTCGCCGAGTTCGCCGCGGAGCTCGCCGAGTTCGCCGCGGAGCTCCCCTCGGAGCTCGCTGAGCCCACTGCGGAACTCGCCGCGGAGCTCGCCGAACGCGCCGCGGAGCTCGGTTCGTACGCTGCCGATCTCGACCCGGATCACACGGAGGAAGACCGTCGTCATCAGCGTGAGCATGCCGAAGAGCGCGGCGGCGAAGACGCCGAGCAGCGTCCAGACCTGGGGTTCATTCACTTCGATCACCGTTCCATCATGGGCTGGTGATCCCGAGACTTCCAGGGCCGGACGCGTGGAAGTGGCGCTATCGCACATCTGTGAACGCTGCAGCCGCTGCATTCGGCTGTGGAGGGACGGCACGTGGCCGTCGCCGTCACTCCTCCCGGGCGAACGCGGCCGCCCGCGCGACCTGCTCCGGCGTCAGCGGGGCTCCGGTGTACCGCTCGAACTGACGGGCCGCCTGCAGCGCGTGCACCTCGGCGCCCGAGATCACGAGCTTGCCCGCGTCGCGCCCGGCCCGGATGAGCGGCGTCTCGGCCGGGAAGGCCACGACGTCGAAGACGACCGCCGCCGTCGTGATGTGCTCCGGCGGGAAGGCGAGGGTCTCGGCATCCGCCCCGGCCATCCCGATCGGCGTGACGTTCACGATCACGTCCGCCGTCCCCGGCCCCGGGTCGTCGGCGAGCCATTCGTAGCCGTATTTCTCGGCGAGCGCCGGCCCGAGCTCTCGGTTCCGGGCGAGCACGGTCACCCGGGCGAAGCCGGCGTCCCGGAAGGCGGCCACGACCGCCTTCGCCATGCCTCCGGACCCCCGGACGAGCACCCGCGCCTCGGGGTCCAGCCCGTTCGCGCGGATCAGCTCCGCGATCGCCTCATAGTCGGTGTTGGCCGCGACGAGCCGTCCGCCGTCGTTCACGATCGTGTTCACGGACTCGATGGCGAGCGCCGAGGGCTCGAGCTCGTCGACGAGCGGGATCACCGCCTCCTTGAACGGCATCGAGACGCTCGCACCGCGGATGCCGAGCGCCCGGATGCCACGGACCGCTCCCTCGATGTCCTCGGTCGAGAACGCCTTGTAGACGAAGTTCAGCCCGAGCTCGTCGTAGAGGAAGTTGTGGAACCGCGTTCCCAGGTTCGACGGCCGCGCCGAGAGCGAGATGCACAGGGTCATGTCCTTGTTCAGGATGGGCATGCTCCCAGTGTGCACCCGGCGCTCGTGGAAGTGGCGCGCTCGTGGAAGTGGCGCGCTCCGGATGCCTCGAGGGCACGCTCGGCGTCGGCTCGAGGCATCCGCGCCACTTCGGCAGCGACGCGCCAGTAGAGATGGCGCAACGAAGCGGAAGTGGCGCGCTCGCGGAGCGCGGGCGGGCCGGGCGGGCAGGCCGGGCGGGCGGGCCGGGCGGGCCGGGCGGGCGGATCGGGCCCGCGCGCGCCCGCCCGCCGGTACACTGGGACGTGGTCGTCGGTTCCCGGCGGCCCTGGGCGCGCACATCGGCGCGCAGTCCTCGTCGCGGCGCATGCGCGGAGCCCCGCCCCGGTGCCGACGAGCGACACGTTCCCTCCTGGGTATCCGCATGACCTCGTCTTCGTCGCGCGCCGTTCCGGCGCCGCCCTTCCCGTGGCTCGGGCTGCTCACCCTCGCCACCGCCGTCTTTCTCTCCATCACGATCGAGATGATCCCCACGGGACTCCTGCCCGACATGAGCCGCGAGCTCGGCGTCGGCGAGCCCGCGATCGGCGTGCTCGTCACCGTCTTCGCCGGCACCGTCGTGATCGCCGCGGTGCCACTCTCGGCCCTCACCCGCCGGGTGCCGCGCCGGACGCTCATCGTGATCACCCTCGGCATCCTCGCGCTCAGCTGCGTGCTGACCGCGCTCGCGCCGAACTACCCTGCCGTCGTCGCGACCCGCGTGCTCGGCGGTGCCGCGCACGCCGTGTTCTGGTCGGTCGTCGGCGCCTACGCCGGCCACCTCGTGCCGAAGGAGCAGCTCGCCCGCGCGGTCTCGATCAGCGTCGCCGGCGGCTCGCTCGCCTTCGTGCTCGGCGTGCCGCTCAGCACCGCGCTCGGGCAGGCCTTCGGGTGGCGTCTCGCGTTCGCCGTGGTCGGCGGCGCCGCGCTCCTCGGCGCGCTGCTCGTGCTGCGCTTCCTGCCGCCTGTGGCGCACCACGCCGCCAGCGCCGACGCGGAACCGCTCAGCCTCCGCCGAGACCCGACGTTCGTGCCCGTGGTCGTCGTGTGCCTCATCACGATGGTGACGATGATCGGCGCGTACACCTTCTACACCTTCGTCGCGCCGTTCATCACCGAGGTGATGGGCCTGCCGGCGAGCGCCATCAGCCCCATGCTGCTCGCCTACGGCATCGCCGGTGCGGTCGGCCTCCTGCTCGCCGGCACCGTGCTCGGACGTCGACCGACCGTGGGGCTCGTCATCGCGCTCGTCGCGACCGGCATCGGCGTCGCCGGACTGGCCGCCTTCGCGCAGTCGCCCGTCGTCGGGATCGCCTCGTTCCTGCTCTGGGGCACGGCGTTCGGCGCGCTGCCGCCGATGCTGAACACCCGGCTGCTGCACTCGGCGTCCGCTCGGATCCGCGACGCCGCGGCCTCGTTCTACACGACCGCGTTCAACCTCGGCATCGGCGGCGGCGCGCTGCTCGGCTCGGTGCTCTACGGCGCGATCGGGCTCGCGGGACTCCCCTGGGTATTCGTGGCGCTGCTCGTCTGCTCGACGGCCGCCCTCGTCTGGACGGCGCTCGTCAACCGCGTGCGTCGGTAACGGGAGGCCGTTCGGCGCCGATCGGGCCGGCGCAGGTCGGCTCGCCGCTCGTTCAGCTCTGCCAGCCTCCGGGCGGGCCGAGCACCAGCAGTCCGCCGAAGATCGCGGCGATCGCGACGACGGCGACCGAGGCGAGGAGCACGGGGCGGGCGAGGAACCAGCGCAGCACCCGGTTCCACCACGCGCCGTCGTCCGGGTGGTCGGTGGGCTCGCGGCGCCAGTCGCCCTCGAGGCGACCGCTGCGCACGAGGTGCAGCTCGAACGGGATCGTCGCATACGGCACGATCGCGGTGAGGACGGCGAAGGCGATGCGGCCGACGCTCCAGCGCTGGTTCACGCCGACGAGGATCGAGCTCGCCGCGTAGGCGAGGAAGACGAAGCCGTGGATCGAACCGCCCACGAGCACCGCCCACTCGACGCCGGCGGCGTACTTCAGGATCATGGCGACGATGAGGATCGTCCAGGTGACGGCCTCGGCGAGGGCGAGGCCGCGGAAGAGCCGCTTGGGGCTGAGTGTGGTCATAGGTGGGGGACTCCAGCGATCGGGATGCTTCCATCGTCGCCGATCCGGCGGGTCGAGGCATCCGTCGAAGGTTGGAACCGCGCCGAGCGGATGCCTCGACGGCGCGCCCACCGCGCCCGACGGCCCCCGCCGTTCCGGCGGGCGCGCGCGGCGGGCTAGCCTGTCACGGTGAACGAGTCCGAAACCCGTGCCCTGGTCGAGTCGCACCTCGCGCTCATCCCCGACTTCCCGGAGCCGGGCGTGCTCTTCCGCGACCTGACGCCGGTCTTCGCCGACGGGGAGGCGTTCCACGCGCTCGCCGAGGCGTTGACGGCGCCGTTCGCGGGGCGCTTCGACGTGCTCGCCGGGGTCGAGGCCCGCGGCTTTCTCCTCGCGGCGGCCGCCTCCGTGGCGGCCGGGGTGGGCGTGCTGCCGATCCGTAAGGCGGGCAAGCTGCCGCGCGCGGTGCTCCGCGAGGAGTACTCGCTCGAGTACGGCACGGCGGCGCTCGAGGTGCACGAGGGCGAGCTCCCGCCGGGCACCCGCGTGCTGATCGTCGACGATGTGCTCGCGACCGGGGGGACGGTGGCCGCCGCGGCGCGCCTCGTCGAGCGGGCCGGATGGCACGTGGCCGGCGTCTCCGTCGCGATCGAGCTCGCCGAGCTGCGCGGGCGCGACGCGCTCCCCGCCCGGCTCGAGGCGTACAGCCTGCTCAGTTATTGACCCACCCCCGCCAGCCGCGCGGGCGGCGGCTACTTCAGCAGGTCCGGGTCGGATCTGGATGCCGGTGATCGTGTTGATCGCGAGCACCAGGATCAGGGCGTTGAAGAAGAAGCTGAGCGAGGTGTGCCAGATCACGGTCCAGCGCATGCGCGTGGTCGTCACCTGCACGTCCGACACTGAGAAGTTCGTCGCGTTGGTGAAGGCGAAGTAGACGAAGTCGATGAGCTCCGGCTCCGGGGTCCTCGGGAACTCGAGCGGCGGGATGCCGGGTGCCCGGTGATAGCGCGAATAGTAGATCCGTGCCCAACCCCAGTGGAACAGGCCCCACGCGACGAGCATCGCCCAGACGGCGAACAGCTCGATGAAGCCGCTCCATTCAGGGTCGTTCCGCAGCACGATGAGCTGGATCGCCGCCACGACGCCGACCGTGCTCGACGAGAAGGTGAGCAGGGTCGCCGCGATCCGCATCGCGGGGTGCGCGAGGAAGCGGCGGGTCTCGGCGCGGCCGGCCATGCCGGGCAGCCGCACGGCGAGGTTCAGCGCCACGATCGTGACGACGAGGTAGAAGGTGCCGACGAGGCACCAGCCCACGAGCTCCTCGATGTCGTCGCCGACGATGAACGCAACGCCGAGCCAGACGAGCGGGATCTGGATCACGAGCCCGAGCGACTCCGCGACCATCGCCCCCACGTCGGCGCCATGCTGCTTCGCCGTGCTCGTCGCCACGGTGCGCTCCTCCCCGGGCGAGCGGCGTTCGCCGCGGCATCCCTCCGTCTGCTCGTAGCCTGCCGCAGCGGGGGCGCGAGCGCCAGCATCGGCGCGCGGATGCCTCGCAGCGCCGTCAACCCCCTCCCCGTGCACAGCCGGCGGGCCTAGCGTCACACGGATGAGCGAGCTCCCCGACTTCTCCGACCTCCGCGCCCTCTACGTGAACTGCACGCTGAAGCGCAGCCCGGAGCGCAGCAACACCCAGGGCCTCATGGATGCGAGCATCGCCCTCATGCGCGAGCACGGGGTGCACGTCGACGTGCTGCGATTCGTGGACCTCGACGTCGCCACGGGCGTCTACCCGGACATGCGCGAGCACGGCTGGGCGAGCGACGCGTGGCCCGAGGAGGTGTGGCCGCTCGTCGAGGCGGCCGACATCCTGGTCATCGGCGGACCGATCTGGCTCGGCGACAACTCCTCCGTCACGAAGCGGCTGATCGAGCGGCTCTACGCGATGAGCGGCGAGCGGAACGAGCGCGGCCAGTACGTCTACTACGGCAAGGTCGGTGGGGCGATCATCACCGGCAACGAGGACGGCCTCAAGCACTGCGCGATGGACGTGCTGTTCAGCCTGCAGCACATCGGCGTGGCCATCCCGCCGGGGGCGGATGCCGGCTGGGTCGGCGAGGCGGGCCCCGGGCCGAGCTACCTCGACCCGGGATCCGGCGGGCCCGAAAACGAATTCACCAACCGGAACACGACGTTCCTCAGCTACAACCTGCTGCATCTGGCGCGGCTGCTGAAGGACGCGGGCGGCTTCCCGCTCGGGGGCAACTCGATCGCCGAGTGGGAGGACGGGCAGCGCTCGGGCTTCGAGCCGAACCCGTACGGTGCGAACCCCGAGTACCGCTGAGCGCGCTCGGCCGCCCCTGCCCCTGCCCTCTGTCCCCTCGAGGGGGTCGAATTGCGACACGCGCACGGCTCGAGCCCGTCGTTTCTGCCGGAAAACGACCCCCTCGAGGGTGGGCCCTCGGGGGAGGGAGTGGGCAAGGGGGAGGGAGTGGGCGAGTGGCCGGGCGGGGCGGGCAGGGTGAGGCGGTGCGGGCGCGCTCAGCGTGCGTGCGGGTCCACGGCGACGCGCACGTGCGTGCCCGCCGCGGCCGCGACGAGCGCCTCGTCGATCGCGTCGAGGGGGAAGCTCGCGCCGACCAGGTGCTCGGCGGCGAACGGCCCGGGCGTCGCCGCGAGGAAGTCGATCGCGCCCTGCAGGTGCGCCGGGGCGTAGTTGTGCACCCCGCGCACGGTGAGGAGGCGCCGCACCATCCGCTCGGGATCGAGCTCCACGGACGGCCCGGGCGAGACGCTGCCGACGAGCACGACCGTGCCGCCCACCTCGCTCGTCTCGAGCAGGGCGCGTACCGAGCGGGCGGAGCCGGATGCCTCGACGGAGAGCACCGGCGCCGCGCGGCCGTGGGCCGCGAGCTGGCCCGGGAGGGCGCCGTCGCCAGGGTCGAGCACGGTCCGCGCGCCGAAGCGCCGCGCGGGCTCGCGACGCGCGTCGTCGGGATCCACGACCGTGACGGTCGCCCCTGCCGCGCTCGCGATCGCGGTGACCGCGAGGCCGATCATGCCGGCGCCCGCCACGAGCACCTCGGCGCCGTCGAGCGGGGCGCCGCCACCGGCATCCAGCGCGGCGACCGCCGTCGCGGTCGAACATGAGGCGGGCGCCGCGAGCTCGGCCGGCATCGTCTCGGGCACGCGCACGATGCCGGTGCCGCGGAGCAGGTGCACGTGCGTCGCGAAGCCCCCCGAGAGCTCCCAGCCGCGCTCGAGCCGCTCGTGCCCGTACTTGCGCAGCTCGTGGCACTTCTGCGGAAGCCCGCGCAGGCAGCGTTCGCACGCCCCGCAGCTCGCCGTGACGGTCCACACCACCCGGTCGCCGAGCGCGAGCACCGCGCCGTCGACCGAGGAGGCGCCGCCCGGGCCGAGGGCGACGACGCGCCCGACCTGCTCGTGGCCGAGCACGCCGGGGGCGGGCTGCCGGCGGTGACCGAGCACCGTGTGCACGTCGGAGCCGCAGACCGTCGCGAGCTCGACTTCGACGAGCACCTCGCCGGGCCGCAGCTCAACGCCGGGCACCGCGATCGACTCGTGCGCCCGACCGGGCTCGTGCCACACCATCGCCGCCGGCGACGGCGTCACGAGCACCGCGCCGGCCGAGGTGCGCGCGGGGCTCACGCCGACGCGCCGGGGTCGACCTCGAGGCGCGCCGCGTCGAGGCCGAGCAGCGCGGGGAGCTCGGCGACGGAACCGAGCACCTCGTCGGCCCCGGCGTCCTCGAGGGCGTCGCGGTCGTGGGCGCCGGTGAGCACGCCGACGACGAGCCCGGCGCCCGCGTTCACGCCGGAGCGCATGTCACTGCGGGTGTCGCCGACGACGGCCATCGCCTCGACCGAGCTCGTGCCGGTGCGCAGCAGGGCGGTGAGCGGCATATCGGGGTGCGGGCGTCCGCGCCCGGCGTCGGCCGGGGCGAGCACGAGGTCGGCGAGCCCGGTCCAGCCGAGCGCGCCGAGCAGGGCGTCCCGCGTCGCGGGGGAGAACCCGGTGGTGAGGACGACGGATGCCCCGGCTTCGCGCAGCGCGCGCACCGCTGCCTCGGCACCGGGGATCGCCTCGACGCCGACCTCGTCGATGAGCTCGGCGTAGGCGCGCTCGAACTCCTCGTTGGCGCGCTGCGCGACGGCCTCGTCGCCGGTGAGCGCGCGGAAGACCTCGATCTTCGACTGGCCCATGGTGTCGCGTACGTACTGCAGCGCGGTCTCGCGCGCCTCGCCCTCCGGGGCGAAGCCGGCGCGCTCGGCCGCGAGGGCGAAGGCGCGCTCGACGAGTCCGTCGTCGCGGACGGTCGTGCCGGCGAGGTCGAGCACGACGAGCTCGATCTCGTGGGAGTCGGCGGGCTCGGCGAGTCCGGGTGCGGTGTCGATGGTCATCTCGTGCCTTCCTGCTGGTGCCGCGTGCGCGGCGTCTGGGTCTGCGTCCCGGCCGGCGTCCGGGGTGCGGCGTCGGCGAAGCCGGCGACGACGTGCTCGGCGAGGCCGAGGCCGGTCGTCATGCCGATGCCGGTCGTGGCCGCGGCGAGGTGCACGCCGGGACGGGCCTCCAGATCGAGGAACTCGTCGCGGCCGCTCGCGTACACGCCCTGCCAGCGTTCGAGCACCCGGGGCGTCGCCCCGAACAGCGCCTGGAACTCCTCGAGCAGCGCGTCGGCGGCGGCCTCCGGCTGGAACGGGGTCACGGCGGGGCCGCGGTAGTGCGTGTCCCCGACGATGAGGCTGCCGTCGGGCAGCTGCGTGTACATCTGGTTGAGGTCGAGGGCGGCGAGATCCGGGCGTTCGCCGTGCAGCCGCTCGCGGAGGGCGTCGACCGCGGGCGTGGCGGCGAAGCCCGAGTACCGCAGCAGCGACCAGCCGGTGAGCAGCGGCGCGTCGAGCGGTCGGGAGAGCTCGGCCGAGACGCGCAGCATGTCGAGGCCGCAGCGGAGGATGCCGAGCTCATCGGCGACCTCGGGGAACAGCTGGTCGACGTCATGGTTCGTCGCGACGACGATCCGCTCCGCCGCCACCTCGCCCCGGCTCGTCGCGACCCGCCCGGGCTCCACCGCGCCGACGGCGGTGCGGAAGCGGAACTCGACGCCCCGCTCGCGCAGGTGCGCCGTGATCGCGGCGAGCGCCTGGCGGGGGTTCGCCTGCAGATCGAGGGGCAGCACCGCGCCGCCGACCGCGGAGCCCGCGGGGATCGGCAGCCGGGCGGTGATCGTCGCGGCGTCGAGCAGCTCGACCTCGGCACGCCCGGCCGGAAGCTCGGGCGCGTCGCTCGCGCCGGCTCTGGCGGCCGCGAGCTCCTCGAGCACGGCGAGCTCGTCGGCGGCGCGGGCGACGACGAGCGTGCCCGACTCGCGAAGCCACACCCCGGCGTCGCGGGCCAGCCGCAGCCAGAGTTCGCGGGCGGCGAGGCCGTGCCGGCGGGCGACGCCGGTCTGCGGCGTCACGCAGAGGTGGCCGAAGTTGCGGACCGAGGCGCCGTTCGCCTCGGCCCCGCGCTCGACGACGAGCACGCGCAGGCCCCGGCGGAGGCCCGCGTACGCCGCGCCCAGCCCGATCACGCCGCCGCCCACCACCACGAGGTCGTAGCGCTCGGCACTCAGACCGGCGCTCAGCTCCGCGCTCAACGGAACACCCGCCGCATCCACATCGCGAGGCCCTCGACGGCGAGCACGGTCACGAGGATCATCAGCACGATCGCCGTCACGACGCCGTAGTTGGAGCCCTGACCGGCGTTCAGCAGGTAGTAGCCGATGCCGCCGCCGCCGACGATGCCGAGGATCGTCGCCGCGCGGATGTTCGTGTCGAGCAGGTAGAAGCTGTGCCCGATGATCGCGGGCGTGCCCTGCGGCAGCGTGGCGGCGGCGTAGCGCTGGAAACGACTCGCCCCGGTCGCGGTGATCGCGCGCTCGGGTCCGCCCTTCACCTCCTCGAGCGAGTCGGCGATGAGCTTGCCGGCGAGCCCGATCCCGCCGAAGGCGAGTGCGAGGGTGCCCGCCTGCGCGCCGAGGCCGGTGATGACGATGAGCACGATCGCGAGGATCACCTCGGGCACCCCGCGGATGCCGACGAGGAGGAACCGCGCGCCCGCCCGGGTGCCGCGGTTCGGGGCGACGTTGCGGGCGGCGAGGGAGCCGATCACGATCGAGGCGAGCAGCGTCAGCACGGCCGCCGCGAGGGCGATGGCGATCGTCTCGAGCATCGCACCCGACATCCGCGTCCAGTCGTACGCGCCGAAGCTCGGCGGCCAGAACTGCGCCGCGACCGGCGGGATCTTCGCCCACACCGTGACGAGATCGCCCCACTGGATGTTGCAGACCACGATCGCGCCGATGAGGAGGGCGGCGGTCACCCAGCTCCAGATCGTCGTGCGCACGCGGGCGGCGGTCCACGGGCGGCGGACCGCGGCCTCGGCGGTCGTCGCGGCGAGCGGCCCGCCGCTCGCCCGGCCGCCGTGCAGCATGGCCCGTCGCACCGCGCTCGAGATGAGCTCCATGAGCACGCAGAGGGCGAGCATGACGATCGCGATGCCGAGCCCGAGCGAGTAGTTCAGCGACTTGAAGGCGTGCGACATCTCGAGGCCGAGGCCGGCGACGCCCACGTAGCCGAGCACGACCGATCCGCGCAGGTTGATGTCGTTGCGGTGCAGCACGGTCGCCACCCAGCTGGGCAGCACCTGCGGCAGGATGCCGCTCGTGAACTGCTGCAGCTTCGAGCCGCCGGCGGCGCGGATGGCCCGGCGCGGGCCCTCGTCGATCTGCTCGATGGCGTCGGCGAAGAGCTTCGCGATCATCCCGATCGAGTGGATGCCGATCGCGAGGATGCCGGGCAGCGAGCCGAGCGAGAACAGCAGGACGAACACCATGGCGAGCACGACGTCGGGCAGCGCGCGGGTGAAGACCGTGATGAAGCGGGCGGCCGCGCGCCATCCGGGCCCCGGCGTCGTGTTCGACGCCGCGAGGTCGGCGATCGGCACGGAGCAGATCGCGGCGAAGAGCGTGCCGGTCACGACGATGCCGAGGGTGAGCGCGGTGAGCTGGACGAGTTCGAGCGGCTCCGGGAAGCGGATCGTGCCGACGCGGGTGAAGAAGCGCTCGGCGTTCGACCAGCTCTCGAGCATCGACGGCAGCGAGATGCCGAGCGAGTTCAGGGCGAAGAGCGAGGCCACGACGAGGGCGACGAGGGCGAGGCCGGCGGCGATCCGCTCCGGCGAGCGGCGGTGCTTGGGGGCGCGCTCGGCGACGGAGGCGGCTCCTGCGGCCGGGGCGAGGGCGGTCATCGACCGGCTCCCTCGGCGAGCGGCTCGGCGTGCTCCGGGCGGGCCTCGGACGAGGCATCCGCGAGCTCCGTCTCGATCGCCTCGAGCTCGGCCGTGGCCGTCGCGACCCGGCCGTAGATCTCCATGACCTCGGCCTTGCCGAGGCCCTCGGTCGGGGTGTCGAGCACGAGGCGGCCGCCGCGGAGCCCCACGATGCGGTCGCCCCACGCGAGCGCGAGATCGACCTGGTGCAGGCTGCACACGACGGTGAGCCCCGCGTCCATCGCGATCTCGCGGATGAGGGCCATGACCTGCTCGCTCGACTCGGGGTCGAGCGAGGCGACGGGCTCGTCCGCGAGGAGGATCTCCGGCTCCTGCATGAGCGCGCGGGCGATCGCCACGCGCTGCTGCTGCCCGCCGGAGAGGGTGTCGGCGCGCTGGTAGGCGCGGTCGAGCAGGCCGACCCGGTCGAGGTGGCCGAGCGCGGCGAGCTTCAGGCGGCGCGGGTAGCTCCACAGGCCGAGGCGCGGGCCGCGGAGTCGGGCGAGCGAGCCGGTGAGCACGTTCTCCAGCACCGTGAGCGAGGGGACGAGCTCGAACTGCTGGAACACGAAGCCGACCCGGCCGCGCAGGGCGCGGAGGCGCCGGCCGCGCAGGCGCGGCACCTCCTCGCCCAGCACGCGCACCGAACCGGACGTCGGCGTCTCCAGCCCGTCGAGGTGACGGAGCAGGGTCGACTTGCCGGAGCCGGAGAGCCCGAGGAGCACGACGATCTCGCCGCGGTCGATCGTGAGCTCGACGCCGTGCAGGGCGAGCGTGCGGTCGAATCGCTTGTCGAGGTCGCGCACCTCGATGATGGGGCTGGGCATGTCGGCTCGTTCCGGTTCGGTGGCGTGCATTCGGGTGGTCAGGCCGCGGGGATCAGCCCTGGCACTGCTCCGCGTTGGTCTTCTTGCAGATGTCGCGGATGGTGTCGTAGTAGGCGTCGTCGACGGGCTTGGTCTCGAAGAAGACCGAGCGGAAGCCGTCCGAGTCGGCGCTCTGCACGCCCGAGGCGATGATGTCGTCGATCGTCACCTCGCCGAGCAGCTCGGTGATCTGCGTCTTCAGCTCGGCCGGGAGCGAGTTCGAGACGACGATCGGGGCGCCGGGGACCATGGTCTCCGCGACGACCTTGACCTGATCGCTCTTCGCGACCTCGCTGTCCTCGGCGAAGCCCGCCTCGCACTCGACGCCCTCGCCGACCTTGCTGACGCTGACGTCGTGCTTGCCGGCGAACACCGGGGTGATGTCCTGCTCGGGGTCGACGCCGGCCTCGAGGAGGTTGTACGTCGGGAAGAGGTAGCCCGAGGTCGACGACGGGTCGACGAAGCAGACCTTCTTGCCGGCGAAGCCCGCGAGGTCGGTGATCCCGCTGCTCGCGGGCACGATGGCCTGCGAGTAGTAGCCGGGCTCCTGGCCCTCGGCCGTGACGATGGAGGAGATCGGGGTGAGCTCGGCGCCGTTGTTCGTGGCGGTCACGTAGGTGAAGCCGGAGAACGAGGCGACGTCGATCTTGCCGGCGACCGCAGCCTCGATGAGGGCCGCGTAGTCGGTCGACTCGTGGTACTCGACGGTCTTGCCGGTCTCCTGGGCGAGGTAGTCCATGAGCGGCTGGTAGTTGGTCTCGGTGTCGACCGAGTCGGGCACGACGCCGAACACGAGGGTGTTCGCGTCGACGGCGAAGCCGGCGGCGGCGTCGCCGGACTCGCCGGCGGAGGCCGTGCCCGAGCAGGCCGAGAGGCCGATGGCGAGGGCGGCGGCGCCGAGGAGCGCGAACGCGGAGGTCGTGGTGCGGGTGATCATGACGGCCTTTCAGGCAGGGGTGCGGATGCTGGCGACGGCAACGCTGCCAGATCACCCGAAAGATGTATACCGATCTCAGCGCGGATTCACGAGGTGTTCACTCTTCTTCCCCTGAACGTGAACCGCGGGTGTCCAGAAGCCCCACGGCGTTTCGCTTCGCGCCGGCTGGAAGTAGTCTGCCTACGTGACGTCGACGGTGTACAAGGAGATCGCCCAGGAACTGCGGCAGCGGATCGCGAGCGGGCAGCTCTCGCCCGGCGACGAGGTGCCCACCGAGGCGGAGCTCGCCGAGCAGTGGCACACCTCGCGCGGGCCGGTTCGCAATGCGCTCGCCGAGCTCCGGCAGGAGGGGCTCATCGAGACGAGCCGCGGGCGACCCGCGCGGGTCATCGAGCGCAAGGCGCACCAGGCGGTCGATGTCTCCATCCCGTTCACCCGCTGGGCGCGCGAGCTCGGCGCCGAGCCCGGGGCGGCCACCCAGGAGGTCTCGCTCCGCCGCGCCGACGAGGAGCAGGCGCTCCTGCTCGGCGTGGAGCCGGGCGAGCTCGTCGCGCACGTGCTGCGCCTGCGCCGGCTCGACGGCCGACCCGCGATGCTCGAGCGGCTCAGCTACGTCGAGGCCGCCGGGCGCATCCTGTTCGGCATCGACCTCGACGCCGTGTCGATCACCGAGGTGCTCGCCGAGCACGGCTTCGGCTCGAGCGACGTCGACCACGAGATCGACGCCGTCGCCGCCGACGAGCTCGATGCGGCGCTGCTCGAGCTGCCGCTCGGCTCGCCGGTGCTGCGGCTGCGGCGCATCTCCCGGGATGCCGAGGGGCGGGTGTTCGAGGCATCCGACGACCGCTACCGCAGCGACCTCGTGCGCTTCACCGTGGCCGCGTCCGGCCGCGCGCCGCGCGGCGAGCACTACCTGCGGCCGATCGGCGGCTCGTGATCCGAGCGGGCGGCGGACTCAGATCGCGAGCAGGGCGATGCCGCCCACGACGAGCGCCGAGGCCGCGAGCCGCCAGCCCGGCCGGCCCTCCCGCAGCACGATCGCGCCGAACAGGCTCACGAGCACCACGCTGACCTCCCGCATGGGGGCGACGAGTGCGACCGGGGCCATCGTGACGGCGACGAGCACGAGGATGTAGGAGAGCGGCGAGAGCGCCCCGAACAGCAGGATGCGCGGCCAGTGCCGACGCGCGACCGGCAGCAGCTCGCGGCGGCGCCGGCCGAGCATCGCCGCGTAGAGCACGATCTCGCCCAGCGTGCAGCCGACCATGTACGCGACGGGCGGGACGGCCCACTCCCGCACCGCGTGCGCGTCCCACACGGTGTAGATCGCGATGGCGACGCCCGTCGCGAGGCCCCACGCGATGCCAGGGTCGAGGCGGAGACGGCGGCGCGGCTGGGGTGCCTCGGCGGCCGCTGTCCCGTCAGCGGTGCCGGGCGCCCCGGCGCTCCCGCGTCCGCGGTCGAGCATTCCGATCGCCACGATGCCGGCGAGGATGACCGCGATGCCGGCAAAGGCGGCGGACGAGGGGCGTTCGCCGAGCAGGGTCACCGCGACGATCACGGTCAGCGTCGGCCCGGTGCCCCGAGCGGTCGCGTAGACCGTCGAGAGCCGGCCACCGGCGTAGCCGCGCTGCAGCACGAGCATGTAGCCGCAGTGCAACAGCGCCGAGACGCCGACGCCGAGGGCGACCTCCTCGGGTCTCGCATTGCCGAGGCCCCCGGTGGCGGGCACGAGCGGCAGCCAGACGAGTGTCGCGGCGACGGCGCCCCACCAGAGGAAGGGAACGCCGATGCGGCTGACGCCGTGGGCGAGGATGTTCCACGCAGCGTGGCAGACGGCGGCGGCGAGGACGAGGGCGAGCGCGGTGGGCGACATGGGGACCTTCTGCCCGCCGCGGGGCGCGACGAACCGGTCCTCCGGGCTTTTGTCCTGTCAGATGACGGCCGCCGCTGGCAGTGGCCGTGGCGCCGCTCGGACCAGTCGGGCGGACCTCGCGGTCGGCCCCGGAACCCTAGGCGCTATCGCCCTCGACGCTAGCAGCCGGGCTGCGGCGCACCGGGCCGGTGCGGCGTCGCGAGCGGATCGTTCACCGGGAGTTCGCCTCGGCGAGTCCGCCCCGCCGGCGAGGCGGGTGAACAGCTGTGCCGGCGCGGGCGCCGGTCGCTCAGTCGACCCCGAAGTTGCGCCGCACGAGCATCTGCACGTCACGGTCGAGGCCGTCGATGCGGTGACCGACCGCGTCGAAGCGGGCCTCGACCGCCTCGAAGCGTGCCCGCATCTCTTCGCGCACGCCGTCGATCTCGCTGCGCACGCCGCCGATCTCGCTGCGCACGCCGCCGAGCTCGGCTCGGAGCACGCGGACGAACCCGACCGACACCACCGTGAGCATGCCGAACATGAGCGTCGTGAACACCCCCAGCATGGTCCACACCTGCGCCTCGGTCATCTGCACCCCTTCATCGTCGCCGTTCCACGGCCAGACTTCCAGCGCCGGGCGCACGGAAGTGGCGCGATTACGAAGCAGTGGAGCAGGGAGTGCGGAGCTCGATTGTGGAGGAGACGGGTCAGACCGAAGCGAGGGTGCGCTGGATGACGCTCGTGAAGAAGCGCAGCCCGTCGACTCCCGAGCGCATCGCCACGGCGGTGTCGGGGCCGAAGCCGGGCTCGACCGCGTGCTCGGGGTGCGGCATGAGGCCGACCACGTTGCCACGCGCGTTCGTGATGCCCGCGATGTCGCGGAGCGAGCCGTTCGGGTTCACGTCGACATAGCGGAACACGACACGGCCTTCGCCCTCGAGGCGATCGAGCGTCTCGTCGTCGGCGATGAAACCGCCCTCGCCGTTCTTCAGCGGGATGGTGATCTGCTCGCCGGCCTCGAACTCGCCGGTCCAGTCGGTCGAGTCGTTCTCGATCCGCAGCACCTGGTCGCGGCAGATGAACGCGCCGTGGTCGTTGCGGATCAGACCGCCCTCGAGCAGGTGCGCCTCGGTCAGCATTTGGAAGCCGTTGCAGATGCCGAGGACGGGCATGCCGCGGTTCGCGGCATCCACGACCTCGGTCATGATCGGTGAGAGCGAAGCGATCGCGCCGCAGCGCAGGTAGTCGCCGTAGCTGAAGCCGCCGGGAAGGATGAGGGCGTCGACGCCCTCGAGGTCGTGCGAGCCGTGCCAGAGCGCGACGGGCTCGGCGCCGGCGAGGCGCACCGCGCGCTGCGCGTCGCGGTCGTCGAGCGAGCCGGGGAAGGTGATGACGCCGACGCGCATGGGATCAGGCCCCGGCGTTCGCGTCGTCGTCGCCGACGGCGTCGCCGAAGTCGATCGCGACGACGTCCTCGATGACCGAGTTCGACAGGATCTCCTCGGCGATCGTGCGGATCTCGGCGCGCACGGCCTCGTCGATCGGCCCGTCGACCGTGATCTCGAATCGCTTGCCCTGGCGGACTCCGGTGACGAGCGAGTGACCCGTGCGGGTCAGGGCGCCGGCGACGGCCTTCCCCTGCGGGTCGAGCAGCTCGGGCTTCGGCATCACGTCGACGACGATGGTGGGCACCTGGGACTCCGTCCGGTGTCGAGGGTGGGGATGCCTCGATTCTAGCTTGCCCGTGCGGGCGGGGTTTGCGGGCGCAGCATTCCGGGCGTACTATTCCGGGCGGAATAGATGATGGCGATTGCCTCTACGATCGACCGACCGCGAGAAGGGAGGACCGGATGCCGCGACTCACGCCGCTCGGCGTCACCGCCCTCGCCGTCCTCGCCGAGGGCGACATGCACCCCTACGAGATGTACCAGCTGATGCTGGCGCGCAAGGAGGATCGCGTCGTCAAGCTCTCGCCCGGCTCGCTGTACCGGGCCGTCGAGCGCTTCGCCGCCGACGGGCTGATCGCCGAGGTCGGCGTCGAGCGCGAGGGCAACCGGCCCGAGCGCACGGTGTACTCCATCACGGAGCGCGGCCGGGAGGCGCTCCGCGAATCCATCGCCGAGATGCTCGCCCGGCACGTCAACGAGTTCCCCGAGTTCCCCGCCGCGATCGGCGAGGCGCACAACCTGACGGCGGGTGAGGTCGTCCGCCTCCTCGGCGAACGGGTCGCCAGCATCCGCGAGACCATCCGCTTCATCGACACCGCGCTCGAGGGCATCGCCGCGCGCGGCGTCGCGACCGCGCACGTGCTCAACGTGCATTACACCCGGGCCATGCTCGTCGCCGAGGCGGACTGGCTCGACTCCACGATCTCCGAGCTCGGGACGGGCGCCCTCGCCTGGCCCGGGCCGGCCGACTGACTCCGAAAGGTTCCGAAATGGAACGCAAGCCCTGGCCCGCCCTCTGGGCCCTCGTCATCGGGTTCTTCATGATCCTCGTCGACTCGACGATCGTGTCGATCGCCAACCCGGCCATCCTCGAGGACCTGAACACCGACATCACCGCCGTGCTCTGGGTGACGAGCGCGTACCTGCTCGCCTACGCGGTGCCGCTGCTCATCACGGGCCGCCTGGGCGACCGCTTCGGCCCGAAGCGGATCTACCTCATCGGCCTCGTGATCTTCACCCTCGCCTCGCTCTGGTGCGGCTTCGCGGGCGACATCACGATGCTGATCGCCGCGCGCGCCGTGCAGGGGCTCGGTGCCGCTCTGATGACGCCCCAGACGATGGCGGTCATCACCCGCATCTTCCCGCCGAACCAGCGCGGGGCGGCGATGGGGCTCTGGGGCGCGGTCGCGGGCATCGCGACCCTCGTCGGCCCGATTCTCGGCGGCGTGCTCGTCGACACCCTCGGCTGGGAGTGGATCTTCTTCGTCAACGTCCCCGTCGGCATCGTCGCCTTCGCGATGGCGGTCTGGCTCGTGCCGAACCTCGAGACCCACGCGCACCGCTTCGACTGGCTCGGCGTCGTGCTGAGCGGCGTCGGCATGTTCCTCGTCGTGTTCGGCATCCAGGAGGACGAGAGCTACGACTGGGGCACCATCGTCGGCCCGATCAGCGTGTGGGGCCTCATCATCACCGGTGCCGTGGTCCTCGCCGGCTTCCTCGTCTGGCAGCGGTTCAACCGCGCGGAGCCGCTGCTGCCGCTCGCGCTCTTCCGCGACCGCAACTTCGCGTTGTCGAACGTCGCGATCTCGCTCGTGGGCCTCGCGATCACCTCGATGCCGCTGCCGCTCGCCTTCTACTTCCAGATCGCCCGTGGGCTCGACCCGACGCAGGCGGCGCTCATGCTCGCGCCGATGGCGGTGGCCTCCGGCATCATGGCGCCGATCATCGGCAAGCTGACCGACCGGGTCGACCCGAAGTGGGTCGCGCTCGCCGGGTTCTCGACGGTCGCGGTCGCGCTCGCCTGGATGGCGCTCTGGCTCTCGCCGGAGGCGGAGCTCTGGACCCTGCTCTTCCCGGTCGCGCTGCTCGGGTTCGGACTCTCCGGCATCTGGGCGCCCCTCGCCTCCTCGGCGACGCGCAACCTGCCGCAGCAGCAGGCGGGCGCGGGCTCCGGCGTGTACAACATGACCCGCCAGGTCGGCTCGGTGCTCGGCAGCGCGGCGATCACGGCGCTGCTGAACGCGCGGCTCGCAGCTGAGCTGCCCGGGTTCTCCGGCGGCTTCGGCGGCGAGGCGGCGGGAGCCGCCGGCTCGGGCGGGCTGCCGCCGCAGCTCGCCGCGGGCTTCGCGACGGCGATGAGCCAGTCGCTCTGGCTGCCGGTGATCGGGTTCGCGCTCGGCGCCGTCGTGGTGCTGTTCTTCGCCAAGCCGAAGGTCACGGTCGCGTGGGGCGGGCAGCGTCCGGATGACTCGGGCAGCGCGGATGCCGCGGGCGGCGCGCCTGCCGAGGCATCCGCGTCCCGCTCGGAGTAGTCGCGCCGTCCTCTCCCCTTCCCGCCTCACCCCCTCCCGCAGGGCAGGGCAGGGCAGGGGAGGGGCCGGCCCCTAGGCCAGCCCGGCCCGCTCGGTCAGCACCTGGCGGAGCACCTGCTCGGTCTGCTGCAGCCCGCGGTGCACCTCCTCGAAGCTCGTCGACAGCGGCGAGAGGCCGATGCGCAGGCCGCCCGGATCGCGGTAGTCGGGGATCACGTCGCGCTGCCAGAGCCTGGCGGTCACCTCGCGCATGGCGTCGTGATGCAGGGTGACGTGTCCGCCGCGCTCCTCGGGGTCGGCGGGCGAGGCGAGGGTGACGCCGAGCGGGGCGAGCCACGCCTCGGAGAGCTCGATCGCGAAGGCGGTGAGCGCCATCGACTTCGCCCGGATCGCGGGCATGCCGGCCTCCTCGATCATCGCGAGGGTCTCGGCCATCGGCAGCATGCCGAGGATCGGCGCGGTGCCGGAGAGGAAGCGGCGGATGCCGGGAACGGGCTCGTACTCCGGCCCCATCAGGAACATGTCCTTGGTGCCCCACCAGCCCTGGATGGGCTGCGCGAGCACGCCCTGCAGGTCTTCGCGGACGTAGGCGAACGCGGGCGAGCCGGGGCCGCCGTTCAGGTACTTGTAGGTGCAGCCGACGGCGAGGTCGAAGCCCCAGGCATCCGCCTTCACCGGAACCGAGCCGGCCGAGTGGCAGAGATCCCAGAGGATGAGCGCCCCGGCGTCGTGCGCGATGCGGGTGAGTTCGGGGGCGTCGGCGAGATGCGCCGAGCGGTAGGCGACGTGCGAGACCACGACGAGGGCGGTCTCGGGCCCGACGGCCTGTGCGAGCTGCGCGGGGGTGACGCCGGCCGCCGTGTCGACCTCGATCCAGCGCAGGCGCAGCCCGCGCTCGTTCGCGATGCCCTCGAGCACGTAGCGGTCGGTGGGGAAGTTGTCGGTGTCGACGACGATCTCCCGACGCTGCGGGTCACGGGCGATCTGCGCGTCGACCGCGGCGCGCGCGAGCTTGTAGAGCAGCACCGTCGTCGAGTCGGCGACGATCGTCTGCCCGGCCGTCGCCTCGATCACCGCGCGGCCGATGCGGTCGCCGACCTCGGTCGGCTGCGCGAGCCAGGCCTCGTCCCAGCCGCGGATGAGCCGGCCGCCCCATTCCTCGGTCATGAACTGCTGCATGCGCTCGATGGCAGCGAGCGGCGGACGGCCGAGCGAGTTGCCGTCGAAGTAGACGAGCGGACCGTCGGCGCCGGCGAAGCGCTTGCGGTAGTGGGCGAGGCCGTCGGCCCGGTCCATGCGGCGGGCGTAGGCGAGGTGCTGGTCGAGGCTCATCCGAACTCCAGGTTCTCGATCGGGACGACGCGGGCGGCCGCGAGCCAGGCCGGCAGCTCGTCGGCGTCGCCCGGCGGCAGGCCGGGCACGAAGGTGGCGAGGGCGTCGCCGCCCCACTCGGCCGCCTCGGCGAGCGGCCACGGGTCGGTCAGCGAGCCGATGAGCTCGGCCGGCGGCAGCCCGGCGGCGAGCAGGCCGGAGAGCTCGCCGGTGTTCACGCCGTCGGGCAGCTCGCCGTTGCCGAGGTCGGTGCCGTAGAGCACCCGACCGCCGACGGCGCGGAACCGGGCCGTGTTGTCGACAGCGATCGCGAGCGCGGATGCCTCGCCGGCGCGCACATGGATGTCGAACGTCGAGATCCAGCACTGGCCCGCGGCGGCCGCCCGGGCGACGAGTCCGTCGTCGAGGCGCTCGGTGAACGGGGCGTGCACGAGGGCGTCGGCGCCGGCCTCGATCGCGAGTCGGGCCATGCCCTCGCCCTCCGCGTGCGCGGCGACGAGCAGGCCGTGCGCGCGGGCGGCGGCGATGATCGCGTCGAGCGTCTCGCGGTCGAAGACCGGGCCGGCGACGGCGTTCAGCATGACCTTCACGAGCGTGGCGCCGAAGGCGGCCTGCTCGGCCACGGCCGTCTCGATCGGGTCGGGGAGGGCCCGGCGCTCGTGCGCGCCGATCGGCGCAGGCAGCTCGCGGAGGCTGCCCTGGCGGAGCCACCAGCGGTCGCCCGGATAGCCGCCGGGCGCGGTCAGGAACTGGCCGGCGTGCACCACGCGCGGCAGCGGCTCGCGGGCGGCGAGGGCCGAGATCGCGGTGAGCTCGGCGCCGAGGTCGACGACGCCCGCGATGCCCGCTCTCGGCGCGGCATCCGGGTCGACCATCTGCAGGTGCACGTGGTGGTCGACGAACGGCGGGAAGGCCACCCCCTCGGGCCCCGGCGTGCCGTCGGCGAGGCGCAGCCTGGCCGACCGGCCGGGGAGCCCGCCCGGCGCGGTGGTGCCGTCGCCCGCCGTCATGATCACCCGGGGATCTCGGTGCGGACGGCGAACAGCTCCGGGAAGAAGGTGAGCTCGAGCGCGCGGCGCAGGAACGGCGCGCCCGACGATCCGCCCGTGCCGGTCTTCGAGCCGATGATGCGCTCGACCGTCTTCAGGTGGCGGAAGCGCCAGAGCTGGAAGTTGTCCTCGAGGTCGACGAGCTCCTCGCAGGTCTCGTACGCCGCCCAGTGCTCGTCGGGGTTCGCGTAGATCGAGGCGAAGAGGGGCACCAGTTCGGGCTGGAAGGTCCAGGCGAGGGTGACGTCGCGCTCGAGCGCTGCGGACGGCACGGGGTAGCCGCGACGCGCGAGCAGCCGGAGGAACTCGTCGTAGAGGCTCGGCTGTTCGAGGGCCCGGCGAACGACCGCGTGCGCCAGGGGATCGGCGTCGAAGACCTGCAGCATCTTTGCGTTCTTGTTGCCGAGCACGAACTCGACCGCGCGGTACTGGTACGACTGGAAGCCGCTCGCGTTGCCGAGGACATTGCGGAACTGCGCGTACTCGGTGGGCGTCAGCGTCGCGAGCACCGACCACTGCTCGGTCAGCGTCTTCTGGATGTGCTTCACCCGGGCGACGCACTTCAGCGCGGGGGCGAGCTCGTCGGCGCGCAGGTAGGCGCAGGCCGCCTCGAGCTCGTGCAGGACGAGCTTCAGCCAGAGCTCGGTGGTCTGGTGCTGGATGATGAACAGCAGCTCGTCGTGATGCTCGGGCCGGGAGATCGGCCGCTGCGCGGCGAGCAGCGTGCCGAGGTCGAGGTACCCGCCGTAGCTCATGCGGTCGCTGAAGTCGGTGACGACGGATGCCTCGATCTGCCGGGTGTTCGCTTCGACGCCGTTGGATTCGACGCCGTTCGCCACGTCTTCGTGCTGAGTCACGGAGCCAGCCTACGCGCGCGCCTCGGCTGACCGGGTCCCGAAGTGCATGGAGGTGGCGCTCTGCGAAAATCCGCATGAATGGCCGGGGGCTTCCGTCGCTAGAATTCGAGGATGAGCTCGTCGACCTCCACCCGTCGCGACGCTAGGCGCAACCACGAGCGGCTGCTCGTGGAAGCCCGTCGCCTGTTCGCCGAGCGCGGCATCGATGCGCCGCTCGACGAACTCGCCACTCGAGCGGGGGTGGGGGCCGGCACGGTGTACCGGCACTTCCCGAACCGCGAGGCCCTGCTGCTCGAGCTCTACGACTCGGCGCTCGTCATGTTCCGCGACATGCAGCCCGAGATCCTCGAGGCCGACACCGCCTGGCAGTCGATCGAGCGCTACATCGAGCGCCTCGCGGGGTGGATCGCCGAGACCCCGTACCTCGCGGCGCTGCTGCACCGCGTCGGCGAGATCTACCCCGACCACCAGCCAGCGCTCGCGATGGAGCCGCTGCTGAACGAGCTCGTCGAGCGCGCCAAGGCCGAGGGCTCGCTGCGCGCCGACGTCACGGGCGTCGACCTCTCCGTGCTCGCGAACATGCTCGGCTCGGTCGGGCAGTTCGGCGGCGGCTACCTGCCGCACTGGCACCGGCAGCTGACCATCGTGTTCGACGGGCTGCGCGCCCGCCCCGAGCTCACCCCACTGCCGGGCGAGGCGCCGAGCTTCGCCGAGTTCCACGAGCTGCAGCACGGGCGCGGCGCCACGGAGTAGGAACACCGACGCGGATGCCTCGACGAGGCATCCGCGTGGGATGCATCCGCGCCCGAGGCATCCGCTCGCTGCGCGGCCTACTGGGCCGCGCGCACCTCGACGAGGTTCCCACGGGTCGTCGAAGGCGAGCGTGCGGCCGTCGTCCCGCACGCCGACGCGGAAGTGCGCCATCCGCTCGCCGAGCGCGCCGAGCTCCTCGGCGTCGGGCACGACGATCTCGACCTTGCCGAGCCCGAGGGCGAGCCCGCGGCGGCCGGCGCCCCGGCTGCCCCAGGTGTTCATCGCCATGTGGTGGTGGTAGCCGCCGGCCGAGACGAACAGGGCCTGATCGCCCAGCTCGGCGGTCGTCTCGAAGCCGAGGCGCTCGACGTAGAACTCGCGCGCGCTCGCCACGTCGCCGACGGAGAGGTGCACGTGGCCGACGATCGCGCTGCCGAGCCCGGTGCCCGCTGCCGCGGCCTGCACGCCCGGCTCGCCGAGGTGTTCGCGCAGGTACGCGTTCGGGTCGAGGTGCATCGTCGCCATCTCGACGGTGCCGTGCACCCAGCTCCAGGTGGAGCGGTCGCGGTCGAAGTAGAGCTCGACGCCGTTGCCCTCCGGGTCGGTGAAGTAGAAGGCCTCGCTGACGAGATGGTCGGCGCTGCCCGTGAAGGTGCCCGGGTATCGGGAGGCGACCGAGTAGATCGAGGTCGCGAGCGCCTCGCGCGAGTCGAAGAGGATGGCCGTGTGGTACAGCCCGGCGTCGCGCGGGGAGGCGTGGCGCAGCTCCGGCGCGTGCTCGAGCACGATGATCGGCGTGGCGCCGCGGCCGAGCACGGCGACCGGTCCGTCGTGGCGCAGCAGCTCGAGGGTGACGCCGTCGCGGTAGTACCGGATCATGCCGTCGAGGTCGGCGACCCGCAGCGTCACGGCACCCATGCCGGTGTCGGCGGCGAGGAGTCCGGCGCCCTTCGGCGCCCCATTGGTTGTAAGCACAACTAATACTACCGCGCAGCGCCCCGCGCTATTCCCTCCCACCTCCTCCTATCCGAGTTGCCCGACTTTCATGAAAGTTGGGCAACTCAAGAAGGGGAGCCGGAGGACAGCCCAGTGGCGTTCGATCTGGTGCCGAGCTGGTCGTCTCTAGCCGGGCACGCAGCGACTCGGTCCCGCGGCGCCGGAGCCCAGGAGCGGTCTATCTGATCCTTGAGCGGCTTGAGCGGCTGCGGCGGGCGGCATCGGCATGGGGTGGCCTGCTGCGCAGTTGTGCCTAGCTCGCTGGGGGGCGCCGCACGAGGAAGCGGGCGACGGTCAGGATGACGACGCCGATGAATACGACGGTCCCTGTCCAGATGCGTTGCTCGGCGCTGCCTACCGTGAACGCCAGCACCACGGCGACGACCCCGACGGCGACGAGCGACCAGTAGGTCGCCATGAACCAGATGGGCGTGCGACGGGCGGTCTGCATGTCCCCCATGGGAGTGACTCTACCTCTCAGGCGTAGCAGTTCGCCGTGCA
This sequence comes from Agromyces mediolanus, assembly GCF_023715325.1. Classification (GTDB taxonomy): domain Bacteria; phylum Actinomycetota; class Actinomycetes; order Actinomycetales; family Microbacteriaceae; genus Agromyces; species Agromyces mediolanus_A. The sequence continues at coordinate 139,865 of NZ_JAMBNX010000004.1, read as the reverse complement.
AGCTGTTGCCCCGGGCCGGTCCTGTCGTCAGTGGGTTCACTCATGGGCACCCTCACAACGCTCGTAGCTCTGCTCACTCTCGCGCTCACCTTGGTTGGGTACGAGTCGCGCCGGTCACGCCACTCATGTGGTGGCTCATCGGGGGGTTCGCGTTGGTCTCAGTAGGACTATTGCTCGGACTTCGAGCGATAGACCGGCGGGCCGAGGCCGTCGACGTAGCCGCCGTTTCCGGATCGGTTGGGGACTGAGTTCATGGCTGAGTTGCCCAACTTTCATGAAAGTTGGGCAACTCAGGAGGGGGCGGGGTGGGTCAGCGGCGGCGCAGGCTCGCGAGCAGGGCGTCGAGGGCGGCGCGCATGCGCTCGTCGGTCGAGAACTCGGGCATCAGCAGCCGGATCGTCTGCCAGCCCATGTTCGACGAGGCGACCCGGTCGGAGGCAGTGACGAGGTCGACGTCGTCGGCGATCTCGCCGTCGTCGCGCGCCTCCTCCAGGTACCGCATGATCCGTTCGCGCCAGCGGCGGGCGTGCTCGCGCTGCGTCGCCCAGAAGGCCTCGTTCTGCGCCGCGTAGCTCCAGTAGGCGACGCCGACCCTGGCGTGCCGGGTGCCCTCCGGGCCGAAGGGGAGCGCGGCCACGCACATGCCGTGCAGCGCCGCGAGGCCCCGCTTGCCGGCCGTGAGCTCGTCGATGCGCGCGTCGGCGTCGCCCCGCGTGAGCAGGAAGACCGCGTTCAGCAGGCTCTCCTTGTCGGGGAAGTACCTGGCGAAGGCGCTGTGCGAGTAGCCGGCCTCCGCCGCGATGCGGCGCATGGTGAGCTGGTCGAATCCGTCGCGGGCGATGACCTGCCACGCGGCCGCCGCGATCTCGTCGCGGCGCGCGTCGTGATCGACGACTCTCGGCATCCTCGGCTCCTCGTTCGGCCGGCTGACCGGCTGCTGCCCCACAGCATACGTTGTTCCACGCGTGGAGAAAGTTACGCGTTCGTGACCTCGCGCAAGCCGGCGGCGGTTATCGTTAGTGACCACTTGGTCTCTAACGATTGCGAGGATGCATGGGACGGGCAGCTGCACGAGGCTACGAGGGCTTCGGCGGGCGGGTCGAGGAGTTCGCCTCCGAGTCCACGCCCTGGGATCGGCCGCGCCGCTCCGCCCCCGCCGGCGCGCCGAACGTCGTCGTCGTGCTCGTCGACGACCTCGGTTTCAGCGACCTCGGCCCCTTCGGCAGCGAGATCCCCACCCCGAACATCGACCGCCTCGCCGACGGCGGCTGGGTCTTCACCGACTACCGCACCGCTCCAGTCTGCTCGCCCGCCCGCGCCGCCCTGCTCACCGGACTGAACCCGCACCGCGCCGGTTTCGGCACCGTCGCGCACGTCGACCCCGGCTACCCGGGCTTCACGTGCGAACTCCCCGACGACGCGCCCACGCTCGCCGAATCGCTCCGCGCCGGCGGCTACGCGACGTTCATGGTCGGCAAGTGGCACCTCACCGTCGAGTCCCAGATGCACGACGGCGGCGACCGTTCGAGCTGGCCGCTGCAGCGCGGCTTCGACCGCTACTTCGGCAGCATGGACGGCTTCACCTCACTGCACCACCCGCACCGGCTCGTGCGGGACAACTCGGTCGTCGACCGGCCGAGCTTCCCGGAGGGGTACTTCCTGACCGACGAGCTCACCGAGGAGGCGCTCGGCATGATCGACGGGCTGCGCGCGAACGACGCCGAGAAGCCCTTCTTCCTCTACTTCGCGCACACCGCGGTGCACGGCCCGGTGCAGGCGAAGCCCGAGGACATCGCCCGCCAGCGCGGCCGCTACGCCACCGGCTGGGACACCCTCCGCGAGGCCCGCTTCGCTCGCCAGCGCGAGCTTGGCATCGTCCCGGCGGGCGCGCGGCTGCCGGCGGGCGAGCAAGCGGATGCCTCGATGATCCCGCCGTGGGAGGCGCTGACGGATGCCGAGCGCGAGCTCTTCGCCCGGCACATGGAGGTCTACGCGGCCTCGGTGACCGAGGTCGACGAGAGCATCGGCCGCCTCGTGGCCCGGTTGGATGAGCTCGGCGAGCTCGAACGCACGATCATCGTCGTCGCGAGCGACAACGGCGGCACCGCGGAGGGCGGGCCCGGCGGCACCCGCAGCTACTTCGCCCAGTTCGTCGCCGGTACGCCGGTGCCGCCCGAATGGGTGCGCGACGTGCCCCGCGAGCTCGAGCTGCTCGGCGGGCCGCGCGTGCACGGCCACTACCCGGCGGGCTGGGCGCGGGTCTCGAACACGCCGTTCCGCTCCTTCAAGGGCGGACTGTACGAGGGCGGCGTGCACGCCCCGCTGCTGGTCTCGTGGCCGGGCGCGCCCGTGGAGCGCGCTGATCGCGGCCTCCGGGACCAGTTCGTCTTCGTGGCCGATCTCGCGCCCACACTGCTCGAGCTCGCGGGCGTCACCCCGCTGGCGGAGCGGCACGGCCGGCCCGCGCAGGAGCCCGACGGGCGGAGCTTCGCCGCCGCGCTCGGTGACGCCGAGGCGCCGGGCCGCACGGCGCAGTACTTCGAGAGTTTCGGCCGCCGGGCCCTGGTGTCGGCGGGCTGGAAGGCGGTCTCCCCGATCGCGCCGACGCCGTCCGAGGGAGCCGCGGGCGGACGGTGGGAGCTCTACGACCTGGCGGGCGACCCGACCGAGACGCGCGACCTCGCGGCGGAGCATCCGTCCCTCCTCGGCGAACTCGCCGAGGACTGGCGCAGCGAGGCCTGGCGGAACACCGTGTTCCCCCTGGACGACGACGGCTCGCTGTTCCGCAGTCGGCCGGAGCGCGAGTGCGCGCTCGCCGAGCCGGTGCGGCTGCCGCCGTTCCGGCCGCCGCTCGAACGCTTCCGGGCGTCGCGGCTCACCGTGCTGCGCTCCTTCGAGGTGCGCGCCGAGTTCGTGCTCGCGCCCGAGGCATCCGGGGTCGTCGTCGCGCACGGCGACCAGGGCGGCGGGTACCTGCTCGCGATCGAGGGCGGCCGGCCGCTCGTCTCGTACAACGCCTACGGCGTCATGCACCGGGCGCACGGCGCCCGGCTCGAGCCGGGTGAGCACCTCCTCACGCTCCGGTTCGATGAACTGGACGGCCTGCGTTGGCGGGTCCACCTCGAGGTAGACGGGATGCCGGACGCCGAGCTCGCGGCCGTGCCGATGCTGCTCGGTATGGCCCCGTTTACCGGCATCAGCGTCGGGTACGACTACGGCGGTCCAGTCGACTGGGAACTGCACGAGCGGCACCCGGGCGGCTTCCGTTTCCTCGGCGGCGAGCTGCGCGCCGTCACCTACCTTCCCGGGGCGAGGTCCCGTCACGACGCGACCGTCATCCGACGGCTCGACGAGGCGGTGCTCGCCGTCGCCGACTGACCGTGCCGGCATCCGTCGGCCGACCCAGCTGTTCCGCACTCCCCCGACCACGAAAGGAACACCATGAACCGCACCCCCATCGCGGCCGTCGCGCTCGTCGCGGCATCCGCCCTCGCCCTCACGGCCTGCTCGGCCGGCGACGGCGGCGACGACGCCGCCGTCCCGAGCGAACTGCGCATCGGCAACTTCGCCGACCTCACCTCCTGGGACCCGGCGAGCGCCGACATCGGCTTCAACGCTCCGTACCTCTCGGCGATCTACGACCCGCTCGTCACGATCGACGGCGCGGGCGAGCCGCAGCCCGGGCTCGCGACCGACTGGGCCTTCTCCGACGACCGGCTCACCCTCACGATGAACCTCCGCAGCGACGCGGTGTTCTCCGACGGCGAGCCCTTCGACGCCGACGCCGCGATCGCAAACCTCGCGCACTTGAAGGACGGCACCGTCTCGCGCGAGTCGTACCTGAACGTCGAGAGCTTCGGCGCCGTCGACGACGACACCGTCGAGATCCGGCTGTCGCGCCGCGACGACCGGCTGCTCTACTTCATGGGACTCGGCCGGAGCTACATGGCCGCCCCGCGGCGATCGAGGCCGGCACGCTCGAGGAGACGCCCGTCGGCTCGGGCCCGTACACGCTCTCGGACGCCACGATCCCCGGCGCCGAGTACCGCTTCGAGCGGGTGGCCGAGCACTGGGCGGCCGAGGACTTCCCCTTCGACGAGGTCACCGTGCTGCCGATGCAGGATTCCAGCGCCCGCAACAACGCGCTCGAGGCGGGGCAGATCGACGTCAGTTACGGCGACGCCACGACCGTCGGGATGGCGGAGCAGCACGGCTGGAACGTCGCCTCCCAGGTCGCCTCCTGGGTGGGCCTCCGCATCAACGATCACACCGGTTCGACGCTCGCCCCGCTCGGCGACCCGCGGGTGCGCCAGGCGCTCGCCTACGCCTTCGACGGTGAGGCGCTGCTCGCGAGCATCGGCGAGGGCGAGGGGGTCGCGACGCCGCAGCTCTTCGCCGCCGGCTTCGCTGGCTACGACGAGAAGCTCGACGGCCGCTACCCGCACGACCTGGCGCGGGCGAAGGCGCTGCTCGCGGAGGCGGGCTACGCAGACGGCTTCGACGTGACGATGCCGATGGCGCCGCCGTTCCAGCCGTGGCAGGCTGCGGTCGACCAGACCTTCGGCGAGCTCGGGATCCGGGTCACCTGGGACGAGTTCCAGTACGTCGACTACCAGTCGAACGCGCCGAGTTACCCGATGTTCATCTCGGTGCTCGCCGTGGACTCGAATCCGACCGCGACGATCGCCCGCCAGCTCACGGTGCCGCAGTGGTACATGCCGGAGCCGGACATCGCCGAGTTCCCCGAACTGCAGGCGCAGGTCGACCGGACGCTCGACGCGGAGCCGGGGGAGGCGCAGCAGGCCGAGATCCAGGCGCTGAACGGCCTGCTCGTCGAGGAGGCCTGGCAGGTCGTCTGGTACCAGGCGAACGACATCTACGTGACGGTCGCGGGCGTCGAGCTCACCCCGGTCACTGGGATGAAGTTCCCGTCGCTGCGGCAGATCCAGCCGGCGGACTGACGGGAGACGACCGCGGCCGGTCCGTCCTCGCGGGGAGGCGGGCCGGCCGCCGTGCGCTCCACCCAGGGTTGCCCGACTTTCATGAAAGTTGGGCAACCCTGGACACCAGCCCGAGTTGCCCGACTTTCATGAAAGTTGGGCAACTCGGGATCAGGAGTGGGGGGCGAGGTGCGGCGCGACGGCCGCGGCGAAGCTCGCCGCGGTGCGCGCGGCGACCTCGGCGTGCGGGCTCGCCCAGATGTCGGCGTTGAAGAGCTCGACCTCGACGTCACCGGTGTAGCCCGCCGCCTCGACCGCCCGGGTGAGCCCGGCGAAGTCGACGACGCCGTCACCCGGGTAGTGCCGGGAGAGCAGCACGTCGGCGGCGAGCGGGGTCTTCCAGTCGCACACCTGGTACGTCGCGATGCGGCCCTCGCGGCCGGCGCGCGCGATCTGCGGCAGCACCTCCGGGTCCCACCAGAGGTGGAAGGTGTCGACCGCGACGCCGACCGTCTCCGGGGCGAACGGGGCCGCGAGGTCGAGCGCCTGGCGCAGGGTCGACACCACGGCGCGGTCCGACGCGTACATGGGGTGCAGCGGCTCGATCGCGAGCGTCACCCCGGCGGCGGATGCCTCGGGCGCGAGCTCGGCGAGGGCGTCGGCCACCCGGTCGCGGGCGCCGATGAGGTCCGTCGACCCCTCGGGGAGCCCGCCCGCGACCAGGACCAGCACCGCGCGCGAGCCGACGGCGCCGGACTCGGCGAGCACCGCCGTCTCCTCGATCGCGCGGCGGTTCTCGTCGATGGATGCCCGCCGGGCGGGGCCCTCCGCCATCGTGAAGAAGCCTTGGCGGCAGAGCGTCGACAGCCGCAGCCCCGAGTCGTGGAAGCGGCGGGCGGCGGCGGCGAGGCCGACCTCGGCGATCGGCTCGCGCCAGAGTCCGACCGACTCGTAGCCCGCCTCGGCCAGCAGGCGCAGCGACTCGTCGAAGCCGGCGTACTTGATCGTGCCGACGTTCATCGACAGCCGCGGGTGCGCGCTCATGCGCCGGCCCCCACCGGAACGGCGGCGCTGCGCGCCTCGATGCCGTTCACTCCGAGCAGCGCGTGCCAGCGGGCCGCGGCGAGCTCGGGCCGCTCGAGTGCGCCCGCGTCGTTCGCGAGCTCCACGATGCGGGAGAGGTGCGGCAGGCTGCGGGCGGCGTGCAGGCCGCCGACCATCTGGAAGGCGGGCTGGTGCCCGTTCAGCCAGGCGAGGAAGGCGACGCCGGTCTTGTAGTAGTACGTGGGCGCGGCGAAGACCTGCCTGGAGAGCGCCTCGGTGGGGCCGAGGATCGCCCGGTAGGCGCCGACGTCGCCGGCGTCGAGCGCCTGGATCGCCGCGGAGGCGTTCGGGGCGACGGCGGCGAAGGCCCCGAGCAGCGCGTCGGAGTACGGCCGGGCCGGCCCGTCGCCGGCGGCACCGGTGCCGGCGCCGGCACCCGCGCCGGCACCCGTGCCGGCACCCGCGCCGGCACCGGCGCCCTCGCCCTCGATGAGGCCGACGTAGTGGAAGTCGTCGCCGGTGAACATGCGCGCGGTCGCGGGCAGCCGGCGGCGCACCGCGATCTCGGCGTCCGCGTTGAGCAGGCTCATCTTCACGCCGGAGACCCGGTCGGGGTTCGCCGCGATGATGTCCAGCAGGGTGTCCGCCGCGGCATCCACGTCGTCGGAGCCGCTCGTACTGAGCTCCGCCGAAGTGAAGTAGCCCGCGAGCACCGGGTCGAAGGCCGGGCCGAGCCAGTGCAGCACGACGGGCGCGCCGGCCGCGGCGAGCACCTCGCCGTAGACGCGCCGGTAGTCCTCGGCGCTCTGCGCCGCTCGGGCGAGGTGCCGGCTCGCCATGAGCACGGCGCCGGCGCCGGCGTCCTCGGCGTGGTGCAGCTGGGAGCGGTACGCGTCGACGATCTCCGCGAGGGAGGCGTGCTCGGTCTCGAGGTGGTCGGTGTTGACGCCCACGACGAGCCGGCCGCCGACCGCGTTCGCCTCGGCGGCGCTGCGGCTGATGAGCTCGCGGGTCGCGGCGGGGTCGAGGCCCATGTTGCGCTGCGCGGTGTCCATCGCGTCGGCGACGCCGAGCCCCCAGCTCCAGACGTGGTGGCGGAACGCGAGCGTCGCGTCCCAGTCGATGTCGGCGGGGACGCCGGGGGTGTTGTCGGCCGAGGCCCGCGGCACGACGTGCGCGGCCGCGTAGGCGACGCGGCTGGCGGGCGGCCGGCCGGGCTTCGTGAAGGCGGGGGCCTCGCGCAGGGCGACGGCGCGCACCGCGCCGTCGCCCGCGAGCAGGGTGAGCGCGGTCACGCGCGGACTCCGGTGAGCTCGGCGGATGCCTCGGCGCCGCCCGCGCCCGCGATCGTCACGTGCGGCAGCTCGACGCGGCGGCCCTCGGCGTTCGAGCGCAGGCCGGCCTCGGCGAGCAGCACGCCGCGCGCGCCGGCGAGGAAGTCGAAGCGGTTCGGGGCGTCCTCGATGACGTGGCGGAGGAACTCCTCCCACTGCGCCTTGAAACCGTTCTGGAACTCGCGGTTGCCGGGCGACTCGATCCAGTCGCCGGCGTAGTCGTGCGCGTCGGCGAGGTCGGGGTTCCAGACGGGCTTCGGGGTGGCGTTGCGCGGCTGGATCTTGCAGCCGAAGAGGCCGACCACGGCCGAGCCGTGCGTGCCGTCGACCTGGAACTCGACGAGCTCGTCGCGGTTCACCCGGGTGGTCCAGCTGGAGTTCAGCTGCGCGGTCACGCCGCCCTCGAGCTCGAAGATCGCGTAGGCGGCGTCGTCGGCCGTCGCGGCGTACGCCCGGCCCTGCTCGTCGACGCGCTCGGGGATCTCGGTGACCGCCTTCGCGTAGACCGACTCGACCCGGCCGAAGAGGTTCTCGAGCACATAGTTCCAGTGCGGGAACATGTCGACGATGATGCCGCCGCCGTCCTCGGCGCGGTAGTTCCAGCTGGGGCGCTGGGCGGGCTGCCAGTCGCCCTCGAACACCCAGTAGCCGAACTCGCCGCGCACCGAGAGGATGCGCCCGAAGAAGCCCGAGTCGATGAGGCGGCGGAGCTTCTCGAGCCCCGGCAGGTAGAGCTTGTCGTGCACGACGCCGTTCTTGATGCCGGCGGCCTCGGCGAGGCGGGCGAGCTCGAGCGCCTCCTCGAAGCTCTCGGCGGTGGGCTTCTCGGTGTAGATCGCCTTGCCGGCGGCGATGGCCTTGCGGATGGCCGTGGCGCGCGCCTTCGTGACGAGGAAGTCGGCGTAGATCTCCCAGCGCGGGTCGGCGAGCGCCTCGTCGAGGTTCGTCGTCCAGTGCTCGATGCCGTGCTTGGCGGCCAGTTCGGCGAGCTTCTTCTCGCTGCGCCCGACGAGGATCGGCTCGAGCTGGACGCGGGTCTCGCCGTCGCCGAGGAGCACGCCGCCCTCCTCGCGGATGGCCAGGATGGAGCGCACGAGGTGCTGGCGGTACCCCATGCGGCCGGAGACGCCGTTCATGATGATGCCGATGGTGCGGGTGGGCTGCTCTGCCACGGTGGTTCCTCTTCAGGTCCGGGAGCGCGGGCGTGGTCGCCGCACTCGGGAAAGCGTTTACCGAGAGTGTGGCATGCGCTGGAGCGCCGCGCAAGGCCGGATGACGCGGGCTTGCCGCCGCCCGGTCGGGCTGTCATGATCGCAGCATGGATAACGCTTTCCCGACCGGCGACGGAGCCGCTCGCCCGGCGGTCCCCCGCGTCGTCGTCGCCCCCGACTCGTTCAAGGGCAGCGCCACGGCCGCCGACGCGGCCCGGGCGATCGCCGCCGGCTGGACGTCCGTCCGCCCGTACGACGAGATCCTGCTGCGCCCCATGGCCGACGGCGGCGAGGGCACGCTCGACGCCTTCGCGGCCGCGGTGCCCGGGGCTGAGCGCCGCGCCGTCGTCGTCGCCGGCCCGGCGGGCGGCGAGCACGCGGCGGAGTGGCTGCTGCTCCCCGACGGCACCGCCGTGGTCGAGCTCGCCGCGACGAGTGGACTGACGCTCCTCGACCGGCCGCGCCCGCTCGAGGCCTGCACGCGCGGCTTCGGCCAGGCGATCGGGGCGGCGCTCGACGCCGGCGCGGAGCGGCTGCTGCTGGCGCTCGGCGGCAGCGGGTCCACCGACGGCGGCACCGGAGCGCTCGCGGCGCTCGGCGCGCGCTTCCTGCGGGCCGACGGCGAGCCGATCGCGCCGGGCGGCGGCGGACTGGCCGAGCTCGACCGGGTCGAACTCGGGGGACTCCGCTCGCTGCCGCCCGGCGGGGCGACGATCCTCGGCGACGTCACGAACCCCCTGCTCGGCGCGGAGGGCGCGGCCGCTGTGTTCGGTCCGCAGAAGGGCGCCGAGCCGGCGCAGATCGATCGGCTCGAGCGCGGACTCGCGCGACTGGCCGAGCGGATCCCCGGCGGCGCCGCCCTCGCGGCCGCGACGGGGGCCGGAGCGGCGGGCGGCACCGGCTTCGGGCTGCTCGTGTGGGGCGCCCGGATGAGCGGCGGCGCCGCCGCGGTCGCGGAGGCGATCGGCCTCGACGCCGCGCTCGGCGGGGCCCGGATCGTCATCACCGGCGAAGGGCGCTACGACCGGCAGTCCGCCGCGGGCAAGGTCCCGAGCGAGGTCGCCGCGCGGGCCGCCGTCGCCGGGGTGCCCGTCGCCCTCGTCGCCGGTCGCATCGACGCCGAGACGAGCGCCTTCCGCGCCACGGCCTCGCTCAGTTCGCTCGCCGGTTCCGGTGCGCGGGCGATGGCCGACCCGCTCGCGTGGTTGCGGGCCGCCGGGGTCGAGCTCGCCCGGGCGCGCTGAGGCATCCGCCCTCCGCAGCGCGCGGGGCCCGCTACTCCGCCGCCGTCGAGGGCAGCGCCGAGGCCGCGAGCAGGTACCACGCCGAGTGCGGGATCCACTGCTCCGCCCAGCGCCAGCTGTCCGGCCCGCCCGCGGTCTCCTCGGTGAGGAACGCGATGCCGTGCTCGTCGTCGGGGTGGCTCGTGATGCCGTTCACGATGCCGCCGGGCACGTTCGGGTGGTCGCGGGAGTACTCGACCGTGTTGCGGCCGCGACCGTGCAGCATGCTCGCGTCGAAGGGGTTGCGGCCGAGGATCCAGGCGAGCTGGTCGGCGGCGAAGGCCTCGAGCCGCGTGGCGAGCGCGGGGGCGGTCCCGTCGAGCTCGGCGACGAGGAGCGCGGCGAAGGCGAGCGAGCCGAGCGCCGCGTTCTCGCCCTGCCACCAGTAGCCGGTATCGTTCTCGTGCGGGAAGAAGAAGGCGTCCCGCGGCTCGCCGCCGCGCGGCTGCACCCGCTGGCGCGGGTAGCCGAAGGGGTTGGCCACCGCCTCGGTGCGGGCGAGCAGCTCTGCCGCGAGTCGGATCGCGAGCGTCCGTGCGGCCGGCGCGGTCGCCGCGTCCGGCAGGACCGCAGCGAAGCGGAGCAGCGCGACGATCGGCAGCCCCGCCTCGACCGGGCTGAAGTACGGGCGGCCGTCGTCCCAGGCCTCGAGCCAGCCGGGGGCGCTCGGGTCGTCGGGATCCGCGCGGTGCCGGGCGAGCAGGGCGATCGCCCGGCGCTCGGCAGCCTCCCGGTAGCGGGTGCCGCCGGGGTCCGCGGCGGTAAGTTCGGCCGCGGCGAGCAGGGCGCACACGTCGTTGACGATCGACTCGGTGCTCGGGGTCAGCTCGCCCGTGGCGAGGTCGAGCCCGAAGAGGTAGTCGCCGTTGCGCTGCTCCAGATCGGCGAAGGCGCCGGCGGCGGCGGCGAGGTACGTCGCGGCGTCGTACTCGCCGAGCGGCTCCTCGCGGGCGACGGTCGCCGCACGGGCGAGCGCGGCGATCGCGAGTCCGCCGCCGCCCCGGTACGAGGCCTGGTAGCGGTCGGTGCGCACGCACTCCGGCAACGGGGCGTTCACGAAGCGCTCCTCGAGCCGCTTCGTGAGTCCGTCGAAGATGCCGGTGTAGAAGGAGCCCTCCGGCGCACGGAACCGCACCAGGAAGTCGGCACCGAAGAGCGCCTCGTCGCGGGCCCGGGTGCCGAGGGCGCGGTGGAACCGCGGATGCCTCGACGCGAGCCGCTCCCGCGCCTCGAACAGCGCCCACACGCACATCGGGATCTGCTGGGGGCTCATCGTCGGCGAGTACGTGAGGTGGCTGAGGAACTTGCTCGGGTCGCCGCTCGCGTCGAGCCAGCCGCCGCGCGCGTCCACGGTCGGCCCGTCCGCGTCGCCCCAGCGTTGCGCCTCGCGGTCCTTCCGGTCGATCTCGCCGCTCGAGCGCACCGCCTTGAAGGCGTAGAGCACGTCGGAGAGCGTGCCGGCGGCGAACTGCTCGACGCCGATCGCGAACGGCTCGGACATGGCCGTCTCCCCGTCGACCGCGGCCTCGAGCCGGTAGCGGCCCGGCTCCTCCACGTGGCTCAGCTCGACCCGGGCGTACGCGCCGCCCGCCCAGGCGTCGACGTGCACGGCGGGCTCCGCGGCGAGCGGGATGCGCGCGCCGTCGTCCCGCACGAGCGCGCAGGCGGGCGTCTCACCCTCGGCGAGCCCGGCGACGACGGCGCGCTTGGCGGCGCCGAGGTCGTAGCCGAGGTGGCTCGTCAGCACGCGCACGGTCATCCCTTCAGCGCTCCGGCGAGCACGGCGCTCTCCATCTTGTCGGCGAACACCGCGTAGACGAGGTAGGCGGGCACCAGCGTGATGATGATGCCGGCGGCGAGCACGCCGTACTGGGCCGCGTTCGCGATGGACAGCGTCGGCAGCGCGACCTGCGCGGTGCGCAGCGCCGCGTCGGGCCCGATGATCACGAGCGAGAAGAAGTACTCGTTCCAGAACGACAGGAAGTTCAGGATCGCGACGACGGTGAGCGTGGGCACGGACAGCGGCACGTACACCGACCACAGCACGCGCAGCGGCCCGGCGCCGTCGAGCACCGCGGACTCCTCGAGCTCGGCGGGCACGGCGCGCATCGCCTGGGTGAGCAGGATGACGGTGAGCGGCAGCGCGGAGGCGGGGAGGAAGAGGATGAGGAACTCGCGGGTGTGGAACAGTCCGAGCGAGATCGACAGCAGCACCGTCGGCACGAGGGCCGCGAAGCCCGGGATCAGGAAGCCCAGCGCGAACACCCGCTCGACCATCCGCCCGACCGCGCCCTTCGAGCGGGCCAGCGCGTAGGAGGCGGGGATGGCGAGGAGGAGCGTGACGAGCTCCGCGCCGAGGGTCACGTAGACGGAGTTCAGCATCGCCGTGCCGAGCGAGGCCTGGCTGAACGCGAGGCCGAAGTTGTCGAAGGTCAGCGGAGTGAACGGGGAGAACGGCTGGTTGAAGATGTCCGTGTTGCGCTTGAACGCCGAGATGACGAGGTAGTAGAGCGGCGCGGCGAGCAGCAGCACGTAGAGCCAGACGCCCGCGTGGGCGAGGTACTTCGACGGGCCGGTGCGGCCGAGCGCGTCGCCGCGGCGACGGCGGCGGCGGACGGGCGGCGGGGCGGCGGGGGCGGTGCGGCGCTCGGCGGGGCGGGCTTCCGGGGCGGCGGTGGTGGTCATGGTGATGGCTCCTGAAGCTCGGCTCAGTACTTCTGCCGGAAGGCGCGGCGGATGAGGAGGATGCCGGCGACGCCGACGACGAACAGCACGACGGCCACGGCCTGGCTGTAGCCGACCTTCGACTGGTTGAAGGCGAAGTCGTACACGAGGAACGCGAGGGTGACGGTCGCGTTGCCGGGGCCGCCGCGGGTGAGCAGCAGCACGACCGCGGCGGAGGCGAAGAGCGTCCAGAGGAACTGCAGCATCGTCACCACCCCGATGAACTCGCGGCAGATCGGCCAGGCGATCTGCCACATCCGGCGCCAGTGGCCGGCGCCGTCGATCTCGGCGGCCTCGAAGATCGACTCGTCGACCGAGTTCAGCCGCGCGGCGAGCATGATCGCCGACACCGACATGCTGCACCAGATCGTGACGATGATGATCGCCCACAGCGCGCTCGTGCCGTCGGCGAGCCAGGGGCGGGCGAGCTCGTCGAGGCCGACGGCGTCGAGGAAGCCGTTGATCATGCCCTTCGGCGCGAAGACGCCGACGAACACCATCGCGAGCGCCGAGGCGGAGAGCAGCACGGGGGTGAACATGAGCGCCCGCATGATGCGGTGGCCGCGGGGCTTGAGGCTCAGGTAGTAGGCCAGCATGAACGCGCCGAGGACGACGATCGGCAGCGAGACGACGAGCTGGAGGAGCGTGTTCCAGGCGGCGAGGCCCACGACCGGGTCGGTGAAGAGCCGCTCGAAGTTGCCGAGCCCGGCCGGGGTGCGCGGCGCGATGAGGCCGCGCCAGTTCACGGTGGAGAAGGAGAAGAGGCTCACCAGCGGCCCGACGGTGAAGACGAGGAACCAGATGAGCGCGGGGATCGTGGCCGAGAGCTGCGCCGCCTCGCGGACGCGCGCCGAGCGGCGGCGGCGCGGGGCGGGGGAGTCGGCGCGGTCGGTGGAGCCGGCGCGGTCGGAGGAGTCGGGGGAAGGGCGGTGCGGGGTGGTGAGCGTGGTCACGTCGGTCCTCGGCGGTGCGGCGGTGCGGGGTGCTGCGATGGGAAGCGGATGCGCGGGCCGGCGCACGTGCGCCGGCCCGCGCCGGGATCACTGCGCGGCGGCGTAGATCTCGTCGACCGTGGCGCAGATGGTCTGCGCGTCGGTGCCGGGGGTGAACGCGATCGAGGTCGCGCGGTACATCGGGTTCGAGACGTCGGCCGGCACGTAGATGTCGGGCATGACGGGGAACTCGACGCGCTCGGGGAACTCGGTGAGCGACTGGGCGAGCAGCGGCGCGGAGACGCCGGAGGTGTCGCCGCCGAAGTCGGCGACGGGGATCACGCCGCCCTCGTCGAGGATGCCCTTGATCACCTCGTTGCCGTACATGTGCTCGATGAGCTGGCGCACCTGGTCGATCTTCTGCTCGCCGTTCGGGCTGATCCACCAGCCCGCGGAGGTGGAGCCGCGGTAGGCGATGGGCTGCTCGTACGCGGCGTCCGCGGGCAGCGGGAGGCCGCCGAGCTCGGTGACGGCGGCGAGCTCCTCGGAGGCGCCCGGGTAGGCCCACGAGCCGAGCGGGGCGATGGCGGCCTGACCGTCGAGGTAGGCGGCCTGCGCCTGGTCGGCCGTGTAGCCCTCGATGCCGTCGACGAAGACGCCGGCATCGCGCAGCTCGATCAGCAGCTCGATGCCCTGCATCGCCTTGGGGTTCTCGCAGACGCCGCCCTCGGCGTAGACCTGCTTGGCCTCGTCCTCGCTGAGGTACGCCTCGAGCAGTTGGAGGAAGATCTTCTGCCCCGACCAGTCGATGCCGCCGAACACGACGGGCGCGATGCCGGCGGCGCGCAGCTTGGTCGCGGCGGAGATGAGCTCGTCGGCGGTCTGCGGCACGCCCTCGACGCCGGCCTGGGCGAGCAGCTCGGTGTTGTACCACCACGGCCAGGTGAAGCCGGAGTAGGGGAAGGCCCGCAGGTTGCCCTCGGTGTCGGTCCAGTCGACGAGCGCGTCGGCGGGGATGCGGTCGGCGATGCCCCACTCCTCGATGTAGTCGTCCACGGGTACGACGGCGCCGTTGACCGCCCAGTCGAGCTGCTTCTCGAGGAGGCCCACGAGCAGCACGTCGGCCTCTTCGCCGGCGAGTAGGGAGGTCTCGTACACCTGGTTCAGGTTGTCGCCGGACTCGAGCACCTTGACCTCGATGCCGGTCTCCTCGGTGAACGCGTCGAAGGCGTCGAAGAGCGGCTTGTTCTGGGCCTGGCTCGAGGTCCAGTTGGTCTGCACGACGATGACGTTCTCGTCGCCGGCGGCGTCGCCGCCGCTCGCGCACGCACCGAGTGCGAGCACCATGGCGATCGCGCCGGCGCCGGCGCCGGCCGTGGACAGGGTCTTCCTCACGGGGTTGCCTCCTGGGGGGTTCGGCCGGCGTCCGCACCGGCGCGTTGAGCCGATGGTACATTTCGGACTACATGTGGTCAATACTGGTATTGAACTTGATGCCCGGATGGTGTGCTCGGGAACGAGGCATCCGCGGGCCGACGCGCGGCGCGGATCCGCGCCCGCCAGGATGGAGTGGTCGTGTACGGTACTGACTGGTATCGATCCCGAGCGGAGGGGGTACGCATGGCGGAGCAGGGGGCGACCGCGTCGCCGATCCGGGCGGACTACCCGGAGCCGCTCTGGGTGCAGGCCGTGCAGCTCATCACCGATGAGATCGCGCAGGGCCGGCTCGCCGAGGGCTCCCGCCTCCCCCCGGAGCGGGAACTCTGCCAGCAGCTCGGCATCAGCCGGGTCACGCTGCGCAAGGCGCTCCTGCAGCTCGTCGACGACGGCGTGCTCGCCTCCTCGCACGGGCGCGGCTGGTACGTCGCCTCGGCGAAGGTCGCCAAGGAGTGGCCGAACAACCTCGAGTCGTTCACCGAGACCGCACGCAAGATGGGCCTCGAGGCATCGTCGCGAGTGCTCCGGGCCGAGATCGCGCCCGCCGATCTCGACGAGGCGGAGTCGCTCTCGATCGCCCCGGGCACCCCGGTCTTCCACCTCGACCGCATCCGTCTGCTCGAGGGCGTGCCGACCGCGCTCGACACGACGATCGTCCCGGCCGCCCTGATCGGCGAGGCCGAGGCCGTCGACTTCGCCCACGGCTCGCTGTACGAGGAGCTCGAACGGGCGGGCGCCGCGCCGGAGCGGGCCGACAGCACGATCGAGGCGCGCGAGTCCGACGAGGCGACGGCCGAGGCGCTCGGCATCGCACCCGGCAAGCCACTGCTCGTCATGCGTCAGCTCGTGCACGGTGCCGACGGACGCGCGGTCGCCCTGTCGACGCTCCGCTACGTCGGCGAGCGCTACCGCCTGCGCACGGTGTTCGCGCGCGGGGCGCGCTGAGACCCCGCCGACTCCGCGTCAGGCCTCGTCGGCGAGTCGGCGGGCGATCGCGAGCGCACCGGCGACCGGCGGCTCGCGGAGGATCACCAGCTCGAGCTCGGGATGCCGCGCCGCCAACCGCTCGCGCAGCCCCTCCGCCAGGCGGGGCTGGCCCGCGATGACGCTGCCGCCGGCGACCACGTGCCGGCCGACCGCACCGCGCGCGAGCAGCTGGTCGACGAGCCGGGCGAGGTGCGTCGCGGCGGCCGCGACGACCTCGGCGGCGAGCGCCGACCCGGCGTCGGCCGCACCGAACACGGCGGGCGCGTGCGGCCCCCAGTTCGCCATCGTCGGCTCGTCGTTGACCGCGCGGGCGAGGCGTTCGGCATCCGCGACCCCGAACGCGGCGGTGAGGGCGCCGAGCAGGCCGTCGTCCGGCAGGCCGTCGTCGTGCGCGAGGAGCGCGGCGCGAGTCGCCTCCCGGACGAGGCCGGCGGCCCCCGCCTCGTCGCCGATGACCCAGCCCCAGCCGCCCGTCACGAAGTCGTGGCCGTCGGCCGTCCGCCCCACCCCGATGGCGCCCGTGCCCGCGACGAGCCCGAGCCCCTCGGCGAAGCCCGCCGCCGGCACGAGCAGCGCGGCATCGTTGACGCAGACGACGTGCGGCACCTCCGCTGCCGCGAGCGCGGCCTCGAGCCGGCGGGCGACCGGCTCGGCGTCGAGGCCCTGGGCGCCGACCGCGAGCGCGTCGATCCGCCGGCCCGGCAGGGCCGCCGCGACCACGTCGAGGATCAGCCGGGCGGCGCGCTCCACGGGCTCGGCGTCCCACTCGCCGGACGGCACGACGAGGTCCGCGACGACGGCGCCCGAGGCATCCGCCGCCCGGAGCGCCGTCTTCGTGCCGCCGACGTCGAGGCCGACCCGCAGCCCGCTCATGCCGGCACGTCGCGCGGGTCGAGCTTGGTGTCGTCGTTGTGGAACACGAACTCCTCGATGTCGACGTCGCGGAGCTCCGCCGCCCGGCGCACGAGCCCCTGCAGTGCGAGCGCCTCGAACACCGGACGCTGCGCCTCGCTCGACTCGGGCAGCACGACGACGGTCGCGCCGGGGACGTCGAGCTGCGCGTCGCTCGTGACGAGGAGCACCCGATGCCCGGCGGCCGTGAGGGTGCGTGCCAGCTGCGCTTCGCGCGTCTCGCCGAAGAGGACGTGCACCCCGTCGCCCGCGGACTCCATCGAGCCGTGCAGGTACTGCCGGGTGCTCATGGCGCTGGCCGGGATGCGAGCGACCTCCCGGAAGAGCAGCGCCCCGGCCTCGGCGGAGCCGAGCGAGGCGCCGCCCCCCACGAAGTCCGCGCTCGGCGCGTCGGCGAAGAGCTCCGCCGCTGCGTCGAGCTCGGGCCGGAGGGCGGTCTCGACCGTGCGGAACCGCTCGCCGAGACTCGCCCACGAGGCATCCGGGGACCCGTCGGCCCACGCCTCGGCCAGCATTCCGAGCGCCGTCACCGTCGCCGTGTACCCGATCGTCGACGCGTAACTGTCGGCGATGTTGCCGAGATCGAGGGTGCGGCTGGCGAGCTCGGAGAGCGGGGACGGCGCCGTGTTCACCACCGCGTAGCGGAGCTCGGGGGCGACCGAGGCGAGGGCGGCGACGGTCTCGGCGCTCCGGCCGCTCTGCGAGATCGCGACGACCGGGTGCTCGCCCGTGGCGAGCGGCAGCGGGGTGTCGCCGGCGCCGAGACGCCACGCGGCGACGCCGCCCGCGCGCAGCCGCCACACGGCCGGGGCCGCGGCCGACAGGCTCGCGCCGATGCCGAGCAGCACCGGGCCGGGGCCCGAGAACGCGCGTGCGGCGCCGAGGGCGGCCAGCTGCGTCCCGAGCCTCGGCACGAGCCGCGTGAGCTCGCCGGCCTGCGACGCCGTCGCGTCGGTGAATGCGATGTATCCGTCCACGGTTTCCTCGTGCTCCAGTCTCAGTGGTGCGCGTCGTGCGGGTGCGCATGCCCCGCCGAGGCGTGATGGTCCGGTGCGCAGTGGTCGGCGGCGGCCGGGATGTCGAGCGAGGGGTTGCGGCCGAAGAAGCCGTGCGGCTTCAGCACGAAGCCGGTGGAGTCGACGGGCATGATCGGCCAGTCCTCGACCCGGGGGAAGTGCGTCAGGCCGAAGGTGTGCCAGAGCACGAGGTCGCTCGCCTCGACCGGCCGGTCGCCGGCGGTCCACTCGGGCAGGCCCGCCCCGCCCCGGTGCAGGTTCACGAAGTCGCCGGCGGGGTAGCGCTCGTCGGGCGCGTAGGGCGTGACCCAGAGGTGCTTCGTCGTGTACGCGGCGCGCGCGGCGATGTCGGAGTCGGCGTCCGCGAGCAGCAGCGGGCCGCCCTCCGGGAAGAGCACCCAACCCGTGGGGCGGCCGAGCCGGTTCCGCCGCTCCTCGCTCGTGACGAGCCAGACGCGGCCGCGTCGGTTGTCCGCCTCGCGCTGCGCCTGCAGCTCGCTCGTGAGGCGCGTGAACGACTGGGTGAAGCCCGTGCCGCTGGGGTTGTCGGCGCCGCGGGGCACGGCGACGGCCTCGACCTCGTCGACGGAGTTGCGGTGCCCGTCGACCATCATGTCGAGGCGGGCGCTGAAGAGGTGCTGGTGGTTCGGGGCGCCGAGGCCGGGGGCGACCTCGGTGGCCCACGGGTAGCCCTCGCCCGGGTACGAGGAGGTGAAGACGATGCCCGTCGCCTTGATCTCGAACTCGATCGTGCCGTCGAGGCCGAAGTACCAGTAGAAGCCGTAGTCGTAGTTGCCGACGGTCATGAAGAAGCTCACGACGAGGCGGCGGTTGCGGCGGGTCTCGCTCGAGCCGTTCCAGTTGTCGGAGTGCTTCCAGAGGATGCCGGCGTCCTCCTCGTGGATGCAGATGGCCTGGCGGATGACGCGCGGGGCCCCGTCGTTGCCGGCGACCACCGCGTCGAGGTAGGTGATGTCGCCGACGCAGTCGCAGCCGAGCTCGAGCGAGTTCGCGAAGCCGCCGAAGAGGTACTCGCCGCCGTCGAAGAAGTTCTGGAACCAGCGCTGCGGGCTCGGGTCGCCGTAGGGCACGACCATCTCGGCGATGGAGGCGCGGTAGACGACGGGGCGGGTCTCGCCGTCGTCGTCGATGCCGATGTTGTGCAGCACGAGGCCCTCGCGCTGGTCGAAGCCGACCTGCAGCTGCCAGCCCGCCCAGGAGAGCACGCCGTGCTCGTCGATCGTGAAGCTCGGGCCCTCGGGCTGGGTGATCTCGATCGGCTTCAGGCCCTCGCGGTCGGGGCCGCGCCACTCGGCGAGGTGGTAATTTCCCTCCTCGGCGGGGATCGGCAGCTCGGCGTAGTCCACGACGTCGAGCACCTCGCCCGAGACGACGTCGACCATGACCGTCACGCCGTCGACGGGGTGCGCCCAGCCGAGGTCCTCGGGGGTGTGCTGCACGAAGGTGAAGCAGCGCTGGATGCGACGGCCGCGCTCGGTGTCGGCGAGGACGCCCGCGGAGAGGGGGTTCACGCGCAGCTTCGAGACGTCGGTCAGGCCGCGCTTGGCCATCGCCGCGAGCCAGCGCTCGTCCTGGTGCACGACCTCCTCGACGAGGGAGAACTCGCGCAGCACGACGGGGACGGCGCCGTCCACGTCGAGGTCGAGCTCCCGCGCGGAGACGAGCGCGCCGGTCGCGGGCTCGACGACCGTGTCGTGCGAGCGCCCGGTGCGCAGATCGATCAGCAAGGAGCGGACCCGGCGCGGCGGTCGGGCGCCGGCGAACAGCTCGCGCTTGTCCGCCTCGTCCAGCCCGACGTAGGAGAAGTGGGTGTCGGGAGTCACGAGGTCCTCCCGTTCGAGCACGGCTCGGTTCCCGGCGATCTCGTCGGCCTGCAGGGTGCGCAGCGCCTCGGGGAGGTGGTCGGGGAATCGGGTCATGGTGGTGCTCCTTCCAGGCCGGCGGGGCCGGCGGATCGGTTGGCGGGCGGCGTCAGCCGCCCTTGGTGAAGGTGGTGCGGAGCCGGTAGCGGTCGCCCGCGTACTCGACGAGGGAGAGCAGCACGGGACGGCCGCGCTCGTCGTGCACGAGCTGCCGGATGACGAGCATCGGCGCGCCGCGGCTCAGCTGGAGCGCCTCGCTCGCCGCGGCGTCGGCCGGCCGCGACTCGAGCACGGACTCGGCGCGGTGCACGGTGGTGCCGCGGGCCTGCATGGCGCGGTAGAGGCTCTCGCTCGTGAAGTCGTGTTCGAGCAGGCCGGGCGCCGCGGCCTCGGGCACGAGGGCCGTGTCGAGTGCGGTCGGCACGCCGTCGAGGTGGCGGATGCGGCGGATGCGGTAGACGGCGGTGCCGGGCGCGATGCCGAGCGCCTCCGCGTCGTCGAGGCTGGCGGCCTCGCGGGCGGCCTCGACCACGGTCGACGAGGCGGCGAGGCCGAGCCGCTCGGCCGTCTCGCTGAAGGACTCCAGGCTCGACGGCCAGTCGGCCCGCTGCGGCCGCGACACGAACCAGCCGCGGCCCTGGTGCGAGGTGAGCGCGCCGGCCTCGACGAGGTGGGCGAGCGCTCGTCGCAGCGTGACCCGGGAGACGTCGAGCTGTTCGCAGAGCTCGCGCTCCGGGGGCAGTCGGGTGCCGAGCGGATAGCGGCCGGCTTCGACGGCCGCCATGATCGTGCCGGCGACGCGCGACCAGAGCGGGTCCGGGCGGTCGCTCGCGAGGAGCGCGTCGGAGGGCGGTCGGGTCATCGGGCGACCAGCACCTTCTCCCACGTGCCCGAGCGCATCGAGCGGTAGCAGGCGTCGAGGATGCAGTTGACGATCCAGCCGTCCTCGAAGGTCTCGATCGGGGTCTCGCCGGCCGCGAAGCGCTGCACGAAGTGGCGCATCTGCTGGGAGAAGCCGTAGGCGCGGGTCTCCTCGGGCACGGGGTGCACCCAGCCGGTGTCGACGTCGGCCTTCTCGACGAGGTAGCCGACGGGCTTCGTGATGAAGCCCCACACGGGGCTCACCGAGGTGTCGGTGACGAGCCGGCCGGCGCTGCCGGAGAACTCGTGTCGCAGCTGCATGCCGCCCTGCTCGGCCCAGGACGCCTCGATGATCGCGAGCTGGCCGCGCTCGAACTTCAGGAGCGCGACGGCGGTGTCCTCGCCGGTGGTCTTGTCGGCGTGGCGGAGCGTCGCGCCCCAGGCGAACGCCTCGACGACGCGGTTGTCCTTGCCGAAGAAGTGGCGGGCGGACTCGACGGTGTGGCAGCCCATGTCGAGCAGCGCGCCGCCGCCCGCGGTCTCCGCGTCCCAGAAGTGGGCCGCGTGGGGGCCGGAGTGCGCCTCCCTGGCGCGCATCGTGAGCAGGTCGCCGATGCCGCCGGCCGCCGCCATGCGGTGCGCCTGCTCGATGTTCGGCGAGAACACCGAGCTCTCGGCGTAGCCGTGCCACACGCCGGCCTCCTCGACGATGCGCAGGATCTCCGCCGCCTCGGCGCCCGTGCGGGCGAGCGGCTTGGTGCAGACGATCGCCTTGCCGGCCGCTGCGGCGATGCGCACCGCCTCGAGGTGGGCCTCGTTCGGCAGGGCGATGACGACGAGGTCGATCGAGGGGTCGGCGCACAGCTCGGCGGGGTCGGTGGTCCAGAGCGGGCTGTTCCAGCGCTCGGCGAACGCGCGGGCCTTGTCGGCGTCCCGCGAGGTGTTGCCGGCGAGCACGGCCTCGCGGACGTCGAGCAGGGAGTCCGCGTAGCAGTCGGCGATGAAGCCGGAACCGAGGATGCCGACACGAATCACAGGTCCTCCAACGATCGATGCGTCCGCCTTACCGGACGGTGTACCAATCTGTATCAGACAATACAACTACGCACAATCAATCGATTCAGAAAATACCTCTTGCTACCTCATTGGTACAACAGTATGCTGACGGCACCGCGCGGCGAGGCGCATCCGCTCTCCCCGCGACGGCTTCCATCCCCCTGACCGAGCGACACCACAGCAAGAGAGAAGGAACCGATGCGTTCGAGACTCGCTCCGCTCGCCACCCTCGCCGTCGCCGCCCTGGGCCTCGGACTCGCCGGCTGCGCAGCCGGCGGATCGGGCGACGGCGACACCACCAAGATCGTGCTGGGCACCTGGCGCACCGAAGACGCGGCGATGTGGGAGAACGACATCATCCCCGCGTTCGAGAAGAGCCATCCCGGCATCACGGTCGAGTACGCCCCCGTCGACACCAACGACTACAACGCGGCCATCCAGTCCCAGATCGAGGGCGGCACCGGACCGGACGTCATCATGTGCCGTCCGTTCGACGTCAACCGCTCCTGGATCGAGCAGGGCTACTTCGACTCGCTCGCCGAGCTCGACGCCGTCTCGACCTTCCCGGAGACCGCGCTGGCCGCCTGGGAGGGAGATGACGGCACGCCCTACTGCGTCCCCGTCGCCTCGGTGCTCGCGGGCTTCTACTACAACACCGCGATCTTCGACGAGCTCGGCCTCGAGGTGCCCACGACCCAGGCCGAGTTCCTCGACGTGCTCGATGCCGTCAAGGAAGACGGCACCTACACGCCGCTGGCCCTCGGCTCCGCCGACGGCTGGCAGCTCGCGTACAACATGCTCTACCAGGTGGGCCCGAACGCCTGGCACGGCGAGGACGGCCGGCTCGGCCTCATCGACGGCACCAAGAAGCTCACCGACCCCGACTTCGTCGAGGGCTTCCGCGTGTTCGACTCCTTCAAGGACTACCTGCCCAAGGGCTACGAGTCGATCTCCTACGAGGACATGACCCAGCTGTTCACCCTCGGCCAGGCCGCGATCCTGCCCGACGGCTCGTGGCAGATCAGCCAGGTCACCTCGACCGGGCTCGACGTCGGGGTCTTCGGCGCCCCGCCCGCCGCGGCCGGCGAGCAGCGCTACCAGCAGGAGATGGCCGACATGGCCTTCGGCCTGAACGCCGCGGGCAAGCAGAAGGAGGCCGCGACCGAGTTCCTCGAGTGGCTCGGCACGCCGGAGTTCCAGCAGCTCTACGTGAACAAGCTGCCCGGCTTCTTCTCGATGGGGTCCGAGCCCGTGAGCTACGACAACCCGCTCGCCCAGGAGTTCGCCGACCTGAAGGAGGGCGCCGAGCTCACCTCCCGCCTCGCCCTCGACCGCCTGAGCGCCGGCCAGCCCCCGCTCGACGACGAGATCTGGCGCGTCGCGCAGCTCATGTACAACTCCGGGCTCTCGCCGGAGGAGGCGACCGCCGAGCTCCAGAAGGGGCTCGACTCCTGGTACACGCCGGCCGGGTAGTCCCACGAACGGCCGGGGCGGGCGCCGTCCGCCCCGGCCGTCCCGACCCGGCTCGCCGAGCCATCCGCCCTGTCCTCCCCCCCCCGGACCGCCCCGCCCCCGAGGAGCCCACGCATGATCCGAACCGGCACCCGCTACCGGATGCTCGCCCTGTTCGTCGCGCCCGCGCTCGTCGTGTACGTCGCGTTCGCGGTGTACCCGCTGCTCAGCTCGGTGGGGATGAGCTTCTTCGACTCCGGCGGCGGCGACAGCACCTTCGTCGGCTTCGGCAACTACGTGGAGCTGTTCACGAACCCGACCACGAGCGAGCGGTTCTGGAACGCGCTCGTGAACAACGTCGAGTTCTTCCTCATCCACCTGCTCGTCGAGCTGCCGGTCGGCCTGCTCATCGCGGCCCTGCTCACCTCGGGGCGGCTCCGCCGCTCGGTGGGGCTCTACCGCACGCTGCTCTTCATCCCGGCGACGCTCTCGGTCGTCATCGTCGGTTTCCTCTGGCGGCTCATCATCAACCCGCTCTGGGGCATCGTCGAGTTCCCGCTGCTCGGGAACGAGGCGACCGCGCTGCCGACGATCTCGCTGATGTCGGTCTGGCAGTACCTCGGCATCCCGATGGTGTTCCTCTACACCGCGCTCCTCGCCATCCCCGACGACGTCGTCGAGGCCTCGCGCATCGACGGCGCCGGCGCCTGGACGATCTTCTGGCGGATCAAGTTCCCGCTCATCGCGCCGCAGTTCGGGCTGATCACGATCCTCACCTACATCTGGACGTTCAACGGCTTCGACATCGTCTACGCGCTGAACGGCTCGGCACCCGGGCCGAACTACTCGACCGACATCCTCGGCACCTTCTTCTACCGCTCCTTCTTCGGCTCGAGCGGCCAGGTCGCCGACCTCGACCTCGGGGGGACGGTCGCGAGCGTCATCTTCGCGATCATCCTCGTCACGACCGCCGCCTACTTCTGGGTGCTCCAGCGGCGCCTGAAGACCTACGAGCTCTGAGGGACGCCATGACCACCGTGACCCAGCCCCGCCAGCGTCGCCGCGTGCGGCCGGCCGACCGCGCCGCGAACCTCGGCCTGCACGCCGCGCTCATCGCCCTCTCGCTCGGCGCCGTCGTGCCCGTGCTCATCGTCGTGATGAACTCCTTCAAGACGACGCAGGGCATCTTCGGCTCCTTCCTCGCCCCGCCCGACGCCGAGACGTTCAGCGTGCAGGGGTACCTGAACGTCTTCAGCCGCGGCAACTTCCTGCTGAACTACCAGAACAGCCTCATCGTGACGATCTCGACGATCGTGCTCACGATCGTGCTCGGCACGCTCGCCGCGTGGGCGCTCGTCGAGTACCGCGTGCCGATCGCGCCGGCGCTCGCCGGGTTCTTCGTCATCGGCATCATGCTGCCGATCCGCCTCGGCACCGTGCCGCTGCTGAAGACGATGACGGCGTGGGGCATCGTCGACACGCTCGGCGCGCTCGTGCTCGTCTACACGGCCATGCAGCTGCCGCTCGCGATCGCGCTCATGACGACGTACTTCCGTGCGGTGCCCGCCGAGCTGAAGGAGGCCGCGCGCATCGACGGGGCCGGCGAGTGGCGCACGCTCTGGATCACCCTGCCGATCGTGCGGGTCGGCATCGCGGCGGTCGCGTCGATCACGATGCTGCCCGTGTGGAACGACCTCTGGTTCCCGCTCATCCTCGCGCCCGGCAAGGGGAACCAGACCGTCACCCTCGGGGTGCAGCAGTTCGTGGGGCAGTTCCAGAGCGACTACCCGGCGCTGCTCGCGGCGCTGACGCTCGGCGCGGTGCCGCTCGTGGTGCTCTTCGCGGTGTTCTCGAAGCAGTACATCGCGGGGCTCAGCAAGGGCTACGGGAAGTGAGCTCGGGCGCGCCCGGGGTCACCGGGGGTGCAGGCGCCCCAGGGGCCCCCGCTGCCGCCGACGCCGTGCGCGCGGCGTCCGGAGCGTCCGGAGCGTCCGGTGCGGCGCCGTGGTTCGCCTTCGGGGCCTGGCAGCTCGCGATGCTCGCGGCGATGGTCGTCGCGATGACGACCGGCCCGCAGCCGCTCGCCCAGTTCGGCGCGGCGCTGCTGCTCGTCGGGCTCGCCGGGGTCGACGCGGTCCGCGCGAGGCGCGGACGGCACGACCCCATGATGGTGCTCGACGGCCTCGCGATGGCCGGGCTCGTGGCGGTGCCCTTCCTGCTGCCGGCGGGAGGGCACCACCCGAGCGGGGCAGCGGCCACCGGGCCGCTGCCCGGCGTCCTCGCGGCGGCGATCGCGATCGGCTGGTGGCTGGGCCGCGCAGCGCCGATGATCCGCGCCGGCCGCGGAGGGTGCCGGCCGGATCCGATCGCCGTCGCCGGAGTCGTGGTCTCCGGGGCGATGGTGCTCGTGATGGCGGCGATGCACCTCGTCGGCGCGCATCCCTGAGCTGGTCGCTGTGCGAGGATGACTGGCGGACGGCCGCACGGCGACCGACCGCCACCGGAGGGGGAGCGATGGACCGCGAGCCGAACGCCCGCACCGCGACCCTGCACGACGTCGCCCGGGAGGCCGGCGTCTCGCTCGCGACCGCCTCCCGCGTGCTGAACGGCAGCACCCGCAAGGTGAACGAGGAGTACCGCCAGCGGGTCGTCGACGCCGCCGCCCGTCTCGACTACACGACCAACCTCTCCGCCCAGGCGATCGTGCGCGGATCGACGACGACGGTCGCCCTGCTCGTCGCCGACATCGCCGACCCCTACTTCGCCCAGATCGCCGCCGGCGTCGTGCGCGAGGCCGACGAGGACGGCCTGATCGTCACGATGGCGGCCACCGAGCGCGACCCCGAGCGCGAGCTCGCCCTCGTGCGCACCCTCCGCGGCCAGCGACCGCGGGCGATGCTGCTCGCAGCCTCCCGGCGGAGCGACGAGCCCGAGACCGCGGCGCTCGTCGCCGAGCTCGCCTCGTACGAGCGGGCCGGCGGCCGGGTCGCCTACCTCGGCTCGGGCGAACTCGACTTCCGCGCCGTCCGCATCGGCAACGTGGCGGGCGCCGAGGCGCTCGCCCGCGCGCTCGCCGGGCTCGGGTACCGGCGCTTCGCAGTGCTCGCCGGGCCCGAGGGCCTGCACA
Source organism: Agromyces mediolanus (assembly GCF_023715325.1). Lineage (GTDB taxonomy): Bacteria > Actinomycetota > Actinomycetes > Actinomycetales > Microbacteriaceae > Agromyces > Agromyces mediolanus_A. The sequence goes on along the minus strand of NZ_JAMBNX010000004.1, from coordinate 113,666 downwards.
CGGGCGACGACCGGCTGCGCGGCTTCGCGGCGGGGGTCGAGGCGAGCGGCGGGTCGATCGCACGCGTCGAGCGCACCGGCTTCGCCCGCGACGACGGTCGCGAGGGGATGCAGCGGCTGCTCGAGCGGGGCCTTGACGGCATCGAGCTCGTCTTCGCCGTGAACGACGTGATGGCCATGGGCGCGATGACCGCGTTGCGCGAGGCGGGGCTCGAGCCGGGGCGGGACGTCGCGGTCGCGGGCTTCGACGACGTCCCCACGGTGCAGGACGTGTCGCCGCCGCTCACGAGCGTGCGGATCCCGCTGCAGGAGACGGGGCGGCGTCTGCTGCGGGTCGCCCTCGGCGAGGAGGATGCGGCCGACCCGGACTCCGCCGCGGACGGCGGCACGGCCGCCGAGGAGGCCTCCGCCGAGGTCGTCCTCCGCGCGAGCACCCCCGCCCGCTGACCCCCCTTCCGACTTGCCCGACTTTCATGAAAGTCGGGCAAGTCCCTGTCAGGTCGGAGGGGAGGGGGCGTCAGCCGGTGACGTGCACGGGCGGCTCGGTCGCGCCGGGGATGTACGCGGCGACGTGCGCGTTGACGATCGCCACGGACCGTTCGACGTCTCCGGAGGCGAGCGCCTCGACGATGCCGCGGTGCCCCTCGGCGGCGACGTCGAGCGGCTCCTCGTTCGTCAGCATGGTCATGATGGTCATGATCTCGATGCCGAGCGCGTTCCAGGCGCGGAGCAGGGAGTCGTTCTGCGCCGAGCGCACGACCTCGCGGTGGAACTGGGTGCAGGCGTTCGCGTAGGCGAGGCGGTCGTCGAGCGTGGCGACGCGGATGAGTTCGTCGAGCGCGGCCTCGAGCCGTGACGGGTCCTCGGCCACGTGCGGGGCGGCGAGCCGGGCCGCGACGGCCTCGAGCGCGGCACGCACCGGCACCGCCTCGGCGAGCTCGCGCTCGCCCACCTCGCGCACCCGGGTGCCGACGTGGCTGCGCGCCTCGAGCAGCCCGAAGGCGGCGAGCTCGCGGAACGCCTCGCGCACCGGGGTCTGACTCGTGCCGAGCCGCTTGGCGATGTCGAGTTCGCGCACGGGGGAGCCCGGTGCGAGCCGCCCGTTCGCGATCTCGACGAGCAGGTAGTCGCGCACCCGGCTGCCGAGGGTCGCCCGGTCGAGGAGGCTGGAGTCGGCCCCGCCCTCGGCTGCACTCATGCCGCACCCCTTCGCTGGCCGCCGGGCACCCCAGTTCGGGGCCTCGGTCTCGCTCGATCATACGCGGCCGGGGTCGCGTACGGCAGGATTATCGATAATCCTTGACGCAGTATCGATCGGCAGGTACTGTCGCTGAACAGGCGTTGGAAAACGTTTCCCCAACACGATGGAGTGGAGTGCGCATGAGCCATGCGTTGGAGGTGCGAGGCCTCGCGAAGTCCTTCTTCGGCTACCCGGCCCTCGCCGGCGTCGACCTGCGGGTGGAGGCGGGCGAGGTGCACGCCCTGGTCGGCGAGAACGGCGCCGGCAAGTCGACGCTCATGAAGATCCTCGCCGGCGTGCAGCAGGCCGACGCGGGCACGGTGCTGATCGACGGCGAGGCGCGCACGTTCTCCCATCCGCAGGCCGCCTACGCCGCGGGCGTGTCGACGGTCTACCAGGAGTTCAACCTCCTGCCCGACCGCACGGTCGCCGAGAACATCCTGCTCGGCCGCGAGCCACGCCGCCTCGGCCTCGTCGACCGCCGGGCGATGCGTCGCCGCGCCGCCGAGCTCCTCGCCGAGATCGGCGTCGACGGCATCTCCCCGAACGCCCTCGTGCGCTCGCTCTCCGTCGCCGAGCAGCAGATCGTCGAGATCGCGAAGGCGCTGAGCTACGAGCCGCGCATCATCTCGATGGACGAGCCCACCGCCGCCCTCGCCGAGCACGAGGTGGAACTGCTCTACGCGATCGTCCGCCGGCTCTCCGCCCGCGGCGTCGCCGTGCTCTACGTCTCGCACCGCATGCGCGAGATCTTCGAGCTCTGCACGAAGATCACCGTGCTGAAGGACGGCGCGCTCGTCGCGACGCTCGACACCGCCGAGACCGACGAGTCCGAGGTCGTGCGCCTCATGGTCGGTCGAGCGCTCTCCGCCTTCTTCCCGGATCCGGCGCCCGGTGACGACCGGAGCGAACTGCTCTCGATCGACGGCGGCGGCAACGCCCAGCTCGACGGCATCGCGCTCGAGGTCCGCCGGGGCGAGATCCTCGGCATCGCCGGACTGCAGGGCTCGGGGCGCACCGAGCTGCTCGAGGCCATCGCCGGCGTCGCCCCGTTCACCCGCGGCTCGATGCGGCTCGATGGCCGCAGCTACCGGCCGCGGCGCCCGGTGCACGGCATCGACGCCGGCATCGCCTATCTCACGGAGGACCGCAAGGGCTCCGGTCTCGCCCTCGAACAGTCGATCGAGGACAACGCGCTCGCCGTCGTGCGCTCCAGCGCCCCGCGCCGGGCCCGGGCGGCCGCACGGGGACTCACCCCGCTGCTCTCCGAGCTCGACGTCTCGGCCCGCGGGCCCGAGCAGATCGTGCGCTACCTCTCGGGCGGCAATCAGCAGAAGGTCGTGCTCGCGAAGTGGCTGCTGCTCGACCCGGGACTGATTCTGCTCGACGAGCCGACCCGCGGCATCGACGTGGGGGCGAAGCGCGCGGTCTACGAGGTGATGCGCCGGCTCACCGCGGCCGGGCACGCGATCGTCATGGTCTCCTCCGAGCTGCCCGAGGTGATCGGCATGAGCGACCGCGTCGTCGTCATGCGGGACGGCCGCATCGCCGGCGCCCTCGATCGCGGGCCGAGCGAGGAGCAGGTGGCCGCGCTGGCCGCCGGAACGGCGGTCGCGGCATGAGCGGCACGGCATCCGAGACCGGCGGCCGCGGCACCCGGTCCGCGGCGATCGCCCGGCTGCGCGGCGGCCTCGGCTCGACCGCCGGTGTCTACCTCGTGCTCCTCGGCGTCATCGCCGTCGCCGCGGTCGTCGTCGCCGCGGCCGGACGCAACCTCTTCACGCCCGGCAACCTCACCGTGCTCATGACGAGCATCGCGGTGCTCGGCTTCGTCGCGATCGGCCAGACGCTCGTCATCCTGGTCGGCAGCCTCGACCTCTCCGTCGCCTACCTCGTGAGCCTGTCGAGCGTCCTCGCCGCCGGAACGATGGCCGGCGCCTCGGGCGGCACCGTCCCCGGCATCGTCACGGCGCTCGTCGCGACCGTCGTGATCGGCGCGCTGACCGGATGCCTCGTCGCCTACCTGCGGCTCAGCGGCTTCATCGCCTCGCTCGGCGTCGGACTGCTCGTGGCCGGCTACCTCGCGAGCTACTACCGCGGCACCACGGGCAAAGCGAGCCCCGAACTCGCCGCCTTCGGCTCCGCGAGCGTCGGTCCGCTGCCCGTGCCGACTCTGCTGATGCTCGTCTGCCTCGTGCTCGCGGTCATCCTGGTCGGGCGGACCCGGATGGGGATGCACCTGCTCGCCGTCGGCGGCGACGCGCACGTCGCCCGCATGTCCGGCGTCCGCGCCGGGACGCCGGTGGTCGTCGCGCACGCCCTCTCCGGCCTCTGCGCCGGCATCGCGGGCGTCGTGATCGTCGCCCGGCTCGGCGTCGGCAGCCCGACCGTCGGGGAGCAGGGCGGGTACGACCTGCTCTCGATCGCGGCCGTCGTGCTCGGCGGCGCCTCGCTCGCGGGCGGCCGCGGCTCGCTCTGGGGCACCCTCGGCGGCATCCTCATCTTCGCCGTCGTCGACAGTGCGATGGGGATCCTGCAGGTGAACCCGTTCCTCAAAGAGGTCGTGCGCGGCGTCGTCATCATCGCCGCGGTCGCGCTCTACGCCCGCCGCGCCGCCCCGCTCGTGCGGCGCCGGTTCACGGATGCCGCCGGGCCCGCCCCGGCCGAGGCATCCGCGGCCGCCGCCGCCCGTCCGACCGCCTCCGTCACGGAAGGAGCCGAGCGATGACCGGCACCGTCGCCGAACCCGCCGTCACCAGGTACGACCCGAGCCGGCCGCCGCTCGCGAGGCGCCTCGCGGCGGGGCTCGCCACCCCCGGCGGCATCGTCTGGGTGCTGCTCGTGGCTCTGCTCGTCGCGGTCGTCGCCTACAACCCGCAGCTCGCCGCCCCCGATCAGTTCCTCCGGCTCATCGCCAGAATGGCCCCGGTCGCGATCGTCGCCGTCGGCCAGTACTTCGTGCTCGTCTCCGGCGAGTTCGACCTGTCGATGGGCGCCGTGATCGGCGTGCAGGTGGTGCTCGCCGGCACGCTCATCGGCGACGACCCGTCGCGCATCCTGCCGGTGGTCCTGCTCATGGTCGCGGTCGCGGTCGTCGTCGGCCTCGTGAACGGCCTCGTCACCACCCTGCTCAGGGTGCCCGGGTTCATCACCACGCTCGGCACGATGCTCATCCTCTCCGGGCTCACCTTCTACGCGACCGGCGGCTCCGCAGGACAGAACCCGGCGGAGGAGTTCCGCGTGCTCGGCCGCAGCGGGCTCCAGCTGCCGATCATCGGCTACCTGCCCTGGGCCGTCGTCGTGCTCGTCGTCGTGGTCGTCATCGCCTCCTGGCTCGTGCGCCGGCCCTTCGGTCGGCTCCTCCTCCTCTCGGGCGACAACCCGCGGGTCGCCCACCTCGCCGGATCGTCCGTGTGGTGGCTGCAGACGCGCGCCTACCTGCTCTCCGCGCTCGCCGCGACGGTCGCCGCCATCCTGCTCGTCGGCTACGCGGGCGTGCACCCCTCCGTCGGCTCCGGCTACGAGTTCACGGCGATCACCGCGTGCGTCATCGGCGGGGTCGTGCTCGGCGGCGGTCGCGGCTGGCTGCTCTCCGCCGTCGCCGGGGCTCTCGTGCTCGAGAGCCTGTTCACGCTGCTGAACTTCGTCGGCGTGGCCGCCACCTGGCGACCCACCGTGCAGGGGGCGATCATCCTCGTCGCGATGGCCGTCACCGTGCTCACCACCTTCCGGCGGCGTCGTCCGCCGGTCCGAGAGGTCCCGCCGCGCTCCGAGCCCGGCGCGGGCGAGGGGGCCCCCGCCCCCGCATCACAGCAACCGAGAGGAACATGATGCAACGACGCACCTCCCGCCTCGCCCTCGTCGGCGCCGGCGTCTTCGCGCTCGCGCTCACGGCGTGCGCGCCCGGCGCGAACGCCGGCGGCGGATCCGAGAGCGAGCCGAGCGCCGAAGCCAACCCCTGGTTCGACCAGGCCCAGTTCGACCTCGAGAACGAGCGCCGCGGCGCGCAGTTCGAGGGCGACCCGGCGAAGCCCTACCTGCAGTATCTGGCGGGCGACATGGTCGCTGCGGCCGACTACGCGCTCGACCGGCCCGGCAAGGTGTGCTTCGCCAACGCCTCGCTCTCGAACACCTGGCGGCAGACGGGCTGGATCACGATGAACCAGCAGCTCCAGGTGCTGCAGGAGCAGGGCGTCGTGCAGCAGATGGAGACGCGCGACGCGCAGGACTCCGACGACACCCAGGTCGCCGATATCGACTACTTCGTCAATGAGGGCGACTGCGACGGCTTCATCATCTCGCCGTACTCGCCCGACGCGACGACCGCGGCCGTCGAGCGCGCCTGCGAGACCGGTAAGCCGGTCATCGTCTTCGACCGCGCCGTGAGCACCGACTGCGTCACCTCGTTCGTGCACTCGATCGGCGGCATGGCCTGGGGCATCGACGTCGGCGAGTTCATCGCCGACCAGCTCGAGCCGGGCGACAAGGTCGTCGCGCTCCGCACCGCCGCGGGCGTCGACGTCTTCGAGTCCCGCTGGGCGGCCTCGCAGAAGATCTTCGACGACGCCGGCATCGAGTACGTCGACTACCTCACGGGCGCCGACCCGGCCGAGATCAAGAAGGCCGTCACCGACGAGATCGCGAAGGGCGAGATCGACGCCGTCTGGGTCGACCTCGGCGACCAGTCCGTCCCCGCGATCGAGGCGTTCGAGGACGCCGGCGTCGACGTGCCGATCGTGAACGGCGAGGACAACATGGCGTACCTGCGGGCGTGGAAGGAGCGGGACCTCAACGGCTTCGGCGGCGTCTACTCGAACTTCCAGTGGCGCACCGCGCTGCTCGCGCTGACGCAGCTCTGGCAGGGCCAGGACATCCCGAAGGACTGGGTGGTGCCGCAGACGCCGATCACGAGCGCCGAGCTCGACGCCGTGCTGCGCGTGAACGACGAGATGCCCGACGTGCACTCGACCTCGTTCGGCGGCGAGGACCTGCCCGGGTTCCCCGATGCCTGGCGCGACCGCATCATCCCCTGACCGGACGGCGGGGCGCCCCGAGGCATCCGGGCGCCCCGCCCATCCGCTCCCTCCGCACCATCGAGAAGGCACCATGACCGAAGACCAGCCGGCGTCCCCCGCTCCGGGCGCCACCGCCAGCACGCTGCTCGCGCTCGCGCGGGCGCTCTACCCGCATGACCGGCTCCCCGACGGGCCGTACGAGCGCGCGGTCGCGCTCCTCGCCGCCGACGCTGCGGCTTCCGCCGAGCTCTCCGCGCTCGTCGCCGCGGGCGCGGCCGAGGCCGGGGCCGCACTCGGCGACCCCGCCGCCGCGACGGCCGAGGCGCGCACCGCCTGGCTCGAGTCGCACCAGGGCGAGCCGTTCTTCGCCTTCGTGCGGGAACGCATCTGCTTCCACCTCTACGACGACCGGGAGGTGTGGCAGCTGCTCGGGTACCCGGGGCCGTCGTACGCGCTCGGCGGGTACCTGCACCGCGGCTTCGACGAGTTGCCCTGGTTGCCGGACCCGCGGGTCGTCGAGTCGGACGAGCCGCTCGTCGAGCTCGGCCCGCTCGACCCATCCGTCGCATCGGCCGCGTCGGCCGCGTCGGCCGCATCGGCCGCGGCCGCATCGACCGGCGCGGAGGCGACCGCATGAGGCACTACGAACTGGATGACGCGGACGTCGCCGTCATCGTCGGCTCCGGCCCGGGCGGGGCGAGCCTGGCACTGCGGCTCGCCCGCGCCGGGCTCGACGTCGTCATGCTCGAGTCCGGGCGCTGGATCGACCCCGAGGACTTCGTCGACGACGAACGGATCGCCTTCGCGCAGCTGTCCTGGCTCGAGGCGCGGCAGGCGACGGGGGGATGGACGCTCGCGCGCGACTTCCCCGCCCTCCCCGCCTGGAACGGCCACGCCGTCGGCGGCACCGCGCTGCTCTGGACCGGCCTCACGCCGCGCTTCAAGGATCACGAGTTCCGCACCCGCTCGAGCTACGGGGAGATCGCGGGCGCCTCGCTCGCGGACTGGCCCATCGACCCGGCCGAGCTCGCCCCCTACTACGCGGAGTCGGAGCGGGCGATGGGCGTCTCGCACCGCGAGGGGCGCCCGCCCATGCCGGCGAACACCTCCTACCGGGTCTTCGCGAACGGTGCGGAACGGGTCGGCTACCGCCACTACGCGACCGGGCCGTACGCGACGAACGTCGAACCCTACGACGGTCGCCCCGGCACCATCCAGGACGGTTTCAATTCGCAGGGCGACCGTCGCCGCTCGAAATGGACCCCGCTCGTCAGCGAGATCCCGAAGGCGATCGCGACCGAGCGCTTCGAGCTGCGCCCCGAGTCGCACGCCGTGCGGATCACCCTCGACGCGGCTGGTCGGGCCGACGGGGTCGAGTACCTCGACCGCGACGGCGTCCTCCGACGGCAGCGCGCGGCGCTCGTCGCCGTCGCCGGCAACGCCATCGAGACTCCGCGGCTGCTGCTGCTCTCGGCGACCACCGGGCACGAGCGCGGCCTCGGCAACGCCTCCGACCACCTCGGCCGGCACTACATGCGGCACACGACCGGCGTCGTCTACGGGCAGTTCCCCGACGAGGTGCACATGTACCGCGGCGAGAACATGGCGGGCATCGTCGCCGACGAGTCCCGGCACGACCCCGAGCGCGGCTTCGCGGGCGGCTACTACCTGGAGACGATCTCGCAGGGGCTGCCCTCGTTCACCACCTTCATGGAGCCCGGTGGCTGGGGCGCCGACTTCACCGCCCGCGTCGAGGGCTACACCCGGACGGCCGCGAGCTGGATCTGCGGCGAGGACCTGCCGCAGCCCGGCAACCGGGTGACGCTGTCGAGCACGCTAGTCGACCGCTGGGGGCTGCCCGCCCCCGAGGTGCACTACGACGACCATCCGAACGACGTCGCGATGCGCGAGCACGCCTACGGCCGCGTCGAGGCGATGTTCCGCGCGGTCGGCGCCGAGCGCGTCTGGCGCGCCCCCGCGATGCCGTCCGGGCACAACCTCGGCACCGCGCGCATGAGCGCGGACCCCGCCGACGGGGTCGTCGACCCCGAGGGGCGCGTGCACGGCGTGCCCAACCTCTTCGTCTCGGACGGCTCGGTGTTCACCACCGGCGCCGCGGCGAACCCGACCCTGACGATCATGGCGCTCTCCCTCCGGCAGGGCGACCGGATCGTCGACGCGCGACGCCGCGGCGAACGCTGATCGCGGCGCGGAGAACACGGAAGGACAACGAAATGGTGATCGCGACGATCAACCCGACGACGGGAGCGGTGGAGCGCGAGTTCGCGCCGCACACGCCCGAGCAGGTGGAGCAGATCCTGGCCCGCGCGGAGGCGGCGAACGCGGTGCTGCGCCGCACGACGTTCGCCGAGCGCGCGGCGTGGATGCGCCGGGCCGCCGACCTCCTCGACGCCGACCTCGAGCAGGCGGCCGCGCTCGCCTCGACCGAGATGGGCAAGACGCTCGGCACGGCGAAATACGAGGTGACGAAGTCGGCGAACGGCATGCGCTGGTACGCCGACCACGCCGAGGAGTACCTTGCTGCGGAGGAGCCGGTGCCGGCCGCCACCGTCGGGGCGAGCGCGGCGCGCGTCGTCTACCAGCCGATCGGCACGGTGCTCGCCGTGATGCCGTGGAACTACCCCTACTGGCAGGTGATCCGCTTCGCGGCGCCCGCGCTCATGGCGGGCAACACCGGGCTCCTGAAGCACGCCTCGAGCGTGCCGCAGACGGCGCTGTACCTCGGCGAGCTGTTCGAGCGGGCCGGGTTCCCGGCGGGCGCGTTCCAGACGCTGCTCATCGAGGGGGCCGCGGCATCCGCCCTGATCCAGGACCGCCGCATCCGCGCCGTGACCCTGACCGGCTCCGTCGGCGCCGGGGCCGCGGTCGCCGAGGCCGCCGGGCGCAACATCAAGAAGAGCGTGCTGGAGCTCGGCGGCACCGACGCGTTCGTGGTGCTGCCGAGCGCCGACGTCGCGAAGTCCGCCGAGGCGGGCGCGGCCTCGCGCACGCAGAACAGCGGGCAGAGCTGCATCTGCGCGAAGCGCTTCTACGTGCACGACGACGTCTACGACGAGTGGTTCGCGCTGTTCCTCGAGCGGATGCGCGCGACGACCGCGGGCGACCCCTTCGACCCGGCGACGGGCTTCGGGCCGATGGCGACCGAGCAGGTGCGGGCCGACGCCCACGAGCTCGTCGCCGACGCGATCGCGAAGGGCGCGACGGTGCACACGGGCGGCGAGCTGCCCGGCGGCCCCGGCTGGTTCTACCCGGCGACGGTGCTCACCGACGTCACTCCCGAGATGCGGATCTTCCGCGAGGAGTGCTTCGGCCCGGTCGCGTGCGTGTACCGGGTCGGCTCGCTCGAGGAGGCGGTGGAGCTGGCGAACGACTCCGAGTTCGGCCTCGCCGCGAGCGTCTGGACGACGGACGCCGAGGAGATCGCCCGGCTGCAGGACGAGCTCGAGTTCGGCGCGGTGTTCGCGAACGGCAACTCGGCCTCGTTCTTCGGGCTGCCCTTCGGCGGCGTGAAGGACTCCGGCTACGGCCGCGAGCTCGGCGCCTTCGGCATCCGCGAGTTCGTGAACATCAAGACCGCCTGGACGGCCTGACCCGCCGGCCCCACCTCACACCGGAGTTGCCCGACTTTCATGAAAGTCGGGCAACTCTGGTTTTGGGGTGGGCAACTCTGGGTTTGGGGTGGGCAACTCTGGGTTTGAGGTGGGTCAGCCGCGCAGGCGGGTGAGCAGCTCGCCGTAGCGGGCGGCGGTGCGCTCGACGACGTCCTGCGGCAGGACCGGCGGCTCGCCGCCGCTCGCGCGGTCCCAGTTCGCGCTCAGCCAGTCGCGCACGATCTGCTTGTCGAAACTCGCGAGCCGCTCGCCGAGCGGGGCGTCGCTGCGGGCGTAGGCCTCGGCATCCCAGTAGCGGCTCGAGTCGCTCGTGAGCACCTCGTCGCCGAGCGTGACGATGCCCGTCTCCCGGTCGGCGCCGAACTCGAACTTCGTGTCGGCGAGGATGACGCCGTGCGCCTCGGCGATCGCGGAGGCCTTCGCGAACACCTCGAGCGAGATCGTGCGCAGCTGCTCGGCGACGACCTCGCCGACGAGCTCGACCGTGCGCTCGTACGACACGTTCACGTCGTGCTCGCCGACGGGCGCCTTCCACGCCGGCGTGTACACCGGCTCGGGCAGCTGGTCGCCGTCGGAGAGTCCCGCGGGCAGCGGCATCCCGCCGATCGCGCCCGTCTGCAGGTACTCCTGGTAGCCGCCGCCGGTGAGGTAGCCGCGCACGACGCACTCCACCGGGAACATGTCGAGCGTGCGGCACACCGTCGCCCGTGCGGCGACCTCGGCCGGCACCTCGGGCACCTCGAAGCGGTCGTCGAGGGGCTGCACGAGATGGTTCGGCACCTCGGGCAGCTGCTCGAACCACCAGTGCGTGAGCTCCGTGAGCAGCGCGCCCTTGCCCGGGATCGCCGGGTCGAGCACCCGGTCGAAGGCGCTCACCCGGTCGCTCGCGACGACGAGCACGATCGGGGAACGGCGCAGCGGATCGCCCGTCCACGAGTCGTCGTCGTCGGGCGTCGTCGCGGGCACGTAGAGGTCGCGCACCTTGCCCGAATAGACGTGCTGCCAGCCGGGCAGCTCGGGGGCGTTCGTCATCCGTTGCTTCCTTCAGTCGGCGACGCGAGCCGCGATGTCGGTGCGGTACTGGCCGCCGTCCAAGCGGATGCGGCCGATCGCGTCGTAGGCGCGGCGCCGGGCCTCGGCGAAGTCCTCGCCGACGGCGACGACATTCAGCACCCGGCCGCCGGTCGCGACGAGCCCGGGCGCCTCGTCGCTCGCCGCCACGGCGGTCGCGGCGTGGGCGAGGTGCACGCCGGGCACCTCGGCGGCCTGGTCGATGCCCTCGATCGCGCGACCCGTTTCGGGCCGCTCGGGGTAGCCCTCGCTCGCGAGCACGACCGTGACGGCGGCCTCGGGCCGGAACTCGGGCTTCGGCAGCCCGCCGAGCCCGCCGGTGGCGGCGGCGAGCAGCAGCCCGGACAGCGGGGTCGCGAGGCGCGGCAGCACGACCTGGGTCTCGGGGTCGCCGAAGCGGGCGTTGAACTCGATGACGCGGATGCCCCGGCTGGTGAGGATGAGCCCGGCGTACAGCAGCCCGGCGAAGGGGGTGCCCTCAGCGGCGAGCTGGCGCACGGTCGGCAGAGCGATCGACTCGATCACCTCGTCGACGAAGGCCTCCTCGCTGCCGAACACGTCGCCGCGGCCGTTCGTGGCGCCGGCGAGCCAGGGCAGCGGCGAGTACGCGCCCATCCCGCCCGTGTTCGGGCCCTGGTCGCCGTCGAGCAGGCGCTTGTAGTCCTGCGCAGGCGAGAGCGGCAGCACGTGCTCGCCGTCGGAGAGGAGGAACAGCGACACCTCGGGGCCGTCGAGGAACTCCTCGACGAGCACCGGGCCCTGCTGCAGGTAGTGCGCGGCGTGCGCGAGGGCGGCGTCCCGGTCGTCCGTCACGAGCACACCCTTGCCGGCGGCGAGCCCGTCGGCCTTCACCACGTGGGGCGCGCCGAACTCGTCGAGCGTGCGGGCGACCTCGTCGAGGTCACCGGCCCGGACGGCCCGGCCGGTCGGCACGTTCGCGGCGTCCATGATGCGCTTCGCGAAGGTCTTCGAGCCCTCGAGGGCGGCGGCCTCGCGGTTCGGGCCGAACACCGGGATGCCGGCGGCGCGGAGCGCGTCGGCGACACCCGCGACGAGGGGCGCCTCGGGCCCGACGACGACGAGCTCGGTGCCGTTGTCGCGCGCGTAGTCCGTCACGACGGCGGGGTCGGTCGGATCGAGCGCGATCGTCGTGACGCTGCCCCGGGCGGAGTCGGTCGGAGAGCCCGCGATGCCCGCGTTGCCGGGGGCCGCGACGATCTCGTGACCGGCCTCCTCGTCGAGCAGGGCGAGGATGATGGCGTGCTCGCGCGCGCCCGAGCCGAGGACGAGGATCTTCACCCCCACAGGCTACCGCGAGGGAGAATGGCGGGATGGCACGGGCGAGGATCGATGACATCGCAGGACGCGACGCGGTCGCGGAGTGGGCGCGCGAGGGCGACGGCATCGCCCGCCCGCAGCTTGCGCTCGCCGTGCGGTACACCCTGCAGCTGCTCGCCGAACTCTCGCCCGGCGGCACGGTCGAGGTGCGGGTGCCCCCGTTCGGCGCGGTGCAGTGCATCGAGGGGCCGCGGCACACGCGCGGCACTCCGCCGAACGTCGTCGAAACGGATGCCTCGACCTGGCTCGGCCTCGCGACCGGCCGCGCCACGTGGGAGACGGCGCGGACGAGCGGGCGGGTGCACGCCTCCGGTCAGCGTGCCGACCTCGAGGGGCACGTGCCGGTCATCGGCGGCCTCGCGCGCTGACCCGTGGTTCGCTGAGCTCGTCGAAGCGGGGCGCCCCTGGTTCGCTGAGCTTGTCGAAGCGGGCGTGCCCCTCGACAAGCTCGGGGAACCAGTCGGGCTCGGGGAACCAGGCGGGCTCGGGGAACCAGTTTGGTTCGCTGAGCTTGTCGAAGCGAGCGGCCTCCCCTCGACAAGCTCGGGGAACCAGGCGGGCTCGGGGAACCAGTCGGCCCCTCGACAAGCTCGGGGAGCCAGGCGGGCTCGGGGAACCGGGCGTCAGCGGACCGGCAGCACCAGCGGCACGCCCGTGCGCGGGTGCGGCAGCACCTCGACGGCCTGCCCGTAGACGGCCTCGATCCGCTCGGCCGTCAGCACCTCGGCCGGGGCCCCGGTGGCGACGACCCGGCCGCCGCGCAGCAGCGTGATGTCGTCGGCATAGGCCGCGGCGAGGTTCAGGTCGTGCAGCACGACGAGCACGGTGTCGCCCCGCCGTGCGTGCGTCCGGGCGAGGCGCAGCACGTCCTCCTGATGTTTGAGGTCGAGCGCGGCGGTCGGCTCGTCGAGCATCAGCACGGGGGTGCGTTGCGCGAGCACCCGGGCGAGCGCCACGCGGGCCCGCTCGCCGCCGGAGAGCGAGGGCACCGTGCGATGGGCGAGGTGCGAGACATCCGTCACCGCGAGCGAGTCGTCGACGATCGCGTCGTCCTGCTCGGCTTCCGGGCTCCTGGCCCAGGGATGCCGGCCCATCGCGACGACCTCGCGCACCGGGAACGGGAAGGAGACGCGGTGGTCCTGCGTGAGCACCGCGCGCTCGCGGGCGAGCGCCTTCGGGCTGCGGCCGGCGAGCGGGGCGTCGCCGAGCCGCACCTCTCCGGCGGCCGCGGGCAGATCGCCGGACAGGGCGGCGAGCAGGGTCGACTTGCCGGCGCCGTTCGGGCCGATGAGCGCGTGCACCCGGCCCGAGTGCGCGGCGAAGTCGACCTCGTGCAGCAGCCGGATGCCGTCGATCTCGACGGAGAGGCCGCGCGCTTCGAGTATGGGCGGCCGGGTCATCCCCACCCTCCCGAGCGTCGGCGGGTGCGCAGCAGCAACCAGAAGAAGAAGGGACCGCCGATGAGCGAGGTGAGCATGCCGATCGGCAGCTCCGCCATCGGCACCAGCGTGCGCGCCGCGAGGTCGGCGAGGAGCAGCAGCAGCGCGCCGCCGAGCGCGCTCGCGATGAGCAGTGGGCGGTGCGCGGGCCCGATCGCCATGCGCATGAGGTGCGGCACGATGAGGCCGACGAAGCCGATGATGCCGGCGAAGGCGACGGCCGAGCAGACCAGGATGGCGACGAGCGCGATCGAGGTGATCCGCACGGCCTCGACCCGCACGCCGAGGTGGCGTGCCCCGCGCTCGCCGAGCGAGAACAGGTCGAGGGTGCGGCCGAGCAGCAGCGCTCCCGTGATCGCGACCGCGATGAGCGGCAGCATCACGGCGACCTCCTGCCAGCGGGCGCCGTTCAGCGAGCCGAGCTGCCAGAACACGATCTCCTCGCGCGAGCCGGAGTCGCCGAGGAAGGTCAGGAACGCGAGCGCCCCGCCCGCGAAGGCGTTGATCGCGATGCCGGTGAGCAGCAGGGTCACGACCTCCGTGCGGCCGCCCGCGCGACTCGTGAAGTAGACGAGCAGGGTCGTGAGCAGCCCCGCGACGAAGGCGGCGCCCGCGGTGACGAGGTCGCCTGCGGCGGTCCAGCCGAAGACGATCGCGCTCGCCGCGCCGAGCGCGGCGCCCGAGGAGACGCCGACGACGCCGGGTTCGGCGAGCGGGTTCGCGAAGATCGCCTGCATGACGGTGCCCGCGACGGCGAGCGCGGCGCCGATGAGCACGGCCATGGCGACGCGCGGGAAGCGGATGTTCCAGAGCGCCGAGTCCGCGTTCGGCACGGTCTCGGGCGCGTTCGAGAGGCCGAGGCCGCGCAGGATCGAGGCCCACACCTCACCGGGCGGGATGGCGAGCTGCCCGGTGCCCGCGGCGACGACCGCGGCGACGACGAGACCGAGGGCGAGGCCGGTGAACAGCAGCGTGCGCCGGGCGCGCAGCGTGACCCGGCCGCTCGGCGGGGCGGTGACGGGGTCGAGCGGTTCCTGGGTCGTGCCCGCGCCCCTCGTGCCCGCCTCGGCCGTGCCGGTGCCGGTGCCGGTGGCCGTGCCGGTGCCCGTGCCGGTCACGGCAGCGGGCCGGACTGCGTCGGCGCCCACACCGCGCGGGCGAGGGCCTCGACGATGTGCGGGGCGCGCGGCCCGAAGCTCAGGATCTCGGTGTCGGCCATGTCGACGAATCGGCGGTGCTCGCCGGCGGGCGTCGAAGCGAGCGCGGGCACTCGCTCGAGCAGCCCGTCGACGCCGCCGACCGACTCGAGCCCGTCGGTCATGAGCAGGACGACGTCGGGCTGGGCGGCGACGAGCGCTTCGGCGGTGACCGGGCGCATGCCCTTCCAGCCGATCTCGCCCGCGATGTCGACGCCGCCGATCGCCTCGATGAGGGCGTCGGCGCCGGACTCCTCGCCGAAGAGGTAGTAGACGTTCGCGGAGCCGCGCACGTAGAGGAACAGCACGCGCGGGCGCACGTCGGGATCGGCCGGCACGGCTGCGGCGATCTGGGCGGTGGTGCTCGCGAGCTCGTCGTCGACCTGGGCGGCGAGCAGTTCGCCGCGCTCGGGCACGCCGAGGGCGGTCGCGACCTGCTCGATGAGCACGTCGATGGTGTCGAGGCTGCGCTCGGAGGTGGTGAGCACGACGGGGATGCCGGCGTCGCGCAACTGGTCGAGCACGTCGAGGGGGCCGAGCGTCGTGTCGGTGATGACGACGCTCGGGTCGAGCGCGAGGATCGCCTCGGCGGTGATGTTGTGGCCGCCGTGCGTGACGACGGGCAGTTCCGCCGCCTCGGCGAAGCCGGTGGAGCCGTCGCGGCCGACGACGCGGTCGCCGAGGCCGAGGCCGAAGACGGTCGCGGCGAGCGAGCCGGAGATGTCGAGGGGGAGGATGCGCGAGGCATCCTCGACCGTGACCTCGTTGCCCTTCGCGTCGGTGACCGTGACCGGGAGCGTCGGCTGCTCGTCGCTCTCGACGACCGGGAGCGCGGCGTTCGCGAGGCACGCGGTCGATTCGCCGACGGTCTCGCGCGGCGCCTGCTCGATGGCGAGTTCGGCGAAGGGCACTTCGGCGTCGACGCAGTTCGGGGCGACGGCCGCGGGGCCGGCCGCTGCGCCGGTGGCGCAGCCGCTGAGCAGCACGACCGCGAGGGTCGCGAGGGCGGCGAGGCGCGTGCGCGCCGAGCGGGGGCGGGTGCGTGAGGTCATCGGAGTGAGGTTAGCCTAACCTCAATGTTGACAGGGCGTCAGCGGGAGGCATAGGTTCGTCTTAGCCAAGCCTAACCTCAATTGATTTCCCCCGATCACCACCACTGAAAGCCGCGCTCGCCGACGTGCGCCGCGCGGCTTCGTCATGCCTGGAGGACCGCGTCGTGAAGACACCGTCACCGACCACCGCTCGATCGGCGACCCGCGCCGGAACAGTGACCCGCTGGCTCGCAAGCGGGCTCGCCGCCCTGCTCGTCGCGGGCGGCTCGCTCATGTCGGCGGGCCCCGCGCTCGCCGAGGAGTCGACGCCGAGCGCCGCACCGCTCGTCGCGGAGGCGCCGCTCGCGCCGGAGGACTCGAGCAGCGAGGCGGACGTCCCGGGAACGGAGTCGGCTTCGCCCGAGGCATCCGCTGCGCCGGAGACCCCGGAGACCCCGGAGGCCCCGGAGGCCTCGGCGGCCGAGACCGCGCCGGCCGCCGAGCCCACAGCTCCGGCCGAGCCGGCGCCGGCGCCGGCGGCTCCCTCGACCGAGCCCGTCGACGCGCCCGCACCGCTCGCGGCCCCGGCGCCGCAGCTCACGATCTCCCCGGCGACGAACATCGACCCGGCAGTGCAGAACGTGTTCACGGTGACCGGCACCGGCTTCGTCGGTCAGGGTGCGAAGAACGGCGCCTACCTGCTGATCGGCGAGACCGGCATCTGGGCCGGCGAGGGCCCGCTCGTCTCCGACGGTTGGCTCGCGCAGAGCTGGGTGATGCCGCGCGAGATCGTCGATGGCGCGTTCACCAAGTCGATCACGATCCCCGCGGGCAAGTTCGACCCGGCCAAGACGTACACGGTCGCCTCCTCGGCGGCCCACGAGCTCTCCGTCAGCGACCGCTCGCTCGACGCTTTCGCGCCGATCACCGTGAAGCAGCCGGTGGTGCCGGCGGTGTCGGTGTCGAAGACGAGCGGGCTGGATGCGGCTGGGGAGGTCGTGACGGTGTCGGGGACCGGGTTCTCGCCGGTGTCGCCGTCGACGGATGGCGCGCGTCCGCCGCTGGCTGGCAAGTTCGGTGGCGCGTACGTGGTGTTCGGCTCGTTCCAGGATGCCTGGAAGCCGAGCGCCGGGGCGCCCGCGTCGTCGCGGGTGGTGGACTCGCAGAAGTGGGTCGTGAACCCGGAGGACGTCGCGACGATCGGCGGGGCGGCGCGTGGCGCGGTCGCGATCGAGGCGGATGGCTCGTTCCGGGTCGAGCTGACGGTGCGTGAGTTCGAGAAGGCCCTCGCCGACGGGAACTACGGCATCGCCACGTACTCGGGCGGTGGGGCGAAGCACGCCGGGTTCGAGACGTTCACCCCGATCGAGTTCGCCGCGGCACCGGTCGTGCCGAAGCTCACCATCTCCCCGTCGAACGACGTCGACTCGACGGTCGAGCAGACCTTCACGGTGCAGGGCAGCGGCTACCTCGGCGCCGGGGCCGCGATGGGTGCCTACGTGCTCATCGGCGACGCGACGATCTGGACCGGTGACGGCCCGCTCGTCGCCGACGGCTGGCTCGCGCAGGCGTGGGTGAAGCCGAACCAGATCGTCGACGGGTCGTTCAGCGTCGAGGTGAAGGTGCCGGCCACCTCGTTCGACCCGGCCAAGGCGTACACGGTGGCCTCTTCGGCGGCGCACGCCCTTTCCGGGAGCGACCGCTCGCTCGACGCCTTCGCGCCGATCACCATCGCTCCGGTGAAACCGAAGCCGACGCTCACGGTCACCCCGGCGACCGAGGTCGACCCGAACGCGGCGCAGACCTTCACGATCACGGGCGAGAACTACCTCGGCGGCGGGGCCGCGCAGGGCGTGTACGTGCTGCTCGGCGACGCGACCACCTGGACCGGCGACGGCGCCCTCGTCGCCGACGGCTGGCTGGCGCAGGCATGGGTCGTGCCGAACCAGATCGTCGACGGCCGGTTCACCGTCGAACTGAAGGTGCCGGCTAAGTCGTTCGACCCGGCCAAGCGCTACACGGTGGCCACCTCGGCCGCGCACAGCCTCTCGGTCTTCAACCGCACGATGGATGCCTTCGCGCCCATCACGCTGAAGGCCGACGCGCCGAACCCGAAGCTCACGGTCACCCCGTCGAAGGACGTGGATGCCTCGAAGGCGCAGACCTTCACGGTCAGCGGCACGGGCTACACCGGTGCCGGCGCCGCGAACGGCGCGTATGTGCTGCTCGGCGACGCGACGATCTGGGCTGGTCAGGGCCCGCTCGTCGCCGAGGGCTGGCTCGCGATGGGCTGGGTGATGCCCAGCCAGATCGTGGACGGCGCCTTCTCGATCGAACTGAAGGTGCCCGCGGGGGCGTTCGACGCGAAGAAGCGGTACACGGTCGCCTCCTCGGCCGCGCACGGCCTCTCGGGGACCGACCGCTCGCTGGACGCCTTCGCGCCGATCACGGTGAAGGGCGGCACGGTCGTCCCGCCGGAGCCGAAGCCGCCGGTGACGCCGACGAACCCGGGCACCACGAACCCGGTCTCGAGCGGTTCGCTCAGCTGGGGGATCGCGGGGGCGTTCCGCTCCTACGTCGTCGGGCCGATCGCCCGCGGCTCGATCACGGTCGGCTCCGGCGCGACCCAGGCGGGCGGGGCGTTCCAGTTCGGCCAGTCGGGCGGCAGCTTCACCGCTGCGAGCGGCACGGGCACGGCGGACTACTCCGGCTCGGTGCGGTTCACGGGGCACGGCGGCATCCTCGACGTCACCTTCTCGAACCCGACGCTCCGCGTGACGAGCGCGACGAGCGGGGTGCTCGAGCTGACCGCGAACGGCTCGCGGATCGACTTCGCGACCGTCGACCTCGGCGCGGCCGCCAAGTCCACCGTGGGCGGCGCGACGCGCTTCGCCGGCGCCCCCGCCACGCTGACGGCGGCCGGGGCCGACGCCTTCCAGGGCTACTACGGCAGCGGCAAGGCGCTCGACCCGGTCACGGTCGTGATCGGCAGCCCCGGCGCGGCGCCGGCCGGCAACACCGGCACCACAGCCTCGGCCTCGCCCGCGTCGGCCGCGAAGCCGGTGCCGCTCACGCCGCCGGCGACCACCGGCATCCAGCTCGCCCCGGCCGTGCTCGCCGACCTCGTCGCGGGCAAGCCGGTGACGATCTCGGTCGACGGCTTCGAGCCGAGCGAGACCGGCATCATGGTGGTCGTCTACTCGACCCCGACCGTGCTGGCCGAGAACCTCACGGCCGACGCGAACGGCGTCGTCACGTGGACCGGGGCGCTGCCCGCCGGTCTCGAGGCGGGCGAGCACACGCTCACCTTCCAGGGCTCGATCTCGAAGGGCGTCGTGTTCACCCTCGCCGCCGTCGCGAACCAGTGCCTCGCGACCGAGGGCACCCTCGACTGGGGTTTCAAGGCGAGCTTCCTGCAGTACCTCGAGAGCGGCATCGCGAACGGCAGCTGGACCGTGACGGGCGCGGCCGAGCAGGGCGGGCGCTTCGCCTTCACCGGCGGCACCGGTTCGCTCGACGCGAAGACGCTGCGCGGCGTCGTGGCGTTCCCCGGCTCGGTCGAGTTCACCGGTCACGACGGGGCGCTCGACACGACGATCGCGAACCCGAAGCTCGAGTTCGTGAGCGCCGAGGAGGCGTACCTGCTGCTCGACGTGACCGGCACCACGCAGGACGGCGCACCCGTCGAGGCGAAGGGTGTACGCTTCGCCGAGCTCGAACTGTCGGGCCTCGCGGCGGACGGCGCGACCCTCGCCGCGCGCGACGTGCCGGCCGTGCTCACCGAGCAGGGCGCCACCGCCTTCGGCACCTACGCCGCGGGCGAGGAGCTCGATCCGGTGACGTTCAGCCTCACGCTGCCCGCCGACTGCGGTGTGGTGGCTCCGGCCGTCGCCACCGACGACGGGACGGTGCAGCGCACGGATGCCGAGCGCACCGAGGTCGTCGAGACCGCCGGCGTCAGCCCGTGGCTGATCTGGGGCGGCGTCGCACTACTGCTGCTCGTCGTGGCCGTCGTGCTGGTCGTGCTGCTCCGCCGCCGGGCGGTGGGACGCACCGAGGCGTAGGCTGCGGCATCCGCGAAGTCTGGCGCCGGCCGGGAGTCATCGGGACTCCTGGTCGGCGCCGTTTCCGCGCCGGTCTCCGGTTCCGGGTCGATGCGGGACAATGGAGGGGTGAGCACCGACGACCAGCCCGATCCCGCCGCCGACCGGGGCGCGCAGCCGCACGCCGCCGACGAGGCATCCGCGCCGGTCCAGCCCGAGGCATCCGCGCCCGTCGAGCCCGTCGTCGAGATCGAGACGAGCCGCGACGAGGTCGCCGTGCGCCGGGCGCCGCGCTTCGGCGCGTTCCTGCTCGTGGGCGGGGTCGTGGGTGCGCTCGTCGCGCTCGTGCTCTCGCTCGCCTTCACGCCCGACCCCGACCGGGTCGCGCAGGACTTCACGTACAACTCGGGCCAGGTGTTCGGCTTTCTGCTGCTCGGCGGGGTCGCGTTCGGAGCCGCGCTCGGCGCGCTCACCGCGCTCATCGTCGACCGCACGCTCGCGCGGCGCACCACGCGCGTCGTCGTCGAGCGCGACGAGACCCACCGCGTCGACGACTGACCCGCGCTCTCCCCCCGGACTTGCCCGACTTTCATGAAAGTCGGGCAACTGGGGTGCTGGGGTGCTGGGGTGCTGGGGTGCTGGGGTGCTGGGGTGCTGATTCCGACTTGCCCGACTTTCATGAAAGTCGGGCAAGTCCGGGGGTGAACGTGCTCAGCTGAGCTGCGTGCGCTCGACCCAGTCGAGGTACTCGGGGGTGACCGTGCCCGTGACGTACTCGCCCGTGAAGCAGGAGAGGTCGAGCTCCGTGATCGAGGTGCCCTCGGTGATCGCGGCCTGCAGGTCGGCGACCTCCTGGAAGATCATGTGGTCGGCGCCGAGCTCGGCGGCGATCTCGGGGATCTTGCGGCCGTGCGCGATGAGCTCCTGACGGCTCGGCATGTTGATGCCGTAGACGTGCGGGTACCGCACGGGCGGGGCCGCCGAGGTGAACGTCACCTTGTTGGCGCCGGCGTCGCGGGCCATCTGCACGATCTGCTGCGAGGTGGTGCCGCGCACGATCGAGTCATCGACGATGAGGATGTTCTTGCCCTTGAACTCCGTGCCCATCGCGTTCAGCTTCTGCCGCACGGAGCGCTTGCGCTCGGCCTGCCCGGGCATGATGAAGGTGCGGCCGACGTAGCGGTTCTTGTAGAAGCCCTCGCGGTACTCGATGCCGAGCTTCTGCGCGACCTGCATCGCCGCGGGGCGGGACGAGTCGGGAATCGGCATGACGACGTCGATGTCGCCGAGCGGCATGTGCGTCGCGATGGTGTCGGCGAGCCGGTTGCCCATGCGCAGCCGCGCCTCGTACACGGAGATGCCGTTCATCACCGAGTCGGGGCGGGCGAGGTAGACGTACTCGAACGAGCAGGGCACGAGGCGCGGGTTCGTCGCGCACTGCCGCGAGACCATGGTGCCGTCGAGGGCGATGAAGATCGCCTCGCCGGGCTCGACGTCGCGCACGATCTCGTAGTCGCCGTTCTCGAGCACGAGGGACTCGCTCGCGACGATCCACTCCTCCTTGCCGGCGTCGGTGAGGCGGCGGCCGAGGATCAGGGGGCGGATGCCGAAGGGGTCGCGGAACGCGAGCAGGCCGTAGCCGGCGATCATCGAGATGACCGCGTAAGAGCCCTCTACACGCTGGTGCACGGCCTCGACCGCGGCGAAGACCTGGTCGGGGTCGAGCTCGAGTCCGGTGATCTGGCTCTGCAGCTCGGTCGCGAGCACGTTCAGCAGCATCTCAGTGTCGCTCGTCGAGTTGACGTGCCGGCGATCGATCGAGAACAGCTCGCCGGAGAGTTCGCGCGTGTTCGTGAGGTTGCCGTTGTGCACGAGGACGATGCCGTACGGCGCGTTCACGTAGAACGGCTGCGCCTCCTCTTCGCGCTCGGCGGCGCCCTTCGTCGTGTACCGCACGTGCCCGAGGCCCATGTTGCCGATGAGCGAGCGCATGTCACGGGTGCGGAAGCCCTCCCGCACCTGCCCGCGCGAGCGGATCATGTGGAACACGGGGCCGTCGGCGGTCGCGATGCCCGTCGAGTCCTGGCCGCGGTGCTGCAGGAGCAGCAGGCTGTCGTAGATCTGCTGGTTGACCGGCTCGGTGGAGACGATGCCGACGATGCCGCACATGCGAGCGATGGCTCCTTGGGGGTGAAGGGGCGTCCGAGGTGGACCCGTCGATTCTCCCACACGCACGGGTGAGCACGACCCGCGCTGCGGGGTGCTCGGATGCGCGGAACGAGGGACTTGCTATTCGGCTTTATTTAGTTCTAAATTAACAGCACTGCCCGCCACACAGCAGAGAGGCTCAGATGGCGCACCGCACCAGCCCCCGCACCGACGTCACGCGCTCGGCGATCCTCGCCCAGCTCGGCGCCAACGGCCCGGCGTCCCGCGCCGACCTCGCCCGCGCGCTCTCGGTCTCGCCCGCGCTCGTCACCCAGCTCACGAAGGACCTGCTCGCCGACGGCCTCATCGCCGAGCTCGAGCAGGCACCCTCGAGCGGCGGCCGCCCCGCGCGCATGCTGGGACTGGTGGCGTCCGCCGGACGGGCGATCGGCGTGAAGGTCGTCGCCGATCACGTCGCCTTCGTCGAGGTCGGCATCGACGGACGCGTGCTGCGCTCGGCGAGTGAGCCCTTCGATGCCATGGCGAGCACCTACCTCACCGAACTCGTCGACCGAATCCGCCACTTCCTCGACGGCGGCGGGGGCGCGCCGCTCCTCGGGATCGGCGTCGGGGTGCCGGGCAGCGTCGACCAGCCCGGCAGCGGGGTCGTCGACGCACCCGCCCTCGATTGGAGCAAGGTCGAACTCGGCGACGCCCTCCGACGCGCCCTCGGCCTGCCCGTCATCGTCGAGAACAACGTGAACGCGCTCGCCGTCGCCGAGCGGCTCTTCGGGCTCGGCCGAAGCCACGACCACTTCCTCGTCGTCACCATCGGCACGGGCATCGGTGCCGGCATCGTCGTCGACGGCACCGTGCTCCGCGCCGCGAACGGCGGCGCGGGCGAGATCGGGCACATCCCGGTCGCCGATGGCCCCCGCTGCCACTGCGGCAACGACGGATGTCTCGAAGCGCTCACCGGCGAGGCGGCACTCGTCGCCCGGGCCCGCGCCGAGGGTGTCATCTCCGCCACCGCGGGCATCGACGCTCTGCGGGCCGCCGCCGACGCGGGAGACGAAGCGGCGAGCCGCGTCTTCGGTGACGCCGGCGCGGTGCTCGGCCGCACGCTCGCGGGCGTCGTGCACACCATCGCCCCGGCGTTCATCGTGGTGCTCGGCGAGGGCACGGATGCCTGGCGCCACTGGTCGTACGGCTTCGAGCCGGCGTTCCGATCCCACCTCATGCGCCACTTCCGCGGCATCCCGGTGGAGGTCGAGACCTGGCAGGACGAGAGCTGGGCGCAGGGTGCCGCCGCCCTCGTGCTCGCCACCCCCTTCGACGCCGACTCGGCAGGCGACCAGGCCCGGCTGATCCGCGCCCGGCTCGTCGAGCAGGCCGGCCGGCCATGACCGCGACCCTCGCCCGACCCGGGCGGACAGCGCCCGCGGCGACCGGGCGCGCCCCATCGACCCGTCGGGGCCGCACCCCGGCCGCCCGCCGCCGCTACGCGCTCACCGTGCTCGCGTTCCTGCTGCCGAGCGCCCTGCCGCTCGCGATGTTCGTCCTCGGCCCGATGATCGCCGCGGCCTGGATCAGCCTCACCGACTGGAACCTGCTCGCGCCGGCCGGCTGGGTCGGCCTCGACAACTACGCGAAGCTCCTCGCCGACCCGAAGACGGGCGAGGTGTTCCTGCACACCCTGGCCTACATCGCCGGGTATCTGCCGCTCGTCTACCTCGGCGGGCTCGCCATCGCGCTGGGGCTCAACACCGCGCTGCGCGGTCGCACGCTGCTCCGCGGCGTCTACTTCCTCCCCGTCGTCACGAGCTGGATCGTCGTCGCCCTCGTCTGGCGCTGGCTGCTGAACCCGGCGAACGGCGTCGTCAACACCGTGCTCGCGTGGTTCGGCGTCGACGGGCCGGGCTGGTGGACCGATCCGGCCTGGGCGATGCCCTCGATCATCCTCGCCTCGGCTTGGAAGGACCTCGGCTTCGTCATGGTGATCCTGCTCGCCGGGCTGCAGGCCATCGATCCGGCCCTGCTCGAGGCGGCCCGCGTCGACGGCGCCGGCTGGTGGCGTCGGCTCGTGTCGATCACCATGCCCCTGCTCTCGCCCGCGACCTTCTTCGTGGTCGTGATCTCCCTCATCAACGGCTTCCAGGTGTTCGACCAGGTGTACGCGATGACGGGTGGCGGGCCCGGCGGCGCGACGCAGGTCGTCGTGCAGCAGATCTACGACCTCACCTTCCGCTACGGGCGAGCGGGCGAGGCATCCGCCCTGTCCTGGATGCTCTTCGTCGTCATCCTCGCCGTGACCGTCGTACAGATCCGCGGCCAGCGCAAGTGGGTGAACTATGGCTGAGGCCCTCACGATCCGCGCTCCCCGGACCCGCAGGGTGCCCTGGCGGAGCATCCTGCTCCACCTCGTCATCGCGCTCGGCGCCGTGGCGATGTTCTTCCCCTTCTACTGGACGCTCGTCACCTCGCTGAACGCCGACAGCCGGCTCGACTCCGCCCCGACCATGTGGCCGGCCGACCCGAGCCTCGAGGCGTACGCGACCCTGTTCACCCGGCTGCCGTTCGCCCGGGTCATCGGCAACAGCCTGCTGCTCGCGGTCGTCACCACGCTCGTGCAGCTCTTCACGAGCGCCACGGCCGCGTACGCGTTCAGCCGGCTGCCGTTCCGCGGGCGTACGGTCGTGTTCGGCATCTACCTCGCGACGATGATGGTGCCGCTGCAGGTGCTCGTCGTGCCGCTCTTCGCCGAACTCAAAGCGTTCGGCCTCGTCGACACCTATCTCGGCGCGCTGCTGCCGACCTTCGCGAGCGCCTTCGGCATCTTCCTGCTCCGCCAGGCCATGAACCAGGTGCCGACCGAGCTCGACGAGGCGGCCGCCCTCGACGGCGCCGGGCACTTCTGGATCTTCTGGACCGTGATGCTGCCGAACATCCGCCCCGCGCTCGCGACCCTCGCGGTGTTCGCCTTCATGGGCAGCTGGAACAGCTTCCTCTGGCCCCTCGTCGTGCTGCGTTCGCCGGAGGTGCAGACCCTGCCCGTCGCGCTGGCCGGGCTCCAGGGGCAGTTCACCACCCAGTGGGACGTCGTCATGGCCGGTTCCATCGTCAGCATCCTGCCCATGCTCGCCATCTACCTGTTCGCCCAGAAGTACGTCATCCAGGGCGTCGCCAACACCGGACTGAAGTAGCCCGACCGCGGCGCGCCTGCACCACCCCAGCGATTCCCCCGCACCACCCGTTGCACCATCCCTCACACGATCGAAGGAGATTCCCGAATGAGGACCACCGCACTCGCCGCCGCCGGCATCGCCGCCGCGGCCGCCCTCGTGATGACCGGTTGCGCCGCCGACGGCGGCGCAACCGAGGGCCCCGTCACGATCACCTACACGAACTTCATCTCGAACGACGGCAACGAGGAGAACCTGCAGAAGATCGTCGCCGCCTTCGAGGAGGAGCACCCCGACATCACGGTCGAGGTGACCACCCTGCCGTACGCCGACTACGGCACCGCCCTGCAGACCGACCTCGCCGCGGGCACCGTCTCCGACGTGTTCGACCTCGAGTACGCGAACTACGCGCAGTACCAGGCGAACGGCGTGCTCGCCGAGATCCCGGTCGAGGAGCCGAGCGTTTACCGCGAGAGTGTGCTCGAGGCGTACGCGACGGACGGCAAGCAGTACGCCCTGCCGAGCTCGTTCTCGACGGTCGTGCTGTTCTACAACTCCGATCTCTTCGACGCCGCCGGTGTCGAGTACCCGACGAGCGACTGGACCTGGGCCGACGAGCAGGCCGCGGCCGAGCAGCTCACCGATCAGGCCGCCGGCGTCTGGGGGGACCACCAGCCGGTCAGCTTCTACGAGTTCTACAAGGTGCTCGCACAGAACGGCGGCGAGTTCCTCGACGAGTCGGGCACGAAGACCGCGTTCAACAGCCCCGAAGGGGTCGAGGCGGCCGAGTGGCTCGTCGGCAAGAGCGGCACGGTCATGCCGACCGTCGAGCAGGGGCAGGGAACGCCCGACTTCGATACGAACCTCTTCACGGACGGCAAGCTCGCGATGCTGCACACCGGTATCTGGATGTTCGGTGCCTTCGCCGACGTGCCGTTCGGCTGGGACATCGCAGTCGAGCCGGGCAATGCTCAGCAGACCAGCGCGCTCTTCTCGAACGCGGTCGGCGTCTCCTCTGGATCGAAGTACCAGGACGCCGCGGCCGAGTTCGCCCGATTCCTCACCTCGAGCGACGTGATGGTCGAGACCCGCCTCGACGCGGGCTGGGAGCTCCCGGTCATCTCCGACGAGTCCGCGCTCGAGAGCTACCTCACGCTCGGCGATCCGGCCAACCGGCAGGCAGTCTTCGACTCGCTCGACCAGGTCGCGCTGCCGCCCGTCGTCGCGAAGGGCCAGCAGGAGATGCAGGACATCATGACCGAGGAACTCGTCGAGGCGCAGGCCGGTCGCAAGACCGTCGAGGAGGCGCTGGCCTCCGCAAGCGAGCGCATCGACGCCGCCATCGGCTGACGCTCCACCCACCCCGAACACGAAAGCAGCACGACGCATGACCCTTCCCGTGACCGACCGCCGGCCGTCGATCCCCGAACTCGCCGGGCGCAGCGCCGAGCTCATCGCCGCCTTGCAGCACCCCGGCGGCGCCTACCCCGCGAGTCCGACCTTCTCCGCCTACGCGGGGTACAGCTGGTTCCGAGACGGCGCGTTCATCGCCGACGGGATGTCGGCGGCCGGTCACGCGGAGTCGGCCGAGCGCTTCTTCGACTGGTGCGCCGGTGTGCTGGAGGCTCGGGCGGACCGGATCGCCGAGATCGTCGCCGCCGCCGAGGCGGGGACGCCGGTGCCCGACGCCGGGATGCTCGCCACCCGCTTCACCTTCGAGGGCCGCGAGGGGGACGACGAGTGGTGGGATTTCCAGCTCGACGGCTACGGCACCTGGCTCTGGGCGCTGGGCGAGCACGTGCGCCGGCACGGCGTGGATGCCTCGCGCTGGCGTCGCGCCGTCGAGCTCTCGGTCGACTACCTTGTTGCATCGTGGGACCGGCCGTGCTTCGACTGGTGGGAGGAGCACGCGCAGCACGTGCACGTCTCGACCCTCGGCTGCATCGCCGCCGGACTGCGCGAAGCGGTCGCGCTGGGCGCGCTCGACGCCGTGCGTACCGAGGCCGCGGGGGCGGCGGAGCGCGCCGCGCTCGCCCGGCTCATCGCGGAGGGCGAGGGGGCCGTGGGCGGCCACCTCGCGAAGTGGCTCGGTTCCGACGCGGTCGATGCGAGCCTCGGCGCTGTCGTCGGACTGCTCGGCGTGGTGCCGGCCGCCTCGCCGCTCGGTCGGGCCACGATCGAGCGGCTCGAGAGTGAGCTCACGGTCGGCGAGGGGGTGCACCGCTACCTCGACGACACCTTCTACGGCGGCGGGCAGTGGCCGTTGCTGTCCTGCTTCCTCGGCATTGCGCACGCTCGCGCCGGCGATCTCGGGCGGGCGCGCGAGCTGCTTGGCTGGGCCGCTTCGACGGCGGACGCCGACGGCGCGATGCCGGAGCAGGTGGGGCGGCACCTGCTCGCCCCCGACCGGGTGGCCGAGTGGGTCGAGCGCTGGGGGCCGGTGGCGCAGCCCCTGCTGTGGAGCCATGCGATGCTCCTGCGGCTCGCGGTCGAGCTCGGCGACGACGAGGGGGTGCACGCGTGATCCGGCACCGCCCGCTCGGCTCGGGGCATCCCTACTCCGAGGACACTGAGCAGCGCCGTCCGGTGCTGCCGCTCGCGGGCGAGCCGCTCGCCTTGGGCGTGCGCGCGAGCGCCGAGGTCGAGTCGGTCGAGCTCGAGCTCGTCGTGATCGATGCCGACGGCCGCGAGTCCGCCGAGTCGATCGCCCTCGGCCGGGTGCCGCGCAGTTCGCGTGGCCAGCTCGTCGACGGCGGGCACCTCGCCTCGGCGCAGGCCAGGCTGGCCCGCGCATCCGGCGGCTGGGCGACGACCATCGCGGCGCCCGCGATCGGTTCCCGCCTGCGTTACCGCTTCACCGGGCGCGATGCGGTCGGGCGCACGCAGCGCACCCGCTGGTTCGAGGTCGCGTCGGCGGCCTGGCGGTCCGCCCCCGATGACGCGGTGAGCGTGCTCGGCCGTGACCGGCTCGTCCCCGGCAGCGTGCAGCTCCTCGGCGACGGCGAGCGAGCGCAGCGGGTGCGCTTCGAGCTGCCGCTCGAGCCCGGCGAGCATGTCACCGGCTTCGGCGAACGCTTCGACGCCCTCGACCACCGCGGCCGGAGCCTCGACGCGGTGGTCTTCGAGCAGTACAAGAGCCAGGGCGCCGAGCGGAAGACCTACCTGCCGATGCCGTTCGCGCACGTCGTGGGCGGCGAGGGCTGGGGCTTCTACGTGCGCACCTCGCGCCGCAGCTGGTACGAGGTGGGTGAGTCCAGGGCGGACCGACTCGTCGTCGAGGTCGAGGTGGATGCGGCGGATGTCTCGGCCGACCCTGCCGCGGTCGCGGCGGAGCCGGTCGTCGAGCTCGCGGTCTACGACGGCGCGCCCGCCGAGGTGCTGGGCGCCTTCCTCGACGAGGTCGGCCGCCCGGAGGAGCTGCCCGACTGGGTGTTCCGGCTCTGGGCGAGCGGCAACGAGTGGAACACGCAGGACGAGGTGATGCGCCAGCTCGATCTGCACCGCGAGCACGACGTCCCGGTCGGTTCCGTCGTCATCGAGGCGTGGAGCGACGAGCGCACCTTCACCGCGTTCCGCGACGCGCGCTACGAGGTGCACGCCGACGGCTCGCCGCACCGGCTGGCCGACTTCGAGTTCCCCGCCGCGGGCGCCTGGCCCGACCCGAAGGGCATGGTCGACGAGCTGCACGCGCGAGGAATCCGTGTGCACCTCTGGCAGATCCCGCTGATGAAGCTGCGGCCGCATCCCGAGGGGCAGGCGAAGGCCGACGCCGAGGCGGCGATCCGCGAGGGCGTGCTGCTGCGCGAGCCCGACGGCCGGGGCGGCCTCCGGCCGTACCGCAACCGTGGCTGGTGGTTCCCGCTCTCGCTCATGCCCGACCTCGCCGACCCGCGCGCCGCGCGCTGGTGGACCGAGAAGCGCCGCTATCTCGTCGAGGAGCTCGGCATCGATGGCTTCAAGACCGATGGTGGCGAGCACGCCTGGGGCCGCGAGCTCGTCTCGCTCGACGGCAGCCGAGGCGACGAGGCGAACAACCGCTTCCCCGTCGCCTATGCGGCGGCATACGGGGAGCTGCTGCGCTCGGCGGGAAAGGCGCCGGTGACCTTCAGCCGGGCCGGCTTCACGGGCTCGCAGGCGCACGGCGCGTTCTGGGCGGGGGATGAGAACTCGACGTGGGAGGCGTTCCGCTGGTCGATGTTCGCGGGTCTCTCCTCCGCGGCGAGCGGCATCCTCTATTGGGGCTGGGACCTCGCGGGCTTCTCCGGGCCCGTGCCGGCCGCCGAACTGTACCTGCGGGCGACGGCTGCGTCGGTGTTCGTGCCGATCATGCAGTACCACTCGGAGTTCAACCACCACCGGGCACCGTCGCGCGACCGCACGCCGTGGAACATCGCCGAGCAGACGGGCGATGAACGGGTGCTGCCGGTGTTCCGCGAGCTCGCACAGCTGCGCGAGCGGCTGGTGCCCTATCTCGCGGCCGAGGCGCGTGAGTCGATCCGCAGCTCGGTACCGCTGATGCGGCCGGTGTACTTCGACCACCCCGGGTTGGAGACGGCGTGGACGCATCCGCTCCAGTGGTTCCTCGGCCGGGAGCTGTTCGTCTCGCCCGTGGTGTCCGAGGGCGAGACGCACCACGAGGTGGCGCTGCCACCCGGGGACTGGGTGGACGCCTGGAGCGGCGACGCCGTCGAAGGCGACCGGGTGTTCGAGGTCGAGGTGCCGATCGAGCGAGTGCCGGTGTACGTGCGTGCCGCCGCGTGGCCGGAACTCCGGGAGGTCTTCGCCGGCTGACGCCGCCGCCCGGATCAGTACTTCGACGGCACCGGCAGCACGGCCATGGTGCAGCGTGAGATGCACACCGGCCGGCCCTGCTCGTCGGTGATGCGGATGTCCCAGACCTGGGTGGTGCGCCCGCGGGTGAGCGGCCGCGCCTCGCCGTACACCCAGCCCTCGGCGACGGGGCGCACGTGGTTCGCGTTGATCTCCATGCCGACGCAGTAGTACTGCTCGGGGTCGACGGTCATGCTCGCGCCCCAGCTCGCGAGCGTCTCGGCGAGGGCGACGGATGCCCCGCCGTGCAGCACACCGCCGGGCTGGCGGGTGCGGCCGTCGACCGGCATCCGCCCCTTCAGCGAGTCCTCGGTGAGCTCGGTCATCTCGATGCCGAGGCTCGTGATCGCGGTGCCGTCGCTGCGGGAGTTGGCCCTCTCGAGGGAGGGTTCGCCGAACCAGATGCTCATGCGTTCGAGTCTCGCACGGGGTGCGGTGGGTGTGGTCGCGCCGACATCGCGGCCGGGGCTCGTCCGATTCGATCGGAGAAACGGAGGTCTGGCCCCATTTCGGGGGTCTTGTTCGCGTACCGGGCGTTCTGGTTCGGTAGCGACTACCTGCTCAGCATCGGGGGACCTACCGGGTGGATGTGAAGGTGTGGGGCTGCGGAGCACCGCGGACCGGATCATGTCGACTCGGAGGAACACCGCATTGCGTGTTGGGGGGCGCCGTCGTGCACGGCGAATGAAGTGGTGGGTCGCGGGCGCGACCGCCTTCGCGGTCGTCGTGTCCGGGACGGTCGTCGTCTCGCTGGGCCTGCAGCGCGGGGCAGACGAATCGGATGCCGTCGACTGCTCGGTCGCGGCGGCCGCGACGCCGGAGGCCGCGGCCGCGCTCGCCGCCGACTGCGACGTCGACGTCGAGATCACCGACGCGCGGACGCCGTGGGCCAGCACCTGGGCCACCGCGGGGGGCTCCGAACGTCTGGAGCTCTCGGCCATGCCGAGTCGAGTGGAGCGGGATGGCGAGTGGGTCGACCTCGACCGGACGCTCGTCGTGGCCGACGGCGGCGCGACGATCGAGGCGGCCGCGTCCGTGTACGAGCTCGAGCTCAGCGGGGGTGACGTGCCAGCCCGCGAGCCGCGCCCGCTCGGGGTCATCGAGATCGAGGGCGAGCGGCTCGAAGTGTGGTTCCCGCTCCCGCTGCCGGCGCCCGAGCTCGAGGGGCCGACCGCGACGTACCGCCTCGACGACGGCGTGCGGTTGGAGGTCACGGTGAACCCCGACGCCACGGGGTTCACCCCGATCGTGGTGCTCGACTCGCCGGCCGCCGCCGCCCGCTTCGAGTCAGCCCTCGTCGCGGCACGCGCGGCCGCCGCCGGTGCGGGCACGGGGACGGATGTCGCGTTCCGGACGATCGTCTCGGAGGGCCTCACACTCGTCGGCTCGGACGACGGCTCGGTGCAGGTCGTCGACGGTGAGGGCACCGTGGTGTTCGAGGCACCGCCGTCGCTGATGTGGGATGCCGCGGGCGAGCCCGAGGGAACGGCTGAGCCCACGGCGGCGGAGGGCGACCCCGCCCTCGCGACCGTGGAACGGGGCACCCACCCGCTCGTCGGCGACCGCGTCGCACAGATGCCGGTGGGAATCGTCGGCGACGAGCTCGTGGTGTCGCCCGACCGGGCGATGCTGACCGACCCGGCGACGGTGTGGCCGGTGCGCATCGACCCGAGCTTCAGCGGCAAGGGCGCGGTGCGCTGGACCCTCGTGCGGACCGGCGGGTTCTCGAGTTCGATCTACAAGTGGACGGATCCGATCGACGGGGGCAATGGGCGATGTGACGACTCCTCGTGCAACGCGGTGTTCACGGCTCGACTCGCCTGGGAGTACGACGGGCTCGACACGATCCGGAACATGAGCGGCGCCGACATCGTCAGCGCGCAGTTCACGGTGTACGGCGTGCACTCCTATTCGTGCACCCCGTCGACGAGCGAGCTGTACCTCGCGAACCCGCTGACGGCGGGCACCAACTGGGGCAATCTCGGGCAGGGCACGATCATCGCCTCGATGACGAACTCGCAGCGACCGAGCTGCGGCACCGATGGATGGCGCGAGTACGACGCGACGACCGCGGCCAGAATGCTCGCCGACTACGAGTGGCCCACCCTGTCGATGGGCTTGAAGTCGAGGGACGAGTCGAGCATGGCCAGCTGGAAGCGGTTCGGTCATGACGCGAAGCTCGCCATCACGTACAACCGCCCCCCGAACAAGGCGACGAACGTCAAACTCGCCGCGCCGGTCAACGCCTGCGTCGCCGGAGCGGGACGGCCAATCATCGCGACGACGACGCCGACCATCTCGGCCGTCGCGACCGACCCGGACGGCGGCAACGTGCAGGCCGAGTTCTCGGTGGTCGACCAGGGGACGACGAACGAGGTGTGGAACAGCCGCCCGATCGCGGCGAAGGCTTCGGGGTCGACGTTCACGATGGCCGTCCCGACCGGAAAGCTCGTGAGCGGGAAGGCCTACCAGTACCGAGTCACCGTCACCGACGGCTCCAAGTGGTCGGGCTGGTCGATCGCGGTGTGCGAATTCGCGGTCGATACGAGCAAACCGGCGGCGCCGAAGGTGACCCCGGTCGCGACGGGGCATCCCGCCGTGTACGCGAGCGGGGTCGAGCGCGGTGGCGTCGGACTCCGTGGCGCGTTCACCTTCACCTCGACGGCGACCGACGTGGCCTCGTACAAGTACGGCTTCGGCACCAACCCGCCGACGACGGCCGTGACCGGAGCGACCGCGACCGTGACGTATACGCCGACGGCGACCGGTCCGCTCTCGCTCTACGTCGTCGCGATCGACCGGGCGGGCAACGTCTCGGCGACGACGACGTACACCTTCGACGTCGCCTTCCCGGAGGAGGACGGCGCCTGGACCTTCGACGACGCCACGCAGGACGGCACGGCCGCCGACACCTCCTCGGTGCAGACGAAGAACCCGCTGCTGATCGACGAGGCGCTGTGGTCGACCGGCCCGCGCGAGTTGTTCGGCTCCCGCGACGGCGACGGCGCGCTCTCCTTCGACGGGGTGAACGACTTCGCCCAGACGGCCGGGCCCGTCATGGATACGCGCAAGTCGTTCACCGTCTCGGCGTTCGTGCGAATCGATGCGGCGGCGCTCGCCAAGGGGAAGGCCTACAACGTGCTCGGGCAGGACGGCCAGAAGCACTCGGGCTTCCACTTGCAGTACCACCCGACCGCCTGCGTGCCTGCGAACGGTGCAAACGGCAATGGATGCTGGCGATTCACGATGATGAACGACGACAGCGGCACGGCAACGGTCTCGGCTCGTTCCTCCGAGCCGGTGCGGGGCGACGAGTGGGTGCTGCTCGTTGGTGAGCACAACGCGGCCACCAAGAAGGTGACCCTCTGGACGTGTTCGGTGGGAACACCCGAGAACCCGGCACCCGCAATCCCGACGAAGTCGGAAGCAGGGCGCGCGGCAGTGCCGTGGCAGGCCTCAGGGCCGTTCACGGTCGGTCGATCGCTCTACAACGGCGCGCAGCGGGACTTCTGGCCCGGCGACATCGACGACGTGCGTGTCTTCTCGGGGCAGGTCCTCGACGAGTCGAAGATCCGCCGCATCTGCCAGGGGGCCGAGGCGAGCGACTTCGGCGGCGACAAGAACGCGGTCGACCCGACGGTGGCCGAGTGATGCGCGGGGGGACGGGCATGGGCGCCCGACAGGAGCGGAGTCTGCGGATGCGGAAGACGGGGATCATGAGCCGGCGCGATGGCGCGTCGAGGTCGCGGCGGGCGGTGCTGACCGTGGCGGCGGCGCTCGCGCTCGTCGTCGGGTTCGACCCGTCGCTGGTGATGCCGCTCGCACCGTGGCTCGCGGCGGGCGCCGAGCCCTCCGCGGTGGGCGAGACGCGCGAGGAGAACCTGCAGTCCGCGTTCGAGCGGCTGCAGCAGACGGCACCGGTCGACGGTGCCGAGCTCGGCGGCGCCTGGGGCGACCTGGAGGAACCGGCGTTCGCGGCCGGCCCGACGAAGCTGCCGGATGCCGACGAGGAGACGGTGCAGCTCGCCGGCGGCAGCGCGTTCACGTCGGCCGGCGCCGGCGTGGAGATCGACCTCGGCGGCATGGCGGCGGTCGTCGCGCCGGCCGGGGACGGCAGCTCACCCGATTCGGTCACGGTGCGCGTGGCGGATGCCGCGGGCGCGGCGGCGGCGGGGGTGGACGGGCTGCTCGTCGAGGTCGAGGATGCCGCGGGCGGAGCCGCTCCGGCGGCGGATGCCTCGGTGTCGCTGCAGCTCTCCTACGCGGCGTTCGGCGGGGCCAGCGGTGGCGACTGGGCCTCGCGGCTGCAGTTCCTGCAACTGCCGGACTGCCCGCCCGAGGCGGCGGATGCGCCCGAGTGCGCGCCGATCCCGCTGAAGACGGTGAACGATCCCGTGACTCAGACGATCACGGCCGAGGTGCCGGTCACAGGCCCCGCGATCGTCGCCCCGCCGAGCGGTGAGCCCGTGCCCGAGGTGCCGGCGCCCGAGAACTCCGAGGGAGAAGCGCCCTCGACCGAGGCGCCGGCCACCGAGGCGCCGGCAACGGAGGCCCCCTCCACCGAGGCACCCGCCACGGAATCTCCGGCCACCGAACCTCCGGCGACGGAGACGCCCACCACCGAGACCCCCGCGAGCGACGCCCCGGCGAGCCACGCCCCCGACGGCGGCGGCGAGCTCGCCGCCCGCGCGCCGGATCGCGGTGAGGCATCCACCGCCCGTTCCGCGACGCTCTCCGCGACCGGCGGTGCTGCGCGGCTCGCCGTCGTCGCGGGAGTCGCCGGGCCCGGCGGCGACTGGTCGGCGACGAGCCTGTCGCCGACGTCGACCTGGAGCGCCTCCGGATCGACCGGCGGCTTCGCCTGGTCGTACCCGATGCGGGTGCCCGCGGTGCCGGCCGGCCCGAGCCCGCAGCTCGCGATCGGGTACTCCTCGGCGACCTCCGACGGGCGCGTGCCGTCGGCCAACAATCAGTCCGGCTGGGTCGGCGAGGGCTTCGACGTTCCCGGCGGCTTCGTCGAGCGCAGCTACCGCGCCTGCACGAAAGACGACGGCGGCACGGCGAGCAACGCGGGTCGCGCGGGCGGCGATCTCTGCTGGGGGCCCGAGAACGCGACGCTCGTGTTCAAGGGCGCCGCGGTCGAGCTGATCAAGGGCGACGGCGGCCGTTGGTTCCCGAAACAGGACGACGGCACCCGCGTCGAGCAGCTGACCGGGGCCTGGAACGGCGGCGAGGCGAAGGAGTACTGGAAGGTCACCACGGTCGACGGCACGCAGTACTTCTTCGGCCGGGGCAAACGCTCCGCCGACGACGTCGAGCTGAACTCCGCATGGACGGTGCCGGTCTACGGCAACCATCCTGCCGACCGCTGCTATCAGGCCGCCTTCGCCGACTCGCGCTGCGACCAGGTTTGGCGCTGGAACCTCGATTACGTCGTCGACGCCTCCGGCAACTCGATGACGTACTTCTACTCCACCGAGACGAACCGCTACGTGTACGACTACACGGCGAACCCGACGGCGCAGACCGTCGCGTACACCTCGGGCGGCAATCTGTCGCGCATCGAGTACGGCACCCGTGCCGGCGAGGAGCGCACGACCCCGGCGCCAGCGAAGGTCGAGTTCACGACCGCGCCGCGCTGCGTGCTCGACGTGTCGAACCCGGCCGGCCTGTGCGCTCCGGGGCAGGCGGCGCCGGACTCGAAGACGTGGCCCGACACACCGACCGACCTCGAGTGCGAGGTCGGCGAGGACTGCCGCACCCCCTCCCCGGTGTTCTTCGACCGGCACCGGCTCGCGAAGATCGCGACGTTCACGCACGACGGCTCGGGCTACCGCCCGGTGGACTCGTGGACCCTCGGGCAGCGTTTCGTCGCGCAAGGCGACGGCATCGGCATCGACTACGCGACGGGCGTCATGCTCCGGCTCGAGTCCATTCAGCACATCGGGCACGGTGGCACCGAGAGCACGGCCGACGACGTGCAGCTGCCGCCGAACCGTTTCGCGTACACGGCGCTGAAGAACCGGGTGGATGCCACCGACGACGGCTACCCGGCGATGGAACGCCACCGCATGACGAACGTGCGCACGGAGTCGGGCGCGTCGATCAGCGTCGACTACCGCACGAGTTGCGCGCCGGGCGACGTGCCCGGCACCGGTGAGACGGCGCAGCGCACGAACGACCGGCTGTGCTTCCCGGTGCGCTGGCACCCCGACGGCGAAGCGAACCCGCGCATCGACTACTTCCACAAGTACGTGGTGAAGACGATCGTGGAGGACGGCGTGCCGCCGACCGGCGGCTCGCCGGGCGAGCTCATCACGGGCTCGCTCTCGGTCACGACCGCGTACGCCTACTCGGGTGGGGCGGGCTGGGCGAAGCCGAGCGGCGCGACCCTGATCGCGGAGGACCTGACGTACTCGGAGTTCCGCGGCTTCCCGACGGTGACGACGATGGTCGGCACCGGCGACGAGGCATCCGTCTCCGAGGCGAGCTACTACCGGGGTCTCGGCGGCACTCTCAGCGCGGGCCCGAGCGGCGCGCGGGTGACGACGAACGACTACGAGCGCTACCGCGGCGAGGTGTTCGCCTCGGTGTCGAAGGACGGCGACCGGCTCGTTTCGGAGCAGGTGACGACGCACGGCGCGCCGGTCGTCGTCGCGACCGGCTCGGGCGGCCGTGAGGCGACCCGGGTGCCCTCGACGACGGTGGACGGTTTCGTCTACGACGCCGCCGGGACGCTCGAGCGGCACACGCGGGTCGCGTCGACCTTCGACGCGAACTCGCAGCTGCGCACGGTCGACGACCGCGGCGATGTGGCGCTCACCACCGACGACGTGTGCACTACGACGGAGTACGCGCACGACACGACGCCGGCGTTCGTGGCGGCGCACCGGGTGGCGCTGCCCGCCAAGAGCGAGCGCGTCTCGGTCGCGT
The DNA here is from genome assembly GCF_023715325.1 of Agromyces mediolanus. Lineage (GTDB taxonomy): Bacteria > Actinomycetota > Actinomycetes > Actinomycetales > Microbacteriaceae > Agromyces > Agromyces mediolanus_A. The sequence goes on along the minus strand of NZ_JAMBNX010000004.1, from coordinate 76,569 downwards.
GCGGCCAGGCGGTGTCGCGGCCGGCCGACCTCGTCGGCAGTGAGCGCTTCGAGTACGACGGCGCGGGGCGCCTGCTGCGCGCGTTCGCGCTCGACCCGGATGACGCGCAGGGCGCGACGTTCGAGCTGAAGAGTGAGGTGCGCTCCTACGACGAGCGCGGTCGCGCCCTCGTCGTCGCGGATGCCGCGGGGCAGCTCACGACGACGGCGTACCAGCACTCGCCCGGCGGGCTGCTCGCCCGCACCTCGGTGACGACGCCCGATGTCGACGGCCCCGGCCCGCTCGCCGGGGCGACGACCGCGACAGCGCTGAACCCGCTGACGGGCACCGTCACCTCCTCGACCGACGCGAACGGGCGAGTCACGAGCGCCAGCTACGACGCCCTCGGTCGCCGTACGTCGGTGCGGTACCCGCAGCATCCCGCTCCTGGCCCGGCGTCGGTCGTGTATGAGTACACGGTCGCGACGAACGGCCTGAACGCGGTGCTCACCCGCACGCTCGGCGCCGACGGCACGGCCCGGCACGCCGCGGTCGTGCTTTACGACGGGCTGCTGCGCCCGTTCCAGACGCAGGCCGAGGGCACGGATGCCGGAGCGAACGACCGCGTCGATGCCGCCGCCCGCGGCCGCATGGTGACGCACACGTACTACGACTCGGCGGGCCGGGTGGACTCGTCGACCGGCCAGTGGCTCGCCACGGGCGTGCCCGCGGCGAAGGCGCTCGTGCCCGTCGCGGTGCCGCCGTCGAGCACGACGTTCGAGTACGACGGTGCGGGGCGCACCACCGACGAGATCTTCTGGGTCGGCACGTCTTCGAACCCGGACTACGAGAAGTGGCGCACCAGCACGGTGTACGACGGTTCGCGCACCCTCGTCATCCCGCCGCTGGGTGCGGTGCCCACCGAGTCGCGGGTCGACGCCCGCGGTAAGACGGTGAGCCTCACCCAGTACGAGCGCGACCCCGAGACGAGCACCGCGACGACCGCGGCGCAGATCCGGGCGCTCACGCAGCAGACGACGAGGTACGAGTACGACCCCGCCGGGCAGCTCGTGAAGATGACCGACGCCGAGGACAACGTCTGGACGTACGCCTACGACTGGGCCGGTCAGCGCACGGCGGCGACGGACCCCGACAGCGGCACCACGTCGAGCACGTACGACGAGCTCGGCCGGGTCGTGACGACGACGAACGGCGCCGGCGAGACGCTCGCGTACACCTACGACCCGCTCGGGCGGCGCACGAGCATGCGCGACGGCTCGGTCACGGGTGCGGTGCGGGCCGAGTGGCAGTACGACCAGGCCGTCGACGAGTCGGGCCGCGCCCTCATCGGGCCGGTTTCGTCGGCGACCCGGGTCACGCCCGCGGGGCTGCGGTTCACGAACGAGACCCGCGTGTACGACGCGGCGTACCGTCCGCTCGAGGTCGCGACGGTGCTGCCCGAGGTGGCGCCGTACACGAGCCTGTCGACGACGAGGTTCACGACGAGCTACGCGTACACCGCCGACGGGCAGCCCGCACAGACGCGGCTGCCGAGCGTGAGCAAGCAGGGCGTCGCGAAGCCCGTGCTCGGTCCCGAGATCGTCACGACCAACTTCGACGCCGCGTCGCGACCGTCGTGGATGGGCGGCGGCTTCGGCTGGGGCGTGTACGTCGCGGATTCCCGCTACGGTTCGGACGGCCGGCTGCTGGCGACCGATCTGGGCAACACCTTCGGCACGGCGGTGACGTACGACTACGAGGACGGCACGAACCGGCTCGTGGGGGTCGCGCTCGACCGTGAGCGGGTGAATGGCACGGAGCTCGACCTGGAGTACCGGTACGACCCGGCGGGCAATGTCACGGCGATCCTGGATCGGCCGACGAACACCGCCCTGTCGGGCGCTGCGAAGCAGGACAACCAGTGCTTCGGCTACGACGGACTGCGCCGTCTGGATCTGGCGTGGACCGTGGCGGATGCGAATTGCGACCGTCGGGCGGAGCAGGTGGCCCCGAACCTCGTGGGTGGGGCTGCGCCGTATTGGGTGGAGTACGAGTTCGATCCGGTGGGCAACCGCACGGGCAAGTCGGTGCATGCCACGGATGGCTCGTCGGGGGTGACGACGACGTCGTACACGCACGGTGGCGGTGGTGCCGGGGTGCATGCAGTGACGGGTGCGTCGGTGTCGGTGAATGGTGGTGCCGGGGTGTCGTCGTCGTACGGGTACGACGGGGCGGGCCGGATGGTGTCGCGCACTGAGGCTGGCGTGTCGTCGCAGTTGGGCTGGGATGCGGAGTCCGAGCTGGTGGGGTTGCAGTCGGGCGGGTCTGGTGCGTCTGGCGGGTCTGGGTCGTCGTTCGTGTATTCGGCGGATGGTGACCGGGTGGTGCGTTCGGATGCGTCTGGGGTGACGGTGTACCTGCCCGGTGGGCAGGAGGTGTCGATCAGCACGTCGGGTGTGGTGTCGGCGGCCCGGTATTACGGGTTCGGCGGGTCGACGGTCGCGGTGCGCGTGGGTGGTGGCCTGGCCGGGGTGTCGTCGTTGGTGTCGGATGCGCATGGCACGCCGGTCGCGTCGGTGCCGAACACGAAACGCCCGGATACGACGAAGGTCGATCGGATGTATACGGATCCGTTCGGTGCGGCCCGTGGCGGGTCGGGGGCTGCGACGGTTCCGGGCGATCGGCAGTTCCTGGGGTTGACGCGTGATGGGTCGGGGTTGACGTTGCTCGGCGCCCGCTATTACGACGAGACGCTGGGCCGGTTCTTGAGCGTGGACCCGTTGCTGGATCTCGCGGATCCGCAGCAGTGGAACGGGTACGCGTACGCGAACAACAACCCGACGAGCATGAGCGACCCGAGCGGGCTCCGTCCGATCGGGAGTACGGACTATGAGAACGACGCTGGCGGGCGGATGGGGTCGGGGTACACCGCCGACGAGATTGTTCTCGCGAGCATGAACAAGCTCGCGGAGCAGCTGCCGGTGAATCCCGGCTACGCAGAGTGGGCGTCCCAGTTCAACGGCGAGACCGGGGAATGGGATTGCGGACCGGGCGAGCCCATGCGGTGCGGTGCAGGCGGCACGTACACGTCAGACGGGTCAGAACTTCACCTGCTTCTTACAGTCCTTGGGTTTGTCCCGGGTTTTGGCATTCCCTTTGACCTGCTCGACGCCGGACTTTGTGCAGCTGAAGCAGACTGGGTCTGCGTAGGCCTCAGCCTTGCTGGCACCATTCCAGTCGTCGGAGACGCGCTCGGCGGCGGTGGAAAGCTGATCAAGCAAGGCATCGACGCGAGCGCGTCGGTTGCCAAGGGCTCGGACACAGCGGCTGCTGTGAAATCAGCAGACGGCCTATTGCCAGGCCTGCCAGCCTCCGCGCCGGTACCACTCGGTCTTGGTTCGACCGGCAGAACAGTGCCGCAGAACTTGACAGAGCAGTTGGCGATGACCGAGGTCCGTTCGTTTCCTCAAGGCACTCAGCTCACGCGAGTGACCATGAGCGATCCGCGCTGGCCGGCGTCGGATGGGTGGGTCAAGATGCAGCAAATAGTGAATGGTGTGAACGTCCACTATGTTCGCAATACCCAGAACCGGGCAGTCGACGACTTCAAATTCGTGGGGTAGCGATGAGGGTGACTTGTATCGAGAACGTTCCGGTGGTGCTCGCGGATCACCAACGCGGGCGTGCGGCCGAGCTTGAAAGCGCCTACTCGCTCACAGTGGGTCGATCGTATGCAGTCGTCGGTATGGCGATTGTCGAGCGATCATTCTACTTCCTCGTACGGGATGACGATGGTGGGCCCTGCTTTGCGTATGCCGGCTTTTTCGAACTCTTCACTGCGCCACTGCCGGCCGGGTGGCGCTTTGCGCTCGAAACGGGGATTCGCGCGTCGGGCCGCGATCTTTGGTCAGCTCCGAATGTGGCCATCTGGGGATACCCAGAGCTGGTTGAGGATCCGTCGCACGTTGATGCGTTCTATGCGCGTGATCCGGCGGCGCTGGAGATCTTCAACTCGTACGTAGCTCAAGCGAACCGAGGAGACCACGATCAATCCGCCCGCAATCCTAGCGGCAGTGGAGGCGTGGGAGTTCCGGACGAGGCTCGGGTGGCGACGGAGGGACCTACTGGCCTTGTGCCGCCAGGTTGATCGTCTTCTGCTGGCGGAGCGACATGCACGGTCGACAGGTTGTGGAGGCGGCATATCGACTCAGCGACGACATGGCGGATAGCGTTCCGGAGTTCCGCGTGCTGCGAGCCACCTGGACTGAGGCTTGCGAGCGTTCGGTGCTTGCAGTGCGTGCCGCGCTGTCGGCCAGCGGCTGGCGGTCTGGTACTAGATCGCTGTGGCGATGGTGGCCCGTAGCAGCGAAGTCGTCGGCCCGCCCCACATGTGACGCGGGTACCCGAAACGTCTGTCCACCGGAGTGAAGGCTTTGCGGGACCCCAGAGGGGAGGTCGGAAGCTGGACCAGGCGAGATCCTGGTGCGTCGCGGTGCCGACGGTCGTGTCACCAACTACCAGGTGTACGGAGCAGATGGCCTGCCCATCAAACGGGTCGACGTGACGGGAAGATCACATGGGGCGTAGATACCCCTCATGTGGTGGAGTTCGAGCGGAACATCAATCCACATACTGGCGGATTACATATTAAGCCGGGTCCGGGCGTTCGACCCGCTACACCGGAGGAGCTGTTGGGGCTATGACTGAACCTGATGAGCTCGCAGACCTGCCCGAATTCGCTGCCTGGCGTTCGCAGTACGTGCCGCCTCTCGACGAGGTCTCGTACTTGGCCACGCACCTTGAGGTGACTTCCGCGGCGTTGTTCGCCAAAGTTGATGACGCCGGAGTTCGTGGCGGTTCGCGGCTGCGTGTTGGTGAAGGACCGCTTCTCACCAGAGCGGTTCGAGGAGTGGATGACCACGGCCCATGGATCGACGGTGGTCGTAGAGCGGGCGTTGAATCGCCTGCACCTGTGGGAGGTGTTCGAGGCGGACTCCGAGGCCGAGGAGCGGGCGCTGGTGAGTCTTGCGGAGCGGATGGCGGTGAGTTGGAAGTTGCATGCCAGGAATCAGTTCCCAGACCGGGAGTTCGAAGCCGAGGTCACCGATGACTACGGTGCGACGGTGGCGCTGTGGAGCACGAGCAGGCGGCGGCACACTGCGCCGGACCGTGCGAGCGGGGAGGTGGCATGAAGGGCTACATTGCAGAGTATCCGGACGCGGCGAGCCCGCGCGGGCTTTCACGGGCCGAGGCGCGTCGTGCGTACAACGCGTTCCTTGAGTCTCGTGCTGCGCGGGTGCAGATGTTGGGTGAGTTGGTCGGTCGGGATGGGGTCACGCTCGGTGGAAGCGATGCTGAGGTTCAGGCGCTGAACGATTGGTTCCTGTCGAATCTGGAGCCTGACCTTGAGTGGCCGGGTGAGCCGATGGTGGTTTGGTACTCGATCGCGCATGACATCGGCATCCACCTGGGTGAGGTGATGATCGCGAGGCATCCGAACTTGCGGTGGGAGTTCTTCACCTGGGGCAAGAAGAGCCGCCACTTTCAGCGCCCGGTGATCATGGGGTTCCGCACGGAGGACCCGAAGTTCCATACGAGCTTTGACCCGCCAGCGGCAGCGCAGCTCTACATGCGAAACGCACTCGCGGAGCGCGGTCACACCGTCCCGCAAGGCACGGTTGAAGTGCGGGGCGTTGTCATCGACCTCGATGCAGTGCGGCGCCGGCATCCCCCGCATGCTGACCCCACTGAGCTCGTACAGTGGTTGACCATCGCTGCACGCAGAAACGGCGGCGATGCGTAGTCGTAGAGGCTCATGATTCGGCTCGCTGAAGTGAGGTAGACGGTGAAGGATGTTCTCGCGACTCTCGCCTTACTGCGCTTCGAGTTGTTGACGTCCAAGCAGATAGTCGACGCTGCAGCCATCGCTTTGACGGGGGGCGGTTCGGCGCTGGACGTGGCGCTGGCTTCGCTCTATCCGGATGACTACGAGAGCGTGGATTCGTTGTTGGTCGAGGCATTGGATGCGTCCGGTGAGGCTCACTCTGATGATGACGTGTGGTGGGCGTTCATCGGGGAAGTCGCCCGTAAGGTCGACCGTGGTGAGATGAATGTCGAGTGCGGTGGACGGGCGATCTTGCGTCACACGATGCTGACCGGTAACTCTGAGCAGTACATCCTCGATCTGTCCGGAGTTCTTTCGGAGCTGGACGACGACGGCAGCAATCCAGAAGCTCTCGAAGCGCTCGGCGCCCTACTTGGCGAGCTACGAGCAAGAGCTGCGCAGCAGCGAGTTGGCGCGGGAGGGCGAGTGAGTAATGGATTGCGCACCGCCGAATCGACCCAATGACTGAGAATTCGCCGGAGCACCTGCGGCGAGCCGCGGAGAACTCGTTGGCGGCGTTGCGGGAGTATCGTGCCGCGGCGCCTGGGCTCTTCGTCGAACTCGCTGCGGCGGGGCATCCGGTCGAGACGGTCAATGAGTTGTGGGATTCCGGGACGCCGGAGGTGTTGGATATCTTGCTGGAGTGGTTGCCGAAGGTGACCAATCCTGCGTTGAAGATGGATATTCTCGCGATGCTCGCGGCGAAGTGGGCGCGCCCGCGTGGGCCGCGAGCCGCGGCTGCAGAGTTGGATCGGCTCACGCCGGAGGACTCGCCAGAGCTGGTCGAGGTGGTTCAGGCGACTGTCGGCTCGGTGATGTCGAGTGTCACAGACAAGTCGCTCTACCCGCGCATCCTCGAGGTCGCTGGGGATCCAAGCTGGGCCAACGATAGAGGCATGTACGTGCTTGCCCTGGGTCGCTATCCCGCCATGCGGGAGGAGTCAGCCCCAGTACTGTTCGAAGCTTTGGCGGAGGATGAAGACTATCTTGCGTCTCAGGCGGCAAGGGCGCTCATCAAGCTGGGGTACGGCGAGCAGGTGCTGCGAGATGCAGGCGGACGGGTATCTCACCAAGGGTGAGGCGAACACGCTGCTCCGAAAGGTGAGCGCCCAGAAGGAACGCGGCCGCTGAGGTCGGCCAGAGCGCCGATGGCTTTGCGGTAGGGCTTGAGCTGATGCACTAGATACGGCGGAATGAGCTCGCTTTGCTGCGCGTGGCTTGCGGGCCAAGGCATCCATCCGTCTTCTCATCGGGGTCGCCCTCGACCGTGAGCGGGTGAACGGCACGGAGCTCGACCTGGAGTACCGGTACGACCCGGCGGGCAACGTCACGGCGATCCTGGATCGGCCGACGAACACCGCCCTGTCGGGGGCTGCGAAACAGGACAACCAGTGCTTCGGCTACGACGGGCTGCGCCGCCTGGATCTGGCGTGGACGGCGAAGGACGCGAACTGTGACCGGTCGGCGGATCAGGTGGCCCCGGGGTTGGTGGGTGGGGCTGCGCCGTATTGGGTGGAGTACGAGTTCGATCCGGTGGGCAACCGGACGGGCAAGTCGGTGCATGCCACGGATGGCTCGTCGGGGGTGACGACGACGTCGTACACGCACGGTGCCGGTGGTGCCGGGGTGCATGCGGTGACGGGTGCGTCGGTGTCGGTGAATGGTGGTGCCGGGGTGTCGTCGTCGTACGGGTACGACGATGCCGGCCGGATGGTGTCGCGCACTGAGGCTGGCGTGTCGTCGCAGCTCGGCTGGGATGCGGAGTCCGAGCTGGTGTCGTTGCAGTCGGGCGGGTCTGGTGCGTCTGGCGGGTCTGGGTCGTCGTTCGTGTATTCGGCGGATGGTGACCGGGTGGTGCGTTCGGATGCGTCTGGGGTGACGGTGTACCTGCCCGGTGGGCAGGAGGTGTCGATCAGCACGTCGGGTGTGGTGTCGGCGGCCCGGTATTACGGGTTCGGCGGGTCGACGGTCGCGGTGCGCGTGGGTGGTGGCCTGGCCGGGGTGTCGTCGTTGGTGTCGGATGCGCATGGCACGCCGGTCGCGTCGGTGCCGAACACGAAACGCCCGGATACGACGAAGGTCGATCGGATGTATACGGATCCGTTCGGTGCGGCCCGTGGCGGGTCGGGGGCTGCGACGGTGCCGGGCGATCGGCAGTTCCTGGGGTTGACGCGTGATGGGTCGGGGTTGACGTTGCTCGGCGCCCGCTATTACGACGAGACGTTGGGTCGGTTCTTGAGCGTGGACCCGTTGCTGGATCTCGCGGATCCGCAGCAGTGGAACGGGTACGCGTACGCGAACAACAACCCGACGAGCATGAGCGACCCCAGTGGTTTGCGGGTATCTGAACCCAGCGCGGATGCGGACTTCCACTCGCCCGGATACCGAGCCAAGCAAGATCGGCAGAAGCAAGCGAAGGCCGCCGACCAAGCCGCGGTCACCGATGCGTATGTCGCGGCGCGAGGAAACCCACCCACCGTTGACCCCCCTGTTGACGAGAACATCTCCGCCCCCTCCCTCTTGACCAAGCGATACGCGAATCGTCTCAGGATGCGATCGAGGTTGGTGTACTGAGCCTTCTGGTAGGCCTGGGCATGCGCGCGTTCGCCGCGAATCGGGGGGCTACCGGAGGCGAGGCGACTGCTCAATCGATCCGCGCTGATCTCTACTCGTTGTCTCCTGGTAAGACGACTGGGTACGTGGTGAACTCGGAGAAGGAACTCAAGGCGCTGTTCTTGCGCTGGACGCAAGGCGCGAGAAAGGAGGGCGTCGTCGAAGGCCCCAAGTACAAGATCGAGCAGTACCGTTTGCCGGACGGGACTCGTCTGCAATGGCGGCATGGTTCGAAGTCAGGCGGAGGGACGATCGAGTTCACGCTCCCCGGAACAAAGATTCAGGAGAAGGTTCACGTCGAGTGAGAGACGGAAGGTGATCGGATGGGTGAAGCGGAGCTTCGGCTCCCGCTCGTTGAGCAGGCGCTGCTCGAAGCGAGCGAGAGCTATGTCAGCATGGCTGGGCTCACGAGAATTGCGATGTTGCGCACGGGGAGCGACGAGGACGAGCTGATGCGCATGATCGCGTTGGGGATCGCGTCCGAACTCGTCTACTCGGGCTGGGTGGACGTCATTGACTACGTTCAGAACCGGGAGATCGACGGGACCGACCCCGCTGCGATGCACGCGATTTGGTCGGCGACCCGTGGAGCTTCGTTCGAACAGCTTCAATCTGACCCATATCTCGAGTTCCCGCTGACCGTGAGCGGGTGGCAGCGGGCGATTGAGATCGGAGAGCGAGACGGACAGTGGAGGTACGTCTGGCGCGGGGAGCCGTACGTGGGTCCTGGCGGATGGCGACGCAGGTCGATCTGAGGCCCTACCGCGGGCGCGGGATTCCGCGCTGGCCTCAGGACCATGCCGCAGTCGACCCGTATCGGCATCCTGGCTACTGAGGGGATTCAATGGTTGAGCTTGCTGAGCTGTTTGCGGAGCGTCGTTCCACGACGATTCAGTACGACGGTGAACTGGTTCATGGCGTCTACGAGTTCGAACGGGTTCCGCGTTCGCTGGCAGTCACGTTCGTGCGCGCCACGCAGGCACCCGTGCAGGGCCTTCGGTTGAAGATCCGTGGTGGCGTCTTCGATGTACCTGAGGAGCGAGGCATCCACGACCTGGTGTTGTGGACCGATACCGCGCCGGGCAACGTGGTTGTCTCCCTCCGGAATGTCAGGCCGGACGCGTTGCTCAAAGTGTGGAACGTGTGGCGGCGTCAGGTTGGCGGCCATGCAGTCACGCAGGCATGGCTCGGCAACGCTGGGATGCGAGTGAGTGGTGCTGAGAATCGGCTACTGCTGCGCTGCAGCGATGGTGAAGGGCCGGTGGCGTTCGACGATCTCGAAGCGGTGGTCGAATCCGAGTAAGGGCAATCTCCTCATCGTTCGTTGAGATGCTCCGTGCGGCCCTTGAACGCTCTCTCGAGTCGAGCCAGGGGTCGCCGCTCGTCACGTGCAGCTTGCGCCTGGGCGTATGGGAGAACCTCGCCCACGTGCGAGGTGGTGCTATCGCAGCTCAGGTGGATTGGGGTCGTGTGCTCGGCAGTGTCGGGGCCGCGCTTGCCGCGGCACTTCAGGCGATCTCGTGGGCCGCGGTCGCGGGCCTTGGAAGCGGCATCACGATCCTCTCGATGAGCGGCGACTCGTCCGACTCACGCGCCAACGCGGAAGCCGCGAAGGATGCCGCCGCAGCTGACATCAGCACACCAGCCACCCCGCCGGACGATGACGACCCGTGCAATCTCTTCGAGTCGCTCGACTGCATCGGCGATGGAACCAGTGAAGTGGGGTTCCCTCGTAACAGTGTCGATGACATCCTTGCTTCGGGGTTGAGCCCGCGAAAGGGTAATCTCACGAATGCTGGGCGAGAGTATCAGAAGCACATGGGTCGGGGGGGGGGGGGGGAACTCCCCCATGTGCAAGGAAAGGACATGAATACGGCAGGGCAAGAGCTCCTCGAGAATATTCTGACGTCGCCGACAACACGCACACAGGTCATCACAACTGGACGCGCACGTGGCGGAACGGTCTACATCCGAGGCGATGGCATCGGTGCCGCAGTTGATAAGCACAATGTTCTCCAATACTTCGGAGTCTTCAAGTGATCGTTGAACCGGCCGGGGTGCATAGCCCGGATGATGCGCCGCTGCCCGAGCTCGCACGATTCCTCCGGGGGCGGGTTGTAGTGGCTGCCAGCGTGACGATTCCATATGGGACTGCGTACTCCGCCGCATGTGGTGAGCGGGCGGTATCTGAAGTGGAACTGGGTGTTGTGCTGGGCCTCAGCGGCGGACGGGCTCTCGAAATACAATGGGCTACCCCCGGCCTCGCGGAGGGTATGCGAATCGTTCTCCACGACCAGGGGGCCCTCAAATCCACGAACCTTCTCGACTATGTTGATGTGAGCGACGAGTCATGCTGGGCGCGCGTTGTCGGTCAGTCGATTGGAACCGTTGGCGTCGGATTTCGATTGATTGACGATATGCAGGGCTCAATCGTTCCCAGACCGTGGTCGCTACGAATCGAAACCGGCGGCCGTCGATCGCATACGGTCGTTTTTGCGCTCGGCGAGTTGAGCGATGGCGTCCCCGAATACTCACCGGACAACCTGGTGGTGTTCTTTGACGAGACTGAGGCCCGGCGGATGATCGATGATGAGTGTCTCACCTCGGCATGGGGGGTCACGCTGGCGTAGCCGGCGCGGACTGTGACAGACATCGAGCGGTCGCTTTCGCGCCATTCGCTCTTCGCGCAACGAGATTGGGACAGCGCTATCTTGATGACCACAGCGGATCGCGGTGACTGGAGCGCGTCGGGCCCCACGCGGTTTGCTCCAGATATCGAGTTGGATGAGATTCGACCACCAGCGGGATGGGGGATGCCCTTGAGCGACCTTGACAAGGCGGCGTTCGCGAACGCGATCGAGGACCACACACGCTGATGGTGAGACGCAAGCTCTCGATCGAGAACGGGTAGGGAGTTCCAAAATGATGCACGAGCAGCTTGCGCGTTGGTTCGATGAGGCTGTCGAGAGGATGCGCATCACCGGGAGCTTCTTCGAGACCGACCATGTAACTGCGATCGACGGCATCCCAGACTCCCCCGATATCAAGACCTTGGGCAGCAGTTCTGACGCAGCTGGGGTCGCTGGCTCGCGGCCATGGTGAGGGAATCGTCCCGGTCTTGGTCGTGCCACTCGGTGTCTCCGAGGTGCTCGATCCCCACCCGCCCGAGCTGACGGGGATTGCATTCGGAAGTACACCGCCATCGTTCTATCTGATGGAGCCGCGGCAGTTCTCGCGGTGGTCCGATCGCGAGGAGTACCGGTCCCCATACCTCGCGCATCCCGGGGGGGCTCTTGATCGAGTACGTCTGCGGAAGATCAATCCAAATGCGGGAGGAAGGATGGGAGTACAGCCGCGCGTTGTTCATGAGGACGACTTCCGACGGAGTTTCGCGCTTTGCCTATCTCGCAGACAGCCCTCCGACGGCTGATGAACGGGCCACCGACATGGAGCAGGACACGCCAAGCAGCTGACTGACGTTTCTTCATCGAGGGGATGCGAGCGCCGAGCGTTCTCCCCCCTAATCCGAATTGGAAGCCATGAAGTACCCCACGCCCGAGGATCCCGCCCGAGCACCTGTCTGGGAGAACTACGCCGTAGCCCAGGCGGTGGAAGCATCGCGAGGACACATCCCGGAGCACACGCTCGCCTATGGGGTCGAAGTGGATGGGACGAGACTGCGATTGAGGTTTCAGCTCTCCGAAGTCACTGAACCGGACTACGAAGACATCGACGACATAGTGGGTGACTTCGAAGGCTTGGTTGGCCCGGACCTCGAGGTGGAGTTTCTGCTCGAAGTCCTCGAATGGCGTCGGCTGTCGCCACACGAGCGTGTGCGTTGGGTCTACCTTTCGCGAGTTGACTGAGGCCGTGCTCATCTGCGGGCTAAGGTCCATCCCATGACGGGACGGAACGAAAGGCCTGGGATCAGTGCCACGGATCTCATGGCTGAACTTCGGAACGACCCGGAGTATCAACGCAAGGTTCAGGCGGCTGAGGCAGAGCGGCAGGCGCGGGCACGGCTCCTCCGTGAGGCGGAGCACCCGATCGTTGCAGACGTGCGCGGAGCAGGTGTCCAAGTCGACTCTGTCTGGGATCTGGTGAACACCTCGGAGCCCTATCTGGCCGCGCTGCCGGTGCTGATGGAGCATCTGGAGCGCGGTGGCTATCCCGCACGCGTGATGGAGAGCTTGGGCCGAGCGTTGGCGGTGAAGCCCTCGGTGGCTTTCTGGACGCGGCTCAAGGAGCGCTGGCTGAATGCCAGGGATGCGGGCGAGGAAGAAGGCACGGCGGTCGCGCTGGCTGCCTGTGCGACGAAGGAGCAACTCGACGACCTGATCGAGTTTTTGTCCGTTGAGGAACGCGGTCAGTCCCGGATCTACTTCATCCGCCCGATCCTCAACGTCGGCGAAGACCGCGGACGCGAAGTCGTTGACTCCCTCCGGAGCGACCCCGTTTTCGGCAAGGAAGCGACCGTTTTACTGAAGCGTCGAAAGTAGTTCGGCTGGCGTGGTGGCTGGCATGGATGACGAACGGCACCGGCGAGACGTCGCCTACACCTAGTCGATTCGGTAGTGCCTCATTGGCAGGCCGGGTGGAGGACGCGCGCAGCGATGGGCGCAGATCCCGAAGGAGCTATCACCCAATCTCAGGGATCAATGTTGTCCATGTTCCGGCAAGGTAGAGACGTGTCAGTGCAGAGTTCATTCCTGGGTGCCTATTGGGGTGGGCGGGTGGAGTCGTCGGCGGAGATTGCCGAGCGTCTCGCTTCGTGCTTGGCCGCGATGGCGGGCCTACATCCTGCCCTGAGAACCTGGTTCCAGCGTGGGGGGAGTAGGAAGTCGGCGAAGACGCCGATTGACGTGAGTGAAGCGTCCTTGACTGCGCTCCTTGAGCGCGGGCGGAACCGGGATGACGACGGTGCGATCATCGAGGATCTCGGGTTCTCACTTGGGGCGTGGAACGGCACCCGCCCAGCGATTGGACTCAGCCTCACTGCTGGTGCTGATCCGAGTACGCCGTCGGTCTTGAACAGCTTCGTGCTGAATCTTCCTGAGCTGGATGCGAGCTCAGCGGGGTTGTACTCGCTGGATGTGGGGCAAGCGCTGATGAAGGCGGTCGTGGAGGCGTGGGCTCCGGACTGGGCCACCTGGGTGACGCACGACCTGCACGTCGCGCAATCGCCGGCTCCACGGGAACCGGCCATCGGATGGTTGACGTACCTGCAGCACGCGTCGGATGCGCCCGCACTTGGCTTTGGTGAGCGCGTAGGTGAAGGCGTGCTCTTTGCGAGCGCGAATTCGATTGCAGACGTTGACGCTGAGAACGTTGTCGAGCTTCGTGCGAGGTTGCGGGCGCTTGGCATGTTGGCCCCGATCCCGTTCGTTCGCTAGGCCGCAATACGGTGCATGAAGGCCGAGTATGCTCCAGACATCCCGGCTCCTGCGGGGCGCCTGCGGTTGGGATAGGACTTGTTGGCGGCCACCAGGGGGCCACAGCCCTTGGGCGGGTGAATCGACGAAGTGGGGACGTGGCAGGGATGATCCCGTGACAACGCGAGCGTTCGTATCCGCGTTCCGGGACGCCCTGACCCGGCTCGCGTCTCCTCCCGCTGATCAGATGAGGTACCTGACAGCACTCGGCACAGCGGACCTGCTCGATGAGCTTGCTCTCGAGTTCGATGGCTACTTCGTTCCCCTGGCTGGCGAACTGCGCCGGAGGGCTCCGCGCTGCGAGTCTCTGTGCCGGCGTCTTGACGGCATGCTGGACTCTGACACGCTCGGGTGGCGGTTCGATGATCTCGGCAGCGATGAGTGGAGTGAGATCCGGTCCGTCGCGGTGGAGGCGGTCGTGGCCTTTGACGAGGCATACGGCGGAGCTCGCATGGACCGCTTCGATGACGCGGTGTCATGGGGGTCGGCGACGCGGACGCTGAGCCTGTTCACGTTCTGGCCCCGGAGCGCCGGCGGAGCTGTGCCCGCCATCCGGTTCGCTCCGGAGCCCGATAGTGTGCGGACGTACGAGCTGGAGGACCTGGAGTCTTTCTCCCCAGAGTTCCTGTGCTTTGAGTACGACCTGAGGTTCAGCGGGCTCCCTGACGAGGTGGAGGACGCCGTAGGCGCGTATCTCGCGCAGGCCCTCGGCGCTGGCGCCGTGATCGCGTGGTTCGGCTACGAGGACACCGTCCACTTTGCCAACATCCTGACCCGCAGTGGCGCGCGCGACATCTACGGCGTTGCCGACGCCAGCGGGGCGGAGCTGCGGGTGGATGAGACGAGGCGCAGTCCCGCCGAGTGGGCCGACGTCATCGAGTCGTTCGCGTTCCGGGCGTTCGGGGCGCGACCAGGCGGCGGGCGGTACTTGAAGTGGGGCGGATGAGCGCGGGCGAGACGGTCGACTACTCGGGCATCCCTGGCCTGGAGGATCTCTCCTTCGAAGACAGCTGGGTGCTGGAGATCGTTCGGCACGCCGACCGGATCGTGTTCCGCGTCGATGCGGTGCTGACGGAGTCGCATCCCGAGTTTGCGCCGCCCCCGCCGGGTGAGCAGTACTGCTACCGGCGCGGCGCGCTCGTGTTCGACTCGATCCGAACGCTGCTCTGGTCGGCTGATGGCCTGGTACGTGCGGGCATCGACCCGTCCGGCGAAACGGACCTCGGCTCCATCGACTCCTTCTCGAAGGTGGGCGAGGCGTACGTCGTCGTCGGCGACTTCGGCACGCTCACGATCGAGTCGGAGGCGCCCGTCTTCTTGATCGACCCGACCGAGGGAGAGCGCTGAGCGATGAGTGGTTCGAGGAACACGAAGATCCCACTCGGGCCGCTCTCTCCTCCGCCGTCGGCATACACGGAGGAGGCCGTGTTGGTCGATCATGGCGGCGAGGTGGAGCTCCGCTACGCCTACGAGCGCGATGGTGGCCGCGTAGTCCGAGTGGAAGCGCAATGATCGTCAGGTCGTTGCGCTGGTCGCCGTTCCTCGCGTACACGTACTTGGGCGGCGTGATCGCCGGTACGAGCGTGCTCGCCGTGATCATCGTGGAGGCGGTCCGGAACCCGGTCATGCTCTTCTGGGCGATCTTCGTCGGCGCCGCGTACTTCTGCGTCCTCCTGTCGGTGCTGATGCTCGTCGGGTCGATCATGATCGCCTGCAGACGGCTCGCTTCGATCGATCGGATGTCGTCGCTCTGGCTCGCCGTCGTCGGCGGCCTCCTCGGAGGACCGGTCGTGGCGTTGGCTATCTGGTGGCCGATCACCTTCCAGTTCCCGCCGATCTGGTTCTTGTCGCTCATCACGCTGATCGTCGGGATCGCGTACTGGCGGTACGTGGCCGTCTACGAACGAGCGCAGCAGTCGCACTCAGAGACGGGGTCGTAGGGGATGGCGATTGGGAGCATTGACCGGATGCCGGTGGCCCGGATCGGCAGACCGTGGTGGAAGCGGACGTGGGTGTGGGCCACTGCGCTCGTGGTCGCCTGCCTGATGGGGTACGCGTTCGTGTTCGCTCAGATCAACGCGACGTCCATGGGAGGGCAGCCGTTGAGCGACCGAGAGGTCGTGGGTACCTGGGTGGGCAAGACCACCGGCGGAACGATCGAGATCAGCGCTGACGGCACTGCGGAGGTCCACGACGTCGAGTTGCGGGATTGGTCGGGCTTTCGCCCCGATGTGACTCAACTGGTCTCCGGGAGCGGATCCTGGCGCACTGGTTCGCGGCCGAGAACGAGCTGTGGGTCGAAGTCTCCGACACGGACGAGGCAACGCTCCAGCTGTTCTCCGCTCGTGACATCTGGGGTCAGCTCACCCTTGTGCTGGTGGCGGACATTGATTCTGCTCGCGGCGAGGACCGATTCGTCAGGCGGACGGAGTGATCCCGTGGCGACGTCGCGTAGGAGCGGAAGAAGTGACCTGACCGGGCCGGCCGTGCCGTTCCACGTTGTGTTGGCGGGAAGCGCCGAGCAAGTGTCGAGTGCCGTGCGATCGTGGGAACTCGCGTGAACCGGCGTGAGACTGAGCGGCAGCTCAAGCAACTCAGAACGCTGTGTGCGACGGAGTTGTTCGGGTGAGCGGCCCGATCGAGGCGGCTTTGCGTGCGCCGGCGCGGATGCGACTCAAGCGGGTCATCCTGTGGTCTTCCGTGTGGTTCGTAGCGGTCGCAGCTTTCGGGTTCGTCTATGTGATGCCCCCGATCGTGTCAGGTTTGCCGCTCAGCACGGATGACGTGGTCGGTGTGTGGGGCACCGGGAGCGGTGGGACGCTCACCTTCGAGCGAGACGGATCCGTTCGTTCGGAGAACCTCGTACTCTCGACGAGTCCGTCCGAGGGGCGCGTGCCGAAGCCGCATCCGATCGAGGACTTCCATGGAGAGTGGTCGATCGATTCCGTGCAG
Source organism: Agromyces mediolanus (assembly GCF_023715325.1). Taxonomy (GTDB): domain Bacteria; phylum Actinomycetota; class Actinomycetes; order Actinomycetales; family Microbacteriaceae; genus Agromyces; species Agromyces mediolanus_A. Next base: position 59,709 of record NZ_JAMBNX010000004.1, on the reverse strand, counting down.
CCGATGTCGGTCGTCGTCACCTCGACGGATCCGTTGGCGGTGATCCAGCCCGGCGGGGGACGCAGCCTTCGTCTCTGGCGAGGCGTCCTCGGGTTCCAGGGGACGCTCGACATCATTCCCGATCTCGACAGCTCCAAGGGCTGGACGCGGTTGGTGAGGCAGTGACCGTCGTGTCGTCCGCGGAGATGATCGCGCAGAGGAGCCGCTCATGCTTGAATCAACCGTACGAGGAACGGAGAGAGCTCTTCGCTTGATCCGGTGATCCGGTGATCCGGTGATCCGGCGATCCCAAAGGAGGGTTCATGAGCGGTCGCCGCGCGCTGTCGCCGGTGATGCGAATCACGTTGCTCTTCGCCATCCCCGCCGTGCCAGTGGCGCTGGTTCAGGGGATGAAGGTCACCGACGCGTTCGCCACCTCGCCTGAGCGTGGATGGGAAGCGCTGAGCTGGATCTTTGCAGCGCTCGGGGTCGTCGTCGGGATCCTTGCGGCTATCGTTCTCGTCCCCGGGCTGCTGATGGAACGGCGTTGCCGACAGCTGCGAGCCCGGAGCCTGGGCGATGTGTTTGTCGCTCGGAAGAGTCTGCAGCTCTCCGGCGCGCTCAGCACGGTCATGAGGCGGCCCGTGGTGCGCTCCCCGTGGACCGAACACGTGATCGTCGCGGTTGAAGCCGAGGGGCTGACGTTCTTTCGGCTGCTGGGCCCCGACGTGCCGATCGCACTGATTCCATGTGCCGAGGTGATCGACGTGACGGTGGCGGAGGCCCAGTTCTCGATCGGTCGGGCGCCTGCGCTCACCGCGTTGACGGCAGAGCAGGTCGCCGGGGTGGAGTTCCTTCCTCAGCGACCCCGCTCGTTGTGGATGTGCAAGATGAGGCCAGCAGAACTGGCGACCGCGGCTGAGTCCCTGCGCTCGCAGCTCGGGCGGCAAACGCGTGCGCTCAGTCGGGACGGGCGAGACACCGATGTCTGACCGCGCCAAGCGCCGCCGGCCGCATTCGCGCGCGCTGCGGCTCGCTGCATGGGCGACCGCGATCCCGTTGGGTCTTGTGGTGGTCGTGAAGGTGATGGGCGGGTTCGCCGAATCGGAGTCGAGAGGGTGGGAACTGGTCGGCGTCGTAGGCATCGGCCTGCTCGCGATCCTGGCGGTCTGGATGCTCATGGCATTGACATTCGGAGTGCCGAAGGTGCTCGCGTATGAGCGGATGCGGCGACGGACCACCTACCCCGTGTACCTCGCCCGTCGACCGGTCGACCTCCCCGATCGGCTCACCGCGCTCCTTCACAGGCCGGTGCTGACCTCTGGGTGGGACGAGTTCTTCGTCGTGGTGCTGTCCGATCTGCGGCTGGAGATCCACCGAGTGTGGGGGAGCTCAGAACTGCTGGCATCAGTTGACTGGGCGGAGTTCGATGGGGTCAGCATCCGGCCAGAGGAGTTTCATGTTGGACGGGTTGATGCGATCGCCTGCACGAGTCGTGAGACTGGCGAGGTCATCGCCTTTCTGCCGCATCGGCCGTACCCGCTCGGAACCTCGCCGATGCGCGGCCCCCAGCTCATCGAGGTGCTCGGTCAGATCGAGCAGCGGGTCGCGGCATCCGAGCGACACGCGAGTGCGCCGTGAGCGGATGGTGAGGCAACCGTGAGGGCGAGCGTGCGAGCGTTCATGAGCTCCGATGTGGACATTGCGACGTACGTGTCCCCGGACCGACGAAATGATGCCGTCTGGCTCCGCATGCTCGTGGGGCCGGCAGGCGAATCGGGCGAGGAGTCCTTCGACGTGCTCGTTTGCACCCCGCTCTGGCTGGCCGACGATGCGGTCGCTCGTGATCGTCCGCGCATCGGTCGCCACCTGCTCATCGTCGAAGAACTCGACCTTCGCGTGGCGTGCGACTTCCTCTGCGCTTCGGTGGAGTCGGTCGTGGGCGACGATTGGAACGCGATCGGCGAGCGGATCGCCAGGATCGGGTACTGGGAGTTCGAGGACTACCATCCGTCGCGTCATCGCCCAGGCAGTTGAGGCGTCGCGTGGACACCTTCCCGAGCACACCCTCGCCTACGGCGTCGAGGTCGATGGGACCGATCTACTTCTCGAGGGCCTCGTGAACGACGCAGCGCCCCGAACCGGCCGAGCGGTCCTCCTTGACTTCCTCGCGAGCGACGCGACGCCGCACGTTCGCACGCTCTTGCTGAGCGAGACCGCGTGCCTGACGTCGGGGATCCGCGAATGCACCTTCAACGTCTTCAACGTGACCGTGGACGTTGGCAGCGCACTCGTCACGATCGACGACGACCTGGATACGGAGCGAACGTTCACCCTGCCGCTGGCGGAGTTCCTGCGCGCGCTCGCCGAGGATTCAGGGGAGGATGCATGACCCCGGAACGGTGGAACGCGCCGGAGGGTTTCCCGGCCGATTACGTCGTCACCGACGTGGATCTCCCTCGTCCGGCGTGGACCGCGAGTTCGCCGCGCCAGGCGCCGACGGGCGGCGCCGAGTCATCCGATTCGAACCGAACGAAGCGGACAGCTGGATCGCGTCGTTCGCCGCTCCGCGGCCGGGCGTGCGGAGCCTCAGCGCCCTGCTCGCCACCCCGGACCCCGGCACGGCGTGCATCGTCGAACGAGGCAGCGCGTTCTATGGCGATGCGCGCACCGGCGACGGGTTCGAGACGGTGGTGGATGCCGAGCCGATCGTGCAGGCGACCGCGCTGGCGTCGGTGGGACTGCTGTTGCTGCACACGTCGTGGACGCTCGTGGCGTTCGACCATGCGGGACTTCGTTGGGAGAGCGACCGGCTCGCGATCGACGGATTCCAGCTCACCGGCCTCGAGCAGGGTCGGGTGATCGGGCTGGATCCCGACGACGGCGGGCACCCGTTCTCCGCGCATCTGGAAACCGGCGAGACCGATGCGGGTGGGCAGGGTGCTTCGGTAGTCATTGGTCCTGAAGAGAGGTGCCCAGAATGACGCTCAGAGTCTCGGTGCTGCTGTCGATGCGGCGGGCGCTCCGGGGGCTGGTGACGCCGGGGCTCCGCGCAGTGGCGGTTCGCTGGGATGGCGGAGTGATCGCAGCGCGGTTCCTCTTCGATCACGATCCGGGGAAGGAGGACCGGGCGGATGTCTCCCTCGCGGAGCGCCGCGTCGTCGCCGACTTCACGTCGGAGTACGCGGTGCAGATCGCCGCGATCTGGATTCCACGCCCGATGGCCCTCATCTTGAACGAGGGGGAGGAATGGGTGTACCTCCGCAAGGAGTGGAGCTTCGACGAACTCATCGTCGAGGAGATCGTCTCGGACTTCCGCGAGGAGCTCAAGGACGACTACGTCGAGCTCTGGGCGTTGCCGTGGAGGATCCGGCGAGCGTTTCCGGGCGTCTCCGACGAGCGGGTGCGCGAGCTGGGTGCCGTCATCCTGAAGGCGCTGTTGACGGATGCCGTGATGGGCAACCTCGACGGCAACACCGGTCGGTTTCATCCGTGGTCTGTCGACGGCTTCGAGGTCGCCATGTCCGCGTGGCGGGCGCTCGACCGCGACCCGAACATGGGAGACATCGGCTGGATCGCCGCCCTTCCGTTGGACGACTGAAGCAACGCGCCGGCGAGCGGCGCGCTCCGCGCCTGACCGCGCTACGCCAGCTCGGCGATGATCGGGTGGATGGCGTCGTCGAAGGCGGCGGCGTCGCTGCGCAGCGAGTCGGTGACGGCGACGGTCTTGCGGCCGATCCACCAGACGCCGACCTCGGCGAGCGGCAGCACCTCGACGTTCAGCTCGAAGGAGTGCGCGCGGCGGCCCACCTCGCGCTCGTGCTCGGCGATGGTGCCGGCGTACGCCCGGTACGAGTCGCCGCGGCGCGACTTCGAGGCGGTGCGGTAGCTCTCCTCGGCCCACTCCACCCACGCGAGCGCCGCGCCCGCGTGCGGCACGACGGCACGCGCCAATTCCTCGGCGCCGCTGCGCGGCAGGGCGATGGCCGTGCCGTACGCCTCGACGAGTTCGAGCGGCACGGGGGAGGGATGCTCCTCCGGCTCGACGGTCATCTCCCACCACGAGCGCCATTGGCGTTCGAGCCGCCCGTCGTCGGGGGCGCGGCTGCCGACCGCGCCGACATCGCGCAGCCGGGGCAGCTCGGCGGGCGCCCCGACCGCGAGCACCTCGCGGAGATAGAGCGCGAGCAGGATTCCGCGACCCGCATTCTCACGGATCACCCACGACGGCGTCGCCCCCGCATGCATGACTGAATTCTAGTCGCCCAACCGCCGCTACCCTTGGAGGGTGAGCGCCAACTCGTCCTACGCCGCGGCTGGAGTCGACACCGCCGCCGGCGACCTCGCCGTCGAACTGATGAAGGCGCAGGTCGCCGCCACCCACGGGCCGCAGGTGCTCGGCGGGGTGGGCGGCTTCGCCGGCCTCTTCGACCTGTCCTTCGCGAAGGACTACGCCCGCCCGCTGCTGGCGACCTCGACCGACGGCGTCGGCACGAAGATCGCCATCGCCCAGGCGCTCGACAAGCACGACACCATCGGGCAAGATCTCGTCGGCATGGTCGTCGACGACATCGTCGTGGTCGGCGCGAAGCCGCTGTTCATGACCGACTACATCGCCTGCGGCAAGGTGGTGCCCGAGCGCATCGCCACCATCGTCACCGGCATCGCCCGCGCCTGCGCCGACACCGGCACCGCCCTCGTCGGCGGCGAGACGGCCGAGCACCCGGGCCTCATGGGCGCCGACGACTACGACGTCGCGGGTGCCGCGGTCGGCATCGTCGAGGCCGACCGCGCCCTCGGCGCCGAGAAGGTGCGCGACGGCGACGCCGTCATCGCGATCTCCTCGAGCGGCCTGCACTCCAACGGCTTCTCGCTCGTGCGGGCCATCCTGCGCGACGCCGGCATCGGCTACGGCGACCACGCCGCCGAGCTCGGCACGAGCTGGGGCGAGGCCCTGCTCGAACCCACCCGCCTCTACTCGGGCCAGCTCGTCGAGCTGCTCGAGGGCGAGCACGGCGCCGCGGTGCACGCCCTCTCGCACGTCACCGGCGGCGGCCTCGCCGCGAACCTCGCCCGGGTGCTGCCGAAGGGCTCCTACGCCGAGCTCGACCGCACCACCTGGTCGCCGGCCCCCGTCTTCCGGGTGCTGAACGAACTCGCCGGCACCACCCTCGAATCGACCGAGGGCACCTGGAACCTCGGCGTCGGCTTCTTCGCCGTCGTCGCCGACTCGGCCGCCGACGCGGTCGTCGCCGAGCTCGACCGGCTCGGCCTGCCGTCCTGGCGGCTCGGCACCGTCGCCCTCGGCACGCCCCCGGGCGACGGCTGGGAGCAGGGTGCCAAGGGCGTCGACGGCGGCGCGGTTCGCCTCGTGGGCGGCTACGCGAGCTGAGACCGACATGGCCACCGCGTACTCGATCGGACTCATCGGCACCACGCCGGCCGAGCACGTGCGGGCCCTCGCGCCCCGCATCGAACAGCTCGGCTTCCACGCCCTCTGGCTGAACGACGTGCCCGGCGGCGACTCGCTCGCCGGCCTCCGCGAAGCGGCCGCGGTCACGAGCGGGCTCGGCCTCGCGACGGGCGTCATCCCGCTCGACCGCCGGCCCGCCGCCTCCCTCGACCTCGACGGCCTGCCCGCCGCGCGCACCCTCATCGGCATCGGCTCGGGGCGTGCGGACAAGCCGCTCGGGCTCGTGCGCGACGGCCTCACCGAGCTCCGCGCCCGCACCTCGGCCGCGCTCGCCGTCGGTGCGCTCGGCCCCAAGATGCGCGAGCTCGCCGCGCACGAGGCCGACGCCGTGCTGCTGAACTGGCTCACCCCCGACGCGGGCGCCGCCGCCCGCTCGGAGCTGCACCGGCAGGCCGCCGGCCGCGAGGTGCGCGCCGTGCTCTACGCCCGCACCATCGTCGAGCAAGCGGCCCGCCCGCCGCTCGAAGAGGAGTCCGCGCGCTACCAGTCGTTCCCCGCGTACGCGGCGAACTTCGCCCGGCTCGGCTTCGACGCCATCGACACGACCATCGCGGATGCCGAACGGCTCGCCGCCTACGACGGCCACGTCGACGAGCTCGTGCTGCGCGCGATCACCCCGAGCGGCTCCCTCGACGAGCTCGAACGCTTCGTCGAGCGCACCGCGGAGTGGCTGCCGACGCCATGAAGGTGCTCGTGACCGGCGCGACCGGCTACCTCGGGGGACGGCTCGTTCCGAGGCTGCTCGCGGCCGGCCACGAGGTGCGGCTCATCGCGAGGCATCCCTCCCGGCTCGCCGAGGCCCCCTGGGCCGGCGACGTCGAGATCGTCGAGGGCGACCTCACCGATCGCCGGGCGGTCGACGAGGCGATGACCGGCGTCGACGCCGCGTACTGGCTCGTGCACTCCATGGGCGCGCCCGGCGACTTCGAGGCGAGCGAGCGCGCCATGACCGAGCAGTTCGCCGCCTCCGCGCGCGAGCACGGCGTGCGCCGCATCGTCTACCTCGGCGGCCTGCACCCGCCGGGCGTGCCGCTGTCGCGCCACCTGCGCTCGCGGGCCGAGGTCGGCGAGATCCTGCTGCGCTCGGGCGTGCCGACGATCGTGCTGCAGGCGGGCGTCGTGATCGGCTCCGGCTCGACCTCCTTCGAGATGATCCGCCACCTCACCGAGGTGCTGCCGTACATGCCCGCGCCGCGCTGGGTGCGCTCCTTCATCCAGCCGATCGCGGTGCGCGACGTGCTGCACTACCTGATCGGGGCGCTCGACGCGCCGCCCGAGGTGAACCGCGCCTTCGACATCGGCGGGCCCGACGTGCTGCGCTACGGGCAGCTCATGAACGGCTACGCGGTCGAGGCGGGCCTGCCGCAGCGGCCCATCGCCGCACTGCCCGTGCTGACCCCGTGGCTCGCGGGGCAGTGGGTGAACCTCGTCACCCCCATCCCGCGCCGGCTCGCCGTGCCCATCATCGAGTCGCTGCAGTACGACTGCGTCATGCACGACCACGACATCGACGAGGTCATCCCGCCGCCCGCCGAGGGCCTGCTGCCCTACCGCACCGCCGTGCGCCTCGCCCTCGAACGCGAGCGCGCAGGCGAGGTCGAGACGAGCTGGCGCAACGCCGCCGCCCCCGGCGCGCCGAGCGACCCGCTGCCGAGCGACCCGGACTGGGCGGGCCACACCGTCTACACCGACGAGCGCACCCGCGCCTGCGCGGCCCCCGCCGCCGAGCTGTGGCGCGTCATCGAGGGCGTCGGCGGCGAGAACGGCTGGTACTCGTTCCCGCTCGCGTGGGCGGTGCGCGGTTGGATCGACAAGCTCGTCGGCGGCGTCGGTCTCGTGCGCGGCCGCCGCGACCCGCACGAGCTGCACGAGGGCGAGGTCGTCGACTTCTGGCGGGTCGAGTCGCTGGAGCGCGGGCGCTCGCTGCGGCTGCGCGCCGAGATGCGGGTGCCGGGCCGGGCCTGGCTCGAGCTCTCGGCGGAGGAGGCGCCCGGCGGCGGCTCCCGCTACCACCAGCGCGCCGTGTACTTCCCGAAGGGGCTCGCCGGCCGGTTGTACTGGTGGGCCATCCTGCCCTTCCACGGCATCATCTTCGCCGGCATGGCGAACCGCATCACCGCCGAGGCCGAGGCCGGCGCGCGCGAGCACGCGGGAGCGAGCTCGTGACCACCGTCGTCTGGTTCCGCGACGACCTGCGGATCGCCGACCACCCCGCGCTCGCGGCCGCCGCCGACGACCCGGGCGGCGTCGTCTGCGTCTACGTGCTCGACGAGGCATCCGCCGGCATCCGCCCGCTCGGCGGCGCCGCCCGCTGGTGGCTGCACCACTCGCTCACCGCGCTCACCGTCTCCCTCGCCGAGCTCGGCGCGACGCTCGTGCTGCGCCGCGGCCCGGCCGGCGAGGAGGTGCCGCGCGTCGCCGCCGAGGCGGGCGCCGACCGTGTGCTCTGGAACCGCCGCTACGGCGGCGCGGAACGCGAGGTGGATGCCGTGCTGAAACGCGGGCTGCGCGACGCGGGCCTGGCCGCCGACTCCTTCCCGGGCGGCCTGCTGCACGAGCCGTGGACGATCACCACGAAGGAGGGCGGCCCCTACCGCGTCTACTCGCCGTTCTGGCGGGCGTGCCTCGCCGCACCGCCGCCCGCGCGGCCGCTCGACGCGCCCGACTCGCTCCGCGACGCGGCCGGCACGGTGCACTCCGACCGGCTCGACGACTGGGCGCTGCTGCCCACCCGCCCAGACTGGGCGGGCGGCCTCGCCGAGACCTGGCAGCCGGGGGAGGCCGCCGCCCTCGAACGGCTCGAGACCTTCCTCGACGAACGCGTCGACGACTACGCCGACGACCGCGACGTGCCCGCCATCGACGCGACCTCGAACCTCTCGCCGCACCTGCGCTGGGGCGAGCTCAGCCCGCGCACGGTGTGGCACCGCGCCACCGAACCGGGCCCGGCGTCCGCCGCGTTCCTCGGCGAGCTCGGCTGGCGCGAGTTCGCCTGGCACACCCTCTTCCACGCCCCGGACCTCGCCGAGCGCAATCTCGACCGCCGCTTCGACGCCTTCGAGTGGGCCGAGCCCGACGAGGAGCTCGTCGGCGCCTGGCAGCGCGGCGAGACGGGGTTCCCCCTCGTCGACGCCGGCATGCGCGAGCTCTGGCGCACCGGGGCCATGCACAACCGAGTCCGCATGGTGACCGCCTCATTCCTCACCAAGAACCTGCTCACCGACTGGCGCGTCGGCGAGCGCTGGTTCTGGGACACCCTCGTCGACGCCGACCAGGCGAGCAACCCGTTCAACTGGCAGTGGGTGGCGGGCTGCGGGGCCGACGCCGCGCCCTACTTCCGCATCTTCAACCCCTTGCTGCAGGAGAAGAAGTTCGACCCCGAGGGCCGCTACGTCGGCCGCTGGGCGCCCGACAGCGCCGGGCGGATGCCGATCGTCGAGCTGCCCTTCACCCGGGAGCGCGCGCTCGCCGCGTACGCCCGCATCCGCGGGAGCTGAGCGCGCGGGGCCGAGGGAGCTGAGCGAGCCGAGCGAGCGCTCGGCGCGGGGCCGCAGATGCACCCGAGCTGGGGGTGCGCGCGAGGAGTTTTCTCCCTGTGGCCCATGCGGGGCCCGTTTCTAGGCTGATCGCGTCCTGCCACCTGTGCGCGTCCGCGCACCAGACGCTCCGGCCCGATCGGAGCGCCGCCGAGGCAGGGTGCCAGACCCGAAGGCGTCCCTACATGACTTCGCAGGCTTCTGCCGTCGCACCCTCCGCGCGCCCGTCGCGCTCCCGCCACCTGCTCCGATTCGCCGCCTGCGGCGTCGCCGCCTCGCTCGCGCTCGCCGCGCAGCCGACGGCCGCGTTCGCTGCGCCGCCGAGCGTTACGGGACCCAGCGAACCCGTCGCCTACGTCGAGCAGGCCCCGCCCGTCTCGGTCGGCGAGCAGGTCAGTTTCGCCGGCGGCTCGGCCTACGGCGGCGGCTACCTCGACTTCGCCGTCGACGGCGGCACCGCCGACGAGACCCTTTCGCTGCTCACCGCGGAGGCGGCCGACACGACCGCCGGGGTCGTCAGCATCGTCGGCACGAGCGTGTATTTCGGCAACGGCACCGCCGCGGACCTGATCGGCGCCGTGGCATCCGACCGCGCCGGCGCGAACGGCGCGCTGCGCATCGTGTTCGCGAGCCCCTTCGACAACCCGAGCTTCGAGGACGACGACAGCATCGGCGGCTGGACCGTCATCGAGGACCGCGTGGACCTCGGCGTCACCACCATCGCCGGCGTCCGCAGCATCGACCAGAGCACGTACGCGGGCCTCTCGGGCGGGCCCAGCGCTCCGCTCGACGACGACGCGGCACCCGTCACGGCGAGCTACACCGTGCGACTCAGCACCGTCGACGCGAGCCACGGCGCCACGAGCCTCGAGCTCACGAGCGACATGCAGACGGCCGAGGGCTGCGACGTCGTGCACGGCCCGGCCGTCTACAGCAACCCCTTCGAGGCCGCCGCGAACGACAAGATCTCCTTCGACTGGCGCGCGTTCCAGGGCTCGGACGACTTCCACGTCTACGGCTACATCCTGAACACCGCGACCGGCGCGCAGACCCCGGTGCTCGACGCCACCGGCGGCAACGAGGTGAACGCCTTCGTCACGAAGGAGACGGTGATCCCCGCCTCGGGCGAGTACCGCTTCGTCTTCGTCGGCGGCACCCAGGACAAGACCTGCGGCCGGGCCGCGGGCGCGACCCTGCTCATCGACAACGTGCGCGTCTTCGGCACGAAGGTCACCGACGCGGTCGCCGCGTCGATCAGCGACAAGCTGCAGTACCACAACGCCTCCGACGACCCGGCGGCCACCCGCACGATCTCGATCACCGCGGCCGACGCCGACGGCCAGGTCTCCGCGGCCGGCAGCGTCGCGATCGCGATCACCGCGGTCGACGACGCGCCGGCCTTCGGACCGGTCGCCCCGATCACCCTCGTCAACCAGGACGGCGTGCAGAGCTACCCGACGACCGCCGGCACGCTCGACGCGACCGACCCCGACAGCCCGATCACGAGCGCCATCGTCGGCGGCGAGCAGGTCACCACGACGATCGACGGGGTCGCCTACACGCAGCGGAAGGCCGGCACCTACGGCACCCTCTACCTCGACGGCGTGACCGGGGCGTACGCCTTCGTGCCGGATGCCGCGGCCGCCGACGCCCGCCAGCGCGACGACAGCGAGTCGTTCGAGTTCGAGATCTCGGCCGAGGACCGCTCGCCGGGTGGCCCGCACCCGGCCAAGACCGCCCGCCAGTCGCTCACCGTCTCGTTGCAGGTCGCGGCGAGCGGACCCGGCGCGGGCACCGCGACGAGCGCCGTCGCCGGGTTCGAGCGCGCCGTCGTCAGCTGGACCGCCCCGGCCTGGGAGGGCGGTGCCGCGATCACCGGCTACGTCGTCGAGTGGTCGGTCGACGGCGGCGAGTCGTGGACGACCGCGACCGAGGACACCGGATCGGCCGCCACGAGCGCCACCGTGCTCGGCCTCACCGCCGGCACGCCGCACGTGTTCCGCGTCGCCGGCCTGAACGCCAACGGGCAGGGCCCGTGGGCGACGATCAGCAACGAGGCCGTGCCCTACACGAAGCCGGCGGCACCCGCGCCCGTCACCGCGACGCCCGGCGACACGACGGTCGAGCTCGGCTGGACCGCGCCCGTCGCCGACGGCTGGTCGCCGGTCACCGGCTATCGCATCGAGCAGTCCATCGACGGCGGCCGCACCTGGGCCACCCTCGTCGCCGACACCGGCACCCCGCTGCCGATCCTGCTGCGCGGCCAGGCCCTGCGCCCGACCGCCCTGCTCGCGCCGACCCCGGCGACGAACTACACCGTCACGGGCCTCCGCAACGGCGAGCCGGTCGCGTTCCGGGTCTCGGCGATCAACGCCGCCGGCACCGGCGTGCACGCCGAGACGGCGCTGACCACGCCGCGCACCACGCCGGGCGCCCCCGCGCCGCTTGTCGCGACCCCCGACGACGCCCGCGTCGCGCTCAGCTGGACGACGCCGGCCGACACGGGCGGCGCGCCCGTCACCGGCTACCGCGTCGAGCAGTCCACCGACGGCGGCAAGACCTGGACCACGCTCATCGCCGACACCGGCAGCACCGCGACGAGCACCACCGTGACGGGACTCGCGAACGGCACCCCGGTGGCGTTCCGGGTCTCGGCCCTGAACGAGGCCGGCAGCGGACCGGCGGCGGATGCCTCGGCCACGCCCCGCCGCCCCGCCGACGCCGTGACGGTCGACTCGATCACCCCGGGCAACCGCACGCTCACCGTGGCGTTCACGCCGCCCGCGGACGACGGCGGCTCGCCGATCAGCGGCTACGAGTACTCGATCGACGGCGGCAAGACCTGGATCCCCGCCAAGGGCACGACGAGCCCGATCGTGATCGAGGGGCTCGGCAACGGCGTGCCCCAGTCGGTGTCGGTCCGCGCAGTGACCGACGCCGGTCCCGGCGAGGCATCCCCGGTCCAGACCGCCACCCCGGTGCGGCAGCCCATCCGCAGCTCGTCCGGTGCGCTGCCGAAGCTCGCCGCGGGCGCGGCGGCCTCGACCCTGAGCGGCGTCGACGAGCCCGTCTCGACGAGCACCGACGGCGACGAATTCGTCATCTCGGGCGACGGCTTCGAGGTGCGCGTGCAGGCGGTCGGCCCCGACGGTAAGCCCGTGGCCCTCGTGAACGGCGCTCTCGCGGTGCCCGCGGGCGGTTCGCTGCGGATCAGCGGCTCCGGCTTCCAGGGCGGCAGCGTGCTCGACTTCTGGCTGCTGGGCGCCGAGCTCGGGCTCGGCGAGACGACGGCGAAGGCCGACGGATCGTTCACCGCGACGCTGACCCTGCCGAAGGGGCTGCGAATCGGGGCCGAGACCCTGCAGATCAACGGGCTCGCGCCGGACGGCGGCGTGCGCAGCGTCGTGACCGGGATCACCGTCGTGGCCGCGAACGATCTCGCCACCACGGGCCGGGACGTCTCCATGGAGTCCGTCGCGCTCACCGGCGGCGGCGCCCTCCTCCTCCTCCTCGCCGGCATCTGGATCAGCGTCATCACCCGAAGGCGCCGAGGCGAGGGTCGCGCACAGCTCTGAGCCGACCACCCGTCTTGGCGATCGGGGCGGAGGTGCATCCTCCGCCCCGATCGCCATGCCCGGCCCCGGTAGACTCGCGACGAGTCATGAGCGCCGAACCAGCCATCCGAGTCATCCTCGTCGAGGATCAGGCGCTGTTCCGTTCCCTGCTGAGCGATCTCGTGCGCGCGGAGCCCGGCTTCGAGCTCGTCGCCGCCGCCGGTGGCATCGCGGAGGCGCGGGCGCTCGCGGCGAACGCCGAGGCCGACGTGATGCTGCTCGACATCGAGCTGCCCGACGGCAACGGCTTCGAGCTCGGTCGCGAGCTGCGGCGCGCCCGCCCCGGGCTCGGCGTCGTGCTGCTCTCCAGCCATGACGTGATGGAGCTGCTGCTCGCCCTGCCCGACGGCGAGCGCGCCGGGTGGAGCTATCTCTCCAAGGTCTCGTCCACCTCCCGGGAGACCCTGCTGCGCGCCCTTCGAGTGAGCGCCAGGGGCGCGAGCATGCTCGACCCCGAACTGCTCGGGCGACTCCGGCCGCGACGCGGCAGCGCGCTCGCCGGGCTCACCCCGCGTCAGCTGCACGCGCTGCGGCTGCTCGCCGAAGGGCTGTCGAACGCGGCCATCGCCCGCGACATGGGCATCTCGAGCCACTCCGTCGACAACCTGCTGAACGCCGTCTACTCGACGCTCGGCGTGCGCGACGACGGCGATCTCAACAGCCGAGTCGCCGCCGCCCTGCACCTCGTGCGCGACGGCGCCCCGGGCGGGGCCGGGGCATGAGCCCGCGCGCCCGCAGCGCCCCGCCGACGGCCTCGACGCCGACGGCCTCGACCAGCGCGCTGGCGGTGCGCGACCGGGCCGACGACCGGCGGGTGCTGCTGTTCACCGCGGGCGTGCTGCTCACGGCGTTCGCGATCGGCTCGACGCTGCAGACCATCTTCATCTACCGCCCGGAGCGGATCGCCACCTCGGAGCTCATCGCCGAGGCCCCGCAGCTGCCCGACCGGCTGATGACGAACCTCGTGACCGTCGCGATCGCGCTGCTGCTCGCCGCGTTCGTGCGGCTCGAGGAGCGGCGGCCGGTCGCCGCGGCCGGCGCAGTGCTCGCGATCGCCCTCCCGGTCGCCCTGGCCCGGCACGGGCTGCAGCTGCTGCTCGGCATTTACGTCGCCCCCGAGCTCGACGTCAGCCTCGTCGAGGTCTTCTCGGTCGCCGCGGTCATCGTGGTCGCCCTCGGGCTGGCGCTCGCGCAGGTGCGTACGCGCGTCCGGCTGCGCGAGCACGAGCGCGCCGAGGCCGAGCACCGGCTGCGGGCCTCGACGGCGCTCGCCGAGCTCGCCGCGGAGGAGATCCGGGTGCGCCGCGAGGTCGCCGACGGCCTGCACGGCACCCTGCAGGGACGCCTGGTGCTGAGTCAGGCGGCGATCGACGCGATCCAGCGCCGGGGGGTCGAGGAGGGCTGGAGCGAGGCCGCGCTCGAGCAGCTCGCCGGGGTGCGCCGCGACCTCGAGCGGATGCGGGAGCACGACGTGCGCGAGCTCAGCAACCTGCTCTACCCCGTCGGGGTCGACGTCAGCCTCGACCACGCCATCCGGGCGCTCGTGCGCCGCGTGCCCGCGGAGATCGACATCACCGCCGAGGTCGCCCCGGAGGCGGATCTCGCCCTCGACCGCGGTGACGACGCCGTGGCCCAGCGCATCGCCGTCGTGCGCGGCGTCGAGGAGGGCATCACGAACGCGCTCCGCCACGGCGCCGCGACGACGATCCGGGTGGCGGTCGGCGTCAGCGGGGGAGACGTCGGCGGTGCCGGCGGCGGCGAGACGCGAGTGCGCGCGACGGTCGAGGACGACGGCATCGGCCTGCCCGACTCGCCGCGCTGGAACGGGCTCGCCCGCACCTCCGAGCGACTCGGCCTGCGCGGCGGACGCGTGGAGCTCGCCCCCTCCGTCCTCGGCGGCGCCCGCCTCGAGGTCGAGGTCGGCGCGGCCCCCTCGCGCTGACCGCGGGCGAGCCGGATGGGTCGGCGCGGCGCCCGCGTCAACGACGGGAGCGCAGCATCTGTTCGCCGGCGTCGACGTAGGCGGTGAAGAGCCCGGTGACCGCGCGCAGGCGTTCGGCCGCGTGCGCGTCGTCGGTGAGCGGCTCCGCCGCCTCGAGGGAACGGATGAACGCCCGGGACCGCTCCTGGCTCGCCGCGAGGAGCTGCTCGAATCCCCCGGCGGCCTCGATGAGGAGCCGGCGGCTGCCCGGCTGCGGGATCGTGCGGGCGAGTCCCCAGGCCGCGAGCTCACGAGTGGCCTGGCTGACCGCGCCGGCGCTGAGCCCGAGCGCGTCGCGCAGCTGCTCCGACGACGATGGTTCGGCGCGCAGCAGCAGGTAGCCGTAGACCCGCCCGGTCGCTCGGGCGAGCTGCCATGAGGCGAGCGTTTCGCCCATCACGTCGATGAAACGCTGCTCCTCGGCGTCGGTCATGCGGCGGTCCCTTCCTCGCTCGGCGGCCGGCCGTGCCATCCTCGCAGCAGCTCGAGCAGGAGCTCGCTCACCGCGTCGGGCGCGTCGAGCGTGACGATGTGCCCGGCGCCGGGCACGACGTGCTCGGCGACGCCCTCGGCCGCGGCCCAGCGGGGCATCGCCGTGGCGATGTTGCCCGTGCGGTCCTCGGCGCCGCGCACGAGCGCGAGCGGCACCGGGCTGCGGAAGCCGGGCTCGGGGGAGACGAGCGAGACGGTCGCGCGCCAGACGTCGAGGAACACGGCCTTCGGCATCCGCGCGAACATCGCCTCGGTGCGGGCGATCGCCTCCGGCGTGACCGCCGACGCCCGCGCCATCAGGCCGGGCAGCCGCCCGGCGGGGACGAGCGCGAGCATCGGCGCCGCGAGCCGCAGTGCGAAGCGCTCGCCGGTGGAGAGCGGCCCCGCGTTCCAGGTGGAGTCGAGCACGACGAGCCCACCGGCGCGCTCGGGGTGCGCGCGCACGAACGCCTGGGAGAGGTTGCCGCCGAGCGAGTGCCCGACGAGCGCGGGGCGGTCGAGCCCGAGCGCGTCGATGAGCGCGGCGAGGTCGGCGAGGGCGTCGGCGGCGGTGAAGCGTGTGCCGGCGTCGAGCCGGGACGCGCCGTGTCCGCGGAGGTCCCAGCGCACGGTGCGGTGCCCGGCCGCCGTGAGCGCGGCGAACTGGGCGTCGTACATGCCGCGGTCCATGCCGGCGCCGTGGGTGAGTACGACGGGGGTGCGGCCCGAGCGGTCTCCCTCGGCGAGTTCGTAGCCGAGCTCGGCGCCGGGGCGGGCGAGCGATCCCGTTATATTCACCATTCTCTGAATATAACCCACCATCCCGACTTGCCCGACTTTCATGAAAGTCGGGCAAGTCGGGGTTAGGGGCGGGTGACCGCCACCCGCTCGGCGAGAGCGCTCGCCGCGGCGAGATCCGGTTGGGCGCCGACGCCGCCCGCGCCGCGCGTCGAGGCGGTGCCGCAGGCCACTGCGAGCGCGAGGGCGCGTTCCGGCGGGAGGCTGCCGAGCCGGGCGGCGAGGAACCCGGCGGCGAGGGTGTCGCCTGCGCCGACGGTGTCGACGAGCGGTCCGTCGATGCTGGGGGTCGAGGCGACGATCCGCTCGGTGGCGCCGTCACGGCGGCGGGCGGCGACCGCGCCCTCGGCGCCGAGCTTGCCGACGACGACCCCGCCCACGGGCATGACGTCGAGCACGGCTTCGACGGCGTCGTCGAAGCCGTTTAGGCCGGTGATGCCGCAGAGTTCCTCGGCGTTGCCGAAGTACACGTCGCAGTGGGCGAGAAGGGCGAGGATGCCGGAGTCCCACTCCTCGGCGGGGTCGAAATTGCCGTCCACCGACGTCGAGAGGCCGAGCTCGCGGGTGCGGGCGAACAGCTCGGCCGCGCCCGGGTGCAGGGCGTGCTGCAGGAAGTAGCTGCCGACGTGCAGGTGCCCGACGCCCGCGAGCAGCTCGTCGGTCACCTCCTCGGCGGCGACCGTGCCGATCGAGCCCATCGAGGTGAGGATCGCCCGGTCGCCGTCGGGCCGGGTGAGGTGCGTCGAGGCGCCGGTCGGCAGGCTCGCGTCCACCCGGACGTGCTCGGTCGCCACGCCGCGCCGGCCGAGCTCCTCGTCGAGGAAGCGGCCGAAGGCGTCGTCGCCGCGCACGCTCAGCAGGGCGGTGGGGATGCCGAGTGCGGCCGCGCCGCACGCGGTGATCGCCGAGGAGCTGCCCATGGTGAGCGTCGTCGCGCGCACGAGCTGTTCGTGCTGGCCGAAGCGCAGTTCGCCGTCGACGTCGATGATGAGGTCGACGCACAGCTCGCCCACGACGAGCAGTCGCCCTTCGGTCACCTCGGCCGTTGCCACTCGCACCACACTCCTTCGAACTCGATGCCCGTGTTCCGGCTCCAGTCTGCGGCAGCCCGGACGGCCGCGTCGCAGGCGCGCGTCGTCGCCGCCTCGCCGCGGTCGGAACCGTGCACCGTGACGACGGCCCAGCCTGCGGTCGGGCCGCCCGCTCCGGTGGCCGGCGCGGTCGGGCCGTCGCCGCTCGCGACGGTGACCGGCGCCGGGATCGCGAGCGCGATCACCTGGCCGGCGCCGAGCTCGAGCGCCCCGGCCACCGCGTCGGCGATGGCGAGGAGCAGCTCGCGCGACCGCGGGTGCTCGCGGCTCGCGACGGTGACGACGGGCATCAGTCGGTGACCAGGACCGAACGGTTGAGGAACGGCGGCGTGTCGGGGTTGCGGCCCCGCAGCGTGGCGAGCTCGACCGCCAGGCGGTGCACGAGCGGCAGGTTCGCCTGCGGGTCGAGCCCGTTCACGTAGCTCGTGGCGCCGGTCGAGCGCACATCGTCGACGATGACCTCCGGGGCCTCGCCGAGGAACCAGACGAGGGTGTTGGGTCCGGCGCACGAGATCGGGCCGTGCTGGTACTCCCACATCGAGTACGCCTCGGTCCAGAATCCGGCGGATTCACGGATCTTGAGCGCGGCCTCCTGCGCGATGCCGACGCTCCAGCGGTGGCCGAGGAAGACGATGTGCTCGATCTCGGCCGGCGCCATGGGCAGCTCGGCGGCGAGTGCGGTGCGGCCGTCGGCGACGAGCTGCTCGCCGGCGAGGCCGATCGAGGCGCGCAGCGCGGTGAGTCCGGTGGTCGCGAAGCGGGTCTGCACGATCGACTGCTCGTCGGCGAAGCCGAGGTGCACGGTGCGGTCGGCGCAGAGGCGGCCGAGCGGCGTGTCGGTGTCGCCGATGATCGCGGTGATCGTGTGGGTGTCGCGGTAGCGCTCGACGAACTCGACGACGTCGGCCGTGGTGCCGGAGCGGGAGATCACGACGAGGTGCTCGTCGTCCTCGATCCAGGGCAGTTCGCTGGGGATCGCGGCCCGGGTGCGCGGCAGGCCCGCGTCGTTGCGCAGATACGCGTAGGCGTCGCCGATGTAGTACGAGGTGCCGCAGCCGACGATGAGGACCTTCTCGTCGGGTCCGGGCAGGAGAGCCCGGTGCTGCGGGTCGAGTTCGATGGCTCGGGCCCACATCTCGGGCTGGCTCGTGAGCTCCGCCCGGGTGATCGCGGCCGGCTCGGCGATGGGTTCGTTCATCTCGCGTGCTTCCTGACTTGTCGCCGCCGATTGCGGCAATTCGAGCAAAGTCAATCAGAAATGAGCAAAGAATGAAAGCTATTGACGAATTCAGACTATTGTTGAATACTGCCAGGACCGAGAGACGCAGCGCAGCATCGAGGCCGCGTCCGATCACAGATGGCCCAGCATGGAAGCTGTGCCGGGATGCCGCATCGACGAGGCATCCGATCACAACGAAGGAGATCGAAGCGTGAAACAGAGCTCTGGGCGCCTCTTCGGCGCAGTCGGCCTCGTGGCCGCGAGCACCCTGGTGCTGTCGGGGTGCGCGGGCTTCGGCGGAGGCGGCTCAGGTGACGGCGGCGATCAGACGCTGACGTTCACGACCTGGGGCAGCGAGTCCGAGGAGACCACGTTCAAGGACCTCATCGCCCAGTTCGAGGCCGAGCACGAGGGCACCGACGTGAAGCTGAACGTCGTCCCCTACGACCAGATGTTCTCGAACATCGACGCACAGCTCGCCTCGGGCGACGCGCCCGACATCTTCCGGGTCGACTACGGCAACCTCGGCGTCTACTCCAGCCAGGACCAGCTCCTCGACCTCAGCGACTCGTTCAGCGACGACGAGGTCGCCGAGTTCACCCCGGCGATGTGGGAGGCCGTCTCCTACGAGGGCGTGCCCTACGGCGTGCCGCACCAGACCGACGTCTCGGCCCTCCTCATCAACACTCAGATGCTGACGGATGCCGGCATCGACCCGGCCTCGCTGCCGACGACGCAGGACGACGCCTGGACCTGGGACGAGTTCGCCGCGGTCGCCGGAGAGCTCCGCTCGGCGCTGCCCGCCGACAAGTACCCCTTCGTCTACAACTGGCAGCTCGGCGGCGCGCCCCGCTGGCTGAGCTGGCTCTTCCAGGCCGACGGCACCTTCCTCGACGGCGACACCGCGACGATCGACTCGCCGGAAGGGGCGAAGGCGCTCGACTTCACGAAGAGCTTCTTCGACCAGCAGTGGGTGCCGCCGACGAGCTCCACCAAGGGCACCGTCTACGCCGACTCGCTCTTCACCGAGGGCACCGCGGCGATGGCCTTCGTCGGCTCCTTCCTCGTGCCCGACATCGACAGCCTCGCGAAGTTCGACTGGACGGCCATCCCGATGCCCCGCGACGAGCGCGGCGCGACCGACCTCGGCGGCAACGCCCTCGTCGCGACGAAGGGCACGAAGAACCCCGAGCTCGCCGCCGAGTTCCTGAAGTTCATGGTCTCGGCCGACGCCATGTCGGAGTTCTGCGCGAACACCAACGAGCTGCCGACCCGCCTCGACCTCGAGGGCGACGCCGTGCAGTTCAAGATCCGCCCCGACGTGATGCCCGTCTTCGTCGACCAGGCCGCGACGATCGAGCCGAGCGACGTGAAGCAGCTCACCTCCCCGGCGATGGCGGCCATCAACACCGCCCTGCAGGACCAGCTCGAGGCGGCCTTCATCGGCGGCCAGTCGACGGCGGACACGCTCGCGAACCTCTCGGCCGCGATCGAGGAGGCGGCGAAGTAATGACCGCTCTGACCGCCCGCGGCCGGGAGCGCGCGAGCGCGTCGCCCCGGCCGCGGGCGGCGCGTCGCGCCGCCCGGTTCAAGGAGTCGCTCGTCGGCTGGGGGTTCGTCGCGCCGAACCTCGTGCTGATGTCGCTCTTCCTCTTCATCCCGATCGTCTGGGCGCTCATCCTCTCCTTCCAGGAGACGAAGGGCTTCGGCGACCCCGAGTGGGTCGGCGCCGCCAACTACGCGAAGCTCCTCGCCGACCCCGTGTTCTGGCAGAGCCTCGCGAACACCGTCGTCTTCACGGTCGCGACCGTACCCATCGAGCTCGCCGGCGGCCTCGGCCTCGCCGTGCTGCTGAACTCGGTCATCCCCGCTCGCGGACTCTTCCGCACCCTGATCGTGCTGCCCATGGTGATCTCGGGCGTCGCATCGGGCATGATCGCGGTCATCCTCTTCTACGAGTCCAACGGCCTCGTGAACAAGGTGCTGCAGACGCTCGGACTCGACGCCATCGGCTGGCAGTCGCAGGGCACCCCGGCGATGATCTCCGTCGTCATCGCGGCGATCTGGCTGCGGCTCGGATTCAACATGATCATCTACCTGGCCGGGCTCCAGTCGATCTCGCCGGAGCTCTACGAGGCCGCGCGCATCGACGGCGCGAGCAAGTGGCAGCAGTTCCGCTCGGTGACGGTGCCGCTCGTCGGCCCCTCCACCTTCTTCCTGCTGATCATGAACGTCATCGCCTCCTTCCAGGTCTTCGACCTCATCTTCGTGATGACCGGAGGCGGCCCGGGCAACTCGACCTCGGTGCTCGTCACCTACGCGTATCGGAACGGCTTCCAGATCCGCGAGCAGGGCTACGGCGCCGCGATCGGCATCGTCATCCTGCTCATCACCCTCGTCTTCACCTACATCCAGTGGAAGACGAACCGCACCCGAGACCTCGTGGAATAGGAGCGCATCGTGGCACAGACCACCTCGGTGCTCGAGATCGCCGACGCCGAACTGCTCGGCCCGCGCGGCGCCGCCCGCGTGCAGCGCCGCCGCCGGTACTCGAGCGAGCGCAAGGGCATCGTCTGGCGAACGATCCTCGTCGCCCTCGTCGCGCTCATCGTCATCTTCCCCCTGTACTGGATGCTCGTCGTGGCCTTCTCGCCGCGCGGCGAGGTCTTCGAGCCGGGGCTCCGGCTCTGGCCGAGCACGCTGACGCTCGAGAACTTCGCGAAGGTGTTCGACCGGGTGCCGGTGCTCGACTGGTTCGGCAACTCGGTCGTGATCGGCGGCTTCGTCACCGCGCTCACGGTCATCGTGAACCTGCTCGCCGGCTACGCGTTCGCCAGGCTCCGCTTCCGCGGCCGCAACGGCGTCTTCCTGCTCGGGCTCGCGACGATGATGATCCCCGTGCAGGCGATCATGGTCGCGCAGTTCAAGCTCGTCTCCGGCCTCGGCATCTACGGCACGTACTGGGGCGTCATCCTGCCCGGCGCGGCCGCCGCGTTCGGCATCTTCCTCGCCAGGCAGTTCTTCCTCTCCATCCCCGACGAGGTGATCGAGGCGGCCCGCATCGACGGCGCCGGCCAGCTGCGCATCTTCGTGCAGGTGGTGCTGCCGCTCTGCAAGCCGCTCATCGCGGTGCTGACGCTGCTCACCCTGCTCGGCAGCTGGAACGACTTCGCCTGGCCGCTCATCGCGCTGAAGGACAACGAGCTGTTCACCCTGCCGATCGGTCTGCTGTACCTGAAGAACCAGACCTCGCCGGACTACAACGCGATCATGGCGCTCTCGCTCATCGCGGTGCTGCCGATGGTGCTGCTGTTCGTGTTCTTCCAGCGATACTTCGTCCAGGGCTTCGCGAGGAGTGGAATCAAGTGACCATCAGCTATCTCTGCACGCTGCCGCTGCCCGACGCCTGGTTCGACGAGCTCGCTCGCCGTGTGCCCGGGATCGAGATCGTGCGGGCGGAGTCCGGCGCCGAGGTGCCGGCCGAGACGCTCGGCCGCATCGAGCTGCTGCACACGGGCGACTGGTTCCCGGATGCCGCCGCGGTGCCGGCGCTCCGCGGCGTGCAGCTCGACACCTCGGGGGTCGACCACGTGCGCGGCACCTCGCTCTGGGCGAGCGGCATACCGATCGCGACGCTCGGGGGCAT
The DNA here is from genome assembly GCF_023715325.1 of Agromyces mediolanus. Classification (GTDB taxonomy): domain Bacteria; phylum Actinomycetota; class Actinomycetes; order Actinomycetales; family Microbacteriaceae; genus Agromyces; species Agromyces mediolanus_A. The sequence goes on along the minus strand of NZ_JAMBNX010000004.1, from coordinate 37,901 downwards.
CGCCCCGGTGCCGATGGCCGAGTACGCGATGATGGCGATCCTCGAGCTCGCGCACCGGATGCCTCGCATCGAACGGCATCGCGCCGAGCGCAGCTGGCCGTCGAACGCGGAGCGCCTCGCGACGCTGACCCCGCGGCAGCTCGCCGGCGCGACGGTCGGCATCGTCGGCTACGGCCGGATCGGTCGCGAGATCTCCCGGCTCGCGGAGGTGCTCGGCCTGCGGGTGCTCGGCGTCAGCCGCTCGGGGACCCGCCAGCAGGGCGGCGAGAAGTTCGACACCGGTCGCCGTGCCGCCGCCGACGACCCGGCCGAGCTGTTCCCGATCGACCGGCTCGACGAGGTGCTCGCGCAGAGCGACTTCCTCGTCGTCGTGGTGCCGCTCACCGAGGAGACCCGCGGGCTGATCGGTGAGCGCGAACTGGGTCTGCTGCCCGAGGGGGCGTACGTCGTCAACATCGCGCGCGGCGGCATCGTCGACGAGGCCGCGCTGCTCGCGGGGCTGCGCTCCGGTCGCATCGCGGGGGTGGCGCTCGACGTCTTCGACGAGGAGCCGCTCGGCGCCGACTCGCTCTGGTGGTCGGAACCCGGCGCGCTGATCACGCCGCACGTCGCGGGACTCGCGCCGCTGTACCATGCACAAACGCTCGATCTCGTGGTCGAGAACGTGACTCGACTGGCCGAGCGTCGGCCGCTGGTGAATGAGGTGGATCGTGCAGCCGGGTACTGAGCCCTTGATCGGGCCGAAGCGACAGCGCGAGCTGCTCAACTACATCCGCACCTACGGCGCGGGCTCCGTCAACGAGATGGCGAAGCTGCTCGGCGTCAGCACCTCGACCGTGCGGCGCGATCTGAACGAGCTGCAGGATCGCGGGCTCATCGAGCGCGTGCACGGCGGCGCCGCGCAGGTCGAGGACGACGTCGAGCCGCTCCGGCCGCTCCGTGAGACCGCCTATGCCGAGGAGAAGAAGCGCATCGGCCGCGCCGCCGCCGCGCACGTGCAGCCGAACTCGACGGTGCTCATCACCGGCGGCACCACGACCGAGGCCATGCTGCCCTTCCTCGGCTCGGTGCCGGGGCTCACGGTGCTCACGAACAGCCTGACCGTGGTCAGCCGCCTCGCCCAGTTCCCCGACACCGACATCATCGTGCTCGGCGGGCTCCTGCGGCGGCAGGAGATGAGCCTGCTCGGGCACCTCACGATCTCGGGGCTCGACGAGTTCGGCATCGATCAGGCGTTCACCGGCGCGTTCGGCGTCGACCCGGAGATGGGCGTGACGGGCACGAACCTCTCGGAGACCCAGACCGACCGCTCGCTCGCCTCCTCCGCCGTGCGGCTCACGGTGCTCGCCGACCACTCGAAGCTCGCGAAGCGGGGGCCGGCGAAGCTCGTCCCGACGAGCGGGATCTCGCGCCTCATCGTCGACGACGGCGCGGATGCCGGGGTGCTGGAGCGTCTGCGCGAAGCCGGGGTGACCGTCGAGACATGCTGACCCCGACCTCCCGCCTGGTCGCGGGGCTGGGCGCGAGCCTGCCCTCGATCGCGGCCTTCAACGTCATCACCCTCGAGTACGCCGAGGGCATCGTCGCCGGCGCCGAGCGTGCCGGGCTGCCCGTGCTGCTCTCGGTGAGCCACAACGCCGTGCGCTTCCATGGCGGCCTCGCACCCATCGCGGCGGCCTGCCGCCGGCTCGCCGAGGGCGCCGCGGTACCGGTCGCGCTGCACCTCGACCACTGCGAGTCCGAGGCGCTCGTGCGCGAGTCCGCCGAGCTCGGTTTCGGCTCGGCCATGTTCGACGCCTCCCGGCTGCCGTTCGAGCAGAACGTCGCCGAGACCGCCCGGGTGGCCGCGTTCGGTCGCGCCGCCGGGCTGTGGATCGAGGCCGAGCTCGGCGAGATCGGCGGCAAGGACGGGGCGCACGCGCCGGGCGTCCGCACCGATCCCGCCGAGGCCGCCGCCTTCGTCGCCGCGACCGGCGTCGACGGCCTCGCGGTCGCGGTCGGCACCTCGCACGCGATGACCGACCGCACGGCTCGCCCCGACGACGCGCTCATCGCCCGGCTCGCGGCGGCGGTGCCCGTGCCGCTCGTGCTGCACGGATCCTCCGGCGTCGCCGATGCGGGCATCCGCTCGGCGGTGGCGGCCGGCATCCGCAAGGTCAACGTCGGCACGCAGCTGTCGGCCGCCTACTCCGACGCACTGCGTGCGACGCTCGGCGCGAGCACCGACCCGCGGGCGGCGCTCGCCGCGGCCCGCGAGGCGATCGCCGAGCGCGTCGCGCACCTCCTCGCCGTCATCTCCTCCCCGATCGATCCCCAGAGTTAGGACCACCCATGTCAGCAACCGTGTCCGGGCCGAGCGCCCACGAGGGCGAGCCGAGCGCGGCCGAGCTCCTCGCGGCCGGCGACATCCTCGGCCTCATGCGCGCCTGCCACGACCGCCGGCTCGAGCGCGAGGGCATCCCGATGGTGCTCGGCCTCGCCGACGAGCGCGGCGCCATTCCGGAGGCCGCGACCGCGGCTCAGCTCGCCGAGGGCCGCGCCTTCGCCGAGGTCTTCGAGCGCTACTCGGCCGAGCTCGTGCCGTGGGCGCGCAACGACGACGAGGGCGCCGTCATCACCGCGATGCAGGTGCTCGCGTACACCCATTTCGCGCCCGGTGCGGCGCCCATCTCGGACCCCGCGTCCGGCACGGAAGGATCCCACGCATGACCCGGCCCTCGTTCGACGCGCAGCGCGAGCAACTGCAGCGCGGTCACTTCATCCGCGTCGTGAACTATCACTCCACGCCGCGCGGGGCCCGGGACGAGCTGGCGAAGGAGCTCGCCGGCTTCGCCCGCGACTACGCGCCGGTGACCCTCGACGACCTCGACCGGCTCTTCGAGACCGGCACCTGGCACAAGGACAAGCCGGGCGTCATCCCCGTGTTCTACGAGGGGTACCGGAACTCGGTGACGGTCGCCGCCCCGCTCTGCGACGAGCTCGGCCTCACCGGCTGGTTCCCGATCGCCACGTCCTTCGTGGATTGCGAGCCCGAGCACCAGGAGGCGTTCGCCCGGGCGCACTGGATCTCGCTCGTCGAGGAGGACACGAAGGGCGGCCGCATCGCGATGAACTGGGACGAGGTGGCCGAGATCTCGAAGCGGCACGTCGTGTTCCCGCACACGGCGCACCACGAGGGCTTCGACGGGGTCTTCTCCGACGCCGACCTCGAGCGCGAGGTGGTCGAGTCGAAGCGCCAGCTCGAGGCGGTCACCGGCCAGGAGGCACCGGCGTTCGTCTGGCTGCACGGCTCGTCGTACGGGCAGAGCCCGCGTCACGATCAGGCGGTGCGGGATGCCGGCTACCGCTACCAGTTCGCCAACACGATGATCCACCGCATCAACTAGCGTGCGAGGGGCCGGGCGGGCGCCCGGCCCCTCGTCGGCGCCCGCCGCTTGCGAGGCACTCGTGCACCGCTCACGCGGATTCCGCCCGCTCAGGCCGGCACGCCGCGGTGGCGCAGGAGGCCGTCGTGTTCGCGCCAGACGAGCTCGACCGTGCCGCCGTGCCGGGTCGACGCCGCCGAGCGGGCGGTGCCCGGCAGCGCCCGCTGCAGGGCGCCGAGCTCGCCGAGTAGGCGCCCGGCGCGCTCGTCGTGGAGCGGCGGGCCCTCGCTCGCGGGGTGCCAACTGCGCTCGGGGTAGGGGAGCGGGGCGGACTCGAACGCCGGAGCCCGGCCGTCGCGACCGAGCGTCGCCACGCGGAGCGTCCCGTCGTGGGCGGGATCGTCGAGGCGGAAGCGGGCGACGTCGCTCGCGGCATCCGCCTCGCGCCGGACGAAGGCCGCCTCTGGCGACCAGTACCAGCTCTGCAGCGCGCCCTCGGCGTCGAGGGCGAGCACCTCCAGGTGGTTCGGGCCGATCGGTGACTGCACGATCTGCGCGTCGAGATAGCGCGTGCCCGCAGCGAACCGCAGCCCGGCGCTCCAGCGGCCCGGCGGCACCTCGGGGGTCTGCAGCGGGTCCTCGTCGTGGTCGGCATTGAACCAGAACACCCAGAGGCCGTCGTCGGCGTCGCAGGCGAGGAGCTCGAGGTTTCCGCGGGCGCCGTACACGCCCTGGGCGATGGAGGCCGGCCCGGCGGTGGCGTGATCGGCCCCGACGATCTCGGTCATTTCTGAATGCATCTGCTTATTCTTGCTCATATGTGCCTATTTGTGACACGATGGGCCCATCGTCTTCCCGAAGGAGAGAAATGAGAATCGCCCGCGTCCTCGTCGACGGACAGCCCCGCCTCGTCGTCCGCGACGAGCACTCGACGCGCGTCGCCCCGGTCGGGCGCGACGACGACGCCCTCCAGGTCATCGCCGCCGCGCGAGCCGGCGAGACGGCGGGCTGGGCCGAGCTCGACGTGGAGGGGCTCGAGTTCCTCGCCCCGGTCGCCGGCGCCGGCAAGCTCATCGCCGTCGGGCTGAACTACGTCGACCACACGGCCGAGACCGGGCTGGCCCAGCCCGAGCGACCGCTCACCTTCGCGAAGTACGCGACCTCGCTCACCGGACCGGCGAGCGACGTGATCGTGCCCGACCACCTGACCCAGGGCGTCGACTTCGAGGCCGAGCTCACCCTCCTCATCGGCCGCCGCTGCGGCGGCGAGACGCCCGCCACGCTCGCCGACGTGGCCGCCTACACCGTCGCGAACGACGTCTCGGCGCGCGACGTGCAGTTCGGCGACGTGCAGTGGACCCGCGGCAAGTCCTTCGACACCTTCACGCCGCTCGGGCCCTGGCTCGTCACGCCCGACGAGTTCGGCGAGCCCGGCGGCCACCGCATCTACGCCGAGGTCGACGGCGAGTTGCTGCAGGAGGACGACACCGCCGAGATGATCTTCGACGTGCCGACCATCCTCGCCTTCGTCAGCGACGGCGTGACCCTCGAGCCCGGCGACCTCATCCTCACCGGCACCCCCGCGGGCGCGGGCGGCTTCCGCACCCCGCCGCGCTACCTGCAGCACGGGCAGGTCGTCACCGCGGGTGTGGAGGGCATCGGCGAACTGCGCAACCGCTTCGTCTACCGTTCGCGGCTCGCCGCGTAGCACGCTGGAAGGACTGCGAAGGAGCACCATGAGCATCGACCGTCGAGTACTCGTCCTGATCGGCGCAGGATCCGCCGTGTTCACCCGCGGCCTGCTGGCCGACCTCATCGGCGCCGAGGACCTCGGGGCGTGGGAGATCCGCCTCGTCGACGTCGACCCCGTCGCCCTCGACGTCGCCGCCGACCTCGCCGAGGCGATGGTCGCCGCCCGCGGGGTCGGGGAGACGATCCGCGTGGTCCGGTCCACCGAACGGCGCCAGGTGCTGCCCGGCGCCGACTTCATCGTCACCTGCGTCGGCGTCGGCGGTCGCCCCGCCTGGCAGCTCGACCACGAGATCGTGCAGAAGCACGGCATCTTCCAGCCGGTCGGCGACTCGATCATGCCCGGCGGCATCTCACGCCTCCTCCGCACCACCCCGGTGCTCGTGGAGATCGCGCGCGACATCGCCGAGCTCGCGCCCGAGGCGTTCTTCTTCAACTACTCGAACCCGATGACGGCGAACGTGCAGGCCATCCACCAGCAGACCGGCCTCGACGTCGTCGGACTCTGCCACGGCATGCACCACATCCAGCGCGAGCTCGCCCAGCTCATCGACGCCCCATTCGAGGAGACGTCGACGCTCTACGCCGGCATCAACCACCTCACCTTCATCTACGACTTCCGCTGGAACGGTCGCGACGCCTGGCCGCTGATCCGCGAGCGGGTGCGCCGCGAGCTCGCCGAGGCCCCCGACCCGGCCGACGTCGGCAACATCTTCTACGAGACGCCGACGGCCTGGCACAACCCGTTCGCCTGGGAGCTGTTCGAGCGCTACGGGGCCTTCGCCGCGGCCGGAGACCGGCACGTCGTCGAGTTCTTCCCCGAGCGGTTCGCCTCGGGCGACTACTACGGCAAGCAGCTCGGCATCGACGCGTTCAGCCTGCCGGAGATCCTGGAATGGGGCGAGAACCGCTACCAGGGCATGAAGCGCCAGGCGCTCGGCGAGGAGCCGCTCGACCAGTCCATCTTCGAGCGCTCGGGCGGCGAGCAGGAACAGCTCATCGCCATCATCCGCTCGATCACCTTCGACCGCCGCGAGATGTTCAGCTGCAACGTCGTGAACCGCGGCCTGGTGCCCGGTCTGCCCGAGTGGTCGGCCGTCGAGATCCCCGGGGTCGCCACCGCGCGAGGCATCCGCCCCGTCTCGGTGCCCGACCTCGGCAAGCCGCTCACCGCGATCCTCGCCCGCCGGCTGAGCTCCGTCGACCTCGCGGTCGAGGCGGCGCTCACGGGCGACCGCGGTCTCGTCGTCGAGGCGATGATCGCCGACGGCGCCGTCTCCGACGCCGACCGTGCGGCAGCGCTCGCCGACGAGCTCATCGAGGCCCAGGCCGCGCACCTGCCGAGGTTCGCGTGACCGCCCGCAATCTCGGCAAGGAGGAGCGCGAGGCGGCCGAGCGCGTCGCCGCCGAGGCTGCCGGCACCGCCGCCGAGACCGCCTTCGCCGCTCGCGGCGGCGTGCCCGCGCACGAGTGGGGCGAGGGGTTGCGCAGCCAGCAGTGGTTCGGCGCCGAGGGCAAGACCGGCTTCATGCACCGCTCGTGGCTGCGCAGCGAGGGGCTGCCCGACGACAGCTTCCGCGGCCGGCCGATCATCGGCATCGCGAACTCCTGGAGCGAGCTCACGAGCTGCAACCTGCACCTGCGGGGCCTCGCCGAATACGTGAAACGCGGCATCTGGCAAGCCGGCGGTGTGCCGTTCGAGTTCCCCACCACCTCCGCGGGCGAGCCGATCGTGCGCCCGACGGCGATGCTGCTGCGCAACCTCATGGCTATGGACCTCGAGGAGACCCTGCGCTCGAACCCGCTCGACGGCGTCGTGCTGCTCGCCGGCTGCGACAAGACGACCCCGGCGTACCTGATGGGCGCGGCCTCCGTCGACCTGCCGGCACTGCTCATCACCGGCGGCGCCATGCTGAACGGCAAGCACCGCGGCACCGACATCGGCTCCGGCACCTCGGTGTGGAAGTTCACCGAGGCGCACCGGGCCGGGCTCATCGACGACACCGCGATCACCGAGGCCGAGGGCTGCATGGCCCGCAGCCAGGGGCACTGCCAGACGATGGGCACGGCCTCGACGATGGCGTGCGTCTCCGAGCTCATGGGCATGCAGCTGCCGGGCACCGCGTCGCTTCCCGCGAACGACTCCCGCCGCCAGGCGGCCGCCCACCTGGCCGGCCGGCGCATCGTCGAGATGGTCGCCGAGGACCTGCGGCCCTCGAAGATCCTCACCCGGCAGGCCTTCGAGAACGGCGTGCGGGCGAACGCCGCGCTCGGCGGCTCGACGAACGCCGTCATCCACTTGCTCGCGCTCGCCCGCCGGGTCGGGGTCGAGCTCACCCTCGACGACTTCGACACCCTCGTGCGCGACGTGCCCGTGCTCGCCGACCTCATGCCGAGCGGGCGATTCCTCATGGAGGACTTCGAGTACGCCGGCGGCACGGCGGGCTTCGCCGAGACGCTCGGCGGGCTGCTGCACCGCGACACGCTCACGGTGACCGGCGCGACGCTCGGCGAGAACTACCTCGGCGCCGAGGTCTACAACCGCGAGGTGATCCGCCCGCTCGACCATCCGGTGAAGCCCGTCGGCTCCGGCATCGCCGTGCTGCGGGGCAACCTCGCCCCGCGCGGCGCGGTCATCAAGCAGTCGGCGGCCGACCCGCGGCTCATGCAGCACACCGGCCGCGCGCTCGTCTGGGACTCCCTGCAGGACTACCTCGTGGATGCCGAGGACCCCGAGCTCGACGTCACGCCCGACGACATCCTCGTCGTGCGCAACGTCGGGCCGAAGGGGTACCCGGGCATGCCGGAGGTCGGCAACCTCGCCCTGCCGCGGAAAATCCTCGAGGCGGGCATCACCGACATGGTGCGCATCTCCGACGCCCGCATGAGCGGCACCTCGTACGGCACCGTCGTGCTGCACGTCGTGCCCGAGGCCGCCGCGGGCGGCCCGCTCGCCTTCGTGCGCACGGGCGACACGATCACCCTCGACGTCGCCGGGCGTTCGCTCCACGTGCACGTCCCCGACGAGGAGCTCGAGGCGCGCCGGGTCGGCTGGCAGGCCCCGGTCGTGCCGGGCAGCGAGCGCGGCTGGACGCGACTGTACATCGAGCACGTCACCCAGGCCGACGAGGGGCTCGACCTCGACTTCCTGCAGGGGCGCTCCGGCGCCGCGGTCGGCCCGCAGGCGTTCTGATGGCCGGCGCGGGCGTGCTCGTCGTCGGAGCTTCCGGCATCCTCGCCCCGGCCGCTACGCAGCTCGCGTCGGCCGAGGGCTCCCATGGAGCCGTGACCGGCATCGGCCGGGTGCGGCCGATGCCGGCCTGCGTCGAGGCGATCACGGTGGACGCACAGGATGCCGGCGCGCTCACCCGTGCCCTCGGGGAGCGCCGCTGGGCGCGCGCCATCGTGTACGCCCCGGCGGTGACGGATGCGTCGCTGCCGGTGCTGCGCGCCGCGGTCGACGGGCCCGTGGTGCTGGTGCTCACGAGCGCCGCGGTCGCGCCGCTTCCCGACGCGCCCGAGGCGCCCGCGCCGGCGCCGGCCCCGTGGACGCTGCAGCTCGGCTGGGCGTCCGGTGCCTCCGGTGCGCGCTGGCACACCCCCGAGGAGATCTCCGCGGCTGCGCTGCTGGTGCTCCGCGACGGCCAGGGCCGCACGCTCGGCTCGGTGCGCCCCTGGGCGGAGCGTCCGTGATCCTGTTCCCGGCCCTGTCGCCGAGCCTCGACCTCACCTACGAGGTCGACCGCCTCGAACGCGGTGGCATCACGCGCCCACGCCGGGTCACCGCGGTGCCGGGCGGCAAGGGGCTGAACGCCGCCCGCGTCGCGAGCGCCCTCGGCGGTGCAGTCCGGCTCGTCGTGCCGCTCGGCGGTGCGACCGGGACTCGGGTGGCCGACCTGCTGGCCGCCGAGGGCGTCGAGGCCCGGCTCGTCGAGGTCGCCGGCGAGACCCGCAGCTGCCTCGCGATCGTCGAGGACGGCGACCAACCGACGAGCACGGACCTGTACGAGGCATCCGCCCCGCTCGCCGGGAGGGAGTGGGACGCGCTCGCCGCGGCGATCCGCGCCGAGGCGGCCGAGGCCGCGCCCCGATGGCTCGCGGTGTCCGGCTCCGTTCCGGCCGGGGTGCCGCTCGACGCGCTGGGGGAGCTGCTGCGCGAGCTCCGCGCCGAGACGGGCGCGCACCTTGCTGTCGACACCTCGGGCGCCCCGCTCGCGGCGCTCACCGGGCTCGCGGACCTCGTCAAGGTGAACCTCGGCGAGGCCGCCGAGCTGCTCGGTGCCGTTCCGGCTGATGCGGCCGCCGCCTGCGCGGCGCTCGCCGCGCGCTTCGGAATGGATTCGGTCGTCACCGACGGCGTGCGCGGCGCGGCGGCGCTCCTCGGCGGGGTCGCGTTCACCGTTCCCGCGCCGCGGGCTACCGGCCGATTCCCGGCCGGCAGCGGCGACGCCTTCTTCGGGGCGCTGCTCGGCGCGCTCGACGCCGGCCGCGCGCCCGAGGGCGCGCTCGACGCGGCGCGCGCCGCGGCGGAGCGGAACGCCGCCGTCCCGGGGCAGGGTCGGCTCGCCTGACGCTTCCCGACTTGCCCAACTTTCATGAAAGTCGGGCAACTCGCGCCACTTTCTCCGACTTGCCCAACTTTCATGAAAGTCGGGCAACTCGCGCCACTTTCTCCGACTTGCCCAACTTTCATGAAAGTTGGGCAAGTCAGGAGGGTGGACGTCGCTCCGGCGGTCGGGCAGCGGCGGCGCACGCAGAAGACCCCGGCGGTGCCGGGGTGTCAGCCGAACGTGGGAACGTCAGCCGCGCGTCGCGAGGGAGCCGGCCTCAGGCCCGCTGGGAGCCGTCGCCGGGGACGTAGTGGTCACTGCCGTCGTCGGCATACTCCGACCACTTCGACAGATCTTCTTCGTACTTGTCATCGTCCGAGCCCGCGAGCTCGCGCTCAAGCGCGTTGTAGTCGGTGTCGGGGCTGAAGTACTTCAGCTCCCGTGCGACCTTGGTGTGCTTGGCTTTCTGACGGCCGCGCCCCATGCGTGACCCCCTTACGGCTTCTGGCCGGGCGGAATGTGCTTCGCCCGGCTCGTTCTTGGCGGAAATAGTTCGTGCCGTAAGTTTAGCACCGACGAACGCTCGCCTTCTCGGCTGCGAACCCCCTGATGCTGCTGCACGGAGCGCTCGATCCATGCTGAGATGGAGGGGTGATGTCTTCCCTGCCCGCCCGCGTGAAAGTCGCGGTCGTCGGCGCGGGGCAGGCGGGGCTCTCGGTGGCGTACTACCTACGCCGATTCGAACTCGTCGCCGACGAGGACTTCGTCATGCTCGACCGTGCCCCGGGGCCCGGTGGAGCCTGGCAGCACCGCTGGTCGTCGCTGAAGCTCGGCACCGCGCACAAGGTCAACGACCTGCCCGGCATGGCCGACATAGGGCTCAGCTTCGAGACCGCCGACCGCACTCAGCCGGCCCGCGAGATCGTCGCCGACTACTACCGCCGCTTCGAGGAGCACTACGAGCTGCGCGTGCACCGCCCGATCGAGGTCCGCCGCGTCTCGAACGAGGGCGCCGACCTGCGCATCGACTACCGCGACCTCCGCACGCCCGACGAGCCGGTCCCCGCGCCCGAGGAGCAGCAGGTGCGCGGCTTCTTCGGCCGCCGCCGCAAGACCTTCGCCGTCCCGGTCGCGCCGGCACAGCCCGGCGGCACCCTCGACACGCAGATCCTCGTCAACGCGACCGGAACGTGGGGCTCGCCGTTCGTGCCCTACTACCCGGGAATGACCGAGTTCCGCGGCCGGCACCTGCACACCTCCGACTTCACCGACGCCGAGTCGCTCCGCGGCCAGCACGTCGTGGTCGTCGGTGGCGGCACCTCGGCGATCGGCTTCATGCTCGAGCTCGAAGAGGTCGCGGCATCCCTCACCTGGGTCTCGCGGCGACCGATCGACTGGCTCGACCGGCAGGAGCTCGACCTCGAGGGCGCCTCGGCCGCGGTGGCCGCACAAGACGAGGCGGCGCGCTCCGGGCGGGCGCTGCCCTCCATCGTCAGCGGCACGGGGGTGCCGAAGAACCGCCGCATCGCCGCGGGCATCGAGCGCGGCCTGCTCGTCGCGAAGCCGATGTTCGACCGCATCGAAGAAGACCGGGTGGTCTGGGACGACGGCACCGAGGCGCGCGCCGACGTCATCATCTGGGCGACGGGATTCCGGCCCGAGCTGCGCCACCTCGCCCCGCTGAAGCTGCGCGAGAAGACGGGCGGCGTCACCGTCGGCCAGGGCGCCTCGTGGGGCGACCCGCGGGTGTTCCTCGCCGGCTACGGCCCGCAGGCCTCCACGATCGGGGCGAACCGCGCCGGGCGCATGATCGCCCGGCAGATCATGGCGATGCTGTAACGGGTCAGCCAGCCAGCCAGCCAGCCAGCTACGCAGCCGGCGCGCCCGGCCCCTGCGCCTGGCGCACCGCGCCGACCGAGGCCGCGATCACGAGCGCGACGGCGAGCCCGCCGACCCAGGTGAAGTGCTGGCCGAGCAGCACCAACCCGGTGAGCGTGGCGATCGCCGGAGCGAGGCTCATCAGCACCGCGAAGGCGCCGGCACGGAGCCGGCGCAGGGCGACGAGCTCCAGGGCGTACGGGATCGTCGAGGACAGCACCGCGACCGCGGCGCCGAGGCCCAGCACCTCCGGCCGCAGCAGCACCGCGCCCGAGCTCGCGATGCCGAACGGCAGCACCGCGATCGCCCCGACGGCCATCGCCAGGGCGAGCCCCTCGAAGCGCGGGAACCGCCGCCCGGTGCGCGCCGACAACAGGATGTAGCCCGCCCACGTCGCCCCGGCGCCCGCCGCGAACCCGACGCCGAGCGGGTCGAGGTGGCCGAAGCTGCCCTGACCGAGCAGCACGACGCCGACCGCGGCGAGCCCGGCCCACAGCCACGAGGAGGCGCGCCGGCCCGTGATCACCGAGAGCGCGAGCGGCCCGAGCACCTCGATCGTCACGGCCGCGCCCAGCGGGATGCGTTCGAGCGAGAGGTAGAACAGCGCGTTCATGAGGGCGAGCACGAGCCCGAAGCCGGCGACCGTCAGCCAGTCGGCGCCACTGCGGCCACGCAACCGTGGCCGGGCGATCGCGAGCAGGATGACGGCCGAGAACACCAGGCGGAGGCTCACCATGCCGAGCGGGCCGACCGTGGGGAACAGGATCACGGCGATCGCTGCGCCGACCTCCTGACAGGCGAGGCCGAGCACGACGAGCGAGGTCGCCGCGACGGCACCGCCGCGCGCCGCCGAGGGTGGTGTCACGCGCCGTCGCGGGCGGGGCCGCCGAAGACGCCCGCGGTGACGGTGGCGTAGGAGGCGGCGACGACGCGTTCGAGCACCGCCAGGTCGAGCTGCTCCAGGTCTTTCAGGTAGAGGCATCCGACGCCCGTGGTGTGCGGGCCGAGCGCCGCGAGCTCCGCCTCATAGCCGCCGACGCCGTCGGCGAGGTAGATCGTGGTCGCGGGCTTCCGGGGCGAGAACGCGGCGGCCGGGGCGTCGCCCTCCCGGCCGCTGGGATAGCGGTAGTGGTACTCGCCGAAGGCGACGATCGACGGGCCCCACATCTTGGCCGGCTCGCCCGTCACGCGCGACATCAGCGAGAGCAGCGTCTCGGCGTCGCGGCGCCGCACCGGGTGCGTCACGCCGTCGAGGAAGGCGCGCACCGAGGCATCCAGGGTCATGCTCGCGAGCCTACCGCCGGCGGTTCGCGCCCGAGCCCTGGACCGGACGCCTGGGCACCGGGCGCACCGGCTCGCCACGGCGGTCCTGACCGGGCAGCGGCCTGGAGCGGCGGCCGTAGATCATGTCGCTCGAGTCGAGCAGCCACGGCACGAGCGCGACGGTGACGCCGTGCACGAGCATGAGCTTCTGCCGGATGCGCCGCGCCTTGTGGTTGTGCAGGATGTTCTCCCACCAGTGGCCCACGATGTACTGCGGCATGTACACGGTCACGACCTCGGAGCCGTGCTCCTCGCGATGCTGCTTGATGTACGTGATCAGGGGGTAGCTGAGGTCGCGGTACGGCGAGGCGAGGATGCGCAGCTTCACGTGGATGTTCTGCTTCACCCAGTCCCGCTTCAACTGCTTCGTCTGCTCCTCGTCGATCGACACGTGCACCGCCTCGATGCTGTCGTGTTTCGCCGCGATGGCGTAGTCGAGCGCCTTCAGCGTCGGCTTCTGCATCCGCCCGACGAGCACGATCGCGTGATCGCCCGCCGCCCCGAACCTCGTCGTCGCGTCGACCTCGATCTCGCGTTCGACGTCGCGGTAGTAGCGGTGCACGCCGAGCATCAGGAGGAACAGGATCGGCATCATCAGGAAGACCATCCACGCGCCGTGGGTGAACTTCGTGATCGTCACGACGATGAGCACCACCGCGGTGAGGCTCGCGCCGAAGGCGTTGATGCAGAGCGAGCGGATCATCGCCCCGCGCGTCATCGGCCGCTCGTCGTCGGCGGTGGGCCCCGGCCGACCGCGCTTGCGGTGAGCGGTGCGGGGCTGGCGGAGGAGCCGGATCCAGTGGCGCACCATGCCGGACTGACCGAGCGTGAACGACACGAACACCCCGATGATGTACAGCTGGATCAGGAGCGTGAGGTTCGCCTGGAAGATCACCAGGATGATCGCCGCCGCCGTCGCGAGGATGATGACGCCGTTCGAGTAGATCAGCCGGTCGCCGCGCGTCGACAGCGACTTCGGCGCGTAGCCGTCGCGGGCGAGCACCGAGCCGAGCAGCGGGAAGCCGTTGAACGCGGTGTTCGCCGCGAGGAGCAGCACGAGCGCGGCGGCCGCCTGGATGACGAAGAACAGGATCGAGCCGTTCCCGAACACCGCGGACGCGATCTGCGCGATGAGGCTCGGCTGCGGCGCGGTCGCGCACTCCTCCCAGCCGATCAGGCTGCACGGGTCCTCGGCGTAGTGCACGCCGGAGACGAGCGCGAGCGTGGTGAGCCCGATGAAGAGCACGATCGCGAGACCGGCCATCATCATCAGCGTCTTCTGGGCGTTCCGCACCTTCGGGCGACGGAAGGCGGGCACGCCGTTCGCGACGGCCTCGACGCCGGTCAGGGCGGAGCATCCGCTCGCGAACGAACGCAGCAGGAGCAGCACGAACGCCGCCTGCGCGAGCTGCTCGCCCTCGACCTGGTACGCCGCGGACTCGGCCACCGGCGGGTTGCCCATCAGGATCTGCACGAGCCCCGTGCCGATGAGCAGCAGCACGCTCCCCGCGAAGAGGTAGGTCGGCACGGCGAAGGCCTTGCCGGACTCGCTCACGCCGCGGAGGTTCACTGCGGCGAGCAGCACGACGAAGAGCACGGCGAGCTCCACCCGCCACGGGTTCAGCTCGGGGAACGCGGAGATGATGTTGTCGACGCCCGAGGCGACCGAGACGACGACCGTCATCACGTAGTCGACGAGCAGGGCGGATGCCACGAGCACCCCGGCCTTCTCGCCGAGGTTCTTGTGCGCCACCTCGTAGTCGCCGCCGCCCGAGGGGTACGCGCGGATCAGCTGCCGGTAGCTGAGCGCCACCGTCGCGAGGAGCAGCACCACGACCGCCGCCACCCAGGGGGCGAACGCGAGGAACGCGAGTCCGCCCGCCGTGAGCACCATGAGGAGCTCCTGCGGGGCGTAGGCCACCGAGGAGAGGGCGTCGCTCGCGAACACGGGCAACGCCACGCGCTTCGGAAGGAGCTGCCCCTCGAGTCGCTCGGTGGGCAGCGGGTCGCCGATGATCCAGTGCTTCGGCGACTTCAGTTCTGCGGGCGGTTCCCCCGCCTCATTCGTCACGGCGGATGACACTACACCCGCTGCGGCCGCTGTCAAGTCGGCTTGCTACCCTTGACCGCGATCCCGCCCATCGGCGGGGGCTCCCGCCGGATCCTCGGCGGGTCGAGACGCCCAGAACGGACCGAGACGTGACCCGTGCGACGCAGCTCGCGCGCGGTGCCGCCGCCGCAGCGGTGGCCCTGTTCCTCGCGGCGTTCTCGCACGGCGTCGCCGCGGGGGAGGCGCCCGGCTGGCCCGGGTTCGCGCTCGCCGTGTTCGTCGCGCTCGTCGTGTCGGTCGCGCTCGTCGGCCGGCGCAGCTCGCCGGTGCGGGTCGTGCTCGCCACCGCGGCGAGCCAGCTCGTCTTCCACCTGCTCTTCTCGGTCGGCGCAGGCGGCGGTGGCGGCGCACTGCTCCGGGTCTCCGGGGATGCGCACCACCCGACCGTCACGGTGCTGCCGGATGCCTCGGGGGTCGCTCCCGCACCCGGCGGTGCCGTCGCCGGCACTGCCGCTGCCGCTGCCGGGCACGGGCACACGGACGCCGCGATGCTCGCCGGCCACCTTCTCGCCTGGCTCGTCACCGTCGCCTACCTGCTCGCCGTCGAGGCCGCCGCCTGGCGCGCCCTCCGCCGGGCCGCCCGGGCCGTGCTGGCCAGGGTCGTGGGGGAGGCATCCGCTCTCGCCGCCGTTCCGGCTCCCGCCGGCCCGCTCGTGCAGCCTCGCGCTCGCGACCGCGCGCGCCTGCGCGGCCGCCAGCTGATCGCCCAACTCCGGCACCGCGGCCCGCCGCCCGTCCCCGCCTTCGCTTGAACCTGCCGCATCGCGGCCACCACTCGCGTCCGCGCCGCCGCGCGCGCCGGACGCATTGAAGACGGGATATTCCATGCACCGCACTGCCACCACCACGGCCCCGGCCATCTCGCCCCGCCGGCTGCTCGCCCTCGGCGTGATCGCGCTCGCCGCGGGCGCCTGGCTCGGCCTCGCGAACGCCCAATCGGCCTCGGCGCACGACGAGCTCATCGCATCGAGCCCGGAGCCCGGCCAGGTGCTCGACGCCTCGCCCGCCGAGGTGAAGCTCACCTTCTCGGACGACATCATCCCCGTGGGCACCGCGATCGAGGTCGTCGACCACCACGGCGAGGTCATCGACTCGGGTGAGGCCGTCGTCGCCGGCCCCGACGTGACCGCGACGCTGCCCGCCGACCTCTCCGGCGACTACCAGGTCCGCTGGCGCGCGGTCTCGAGCGACGGGCACGTCATCGACGGCACGATCGACTTCGGCGTCGGACCGGACGCGACCGGCGCCTGGACCGAGGAGGCGCCGCACGACACGGCGGCGAGCGACGGGCTCGACGACACGGCCGCCGAGGGGCAGGACGAGGCATCCGCCGGCCCCGACGGCTGGGCCGTCGCCGGCATCGCGGGCGGCCTCGTCGGCGTCGCGGCACTCGTCGCCGCGCTCGTCGTCTTCGCCCGGGCCCGCCGCCGCGACCCGAACGCCTAGCCAAGCTGCCTGCCCCTCCCCCTCGAGTTGCCCGACTTTCATGAAAGTCGGGCAACTCGAGGGGTGGGGCGAGCGGGTGGTGAGCGAGTTGCACGACGGATGCGCCGGCGCGCCGCAGCAGGGGGCGCCTCGGCCGGATCGTCGTGCGACTCGCGCGGGCGGGGCGCCGTGCCGGATGTCGGGCGGGCGGTCAGCGGGCCAGGAGGTAGCCGGCGCCGGCCGCGGCGAAGCCGAGCACGAGGGTCACGAAGACGTTCAGGAGCGCCGCGCGCCAGCGACCGCCGTCGATGAGCTCGATCGTCTCGACGCTCCACGTGCTGAAGGTCGTGAGGCCGCCGCAGAACCCGGTCAGGATGATGAGGCGCCAGTCGGCCGAGAGCGCGGCGCGTTCGGCGAGGCCGAGGGCGATGCCCGCGACCGCGGAGCCGACGACGTTCACGATCAGGATGCCGCCGGGGAGGTGGCCCGGTCGCACCGGATACCGTCGCGACAGCAGATACCGGATGACGGCGCCGAGGCTGCCCGCGACGAGCACGGTCGCGATGACGAGTGGGCTGAGCGCGGTCACAGCGTCTCCCCCGAATCGGTGATCGTGTCGGGCATGCGGCGGCGGGCGATCCGCGATCCGAGCCAGAGGCCCGCGGCAGCGGCCGCGAGCCCCGCGATCACCGAGATCACCAGGTAGAGCGCCGCGGTGAGGTGCGCGCCCTCGCGCTCGAGCACGACGAGGGAGGCCATCACCGCCGAGAGGGTCGTGAACGAGCCGAGCACGCCCGAGCCGACACCGGCCTTCAGCCACGCGGGGGTCGCGGGGCGGCGCCAGAGGCCGCCGGCGAGCCAGCCGAGCGCGAACGCCCCGACGAGGTTCACGATCAGCGTCTCGAGTGGGAACTCGTGGTCGGCGTGCGGGAAGGCGAGGTCGAAGACGAGGCGCAGTCCGGTGCCGAGGAGCCCGCCGACGGCGACCGCGAGGATGTTGCGCACGTGTCGAGGGTAGCGCTCGGGTTGCGTTCGGCGCGTTCCCTTCGACCCTTCGACGAGCTCAGGGCAGGCGGGTTCCCTTCGACGGGCTCAGGGAGCCAGGAACGGGCTCAGGGGACCAGGAACGGGCCAGGGGGCCGTCAGCGTTCGGCGAAGGTTCCGAGCACCTCGGCGCGCACCTCGGCGAGCCGGGCCCGCAGCAGGTCGACGGTGGCGGGGGCGACCCGGCCGCGGCTCGCCTGCCGGCGCAGTTCGGTGCGCAGCTGCTGACGGAACTCGTTCAGCACCACGTCGGCCTCGTGCACGGCGCGGTTCGAGTCGGCGTGCAGGTTCACGGTCTCGCCGCGCACGCTCGTCGCGGAGCGCTTCGCCTCGCGGGCGGCGCTCGCGAGCTCGGCGCGGAGGGAGCGCATCGCGTCGTCGACGTTCTGCCTCACGTCTTGCGCGAGCCGGCGCACCGAGTCGGTGACGTCGTTCTCGATGTCGTCGAGCTCGTGCCGCCTGGCGTCGAGCTCGGCCCGGCCGGCGTCGGTGATCTCGTAGATCGACTTGCGGCCGTCGCTCGTCTTCGTGACGAGCCCCTCCTCCTCGAGCTTCGCGAGGCGCGGGTAGATGGTGCCGGCGCTCGGGGAGTAGGTGCCGCCGAAGCGCTCCGACAGCGCCTGGATGAGTTCGTAGCCGTGCCGCGGCCGCTCCTCGAGGAGGGCGAGCAGGTAGAGGCGCAGGCTGCCGTGCGCGAAGACCGGCGGGGTCATCGGGATGCCTCGTCGCTCGAGGATGCCGCGGCCGAGGCATCCGTCGTCTCCGCGACCGTGCGCCGCAGCACCGAGATGTTGCCCGAGACGCTGTTGGCGCCGAGGTCGAGCCAGGTGCCGGCGAGCTCGCCGACGACGCGCTCGAAGCCCTTGCCGCGCATGCCCTTCACGGTGATGTCGTCGAGCACGAGCGTGCCGGCGACGGTGTTGATGCGGTAGCGGGCGCCGGCGCCGCCGGCGAAGCGCACGGTGAGATCGCCCGAGACGGTGTTCGTGTCGATGCGGTCGGGGGTGCCGTGCGCGTCGACGATCATGTTGCCCGACACGGAGTCGGCGTTGAAGCTCGTGATCTCGCCGGTGGCGATGATGTCTCCCGACACGGTGTGGGCGGTGATGCGGCCGACGTGGTTGCCGACCGAGATCTCGCCGGAGACGCCGGACAGCTCGAGGTCGCCGTCGTGGTTGTCGATGACGAGCTCGCCGGAGACGGTGCTGAGCTTGGCGTCGCCGTCGAAGCCGGATACGAGGGCGTCGCCGGAGACGACACCGAGCTGCAGCACGACGTGGCGCGGGGCGAGGATCGAGACCTCGGCCTTGGCGTTGCCCGCCCAGCCCTTGAAGGCCTCGATGAAGTTGTCCCAGCGCAGCTGGGGGTGGTCGATCTCGAGCACGTCGCCGTCGATGGAGACGGCGAGTTCCTTGCCCGTGACGGTCGAGACCTCGACGCGGGCGCCGGGCTCGTCGTGCGCGATGACGTCGACCTTGCCGCCGATGAGGCTGACCTTGAGCTTGCGGACGAGCTCGAGGTCGATGATCCGGGACTCGCCGGGGGCGATCACCCACTTCTCGATGGACATTGCGGCTCCTTGCTGGACGATGACGCGATATATCGCGTTTACGTAGGACACGATATATCGCGTCTTGCCCGTGTGCAAGCGGTGTGGGCGAACACTCAGGCGGTCCCGCTTGACCTTGACGTAACGTCAAGTTCTACGGTGAATCCGGAGGTTGAGACGTGGACTGGTCGATTCAAGAGATCGCGAAGCTCGCCGGGACGACGAGCCGCACACTGCGGCACTACGACGACATCGGCCTGCTCGCGCCCACGAGGGTCGCCGGGAACGGCTACCGCCACTACGACGAGCGCGCGCTCGTGCGGCTGCAACGGATCCTGCTGCTGCGCGAGCTCGGGCTCGGCCTGCCCGCCATCGCCGAGGTGCTCGAGGGTGACGCCGACGAGGCGCGCGCCCTCGGGGCGCATCTCGGCTGGCTGCGGCAGGAGCAGGGCCGGCTGGCGCGGCAGATCGCGTCGGTCGAGAAGACGATCACCGCATTGGAAGGAGGTGAACGACTGATGGCAGACGAGATGTTCGACGGCTTCGACCACACCGTGCATCAGGCAGAGGTCGAACAGCGATGGGGCGCCGAGGCGTACGCCGCCGGCGACCGCTGGTGGCGCGGACTCGGCGAGGCCGGTCAGCGCGAGTGGAAGGCCCGCACGGCCGAGCTCTCCCGCGACTGGATCGCAGCGGCCGGATCGGGCCTCGCGCCCGACGGCGCCGAGGCGCAGGCGCTCGCGAAGCGCCACGTCGAGTGGCTGACGGGTGTGCCGGGCACGCCCGCTGCGGTCCCCGGCGGAGACGTCGCGGGCTACGTGCTCGGCCTCGGCGAGATGTACGTCGCAGACCCGCGCTTCGGCGCGAACTACGGCGGCCAGGCCGGCGCGGAGTTCGTCCGCGACGCGCTGCGCAGCTACGCCGAGCGCGAGCTCTGACCCGCGCCGCTTCCTACTCCGAGTTGCCCGACTTTCATGAAAGTCGGGCAACTCGACGTTTGGGTGCGGGTGCGCTGCGGCCCCCGAGGTGTCCCGGCCTGGGGGCCGCAGCGGTCGATGGGGCGCCGTTCAGTGCGGCGCGGCGGCGGGCGGATGCGTCGGCGCGACCGGTTCGGGCGAGGCATCCGTCGGTCCCGTAGCGGCGAGCGCACCGCCGGCGGAGCCCACCGGGCGGCGCTCGCGCACGGCGAGGAGCGGCAGGGTGACGCCGCAGAGCGGCCCGATGAGGATCGCGAACGCGACGGTGCCGAAGCCGACGTCGCCGCCGAGCAGCCAGCCGATCGCGAGCACGGTCACCTCGACGATGGTGCGGCCGACCCAGATCGGCCAGCCGGTGCGGGCGTGGATGCCGGTCATCAGCCCGTCGCGCGGGCCGGGCCCGAAGCGGCTGCCGATGTAGAGGCCGCTCGCCACGGCGAGGAGCAGCAGGCCGCCCGTGAAGAGCAGGATGCGCTGCCAGAGTTCCGGCGGCGTCTGGATGAGCCAGAGCCCGAGCTCGATGCTCGGTCCGATCAGCAGGATGTTCAGTACGGTGCCGAGGCCCGGGCGCTGCCGCAGCGGGATCCACAGCAGCAGCACGAGCAGGCCGACGATGTTCGTGAGCCAGCCGATGCCGAGGCCGGTGAGGTGGGAGAGGCCCTGGGCGAAGACCGTCCACGGGTCGACGCCGAGGGCCGCGCGGATCATCATGGCGTCGGCGATGCCGTAGAGGACGAGGCCGATGAGCAGCTGAGGGATCCGGCGGAGCATGACAGCCATCCAATTCCAGGATTGGACTGTTGACAAGATGCCAATTCTCCTAAAGTGGATCGCATGGCGGATGCCTCGATCAGCGCACGCGCGCTCGTGACCCTCCTCGGCGACTGGCGCGACGGCGGCACCGGGCCGAGCGGTCCGGCCTATGCCGCCCTCGCCGACCGCGTGCGCCTGCTCGTGCTCGACGGCCGGGTGAGCGTCGGCACCCGGCTGCCCGCCGAGCGGGAGCTCGCCGAACGGCTCGGCGCGAGCCGCACCACGGTCGCCGCGGCGTACCGGCGCCTGCGCGAGCAGGACCTGTTGCGGAGCGTCCGCGGCTCGGGCAGCGTCACCCGGCTTCCCGGCGCGCCCGCGGTGCTGCCCGCGCCGCCCGCGGCCGAGCATCTCGACCTGTCGAAGGCCGCGCCGCCTGCGCTGCCCTGGCTCGCCGACGTGGCCCGCGACGCCGTCGAGGAGCTGCCCGCCCAGCTCGGCGGCTCCGGCTTCGATCCGGTCGGACTGCCCGAGCTGCGCCTCGCGATCGCCGATCGGTACACCGCGCGCGGCCTGCCCACCGCGCCCGAGCAGGTCATGGTGACGATCGGCGCGCAGCACGCGATCGGGCTGCTCTCGAAGGTGCTCGTCGGCCGGGGCGACCGCGCCGTCATCGAGGCTCCCACCTACCCGCATGCGTACGAGGCGCTGCGCGCGGCGGGCGCCCGGCTCGTGCCCGTGCCGGTCGCCCCGCACGACGCGGGCGGCCTCGACGTCGACGACGAGGTGGGCGCGCTCGTCCGTGCCTTCGGCCACGCCAACCCCTCGACGGCGTACCTGATGCCCGACTTCCAGAACCCGACCGGCCGTTCGCTCGACGAGCACGGCCGTGAGCGGGTGCTCGACGCGGCGGCCCGCCAGGGCGCCGTGATCATCGCCGACGAGACGACCGCCGAGCTCGACCTCGACCGCGAGGCGGCGCTCCGCCCGTTCGCCGCGTACGGACCCGCCGGGTCCGCCGTGCTCGTCGGCTCGCTCGGCAAGACGGCGTGGGGCGGCATCCGCGTCGGCTGGATCCGCGCCGAGCCCGCGCTCATCCGCCGGCTCGTCGCGATCCGCGCGCCGGGCGACCTCGGCACGCCCATCCTCGAGCAGCTCATCGCGACCCGGCTGGTGCGCGGCATGGACGAGATCCTCACGTTCCGCCGCGCCGAGCTCCGCCACGGCCGCGACCTCCTCGAAGCGCGGCTGGCCGAGGCGTTCCCGAGCTGGCACGTGCCGCACGTCGACGGCGGCATCGCCACCTGGATCGGCCTCGGAGCGCCGGTCAGCTCGCAGCTCGCGCTCGCCGCCCGCGCGCAGGGCCTGCTCATCGCCGCCGGACCGCGCTTCGGTATCGACGGCGCGTTCGAGCGCTACCTGCGGCTGCCCATCTGCCTGCCGCCCGAGACGATCGACGAGGCGGTGCAGGCGCTGTCCCGGGCCTGGCTCGCCCTGCCCGGCACGGCCGGGCCCGAGGCGGGTCTGCTCGCCGAGGTCGTCTAGCCGCAGCGCAGCTCAGCGCAGCGCGGGCGCGGCGCCCGCCGGCACGCAGCGCCGACCCGGCGCGATTCACCGAGCGGACACCGCCCGGACGCCCGCGCGACACCCGACGGGCACTCCCGGGCCATCGGGCGCCAGCACGCTGGCGCCGAACCCCCGCCCGTCGCGACCCACCGGAGTGCCCGCATGCCCGCTCGCCGTCCCCTGTCCGCCGCCGCGCTCGCCGTGGCCTGCCTGGCCGCCGCCGGGCTCGTGTCGAGCGGCGCGATCGCCGCCGCCGCGGCCCCCGCGCCCAGCGCGTTCGTCCGCACCGCGACGTACCCCGTCTTCCAGAACGTGCCCGCCGGCGTCGACCCGGCCGCCGCCACCGTCGCCGAGATCTCGACGATCACCGACGACGGCACGGTCGTCTACACCGATGCGCTCGGCAAGCGCATCGGCTTCCTCGACGTGAGCGACCCGGTCAACCCCGTCGGCACGGGCACCGTCGAGCTCGCCGAGCTCGGCCACGCCGACGACCAGCCGACCTCGGTCGCCGCCTACGGCGACTTCGTGCTCGTCGTCGTCGACGAGACCGGCGGCGACTTCGTGAACCCGAAGGGCCGCGTCGACGTGCTCCGCGCGAGCGACCGCAGCGTGGTGCGCTCGATCGACCTCGGCGGCCAGCCCGACTCGATCGCGATCTCGAAGGACGGCGCGTACGCCGCCATCGCGATGGAGAACCAGCGCGACGAGGACTTCACGCCCGCCGGTGGCAAGACGGGCGATCTCCCGCAGCTGCCCGCCGGCTTCGTGCAGGTGCTCGGCCTCGTCGACCCGGCCGACCCCGCCGCGTGGACGGTCGACGCCGTGCCGTTCGTCGACGAGACCGGCGCGCCGATCCCGGTGATGGCCGCCGCCGGCCTCGACACCCCGCAGGACCCGGAGCCCGAGTACGTCACGATCAACTCGCGCAACGAGCTCGCCGTGACCCTGCAGGAGAACAACGGCATCGCGATCATCGACCTGCCGACGCTCGAGGTCACCCGCGCCTTCTCCGCGGGATCGGTCGCGGTCGGCGGCATCGACGTGACGAAGGATGGGCGGATCGACCTCTCGGGCTCGATCCCGGCGACCCCGCGCGAGCCCGACGCCATCGCCTGGATCGGCGACGACCGCCTCGCGACCGCGAACGAGGGCGACTGGAAGGGCGGCACCCGCGGTTGGACCGTCTTCGACGCCGCCGACGGCGCCGTGGTCTGGGACGCGGGCAACACCTTCGCGAACCTCGCCGTCCAGCACGGTCTGCACAACGAGGACCGTGCGGCGAAGAAGGGCGCGGAGCCCGAGGGGATCTCGGTCGCGGAGTTCGACGGCGTGCCCTACGCCTTCGTCGCGAGCGAGCGCTCCAACTTCGTCGCCGTGTACGACGTCAGCGACCCGGCATCCCCGGCCTTCCGTCAGCTGCTGTTCTCGACGAACGGTCCGGAGGGCATCCTGCCCGTGCCGGAGCGCGACCTCCTCGTCGTCTCGAGCGAGACCGACGACGCCGCGGCCGGCGTGCGCGCCTCGGTGAACGTGTACGCCTTCGGCGACGCGGCCGCCCAGGCGCCAGCCGGCGCCGCGGCGCAGCCGAGCCTCGTCTCGGAGGTCGTCGGCGGCGCCCCGATCGGCTGGTCGGCGCTCGGCGCCCTGGCCGGCGACCCGACGGATGCCTCGCGCGTGTACGCCGCGAGCGACGCCGTGCTCTCGCCCGCGACGGTGTACACGGTGGACGTGTCGCAGACCCCGGCCCGCATCACGGGCTCGCTCGCGATCAGCGAGGGCGGCGCGCCCGCCGCGCTCGACGTCGAAGGGCTCGCGGTCGCCGAGGGCGGCGGCTTCTGGCTCGCGGTCGAGGGCGCGAACGGCGCAGGGAACATGCTGAAGCGCACGGATGCCACGGGCGCCGTCGTCGACCGCTTCCCGCTGCCCGCCGAGATCGCGGCGCACGTCGGCAAGTGGGGCTTCGAGGGCGTGACGACGACCGGCACCGGCGCGGACCTCCGGGTCTGGGCGGTGCTGCAGCGGCCGCTGTGGACCGACCCGGCGAACCCCGCAGCGGGCGCGGTCGAGGGCGACGACGTGGCCCGCATCGGCCGGCTCGACCCGGCGACGGGAGCGTGGAGCTGGTTCGGCTACCGCCTCGAGCACACCGCGGTCGCGGGCGACTGGCTCGGCCTCTCCGAGATCACCGCGATCGACGACGACACCTTCGCGATCATCGAGCGCGACAAGCTGAACGGCCCGGCCGCGCAGGTGAAGCGGGTCACCCGGGTCGACATCCCGGCGGATGCCGCTGGGCTCGCCGGCCTCGCCGGCGCACTCCCGATGCTCGAGAAGTCGACCGCCGTCGACGTGCTGCCGGCGCTCCGCGCGACGGGCGGCTGGACGCAGGAGAAGCTCGAGGGCTTCGCCAAGGCGGCCGACGGGGCGCTCTACGCGGTGACCGACAACGACGGCCTGAAGGATGCCACGGGCGAGACGGTGTTCCTGCGCCTCGGGCAGGCCGACGAGGTCTTCCCGGGCGACGAGGAGCCGCAGCCCGGCGAGGCGAGCCTCGCGCTCGGCGTCTCGACGGTGGCGGCGGGTGGCACGGTCAGCGTGACCGGCGCCGGCTTCGTGCCCGGCGACACGGTGCGCTTCGAGCTGCGCAGCACGCCGCTCGCCCTCGGCTCGGCCGAGGCCGACGGGGCAGGGGCGCTGAGCTTCTCGGCGAAGATCCCCGCGACGACGGCGCCCGGTGCGCACCACCTCGTGGCGATCGCAAGCGACGGCAGTGAGGTCGAGGCCGAGCTCACCGTGACGGCAGCGCCCGGCGGATCCGGCGGCGGCACGGGCGGTGGCACCGGCGGTACCGGCGCCGGCGCTGGCGCCGACGGTTCGCTCGCGGACACGGGCTTCGACGGCGGCTGGCTCGCCGGCGCCGCGCTGCTCGTGCTCCTCGGCGGCGGAGCCGCCCTCCTCGTCGCGCGTCGCCGCCGCGAGGTCTGAGCCGCAGCCTCTCGAGTTGCCCGACATTCATGAAAGTCGGGCAAGTCGGTGGGGTGCTGCGGGCAGGGGAGTGCGGGGCGGCGACGGGGGGATGTCACCGCCCCGACTCCGGCCGGACGGATCCGGCCACCCGGTCGACCGTGCTGGCGACCGGGAGTCTGGGGTTTCGGGGCCCGGGCGGGAGCCCGGGCCCCGGGTATTCAGTTGCGGGCGAAGCGGCGCCGTGCGACGAGCACCAGCCCGAGTGCGAGCAGCGCGAGCGCGGCCCACAGGATCGACCCGTCGACCCCGGTGCTGGCGAGCCCCGTCGTGCCCTCGGCGGCGACCATCGTCGCGCCTCCGCCGTCACCGCCGTTCCCGGCCGGCGTCGACGGCGTGGTCGGCGTGGTCGGGGTCGTGGGTGTGGTGGGCGTGGTGGGGGTCGTCGGCGTGGTGGGCGTCGTCGGGGTCGTCGGCGGACCGACGACCGTCGTCGGCCCGTCCGTCTCGCTGTCCCCGATCACGGAGATGGCGTTGCCGCCCACCGTGATGGGCAACGAGAGGCCGGGCACGAGCTGCGTGCCGCCGAGCAGTCCGCCGAGGCCGCTGGTCTCGGCGGGCGTGCCGCCCGTACCGGTGCCGCCGGTCACCTCGGTCGAGGCGTCCGTCGAGGTGCTGTCGCCGACCCCGGAGATGGCGTTGCCGCCGACCGTCACCGGCACGCCGATCGAGGGCAGCAGTTGCGTGCCGCCCAGGATGCTGTCGCTGCCGCTGGTCTCGGCCGGTGCGCTGCCCGCGCCGGTGCCGCCGGTCACCTCGGTCGAGGCATCCGTCGACTCGCTGTCGCCGATCACGCTGATCGCGTTGCCGCCGACCGTCACCGGCACGCCCACTCCGCCGAGCAGCTGGGTGCCGCCGAGGATGGAGTCGTCGCCGGAGGTCGAGCCGCCCTCGCCCGCGGCCGGCGCGCTGCCCGCGCCCCCCGCGACCGTCGTGCCGGCGCCGTCGGACGAGCTGTCGCCGATCACCGAGATGGCGTTGCCGCCGACCGTCACCGGGACGGCGACGTCGATGAGGCCCTGGGTGCCGCCCAGGAGGCTGTCGCTGCCGCTGGTCTCGGCCGGTGCGCTGCCCGCGCCGGTCGAGGTCCCCGTCGGAGCGACCTCGGTCGAGGCATCCGTCGACTCGCTGTCGCCGATCACGCTGATCGCGTTCCCGCCGAGCGTGATCGGGATGTTCACGTCGATGAGTGCCTGGGTGCCCGAACCGACCCCGTCGTCCCCGGAGGTGGTGGCCTCCGCGGCGGGTGCCGCATCGGCCGGGGCCGCTTCTGCGGGAGCCGGCGCGGGCGCGGACTCCGTGCTCGCGTCGCTGGAGCTCGAGTCGCCGAGCACGCTGATGGCGTTGCCGCCGAGCGTGATCGGGAGATCGACCGAGATGCCGGCCTGGGAGCCGGACAGGATGCCGTCGTCGCCGCTGGTGTCCGCAGCGTGCGCGACGCCGGCGCCGAGGAGCGTGAGCCCCCCGGTGACGAGGGTCGCATAGAGCGCCCTCACGGCGAGTCGCTTGAGATTCATGATCAGTTCTCCTGACTGTGTGGGAATCGACGCCCCGGCGCGCGCCGGAGCGGAGTGACCGTGTGCCCGCCGGCGCGCAGCAGCGCGGCCGAACGGACGGCGGTTCCCGTCAGTCAGGGGTGGTGTCGGTCTCGAACACCGGCGACGAGGGCAGCTCGTCGTTCACGGCGTCGAGGGCGCGCGAGGCGCTCGCCTCGTGCTCGACGGCGGCGTACGCCCCGTCGGAGGTCGCGGATGCCCCGGCCGAACCGGAGCCGGCCGCTCCGCCACCCGCACCGCCGCCGACGGCGGGGGCGAACGGGACGCCGGAACCCGGCGCGCTCGGCGGGGAGGAGTCGTTCGGTGTGCGCAACTGGGCGCTCGCGGCGTCGCCGAGCCAGGAGGGCGGAGCATGGCCGGCCTGAGCCGACGGGCCGGCGGCCGAGCCGACGAGGGCCGGCGGGGCGGGCGGCGGATGACCGCCCGGTGGCGGCGGGCTCGTGATCGCGCCCGGCGCAGGCTCGCCCGGACCTCCGGGGATGCCTGGTCCGCCCGGGACGGTGGGCGTCCCCGGCAGCAGCGGAACGTTCGGCAGCTGCGGGAGCACGCCGCCCTCGGGCAGCGTGCCGATCGAGCCGACGACCGCGCCGAGCGTGCCGTCGACTGCCCCGGCGACGGGGTTCAGGAGGCCTCCGACGGGCGCCGGGCCGAGCAGGCCGCCGACGACGGGGAGCTTGCCGACCAGGTCGTCGACGGCCCCGGCGACGGGCGAGACCACGCCGCCGACCGTGCCGCCGCCGGCGATCCCGCTGGCGGCCCCGCCCACGGCCCCGACGGTCGCTGCGACGGTCTCGTCGACGGTGTCGACGACCGTGTTCGCGGTGTCCGTGGCCGTGTCGACGACTGCAGAAACCTGCTCGACGACCTCCGCGACCGGCGCCGGAGCGACCTCGACCACGGGCTCGAGCACCTGGTTCACGGGAGCCGTGACGGTGCCGACGACCTGGTCGAGCGTGTCGCCGACCGCGCCGGTGACGCCGCCGACGGTGCCGAGCACCGAGCCGACCGCACCGAGCAGGCCGGAGCCGCTCGAGCTCGACGTGCCGCTGCTCGGGGACGGCGCCGCCTCTTCGGCGGACGCGCCCGAGGCGCCGGTGAAGAGCGAGATCGCGAGCCATGCGGCGGAGACGGCCGCGCCGGCGAGGGCGATTCGGAGCGCAGGGCGCTGCAGCGGCGTCCGCCGTGCAACGATCAGATCGGCCATTCCGATCACCCCCCGGTGCAGCCGAACATACGCCCTGAGGATGCCTCGAGCAACCCCCGAACGGGGGACAGCGTGTCCCACGAGGCATCCGGAACCACCCCCGAACGCGCGCCGCCGGCGGGTCGCACGGGGTGACGCGGCGCCGATTCAGCGAACCGTGACCTTTCCGATCGAGTCTGACTGCGAGAATCGTGCGCATGCACCTGCTCGCGAAGCTCAGCATGCGCAACCGTGCGCTCATCGCCCTCGTCACGATCGTGGTGGCGATCTTCGGCGCCCTCTCGCTCACGAGCCTCAAGCAGGAGCTCGCCCCGTCGATCGCCTTCCCGCAGCTCTCGATCGTGACGAGCTACCCGGGCGCCTCGCCCGACGTGGTCGACGCCGATGTCTCGACGCCGATCGAGACCGCGATCCAGGGCATCACCGGCCTCGAATCGACCTCGACGACGAGCTCGACCGGCCTCTCGCGGGTCACCGCGAGCTTCACCTACGGCACCGACCTCGCCTTCGCCGAGCAGAAGCTGCTCTCCGCGGTGAACCGCATCCAGCAATCGCTGCCGGACGACGTCGACCCGCAGGTCGTCGCGCTCTCCCTCGACGACTTCCCCGTCGTGCAGCTCGCCGTCACCGGTGCCGACGACACCGCCGCGCTCTCCGACGAGATCAGCCGCACCACGCTCGGCGAGATCACCGACGTCGACGGCGTGCGCGACGCGACCCTCGTCGGCGACGTCGGGCAGCGCGTGAACATCACGCCGGATCCTTCGGCCCTCGCCGCCCGCGGCCTCAGCGTGCAGGCGATCCGAGACGCCCTCTCGCAGAACGGCGTGCTCGTGCCCGCTGGCACGATCACCGAGGGCGACCGCACGTTCGCGGTGCAGTCGGGCACGCGGCTCGGCAGCGTCGACGACATCGCCGCGCTGCCGCTCATCGGGCAGCCCGGCGCGATGCCGCCGACCATCGGCGACGTCGCCACGGTGGCCCTCGCCGAGAACCCCGTGTCGAGCATCTCCCGCGTGAACGGCGAGCCCGCGCTCACGATCTCCGTGACCAAGCTGCCCGCCGCGAACACCGTCGAGGTGTCGAACGCCGTCAAGGCGCTGCTGCCCGACCTCGAGTCCTCGCTCGACACGACGAACCCCGGCGCGACGTTCACCGTCGTCTTCGACCAGGCGCCGTACATCGAGCAGTCGATCGAGTCGCTCGCGACCGAGGGCCTGCTCGGCCTCGTGTTCGCCGTGATCGTGATCCTCGTGTTCCTGCTCTCCGTGCGCGCGACGCTCGTCACCGCGATCTCGATCCCGACCTCGGTGCTGATCACCTTCATCGGGCTGCAGGCGGCCGACTACACGCTCAACATCCTCACGCTCGGCGCCCTGACGATCGCGATCGGCCGCGTCGTGGACGACTCGATCGTCGTCATCGAGAACATCAAGCGGCACCTCGTCGCCGGAGTGGACAAGGCGGAGACGATCGTGCGCGCCGTGCGCGAGGTCGCCGGGGCGATCACCGCATCGACGATCACGACCGTCGCGGTGTTCCTGCCGATGGCGCTCGTGGAAGGAGTGACGGGCGAGCTGTTCCGGCCGTTCTCGCTGACCGTCACGATCGCGCTCCTCGCCTCGCTGCTCGTGGCGCTCACGATCGTGCCGGTGCTCGCGTACTGGTTCCTGAAGCCCGCGAAGGTGCACAAGCACGACGGCTCGGATGCCTCGGCCGCCGCGTTCATCGACGAGGCATCCGCCGCCGGGTCGTCGGCCGGACCCGACGAGCTGGAGCATCCCTCGCGACTCCAGCGCGGCTACCTGCCGATCATCCACTGGACCCTGAAGCACGGGGTGACCACCATCCTGCTCGCGGTGCTCGTGCTCGGCGGCACGATCGCCCTCACGCCGCTGATGAAGACCAACTTCCTCGGCTCCTCGGGGCAGAACACCTTCCAGGTCACGCAGGAGCTCCCGGTCGGCACCAGCCTCGACGCGCTCGACGCCGCCTCGGAGCCGGTCGAGCAGGTGCTGCTCGACACGACGGGCGTCGACACCGTGCAGACCTCGATCGGCTCCGGCGGGCGGGGGCTGTCCGCGTTGCTCGGCGGCGGCGCGGCGACCGTCACCTACTCGGTGACGACCGACGAGTCGGCCGACCAGGACGCGTTGCAGGCGACCGTGCGGGGCGAGCTCGACGACCTCCAGGACGTCGGCGAGGTCACCCTCTCCGCCGCGAGCGGGTTCGGCGCCTCGAACGACATCGAGGTCGACATCACCGCCTCGAACGCCGAGGACCTGCGCACCGCGACCGACGCCGTCGTGCAGGAGCTCGGCGACCTCGACTCCCTCGCCCAGGTCACCTCGAACCTCTCGGAGGGGCGGCCGTACATCGCCGTCGAGGTCGACCGCTCGGCGGCCGCGGAAGCCGGGTACTCGGAGGTCGCGCTCGGCGGCTTCGTGTCGGCGGCCATGCAGCCGCAGAGCGCCGGCTCGATCGTCATCGACGAGAAGACCCTCACGATCTACCTCGACTCGGAGGAGCCGCCCACCACGATCGCGGCGCTCCAGCAGTTGGCGGTGCCGACCGCGGCCGGCCCCGTTCGGCTCGACTCGCTCGCGACCGTCGAGCAAGTCGACGGACCTGCGACCGTGACGACCGTGCGCGGTCTCCGCAGCGCGACGGTCTCGGCGACGCCCGGCGGCGACGACCTCGGCACCGCGAGCGCCGCGGTCTCGCAGGCGCTCGCCGACGTGAAGCTGCCCGACGGCACCTCCGCGTCCGTCGGCGGCGTCACGGCCGACCAGACGGAGTCCTTCTCGCAGCTCGGCCTGGCACTGCTCGCGGCGATCCTCATCGTGTACGTGGTGATGGTGGCGACGTTCCGCTCGCTGCTCCAGCCGCTGCTGCTGCTCGTCTCGGTGCCGTTCGCCGCGACGGGAGCGATCGTGCTGCAGATCGTGAGCGGCATCCCGCTCGGCGTCGCCTCGCTCGTCGGCGTGCTGATGCTCGTCGGCATCGTGGTGACGAACGCGATCGTGCTCGTGGACCTGGTGAACCAGTACCGCGACCGAGGCATGACCGTGCGCGAGGCGCTGCTGCACGGCGCCTCGAGGCGACTGCGGCCGATCCTCATGACGGCGCTGGCGACGATCTTCGCGCTGCTGCCGATGGCGCTCGGCATCACCGGGCACTCGGGCTTCATCTCGCAGCCGCTCGCGCTCGTCGTGATCGGAGGCCTGATCTCCTCGACCGCGCTGACCCTCGTCGTCCTGCCGGTGCTCTACGACCTGGTCGAGGGCGGACGCGAGCGGCGGCGGGCCAAGCGGGCCGCGGGCGGCGACGGCGGGGCGGATGCCTCGGCCGGCTCGGGTGCGCCGGGTGGTTCGGGTGCGCCGGGTGCGCCGGCTGGTTCGGGTGCGCCGGGTGGTTCGGGTGCGCCGGGTGGTTCGGGTGCGCCGGCGGCAGCCGGGCCGTAAAGTAGGGGGTATGGGTATTCGGCAGGCGCTCCTCGCGCTCATCGCCGTGCCCGCCATCCTGCTCGGGCTGCTCGCCATGCACGCGCTCGGCGGCTCGAGCGGGCACGACGGCGGGCATGCGATGCCCGTCGCGCACGCCGCGGCCGCCGCGGCATCCGGGCACGCCGCGGCATCCGTGCCGATGGTGCCGGGGCCGGTCGCAGCCGCCGCCGGGGCCGCCGCGGCCACGATCGTGGCAGACCCGGGGGGCGACGGCATGGCCGCCATCATCTGCCTCCTCGCCCTCCTCGCCGTGCTGCTGCTCGGGGCGGCCGCAGCGCCGCTCCGACTCTCCAGTGCCAGGCGACTCGTCGCTCTCACCCGGCGACTCGCGAGCACGGGCCGACGCCCGGTGCCCTCGCTGCTGGAGCTCTCGATCAGCCGGACGTGATCCGCGCCCGCGTCGCCGATGCGCGACGCCCGCGCCATGCGCGCCGCCGACCGGCGGCGCGACGATCACGAATGGAAGAAGATCACCATGAAGATTCAGTTGACCCCCCGCACCGCTGCGCGCCTCGCGACACTCGCTGTGGCATCCGCCGGCCTCCTCGTGCTGAGCGGCTGCGCCGGCACCGGCGGCATGGAGGGCATGGAGGGCATGAACGGCTCCGGCGGCGCGAGTGAGTCGGCGAGCGAGCTCGCCGAGGCGAACGAGGCCGACGTCGCGTTCACCCAGGGCATGATCATGCACCACCAGCAGGCCATCGAGATGTCGGACCTCGTGCTCGCGAAGGACGGCCTCGACCCCGAGGTCGCGGCGCTCGCCGAGCGGATCAAGGCCGCCCAGCAGCCCGAGATCGACCGCATGGAGGGCTGGCTCGAGGACTGGGGCCAGTCCGGCGGCGACATGGCCGGCATGGACCACAGCTCGATGATGTCCGCCGACGACCTCGCCGCTCTTGAAGCGGCGAGCGGAGCGGACGCCGGTCCGCTGTTCCTCGAGCAGATGATCGTGCACCACGAGGGCGCGGTCGCGATGGCCGAAGAGGCGCTCGCCAAGGGCGAGAACGCCGACGTGCTGAAGCTCGCCGAGGCCGTGATCGCGGATCAGACCGCCGAGATCGCGGAGATGAAGGAGATGCTCGCGCCGTAGCAGGTGCGGCCCGGACCCCGGTCGGCCTGCTGGCCGGGGTCCGGTATCGGTGCCGGTGCGCCTGCCTGCCCGGGCCCGGGTGCGCCGCTGGTGTGCTCGGGCCCGGCTGCGGGGCACGATCCCCACTTTCCGGTCACCTCGCTCTGCCCACCCCGGAGCCATTGCGCCACTTCCGCCGCGTTGCGCCAGTACGGGTGGCGCCATCACGTTGAAGTGGCGCGCGTGGTGTTGGTTTTGGCTTCAGCCAGCCGGGCGCCCGCGCGTTTGCGCCACTTCCGCCGCGTTGCGCCATCTGCGGCACGATCCATGGCATCGTCCCGGCACGGCGCCGACCTCGGCGTACCGGTGGCCGATTCCGGGATCAGGCCTCTGCTTCCGTTCCCATCCATCCATCCGTCGTCGGCGGGCGGCGGGCGGCGTGCCGGTGTGCCGGTGCGGTCGGTCAGGGCGACCCACGCCCGGGATCACGCCACTTCCGCCGCGTCGCGCCAGTACGGGTGGCGCAATGATGTTGAAGTGGCGCGCCCGGTGCATGTTCTGGTGCAGCGGTGCTCGGCGCGTTCGCGTGGGCGCCACTTGCGCTGTGATGCGCCAGTACGGATGTCCCGCCAGCGCCAGCGCCAGCGCCGCGCCCGCGCCAGTGCCAGCGCCGCCAGCGCCACCCGCCCCGGCGCGCGTCGGAGTGGCAGCGCCACCCGCCCCGGCGCGCGTCGGAGTGGCAGCGCCATCCGCCCCGGCGCGCGTCGGAGCGCAAGCGCCACCCGCCCCTCGCGTCGGAGCGCCAGCGCCACCCGCCCCGGCGCGCGTCGGAGTGGCAGCGCCTCCCGCCCCGGCGCGCGCACCGCCCGGCCTCGAATCCGAGTTCACGCAGTGTTCACTGCCACGTCGCCGGGTACCCGGTTCGGGGGACACCGCGCTCTCTATCGTCGGAGCATGGTCATCAGCGCACCGTCGGGCCGTCGGTCCCCCGTCTCGCACCGGGTGCGGGCCGAGCTGCGCACGCGCATCGAACGTGGCGTCTGGTCGGCCGGGATGGCGCTGCCGAGCGAAGCGGCGCTCTGCCGGGAGTTCGGCACCTCTCGGGGGCCGGTGCGCCGCGCGCTCGCCGCACTCCGGGCCGAGGGCTTCATCGTCGGCGGCCGCGGCAAGCCGCCCGTCGTCGGCAAGGTCGTGCCCGCGCAGTCGCTCGCGACCTTCCGCTCGTTCACCGACTGGGCCCGAGCGGAGGGGAAGCTGCCGGGCACCCGGACCCTCTCGCTCGAACGTCGGCACGCGGCATCCGCTGTCGCCGGTCTCCTCGAGCTCGACGAGGGCGCCGTCGTCGTCGAGCTCATCCGAGTGCGCCTCCTCGACGAGGTGCCGATCATGATCGAGCGGGCGAGCTTCGTGCCCGACGTCGGGCGTGTGCTCTTCGGGCTCGACCTGGACCATGCCTCAGTGTCCGCCGAACTCGCCCGGCACGGCTTCGGCCTCGTGCAGGCGCGGCACACCATCGACGCCGTCGCGGCGAACCCGCTCGACGGTGAGGCGCTCGGCATCCCGGCCGCTGCGGCCCTGCTGCGTGAACGACGACTCTCCCGCGATGCGCACGGCCGCGCCGTCGAGTACGCCGAGGCGCGATATCGATCGGAGTTCGCGACGTTCCGGATCGACAACGCCGCCGCCGGATTCCACGGCGACGAGGCCGGCACAACCGCCGCGAGCCCGATCGAGGTGCGCTCGCTCGACTGAGCGCGCGCACCTCGATCGGCTCAGCGGCGCTCGAGCACCGCCTTCGCGGACGCCTCCGGGCGCAGATCGAGCCGCCGCAGAAGCTGCGCGTTCAGCGCCACGATCACGGTCGACAGGCTCATCAGGATCGCGCCGATCGACATCGGCAGCACGAAGCCGATGGGGGCGAGCACGCCCGCCGCGAGCGGCACCGAGATGAGGTTGTAGCCGGCCGCCCACCAGAGGTTCTGCGACATCTTGCGGTAGCTCGCCCGCGACAGCTCGATCACGGACAGCACCGAGCGCGGGTCGCTCGAGGCGAGCACCACGCCCGCGGAGGCGATCGCGACATCCGTGCCCGCACCGATCGCGATGCCGACGTCGGCCTGCGCGAGCGCCGGGGCGTCGTTGACGCCGTCGCCGACCATCGCGACGCTGAGCCGCTCGCGCTGGAGCTCCTGCACCTTCGCGGCCTTGTCCTCGGGGCGGACCCCGGCGAACACCCGGTCGATGCCGAGCTCGGCCGCGACTCGACGGGCGACGGGCTCGGCGTCGCCGGTGATCATCACGACCTGGATGTCGAGCGCGTGCAACGCGTCGACCGCCTCCCGGGACTCCGGGCGGATCTCGTCGTCGAGCGCGAGCGCGCCGGCGACCTCGCCGTCGACGAGCACGTGCAGCACGGTCGAACCCCCGTCGGCCCACGGAACGGAGGCCGGCAGCGCCTCGACGCCCTCGCGCTGCAGCAGCCCGGGTCCGCCGACCTGCACGACGCGACCGCCGACGACCGCGCGGACGCCGATCGCGGCCGAGGCCTCGAACTCGCTCGTCTCGCTGCGGCGCAGGCCGCGGCGCTCGGCATCCGCGACGATGGCCTTGGCCAGCGGGTGCTCCGAGTCGGACTCGGCGGATGCCGCGAGCGCGAGCACCTCGTCGAGCTCGTGGCCCGGGGCCGCCGCGGCATCCATCACCGCGGGCTCGCCCTTCGTGAGGGTGCCGGTCTTGTCGAAGAGCACGGCGCCGACGGTGCGCATCGTCTCGAGCGCGAGCCGGTCGGTGATGAGCACGCCGCCCTTCGCCGCGCGCTCGGTCGCGATCTGCACGACGAGCGGGATGGCGAGGCCGAGGGCGTGCGGGCAGGCGATCACGAGCACGGTGATGGTTCGGACGACGGCGTCGTCCGGATCGCCGAGCAGGGTCCAGCCGATGGCGGTGAGCACGGCGGCGCCGAGCGCGAACCAGAACAGCCAGCCGGCGGCGCGGTCGGCGAGGCGCTGGGCGTGCGAACTCGACGCCTGCGCCTGCGCCACGAGGCGCTGGATGCCGGCGAGGGCGGTGTCGTCGCCGACCGCTCCGACGCGCACGCGGATCGCCGTGTCGGTCGCGACCGTACCCGCGACGACGTGGTCGCCGGGGCCCCGGCGCACGGGGCGGGACTCGCCCGTGATCATCGACTCGTCGACGTCGGCCGTGCCGTCGACCACGTCGCCGTCGGCGGGTACGCGCCCGCCCGGACGGACGATGACGACGTCACCGAGGGCGAGCTCGGCGGGCGCGACCGTCTCGACGGTCTGCCCGTCGGGGCCGTCGACGACGCGCTCGGCCTCGTCGGGCAGGAGCGCGGCGAGCGCGTCGAGCGCGCTGGAGGCCTGGGCGATCGACTTCATCTCGATCCAGTGACCGAGCAGCATGATGACGATGAGGAGCGCGAGCTCCCACCAGAAGTCGAGACGGTGGCTGACGAGTCCGAAGCTCGCGGCGAGGCTCGCGAAGTACGCGACCGTGATGGCGAGGCCGATGAGCAGCATCATGCCGGGCTTGCGGGCCTTCAGCTCCGACCAGGCGCCGGTGAGGAAGGGCTTGCCGCCCCAGAAGTACATCACCGTGCCGAGGATCGGCGAGACCCACGGCACGATGCCCGAGTCGGGCAGCTGGTAGCCGATCAGGCTCGCGAACATCGGGCTGAGCGCGACGGTCGGCACCGCGATCACGAGCATGATCCAGAACAGCCGCCGGAACTGGCCGACGTGGTCGCCGTGCCCGCCGTGGCCGCTCATGTCGTGGCCCGCGTGCTGGTCGTGCCCTGCGTGCTGGTCGTGGCCTGCATGGCCGCTCATGTCGTGCCCCGCGTGCTCGGCGGTGGCGGTCTGCTCCGCCGCGGCGCCGTGCATCTCGTGGCCGGCGTGCGCCGGTTCTGCGTCGGGGCCCGCGTGGTCCTGGTGGCCGGTGTGCGGGTCGTGCTGGCTCGCGTTCATCGTGCCCTCCTCGTCCTCTCGCCAGATTAATACCCCTCTGGGGTACTTGCAAGGGGAACCGGGGTGTGCGTGGGCCTATTCCCGCCCTGCGAGTGCTCCGCGCTCCGCGAACACGCTGGCCCCGAGGCATCCGCCCCTGCTGGGATGACGGCATGGAGATCCTCATCCTCGGCGGCACTCAGTGGCTCGGCCGCGAGCTCGCCCGCGAAGCGCTGCAGCGCGGTCACCGCGTCACCTGCCTCGCCCGGGGCGAAGCGGGCGAGGTCGCGTCGGGCGCCCGTCTGGTCGTGGCCGACCGTTCGCTCCCCGACGCCTACGACGGTGTGGCCGACCGGCACTGGGACGCCGTCATCGACGTCACCCGCCATCCCGGCTTCGCCCGGCGGGCCGCGGCGGCGCTCGCGTCGCGCGTCGACCGCGCGGTCGTCATCTCCTCGGGCAACGTGTACGCACGGCACGACGATCCCGGCGCGGACGAATCGGCCGAGCTGCTGCCCCCGCTCGAGGCCGACGAGTCCGATCCGGAGAGCTACGGAGAGGCCAAGTCCGCGATCGAACTCGCCTACCGCGAGACCTTCGGCGACCGGGCGCTGCTCGTGCGGCCGGGGCTCATCGGGGGTCCCGGCGACGCGTCCGGGCGCAGCGGCTACTGGGTCGTCCGGGCGGCGCGCGGCGACGAACCGATGCTCGTGCCGGCCATCCGCGACGCCGCTGCCCAGCTCGTCGACGTACGCGACCTCGTCGGCTGGACGCTCGACGCGATCGAGCGCGGCCTCGGCGGCGCATTCAACGTCGTCGGAGACCGCTCCACCTTCGGCGCGGTGCTCGACACCGCCGCGGCGGTCGGAGGCTTCCGCGGTGACCGGGTCGAGGCGGAACCGAGCTGGCTCGTCGAGCAGGGCGTCGCCCAGTGGTCGGGCGAGGCATCCCTCCCGCTCTGGATCGCCGAGCCGAGCTGGCACGCGTTCCAGGATCGCTCGAACGGGGCCGCGAGACGCGAGGGCTTCGTGCCGCGACCGCTCGAGCAGACCCTCGCCGACGTGCTGGCGTGGGAGCGCGAACAGGGACTCGAGCGTGAGCGGCGGGCCGGCCTCACGGCCGAACGCGAACGGGAGCTCGTGGCGTTGCTGCGCGCGTCGCGCGGGTAGCTCGCTGTCTGCCTGAGACCGACCCCTCACGAGGGGGTCGGATTCCGACATCCGCTTCGTCCGAGGGTGAAGCGGATGTCGGAATTTGACCCCCTCGGTGGGTGGAGCGGTTGGGTGGG
>NZ_JAMBNX010000049.1 GCF_023715325.1 Agromyces mediolanus | reverse complement strand
CGCTCGGTCTGGAAATTGGGAACGGCGGCGATCAGGTCCGACAGGCGCTTGTAGCCATAGTTGCGCACGTCGAAGCTCGACCGGTTGGCGGCAAGCTGTCCCATGGCGGACAGGCTGACGAAGCCCTTTTCGTCGCGCTTCACCGCGGAATAGGCGTCGATCAGCAGCTTCACCAATTCATCGTCGATTGGTGCCGGGCTCTGCGATGCGGCGGGCTCAAGCGGGGTCGTCTCAGCCGCGCCCGTGTCGGTGGGGGCAGGGGCGGAGGCCGGCGCGGCCTGCTCCTTGCCGTTTGCCGGTGCCGCCGGCGCTTCCCTGGCCGGAGCGGGGCGGGTCGCAGGCGCAGGGCTCTCCTCCTCTGCGGCCATCAGCTTGTCGACATCGATGAAGCGGGTGCAGGCGCGCTTGAAGCCCTCGGGCGTCTTGGCCTGGCCGAAACCATAGACGGGCAGGCC
>NZ_JAMBNX010000048.1 GCF_023715325.1 Agromyces mediolanus | reverse complement strand
CGCCCAGCGCGCCGTCGAGAACGGCCGCGCGCAGCAGGCGATCGGTCACCAGCCGCCCGTCGCGCTCGACCAGCCGGACGAGGAACGGGAAATCGGAAAATTGCCGCGTGTAATCGGCGAAATATTCGACCTGCCGATCGACGTAGAATTCCCTCAGCCCGACATGGCCAAGCGCCAGCGCGAGCGCGGCATCGGTCCCCTGTTTGGGGTGGAGCCACATGTCGGAGAATTTCGCCGCCTCGTTATAATCGGGCGCGATGACGACGCTCTTGGCGCCGCGATAGCGAACCTCCGAATAGAAATGCGCGTCGGGCGCGCGGGTCATCGGGATGTTCGATCCCCATACCAGCAGGAATCCGGCATTGTACCAGTCGGCGCTTTCGGGAACGTCGGTCTGCTCGCCCCAGGTCTGCGGCGACGACGGCGGCAGATCGCAATACCAGTCGTAGAAACTGA
>NZ_JAMBNX010000047.1 GCF_023715325.1 Agromyces mediolanus | reverse complement strand
CTTTTAAATGCCGCGCGTGCGATAGCGAACGGCCGAGACTGGGTGGAAAGGGACGCTTGTCCGTCATGTGGGTGCGACGGGCAAAGGCTGCGCGAGCCTACCGACCAAATCTCGCTCGAATAACGTGAAAGCCCAAGACGCCAATTATGCCAACGACGCCGCAGATCGAAGAAAACATCAGCGCCGCAGTGGCTTGGCGGTAGTTCGAAGCGAACATCCCACTCCAGAACGCGACTGTCGCGATAAGCCAGAAAAGAGCGCTGCGCCTCATTGCGTTAGGAGCCTAACTCTGTTCGGCTCATCTGCCAACCGCGACAATCACGTCCGCTACTGGGGCGTTTGCTGCCAGTCTGCTTGCGGGTGCCGCCAACGCGAGCGTAGATGGCCGATATCGGTGGAAAGCCGACGTTCTTTAGGTCAGCAGTCCGATTGCGAACATCAAACACCCCATTCCTA
>NZ_JAMBNX010000046.1 GCF_023715325.1 Agromyces mediolanus | reverse complement strand
CTTATATATAGGGCGATGCTGGACGCGGCCCATGCGGCGGGGCTGCTGGGAATGATCGACAGCGCCGATTTCGACATCTGGCGCGCGAGCCTCACCGCGCACTCAACGCGCGTCGGGCTGACGCAGTACCTCTTCGCCAGCGGGCAGGACCTCGCCGGGATCATGCAGGCGCTGCGCTGCAAATCCCCCGCCCAGCCGGCGCGCTACGCTCAGGCGCTCGCCGTCGAGTCAAATGCCGCTGCCAAGGTGGTCGGCAAGTTATAGCCTGACCTTAGCGAGCACCTATCTGCGCCAATACTTCTCGCGGGGTATCGTGATCGTCGATGATGGACTGGTGGACGAACAAGCCACACAATTCGCGCTGGATGAAATAGTGGTGTGCGGCCTCCGCAACGTTCCGGATCAGCATTGCGCGATCGCTGCCATCGGGAGCGGCGCGCAGCTGCGCCAGCGTGG
>NZ_JAMBNX010000045.1 GCF_023715325.1 Agromyces mediolanus | reverse complement strand
GCACGTCATTCTTGACGAAATCCGCCTCGCATTCGCGCGTGGTGAAATTGGGCGAGAGCGGCAGGACGAAGTCGGCCACCCGCTGCTTCGGGATCGCCTGACCGTTCAGGACCAGACGACCGCCGCGCATCTGCACCGTGTCGCCGGGAAGGCCGATCACCCGCTTGATCACGTCGTGATCGTCAGCGCCCTTGGATCGGAAAACGACCACGTCGCCGCGTTCTGGCGTATGGGGAAGCAGGCGTCCGGGTACCGGCGGGAAACCGAACGGCATCGACCAACGCGAATAACCGTAGTTCCATTTCGAGATGAACAGATAGTCGCCGATCAGCAGCCGCGGCAGCATCGATTCCGACGGAATCGAGAAGGGCGCGAGGACGAAGCTGCGAAAGATCCAGACGACCAGAGCGAGCTTCAGGAGGAAGCGGATCGTCTCCGACATTTCGGACTTTTTCGC
>NZ_JAMBNX010000044.1 GCF_023715325.1 Agromyces mediolanus | reverse complement strand
GCGCGCGTCAGTCGTCGGTCCGGAACAGGTCGAGCACGCGTTCGCGCTCGGCCGCATCGACGGCGGCAGGCATCGGCTCGTCGCGCTTGCCGTTGTCGGCCGGCGCGTCGGGCGCATCGATGGCCGCCGCGCCGCCGCACGCGAAGCGGCTGCGGATATACGCCGGCACGTCGGCCGTGCACGTGCCGCGCGTGTATTCCGCGTAGACGAAGTCGCCGTCGACGAGCGCGACGTCCTGGGGCGGCATCGCCGCGACCGGCGTGCGCCCGTCGACGGCCGTCTTCATGTAGTCGAGCCAGACCGGCAGCGCGAGCGTCGCGCCGGTCGCGCGCCCCATTGGGCGCGGCGTGTCGTAGCCGAGCCACGCGACCGCGACGATGCCCGACGAATAGCCGGCGAACCATACGTCCTTCGACCCGTTCGACGTGCCCGTCTTGCCGGCCGCGTCGTCACGCCGC
>NZ_JAMBNX010000043.1 GCF_023715325.1 Agromyces mediolanus | reverse complement strand
CTCGGCATCCTGCGCCTGCAGGAACACCAGCGCACGCGCCTGTTCGTGCGCCGCGACCGGTTCGACCGCTTCGTGTCGTGCCTCGTGTTCGTGCCGCGCGACAAGTACAACACCGACCTGCGCCGCCGCATCGCGAAGCTGCTGGTCGACGCGTACAACGGCGTGAACGTCGAATTCACGCCGCTGCTGTCGGAATCGGCGATCGCACGGGTTCATTTCGTCGTGCATGCCGAACCCGGCACGATGCCCGACGTCGACACGCGCGAACTCGAAACGCGGCTCGTGCAGGTCACGCGCCGCTGGCAGGACGATCTCGCCGACGCGCTGCTCGACGCATTCGGCGAAGAGCAAGGCAACCGCCTGCTGCAGCGCTATGCCGAGTCGTTCCCGGCCGGCTATCGCGACGACTATCCGGCGCGCACGGCCGTGCGCGACATCGAGCTGATCGAGCGCGTGAAGGA
>NZ_JAMBNX010000042.1 GCF_023715325.1 Agromyces mediolanus | reverse complement strand
GACCTGCTGCGGGCGATTGGCGCCGACACGACCGAGGCCCTGTTTGGGCAAATCCCTGACCATCACCGCCTGCGCTCGCCGATCGCGATGGCGCCGACGCTCAGCTCTGAAGTGGAGCTGGCGCGACACCTGGATGGTTTGCTGGCGCAGAACCGCCCGGCGGCGTCGATGACGAGCTTTCTTGGCGGGGGCTGTTGGCAGCATCACGTCCCCGCCGTGGTGGACGAGATCGTCAACCGCGCCGAATTCCTGACGCCGGTGTGGGGCACGCCCTCGTCCGACTTCGGGCGCAACCAGGCCTGGTTCGAATTCACCAGCCAGCTCGGCGCGCTGCTCGAGCTCGAGATGGTCGGCCTGCCGGTGTACAGCTGGGGCTGTGC
Source organism: Agromyces mediolanus (assembly GCF_023715325.1). Taxonomy (GTDB): domain Bacteria; phylum Actinomycetota; class Actinomycetes; order Actinomycetales; family Microbacteriaceae; genus Agromyces; species Agromyces mediolanus_A. Next base: position 85 of record NZ_JAMBNX010000042.1, on the reverse strand, counting down.
CGCCGGGCACGCGCTGCGCATGGCGGCGCGGCTGAACGGCCGACGCCGCGTGCTGGTCCCGGCGCGGATGTGCCCGGAGCGGCGC
>NZ_JAMBNX010000041.1 GCF_023715325.1 Agromyces mediolanus | reverse complement strand
GGGTGACTACGTAGGCCTGGATGACCGCCCGGCCACAAGCAAGGATCGGGCCTTCGTCGGCGGACCCATTTTGTACGCGGCAACCCCGCGGCTGGAACGAAACGGGTCCGTTTCGAAAGGCTAGGAAATCTCGCGATTCGCACATCGCGGATTTTGCGCCGTTTCGGTTTCTCCTAGCAAAAACAGCAACTTGTGCGTTTTTCGACGGATTTGCGCGGGCCGGATCGAGTCAAGGAGGTATATTTCAAAAATGCGGCACGAGCCGGACTTGATCGACTCACGCGGCTGTTCCTAAACCATAGTCAGTCGCCGCGGCTGTCTGCCTGCGGCGCTCATTTGACCATCGTCGTAGCCGACCGTGGCGGGGGCCACATCGGGGGACATTTTTGCTTTGTCGATCTGTGGCTGCGACCCGTGTCGCGGCCCGAGGAAGGGTGCGCGTGCCGTTGTCACAACATCGAACAAC
>NZ_JAMBNX010000040.1 GCF_023715325.1 Agromyces mediolanus | reverse complement strand
ATCATACAGTGTTTTCTTGGAGACCCACGCCCATGACGTTCCGTCCCCTGCTTCTTGTCGCTGTTTCCGCGAGCCTCGCCGGCTGCGGCATCAACAGCGTGCCCACCGCGGAGGAGAATGCCAAGGCGCGCTGGGCTGATGTGCAGAACCAGTATCAGCGCCGCGCCGATCTGATCCCCAACCTGGTGTCAACCGTGAAGGCGGCCGGCGCGCAGGAGAAGGAGATCCTGACCGAAGTGACCCAGGCCCGCGCCTCGGCCAACCAGATCCAGGTCTCGCCCGAGGAGCTGAGCGATCCGACCAAGATGCAGGCATATCAGCGCGCGCAGGCCGGCCTGACGCTGTCGCTGCAGCGGCTGCAGGAAGCGTATCCGGAGCTGAAGAGCCAGGGCAATTACACCACCCTGATGAGCCAGCTCGAGGGCACCGAGAACCGGATCACGATCGCGCGCAACGATTACAACAC
>NZ_JAMBNX010000003.1 GCF_023715325.1 Agromyces mediolanus | reverse complement strand
GGGGGGGCTGTTGGGTGGGTGGGCTGGGTGGGCGGCGGGTGTCGGGGGGCGTCGCTATGGTGGGGACGTGGCTGCCGAGAACCCCGAGCCGTTCGTCGTCGCCGACGCCGCCGCGTGGCGCGCCTGGCTCGACGCCAACGAGCACGAGTCCGACGGCGTGTGGCTGCTGCTCGCGAAGAAGGGCACCACCGAGCCCACCTCGCTGAGCTACGCCGAGGCCCTCGACGAGGCGCTCTGCAGCGGGTGGATCGACGGGCAGAAGCGGGGTTACGACGAGGCGACGTTCCTGCAGCGCTTCACGCCGCGCCGCCGAGCATCGCTCTGGTCCCAGCGCAACATCGGACTCGTCGCCGAGCTCGTCGCGGCGGGTCGCATGCGGCCCCGCGGCGAGAGCGAGATCGCCCGGGCGAAGGCCGACGGTCGATGGGACCGCGCCTACGCCGGTGCGAGGTCCGCCGAAGTACCCGCCGAACTGCGTGCGGCGCTCGAAGCTGAGCCCGCCGCCGCCGAGCTCTTCGGGCGGCTGAGCGCCACGAACCGGTACGCCGTCTTGCACCGCATCGCCACCGCACCGAGCGAGACGAGCCGGCGCAATCGGCTCGAGAAGCTCGTCGGCATGCTGGCTCGGGGAGAGACGCCGTACCCGCAGTAGTTCTGTGGCGCGCTTCGGAATACCAGCTCGCCGCTGAGTTTCGCCGGATCGATCGGCCTTTGCGAGGAAGCCTCGCAATGTTAGCCTGACTGCGATCACTTGGGATTCCAGGAGCGCGGTGCGCGCCGATCCGGGTGATCGAGACCACCGGTCGTCGGTGGGGCGGTCCGCCTGCCGGGGCCGACCTCACCCGTCGAGCCTCACCGCGCCCACCGCGGGCTCCTGCCGAGCGGGGCGGGGCGGCACAGGCCAGCCGCGACCGGGTCCCGGACCCGAAGGAAAGCTGATGCGGCACCCTCTCTCCCGCGCTCTCGCCGCGACGCTCGCGGCCGTCGGGGCGCTCACCGGTGCCGCGGTCCCCGCGGCGACGGTCGGCGCCGCGGCGGCGCTCGAACGCGGCAGCTCCTCGGCACCCGCCGGCGCCGCACTGCCCACGACGAGCTCGCCGCCCGTCGGCTTCCGCTCCGAGAGCTGCCCTCCCGACGGGGGGATGCCGAACCCCGGCCAAGTGCCGACCTTCACCGATGCGAACGTGTCGGTGTTCGTGGGGAGGGACCTCACCGTGACGGGCGACGCAGCCGAGGCGGAAGGGCACATCGTCGTGAAGGGCGACGCGCGCTTCGACAAGGCGGGCATCTTCAACGTCGGGCGAGTGGGCTTCGGCTCCGGCATCTTCCCGCCCGGCGGGTCGGTCATGCTCGCGATCGGCGGCGACGGCCTGGTCACCGGCCGCACCACGGTCGATGTCGGGCACGGCGTCGACGACGACTCGGGCTACGGGGGCTCCGTCCGCGGCGGGGGCTACCTCGACCTCCAAGGCAATGTCGTCACGAACGGCGGCGACATCATGGACGAGCTCGGCGCCGAAGACGCCCTCCGCCCGTTCGGCGCCTTCGACCGCACCATGACTCGGGAGTCGGCTTCGCTCGCGAGTCTCGCCCCGACGGGGGTCGCCGAGCGCGACGGCAGCGGCATCAGCTTCGAGAGCACCGGACCGAGCGTCGACGGGCTGCAGGTGTTCGAGCTCGACGCCTCCGAGATCGACGGGGCGACCACGTTCATCTTCGAGGAGTCGATCCCCGACGAGGCGGCGATCGTCGTGAACGTCCGCGGAACCGGCGCCATCTCGATCGCGCCGCTCGCGGTCGGCTACCGCGGCGACCGGGCGGATGTCTACGACTCGCCGATCTTCGGCGAGGCGGCGTCGCGCATCCTGTACAACTTCACCGACACCACGAACCTCACCCTGAGCGGCGGGGGCAACTTCATGGGCTCGATCCTCGCTCCCAGCGCCTCGGCCGACCTCACGGCGAGCACGAACGGGCGCCTCTACCTGGGCGGCGACCTCGTGACGCGCGGATCGGGCAACGAGCTGCACAACTGGCCGTGGGTCGGGCGGCCGTCGTTCGACTGCCGATCCGAGCCGCCGGTGGAGCCGGAGCGCGGCACGATCACGCTCGAGAAGGAGTTCGTGGAGCGCGCCAGAGCGGGCGACCAGGTTCGTCTCGTGATCGCTGCGGCGACGGACCCCGGCACCGAGCTGGCCTCGGCGACCACCGACGGCACGGCGCCGGGCCGGCAGGATCGGATCGCCGGGCCGGTGCAAGTCGACGGCGGCGAGCGTGTGCGGCTCAGCGAGCGCAGCACCCGCGCCGGCGGCGATTCCGGCTACGACGCGCGCTGGTCGTGCACGAACCGTGCGGACGGCACCGTCGTCGCGAACGGGAGCGGCACCGACGCCGACGTCGTCATCCCAGCCGGCACGGACGTCGTCTGCGTCTTCACGAACACGCCGCCGCCCGCACCGTCGCTCATCGTCGAGAAGCAGGCGTCGCCCGCACCCGGCACCGCGGTCCATCCCGGCGAACGAGTCGAGTACCGGCTCGTGTTCCGAAACGACTCCGACTCGGCTGCCGCGCCGGTCGAGCACACCGACCTCCTCGCCGACGTGCTCGACGACGCGGCCCTGGTCGCCGGTTCGCTCGTCGCCGACGAGCCGCTCGACGCGAGACTCGACGGCGAGCGGCTCCGCATCACGGGCGAGGTGCCCCCGGGAGCGGAGCGACAGGTCGTGTACGAGGTCGTCGTGCGCGCAGCCGACGAGCTCGGCGACGGCCGGCTCAGGAACCTCATCGTCGAGGGCGCACCCGATCCCGCGCCCGACTGCGACGACGCCCTCGACTGCACCGACCATCCCGTCGGCGATGCGGCGTGGACGCTCGACAAACAGGCCGACCCGGCGAGTGGCACGGAGGTCGCTCCCGGCGCCCAGATCCGCTACGCGGTGACCGCGACGGGCGTGGAAGGTGCAGTCCCCGACGCCGTCCTCGTGGACGAGCTCCGCGATGTCCTGCACGCGGCGGACTTCGTCACGGGCTCCGCGCGATTGGTGCTCGACGACGGCACCGTCGTCCCGGTGGCCGACCCGGAGGGCGGTCGCCTGCGCAGCCCGCCCTTCGCGTTGGCCGCGGGCTCGACGGCCGTGCTCGAGTACCGGGTGACCGTCCGCGCCGACGCATGGGCCGAGCGCCTCCGCAACGTCGTCACGGGCGAGGCCTCGACGCCGCCCGAGCGCTGTGCCGTCGGGGAGGAGTGCAGCACCTCGCACGACACCCCGGCGCCGGTCATCGAGCTGCCGGCGACCGGCGGCACCGGCACCGCGGGCCTCGTCGCCGTGGGAGCCGCGCTCGCGGCCCTCGCACTGCTCGTCGCCGGTGCGCGACGACTGCGGGGCCGCTGACCGGTACGCCCCGACCGGCGGCCTCCCACCCGGAGCGACCGCCAGAGACCGACCCAGAAGGAGCACTCCATGCCCAAGCCCACCCGCAGACGACGGTCCGTGGCCGCCCTCGCGCTCGTCGGCGCGATCGCCGCGGTCCTCTCGTTCGGCACCGCCGCGCACGCGGCATCGGTCGTCGACATCGACCCGGACGCCACGGCGACGTTGAACGTGCACAAGTTCGTGCAGCCCGATCGTGCTGGGGCGCCCGGCGACGGCCGACCGGAGGACACGAGCGGCCTCACCCCGCTCGCCGACGTGGAGTTCACCGTCGAGCGGGTCGCCGGCATCGACCTGCGCACGAACGAAGGCTGGCAGGAGGCCACGCGCCTGAGCGCGGAGGACGCGGCGGCACGAGTCGAGCGGCCCGGCCGGACCGCCGTCACGGACGCCGCCGGCGACGCGGTGTTCGACGTCCTCCCGCTCGGGCTGTACCTCGTGACCGAGACCCGCGCGCCGGCAGGGGTGACCCGGGCGGCACCGTTCCTCGTGACCTTGCCGCTCACCGACGCCGAGCGCCGCGACACCTGGCGCTACGACGTGCACGTCTACCCGAAGAACGCCGTCACCGGCGCAGAGAAGTCGGTGACCGACGGGTCCGCCGTGGTCGAAGGCGACGACATCGTCTACACGATCGAGGCCGACATCCCGCGCGTCGAGATCATCGACGGCTACAAGATCGTCGACACCTTGGACGACCGCCTCGCCCACGCCGGCACGACGGTCGAGCTCACCGACGGCACGGCCATCGCTCAGCCGGGCGACTACACGGTGGTCTTCGACGAGGCCGCCAACGCCGTCACGGTCGAGTTCACCGAGGCCGGCCGCGCCGTTCTCGCCGGGCGAGCGGGCGAGGCGCGGGTGCTCGTCACGGTCACTGCTCGCGCGACCGCGACGGGCGTCATCGAGAACGAGGCCGTGATCTATCCGAACCGGCCGAGCTTCGACGTCCGCCCGGGCGAACCGGGCGGGCCGATCGTCACCCCGCCCGTGGCGACCAAGTGGGGCGCCCTCGTCGTCGAGAAGGTCGACGCCGTCGACCCGGCGCGAACGCTCGCCGGCGCGGTCTTCCGGCTGCACCTCAGCGAGGACGACGCGCGGGCCGGGCGCGATCCCCTCGTCGTCCGCGGAGTGAGTGAGTTCACCACGGGCGACGACGGACGCATCGTCGTCGAGGGCCTGCGCTACTCCGACTTCGCCGACGGCGAGCAGCTCGACCCGGGCGATCCGCGCTGGCGCAGCTACTGGCTCGTCGAGACGCGCGCGCCGGCCGGCTACGAACTGCTCGCCGCGCCCGTCCGGGTCGAGGTGACGAGCCATGATCCGGCAGTCGTCACCATCACCGTCGCGAACGCCCCGCACGACGCCGGGTTCCGACTCCCGGCGACCGGCCTCGCCGGCACCGCCGCGATCGTCGCCGGCGGCGTGCTCCTGCTCGGCGGGGCGCTCGCGCTCGCCGTCGCCAGGCGCCGCCGGCGGCACGCATGACCGGCCTCCGGGTGGCGGCGGCGGCGCCCGTCGCGCACCGCCGCCCGGAGCTCCCGCCTCAGCCGTCGCGCCGTGGTCGCCGCTGGACCACGGCGCCGGTCGCGATCGTCGTGGGCGGACTCGTCGGTCTCGCGCTGCTGCTCTTTCCCGTCGCCGCCGACTGGGTCTCGACCATCGGGCACGATCGCGCCATCGCGGGCTACCTCGAGCGCGGGGCCGAGCTCCGCGAGAGCGGCCGGGCCGACGAGCTGCTGGCCGCCGCGGAGGCCTACAACCGGGCGCTTCCGGACGGTCCGCTGCTCGACCCGTACTCCGTCGCGGTCGCCGACACCGACGCCGGGCCGGAACGCTACCGCGATCAGCTCCAGGTGGGAGCCGGCGGTGTGGTGGCGCGCGTCACCGTCCCGCGGCTCGGCATCGACCTGCCGGTCGAACTCGGGGCTGACGAGCAGGTGCTGCGCCGGGGGGCCGGTCATCTGCCCGGCAGCAGTCTGCCGGTCGGGGGAGCGGGCACCCACTCGGTGCTGACGGCGCACACGGGTGCACCGTACGCCGCGCTGTTCACCCCGTTGCACGAGGCGCGACCCGGCGACGTGATCGAGGTCGAGCTGCTCGACCGTCGACTCCGCTACCGGGTCACCACGCTCGAGACGGTGCGCCCCGACGAGACGGCGAGCCTGGCGCGCCGGCCGGGGGAGGACCTGCTGACCCTGCTCACCTGCACCCCGATCGGCGTCAACACGCACCGATTGCTGGTGCACGCCGAGCGGATGCCCGACGAGGCACCCGCGTCGTCGAACGAGCCCGGCGTCGCCGCCGATCCGGGCGCCGGCGACTGGCTGCCGACGGCCCTCGGCGCGTGGTGGATCCCGGCCTTCCTGCTGGGAGCGGCGGGGGTGGTCCGGCTCGCTCGTCCCGCGCGGTAAGACGGCGACGCATCGAGTTGCGCAGCCGGGGGCGATTCGGCACGCTGAGTATCGTGCCGTCATCCTCGCGCTCCGTGTTCGACCTCCGTTCGCCGAAGCGCTTGGCGATCGTGGCGGTCGCGACGGTCGTGCTCCTCGGCGCCGCCGTGCTGCTCGCCCGTTGGCTGCGGACGCTGCCCGAGGTCCAGGGGTTCGTCGAGACCTACCCGGGTCATAGCGCGCTCCCCGACGGCACGCCGATCGGCATCCCCGCCTGGCTCGGCTGGCAGCACTTCTTCAACGCCTTCTTCCTCGTGCTGCTGGTGCGCACGGGCCTGATCATCCGCTCGAAGGCGCGCCCGCCGGCGTTCTGGACCCGCGACAACACCCGCTGGCCCCGGACGAAGGGCACGCCCCGCCGCCTGGGTATCTCCGTCTGGCTGCACCTCGTGGTGGACGCGCTCTGGGTGGTGAACGGCCTCGTCTACGTCGTGCTGCTCTTCGCGACGGGCCAGTGGCTGCGCATCGTCCCGACGAGCTGGTCGGTCGTGCCGAACACGATCTCGGTCGTGCTCCAGTACCTCTCGCTCGACTGGCCGGTCGAGAACTCCTGGGTGTCGTACAACGACGCGCAGGTGCTCTCGTACTTCGCGATCGTCTTCGTGGCGGCGCCGCTCGCCGTCCTCACCGGACTGCGTCTCTCGCCGGTCTGGCCCATGCAGGGCCGACTGGCCCGCGTGCTCCCCGAGCGGCTCGCGCGGGCGCTGCACTTCCCGGTGATGCTCTTCTTCCTGCTCTTCACCTTCGTGCACGTGGTGCTCGTGCTCGCCACCGGCGCGCTGCGGAACCTGAACCACATGTACGCGTCGCGCGATGCCGCCGACTGGGTCGGTTTCGCGATCTTCGCGGTCTCAGTGCTCGCGCTCGTCGGGGGATGGGTGCTCGCCCGCCCGCTGCTGCTCGCCGGCGTCGCGGGCCGCTTCGGGCAGGTGCGGCGGATGCCGCCGCCTCCGGCCGCGAAGCCCGGGCCGACGCGCGGCTGACCGCGCCGCCCGCCGGCTCAACCTCGCGGGATCAGCCAGCCGCGTCGAGCTCCGCGACGATCGCCGTGAATCCGAGCCGTTCGGCGAGCCGCCGGGGCAGCACGCCGTCGCCGTCGGGGATGGACGGGTCGGCCCCGGCGGCGAGCAGCAGCCGCACGGTCTCGACGTGGGCGTCGCCGCCGGAGCCGAGGACGATGGCCTCGTGCAGGGCGGTCCAGCCGAGCCGGTTGACGTGGTTCACGGGCACCCCGGCGTCGAGCAGGATGCGGACCGTCGAGACGTAGGCGTGCTCGCTCGCCGGGATGAGGGCGGTGCCGCCGTAGCGGTTCGTGCTCGCGACGTCGGCGCCGTGCTCGAGCGTGAGCAGGAGGATGTCGTCGAGCCCCTCTGCGCCCGCGTACAGGAAGGCCGAGTCCTCGATGCCGTCCTTCGCGTTCGGGTCGGCACCCCCCTCGAGCAGCGCCCGCACGAGGTCGGCGCGCTCGGCACGGGTGGCGGTGACGACGACGGGCCGGGCCTCGGCGTCCCGGGCGTCGGGGTCGGCGCCCTGCTCCAGGGCGCGCTGCACCTCGGCGAGATCGCCGGCGGCGGTGGCGGTGACGAGGAGGGCGGTCGCTTCGGCGGGCGGCATGGTGGGCGGGACGGGCATGGGAGTGGCCTCCTCGGTGGGGGTCGCGGTCGCGGGCGGTGGGGTACGGGTCGGTTCCGGAGCGGGGGCGGCGCACCCGGCGAGGGCGAGCGCCCCGGCCGCCGCCAGTGCAGCCGCGGCCAGCATCGGGGCGCGCGGCCGCCCGGCGCGGCGAGACGGGGACGAGGCGCTCCGGGTCATCCCAGGACCCCCTCGACCAGTCGGCGGCCGTCGGCGACGGCTCGATCACGACGGGCGACGGCGGTCTGGCCGCCCCAGGGGCGGATCTCGGTGAGCATCATGTGGTGGACCTCCTCGTGGTCGCGGAATCGGTGGTGGGTGTGGTGGCCGGAGCCGGCCCGGCCGGCACGCGGGGGGCGGGGCGGCCCGCGACGATCCCGAAGGCGAGCTGGGCGACGGCGACGAGCACGAGTCCGGCGATGACGGGGGTCCACGGCACGCCGGCCGACGTCAGGGTGCCGAGCAGTAGGGGGCCGAGCGCCGCGACGGCGTAGCCGACGCCCTGGGCGACGGCGGAGAACGCGCTGGTGCGGGCGATGTCGGGAGCGCGGGCGACGATGAGCCCCACGGCGAGGCCGAAGGCAGCGCTCTGCGCGACGCCGAGCACTCCGACGAAGACGGGGGCGAGGGTGATCGGGGCGAGGGCGAGCCCGAGGATGGCGAGCACGGATCCGCAGGAGACGACCGCGATCACGCCCGACTGGGTGCGGAACCCGGCCGCGATGGTCGGGGCGAGCAGGGCGGCGGGGATGCCGGCGATACTCATCCAGGCGAGCAGCAGTCCCGCCTGCGAGGGAGCGAGGCCGCGGTCGATCGCGATCGTGGGCAGCCAGGCGGTGAACGCGAAGTAGATGAGCGCCTGACTGGCGAAGAAGCCGGTGACCGACCACATCCGAGGGGCCCGCAGGATCGAACCGGTGCGGCCGGCGGTGCCCGTCTCGGGGGCCGTCGATGCCGCCCGCGTCAGACGCGGGGCCACCGTGCACGCGAGCACCGCCGCTGCAGCCACCGGAAGTCCCCAGAGCCCGACGGCGATGCCGGCGTCGTCGCCGACCGCACCGAGGATCGGGACGGCGAGTGAGGCCCCGAGGGCGGCGCTGGCGCCGAAGGCCGCCGTGTACACCCCCGACCAGAGCCCGTGGCGGCGACCCAGGTGGGTGCGGACGAGCTGAGGAGTGAGGATGCCGAGCAGGGAGATCGATGCCCCGACCACGACGGTGCCGGCGAGCAGCGGCGCGGCTCCGAACGGGCGCAGCAGCATCGCCGCGGCGAGGGCGGTGAGGAGGAGGGCGGCGGCTCGGTCGGCGCCCAGGCGCCGGGCGAGCGGGGGAGCCAACGGCGCGGCGAGGCCGAACAGCAGCACCGGGATGGTGCTCAGCCAGGCGGTGCCGATCGCGCCGAGCCCGAAGTCGCGCTCGAGCTCCGGCAGGAGGGCGGAGACGCTCGTGATGGGCGAGCGCACCGAGAGGCCGATGCCGACGACGAGGGCGCCGGCTGCGAGCGGCGCGCCGACTCCGGCGCGCCGCTCAGCCATCGAGTGACTGCTCGCTCTGGTCGAGCACGCCGACCGCGGCGGCGGAGGCCGCGTCGACGTCGGCCCGTTCGATCGCGCGGAAGAGCGCCTCGTGCAGGTCGGCGGTGTTCGGGTCGGCGTTGTTCGAGAGACACGAGTTCTGGGCGACGGAGTGCCGGAGCGAGGCGTCGAAGCTCGCATAGAGCCCGACGAGCAGGCGATTGTGGGAGGCCGCGGCGACCCCGAGGTGGAACGCGACGTCGTGGTCGGCGAACGCTTCGACGTCGTGATCGCGGATCGCCGCCCGTCGGCCCGCGAGCGCATCGCGGAGCGTGGCGAGATCGGCCGCGTCGTGGTGGGTCGCGGCCTCTCGGGCCGCGAGCACGTCGAGCGCCCGCCGCACGGAGAGCACCTCCCGGGCGTCCGCGACGTCGATCGTGCGCCTGAGCGCGACCTCGGTGGGGTCGTCGGCGACGACGTAGGTGCCGTCGCCCTGACGGGTCTCGAGCAGGCCGAGCTGCACGATCGAACGCACGGCCTCGCGGACCGAGGGGCGACTGACCCCGAGTTGCTCGGTGAGTTCGGCCTCGGTCGGGATGCGCGAGCCGACGGGCCAGGAGCCGGAGGTGATCTCGGTGTGCAGGCGGTCGACGACCGTGTCGACGAGCGAGCGGCGCTGGATGGGTTCCACGATTTCCATTCTCTTTCTTCGCGAATGTATGGTTATCATACATCTGACAAATCGCCCGGAGCGACCGCCACGCGTCGAGCCGCGGCGAACGAAGGAGTTCAGCACGGATGTCCGCACTGGTCACGACGCACGAGTCTTCCCCCGATCCGCAGCGCCTCGACGGCCGCGTCGTCGCCGCGGGCCTCGTCGACGCCCACATCCACCCGGACAAGTCGAGCTGGGGCGGCCCCTGGATGTCGCGGGCGAACGCGACCCGACTGCCGGAGTTCATCGCGAACGACCTGGCGACGCAGCGGGGCTACACCCGCAGTGTCGAGGAACGCGCGCACGCGCTGCTGCAGAACGCGCTCGCGAACGGCACGCTCGCGATGCGTGCCCACGTCGACGTGTCGAGCGAGCTCGGCTTGCGCAACGTCGAGGGCGTCCGTGCCGCCGCCGAGCGGCTGGCGCCCTGGCTCACCGTGCAGATCGTCGCGTTCCCGCAGTTCGGGCTGCTGACGAACCCGGGCACCGAAGCGGTCATGGCCGCCGCCCTCCACGCCGGCGCCGACCTCGTGGGCGGCATCGACCCGCTCGGCCTGGAGGGAGATGTCGCCGGCCACCTCGACGCGGTCTTCGGCCTCGCCGAGCGCAGCGGCCGAGACCTCGACCTGCACCTCCACGACGGCGGGGAGCCGGGCCTGGCTCAGATCCGCCAGATCGCGGAGCGCACGATCGCCGCCGGGATGCAGGGGCGGGTCACGGTGAGCCACGCGTTCGCGCTCGCCGACGCCTCCGCGCCCCGGCTCGGCGAGACGCTCGACCGCGTCGCGGCCGCCGGGCTCTGGGTCACCACGTGCGCGCTCGGCGACGACCCCGTGCTCGACCCGGCGCTCCTCGACCGGCACGGCGTCGACCTCGCCCTCGGCTCCGACGGCGTCCGCGACTCCTGGACCCCGTTCGGCACCGGCAGCATGGTCGACCGGTCCCACCTGTTCGCCTACCGCACGGGCGCCATGACCGACGCCCAGCTCGAACGCTGCTACCGCGCGGCTTCGACCGACGGCGGCCGCCTCCTCGGCATCCCCGAGCTCGCGCGCCCCGTCGACCACGACTCGCCCACCCATCTCGAGTTCGCCGGCGAGTCGCTCGCCCAGGTGGTCGTCGATCGCCCCGCGCCGACCGCGGTGCTCCGCGACGGTCGCCCCGTCCCCGGGCGCTGAGCCGCTCAGCGGCCCCCAACGCCATCCGGCGCATCCCCCCACCCAGATAGTCCGACACACCGACAAAGGAGTTCCCGTGTCCCGACGCCGCATCACCGTCACGACGGCCGTCCTGGCCGCCGCCGGTCTCGCCCTCACCGCCTGCACCGCTCAACCGGCGAGCGAAGAGGCCGGCCTCACGGTCGACCTCTCGAACCTCGCCACCACCACCGAACCCGGCACGCAGCCCGTCGACCTCGTGAAGTGGAACCTGCCCTACGAGCCGATGTCGCTCGACCCCATGTACACGTTCAACTACGCCGAGAACACCGTCGTCGCGAACCTCTGCGACAGCTTGGTGCGGATGAAGCCCGATCTCAGCACCGAGCCCGGGCTCGCCGCGACGATCGAGCAGCCGGACGACACGACGATCGTCTACACCCTCCGTGACGGCGTCACCTTCTGGGACGGCACCCCGCTCACCGCGGAGGACGTCGTCTATTCCCTGCAGCGGCAGACCGGCGAGACGTCGACCAGCTACTTCGCGAGCTACTTCCAGAACGTGGCCTCGATCACCGCCACCGCCCCGAACCAGGTCACCGTCGAGCTCAGCCAGCCCGACGTCCTCTTCACCCAGGCGATGGCCACCGCGGCCGGCGCCATCGTGTCGAAGGCCGCGGCGGAATCGGCCGGCGACGCGTTCGGCACGCCGAACGGCGGGCTGCAGTGCACCGGGCCGTTCTCACTCTCCGCGTGGAACTCCGGCAAGAGCATCGAGCTCGCCGCGAATCCGGGGTACTGGGACCAGGCGCTGGTGCCGAAGGCCGCCGCGCTCGAGTTCAGCTTCATCGCCGACGAGTCGACCGCCGTCAACGCCCTCCGCACGGGTGATGTCGACGGCCAGTTCTTCTATCTCCCGCCCGCCGGCCTCACGCAGCTCGAGCGCAGCGACGAGGTGACCACCACCTACGGCAAGTCGCTCGTGTTCTGGACGATGACCACGGCGAACTTCGAGGGCGGTCTCGGCGACGCGCGGATCCGTCAGGCGCTGTCGCTCGCGATCGACCGGGCCGCGCTCACGAAGGTCGTGTTCCAGGGCGCGGGCATCCCCGCGACGTCCTTGGCCGGGCCGGACTACTGGGGCTACGAGCGCGACGCGTTCGAGGCGGCCTACAGCGAGTTCTCCGCCGAGCCCGACCTCGAGCAGGCGAAGGCGCTCGTCGCCGAGGCCGGCACCGTCGCCCCGATCGTGCTCGCCGTGCAGGGCAGCTCGGCCGTGCACGAGCAGACGGCGAACGTCATCCAGGCGGCCGGGCAGTCGATCGGCCTCGACATCCAGACCAAGGTGATCCCCGTCGAGCAGTTCGGCAACCTGTACTTCGACCCGGCCGCCCGCGAGGGCATCGACGGCTTCTTCACGACGAACTACGGCAGCTTCGCCGACGCGCTCGACGTGTACCAGTTCTTCGCGAGCACCGACAGCCACAACTACACCGGCTGGGACCTCGCCGACGAGCAGCTCTTCGCCGCCCGCGCCGAGACCGACGACGCGGCCCGCGCGGCAGCGGTGATCGAGGCGCAGCAGATCATCACGGAGGAGCTGCCGTGGATCCCGCTCGCCTACGAGCCCGTGACGCTGGTGCAGAACGACCGCATCTCCGGAGCGACCGCCTCGCTCGCCTACCTCTACGCGCCGTGGGCCGCCACGATCGGTGGGACGGAGTAACCGATGTCCTTCGGTGCCTATCTGGCGAGGCGCGCGGGCGGCCTGCTGCTCGTGCTCCTCGTCACCTCCTTCATCGTCTTCGGCCTGCTCTACCTCGCCCCGGGCAGCCCGCTCGCGTTCATCCTCGGACCGCGCGGCGGCACCCCGGAGCAGATCGCGGCGGTCACCGCCCAGTACCACCTGAACGACCCGTTCTTCGTGCGGTACGTGGCCTGGCTCGGCGACCTCCTGCGCGGCGACCTCGGCTATTCGATCGTCTACCGCCAGGATGTCTCGGCCCTCATCTCGAGCCGGATCGGCACGACCCTCGCGCTCGTCTCGATGGCCGCGCTGATGATCGCGGTCGTCGGCATCGCGGCGGGGACGTTCGCCGCGCTCCGAGGCGGCTGGAGCGACCAGCTCACCTCCACGCTCGCGGCGATCGGGCTCTCGACGCCGTCGTTCGTCGTCGGCGTCGCGCTCATCAGCGTCTTCGCCGTCGGTCTCGGCTGGTTCCCGACGTTCGGCTCCGGCAGCGGCGGGGTGAACACCCTCGTCCACCTCGCGCTGCCGGCGGTCGCCCTCTCGGTCGCGAGCGCCGCGTACCTCGCGCGCATCACCCGGGCGTCGGTGCTGGAGGAGCGCGGGCGGGAGCACGTGCAGACGGCGACCGTCCGGGGCCTGGCGCCGGGCTACATCGTCCGCCACCACGTGCTGCGGAACTCGCTCGTCCCGATCGTCACCGTGCTCGGGCTCACCATCGCCACCCTCATCGCGGGCGCCGTGGTCGTCGAGAACGTCTTCGCGCTCGACGGCCTCGGTTCCCTGCTCGTGCGGGCCATCCTGCAGCGGGACTTCGCGGTCGTGCAGGCGGTCATCCTCGTGCTCGTCGTCGCGTTCGTCGTCGTGAACGCCGTCGTCGACGTGCTCTACACCTTCATCGACCCGCGCATCGTCCTCGGGAGCCGGAAATGACCACCCCGTCCACCACCAGCCTGGCCGTCGCCAGGGTCGTCGGAGAACGCCGCACCGCGGGCCTGCTCCGGACGACCGGCGGCCGCCTCGGCGTCACCGGCTGCATCGCCGCCGGCATCCTGCTCGTCATCGCGCTCGCCGCGGCGTTCGCCCCGGTGGTCGCGCCCTACGACCCGGACTTCCCCGACCTGCTCGCGTCGCTGTCCGGGCCCACGCCGGCGCACCTGCTCGGCACCGACGCCCTCGGCCGTGACATCCTGTCCCGGCTGATCTGGGGTGCACGGATCACCCTCGCCGGTCCCGGCCTCGTCATCCTCATCGCCACGGTCGTCGGCACGCTGCTGGCGTTGCTCGCGGCGTGGCGCGGCGGGCGCATCGACACGGTGGTCAGTTGGCTGCTCGACGTACTCTTCGCCGTGCCGGGCATCGTGTTCGCCCTCATCGCCGTCGCGATCTGGGGCCCGAGCCTCATCACCGTGGTCTGCGGACTCGCGATCGCGTACGTGCCCTACGTCGCGCGCGTCGTACGCGGCGCCTCGTTCCGCGAACGCCACATGCCCTACGTCGCCGCAGCCTGGCTGCAGGGGCAGTCGGGTGCCGGCATCACCTTCACCCAGATCCTCCCGAACGTCCAGCCGATCGTCGTCGCCCAGGCGGTGTCCTCGCTCGGCTTCGCGGTGATCGACCTGGCCGCGGTCTCCTTCCTCGGCCTCGGCGTGCAACCCCCGACCGCGGACCTCGGCCTCATGGTGAAGAGCGGATTCGACTCGGTGCTGCGCGGCCAACCGACCGAGGCGATCGCCGCCGGCAGCCTCATCGTCCTGATCGTCTGGTGCGTCACCGTCATCGGCGACCGCCTCACCTCGAGTGCACGGAGCATGCGATGACCGACCACCTGCTGCGACTCGACGACGTGCGCGCCACCCTGCGCCTGCGCGGCGGCGAGCAGACCCTGCTGAACGGCGTGAGCCTCGAGATCGGGGCGGGGGAGGCGCTCGGACTCGTCGGCGAGTCCGGTTCCGGCAAGTCGCTCACGACGCGGGCGATCACCCGCATGCTCGACCCCGCCTTTCGGGTGAGCGGCGAGATCCTCTTCGACGGGGTGTCCGTTCCCCGGATGAACGCCCAGGCGCTGCGCCGCTACCGACAGCGCGACGTCGGCATGATCTTCCAGGACCCGCGCGCCCATGTGAACCCCGTGCACCGCGTCGGCGACTTCCTCACCGAGGCCCTCGTGCGCGACCGCGGGGTGGACCGTCGTGAGGCCGAGCGACGCGCCGTCGAGCTGCTCGACGAGGTCGGCGTGCGCAATCCGGAGCACCGCCTGCACCAGTACCCCCATGAGCTCTCCGGCGGACTGCTGCAGCGCGTGATGATCGCGAGCGTGCTCCTCGCCGAGCCGAAGCTCATCCTCGCCGACGAGCCCACCACCGCCCTCGACGTCACCGCGCAGTCCGATGTCATGGCGATCCTCGACGAGCAGCGCCGCGCACGTGGACTCGCGCTGCTCTTCATCACCCATGACCTCGAGCTCGCGGCCGCCTGCTGCGACCGGCTCGCGGTGATGTACGCGGGCGAGATCGTCGAGCAGGGTGCGCACGTCTACGACGCGCCGACGCACCCGTACACGATCGAGCTGCTCGGCGCCCGGCCGAGCATCGAGCACCGCGTGGAACGGCTGCCCGTGCTGCGCTACGACCGGGCCACCCACGAACTGCTGAAGACGGAGGCATCATGATCGGCACCGACGGCCGGCCGGGGGCGCACGAGACGGGGGAGCCGATCGTCGTCGCGCGCGGGCTCCGAAAGGTGTACCCCGGCCCAACCAAGGACGATCCGGTGATCGCCGTCGACGACGTCTCCTTCGAGCTGCACCCGAACGAGTGCCTCGCGATCGTCGGCGAGTCCGGCTCCGGCAAGACGACGGTCGCCCGCATGCTCGTCGGACTGGAGACGCTGACCGAAGGGGAGATCAGCGTCGGAGGCGAATCACGGGCGCGAGGCGTCCGCCGGCTCGCCGACCGACGGCGGTGGGCGCGCGAGGTGCAGTACGTGTTCCAGGACCCGTACTCCTCCCTGAACGGGAGACAGCGCATCGGCGACATCGTGGCCACGAGCGTCGGCCTCCACGCCGGAGCCTCGACGACCAGACGGGAGATCCGCGGACGGACGCTCGACATCCTCGATCGCGTGGGGCTCGACGACCGCTTCGCCGAGAAGCACCCGCACCAGCTGTCCGGCGGGCAGCGGCAGCGCGTCGCGATCGCTCGCGCGCTCGCCGCCGACCCCGCCGTGATCGTGCTCGACGAGGCCGTGGCCGCCCTCGACGTCTCGATCCAGGCCCAGATCCTGAACCTGCTCGCCGACATCAGAACGTCCCGCGAGGTGAGCTACCTCTTCATCTCCCACGACCTGGCCGTCGTGAATCAGATCTCGGACCGGATGATCGTGATGGAGCAGGGGCGCGTCGTCGACCAGGGGCGAACGGCCGAGCTCCTCGCCGATCCGGTGCACCCGTACACCCGGGCGCTGCGGGCCGCGGTGCCCCGGCCGGGCTGGAAGCCGGTCCGTCGCGAACGGCTGGCGTCGTGAGCACTCGGCGCACCCTGGTCACCGCCGACTGGGTGATCACGGAGCACGAGGGGCGCTTCGCGCAACTGCGGGACGGCGCGGTGCTCGTGGAGGGCGGCCGCATCGCGGCGGTCGGTCCCGCCGCGGACGCCGCGTTCGACGTTCCGGTCGACGACCGCTTCGCGCTCGGCCGGAGCGTGCTCCTGCCCGGGCTCATCGACCTGGACGCGCTCGCAGATCTCGACCACCTGCAGCTCGACGCCTGGGGCGACGCCGCTCACGAGCAGCGGCTCGGCTGGTCGGCCGACTACGCCCGATCCGGCCGGCGCGAGGTGCTGTCCGCCGAGGACCGCTCGACGATGCGCCGCGCCGCGCTCGTCCAGCTCGCCCTCCACGGCATCACGAGCTTCGCCCCGATCGCCGCCGAGGTGCACTCGGCCTGGGCGGAGACGCACGACGACCTCCTGGACGTGGCACGCCTCGCGTCCGAGCTCGGCCTGCGATCGTTCCTCGGGCCGAGCTACCGCTCGGGGGTGCACGTCACCGAGCGCGACGGCAGCGCCGGCATCCACTGGGACGACGAGCTCGGCCGACGGGGGCTCGCCGACGCGGTGCGCTTCCTCGACACCGTCGACGGGCTCGACGACCCCCTCGTCACGGGCATCCTCGCCCCCTGCCGGATCGAGACGCTCCGGGAGGACCTGCTCGCGGAGACCGGTCGGATCGCCGCAGAGCGCGGGATCAAGGTGCGGGTGCACGCCTTCCAGGACCACGCCGAGCGCGCGCTGATCGCCAGGGCGAGCGGCACCACGCCGCTCGGGCTGATCGAGCGGGCCGGCCTGCTCGGCGAGCGGCTCATCCTCGCGCACGGGGTCTACCTCGACGTGCACCCCGAGGTCGCGGGCGAGGACCGGGGCGATCTCGCCGCGCTCGCCGCGGCGGGCGCGAGCATCGTGCACTGCCCGCTCACGAACGCGCGCTACGCGTTCCTCCTCGAACGGCTGTCGCAGTACCTCGACGCCGGGGTCAACATCGCGCTCGGCACCGACTCCTTCCCGCCCGACCTCATCCGCGGCATCGACGCGGGCGTGCACCTCGCGAAGGCGCAGCACGGCGACCTGTCCCGCGGGCTGCTCGCGGAGTACGTGACGGCGGCGACGCTCGGCGGGGCACGCGCGCTCGGCCGCCCGGACCTCGGCCGCCTCGCCCCGGGGGCGAGTGCGGACCTCGTGGCGTTCGGGCTCGACGACTTCCGCGCCGGGCCGATCGACGACCCGCTGCGGGCGCTCGTCCTCTCCGGATCAGGGCGGGACACCAGGTTCAGCATGGTCGCGGGCCGCCCGATCGTGGTCGACGGGACGATCCCCGGCGTCGACCTCGGTGCCCTCGCCGCCGAGAGTCAGCGCATCTTCGAGCGCCTGCGCGCCGGCTACGCCGAGCGCGACGTCCGCCCGGAGGAGGGGCCGCTCTTCCCGGGGGTGTTCCCCGAGGCGACGGCGACGGTGCTCGGCTGACCCGGTGGCCCGCCGCGGCCGGAGGCCGAGCGAAGCTCAGGGACACGCCGCGATCGGGGTGAGGCTGGACATGGCGGAGCCCCTGCGCTTCCATTGACGGAGGGCCCCTCGTCCGGGGGACCGCGAGCGCATCGCTCAGCAGTATCGGGGGGACAGGCTCGGATGGATCGGAATCTCCGCAATCGTGACTTCGTCGATCGGCGCACGCCGCTCGGTGTCCTCGGCGGGTTCCTCGGCCTGATCTGCGCCTCTGCGGCCGCGGCCGCGCTCGTCGTCGCGGGGATCACGCCGGCCATCGGGCTCGTCGGGGTCGGCGCCACTCAGTCGATCGGGTTGTTCGAGAACCTGCCGGGCTACCTGGAGATCGACGAGCCGTCGGAGAAGAGCAACATCTACGCGGTCACGAACGAGGGGGTGCCGACGCTCATGGCCTCCTTCTACGAGCAGAACCGGGTCGAGGTCGGGTGGGACCAGGTCAGCCAGTTCGTGAAGGATGCCACCGTCGCGGGCGAGGACCCGCGGTTCTACGATCACGGTGGCGTGGATGTGCAGGGCACGCTCCGCGCCGCGGTGAAGACGGTCAGCGGCGGCAACACGCAGGGCGGGTCCTCGATCGCCCAGCAGTACGTGAAGAACGTCCGCGTCCAGAAGTGCGAGACCGAGTCCGGCGACGCCGCCACCGCGGAGGCCGAGGAGCAGGCGACGGCCGAGGGCCGCGAGCTCACCCCCGAGGAGCGCAGCGAGCTCGTGGCAGCGGCGAAGGAGAGCTGCTACGAGAAGGTCACCGAGACGAGCCTCGACCGCAAGCTGCAGGAGGCCCGTTTCGCGATCGGAGTGGAGAAGCGGTACTCGAAGGACCAGATCCTGCTCGCCTACCTGAACATCGCCGGCTTCGGCGGCACCGTGTACGGCATCGAAGCCGCCGCCAACTACTACTACGGCACAACCGCCGCCGGGCTCACCCTCGCGCAGGCCGCCTCGCTCGTCGCGATCGTGAACAACCCCGAGAAGTTCCGCATCGACCGGCCCGACGACGAGCGCAACGGCGTCGCGAACGAGTACCGCACCAATACCGACCGCCGCAACTACATCCTCCGCGAGATGCTGAAGCTGAAGAAGGTCACTCAGGCGGAGTACGACGAGGCCATCGCGACGCCGGTGACGCCGAACATCGTGGAGCCGAGCACGGGGTGCCAGACCGCGGGCGCGAGCGCGTACTTCTGCGACTACGTGAAGACGATCCTGCAGACCGACCCCACCTTCGGTGAGGACGGCGAGGAGCGGCTCGCGAACTTCCGCCGCGGCGGATACCAGGTGTACACCACACTCGACCCCGATCTGCAGGCCGCCGCGGTCGCCGCGATCGAGGAGAACGTCCCGCAGACCTACCCCGGCTGGGATCTCGGCGGCGTGATCTCGAGCGTCGAGGTGGGCACCGGGCGGGTGCTCGCGATGGCGCAGAACAAGATCTACAGCCAGGACCCGACGGTGCTCGCACAGGGGCCGCAGTACACGAGCATCAACTACAACACCGACTACGAGCAGGGCGGATCGAGCGGCTTCCAGCCGGGATCCTCGTACAAGGTCTTCACGCTCGCCCAGTGGTTGAACGAGGGCCACGCACTCAGTGAGCGCGTCGACTCCCGGCCGAAGTCCAACTGGGGCTCCTTCCAGGACAGCTGCGTCGGCGGGTACGGCGAGGAGGGCTGGGCCCCGAAGAACGACGCGAACGAGTCCGGTGCCGCCTATACGGCGCTCGAGTCGACGATCGGGTCGATCAACACCGGCTTCGTGGGAATGGCCAAGAAACTCGATCTCTGCGGCATCCGGAAGACCGCCGAGGCGTTCGGCGTGCACCGCGCGGACGGGGGCCCGCTCCAGCAGTTCCCCTCGACGATCCTGGGCACGAACGAGATCGCGCCGCTCACGATGGCCGTGGCCTACGCGGGCATCGCCAACGACGGCGTCACCTGTTCGCCGATCGCCATCGACCGGATCGTCGACCGGAACGGCGAGGAGCTGCCGGTGCCGAAGTCGAGTTGCCGGGCCTCGGTCGCGCCCGAGGTCGCCGCAGCGATGCACTACGCGATGAGCCGGGTGATGACGAGCGGAACGGCGTACGCCTCGAATGCGGCGGTGGAGCCGCACGTGCCGCTCATCGGCAAGACGGGCACCACCGACGGCAACAAGGACACCTGGATGGTCGGGGCCAGCACGAGGGTCGCCACCGCGGCCGCCGTCGTGAGCGTGAACGGCGACGCGAACCAGCGCGGGATCTACTTCGACAGCGGCCGGGCTGCCGAGGCGAGACACCGGATGTGGCCGCGGGTCATGTCGGTGGCGGCCGCGAAGTACGGCGGGGGAGAGTTCACGATGGCCGGTCCGGGGGCGGTCAGGCCGCGTGCAGGCGAGACCGGGACCGCGCCGGACTCCGGCACCGGCCGCTAGGGCTTCACCGGCGGCACGGCTCAGAACTCGAGCGTGTCGCCCGGTTCGAGCGCGAGGTACTCGCCGCCGCCGCGCTCGGTCGCCCAGGCCAGTCGGGCGTTCGAGAGGTCCTTGCCGGCGCGGGAGAGCAGCATCTCGTGCGTCGGGAACGCCCGCTTCGGCGCGACGCGCTCCACGTAGTCCATCGACTCGCTGAGCTTCATCCACGGCGCCGCCGCGGGCGCGGCGAGCACCTCCACGGCGGCCCCCTCGGGGCCGGCGAACGAGTCGCCGCCGTAGTACAGGGCTTCGTTCACGAGGACCCCGACGTTGTCGATGACGGGGATCGAGGGGTGGATCACCGCGTGGCGGCCGCCGAAGAAGCGAAGCCGGAAGGGACCGAGCTCGCGCTCCTCGCCGGCGCTCACGGTTTCGACCGGATAGTCGCCCGCCGCCGCCGCGACTCCCGCCGGTCCGAAGAGCCGGGCATCGGGGCTCTGCTCGAGGATGCGGTCGAGCTGGGCCGGTGTCCAATGATCGTCGTGTTCGTGCGTGATGACGACCGCGAGCGTGCCCTCCGCGTCGGTGATCGGCGTCGTGAACTTGCCCGGATCGATGAAGAGCCGGACGCCGGATTCCTCCAGGATCAGTGCGGCGTGCTCGAGCTTCGTGAGGCGCATGTTCCGAGCAAACACCCCGCACCGCCGGTGCGCAAGCACGCGGAACGAGGGGCCGGCGAGGCCCCCGGTGGTGTGCTCGGAAACCGTCCCGGTCGAGCGTCCCGCTCGATTTGGAATGTGCTCCGAACGTGTGCCATACTCTTCGAGTTGCCAAAAACGGAACGAGATTCCGAAGACACGGCCCCATCGTTTAGCGGCCTAGGACGCCGCCCTCTCACGGCGGTAGCGCGGGTTCAAATCCCGCTGGGGTCACCACTGGCAACACGGCAGAAAGCCCTCGCGAACGCGGGGGCTTTCGTCGTTTCCAGGGGGTGCGCGGTCGCCGCCTCCGGATACGACGGATGCCCCGGCGCATCGATCGCTCCGGGGCATCCGTCGGTCGTCGCCGAGGCGTCAGCTGCGGGCCGGGACCTGCTCGTGATCCGACGCCGCCGAGCGGGCCGGGGCCGGTGCGAGCTGCTCCGCGCCGACGACGGGCACCGGGACGCCGTCGTGGGTCTCGCCGGGGTGTCCGCGGTGATAGGACATCCGGTCGATCCAGGCCAGTGCGAGCGCCGAGAGGATGAACACGCAGTGGATGGTGACCTGCCACATCACGCCCGTGGAGGTGTACTCCTCGCCGTTCTCGACGGCGCCACGCTCGGTGATGGCGCCGACGCCGATGAAGGTCTTCAGGAGATGGATCGACGAGATGCCGATGATCGCCATCGCGAGCTTCACCTTCAGCACGTTCGCGAACGTCTCGTAGCCGCCGATGATGACCATGATCAGCAGGTTCGCGATCATCACGACGTCGATGAGCCCCAGCACGACGAGCATGATCTGGGCCTCGGTGAGTGCGTGCTCGAAGTTGAAGACGCCCTCGACGAGGTGCCAGAGCTCCTTCAGGAAGATCGGTCACCTCGAATTCCGGGGGTACGAGTCTCTGGCCGCGGGTCCGCTAGACTTCCCGGAGCGAAGGGGAGTATCCCGCGGCGTGCGAACGCCGTGAGCCACGATCGTCAATACGAACGCCGATGAAGACGTTCCGGGCGTGGCAGTGCGAGAGCGCGGAGGAGAGACTTTCGGGTTCCGCCGTACCCTCCACTCCCCGAAAGGCCGCCTGTGCTCGAGCTCCCCATCTGGTTCGAAGTCGGATCCCTCGTGGTTCTGACCCTCATCCTCGTCGCCGACCTGCTGCTGGTCGTGAAGCGACCGCACGTGCCCTCGTTCAAGGAATCGACGCTCTGGGTCGTCTTCTACGTCGTGCTGGCGCTGATCTTCGCCGGGCTCATGTTCATGCTCGGCGACGCCGAGCACGGCGGGCAGTTCCTCGCCGGCTGGCTGACGGAGTACAGCCTGTCGATCGACAACCTGTTCGTCTTCGTCATCATCATGGCGAAGTTCCAGGTGCCGCGGAAGCTGCAGCAGGAGGTGCTGATGGTGGGCATCATCCTCGCCCTCGTGCTGCGCGGCATCTTCATCCTGCTCGGCGCCTCGCTCATCGAGAACTTCAGCTGGATCTTCTACCTCTTCGGCGCCTGGCTCGTCTGGACGGCGATCGGGCAGATCCGTGGCGGGCACGACGACGAGGATCAGAAGGACTCCTTCCTCATCCGCAGCCTCCGCCGCCGGGTGCGCCTCTCCGACGACTACGACGGCGTGAAGCTCCGCACCACGATCGACGGCCAGCGCTTCTTCACCCCGATGCTGATCGTGTTCGTCGCGATCGGCACGACCGACCTGCTGTTCGCGCTCGACTCCATCCCCGCGATCTTCGGCATCACCCAGAGCCCGTTCATCGTCTTCACGGCGAACGTGTTCGCGCTGATGGGGCTGCGCCAGCTCTACTTCCTGCTCGGCGGCCTGCTCGAGCGCCTCGAGTACCTGAAGTACGGCATCGCGTTCATCCTCGCGTTCATCGGCGTGAAGCTCGTGCTGCACGCCATGCACGTGAACGAGCTGCCGTTCATCAACGGCGGCCACCCGATCGAGTGGGCGCCGGAGATCTCGACGTGGACCTCGCTCGGCGTGATCCTTGCCGCCATGCTCGTCGCCACGGTCGCGAGCCTGGTGAAGGCGCGGATCGATGCTCGCCGCCGCGGCCACACGCTGATGGAGGAAGTGCCGCACTTCACGGAGGACTGACAGTCCGCCGTCAGCTTCGACCGAGCCGAACGGGCCGGGCCGCGCGGCCCGGCCCGTTCCTCTTGGTAGCGTGGTCTCCGGCTCGCGCGCGACCGGCGTGACCGAGCCGGCCAAGGGGAGGCGAGCGTGGCGATCGACGACGAGGGGCGCACAGCACTGCCGCACGGCGGGGCGGTGATCGCCCACAGCGCGTCGAGCGATGTCGGCCGGGTGCGTCAGGTGAACGAGGACGCCTACCTCGCCGATGCCCCCGTGTACCTCGTCGCGGACGGCATGGGCGGGCACGCGAAGGGCGACGCTGCCAGTCGCGCGGTGCTCGAGACCTTCCGCCGGCACCTCGAGTTCGGACGCGCATCCACGCCCGAACAGATCCTCGACGCGATCCACTCCTCGAACGAGGCCGTCCGTGCCCTGAGCGACCACGGCGAGCTCGGCACCGCGGTCGCCGGCACCACCCTCGCCGGCATCGCCCTTGTCGACGCGGGCCCGGGGGAAGGCTTGCGCTGGATGGTGTTCAACGTCGGCGACTCACGCGTCTACAACTGGGACGGGCGGCGGCTCCGGCAGGTCAGCGTGGACCACTCGGCCGTGCAGGAACTCGTGGACGCGGGCGTCATCCGGCAGTCGGAGGCGGAACGGCACCCCGAGCGGAACGTCATCACGCGCGCGCTCGGTGCTGAGGAGATCGTCGAGCCGGACGTGTGGCTGCTCCCGAGCGAGGGCCGGCAAGTCTTCCTCATCTGCTCCGACGGCCTGACGAAGGAGCTCGACGACCACGCCATCGGCGAGGTGCTCGCGACGGGCGGCGGGCACGCCCACGGGCTCGCCGGCGAACTCGTCGATGAAGCGCTCGCCCGTGGCGGACGCGACAATGTCACCGTCGTCGTGGTCGAGGCGCAGAGCGGCTCGCACGAGGTCGACGAGGAGACGACGCGGGACCGGGCCCCGGTTCCCGAAGACACCGTGCCCAGGGAGGGCGACGCCGCATGATCCGTTACACGCCGGATGCGGCGACGAAGACGCTCGCCATCGTGCGGGGCGAGGCCGTGCTCCTCGTGCCGGTGCCGGCCTGGACCGCGCACCCGGGACTCTGGGAGGCGCTGGGCGCCGCCGATCCGGTCGAGGCCGTGCTCGGCGAGCTCGCCCGGGACGGCATCGTCGCGCTCCCGGACTTCGCCCTCGTCGTCGCCGTGCCGGGAAGCCTGCGCGTGGTCGTCCGCGGCGGCTTCCGGGTGCGCACGGCGGGCGACACCGTGACCGCCGCCGGGGTGTCGACCTGGCACGAACGCGCCCTGGAGACTGACGCGGTGTTCGAGGTGCTCGCCCCGTTCGCCCGCAAGGGCGCCGGAGTGGGCCCGCTGCCGATGGTCGAGGGCGTGGTGCCCGCGCACGCGGTGAGTCGCGGCGAGCTCGACGCGCAGGACGCGGAGCCCGGGGCGGAGCCCCGATCCAGCGTCGCGCGGGACGCGGAGCCCCGGCCGGAGGCCGAGCCCGAGGCCGAGCCCGAACCCCGCGTCGTGCGGGACGTGGAGCCGGAGCCCGGCCCGGAGCCGGAGCTCGAGCTCGAGCTCGAGCCCGAGCCGGTCGCCCCGGAGCACACGCTCGTGCCGGCCGACGACGAGACCATCGTCATCGGAACGGGGGCCGGGAACGGCATCGCGGCCGCCGCCGCCGCGAGCGAACCGACGGCCGCCCCCGTGACCGGCGACCACGACGGACTCACGGTCGCGGTGACCAAACTGCAGCGGCTCCGCCGCGAGCGGGTCACCGGCCCGCTCGCCGCCGACGGCGCCGCGCCACCGAGCCCCGAGCCGGAGGCGCCCCGGCTGCGGCTCGTGCTCGACGACGGACGCGAGGAAGTGCTCACGGGCGAGATCGTGCTCGGTCGTTCGCCGAGCGCTGGCCGGTCGAGCGGGACCTCGTTGCCGAAGCTCGTGCAGATCGGCGTGGGCGACCCGGACATCTCGCGCTCCCACCTGCGCCTCGCGGTCGAGGGCGGCACCGTGGTGGTCACCGACCTGCAGTCCCGCAACGGCACGACGGTCGTCCAACCCGACCGGGCGCCCGTGAAGCTCCGCGCCGG
The DNA here is from genome assembly GCF_023715325.1 of Agromyces mediolanus. GTDB lineage: Bacteria > Actinomycetota > Actinomycetes > Actinomycetales > Microbacteriaceae > Agromyces > Agromyces mediolanus_A. The sequence goes on along the minus strand of NZ_JAMBNX010000003.1, from coordinate 390,008 downwards.
CGAGGCGACCCCGGTGCTCGCGGGCACGCTCATCGACCTCGGCGGCGGCTGCACGATGCGCGTGGTGGCCGACTGATGCGTCGCCAGCCCAGTACCCCGCCGGAACTGCCCGGCTATCAGTACGTCGACCTGCTCGGCTCCGGCGGATTCGCCGACGTGTTCCTGTACGAGCAGCGGCTGCCTCGGCGGCGCGTGGCCGTGAAGGTGCTCATCGCCGACGAACTGTCCCGCGACACCCGGGCGCAGTTCGTCGCCGAGGCGAACCTGATGGCCCAGCTCTCGGCGCACCCCTACATCGTCACGATCTTCCACGCCGACGTCGCGGCCGACGGCCGCCCGTACTTCGTCATGGAGTACTGCTCGGGACCGAGCCTCGCCGCGCAGCTGAAGCGCCAGCCGTTCCAGGTCGACGCCGCGCTGCGCACCGGCATCCGGCTCGCCAGTGCGGTCGCGACGGCGCATGCGGCCGGAATCCTGCACCGGGACATCAAACCCGCCAACGTGCTCACGAACGACTACGGCTGGCCGGCGCTCACCGACTTCGGTATCTCGTCGACGCTCGAGGGCGAACTGCCGGTGCATACGATGACGTTCCTCGGCGGCGGCGCGGAGACCGGGTCGACCGGCGGCGCGCAATCGGCCATCGGCCTGAGCGTTCCGTGGTCGCCGCCGGAGCTGTTCGACGACGATCCGCGCCCCGACACCCGGAGCGACGTGTATGCGCTGGCCGCGACCGTGCACACGCTGCTCGCCGGACGCTCGCCGTTCGAACTCCCGGGCCGACCGAACGGGTCGCTCGACCTGATCGGCCGGATCGAACGCGGCGCGATCACCCCCATCGATCGTGACGACGTGCCGCAGAGCCTCCAGTCCGTGCTCCGGAGGGGCATGGCGGTGCGCCGCGAGCAGCGCTACGCGAGTGCCGTCGAGTTCGCGCGGGCGCTGCAGCGGATCGAGCTCGAGCTCGGCTACGCCGCGACCGCGATCGAGGTGCCGACGCAGCTGCTCGCCGAGCAGAGCGCCGATGCGGCCCCCGCAGAGGACGGCGCCGACGCCACTCGCGCGCGAGTCGCCTCCATCCAGGCGCAGCCCGCCGCCCCCGACGCGGACGCGACTCGCGCGCGCGGTCCCGTGACCGTGCCCGCGCAGCTTCCGACGGCGCCGGCGCCGGCACTGGCGCCGGCGACGGCCGCGCCGGAGCCGCCCGCCGAGGAGCAGACGCTCGTGCGACCCCGTCAGGCGCAGCGGCCGACCGCCCCACCGCCGTCGAGCGCAGCGCACGGAACGTTCGCGACGCCGGCGGCCGACGCCGCGGCGGGGACGACGCAGCCCGCAGCGCAGCGCCGACGCTCGCGCCTCGGCCTCGTGATCGGCATCGCCGCCACACTGGTCGTGGTCGCCGCGGTCGGCATCGCCGTCGCCCTCTCCGGCCAGCTCGCCGGTCCGCCCGAGGCGAGTCCTCCGGCCGCGGTCGACGGCGAGGACGCGATCGCCGGTGCGCAGGTGCCGTCGCCCGTGGTCGCCGACGGCGTCGCCTCGGCGGACGGCACCGAAGTCGTCTTCGCCGTGTCGCACGACGACGCCGCGGACGGCGACCGCTACCGGTGGAGGCTGGCGGACGGGTCCGGCTCGACGGAGGTCGCGGACGGACCGGAGATCGTGGTGGCGCCGGTCGCGCCCGGCCAGCGGATCTGCATCGACGTGCAGGTGCAGCGGGGGAGCAAGACGAGCGAGAGCGTGCGGGGGTGCACAGAATGAGGCCGTTGCGGATCGAGTTCTGCGGGGAGTGGTACACCGTCGAGGAGGGCGTGCCGTTCGGCATCGGTCGCGAGGCCGAGCTGGTGATCGACGAGAACCCGTACCTGCACCGCGTCTTTCTGACGCTCAGGGCCGAGTACGGCTTGTGGTGGCTGGACAACGTCGGTCAGCTGCTCTCCGCGACGGTGTCGGACGCGACCGGCAGTGTGCAAGCGTGGCTCGCGCCGGGCGCACGACTGCCGATCGTGTTCCAGACGATGCACGTGATGTTCAGTGCCGGATCCACCGCGTACGACTTCACCGTGCACGCCGAGGACGACTTCTACAACACCTCGCTGACCGCCGAGACGTCGACGGCCGGCACGACGATCATGCCGGTGTCGCTCACGCCGAGCCAGCGGCTGCTCGTGCTCGCCCTCGCGGAGCAGGTGCTCGTGCAGCCGGCGGGCCGGGCCACGGTGCCGAGCTCCGCGGAGGCCGCCGAGCGCCTCGGGTGGAGCATGACGACGTTCAACCGGAAGCTCGACAACGTCTGCGAGAAGCTCGACAAGATCGGGGTCGAGGGGTTGCGAGGCGGCCGCGGCAAGCTCGCGACGAACCGTCGGGCCAGGCTCGTGGAGTACGCGGTGGCGACACGTCTCGTGAGCGCGGACGAGCTCCCGCTGCTGGATCGGGCGCGTGAAGAGTCCGACGAAGCGCGCGCGGCGGAGGCCTGACCGGCCGGCGGATGCCCCGCCATGGGGAGTCCTCCCCGTTTGGGGGGCGCCCCTCCGCATGTTAGGTTGATGCCCGGCCCGGCACGCTCCACCTGAGGCGACCGGGCCGTTTCGACGACGACCCGACGACGGCACCGAGGGGGGAGCGCCATGGGGTTCTTCGGTGCCCGCCGACGCACCATCGCCTCGGTCACCGCGCTCGCGGTGCTGGCCGGTGTCCCGATCGGCTTCGCGGTGCTGCACCAGGGGTTCCCGGTGACCGACCCCGACCTCCGCGTGCGCGAGGTCTGGGTCACGAACGCCGAAGAACTGCAGCTCGGCCGGCTCAACCGGCAGATCGACGAGCTCGACGCGGCGGTCGCGACCGCCGCGAGCGAGACCGATGTCTTCCAGCACGGGCAGGACGCCTTCGCGTACGACCCGTCGGTCGGCTCGATCGAACGGGTCGACGCCGCCTTCACGACGCTCGTCGAACGCATCGACGTGCCGCCCGCCTCCAGGGTGGCCTACGGCGGCGACGTGATCGCCGTACTGTCGCCGAAGGGCGAACTGTGGACCGTGCCGGCCGCCGGGTCGCTCTCGTTCGACTGGCGCGGCACCGAGCCCGTCGCGAAGCTCGGCTCGGGTGCTGCGGTCGCGGTCAGTGAACGGGGCACCGTCTTCGCGAGCGACCCCAAGCCCGGTGAACTGCTGAGCCTCGAACGAGGCGCCGAGGCACCCGTGGTCCGTTCGATCGGCGCCTTCGGCGAGCACGAGCTCGCCGCGGTGGGCGAGCGGGCCGTCGTCCTCGACCTCGAGGCCGACGAACTCCTCGTCGACGAGCGGCGGATCGAACTGCCGGGCGGCGCCCTGCGCTTGCAGCAGTCGGGCCCCGAGGCATCCGAAGCCGTCGTGGCGACCGCTGATGCGCTCCTGTTCGCACCGCTCGGCGGTGGCGAGGTCCGCGAGGTGCAGCGGGAGGGCGCCGCGAGCACCGAGAAGCGGTCGAGCGTCGCCGCACCGGTGCGGGTCGGAGCCTGCGTGCACGGCGCCTGGGCCGAGGCCGGCCGCTACCTCGCGGTCTGCGACGGCGAGGAGCCGCGCGGCGTCGACCTCGAGCAGTCGACCGCTGGCGGTCGGCTCGAGTTCCGGGTGAACCGCGACGTCGTGGTGCTGAACAACCTCGCGAACGGGGACGCCTGGCTCCTCGACTCCGAGCTCCGCCTTGTCGACAACTGGGAAGAGGTCACGCCCCCGGAGGAGACCGACGAACTCGAGGGCGACGAGAAGAGCGCCCAGCAGACCTTCGAGGACACGCTTGCCGAGCGCACCGAGCAGAACCGCCCGCCGGTCGCACGCGACGACGACTTCGGCGTGCGCCCGGGGCGGACCACGATCGTCGACGTGCTGGCGAACGACACCGACCCCGATGGCGACGTGCTCACCATCGTCCGGACGAGCGAGATCGCCGAAGCGGCCGGACGCCTCGACGTCATCGACGGCGGCCGCGCCCTCCAGTTCACCCCGGCTGACGGTGCCGCCGGCACCGTCAGCTTCCGGTACACCGCCGACGACGGGCGCGGCGGAGTCGCCGAGGCGAGCGTGAACCTCCGAGTCGTGCCCGAGAGCGAGAATGCCGCGCCGAAGCCGATGCGCAACGGGGCGACGAGCGTCGAGCAGGGCCAGCAGATCTCCTACAACCTGCTCGCCGACTGGAGCGACCCCGACGGCGACGACCTCTTCCTCGTCGATGCCTCGCCGACGAGCGGTGACCTGGTGCGTGCGAGCCCCGACGGCTTCGTCACCTTCGAGCACAAGTCGGCGGAGCTCGGCCTGAAGGAGGTCGTCTACACGGTCTCCGACGGCCAGAACTCGGCGACCGGGACGCTCACCGTCGACGTGAAGCCCGCCGGCTCGCTGAACCCGATCGGCACGCCCGACTTCGCTCAGGTCTTCGTCGGCGAGAACGTGCTCATCGAGCCGCTCCTGAACGACCTCTCGCCCTCCGGCGCACCGGTGGAGCTCCTCGGCGTGCCCGAGCCGCCCGAGGGCGCCACGACGACGCCGAACCCCGAGCGCGGCACGATCGCCTTCTCGAGCAACACCGCGGGGGAGTACATCTTCCTGTACGACCTCGGTGCCGGGGCCAATGTGAGCGTCGGGCTCATCCGGGTGCAGGTCGTCGAACCGCCGGCCGACCCGCCCGCGCCCATCGCCGTGAAGGACACCGCCTACCTCCGGCCCGGCGAGCCGACCTCCGTCTCGGTCCTCGCGAACGACGTGTCCCCCTCCGGTCGCGTGCTCGCGGTGCAGTCGATCGACGACACCGCCACGGACGGCCTCGTCTCGGTCGAGCTCCTCACGAACACCGTCGCCCGCGTGAGCGCCTCCGAGGCGCTCGACCGGCAGCTGCAGTTCTCGTACACGGTCTCCGACGGCGTGAACACCGCGACCTCGACCGTGACCGTCGTCCCTGTTCCGCCGCTCGTGAAGCACCAGCCCCCCGTCGCGCTCGACGATTCCGCCATCGTGCGCGCCGGGGACATCGTCACCGTGCCGGTGCTCGCGAACGACTACCACCCCGACGCGGCGACGATGTGGCTCGACCCCGAGCTCGATCTCAGCGGAGCGCCCGGCGCGCTCGCGTTCACCGATGGCGAGTCGGTGCGGTTCCAGGCACCCGACCAGGCGGGCGTGCACACCGTCGTCTACACGGTGCTCGACGACTTCGAGCAGCTCGCACGTGCCACGGTCACCTTCACGGTCATCGGGCGGGACGCCGAGAACCGGGCACCGCTGCCCACCCCGCTCACCTCGCGCACCTTCGCCGGCTCGGCGGTGACCATCGACGTCCCGCTCGACGGCATCGACCCCGACGGCGACTCGGTCGTGCTCACCGGCATCGATCAGGCGCCGGCCCTCGGCCGGATCCTCGAGCGCACGAGCACCTCGTTCACGTACGAGGCGTTCGCCGGAGGCAGTGGCACCGACGAGTTCCGCTACGTGCTGCGTGACACGCAGGGCGAGGAGGCCGTCGGCACCATCCGGATCGGCGTCATCCCGCGCGCCGAGGTGCAGGCGCCGCCGACCGCGGTCGACGACGCGATCGAGATGAAGCCGGGTCGCACCGTCGGCGTCGACGTGCTGCTGAACGACTCCGACCCGAATGGCTACAGTCTGCACGTCGCGGACCTCCCCGAGGTCGACGAGGGCATCGAGGCCGAGATCCGGGACCGCCGCCGGGTCATCGTGACCGCGCCGGAGGGCGAGGGGGCCTACACGATCCGCTACGCGATCTCGAACGGGCACGGCGGAACCGACACCGCGTTCCTGCAGCTCGCGGTGAGCGAGGACGCCGTGATCGACCCGCCGACGGCCGAGGACCAGGTGCTCGAGCCCGAACGGCTCGTCGCCGGCGAGGACGCGGTCGTCGACCCGCTGAAGGACGCGACGAACCCGGGCGGGCTCGTCGAAGACCTCGTCGTCACCGTCGAGGGGCCGAACGCCGGCCGCGCCGAGGTCGCAGCCGACGGCACCATCTCCGTGCGGCCGGCCCAGGAACGCTACGCGGTGGCGTTCCGGCTCACGAACGAGCTCGACGAGCTGTCCGCGATGGCGTTCGTGATCGTGCCACCCATGCCGGACGGCGACGCCGTGCCGGAGGAGACCCAGCGCCCGAAGACGCCGGAGGAGATCGCGGCCGAGGAGCGCGCGAAGTTCCCGGCGCCGTACCTGAAGAACCTCGGCGAGATCGTCGTGCCGATGAACGGCAGCATCGAGTGGGGCGTCGGCGAGCTCGTCGAGGTGCCCTCTGGCCAGCCCGCCACGATCCTGTCGGCGTCGGCGACGAACTCGGCCGGCTCGCCGATGGTGAGCGGCACCGAGCTGCGGTTCGAGCCGGAGCGGGACTACCGCGGCCCCGCGACGGTGACCTTCGAGGTGACCGACGGCAAGGGCGCCGACGACCCGGTCGGCCGTCGGGCCATCCTGAGCTTCCCGATCACGGTCGGCGACCCCGGCTTCAACGACGTCGCGCCGACGTTCACCCCGCGCGGTGAGACCATCGAGGCCGGCGAGGCTCCGCTCGAGGTCGACCTGCGCGAGATGACCGATCAGCCGAACCCGGACAACATCGCGAAGGTGAGCTACACCGGCCTCAGCGGGCAGAGCGAGGAGATCCAGGCGGAGATCGTCGACGGCTCGATCCTGCGGATGCAGGCGCCCCTCGGTGTGCAGCCCGGGGCGTCCGCTCGCCTCTCTTTCCAGCTCCGCTTCAACGAGTTCACCGTTCCCGGGTACGTCGACGTGAAGGTGGTGTCGTCGACGCGGGCGAAGCCGCGAGCGGTCGCCGACCCGAACACCGGTGAGCTGGAGGTGAAGCGCGGGGGCTCGGTGACGGTCCCGGTGCTCGAGAACGACTTCAACCCCTTCGCGCAGGACGGCGTGCCGCTGCGGGTGGTGGCCGCGGAGGTGGTGAGCGTCGGCGCGAACGCGACGGCGAGCTTCACCCCGGAGGACGTGACGATCCGGACGGGCTCGGCGTTCACCGGAACGGTGACGGTGAACTACCGCATCGAGGACGGCACCAAGGACCCGACCCGCCAGGCGCAGGGCCAGGTGACCGTCGTCGTCCGCGATGCGCCGGACGCACCGGGCGCGCCCACGGTCGTCGCGAGCGGCGACGGCCAGGCGACGATCAAGTGGAGCGCGCCGGCGAACAACAACGCCGCGATCACCGGCTACGACGTGGCCGGTGCCGGCTCGGCCCGGCCGTTCGGCGCGGACGCGGCGGGCAAGAATCAGGTGATCGGCGGCCTCACGAACGGCCAGGCGTACACCTTCCAGGTGCGGGCGAGCAACAAGATGGGCGACGGCACGTACTCCACTCTCTCCGCGTCGGTGACGCCCTGGGGTACGCCGAGCGCGCCGACCGATGTGCGGGTGAGCGCCGACGGCAACGCACCGACGACGGTGCGGGCGAGCTGGAACGCCCCCACACAGGACGGCGGCGGCCAGCTGCGGTATCAGGTCCGCTTCGACGGCGGTGGCTGGCAGGACGTGCCGGCTCGTGCAGCCAGCTTCCCGAACCAGGGCGCCGGCACGCACACCGTGGAGGTGCGCGCGATCAACGGCGGCAACAACGCAGGACCGGGCGCGTCCGATCGCGTCACCGTCAACAACCCGCCCCCGCCCTCGCCGAGCGCGTCGGTCTACAAGGGCGGCGACAGCGGCTGCTGCCGCTACGTCGCGGCCAGGTACTCGGACTTCACCCCCGGCTCCTACACCGTGACCGTCGAGTACCAGCACTGGAGCACGAGCGCCGGCTGGACCTCGATGACGTCGCAGCGGATCAACCTGGGCAGCGGCGGCACCTTCCAGACGCTCAGCTTCCTGGGCGAGGCGAACCCGGCCGAGTTCCCGGGCGTCCGCATCCGCTTCCAGGGGCCGGGCGGCACCTTCTACAGCAGCGTCGCGAACTGGGGCGCACTCTGATGATTTCCACCGTGGAGGAACGAACGACATGGCAGTGACGCAGGAGCAGGCGGAGTGGTTCCGCGACGCCTTCGGGCGGCTCGTCGAGAACATCGACCGGGCCATCCTCGGCAAGCGCGAGATCATCGCGCTCGTGTTGACGGCGATGCTCTCCGAGGGGCACGTCCTGCTCGAGGACGTGCCCGGAACGGGCAAGACCGTGCTGGCGAAGGCACTCGCGAACACCCTCGACGGCACGAACTCGCGCATCCAGTTCACGCCCGACCTGCTGCCCTCCGACGTCACCGGCGTCACGATCTTCGATCAGACGAAGGGTCGCTTCGAGTTCCACCGGGGACCGATCTTCGCCTCGGTCGTCCTCGCCGACGAGATCAACCGCGCCAGCCCGAAGACCCAGTCGGCGCTGCTCGAGGTGATGGAAGAGGGCCGGGTGACCGTCGACGGCGTCGGCTACGAGGTCGAGCGCCCCTTCATGGTCATCGCCACCCAGAACCCCGTCGAGCAGGCCGGCACCTACGCGCTGCCCGAGGCCCAGCTCGACCGCTTCCTGATCAAGACGTCGCTCGGCTACCCCGACCACGCGGCCGCCGTCGCGGTGCTGCTCGACTCGGCGAACCGGGCGCGCGCCGACGGGATCACCCCGATCATCGCCGCGAGCTCGATCTCGGCGATGTCGGCGCTCGCCGCCGAGGTCTACGTCGACGAGTCGGTCGTCTCCTACCTGAACGAGATCGTCACGGCGACGCGGGAGCACCCCGACGCCGCACTCGGTGTCAGCATGCGCGGGGCCCTCGCGCTCGCCCGCGCCGCGAAGACCTGGGCGATCGCCCAGGGGCGCGGGTACGTGACCCCCGACGACCTCCGCGAGCTCGCCGTCCCAGTGCTCTCGCACCGCATCATCGTCGACCCGGAGGCGGAGTTCACCGGAGTCACGGCGACCGATATCGTGGCCCGGGCTCTGGCCGACGTGGCCCCGCCCGCCTACCGGGCGGCATGACGGGCGACGCCGGCACCACGCCGCAGCCTTCGCAGTCCCGGCTGGCCTTCCAGGCCGTCGGGCGCTCCGTCGCGCGTACAGCCGGTTCGTTCGGCGAACGGCTCGGGCGAGCCCGGCGGGCCGTCGCGGCCTTCGTCCGGCCGGTCACGAGTCTGGTCTCGACCACGGGATGGCTCGTGCTGGTCGCGGCGCTCGTCGCGACGCTGATCGCGGTGGTTCTCGACTGGGTGGAGTTCGCGTTCCTCGCCGCCACGCTCGCGGGGGCGCTCCTCATCGCGGTGCCGTTCGTGTTCGGTCGACTGCGCTACCGCGTCGGCGTCGAGCTGGAGCCGCGTCGGGTGGTCGCCGGGGAGCGTGCGCTCGGCCGGCTGACCGTCGTGAACGACGGCGGCTCGAACTCGGTCTCCTCGCGCATCGAGCTGCCGGTCGGAGCGGGATCGGCCGTCTTCCGGATTCCGACGCTGGAGCCGCGGGCGGAGCACGAGGAGCTCTTCGCGGTGCCGACCAATCGCCGTGCGGTGATCGTCGCCGGACCGGCGATCTCGGTCCGCGGCGACGAACTCGGACTGCTTCGGAGGACGGTGCGCTGGAACGATCCCGTCGAGCTCTTCGTGCACCCGGTGACCGCCCGGCTCCGCCCGTCCGCGGCCGGCCTCGTCCGCGACCTCGAAGGCGAGGTCACGAAGGTCATCACCGATCACGACCTCTCCTTCCACGCGCTCCGCGCCTACGAGCCCGGCGACCCGCTGCGCAACGTGCACTGGCGGAGCTCGGCGCGCACCGGCCGCCTGATGGTGCGCCAGTACGAGGAGACTCGGCGCTCCGAACTGGTGCTCCTCCAGTCGACCGAGGAGTCGCACTACGACGACGAAGCCGAGTTCGAGCTCGGCGTCTCGGTGTTCGCGTCGATCGGCGTGCAGCTGATCCGCGACGCCACGAAGACCGTCTGCGCCACCGAACGGATGCGGCTGCGCACGACGAGCACGACGAGCCTCCTCGACGACAGCTGCCGCATCGAGCCGTACGCCCGTCGCGGCGGGCCGGCCGCCGGCGCGCTGCGCGAACTCGTGCGGGACCGGATCCGGCTCGCGCCCGCGGCGAGCGTCGTGGTGCTCGTCACCGGCGGCGCCCAGCCGCTCAGCGAGGTGCGCGCGGTGCAGACCGTGCTGCCGCCCGAGACCCCGCTCGTCGCGGTCCGCGTGCAGCGCGGCGCCGAGTCGCGGATCGCGAAGGTGGGCCGGAGCACCGTCGCCACGATCGGTGAGCTCGGCGAGCTCGCCGCGGTGATGCGGAGGGTCAGGCCATGACCGCGACCCGCCCGACCCTCGCACCGGCGACCGCGCCACGCCTTCGCGGCACGGTCACCACCACGCAGCTCGTCGACCTCGGGGTGCTGGCCGCGCTGTGCCTGCTCGCCGTCGCCGGTTACGAGACGAGCTTCGGCGGCATGGACTTCCTCCTCGCCGCCGTCGGCGGCCTCATCGTCGGCACGGGCGCGGCGCTGCTCGGGTCGCTGCTGCGCCTCGGCGTGCTGAACACCGTGCTCCTGGCCCTCGCAGCCTACTTCCTGCTCGGGACGCCGTTCGCGATGCCCGCACAGGGGATCGCGGTGATCCTGCCGAGCCTCGACTCCTTGGCGGGCCTCGCGATCGGCGCGGTGTACGGCTGGGCGGATCTCGTGACGATCGCCGCCCCGGTCGAGGCGCCCTACTACGTCGCCGCCGTGCCGTACGTGGCGACGTGGCTCGTCTCGCTCGTCGGCGGACTGCTCGTGCTCCGCTGGCTGCCGGCGCGTCGCACCGTGCTGCGCGCCGCGGTGCTCCTCATCGGTCCCGTGCTGCTCTATGTGTCCGGCATCCTGCTCGGTACCGACGAGGCGTTCCTCGCCGCCGTTCGGGGCGTCGCGTTCGGCGCGCTGGCGCTCCTGTGGCTGGCGTGGCGACGCAGCTCCGGGCTCGAGCAGGGCGGGGCCGACGGCCGCACGCTGCTGCGTCGCGCCGGTGGCGCGGCCGCGGTCGTCGGCGGCGCGGTCGTCGTCGGCACCGTGGCCGGCCTCGCGTTCGCACCGACTGCCGCCGAGCGCTTCGTGCTCCGCGACGAGATCGTGCCGCCCTTCGACGCGCGCGAGTTCTCGAGCCCGCTGGCCGGCTTCCGGAGCTACACGAAGGACCTCGCCGAGGAGCCCGTGCTCCGCGTGCGGGGGATGCAGCCGGGTGACGTGCTGCGACTCGCCTCGATGGACGCGTACACCGGTCGGCTGTTCACGGTCGCCGGCCCGGAGTCCAAGGTCGACGGCGGCTACGCGATCGTGGGCGAGACGCTGCCCGAGCCGACGCTCGCCGAGCTCGGCAGCGAGCGGCACCTCGAGGTCGAGTCGCTCGCCTACCGCGACGTCTGGCTGCCGACGATCGGCTACGGCACGCGGCTCCAGCTGGTCGACGACGGCACCGCCGGTCGTGCGGGCGACCTCAGGTACAACGCCGATGCGGGCACGGCCGTGCTCACGAGCGGGCTCCAGGTGGGCGGGAGCTACGCGCTCGACGCCCGCATCCAGGTGCAGCCCGACCCCGACGCCCTCGCCGATGTCCCGGTCGCCCGACTCGAGCTGCCGCCCGTGGACCAGCTGCCGGACGTCGTCGCCGCGAAGGCCGAGGAGTACGCGGGCGACGAGGAGAGCGCGATCGGACGCATCCGGGCGATCGAAACGGGACTGAAGACCAACGGCTTCTTGAGCCACGGGCTCGCCTCCGACTCCGTGGCCTCACGCGCCGGGCACGGCGCCGATCGGCTCATCGAGCTGTTCACCCGCTCCCAGATGGTGGGCGACGAGGAGCAGTACGCCGCCGCGATGGCGCTCATGGTGCGCCAGCTCGGCTACCCGGCGCGCGTGGTGATGGGCTTCGCCCCCGAGGTCGAGCAGGGTGCGGAGGAGGTCGAGATCCGCGGGGAAGATGTCACCGCCTGGGTCGAGGTGCCGTTCGAAGGCGTCGGCTGGGTGAGTTTCCGCCCCACGCCCGACCAGGTCGACGTGCCGCAGGAGCAGACGCCGCGGCCGAAGAGCGAGCCGCAGCCGCAGGTGCGCCAGCCGCCGAGGAACGAGTCGACCGACGACGAACTGCTCACGACGGTCGAGATCGACGACACCGAGGACGAGAAGCGAGACCACCCCTTCGAGGTGCCCGGCTGGGTCTGGGTCCTCGCGGGCTCGGTCGGCATCCCCCTCGCGATCGTCTTCCTGCCCGTGCTGTTCGTCGCGCTCGCGAAGCGGCGACGTCGGGCGCGGCGGCTCCGCGAACGCCCCGACCGCAGCTCGGCCGGCGCCTGGGACGAACTCGTCGACCGCTATGCGGAGCTCGGGCTCGAGCCGCCCGAGCGCGCCACGCGCCGCCAGACGGCGCTCGCGCTCGCCGGTCAGTCCGGCGAGCAGGGGCTCGCCGGGGCCGAGGGGCTCGCCACGCTCGCCGCCGCGGTCGATCGCGACGTCTTCGAGGGCCGGGAACTCGACGAGACGGTCGCGACGCAGCGCTGGACGGAGGCGGATGCCGTGGCCGCCGCCGCGACGGCCGCAGCCGGCCGGGTCCGCCGGATCGTGAGCCGGTACCGCTACGCGCGCCGACGGAAGCAGGGGCGCCGCCGCTCACGCTCGTGAGCGGGCCGCCTGCGGCGTGCACGACGATGGGGGCGGCGCGCCGATGCGGTGCGGGCGGCCCGGGGGATCGTCGTGCAACTCGCAGACGCTGTGGCGCCGCCGCTAGGCTGGCGGCGTGGACGGGTCCGACTTCATCGTGCCGCCGCCGGGACTCGTGCCCGGCGAACCGCCGGCTGCGCCCGAGCGCGCCGCCAAGCCCGTCGAGCGCACGTTGCCCTCCTTCGCCCCGGGCCGGAGCGGCCCGCCGCCGATCCTCCCGTCCCCCGCGGGCCCGGTCGTGCAGGCGCCGGTGCCGCTCGACCCCGCCTTCGAGGTCACGGGGGAGCGGGTCCGGTGGCGGCTCGCCGCCGCGGGCGGGGCCGATGCGGTCGTGACCGGCCCCTCGGTGCTCGGCCGGGCGCCCCGCGTCGAGGACGCGGCAGGGGCGAGCGCGGCGGTGCCGATCGAGGATCCGAGCCGTACGGTGTCGAAGACGCACGCCCTCGTGGTTCCGGCCGGAGAGGCGCTCGTCGTCACCGACCTGCATTCGACGAACGGGATCCGCATCGAGCGGGCCGGTGCGGAGGCGGAGGAGCTCGCGCCCGGCGCGTCCGTCCTCGTGGGCGATGGCGAGGTGCTCGTGCTGGGGCGGCTGCGACTGCTCGTGGCGAGGCTGCCCTCGCCGAGCGTGTAATCTGTCAGGGTGCGTGCACGGCGACTTCTGCTTCGGTGCCGCGGCGGGGCCTCGTTCTAGGCCCTTCCCCGCCGCGGAGTCCGTCGACGGCTGATTCAGAGCAGAACCGAAGGAAGACCACCGCATGACCGCGTCAAGCGAACGCCCCCGCACCCTCGCCGAGAAGGTGTGGGACGACCACCTCGTCAAGCAGGGCGAGGACGGCACCCCCGACCTCATCTACATCGACCTGCACCTGGTGCACGAGGTGACGAGCCCGCAGGCCTTCGACGGCCTGCGCCTGGCCGGCCGGCCCGTGCGCCGCCCCGACCTCACCATCGCGACCGAGGACCACAACACCCCGACGCTCGACATCGACAAGCCCATCGCCGATCTCACGAGCCGCACGCAGATCGAGACGCTGCGCCGCAACGCCGCCGAATTCGGCATCCGCCTGCACTCGCTCGGCGACAAGGAGCAGGGCATCGTCCACGTCGTCGGCCCGCAGCTCGGCCTCACGATGCCCGGCATCACGGTCGTCTGCGGCGACTCGCACACCTCGACGCACGGCGCGTTCGGCGCGATGGCGTTCGGCATCGGCACGAGCGAGGTCGAGCATGTGCTCGCGACCCAGACGCTGCCGCTGAAGCCGTTCAAGACCATGGCGATCACCGTCGAGGGCACGCTGCGCCCAGGGGTGACGGCGAAGGACATCATCCTCGCCGTGATCGCGAAGATCGGCACCGGAGGCGGGCAGGGCTACGTGCTCGAGTACCGCGGCAGCGCCATCCGTGCGTTGTCGATGGACGGCCGGATGACGATCTGCAACATGTCGATCGAGGCGGGCGCCCGTGCCGGAATGGTCGCGCCCGACGAGACCACCTTCGCCTATCTGAAGGGCCGCGCGCACGCGCCAGAGGGCGACGATTGGGACGCCGCCGTCGAGTACTGGAAGACGCTGCCGACCGACGAGGGCGCCGAGTTCGACGCCGAGGTCTTCATCGACGCCGACGCGCTCGAGCCGTTCGTGACCTGGGGCACGAACCCGGGGCAGGGCGTCTCGCTCTCCGAGACCGTGCCCGACCCGGCCGCCATCGACGACCAGCACGAGCGCGCCGCCGCCGAGCGGGCGCTCGAGTACATGGACCTCCGTCCCGGCGTGCCGCTGAAGGAGATCAAGGTCGACGCGGTCTTCATGGGCTCCTGCACGAACAGTCGCATCGAGGACCTGCGCGCGTTCGCGTCGATCGTCGCGGGCAAGCAGAAGGCCGACGGCGTCCGCGTGATGGTCGTCCCGGGCTCCGCGCGGGTGCGGCTCGAGGCCGAGGCCGAGGGGCTCGACAAGGTCTTCGAGGCCTTCGGCGCCGAGTGGCGCTTCGCGGGCTGCTCGATGTGCCTCGGGATGAACCCCGACCAGCTGGCGCCGGGCGAGCGCTGCGCGTCCACCTCGAACCGCAACTTCGAGGGCCGGCAGGGCAAGGGCGGCCGCACCCACCTGGTGTCCCCGCTCGTGGCTGCGGCGACCGCGATCCGCGGCACGCTCTCGAGCCCGTGGGATCTCGAACAGGCCGTGACCGAGGCGGAGGCGAAGTAATCATGGAGAAGATCAGCACCGTCACCGGCGTCGCCGTCCCGCTGCGTCGCTCGAACGTCGACACCGATCAGATCATCCCCGCCGTCTTCCTCAAGCGGGTCACGAAGACCGGCTTCGACGACGCCCTGTTCCACGGCTGGCGCCAGGACCCCGACTTCATCCTCAACCAGCCCGCCTACCAGGATGCTCGCGTGCTCGTCGCCGGCCCCGACTTCGGCACCGGCTCGAGCCGTGAGCACGCCGTCTGGGCGCTCCGCGACTTCGGCTTCCAGGTGGTCATCTCGAGCCGCTTCGGCGACATCTTCCGCGGCAACGCGGGCAAGCAGGGGCTGCTCGCCGCGCTCGTCGCGTACGAGGACATCGAGCGCATCTGGGAGGTGGTCGAGGCGGCTCCGGGAATGCCGGTCACGGTGGATCTCGTTGAGCGTACGGTGAGCGCAGGTGAGCTCACGGTGCCGTTCGAGATCGACGACTACACTCGGTGGAGGCTGTTGGAGGGACTCGACGACATCGGGCTCACTCTGCGCGAAGAAGAGGCCATCGCCGAGTTCGAACAGCATCGAGCGGCGTGGCGGCCAACAACGCTCCCGATCCGGGAGCCGGCGGAAGCAGGGAACTGAGTGAACACACTCGTTGATGACGCGAAGCAGCATGGGAGTGCGGTGGGGCTCGAGGTCGACAAGATCACCATCAACGGCGGCAAGCCGTTGCGCGGCCGCATCGAGCTGAAGGGCGCGAAGAACCTCGTCACTAAGGCGATGGTCGCGGCGATCCTCGGTGACACGCCGAGCGTGCTGAAAGACGTGCCGAACATCAGCGACGTCCGCATCGTCCGCGGTCTGCTCGAGGTGCACGGCGTCACCGTGACCGAGGGCGAGGAGCCGGGCGCGCTCGTGCTCGACCCGTCCGGGGTCGCCCAGGCGCACATGGCCGACATCGACGCCCACGCCGGGTCCAGCCGCATCCCGATCCTGTTCTGCGGGCCGCTGCTGCACCGCCTCGGCGAGGCGTTCATCCCCGACCTCGGCGGTTGCCGCATCGGCGACCGCCCGATCGACTACCACCTCGAGGTGCTGCGCAACTTCGGCGCGATCGTCGAGAAGCTGCCGAGCGGCATCCGCATGTCCGCCCCGAACGGGCTGAAGGGCGCGAAGGTCGAGCTGCCCTATCCGAGCGTCGGCGCGACGGAGCAGGTGCTGCTCACGGCGACCCTCGCCGACGGCATCACCGAGCTCACCGGCGCGGCGATCGAGCCCGAGATCATGGATCTCATCAACATCCTGCAGAAGATGGGCGCCATCATCACGGTCGACACCGACCGGGTGATCCGCATCGAGGGGGTCGACCGGCTCTCCGGGTACAGCCATCGCGCGCTCTTCGACCGCAACGAAGCCGCGAGCTGGGCCGCCGCGGCCCTCGCGACCGAGGGCGACATCTTCGTCGGCGGAGCCCGCCAGGCGGAGATGCTCACGTTCCTGAACGTCTTCCGCAAGGTCGGCGGCGCGTTCGAGATCGCAGAAGACGGCATCCGCTTCTTCCACCCGGGTGGCGAACTGAGCTCGACGATCATCGAGACCGACGTGCACCCCGGCTTCATGACCGACTGGCAGCAGCCGCTCGTGATCGCCCTCACCAAGGCCAAGGGCGTGTCGATCGTGCACGAGACCGTCTACGAGCAGCGCTTCGGCTTCGTCGACGCGCTCGTCGAGATGGGCGCGAAGATCGATGTGCACAAGGAGTGCCTGACCGGCAAGCCGTGCCGCTTCGGTCAGCGCAACTTCAAGCACTCCGCGGTCATCTCCGGCCCGGCGAAGCTCACCGGCGCCGACATCGAGGTGCCCGACCTTCGCGGCGGATTCAGCCACCTCATCGCGGCGCTCACGGCCGAGGGACGCTCGACCGTGTCCAACGTCGGGATCATCGCCCGCGGCTACGAGAACTTCATCGGGAAGCTCGAGCTGCTCGGGGCGGACTTCGAACTCGAAGGGTGAACGGCCAGGTGGCGAACGACGACGGCGCGGATGAGTCGAAGCCGGTGAGCGACCCGCCTCCGGCGCGGGCGAAGCCCCGGTCCGAGACCCGACGGCCCTCCTTCTTCTGGTTCCTGGCGGCGGTCATCCTGCCGATCCTCAACCTCGGCGTGAAGTTCCGCTTCCACCACCGGGAGCGCATGCCGCAGTCGGGGGCGTTCGTGCTCGCGCCGAACCACTACAGCGAGATCGACCCGGTCGTGATGGGCGCCGCGAGCTGGAAGCTCGGACGCGCCCCCCGCTTCCTCGCGAAGGCCTCGCTCTTCAAGGTGCCGGTCGTCGGCTGGGCGCTCCGCGCCTCGGGTCAGATCCCGGTCGAGCGCAGCGGCAGCCGGGGGCATGACGCCCTCCGCGCCGCCGAAGAGCTCGTCGAGAAGGGGCGGATGGTCATCGTCTACCCGGAGGGCTCGCTCACCCGCGATCCCGATCTCTGGCCCATGCGCGGCAAGACCGGCGCGGTGCGCATCGCGCTCGAGCGCGGCATCCCGCTCGTCCCCGCGGCGCACTGGGGCACCCAGGCCCTCATGCCGCGCTACGGCAAGAAGCTGAGCCTGTTCCCGCGCAAGACGATCGACGTCGCCATCGGCGACCCCGTCGACCTCTCGCGGTACCGCGGCAAGCCGCTCGACCAGGCGACGATGGTCGCGGCGACGGCCGACCTCATGGACGCGATCACCGCGCTGCTCGCGGAGCTCCGCGGGGAGCCGGCGCCCGCCGAACGCTGGGACCCCGTGGTGCACGGTCAGAAGGAGACGGGCCGCCTTGAAGACTAGGAGCGGCTCCCGCAAGCCCCACGGCACCCGCGTCGCGGTGCTCGGGGCGGGCAGCTGGGGCACGACTTTCGCGAAGATCCTCGCCGACGGCGGCGCCGACGTGATGCTGTGGGCGAGGCGTCCGGAACTCGCCCGCGAGATCCAGGAGGCGCAGCGCAACAGCGACTACCTGCCGGGCATCAATCTCCCGCGGGGCCTGCGCTCGACGAGCCGGCTCGACCTCGCGCTGGCCGGGGCCGAGCAGGTCTACATCTCGGTGCCGAGCCAGTCGCTCCGCGACAACCTCGAGGCGATCACGCCGCACCTGCACGCCGACGCGATCGTCGTCTCCCTGATGAAGGGGGTCGAGAAGGCCAGCGGCCTGCGGATGAGCCAGGTCATCGCCGAGGTGCTCCCGATCGACGAGTCGCGCATCGCCGTCATCTCGGGCCCGAACCTCGCGCTCGAGATCGCGAAGGAGCAGCCGACCGCAGCGGTCGTCTCCTCGGTGAGCCTCGAGACGGCGCAGGCGGTCGCCTCGGTGTCGCGCAACCGGTACTTCCACTCCTTCGTGAACACCGATGTGCCGGGCACCGAGTTCGGCGGAGTGCTGAAGAACCTCATCGCGGTCGCGATCGGCATCGTCGACGGCGCCGGGTACGGTGAGAACACGAAGGCCTCGATCCTCACCCGCGGCCTCGTCGAGATGACCGACTTCTCGGTGGCCTACGGCGCGCAGGCCGAGACGCTGTCCGGCCTCGCCGGCCTCGGCGATCTCATCGCGACGTGCCAGTCGCCGCTGTCGCGGAACAACACGGCCGGCCGGCTGCTCGGGCAGGGCTACCACCTGAAAGACGTCGTCGAGCGCATGCAGCAGACGACCGAGGGGCTGGCGTCCGTCGGCCCGATCCTCGAGCTGGCGAAGGCGAAGGGCGTCGCTATGCCCATCGTCGAGCAGGTGCGGCAGGTGCTCGCGGGCACGCTGGCCCCGCGCGACATCGCCCCGCACCTCACGACCGACGACGAGCCCCAGGGCGAAAGGACGAACGATGGACAAGCTCAGGGTGGTTCTGCTCTTCGGCGGGCGTTCAAGCGAGCATTCGATCAGTTGCGCAACGGCGGGGGGAGTGCTGGGGGCGATCGATCGTGACCGCTTCGAGGTGATCCCGGTCGGGATCACCCGCGACGGCGCCTTCGTGCTCGAATCAGACGATCCGGCGCGCTTCGCCCTCGACCCGGCGCAGCTGCCCGAGGTCGTCGACAACGGCACCCGGGTGAGCTGGCCGGACAGCGCCGTCTCCCGCGAGCTGCGGGTGACGACGGGGTCGGCGGAGACCGGCGGCCCGGTCACCCGCTCGCTCGGCGACGTCGATGTGGTGTTCCCGATCCTGCACGGGCGTTTCGGTGAGGACGGCACCATCCAGGGGCTCCTCGAGCTGCTCGGCCTGCCCTACGTCGGCAACGGCGTGCTGGCCTCGGCTGCCGGCATGGACAAGCACGCGACGAAGACGCTGCTGGAGGGCGCGGGCATCCAGGTCGCGCCGTGGGTCACCCTCACCCGGGCGGCGCTCGCGGCCGACCCGGCGCTCTGGCAGCGCCGGGTGCAGGCCCTCGGACTGCCAGTGTTCGTGAAGCCCGCGCGCGCGGGGAGCTCGGTCGGCGTGACGAAGGTCGACGACTGGGCCGGGCTCGACACCGCGCTCGACGTCGCGTTCGCGGAGGACCGCAGTGTGCTCGTCGAGTCCGCCGTCCCCGGCCGCGAGATCGAGATCGCGGTGCTCGAGGGCCCGACTCCGGGCGAGATCGGCGTCAGCGTCGCCGGCGAGGTCGTCGTCACGGGTCGCGACTTCTACGACTTCGAGGCGAAGTACCTCGACGCGCCGGGCGTCGAGCTGGTCTGCCCGGCCGAGCTCGGCGACGGCGAGCTGTTCGAGCTGCAGCGCATCGCGCGCCGCGCCTTCGAGGCGCTCGGGGCCGAGGGGCTCGCCCGGGTCGACGTGTTCCTGACCGACGAGGGCTACGTCGTGAACGAGGTGAACACGATGCCGGGCTTCACGCCGATCTCGATGTTCCCGACGTGCTGGCTGAACTCCGGGCTCAGCTACCCGGAGCTCATCACCCGCCTCATCGAGGTCGGGCACGCGCGCGGCGCCCGCTGAGCCGGCGGTTCAGCCCTCGCTCGGCATCTCGCCGAGGTCGCCGAGGGAGGTGCATCCGTCGTCGGCCGGGATGATGCCGACCGCGTTCGAGAGGTCCGCGATCGCCGTGGTGCCGCCGACGACGTCGTTGTCCACGAGTACCTCGACGGCGGGCGTGCGACCGTACGTCGTGAAGAGGTAGCGCGGGGCGTCGGACTCGTCGATGACCCAGTCGATGCCGTCGACGCTCACGCAGCGGTCGGTGGTGGGACCGGGCACGGGCACGCCGCAGCGCAGCAGCACCGACGCGGGCTCACCCCAGGCGCCGGTGCCCTGCGCGTTCGTCTCACGCTTCGGCAGCTCGGCGACGGTGTCGGGCAGCCGCACCACGAGCGAGGCGCAGTCGGCGTCGTTCGCGTCGGGGGCGGCCTCGAAGGGCACGATCGGCGTGCAGGCGGACAGCGCGAGGGCGGCGGGGGCGATGACGGCGGCGGCGCGCAGGACGCGGCGGAACCGGGTGGGGCGGAGAGACATCCAGGCCAGGCTAGCGTGGGAGCCATGGAAGACGCTCTGAGCCCGGCGACCTCGATCGGACGGCTCGGCGAGGACGCGGTGCTCGCGCGGGTGCTCCCGAGGCTGCGGCCGGGCGAGGCCGCACTGCTCGGCGCCGGGGACGACGCGGCCGTCGTCGCGGCGGCCGACGGCCGCTTCGTCGTCACGACCGATCTGATGGTGCACGGACCCGACTTCCGACTCGCCTGGTCGACGCCGTTCGAACTCGGGTGGAAGGCGGCGGCGACGAATCTCACTGATGTCGCGGCGATGGGCGCCCGGCCCACCGCCCTCACCGTCGCGATCGCGGCCCCGCCGGAGCTCGACGTCGCCGTGCTGGAGGGCATCGCCGACGGGTTCCGGGAGGCGCTCGTGGTGTTGGCCCCCGGGGCGGGAGTCGTCGGCGGGGACCTCTCGGCCTCCACCGTGCTGACCCTGGCCGTGACCGCCTTCGGCGATCTCGAGGGCCGCGCGCCGGTGCTGCGCTCCGGTGCCCGCGTCGGCGACGTGCTCGCGCACGCGGGCGTCAGAGGCGACGCCGCGCGGGGCCTGGCCCTGCTGTTCGACGAGGCCCGCGACGCATCGGGAGAGCCGGATGCCTCGCTCGCCGCCGAGCTCCGGCGGCGCGAGCCCGAGCTGTTGGCTGCGCAGCTCGCGCCCAGGCCGCCGGTGTCGGCGGGGGTCGCCGCTGCGGCGGCCGGTGCCACCGCGATGCTCGACGTCTCCGACGGGCTCGCCCGCGACGCCCGACGCATCGCGGTCGCGAGCGGCGTGGGGCTCGACTTCGCCGCGACGGCGCTCGGCCCGGACCCGCGGCTCGCTCTCGCCGGAGCCGAGGATCACGGGCTGCTGGCGACGTTCCCCGCGGGGCAGACGCCGCCGCCCCCGTTCGAGCGGATCGGCCGGGTCGTGGACGCACCGGGCCGGCTCTCGCTGGACGGCGAGCCCGTGGAGGCGCTCGGCTGGGACCCCTACTCGGGCTGGGACGGCCGGGCCGGGTGATCCGCGGGCACGGCCCACCACAGGGTCGTCTCGCCGTAGTCGCGGCGCCGCTCGAGGTCGATCTCCTCCGGCCAGGATGGTTCCGGCGAGCGCGCGCTCCGCTCCACGATCACGAGCGCGTCGTCGGCGAGCGCCGGTGCGAGCGCGGCGAGTTCGCGCGCGAGTTCCGACTCGCCCAGCTCGTACGGCGGGTCGATGAAGACGAGGTGCCAGGGGCCGGGGGCCGCGCCGGGCTCGAGGAACGCGGCGACGCTGCGCTGGGCGACCCGGATAATCGGCGCCGTGCCGCGCGGTGCCGCGCGGCGCACGCCCTCGGCGTTCCGGCGGCAGATGTCGGCGGCCGGCTTCGCACGTTCGACGAGCACGATCTCCGCGGCCCCTCGGCTCGCGGCCTCGAGGCCGAGCGCCCCGGAGCCGGCGTAGAGGTCGAGCACGCGAGCGCCGGCGATCGCGTCGCGGGCCTCGAGCGCGGAGAAGATCGCCTCGCGCACGCGGTCGCTCGTCGGCCGAGTGCCCGAGCGGGGGACGGCGAGGGTCTGAGAACCGGCGAAGCCGGCGATGATGCGCGTCATGCTCCAGGCAGCTTAGCGGCGGTGCCATAGGCGGGGCGTCATCCGCCGTCAAGGGGTCGCCCGTTCGGGGGAGGCGCTGCCATGATGGTTTCGTGGACGAATCGACCGACCTTCCAGCCAGCCCGTCCCGCCATCGGGGCACGGAGCAGCGCGAGATCGATCGGCTCTGGGACTTCGCCGATCCGGTGGCGAGCGAGGAGCGATTCCGTGCGGCATCCGCGGATCCCGAGCGCACGCCGCACAAGCGCGCCGTGATGGCCGCCCAGCTCGCGCGCGCCGTGGGCCTGCAGGGCCGTACCGAGGAGGCGCTCGCGGTGCTCGACGGCGTCGCCGCCGCCGCGCCGGGATCGGAGTCCGGGCCGGAGGCGGCGGAGTTGCGCGCCCGTGTGGCGCTCGAGCGCGGCCGCTTGCATGCGGCCGCCGGGCGCCCGGAGGAAGCGCTGCCCGAGCTCACCCGCGCCGTCCGGGAGGCCGCCGCGGCGGGTGCCGCTTTCCTCGTGCTCGACGGCTTGCACATGCTCGCGCTCACCGACGGCGGCCACGAGGAGGAATGGGCGGCCGAGGGCTTCGACGTGCTCGCCGGCTCCCGCGATCCGCGGGTGCTGCGCTGGGGCATCGCGCTGCACAACAACCTCGGCTGGACGAAGCACGACGGCGACGATCCGGTCGCCGCGCTGCACCACTTCACCCTCGCCGCCGAGGCCGCCGAGCAGTACGGCAGCGCCGAGCAGCTCCGTGTCGCGCGGTGGTCGATGGCGCGCGCGTTGCGCACCCTCGGGCGCACCGACGAGGCATTGGCCATCCAGCGTGCGCTCGACGCCGAGCGCGCCGGCGATCCGTTCGTGACGGCCGAGCTCGAGGCGTTGACGGGGGCACGGCCTACGATCGAGGCATGACGGTCGCAGCAGCTGAGCCGAGTGTGGAGCCCGGTTCCTTCGGCCTCGAGTCCAAGCTCGCGACGGCGCTCGGCTCGCGTACGGCACAGGCCGTCGAGCGCGCCTTCGGCTACCGCACGGTGGGGGAGTTCCTGTCGCACTACCCGCGGCGCTATGCGATGCGCGGGGAGCTCACCGCGCTCGACTCGCTGCCGCTCGACGAGAACGTGACGATCGTGGCCGAGGTGCTCGAGGTGCGCGAGCGGTCCATGCGACAGCGACGCGGCTCGATCGTCGAAGTGAAGATCTCCGACGGCAACGGGGTGCTCACGCTGACGTTCTTCAACCAGTCGTGGCGGCAGAACGAGCTGCGGCCCGGCCGGCGCGGCATCTTCGCGGGCAAGGTCGGCTCGTACAAGGGCGCGCGGCAGCTCGCCCATCCCGACTACGAGCTCTTCGACGAGGAGACCCCCCGCACGGTCGACGATGCCGAGGCGGTGCGCTGGGCGCAGGCGCCCATCCCGATCTACCCGGCGACCTCCACGATCGCCAGCTGGCAGCTCGCGAAGTCGATGGCGCTCGTGCTCGACGGTCTCGGCCGCGTCGCCGACCCGCTCCCGGCCGAGGTGCGCGAGGCCCGCGGGCTCGAAGGTCACCGCCGAGCGCTCGAGTTGATCCACCGGCCGTCGTCGGAGGGCGACTGGAAGAGCGCGCGGCGCACGCTGCGCTTCACCGAGGCCTTCGTGCTGCAGACCGCGCTGCTGCAGCGGCGCGCCGCACTCCGTTCGCACGCGGCGATCGAACGCCGGCCGAAGCCGGGCGGGCTGCTGGAGCGCTTCGACGCGGCACTCGGCTTCGAGCTCACCGACGACCAGCACGAGGTCGGGCGGGAGATCGCCGACGACCTCGCGAGCGCCGCCCCGATGAACCGCCTCGTGCAGGGCGAGGTCGGCTCCGGCAAGACCCTCGTCGCGTTGCGGGCGATGCTCGCGGTGGCCGACTCGGGCGGGCAGGCCGCCCTGCTCGCGCCGACCGAGGTGCTCGCCGCCCAGCACGTGCGCTCCATCGCGAAAGTGCTCGGCCCCGAGCTCTCGGCCGAACTCATGCCGACCCTCGTCACGGGCCAGCTGCCGGCCGCGGAACGCCGGAAGGCGCTCCTCCGCACCGCCGCGGGGCAGGCTCGCATCATCGTCGGCACCCACGCGCTCATGGGCGACCGGGTGACCTTCGCCGATCTCGGGCTCGTCGTCGTCGACGAGCAGCACCGCTTCGGCGTCGAACAGCGCGAGGCCCTGCGCCTGAAGGGCCGCACCGCCCCGCACGTGCTCGTGCTCACGGCCACGCCCATCCCGCGCACCGTCGCGATGACCGTCTTCGGCGATCTCGACGTGTCCACGATCCGGCAGTTGCCCGCGGGCCGCGCCGGCATCACCTCCCAGGTGGTGCCGCTCGCCATCCGTCCGGCGTGGCGGTCCCGCATCTGGGAGCGGCTCGCCGAAGAGCTCTCCCAGGGTCGGCAGGCGTTCGTCGTCTGCCCGGCGATCGACCAGAAGCAGACCGAGGATGACGGCGAGCCGGTCGCGCCGATCGAGGCGGCCGAGGCGGAGGGTGCGCCGGCGGCGACCGTGCTCGCCACGCTCGCCGAGCTCCGGGAGCATCCGCAGCTCGGCTCCGCCCGCATCGAACCCCTGCACGGTCGCATGGCGGCCGACGAGAAAGACCGGGTGATGCGGGCGTTCGCCGCCGGGGAGGTCGACGTGCTCGTCGCCACCACCGTCATCGAGGTCGGGGTCGACGTGCCGAACGCGAGCGCGATGGTCGTCGTCGACGCCGATCGTTTCGGCGTCTCGCAGCTCCATCAGTTGCGCGGGCGCGTGGGGCGCGGCGGGGTGCCGGGCCTCTGCCTGCTCGTGACCCGGGCGGCGCCCGGCTCCCTGGCACTGCAGCGCGTCGAGGCGGTCGCGGCGACGCTCGACGGCTTCGAGCTCGCCCAGGTCGACCTGGAGCTCCGCCAGGAGGGCGATGTGCTCGGCGCCCGCCAGTCGGGCGGCCGGTCCTCGCTGAAGCTGTTGCGAGTGGTCCGCGATGCCGAGCTCATCGGTGAGGCGCGCGGGCACGCGGCCGCGCTGCTCGACGACGATCCCGGACTCACCCGGCACGAGGCGCTCGCCGAGGCGGTGCGACGGCGACTCGACGACGAGGCGAGCGAGTTCCTGAGCAAGAGCTGAGGCGGCCGGGCCGGCGGCTCCGCCGGGCACTACGCTGGAGCCATGCAGCGGATCGCCGTCGTTCCCGGCTCGTTCGACCCCGTCACCCTCGGACATCTCGATGTCATCGGGCGTGCGGCAGGGTTGTACGACCAGCTCCATGTGGTCGTGGTGCACAACCCCGACAAGAGCGCCCTCCTGCCCATCGCCCAGCGGGTCGCGCTCATCGAGCAGTCCATCTCCGACGCCGGCATCCAGGGCGACATCGTGGTGGCCAGCTGGAGCATGGGGCTGCTCGTCGACTACTGCACCGATGTCGGGGCGAGCGTGCTGGTGAAGGGCATCCGCTCCCAGCTCGACGTGGCGTACGAGACGCCGATGGCGATCGTGAACCGCCACCTGGCCGGGGTCGAGACCGTCTTCCTCCTGCCCGACCCGGCGAACGCGCATGTCTCGAGCTCGCTCGTGCGCCAGGTCGCGGCCCTCGGCGGCGACGTGCGCCCATACGTGCCGGCCTCCGTCGCGGAGTATCTCGCGGGGGCGATGACCCCGTGAGCGAAGCGGGCGCTGCGACCATGACGGGGATGCCGGATCCGGGCATCGACGAGGTCGGCGCCCGCGCCGCCGCCATCGTCGCGAACGTCGAGACGGTGATCAGCGGTAAACGCGAGGCCGTCGTGGCGGCGCTCACGGTCCTGCTGGCGGAAGGGCACCTGCTGATCGAGGACGTGCCCGGCGTCGGCAAGACGATGCTCGCCCGCTCCCTGGCGCGCTCGGTCGACCTCACGGTGAGCCGCATCCAGTTCACCCCCGATCTGCTGCCGAGCGATGTCACCGGTGTCTCCGTCTTCGACCAGTCCACGCGGAGCTTCACGTTCAAGCCCGGCCCGGTCTTCGCGAACCTCGTGATCGGCGACGAGATCAACCGCGCCAGCCCGAAGACCCAGTCGGCGCTGCTCGAGTGCATGGAGGAGCGTCAGGTCACGGCCGACGGCGTGACGCACCGACTGGGGCGCCCGTTCGTCGTCGTCGCCACGCAGAACCCGGTCGAGATGGAGGGCACCTACCCGCTGCCGGAGGCCCAGCGCGACCGCTTCATGGCGCGCATCTCGATGGGCTATCCGGCCCAGGCCGACGAGCTCGCGATGCTGTCGACGCGGGAGACGGCGAGTCCGATCGACCTCGTCGACCCGGTGGTCGCCCTCGACGAACTGCAGGCCATGATCCGCACGGTGTCCCGGGTGTTCGCCTCCGCCCCGGTGAAGGAGTACGCGGTCGAGCTCGCCCGGGCGACGCGCGACGACCGCCAGCTGCGACTCGGCGCCAGTCCGCGCGCGACGCTGCAGCTCGTCCGTGCCGCGAAGGCGCATGCGGCGATGCACGGCCGGGACTTCGTGCTGCCCGACGACATCGACGCGCTCGCGGTGCCGGTGCTCGCCCACCGGCTCGTTCCGACGAGCCGGGCGCTCGGCTCGCACGACCACGACAGCGGCCCCCTCATCGATACGATCGTGCGCCGCATCGTCACCGACACGCCCGTGCCGATCGGCAGCGCTCGAAGGGACTAGTCGTGCCGGCCTCCTCCCGCCGCCAGCCGCGGAACGTTCCGCGGCTGACGAGGCGCGGGGCCGGGCTGGTGGTCATCGGGGCGGTGCTGGCGGGGGTGAGTCTCTGGTTCGACCTGCGAGACGTGCTGCTGCTGGCCTTCGTGGCGATCGCGATGCCGCTCGTCGGCCTCGGCTACGCGATGCTCCGACTACCGAGGCTCGCGGTGACCCGGACCTTCGCCCCGGCGACGGTCGCGGCAGGCGGCTCGACCCGGGTGCGGCTCACGGTGCAGAACCGCTCGCGGCGACCGTTCGACGGGGCGAGGTGGCGCGACGAGGTGCCGTCACCGCTGCTCGCGCCCGGCGAGGAGGTGCTCCCCGGCATCGGGTCCTGGGAGCGCGCCCTGCCGAGCGGTGACGACACGGTGCGTCTCGACTATCTGCTCCGGACGCCCCGGCGGGGCGCGTACCCGATCGGCCCGCTGCAGCTGTCGCTCGGCGACCCGTTCGGCCTCGCCGTCATGCGGCGCGCGGTCGGTGGCGAACGCGAGCTGCTCGTCACCCCGCGGGTGACCGCGATCGACGGTGCCATCGCACGCAGCGCCGCGGTCGACGGAGCTCGGCACGGGCTGCAGCGGCGCACGAACCCGAACTCCGACGAGCTGATCGCGAGGGAGTACCGCTACGGCGACCCGTTGCGCCGGGTGAACTGGGCGGCGACGGCCCGGCGGGGCGAGCTGATGGTGCGGGAGGAGGAGCAGCGCGGCGACCCCGAAGCTCGACTCTTCCTCGACACCGCGCCGCGCGGCCGGACTGACGAGGCTCACCGCGGCGATGCGCCGGACTTCGAGTTCGAGCTCGCGGTCGAGGCGGCCGCCTCCCTCGGCGTGCACCTGCTGGATCGCGGATATCGGCTGCGGGTCGATCCGCTCGACGACGGCGCGCCGGGACGCGGCGAGTATCGCGAACCCGGAGGCGGCGCGGCGCTGCTCCTCGACGATCTCGCCCGGCTCCCCACGCCCGGGCAGTGGCGGCGTCGGGAGCGCGCGGGCGGCGGCAGCGCGGCGAACGGGGCGGGCCGGCTCACGGCTACTCGCGAACGGCGGGCGCCGATGCCGGGCTTCGCCGTGCTCGTTCGGCCAGCCGACGAGCGTCTCGCGGAACTCGCGGCGCTCCGAGCGACGTTCGCACCGGCCGTCGCCATCGTGCTGCCGTCGGTCGCCGAACGCTGGATCGAGACGCTCGAGCACGCCGACTGGCGCATCATCCGCATCCGCCGCGCGGCCGAGCTCGCGACGGTCTTCACCGCCCGCCCGACGACCGTCGGCGCCGGCGCGGCTCGTGAGGCCAGATGGGACGAGTTCCTGGCGGGTGAGCGCGATGCGCCGTGACCGTGCGCCGCTCAGCCGGCTGCAAGCGCTCGCCCTGAGCGGTGCCACCTTCCTGCTCCTCGTCATCGCCGTGATGGCCCTCGGCCCGTTGCTCGCCGGCAGCGGGTGGTGGTGGTTGTGCACGGCGGTCGCCGCCGCCGTGCTGTTCGGCGGCGCCGGGCTCCGGGCCATCCGCCTGCCGGCCTCGCTCGTGCCGCTGGGTGAGCTCCTCATCCTCCTCGCGACGCTCACGCTGTTCTTCGGCGGCTCGAGCTCGCTCCTGCTGCTCGTCCCGACCGCCGACACCTTCGGCGTGTTCGGGGAGCTGCTCGGCGGTGCGCAGCGCACGATCCAGCAGCAGTCGGTGCCGGCCGTGGTGGTGCCGTCCCTCGCTTTCGGGTTGGCGCTCGGAACCGGGCTGCTCGCCGTGCTCGCGGATCTGCTCGTGCTGACCTTCCGGCTCCCCGCCCTCGCCGCCGCGCCCGCACTGGTGCCGATCCTCGTGCCCGGCTTCCTGATCGAGGACGGCGCCGAGGTCGGCACGCTCGTGCTCACCGCCGCCGCCTTCCTCCTGTTGCTCCGGGTCGATGTGCGCGTACGTCGGCGAGCCGCCCTCGCCCACCACGACGACGAGGTACTCATCACGGCGCCGCGGCGGACGCCCGTCGCGTCGAGCGTGCTCCCGACCATCGGTCTCGCCGCGGCGGGACTCGTCGCGGCGTCGCTCCTCACCGCCTCGACGCCGAGCGTCTCGACGAGCCTCCTGCTCGGCAGCGGGGGACAGGGAGCGTTGTTCGCGCGCGGGGTGAGCCCCTTCCTCGACCTCGGGCGGGACCTTCGGCGACCGGACGCGGTGCCCGCGTTCAGCTACGTCGCACGCGACGGCGACCGACCGTACTTCCGGCTCCTCACGATCGATCGCTTCGACGGCGAGGTCTGGGCTCCCAGCGACCGGCGGATCGACGGCGACAACGCGGTCGACGAGTTCCCCACGCCGACGGGCCTCGGCGATGCGGTGGCGCGCACCCAGCATCCCATCGACATCACCGTGCAGCAGCTGCGCACCACCTGGCTGCCCCTGCCGTACCCCGTGTCGTCCGTCGAAGGGCTCGACGGGTCCTGGTTCTGGGACCGCGGGCCCCTCACCGTCCGCAGCGCCGACAGCGACACCAGTGGTCAGCAGTACCGCGCGACGATGCTCGAGATCGATCCCACTGCCGAGCAGCTCCGAGCGGCCGGCAGCCGCATTCCCGAGTCCATCCAGGAGTTCACCGAGCTCCCCGAGGAGACTCCCGCTCCGATCGCCGAGCTCGCGGCGGAACTCGGCGCGAGCGCCGACACCGCGTACGACCGCGCCGTCGCCATCCAGGAGTACCTTCGCGGCCCGGACTTCCGATACTCCGTCGAGGCACCGGTCGAGGAAAGCTACGACGGCGGCGGCCTCGACGTCGTCGCCGAGTTCCTCAAGCAGCGGGAAGGCTACTGCGTGCAATTCGCTTCGACGATGGCCGTCCTCGCCCGCGAGCTCGGCATCCCCTCGCGCATCTCCGTCGGGTACACGGCCGGGACGCCGACGACGACCCGCGTGGAGAACGTCGCCGTCGTCCAGGTCGACAGCCAGGATCTCCACGCCTGGCCGGAGCTCTACTTCCAAGGCGTCGGCTGGGTGCCCTTCGAACCGACGCCCGGCCGGGGCACCGTCCCGGACTACTCGCGCCCGGGGGCGAGCGAGACCGCCCCGGTGCCGGAGCGCGCCCCGGGCACGCCGCCGCCGACGCCCGGAGCCAGGCCGGACCTCGATCCCGAGCGTCAGCTCGCGTCCGGCGGGTCAGCCGGGGCGACGAGCGATCCGGTCGTGTGGCCGCTCGTCACCCTCGGCCTCGTCGTCGTCCTGCTGCTGCCGGCCGGGGTGCGCAGCTGGGTCCGCCGCGTACGGTTCCGCCGGGTCCGGCGCGACGATCGCGGCGCGGATGCCGCCTGGCGGGAGGCGATGGGAACCGCGAGCGACCTCGGCTCTGCCGCAGGCACGGCGGCACTCACCCCGCGCGAGGCGGCCGACGTGCTGCTCGACGAGCTCGGGGGCCTCGACGACGCCGGTCGGCGTGCCCTGTACGCGCTGCGAGACGCGGTGGAGCGCGCCCGGTACGGACCGCCGGGCACCGAGGCGCCGGTGTCGGAGGCCGCGCTCGTCGAACTCGTGACGGCGCTGCGGCGCCGGGCGACGCCCGTGACGCGAGTGCGGGCCCGACTTCTCCCGGTCTCGCTGCTCGATACGGCGCGGGCGGGCCGACGGTCGGCTGCGCGCGCGTAGAATGGCCGATCGTGGCCCATCACGATTCCCCGTTCCGCATCAACGTGCGCGACGTCATGCACCGCCCTGGCGAGATGCGTGAGGTCGAGCTCGACGTCCCCGCGCCGGCCCAGTTCGGCGAGGGCCTCGTCGCCGTCCGCGAAGGCTCCGAGCTCGAGCTCGACGTTCGGCTGGAGTCGGTGCACGAGGGGGTTCTCGCGAGTGTCGAGCTCGATGCGGTGGCCGAGGGGGAGTGCAGTCGGTGCCTCATCGACATCGCCGTGCCCGTCGAAGTCGAGTTCCAGGAGCTTTTCGCGTATCATTCTGGGGAAGCTTTCGAGTATGAGGTTCAAGACGACCACGTGGATCTTGAACCGCTTATCCGAGATGCGGTAGTGCTGGCACTGCCCTTCCAGCCGGTGTGCCGGCCTGATTGCCCGGGTCTCGACCCTGTGACCGGGCAGCGTCTGGCTGATCATCCGGAACTCGTCACGTCCGAGCAGCGCGACCCTCGATGGGCCGCGCTCGCCGGGTTCGAGGCTTCCGAAGACCAGGGCGCTGCCGCGGGCAGCGCTGATTCTGAGAGAGATTGAGAGAGAGACATGGCTGTTCCCAAGCGGAAGAAGTCACGCGCCAACACCCACGCGCGCCGTTCGCAGTGGAAGGCCGAGGTCCCCACGCTCGTCAAGACCGTCGAGAACGGCAAGGTGACCTACAGCCTCCCGCACCGCGCGCGCGTGGTCGAGGACTCGGCGGGCACCCCGCTCTTCCTCGAGTACAAGGGCCGGAAGGTCGCCGACGTCTAGTCGGCCCTCGGACTCCGAACGACCGGTCGTGGCGCACGCGCGGCAGACGGGAACTGCGGATCGAGACCTCGCAGCGCTCCAGGAGACGCTGCAGATCGAGATCGCCCCCGAGCTGCTGTTGCTCGCGCTCACGCACCGGTCGTTCGCGTACGAGAACGGCGGCATCCCCACGAACGAGCGCCTCGAGTTCCTCGGCGACTCGATCCTCGGTCAGGCCGTCACGGTGCGGCTGTTCCGCGATCACCCCGAGCTCGACGAGGGCGAGCTGGCCAAGCGACGGGCGAGCCTCGTCTCGAGCGCCGCGCTGGCGGAGGTCGGTCGCGCGATCGGCCTCGGCCGCTTCATCCGGCTCGGGCGCGGTGAGACCATGACCGGCGGTGCCGACAAGCCGTCGATCCTCGCCGATACGGTCGAGGCAATCATCGGGGCGACCTACCTCGACGCCGGGGGCGATGCCGCGACGGCGCTCGTGCTGCGTCTCGTCGCCCCGCTCATGAGCGACCCCGCGCGGTTCGGTGCAGCGATGGACCCGAAGACGAGTCTGCAGGAAGCCGCCGCGCGGCTCGGTTCCCCGCCGCCCGTGTACGAGGTCGCCGAGAGCGGTCCCGATCACAGCAAGCACTTCCTCGCCACCGTCTCCGTGGGTGAGCTCGTCCGGGCCTCAGGCGAAGGATCGAGCAAGAAGCAGGCCGAGATGGCCGCGGCGCTCGAAGCCTGGACCGCCCTGAGCGCGGGCTGAGGTGCCCGAACTCCCCGAAGTCGAGGTCGTCCGCGCCGGTCTCGCTCCCGCCGTCACCGGTGCGCTCGTCACCGGCGTCGAGGTGCTCGACCGGCGGTCGCTGAAGCGGCACGATCCCGCGAGCGGTGACTTCGAGCGCAGCCTCGTCGGGGCGCGTTTCGCCGCCGCGGTCCGCCGCGGCAAGTTCCTCTGGCTGCCGATCCTGCCATCCGAGGCATCCGAGGCATCCGAGGCATCCGAGGCGCCGGCCGAGCCGCGGGCGCTCGTCGCGCATCTCGGCATGAGCGGGCAGGTGCTGCTGCGCACGCCCGACCATCCGGGCGGCGACGCGCACGCCCGCATCCGCATCCACCTCGAGCACGAGGACCACGGCGAGCTCCGTGTCGATTTCGTCGACCAGCGCATCTTCGGCTCGATGGCGATCGACCGGATGGCGCCGACGCCAGACGGCCGTGCGGCCGGGTTCTCCGCCGGAGTGACGGGGCAATGGGCGGACTTCGTGCCGAGCCAGGTCGCGCACATCGCCAGGGACCCGCTCGACCCGGCCTTCGACGAGCGCGGCTTCCTCATGGCATTCGCGAGACGGCACTCCGCCGTGAAGCGCGTGCTGCTCGACCAGACGCTCGTCAGCGGCATCGGCAACATCTACGCCGACGAGTCGCTGTGGGCGGTGCGCCTGCACGGCGAGCAGCCCGCGTCGAGCGTCAGTGCGCGCCGGGCAGGCGAGCTCCTCGAGGCCGTGCGCGGGGTGCTGCAGAAGGCCCTCGCCGAGGGCGGCACGAGCTTCGACGCCCAGTACGTGAACGTGAACGGGGCGTCCGGGTACTTCGCGCACTCCCTGAACGCGTACGGTCGCGAGGGCAAGGCCTGCCCGCGCTGCGGCACGCTCATGGTGCGTGAGCCGTTCATGAACCGCTCCTCGCACTTCTGCCCGCGCTGCCAGCGTTTGCGGGCGCGACGAGCCGGCTGATCTCACGTCGCCGACCGCAGTCGGTGGCGCACGTCACCGGGTGGGGCACGTCACCAGTCGTGGACGGTCCCGTCCGCCAGGCGGTTGTACGGCAGGTAGGCGGTCACATAGGGGTACTTGCCGGCCTCGTCGACGTCAAGTTCCACGCCGAGACCCGGGCGCTCGCCCGGGTGCAGGAACCCGTCGACGAAGGTCATCGACTGCTCGAAGGTGGCGTTCGTGCGAGCCCCGTGCTGCATGTACTCCTGGATGCCGAAGTTGTGGATCGCGAGCCCGACGTGCAGCTGCGCGGCGAAGCCGACCGGTGAGATGTCGGTCGGTCCGTGGCATCCGGACTTGATCTGATACTGGGCGGCGTAGTCCATCACCTTCTTCAGCGGACTGATGCCGCCGAAATGCGTCGAGGCCGCTCGCACGTAGTCGATCAGCTGCTCCTTGATCAGCGCCTGGAAGTCCCAGATCGTGTTGAACACCTCGCCGATGGCGAGCGGGGTCGTGGTGTGCTGTCGGACGAGGCGGAGCGCCTCCTGGTTCTCCGCCGGCGTGCAGTCCTCCAGCCAGAAGAGGTCGTACGGCTCCAGCGACCTCCCGAAGGCGGCGGCCTGCAGCGGGGTCATCCGGTGGTGGCCGTCATGCAGCAATGGCAGCTCTGCGCCGAACTCCGCGCGGATCGCCTCGAAGACCGTCGGCACGTGCCGCAGGTACGCGCGCGTGTCCCAGTCCTCCAGCATGGGCATCACGCCGCGCTGCGCCGGCTCGTGGTCGTATCTGACGCCCTCGTTGCCGGCGAGGCCGGTGTTGGAGGCGACGCCGTAGATCGCCTTCAGCCCCGGTACGCCGGGTTGGACGCGGATCGAGCGGTAACCGAGCTCCTGGTGCTCCCGGATCGAATCGAACAGCTCCGGCAGCTCCTTCCCCGAGGCGTGCCCGTAGGCCATCATCCCGCTGCGCGAGGCGCCGCCGAGGAACTGGTAGACCGGCAGGCCGGCCGCCTTGCCCTTGAGATCCCAGAGCGCCATGTCGACCGCCGCGATCGCCGCCATCGTGATCGGCCCTCGGCGCCAGTACGCACTCCGATAGAGAAACTGCCACGTGTCCTCGATGCGATGTGCATCGAGTCCGAGCAGCAGGGGGACGACGTGATCGGTGAGATAGGAGACCACGGCCAGTTCCCGGCCGTTGACGGTCGCATCGCCGAGACCGGTCAGGCCATCGTCGGTGGTGAGCTTCAACGTGACGAAGTTCCGATTCGGGCTGGTGACGATCACCTCGGCGCGTTCGATCTTCACACCGGTTCCTTTCTGCAGGGGAGGGGAGGGGCGAGCCGCGGGGTGCGGTCGGGCGTGATCTCAGATAGTCATGGCGGAGAACCCGCCGTCGACGCGGATGAGCGCACCGGTGACGAAGCCGGAGGCTCGGCCGGAGGCGAGCCAGAGCAGCGCGCCGTCGAGCTCGTGCTGCTCGCCGAGGCGGCCCATCGGGGTGTGCCGGACGATGTCGGAGACCCGTTCCTCGCTGAGCAGCGCACGATTCTGCTCGGCGGGAAAGAACCCCGGCACGATCGCGTTGACGCGGATCCCGTCCGGTGCGAGCTCCCGGGCGAGGTACTGGGTGAGGCTGTTGACGCCGGCCTTTGCGACCCCGTAGGCCAGCACCCGCGACAGCGGCGGGCCGGAAGAGGCCGAGGAGATGTTGATGATGCTGCCGCCCCCGGCGGCCGCCAGCTGTGGCCGGAACGCCTGGATCGTCCGGAACATCGATCCGAGGTTCGTGTCGAGCAGCAGCTCCCACTCGGCGTCGGTGATCTCCTCGAACGGTGTCGCGCTGTTGACGCCCGGGGCGTTCACGAGGATGTCGATTCCTCCCCGCTCCCGGCAGTCCGCGGCAACGCGTTCGACGGACGCCCGGTCTGTGGCATCCAGCTCGACGAACCGCGCCGCACCGCCGGCGTCCAGCACACGGCGCACCACCTGCTCGCCGCGCTCGCGGGAGCGACCGGCGACCGCGACCTCAGCGCCGGCGGCGGCCAGCGCCTCGCAGAATCGGCCGCCGAGGACGCCGGTGCCGCCGACGACCAGGGCGGTGCTCCGCTCCAGGTCGAACAGGCCGGCGACCGACGGGGCGATCGTCACGAGCGGACCTTCACGGCCGAGAACGGGGCGAGGTGTCGGCCGAAATGCGCACGGAGATCGGCCCGGTACTCGTCGTGGTGGTCCGAGAGTGCGGTGACGAGTTCCGTGCCGAGGAACGACGCACCGCCTCCGTCCGCCGTGCGGAGCACCGCACCGTAGCCGACGTGCAGAATCTGCCGCGTCGCCGGGGCGAGCAGCAGGCGCGGCAGCTCCGCGTCGGCGAGCGCGTCAGGGGCGGGGACCGCGCCGGACTCCGCGGACACCTGGTAGCTCGCGCGGGCGGCGCGATACGCGGCGAGGCTCGCCTCGTAGGCCCGCCGGAAGAGCTCGGGACGTTGCGTCGCGAGGACGCCGAGCGCCACGAGATAGCTGGTGCCTGAGGTCTTCAGGTGCACGAGTCCCCGGGTGTGCTCCATCACGCCGTCGTAGATGCTGAACTTGTCCGAGCCCGAGTGCATGCCGATCTTGTAGGGCCCGAGCGCCCGCGCGATCGCGGCGTGCCGGGAGATCGCGTCGTACAGCGCTGCGCGGTCGCCGGCGAACTCGACGCCCTTCTCGAAGGAGCCGAGATGGCGAGGAGCGAAGCTCACCCAGCGGATGCCGAGGCGCGCGAGCTCCGTCGCGATGTAGATGTGCTCCTCCGAGGTCGTCGGCTCGTCGGTCTCGTCCACGGCGATCTCGATCTCGACGGGAGAGCTGGCGCGGTCCATCAGGTGACGGGCGAGTCGCGCTCCCATGGCGACAGCTCGTCCGTACTTGCCCATCGCATGGGCGAGCTCGGCCTCGCCGACGGTCTGCACGCCCGAGTCGAGCTCGAGTCGAAGCGAGGCGTATCGGCGCCTGGCCGAGGCGAGGTCGTCCTCGAGCTCGGCCCAGGGCAGCCCGGCCAGCTCAGCGTCGGACGGCACCGCGTCGCACGCCTCGACGAAGTCGCCCACGTCGATCGTGAAAAGGCTGAAGCCAGCGGCGAGGCAGCGGTCGATGTCGTCCGTGGTCTTCAGATGGTCGGCATCCGCGCCGACCGGAGCGGTCCAACCGGCCTCGATGCAGCCGAACGTGGCGTCGTCCAGCACCTGCTGCGGGCTGCGGCCCAGGCGGTCCATCTCTCGAATGGACTGCTGCGCGAAGATCGCTCGCAGGCCCGGCGCGAAGTCTCGGAATGCTGCGGCCTGACCCGGGGTTGCGAGGCCGAGCCGATCCCCGGTGCCGGCCGAGGTCGACAGCCCGATCGGTCGGGGTGCGAGGTTCGGCCGGACGATCCGGGCGGCCGCCGCGTTGCGCGCCGACAGCGGGCCGTACGACACGCCGGCGCGAGGGCCCGGCGCCATCCGCTCGAACCGGGCGCGCTCCCGGTCCGAGGCGCCCGCCACGGCGAGCAGGCGCTCGCCCGCGACCGTCTCGATCGTCAGTTCGCAGTGCTCCTGTCCGCTCATCGCAGGTGCTCCCCGAAGAAGTCGGCGGACTGCTCGTCGCACCAGCTGTGCCCGGCCGCGAACAGCTGTCGGCGGAACCGGTGCGACGCACCGGCCCGTCGATAGATCTCCTCGACGCGGTCGGCGCAGGGGCCGGCCGACTCGAGCATGAAGCAGTCGTCGAAGAACCCGAGGTCGACCATCAGCGCGCGGGGGAACAGCAGCCCCTGCAGATCGGAGACGTCGACCAGCGAGAACAGGCCCGGCGTGATCTGCATGCCGCAGTAGTTGCTGTCGCGGAAGCCGAAGTCGGGGAAGGTGTCCGAGTAGCAGATGATCTCGGTCGCCGCGATGCGCGGGTCCGCGAGCGCCGACCACAGCGACATCGTGCCCCCTCCGGAGACGCCCATCACCCCGATCGGCCCGTCCTGCACGTAGGGGAGCGTGGTCACGAAGTCGAGCACGCGCTTCCCGTGGGCGATGTTGATGCCGAGCGGCGTCATGCCGAGGTTGGTCGCGTTGAGGTAGTACGTGTCGCACCAGTCCATCTCGACGCCCTTCTGGGGCGAGCTGATGCGCCACTTCCGCTGTTCGTCGAAGTCGCCGTGCCCCATCCAGTCGACGCCGATGGTGACGAAGCCGTGGCGCGCCATCACCGCGCCGTAGTTGTAGCCGTCGTCCGCGTAGGAGCGGAGCAGCGCGGTCGAGCGGTTGCCCATGATGGGCTCCTTGCCGCCCATGTCGTGGCCGTGCCAGCAGAGGATCGGGGCCCAGGTCGATTCCTCGCCGCCGCCGCTCGGCCGGTTCACCGCCACGATTGTGGACAGTCCGTCCTCGACGTCCATCATCCAGCGCTGCTGGATGAAGCCGTCGAGCTCGATCTCGCCGAGCAGCACGGGGTTCGGCTCGCAGGCCGGCGGCTCCTCGCCGAGCGTCGCGAGGACCGCGGCGAGCGTCTTCTCCCGCCAGGCCTCGACGTCGGTGGTCTCCGGGTCGAAGTGGAACCGGGGGGTGTGCTTCCTGGCCCGGTCGAGGAGCCAGGCGTTCGGGCTGAGATTGCGATGTCCGAGCGGGACGGCTGGGGTGGTCACGTGCAGGTCCTTTCGAGATGGGTGCGTCGTTGATGGCGCGGTGCGCGGCTACTTGCCGACGCCGAGGGTCATGCCCTCGATGACGAATCGCCGCAGCAGGACGAACAGCAGCAGCATCGGCACGAGCATGATGCCGACGCCGGCGAACAGCAGCCCGTAGTCCGCACCGCTGTACTGGATCGCCGAGAGCAGGGACATGAGCGAGAACCCGAGGGTGAAGTTGTCGTTCGACTGCACGAAGGTGAGGGCGATGAGCACCTCGTTCCAGAGGCTCACCGCGGTGATGATGAACACCGTCAGCAGGCCGTTGCGCACGGTCGGCAAGAAGATGCGGACGAGCGTCGCGATCGGCCCCGCCCCGTCGAGGGAAGCTGCCTCCTCGATCTCCTTCGGCACGGCGGCCATGAAGCCGGTGAGCAGGAACACCGCGAACGGCAAGGAGACGCCCGTGTACACGATGATGAGCCCGAGCTTGCTGTTGATGAGGCCGAGCTGCGAGAACTCGATGAACAGCGGGATGATGATGATGTGCGGCGGGATGCCGATGCCGAGCACGAACGCGGTCGAGAGCTGCTTGGCCCAGCGCACATTCATCCTCGAGAGCGCGTAGGCGGCCGGCGCGGCGATCGCCACGACCGCGATCGACGCCGAGCCGACGACGATGAGGGAGTTGATCGCTCCGACGGCGAACCCGCTGTTGGACCAGGCCGTGCTCCAGTTGCCCCACTCCCACGTGGTCGGGAGGCCCAGCGGGGCCGCGAAGATGTCCTTCGTGGTCTTCACCGATGACAACAGGGTGATCGCGAGGACCACGAGGTTGAACCCGACGAAGAGCCAGATGACGAGGCGGGGTAGCCAGCCGAAGAGTCGGCCGGGAGTGGAGCGCGTGGCACGCTGGAACGCTCGCCGAGGCGCGCGGGCCGTGTTCTGCGGGCTCATCGGTGCACCTCTTTCGACGGGGCGTCCGGCGTGGGCCGGCCGCGGGGGCGGTGGCGGGTCATAGTTCGATCGGCTCCCTGCGGAGGATCCGCCGGAGCAGTACGACGATGACGCCGAACAGCAGCAGCATGAGCACCGCGGATGCCGAGGCGTACCCGAAGCGGTACGCGGGCACCTGGTCGCCGAAGGTCTGGCCGTAGACGAAGAGCGAGGAGTTCCAGATCTCCACCGGCGGCATCGTCGTCGTGGCCCCGCCGAAGGCGAACAGGAAGTCGAAGAGCTTCAGCGCCTCGATCGTCCAGAGGATCGCGGCGACGGAGGCGACGTCCCAGGAGAGCGGGAGCGTGACGTACCGGAACCGCTGGAAGGCGCTCGCACCCTCGAGCTCCGCGACCTCGTAGTACATGGGCGGGATCTGGTCGATCCCGGCGAGCAGGATGGTGAGATAGAGCCCCGCGCTCACCCAGATGGTGCCGGTGACGGCCATCTTGAAGATGTTCTCGCTCGACAGCCACTCGAGCGGCTCGATGCCGAGCTCGCCGAGCAGGGTGTTCACGATGCCCCGGTACTGGAACAGCACGCCCCACACGATCGAGAGGGCGATCGGCGACGCGATGAACGGGAAGAACAGCGCAGAACGGATGAAGTTCCGCCCCCGCATGGTCCGGATGAACGCTGCGAAGAAGAAGCCGACTATGAAGATCACGGCGCCGCCGACGAGGAGGATCACCAGGGTGTTGACCAGCGAGCGGAGGAACACCGGATCCCGGAAGAGGATCTCGTAGTTGCGGAGCCCGCGCCACTCGGGCGGGGTCAGCCCATTCCACTGGAACAGGCTGACCCCGATCGAGAAGACCGTCGGACCGATCAGGACGAGTGCGTAGAGCACGACGGCCGGGAGGACGAAGAGCACGAACCAGTTCCGCTGCGAGCGCTGCCGCGGCCTCGCCTCGGTAC
Organism: Agromyces mediolanus; assembly: GCF_023715325.1. GTDB lineage: Bacteria > Actinomycetota > Actinomycetes > Actinomycetales > Microbacteriaceae > Agromyces > Agromyces mediolanus_A. Next base: position 350,789 of record NZ_JAMBNX010000003.1, on the reverse strand, counting down.
GGGCGGTGCGCCCCGGTGCGTCGGCGTCGGTCCCGACGCGCTCTGACTCCAACACGCTCACTCGTCTGCTCCTGCGGCTCGGGGGACGGTCACCCGTTGAGTTCCCAGTACTGCTTCTGCTCGGTCTTCATCCGCTCGATGAACTCGTCGGTGGTGAGCCGGCCGGTCACGAGGGCCTGAGTCGCGGGCTGGAAGACCGTGGTGTCGAAGTTCGGGACCACGGCGGGGACCTGGTCGTTCACGCCGTAGATCGCGTTCTGGTCGACGATGTCGCGGATGTCCTGCAGGTCGGCCGGCACCTCGATGTCGGAGCGGACCGTGAGGCTCAGCGTCTCGGTCGTGAGACGGGACATGGGGTCCTTCGCATACAGGAACGCCAGGAACTGCTCCGCGGCCTCGGGGTTCTTCGCCTTCGTGGGGATCGCGAAGCCGTTGAGCGCCACCGGGACCGCGGTGTCGCCGCCCTCCTCGACGGCGGGGAAGTTGAACGCACGGTACGCCATGTCGTCGGCGGCATAGCCCCGGGTCTCGTTCGGCGTCCAGCCGCCGAGGAAGAGCAGGTCGGCCTTGTTCTGCGCCCACTCCGTCTGGATGGCCGGCCACTTGCTGCTGTCGTAGCCCTCGGCGTAGAAGCCCTGTTCGGCCCAGTCGACGAAGAGCTCGACGGCCTCGCGCATCTCGGGGGTGTCCCAAGCGTCGCCGGTGGGGTCCTCGACGGCCTCCAGCAGCTTGCCTGGCCCGACCGCGCGGACGATGGCGGTCGCGACCATCGCGCGGTCGTAGTCGGTGTGGTCCGCGTCGAGCGCGAGCGGCGCGCGTCCCTCCGCCTTCAGCTCGCCGAGCAGGGCGTCCATGCCGGCCCAATCACTCGGCGCGCCGTCGGTGAGGCTCGGGACGTTGGCGCCGTTGTACCACCAGACGTAGGGCTGGAGGGTGAACGGCAGCATGAAGTACGCGCCGTCCTCGCCCTTCGTGAGCGGGTCGTACTTGTCGCCGACGAGTTCGCCGATCGTGACGTCCTCGCCCTGCACCGTGCGCTCGTACAGTCCGGAGAGGTCTCGGGCTGCACCGTTGTTCGCGAGGAGGCCCTGCAGCCGGTTGTTGTCCTGGTCGGTGAGGTCCGGCACGTTGCCGGTCGTCATCCCGGCCATCACCTTCTGGAGCACGTCGCGCCCCTGCCACTGCACGTTGACCGTGATGCCCGTCTCCGCTTCGAACTCATCGAACACGGCCGTGAGGATCGGGACCTCGGGCTCGTCGACGGTCAGCATCGACCAGTAGACGAGCTCCTCGGAGCCGGATCCCGAGGATCCGTCCGGCGGTGAAGCGCTGCATCCCACGAGGAGCAGCGAGAGCGCCGCTGCGGTGGCGGTTCCGCGTGCCATGGACCGTTTCATTTCGTGACCTCCATTGGTCAGGTTCGGGGTCGAGCGGGGGAGGGAATCGGGGGAGTGGAGCCGAGTCGGGGGGAATGGGGGTGGGCGCGCGTACGAACGGCTCAGTGGCCGAAGTGGCCGAGCCGGAACGCGGCGCGCGGCAGCTCGTAGCTGAGCTGCCTGATGATCGAGCCGGCCTCGTCGATCGAGAGCCGGTGCTCGCTCACGAGCTTCGAGAGGAAGGCGCTGTCGAGGCGTCGAGCCATGTCATGGCGCGCGGGGATGGAGCAGAGCGCACGGGTGTCGTCGATGAAGCCCGACTGCTTGCCGAAGCCGATCGAACCGGTCACGGCGGAGCGGTAGCGCAGGATGGCCTCCGGCTCGTCGAGGAACCACCAGGGCGCGCCCGCGTAGACGCTCGGGTAGAAGCCCGCGAGCGGCGCGATCTCCCGCGCCCACGAGGTCTCGTCGAGCGTGAAGAGGACGAGGTGGAACGCCGGGTCGTGGCCGAACTCGTTGAGGAGGGGGCGCAGCCCCTCGACGAACTGCGTCGTGAGCGGGATGTCGCAGCCCCGATCCGGTCCGTACTGCCGGTGCAGCCCGGCGTCGTAGTCGCGCAGCGAACCGACGTGCAGGGTGATGACGAGTCCGTCGTCATGGGACTGCCGGGCGAGCTCCGAGACCATGCCCGCGCAGAACGTCGCCTTCTCCAGGGGCGTCGCCTCGCCTCGCCGTGCTCGCAGATACAGCTCCGCGAGCTGTCCGTGGGGGAGGACCGCCGTGCGGGCGTCCTCGAGCGCGCAGTCGATCGACACCGCGCCGTGCTGCGCGAACACGCGGCGGCGTTCGGCGATGGCGGTGAGGTAGGGCTCGAAGGCGTCGTCGCCTCCCGCGCCGGCGAGGAGCGCGGTCACGTTCCGGTGCCAGCTCGGATGGGCGGGGTCGATGGCCGCCTCGATCCGCAGCGTGGGGATCACGTCGGTGGCGAAGGCGGGGTCGTCGCGGAGCACGGCGTGGTGCTCGAGGGTCGAGAGCGGGTCGTCCGTCGTGGCGAGCGTCTCGATGTTGAACGACTCGACGAGGGCGCGCGGGAGGTACGCCGGGTCGCGGAGGCGCTCGCCGAGGTGGTCGAAGAGGGCGTCCGCGTTCGAGGCGTCAGGTAGCTCGTCGACTTCGAACACGCCGACGAGCACGTCCTCGAGCCAGTACTTCATCGGCGTTCCGGCGAACCGCGCCCAGTGCTCGCAGAGGATGCGCCACGATCTCCGGGCCTGCTCCTCGGAGAGCGGCTCGGCGCCGACGCCGAGCTCGGCGAGCGGGACGCCGTGCGCGTGCAGGAGGCGCGTGACGTAGTGGTCCGGGGTGATGAAGAGCTCGGCCGGATTCTCGAACGGCCGGTTCTCCGCGAGCAGCGCCGCGGGCACGTGGCCGTGCGGCGAAACGATGGGGAGATCGGCGACCTGCTCGTAGAGTTCGCGGGCGATGCGACGGCGCTGCGGCTCCGAGGGGAGCAGACGGTCGGGGTGCCGCCCTGCCGGGTGCGTTCGTCGTGTGGCCTGCATGCGGACCATCCTCTGGGAGCCCCTCGGGCGTTGGCAACAAGTTGCCATGCTTTGCCAACCGTCTGACCGGGATGGCCCTCGAACGGGTGGAGCGTCCGTGATTCCGCGTCGCTCCGCCCCGCGCGAGCGCCAGTACCATGCCCGTATGCCGCACCGCGAACAGGCAGAGGAGCGCCCGGTCACGATCTATGACGTCGCCAGGGAAGCGGGCGTAGCGCCGTCGACTGTCTCACGCGCTCTCGCCCGGCCCGGGCGGGTGAGCGTGGCGACCGCCTCGAAGGTCCGGGAGGTCGCGCAGCGCCTCGGGTACCTGCGCAGCCGCACCCTACCGGCCGCACTCCAACGGTCGCAGCTGCTCGCGATGGTAGTGAGCGACATCAAGAACCCGGTGTTCACCGACCTCGTCCGCGGTGCGGACCTCGCGGCCGAGGGGGCGGGGTACACCCTGATGGTCTTCGACTCCCGCGAGAGCATGGTGCGCGAGCGCGCGTTCGAGCGATACCTCACCGCGGTCGACGGGGTCATCCTCACGAGTCCGCGGCTGCCCGCCGCCGGCATCCGAATGCTCGCCAAGCAGCGCCCGGTCGTCGTGCTCAACCGGATCGTCGGCGACCTGCCCTGCGTGCTGACGGACGGTGCGGAGGGCGCGCGGCACGCGGCGGAGCATTTGCACGAGCTGGGCCACACCGAGGTCACGTACCTCGCCGGCCCCGCGGCATCCTGGACCGACGGCGTCAGGTGGCGGGGCGTGCAGCAGTCGGCGGTCGATCTCGGCATCCGCACCTGCCGGATCCGAGCCGCGTCCCCGACCGTCGAAGGCGGCTTCCGCGCGGCCTCGCACTGGGCCGCGAATCCGACGACCGGCGTCATCGCGTTCAACGACGTGATGGCCATCGGCTTCATCGTCGGCCTGCGCGCCCTGGGGCTCGAGGTGCCCCGCGATGTCAGCGTCGTCGGCTTCGACAACTCCCAGCTCGGCACGCTGACGACGCCACCGCTCACCTCCATCGCGTCCCCGCTTCGAGATCAGGGTACGACCGCCACGAACACGCTCATCGCCATCCTCGCTGGCAAGCCGGTCCCGTCGGACCCGATCCTCCTCCCGACGCGGCTGATGCCGCGCGAATCGACCGGGCGGAGTTGCGGCGTCGCTCGGCTCCGGGCCACCGTCGCACGGGTCGGATGAGCCGGGTCAGCTGAGCGACGACGGCCGTTCGCCGCTCGGCACCCGCCGCTCCCACGCGGCCGACAGCCCGTACGGACGGAAGCCGAGGCCGAGGTTGATGCGGAGCATATGGGCGTTCTCGTCGGCGTTCCAGGTGTGCACCCGGGTCCGCTCCGGAGCCGCGTCATGCAGCGCGACGAGGTTCGCGAGCTTCAGCAGGAGACCGAGCCGGTGACCCCGGTGCGGGCCGAGCACGATCGTGTCGTCCTGGTACGCGACCGGGCGGCCGGGCGGGAGCTCCAGCACGGTGTAGCCCGCGACGCTCCCGCTCGGGTCGACCACGGCGCAGCTCAGCAGGGTCGTCCCGCCCGCGAGGAGTTCGGACTCCCAGGCGCGCACCCGCGCGCGGTCCCAGCGCTCGGCGTCGATCTGCAGCGCCCCGGCCGGGATGTCTCGGCTCATGTGCTCCCTCGCTGCGGCGTAGGCGTCGACGAGTGCGTCGGGCGCGCCGTCCCGCCAGCTCACGACCCGGTAGCCGGCCGACGCGGCGGAGTCCTGAACCTCGGTGAGCTGCGCCCGGAGCTCCCGGTCGCGTCCGCTCGTCTCCAGCAGACTCACCCGTTCGATCTGCCCCAGTCGATAGCCGGTCGCCGTGGCGAATGCGGCCGCGGCGGAGTCGGCCGGGATCTCTGCGTCGCCGGCGGTCGCCGCGGGTGCCCGAAGCCCAGAGCCGGGCTCGCCGAGGCTCCCGGGGGGATGGTCGGAGAAGGAGTCGAGCGCGATCTTGCCGGCGCCGAGGGCGGCGCGCTCCGCGACCTCGAGGAGGGCGCGGCCGATGCCCCGACGGCGGTGCCCCGCAGCGACCACGACGTGCACTTCGGCCGACTCGGCCTCCGGGTCCTCGTCCCAGACGGCGGAGGACCGCCCGAGCAGCTCCGCGCCGTCCCACGCGCCGAACGCCACCCTTCGCAAGTGCGTTCCGCGAGCCGCCGCGAGCATCTCCTCGGCGCTGAGGGCGAAGTCGTCGTCGCCCCAGGTTTCGTGCTCGACCGCCGCGAGGAGCAGCACCGCCTGCTCGAACTCACGGGCGGCGGGCACACCGAGGCGCTCGGGGACCGGGATCTGACGGATCTCCATGGTTTCAGCGTACGGGGCGACCGAACGGGGACCGGGCCCGTCCCGGCGCCCGACGGCGTTCCGCCGCGCCCGCGGGGGCGAACTCGGCTACGGTAGTCCGCAGCGCCCGGAGCAGGAAGGTGGGACGTGTACCTCAAGAGCCTCACGCTCAAAGGCTTCAAGTCCTTCGCGCAGCCCACGAGCTTCGCGTTCGAGCCGGGGGTGACCTGCATCGTCGGGCCGAACGGCTCCGGCAAGTCCAACGTCGTCGACGCTCTCGCCTGGGTCATGGGCGAGCAGGGGGCCAAGACCCTCCGCGGCGGCAAGATGGAGGACGTCATCTTCGCGGGCACCTCGACCCGTGGGCCGCTCGGCCGCGCCGAGGTGAGCCTCACGATCGACAACGCCGACGGCGCCCTGCCGATCGAGTACAGCGAGGTCACGATCTCGCGCACCCTGTTCCGCAGTGGCCAGTCGGAGTACGCCATCAACGGCGAGCAGTGCCGGCTCCTCGACGTGCAGGAGCTCCTCAGCGACTCCGGGCTCGGCCGCGAGATGCACGTCATCGTCGGGCAGGGCCGGCTCGACTCGGTGCTGCACGCGAGCCCCGAGGACCGCCGCGGCTTCATCGAGGAGGCGGCCGGCATCCTGAAGCACCGCCGGCGCAAGGAGAAGACGCTGCGCAAACTCGAGGCGATGCAGACGAACCTCACCCGCCTGTCCGACCTCGCCGGCGAGATCCGGCGCCAGCTGAAGCCGCTCGGCCGCCAGGCGGAGGTCGCCCGCGAGGCGGCCGGCATCGCCGCCGTCGTGCGCGACGCGAAGGCGCGCCTGCTCGCCGATGAACTCACCGGCCTGCGCCGCGCACTCGAGGAGCACGGTCGCAGCGAGCACGAACGGCACGCTGAGCGGCTCGTCCTGCAGGAGAAGCTCGAGCAGCATCAGGCGCGGGTGACCGCACTCGAGCAGGCCTTCGAAGGAGACGACGTCGATCGGGCGCGCTCGCTCGGCTTCGAGCTCGAGCAGGCGCAGAGCGCCCTCCGCGCCGTCGACACCCTCGCCCGGCAGCGGATCGCGCTGCTCGGCGGCCAGAGCGAGGCCCCGGAGGCCGTGCCGACCGTCAGCCGTCAGGACATCGTCCAGGCGATCGACGCCCTCGACGCCCTCCGCGACGGCATCGGTACGGCCGCGGGCGAGCTCGACGTCGCGCACGAGGCGACCGGGGTCGCGCGTGCCGCGCTCGACGAGGTGGATGCCGAGATCGCGAAGCAGAGCGCGCTCGTCGCCGCATACGACCTCGAACTGTCCAAGCTCGCCGGCCGGGCCGACGCGGCCGCGTCGAAGCTCGCCTCGGCCCGTGGCGAGGTGTTGCGGCACGGCAACGCCCTCGAGGCGGCCGAGGCCCGCCGCACCGCCGCGGCCGCCGCGCTCGCCGAGGCGGAGCAGCAGGCGGAGAGCGACGACGCCGGAGAGACCGACCTCGACGAGGCGTACGAACTCGCGCAGGCGGCGGTGTTCGAGTCCGAGGCCGAGATCGAGCGGCTCCGCGAGGGGCTGCACGGGCTCGAGCGCGAGCAGGGCGCCCTGCAGGCGCGCACCCAGGCGCTCTCGTTGGCGCTGGACCAGCGCGACGGCTCGGCCGCCCTCGTGGCCGCCGGGGTGCCCGGCGTGCGGGGCCTGCTCGCCGAGGGCATGCAGGTGCGCTCCGGCTTCGAGGCGGCGATCGCCGCCGCGCTCGGTTCGCTGGCCGACTCCGTGCTGGTCGACGACCGGGATGCCGCGTTCCGGGCGGTCGCGGCAGCGGCGGACGGCGATCTCGGCCGTGTCGCGATCACCCTCGCGGACGCGGGCGGCGCGCCGGCCTCCGCCGCGCTGCCGAGCGTGCCCGGGCTCACGCCCGCCGCCGAGGTGATCACGGCGCCCTCCGGCGTGCGCGCGCTCCTCGCCGAGGTGCTCGTGGCCGACGACCTCGACGCGGTCCGCGCCGCTGAACCCGCCCTCGCGAAGCTCGATCGTCCGGTGACGGTGATCACCCGCGACGGCACCGTCGTCGGCCGCTTCGTGCTGCGCGGCGGCTCCGGGCGCAAGCAGAGCCGCATCGAGCTCGTCGCCGAGCGCGACGAGGCCCAGAACGCCCTCGACGAGCTGCGCGGCGCACTCGAGCGCAGCCGCAGCGCCCTCGCCGAGGAGCGCACGACCCACGAGCAGGCGAAGCAGGTCTCCAAGCAGGCGCTCACCAGCCTCCGCGAGTTCGACGCCCAGCTCGCCCAGCGCACCGAACGCCTGAACCGAGCCCGTGTGCAGCTCGAGGCCGCCGACGCCGAGCTCGAACGCCTCCGGCAGGCGGCTGCGAGCGCCGAGGGCCGTGTCGGCGAGGCCGAGGCCGCCGCGGAGGCGGGCAAGGCGGCGCACGAGGCCGCTCGGGCCGTGCCGAGGCCGGTGCTCGACGCCTCGAAGCGTGACGGGGCCGTCGCGGCGCTCGATGCCGCGCGGGAGCGGGAGGTCGAAGCCAAGCTCGCGGTCGAGACCATCCGCGAGCGGGTGCGCTCCGAGGAGGCCCGCATCGGCCAGCTCGAGCGGCAGTTCGACACCGAGCAGCAGCAGGCGGTCGAGGCCGCCCGGCGCGCCGTCATCCGCCGTGCCCAGCTCGAGGCTGCGAGCCGGGTCGCCGAGGCGCTGCCCGCGGCGCTGGCCTCGGTCGACGCCTCGGTCGCCGAGGCGCGGGTCGCGCTCGGCCGGGCGGAAGCGGAGCGAGCGAGCCGGAACGAACAGCTGCAGGCCGTCCGACGCGAGGAGGCCCAGGTCCGGGAGCGGCTGCAGTCGGTCACCGAGGACGTCCACGGCCTCGAACTGCGGATCTACGAGAAGAAGCTGCACGCGGCCTCGCTCGCCGAGCGCGCCGAGTCCGAGCTCGGGCTCACCGAGGAGGTGCTCGTCGCCGAGTACGGCCCCGAGCAGGAGGTGCCGCCGGAGACCGAGGACGGCGAGGCGACGCCGTACTCCAAGGAGGTGCAGCAGCGACGGCTGGCACAGGCGGAACGGAAGCTCGCCCAGCTCGGCCGGGTGAACCCGCTCGCGCTCGAGGAATTCGCGGCGCTCGAGCAGCGCCACCAGTTCCTCACCGAGCAGCTCACCGATCTCGCCAACACCCGCAAGGATCTGCTCACGATCATCGAGGAGATCGACGGCAAGATGGAGGCGATCTTCCGGGCCGCCTTCGAGGACACCAGGGACGCCTTCACCGAGGTGTTCCCGGTGCTCTTCCCCGGCGGTACCGGTAGCATCTTCCTGACGAACCCCGACGATCTGCTGAGCACCGGCATCGAGGTCAGCGTGAAGCCGGCCGGCAAGAAGATCGAGCGTCTCTCGCTGCTGTCCGGCGGTGAGCGCTCGCTCGCCGCGGTCGCGCTGCTGATGGCGATCTTCAAAGCCCGCCCCAGCCCGTTCTACATCATGGACGAGGTCGAAGCCGCCCTCGACGATGCGAACCTCGGCCGCCTGCTGACGACCTTCGAGTCGCTCCGCGAAGCGTCCCAGCTCATCGTCATCACGCACCAGAAGCGCACGATGGAGATCGCCGACGCCCTCTACGGCGTCTCGATGCGCCAGGACGGCGTCTCCGCCGTCGTCGGTCAGCGGGTCCGGGAGGAGCGCGCGGCGAGCTGATCGCTCGGCGGCGGCGGCGGGGAGCGCTCCCCATTGCCGCGTCCCGGCGGATGGCTAGGCTGGCCGCATGAGCCCCGTCAGCACCGCACCACGTTCCGCGCTCCGCGCCCTCGCGATCCTCGCCGCCGTTGCGGCGCCGCTCGCGCTCAGCGGCTGCTTCCCGATCGACGTGACGAACGCGCAGCGCATCGACGGCGGCGGCGCGAGCAAGAGCGACGACCCGATCGTCGAGAGCGACTCCGCCGGCTTCGACGAGCTGTCCTTCGAGGACGGCGCGCTGCTCACCTCCGCCTCGACCGCGGAGTGGGCCGACGGGCTCATGTTCGACGACGGTTGGACGCTGACGAGCCCGGACGACGGCAACGGCAACTGGGGCTACACCTCCGCCGACGGCGCGTGCACGGCGGCGTACTGGCAGGGCTACATCGGTGACGTCGACACGAGCTCGGGCGACGATCGCATCGCCACCGACGAGATGCTCGCCGTCGTGTTCGGCGCCACCGCGGCCGAGGTCGGCGAGGTGGCCGTCGACGGCGGCTTCGCCCTCGCCGCGCCGGGCAACGACGACGTCGACGCCCGCTACGTCGTGGGCGACGACGGCACCGTCCAGTGGGTCGTCGCCGGCCGGGCGCTCGTGCAGCCGGGGCTCGGCTTCACGGTCACGATCGACTGCACCGGGCAGGACCCGGAGGCGGTGCTCGACGAGCTCAACGAGCTCTCGGCCATCGCCGTGGTGCCCTGAGTGAACCCGGCAGGCTCCGCTGAACGAATAAGCTCGACGCATGGCAGAACGCGCATCCTGGTCGCTCGGTTCGGCGCTCCGAGGCATCTTCGGTGCGAAGACGATCGACGACGACACCTGGGACGACCTGGAGGCGGCGCTCATCACCGCGGACTTCGGGCCCGCCGTCACCGAGGAGATCGTCGAGCAGATCAAGGCCCAGGTCGAGCGGTACCGCACCACCGATCCGCGCGACGTCCAGCGGATGCTCCGCGAGGTCGTGGAGGAGCGGCTCGCGAAGTACGACCCGACGCTCCGACTCACCGAGCGGCCGGCGGTCGTCCTCGTCGTCGGCGTCAACGGCGTCGGCAAGACCACGACGATCGGCAAGTTCGCCCGCTTCCTCCGCAGCTACGACCGCAGCGTCGTCGTCGGCGCGGCCGACACCTTCCGCGCCGCCGCGGTGGATCAGCTCGCGACCTGGGCGGAGCGCGCCGGGGTCGGCATCGTCCGGCCGGAGCGCGAAGGGCAGGACCCGGCATCCGTCGCGTTCCAGACGGTCGAGCAGGCGAAGCGCGACGGCACCGAGATCGTCGTCATCGACACGGCGGGCCGGCTGCACACGAAGGGCGGGCTCATGGACGAGCTCGGCAAGATCCGACGCGTCGTCGAGAAGCAGGCGCCGATCAGCGAGGTGCTGCTGGTGCTCGACGCCACGACGGGGCAGAACGGGCTCGCGCAGGCCGAGGCGTTCATCGAGCACGGCGGGGTGACGGGGCTCGTACTCACGAAGCTCGACGGCAGCGCGAAGGGCGGCTTCGTGCTCGCGGTGCAGGAGAAGACCGGGCTGCCCATCAAGCTCATCGGTCAGGGCGAGGGCATCGCCGACCTGACCGGGTTCACCCCGCACGTCTTCGCGCAGAAGCTCGTCGGATAAGCGCACGCAAGAAGAGGAGGGCGCGACATGGCCACCGAGCACGACTACTTCGGCGTCGTCGGAGACTACTGGTCCGAGGACGTCGAGTACGCGGACCAGCGGGTCGAGGTCGTCCTGGACGCCGAGGGCGAGTCCGCGTCGACCGCGGCGCTCGATGCCGCGGCCACCCTCGTCGGCGAGCTCGAGCTCGTCGACGACGAGCTGCGCGGGGCCTTCGTCGGTCAGCTCGACTCGAGCTCGTCCCCGGTGGTGCGCTTCCTCGACGCGGTGCTCGATCCCGAACTGGAGCAGGCTGAGGACATCGAGGCGGCCATCGGCCGGGAATCGGGCGACCGTCAGGTCGACGCGCTGCGCTCGCTGAGCCTCGTACGGGTCGACCTTCGACCGGAGGCCGACGGCGAGGGCGAGCCGTTCGCGGAGTTCGAGTACGGGCTGGCGCCGGACGAGACCGACGAGCGGCTCATCGCCGTGATCGAGCTCGGGCGTGAGATCGTCGACGTCCGCTTCGAGGGCTGAGCGCGGGCGAACCGCGCGACTGGCCCGCGAGGCCCAGGGCATCCGGATAGAATCGGCCTGTTATGGCTACCTTCGGAACCCTGTCTGACCGCCTCGCCGAGACCTTCAAGCACCTCCGCACGAAGGGCAAGCTGTCGGCGTCCGACGTCGACGGCACCGTTCGGGAGATCCGGCGGGCGCTGCTCGACGCCGACGTCTCGCTCGACGTCGTCAAGCAGTTCACCGCTCGGGTGCGCGAGCGGGCGCTCGGTGACGAGGTCAACAAAGCGCTGAACCCCGCGCAGCAGGTCGTCCAGATCGTCAACGAGGAGCTCGTCGGCATCCTCGGCGGCCAGCAGCGGCGCCTGCAGTTCGCGAAGAACCCGCCGACCGTGATCATGCTCGCCGGCCTCCAGGGCGCGGGCAAGACCACGCTCGCGGGAAAGCTCGCGAAGCACCTCGTGAAAGAGGGGCACACGCCGCTCCTCGTCGCGAGCGACCTCCAGCGCCCGAACGCCGTGAACCAGCTCCAGGTGGTCGGCGGCCAGGCCGGCGTGCCCGTCTACGCGCCCGAGCCCGGCAACGGCGTCGGCGACCCGGTCAAGGTCGCGAAGGACGGCGTCGCGCAGGCCGCCCGCGCGCAGCACGATGTGGTCATCATCGACACCGCCGGCCGCCTCGGCGTCGACGCGGAGCTGATGAAGCAGGCCTCGAACATCCGGAAGGCGACGAACCCCGACGAGGTGCTGTTCGTCATCGACGCGATGATCGGTCAGGACGCGGTCGCCACCGCGAAGGCGTTCCAGGAGGGCGTCGACTTCACGGGTGTCGTGCTGTCCAAGCTCGACGGCGATGCGCGCGGCGGTGCCGCGCTCTCGGTCGCCTCGGTCACCGGCCGGCCGATCATCTTCGCTTCGACCGGTGAAGGCCTCGACGACTTCGAGCCGTTCCACCCCGACCGCATGGCGAGCCGCATCCTCGACCTCGGCGACATCCTCACGCTCATCGAGCAGGCGCAGCAGGCCTTCGACGAAGAAGAGGCGATGAAGGTCGCCGAGAAGCTCGCGAGCGAGCAGTTCACGCTCGAGGACTTCCTGAAGCAGATGCAGCAGCTGCGTGGCGCCGGCTCGATCAAGAAGATGCTCGGCATGCTGCCCGGTGCCGGCGGCATGAAGCAGCAGCTCGAGAACTTCGACGAGCGCGAGATCGTGCGTACCGAGGCGATCATCCAGTCGATGACGCCGGCGGAGCGCAAGAACACGAAGCTCCTGAACGGATCGCGCCGCCTCCGCATCGCGAAGGGCGCCGGCATGACGGTGACCGACGTGAACCAGCTCGTGCAGCGCTTCGAGCAGGCCGCGAAGATGATGAAGACCGTCGCTCGCGGCGGCGTGCCGCAGATCCCCGGCATGGGGCCCATCCCGGGCGCCGGCGGGTACGGCGGGGGCAAGCGTCAGTCGGCCAAGAACAAGAAGAAGTCGGGCGGCTCGCGCTCGGGAAACCCCGCGAAGCGGGCGGCCGAGAACCAGGCGATCGCCGAGGGGCGCCCGGTCGCGGGCACGGCGGAGGAGTCGAAGGGTGCGGGCTTCGGGCTCGGCGGCGCGCCGGCACCGACTCCCTCGGCCGACGATCTCGCGAACTTCCAGAAACTGCTCGGCGGCCGCTGAGCTCCGCTCAGCGCGTCGACGCGTCCATCCCCGAGCGGAGCTCGTGGGCGAGGTGCGCGACGACGGCCTTGAGGTCCCCGGCGTTCGCCTCCGCGACCTGCAGCTGACGCTGGGCGCTCGCGCCCTCGGCGACCATGCGCGTCACCTCGGCGAGCTCCGCGCCGCAGCCGAGCCGCGCGGCGACGGGGGAGAGGCGCTCGACGAGCTCGAGCAGATCGTCGGCGACGGGTCGCTCCGTGCCCGAGGCATCCGTGATGACGACGGCGTGGAGGCCGTAGCGTGCGGCACGCCACTTGTTCTCCCGCGTGTACCAGGGCTGCAGCACGGTCAGCGGCTCGCCGCGGTCGAGCTTCGTGCTCATCCATTCGACGAGGCACTGTACGAGGGCACCGATCGCGCCGAGCTCCCTGGCGGTGGAGACGCCGTCGCAGACGCGGACCTCGACCGTGCCCCAGCGGGGGGAGGGGCGGATGTCCCAGCGCACCTCGCTGTGGTCCTCGATGACCCCCGTGCGTCGGAGGTCCTCGACGTAGCTCTCGTAGGCGGCCCAGTCCGTCAGCGGGTAGGGGAGTCCCGCGGTCGGCAGCTGCTGGAACATCAGGGCCCGGTTGGACGCGTAGCCGGTGTCGACGCCCGCCCAGAACGGGCTCGACGCGCTGAGCGCCTGCAAGTGCGGAAGGAAGGTGAGCAGGCCGTCGAGGATCGGCAGCGCCTTGTCGCGGTCCTCGATGCCGACGTGCACGTGCACGCCCCAGATCATCATGTTGCGCCCCCACCACCGGGTGCGCTCGATGAGCTTGTGATAGCGCGGCTTGTCGGTGAGCTGCTGGTCGTACCACTGGCTGAACGGGTGGGAGCCGCTGCAGATCAGCTCGTAGTCGCCGAGCTCCTCGACGACGGCGCGCACCTCGGCGAGCTGCCCCTCGAGGTCGGCGACCGCCGCCGGGACCGTCGCGTGCACGCTGCTCACGAGCTCCACGGTGTTCGTCAGGAGCTCCGAGGTGATGAAGGGGTGCCGGCCGCCCGGGCTGATCGAGTCGAGCAGCTGCAACGCCCGGTCGGCGACCGAGGCGAGCTCGCCCGTCTCGCGGTCGACGATGGCGATCTCCCACTCGAGGCCGACGGTCGATCGCGGGGAGTCGGCGAACTCGATGGGCATGGGCGGCCTTTCTCGGGACGGATGCCGTGCGGCCAATCATGACACGGCGGGTGCCCGCCGCCGCCCGTACGACGCCGCGTGACGGGCACGCGGTCGGCGGCTCGCACCCTCGCGACGACACGGCAGCCGCCCTGGTTCGCGGCGGCGGCCCGGATCTGGCAGAATAGGCGGTTGGACCGCCGCCCGACCCTCTATCAGGCCGTGGTCCGCCCATTTCGAGCTTCCGCCGGGTGTGCACCCCACGCTCCAGGCGATCGGTTCAACTCTCGCAACACCTTTCAGGAGAATCGTGGCTGTCAAGATCCGTCTCAAGCGGCTCGGCAAGATCCGTGCCCCGTACTACCGCATCGTCGTCGCCGACTCGCGCACCAAGCGCGACGGTCGTGTGATCGAGGAGATCGGCAAGTACCACCCCACCGAGGAGCCCTCGTTCATCGAGGTCGACTCGGAGCGCGCCCAGTACTGGCTCTCCGTCGGCGCGCAGCCGACCGAGCAGGTCCGGGCCATCCTCAAGCTCACCGGCGACTGGGGTAGCTTCAAGGGCGACAAGGACGCCGTCTCGACCGTCCAGGTCGCCGCGGCGAAGGAGGCCTTCGTGGCCGACGACAAGAAGAAGCCGGTGCTGAAGCCCAAGGCGGAGAAGCCGGCCAAGGTCGAGGAGGCCCCCGCGGCCGCCGAGGCCGAGGCCCCCGCCGACGAGACCGCGACCGACGAGGCGTAACGTCTTGCTCAGGTCCGCGCTCGAGCACCTCGTCAAGGGCATCGTCGAACACCCCGACGAGGTGAAGGTCGTCTCCGCGTCGAGCGCACGTGGCGAGGTCCTCGAGGTTCATGTGAACCCCGAGGACCTCGGCCGCGTCATCGGACGCGCCGGCCGCACCGCCAAAGCGCTCCGCACCGTGGTGGCCGCCCTCTCGGACGGTCGCCGAGTCCGTGTCGACGTCGTCGACACCGACGCCTGACGTGGCGCGCGAGAAGCGCCCCCAGCAGTTGCGGGTCGGGCGCCTCACCAAGGCCCACGGGCTGAAGGGCGCCATCAAGCTCGAGCTCTACACCGACGACCCCGAACGGCGGTTCGTCCCCGGAGCCGAGTTCTCCCTCCAGGTGCCTGCCGAGTCCCCGTGGCACGGCAAGCACCTGGTCTTCCGGGAGCTCCGCTGGTACAACCAGCAGCCGGTCGGCTTCTTCGAGGGCGTCGACGACCGCACCGCGGCCGAGACGCTCATCAAGGCGATCCTCTGGGTCGACGTCGACGAGGCGGCCGAAGCGGCCGCGGCCGAGCCGGATGCCTGGTACGACCACCAGCTCGTCGGGCTGGACGTCCTCCGCGACGGGGTCCGCGTCGGTGAGGTCGCGCACGTCGACCACCTGCCGGCGCAGGACCTGCTCATCGTCAAGACCGCGGCGGGCGAGGTCATGGTGCCGTTCGTCGCCGCGATCGTGCCAGAGGTCGACCTCGAGGCGGGCACCCTCACCGTGACGCCGCCGGCCGGGCTCTTCGAGGAGCTGCCCGACGAGCCGGAGGCGGCGCCGGGCGACGCCGAGGCATCCGCTGCGGGCGACGACGCGAACTAACGAAGGAGACGGGGCCATCCGGATCGACATCGTCACGATCTTCCCGAGCTTCTTCGACGTGCTCGACCTGTCGCTGCTCGGCAAGGCCAGGCAGTCGGGACTCATCGAGGTCGCCGCACACGATCTGCGCGACTTCACGCACGACCGGCACCGCACGGTCGACGACACGCCCTACGGCGGCGGCGCCGGCATGGTCATGAAGCCGGAGCCGTGGGGCGAGGCCCTCGACGCGATCGTCGGCGACGGCTCATCCGATGCTCTGCTCGTCGTGCCCTCGCCCGCCGGCGAGCCGTTCACGCAGCAGCTCGCCCGCGAACTCGCGGCGGAGGCGCACCTCGTCTTCGCCTGCGGCCGCTACGAGGGCATCGACCAGCGCGTCGTCGACCACTACCGCACCCGCATGCGGGTGCGGCTCGTCTCGCTCGGCGACTACGTGCTGAACGGCGGCGAGGTCGCCGTCATGGCGATGATCGAGGCCGCCGGCCGCCTCGTGCCGGGCGTGGTCGGCAATCCGGAGTCGCTCGTCGAGGAGTCCCACGAGGACGGCCTGCTCGAGTACCCGAGCTACACGAAGCCGCAGGAGTGGCGCGGCCTCGAGGTGCCGCCCGTGCTGCGCTCCGGCAATCACGGTCGCATCGCCGAGTGGCGCCGTGAGCAGCAGCTCGAGCGCACCCGGGCCGTCCGTCCGGACCTCCTGCCGCCCGAGTAGGCGCGCCGCGGGTCAGGCGCGATTCAGCCCCGTGCCGTGAGCACGATCGGGTCGCCGTCGGTGATGGCGATCGTGTGCTCCGAGTGCGCGCCGCGCGAGCCGTCGGCGCTGCGCAGCGTCCAGCCGTCGGGGTCGGTGAAGATCCGGTCGGTCGTCTCGAGCCACCACGGCTCGATCGCGAGCACGAGGCCGGCCTTCAGCGGCATGCCACGGCCCGGGCGGCCGGAGTTCGGCACGTGCGGGTCGCCGTGCATGGTGCGGCCGACGCCGTGGCCGCCGAAGTCGGTGTTCACGAGGTAGCCCGAGGCCTTCGCGACGTCGCCGATCGCCCGCGAGATGTCGCCGATCCGGTTGCCGACGCGGGCCGCGTCGATGCCGGCGGCGAGCGCCTCCTCGGTGGTCGAGATGAGGCGGAGGTCCGCCTCGCGAGGGGTGCCGACGACGACGGACACCGCCGAGTCCGAGACCCAGCCGTTCACCGACGCGGCGAAGTCGAGGCTCAACAGGTCGCCGTCGCGCAGCACGTAGTCGTGGGGGAGGCCGTGCAGCACCGCGTCGTTGACGGAGGTGCAGATGACCTTGCCGAACGGGCTCGCGCCGAAGGAGGGGTGGTAGTCGATGTAGCAGCTCTCGGCGCCGGCCTTCCGGATCATCTCGTGCGCGAGGGCGTCGAGCTCCAGCAGGTTCATGCCCGGTTTCGCCGCCGCGGAGGTGGCCTGCAGCACGCCGGCCACGAAACGGCCCGCGGGTCGCATCTCCTCGATCTCGGCGGGGGTCCTCAGTTCGATCACGCTCATCCTCTCCGAGACCATTCTGGCGGATGCCGCGGGCGCGGCTCTCCCCGTCCAGTCTCCGGGCTCCGCCCTGAGTGAACACCCGGTGCGCTCACAGCGGCCCGAGGTTAGCCTGTCGGCATGCTCCTCAGGCGCCTCTTCTACCGCTGGCAGTTCGTCGCGGTGATCGCGCTGCCGCTCTGGCTGGTCATCGGCTGGGCGTTCTTCGGGGCCGGCGGCTGGGGCACGCTCGGGCTCGTCGTCACCGTGCCGGCCGCGTTCCTCACGCTGCTCGTCGTGGCGCTGCTCGTGAACGCCCGGCCGACCGCCCGATCGGAGCGAGCGGCATCGTGG
This sequence comes from Agromyces mediolanus, assembly GCF_023715325.1. GTDB lineage: Bacteria > Actinomycetota > Actinomycetes > Actinomycetales > Microbacteriaceae > Agromyces > Agromyces mediolanus_A. Next base: position 333,514 of record NZ_JAMBNX010000003.1, on the reverse strand, counting down.
CTGGACGTGGGCGCGCTCGGGGCGTGGCATCTGGCCATCGTCGGCACCGGCTTCTACGGCGCCACCGCGACCCTCTTCAGCGTGCTCGCCATCATCGGTGCGGTCGCCGCGTTCTGGGTCGCCCTCTCGCAGCTGGTCGCCGACGGCTCGCGCCGGATGCGGGCGACGATGGCGGAGTTCGAGCGGCAGGCTGCCGCGCAGAACGGCGGCTCCGTCCCCGGCGCCCCGAAGCCGCCCTTCGACGACGGCGACGGCGACGTCATCATCGTCCACGAGTCGCGGGACTGAACTCGCCGAGTCATCCGCCCGTCGCCCCGACGGCCCGGGTTGGCGGGTGGGGTCCGGATCTGGCAGAATGGACGCTTGTGCCGCTGCTCGGCCCTGCCTCCGGGGAGCCTGCGACGCGCTTCGCGCGAGGCGGCACCGAATTCTTCCAACAATGATCCGCGTTCGACCGGTGGCGGGCGCAGAGAGCGAACCATCATGCACATCCTCGACCACGTCGACGCCGCGAGCCTGAAGTCGGACATCCCCGACTTCCGCCCCGGCGACACCGTCAAGGTGCACGTCAACATCGTCGAAGGCACGCGCTCGCGTGTCCAGGTCTTCCAGGGCGTCGTCATCGGCCGCTCGGGCGAGGGCGTCCGCGAGACCTTCACGGTCCGCAAGATCAGCTTCCAGGTCGGCGTCGAGCGCAAGTTCCCGGTGCACTCGCCGATCATCGACAAGATCGAGGTCGTCACGCGCGGTGACGTCCGTCGTGCGAAGCTCTACTACCTGCGCGAGCTCCGTGGCAAGAAGGCCAAGATCAAGGAGAAGCGCGAGAGCTGATTCGCTCCGCGTCGCAGCGCCTGGCCGAGCTCCCCGCCCCTACACTGGGACGGGGAGCTCGGTGTTTTCCGAGCGAATGACACGGGGTTCCATGACAGACGAGACGCAGACCACCGCGAGCGCCGACGAAGGCCGCTCGCAGCAGCCCGGCCGGAAGCGGGGGGTCCTGCTGTTCCTGCGCGACCTGCTGATCATCTTCGTCGTCGCGGTACTGGTGTCCTTCCTCATCAAGACGTTCCTGATCCGTTCCTTCTTCATCCCCTCGCAGTCGATGCAGGAGACGCTCCAGGTCGACGACCGCATCATCGTCAACGAACTCGTGCCCGACGTGGTGCCGCTCGAGCACGGCGACGTGATCGTGTTCCGCGACCCGGGCGGGTGGCTGCCGATCCGCGAGGAGCCGCAGCAGCCGCCACTCGTGGCCGCGGTGGACTGGTTCCTCGCCTTCGTCGGGCTCTCGGCCCCCGACTCCAACGATCACCTCGTGAAGCGTCTCATCGGGCTGCCGGGCGATCACGTCGTGTGCTGCAACGCGCTCGGCCAGATGAGTGTCAACGGCGTCCCGCTCGATGAACCGTACGTGGCGCTCCCGCCCGGCGAGACCCGGGTCTCCCGTGACGACTTCGACGTGACCGTGCCGGACGGCTCCCTCTGGGTGATGGGCGACAACCGGTACAACTCGCAGGACAGCCGGTACAACGGCGATACCCCGCTCAAGGGCTTCGTACCCGTCGACAATGTCGTCGGGCGCGCCTTCGTCGTGAGCTGGCCGCTGTCGCGCTGGGCGTGGCTCGGGAACTATCCGGAGGTGTTCGCCGGCGTCGAAGAGGGCTCGGGCTGATGCCGGCCGCAGCGCCGACGATGCGCTTCGAGCGGGAGCTCCTCGACGGCGGAGCCGGAATCGTGATCGCCTGCGACGAGGTCGGTCGCGGCGCACTCGCGGGGCAGGTCGCGGTCGGCATCGTCGTCGTCGACGGCGAGATGCGCCGCATGCCCGCCGGGCTCCGAGACTCGAAGCTGCTATCGGAGCCCAAGCGCGAGCTCCTCGCCCCGCGGGCCGCCGGCTGGGTCCGCGCCTCCGCCGTCGGCGAGGCCAGCGCAGCCGAGATCGACGAGCTCGGCATCATGGCCTGCCTGGGCCTGGCGGGAGCTCGTGCGTTCGCCGCGATCCGCGAGCTCGTCGACGTGCCCTTCGGCGCGCCGCTCGTGCTCGACGGCAACTACGACTGGCTGAGCCAGTCGATCGAACACCGAGCCCGGGTGATCACGCGGATCAAGGCCGACCGAGACTGCGCTTCGGTGTCGGCGGCCTCGGTCATCGCGAAGGTGCACCGCGACCGCGCCATGCGGGCGGCGCACGTCGACTGGCCGGTCTACGGCTGGGACGAGAACAAGGGCTACTCCTCTCGGGCGCATTTCGAGGCGATCGCTGAACACGGCCCGAGCGAGCTCCACCGTCGCACGTGGCTCCACGATCGTTCGCGCGAGGCGGAACCGGCCGCCGCGCTCTTCGAGCTCGGCGTAGGATGATCAGCGATGGATGACGACGAGTTCGACGACTACGACCGTGAGGTCGAGCTGGCCCTGTACCGCGAGTACCGCGACATCGTGTCGCAGTTCCAGTACGTGGTCGAGACCGAGCGTCGCTTCTACCTCGCGAACGAGGTGGAACTCGTGCGACGCGACACCGAGCACGACTTCTACTTCGAGCTGACGATGAAGGACGTCTGGGTCTGGGACGTCTATCGCGCCGATCGCTTCGTGAAGAGCGTGCGCGTGCTCACGTTCAAAGACGTCAACATCGAGGAGCTCGCCGCCCGCGAGTTCGAGCTGCCGAAGGAGCTCGCGCTCGACGAGTGAGGCCCGTCTCCTCCGCATCCGCCGCGGTGTACCGCCCGCTCTCCACTGATCCGCCCGGCACCACCGTGCGCGCCCCGATCGTTCGCGACGCTGGGTCGCGGAGGTGGTGCGGATGTCCCACAACGCAGAACTCGGACGCCTCGGCGAAGATCTCGCCGCGGAGCACCTGGAGGCGCGCGGCTTCCGGCTGATCGAGCGCAACTGGCGGTGCAGGCACGGCGAGATCGACGTCGTCGCGGCTCACCGCGCGTGCACGGTGTTCGTCGAGGTGAAGACCAGGGCCAGCGAGCGCTACGGCCACCCGTTCGAGGCGATCACGCCGGCGAAGCTCGCCCGGCTCCGCCGCCTCGCCGCGATGTGGTGCGAGGCGAACGGCACCAAGGCCGGGCCGGCTCGAATCGACGCGGTCGCAGTGCTGGCCAGACCGGGGGAGTCGGCCGTCATCGAACACCTCGAAGGCATCGGCTGATGCCGGTCGCGCGCACCCGCTCCGTGGCGCTCCTCGGGCTCAGCGGCTCCATCGTCGAGGTCGAGGCCGACCTGGGCAGCCAGCTGCCGGCGTTCCTCGTGATCGGCCTTCCCGACGCCGCGATCGGCGAGTCGCGGGAACGCGTCCGGGCGGCCGCGGCGAACTCCGGGTGCCCCCTGCCGGCCCGCAGGCTCACGGTCAACCTGTCGCCGGCCACGCTGCCCAAGCACGGCTCCGGCTTCGACCTCGCGATCGCGATCGCCTGCCTCGCCGCGGCGGGGCGCCTCGACGCCGTGTCGGCCGGCGCTGTCGTGCACCTCGGTGAGCTCGGGCTCGACGGCCGCCTCCGCCCGACCGACGGCGTGCTGCCCGCGGTGCTCGCCGCGCGGCGGGCGGGCGTCCAGCGGGTCATGGTGCCCACGTCGAACGCCGCGGAGGCGGCGCTCGTCGACGGTATCGAGGTCGTGGGCGTCGCCTCGCTCGCCGAGGCGGTGGCGTGGCACGGCGGCGACGTCGAGGTGGTCCCCGTCGACGCGGTGCTCGCGCCCGACCCGGCGGAGCCGCCGATCGTCCATTCCGGCGATCTCGCCGACGTCGTGGGCAACCCCGAGGCGGTGGCCGCGCTCATTGCCGCGGCGGCGGGTGGGCACCATCTCGGGCTCTACGGGCCGCCGGGCGCCGGCAAGACCATGCTGGCGTCGCGCCTGCCCGGCATCCTCCCCGACCTCGCCCTCGACGAATCGCTGGAGGTCGCCTCCCTGCGTTCCCTCTCAGGCCTCGGGGTCGGTGGCCTTTCGATGCGGCCACCCTTCGAGGCGCCCCACCACACCGCGAGTGCGGCCGCCATCATCGGTGGGGGTGGTCGCCTCATCCGACCGGGCGCCGCAGCCCGAGCGTCGCACGGGGTGCTCTTCCTCGACGAGGCGCCGGAGTTCCCCTCCTCGGTGCTCGACGTCCTCCGGCAGCCGCTCGAGTCGCGCACCATCTCCATCCACCGAGCCAGTGCGATCGCCTCGTTCCCCGCGAGTTTCCAGCTCGTGCTGGCGGCGAACCCCTGCCCGTGCGGGCAGTGGTCACCCAAGGGTGAGTCGTGCACGTGCGCGCCGAGCGTCAAGCGGCGCTACCTCTCCCGCATCTCCGGGCCGCTGCGGGACCGCCTCGACCTCGAGCTCTGGGTGCCCCGGCTGACGTCGACGGCGGCGAGCGGGGATGCCGCGGGGCGGGTGTCCAGCGCCGAGGCGCGCCGACGGGTCGAGCTCGCGAGAGCGGTCGCCGCCGAGCGATACCGGGAGACTCCCTGGCGAACCAACGCCGAGGTCCCGGGCCCCTGGCTGCGCGGGGCCGGCGGCATGCACCCCGGCCACCGGGCGACCGCCGCGATCGACCGGGCGCTCGAACGCGGTGGCCTCACGATGCGCGGCTACGACAAGGTGCTGCGGCTCGCGTGGACGCTCGCCGATCTCGACGGCGCAGGCCTGCCCGACGGCGACCACGTGGGGCAGGCGAATGTGCTTCGGAAGGCGCCGCAGTGGGTGGCCTGAGCGGCGAGATCGTCGCCGCGCTTCGCGGGGCGGAGCCGATGGTCGACGCGATGCGCATCGGGGCGGCGAGCTCCGAGCGGGCAGCGACCGCCGAGGCCGCCTCGCGTGCGCTGCTCGGAGTGCTCAGCGAGCCCGGTGACGGCACGCTCGGGGCACTCGTCGATGCGCTCGGCGCCCAGGAGGCGGCCGTGTTCGTCGCGAGCGAGTCCACGGCCGGCGAAGCACTGCGCTCCCGACCGGAGCTCGCGGTCGAGCTCGGCGTGCGGACGCTCGCCGAGGGACTCGAACGGTGGCGTCAGCGGCTCGACGCTGCCGCCTTCCTTCGCTCGCTCGAGCAGGCCGGTCGGGTCGGGGCCCGCCTCCTCGTCCCCGGCGACGGACGCTGGCCCGCGGGCCTCGCCGACCTCGGCCCCCACGCGCCGCTCGCGCTCTGGGTGCGTGGCGATCCCGACCTTGTGGGCGGGCGGGCGAGCATCGCCGTGGTCGGGGCGCGCGCGGCGACGGGATACGGCGAGCACGTCGCGCTCGACGCCGTGTCGGGACTCGTCGATCGCGGCTGCACGATCGTCTCTGGCGGCGCGTACGGCATCGACGGGGCCGCTCATCGCGCGGCCCTGCGCCGCGGGGGAGCGACGGTCGCGGTGCTCGCCGGCGGACCCGACCGGCTCTACCCTCAGGGGCACGCGGCGCTGCTCGGCGAGATCATCGAGCGCGGGGCCGTGGTCTCCGAGCTGCCGTGCGGTGCAGCGCCGACGAAGTGGCGGTTCCTCGCACGCAACCGGGTCATCGCCGCGCTGAGCGATGCCGTGGTGGTGGTCGAGGCTGGATGGCGCTCCGGCGCGCTGAACACGGCGCACCACGCGGCTGCCCTGGGGCGTCCGGTCGGCGTGGTACCGGGGCCGGTCACGAGTCCGGCGTCCGCGGGGTGCCATCGACTGCTGCGGGAGCAGGCGGCCGTGTGCGTGACTGATGCCGCGGAGATGGCGGAGCTCGTGGGCCGGCCGGGCGTCTCGGACCCCCTCCCGGTGGCGGCAGCCGCCGCGGTCACCGAAGGGGTGCGCGAGGTCGAAGTCCGGGTGCTCGACGCGATGAGTGCTCGCGTGCCACGAACCGTCGCGGACTTGGCCGCCCGGGCAGGGCTGGAACCCTCGCGCACGCTCGGCGCCCTCGGCACGCTCGACGCGCTGGGCCGGGTGCGGAGCACCACCGACGGCTGGCTGATCCGCCGAATCGGATGACGAGGCTCGACCACGCCGGAGCAGCAGTCCGCGGTGACCGAGGTCCGCCGTAGGCTGTGCCCGGGAGGACGGATGCAACTCGGCAGATACCCGGCGGCGCAAACGACGATCGCACATCTGAGTGACACCCACCTGCTGGCGGGCGGGGCGCCGCTCGGCGGCGCGGCCGACACGGTTCGTGCGCTCGACCAGGCGGTCGAGCAGCTCGATCGGCTCGGCACCGTCCTCGATGCGATCGTCGTCACCGGCGACATCGCCGACCTCGGCGAGCCCGATGCCTATCGTCTGGCGCGGGCGGCGCTGGAGCCGCTCGCGGCGCGCGCGCAGGCCGAGCTGCTGTGGGTGATGGGCAACCATGACGAGCGCGCACCGTTCGCGGCTGAACTGCTCGGCCGACCGCACGAGGGCGCGCCGCTGCACCGGGTGGCCGAAGTCGGAGGGGTGCGGCTCATCTCCTTCGATGTCTCGGTGCCCGGCTGGCACCACGGAGCGGTCGACGAGGAGCGCGCCACCTGGCTGGCGAGCGTGCTCGCCACGCCTGCGCCGAAGGGCACTGTGCTGGCCGTGCATCACGCGCCGATCCCGACGCCGATCGCGGTGATGGACGTGCTCGAGCTGCAGGGCCAGGAGCGACTCGCGGAGGTACTGCGGGGGAGCGACGTCCGATTGATCCTCGGTGGGCACCTGCACTATCCGAGCGCAGGGAGCTTCGTGGGCGTCCCGGTCTCGATCGCCGGCGCTACCGCCTACACGCTCGATGTCAGCGCCCCGCCGCGCGAACTGCACGGGGTCGACGGAGGGCGCTCGTTCTCGCTGGTGCAGCTCTTCGACCAGGGGCATCTGGTCTCCGTGGCGCCGCTCGGGCCGAGCGAGGTGATCTCGCGCTTCGACGGGCGGTTCGTCGACGAGCTGTCGGGGCTCGACCCGCTGGCGAGGCTCGAGCGCTTCTCGCGCAAGCGGGGGTTCTGACCGTGGCCAGCCCGTTGGAAGCCGCGATCGACGACTACCTCGCACACGTCCGTGACGAGCGCCGGTACTCGGCGCACACGGTCGCGGCCTACGCGGCCGATCTCGCCGATCTCGCCGGTTTCGCGGATTCGCGCGGTGGCGTCGAGGCCGGTTCGCCGGCGGCGGTCCCGTCCACGCGCACCCGGGACCCAGCGAGGGCGCCGCTCGCGAACGCTGCCGCCGGGCCCGCTGCCGAGCTCGATCTCGCACTGCTCCGCGATTGGCTCTGGGACGCCGACCAACGCGGCCTCGCCCGGGCGACGCTCGCGAGGCGGGCGGCGACCGCCCGTGGTTTCGCCGCCTGGCTCGCCACGAGCGGGCGCGCCGCGAGCGATGCCGGTGCACGGCTCCGGGCGCCGAAGGCGCAGCGCACGCTACCGCGGGTGCTGACCCGTGAGGCCGCCGAAGGGCTGCTCGGCGATCTGGAGGCCGCCGCCGCCACCGGCGAGCCGAACGCCCTCCGGGATCACGCGGTCGTCGAACTCCTCTATGCGGCGGCGCTCCGCGTCTCCGAACTCGTCGGGCTCGACGTCGACGATCTCGACCGGTCGGCTCGCACGGTGCGCGTGCTCGGCAAAGGGTCGAAGGAGCGCGTGGTGCCCTACGGGGCGCCGGCGGCGCGCGCGCTCGACCGGTATCTCGATCTCGGGCGGCCCGTGCTGCTCGCGCGCGCGGCGGCTGGAGGGAGCCCCTCCGCTGGGGGATCATCGACCGCGGCACGCCCGTCGAATGGGGGCAGTTCCTCGAGGCCGGGCCACGCGGTGTTCCTCGGGGCTCGAGGGGGCCGGTTGAATCCTCGCAGCGTGCACCGCCTCGTCGCAGGCCTCCTCGCCGAGATTCCCGGCGGGGGGCCCGCCGGACCGCACGCCCTCCGCCACACGGCGGCGACGCACCTGCTCGACGGCGGCGCCGAGCTGCGGGCGGTGCAGGAGTTCCTCGGGCACGCCAGCCTCGGTACGACCCAGATCTACACGCACGTCTCGGCCGAGCGGCTGAAGCAGAGCTACCGCACCGCCCACCCTCGGGCTTGACGGGGCGCAGCCACGCGGAGGGCGCACTCACAAGGCGGGCTCAGTCGAGCGGGAGCAGCACGGCGCGGGGCACCGAGTCGAGCAGGAGCATCGGTGAGACGTACTCGCCGTGCAGTCGCACCCCGAAATGAACGCACCGCCCGTCGCAGTGCCCGCCGAGGGCGACCTGCCCGAGCGGTGCGCCGGGCTCCACCACCGCCCCCACCTCGACGAGGCCCGACACCGGCTCGATCGCGCTCACGTACCCGTCGCCGTGATCGATGGCGACGAGTGGGCGCCCGGCGACCGGTCCGGAGAAGCTGACCGTTCCGCTCGCCGGGGCGAGCACCGGGGCGCCGGACGATGCGGCGAGATCGATGCCGCGATGTCCGGGGGCGTACGGGGTGGGCGGCGCCCGGTACGGCTCGACGACGGCCACAGGCGGGCCGACCGGCCAGCCCCACCGTGCTTCGCCGGCCGGCTGGGCGGGCGCCACGCGAGCGGGGGTGGCCTGGGTGGGCGCCACGCGAGCGGGGGTGGCCTGGGTGGGCGCCACGCGAGCGGGGGCGGCCTGGGCGGGCGCCACGCGAGCGGGGGTGGCCTGAGCGGGCACGGCGAACGGGGCGAGCAGCACGACGCTCAGGAGGAGCGACGGGGCGAAGCGTCGGAGCAGTGGGCGCGTCATCCCTTCACCCTCGCGTGCGTCGCCGCGTCCCGGGGCCGGTGCGCGCGATCGGTGCGATCGCGCGACCGTGCGACGGGTGTGGAGGACGGGGCGTCCGCTGGAGCCGACCGGGCCGGTGCCCGACCGCGCCCGGTGCGGTGCCGGACGGCGAGCGGGCGGTGAACTGGTAGAGTGAACCCGCACCTCGCATGTCGAGGTGACTCCGCGTGCCCATTCGGCCGCCGATCCCACTCAGTCCAAACCACCGCGAACCGCTGCCCGCAGCGATTCGCCGGAACGGCGGGATCGCGCCGGGCACCAGGGCTTCCGGCCGCCGGCCGGCAGCGTACAACTGAGAACAGAAGGAGAACGGCTCATGGCCGTCGTCACCATTCGCCAGCTGCTCGACAGCGGCGTGCACTTCGGGCACCAGACCCGCCGCTGGAACCCGAAGATGAAGCGCTTCATCTTCACCGAGCGCTCGGGCATCTACATCATCGACCTGCAGCAGTCGCTCGCCTACATCGACAAGGCGTACGACTTCGTCCGCGAGACGGTCGCCCACGGCGGCACCGTCCTCTTCGTCGGCACGAAGAAGCAGGCGCAGGAGTCCATCGCCGAGCAGGCGACCCGCGTCGGCCAGCCCTACGTGAACCAGCGCTGGCTCGGCGGTCTCCTCACCAACTTCACCACGGTGTCGAAGCGCCTCGCCCGCATGAAGGAGCTCGAGGAGCTCGACTACGAGGGCACCACCTCGGGCTTCACGAAGAAGGAGCTGCTGCTCAAGAAGCGCGAGCTCGACAAGCTGCACAAGTCGCTCGGCGGCATCCGCAACCTCTCGAAGACGCCGTCGGCGCTCTGGGTCGTGGACACCAAGAAGGAGCACCTCGCGATCGACGAGGCGAAGAAGCTCGGCATCCCCGTCATCGGCATCCTCGACACGAACTGCGACCCCGACGAGGTGCAGTACCCGATCCCGGGCAACGACGACGCGATCCGCTCGGTGAGCCTGCTCACCCGCATCATCGCCGACGCCGCCGCCGAGGGCCTCATCGAGCGCCACCAGAAGCCCGAGGAGAGCGGCAACGTCTCCGCCGTCGAGCCGCTCGCCGAGTGGGAGCAGGAGCTCCTGCAGCAGGGCGCCGCGACCGAGAAGGCCGTCGAGACCGAGGCCGAGGCCAAGGCTGAGGCCGCCGAGGTCGTCGACGAGGCCGCGACCGAGATCGCCGCGACCGAGTCCGAGGCCGACGCCGAGGGCGCGGCCGCCGCCGCAACCCCCGCCGAATAAGTCCCCGAAGGAGACAGCCAGACATGGCAATCAGCATCGCTGACATCAAGGCCCTGCGCGAGCAGCTCGGCACGGGCATGGTCGACACCAAGAAGGCGCTCGAGGAGGCCGGTGGCGACCTCGAGAAGGCCACCGAGATCCTGCGCCTGAAGGGTGCCAAGGGCAACGCCAAGCGCGCCGACCGCTCGACGAGCGAAGGTCTCGTCGCGGCGAAGGAGTCGGCCGCCGGCTACACGATGATCCAGCTCGCCTGCGAGACGGACTTCGTCGCGAAGAACGACAAGTTCATCGCCCTCGCCGACCAGGTGCTCGACGCGGTCGCCGCGGCCGGCGCCACCGACGTGGCCTCCGCGCTCGCGGCCCCCGTCGACGGCAAGACCGTCGGCGAGGTCATCGACGAGCAGGCTGCCATCCTCGGCGAGAAGGTCGAGCTCTCGAAGGTCGTCACCCTGAGCGGCGACCAGTTCGGGGTCTACCTGCACAAGACCTCGAAGGACCTCCCGCCGCAGATCGGCGTCCTCGTCGCCTACACGGGTGGCGACGCCGAGACGGCGCGGGCGATCGCGCAGCACATCGCGATGTTCGACCCGACGTACCTCTCGCGTGACGAGGTCCCGGCCGACATCGTCGAGAAGGAGCGCGAGCTCGTCACCGAGATCAGCCGCAACGAGGGCAAGCCCGAGGCCGCCCTGCCGAAGATCGTCGAGGGTCGTCTCACCGCGTTCTTCAAGCAGGTCGCCCTGCTCGAGCAGGACTACGCCCGCGACAACAAGCAGCAGGTGAAGAAGGTGCTCGACGATGCCGGCCTCACCGTGACCGGCTTCGCCCGGTTCAAGGCCACGGCGTAACGCCGATGAGGAGGAGTCCGGATCGCTCGTCGATCCGGACTCCTTTTCTGTGCGCGCGATCGGCGCGCACTCGCCCCCTGGGCGACCGCGCCTGCCCTGCCCTCCTCGTCGGGCGGGATTCTCAGGCGCCGCACGGCTCCGCCGCGTTGCGGACGCACTAGTTTGAACTCAGACGAGCGGGAAGGAACCGACATCCATGACCGAGACCCCCACGCGACGCAGGGTCCTCCTCAAGCTCTCCGGCGAGTCGTTCGGAGGTGGCGCCCTCGGCGTCAATCCCGACGTCGTCAGCCAGATCGCCCGTGAGATCGCGGATGCCGCGCGCACCGTCGAGATCGCGATCGTCGTCGGCGGAGGCAACTTCTTCCGCGGCGCCGAGCTCAGCCAGCGCGGCATGGACCGCGGCCGCGCGGACTACATGGGCATGCTCGGCACCGTCATGAACTCGCTCGCGCTGCAGGACTTCCTCGAGCAGGCCGGCGCCGAGACGCGGGTGCAGTCCGCGATCGAGATGACGCAGGTCGCCGAGCCGTACATCCCGCGCCGCGCCGAACGGCACCTCGAGAAGGGCCGCGTCGTCATCTTCGGTGCGGGGGCCGGGCTGCCGTACTTCTCCACCGACACGGTCGCCGCGCAGCGTGCGCTCGAGATCGGCGCCGACGTCGTGCTCGTGGCGAAGAACGGCGTCGACGGGGTCTACTCCGACGACCCCAGGACGAACCCGGACGCCCACAAGATCGATCGGATCAGCTACCAGGAAGCGCTGCAGCGCGGCCTGAAGGTCGTCGACTCGACCGCCTTCAGCCTGTGCATGGACAACGGCATGCCGATGCAGGTGTTCGGCATGGAGCCGGCCGGCAACGTGACCGCGGCCATCCTCGGCGCCGACCTCGGCACCGTCGTGGCGAACGGCGTGGAACCCGTCAGTCGATAGACTGACCAGAGGCTTAGAACCGTAAGGAGTTCGACGTGATCGCGGATGTACTTTCCGACGCCGGTGTGCGCATGCAGAAGGCCGTCGAGGCGGCAAAGGAAGATTTCGCCACGGTCCGCACTGGTCGTGCGAACCCGCAGCTCTTCCAGAAGATCATGGTGAGCTACTACGGCACGCCCACCCCGCTCGCGCAGCTGGCGTCCCTCGCCAACCCCGAGGCGCGCACGCTCGTCGTGACGCCGTACGACAAGGGGGCGATGAAGGACATCGAGCAGGCCATCCGCGATACGCCGAACCTCGGGGCCAACCCGAGCAACGACGGCAACATCATCCGGGTGACCCTCCCCGAGCTCACCGAGGAGCGCCGCAAGGAGTTCGTGAAGATCGTGCGGTCGAAGGCGGAGGACGCCCGCGTCTCGGTGCGCAACGTCCGCCGGAAGGCGAAGGACGACCTCGACTCGCTCAAGGGCGAGGTCGGCGACGACGAGGTGGCTCGCGGTGAGAAGGAGCTCGAACAGGTGACCAAGGCGCACGTCGACCAGATCGACGAGGCGCTGAAGCGCAAGGAAGCCGAACTCCTCGAGGTCTGAGGCCAGCGGATGTCGGGCGTTCCCGAGGAGGAGCGCGGCGGGGGATCAGAGCAGGAGCCCGCGTCGCGCGGTGAGTTCCGTGCTCAGGTGCAGGCCCGGAAGGCTGGTCTCGAGCGGCAGCTCGGGGCGAGGAAGGCCGACCTGGAGCGGCAGTTCGAAGCGGGCAAGGCGCAGTTCGATCAGGCGCAGGAGCGCATTCAGGCGCGCACCGGTCGGAATCTGATCCTGGCGGTGCTGATCGGGGTCGTCTTCGGCGGCGCCCTGCTGCTCAGCCTGCTCTTCCTGAAAGAGCTCTTCATGCTCTTCGCCGTGCTCGTGGCGGGCTTTGCCAGCTACGAGCTGGCGCAAGCGCTGCGCAAGGGCTCGTACCTGGTGCCCCGCATTCCCACCGTCATCGCCGCGGTGGTCGCCGTACCGATCGCCTACTACGGCGGTCCAGGGGGGCAGCTGCTCGCGGTGCCCGGCGGCATCCTGCTGGTGTCGCTCTGGCGGATCATCGAGCAGGCCGTGCCGAAGGCCGTCGCCGGCTCGCGGGGGCTGCTCCGTGATCTCGCCGCGGGGGCGTTCGTGCAGGGCTACGTCACGTTCCTCGCCTCGTTCGCGGTGGTGCTCACGGCGGCGGACGGCGGACAGTGGTGGACCCTCGCGTTCATCATCATCGCGGTCGGCGCCGACACCGGTGCCTACGTCTCCGGGCTGCTCTTCGGAAAGCATCCGATGGCCCCCGTGATCAGCCCGAAGAAGACGTGGGAGGGTTTCGCCGGCGGCGCGCTCGCGAGTCTCGTTGCCGGGGTGCTGCTGTCGGTGTTCATGCTCGACAACACGTGGTGGTTCGGGCTGATCTTCGGTGCCGCGGTGCTGCTCACCGCGACCCTCGGCGATCTCGCCGAATCGCTCGTCAAGCGGGATCTCGGCATCAAGGACATGAGTTCCTGGTTGCCGGGGCACGGCGGGTTCCTCGACCGACTCGACTCGATCCTGCCCTCAGCCGCAGTTGCCTTCGTGGCCTTCCAGCTCTTCGGATGAGCGTGCGCAATACTGGAGCGGTGTCTTCTCCCTTTCCGCGCGCACGAAAGCCCAAGTTGGGGTACCACACCGGTGAGGTCGACGAGTTCCTGAGGGTGGCGCGCCGCGCCTACGACGGAACCCCGGCGCCCGGGGATCAGACGATCACGGCGGAGTCGATCCGCCTGACGGCCTTCGGCATGCAGAAGCGCGGGTACTCGACCGATCACGTGGATGCCGCGCTCGAACGGCTGGAGGACGCGTTCGCGGCGCAGGAGCGCCGCACCTCGGCCCTGCTCTACGGCCAGGAGGCCTGGTTGCGCGAGGCGCGGACGACGGCGCAGGTGATCGCGAACCGGCTCGGTCGCCCGGAGCACCACCGCTTCGAGCGGGTGAACCCGCTCGTCACCGGGTACCGCGTCGAGGACGTCGATCGATTCGCCGACAAGCTGACCCGGTACTTCCGCGACGGTTGGCCCATCTCGGTCGACGACGTCCGCACGGTGACGTTCCGCCCGCAGCGTGGTGGCTACCGCGAGGCACAGGTCGATCTCGTGCTCGATGCCGTCGTCGACGTGATGCTGGCCGTGCGATGAGCGGGGTCGTCTCGCTAGACTCGGAGCATCGTGGGTAGGCACTCGGACGCAGGCGCGCCAAGCGCATCGCTTCACCGTTCCCAGCCGGCCATCGACACGGTCACGGCGACGCCCCGCACCGCCGGCGCCGCCACCAGCGTGCGATCGCGGGTGAAGCAGGCCCTCACCGTGGGCTTCGCCTCGGCCGCGAGCATCGGCATCGTCCTCGTCAACCTCGTCGACCCCACGGTGGATGCGCGCGCGACTGCCGCCTCGGGAGTGGAGTTCGCGGCGGCCGGCGACCGTTTCGAGGGTCGGTCGGTGCAGGACCTCGAGCTCGAGGGCGAGTACACCCTCTCGGTCGGCCGCGAGGACTACGCCGTCGAGAAGAAGCCCGAACCGATCGTCGAGGCGCCGAAAGCCGTGGCGTGGGCTCCGCCGGCCGTCCAGCCGGATCCCGGCTCGGCGCAGGGGTACGCCTCCGGCGCGGTCGCGGCCCGCGGCTGGGGGGCCGGTGAGTTCGACTGCCTCGTCGCGCTCTGGAACCGTGAGTCGGGCTGGCGGGTGAACGCGCACAACGCGTCGAGCGGCGCGTACGGCATCCCGCAGGCCCTACCGGGTTCGAAGATGGCCAGCGCGGGCGACGACTGGGAGACGAACGCCGCTACGCAGATCGAGTGGGGACTGGGCTACATCCAGGGCCGGTATGGCTCACCCTGCGGCGCGTGGGCGCATTCGGAGTCCGCAGGCTGGTACTGAGCGGTGCCTCGCCGTCTGAGCTGCCGGTGTCGCAGCTCGCCATAGACTGGTTCGCATGGCACCCTCGCACCGATCCCATGGTCGAGCCGCGCGGGCACGCGAGCCGCATCCCGAGCTCGACGTCGACCGCCTGACCTCCGGCTGGCGTCGCACCGAGACGCACCGCGGGCGGGAATGGAACGTCCAGCCGGTGTCCGAGGCGCAGGCGCTGAAGCCCTACGCGTGTCCCGGGTGCGCACAGCAGATCCCGCCCGGCACCGCGCATCTCGTGGTGTGGCGGGCCGACGGGGTGCTCGGCGATGCGGCCGACCTGTCCGCTCGTCGGCACTGGCACACCCACTGCTGGAGGGCAGGCAGATGACGCAGCACGATTCGAGTGAGACCACCTCCGTGGAGATCCGCGCGGGCATCGAACTTCCGGCCCGTCGGGAGGAGGTCGTGCTCACGACGAGCGACGGGCTCCGACTCGTCGGCGAGCTCGCTCTCCCGGAGGCGAGGGAGCCGGTCGCGACGCTCGTGACGCTGCACCCGCTGCCGACCGCGGGCGGCTTCATGGACTCGCACATCCTCCGCAAGGCCGCCGCTCGGCTGCCCGCTCTCGCAGACCTCGCGGTGCTGCGTTTCAACACCCGCGGTACGGCGTCTCCGCGCGGAACGAGCGACGGCGAGTTCGGCGACGGCATCGCGGAACAGGCGGATGTCGCGGCGGCGATGGCGTTCGTCGAGGCGCGCGGCCTTCCGCATCCCTGGCTCCTCGGCTGGTCGTTCGGCACGGAGCTCGCGCTGAAGTACGGCCTGGAGCATCGGATCGACGGCGCGATCCTGCTCTCGCCCCCATTGCATCGCACGAGCGACGCCGAGCTGTCGCGCTGGCGCGACGCCGAACCGCAGCTCGTCGCACTCATCCCGGAGTTCGACGACTACCTCCGCCCCGCCGAGGCCGCGGCACGGTTCGCCGCGGTGCCGCGACTCCGGCGCATCGACGTCGAGGGGGGTCGCCATCTCTGGGTGGGCGAGACGCAGACCAGGCGGGTGCTGGACGAGATCGTCTCGATCGTGAACCCGTCCGCCGCACCGCTGCCCACGAGCTGGCCGGCCCCCAGCGCGGGCGTCTGAGACCGGGCCCGGGCGCCCGAGCGAACGCGCGCCCCTGAGGGGCGGCCGCGTCAGCGTTCGTTCTGGCGGGGGATGACGACCTGCTTGATGATGAGCAG
Source organism: Agromyces mediolanus (assembly GCF_023715325.1). GTDB lineage: Bacteria > Actinomycetota > Actinomycetes > Actinomycetales > Microbacteriaceae > Agromyces > Agromyces mediolanus_A. The sequence continues at coordinate 317,680 of NZ_JAMBNX010000003.1, read as the reverse complement.
GAGCGACGCGGCGATCGGGATCGCCACGAGGGCTCCGAGCACGCCGAGCAGTGCGCCGCCCGCGAGCGCCGCGACCACGACGAGCGCGGCGGGAACCTTCACGGCTCGGTTCATGATGCGAGGGCTCAGCACGTATGCCTCGACCTGCATGTACACGATGTAGTAGACCGCGGCGACCAGCGCGGTGAGCGGTGAGCCGAGCCCCGGGATGAGGCAGACGAGCACGATCAGCACGGATCCGGTGAGCGTGCCGACGAGCGGCACGAGCGAGAATGCGAACGCGACGAACGCCAGTACGGCTGAGAACGGGGCCTGGATCACCGAGAGGAAGACGAAGCTCGCGACACCGTTGATCGCGGCGAGCGACACCTGACCGATGACGTAGCGCCCGACCGACTGGGTGATCTGCTCGGTGAGATCGGCGAAGCGGGCCCGACGCGAGGCCGGCACGAGCTGGGAGATGCCGCGCTTCATGGTGTTCAGCGAGGCCGTGAAGTAGAGCGTCAGGATGACGACGATGATGACGGCGAACAGGCCGCTGCCCAGGGCGACCGCCACCTGCCAGACGCCGCCGGCGAGCTCGCTGATCTTGTCGGGGTCGCTCACGAAGTCGACGACGCCCTTGGAGACGCTGTCCCAGATCTCCTGGACGTTCAGCAGCGGGAACTGCTCCTGCAGGGAGTCGAGGGTGCTCGCGACCCACTCGGTCGAGTTCAGATTGGCGACGAGCAGCGGGACGCGCTGCACGAGCTGGCCGACCTGTTCGACGATGATCGGGATCACCGCGAGGAGCAGCGCGGCGACGAGCGCTGCGACGCCCGCCATCACGATGAGGATCGAGCTCCAGCGGGGGAGTCCTCGGCGTTCGAGCCAGGCGATCGCCGGTTCGAGCCCGAGGGCGAGGAAGAGGGCGGCGCCGACGTAGGTGAGGATCGTCGACAGGCTCGCGATCGACATCAGGATCAGGAGCCCGACGCCGACGCCGAGCGTGCCGACGAGCCCGACCCGGAACGCGTTCTGGATCTTCATGCCGGGAGCCGCCCCGCCCTCGCTACTCGGTGTCCGCCGCGACCTGCTCCGCCTGGGTCAGCACTCCGCGAAGGCTCTCGAAGTAGCCGGCGACGGCGTCGCGCTCGATGCGGATCTGCGAGAGTCGGTCTTCCGCGTCGGCGACGAGGGCCCGGGTGCGCTCCTCCGCGTCGGAGATGAGCTTGCGGGCCTGGTCGTGCGCGCTCTGCACGCGGGAGTGCGCCTCGTCCTCGGCACGGTTGCGGAGCTCGGCGATCTCGGCGCGGACCTCGGTCTCGAGCCGCTCGACCTCGGCCCGGCTCGAAGCCGTGCGCGCGACCGCATCGGCCAGCTCGGCGTTCGCCTCGTCGAGGAACTTCTTCGTCTCGGCGACGCCCTGCTGGTGGGCGGCGAGCAGCTCCTGCTCGGCCTCGTCGCGCTTCGTCGCCAGCTCGGTCTCGAGGTCGATTCGGGCCTGCTCGATCTCGCGGGTCTTGCGGTTGACCTCGTGGGTGGTCTTCTTGCGCATCGAGGTGAGCTGGTTGTCGAGATCGATTCGCGCCTGCTCGGCCTCGGCCTCGAAGTCGGCGCGAGCCTGCTCCTGCTCGAGGGCGAGGTCGGCGCGCATCTGCTCGAGTTCGGCGGCGTGCTTGGCACGGAGGCGCTCGAGCTCGTGCGCGAGCTTCTGCTTCGCGGCCTCGCCCTCGCGGGCGCGATCGATGGCGGCCTGCTCGCGCTCGAGCTCCAGCTCCTCGCGACCGCTCTCGATCTCGCGGGCGAGATCGGCGCGAGCCTGCTCCAGTTCGTGGCCGAGCGCCGTGCGCTGCTCAGCGGTCTCCGCGGCGACCGCGGCGCGGGCCTCGTCGCTCTCGCGAGCGAGGTCGAGACGCGCCTGCTCGGTCTCGGCCGCCAGGTCGAGGCGAACCTGCTCGCTCTCCTTCGCGAGCTCGGCCCTCGCCCGGTCGAGCTCGACCGCGACCTCTGCGCGGGTCTGCTCGGTCTCCTGGGCGAGGCCGGCCGCGGTGGCCTTCGCCTCGTTCGCCTCGGCGTTCGCCTCGGCGAGCCGCTCGGAGGCGCGGCGTTCGGCGTCGGAGAGGGTGGCCGCGGCCTCGCGCTTCGCGCTGGCGCGGAGTTCTGCGGTCTCGGTCGCGGCCGAGCTCCGGATGGCGGCGGCATCGCGGGCCGCCTCCTGGCGGAGCTGCTCGCTCGTCTCGTGCGCGCGGGCGACCATGTCGTCGGCCTCGGCCCGGGCGCTCTCGAGGATCCGGCTCGACTGGGCGCGCGCCTCGGACACGCTGCGCTCGGCGAGCTCCTTCGCGTCCGACTTCAGGACGTGCACCTCGTCTTCCGCGGCGCGGCGGAGCTTCTCGGCGTCGATGTCGGCCTGGGCGATGAGCCGGGTCGACTGCTCCTCGGCGACCCGGAGCGTGTTCTCCAGCTTCGTGCCGAGTCCGGAGAAGGTCGGACTGCCGACCTCTTCGAGCTCGGCCGTGAGCTCTTCGATCCGGGCGAGGAGTCGCTTGTTCTCCTTCGACGCCTCGGCCGACTGGGTGTTCGCAGCGATGATGTCCCGACGCAGGCCGTTGATCGCCTTGTCGACTTCATCTTTGTCGTATCCGCGGAACACCTGGGTGAACTCGGTCTCTTCGACGGCCATTCTTCCTCCGTGTCGGTCCCGCGTCGGCGAAATGGCGCGCGGGAATCGCCTCCGATTGTACGGGTAGGAGGCGGGACCGGGGTGTTCGTCTTCAGCTGGCGGTTAGGAGACGCTCAGGCGCGCTGGGTAGTGTGGAATGTCTTTGCCCCTGGAGGTCCTACGTGCGATTCGTCCTCGCCATCGTGGCGTTCGTCGCTGCGGCCGTGCTCATCGGGCTGGGCATCGCCCAGCGCACGGTGTTCCTCGAGCCTGCCCGGGTGTCGCTCACCGCCACGATCGACGGCTCGGAGGACTACGTGGTGATCCAGCCCGACGCGCTCGCGGCGCACCCCGGAACCCAGACCCTGAGCGTGACCGGCGACGGCAGCGTCTTCGTCGCCTACGGGCGCTCCTCCGACGTCGACGCCTGGGTGCGATCGAGCGACCACGCGACGATCGGCTACGACGCGGAGACCGACACCCTCGTGACCGAGCGCGTCGACGGCGTGGCGGATGCCCCGGAGGCGGCCCCGCCCGCCGACGGCGCGGTCGTCGAGACCCCGGCGACGCCCGAGGCGCCGGCAGCCGACACGGCGACCATCTCGCCGGCCGGTTCCGATCTCTGGCTCGACCAGTTCACCGGCGACGGGCGGGTCACCACGACCATTGCCGCGCCCGAGGGCATCTCGGTCATCGTGGCCTCCGGCTCGGAGGACCCGGCACCAAATGAGATCGTCGTCGCGTGGCCGCTCGACAACTCCACGCCCTGGGCCGGCCCGCTGCTCGTCGGCGGAAGCGCCCTGTTCCTGGTGGGCCTCGTGCTCCTGCTCCTCGGCATCCTGCACCACCGCCGCTCCCGCGGTCCTCGGCGCAACCTGCCGAAGGGACCACGCGGCCTGCGCCGCCGGAGTGCGGCGAGCCCGGCCGAGCAGTCCCGCGCCCTCGGCCGCGGCCGTCGCGCGCTCCTCGCGCCGCTCGTGCTCGTGCCGGCGCTGGCGCTCACCGCCTGCTCCGCCGACTACTGGCCGACCTTCGACCAGCCGTCGGCGAGCGACGCCCCGACCGTGACGCCCGGCCCGACCGAGAGCGAAGCCCCCGAGCAGGGTGATCCGGTCGACGAGAGTCTGCCCGCCGTCACCGAGCCGCAGATGGAGCGCATCATGCAGACCATCTCCGAGTTCACCGTGACGAACGACGAGGCACGCGCGACCGATGCGCTCGAGACCCGGTTCGCCGGGCCGGCGCTCGAGGCGCGAGCCGCCGACTACACGATCCGCGGCACGCTGCCGGAGCAGACGCAGGCGCTCGCCATCCCGCCGGGTCCGCTGTCCGTGATGCTCCCGCAGCAGACGAGCGCCGACCCGACGAAGGGATGGCCTCGCACGGTCCTCACCGTCACGGAGTCCTCCGACGACGCGGCGGTCGCGCCGACCGCGCTCGTGCTGCAGCAGGACGCCCCGCGCGACCAGTACCACGTGGTGTACACGATGTCGCTCGTGCCCGGCCCGGAGTTCCCCGACGTCGCGCCCGCCTCGATCGGCGCACCGATCATCGCCCCGGAGTACAAGGGCCTCACCCTCGCCCCGTCCCAGGTGTCGACGGCGTTCGCCGACATCCTGATGAAGGGCGCCGAGAGCGAGTACGCCCCGCTGTTCGACCTCGAGGGCACCGATCTCGACGACACGTTGAACGCGACCGCTCGGGCGAACGAGGTCCAGGGTGCGAACCCGACGATCACCCTGAGCGTGTCGGCCGTCGCCGGCGACGCCCCGGCGGTCGCGCTCGCCACGAACGACGCCGGCGCACTGGTCTCGACGCTCGTGCGCCGCACCGAGCAGTCGCGACCGAACGACGGCGGCACCACGGGCTTCAAGGAGAACACCCCGGCCCGCGCGCTCTCGGGCTTCACGGAGCAGAGCGCGAAGGGTGTGCAGTCCACGCGCGATCTGCAACTGCTCTTCTACGTGCCGGCGGTCGGCACGGATGAACCCATCCGGCTCCTCGGCTGGTCCGAGAGCCTCGTCAGCGCCTCGGAGGTCCAATGACGAACCCGAACGATCCGATCGGCCTGCGCGGCGCGGTCGACCTGTCCTCGCTCGCACCGCGCGCCCAGTCGCCGGCCGACGGCGCGGCGCCGGCGAACGGCGGCACCGACCCGCTGATCGTCGAGGCCGACGACCAGTCCTTCGGCCGGGTCCTCGAGCAGAGCAAGACCGTTCCCGTCGTCACGGTGCTCTGGGCCGGGTTCAGCGAGCCGTCGATCGAGCTCGTCGACCGCCTCGCCCGCCTCGTCCGCGCTCGCCAGGGCCGCCTGCTGCTCGCCGCGGTCGACGCGGAGCGCAGCCCGCAGCTCGTGCAGGCGTTGCAGGCCCAGTCCGTGCCGACGGTCGTCGCGCTCGTCGCCGGGCAGCCGGTCCCGCTGTTCGCCGGATCGCAGCCCGACGAGGTGATCGAGCAGCTCTTCGACCAGCTCCTCGAGCTCGGCGCCCAGCACGGTGCCGACGGCCGGATCGACCCGGGCGCCGCCGGCGACGAAGCGGCCGAGCCGGTCGAAGCGCCGCTGCCTCCGCTGCACCAGGAAGCCTTCGACGCGATCGAGCGTGGCGACTACCAGGCGGCCGAGACCGCGTACCGCACGGCGATGGCGCAGGATCCGCGTGATCAGCTCGCGGTCGCCGGTCTCGCCCAGGTGCGGCTCCTCGGGCGGCTGCAGGGCAAGAGCCTCGACGAGATCCGGAACGCCGCGGCATCCGCACCCGAAGATCTGGAGGCCCAGCTCTCCGTGGCCGACCTCGATCTGTCGGGCGGGCACATCGACGACGCGTTCGACCGGCTGCTGAGCCTCTTCCCGCGCCTCGACGCCGACGGCAAGACCGCCGTGCGCGAGCGCCTCGTCGAACTCTTCGAGGTCGTCGGCACGGAGGACCCGCGCGTCGCCGTGGCGCGTCGCCGGCTCGCGAGCCTGCTCTACTGAGCCGCCGACGGTCCCTCGAAGCGCAACCAGAGGGCGCCGAGGGGTGGCAGCGTGACGCTCGCCGACGCCGGTCGACCGGCCCAGGGCGCGTCGACCGCGTCCACGGCGCCCAGGTTGCCGACCCCCGAGCCGCCGAACTCGAGCGCGTCTGAGTTCAAGACTTCCACCCACCGGCCGGCGGCCGGCAGGCCGAGCCGGAACCCCTCGTGCGGGCGGCCGGCGAAGTTCACGACGCAGAGCAGGGGCACTTGCGCCCGGTCGTATCGGAGGAACGCGACCACGTTCTCCGCCGCGGCGCCCCCGTCGACCCACTCGAAGCCGGCCGCGTCGTCGTCGAGCTGCCAGAGCGACGGCAGTCGGCGGTAGACGTGGTTCAGCCGCGCCACGAACTCGGCCAGCTGACGGTGCGAGGGCTGGTCGAGGATCCACCAGTCGAGGCCACGCTCCTCGCTCCACTCGGACAGCTGACCGAACTCCTGCCCCATGAACAGCAGTTGCTTGCCGGGATGCGCCCACATGAACGCGAGATATGCGCGGGTGTTCGCGAGCTGCTGCCAGTGGTCGCCGGGCATCTTGCGCACGAGCGAGCCCTTGCCGTGGACGACCTCGTCGTGGCTGATCGGCAGCACGTAGTGCTCGCTGAACGCGTACTGGAACGAGAACGTGAGCTCGTGGTGGTGGTGCGCGCGGTGCATCGGGTCGTGCGCGACGTACTGGAGCGTGTCGTGCATCCAGCCCATGTTCCACTTGTAGCCGAAGCCGAGACCGCCCGACGAGGTGGGGGCGGTGACGCCGGGCCACGCCGTCGACTCCTCGGCGATCATCACGATGCCGGCATTCCGCTTGTACGCGGTCGCCGTCGCCTCCTGCAGGAACGCGATCGCCTCGAGATGCTCGCGCCCGCCGTGCTCGTTCGGCAGCCACTCACCCTCGGCGCGCGAGCAGTCGAGGTAGAGCATCGAGGCGACCGCGTCGACCCGCAACCCGTCGACGTGGAACTCCTCGAGCCAGAACAGCGCGTTCGCGACCAGGAAGTTGCGCACCCTCGGGTTGCCGTAGTCGAAGACGAGGGTGCCCCAGTCGAGCTGCTCGCCGCGGCGCGGGTCGGCGTGCTCGTAGAGGGGCTCGCCGTCGAAGCGGGCGAGCGCCCACTCGTCCTTCGGGAAGTGCCCGGGGACCCAGTCCATGATGACCCCGATGCCGGCCTGATGGAGCCGGTCGACGAGGTACTTGAGGTCGTCCGGCGACCCGAACCGGCTCGTCGCGGCGTAGTAGCCGGTGACCTGGTACCCCCACGACCCGCCGAACGGGTGCTCCGCGAGCGGGAGGAACTCGACGTGGGTGTACCCGAGCCAGTCGAGGTACTCGATGAGCTCGTCGGCGACGTCCCGATACCCGCGACCGGGGCGCCAGGACCCGAGGTGGAGTTCGTAGATGCTCATCGGGCGCTCGTGCACCGAGGTCGACGCGCGCTCGGCGAGCCAGGCGGCGTCGCCCCATCGGTGCTCGCTCGAGGAGACGACGGAGGCCGTCGCGGGCGCCTGCTCGGCCTGCCTGGCCATCGGGTCGGCCTTCATGACCCAGGCGCCCGCTGCGGTGAGCAGCTCGAACTTGTACCGGGCGCCGGGCTCGACGGCCGGCACGAACAGCTCCCAGACTCCGCTCGCGCCCATGCTGCGCATCGCGTGCCCGCGACCGTCCCAGCGGTTGAAGTCGCCGACGACGCGCACCGCCCGCGCCCGCGGCGCCCACACCGTGAACGCCGTCCCGGTCACGGTGGCTCCGGTGCCGCGGTGGCTGCGCACGTGCGCTCCGAGGGCCTGCCACAGCTCCTCGTGCCGGCCTTCGCCGATGAGGTGGAGGTCGAGCTCCCCGATGGTGGGTTCGAACCGGTAGGGGTCGTCGGCGGTCCACTCGGTGCCGTCCGCGTACCGTGCGCGGAGCCGGTATCCGGTCGGGGCGCCGTCGTCGCCGCCCGACCAGATCCCGTCGGCGAGGTGCTCGAGGGCGACGGTGCGACCGTCGTCGAGCAGCGCGTCCACCCGGTCGGCGAGCGGCCGGCGCGCACGGATGAGCGTGCGCGGCGCACCGGGTGCCTCGCCGCCGTGCTGGCCGAGCACCGCGTGCGGGTCGGGGGAGCGACCCTCGGCGACCGAGGCCAGGAGCTCGGGCGGGACCGCGTCAATCATGGTGGTTCGCCTCCGGGGCGTCGGTGCCGTTCGGTCGGACGTGCAGGATGTGCGCCGGCCGGGTGAACGCGTCGAGCCGCACGTACGCGTCCGCCGCCCACGTCCAGCGCTGCCCCGTGACGAGATCCTCGACCTCGAACGTCTCGCCCCGGGGCAGCGCCAGCGCTTCGAGGTCCAGATGCACCGTCGTCTCCCGGACGGAGTGCGGGTCGACGTTCGCGACGACGATGAGGGTGTCGTCGGCACCGGTGCCGGTGTACTCGGCGGCGAGCCGCTTGGAGAACACGAGGACGGCGTCGTCGTCGCTGCGGTGCACGTGCAGGTTGCGGAGCTGGCCGAGCGCGGGATGCTCGGCGCGGATCCGGTTCAGGATGCCGAGATAGAGCGCGAGTGAGCGCCCCTCCTGCTCGGCGAGCGCGAAGTCGCGTGGCTTGTACTCGTACTTCTCGTTGTCGATCGCCTCCTCCGCTCCCGGACGGGCGACGGACTCGAACAGCTCGAAGCCGGAGTACACCCCCCAGGTGGGCGCCGCGGTGGCCGCGATCGTCGCGCGGACCGTGAACGCCGCAGGGCCGCCGAACTGCAGGTACTCGGTGAGGATGTCGGGCGTGTTCACGAAGAGATTCGGGCGAAGGAAGTCGGCCGTGTCACGGGCGAGTCCGAGGAGGAACTCCTCGAGCTCCTCCTTCGTGTTGCGCCAGGTGAAGTAGGTGTACGACTGCTGGAACCCGGCCATCGCGAGCGCCTGCAGCATCGCCGGCCGGGTGAACGCCTCCGCGAGGAACACCACGTCGGGGTCCTCGGCGTTCACTGCGGCGATCAGCCGCTCCCAGAACGCCAGGGGCTTGGTGTGCGGATTGTCGACGCGGAAGATGCGGACCCCCTGAGCGATCCAGTGGCGCACGATCCGAAGGACCTCGGCGAAGAGACCCTCCGGGTCGTCGTCGAAGTTCACCGGGTAGATGTCCTGGTACTTCTTCGGCGGGTTCTCGGCGTAGCGGATGGTGCCGTCGGGGAGCACGGTGAACCACTCGGGGTGCTCGGTCACCCAGGGATGGTCGGGGGAGGCCTGCAGGGCGAGGTCGAGGGCGACCTCGATGCCGCGGGCCGAGGCCTCGCGCACGAAGCGGCGGAAATCGGCGAGCGTGCCGAGGTCGGGGTGGATCGTGTCGTGCCCCCCTGAGGTGCCGTCGGCGAGCGGCCCGCCGATCGCCCAGGGCGATCCGGGGTCGTGCGGACCGGGATCGAGCGTGTTGTTCCGCCCCTTCCGGTTCGTCACGCCGATCGGATGGATGGGCGGGAGGTAGACGACGTCGAAGCCCATCGCCGCGATCGCGTCGAGACGCCGCACCGCACTGCGGAAGGTGCCGGATTTCCAGCTGCCGTCGGCACGCCGCTTCGCGCCCTCCGAGCGCGGGAAGAACTCGTACCAGCTGCCGACACCGGCGCGCCGGCGCTCGACGAGGAGCTCGCGCTCGGGGGAGTCGCCCGCGAGTCGGCTGAGCGGCCGCAGCTCGAACTCCGCGAATACCGGGTCGTCCACGAGCGAGCGCCGTTCCGCCGGCGCGAGCGCCGGGTCGCGGAGCCGGCGGGCGAGGGCGGTCAGCGTCCGCCGCACTCCGGCCGGTCGCCCATCGTCGGCGGCGGCGCGCTCCAGCAGCCGCGCACCGAGCTCGTACATGAGCTCCACGTCGACGCCGGCATCGATCTTCACGGCGGCGTCGTGCCGCCAGGTGCCGATCTCGTCGTCGAAGCCGGTGACGTGCCAGTGCCAGCGCCCCGTCTCGTCGAGGAGGGCCTCGGCGACCCAGCGATCAGTGCCCGGCCCCGCGGTCGCCATCCGTTCGCGCAGCACCCGCCCGCTCGGCGCGGTGAGCACCAGGAGGGCGCCGACGAGATCGTGCCCCTCGCGGAAGACCGTCGCCCCGAACGGCACCACCTCGCCCTCGAACGCCTTCGGGTGCCAGCGCGGGTCTGGCACGGCCGGGGTGAGCCCGGTCACGGGGATGCGGTCGGCTGCGAGGCGGAACGTCACCCTCCGAACGTTAGCGCAGCCGGGTTTCGGCGTCCTCCGTCGCGGGCGGTGATGCGGCGTTCACACACCGGACACGAGGGCCTCCTAGTCTGAGGGGGTGAAGTCGATCCGGAAGTTCACCGTCCGTGCCGTCGTCCCCGAGCGGCTCGCCGCGCTCGAGAGTCTCGCGGCGAACCTCCGCTGGGCGTGGCACGAGCCGACCCGGCGCCTGTTCGAGCACATCGACCCGGAGGCGTGGTCGCGATCGGAGCACGATCCGGTGACCTTCCTCGGCGAGGTGGAACCGGCGCGTCTCGAGCAGCTCGCCGAGGACGAGGAGTTCGTCGCCCGGGCCGAGCGCGAGCGCGCGGCGCTCGACGCCTACCTCGCGGAGCCGCGTTGGTACCAGCGGATCGAGGGAGAACGCCCCGAGCTCGTCGCCTACTTCTCGCCCGAGTACGGGATCGCCGCCGCCCTGCCGCAGTACTCCGGCGGGCTCGGCATCCTCGCCGGCGACCATCTGAAGGCCGCCTCCGACCTCGGGGTCCCGCTCGTCGCGGTGGGGCTCTTCTACCGCACGGGCTACTTCTCGCAGTCGCTCTCCCCGGACGGCTGGCAGGAGGAACGCTACCCGGCGCTCGACCCGGACGGTCTGCCGCTCTCCGTCCTGCGCAGGCCGGACGGCAGCGCCGTGCAGGTCTCGCTCGCGCTGCCCGACGGCGGCACCCTCGCGGCGAGGGTCTGGCGCGCGGCGGTCGGCCGGGTCACCCTGCTCCTCCTCGACACCGACGTGCCCGCGAACGGCGACGAGCTGCGCGGCGTCACGGATCGGCTCTACGGCGGCGGCAGCGAGCACCGCCTGCTCCAGGAGCTGCTGCTCGGCATCGGCGGCGTGCGCGCGCTCCGCGCCTGGGTCGAGCTGAGCGGCGCGCCTGAGCCCGAGGTGTTCCACATGAACGAGGGCCACGCGGGCTTCCTCGGCCTCGAGCGGATCTCAGCGGCCATCGGCGAGGGGCTCACGTTCCCGGAGGCGCTGCAGCTCGTCCGTGGCGGCACCGTGTTCACGACGCACACCCCGGTGCCCGCCGGGATCGACCGCTTCGACCGTGCGCTGGTGGAGCGGTACGTCACCGCGGAGCTGCTGCCCGGCGTCGCCCCGGCGGAGGCCCTCGCCCTCGGGGTCGAGCCGGGCGCGGACCCGGCGACGAGCGCCTTCAACATGGCCGTGATGGGGTTGCGGCTCGCCCAGCACGCGAACGGCGTCTCCGAACTCCACGGTCGCGTCAGCCGTCGGATGTTCGCCGCGCTCTGGCCGGGCTTCGACCCGGAGGAGGTGCCGATCACCTCCGTCACGAACGGCGTGCATGCGCCGAGCTGGACCGACTCGGCCCTGGTCGCGCTCGCGGAGCGCACCCTCGGCACCGACGACAGTGAGCACGCCGACTGGCAGAACCCCGCCCTCGGGGACGCCGAGCTCTGGGCGGTGAAGCGAGAGATGCGTGCCCGACTCGTAGACGAGGCTCGTCGTCGCCTCGTGGCCGGCTGGGAGGATCAGCACCCGGGCGGACAGGCGCCGGAGTGGATGAGCCGGGCCCTCGACCCGGATGTGCTGACCGTGGGCTTCGCCCGCCGAGTGCCGACCTACAAGCGGCTGACGCTCATGCTGCAGGACCCGGAGCGCTTCGCCGCGATCCTCACGGACCCGGTGCGCCCCGTGCAGTTCGTCATCGCGGGCAAAGCCCACCCGGCCGACGACGAGGGGAAGCGCCTCATCCAGCGCCTCGTGCAGTTCGCCGCCCGGGCCGAGCTCCGCGAGCGCATCGTCTTCCTCCCCGACTACGACATCGGCATGGCCGAGCTGCTGTACCCGGGCTGCGACGTCTGGCTCAACACGCCGCTCCGCCCGCTCGAGGCCTGCGGCACCTCGGGGATGAAGGCGGCGATGAACGCGGCGCTGAACCTCTCCATCCTCGACGGGTGGTGGGCGGAGTACGCCGCGGACGACTTCGGCTGGGTCATCCCGTCCGCCGATTCCGCGGGAGACGAGGGCGAGCGCGACGAGCGCGAAGCCGGGTCGCTCTACGAGCTGCTCGAACACCGGATCGTGCCCGCCTTCTACGACCGCCCCGATGCCGCGGCGCCGGCGGGGTTCTTCGAACGCGACGCCGACGGCGTCCCCGGGGAGTGGCTCCGGATGCTGCGTGCGACGCTCGCCCGGCTCGTGCCCGAGCTCGGCGCCGACCGCATGGTGCGCGAGTACGTCGAACGGCTGTACCGGCCCGCAGCCGAACGGCGTCGGGCGCTCGTCGCCGACGGGGCACGCGGTGCCCGGGAACTCGCCGCCTGGAGCGCCCGCGTCCGCGCCGCCTGGCCGCAGGTCCGCGTGGTGCACGTCGAGTCAGGCGGGCTCGACCAGCCCGCGGTCGGCGACGAGCTGCACGTCCGCGCCGAAGTCGCGCTCGGCGGCCTCGACGACGCCGATGTGGCGGTCGAACTCGTCTCCGGGCGCAGCCGCGCCGACGACTCCCTCGACGAGCCGCGCACGACCCGCCTCGCCCGCCTCTCCGACGGGGAGTACGGCGGCACCGTCACGCTCGATCGCGCCGGCTCCTTCGGCTACACCGTGCGCGTTGTGCCGTCGAATCCGCTGCTCGCCGGATCGGCGGAGCTCGGGCTCGTCGCGCTCGCCGAGGGCTGAGGCCGCGGCCCGGCGCGACGCATTCCGGAGCGCCGGGCCGGCTCCGCTTCAGCGCACGCGTGCGATCGGCGCGTAGCTCCCGGAGGTCGCGCGCAGCAGATCGTCGGGCGCGAGCTCCAGGTCGAAGCCGCGTCGGCCGCCGGACACGAGGATCGCCTCGAACAGGATGGCGGACTCGTCGAGCACGGTCGGCAACGCCGTCTTCTGGCCGATCGGACTGATGCCGCCGACCACGTAGCCCGTCTTGCGTTCCGCGAGCGCCGGATCGGCCATCTCCGCCCGCTTGCCGCCGACCGCCTGCGCGAGCGCCTTCAGGTCGAGCTGCTCGGCGACCGGCACGATGCCGACGACGAGCCCGCCGTCGACGGAGGCCAGCAGCGTCTTGAACACGCGCTCCACCTCGACGCCGAGCTTCTCCGCCGCCTCGAGGCCGAACGCCGCCGCGCGCGGATCGTGCTCGTACGTCCGAGGCACGTACGAGATTCCCGCCGCGCCGAGCGCGACGGTCGCCGGGGTCCCCGCGGCGGGCTCGGTGCGCTTGGCCATCAGTCGTCCCCCCGATCGTCCGCCCGGAACAGCTGCATCGACCACCCGGCGACCGGCAGCCGGGCCCCCGGCAGCGCCGTGCGAGCGTCGAGCTCGGGCGATTCCTGCGCGGAATCCCAGAGCAGCGCGTAGCTGACGACACCGTCGTGCACCGGCAGCACGACGGCGGTGGGCTCGGACCGGGCGTGCACGACGAGCAGGATGCGGTTCAGCGGCTCGTGCTCGGGCGTCGAAGCCGCGAGGTACTGCAGCGTCCGCTCCGCGGGGGAGTTCCAGTCGTCGATGCTCATCGACTCGCCCTCGGCGTTGTACCAGTCCATCTGCGTCGCGCTCGGGGTCGTCTCGCCGAACACGCCGTAGCGGACCGGCCGCAGCGCCGGGTTCTCGGCGCGGAGCCGGAGCAGGGCCTGCACCGTGCGCTGCAAGGCAGGGGCGGAGCGCGGGCGTTCCTCGTCCGACCAGGCCAGCCAGGTGAGCGGCGAGTCGTGGCAGTACGCGTTGTTGTTCCCCCGCTGCGTCCGGCCGTACTCGTCTCCCGCCGTGAGCATGGGCACCCCGGCCGAGAGCAGCAGCGTGCCGAGCAGATTCCGGATGCTCCGGCGGCGCGCGGCGCGGACGTCGGGATCGGCCGCCTCGCCCTCGACCCCGTGGTTGTACGAGCGGTTGTGGTCGGTGCCGTCGCGGTTGTCCTCGCCGTTGCCGAGATTGTGCTTGACGTCGTAGGCGGTGAGATCGGCCAGGGTGAAGCCGTCGTGCGCGGTCACGAAGTTCAGGCTCGCGAGCGGCCCGCGCTCGGGGGAGAACGTGTTCGCGGAGCCCGCCAGCCTGGTCGCGAACCGGCCGATGCCGCTGCCCGCCGAGCCGGTCTCCCGCTCCAGGCGCAGATCGGTCAGCCAGAACTCGCGCATGCGGTCGCGGTAGCGGTCGTTCCACTCGCTGAACCCGGTGGGGAACCCACCTGTGCGCCACCCCTCTGGACCGAGATCCCACGGTTCGGCGATGAGCTTCGACGCACCGACCACCGGGTCTTCGAGCATCCCCTGTAGCAGCGGATGCTCCGGCGTGAAGGCGCCGTGGTCATCGCGGCCGAGCGTCGCGGCCAGGTCCAGGCGGAAGCCGTCGACCCCGAGCTCGCCCGCCCAGTACCGCATGGAGTCGAGCGCGAGACGCACCGGCTGCTCCCGGCCGAAGTCGAGGGTGTTGCCGCAGCCCGTCGTGTCGACGTAGCGGCCGTGCGCGTCGTGCCGGTAGTACGCGGCGTTGTCGATCCCGCGGAAACTGTAGGTGGGACCCTCGCGGTTCTCCTCGGCGGTGTGGTTGTAGACCACGTCGAGCACGAGCTCGAGCCCCGCCTCGTGCAGCCGGCGCACCATGCCGGCGAACTCCCGGCGTACGCCGGCCGCGCCCTCGGCCTGCGCCGCCGCCGAGGCGTAGGCACCGTGCGGCGCGAAGAACCCGAGGGTGTTGTACCCCCAGGCGTTCACCCGACCCTGACGGACCAGGCGCTCCTCCGACACGAACGCGTGCACGGGCAGCAGCTCGACGGTCGTCACCCCGAGATCGCGGAGGTAGTCGAGCGAGGCGTCGTGCGCGAGCCCCGCGTACGTGCCGCGCAGCGCCTCGGGCACGGCCGGGTTGCGCTTGCTGAAGCCGCGCACATGGGTCTCGTACACGACCGTGCGATCGAGCGGGATCCGAGGAGCGGGCACGCCGCCCCAGTCGAAGCCGTCGCCATCGCCCAGACGGCCGAGCGCGACGCCGCGCCACGAGCCGTCGCCGGCACGCACCAGCCCTCTGGCGTACGGATCGAGCAGATCGTGCACCGGATTGAACGCATGCTCCACCCCGGCGGGACCGTCGACGCGGATCGCGTACCGGGCGCCGGGCACCAGCACATCGGAACGGCCCGACCACACGCCGTGCTCGTCGCGTACCAGCGCGACCCGATCCACCGCCCAGTCCAGATCCCCGCCGTCGAAGACGACGAGCTCGACCGCCGAGGCGTGCTCCGACCAGATCCGGACCGATCCGCCGCCGACGCCGGGGGAGGCGCCGAGCTCGCGCAGGGGATCGGGGGCCGACATGCGATCTACAGTAGTTCGTGGACCCGTGTCGTCGGCAGGAGAGGAGGGCGGCGTGCCCGTCTACCTCGACCATGCCGCTACGACGCCCATGCGCCCGGAGGCCGTCGCCGCGCTCACCGCCGCGCTCGCCACGGTCGGCAACCCCGCCTCGATCCACAGCGCGGGGCAGCGCGCGAAGCGCTCGCTCGAAGAGTCCCGCGCGGTCGTGGCTGCGACGCTCGACGCCGACCCCATCGAGCTCGTGTTCACGGGCAACGGGACCGAGGCGATCAATCTCGCCGTCAAGGGGCTCTTCTGGCAGCGGCAGCACGACGCCCGCCGGCCCAGGATCGTCCTGCCCGCCGGCGAGCACCACGCGACGCTCGACACCGTCGAATGGCTCGCCGCCCACGAAGGCGCGGAGGTGATCGAGCTCCCCGTCGACGCACTCGGCCGGCTGCAGGTGGACGCGCTCGCCGAGGAGCTCGCCGCCCACGCCGACGAGATCGCCCTCGTCACGATGCTGTGGGCGAACAACGAGGTGGGCACGGTGCAGCCGGTTGCCAGGGTCGCCGAGCTCACGGCCGCGGCCGGTGTGCCGCTGCATCTCGATGCGGTGGCCGCGTACGGCCAATTGCCGATCGGCCTGCACGCGTTGCGGCGGGAGAGCGGCGCGGCGCCGGGCGAGGGGCTCGTCGCGATCAGCGTCTCGGCGCACAAGATCGGCGGCCCGGCCGGCATCGGCGGCCTGGTACTCGATCGCACGGGGCGCATCGAGCCGCTCATCCACGGCGGCGGGCAGCAGCGACGGGTGCGCTCGGGCACCCAGGACGTGGCGGCGGCGGCGTCGTTCGCCGCGGCGGCCGAATCGGTCGCCCTCGGGCTCGATGCCGACCGTGCTCGCCTGGCCGGTCTCCGTGACCGACTGATCGACGGGGTTGCCGCCGCGGTGCCGGCGGCCGTGCTGTCGGGCGACCCGGACCCGGACGGGCGGCTGCCGGGCAACGCGCACTTCGCCTTCCCCGGCTGCGAGGGCGACTCCCTGCTCTTCCTCCTCGACGCCGCCGGCGTGTCGGTCTCGACCGGTTCGGCCTGCCAGGCCGGCGTGCCGGAGCCCTCCCACGTGCTGCTCGCGATGGGCCGCAACGAGAGCGAGGCGCGCGGAGCGCTCCGCATCACCCTCGGCCACGACTCCACGGACGCCGACGTCGACGCTTTCCTGGCGGCGCTGCCTTCGGCTCATGAACGGGCGGCCAGAGCCGGGCTCGCCGCCCGTCGCACGTCGTTCGACCGCTGACCTCGGGGCGCGGCATCCGCCGGTCGTCACCGATCCTCGTGATCCGGCCGCCGCCCAGCCGCGGTTTCGTAGACTGGAGCCATGCGAGTGCTTGCAGCCATGTCCGGGGGCGTCGACAGCGCCGTCGCGGCCGCGCGCGCGGTCGAGGCGGGGCACGATGTCGTCGGCGTGCACCTGGCGCTCAGCCGCATGCCCGGAACCCTGCGTACGGGCAGCCGCGGCTGCTGCACCATCGAGGACTCGATGGACGCGCAGCGCGTCGCGAACCTGCTGGAGATCCCGTACTACGTCTGGGACTTCTCCGAGCGCTTCAAGGAGGACGTCGTCGACGACTTCGTCGCCGAGTACACCGCCGGGCGCACCCCGAACCCCTGCATGCGCTGCAACGAGCGCATCAAGTTCGCGGCGCTGCTCGAGAAGGCGCTCGCCCTCGGCTTCGACGCCGTCGTGACCGGCCATTACGCCAAGGTCCTCCCCGGAGCGTCCGGCGAGTTGGAGCTGCACCGCGCGAGCGCCGAGGCGAAGGACCAGAGCTACGTGCTCGGCGTGCTCACGGCCGAGCAGCTCGCGCACGCGTGGTTCCCGCTCGGCGACACGCCCTCGAAGGAGCTGGTGCGCCAGGAGGCCGAGCGGCGCGGCCTCGCGGTCGCGCGGAAGCCCGACTCCTACGACATCTGCTTCATCCCCGACGGCGACACGAAGGGCTGGCTCGCCGAGCGGGTGGGTGAGACCCCCGGCGACATCGTCGACCGCAGCGGCGCGGTCGTCGGCAGCCACGACGGCGCGCACGCGTACACCGTCGGACAGCGGCGCGGCCTTCGTCTCGGCACCCCGGCACCCGATGGTCGCCCTCGCTTCGTGCTCGAGGTGCGTCCGAAGGAGAACACCGTGGTGGTGGGGCCGAAGGAGGCCCTTGCGACGGCGGAGATCGCCGGGTCCCGGTTCAGCTGGGCCGGGCTCGATCCCGTCGCCTCGGGCATCGTCGCCGCGGATGGCGACGAGTTCGACTGCGAGGTGCAGATCCGGGCGCACGCCGATCCGGTGCCGGCCGTGGCCCGTGTCGATCGTGGCGACGAGGGGGCGCCCGAACTCGTGGTCCGCCCCGCACAGCCGCTCGACGGGGTCGCGCCGGGCCAGACCGCGGTCGTCTACGTCGGCACCAGGGTGCTCGGTCAGTGCACCATCGATCGCACCGTCAGCGCGGTCCCGGTCGGCGCCTAGGTGGGTGTGCCCGAGCTCGCGAGCCAGCGACCGGAGGCCGACGTGGTTCGTCCCTCGAGCGTGCTCCGGCTCGCGGCCGGGCGGCGCACGACCCCGCTCTGGCGGAACGAGGCCGGCGGCCTGACCTTCCGCATCGAGGGCGACGGGCCGCGGGTCGTCAAGTGGAACCCGGCCGGCTCGGGCGAGTCGCTCGCCGACGAGGCCGAGCGGCTGCGCTGGCTCGCCGGGCGGGTGCCCGCCCCGCAGGTGCTCGACGCCGGGACGGATGCCTCGGGCGAATGGCTGCTCACGACGGCGATCCCGGCCCGCTCGGCCGTCGACGAACGATGGCTCGCCGAGCCGGCCGTCGCGGTGCGCGCGATCGCCGAGGGCCTCCGGCGGCTGCACGCGCTCGACCCCGACGGCTGCCCGTACGACTGGGGGGTCGAGCACCGGCTCGAACTCCTGCGTCGCGACGGGCGTCGGGTGCCGGGTGAGCTGCTCGACGCGCCGTCGGCCGACCTCGTCGTCTGCCACGGCGACCCGTGCGCGCCGAACACCCTGCTCGGCGACGACGGCTCCTTCGCCGCCATCGTCGACGCGGCCCGGATCGGCGTCGCCGATCGCTGGGCGGACCTCGCGGTGGCGAGCATGAGCCTCGACTGGAATTACGGGCCCGGCTGGCAGCCGGCGTTCTTTCGCGCGTACGGCGTCACGCCCGACGAGCGTCGGCTGGCGTACTACCGGGAGCTCTGGAACGCCGAGTGAGTGTCGCCGGCCGTCCGTAGGATTGGCCTGTGAGCGAGACGACTGCTGCGAGCGAGTTCCCGGCCGATTTCGAGGGCATGAGCTTCGATGAGGCGCGAGCCGAGTCCGAGCGGCTCGCCGAGCGCATCGAAGGGGCCCGCCTCGCCTACTACGGCGACGGCGACTCGACGCTGTCCGACGCCGAGTACGACGCCGACTTCCACCGGCTCGAGGCGCTCGAGCGCGCGTTCCCCGAGCTGGCGGGGCAAGACAGCCCGACGCAGCAGGTCGGCGCGGCCATCGTGTCCGCCGGATTCCCCGAGCACGAGCACGCCGAGCGCATGCTGAGCCTCGACAACGTCTTCTCGATCGAGGAGTTCCGCGAGTGGGCGGCGAAGACGCAGGCGGCCGCCGGTCGTGGCGTGCACTGGCTGTCGGAGCTCAAGATCGACGGCCTCGCGATCAGCCTCGCGTACCGGGAGGGCGTGCTCGAGACGGCGACGACGCGCGGCGACGGGCGCGTGGGTGAAGACATCACCGAGAACGTCGACTGGATCCCGGTGATCCCGCGTGAGCTCTCCGGCGAGGGGTTCCCCGCCTTCTTCGAGGTGCGCGGCGAGGTGTTCCTGCGCACGGTCGACTTCGAGGCGTTGAACGAACGTCAGCACGAGCTGCAGGCCGCCTACGAGGCCGAGCAGCTGGCCAAGGGACGCCCGGCCGACGAGATCCCGACGAAGTACCCCGAGTTCGCGAACGCGCGCAACACGGCCGCGGGCAGCCTGCGGCAGCGGCGTGAGAAGAAGGGTCCCGTCGAGCTCGAACTCATGCGCGAGCGGCTCGGGCGGCTCTCCCTCTACCTGCACGGCATCGGCGCCTGGCAGCACCCCGAGGTGCGCGAGCAGTCCGAGATCTACGGCCTGCTCGCCGGCTGGGGCCTGCCCGTCTCGCCGCACTCCCGGGTGTTCTCGACGGTCGACGAGGTCGCCGAGTTCATCGCCGACCGCGGCGAGCACCGGCACGACGTCGAGCACGAGATCGACGGCATCGTCGTCAAGGTCGACGAGCTCGCCCTCCACGACGAACTCGGTGCCACGAGCCGCGCGCCCCGCTGGGCCATCGCCTACAAGTACCCGCCCGAAGAGGTGCACACGAAGCTCCTCGACATCGCCGTCGGGGTCGGCCGCACCGGCCGCGCCACGCCCTACGCGATCATGGAGCCGGTCAAGGTCGCGGGCTCCACCGTGCGGCAGGCGACGTTGCACAACCAGCAGGTCGTGAAGGCCAAGGGCGTCCGCATCGGCGACACCGTCGTGTTGCGGAAGGCGGGCGACGTCATCCCCGAGATCCTCGGGGCGGTCGAGCAGCTGCGCGACGGCACCGAGCGCGAGTGGCAGATGCCCGAGCGCTGCCCCGAGTGCGGCACCCCGCTCCGGCCCATGAAAGAGGGCGACATCGACCTCCGCTGCCCGAACGCGAAGTCCTGCCCCGCGCAGGTACGGGGGCGCATCGAGCACATCGGTTCGCGCGGCGGCCTCGACATCGAGGCCCTCGGCGAGGTCACCGCGGCGGCGCTCACCCAGCCGACGGTGCCCGCGGTGCCGCCGCTCCCGACCGAAGCCGGGCTCTTCGAGCTGACGCTCGACGAGCTCGTGCCGATCGAGGTCGTCGTGCGCGACGCCGAGACCGGCGAAGTGAAGATCGACGAGCAGACGGGCGAACCGGTCCGACGACTGCCGTTCCAGAAGCTCGGCCCCGCGAGCTACCCGCCGGGCACCGAGGCGATGACGCCGGCAGAGCGCCGGGCCGCCGGAGTCCGCAAGGACTACCGAGAGGTCGGGCCGTCCGAAGCGGCGACGAAGCTGCTCGCCGAGCTCGAGAAAGCGAAGACGAAGCCGCTCTGGCGTCTCATCGTCTCGCTGAACATCCGCCACGTCGGGCCGGTGGCCGCCCGGGCTCTGGCCGAGTGGTTCGGGTCGCTCGAGGCGATCCGCGCCGCCGATCGCGCGGAGCTCGCCGAGGTCGAGGGCGTCGGCGGCATCATCGCCGACTCGCTCCTCGAATGGTTCGAGGTCGACTGGCATCGCGAGATCGTCGAACGCTGGGCCGCGGCGGGCGTGCAATGGGCGACGCCCGGCCACCCCGGACCGGGGGCGGCGGTCGCCGACGGCGGGGTGCTCAGCGGCCTCACCGTCGTCGCCACCGGCAGCCTCGAGGGGTTCACGCGGGAGGGTGCGCAGGAGGCGATCATCTCGGCCGGCGGCAAGGCCGCCTCGAGTGTCTCGAAGAAGACCGACTTTGTCGCGGCCGGTCCCGGCGCCGGGTCGAAGCTGGCCAAAGCGGAGGAACTCGGCATCCCCGTCCTCGACGCCGAGCAGTTCCGACTGCTCGTCACCGAGGGGCCGTCGGCGCTCGGCGACTCGATCCCGGGTGACGCGCTCGAATAGACTGGCAGGCATCCCCGTCACGACACGTTCGGAGCAGCATGCCTGAAATCAGTGCGGAGCAGGTCGCCCATCTGGCGAACCTCGCTCGCATCGCGCTCACCGAGGAGGAGATCGCGCACCTCACCACCGAGCTCGGCCAGATCATGCAGGCCGTCGAGCAGGTGAACCAGGTCGCGACCCCCGACGTCCCGCCGACGAGCCATCCCATCCCGATGCAGAATGTCTTCCGCGCCGATGTGGTGACCGATGACGTGCTGACCCCCGAGCAGGCGCTCTCCGGCGCACCCGAACGAGACGGCGACCGCTTCGTCGTCTCCGCGATCCTGGGGGAGGAGCAGTGAGCCACTCCGACGACCTGATCCGTCTCAGTGCCGCAGAGCTCGCCGGCCGCCTCGGCCGCGGCGAGGTGAGCTCCGTCGAGGCGACGCAGGCGCACCTCGACCGCATCGCCGCCGTCGACGGCGCCGTGCACGCCTTCCTCCATGTGAACGCCGAGGGCGCTCTGCGCGCCGCTGCCGAGGTCGACCGGGCCCGCGCCGCTGGCGAGTCGCTCGGCGAGCTCGCCGGCGTTCCGATCGCCATCAAGGACGTGCTGGTGACCGAGGGCATGCCCTCGACCTCGGGCTCGAAGATCCTCGAGGGCTGGATCCCGCCATACGACGCCACGCCCGTGCGGAAGGTCCGCGAGGCCGGCCTCGTGCCGCTCGGCAAGACGAACATGGACGAGTTCGCCATGGGCTCCTCCACCGAGCACTCGGCCTACGGCCCGACGCACAACCCCTGGGACCTCGACCGCATCCCCGGCGGCTCCGGTGGTGGCTCGGCCGCTTCCGTCGCGGCCTTCGAGGCGCCCCTCGCACTCGGCAGCGACACGGGCGGCTCCATCCGCCAGCCCGCGCACGTGACCGGCACGGTCGGCGTGAAGCCCACCTACGGCGCCGTCAGCCGGTACGGCTCGATCGCCCTGGCCTCCTCGCTCGATCAGATCGGCCCCGTCACCCGCACGGTGCTCGACGCGGCACTGCTGCAGGACGTGATCGCGGGCCACGACCCGCACGACTCCACCTCGATCGCCGAGCCGTGGCCCTCGATGGCCGAGGCCGTGCGCCGGGCCGACGTGCAGGGCCTGCGGATCGGCGTCGTGAAGGAGCTCGACACCGACGGCTTCCAGACCGGCGTCCGTCAGCGCTTCCACGAGTCCCTCGAGCTGCTCGAGCGCAACGGCGCCGAGATCGTCGAGGTCGAGGCGCCGAACTTCGAGCACGCGATCGCCGCGTACTATCTCATCCTGCCGGCCGAGGCATCCTCGAACCTGGCGAAGTTCGACTCGGTGCGCTTCGGCCTCCGCGTCACCCCGCAGGGTGGCGGCACGGTCGAGCAGGTCATGGCCGCGTCACGTGAGGCGGGGTTCGGCCCCGAGGTGAAGCGCCGCATCATCCTCGGCACCTACGCCCTGTCCGCCGGCTACTACGACGCTTACTACGGCAGCGCCCAGAAGGTGCGCACGCTCGTGCAGCGCGACTTCGACCAGGCCTTTGCGAAGGTCGACGTGCTCGCCACGCCGACCGCGCCGACGACCGCGTTCAAGCTCGGCGAGAAGCTCGACGACCCGCTCGCCATGTACCTGAACGACATCGCCACGATCCCGGCGAACCTCGCCGGCGTCCCCGGCATCTCGCTGCCCGCCGGCCTCGCGCCGGAGGACGGCCTGCCGGTCGGCATCCAGTTCCTCGCCCCGGCCCGCCAGGACGCCCGCCTGTACAACGTCGGCGGCGCGCTCGAGCGACTGCTCGAGGCGGAGTGGGGCGGCCCGCTGCTCGCGAAGGCCCCCGACCTGTCGACCCACGAGCTCACCGCGACCGAGGAGGGCGCACTCTGATGGCGCGAGTCGAACTGATGGACTACGAGCAGGCGCTCGAGCTCTTCGAGCCGGTCATCGGCCTCGAGGTGCACGTCGAGCTCAACACCGAGACGAAGATGTTCTCGCCCGCTCCGAACCCGGCGAACGAGAAGTACCACGGCGCGGCGCCGAACACGCTCGTCTCACCGGTCTGCCTCGGGCTGCCCGGCTCGCTGCCGGTGGTGAACGGCGAGGCGGTCGAGAAGTCGATCTCGCTCGGGCTCGCCCTCGGTTGCTCGATCGCCGAGTCGAGCCGTTTCGCGCGGAAGAACTACTTCTACCCCGACCTCGCGAAGAACTACCAGATCTCCCAGTACGACGAGCCGATCGCGTTCGACGGCGAGGTCGAGGTCGAGCTGGCCGACGGCCGCACCTTCCAGGTGCCCATCGAGCGGGCGCACATGGAGGAGGACGCGGGCAAGCTCACGCACGTCGGCGGCGCGACCGGGCGTATCCAGGGCGCGGAGTACTCGCTGGTCGACTACAACCGCGCCGGCGTGCCGCTCGTGGAGATCGTCACCCGCCCGATCTTCGGTGCCGAGGGCGACGCCCCCGAGCTCGCGAAGGCGTACGTGTCGACGATCCGCGACATGGCGATCTCGCTCGGCATCTCCGAGGCGCGCATGGAGCGCGGCAACCTCCGCTGCGACGCGAACGTGTCGCTGCGCCCCCGCGGCGCCGAGCAGCTCGGCACCCGCACGGAGACGAAGAACGTGAACTCGTTCCGTTCGATCGAACGCGCGGTGCGCTACGAGATCCAGCGTCAGGCGGCGATCCTCGCCAAGGGCGGCGCCATCACGCAGGAGACCCGGCACTGGCACGAGGACACCGGCACGACGAGCCCTGGTCGCCCGAAGTCCGACGCCGACGACTACCGGTACTTCCCGGAGCCCGACCTCGTGCCCGTCGTCCCATCGCGCGAGCGCGTCGCCGAGCTGCGTGCTGCGCTGCCCGAGCCGCCGCCGGCCCGCCGGCGCCGGCTCAAGGCCGAGTGGGGCTTCACCGACCTCGAGTTCCAGGGCGTCGTGAACGGCGGCCTGCTGAACGAGGTCGCCGCGACGATCGCGGCGGGGGCGAGCCCTGCTGCCGCCCGCAAGTGGTGGACCGGTGAACTCACCCGCCTCGCCAACGCGAGCGAGACGGATGCCGCGTCGCTGGCCTCGCCCGAGCACGTCGCCGAGCTCGCGGCCCTCGTCGAGGCTGGCACGCTCACCGACCGTCTCGCACGGCAGGTGCTCGAGGGCGTCGTGGCGGGCGAGGGCTCGCCGCAGCAGATCGTCGACGCCCGCGGGCTCGCCGTCGTCTCCGACGACGGCGCCCTGATCGCGGCGATCGACGCGGCGCTCGCGGCGCAGCCCGACGTGCTCGCGAAGATCCGCGACGGCAAGGTGCAGGCCGCAGGTGCCGTCATCGGTGCCGTCATGAAGGCGATGCAGGGCAAGGCGGACGCGGCACGCGTCCGGGAGCTCGTGCTGGAGCGCGCCGCCGCAGCGGAGTAACCGAAGCACTCCCGCGGGAGCCGGTGCCGATTCGTCGGCGCCGGCTCTCAGCCGTTTCGTGGCCGCGCTCGATACGATCGCCTTCCCCACCAGGAATGACGAGGACAGCATGGGATTCTTCGACCGACTCTTCGGCGCTCCCGAGGAGCGCCCCGCCGCCCAGCCCGCCCCGCCGGCACGAGCCCTGAGCGAGGACGAACTGGCGGTCGAGCGCTACCGCTACCTGCTGCGCACCGCGCCGCCGGAGTCCATCGAGCAGGTGCACGCGGAGGCGTTCGCGAAGCTGACGCCCGAACAGCGCCAGCAGGTGTTCCAGGCGCTCAGCGATCAGGCACCCGCGGGCGAGCGCCTCGTCTCCGACGAGCCCGGCGCCCTGGCCAGGGCGGCCACCCGCCAGGAGCTGCGGGCGCCCGGCAGCATGGAGCGCGCGTTCCAGGGCGGCGGTCGCGGCGGCACGGCGGCGGCCGCGGGCGGCCCGTCGTTCGGGCAGATGCTCGGCGGATCCATGCTCGGCACCATCGCCGGTGTGGTCGTCGGCTCGGCGATCGCGCAGGCCTTCCTGCCCGGTCCCGGCGCGTTCGAGGCGTCTGGTGACGGCTCCGCCGAGCAGGGCGGTGACCCCGGTGCCGACCAGGCCGGCGACGCGGGGAGCGTCGACGCGGCCGGCGCGGATCAGGGCGGCTTCGGCGATGGCGGCTTCGGCGACTTCGGCGGGGGCGATTTCGGCGGTGGCGGCGACTTCGGCTTCTGACCCGGAGCGGCCGATGTCGGCGGAGCGGCTGATGTCGGCGGCGCGGCTGATGTCGGCGGCGCGGGATAGGGTCGCAGCATGAGCAAGCAGGACGGCTCGTCGAGGCAGGTCACCACCGGCCCCGTCGACGACTCCGGCACCCCCATCCTCCACGTCGACATGGACGCGTTCTTCGTATCCGTCGAGCTGCTGAGCCGACCCGAGTTGCGCGGCAAGCCCGTGCTGGTCGGTGGCACCGCCGGTCGAGGGGTGGTGTCCGCGGCGAGCTACGAAGCGCGACGGTACGGCGTCAACTCCGCCATGCCGATGTCGGTCGCACTGCAGCGCTGCCCCAACGCGATCGTGCTCCGCGGCGACTATCGCAAATACAGCGAGTACTCCCGTCGAGTGCTCACCATCTTCGAGTCGGTCACCCCGCTCGTCGAGCCGCTGTCGATCGACGAGGCCTTCCTCGACGTCTCGGGTGCACGCCGATTGCACGGCAGCCCCGCCGAGATCGCCTGGAGCATCCGAGAGCGGGTGCACGCCGAGACCGGCCTCACCTGCTCCGTCGGCGTCGCCGCGTCGAAGTACGTCGCGAAGGTCGCCTCGGGCCGGGCGAAACCCGACGGCATGCTCGTCGTGCCGGCCGCCGACACGGTGGCGTTCCTCCACCCGCTGCCGGTGTCGGCGCTCTGGGGCGTCGGTCGGGTCACCGAGCAGTCGCTCGCCAAGCTCGGGCTGCAGACGGTCGGTGATGTCGCCGCCATGCCGCCGGACGCGCTGGAACGCGCCGTCGGCCCGGCCCTCGCCGAGCGCCTGGCGCGCCTCGCGAACGGCGACGATCCGCGTGAGGTCTCCACCCACCGGGTCGAGAAGTCGATCGGGCACGAGACCACCTTCGGGCACGATCTGACCGACCCCGCCGAGATCCGCCGCGCGCTGCTCGACCTCGCGGGCAATGTCGCCGTGCGGCTGCGTCGGGGCGGCCTGGTCGGGCGCACCGTCGTGCTGAAGCTCCGATACGACGACTTCCGCACCATCACCCGATCCCGAACGCTGGCCGAGCCGACCGACGTGGCCCGTCGCATCTACGAGGAGGCGGTCGAGGCCATGGCGGGGCTCATCGGGCACGGCGAGCGAGTGCGGCTGATCGGTGTTCGGGCGGAGCAGCTCCGACCAGCCGACGGCGGCTTCGCGCTCTGGGACCCCGACGAGGAATGGCGCGACGCCGAGCGCACGATCGACGAGGTCGTCGCGAAGTTCGGCACGGGAGCGGTGAAGCCCGCCGCGCTCGTGGGCCGCGCGCCCGACCGTTCGGCGGCCGGGGCGCGCTTCCGGCAGCCGCTCGACGACCGCGACGGCCCCACCCAGCACTGAACGCCAGCAGCTCGGGCCCGAGCGCAAGCCCTGGAGTCCTGCTCGACGCGCGGGTAGCGTTGAGGTATGGCTGAATTCGTGCTCGACCTCGCAGAGAACGTCGCCGGTGTCGGCGTCAAGACCTCCTACGGCGAAGCCGTCGATCTCGACGGCACTACGGTGATCCCCGTCGCGCTCGGCTGGTACGGCTTCGGCGCTGGCTCCGGCACCGACGACGAGGGTCAGTCCGCGTCGGGCGGCGGTGGCGGCGGCGCATCCATTCCGCTCGGCGCATACGTCGGTCGTGGCGGCGGCGAGGTCCGCTTCGAGCCGAACCTCATCGGACTGCTGCTCGCGGCGACGCCGCTCGTCTGGGTCGCGGGCAAGGCGCTGAAGGGCGTCATTCGCGCGCTGAAGCGCTGATCCGCTGGAGCGCACGCGCGTCGACGACTCGCGGTGGCGCCGGTCGGCCCACGCCGGCCGGCGTCCGCGTATACTCGTGCTCGAACACGGGAGTCCGGTGAGCCGGGCTGAGAGGAAGGTGCTCCAACCTTCGACCGTCGAACCTGATCTGGGTCATGCCAGCGCAGGGAGATCGATCTCTTCAATCCCGTGCCGCTTTCCACCGAAGAAAGGGCACGAACAGTGCACGCGAACGCGAACCAGCAATCCACCATCGAGCGGCCCGCGAAGCGGGCCCGCGACCTGCGCTGGCGGGTCGTCGACATCGTCGTCGCGGCCGTCATCGGCGTCGCGACCGGCCTCCTCTTCCTGCTCTGGAACAACCTCGGCTATGCCTGGTTCTCCGCGGCCGACGCGCTCACGCCGGGCCTCGGCGGCATCGCCGTCGGTATCTGGCTCATCGGCGGCGTGCTCGGCGGGCTGGTCATCCGCAAGCCCGGCGCGGCCCTCTTCGTCGAGCTGCTGGCGGCCGTCGTCTCGGCGCTCGTCGGCAACCAGTGGGGCATCGAGACCCTGTACTCGGGAATCGCGCAGGGCCTCGGCGCCGAACTGATCTTCGCGCTCTTCGCCTATCGCCGGTTCGGGCTCGTCCCCGCTGTCCTCGCCGGCGCGGCAGCGGGCGCCGCGGCGTGGCTGCTCGAGCTGTTCACCTCCGGCAACCTGCAGAAGTCGCCCGAGTTCCTCGGGCTCTACCTCACCACGATCGTCATCTCCGGCGCCGTGCTGGCCGGCATCCTCGGGTGGATCATCGTGCGCGCCCTTGCCGCGACCGGAGCGCTCAGCCGATTCGCCGCCGGTCAGGACGTGACCCAGCGGGTATGAGCAGGCCGGTGAGCGAGCGCGTCGCGCCCGCGAGCGTCGAGGCGCGCGGGTGGGGCTGGCGCCACGCCGGCCGGCGCCGCTGGGCGATCGAGGGGCTCGACCTGAGCATCGCGCCGGGGGAGCGGGTGCTCCTCGTCGGCCCCTCCGGCAGCGGCAAGTCGACGGTGCTGCACGCGCTGGCCGGCGTGAACGGCGGTGCCGAAGAGGGGGAGTCCGTCGGCGAGCTGCTGCTCGACGGCGTCGGACCCGCCGATCGCCGCGGGCGATCCGGCCTCGTCCTGCAGGACCCGGACTCGCAGGTGGTGCTCTCGCGCCTCGGCGACGATGTCGCGTTCGGCTGCGAGAATCTCGGCGTCGAGCGCTCCGAGATCTGGTCGCGTGTGCGCGACGCGGTCGACGCCGTCGGGCTGGAGCTGCCGCTGGACCACCCGACGAGCCGCCTGTCCGGCGGACAGAAGCAGCGGCTCGCCCTCGCGGGGGCGATCGCGATGCGGCCCGGCCTCCTGCTGCTCGACGAGCCGACGGCGAATCTCGACCCCGAGGGCGTCGCCGAGGTGCGCGCGGCGGTCTCGCGCGTGCTGGACCGGACGGGGGCGACGCTCGTCGTGGTCGAGCATCGGGTCGATGTGTGGCACGAGCTCGTCGACCGCATGGTCGTCCTCGGGCGGGAGGGGCGGGTGATCGCCGACGGCCGGCCGAAGGAGGTGCTGGTCTCGGCTCGCGTCGAACTGCTGGCGGCAGGGGTCTGGGTGCCCGGGGAGCCGCTCGACGTCGGCGCCGCTCGTGCCGCGGACCCGGACACCGACGTGCTCCTGAGCGGCCACGGGCTCACGATCGGGCGGCAGGCGGGGCGCCCGCTCCGCACCGGGGTGGAGCTCGCCGTCCCGGCCGGCGCATCGACCGTGCTCACCGGACCGAACGGAGCCGGCAAGTCGACCCTCGCGCTCACGCTCGGCGGACTGCTTCGGCCGCTCGCCGGTCGAGTGGTGGCTGCGCCGGCACTCGCGGCGGGGATCGGGCCCGATCCGTCCGGCTGGCGATCCCGTGAGCTGCTGCATCGGATCGGCACGGTCTTCCAGGAGCCGGAGCATCAGTTCGTCGCGCGTACCGTGCGCGGCGAGCTCGGCGTCGCCCTCCGCGCGCTGGGGGAGCAGGACACCGCCTCGCGGGTCGATCCCGTGCTCGAACGGCTCCGCCTCGAGCACCTCGCCGAGGCGAACCCGTTCACGCTCTCGGGGGGCGAGCAACGTCGGCTCACGGCCGCCTCGGTGCTGGTCGCACGACCCCGGGTCGTCATCCTCGACGAACCGACCTTCGGACAGGACCGGCTCACCTGGATCGAGCTGGTCCGACTCGTGCGCGAACTCGCCGACGACGGGGTCGCCGTGCTGTCGGTGAGCCATGACGCGGCCTACCGTGAGGCGCTCGGCGACGTCAGGTACGCGCTCGGCGCGGACTCCCTCGGAACGGGGAAGGCCGCGTGACCGGCCGCGTGGAACGAGCGGCGCCCACCACGACGGTGATCGGACGTCGACCGAGCGACGCGACCGAGGCACCGGCGGCGGTCCCGCCCCCGCGGCTGCGCCTCCTGCCGCGGGTGAACCCCGTGACCCGGCTCGCCGCCGCGATCCTCGTGACGACGCCGCTCCTCTTCACCATCGACTGGGTGAGCGCGGCCGTGGCGCTGACATTGCAGCTTGCGCTGTTCCTCGCCGCGGGCGTCCGGCCGTCCACGATGCTCCGCCGCTGCTGGCCGATCCTCGTCGCCGCGCCCCTCGCCGGCCTCTCCATGCTGCTCTATGGGCGGCCGGCTGGCACCGAGTATTGGAGCTTCTGGCTCGCCCGCATCACGGACGGCTCGATCGAGCTCGCCGTCGCGGTGACGCTCCGGGTGCTGGCGATCGGGCTGCCAGCCGTGCTGCTCTTCCTCGACGTCGACCCGACCGAACTCGCCGACGGACTGGCGCAGGTGTGGCGACTTCCCGCCAGGTTCGTCCTCGGCGCTCTCGCCGGGGCCCGTCTGATCGGGCTGTTCCTCGACGACTGGCGCGCCATGGCGATGTCGCGCCGGGCTCGGGGCATCGGGGACCATGGTGCCGTGCGGCGGTTCGCCACGATGGCGTTCGCGCTCCTCGTGCTCGCCATCAGGCGCGGGTCGAAGCTCGCGACGGCGATGGAGGCGCGCGGCTTCGGTGCTCGCACCGCGCGGAGCTGGGCGCGGCCGTCCACGATCGGCGCTCCAGATGCCGCGCTCCTCGTCATCGCGCTCTCCGTCGCCGGCTGCGCCATCGGCGGCGCGATCCTCGCGGGCACCTTCCACCCGGTGTGGGTGTGAGCGGCGGGCCGGCCGGGCCGAGCGCGGCGGCGCTCGCGCGGGTCCAGGCGCTGCTCCAGCGGCGCACGCCGCGCCTCGTCGCCATCGACGGGCCGAGCGGCGCGGGCAAGACCACCCTCGCCGAGGCCGTCGTCGCCGAGTGGCGCAGCGACCCGGTACTCGTCCAGCTCGACGGCGTCTACCGCGGTTGGCAGGGGCTGGACGAGGGCGCGGTGGAGCTCCACCAACATCTCGTACCCGCCCTGCTCGCCGGTCGGCCGGGCCGGGTGCGGGGGTGGGACTGGTCGCGTTCGCGAGTCGCCGAACCGCGAGCCGTACGACCGGGTCGCCCGCTCGTGATCGAAGGCTGCGGCGCGTTCGCCGCCGTCGCGGGCCATCCGCGCGCGGTACGGATCCTGATCGAGGCGCCGCTCGGGGACCGCCGAACGCGCGCCCTCCGACGTGATCACGGAGCCTTCGACCCGTACTGGGCGCTCTGGGAGACTCAGTGGCGCCGGTATCGCGCACGTCAGGGCGGTCGAACCGTGCCGGACCTCGTCATCCGTGCATGATGGCGCGGGCTCTCCCGCCCACGCGCGGTCGGGGCTACGGTAGTGCCATGAGTGCAGACAGCGTGCCCGCCGAGTACCTCGCCGAGTTCGTCGACGGCCCGATGGAGGGCGAGTTCGATCGCCGCGCCCTGGTGGGCGGCGGGTCGGAGGCCCGGATCGGCATGGTCGCGGCGGTCGATGGGCTCGAGTCCCTCTTCTGGTACGACCGCATCGACGAGCGCGAGGTCGCCGGCGAGCTCCGCGCCCGGTATCGCTTCGATCCGAGCGACTCCGACCCGGTCGAGGCCGACGAGGAGAACGACTGAGCGCTCGGCGTCCTCCGTCGGCGCGTCCGCGAGCACCGCGAACGCCTTCGCGCGGCGGTCACCGCGACTGTTGGTCCTCGACGAACGCACCGACGATGGCGCCGGGGTTCAGCAGACGCCACATCGGCCCCGGGTCGCCGATCGCGGACTCGAGCTCGACGGACGATGTGAGTGTCTCTCCGGCGACGTCCACGCGGATCTCGCCGACGGTGCGGCCCGCGGGGGCCGTCGCGAACGGTTCGACGTCGAGGGTCGGCGTTCCGGGTTCGGCGCCCCACGCCCCGGCCTCGCGGGAGCCGGTCGCGAGCAGCGCGGAGCGTTCGCCCCACGCCGTGCGCACCTCGCCGTAGCTCGCGCCCTCCGTGAGCACGGGGACGGGGGCCGCCGCCGCCGGCACGCTCTGCACGAGTGCGGCGATGGCGGGGTCGAGCGTCTCGTAGTCCGGCATCCGCACGAAGGCGACGACGAAGTCACCCGCATCCTCGGCGGAGCCCAGCGGGGCGTGGCCGACGAAGACGAGTCCGGCCTGATCCGTGAACCCACGCACGAGGGCGTCCACCCCATCGTCGGCGGCATGGTCGGCGACCTGCGGGATCTCGCGCTCGCCCGCCACCTCCACCCCGTCGACGATCGACGCGATCGCCGGCTGGGCCAAGGCCAGCGCCGCGAGCCGGGCGACCTCCTCGGCCGTCCCCACGCTGTCGCCGGAGAGCCCGGTCGCGTCGGCGACGCGGAGCGTGTCGAAGTCGTGCGCTTCGAGCCATCCGTTCGCCCGCTCCACGTACGCGTCGACGCTGCCGAAGGCCCACCGCGCGAGCGTGTCGGCGTGATTGTTGCTGCTGGCCAGCAGGACCGCCCGGGTCACATCGCGCTGCGACCACCGGTCACCGGGGGAGACGGCGAGCGTGCGTGTGCCCTCCTTCTCGGCCTGAAGGAACTCGGTGTAGTCCTGCGGGCCGATGGTCAGCTCGGCGCCGGCGCCGTCGGCGGGCAACGGCAGAGCCTCGCTCGTGACGAGGACGGTCACGAGCTTCGCTGCTGCGCCGATCGGCAGCGGCGCCGTCTCGCCGGCCGTCGCGAGTGTGGTCGGCGCCTCGCCGACGCGCGCGACCGCGCTCGCGCCCGCCTCCGGCAGCGTCAGCGCGGACGGCGCCGGGGGCGACGGGGGAGCGGCCGCGACCACCTCGACGTCGGGCAGCGGCCCGAGCAGCATGGCCGGCGCGTACGCCCCGAGGCCGAGGATCGCGATCGCGCCGACGACGATGCCGATCGTGCGGGCGGGGGAAGCGCTCATGGATTCAGGCTACCGGCGCCCGCCTGCCTCGAGGCTCGACGCCACGGGCCACGCTCAGGCCCAGCCCAGCTCGTGCAGTCGATCGTCGTCGATGCCGTAGAAGTGCGCGATCTCGTGCACGAGGGTCACGTGGATCTCGTCGCGCAACGACTCCTCGTCGTCGCAGATCGCGAGCAGCGGCTCCCGGTAGAGGATGATGCGGTCGGGCATCTCGCCGAAGCCGTAGCGGTCGCGGTCGGTGAGCGCGGTGCCGTCGTACAGGCCGAGGAGGTCGAGGGAACCGTCCTCCGGACGATCCTCGACGACGAACACGACGTTCTCGAGGCCGTCGACCATGTCGTCCGGGAGCAGGTCGAGTTCGTCGACCACCATGCGTTCGAAGGTCTCGGCGTCGAGTTCCATTCGTGCTCCTCACCCGCAGATGCACGATGGCCCCGACGTCGGTGCCGGGGCCATCGGTTTGGGGTGAGTAACGGGGCTTGAACCCGCGACCTCCTGGACCACAACCAGGCGCTCTACCAACTGAGCTATACCCACCATGCGCCACCGCAGAATGCGGGAGGCAACTCCACGAGCTTACACCACGTCGGGTGCGAACTCGTTCACGACGGCGGCCGAGATCGCCTGCAGCTCCTGGCTGGTGAGGCCCGGGTCGGCGACGAAGACGGCCTGACGGTAGTACCGCAGCTCGAGGATCGACTCGAGGATGTCGGCGAGCGCGCGATGCCCGCCGTGCTTGGCGGGAGCGTTGAAGTAGGCGCGGGGGAACCAGCGCTTCGCGAGCTCCTTGATCGAGGACACGTCGACGTTGCGGTAGTGCAGGTGTGCGTCGAGTCGCGGCATGAACTTGGTGAGGAACGCGCGGTCGGTGCCGATGGAGTTGCCGGCGAGCGGCGCCTTCTGCTCCTCCGGGATGTGCTGCAGCACGTACTCGAGCACCTGGTACTCGGCGTCGGCGAGGGAGACACCGCTCGGGATCTCCTCGATGAGGCCCGACTCGGTGTGCATCGCCCGCACGAAGTCGTTCATGTGCTCGAGCGCACTCGCATCGGGCTTGATGACGATGCTGATGCCGTCGTCGACGGGATTCAGCTCGTAGTCGGTGATGACGACGGCGATCTCGACCAGTTCATCGACCTCGAGGTCGAGTCCGGTCATCTCGCAGTCGATCCAGACCAGTCGGTCGCTCGCGCTTGCCATGCGGCGAGTCTACCGGCGAGTGGGCTGCGGCCCGGGAACGGTCACGGGGCCGGGTTTCGCCGGCGTCCCCCCGGAGAGATTCGAACTCCCGACCAAGTGGGTAGAAGCCACCTGCTCTGTCCACTGAGCTACGGGGGGCCGGCGTGACCGCCGAAGACAGCATAGCGAGCCCTGGCGGTTCACCCCTCCGTCGGCACGTCGAATCGGTCGGGTCCGGGTGCGCTCGGTGCGTCCGCTGCGCGGCGCCGGAGCGAGAGCGCGACGAGCGGGAAGACGAGCACGGAGAGCATTCCGGCGCCCACGAGCGCGGCCGCCGTACCGCTCGGCAGCTCGCCGCGATCCACGCCGATCGCCGTCACGGCGACGATGATGGGTAAGCCGGTCGCGCCGAAGAGGAGCGTCGCTCCGCGGTCGCGCCAGTCGCTCCCGGCTGGAGCGGCGAGCATCGACGGGATGCCTCGGACGACGAGGAGCAGCAGCACGAAGATCGGCAGCAGCAGGAGGTTCCGTGGGTCGGCGATGAGCCCTGCGAGATCGAAGGTCACGCCCGTGTTGATGAAGAAGATCGGCACGAGGAAGCCGTAGCCGATCGCCTCCAGCTTCCGTTCGATGAGCTCGGTGTCGGGCTCCGGCGCCCCGTTCAGCAGGAGCCGGTAGAGCACCCCGGCGGCGAACGCGCCGAGGAGCATGTCGAGGTCGAGCACGGTGCTGAGGGCGACGAGCGCGGCGAGGATCAGGAGCACGAGTCGGACCGCGAACTGCCCGCTGGTGCGCAGCGTGGCCGCGATGACGCGGTGCAGTCGGCGGCCGGCGCCGCTCGCCGCCGCCCAGATGGCGAGGCCCGTGATCACGGCGAAGGCGAGCAGCACGAGGGTCGCGATCCCGGGTGCGCGGCCGCTCAGGAAGAGGGAGATCGCGATGAGCGGCCCGAACTCGCCCACGGCGCCGATCGCGAGGACGCCGATGCCGAACGGGGTGCGCAGCTCCCCGGCGTCGCGCAGGACCGGCATGATGGTGCCGAGCGCGGTCGAGGTGAGGGCGATGCCGATGAAGGCAGCCGCCGGCAACGAGGGCGCGAGGAGGGCGGCGATCCCGACACCGGCGCAGAGCGAGATGATCCAGCCGATCGTCGCGCGGCTCAGCGGACGGCCGCGGATGGTTCGGAGGTCGATCTCGTTCCCGGCGAGGAAGAACAGCATCGCGAGCCCGAAGTCGGCGAGCATGCCGGTGAAGTCGTCCGGTCGGATCCAGCCGAGCAGCGACGGCCCGAGCATGAGGCCGAGCACGATCTCGAACACGACGAGCGGGATCGCCACGAGCTTGCCGACGGCTCGCACCAGGAGCGGCGCCGCAACCGCGACGGCCGGGAAGAGCACGAGCGTGCCGATCGAGACGTCCATGGATCCCCCTCCGTCACGAGCCGGCGCGGATCGATCCGATCCGGTGCGGCGTGCCCGCGCTGCCGCCGAGCGTAGCGCGGGATCGCGTCTCACGACCGAAACACGCGAGCGCTAGGGTCGAGGCATGCGAGCGATGCAGGCCACCATCATCGAAGAACTCCACGTCCGGCCCCGGATCGACGCCGCCGAGGAGGTGGCCGAACGGGTCCGGTTCCTGCAGGACTATCTGCGCCGCTCCGGAGCCACCGGCTTGGTGCTGGGCATCAGTGGCGGGCAGGACTCCTCGCTCGCCGGGCGGCTCTGCCAGCTCGCGGTGGAGGGTCTCCGCGCGGAGGGGGTCGAGGCGCGCTTCGTCGCCGTCCGGCTGCCCTACCGAGTGCAGCGGGACGAAGCGGACGCGCAGCTCGCCCTCGACTTCATCCGTCCCGACGAGCGCGTGGTGTTCGACATCGCCGGCGGCGTCGACGGGATCGACGGCGAGTACGCCGAAGCGCTCGGCACCGAACTCAGCGATTTCGGCAAGGGCAACGTCAAGGCGCGGATGCGCATGATCGCGCAGTACGCGATCGCGGGGGAGCGGCGGATGCTCGTCGTCGGCACGGATCACGCTGCCGAGGCCGTCACCGGATTCTTCACGAAGTACGGAGACGGCGGCGCCGACCTGCTGCCGCTGACCGGGCTGACCAAGCGTCAGGGGCGGTCGCTGCTCGAGGCGCTCGATGCGCCCGAGCGGCTGTACGTGAAGGTGCCGACGGCCGACCTGCTGGACGATGACCCGGGGCAATCGGACGAAGCGAACCTCGGGTTGAGCTATCGCGACCTCGACGAGTTCCTCGAAGGCGGAACGGTCGACGACTCGGTCGCCGAGCGCATCGAGGCCCGCTACCGTCAGACCCGGCACAAGCGCGAGACGCCGGCGTCCAAGTTCGACTCCTGGTGGCGCTGAGCTGGTTCTGGCCGCGCCGGCCCGGATCTCTGGTGGCCCCGACCCGGAGCCGCGTGCTCCGGGTCAGGAACGCACGAAGCCCCGTGGGACCGAATCGATCCGACGGGGCTTCGCTCGTGGTGGTCGAGTCGCACTCCGCTCGCGCGGACGCGCGGTCAGCGCGACGAGTCGCTGGGTGCCAGCGGGGTCGTCGGCGCCGTCTGCGGGGCCGCGGGTGCCTGCGTCGCTGTCGTGACGGGCACGGTGCGGGCCTCGGCGACGGTCTCCGAGTCCTGGAACCGCTCGTGGTGCTGGCTCGCGACCCACGCATCCTGCTCCTCGATCATCGACTGCTCCGGCTCCTGTCGCTGTGAACGCCACCGGTCGAGGTCGTTCTGGAACTGGCGCTTCGTGCGCGAGGGGCGGCGCTGCCACTCCAGCAGCCGGTCGCGGAACTCTGCCACGGCCGGGTCGAGCTGGTAGCCGAAGGTCGCGGAGGCACGCTTCAGCTCGTGCAGCTGATGTGCCGACCAGTTCGCGGCGATATCGGCGCCACGGATCGGGAGCGTGCGGATGAGGATGTCGGCTTGTCCGACCGCCCGGTCGGCCAGTACCTGCTCCTGCGGCGTCAGCGAGTTCCAGACCGAGGCCTCGGTGGCCGCATCGACGAGTGCCGCGATCGCGGCGGTCTTGAGCTCGCGATCGCGTTGGGCGACCACTCGCTTCACCGCACCGCTCGCGATCCAGGCGGCGAGCAGGCCGGCGGCGAGCACGGCGAGGAAGAGCACGGCGGCCGAGAAGACCGCGGGCCGCGAAGCGCTCGAGTCGAGCCAGGAGATGAGATCGTTCCACCACTGCATGAGCGCAGCGTAACCGCCACGACGGCGTGTGCCGGAGCGGTCGCGCGGCGCGCCATGAAGCCGCGCCGCGGGGCCGCCGGATCAGCGGAAGACCTCGGCGGCATCTCGGGGCGACCAGAACTCGCCGAGATCGATGCCCTGACGGCCGCCGGGAAGGAGCCGGCGTGAGCTGAAGCGCTCGACGCCGCCGATCTCACGGCGACGGATGTGGCCGAGCAGCGCGCCGTCGCTCGCGGCGACGCGCCAGAGGTCGGGGGCGGCGGCGGCGAAGTTCAGACCGGGGATGCGGTCGGGGAACGGCTCGCGGATCGAGACGGTCATGGACATGTCGCTCCTCTCGCTTCGTGCAGCCGGCCCTGCGTCTGCTCCCAAGGTACGGGCGACCACCGACACGGCTCCGGCCGGGAAGGGCGAAGCACGTCGCTCGTCTCCGAAGCGGTGCCCGAGCCCGAGCAGCCGGCGCGCGCGTGTCGGGGCAGATCCCGATCCTGACGCGATCGGGGCGGGCCGTGGCGGGCTCCTGCCCGGCGACCGGCCTGAAGCCTCGGTCCGCGTCCGCACGGCCGGCCGGGCGGCTCTCCACAGAAGCGCCCGGACGACCCCGTTTGCGGACCGGCCCCGACGAGGCTTGGCAGCACGCGGCATCCGGGGCGATCCCGGCACGAGCGCTCCGGATGCCGCGGGGTGCCGAACGGCGGCACCCGGAGAGCGAGGAGACCATGAACGAAGACAACATCGCCGTGACCGGCATCGTGGGCAGCGACCCGCGCACGTACGTGACGGCGAAAGGGGTGCCGATCGTGTCGTTCCGGCTCGCGTCCTCGCGACGCGTGTTCGACCGCGAGCGAGGCGAGTGGCACGACGGCGAGACCAACTGGTACACGGTCTCGGCATTCCGGCGCCTCGCCGACCACGTGGGGTTCTCGGTGCGCAAGGGCGAGCATGTGGTCGTCACCGGGCGTCTCCGCATCCGCGCCTGGCAGACGGCGGACCGCCAGGGCACCACGGCCGAGATCGATGCCGAGGCGATCGGGCACGACCTCAACTGGGCGATGACCCGTCCGAGGCGTATCCAGCCCGGCGCGCCAGACGGCGAGCCGAAGCCGATCGCGGTGGAGTCCGGCCGGTCGGCGCGCGACACCGCCTTCGACCCGAGCGACCATGAGGCCGAAGCCGACCCGCTCGAGGCCGGCGAACTCGACGAGGTGCCGGAGGGCACCTTCGATGAGGCTTTCCGGGCTCTCGCAGGACCGACCGCTTAGACTCGTGGGGTGCGGCGATCGCCGCCCCGAACGAGGAGCGAGCGATGCGACGGCGAGTGGGTCAGGCGGCCGGTGCCGCGACGCTGGCGGTTGCGACCGCGGTCCTCCTGGCGGGTTGCTTCGGCGGCGCCCCGACGCCGAGCGACAGCGCACGCCCGAGCCCCGATGCGAGCGCGCCCCCGACGTCGGTGACGCCGCTCGTCCTGCAGCCGGACGCCTCGGCGGACGACAACCTGCCGTACTTCGACCAGGTGAACGCCGCGGTCATCGCTGCGAACGGGGCCGCTGGAGGCCGTGACTTCATCGATGCGCTGATCGCTGGAGGGTTCGACCGAGCTGCGATGGCGGTCACCTCGGACGAGACGACGCTCGGCGAACCGGCCGACTCGATCCAGTTCGCCGTCGCCTTCAACGGTGCGTGCCTGGTCGGTCAGTACGGCCCGAAGTCGGACGGCTATCAGAGCGCGGTCCGCCCCGCGCTCGGAAACGGCGGATGCCTCGTCGGGCAGACCCGGCCCATAGACTGGTAGGCGACATGGCTGAATACATTTACTCGATGGTGCGCGCCCGCAAGGCGGTCGGCGACAAGGTCATTCTCGACGACGTGACGATGGCGTTCCTTCCGGGGGCGAAGATCGGCGTCGTCGGCCCGAACGGGGCGGGAAAGTCCACGATCCTGAAGATCATGGCCGGCCTCGACCAGCCCTCCAACGGTGAGGCCCGGCTGTCGCCGGGCTACTCGGTGGGCATCCTGATGCAGGAGCCCGAGCTCGACGAGTCGAAGACGGTCCTGGAGAACGTCCAGGAGGGCGTGGGGCCGATCAAGGGCAAGATCGATCGCTTCAACGAGATCTCGCTGCTCATGGCGGAGCCGGATGCCGACTTCGACGCGCTGCTCGCCGAGATGGGCACGCTGCAGGAAGAGATCGACGCCGCAGACGCGTGGGACCTCGACTCGCAGTTGGAGCAGGCGATGGACGCCCTGCGCTGCCCGCCCGGCGACGAGCAGGTCTCGGTGCTCTCAGGTGGTGAGAAGCGTCGCGTGGCGCTCTGCAAGCTGCTCCTGCAGAAGCCCGACCTGCTCCTGCTCGACGAGCCGACGAACCACCTCGACGCCGAGAGCGTGCTCTGGCTGGAGCAGCACCTCGCCAAGTACCCCGGCGCCGTGCTCGCCGTCACGCACGACCGGTACTTCCTCGATCATGTCGCGGAGTGGATCTGCGAGGTCGACCGCGGCCGCCTGTACCCCTACGAGGGCAACTACTCGACCTACCTCGAGAAGAAGGCCGAACGCCTCGAGGTGCAGGGCAAGAAGGACCAGAAGCTCCAGAAGCGCCTGAAGGAGGAGCTCGACTGGGTCCGCTCCAACGCGAAGGGGCGCCAGGCGAAGTCGAAGGCGCGCCTCGCTCGGTACGAGGAGATGGCGGCCGAGGCCGAGCGCACGCGCAAGCTCGATTTCGAGGAGATCCAGATCCCGCCGGGCCCGCGCCTGGGCGACATCGTCCTCGAGGCCAAGAAGCTGCAGAAGGGCTTCGGCGACCGCAAGCTGATCGACGGTCTGAGCTTCTCGCTGCCGCGCAACGGCATCGTCGGCATCATCGGCCCGAACGGCGTCGGCAAGACGACGCTGTTCAAGACGATCGTCGGCCTCGAGCCGCTCGACGGCGGCGATCTCAAGATCGGCGACACCGTCAAGATCTCCTACGTCGACCAGAGCCGAGGCGGCATCGACCCGAAGAAGACCCTCTGGGAGGTCGTGTCCGACGGGCTCGACTACATCCAGGTGGGCAAGACCGAGGTTCCGAGCCGCGCGTACGTCTCGACGTTCGGCTTCAAGGGCCCCGACCAGCAGAAGCCGGCGGGGGTCCTCTCGGGCGGTGAGCGCAACCGGCTGAACCTCGCGCTCACGCTGAAGCAGGGCGGCAACCTGCTGCTGCTCGACGAGCCCACCAACGACCTCGACGTCGAGACCCTCTCGAGCCTCGAGAACGCCCTGCTCGAGTTCCCCGGCTGTGCCGTCGTCATCACGCACGACCGGTGGTT
This sequence comes from Agromyces mediolanus, assembly GCF_023715325.1. Lineage (GTDB taxonomy): Bacteria > Actinomycetota > Actinomycetes > Actinomycetales > Microbacteriaceae > Agromyces > Agromyces mediolanus_A. The sequence continues at coordinate 277,917 of NZ_JAMBNX010000003.1, read as the reverse complement.
CCTCGACCGCATCGCCACGCACATCCTCGCGTACGAGGGCACCGAGGAGGACCCGGCGAACTGGTACTGGTTCGAGGGCAACTTCGAGGCGTACGAGGCGAACAAGGTGGAGCGTCTCGGCGCCGACGCCGCGAAGCCGCACCGCTCGACCTACCGCAAGCTCACCCGAGACTGACATGCGACTGCACGTGCCGACCCCGCTCCGCTGGAGCGACCTGGACGCGTACGGGCACGTCAACAACGCCCGGATGCTGAGCCTCCTCGAGGAGGCTCGCATCCAGGCGTTCTGGGTGAACGACGACGGCTCCGTCGAGCACGCCGTGGGCGCCTCCACGGCCGTGCTCGACGCGACGCCGGGGGCGACGACCGTCACACTCATCGCCAGGCAGGAGGTCGAGTACCTCGCGCCGATCCCGTATCAGCGGCTGCCGCTCGACATCGAACTGTGGATCGGCCACATGGGCGGCGCGAGCCTCGACGTCTGTTACGAGGTGTTCTCGCCGCTCGGCGCCGAGCCGCGCACGCTCTACACGCGCGCATCCACGACCATCGTGCTCGTCGATGCGGCGAGCGAGCGCCCGCGCCGCATCACCGACGCCGAGCGCGCCGCCTGGGAGCCCTATCTCGAAGCCCCGGTGGCGTTCCGCCGCCGCTGAACGCGCCGTCGCTGAACGCGACGCGGCTGAACGCGCCGTCGCCGACCGCACCGCGGCTGAACGCGCCGTCGCCGACCGCACCGCGGCTCAGCGTCCCAGCGGATCCTCACTGAACCCGCCCTCCCAGACGGCGCGGCTCCCGGATTCGCCGATCGTCACGAGCGTCATGACGGTTCCCGTGCCGACCGCGAGCGCCGCGACCGTCAGCACGGCGGACACCGCCAAACGTGTGCCGAACGCGCTCGCACGCCGCTCGAGGAGCGCCCACGCCGCCACCGCGACCGCGACGCCGAGGAGCGCGACGAGCCACGGCAGAATCGACTCGCCGCGCGAGGTGTGATCCTGGATCAGTGGCGCGGGCGGCACCCGCGCCTCGAGCCACTTGCCGGCTTCGACCGTCACGAGGCCGAGCGGCAGCACCAGGGCGGTGCCGAGCAGCGCGGGAAGCCAGAGGACGCGTCTGGCGCGCGGCCACGCCGCGAGCACGACGAGCAGCACGGCGCAGAGCGGGGTGAGCACGATCACGGCGTGCACGAGGAGCACGTGCAACGGCAACCCGGCGAACTCGTAGCTCACCGGTGTCACCCCGAGACGACGACGCGATCCCCGTCGACCGCGACCGGGATCGCCGTCAGCGGCCTCAACGCCGGACCCTGCAGCACCTCACCGGTGGCGGCGTCGTACCTCGATCCGTGGCAGGGGCAGTCGAACTCCGCACCCGCCGCTGCGACGACGCACTGCTGATGGGTGCAGATGGCACTGAACGCCATCACGGTGCCGGCGGTGGGCTGGGAGAGGAGCAGCGCCTCGCCGTCCACAGTCGCCGAGACGCTCCCGCCGACCGGTACTTCGGCGAGTTTCGCCAGCTCGCTGCCGGGAGCCAACGCGGAACCGGATCCGCTGCCGGTGCTCCCGCCCTCGCCGGAACCCCCGGAACCCCCGGAACCGCCGTCGCCGCTGTCGGCGGGCGGGCCGCCGGTGGCGCACGCCGCGAGGGTGAGGGCGCCGCCGGTTCCACCGAGCGCGAGCATCGCGCGCCGGCTGAGTCGCGTGGCATCGGACATCGGCGACCTCCCCGTCATCGACCTCGGCGGGTCGGTGAGCTGATTCTGCCGCAACTCGGGCCGCTCCGGAGGAATCCTCAGCGCGCACTCAGGTCCGCACGCCGTTCCATGGCGGGCGACGGGCCGGCGGAGCGGCAGGCCGGCGGAACCGCCGGCCGGCTCAGTCGAACGTCGTCGGATTCGGCACCCGGACCATGCCCTCCTGGGCGACGCTCGCGACGAGCACACCGTCGCGCGTGTAGATGCGTCCGAGCGACAGCCCGCGTCCGCCGGCGGCGGAGGGGGACTCCTGGGTGAAGAGCAGCCACTCGTCGACCCGGGCGTCGCGATGCCACCACATCGCGTGGTCGAGGCTCGCGATCTTCAGGCCGGGCGTCGTCCAGGCGGCTCCGTGGGCGCGGAGGATCGGCTCGAGGATCGAGTAGTCGCTCGCGTAGGCGAGTGCCGCGCGGTGCTGATTCGGGTCGTCGGGCAGTCGCCCGAAGGCGCGCATCCACACCGCCTGCCGCGGCACCCGCTCGCCCGCCACCTCGAGGTAGATCGGCGAGGGCACGTGGCGCATGTCGAACGCCCGCTCGCTCGCCCAGTAGCGGGCGACGTCGTGGTCGACCGTGCCGAGCACGTCGGCGGTCGAGGGCAGGCTCTCGGGGTCGGGCAGGTCCTCGGGCATGGCCAACTGGTGCTCGAGGCCCTCGTCGCGCGTTTGGAACGAGGCGATGAGGGAGAGGATCGGTTCGCCGTTCTGGAAGGCGTGCGTGCGCCGGGTCGAGAACGAGCGGCCGTCGTGGAGGCGGTCCACCGAGAACGTGATCGGGTGCTCGACATCGCCCGGCCGCAGGAAGTACCCGTGCATCGAGTGGATGATCCGCTCTGGTTCGACGGTGTGCATCGCCGCCATCAGGGACTGGGCGAGCACCTGCCCACCGAAGACGCGGCCGAGCGGCATCCACTGCGACGGGCCGGTGAAGATGTCCTCGGTGGTGCGGGCCCCCGTGTTCGTCAGATGGAGCGTGCTCAGCAGTCCGTCGATGGGTCCGTTCACCCGTGCCTCCAGCGAAAAGCTCCTGTGCGCTCCGGATGGAGCGCGCGGCGCGGCCGTCCGACCGCCACCACTTGGTAGTTTAGACAGGACATGGTTCAGCACTTCACGCTCGCCGACAGCCTGTCGCTCGGCGACCTGCACACATATCTGCAGCGCGCCGCTCGCGTCGACGAGGGATCGGTGCGGCTCATCGCCGGCTCCGGCATCCTCGCCGTCTACTCGGCGATCCTGTACCCGCGGGGCATCCTCGACGAGACGCCCACGGTGCTGGGCCTGCGCACCTTCGGGCTCGAGGAGACGGAGGACTTCGACATCGTCGTGCCGCTCCGCTCCCTCACCGATCGGATCGCCCGGGCGAAAGCCGACGTCGACCCCGACGATCCGTCGCGGCCCGTGACGATGTCGCGCCCGCACGAGGTCAGCACCGTCACCTGGGCGGGCATCTCACCGCCTCGCGGCGGCTGGCGCTCGATCGGCTCGACGGATGCCGCGAGCCTCGAGCGCGCGGCCCGCGCCGGCATCGACGAAGTCGCCGAGGCGATCCCCGAGGGAACGGGGGAGCAGCTCGTGCAGCGCGTCCGCTCCGAGGTCTGGGGTCGTGGGGTCGACGGCCTCGAGTACGTGCCCGCCGGTGCGGCGTTCGCGAGCTTCAGCCTCGGCTTCCTGGGCGACGACGAGGTGGCCATGTACGAGACCGGCCCGTGGACAAGGCTTTCCACGAAGCGCGGCCACGTGCTCGTCCGGCAGCGCCCCTGGTCGCTGAAGAGCTGACTGCGCCGCTCAACCGGCCGCGATCGCGCGGCCTGCGGCGCGCCCGCTGAACAGGCAGCCGCCGAGGAAGGTGCCCTCGAGCGCGCGGTACCCGTGCACGCCGCCGCCGCCGAAGCCGGCGGCCTCGCCGACCGCGTAGAGCCCGGGTACGGGTGCGCCGTCCGCGCCGAGCGCGCGCGACGAGAGGTCGGTCTGGATGCCGCCGAGGGACTTCCGGGTCAGCAGGTGCAGCTTCACGGCGATGAGCGGACCGTTCGCGGGATCGACGAATCGGTGCGGTGCGGCGACACGGATGAGCTTGTCGCCGCGCGAGGCCCGGGCACCGCGGACTGCGGCGAGCTGGGCGTCCTTTCCGAAGTCGTTGTCGAGCGCTCGGTCGTGCGCGAGCACCTCCCGGGCGATGTTCGCGGTGTCGAGCTCGACGTCGGGCGAGCGCCGCCGCATCTCCGCGAGGAGTTCGTCGAGGGTGTCGGCGACGACGAAGTCGGCACCGTGCTCCTTGAACGCCTCGACGGGGGCGGGCGCGCCGGAGCCGAGCCGCTGGGCGAGGAGTTTCAGGTCCTTGCCGGTGAGGTCCGGGTTCTGTTCGCTGCCCGAGAGGGCGAACTCCTTCTCGATGATCTTCTGGGTGAGGACGAACCAGGAGTGGCCGTAGCCGGTCGCGACGAGGTGCTCGAGCGTGCCGAGCGTGTCGAAGCCGGGGAAGAGCGGCGCGGGCAGTCGCGATCCCGTCGCGTCGAACCAGAGCGATGACGGACCGGGGAGGATGCGGATACCGTGCAGCGGCCAGATCGGGTCCCAGTTCTGGATGCCCTCGACGTAGTGCCACATTCGGTCGCCGTTCACGAGACGGGCGCCGGCGTCGGCGGTGATCTGCAGCATCCGGCCGTCGACGTGGGCGGGGACGCCCGAGAGCAGTTCCTCCGGCGGTGTGCCGAGCCGTTCCGGCCAGAACTGCCGGACGAGCTCGTGGTTCCCGCCGATGCCGCCCGATGCGACGACGACGGCGGGGGCACGCAGCTCGAACTCGCCGACGACGTCGCGGTTGCTCGGCGCGCCGCGTTCGGCGTCGTCGTCGGCGAGCACCGCGCCGCGAGCGCCGACGACGGCCCCGCCCTCGACGATCAGCTCGTCGACGCGGTGCCGGTGCCGGAACTCGACGAGGCCCGCCGCCTCGCCCGCCTTCACCCGGGCGATGAACGGGGCGAGAACCCCGGGGCCGGTGCCCCAGGTGATGTGGAAGCGGGGGACGGAGTTGCCGTGACCGAGTGCGCGGCCGTCGCCGCGCTCCGCCCAGCCGACGACGGGGAAGAAGCGCACGCCCTTGCCGTGCAGCCAGTCGCGCTTCTCACCGGCGGCGAACTCGAGGTAGGCCTGGGCCCAGCGGCGCCCCCAGTCGTCCTCCTCGCGGTCGAATCCGGCCGTGCCGGCCCAGTCCTCGCTCGCGAGCTCCAGCGAGTCGCGGATGCCCATCCGTCGTTGCTCGGGCGAGTCGACGAGGAAGAGGCCGCCGAACGACCAGTGCGCCTGCCCGCCGAGGCTCGCGGCGGGCTCCTGGTCGAGGATCAGCACGCGCCGGCCGGCATCGACCAGCTCGGAGGCGGCGACGAGACCGGAGAGGCCTGCGCCGACGATGATCGCGTCGGGGATGCGGTCGGATGCTGCCACGTGGACTCCTTCGTCGCTTCGGGTGGTGGCGTGCTCAGTCGTCGAAGGTGTTCACCATCGCGAAGGCGGCCCGCTGCAGATAATCCCACAGTGTGGCCTCGGCCAGCGGCGGCAGCTCCAGGGAGTCGACGGCGCGGCGCATGTGCGCGAGCCACCGGTCGCGCGCGTCGGGGTTCACCTTGAACGGGAGGTGCCGCATGCGGAGCCTCGGGTGGCCGCGTTCCTCGCTGTAGGTGCCGGGCCCGCCCCAGTACTGCTCGAGGAAGAGCTGCAGGCGTCGGGCCGCCGGGCCGAGGTCCTCCTCCGGGTACATCGGCTTCAGCACCGGGTCGTCGGCCACGCCGCGGTAGAACTCGGCGACGAGGCGTTCGAAGGTCGCACTTCCGCCGACCGACTCGTAGAACGTCTGGCCGAGCCCCGGGCCGTGCTCGCTGCCGCGCAGCTGCACGCCCGAGGGCGGCACCTTCACCTGGTCGTCCGCGTCGGTCACAGGGTCGTCCCTTCGTCGTCGGTGGTGCGCCGCTTCGCGGCACGGGACGGCTTCGTCTTCGGGAGGTAGGGTTCGGCACCCGGGACGACCGCGTTCGGCGCGGTGCGCGGTGGGCGGGCGCCCTTCACCCGGGTGACGCTGTCGAAGCCGGCGAGCACCACCGAGTTCATGCTGGGCAGCTTGACGCCCATCTCGTCCAGCGAGTGCTTGAGGCGCACGCGCAGCTCGCGTGCCACGTCGTCCTTCGACGAGGTGCGGACCTTCATCACGATACGGATGATCATCGCCTCGGCGGAGATCGACTCGAGCCCCCAGATCTCGGGCTTCTCGAGCACGCGGCTGCGCCACTTGGGCGACTTCGCCATCTCGGTCGCGGTGCGGAGCATCTCCGACTCGACGGCCTCGACGTCGGCGTCGTAGGGCACCGCGAGGTCGAGGATGACCCGCGCCCAGCCCTGCGACATGTTGCCGACCCGGAGGATCTCGCCGTTGCGGACGAACCACAGGGTGCCGTTCACGTCGCGCACCGTGGTCACGCGGATGCGGACCTCCTCGACGATGCCGGTCGCCGGCCCCAGGTCGACGACGTCGCCGACGCCGAGCTGGTCCTCGACGACCATGAACAGTCCGTTCAGCGCGTCTTTCACGATGTTCTGCGCGCCGAAACCGAGGCCGGCGCCGATCGCCGCGGAGAGCAGGGCGAAGGATCCGAGCAGCGTGTTGTCGATCGTGTTCACGATCATCAGGACGACGACGATGAACAGTGTCACGTTGACGATGTTGCGCAGCACCGAACCGAGGGTGCGGGTGCGCTGCACGAGCCGGACCGCCGCGAGCGGGGAGGCCTGCAACGCCTGCGTGTCGGTGACGTCCTGCTTCTTCTTCACCCCGGAGACGATCTGCTTCACGACCCGGTCGATGACGAAGTGGAGGACCCAGCGGACGAGTAGCGCGATCGCGACGATGAGGAGGATCGCGACGAGCTTGCCGACGATCGTGCCCCAGTGCTCAGACCAGAACGTGGCGATATCCGTCCAGAATCCGGGGTCCACGGGGGTGTCCTCGCCGTCGACCGGGGGCGCTTGAGCAAACACGAGCATGATGGCCCGAGTCTAGTGAGCGCTACTGGGCATCGACGGTGAGGGGCTCGGCGTCGCGTGCGCGCGCCGCGAGGGCGCGCTCCAGCTCGGCGAGCTTCTCGGAGACGAGCCGTGCCAGCGGCGCGGGCTCCGGGTTCCGCGCGAGCCAATCACGGGCGAGCTCGGCCAGTTCCTCGTCGACGAGGGCGGCGGGGAAGAGCCCGCGCACGATGATCGCGGCCATGTTGAAGCTGCGGCTCGCCCAGATCCCCTGCAGCTCGTCGAAATAGGCGGCCGCGGTGGGCGCCAGGAGCTCCGCGGGGCGGGCGCGTCGCCAACCCTCGGCGATCGCCCGGGCGAGGTCGTTCGACAGCGAGGGGTCGCGCATCACCCGCTCCCACGCCGACTGCTTGACGTCGGCGTCCGGCCGCGCGGCCCGAGCGGTCTCGACGAGCTGACGTCCTTTGGCCGTGTCGTCCGCGGCCAGTGCGCGGTCGATCTCTTCCTCGCCGGCCACGCCGAGGGCTGCGCGAGCGATGACGAGCTCCCAGCGGAGGTCGAGGTCGATCTCGAGTCCGGGCAGCGCCGTGCTGCCGTCGGCGAGCCCCGCGAGCAGTTCGGCGTGCGCCGAGCTCGAGGCGATGCGGATGAAGGCCTTGACGAGCTGCAACTGGGCGTCGGACCCGGCGTCGGAGAGTTCGGCGAGCGCCCAGACGGCGTCCCCGGCCTCGCCGGTCAGTTGCGCCCGATGCTCTTCCGCGAGGTACTGGGAGAGTGCCAGCTCGAGCCGGGCGAGGGCGAGGCCGCGGGCGGAGGACTGCGTCTCCCGGCCGATGCCGGCGAGCACCAGACGGACGAACTCCGAGGCCGGCAGCTCGGCGTCGCGCACCGCGTCCCAGGCCGAGCCGAGCACGACGGCACGTGCCACGGGGTCGTCGATCGCCGCGAGGTGTTCGAGCGCGGTGGCGAAGGACGGTGCGTCGAGGCGCACCTTCGCGTAGCTGAGGTCGTCGTCGTTCACGAGCAGCAGCGCGGGGCGGGGGAGCCCGACGAGCTCGGGCACCTCGGTCGCGGCGCCGTCGAGGTCGAGCTCGACGCGGTGCACCCGCACCAGCCGGTCGCCCTCGAGCTCGTAGGCGCCGATCGCGATGCGGTGCGGTCGCAGGGTGGGATGCTCGGCCGCCGCGGTCTGCTCCACGCGTGCCGCGGTGATGCGGTCCGAGGCATCCGTCTCGATCACCGCGCGCAGCGTGTTGACACCCGCGGTCTCGAGCCAGCGCGCCGACCAATCGGCGAGATCGCGCCCGCTCGCCAGCTCGAGCTCGGCGAGGAGGTCGGCGAGCGTGGCATTGCCGCCGCCGTGCTTCGCGAGGTAGGCGCCGACGCCCTGCTGGAACGCGTCGAGGCCGACCCACGCGACGAGCTGCTTCAGGACCGAAGCGCCCTTGTCGTAGGTGATCGCGTCGAAGTTCACCTCGACGTCGGCGATGCTCGGGATCTCGGCGACGATCGGATGCGTCGACGGCAGCTGGTCCTGCTCGGCCGCGTGCGTCTTCTCGTCGCTCGCGAACGTGGCCCAGACGCCGGTGAACTCGGTCACGCGCGAGGTCGCGAGCGTCGAGGCCCAGGTCGCGAACGACTCGTTCAGCCAGATGTCGTTCCACCAGCGCATCGTCACCGAGTTGCCGAACCACATGTGGCTGAGCTCGTGCAGCACGACGATGGCACGCTGCTCCCGCCGAGCGTCGGACACCCGCGAGCGGAACAGGTACGACTCGTTGAACGTCACCGCGCCGACGTTCTCCATCGCGCCCCAGTTGTACTCGGGCACGAAGATCTGGTCGTACTTGCCGTACGGGTAGGCCACGCCGAAGGCCTCCTCGTAGAACGCGAGGCCCGCGGCGACCGTGCCGAACATCATCTCGGGGTCGGCGTACTCGGCGAGCGACGCCCGGGTGAACAGCCCGAGCGGCACCTCGCGCCCGTCGACGCTCGCGGCGCTGCCGCGCCAGCTGGCGTACGGTCCGGCGACGACGGCGACGATGTAGCTCGAGATCACGGGCCCGGTCTCGAAGCGCCAGACCGCGTTCGACGTGCCCTCGACCGGTTCGGGCACGGGGGAGGGGGCGTTGCTCAGCACCGACCAGTGCGCCGGGGCGTGGATCGTGAAGCGCACCGCGGCCTTCAGGTCGGGCTGGTCGAACACCGCGTACACGCGGTTCGCCTCGGCGACCGCGAATTCGGTGTAGAGGTACCGTTCGCCGTCGACCGGGTCGACGAAGCGGTGCAGTCCCTCGCCGGTCTTGGAGTACGCGTTCGTCGAGACGACGCGCAGCTCGTTCTGCTCCGCGAGCCCGTCGAGGCGGATGCGCACGCCGTCGCTGACGGCGGCCGGGTCGAGCGCGCGCCCGTTCAGGGAGAGCTCGTGGATGGACTCCGTGTTCGCCTCGATGAAGGTCGCGGCCCCGGCGATGGCGGCGAAGCGGGCGGTGGTCTCACTGCGGAACGTCTCGCCGTCGTCGGTGAGGTCGAGGACGACCTCGTAGCTCGGGGAGCCGATGATCGCCGCCCGCTCCTCGGCTTCGACGCGGGTGAGGTTGGCAGCAGGCATGGACGATCCCTTCGTAGCGATGGCGCCGGACCAGCCTAGCGAGCCCGGTCCGACCGTCGGCGGTCGATCGGCGTGCCCGGGCGGGCGGTCAGCCGAGCAGGCCCTGCTCGTAGGCGAGGATCACGAGCTGCACGCGGTCGCGGGCGCCGAGCTTCTGCAGCACCCGGCCGACGTGCGTCTTCACGGTCGACTCGGACAGGAAGAACCGCTCGGCGAGTTCCGCGTTGTTCAAGCCCTCGGCGATCGCGAGCAGAATCTCCCGTTCGCGAGCGGTGAGCGCGTCGAAGCGACCCGGCTCCGTGCGCCGGGAGGTCCGTGGGCCGGTCCCGTCGTCCGCCGCGGGCAGCTCGGCGGCGAAGAGCTCGAGCATCCGCCGGGTGACCCGCGGCGAGAGCGCGGCCTCGCCGCTCGCGACCGTGCGGATGGCGGCCACAAGCTCCTGCGGCCGCACATCCTTCAGGAGGAACCCGCTCGCGCCCGAGCGGATCGCGGCGAAGGCGTACTCGTCGAGGTCGAAGGTGGTGAGCACGATGATGCGGACCTCCGGATGCCGCGCGCTGAGCTCGGCGGTCGCGGCGATGCCGTCCATCCCGGGCATTCGGACGTCCATGAGCAGCACATCGACCGGGAGCTCCCGCACGAGCGCGAGGGCGGCGCGGCCATCGCCCGCCTCACCGACGACCTCGATGCCCGGCTCGGCGTCGAGCACGAGCCGGAAGCCGGTGCGGACGAGGGCCTGGTCGTCGACGATCGCGACGCGGACGGTCTCGGTGGACAGCTGGTCAGTGGTCATTCGTGAGTCCCGTCGTTCGCTCGGAGTGGTCGTCGCCGGCCGGTGTCCCCGGCGCCTCGACCGGGATGGTGGCCCGCAGCCGCCAGCCGCGGCCGCCGCGTGGGCCGGCGTCGAGGCTGCCGCCGTACAGTGCGACGCGTTCGCGCAGCCCGGCGAGTCCTCGGCCCGCCCCGCGGGTGGCGGGTGCATCGCCCTGGCGTGCCGGCGCGTCGTCCTCCACGACGACATCGACCTCACCGGGGCGGTGCTCCAGCCGGACGTCCACGTGCGGTGCGCCCGTCGCGTGACGGAGCGCGTTCGTGAGCCCCTCCTGCACCAGTCGGTAGACGGCGAGCCCCACGGCGGGGTCGGCTTCGGGCACGCCGCTCGTCGTGAGTCGCACCGGCATCCCGGCCTCCCGGAACCCCTCGACGAGCTCCGGGATGGCGGGGAGGCCGGGCTGCGGGGCGAGTTCTGCCGGGGTGCCCTCCGGTTCGCGGAGCACGCCGAGCATGCGGCGCATCTCGCCGAGCGCGCTGCGGCCGGTCTCGGCGACGCTCCGCATGGCCTCCGCCGCACGTTCCGGATCGCGGGCCGCGGTCGCTGCAGAGCCGTCGGCGAGCGTCACCATCACGGTGAGGCCGTGCGAGACGATGTCGTGCAGCTCCCGGGCGATCCGGGCGCGTTCGGCGGCCGCGGCGAGCTGCGCCTGCTGGTCGCGTTCACGTGCGAGATCGTGGGCGCGGGCGATGAGCGCGAGGAGGTAGCGGCGGCGGTTGCCCACGGTCACCCCGATGAGCGTCACGATCAGCATGACCGCGGCATACTGCGAGGAGGTGGCCACCGGGCCGCCGAACGGCGACGGCGCGACCCACGCTTCGAGGTACGCGCTCAGCGTCGTGACGGCCACCGAGCCGCCGAACCCGATCCACGCCGCCTTCGTCGAGCGGTAGACCCCGAGCGCGTACAGCGCGTAGAGGATCGGGAATCCGTCGCTCATGCCGAACGGCGACACCATGAGGCAGACGAACCAGGCGATGCCGGTCAGCAGCCACGGACGGCTTCGCCGGAACAGCAGCACCGCGGCGCCGCCGACCGCGATCCCCAGGACCTGGAGCAGGGTCGCGACCAAGGGTGGCGCGGGGGAGTCCGACGCGATCACCATCGTGGCGATGAACGTCGGAACGACATAGAGCGCAGCGAGGATCGAGTCGGTGAGCCGAGGGTGCCGCGCCCAGAACTGCCGGATCACCCCGGGCGGCTTCGGCAGACGGAGCTCACCCCCGACCGCCGGAACGGGGCGGTCGGGGGTGAGCGGCGTCGCGTCCGGCATAGGCAGGACTCTACGCGTCGCGGCGCTTCAGCAGCACGGCGGCGCCGGCGAGCGAGACGGCCAGCCAGCCGAGCACGACGAGCAGGCTCTGCCAGGCGTTCGGCCCGGAGATCGTGGCCGGGTCGGCGCCGATCATCATGAACATCGTCATCCCGGCCGAGGAGAGCAGGTACGGCATGACGTCCGCGGCCCACTCGGCGGGAATGAGCCCGAACACGGTCGGGAGGAGGAGCAGGATGCCGAGCACCGCGGCGATGCCGCCCGCGCTCGACCTGATGATCGTGCCGATCCCGAGCGCGAACACCGAGACGAGCGCGAGGTACAGCGCCGCGCCGCCGAGCACGAGCAGCACGTTCTCGGCGAAGAGGGAGACCTGGACTCCGTTGCTCGCGAAGATCGCTGCGGCGACCCCGAACGCGACGAGGTTGGTGACGATCGCGACGACGAGCGTCGCGACGAACAGCACGACGGCCTTGCCCGCGAGCGCCGGAAGGCGCTTCGGCACCGCCGAGAGCGTCGAGCGGATCATCCCGGTCGTGTACTCGCCGCTGATGACGAGGACGCCGAGCACCGCGACCACGAGCTGCCCGAAGTAGGTGCCGAAGACGGCGGACTGCAGCACCATGCCGGTCTGCTCGGCCGGCGGGGCCGCGGAGACGTCCATGCCGCTCATCCCGTTCGCGAGGCTGAAAGACATGAGCACCGCCATGCCGAGCGAGATCGCGACGACGATGACGTAGGACCAGACGGTCGAGCGCAGGCTGCGAAGCTTGATCCACTCCGAACGGAGGATGCCGCCGAAGCTCAGCCGCGCGGTGTGCGCGAGTCGCGGGCCGCCCTGGACGGGGCGGGGATCGGGGATGGTGGTCGCGGTCATCGGACGGCCTCCGTACGGTACTCGACGGCGTCGGCGGTCAGGGCCAGGTAGGCCTCTTCGAGCGACGCGTTCTGCGGGGTGAGCTCATGGATGGCGAGGCCGTTGGCTGCGGCCAGGTCGCCGATGCCCGCCGCTTCGAGGCCGGTGACCTCGAGCAGCCCAGCCTCGGAGCGGATGACGACGATGTCGGGACCAGCGAGCAGCTCCGCGAGCTGCGAGGCGTGCGGCGAGCGCACTCGCACGCGCTGCCGGGTGCCGGCGGCGATGATCTCGCCGACCGGTGCATCCGCGATGATCTCGCCGCGACCGAGCACGATGAGGTGGTCGGCGGTCTGCGCCATCTCGCTCATCAGGTGCGAGGAGAGGAAGACCGTGCGGCCCTCACCGGCGAGGTGCCGGACCAGCTGGCGCACCCAGAGCACGCCCTCCGGATCGAGCCCGTTCACCGGTTCGTCGAGGATCAGCACCGAGGGGTCGCCGAGCATGGCCGCGGCGATGCCGAGGCGCTGGCCCATGCCGAGCGAGAATCCGCCGACTCGCTTGCGCGCGACCGATTCGAGGCCGGTGAGCTCGATGACCTCGTGCACGCGGCGCTTGCCGATGCCGTGCGTCGCGGCCATGGCGAGCAGATGGTTCTCGGCGGTGCGACCGGTGTGCACGGCTTTCGCATCGAGCAGGGCGCCGACCTCGTGGAGGGGCGCGCGGTGTTCCGCATAGGGCTTGCCGCCGACGGTGACCGTGCCCGTGTCGGGACGGTCCAGACCGACGATCATGCGCATCGTCGTGGACTTGCCGGCTCCGTTCGGCCCGAGGAAGCCCGTGACCTGCCCGGGGCGGACCTCGAACGTCAGATCGTGGACGGCGGTCTTCGCGCCGTAGCGCTTGGTGAGCGCGGTTGCGGTGATCATGAGGACGACGTTACGGATCCGCGGCGGCCGGCGCATCGCCCTCGGGAATGGCAGACGGGCGGTGCCGGTGCGACGACTAGGCGGCGTCGCGTTCCTGGGCGGCGAGCGCGCGTTCGACGCCGGCGACGTTCTCGACGACGAGCCGGCGCAGGGCAGGCGGGGCGTCGGCGTTCGCTGCGAGCCAGGCGTGGCTGGCCTCGACGAGCTCGCGGTTCGCGAGGCTCGCGGGGTAGAGGAGCTCGACGAGCTTCTCGACGATGGCGTAGCTGCGCTCGGTCCAGACCCGGCTGATCATGTCGAAGTAACGCGGCACGTACGGGGTGAGCAGTTCGCGGTCGCCGGCGCGGACGAAGCCCGCGGCGGTGGTGCGCACGACGGAGTTCGTCGCGGTGTCCGCCTCGACGATGGAGGCCCAGGCGCGCTGCTTGCCCTCGGCGGTGGGGATCGCCGCACGGGCGTGCGCGGCGGACTCCTGCCCGGTCGCGGTCTGGTCGGAGGCGAGGCGGGCGTCGATCTCGGCGTCGCCGGCGCGGCCGGCGGCGACGAGGGCGATGAGCAGCTCCCAGCCGAGGTCGGTGTCGATGTCGAGACCGTCGAGGCTGCGCTCGCCCGCGAAGAGGGCGGCGAGCTCGTCGACGTGGCTGCCGGACTCGGCGAGGGCCGCGAAGTACTTCACGAACTGGAACTGCGCATCACTGCCGGGCTCCGCCTGCTGCGCGAGCTCCCAGAGGCCGTCGGCGAGCGCGCGGCGGGCGTCGGCGCGACGTGCGGGCGCGACGTACGAGCTCGCCGCGAGCTGGGCGTTCGCGAGCACGATCCGGAGCGTCGTCGATTCGGTCTCGGCGGCGATGTTGCCGAGGACGAGGTCCAGGTAGTCGCTGGCGCTGGTCTCGGCGTCGCGGGTGGCGTCCCACACGCTCGACCAGACCAGGGCACGCGCGAGCGGGTCCTCGATCTGCGAGAGGTTCGCGAGTGCGAGGGCCTGGGATGCCTCGTCGAGGCGGATCTTCGCGTAGGCGAGGTCGTCGTCGTTCAGCAGCACGAGCCCGGGGCGGGCGAGGCCGACGAGCTCGGACACCTCGGTGCGTTCGCCGTCGACGTCGAGCTCGACCCGGTGCTCGCGCACGAGCTTGCCGTCCACCAGGTTGTAGAACCCGATGGCGAGGCGGTGCGGGCGGATCGTCGGGTAGTCGGGGTGGGCCGACTGCAGCACCGAGAAGGCGGTGATGACGCCGTCGGCATCGGTCTCGATCTCGGGGCGGAGGGTGTTCACCCCGGCCGTTTCGAGCCAGATCTTCGACCAGCCCGACAGGTCACGGCCCGACGCGGTCTCGAGCTCGGCGAGGAGGTCGGCGAGGGTGGTGTTGCCCCAGGCGTGCTTCTTGAAGTACGCCGAGACGCCGGTGAAGAACGCCTCGATGCCGACCCAGGCGGCGAGCTGCTTCAGCACCGACCCGCCCTTGGCATAGGTGATGCCGTCGAAGTTGACGAGCACGTCCTCGAGGTCGCGGATCTCCGCGACGATCGGGTGCGTCGAGGGCAGCTGGTCCTGACGGTACGCCCAGCTCTTCTCCATCGAGTTGAACGTCGTCCAGGCGTGCACCCATTCGGTGGCCTCGGCGGTGGCGATGGTCGAGGCCCACTCGGCGAACGACTCGTTCAGCCAGAGGTCGTTCCACCACTTCATCGTGACGAGGTCGCCGAACCACATGTGCGCGAGCTCGTGCAGGATCGTGACGACCCGGCGCTCCTTGATCGCGTCGGTGACCTTGGAGCGGAAGACGTACACCTCGGTGAAGGTGACGGCGCCCGCGTTCTCCATCGCGCCCGCGTTGTATTCGGGCACGAAGAGCTGGTCGTACTTCGCGAAGGGGTAGGGCACGTCGAACTTGTCCTCGAAGTACGCGAAGCCCTGCTTCGTCTTCTCGAAGAGGTAGTCCGCGTCGAGGTACTGCGACAGGCTCTTCCGGCTGAACACGCCGAGCGGGATGACCCGGCCGTCCGAGCTCGTCAGTTCGTCGCGCACGACGTCGTACGGGCCCGCGATGAGCGCGGTGATGTAGCTCGACATGCGCGGGGTGGGCTCGAACGCCCAGGTCGCGGTCGAGACGTCGTCGGCGCGCCGGCCCGAGGCGTGCAGCTCGGGCTCGGGCGTCGGCTGGTTGGAGACGACCTGCCAGTGCGACGGCGCCGTCACGGTGAACCGGAACGCGGCCTTGAGGTCGGGCTGCTCGAACACGGCGAACATCCGCCGCGAGTCGGGCACCTCGAACTGGGTGTAGAGGTAGACCTCGCCGTCGGCGGGGTCGACGAAGCGGTGCAGGCCCTCGCCGGTGTGCATGTAGCGGCCGTCGGCGACGACGACGAGCTCGTTCTCAGCGGCGAGATCGGGCAGCTGGATGCGCACGCCGTCGCTGACCTCGGCGGGGTCAAGGGCGACGCCGTTCAGGGTGATCGAGTGCACCTCGGCGGTGATGGCGTCGATGAAGGTCGAGGCGCCGGGCGTCTTCGCCTGGAACCGGACGGTCGTCGTCGAACGGAACACCTCGGGGCCCGTCGTGACATCGAGCACGACGTCGTAGTCGTGGACCTGGACGAGCGCAGCACGCTCCTCGGCTTCCAGGCGGGTGAGGTTCTCTCCGGGCACGTGCGCTCCTTCGCTTCATCGACGCGGCTCGTGGCCGCAGGCAACGCGGACCAGCCTACTCGCGCGACCCGCTCACGTCCGGAAGTGGCGGTTCCGCTCGACGCGAACCCGACGTAGCGTGGCGGCATGCGCGAGACGATGGACCCCGAAGCCTCGACCGCCGCCCGCTATCGGGCGTTCGCCGAGGTCGAAGCGCGCGGCATGTCCGCCACGTACGAGGCCTGGGCCGCCGGCGTCGCGACGGATGCCGCGCTCATCGAGCTGATCGAGGAGCTGCCCGTCGCCAAGCGACAGCCGAACCTCGTCTTCAGCGCCGCGCGCTTCCAGGGCTGCCCGCTCGGGCCGTACGCGGTGTTCCGCGAGTGGCTGCACCGGCACTGGATCGAAGTCCGCGCGACCGTGCTCGATCACGCGACGCAGACGAACGAGGCCGGTCGCTGCGCCCTCCACCTCCCGGTCCTCGCGCGGATCCCGGGACCGCTCGCCCTGCTCGAGGTCGGCGCATCCGCGGGCCTCTGCTTGTATCCGGACCGGTACGGCTACCGCTACGACGGTCGGGAGCCGCTCGAGCCGAGCGACGGGCCGAGCCCCGTCCTGCTCGACTGCGAGACGACGGGCGGCGTGCCGATCCCGAGCGAGCTCCCCGACGTCGTCTGGCGGGCGGGGATCGACCTCAATCCGCTCGACGTGCGCCGCGCCGACGATCTCGCCTGGCTCGACGCGCTCATCTGGCCCGAGCACGACGACCGTCGTGCGCGACTCCGGGCGGCCGCATCGCTCGTCGCGGCCGATCCGCCACGACTCGTCGAGGGCGACCTCGTGGAGCAGCTCGGGCGGGTCGCCGCCGAGGCGCCCGCCGGCGCGACCCTCGTCGTGCTGCACACCGCCGTCATCGCCTACCTCGGCGAAGAGGCCAAGCGCCGCTTCGTCGCCGAGGTCGCGAACCTCGACGCCCATTGGCTCTCGGTCGAGGGCCGCGGGGTCGTCCCCGGCATCGCGGCGCGTGAGGACGTCCACAATGCGTCGAGCGACTTCGTGCTCGCCCTCGACGGGGAGCAGCTCGCGTGGGTGCAGCCGCACGGCCGGGCCATCCGCTGGATCGGCACTCCCTAGAATCGTCACCATGCGCATCCACATCGCGACCGACCACGCCGGCCTCGAGTTCAGCCGGACCCTCCAGGCCCATCTGACCAACGGCGGTCACGAGGTCGTCGACCACGGCCCGGCCGAATACGACGCGCTCGACGACTACCCCGCGTTCTGCATCAACGCCGCCCTCGGGGTCGCCCGCGACCAGGCGGCCGGGGTGCGCGCGCTCGGCGTCGTCTTCGGCGGCTCCGGCAACGGCGAGCAGATCGCGGCGAACAAGGTGCGTGGCATCCGCGCCGCCCTCGTCTGGAGCATGGACACCGCGCTCCTCGCCCGCGAGCACAATGACGCCAACGTGATCTCGATCGGCGCGCGCCAGCACACCGTGGAGGAGGCGATCCGCTACATCGACGCCTTCATCGCCGAGCCGTTCTCCGGCGACGAGCGACACGTGCGCCGCATCGCGCAGCTCGCCGAGTACGAGACGACCGGCGACATCGCGGGCAAGGGCGTCGACACCTCGACCGGCTCGGCGCAGGCGTCGGAGCCCGAGGCGTAGGCGCGCGCATGCCCGAGGGCCATTCCGTCCATCGCATCACCCGGCAGTTCGAGCGGAACTTCGTCGGACGCACGGTGCACGTGTCGAGTCCGCAGGGACGCTTCGCCGAGGGGGCCGCACTCCTCGACGGCCGGCGGATGATCGACGCGCGAGCCGTCGGCAAGCAGATGTTCCTCGGGTTCGAGGGCGACCGCTGGCTGCGCGTGCACCTCGGCATCTATGGCGCCTGGGACTTCGCGGGCGACATCCTGCTCGATCCGACCATCGCCTCGGCGAACGGGCGCATGGGGCAGACGAACATGCGCGGCACCTTCCTCGACGGCCCGAACCCCGACGCGGTCGTGCTCGATGCGGCGGGCGAGAATTCGCTCACCTCGATCGGCGCACCGCGGCGGACCCGCCTGCGCATGGCCGAGTCGGAGAAGGAGGGCGACACCTCGTGGTCGTTCCCGCCCGAGCCCGTCGGTCAAGTGCGGGTGCGCCTGCTCACCGAGACCGTCTGCGCCGACCTCCGCGGCCCGACGGCGTGCGAGGTCCTCGACCCGGCGCAGGTCGAATCGGTCGTCGCCAAGCTCGGCCCCGACCCGCTCCTCGACGACAGCGCCGAGGCGGAGGAGCGATTCGTCGCCACGGTGCGGCGCAAGCCCACGCCGATCGCACTGCTCCTCATGGACCAGAACGTCGTCGCCGGCATCGGCAACGTCTACCGGGCGGAGCTCCTCTTCCGTGCGGGCCTCAACCCCCACACGCCGGGCCGGCTCGTCCCCGAGGAGACCGTGCGAGAGCTCTGGCACGACTGGGGCCGGCTGCTGCGCATCGGCGTGGAGACCGGGCAGATGATGACGATGGACGGGCTCGAGGGCGAGGCCTATCGCGCCGCCATGGCGAATCGCGACGACCGGCACTGGGTCTACAAGCGCGAGGGCCTGCCGTGCCGGGTCTGCGGCACGAACATCGTGCTCGAGGAGCTCGGCGCCCGCAAGCTCTACTGGTGCCCCTCCTGCCAGGCCTGAGCGCCGCAGCCGGATAGGCGGCGGGGGATAACCCCCGGTGGAATCCGGACGGGCGCCGGATGGGCCGCGGCCGCCGTGCTCGCGAGGCTGGAACCATGCTCGGCACCACGCGACCAGCCAGACTCTCGCCCCTTCGGCGCCCCCGCGCGACCCTCGTCTCCGGGCTCACCGCACTGGCCGCCGGCGGCCTGGTGGCGCTCGCGTTCGCCGGATGCGGCATCGTGACGCCCGGCACCGTGTCGACCGTCGGCCGGGTCGGCTTCGACCGGCCGCTCGTGATCCCGCCGCTCGCCGAGTCGACGGTCGGTGCGGACGGCACGCGCGTCTTCGCGCTGACCGCTCAGGCCGGCACCACCGAGTTCGAGCCCGGCGTGCCGAGCGAGACCTGGGGGTTCAACGGGACCTTCCTCGGACCCACCCTCGTCGCCGAGCGCGGCGAACGGGTGCGCGTCGACGTGCGCAACACCCTCGACGAGCCCACGACCGTGCACTGGCACGGGATGCATCTGCCGGCGGAGATGGACGGCGGCCCGCATCAGATGGTTGTTCCCGGTGCGAGGTGGGCGCCGGAGTGGCTCGTCGACCAGCAGGCGGCCACGCTCTGGTACCACCCGCATCCGCACGGCGCGACCGAGGCGCACGTCTCGCGTGGTCTCGCCGGGCTGTTCCTGCTGCACGACGAAGCCGAGCGGGCGCTCGGCCTGCCCGGCGAGTACGGCGTCGACGACGTCCCGGTGATCGTGCAGGACACCGGGTTCACCGCCGAGGGGCGCCGTGAGGCGGCACCGCGCGGGTATGCGGGCGCGCTGGGCGACGAGCTCGTCGTGAACGGGACGCGTTCGCCGTACTTCGAGGCGGGCGACGAGCTGCTCCGGCTGCGGCTGCTGAACGCGTCGACCGCGCGCAGCTACGCGTTCTCCTGGGGCGACGAACGCCCCGTGCGGCTGATCGGCACCGACGGCGGTCTGCTCGACGCGCCGGTGGAGCTGCCGTACGTGCGACTCTCGCCCGGGGAGCGGGCGGAGGTGCTCGTACGCCTCACACCGGGCGAGCGGCTGGTGCTGCAGTCCCGGATGACGGCCGAGATCGCCGGACTCGTCGGACCCGTGGCACAGACGAACGGCGCGGCGGACGCCTTCGACGTGCTGGAGCTCCGCGCCGCAGACCGGCTCCGTCCCGCTGCGGCGGACCCCGCCGCGCTCGTGGCGCTGCCGCCGCTCGGCGACGGCGAGGTCGCCGCGGATCGCCGGTTCGTCCTCGACGACAGCTTCGAGATCAACGGCCGGGCGATGGAGCTCGGCCGGATCGACGAGACCGTCACGGTGGACACGCTCGAGCGGTGGACCATCGTGAACGACACCGCCCTGCCGCACAGCTTCCACGTGCACGACGTGCAGTTCCGGCTCGCCACGGTGGGCGGGGACCCGCCGCCGCCGGAGCTCAGCGGGTGGAAGGACACGATCTACGTGGAGCCCGAGACCGAGTACGTGCTGCTCCTCCGCTTCACCGACTACGCCGATCAGGACACGCCGTACATGTACCACTGCCACCTGCTGTGGCACGAGGATCAGGGGATGATGGGGCAGTTCGCCGTCGTCGAGCCCGGTCAGCGTGCGACGATGCCCGAGGGGACCGACCATGACCACCACTGACCCGACCAGCACCGAGACGAATCGCGAGACCATGACCACCGAACCGGCCAGCAGCCGAGCCGCCGAGGCAGTCGCGCCGAAGCACCGTCGAGGGTACGGGGCGCTTTGGGCGTCCGTGCCGCGGGAGCTCGGCTTCCTGATCCTCACCATGCCGATCGCGATCGTCGGTCTGAGCGTCGCCGCCACCGTCTTCTTCAGCGGCGTGGGGCTGCTCGCCGTCGTCGTCGGCGTGTTCGTGATGGTCGGGGCCTTCTACGTCGCCCGCGGCTTCGGCACGCTCGAGCTGGTCCGCCTCGAGTGGGCCGGGCGTCCCCGCATCGAGCGGCCCGACTGGGCGCGCGACGGACGGGAAGCGGGATTCTGGCGCGCCGCGTTCGTGCCGTTCGTCGACGGGCACTACTGGCTGTACGTGCTCCACACGCTGATCATCAACCCGATCGTCAGCGTCTTCACCTGGACGGTCACGATCGTCTGGCTGTCGATGGCGCTCGGCGGGACGACCGGCTGGTTCTGGCAGGGGTTCATCCCGGAGGACGACCGCGGCTTCTGGCTCAACGAATGGCTGGTGGACCGGCTCTTCCCCGGAAACGACTTCGGCTACGACGTGGTCGCGGGGGAGCGGCTCCTCGAGTTCGTGCTCGGGGTGATCTTCCTGCTCACGCTGCCGTACGTCTTCCGCGGCCTGACCCTCCTGCACGACGGGGCGGCGCGCGGCCTGCTCGGCGCCTGGCGCTCGGAGGCGCTCGAGGTCGAGGTCGCGCAGCTCGCCGCCTCGCGCGGAGCGGCGGTCCAGGCGGAGGATGCCTCGCTGCGGCGGTTGGAGCGCGACATCCACGACGGCCCCCAGCAGCGGCTCGTGCGCTTGCAGATGGACCTCGCGGCGATCGAACGCCGGATGGAGGGCGACCCGGAGGCGGCGCGGGAGCTCATCGGGGAGGCGCGCGAGCAGGCGCGGGAGACGCTCGACGAGCTCCGCGCCCTGTCGCGCGGGTTCGCCCCGCCGCTGCTGCAGGACCGTGGCCTCGCGAGCGCGCTCGAGTCGCTCGCGTCGCGGAGCCCGGTCCCGGTCGTCCTCGAGAACCTGCTGCCGCCGGTGAGCGGACTGCCCGCGGCGATCGAGCGCAACGCGTACTTCGTCGCGGCGGAGCTGCTCACGAATGTCGTGAAGCACTCGGACGCCACGAGTATTCGGCTGCGGGTCGCGGTCCGCGACGCGGGCGCGGCCGGTCACTGGCTCGATCTGTGGGTCACGGACAACGGATCGGGGGGTGCGCGGATCGAGGCGGGACACGGGCTCGCCGGGCTGCACGAGCGGGTGCTCGGGCTCCGGGGTCAATTCCTCGTCGACAGCCCGGCCGGTGGTCCGACCATCATCGGCGCACACATCCCGTTCCTGCCTGAGTCTGCGCCGGCGCCTGCGCCGGCGTCTGGGCCGGTGTCGCCCGAGCTGAGCTGACGCCGCCCGGAGCGGGGCCGCCGCTAGGGTTGGGGGCATGCCAGACCCCGCCCGCGGCCAGCTCCGCGTCGTGCTCGCCGAGGACTCGGTCCTCCTGCGTGAGGGGCTCGTCCGGCTCTTCGACGACGCCGGTTTCGAGACCGTCGGTTCCTACCCGGACGCCGAACAGTTGCTCGCGTCGGTCGCCGAGGACCTGCCCGATGTCGCCGTGCTCGATGTGCGCATGCCGCCGAGCTTCCGCGACGAAGGGGTGCGCGCGGCGATCGAGCTGCGGCGCCGCTACCCGCGGCTCGGCGTGCTGCTGCTCAGTCAGTATGTCGAGGGCACCTATGCCCACGAGCTCCTGAGCTCGGGCGAGGGCGGCATGGGCTACCTCCTGAAGGACCGCGTCGCCTCGCTCGACGAGCTCGACGACGCCGTGCGCCGAGTGAGCGACGGCGGCACCGTGCTCGATCCGCAGGTCGTGCGCGAGCTGCTGAGCCGCCGGGCCGATCCCCTCGAGAGCCTGACCCCGCGTGAGCGTGAGGTGCTCGAGCTGATGGCCGAGGGACGCACGAACGCGGGGATCGCGGCGCAGCTCTTCATCGGCGTCGGCGCGGTCGAGAAGAACGTGACGTCGATCTTCCAGAAGCTCGGGCTCGAGGACTCCGGCACCGACCACCGTCGGGTGCTCGCCGTCCTCGCCTGGCTGCAGCGCTGACCGCACGCCCGATGTCCTGACCGGGCACGGCGGAGGGGCCGGGATCCGTGCGGATCCCGGCCCCTCCGCCGTCGGTGTTCGCGCTCAGCTCACGCTGAGGTGCGCCGAGAGGAACCAGCGGTCCTTGTCGAGGCCCTGACGGATCGCGATCGCGATGTCCTGGCTCGACGGGTCGAGCGTCTCGAGCCCTTCGATCGCCGCGTTCACCTTCTCGGTCGCGACGTCGATCTGTGCGATCACGTCGGCGATGGTGTCTTCGGACGGCTTGAAGCCGGCCTTGGGGTTCGCCCCCGCGGTCTCCTTGGCGACGGTCGCGAGGCGGGCGTCGATCGGCAGTCCGAGCGCGATGACGCGCTCTGCCGCTTCGTCGGCCCAGCCCTGGGCGTGCTCCACGACCGTGTCGAGGAACTCGTGCACCGGGAGGAAGTTGATCCCGCGGACGTGCCAGTGCGCCTGCTTGCCGTTCACGGCGAGCGTCACGAGCTCGTGCACGATCGGGGTGAAGAACTGGGCCACCCCGGAGGCGACCTCGGCGTTCGCGCCGGTCTTCGGAGCCATGGTGTCGGTCATCTGTTCCGCCTTCCCTTGGTCGATGTCACCTTCAACGCTACGCAGCTCAGGATCTATTTCAAGCAAGGAAAGGCAGGGCTTGCGAAGGGGAGGCGAACCTCACTACGGTCGGATGCCGCGCCCGAGCGAGCCGCCGACGCCCGGAGGTGCACGGCGACCCCGCCGATGTGCACTACGATCGAACCGTGCCGCCAGGCGCATCGGGGATGTAGCTCAATGGTAGAGCCTCAGTCTTCCAAACTGATTACGCGGGTTCGATTCCCGTCATCCCCTCCGATTCCGCCGTATGGCGCGCCGCTCCACGGCACCGTCGCGAACGCTGTGCGTGTCATGAGCAGCCCCGCGCCGTGCAGTAGACTTTCTCGGGTCATCCCGCGTCCCGGCCTGCTTCGGCATGCCCTCGCGGGTGACGACGAGTTGAGTAGCGACTCGGGGCGTAGCTCAGCTTGGCTAGAGCGCCCGCTTTGGGAGCGGGAGGTCGCAGGTTCGAATCCTGTCGCCCCGACGAGTCGCCTGGCTCGACACGAACTTCCACACAACAGGAGATCTTCCACATGCCGACCACTTCGGTTGAGAAGCTGAGCCCGACGCGCGCCAAGCTCACCATCACGGTGTCGCCCGAGGAGCTGAAGCCCAGCATCGCCCACGCGTACGAGCACATCGCCGAGCAGATCAACGTGCCCGGGTTCCGCAAGGGCAAGGTTCCGCCGCCCATTATCGACCAGCGCGTCGGCAAGGCGGCCGTGCTCGAGCACGCCGTCAACGAGGGCCTCGACGGGTTCTACCGCGCCGCCGTCACCGAGCACGAGCTCCGGCCGCTCGGCCGCCCGGCGGCCGACATCGTCGAGTGGCCGAACGAGAAGGACTTCTCGGGCGACCTGCTGCTCGCGATCGAGGTCGACGTGCGCCCCGAGATCGAGCTGCCCGCCTACGACGGCCTCGAGCTCACCGTCGACTCCGTCGAAATCGACGAGAACGAGGTCACCGAGGAGCTCGACCGTCTGCGCAGCCGCTTCGGCACGCTCATCACGGTCGACCGTCCGGCGAAGACCGGTGACTTCGTGACGCTCGATCTCGTCGCCGAGATCGACGGCGCCCAGGTCGACACGGCCAACGGCATCTCGTACGAGGTCGGCTCCGGCGAGCTCCTCGCGGGCATCGACGAGGCGCTCGACTCGCTCACCGCGGGAGAGACCACCACCTTCACCTCCAGCCTCCTCGGCGGCGAGCACGAGGGCTCCGACGCGGAGATCACCGTCACCGTCACCGCGGTGAAGGAGCGCGAGCTCCCCGAGGCCGACGACGACTTCGCCCAGATCGCGAGCGAGTTCGACACCATCGCCGAGCTGACCGACTCGCTGAAGGAGCAGGTCGCCCGCAACAAGACCTTCGGTCAGGGCACCCAGGCCCGCGACCTGCTCGTCGACAAGCTCATCGAGCTCGCCGACGTCCCGGTCGCCGACTCGGTCATCGAGGACGAGGTGCACCGCCACCTCGAGTCGGAGAACCGCCTCGAGGACGACGAGCACCGCGCCGAGGTGACCGAGGCGAGCACCAAGTCGTTCAAGTCGCAGATCATCCTCGACAAGATCGCGGAGGTCGAGAACGTCCAGGTCAGCCAGGACGAGCTCACCCAGTACCTCGTGCAGGGCGCGGCCCAGTACGGCATGAACCCGCAGGAGTTCGTGCAGATCCTGAGCGAGCAGGGCCAGATCCCCGCGATGGTCGGCGAGGTCGCCCGCAACAAGGCGCTCGCGATCGCGCTCGGCAAGGCGAAGGTCACCGACGCCGACGGCAAGGCCGTCGACCTCAGCGAGTTCACCGCGGTGGCGGAGGACGAGGACGAGGCTGAGGCCGAGGTCGTCGCCGAGGCCGAGGAGATCGTCGAAGAGGCCGAGAAGCCGGCGCCGAAGAAGCGCGCGACCAAGAAGAAGGCCGACGAGGCCGAGGCCGAGGCGGAGAAGCCCGCGCCGAAGAAGCGCGCCGCGAAGAAGTCGGACGCGTAAGCAGCTGATCGCACGAGCGGGGGTCGGGCCGGTGGCCCGGCCCCCGCTGGCGTTCCACCACGCAGCGAAGGGGAGTCGATGACCGCAGCCGATTGGCAGGACGCCGTGGATGCCGTCTGGGCCGATGCGGAGCGACTCGGCGACGACGAGGTGATCCGCAGGATCGACGCGCTCGCAGCCGCGCTACCGGCAGACGATCCGCGCGGGCCGTTCGAGGCGGCCGGGGCCCGTGACGCGGCCGGGCGAGCGGCGGACGCCGAACGGGGATACCGGGTCGCGCTGCAGCTGGGGCTCGCCGGCCGCCGGCGCGTCGAAGCGCTCGTCCAGCTCGCCTCGACCGTGCGCACCCTCGGGCGGCCGGAGGAGTCGCTTCGGCTTCTCGACGAGGCCGGCAGCGACCCGTACGATCTCGGCGACGCGATCACCGGGTTCCGTGCGCTGGCGCTCGTCGACCTCGGGCAGGAGCGGCGGGCGGCATCCGAGCTCGCGACCGCCCTCGCCGCGCACCTCCCGCAGTACCGTCATTCGCTGGCCGCGTACGCCGCGGCCATCGGCGGCGACGCGTCATCCGCCTAGGGCGAACAGCCCCGTTCCGCGCTGTTGCACCGGATAGATTCGATTCAACGCGACAACGAAACGGAGCGACATCCATGGCCGAACCGACACCGCAGCCGGGTGTATTCGATCGACTGCTGAAGGACCGCATCATCTGGCTCGGTTCCGAGGTGCGCGACGACAACGCGAACGAGATCGCCGCGAAGCTGCTATTGCTCGCCGCCGAAGACCCGAAGAAGGACATCTACCTCTACATCAACTCGCCGGGAGGTTCGATCACGGCGGGCATGGCGATCTACGACACGATGCAGTTCGTGCCGAACGACATCGTCACGGTGGGCATCGGCATGGCGGCCTCGATGGGGCAGCTGCTCCTGACCGCCGGCACCAAGGGCAAGCGGTACATCACCCCGAACGCGCGCGTGCTCCTGCACCAGCCGCACGGCGGCTTCGGCGGCACCGCGAGCGACATCCAGACGCAGGCGCAGCTGATCCTCGACATGAAGAAGCGTCTCGCCGAGATCACCGCGGCGCAGACCGGCAAGACCGTCGAGCAGATCAACGCCGACGGCGACCGCGACCGCTGGTTCTCCGCGCAGGAGGCCCTCGAGTACGGCTTCGTCGACCACATCCGCGAGTCCGCGCTCGACGTCGCCGGCGGCGGCGGAACGAACCAGGCGTGAACGAGAGAGAGAACGAGCGAATGACAATGCAAGCCTTCACCGGTCCTGCGGTCGGCGGCACCGCCTTCTCCGGCGTCCAGGCCCCGGGCTCGCGGTACATCCTGCCGAGCTTCGAGGAGCGCACGGCCTACGGGTTCAAGCGCCAGGACCCGTACGCGAAGCTCTTCGAGGACCGCATCATCTTCCTCGGTGTGCAGGTGGACGACGCCTCGGCCGACGACATCATGGCGCAGCTGCTGGTGCTCGAGTCGATGGACCCGGAGCGCGACATCATGATGTACATCAACTCGCCGGGCGGCTCCTTCACGGCCATGACCGCGATCTACGACACGATGCAGTACATCCGTCCGCAGATCCAGACGGTCGTGCTCGGCCAGGCCGCATCTGCGGCGGCGGTCATCGCCGCGGCCGGCACGCCGGGTCGCCGCCTCGCGCTGCCGAACGCGCGTATCCTCATCCACCAGCCCGCGATGGGCGAGGCGGGCCACGGGCAGGCGTCGGACATCGAGATCCAGGCCGCCGAGATCCTGCGCATGCGCACCTGGCTCGAGGAGACGCTCTCCAAGCACTCCAAGCGCAGCCAGGAGGAGGTCAACCGCGACATCGACCGCGACAAGATCCTGTCGGCGGAGGAGGCCATGCAGTACGGCCTCATCGATCAGGTCCTGACCTCGCGCAAGACGCTGCCCGCGCTCACGAGCTGAGCCGCGCACGCGATGAGGAACGGCGCGCCGGGGAACCGGCGCGCCGTTCCTCGTCTCCCCACCGGGATCGCCACGCCGACGGCGATCCTGCGCCGCTCCGCCGCAACGACGCCGGCACGGGTTAGGCTCGGAACAGACGGCTGAGAGGGAGGATGCGATGGCACGCATCGGAGAGAGCGCCGACCTGTTGAAGTGCTCGTTCTGCGGAAAGAGCCAGAAGCAGGTCCAGCAGCTGATCGCTGGCCCCGGCGTCTACATCTGCGACGAGTGCGTCGAGCTCTGCAACGAGATCATCGAGGAGCGTCTCGCCGAGGCCGGCGAGACGGAGGCCGGTGAGTTCGAGCTGCCGAAGCCGAAGGAGATCTTCTCCTTCCTCGAGGAGTACGTCATCGGGCAGGAGCCCGCCAAGCGCGCGCTGGCGGTCGCCGTCTACAACCACTACAAGCGCATCCGCGCGAAGACCACGCTGACCACGGCCGACCGCACCCACGACGACGTCGAGATTGCGAAGTCGAACATCCTCCTCATCGGCCCGACCGGCTGCGGCAAGACCTATCTGGCGCAGACGCTGGCGAAACAGCTGAACGTGCCCTTCGCCGTCGCCGACGCCACGGCCCTCACCGAAGCGGGCTACGTCGGAGAGGATGTCGAGAACATCCTGCTGAAGCTGATCCAGGCGGCCGACTACGACGTCAAGCGCGCCGAGACCGGCATCATCTACATCGACGAGATCGACAAGATCGCGCGCAAGGCCGAGAACCCCTCGATCACCCGCGATGTCTCCGGCGAGGGCGTGCAGCAGGCGCTGCTGAAGATCCTCGAGGGCACGGTCGCCTCGGTGCCCCCGCAGGGCGGGCGCAAGCATCCGCACCAGGAGTTCATCCAGATCGACACGACGAACGTCCTCTTCATCGTCGCCGGCGCGTTCGCCGGGCTCGAAGACATCATCTCCTCACGGGCCGGGAAGCGCGGCATCGGGTTCGGCGCACCGCTGCACTCGAAGCGCGAAGACGCCGAGCTGTTCAGCGAGGTGCTTCCCGAGGACCTCCACAAGTTCGGCCTCATCCCCGAGTTCATCGGCCGCCTGCCGGTCGTTGCGACCGTCACGCCGCTCGACCGCGCAGCGCTCATCGAGATCCTCACCGAGCCGAAGAACGCGCTCGTCAAGCAGTATCAGCGCATGTTCGAGCTCGACGGCGTCGCCCTCGACTTCGAGCAGGACGCGCTCGAGGCGATCGCCGACCTCGCGGTGCTCCGGCAGACCGGCGCCCGAGGGCTCCGCGCCATCATGGAAGAGGTGCTCGGCCCGATCATGTTCGAGGTGCCGAGCTCCACGGGCGTGGCCCGGGTCGTCGTGACGAAGGCCGCGGTGATCGACAACGCGGCACCGACGATCGTCCCCGTGAAGCAGCGGCGCCAGGAGAAGTCGGCCTGAGCTTCGCGCGCTCGGTGCCGTGGCGCACCGGCGGCTCGAGCTCGGCGCTCGTCGCACGACGGCGCCGGGGCGGCGTGCGGACCGCAGCGCTCGGCGGCCGATGTCGTCGGCGGCCGCGTCGAGCGATCCGGGGTCGAGCGATCCGGGGTCGAGCGGTCCGGGCTCAGGCCAGGTCGTCGTCCGGCCGGGCGCCGAAGACGATCTCGTCCCAGCTCGGCATGGACGCCCTGGAGCTCTTCTTCGACGAGGTGGCGGCCCCGCGGCCGGTCGCCTGCTGCTTGCCGCCCCACAGGCCGCGTGCGGCCTTTCCCGGGCGTTCCTCGCCCGGCTCGGCCTTCGCGGAAGGCTGCGGTGCGGCCGGCTCGGCGGCCGGCAGCGGGAGCTCGGGCTGCTCGACGAGGGGAGTCGGCTCCGCCGACCTCGGCGACGCGGCCTCGCCGGACGATTCGCGCTCACCCCGGCGTCGACGCAGTGCCTCGAGGAGGTCGGCCGTCTCGCCCATCACCGGGGCGGGTTCGTCGGCACGCTTGATCGCGGCGCGGGTGACCGCCGCGCTCGACTGCGGGGTGCTGCGGGCGTAGGGGAGCGGCTCCAGCTGCGGGGCGGTGTCGAACTCGCCGTGCTCCGGCTCCTCGACCGTGAACGCGCCGCTGTCGAAGCGCGAGGCATCCCCGTCGACCGCGCGCAGGCGCGGGATCAGGCCGCCCTTGAGCTCACCGACCTGGGACAGGGTGATGGCTTCCGAGTTCAGGGGCTGGAGGGCCTGCTTGCGCGGCTCGAAGCTCCAGCGCGCGTCGTGCGCGATCTCGTCGACGGTGAACTCGAGCTTCACCATCCAGCCGCGCTCGTCGTCCTTCCAGCTCGCCCAGCGTTCGCCGCTCGCGCCGAGGCGGGCGAGGCGGTCGCGGATGGCGGAGCCGAACGAGGCGGGTTCGTCGCCCTCGGGCTCGATCGCGGTCGCGACGGGAACGGCGAGCGCGGAGTTCACGATGTGCTCGCGTTCGGCGACCACCGGGCCCTCGAATCGCCGGATGTACTCCACGGCGGCGCCGGTGACCTCCGCGACGTCCTCGGCGGACATCCCGGAGCGGATGTGCGCCTGGATCTCTCGTGGTGGGATCTTCGGACCCTGGTGCTGCTCGGGCTGGGCCTGGCGGATGCGCGATTGCAGCACGTCGTCCACCACGATCCGGAAGCGCGCGCCGTCTTCGGTGGCCACGAGGAGTGCGCCGTCCTCGACCCCGATCACCTTCAGCTCTTGCATCGCGAGAACCCTTCCGTGCCTGCGTTCCCGCCAAGGATGCCACGCGAACGGCCCCTGCTCCGGGAATACCCCGGGCGTGCCGGAAGTTGACCAGGCAGCGAGAGCCGAAGGGCTCTCAGGCGATGGTTTGCTTACGCCGATGATTTCATGCAGACTATCGCCGCCGAATCCTCGGCGTGAAGGAATGGATGGGAATGGCAACCGACTACGACGCCCCGCGGAAGACCGAAGACGACTCGGAGTCGATCGAGGCCCTCAAGGAACGCGTCCCCGACAAGATGTCGGGTGTGGTCGACGTCGAAGACGCCGACAACCCCGGTAGCTTCGACCTCGCCGGCGCCGACCTCTCGGACGTCGAGCTCGACGTCGTCGTGCTCCCGCCGCAGGCCGACGAGTTCACCTGCGTCAGCTGCTTCCTCGTGAAGCACCGCTCGCAGATCGACCACGAGACGAAGCTCGGGCCGATCTGCCTGGAGTGCGCCGCCTGAGCGGCGACCCGCACCTACTCCGGCCGTCGCGATCCGTTGATCGCGGCGGCCAGTTCCTTGGGGCGGCGGCTCGAGACGAGCCAGTACGGGGTCGGATCGGCCGGGTCGTCGATCGGGATCCGAACGACGGGGGCGATCCAGCCGCGGATCACGAGGAAGGCGCGCGCGTCGAGTCCGGTGCCACGCTCGGCCCGTGCCGCGGCGTCCTCCGCGGCGACCGCTTCGCCCGTGTGGGCGAGCTCGATCTCCGCGCGTCCTGCGCGGAGGCGGCCCTCGCGTACCTCGACGACCGGCGCGGTCAGACTGAGCGCGCCGACCACCGTGAGGTAGAGCACGATCCCCGTGACGATGCCAGCCGGCATCGAGACGGGGGCGAGCACCAGGATGCTCGACGGGACGAGCAGCAGGCTCACGATGTAGATCCAGGGAGTGGGCCAGAGTTTCTCGCGGTACACGGGCATGTCTCTATCCCACCAGACTTCTGCACTACCCTCGAACGGTGACCGATTCCGTCGACGTCCTGATCACGGCCGAGCGGGTCCCGAGCTACGCCCACCCGGGCGATGCCGGGGCCGACCTCCACGCCGCAGAGTCCCTCGTCCTCGCGCCCGGTGAGCGCGCCACCGTCGGCACCGGGGTGTCCATCGCGTTGCCCGAGGGCTACGTCGCCTTCGTGGTGCCGCGCTCGGGTCTCGCCTTCAAGCACGGCATCACCATCGTGAACGCCCCGGGCACCGTCGATGCGGGCTATCGCGGCGAGATCAAGGTCGCGCTGCTGAACACCGATGCGCGCGAGCCCTACGCCATCGAGGCGGGGGACCGCATCGCCCAGGTCGTCGTGATGCCGGTCAGCCGCGCTCGCTTCGTCGAGGTCGAGCGTCTGCCCGGCAGCGATCGCGGTGAGGGCGGGTTCGGGTCGACGGGATTCGGCGAGCAGAAGCAAGGAGCGAACGCGTGAGCGAGATCGAGAACGCCGGGAGCGCCGAGCGCCCCGGGGACCAGCCCAAGTCGGCGCCCGACGATCGGGCCACCGCCGGCCCCTTCGACGAGGCGGAGGCGAATCCCGTGCGCCCCTACGTCGACCTCGGCGGGGTCAAGGTGCTGCCGCGCGAAGGACTGCACCTGCGCCTCGAGGTCGAAGAGGGCTCGAAGCGCGTCGTCGCCGTCGGCCTCGACTACGCCAACTCCACCCTGCAGGTGCAGCCGTTCGCGGCCCCGCGTTCGAGCGGCCTGTGGAATGAAATCCGTGAGCAGATCGCGGAGCAGATCGCCCGTCAGGGCGGCACCACGAGCGTCCGCGACGGTGCGTTCGGGCCGGAGCTGCTGGCGCAGATCCCGGTCGCGGCCGCCGACGGCGCGACCGGACGGATGCGGCTCGCCCGCTTCGTCGGCGTCGACGGCCCGCGCTGGTTCTTGCGCGGGGTCATCGCGGGGGAGGCGGCGGTCGATCCCGCCGCCGCGGCCCAGGTCGAAGATCTCTTCCGCTCCATCGTCGTGGTCCGGGGGACGACGCCGATGCCGCCGCGCGACCTGATTCCGCTGCGGATGCCGGCGACCGGCGCCCAGCCTCAGCAGTGATGTCGGGCGACGCCGAGCGGCGCGATGACGCGCCGGCCGACGAGGCCGGTCCCGACGCCGAGCGTCGCACGGAGGGCGCGGACGGCGCGCCCGCGTCCGCGGAACTCGCCGGGGAGTTCGGCCGCCAGCTGGCCGCCGCCGCCGAGCGCAGCGGACTCGGCGCCCTCGCCCGTGACGAGCGGCTGAGCGGGCGTGACCTGCTCACCGCGATCGGCGGCGTCCGAGGCATCCTCGAAGCGCTGCTGCCCGGGCTCGTCTTCCTCGTCGTGTACAGCTCGCTGACGAGCTTCGCGCGCCTCGAGACGCAGGCGGCGCTCGTGCCCGCCCTCGCCGCGTCGGTGGGGCTCGCCGTGGTCTTCACCGTCGCACGGATCGTCGTCAAGAGCCAGCCGACGCAGGCCATCGCCGGTCTCGTCGGGGTGCTCGCGTCCGCCGGGCTCTCGCTCTGGACCGGGCGCGCCGAGGACAACTACGTGCTCGGCTTCTGGACGAACGGCATCTACGCGACGGTGCTCCTCGTCTCCGTGCTGGTGCGCTGGCCGGTGCTGGGGCTGATCGTCGGCTTCCTCATGAACGACGGTATCGCCTGGCGGAAGGACCGGCGCAAGTTGCGCGCGGCCCAGTTCCTCACGCTCGTCTGGGTGGGGCTCTTCGTCGCGCGGCTCGCCGTGCAACTGCCGTTCTACTTCGCGCAGAACGTCGAGGCGCTCGGGGCGACCCGGCTGCTGATGGGGGTCCCCCTGTACGCCCTCCTGCTCGTCTTCACGTGGCTCGTCGTGCGCGCCCTGTACCCGGCGAAGGACACCGCCGCCGAGTGATAGAGTTATCTCGACGTCGAGATAAATAGCTCGAACCCGCGGGGCGGGGCGGCACCGGGGCCATTAGGTTACCCTTGCTGGATCGGCCCCCTGTCTGACGAGCAAGATGAAGTGCCGCGATGCGTTCGCGGCAGGCTTCGCGAAGGAGAGGACATCGTGTCTGCAGTGAACAGTTTCGGGGCGAAGGACACGCTCCGCGTCGGCGACGAATCCTACGAGATCTTCCGCATCGACACCGTGCCCGGGTACGAGAAGCTCCCCTTCAGCCTGAAGGTGCTGCTCGAGAACCTCCTGCGCACCGAGGACGGCGCGAATGTCACGAAGGAGCAGATCGAGGCGCTGGGCTCGTGGGTTCCCACGGCCGAGCCCGACACCGAGATCCAGTTCACGCCCGCGCGCGTGGTCATGCAGGACTTCACCGGTGTGCCGTGCATCGTCGACCTCGCCACGATGCGCGAGGCGGTCCTCGCGCTCGGCGGCGACCCCAACAAGATCAACCCGCTCTCGCCGGCCGAGATGGTCATCGACCACTCCGTCATCGCCGACCTCTTCGGCACCGAGAACGCCCTCGAGCGCAACGTCGAGATCGAGTACGAGCGCAACGGCGAGCGGTACCAGTTCCTGCGCTGGGGGCAGACGGCCTTCGACGACTTCAAGGTCGTGCCGCCGGGCACCGGCATCGTGCACCAGGTGAACATCGAACACCTCGCCAAGGTCATCTACGACCGCTCGGTCGACGGCGTCGTGCGCGCGTACCCCGACACCTGCGTCGGCACCGACTCGCACACCACGATGGTCAACGGCCTCGGCGTGCTCGGCTGGGGCGTCGGCGGCATCGAGGCCGAGGCCGCCATGCTCGGCCAACCCGTGTCGATGCTCATCCCCAAGGTCGTCGGGTTCAAGCTCTCCGGCTCGATCCCCACCGGCGTGACCGCGACCGACGTCGTGCTCACGATCACCGACATGCTCCGCAAGCACGGCGTCGTCGGCAAGTTCGTCGAGTTCTACGGCTCGGGCGTCGCCTCGGTGCCGCTCGCGAACCGCGCGACCATCGGCAACATGAGCCCCGAGTTCGGCTCGACCGCCGCGATGTTCCCCATCGACGACGTCACGGTCGACTACCTCCGTCTGACCGGTCGCAGCGAAGCGCAGCTCGCCCTCGTCGAGGCGTACGCCAAGGAGCAGAAGCTCTGGCACGACGCGGCGAACGAGCCGGTCTTCTCCGAGTACCTCGAGCTCGACCTCTCCACGGTCGTCCCCTCGATCGCCGGCCCGAAGCGTCCGCAGGACCGCATCGTCCTCTCGACCGCCAAGCAGCAGTTCGAGAAGGACCTCACGAACTACGCCGAGGTCGACCACGACCTCGTCGACCTCGAGATCGCCGAGTCGTTCCCCGCGTCCGACCCGCCGGCGAACTCGCCGGAAGACGAATACAGCCAGCACGTGCACCACCACAGGAGCCACGCTCCCACCTCGATCTCCAAGCCGACGCAGGTCGTCGTGGCCGACGGCACCGAGTACACGCTCGACCACGGTGCGGTCACGATCGCCGCGATCACCTCGTGCACCAACACGTCGAACCCATCCGTCATGCTCGCGGCGGGCCTGCTCGCGCGCAACGCCGTGAAGAAGGGCCTGAAGGCCAAGCCGTGGGTCAAGACCACCCTCGCGCCGGGCTCGAAGGTCGTCACCGACTACTACGAGAAGGCCGGCCTCACGCAGGACCTCGAGGACCTCGGCTTCTACACCGTCGGCTACGGCTGCACCACGTGCATCGGCAACTCGGGCCCGTTGATCGAAGAGGTCTCGGCCGCCGTGCAGCAGAACGACCTCGCGGTGACCGCGGTGCTCTCGGGCAACCGCAACTTCGAGGGCCGGATCAACCCCGACGTGAAGATGAACTACCTCGCGTCGCCTCCGCTCGTCATCGCCTACTCGCTCGCCGGCTCGATGAACTTCGACTTCGAGACCGACGCGCTCGGCACGGACACCGAGGGCAACGACGTCTTCCTCCGCGACATCTGGCCCGACGCGGCCGAGGTGCAGGCGACCATCGACTCGTCGATCAGCGAGGACATGTTCACCAAGCAGTACGCGAGCGTCTTCGAGGGCGACGAGCGGTGGCGCACGCTGCCGACGCCGACCGGTTCCACGTTCGAGTGGGACGCGAAGTCGACGTACGTGCGGAAGCCCCCGTACTTCGAGGGCATGACCATGCAGCCCTCGCCGGTCTCCGACATCTCGGGCGCCCGGGTGCTCGCGAAGCTCGGCGACTCGGTCACGACCGACCACATCTCGCCCGCCGGCTCCATCAAGGCTGACAGCCCCGCCGGTCAGTACCTGACCGAGCACGGCGTCGAGCGCAAGGACTTCAACTCCTACGGCTCGCGTCGCGGCAATCACGAGGTGATGATCCGCGGCACCTTCGCGAACATCCGCCTGCGCAACCAACTCCTCGACGGGGTCGAGGGCGGCTACACGCGCGACTTCACGAAGGCCGACGCGCCGCAGTCGTTCATCTACGACGCGTCGCAGAACTACCAGGCTCAGGGCACCCCCCTCGTGATCTTCGGCGGCAAGGAGTACGGTTCCGGCTCCTCGCGCGACTGGGCCGCGAAGGGCACGAGCCTCCTCGGCGTGAAGGCGGTCATCACCGAGAGCTTCGAGCGCATCCACCGCTCGAACCTCATCGGCATGGGCGTCGTCCCACTGCAGTTCCCGGCGGGGGAGTCGGCCGACTCGCTCGGCCTCGACGGCACCGAGGTCGTGTCGATCTCGGGCCTCGAGCAGCTGAACGAGGGCACCACCCCGAAGACGGTCCACGTCGTGGCCGAGCCGAGCGAGCACTCGCCGGCCGGCAAGCAGACCGTCGAGTTCGACGCGGTCGTCCGCATCGACACGCCCGGTGAGGCCGACTACTACCGCAACGGCGGCATCCTGCAGTACGTGCTGCGCTCGCTCGTCTGAGGCGAGTCGCGACCCGACGAGGCCGGGCGTTCCATTCAGGGAGCGCCCGGCCTCGTCCGTCCGGGTCGCGTAGAATCGACGGATGCCGCACCCCCACTTCGCGGCGCACGGAAAGGCGGCGCAGATGACCCTGCTGGAGACGATCAGAGGTCCCCGCGACCTCGACGGTCTCACGAGGGAGCAGCTGGACCAGCTCGCGGAGGAGGTGCGGGAGCACCTCATCGCGAACGTGGCGAAAACGGGCGGGCACCTGGGCCCGAACCTCGGCGTGGTCGAGCTCACGATCGCGATCCATCGTGTCTTCTCCTCCCCGCAGGACGCCATCGTCTTCGACACCGGCCATCAGTCCTACGTGCACAAGCTGCTGACCGGGCGCCAGGATTTCTCGACGCTCCGCCAGAACGGCGGGCTCGCGGGGTATCCCCAGCGCAGCGAGTCCGAGCACGACATCGTGGAGTCCTCGCACGCCTCCAGCTCGCTCTCCTGGGCCGACGGCATCTCGAAGGCGTTCGAGATGACGGGGCAGCACGACCGGCACGTCGTCGCCGTCGTCGGCGACGGGGCCCTCACCGGCGGCATGACGTGGGAGGCGCTGAACAACATCTCCGACGACAACACCCGCAAGCTCATCGTCGTCGTGAACGACAACGGTCGCTCGTACGCGCCGACCATCGGGGGCATGGCCCGCTTCCTGAACTCCGTGCGCACGAAGCGCACCTACCGCAATCTGCACCTGTCGAGCCGCGAGGCCTTCGAACGGCTCGGCGGCCCGGCCAAGGCGTTCTACCGCGGGGTGCGGGGCGGTCTGCACGGCTTCCTCTCCCGCTTCACCGACAACGAGGCGCTGTACTCGAACCTCGACATCAAGTACGTCGGCCCGGTCGACGGGCATGACGAGCACGCCATGGAAGACGCCCTCCGGCAGGCGAAGAACTACGGAGCGCCGGTGATCGTGCACGCGATCACCGAGAAGGGCCGGGGCTACGAGCCGGCCCGCAAGGACGTCGCCGACCAGTTCCACGCCGTGGGGCAGATCGACCCCGAATCGGGGGAGCCGCTCGACACCGGCGGCGCGAAGAGCTGGACGAGCGTCTTCGCCGACGAGCTCGTTCACCTGGCCGAGCAGAACGAGCGGCTCGTCGGTATCACCGCCGCGATGCTTCGGCCCACGGGGCTGCACCGCATGGCCGAACGATTCCCCTCGCGCGTCTTCGATGTCGGCATCGCCGAGCAGCACGCCGTCACGAGTGCGGCCGGGCTCGCGTTCGGCGGGCTCCATCCCGTCGTCGCCGTGTACGCGACGTTCATGAATCGCGCCTTCGACCAGCTGTTGATGGACGTCGCCCTGCACAAGGCCGGTGTCACCTTCGTGCTCGACCGCGCCGGGGTGACCGGCCCCGACGGTCCCAGCCACCACGGCGTCTGGGACCTCTCGATCCTGCAGGTCGTGCCGGGCATCCGCATCGCCGCGCCGCGCGACTCGGTCCGTCTCGCCGAAGAGCTCGGCGAAGCGGTCCGTGTGGAGGACGCCCCGACGGTGCTCCGCTTCCCGAAGGGGTCCGTCGGCACCGAGTATCATGCGGTCCGCCGCACGGCCGACGGCGTCGACGTGCTCGTCGAGTCCGAGCGTCGCGATGTGCTCATCGTGACGGTCGGGCCGATGGCCGGAATCGGCCTCGACGTGGCGCAGCGCCTCGAGGCGCACGGCATCGGCGCGACCGTGATCGACCCGCGCTGGGTCGTGCCGGTGCCCGAGAGCGTCGTGCAGCTCGCCGCGGACTACCGGCTGGTCGTCTCACTCGAAGACGGCGTGCGTGTGGGCGGGGTCGGCACTCGGATCCGTCAGGACCTCCGCGAGGCCGGCGTCGACACCGCCGTGACCGAGCTCGGCCTGCCCGACGAGTTCCTCGATCACGGCTCGCGCGCCGAGATCCTCGAACGGGTGGGCCTCACCCCGCAGCACATCGCGCACGACGTGACGGCCATGGTGCTCGGCACGAAGCTGCCGCACGCTCGCGGTGCCTCGGGCGACACCGGTGCGCAGCCGATCATCGCCCGCCTCGCCGACTGAGACGTCGACCACCGACCGTCCCGGAGACGCCGCACGGCCCGCGACGAGTGCGTCGCGGGCCGTGCGCTGGTTCGAGGTCGGTCAGGCGCCGACGCCCTGCACCGGCGGGTGGTGGAACGTGTCACCGAAGACCCGCTCCGACGCGCCGACGCGGTCGAGGTACGGCGTCGCCCCGCCGGCCTGGAACGGCCAGCCGGCGCCGAGGATGAGGCAGAGGTCGATGTCCTCGGCGGCCGCCACGACGTGCTCGTCGAGCATGAGGCGGATCTCGCCGGCGAGTTCGTCCTCGACACGACGGAGGATGGTCGCGGCATCCACCGGGGTCTTGCCCACCGTGATGGCCTTCTTCGCCTCCTTGGTGAGGTCGACGACCTTGCCGTGCTTGTCCTTCTCCACGACGGGCGCGCCGAGCTTCGAGAGCGCGTGCATGTTCTCGGAGGCATAGAAACGCTCGGGGAACTCGCGCACCATCGTGTCCTGCACGTGGGCGGCGACGGCCCAGCCGACGAGGTCGATGAGCTCGAACGGCCCCATCGGCAGGCCGATCGGCGCCAGCGCCTTCTCGACGACCGGCACCGGGGTGCCCTCGTCGACGGCGCGGGCGGCCTCGCCCA
Source organism: Agromyces mediolanus (assembly GCF_023715325.1). Lineage (GTDB taxonomy): Bacteria > Actinomycetota > Actinomycetes > Actinomycetales > Microbacteriaceae > Agromyces > Agromyces mediolanus_A. The sequence continues at coordinate 239,777 of NZ_JAMBNX010000003.1, read as the reverse complement.
TGACCTTCGCAAGCAGGCGGTTCACGACGAAGCCGGGGGCGTCGGCGGTGAGCACGGCGCTCTTCTTGAGCTTGGCCGCCGTGGCGAACGCCGTCGCCAGCGTCGCGTCGTCGGTCTTCGGCGTCTTCACGATCTCGATGAGCGGCATGACCGCGACCGGGTTGAAGAAGTGGAACCCGACGAGCCGCTCGGGATGCGCGAGCGTCGCGCCGATCTCCTCGACGGACAGCGACGAGGTGTTCGTGGCGATGATCGCGGTTTCGGCGAGGTGCGGCTCGACCTCGGCGAACACCTGCTGCTTCACCGCGAGGTCCTCGAACACGGCCTCGATCACCCAGTCGCAGTCGGCGAAGTCGGCCTTGTCGGTGGTGCCACTGACGAGGGCCCGCAGTCGGTTCGCCTCGTCGGCGTCGATGCGGCCCTTCTGCTCGAGCGCGCCGATCTCGTCGCGGATGTAGCCGAGGCCCTTGTCGACGCGGGCCTGGTCGAGATCCGTGATGACGACGGGCACCTGCAGCCGGCGCACGAAGAGGAGCGCGAACTGGCTCGCCATCAGTCCGGCGCCGATGATGCCGACCTTGGTCACCTTGCGGGCGAGCGCGCGGTCGGGGGCACCGGCCGGACGCTTGGCCCGCTTCTGCACGAGGTTGAACGCGTAGATCGAGGCGCGGAACTGGTCACCGGCGATGAGGTCGGCGAGGATCTCGTCCTCGCGGGCGAAGCCCTCGGCCTTGGTGCCGCTCTTGGCCGCCTTCAGGAGCTCGAGCGCGGCGTAGGGCGACTTCGCGACGGAGCCGATGCGGGCCTCGAGGGTCTTTCGCGCGATGCCGATCGCGACGTCCCACTTGGCGAGCCGCTCGAGCTTGCCCGGCGTGTTCGGGCGCTTCACCTGCACACGACCGCCGATGACGCCGTCGGCCCACTTCAGCGACTCCTCCAGGAAGTTCACCGGCGCGAACATGGCGTCCGCGATGCCGAGCTCGAGGGCGTCCTTCGCCTTCAGCATGCGGTTGTTCTTCAACGGGTTCTCGACGACGACCTTGAGCGCGTTCTCGATGCCGATCAGGTTCGGCAGGAGGTACGCGCCGCCCCAGCCGGGGATGATGCCGAGGAAGACCTCGGGCAGCGCGAGGCCGGGGGCCGAGGAGTCGACGGTGCGGTAGTCGGAGTTCAGGGCGATCTCGAGCCCACCACCCAGCGCGAGCCCGTTGATGAAGCAGAACGAGGGCACGCCGAGCTCGCCGAGCTTGCCGAGCACGAAGTGGCCGAGCTGGCCCATCTTCAGCGCCACCTCCCGGCTCGGGATCTCGCCGACCTTCGAGAGGTCGGCACCCGCGGCGAGGAAGTACGGCTTGCCGGTGATCGCGACGGCGTCGATCTCGCCGGCCGCGGCGCGCACCTGCAGCTCGACGAGTCGCTCGTCGAGCTCGAGGAGCGTGACGGGCCCGAGCGTCGTCGGCCGGGTGTGGTCGCGGCCGTTGTCGAGGGTGATGAGCACCAGGGTCTTGCCGGAGGGGAGGCGCACGTCGCGCACGTAGGAGTGCGTGACGACCTCGTCGGCCGACATGGCGGCGAGCTCGGAGAAGTCGATCTTCGAGTAGTCGGTCATGTCGCTCAACGACCCTTTCCGTAGCGCTTGTGGTGCGGGTTCTCCCAGATGACGGTGCCGCCCTGGCCGAGCCCGACGCACATCGCGGTCACGCCGTAGCGGACGTCGGGGCGCTGCTCGAACTGGCGGGCGAGCTGGAGCATCAGGCGGACGCCCGACGCGGCCAGGGGGTGGCCGATCGCGATGGCGCCGCCCCAGGGGTTCACCCGCTCGTCGTCGTCGGCGATGCCGAAGTGGTCGAGGAAGCTCAGCACCTGCACGGCGAACGCCTCGTTGAGCTCGAACAGGCCGATGTCGGAGATGTCGAGGCCGGCGCGCTTCAGGGCCTTCTCGGTCGACGGGATCGGACCGATGCCCATGACCTCCGGCTCGACGCCGGCGAAGGCGAAGCTCACCATGCGCATCTTCGTGCCGAGACCGAGCTCCTTCGCGGCGTCCGAGCTCGCGAGGATGGCCGCAGTGGCGCCGTCGGTGAGGGGCGAGGCGTTGCCCGCCGTCACGCGGCCGTGCGGGCGGAACGGCGTCTTCAGCGTCGCCAGCCCGTCCATGGTGGTCTCGGGGCGACGCCCCTCGTCCTCCGTGGCGAGGCCCCAGCCCGACTCGGTGCGCAGGGCGACGGGGACGAGATCCGGCTGGATGTCGCCGTTGTCGTAGGCGGCCTGAACCTTCTGCTGGCTCAGCATGCCGAAGCGGTCGGCGCGCTCCTTCGTGAGCTCCGGGAAGCGGTCGTGCAGCCGCTCCGCGGTGTTGCCCATGTTCAGCGCGTCGGCGGCGACGAGCTTCTCGGCCAGGAATCGGGGGTTCGGATCGGCGTCGAGGCCCATCGGGTGGCGGCCCATGTGCTCGACCCCGCCCGCGATGACCACGTCGTACTGGCCGAAGCCGATGCCGGAACCCGTCGTCGTGACGGCGGTCATCGCGCCGGCGCACATGCGGTCGATGGCGAAGCCGGGCACGCTCATCGGCAGGCCGGCGAGGATCGCCGCGGTGCGGCCGAGGGTGAGCCCCTGGTCGCCCTGCTGCGTCGTCGCGGCGATCGCCACGTCGTCCACCCGTGCGGGGGGAAGGGAGGGGTTGCGTTCGAGGAGCCCGGTGATGGTCTTGACCGCGAGGTCGTCGGCCCGGGTGTTCCAGTACATGCCCTTTTCGCCGGCTCGTCCGAACGGGGTCCGGACCCCGTCGACGAACACGACATCAGCTCGTTCAGCCACGCTGCAGCTCCCTTTCGGATCAGGAATGACTCGATCCTACGAAGCGGTCGAGCAGCGGCGGAATCGCTTGACGGAACCTACGAAGCGGTGTCCTCGGCGTCCTGAATGCTTTGTGCCGCCTCGCTAAAGGCCTCGGCGATTCTCTGTGCGGTCGCCTCAATCTGCCACGGCCGCGCTCCGTGCTCCGCGAGCGCGTCGCTCAGGGCGGCTGCGCTGTGCTCAGCCGGCGGATGCCACGCCACGCGCCGGAGGGTGTCCGGGGTGAGGAGGTTCTCCAACGGCATCCCGTAGTCCTCGGCGATCTCGGTCACCGCGGCTTTGGCGAGGCGGAGCCGGGCGTCGGCCTCGGGATTGCGCGCGGCCCAGGCCCGCGGCGGCGGCGGCGCGTCGCTCGGGACACGGGCGGCCGGCAGATCGCTCGTCTGGATGGCAGCCTCGACCGCCTTCCACCAGCGGTCCAGCTCGCTGCGGCTCGCGCGGCCGTTGAAGTCCTTCATGTCGGCCAGGGCGCGGCGGCTGCGGGGGACCGCCTTCGCGACGGTCAGAATCGAGGAGTCGGGCACGAGCCGGCCCGGTGCGACGTCGCGCTCGACGGCGAGCTCGTCGCGAGCGTGCCAGAGCGCCCGCGCCACCGCGAGGTTGCGGGGCGATCGCAGTGCGTGGATGCCCGAGAGGCGGCGCCAGGGCTCAGGGGCCGCCGGCTTCGGCTCGCGGTGCAGGACGGCGTCGAACTCCTGCTCGGCCACGCTCGCCTTGTCTGCGGCGACGAGTTCCTCGGCGAGGCGGTCGCGGACGTCGAGGAGCAGTTCGACGTCGAGGGCCGCGTAGGTGAGCCACGGCTGGGGGAGCGGGCGGGTCGACCAGTCGGCCGCCGAGTGCTCCTTCGCCAGGGTGACGCCGAGGAGCTCCTCCACGACCGCGGCGAGCCCCACGCGCGGCATGCCGAGCAGGCGGGCGGCCAGTTCGGTGTCGAAGATCCGCTCGGGGTCGAGCCCGACTTCGCGGAGACAGGCGAGATCCTGGCTCGCGGCGTGCAGCACCCACTCGTCGTGGTGCACGAGCTCCTGCAGCCGGCCGAACTCGCCGAGCGCGGGAGGGTCGAAGAGGAAGGTGCCCGAGCCGCGTCGGAACAGTTGGATCAGGTAGGCGCGCTGCGAGTAGCGGAACCCGCTCGCCCGTTCGGCGTCGACCGCGATGGGGCCGTCGCCGTCGGCGATCCGGTCGACCGCGGCCGCGAACGCCTCGGGCGTGTCGATCACCCGGTAGTCAGTCACGGTTCCTCCGTCTGGGTAGAGTCGTCACCCCTTCGGAACGGGGCGGCAGCCCGGCGAGCATGCACAGCAACTCGCCCCAGCCTTCCACATGCGCGTCGATCCGGGGGTCGAGGGGGGTCCATGAGGCGCGCAGTTCGATCTGCGCGCCGTCCCCTTGCTGGGCGAGCTCTCCGAAGCCGGTGGAGAGGATCTTCGTCGCCGTGCCGGAGGCGGAAACGTAGCTCGCGCCCCGGGCGTCGAGGGCGTCGACGAGCCAGGACCAGGCGACGTCGGCGAGGAACGGGTCGAGGCCGATATCGGTTTCGAGGGGGGCCTGCGCGAAACAGACGACGCGGAATCGCCCGCCCCACTGCTCCGGCTCGCTCGGGTCGTACAGCAGCACGAAGCGGCCGGTGCCGAGCTCGGAGTCGGCATGCCGGCTCGGCAGCACGTCCGCCGACAGCGCGGCGGCGAACGGCGCGAGCGCTGCCGGGGCGGGGATCTCGGACACGCGGAGCTCGCTTCGGGGCGAGGCCGCTCGGATGGATTCGAGCGCGACCTCGAACTCGTGGGGCGGTCGCGTCGCTGAGTCGGGCACGAGTGCAGACTAGAGTCTGCGTCGAGGCGGATGTCGGCGGCACGCCGGTCCGACCGGCACCACCTCGACGGGTTCGACCGGAGGGGGACGTATGCCAGGGGGAGCACGCATCGCGAAGGGCGTGGGGATCGCGATCGGCCTCGCCGCGCTGACCGCCGCGGTCGCGGCGACGGTGACGGCGGCGATCGGCGTGCGGTTCGCGCGGAAAGTCGTCACCCCGCCGTTGGAACGCGAGGAGGATGTGCGGATCCTCGGCGTCGACCGGGCGCGCAACGAGATCCTGCTGGCCCCGTCCGACGACGCCCGGATGGCCGGCCGGTACGGGTTCTGGTTCGACCGGGACGCCGGCTACGCCCGGCTCGGCGAGGTCCTCGACGAGGGGCCGCGCGGCGTGCGGCGCGTCATCGAGTCGATCGACTTCGGGCGTCTGGAGCGCGCACAGCGCGGACGGATGAGCGGCTGGTACCACCTGGGCCCGTGGGAACTCGGCATCCCGTACGAGAACGTCGCCATCCAGACCCCCGTCGGGCCGGCGCCCGCCTGGCACATCCCCGCAGCGGAGCCGGGCGGCGACTGGGTCATCCAGGTCCATGGCTGGGGCGCCAGGCGCCCGGAGGGCCTGCGCGCCGTCGCACCGGCGCGTGCCCAGGGATGGGACAGCCTGCTGATCTCCTACCGGAACGACGGCGAGGCGCCGGCGTCGGGGGACGGCCGCTTCGGCCTCGGCAGCACCGAGTGGCGCGATGTGGAGGCCGCCGTCGCCTACGCGAAGGACCACGGGGCGCGGCGCATCGTGCTGATGGGCTGGTCGATGGGCGGGGGCACCGTGCTGCAGGCGATGCTCCGCTCACCGAGCGTCGCCGACGCCGTGTGCGGGCTCGTTCTGGAGTCGCCGGCCGTCGACTGGGCCGACATCCTCCGCTTTCAGGGCACCCTCTATCGCCTGCCGGCCGAGTTCGCCGTCGTCGTGAGCCGCGTGCTGCGGGACCGGATCGGCTCTGGGCTCGCGGGCCTCGCCGAACCCATCGACCTCGCGGAGCTCGACGCCGCTCAGCGCGCCGACGAGCTGGCGGTGCCGATGCTGCTGCTGCACAGCGTCGACGACGGCTTCGTGCCCATCGACGGCTCTCGCCGACTCGCGGAGGCCCGCCCGGACCTCGTGCAGTTCGAGATCTTCGAGGGCGCCCGGCACACCAAGCTCTGGAACGAGGATCCGGAGCGCTGGAGCGCGCTCATCGAGGAGTGGCTCGCCGCGCGCTGACGGCCGGTGATCAGGCGCGGCGCTCGGCGACCTGTCGCTTGATGCGGCCGAGCATGCCGGTCATGCCCCGGACCCGGAGCGGTGAGACGGCTTGACCGAGCCCGAGCGACTGCGGGTAGTCGGCCGGAACGTCGAGCACCTCCTGTGCGGTGAGCCCGTCGAGCCCCTGCACCAGGATGGAGGCGAAGCCTCGTGTCGTCGGCGACTCGCGCGGGGCGGTCGCGTGCAGGTGGACGCGCCCGTCCTCGACCTCGACGAAGAGGTAGACGGGGGACTGACACTCCTCGACGCGCTCGAGCAGCTCCGGGTGGTCGGCGTAGCGCTCCGGCAGCTCGGGGAGCTCGTTCGAGAACTCGAGCAGCAGCTGGAGGCGATCCTTCACCTCGAGCGCGAGGAAGTCGTCGCGGGTCTCGGCGAGCCGCTCGGGAAGTGCCGTGGTGTCCACCCGTCGATTCTCGCACCGATCGTCGCGCACGAGGCCGCCCGGCGTGCGCTCAGCGAGCGGGGAGCTCGCCGCGGGCCTCGCCCGTGACGATCGGCACACGGACCGCGCTGCCCCATTCGGTCCAGGAGCCGTCGTAGTTGCGGACGCGCTCGAAGCCCAGCAGGTGCGTCAGCACGAACCAGGTGTGGCTCGAGCGCTCGCCGATCCGGCAGTACGCCACGACCTCGTCGCCGTCCGCGAGGCCCACCTCGTCCCGATAGATCGCATCGAGCTCGGAGCGGGAGCGGAAGGTGCCGTCGGACGCCGCGGCACGCGCCCACGGCACCGACGCGGCCGTCGGGATGTGCCCGGCGCGGAGCGCGCCCTCCTCCGGGTACGCCGGCGCCGTCGTGCGCTCGCCCGAGTACTCCTCGGGGGACCGGACGTCGATGAGGGGCTTCCCGAGGTGCGCGAGCACATCCTCCTTGAACGCGCGGACGACCGTGTCGTCCCGTTCGACGACCGGGTACTCGACCGGCGTCACCTCGGCCGGCGCGGTGGTGAGCTCACGACCCTCGGCGATCCACAGGTCGCGGCCGCCGTCGAGGAGGCGGACGTCCTCGTGCCCGAAGAGGGTGAACACCCAGAGCGCGTACGCCGCCCACCAGTTGTTCTTGTCGCCGTAGATGACGACGGTCGTCTCGCGTGCGATGCCCTTCGAACCGAGCAGCGCGGCGAACTGCTCGCCGTCGACGTAGTCGCGAACGACCGGGTCGTTGAGCTCGGTGTGCCAGTCGATCTTCACGGCGCCGGGGATGTGCCCCGTCTCGTAGAGCAGCACGTCCTCGTCGGATTCGACGACCACGAGACCCGGTTCGCCCAGCCGTTCGGCGAGCCAGTCGGTGGAGACGAGCCGCTCGGGGTGGGCGTACTCGGCGAACTTCTCGGCGGGGTCGAACGCGACGGACATGCTGGCCTCCTGCGGGCGCCCGGTCGGGCGTGGGGGTTCGGGGAGCGGACTAGGCTGGTGGCGAAATCCAACTCGAATCTACGCGGCACGCCGGTCGAAGTCACAGGGGCCGTCATCGGATGCAACACGGGGGACCCCTGAACATGACCATGGCTGAGGCCAGCACGCTCGTCCGGCTCATCGAGCGGAACCCGACCATCACGGGGGCCGAGATCGCCGCGGCGCTGACCCCGCCCCCGCAGTTCGAGCACGCCTCGTTCGACTCGTACCGACCCGACCCGGACTTCCCCTCGCAGCAGGCCGCGCTCGCCCGCCTGAAGGAGTTCGCCGGCGCCTGGCGCGCGGCCCAGCGCCCCGGCGGGTTCTTCTCCCGCAAGCGCCCCGCTCGCATCGAGCTGCCCGGCGTCTACCTCGACGGCGGCTTCGGGGTCGGCAAGACCCACCTGCTGGCGGCGCTCTGGCACGTCGCGCACGGCCCGAAGTTCTTCGGCACGTTCATCGAGTACACCGCCCTCGTCGGTGCTCTCGGCTATGCCCAGGCGGTCGAGCTGCTCCGCGGGGCGAAGCTCATCTGCATCGACGAGTTCGAGCTCGACGACCCGGGCGACACGATGCTCATGACGCGCTTCCTCGGCGAGCTGATGGCCGGCGGCACCCGCGTCGCCGCGACGAGCAACACCCCGCCGAATGCGCTCGGCGAGGGCCGCTTCGCCGCCGCCGACTTTCTGCGCGAGATCCACGCCCTCTCCTCGAACTTCGAGACCCTCCGCATCGACGGACTCGACTACCGGCGTCGCGACACCGAGGGGCACGCGATCGTCGCCGGTGACGACGAGGCCGTCCGACGCACCGCGGAGGCGCTCGCGGCCCACGGCCACCGCACGTCCCTCGACGGCTTCGACGAGCTCATCGCGCACCTCGCGACGGTGCACCCCTCGAAGTACGTCCGGCTCATCGACGGTGTCGACGCCATCGCCCTCACCGGGGCGCACGAGCTCAACGACCAGAATGCGGCGCTGCGGCTCGTGGCGTTCATCGACCGCGTGTACGACGCCGAGGTCCCGCTGATCGCGAGCGGCGTCCCGCTCGACGAGGTCTTCGACGACGAGATGATGGCGGGCGGATACCGCAAGAAGTACCTCCGCTCGATGAGCCGCATGATCGCGCTGACCTCGGGCGAGCTGCCGCCGCACGACTGAATGCGGAGCGGCATCCGCCCCGGGGCATCCACTCGGCGGATGCCCGGTCGCTTCGCCGCATCCCGAAATCTGCTGTTTACGCGAGCGGCCGCTCCGTAACCGCGTCGAAACACGATGAGGAGTCGTTGGAAACCAGCTCTCGTGACACTGGGCCCACTGGATCCCCGGTTGCACCCGAGAGAGGTTTCGAGATGGACCAAGGCAACACCGCGTTCCTGTTGATCGCGGCGGCACTCGTGCTGCTGATGACTCCGGGCCTCGCGTTCTTCTACGGCGGCCTCGTGAAGGCGAAGAGCGTCATCAGCATGATGATGATGAGCTTCGGGGCGATGGGGCTCATCGGCGTCCTGTGGGTGCTCTTCGGCTACGCGATCGCCTTCCCCGCCGCCGAGGGGCTCAGCGCCCCCTGGGCGATCGACTGGTCCGCGCTGGGACTGCAGAGCCTCCTCGAGACGCCGGAGGGTGCGGCGTTCCCGCCGCTCGCCTTCGTGGCCTTCCAGGCGACGTTCGCGATCCTCACCGTCGCGCTCATCTCCGGAGCGATCGCCGACCGCGCGAAGTTCGGCGCGTGGATGATCTTCGCCGGCATCTGGGCGGTCGTCGTGTACTTCCCCGTCGCGAGCTGGGTGTTCAACTTCGGGCTCGCCGACGACGGCAGCTTCGCCTACGGCGGATGGATCACCTACGGCCTGCAGCAGGCGTTCGGCGTCGGGGCGATCGACTTCGCCGGCGGCACCGCGGTGCACATCAACGCGGGCGCCGCGGCCCTCGCCCTCGCGCTCGTCCTCGGCAAGCGCGTCGGCTTCTCGAAGGGCGCGCACGTGCCGCACAACCCGCCGTTCGTGCTCCTCGGCGCCGGGCTGCTGTGGTTCGGCTGGTTCGGCTTCAACGCGGGCTCCGAGCTCGCCGCCGACGGCACTGCCGCACTCGCCTTCGTGAACACCATCGCCGCCCCGGCCGCCGCGCTGCTCGCCTGGCTCGTCGTCGAGAAGATCAAGGACGGCAAGCCGACCTCGGTCGGCGCCGCGTCCGGCGCCGTCGCCGGCCTGGTCGCGATCACCCCGGCCTGCGCTTCGCTGACGCCCGTGTGGGCGATCGTGCTCGGTCTCGTCGCCGGCGCCGTGTGCGCCGTCGCGATCGACCTGAAGTTCAAGTTCGGCTTCGACGACTCGCTCGACGTGGTCGGCATCCACCTCGTCGGCGGCCTCATCGGCACGCTGTACCTCGGCATCTTCGCGACCGGCACGGGCCTGATCTACAGCGGCGAACTCACGCAGCTCGCCGTGCAGGCGATCGCCGCCTTCGCCGTCCTCGCCTACTCGTTCGGGCTGACCTTCGTGATCGGCTTCGCGATCCAGAAGATCATGGGCTTCCGGGTCCGGAACGAGGACGAGATCGCCGGCATCGACACGGCCGTGCACGGCGAGGATGCCTACAAGCTCGAGCTCGTGTAGCGCGGATCCGCCGTCCGAGGGCGGTGGGGTAGTGTGCCGGTGTGTCAGACACCAGCCGCTTCCTCACCGCCCTCGTTCGCGCATTCGGTCAGGTGTTCCGCTCCAACGGCCGGGCGCGTGCAGGAGCGCCCGGCGCCCCGTCCCGGGCTGCTCGCGGGAGCACCGGCGCGAGGCAGGGCGGGGTCGCGACGGAGACGCTCTCGCCCGGGCAGACCGGGGCTGCGGCGACGGAGGAGATCGACCCGCGCGGCCTCGGTCGGGTCACGCTGAGCTACGCCCCGACGGCGGACGGCGAGCCCGACCCGGGGGAGATCGTCTGGACCTGGGTGCCGTTCGAGGAGCACGACGGCCGGGGCAAGGACCGCCCGGTCGTGATCGTCGCCGCCGGCGCCGGAGACCGCTTCCTGGCGGTGCAGCTCACGAGCAAGGGCCGGCCGGGGGACCGGGACTACCTGGGGCTCGGGGCCGGACCCTGGGACGCCGAAGGCCGGCCGAGCTGGGTGCGGCTCGACCGGGTCTTCCTTGTGCACGGCGACGGCATGCGCCGGGAGGCCGCCTCGCTCGACGAGGCGCGCTACCGCCTCGTCGCCGACGCGCTCCGCAGCCGCTACGGCTGGCGTTGACGGCGGCGTCGATCGACGCGAACCGCATTCCACAACGACGAAGCCCCCGGCGTCTGCCGGGGGCTTCTCTGGTGGGCGATGCCGGGCTCGAACCGACGACCTCTTCCGTGTGAAGGAAGCGCGCTACCAGCTGCGCCAATCGCCCAAGGGGATTCGGGCACGAACGCGTCGTGCCGCGGATTCGATAGTAGCCGACGCCGAGGGGTGAATGCACATCGGGCGGGCGGGCCTCGGATCCCGGGCGTGTCCGGCTCCGCGCGGATGGTCGGCAATGCCCCCGACACGGACTCGACACGCCCGGGTTGCACGGCCGGATTCCAGAGCTGACCTGGCTGAACACTGGGGGAGCCATCCTCGGTTTGTGAATCGTTCACCCTTTCGGTTACAGTTTCTGTGTTGCCGGAAACGGCGACAACGCGGATGTGGCGCAGTTGGTAGCGCATCACCTTGCCAAGGTGAGGGTCGCGAGTTCGAGTCTCGTCATCCGCTCTGATCAGAACCGGGCGCAAGCCCGTTTCTGGTTTCTGGTGGTGAACCCAGACACGGTGGATTGGCCGAGAGGCGAGGCAGCGGCCTGCAAAGCCGTATACACGGGTTCGAATCCCGTATCCACCTCCAAGCCGAATTCTTCGACTTGACACGGGCGATTGGCGCAGCGGTAGCGCGCTTCCCTGACACGGAAGAGGTCACTGGTTCGATCCCAGTATCGCCCACCACAGCAACGCCCCGGCAGACGCCGGGGCGTTCGTCGTTTTCCCGCCCGCCGCGGTCGCCGGCGCTCGTGCGCGACCGCTCGCCCGCGGCGCGCCGACGTCTGGCACGCGACTACAGTTGAGGAGCGGCGCGAGTAGCGAGCTACCTGTGCCGCGACATCCGGATATTCGACGATCCCGGACCGCGGCGGGCGGGACGCCCGAACCGCGGCCGGATCCAGCCAAATGGGAGTGGACCAGGTGACCGACGGCTTCGAGCTCTTCACCGACCGTTCCGTTGTCGCGATGCGCGTCAACGGCGAGCTCAAGGACCTGGCCACGACGGTCACGGAGACCGACGTCGTGGAGCCCGTCACGATCGACTCGCCCGATGGCCTGAACATCCTCCGGCACTCGACCGCGCATGTGCTCGCGCAGGCCGTGCAGAACGTGAACCCCGAGGCGAAGCTCGGCATCGGCCCGCCCGTGACCGACGGCTTCTACTACGACTTCGACATCGCCGAGGCGTTCAGCACCGACGACCTGAAGGCGCTCGACAAGGAGATGTCACGGATCGTCCGCGCCGGGCAGCGCTTCGTGCGGCGCGTCGTCACCGATGCGGAGGCGCGCGCCGAGCTCGCCCACGAGCCGTACAAGCTCGAGCTCATCGGGCTGAAGGGCAGCGCCTCGACCGGCGACGACAACGAGAACGTCGAGGTCGGCGGCGGCGAGCTGACGATCTACGACAACGTCGACCCGAAGACCGGCGAGGTCGCCTGGAAGGACCTCTGCCGCGGTCCGCACCTGCCGAACACCCGCATGATCGGCAACGGCTGGGCGCTCATGCGCGTCGCCGGTGCCTACTGGCGGGGGAGCGAGAAGAACCCGCAGCTGCAGCGCATCTACGGCACCGCCTGGCCGACGAAGGACGAGCTGCGCGCCTACCAGCACCGACTCGAGGAGGCCGCGAAGCGCGACCACCGCAAGCTCGGCAAGGAGCTCGACCTGTTCAGCTTCCCCGACGAGATCGGCTCGGGGCTCTCCGTCTGGCACCCGAAGGGCGGCATCATCCGCGGCGAGATGGAGCAGCACGCGCGCCGCCGCCACATCGAGGGCGGCTACACCTACGTGTACACGCCGCACATCTCGAAGGAGGACCTCTTCCTCCAGTCGAACCACCTCGTGACCTACCGCGAGGGCATGTTCCCGCCGATCGTCATGGACGAGGAGCGCGACGCCGAGGGTAACATCACGAAGCAGGGCCAGGACTACTACCTGAAGCCCATGAACTGCCCCATGCACATCCTCATCTACAAGGAGCGCGCGCGCAGCTACCGCGACCTGCCGATGCGGCTCGCCGAGAACGGCACCGTGTACCGCAACGAGCTCTCGGGGGCCCTGCACGGGCTCACCCGGGTGCGCGGCTTCACTCAGGACGACTCGCACCTCTTCGTCACGCCCGAGCAGCTCGAGACCGAGGCCACCCGCGTGCTCGAGTTCGTCATCTCGATGCTGCGCGACTTCGGCCTCGAGGACTTCGAGCTCGAGCTCTCGATGCGCGACGACGAGAAGTCGAAGTGGATCGGCTCCGACGAGTTCTGGGAGTACTCCACGAACGCCCTCCGCAACGTCGCCGTCGCGAGCGGGCTGAAGCTCACCGAGGTCCCCGGCGAGGCGGCGTTCTACGGGCCGAAGATCGACCTGAAGACCCGCGACGCGATCGGCCGCACCTGGCAGCTCTCCACCGTGCAGGTCGACCCGAACCTGCCCGAGCGCTTCGAGCTCGAGTACACCGGCTCCGACGGCGAGAAGCACCGCCCGATCATGATCCACCGGGCGCTGTTCGGTTCGATCGAGCGCTTCTTCGCGATCCTCCTGGAGCACTATGCGGGGGTGTTCCCCGTCTGGCTCGCCCCGGTCCAGGTGGTCGGCATCCCGGTCGCGGACGAGTTCGCCCCCTACCTCGGCGGCATCGTCGAGCGACTGCGGCTCGCAGGCGTGCGCGCCGAGCTCGACACGAGCGACGACCGCATGCAGAAGAAGATCCGCACGCACACCACGCAGAAGATCCCGTTCCAGCTCATCGCCGGCGAGAACGACCGCTCGGCCGGCACGGTGAGCTTCCGCTTCCGCGACGGCACCCAGGAGAACGGCGTCGCGGTCGACGAGGCGATCGAGCACGTGCTCGCGTCGATCCGTGATCACCGCCAGGTGACGAGCAGGGACGACCTGTTCGGATGACCGGATCGCCCGACGAGGAGCTGCGCGTGCAGTCGTCCGAGGAGTTCGCGGCGGCGCCCGATGCGTTCCAGCGGCTCTGGACGCCGCACCGGATGGTCTACATCCAGCAGGGCGAGCCCGAGTCGCACGAGTGCCCGTTCTGCCGGGCGCCCGAGCGCAGCGACGAGGATGCCCTCATCGTGGCGCGCGGGCGCACCGCGTACGCGCTGCTGAATCTCTACCCGTACAACAGCGGGCACCTCCTCGTCTGCCCGTACCGCCATATCGCCACCTACGATCAGGCGACGCCCGAGGAGGTCGCCGAGATCGGTGAGCTCACCCAGACGGCGATGCGGGTCATCCGGGCCGTCTCGCGCTGCGACGGGTTCAATCTGGGCATGAACCAGGGGCGGATCGCCGGGGCCGGCATCTCGGAGCATCTGCATCAGCACGTCGTGCCGCGCTGGGCTTCGGACTCGAACTTCTTCCCGATCATCGCCGGGACGAAGGCGCTGCCGCAGCTGCTCGGCGAGGTGCGCCGCACGATCGCGGAGGCCTGGCCCGCAACGGCCTGAGCGGCGCAGGCACCCGCCGGTCGCCGGGCGTGCGGCTCAGATCCAGCCCTGCTGCCACGCCTTCTCGGCCGCCTCGTGCCGTGACGCCGCGTCGAGTTTCGTCATCGCGGCGGAGAGGTAGTTGCGCACCGTGCCCTGGGCGAGGTGGAGGCGCTCGGCGATCTGCTGCACGCTGAGCGTGGAGCGGCTGAAGCGGAGCGCGTCGAGCTCACGGTCGGTCAGCGGGCAGCGTTCGGCTGTGAGCGCGGCCGCGGCGATCTCCGGATCGATGTAGCGGCGTCCGGCGGCGACGTCGCGGATGACGTCGGCGAGGCTCTCGGCCGGGGTCGACTTCGGCACGAAGCCGGAGACCTTCGCGGCCAGCGCACGGCGGAGCACGCCCGGGCGGGCATGGCGGGTCACGATGACGACCCGGGTCGGCACGGCGGAGAGGATGCGCGACGCCGCTTCGACCCCGTCGGCGTCGGGCATCTCGAGGTCGAGCAGGCAGACGTCGGGCCGTGCCGCGATCGCCTGTTCGACCGCGGTCAGGCCGGTGTCGGCGCTCGCGACGACCTCGATGTCGGGCTCCAGGTCGAGGAGCGCGACCAGTGCGCCTCGGATGAGGTGCTCGTCGTCGGCGACGAGGAGGCGGATGGCCGGTGCCTCGGCGCGGACGCTCACGCGGGCACCCCGGCCGTCGTCGGGGCGTTCGCGACGATCCGGAACGTGCCCGATGCAGGATCCGCCTCGGTGCTGAGCGCTCCGCCGATGGCCGTCAGACGGTCGCGGAGGCCGTCGAGTCCGGTGCCCCGGCCCTGCCCGGGCCGGCGGACGGGTCCCGTGGGCGACGCGACGCCGTCGTTCGTGATCCGCAGCTCGCAGGATTCGCCGTTCGCCGCGAGCTCGATCGTGACGGCGCGCGCCTCGCTGTGCCGGAGGATGTTCGTCGTGGCCTCGCGCACCACCGAGCCGAGTGCGCGCTGCACGCCGGCGTCGGTCGGCACGGCCCCGAGCCGCAGCGTGCAGACCGCACCTGAGGCGGTGAGCACCTCGCGCGCGTTCTCGAGCTCCTCGTCGAAGGCCACCTGGCGGTAGCCCGCGACGAGCGAGCGGGTCTCCTCGAGCGCTTCCTTGGCGATGAGCCGCACCTCGTGGACGAGTTCCCGCGCCCGCTCCGGCTCCCGGTCGAGGAGCCGTTCGGCGAGTTCGGACTTCAGGGAGATGACCTGCAGGTGATGGCCCTGGATGTCGTGCAGGTCGGAGGCGAAGCGGAGTCGCTCCTGTGCGACGGCGAGCTCGCCGGCCGTGCGCCGATTGCGGTCGAGCCGCACGACCACTTCCCACCACCAGAGGCTCGTGAGCGCCATGACCGGCAGCATGACCGCGAAGAAGCCGATCATCCAGACGGTCGAGCCGTCGGGCGCGGCACGCGCTCCGCCGTGCAGCGAGAACGCCGCCCACACGTGTCCGGCCCTCGCGGCGGTGCCGGCGAGCAGCAGCAGCCCGCGCCGCGGTTTCGGGAGCAGCGGTGCGACGAGGGTGGCGGCAGCCCAGAGCGGCATCGCGCTCGCGACCGCGATGCCGGGAACGGCGAGCCCGAGCACCCAGACGAGCGCGGCCGGCGCGACGAGTGCGACCGTCCACGCCGGGTGCGGCAGGCCTCCGCCGCGGCCGACCCGCAGGAACCAGCAGTAGCGCAGCTGGGTCGCGGTGGCGAGGAGCTGCAGCACGAGGATCGTGAGGATGAGCGGGGTTCGCTCGGCGAGGACGAGCTCGAAGAGGCTGAGCCCCACGATGAGGTCGAAGAACCCGTAGAAGAAGACGAGCGACGCGAGGGTGTAGAGCCAGGTCGCGTGGACGCTGCGGGCGGGTTCCGGGGGCATGGATCCGAGCATATGGCAGTGACATTTGTCACGTCCGGGCGTGCGGATCTCCACGACGTTCACTGACATCGCGGCACTGCCGGGCAGCGGCCGGGGCGGGGAGGCTGGAGGCATCCCACCGCAGCTCGCGGCGGTGACCCGCTCCGCACGAAAGGCCCCCCATGATCGACGCGCTCCAGGACTTCGCCGGCTCCCTCCCCACCTACCTCCAGTGGTTCGGGGTGATGCTGGTGGCGGCCATCCCGTTCGTGGAGTCGTACTTCGGCTCGGTCGTCGGCGTGCTGATCGGGCTCCCTCCGGCGGTGGCCATCGGCGTCGCCGTCATCGGCAACATCGTGTCCATGCTGATCTTCGTGCTGACCGCGCACGGCGTGCGCTCGAAGGTCGTCGCCGGGAAGCAGGCGGCGAAGGAGGAGTCGCCCCGCCGCGAGAAGCTGCGCCGCGCCTTCGACAAGTACGGCGTCGCCGGGGTGAGCATCGTCGGGCAGACGATCCTGCCGAGCCAGATCACCTCCGCGGCGATGGTGTCCTTCGGTGCGAACCGCAATGCCGTCATCGTGTGGCAGATCGTCTCGATCGTGCTCTGGGGCGTCGTGTTCGGCGTGCTCGCGACGCTCGGCGTCTCGCTCATGCGCTGAGTCGGACCCCGTCCGAGACGACGGATGCCCCGGCGGGTCTTGCCCGCCGGGGCATCCGTCGTCGTCGGGGCTCAGCGCACCTGACGCACCGAGAACTGCATCGCCGGATGCGCGTAGTCCTCCTGGGACTCGACGAGCTGGAGTTCTCGCTCGCCGGAGCGGTGCGTGCGCTCGAGGAGCCCGAAGACGCTCGAGGTGGTGCGCGCCAGCGCGTCGGCGGCGTCGCCGGTGCTGCGGTAGTGCGCGGTGAACAGCGCGGCCGTGACGTCACCGGAGCCGTTCGCCTTGAGCGGCAGCAGCGGCGTCTGCACGATCCAGGCGCCGCGGTCGTCGACCGCGAGCATCTCGATCGTGTCCGGCGCGCGGTCGGGACGCTCGAGGCTCGTCACGAGGACCGTGCTCGGCCCCGTGGCGCGGATGCGGTCGACGGCATCGAGCGTGGACTCCAGCGTGTCGGGCTCCGTGCCGGTGAGGAAGCCGAGCTCGAACTGGTTCGGCGTGATGAGATCGGCCGCGGGCACCACGCGGTCGCGCAGCAGCACAGGGATGGCGGGGGCGACGAAGCACCCCGACTGCGCGTTGCCCATGACCGGGTCGCAGGAGTAGATGGCCGAGGGGTTCGCCGCCTTCACCTTCGCGACGGCCTCGAGGATGACGTCGGCGATGCCCTCGCCACCCTGATAGCCCGAGAGCACCACGTCGATCTGGGGGAGCACCCCGCGGTCCTCGATGCCGGCGATGACCTCTCTGACGTCGTCGGGCGCGATGAGCGGTCCGCGCCAGGCGCCGTAGCCCGTGTGGTTGGAGAAGTTCACCGTGTAGACGGGGAGCACCTCGACGCCGATGCGCTGCAGGGGGAAGACGGCGGCGGAGTTGCCCACGTGACCGTAGGCCACCGCCGACTGGATCGAGAGGATCTTCATCCGACGATCATCCCACTTCGGCGAGCCTGGGCGATTCGCCGGCACCGTGCGCCTCGCGCGCGGCCCGGACCGAAGCGGCGAGGTCCGAGGCGAGCCGGCGGAGCTCGTCGTCGTCGAGCTCGTGCACGGTGAGCCTCAGCCGCTCGGGCGGGTCGCCGCCCGCGAGCGCGAACTCGTCACCCGGTCGGGCGAGCCAGCCCCGGCGCATCAGCTGCTCGACCACCGCGCGCGCCGGGGCGCCGAGCGCGACCCAGACGTTCAGGCCATCGCCCGGGTCGATCGGCAGGCCTTCCGCGGCGAGCAGCCCGGCGAACACGCGGTTTCGCGACGCGTAGTGCTCGCCGGCGTCGCGGATACCCGCGGCGACCGTCGGGTCCGTCGCGAGCGCGTGCACGAGGCGCTGGAGCAAGTGGCTGACCCAGGTCGTGCCCGGGGTGAGCCGCATCGCGAGCCGCTCGGCCGTCTCCGGGTCCGAGGCGGTCACGGCGAGGCACATGTCCGGGCCGAGGAACTTCGAGACGGAGCGGACGAGAGCCCAGCGCCGGTGCTCCGGACCGATGAGCGAGTGGAACGGCTGCTGCGAGAGCAGGGAGTAGTGGTCGTCCTCGATGACGAGGACGTACGGGTGCTCGGCGAGTACCTCGCGGAGCGCCGCCGCTCGCCGGGCGCTGAGGCTCGCGCCGGTCGGGTTCTGAGCCCGCGGAGTGCAGATGACGGCGCGCACGCCCTGCTCGAGCGCGGCGCGGAGCCCCTCGACGGTCATGCCCTCCTCGTCGACCGGCACGGCCACCGGCCGGTAGCCGCCGATGCGGACCGTGTGGATGCTGGTCAGGAAGCAGGGATCCTCGAGCGCGACCGCGTCGTCGCGGGTGAGGGCTTGGGTGAGCAGGCGCTCCACCGCGTCGCCCGCTCCGGAGGTCACCGTGAGCTGCATCGGAACGCCGGCCGGGAGGTCGGCGCGCATCCAGTCGGAGGCCCACTGCTCCAGGCCCGGGTCGATGACCGGCTCACCGTAGAGCACCGGGCGGCGGGCGATGCCGAGCAGGGCGCGCGACGGGTCGGGGATGCGGGAGGCATCCGGGTTCCCGGTGCCGATGTCGCGTAGCGCGGTGTCGGCGGCGAAGCCCTCCTGGGCGACGGGGGAGGATCCGGCGACGCGGGTGCCGGCGCGGCCGCGCGTGGCGACCAGCCCGGACGCACCGAGCAGCCGGTAGGCGGCCACCGCGGTGTTGCGGTTCACGCCGAGCTGCTCGGCGAGGGTGCGAACCGGGGGCAGCGCATCGCCGGGGCGGAGCCGCCCGCGCTCGATGAGCGCGCGCAGGCTGTCGGCGATCTCGGCGGCCGAACGCCCTTCGATCTCGGCGATCACATCATGGTCCTTCCTCAGGCCTACGCCCATGCTACATTTTGGCCTAGGACAATGATTCCGTTGGTCTGTTTCGAAGTGCGAGGTCGCTCGCGCTCGATCGAGAGGATTCCCTGTGACGGTACCCGAGACGGGCTCGAGCCGCGTGAAGCGCGGCCTTGCTGAGATGCTGAAGGGCGGCGTCATCATGGACGTCGTCACCCCCGAGCAGGCGCGCATCGCCGAGGACGCCGGCGCCGTCGCCGTCATGGCGCTCGAGCGCGTGCCCGCCGACATTCGCGCGCAGGGCGGCGTCGCCCGCATGAGCGACCCCGACCTGATCGAGGCGATCATCGCCGAGGTCTCGATCCCGGTCATGGCGAAGGCGCGCATCGGTCACTTCGTCGAGGCTCAGGTGCTGCAGGCGCTCGACGTCGACTACATCGACGAGTCCGAGGTGCTCTCGCCCGCCGACTACGTGAACCACATCGACAAGTGGCAGTTCACCGTGCCCTTCGTCTGCGGCGCCACGAACCTCGGCGAGGCCCTCCGCCGGATCAACGAGGGTGCGGCCATGATCCGCTCGAAGGGCGAGGCCGGCACCGGCGACGTCTCCGAGGCGACGAAGCACATCCGCAAGATCACGAGCGAGGTCAACGCGCTGAAGTCGATGACCCGCGACGAGCTCTACGTCGCGGCCAAGGAGCTGCAGGCGCCCTACGAGCTCGTGCTCGAGGTGGCCGAGACCGGCAAGCTGCCCGTCGTGCTCTTCACCGCGGGCGGCGTGGCCACCCCGGCCGACGCGGCCATGATGATGCAGCTCGGCGCCGACGGCGTGTTCGTCGGCTCGGGCATCTTCAAGTCCGGCAACCCGGAGCAGCGCGCCGCCGCCATCGTGAAGGCCACCACCTTCTACGACGACGCCTCGGTGATCGCCGACGTGTCGCGCGGCCTCGGCGAGGCCATGGTGGGCATCAACGTCGGCGACCTGCCCGCCCCGCACCGGCTCGCCGAGCGCGGCTGGTGACGATCACCCTCCGCGAGGGATCGCTCGACGCGGGAGCCGGTGCGACCGGCCCCCGCGTCGGCGTCCTCGCCCTCCAGGGCGACTTCCGCGAGCACGCCCGCGTGCTCGCAGGGCTCGGCGCCCGGGTGACGCTGGTCCGTCGCCCGGCCGAGCTCGCCGAGGTCGACGGGATCGTGATCCCGGGCGGCGAGTCGAGCGTGATCGACAAGCTGTCCCACACCTTCGGGCTCGCCGAGCCGCTGGTCGCCGCGATCCGCGGGGGGATGCCGGTCTACGGCACCTGCGCCGGCCTCATCATGCTCGCCGACACCGTGCTCGACGCGAGCCCCGGCCAGCGCTCCTTCGGCGGGCTCGACATCGTCGTGCGGCGCAACGCCTTCGGCTCGCAGAACCAGTCGTTCGAGACGGAGCTCGACGTGCCGGAGCTCGGCGGGGCGCCGGTGCACGCCGCCTTCATCCGGGGCCCCGTCGTCGAATCGCTCGGACCACGGGCGACCCCGCTCGCCGCCCTGCCGGACGGCCGGGTCGTCGCGGTGCGGCAGGGCATGCTCCTCGGCACGAGCTTCCATCCCGAGATCACGGGGGAGCACCGCTTCCACGAGTACTTCCTCGGCATGGTCGAAGCGCGGTAGCGTCACCCCATGGGGACCTGGATCGCACTGCTGCGAGGCGTGAACGTCGGCGGGATCACGATCCGCTCGGCGGATCTGCGCGACCTCTTCGCCGAGCTCGGCTTCGAAGGCGTGCGCACGGTGCTCGCGAGCGGCAACGTCGTGTTCGAGGCCGAGGCGTCCGGCGCGGCGGCCGAGCGTGAACTGAAGCAGCGGATCGAGGCCGGGCTGTCGGATCGCTTCGGCTACGAGGCGTGGATCGTGCTCTGCTCGCGCGATCGGATGCAGCAGATCGTCGACGCCTTCCCGTTCGACGCCGAGCTCGAGGGGTGGCATCCGTACGTCCTCTTCGCCTCCGATCCGGCGCCGCTCGCCGAGCTGCTCGAGGCCGCACCCTCGCTCGATCCCGCCGACGAGACCATCGCACCGGGGGAGCAGGTCGTCTACTGGCACTGCCGGCGCGCGGTCGGCATCGACAGCGCGTTCTCGAAGCTCGTCGCGAAGGCCCGCTTCAAGCCGACCACCACGAACCGCAATCTGCGCACGCTGCAGAAGCTGCTGAAGTAGGCGCGCGCTTCCCGGGCCCCGCTCCGGTGCTGCCGTAGAATGGGAGACCGGCGGGCGCCCCCGCCGGGCAATCGATCCAGGAGCAGCATGTCCGGGCATTCCAAGTGGGCCACGACGAAGCACAAGAAGGCCGTCATCGACGCGCGTCGCGCGAAGTCCTTCGCCAAGCTCATCAAGAACATCGAGGTCGCCGCGAAGCTCGGCGGCGCCGACCTGAACGGCAACCCGACCCTGTACGACGCGGTGCAGAAGGCCAAGAAGACCTCGGTGCCGAACGACAACATCGATCGGGCGATCAAGCGCGGTGCCGGCATCGGCGGCGAGGCGGTCGAGTACCAGAGCATCACGTACGAGGCCTACGGTCCGTCGGGGGTGGCCCTCATGGTCGAGGTGCTGACCGACAACAAGAACCGTGCCGCCGCCGAGGTGCGTACGGGGCTGAACCGCAACGGCGGCACGCTCGCCGACCCCGGTTCGGTCGCCTACAACTTCACGCGCAAGGGCGTCATCGTGGTGACGGGCGAAGGCACCACCGAGGACGACGTGATGATGGCGGCCCTCGAAGCGGGGGCGGAGGAGATCGAGCCCCACGCCGACGGCTTCGAGGTGATCACGGATCCGTCCGACATGGTCGAGGTCCGCAAGGCGCTCCAGGAGGCCGGGCTCGACTACGAGTCCGCCGACATCGAGTTCGTGCCGAACCTCAAGGTCGAGATCGACGCGGACACGGCACGCAAGGTCTTCCGCCTGATCGACGCCCTGGAAGACAGCGACGACGTGCAGAACGTCTACAGCAACTTCGACCTCACCGCCGAGGTGCAGGCCGAGCTCGAGGCGGAGTAGGCCGATCGCCATGCGGGTGCTCGGCATCGACCCCGGGCTCACCCGCTGCGGCGTCGGCGTGGTCGACGTCGAGCCGAACCGGCGCGCCCGGCTCGTCGACGTGGTCGTGCTGCGCTCGCCCACTGACGCGCCGATCGAACGGCGGCTCGCGCGGATCGCCGACGGCCTGGAGGCGATCTTCGAGGAGCATCGCCCGCAGGCCGTGGCCCTCGAGCGCGTGTTCGCCCGGTCTGATGTCTCGACGATCATGGGCACCGCGCAGATCTCGGGGGTCTCGATGCTGATCGCGGCGCGTCGGGAGCTGCCGGTGGCCCTGCATACGCCGTCCGAGGTGAAGGCGGCGATCACCGGCTACGGACGCGCCGACAAGAAGCAGGTCGGGGCGATGGTCGCGCGGATCCTCGGACTCGAGGCGGTGCCGACGCCGGCGGATGCCGCGGACGCCCTCGCGCTCGCGATCTGTCACGCCTGGCGCACGGGCGGCGTCGCCGGCGCGGCGATCCGGGATGCGTCGACCCCGGGCAGCGCGGCGGCCTCGGATGCCTCGGGCCTCACCCCGGCGCAGCGGGCGTGGCTCGCCGCGGAGCGCTCCGCGGCGGTGTCGGGGGCGGCCCGTAGGCTGAAGGAGTGATCTCCTCCCTCCGCGGGCGCGTGCTCGTCGCCGCCGGCAACACGCTCGTGATCGACGTCGGCGGCGTCGGTTTCCACGTCAACACGACGCCCGCGTTCGTTCTGGCGAGCCGCCTCGGTGACGAGCTCGCCGTGCACACGGTGCTCATCGTCCGCGAGGACTCACTCACCATCTTCGGGTTCGGCACCCGCGACGAGCTCGAGGTGTTCGAATTGCTCGTCGGCGTGAACGGCGTGGGTCCGAAGTCCGCGCTCGGGGTCCTCTCGGTGCTCTCGCCCGACGAGGTCGCCGCGGCCGTGCACCGTGAGGACGACGCCGCCTTCCGCAAGGTCAGCGGCATCGGCCCGAAGACGGCGAAGCTGATCGTCGTCTCGCTGACCGGCAAGCTCGCGGCGCCGGCCGCTCGCGCGGCGAGCGCGCCGGTGGCGAGCGGCAGCATCGCCGACAGCGTGCTCGCCGCGCTCACCGGGCTCGGCTGGTCCGAGAAGGTGGCGGCCGAGGCGCTCGACGAGACGATCCTCGCCGTCAGCGAGACCGACGCGGCATCCGTACCGACGCTGCTGCGGCTCACCCTCGCGCGGCTGGGCCCGGCCCAGCAGGGCGGTCGAGCGCGATGAACCACGACGACCTCGACCTCACCGACCCCGAGCTCGCCTCCGAGGCCGAGCTCGCGTTCGAGGGGGCGCTGCGGCCGAAGAGCCTGCAGGAGTTCGTCGGGCAGAGCAAGGTGCGCGGTCAGCTGCAGCTGCTCCTGACGGCCGCCCAGCTGCAGCAGCGCACCCCCGACCACATTCTGCTGGCGGGCCCGCCGGGACTCGGCAAGACCACGCTCGCCATGATCGTCGCCCACGAGGGCGGACGGCCGCTGCGCATGTCGAGCGGCCCGGCCATCCAGCACGCCGGCGACCTCGCAGCCATCCTCAGTTCGCTCGTACCCGGCGAGGTGCTCTTCATCGACGAGATCCACCGCATGGCTCGCTCGGCCGAAGAGATGCTGTATCTCGCGATGGAAGACTTCCGCATCGACATCATGGTCGGCAAAGGCGCGGGCGCGACGTCGGTGCCGCTCGACCTCGCGCCGTTCACCCTCGTCGGCGCCACCACGCGCGCCGGGCTGTTGCCGAATCCACTGCGCGACCGGTTCGGATTCACCGCGCACCTCGAGTTCTACGACCGGAGCGAGCTGGAGCAGGTCCTCGAGCGGGCCGCGCGCATGCTCGGCCTCGGGATCGATCGGGAGGCCCTCGCCGAGATCGCAGGGCGCTGCCGCGGCACGCCGCGCATCGCGAATCGCCTGCTCCGTCGTGTCCGCGACTACGCGCTGGTGCACTCCGGAGGCGAAAGCGGGCGAGCCGACCTCGGCGCGGTGCGCGCGGCGCTCGAGCTCTACGACGTCGACGCCCTCGGGCTCGACCGGCTCGACCGGGCCGTGATGACGATCCTTCTCGAGCGGTTCGGCGGCGGGCCGGTCGGACTCAACACCCTCGCCGTCTCGGTGGGTGAAGAGGCCGAGACCATCGAGGCCGTGGTGGAGCCCTTCCTGGTGCGGATCGGCCTCATCATGCGCACTCCGCGGGGCCGAGTCGCGGCGCCCGCGGCCTGGCGGCACTTCGGGCTGTCGGAGCACGCGACGGATGTCGAGCAGGCTCTCCCCATCGATGACCTATAATCCAAGGAGGCTTCGGCCCCCTTGTCTCTGACTTCGCGCGCCGTCGCGCGCACCGGAAGGTTTCCCAGCTCATGCCCTTCGATCCGCTGACTCTCATCATGCTCGCCGTCCTGGCCGTGCTGATCTTCTTCATGTTCCGCAACTCGC
Organism: Agromyces mediolanus; assembly: GCF_023715325.1. Lineage (GTDB taxonomy): Bacteria > Actinomycetota > Actinomycetes > Actinomycetales > Microbacteriaceae > Agromyces > Agromyces mediolanus_A. The sequence goes on along the minus strand of NZ_JAMBNX010000003.1, from coordinate 215,422 downwards.
GGAAGCGCCAGGCCGAGGCGCGCGAGCTGCAGTCGAAGGTGCAGCCGGGCGCGAAGGTGATGACGAACTTCGGCGTCTTCGGCACGGTCGTGTCGATCGACGAAGAAGAGAACCGCGCCGAGCTCGAGGTGAGCCCGGGCACCGTGCTCACGCTGCACCGCCAGACGATCGCCCGCGTGGTCGAGCCCGCCGAGGGCGTCGAGGCCCCGGCGATCGAGTCGATCGAGGGCGAGCCGGAGTTCGGCGAGCGGATCGACGAGGCGAGCGATGAGACGCCGAAGGCGTCCGACGAGGCTCCCAAGGGCGACGAGTCGCCCAAGAAGTCCGAGGACTAAACCCGTTCCCACTGGCTCGGCCCGCGCACTCGTGCGCGGGCCGACGCAGAGAAAGCAGAGCACGTGGCTGCAGCACCGAAGCGGTCATCACGGCCGACCCCCGTTCGCAAGGCCTGGCGGTCGCTGAGCTGGCTCGGCGTGATCATCGTCGGTCTGTTCGCGATCAACGCCGCCGGCGTGATCTGGGGCGGCGGGTCGTGGACGCCGAAGCTCGCGCTCGACCTCGAGGGCGGCACCCAGATCATCCTCGAGCCGAAGCTCGAGTCGGGTCAGACCGCCTCGCAGGAGCAGCTCGACCAGGCCGTGTCGATCATCCGGCAGCGCGTCGACGCCTCCGGTGTCGCCGAGCCCGAGATCAACACCGAGGGATCGAACGTCGTCGTCCGCATCCCGGGCGAGCTCGACGAGCAGACCCGCAACCGCATCGAGCAGTCGGCGAAGCTCGAGCTCCGTCCCGTCCTGGTCGCGAGCGCGGCGACCGACCAGTCGGCGAGCCCGAGCGAGTCTCCGGCACCGACGGACGACGCAGCGCTCGAGGCCACGCCGACCGTGGAGCCCACCGACCCGAGCGACCCCTCATGGATCACTCCGGCCCTGCAGCAGGAATTCGAGACCTTCCAGTGCTCGAGCCTCGACGACCCCGACGCGAACGTCGCCCCGGCGGACCAGCCGCTCGTCACGTGCGACGCGAGCCGCACGGGCAAATACATCCTCGGCCCGGTCGAGGTGAGCGGTGCGAACATCGTCGACGCCACGAACGGCGTCGTCACGACCCAGAACGGCGCGTCCACGGGTCAGTGGGCGGTGAACCTCGTCTTCGACGACGAGGGCACGAAGGCCTTCGCCGACGTCTCGACCCGCCTCTACGGCTTGAAGGGGCAGGCTCCGCGCGACCAGTTCGCGTTCGTGCTCGACGGCGCCGTCATCTCCGCGCCGTCCATGAACGGGGTCATCACCGACGGCCGTCCGCAGATCACCGGATCCTTCACCCAGGAGACCTCGAAGGCCCTCGCCGACCAGCTGAAGTTCGGTGCGCTGCCGATCAGCTTCACGGTGCAGTCGTCCGAGACCATCTCGCCGACGCTCGGCACCCAGCAGCTGCAGAACGGCCTGATCGCAGGCCTGATCGGCCTCATCCTGGTGGTGCTCTACAGCATCTTCCAGTACCGCGCACTCGCCTCGGTGACGGTGGCGTCGCTCATCATCGCGGGCATCATCACGTATCTGATGCTCACGATCCTGTCCTGGCGCGAGGGGTACCGCCTCTCGCTCGCGGGCATCGCGGGCGTCATCGTCGCGATCGGCTTCACAGCCGACTCGTTCATCATCTACTTCGAACGCGTGAGAGACGAGTTGCGCGACGGAAGACCGCTCGTCGGGGCCGTCGAGGCCGGCTGGAAGCGCGCGTTCCGCACGGTGCTCGCGTCGAAGGGCGTCAACCTCCTCGCCGCCATCGTGCTGTTCATCCTCGCGGTCGGCAGCGTGAAGGGCTTCGCCTACACGCTCGGGCTCACGACGATCATCGACGTCGTGATCGTGATCCTCTTCACGCATCCGATGCTGCAGCTGCTCGCCCAGACGCGGTTCTTCTCCGGCGGCAACCCGTGGTCCGGCCTCGACCCGAACGCGCTCGGCGCGGTCTACCGGGGTCGAGCGGAGTTCCGGAAGCCGTCCGCGGTGCCCGCCAAGAAGGCCGCCTCGAGCGCCAAGGAGGCGCAGCGCCGGCAGACCATCGCGGAACGCAAGGCCGCCGAACTCACCTCCACGGGCGAAGGCAAGGAGTCCTGATGGCCAGCCGTCTCACCACCTTCGGCAACGACCTCTACACGGGCAAGCGCTCGTTCAACTTCGTCGGCGGACGCCGCAAGTGGTACGTGATCGCCGCCGTGCTCGTGATCCTCTCGGTCATCGTGCCGCTCGTGCGCGGGGTGAACTTCAGCATCGAGTTCCTCGGCGGATCGCAGTTCCAGATCACGAACGTGCAGAACGCCACTCCGGAGCCTGCGACGGAGGCCGTCGCGAGCGTCGTTCCGGACGCCGCGGCGAAGGTCACGATCGTGGGCGACAGTGGCGTCCGCGTGCAGACCGACCAGCTCTCGCAGCAGGACTCGCACGACGTGTCGGCCGCGCTCGCGGAGGCGTACGACGTGCCGGTGAGCGAGGTCACCTCGAGCTTCATCGGGCCCAGCTGGGGTGCCGACGTGACACGGCAGGCGATCGTCGGCCTCATCGCGTTCCTCCTCCTCGCCGGCGTCATCATGGCGATCTACTTCCGCACGTGGAAGATGTCGCTCGCGGCCATCCTCGCCCTGATCGGCGATCTCATCGTCACGGTCGGCGTCTACGCGGCGGTCGGCTTCGAGATCTCGCCGGCGGCCATGATCGGTGTGCTCACGATCCTCAGCTACTCGCTCTACGACACGGTCGTGGTGTTCGACAAGATCCGCGAGAACACCGCGGATGACGGCGACGAGTCGCGACGGACGTTCGCGGAGTCGGTGAACCTCGCGGTGAACCAGACGCTGGTGCGTTCGATCAACACGAGCGTCATCGCGGCGTTGCCCGTCGCGGCGATCCTCTTCATCGGTGCGGGGGTGCTCGGCGCCGACACGCTGCGGGACATCTCGCTGTCGCTCCTCATCGGCATCCTGGTCGGCACGTGGTCGACGGTGTTCGTCGCCGCGCCGCTGTACTCGCAGCTGCGCGAGGGCGAGCCGGCGATCAAGCGCCACGACCTGAAGGTCATGAAGGAGCGCGAGCGGGCGGGGTCATCGGTCGCCGTCGAAGCGTAGCCCGGAACGCCGCGCGGGCTCCAGGGGGCTCCGACAGTGGTAGGAATGGAACCCTGGAGGTGCTGAGATGACCGAGACGGGAGTGAACTCCACGGCGTCGCTGCGCCGTCTCGTTCCGCGCATCTTCTCCAAGGCCCAGCCCTCCGGTGCGGTCGAAACCCTGATCCGCACGGTGCGCATGCACCATCCGAAGGCCGACCTCGCACTCATCGAGCGCGCCTATCAGGTCGCCGACCGGGCCCACGAGGGCCAGAAGCGCAAGAGCGGCGAGCCGTATATCACCCACCCGGTCGCGGTCGCGCAGATCCTCGCCGATCTCGGGATCGGCTCGAAGACCGTCGCCGCCGCGCTCCTGCACGACACCGTCGAGGACACCGCCTACACGCTCGACCAGGTGCGCGCCGATTTCGGTGACGAGATCGCGATGCTCGTCGACGGGGTCACGAAGCTCGACAAGGTCAAGTACGGCGACTCGACGCAGGCCGAGACGGTCCGCAAGATGATCGTCGCGATGTCCAAGGACATCCGCGTGCTGATCATCAAACTCGCCGACCGGCTGCACAACGCCCGCACCTGGGGCTTCGTGCCCGCGGCGTCCGCGACCCGGAAGGCTACCGAGACCCTCGAGATCTACGCCCCGCTCGCGCACCGGCTCGGCATCCAGACGATCAAGTGGGAGCTCGAGGACCTCTCGTTCGCGGTGCTCTACCCGAAGCTCTACGCCGAGATCGAGAGCCTCGTGAGACAGCGCACCCCGCAGCGCGAGGAGTTCGTGCAGAACGTCATCGACCTCGTGAACGACGACCTGAAAGCCGCGAAGATCCGCGGCAAGGTCATGGGCCGACCCAAGCAGTACTACTCGATCTACCAGAAGATGATCGTGCGCGGACGCGACTTCGACGAGATCTACGACCTGGTCGGCATCCGTGTGCTCGTGAACTCCGTGCGCGACTGCTACGCCGTGCTCGGCGCGATCCACGCCAGGTGGACGCCGGTGCCCGGTCGCTTCAAGGACTACATCGCCACTCCGAAGTTCAACCTGTACCAGTCGTTGCACACGACCGTGATCGGCCCGAAGGGCCGTGCAGTCGAGATCCAGATCCGTACCCACGACATGCACCAGCGCGCGGAGTACGGTGTCGCGGCGCACTGGAAGTACAAAGAGCGGATGACGAGCGGCCGCGTCGACGAGAAGCAGAGCAGCACCGACATGGCGTGGCTCGCGCACATCTCCGACTGGCAGGCCGAGACGGCCGACCCGGGGGAGTTCCTCGATTCGCTGCGGTTCGAGATCGGCGCGAAGGAGGTCTACGTCTTCACGCCGAAGGGGCGCGTGGTCGGCCTTCCCTCCGGGGCGACTCCCATCGACTTCGCCTACGCGGTGCACACCGAGGTCGGCCACCGCACGATGGGCGCGAAGGTCAACGGCCGTCTGGTGCCGCTGGAGAGCGAGCTCTCGAGCGGCGATGTCGTCGAGGTGTTCACCTCGAAGAACCCCGACTCCGGCCCCAGCCAGGATTGGCTGAACTTCGTGAAGTCCGCCCGGGCGCGGAACAAGATCCGCCAGTGGTTCACGAAGGAACGGCGCGACGAGGCGATCGAGCAGGGGCGCGACGCCATCGCCCGCGCCATGCGGAAGCAGAATCTGCCGCTGCAGAAGCTCATGAGTCAGGAGTCGTTCGCCGAGGTCGCCGCGCAGCTGCGGTACGACAACGTCTCCGCGCTCTACGCCGCGGTCGGCGAAGGGCACGTCTCGACGCAGTCGGTGCTCGAGAAGGTCGTCGCGCTCGTGCGCGACGTCGAGGGCGGCGACGAGCCCGAGCTGGCCATCCCGGTGCGGTCCCGGCCGCTGCCGCGGAACAGTGACTCCGGGGTGCTGGTGCGCGGGGCTCCCGACATCCTCGTGAAGCTCGCGCGCTGCTGCACTCCGGTACCGGGCGACGAGATCGTGGGCTTCGTGACCCGGGGCGCGGGCGTCTCGGTGCACCAGGCGAGCTGTCACAACGTGCAGTCGCTGCTGCGCGAGCCCGAGCGCATGATCGACGTGGAGTGGGCGCCGAGCTCGAAGAGCGTCTTCCTCGTGCAGATCCAGATCGAGGCGCTCGATCGCGCGGGGCTCCTCTCGGACGTCACCCGCGTGCTCTCGGAGCACCACGTGAACATCCTCTCGGCGAACGTCACGACCTCGACCGACCGTCTCGCGCTCAGCCGCTTCGTCTTCGAGATGGGCGACACCACCCACCTCGACCGGGTGCTGAACGCGGTGCGGCGCATCGACGCCGTCTACGACGTCTACCGCGTCAGCGACGGCTGAGACGGCCGCTCAGCCGAGGATTCGAGCGAGCCGGGCGAGCGCCAGGCGGCGGTGGGGGACTCGCGTTGCCGGCGCGAAGCGGTCGCGGAGACGCTCGGCCAGGTGGATCGGATCGCTCCGGAGCAGGCTCTCGACGACGGGGAGCACCCCGTGCTCGTCGAGTGCGGGATCGCGCAGCAGGTCGAAGGCGGTGCGCTCCACGGAGGTGCAGCGGCAGCCACCCGCCATGGTGATCTCGGACTCGTCGATGGCCACCTCGCGGATGCGGCGGCGCGGGTCGCGCGAACGGGCGACCCGAGCTCCGTGCGGCACGCAGAACTCGGCGACCTTCGGCGGCACAGGGGTCGCCCCATGCACCCAGGCCGCCGACCAGCCGGCGATGACGGGCCCGTTCGCCGCGGCGCCGAGGGCCCGGGCGCGCAGCTCGGGGAGATCCGGCGCATCGATGGGGATCCATCGATCGAGCACGGCGACCACCTCGCCGTCGAGCCGGGCGGCGCAGAGTTCGGGCAGTGAGAGCTCGTCCGTGTCGAGCACGTCGGGGAGTCGGGGCATCCGCCGAGTCTGCCGGTCTCGGGCGGCTCGACGGCGACGGCCGGGGCGTTCTGTGGAGAACGCCCCGGCCGTCGGACGAGGTGTGGACCGCGGGTCAGCCGCCGACGGCCTTGAGCCAGGCCTGACGGGCCTCGAGCGCCTCGCGCGCCTCGGCGATCGCCTTCGCGTCGCCCTCGGCCTCGGCGGCCTGGAGCTCGGCCTCGAGTTTCGCGATCGCGTCCTGGAGCTGGCCGAGCATGCCTTCGGACCGGGCCTTCTTCTCGGGGTCCTCGCGCTGCCAGCGCTCGTCCTCCAGCTGGCGCACGTGCGTCTCGACCTTGCGGAGCCGGTCTTCGATCACGCGGACCTGGTCGCGGGGCACCCGGCCGATCTCGTCCCAGCGCAGCTGGATCGCGTTGAGGGCGGGGCGGGCGCGCTTCGGGTCCTTCTGCTTCAGGAGCTCCTCGGCCTCGGTGAGCAGCTCGAGCTTCTGCTCGAGGTTCTCCCGGTACTCGGCGTCGTCGCGCGCGTCGACCTCGGCCTTGGCATGGAACAGCACGTCGCCGGCGGCCTTGAACTTCGCCCAGAGCGCGTCGTCGACCTTCTTGCCGGCGCGGCCGGCGGCCTTCCAATCGTCGAGGAGTGCGCGGTAGTCGCCGACCGCGTCGGCGCCGCGCGGGGCGAGCGCCTCGGCCCGCTCGATCAGCTGCTGCTTGCGCGCGCGGACTTCGCGGTGCGCGCTGTCGAGCTGGGCGAAGAACGCCTTGCGGTGCGACTCGATCGTCGACCGAGCGGTGCGGAACCGCTTCCAGAGCTCGTTGGCCTCGTTCTTCGGGAGACGCGGGCCGTCCTGCTGGTGCTGCTGCCAGCGGGCGAAGAGCGCGTCGAGCTCGGCGGAGGTCTGCTTCCACTGGGTCTTCGACGGGTCCTGCGCGGCGAGGGCCTCAGCGGCTTCGGCGATGGCCGTGCGCTCGGCGATCGCCTCGGCGAGCTGCGCCTTCGCCTCGGCCTGCTGCTGCTCGCTCAGCTCCTGCGTGGTGCCGGACAGGGCGTCGAGCCGCGTGCGGAGGGCGTCGAGGTCGCCGACGGCACGCGCCTCGGCGATGGACTCCTGCAGTGCGGTGACGGCCTTGGCGACATCGGCGGCGGGAGCGCCGCGACGGACGCGCTGCTCGAGCAGACCGACGGCCCCGGCGAGATCGGCGTACTTGCGCTCGAAGTAGGCGAGAGCCTCCTCAGCGGTGCCGTCGGGGTACTCGCCCACGGCCCGTTCGCCGTCGGCGGTCCGAACGAAGACCGTGCCCGTCTCGTCGACGCGGCCCCACGGTTGCTGATCTGATTCGGTCACGGCCTCACCCTGTCGTAGGTCGGTAGATGCCGCCTGACGGCGGCGGTGCGACATCAAGCCTATTGCACCTCCGGTGCGGGGTGCCGGTCGCGGCGGCGCCGGATCGCGCACGCCGCGGACCGCTCACTGCACCGTGAAGGAGTCGATGGTGACCGGCACTGCGGGCGCGCCGTCGCCGCCCCCGTCGACGGTGCCGGCGTCGATCACGGCGGAGCGCAGCTCATCGAGCCCGCTCGTCACGGTGCCGAGGATCGTGTAGCCGCCCGCCGAGTCCGTGGGGAGCGTGGTGTCGTCGTAGACGAGGAAGAACTGGCTGCCCTGGCTGTAGCCGTTCTGGGTCTGCCGGGCCATCGCGATGGTGCCGGCCGGGTACACGTTGTCGGCCGGCGCGTTCTCGACCGGACCGTAGGTGTACCCGGGCCCGCCCGTGCCGTCGCCGTTCGGGTCGCCGCACTGGAGCACGAACAGACCCGAAGTGGTGAGGCGGTGGCAGCCGACCCCCTCGTAGAAGCCGGACTGGGCGAGGCTGATCTCCGACGACACCGCCTGGGGCGCGGCGGCCCCGTCGAGCTCGACGCCGAGCGGGATGCCGTTCAGGGTGAGTGTGCCGGTCCAGGTGCGCCCCTCGGCGAGATCGGCGGACGGGACATCGCCCTGGTTCGCGCCGGCCGGCTCGGTGGCCGGAGGGGTCTCGCTCGGGGCCGCTTCCGGAGCGCCGGGGCCGCCGCTGAAATAGAACAGCTGCGCCGCGGTCGCGAGCACGAGCACCACGACGAGCGCGAGTGCGGCGATCACATTGTCACGGACCCGACGGCGCTGCTTGCGCGTGTGAACCTCTTGCCGTGCCTGATAGGTGCGAAGCCTCGCGCGCTCCTCGCGCGCCTGACGGTCGTTCGATGCCACGCTGCTCCTTCTGGGGAATCCTGCGAGCCGACTCTACGCAAGGCCCGTGCGCCGTGCCAATCACCTGGGCCTCGCGAGGGCGTCGTGTCGGTGGACGTCGCTACGCTGGAAGGCATGGTGGACACCGGTACGGGGCTGCGCTCCGGCGCGACTCCGTTGGCGGTTCGCATGCGGCCGACCACGCTCGACGAGGTCGCCGGTCAGCGGCATCTGCTGAGCCCGGGCTCGCCGCTCGTGGCCCTCGCGAGCGACCGCTCGGGCACGAGCGGATCCGTGTCGGTCATCCTGTGGGGGCCGCCCGGCACGGGCAAGACGACGCTGGCACAAGCGATCGCCCGCAGCTCCGGCCGTCGCTTCGTCGAGCTGTCGGCCGTCACCGCGGGCGTACGGGACGTCCGTCAGGTGATGGAGGAGGCGCAGTCGAGCCGCGACCTCTACGGCCTCTCCACCGTGCTGTTCCTCGACGAGATCCATCGCTTCACCAAGGCGCAGCAAGATGCGCTGCTGCCCGGCGTCGAGAACGGCTGGGTCATCCTGGTCGCGGCGACCACCGAGAATCCCTCGTTCTCCGTCATCTCGCCGTTGCTCTCCCGCTCACTCCTGCTGACGCTCGAACTGCTGAGCGATGCCGACCTCGGCACGCTGGTCGATCGCGCTGCGACCGATCCTCGTGGTCTCGCCGATGCGTTCGTGCTCGAGCCCGAGGCTCGGGAGGCGATCGTCCGGCTCGCCTCCGGCGACGCGCGTCGCGCGCTCACCGCGCTCGAGGCCTCGGCGAACTCCGCGGTCGGCGAGTTCGCCGCCGCGCAGGCCGCGAGCGATGGCCAGGCCGAGGGGGATGGCCCGGCGGAGGGGGATGCCGACGCGCCCGACGATGTGGCGGCACCCGACGATGTGGCATCACCAGACGATGCGGCGCCGCCAGACGCTGCCGACGTCGAGGGCGAGGCATCCGCGGCGGCGAAGCCGACGATCACCGCGGAGACCGTGGCGCGGGCCGTCGACCGCGCGTTGCTCCGCTACGACCGCAACGGCGACGAGCACTACGACGTCATCAGCGCCTTCATCAAATCGGTGCGGGGGAGCGACGTCGATGCGGCGCTGCACTACCTGGCTCGCATGATCGAGGCGGGCGAGGACCCGCGGTTCATCGCCCGCCGCATCATCGTGCTCGCCTCGGAGGACATCGGCATGGCCGACCCGACGGCGCTCGGCGTGGCCGTCGCCGCAGCCGATGCGGTGGCCCTCATCGGCATGCCGGAGGGGCGCATCCCGCTCGCGCAGGCCGTCGTGCACCTGGCGACCGCGCCGAAGTCGAACGCCGCCTACCTCGGCATCAACCAGGCGATCTCCGACGTGCGCGCCGGCAAGGCCGGTCGAGTGCCGAAGCACCTCCGCGATGCCCACTACGCCGGGGCGAAGCGACTCGGGCACGGCAAGGGCTACCGGTACCCGCACGACGCGGACATCGGGGTGGTGCCGCAGCAGTACCTGCCCGACCCCCTCCGGGGCGCCCGCTACTACGAGCCGACCGAGCACGGGCACGAGCGCGAGCTCTCGGCGCGGCTCGCGAAGCTCCGCCGCATCGTGCGCGGCGAGGACTGAGCCCCGTGCTACGATTGCTGATGGCCTGAAGCCAGGTTTTCGCGTGCGGCTGCGCGGACTCCGACGGCGAAGTGGCGCGACCTGTAGCCGGTCGGCCCATGGCGAATCCCTCTGACTAGAGCTTTCCAGCGCGTTGACGCGCGCCGGAACCCCGTTTCAGAACCTCCGAAAGGACCATTCGTGTCGAATCGTGCACGTAGCAAGACCCGCCTCTCGCGCGCGCTCGGCGTCGCCCTCACCCCGAAGGCCGCCCGCATCCTCGAGAAGCGCCCCTACGCTCCCGGCGAGCACGGCCGCACCAAGCGCAAGGCCGACAGCGACTACGCCGTCCGTCTCCGTGAGAAGCAGCGTCTCCGCGCCCAGTACGGCATCCGCGAGAAGCAGCTCCGTATCGCCTACAACGAGGCGAAGCGCACCGAGGGCCAGACCGGTGAGAACCTCGTCGAGCTGCTCGAGATGCGTCTCGACGCGCTCGTGCTGCGCGCCGGGTTCGCGCGCACCATGGCGCAGGCCCGCCAGTTCGTGGTGCACCGCCACATCGTCGTCGACGGCAAGATCGTCGACCGCCCCTCGTTCCGCGTGAAGCCCGGCCAGCACATCGGCGTCAAGCAGCGCTCCGAGGGCACCGAGCCGTTCCAGGTCGCCGCGGCCGGCGGTCACGTCGACGTGCTGCCGAAGACGCCGGGCTACCTCGAGGTCCAGCTCGACAAGCTGGAGGCGACCCTCGTTCGCCGCCCGAAGCGCGCCGAGGTCCCCGTCACCTGTGACGTGCAGCTCGTCGTCGAGTACTACGCCGCCCGCTGACCCAGCGTCGCGTGCAGGCCGGAGGGGTCGCGGGTTCGCCCGCGGCCCCTCCGTCGTCCCGGCGGGCGGGCCCCCGGCTCGCCTAGACTGGACGGAAGCGTCAGGGGCCGAGGTCCCTCGAACAGAGAGTTCGACCAGAGGAGCAAACGGTGAAGAGCGTGCTGTGGTTCGTCGCGGGTATCGCGGCGGGGTTCGTCGTGGCCCATCAGGTGAACCAGACGGTCGAGGGTCGCAAGTTCTTCGCCTCGCTCGACGCGAAGGCCCGGGCGTTCGGCCAGGCCATCGCCGAGGGGTACCACGAGCGCGACGCCGAGCTCCGCGCCGACGCCGACGACGAGCGCTGACCACTCCGCGCCTTTCGCGCGCACAGTTCTCGCCCCGCGGCTGCGGGGTGCAACGACCCGGAACGGAACCATGCAGACTGCCGAGATCAGCCGTCGCTACATCGACTACTTCGCCGACCGCGGACACACCGTCGTCCCCTCGGCCTCGCTCGTCTCCGACGACCCCACGCTCCTCTTCACGGTGGCCGGCATGGTGCCGTTCGTGCCGTACCTGACCGGCGTCGTCCCGGCACCGTACCCCCGCGCCGTCGACGTGCAGAAGTGCATCCGCACGAACGACATCGAGGAGGTCGGCAAGACCGCGCGCCACGGCACCTTCTTCCAGATGCTCGGCAACTGGTCGTTCGGCGACTACTTCAAGGAGGGGGCGATCACCTACGCGTGGGAGCTCCTGACCCGTTCCGAGGCCGACGGCGGGCTCGGCTTCAACGAGCGCGACCTCTGGGTCACGGTCTACGAGACCGACGACGAGGCGGCGGAGCTCTGGCAGAAGCTCATCGGGCTTCCGGCCGAGCGCATCCAGCGGCTCGGCAAGGCGGACAACTACTGGCACACCGGCCAGCCCGGCCCCGGCGGCCCCAGCTCGGAGATCTTCTTCGACCGCGGGCCGAAGTACGGCCGCGACGGCGGCCCGGCCGTCGATGACAGCCGTTTCATCGAGATCTGGAACCTCGTGTTCATGCAGGAGCTGCTGAGCGAGGTCCGGTCGAAGGTCGACTTCGACGTCGTCGGCCCGCTGCCGAAGAAGAACATCGACACCGGCATGGGCCTCGAACGCGTCGCGTTCATCAAGCAGGGCGTCGAGAACATGTACGAGATCGACCAGGTCCGCCCGGTGCTCGACCGCGCCGCCGAGCTCTCCGGCCGGCGCTACGGCGCCGAGCACGAGGACGATGTGCGCATGCGCATCATCGCCGACCACGTGCGCTCCTCGCTCATGCTCATGAGCGACGGGGTCACGCCGTCGAACGAGGGCCGCGGCTACATCCTGCGGCGCCTGCTGCGCCGTTCGATCCGGGCGATGCGTCTCCTCGGCGTCGAGGGCCCGAGCTTCCGCGAGCTCTTCGCGGCCTCCCGCGACGCGATGAAGTCGGCGTACCCCGAGGTGGCGACCGACTACTCGCACCTCGAGCAGCTCGCCCTCGGCGAGGAGGACACCTTCCTCCGTACACTCGCGTCGGGCACGACGATCCTCGACGTCGCGGTGACGAAGACGAAGGCGCAGGGCTCCGGCGAGCTCGCGGGCGACACGGCGTTCCTGCTGCACGACACCTACGGCTTCCCGATCGAACTCACCCTCGAGATGGCCGACGAGGCGGGGCTCGAGGTCGACCGCGGCGAGTTCGACCGCCTCATGAAGGACCAGCGCGATCGCGCGAAGGCCGACGCAAAATCGAAGAAGCGGGTGCTCGCGGATCTCTCGGTCTACGCGGACTACCGCGCCAAGGGCGAGACGATCTTCACCGGCTACACCGAGCTGCAGACGGAGTCCTCGGTCCTCGGTCTCCTCGTCGATGGCCGGCCCGTGCAGCGGGCCACCGCGGGGCAGACCGCCGAGGTGATCCTGGCGGAGACCGCGCTCTACGCGGAGTCCGGCGGGCAGGCGCCCGACCGCGGCCGCATCGTCGGCGACGGCTTCGAGCTCGAGGTGCTCGACGTGCAGCGCCCCGTCAAGGGCCTCATCAGTCACACCGTGCGGGTCGTCCGCGGCGAGGTCGGCGTCGGCGAGACCGCCACCAGCCTCGTCGACGAGGACTACCGCCGCGGCGCCACCCAGGCGCACTCCGGTACCCACCTCGTGCACGCCGCCCTCCGGCAGGTGCTCGGGCCGAACGCGCACCAGTCCGGCTCCTTCAACAAGGCCGGCTACCTGCGCCTCGACTTCGGCTGGAACACGGCCCTCTCGGCCGAGACCCGCTCCGAGATCGAGGAGATCTCGAACGCCGCGATCCGCGACAATCTCGAGGTCGTCACCCGTGAACTGCCGCTCGAGGAGGCCAAGGCGCTCGGTGCCATGGCGCTCTTCGGTGAGAAGTACGGCGACGTCGTGCGTGTCGTCGACATCGGCGGCCCGTGGTCGCGCGAGCTCTGCGCCGGCACGCACGTGCGCACGAGCGCCGAGGTCGGCATGATCAACCTGATCGGCGAGTCCTCGGTCGGTGCCACGAATCGTCGCGTGGAGTCGCTCGTCGGCATCGAGGCCTTCCGGCAGTTCGCGGCCGAGCGCGCACTCGTCGGCGAGCTCACGAGCTCGCTGAAGACCCGTCCCGAGCAGCTCGTCGACCGGGTCGGTGAACTCGTGGCGAACCTGAAGGCCGCCGAGAAGAAGATCCAGGCGTACGAGGCGAAGGCCTTGAACGAGCGCGTGCCGGCGTTGGCCGCGACGGCAACCCGCGCGGGCGACGTCCTGCTCGTCGCGGAGCACGTCGGTGCGCTCGGCTCGGGCGACGAGCTGCGCCAGCTCGCGCTCGCCGTGCGCTCGCAGCTCGGCGACGCGGCCGCGGTGGTGGCGCTGACCGCCGAGGTCGGCGGCAAGCCGCTCGCGATCGCCGCGACCTCGCCGGCAGCGCGCGAGGCGGGCGCGAACGCGGGCGCGCTCGCGAAGCGGATGGCGTCGGTGCTCGGCGGTGGCGGTGGCGGCAAGCCCGACCTGGCTCAGGGCGGCGGCACGGACGTCGCAGCGATCCCGGCGGCGCTCACGGCGGTTCGTGACGAGCTCGGCCGCTAGCGTGCGTGAGGGTGTCCGGCTCGGCGTCGATGTGGGCCGCGCCCGCATCGGGGTCGCCCGGTGCGACCCCTCGGCGATGCTCGCGGTCCCGGTCGAGACCGTGCCGCGCGCGCCGGAGGGCTCCGACGCCGACATCCGCCGTATCCTCGAGCTCGCCGAGGAGTTCGGCGCGGTCGAGCTCGTGGTGGGCCATCCGCTCTCGCTCTCCGGACACGCGACGCCCTCGACCGACGACGCCGTCGCCTTCGCCGGTCGACTCGTGGGCGCCGCTGTTCCGGTGCGGCTCGTGGACGAGCGGATGTCGACGGTGAGCGCGCAGCAGGCGCTCCGTGCGAGTGGGAAACGCGCCAAGCAGCAGCGGTCCATCATCGACCAAGCTGCAGCCGTTATCATTCTGCAACACGCCATCGACGCCGAACGCGCGTCGGGCAAGCCGCCGGGGCAGCTCCTCGGCACCGACGAAGGGCCACCACCCCTGTGACTCAGCTCCCCCCTGAGCAGCGCGCGTCGCGCGAGCGCACCGGTCTCGACTGGGACGCGATCCTTTCCGGCGACGAGTCCCGACCACGGCGGGACGCCCGGACGGGCGGGCCGCACGGGCACGAGCCCGAGGGGGACGGCGTAGACCCGTTCGCGCATCCCGACCGCCCCGTGGCACCGCGGACGAATGACCCCTTCGCCTCGGGTGACGAGGTGCCGCTCACCCGGCGCGAGCGTCGAGAGCTGGAAGAACGACAGTCCCAGCTCGAGACCGGTCCGTCGACCGGGCCCGCCGAGGTGCAGCGGCCGAGTCGGGCGGAACGGCGCGAGTCGGCCGGCATCGACGACCCCGACGTGCCGAGGAAGCCGAAGCGTCGCGGTGCCTGGGGCTGCCTCATCGCCCTGCTCATCGTCGTGGCGCTCGGCGCCGGCGCGTTCTTCTTCCTGCAGGGGCCGATCTCCGCGGTCATCGAGCGGTTCCAGCCGGCGGCCGACTACAAGGGCACCGGCTCGGGCGAGGTCACCTTCATGATCCACGACGGCGACACCGGCTCCTCGATCGCCGAGAACCTCTACGATGAGGGCGTCGTGGCGTCCTCGGAGGCCTTCTACGAGCTCCTGCTGCAGCAAGAGCCCGAACCGGAGTTCCACCCCGGCGCCTACCGGCTCGCCGAGAAGATGAGCGCCAAGGCGGCGCTCGACGCACTCGAGGATCCGGCGAACAAGCTCGAGAACACCTTCGTGATCCCCGAGGGCACGGCCACGGTCGATGCGCTGCCGATCATCGCCGAGGGCACGGGGATGGCCCTCGAGCAACTGCAGGCGGCGGCGGCGGAGCCACCGCAAAGCTACGGGCTGCCGGCCGAGGCGCAGTCGCTGGAGGGCTTCCTGTTCCCGGCGACCTACACCGTCGACCCGGCGTCCGACGCTCGCGGCGTGCTGCAGACGCTCGTCGACCGGCAGTTCCAGGCGCTCGACGAAGCCGGCGTCGCCCCGGCGGATCGCTGGCGCACGATCGTGCTCGCCTCGCTCATCCAGCGCGAGGCCGGGCTGCGCGACGACTACTACAAGGTCTCCCGCGTGTTCCTGAACCGTCTGGACCCGGCGCAGTGGGAGTCGGGACTCCTGCAGTCCGACGCGACGGTCGCCTACGGCACGGGCAACACGCACCGCGTCAGCACCACCGACGCCGAGCGCGCCGACGCCGGCAACCCGTACAACACCTATGTGCACCCCGGGCTGCCGGTCGGGCCGATCTCCAACCCCGGCGACCTCGCGATCGACGCCGCGCTGAACCCGGCCGACGGGACCTGGCTCTTCTTCGTGACGTGGAACCTCGACACGGGCGAGACGATCTTCTCGACCACGGTCGAGGAGCACGATGCGGCGGTCGAGAAGTGGCTCGCGTGGATGGACGAGAACCCGGAGTACCAGTGACCGCCGTGAACGCCTCCCAGCCGCACCGGCTCGCGGTGCTCGGCTCGCCGATCGCGCACTCGAAGTCGCCGGCGCTCCATCGCGCCGCGTACCGCGCGCTCGGGCTCGACTGGCAGTACGAGGCGGTCGAGGTCGCCTCGTCAGGGCTCGCCGAGTTCGTCGGCTCGCGGGACGCCTCGTGGCGCGGGCTCTCGCTCACGATGCCGCTGAAGCAGGAGGTGCTTCCGCTCGTCGACGAGCTCGACCGGCGCGCGCGACTCACCGGAGCCGCGAACACGCTGCGCTTCGACCGCGGCCGGCGGCTGGGGTTCAACACCGACGTCGGCGGCATCGTCGGTGCGCTCGCGGACGCCGGGACGACCCAGTCCTCGCGTGCCGGCGTCGTCGGCGGGGGAGCGACGGCCGCCTCGGCGATCGCCGCGATCGCGGAACTCGGGGCGAGCGAGGTCGAGGTCTTCGTGCGCACGCCGGCTCGTGCGGCGGCGCTCGAGCCGCTCGCCGCTTCGCTCGGGCTCAGAGTGCTCGTGCGGCGCCTCGACGAGCTCTCGGGCGCCGAGGGCCTCGATCTGGTCGTGGCCACGGTGCCCGGTGGCACCGAACTCGGGGTGCAGCCGAGCGCCGCGCTCACGGCGCAGGCCACGCTGCTGGAGGTCGCCTACGACCCGTGGCCGAGCCCGCTCGCCACCAGGTGGCTCGATGCCGGCGGCACCGTCGTGCACGGGCTCGGCATGCTCCTGCACCAGGCCCTGCTGCAGGTCCGCGTCTTCGCGAACGGCGACCCCGAGCAGGCGTTGCCGGGTGAGGACGAGGTGCTCGCGGCCATGCGGGCGGCGATCGCCTGAGGCATCCGCTGCGGCACTGCCCGACGGCGCCCCCGGCGGCGACGTCACGCGAGAGTCGGGCCCCCTCCGCTGTGGAAGGATAGAGCCATGCTTCGTTGGCTCACTGCCGGTGAGTCGCACGGCCCCGAACTCGTCGCGATCCTCGAGGGCCTCCCCGCCGGCATCCCCGTCTCGCTCGATCAGGTCCGCGAGGACCTCGCACGGCGCAAGCTCGGCTATGGCCGCGGCGCGCGCATGAAGTTCGAGCAGGACGAACTCGCCATCTCGGGCGGGGTGCGCCACGGTCTCAGCCTCGGCAGCCCGATCGCCCTGCGCGTCGGCAACACCGAGTGGCCGAAGTGGCAGGAGGTCATGAGCCCCGAGCCGATCGAGGCGGACCGCCTCGGCCGTGGCCGCGGTGCGCCGCTCACCCGGCCGCGACCGGGCCACGCCGACCTCGTCGGCATGCAGAAGTACGGCTTCGACGAGGCCCGCCCGGTGCTGGAGCGCGCGAGTGCCCGCGAGACCGCGGCTCGCGTCGCCCTCGGTGCCGTGGCGAAGTCGTTCCTCGCGGAGCTCGGCATCCGCACCATCGCGCACACCCTGTCGATCGGTCCGGTCCGCGTTCCGGAGGGCGCCGCCCTGCCACTTCCGGCCGATCTCGCGACGGTCGACGCCGACCCGCTGCGCTGCTTCGACCCCGAGACCTCGGCGCGCATGGTCGCGGAGGTCGACGACGCCCACAAGTCCGGCGACACGCTCGGCGGCGTCGTCGAGGTGCTCGCGTACGGCGTGCCCCCGGGCCTCGGCTCGCACGTCCACTGGGACCGCCGCCTCGACGGCCAGCTCGCCGCCGCGCTCATGGGCATCCAAGCGATCAAGGGGGTCGAGGTCGGCGACGGCTTCGAGACCACCCGCCGCCGTGGCTCCGAGGCACATGACGAGCTGCACCTCGACCGAGGTCGCATCGTCCGGGCGAGCGACCGGGCCGGCGGCACCGAGGGCGGCATGTCCACCGGCACCGTGCTGCGGGTCCGCGCGGGCATGAAGCCGATCGCGACCATCCCGCACGCCCTGCCGACCGTCGATGTCGCGACGGGCGAACCGGCGCCGGCGCATCACCAGCGCTCGGACGTCTGCGCCGTGCCCGCCGCGGGCGTCGTCGCCGAGGCGATGGTCGCGCTCGTCCTCGCCAACTCGGTGCTCGAGAAGTTCGGCGGCGATTCGCTCCCCGAGACCCGACGCAATCTCGAGGCGTACCTCGCCGCGATCCCCGATGCGCTCGCGAGCGCCGGGGCCGACGGCGGCGCCGGACACGCGGCCGGCGCGGCGGGATGACCGGGGCGGGTGCCGTCCCGCCCGGTGCACTGGGGCTGCCCATCGTGCTCATCGGGCCGATGGGTGCCGGCAAGTCCCGCGTCGGACAGAAGCTCGCCGCGGAGGCAGGCGTGCCCTTCATCGACACCGATGCCCGCATCACGGAGCGGTACGGGCCGATCGAGGAGATCTTCGCCCGCGAAGGCGAGGAGTATTTCCGGGTCGTGGAGCGTGAGATCGTCGCCGAGGCCCTCGCGGAGGAGGCGGTCGTCTCGTTGGGCGGCGGTGCCGTCCTGCATCCGGCGACCCGGGTCGATCTCGCGGCGCTCCCGGTCGTCTGGTTGCAGGTGAGCGCCGCGGCGGTCGCGCCGCGGCTCGCGGGCAGCGCGCGGCCGCTCATCGCCCAGGGCGGGCTCGACGCCTGGATCCGCATCCGTGACGAGCGCGCGCCGATCTACGCCTCACTCGCGGACCTCGCCATCGACACCTCGCGCCGCTCGGTCGCGCGGATCGTCGCCGACATCACCGAGCACTTCGGAGGAACAGCATGACCGCAGGCGAGCCGCAGGCCGAACCGACCGTGATCCGGGTCGGCGGCGACGAGGGCTACGACGTGGTCGTCGGCCGCGGCGTGGTCGCGCGCATCGGCGACGCCCTCGGACCGGCGGTGCGCAAGGTGCTGCTCGTGCACCCGGCCACGCTCGGCGCGCGGGCGGCCGAGCTCCGGGAGTCGCTGCTCGATCGCTTCGAGGTCATCCTCGCCGAGGTGCCCGACGCCGAGGCCGGCAAGCGCGTCGAGGTCGCAGCGTTCTGCTGGCAGATCCTCGGACAGGCCGACTTCACCCGCAGCGACGCCGTCGTCGGCCTGGGTGGCGGCGCCGTCACCGACCTCGCCGGCTTCGTCGCGGCGACCTGGCTGCGCGGGGTCCGCGTGGTGCAGGTACCGACGACCGTGCTCGGCATGGTCGACGCGGCGGTCGGCGGCAAGACCGGCATCAACACGAACGAGGGCAAGAACCTCGTCGGGGTGTTCCACGCGCCCGCCGAGGTGATCTGCGACCTCGACCTGCTCGACACTCTGCCGAAGAACGAGATCCTCGCCGGCTTCGCCGAGATCGTGAAGGCGGGGTTCATCCGCTACCCCGAGATCCTCGACACCATCGAAGCCGACCCCGAGCGCGCCACCGACCCGGCGACTCCCGAGTTCCGGCGCGTCGTCGAGCTCGCGATCCAGATGAAGGCCGACGTCGTGACCGAGGACTTCAAGGAGGCGGGCCTCCGGGAGATCCTGAACTACGGGCACACGCTCGGCCATGCGGTCGAGCACGCCGAGCGCTACCAGTGGCGGCACGGCGCGGCCGTCGCGGTGGGCATGATGTTCGCGGCGGAGCTCGGCCGGCTCTCCGGGCGCCTCTCCGACGAGGTCGCCGACCGGCACCGCCGCGTGCTCGAGCTGTTGAGCCTGCCGACGAGCTACCCGGCGGGCCGGTGGAACACGCTGCTCGCCACCATGCAGCGCGACAAGAAGTCGCGCGGCGGGCAGCTCCGCTTCATCGTGCTCGACGACCTCGCGAAGCCGACGGTGATGCAGGCCCCCGACCAGTCGATGCTCTTCGCGGCCTACCAGGAGATCGGCTCGTGAGCCGGAGCGGCCGAGGCATCCGGGCCGCCACTAGGCTGAGCGCATGACGACGATCCTCGTGTTGAACGGGCCGAACCTCGGTCGGCTCGGCAGCCGCGAGCCCGAGGTGTACGGCAGCGAGACGCTCGCCGACATCGAGGCGTCGCTGCGCGAGGGGGTGCCGGCGGGCGTCGAGTTGGAGCTCCGGCAGACGGACGACGAGGGCGAGCTCATCCGCTGGATCCACGAGGCGGTCGACCGGGGGACTCCGGTGGTGCTGAACCCCGCGGCGTTCACGCACTACAGCTACGGGTTGCGGGACGCGGCGGCGCTGCTGAAGCAGGCCGGTGTGCCGCTCATCGAGGTGCACCTCTCGAACCCCCACGCGCGGGAGCGCTTCCGCCACACGAGCGTCATCTCGGCCGTCGCGACGGGGGTCATCGCCGGCTTCGGCAGCGACTCCTATCGTCTCGCCGTGCAGCAGCTGCTGCGCATCGTCTAGAATCGTTCGTCGGCCCGCGTGCGCCACCGCAGCCGGCCGAACGACTTCACCGAAACGGAACGGAATCCACGCGCATGGCATCGACCGCAGACATCAAGAACGGCGTCGTCCTCAGCATCGACGGCCAGCTCTGGAGCGTGATCGAGTTCCAGCACGTCAAGCCCGGCAAGGGCGGCGCGTTCGTCCGCACCAAGCTGAAGAACGTGGTCACGGGCAAGACCGTCGACCGCACCTACAATGCGGGCGCGAAGGTCGACATCGAGAACGTCGACCGCCGCGACTTCACCTACCTCTACAACGACGGCGACGGCTTCGTCTTCATGGACGCAGTCGACTACGACCAGATCACCGTCCCCGCCGCGACCGTCGGCGACGCCGCCAACTTCATGCTCGAGAACCAGGCCGTCACCATCGCCCTGAACAACGGCAACCCGCTGTACGTCGACCTCCCCGCCTCGGTGGTGCTCGAGATCACGTACACCGAGCCGGGCCTGCAGGGCGACCGTTCGACGGGCGGCACCAAGCCCGCCACGGTCGAGACGGGCTACGAGATCCAGGTGCCGCTCTTCCTCGAGACCGGCACCAAGGTCAAGGTCGACACCCGCACGGGCGACTACCTCGGCCGCGTGAACGACTAGTGAGCGCTCGCACCAAGGCTCGCAAGCGCGCGCTCGACCTGCTCTACGCTGCGGAGATGCGCGGCATGCCCGTCGAGCAGCTGCTCGTCGTCGAGGCTGAGAAGGCGGCCGGCGAACCGGAACGCCAGGCCTCCTGGCTGTACGCCCGCGAGATCGTCGACGGCATCGTCGACCACCGGGCGGAGATCGACGAGCTCATCACCACGCACTCGCGCGGGTGGACGCTCGAGCGCATGCCCGCGGTCGACCGTGCGCTGCTGCGCATCGGCGTCTGGGAGATCGTCTACAACGACGAGGTTCCCGATGCGGTCGCCATCGCCGAGGCCGTCGAAGCGGCGACGGTGCTCTCGACCGACGATTCCGCGGGGTTCGTGAACGGGTTGCTCGCCGCCGTCGCGCACGCGCAGGCCTGACCCGCGGGCTCCCACGATCCACCCGCGACGGCGGGCCGCCACCGGCGGCCCGCCGTCCGTGTTCCGGAGCTCAGCCGACGACGAGTCGCCGGGCGGCGGCGGAGTGGGCGCGGATGAGTCCGTCCAGGTCGAGCCCGGGGATGCGGCCGTCGACGACGCGCCACTCGCCGCCCACCATGACGCGGTCGGCCCGGTCCGCCCCGCAGAGCACGAGGGCGGCGATCGGGTCGTGGCTGCCCGAGAAGCGCAGCTCGTCCAGGGTGAACAGCGCGAGGTCGGCCTGCTTGCCGAGCTCGATCGAGCCGAGCTCGCCGTCGCGGCCGAGCGCCCGCGCGGAGCCCAGGGTCGCC
Source organism: Agromyces mediolanus (assembly GCF_023715325.1). Taxonomy (GTDB): domain Bacteria; phylum Actinomycetota; class Actinomycetes; order Actinomycetales; family Microbacteriaceae; genus Agromyces; species Agromyces mediolanus_A. The sequence continues at coordinate 194,136 of NZ_JAMBNX010000003.1, read as the reverse complement.
CAGCCGAGCGCGCGCGCGACGGGCACGTCGGCGCCGTAGCGGAGGCGCTGCAGGTAGAGCGCCTGGCGCACCTCCTGGATGAGGTTCGAGGAGTCGTTGGAGGCGGAGCCGTCGACGCCGAGCCCGACGGGGACGCCGGCGTCCTCCAGCTCGATCGCGCGCGCGATGCCCGAGGCCAGCCGCATGTTCGAGGTCGGGCAGTGCGCGACGCCCGTGCCCGCGGCGCCGAGCCGCGCGATCTCCTGCTCGTCGAAGTGGATGCCGTGGCCGAGCCAGCTCTGCGGCCCGAGCCAGCCGACGCTCTCGAGGTAGTCGACCGTGCGCAGCCCGAACCGCTCCCGGCAGAACTCCTCCTCGTCGAGCGTCTCGGCGAGGTGGGTGTGCAGCCGGACCCCGCGCCGTGCGGCGAGTTCCGCGCTGTCGGACATGATCTCCCGGGTCACCGAGAACGGGGAGCACGGCGCGAGCGCGATCTGGATGTCGGCATCCGGCCCGGTCCCGTGGTAGCGGTCGATGAGCCGTTCCGAGTCGGCGAGGATGACGTCGCCGTCCTGCACGACGGACTGCGGCGGCAGCCCGCCGTCGCGCTGGCCGAGCGTCATCGAGCCGCGGGTGAGCGTCGCGCGCATGCCGAGCCGCCGCACGGCCTCCACCTCCAGGTCGATCGCCTCATCGAGGCCCTCGGGGAACACGTAGTGGTGGTCGGCCGCGGTCGTGCAGCCGGAGAGCAGGAGCTCGGCGAGTGCGACGGTCACGGCGAGTTCGAGGCTCTCCGGCGTGAGCCGGGCCCACACCGGGTACAGGCCCTGCAGCCAGGGGAAGAGCTTCGCGTCGGCGACGGGAGCCCAGGCCCGGGTGAGGGTCTGGAAGAAGTGGTGGTGGGTGTTGATGAGGCCGGGGAGCACGACGTGGTTCGCCGCGTCGAAGACCTCGTCGACCGCGGCCGAGGGTGCACCACCGGCGGACAGCAGCTCGACGATGCGGCCGGCGTCGACGACGATCCCGCCCGCGGCGGCGCCGGGCGCCTGGTCGGCGGCGGTGAAGACGGCGGCGGGGTTCTTGATCCAGACTCGTGCCATGAGCGGCATCCCTTCGACGGTGGAGGAGTGGTGCCAGCTCAGTGTTGACCTGTCTGCTGATCCAGGTCGCGCCAGACTACGGGCGCGGGCGCCGGCCCGTCAACGCGTCGGGCCGGGCGCTGCTAAACTCGACGGAGTTTGGCAACCTTTAAGGCCGTCCTGTGAGGCGGAGAAGGGAGGCCGCCGTGGCACGCGCCGTGCTCACCCAGGCGGACATCCAACGGGCGCTGACCCGCATCTCGCACGAGATCCTCGAATCGAACCGCGGGGGGAGCGACCTCGTCATCCTCGGCATCCCGACCCGCGGCGTCATCCTCGCCCGGCGGATCGCCGAGACGATCGCTCACATCGAGCCCGAGGCGGCACCGGTTCCCGTCGGCTCGATCGACGTCACGATGTACCGCGACGACCTGTCCCGGACGCGCACCAGGACCCCGCAGCCCACCGAGGTGCCGCCCGGCGGGATCGACGGCCGCACCGTCGTGCTCGTCGACGACGTGCTCTACTCCGGCCGGACCATCCGTGCAGCCTTCGACGCCCTGTCCGACCTCGGCCGGGCCCGCGCCGTTCGGCTGGCCGTGCTGGTCGACCGTGGTCACCGCGAGTTCCCGATCCGCGCGGACTTCGTCGGCAAGAACCTGCCGTCGTCGCACGACGAGCGGATCAACGTCCGCCTCGTCGAGATCGACGGCGACGAGGGGGTCGCGATCGAGACCGCCCGCGGCGAGGGAGACGCGAAGTGAACCATCTGCTGGGCACCCGCGAGCTCTCCCGCGAGCAGGCGATCGAGCTCCTCGACATCGCCGAGGACATGGCGGCCGTGCAGGAACGGGAGGTCAAGAAGCTGCCCACCCTGCGGGGCAAGACCGTGGTCAACCTGTTCTTCGAAGACTCCACCCGCACGCGGATCTCCTTCGAGGCGGCGGCCAAGCGCTTGTCCGCCGACGTCATCAACTTCAGCGCGAAGGGCTCCAGCGTCTCGAAGGGCGAGAGTCTGAAGGACACCGCCCAGACGCTGCAGGCGATGGGCGCGGACGGGGTCGTCATCCGCCATCCCGCCTCCGGCGCCCCGCTCACGCTCGCGACGAGCGGCTGGATCGACGCTGGCGTGGTGAACGCCGGCGACGGCACGCACGAGCATCCCACCCAGGCGTTGCTCGACGCCTTCACGATGCGTCGTCGTCTGCACGGCGCGGCCTCCCGCGGGCGTGGCCTCGACGGGGCGCGCGTCGTCATCGTCGGCGACGTGCTGCATTCGCGGGTCGCGCGCTCGAACGCGTGGCTGCTGCCCGCCCTCGGTGCCGAGGTCGAGCTCGTCGCACCGCCGACGCTGCTGCCGGTCGACACGAGTCGCTGGCCGGTCGTGACCTCCTTCGACCTCGACGCGGCGCTCGGACGACGGCCCGATGTCGTCATGACGCTGCGGATCCAGGCGGAGCGCATGCACGGCGCGTTCTTCCCGAACAGCCGGGAGTACGCACGGACCTGGGGACTCGACGACGCGCGTTTCGATGCGCTCCCCGACACTACGATGGTCATGCATCCCGGACCGATGAACCGCGGCCTCGAGATCGCCGCCCGCGCGGCCGACTCGCCGCAGTCCACGGTGCGCGAGCAGGTCGCGAACGGAGTATCAGTGAGAATGGCCGCCCTCTATCTGCTGCTGTCCGGCGAACGGGGGTCCGCCGCATGAGCGAGCGGCACCTGATCGTCGGCGCGCAGCTGCCCACCGGCGAGCGCGCGGACCTGCTCCTCGAGAACGGTCGGATCGCGGAACTCGGCACGGGCGTCGACGCGCGCGGCGCCGAACGCATCGATGCCGACGGGCTGCTCGTGCTGCCCGGCCTCGTCGACTTGCACACCCACCTCCGCGAGCCCGGCTACGAGCAGAGCGAGACGGTCCTCACCGGCACCCGTGCCGCCGCCGCCGGCGGGTTCACCGCGGTCTTCGCGATGGCGAACACCTCGCCGGTCGCCGACACGGCTGGGGTCGTCGAGCAGGAGCTCAGCCTCGGCCACGCCGCCGGCTACGCGACCGTGCAGCCCATCGGCGCCGTCACGGTCGGTCTGGCAGGTGAGCGCCTCGCGGAGCTCGGTGCCATGGCCCAGTCGCGCGCCCGGGTCCGCGTCTTCTCCGACGACGGCTTCTGCGTGCACGACCCGCTGCTCATGCGTCGCGCCCTCGAGTACGTGAAGGCCTTCGGCGGCGTCATCGCCCAGCACGCCCAGGAGCCGCGGCTCACCGAGGGCGCGCAGATGAACGAGGGCGCCCTCTCCGGCGAGCTCGGTCTCGCCGGCTGGCCCGCGGTCGCCGAGGAGTCGATCATCGCGCGCGACGTGCTGCTCGCCGAGCACGTCGGCAGCCGACTGCACGTGTGCCACGTCTCGACGGCCGGCTCGGTCGAGGTGATCCGGTGGGCGAAGGCCCGCGGCATCGACGTGACCGCCGAGGTCACGCCCCACCACCTGCTCCTCACCGAGGACCGGGTGGCCGGCTACGACCCGCGCTTCAAGGTCAACCCGCCCCTGCGCCGCGGCGAGGACGTCGAGGCGCTCCGCGCGGCGCTCGCCGACGGCACCATCGACATCGTCGCCACCGACCACGCCCCGCATCCGGTCGAGGCGAAGGAAGGCGAGTGGGATGCCTCGGCGAACGGCATGGTCGGGCTCGAGTCCGCCCTCTCCGTCGTGCACCGCACGATGGTGGAGCCCGGCCGCCTCGGCTGGGCCGACGTCGCCCGAGTGCTGAGCCAGGCCCCGGCCCGCATCGGTCGGCTCGCCGGCCAGGGCGGTGCCATCGAGGCCGGTGCGCCCGCCGAGCTCGTCCTCTACGACCCGTCGGCGACGGGGGAGTTCGACCTCGCCCGGCTCGCGGGCCGCAGCACGAACTCGCCCTACCTCGGCGAGACCCTGCCCGGCTCCGTGCGCTGGACGTTCCACCAGGGCTACGCCACGGTGCGCGACGGCGAGGTGCGCGCAGCCGACGAGGTGGCCCGGCTCGCCGCGGCGGGGGGCGACGATGGATAAGCTCATCGGCGCGATCGTCGCCGTCATCGTCGTCGCCGTCGTGATCTGGCTCATGGTCCGGTCGTGGCGTCGACGACGGGCGCGGGACGCGCGGCTCGCGGCCTACCCCGTGCCGGTGACACTCGCCGCCGCCCTCCTCGAGACGGAGGTGCTCTACGTCGCCTCGACGCCGGAGGACGAGCCGTTCGAGCGGCTCGCGGTCGACGGTCTCGCGTTCCGCGGAGCGGCGCACCTCGAGGTGTACGACGCCGGGGTGCTGCTCAGGATCGCGGGCGAACCGGCGAGCTTCGTCCCCGTCGAGCGCATCGTCGGGATCGGCTCCGCGAGCCACGCCATCGACCGCGGGGTCGAGGCGGAGGGTCTCGTGGCCCTCACCTGGCAGCCGCACGAGTCGGAACCCGGCGAGGTGCCGGTGCGCATCGACAGCTATCTTCGGGCGCGATACCCGGGCGACACCGCCCGGATCATCGACGCCGTCACGGACATCACCGCGGCCCAGGCGCCACGGTCGCAACAGGAAGGCGAGGCCTCTGGTGACTGAGACCACGACCCGCACGGCCCCCGCCGTGCTCGTCCTCGAGGACGGAACCCGGTACGAGGGACGCGCGTACGGCGCGCTCGGCCGCACGCTCGGCGAGGCGGTCTTCGCGACCGGCATGACCGGCTATCAGGAGACGCTGACCGACCCGTCGTACGCGGGGCAGATCGTGCTCATGACCGCGCCGCACATCGGCAACACGGGCATGAACGACGAAGACATGGAGTCCGCGCAGATCTGGGTCGCCGGCTTCGTCGTGCGCGACCCGTCCCGGGTCGTGTCGAACTTCCGCTCGCAGCGGAGCCTCGACGACGACCTCGCCGACGCCGGCATCGTCGGCATCTCCGGCATCGACACGCGCGCCGTGACGCGCCGCATCCGCGATGCCGGTGCGATGCGCGCCGGCATCTTCTCGGGTGAGGAGGCCGGCCTCACCGCCGGCGAGCAGCTCGATCTCGTGCTCGGCGGAGCTGAGATGTCCGGGCAGAACCTCTCCGGCGAGGTGTCGACGGGGGAGCGCTACTCGCTGCCGGCGACGGGCGAGAAGGTCGGCACCGTCGCGGTGCTCGATCTCGGTGTCAAGACGTCCACGCTGAACTTCCTCGCCGAGCGCGGCTTCGACGTCGAGGTGCTCCCGCAGACGGTCACGATCGAGGAGGTGCGGGCGCTCGAGCCCGACGCGCTCTTCTTCTCGAACGGTCCGGGCGACCCGAGCGCGAGCGACCGGCATGTCGAGCTGCTCCGCGAGTCGCTCCGCGACGGGCGCCCGTACTTCGGCATCTGCTTCGGCAACCAGCTCCTCGGCCGCGCCCTCGGCTTCGGCACGTACAAGCTGCCGTTCGGCCACCGCGGCATCAACCAGCCCGTGCTCGACAAGGCCACTGGCCGGGTCGAGATCACGGCGCACAACCACGGCTTCGCCGTCGACGCCCCGATCGACCGCGTGAGCGAGTCGAGCGAAGGTTTCGGCCGCGTCGAGGTCAGCCACGTCGACCTCAACGACGACGTGGTCGAGGGCCTCAACTGCCTCGACATCCCCGCGTTCAGCGTCCAGTACCACCCGGAGTCGGCTGCCGGCCCGCACGACGCGAACTACCTCTTCGATCGTTTCCGCGAGCTGGTCATCGCGAGCAAGGAGAACCGCGACTAATGCCCAAGCGCGACGACATCACTTCCGTTCTCGTCATCGGCTCCGGCCCGATCGTCATCGGGCAGGCGGCCGAGTTCGACTACTCGGGCACCCAGGCCTGCCGGGTCCTCCGAGCCGAGGGCGTGCGGGTCATCCTGGTGAACCCGAACCCCGCCACGATCATGACCGACCCGGACTTCGCCGACGCGACCTACATCGAGCCGATCACCCCGGAGATCATCGAGTCGATCATCGTCAAGGAGCGCCCCGACGCCATCCTGCCGACCCTCGGCGGCCAGACGGCGCTGAACGCCGCGATCGCGCTGCACGACGCGGGCATCCTCGAGAAGCACGGCGTCGAGCTCATCGGTGCGAAGGTCGAGGCCATCCGCAAGGGCGAGGACCGCCAGCTGTTCAAGGAACTCGTGCTCGAGTGCGGCGCCGATGTGGCGCGCTCGCACATCGCCCACACGATGGACGAGGTGCTCGCGGCGGCCGAGGACCTCGGCTACCCGCTCGTCGTCCGCCCCTCGTTCACGATGGGCGGCCTCGGCTCGGGGTTCGCGTACGACGAGACCGACCTCCGCCGCATCGCGGGCGCCGGGCTGCACGACTCGCCCACGACCGAGGTCCTCCTCGAGGAGTCCATCCTCGGCTGGAAGGAGTACGAGCTCGAGCTCATGCGGGACACGCACGACAACACGGTCGTCGTGTGCTCGATCGAGAACGTCGACCCGGTCGGCGTGCACACCGGCGACTCGATCACGGTCGCCCCGGCCCTGACGCTCACCGACCGCGAGTACCAGCGGCTCCGCGACATCGGCATCGACATCATCCGCGCGGTCGGCGTCGACACCGGCGGCTGCAACATCCAGTTCGCCATCGACCCGTCGAACGGCCGCGTCATCGTGATCGAGATGAACCCGCGCGTCTCCCGCTCCTCGGCGCTCGCCTCGAAGGCGACGGGCTTTCCGATCGCGAAGATCGCGGCGAAGCTCGCGATCGGCTACCGGCTCGACGAGATCCCGAACGACATCACCCGGGTGACGCCGGCGAGCTTCGAGCCGACGCTCGACTACGTCGTCGTGAAGGTGCCGCGCTTCGCGTTCGAGAAGTTCCCGGCGGCCGACCCGACGCTGACGACCACCATGAAGTCGGTCGGCGAGGCCATGGCGATCGGCCGCAACTATGCGACCGCGCTGCAGAAGGCGCTGCGCTCGCTCGAGAAGCGCGGCTCCTCGTTCCACTGGGGCGAGGAGCCGCGCAGCGCCGAGGAGCTCCTCGAGCAGGCGCAGACGCCGACCGACGGCCGGATCGTGCTCGTGCAGCAGGCGCTCCGCAAGGGCGCGACGATCGAGCAGGCGTTCGAGGCCACGAAGATCGACCCCTGGTTCCTCGACCAGATCGTGCTCATCAACGAGGTCGCGGCGACCGTCGCCGCCGCCGAGGCCCTCGACACCGAGACGATCCTGCTGGCCAAGGACCACGGGTTCTCCGACGCGCAGATCGCGCAGCTCCGCGGCTTCGGCAGCGAGCAGGACGCCCGCGAGGTGCGGCACATCCTCGGCATCCGCCCGGTCTACAAGACGGTCGACACCTGCGCCGGCGAGTTCCCGGCGCTCACGCCGTACCACTACTCGAGCTACGACCAGGAGACGGAGGTCGCCGCGAGCGACCGCCGCAAGGTGGTCATCCTCGGCTCCGGTCCGAACCGCATCGGGCAGGGCGTCGAGTTCGACTACTCGTGCGTGCACGCGTCCTTCGCGCTGCACGACGCCGGCTTCGAGACGATCATGATCAACTGCAACCCCGAGACGGTGTCGACCGACTACGACACGAGCGACCGGCTCTACTTCGAGCCGCTCACCCTGGAGGACGTGCTCGAGGTCATCCACGCCGAGTCGCAGTCCGGCGAGCTCGTCGGCGTCGTCGTGCAGCTCGGCGGGCAGACCGCGCTCGGACTCGCGAAGGGGCTCGAGGCGGCCGGCGTGCCGATCCTCGGCACCTCGCCGTCGGCGATCGACCTCGCGGAGGAGCGCGGCCTCTTCGCCGGCATCCTCGAGAACGCGGGCCTGCTCGCCCCGCGCAACGGCACCGCCGTCGACCTCGCGGGCGCGCAGCAGATCGCGGAGGGCATCGGCTACCCGGTGCTCGTGCGCCCGAGCTACGTGCTCGGCGGCCGCGGCATGGAGATCGTCTACGACAGCACGAACCTCGCGGAGTACTTCGACCGCATCGAGGGGCAGGGCATCGTCGGCCCGAGCCATCCGCTGCTCGTCGACCGCTTCCTCGACGACGCCATCGAGATCGACGTCGACGCGCTGTACGACGGCACCGAGCTCTACATCGGCGGCGTCATGGAGCACATCGAGGAGGCCGGCATCCACTCCGGCGACTCGAGCTGCACCCTCCCGCCCGTGACCCTCGGCCGTGCCGAGGTCGACCGGGTCCGCGAGGCGACGCGCGCGATCGCCGAGGGCATCGGCGTGCAGGGCCTGCTGAACGTGCAGTTCGCGATCGGCGCCGGCGTGCTCTACGTGCTCGAGGCGAATCCCCGGGCAAGCCGCACGGTGCCCTTCGTCTCCAAGGCGCTCGGCATCCCGCTCGCGAAGGCGGCGAGCCGGGTGATGGTCGGCGCGACGATCCGCGAGCTCGTGGCGGAGGGCCTGCTGCCCGAGACCGATGGTTCGCGGGTGCCGCTCGACGCCCCCGTCGCGGTGAAGGAGGCCGTGCTGCCGTTCCACCGGTTCCGCACCCGCGACGGCGGCATGGTCGACTCGGTGCTCGGGCCGGAGATGCGTTCGACGGGTGAGGTCATGGGGATCGACCGCGATTTCCCGACCGCCTTCGCGAAGAGCCAGCTCGCCGCGTACGGCGGTGTGCCGGCGAGCGGCACGGTGTTCGTCTCCGTCTCGGACCGCGACAAGCGCGCGGCGATCCTGCCGGTGCTCCGGTTCCAGCAGCTCGGCTACGACATCGCGGCGACCGAGGGCACCGCCGAGGTGCTGCGCCGCAACGGCATCCGGGCGAGCGAGGTGCTGAAGTTCCACGACAAGCCCGACGCCGAGGCGACGAGCGTCGTGGAGCTCATCCACCGCGGCGAGGTCGACGTGGTCGTGAACACCCCGAGCGGTCGCTCGGCGCGCGCCGACGGCTACGAGATCCGGGCCGCCGCCGTTGCCGCCGGCATCCCGCTGTTCACCACGATCGCGGAGCTCTCCGCCGCGGTCGCCTCGCTCGACGTGGTCGGCGACGGCTTCGAGGTGACGAGCCTGCAGGAGTACGGTCGCCGCCGGGAGGGGGCCGCGTGAGCGAGCCCGTCTCGTTCGGCGACCGCCTCGCGGCGGCCTTCGCCGCCTACGGCCGGCTGTGCGTGGGGATCGACCCCCACGCGCAGCTCCTGGAGAGCTGGGGACTGCCCGACAGCGGAGCGGGCGTCCGGGAGTTCGGCCTGCGCGTCGTCGACGCGGCGGCCGGGCAGATCGGCATCGTGAAGCCGCAGGTCTCGTTCTACGAGCGGCACGGTGCAGCGGGGTACGCGGCCCTCGAGCGGGTGTTCGCCGAGGCGCGGCAGGCTGGCCTGCTGGTGATCGCCGACGCGAAGCGAGGCGATATCGGCTCGACGCTCGAAGGCTACGCGGATGCCTGGCTCCGCCCGGGCTCGACGCTGGAGGCCGATGCGCTCACCCTGAACCCGTACCAGGGGCTCGCGACGCTCGCGCAGGTCATGGAACGGGCCGCCGCCGTCGGCAAGGGCGTGTTCGTGCTGGCCGCCACTTCGAACCCGGAGTCGGCGCCCGTGCAGACGGCCGAGCTCCGGCAGTCCAGCCGGGCGGGGCGCACCATCGCCTCGGCGATGGTCGACGGCGTGGACGCGTGGAACCGCGCGCGCCCGGATGCCTCCACCCGCACGCTCGGCGACGCCGGGGTCGTGATCGGGGCGACGGTCGACCTCCGCGCGGTCGGCATCGACCCCGACGCGTACGGTCAGCTGCCGGGACTGCCGGTGCTCGCGCCGGGCTTCGGCCATCAGGGCGGCGACGCTTCGCAGCTCGGCGAGCTGTTCGGCCGTCTGGCCACGGGCGTCATCGTGAACGAGTCCCGTTCGGTGCTCGCGGCAGGGCCCGACGAGATCGGCGAGGCCGTCCGGCGCCGCGCCGGGGAGGTAGGATCGCTCGGTGTCTGATCGGACCCCCACCACCCCGCCAGAGGTCGACCGAGTCGCCGCGTCCCGTGCCGCCGTCGCGGCCCGCCGGGCCCGCGCCATCGTGAAGCAGGAGGTCGCCGACGGGCGCCGGAGCCCCCTCGACGTGCTCCGCGTCGCGTTCGACGACCCCGACGGCGTCGAGGGTCGGCTCCGGGTCACGGAGTTCCTGGGGGCCATCCCCGCGATCGGCCGCACGAAGACCGAGCGGATCATGGACGAGCTCCAGATCTCGCCCGCGAAGCGCCTCGGCGGGCTCGGCCGACTGCAGCGGCGAAGGCTGCGCGGGTTCGTCGCCGACTGGGTCGCCTCGCACGGCGGCACCGGCGACCGGCTGGTGGTGCTCGCGGGGCCCACGGCGGTCGGCAAGGGCACCGTCGCCGGGTACATCCGCGACCATCACCCCGAGGTGAGGCTCTCGGTCTCCGCGACGACGCGCGCGCCGCGGCCCGGCGAGATCGACGGCGAGCACTACTTCTTCGTGGACGACGCCGAGTTCGACCGCATGATCGAGACGGGGGAGCTGCTCGAGTGGGCGACGGTGCACAACGCGTCCCGCTACGGCACGCCGCGCGGCCCGGTCGAGCGGGCGATCGCCGCCGGCGACAGCGTGCTGCTCGAGATCGACATCCAGGGCGCCCGCTCGGTCCGCCGTGCCATGCCCGAGGCCACGCTCGTGTTCCTGCAGCCGCCGAGCTGGGACGAGCTCGTCCGGCGGCTCGTCGGGCGCGGCACCGAGGGGCCCGCCGAACAGCAGCGCCGGCTGGAGACCGCGAAGGTCGAGCTCGCGTCGGCCGACGAGTTCGACTACCAGGTGGTGAACCACGAGGTCCGCGAGGCCGCGCAAAAGGTCGTAGACTTGATGCGGCCCCGCAAGGGTCGTCATTGAGCTGCCCGCAGTTCGGGCGACCGGGCCACGATCTTTCGCGCACACCGCGTGCGCACCACCGAAGCGAGGAGTCACTCCATGGCTGAGAAGCTGTCCGGCATCATCGACCCGCCCATCGACGACCTGCTGTCGAAGGTCGACTCCAAGTACCAGCTGGTCATCTTCGCGTCGAAGCGTGCCCGCCAGATCAACGACTACTACGCCGATCTGCACGAGGGCAGCCTGTTCGACAACGTCGGCCCGCTCGTGGACTCGTCGATCGATGACAAGCCGCTCACCGTGGCGATGCACGAGATCAACGAGGACAAGCTGCGCCTGCGCCCCATCAGCGAGTAAGTCGACCGCGTGGCGAGCACGACGGGCCGGCTGAACATCGTCGTCGGCATCACCGGCGGCATCGCCGCGTACAAGGCGGTCGGGGTCGTGAGACAGCTCGTGCTCGGCGGACATGACGTGCATGTCGTGCCGACCGAGGCGGCGCTCCGCTTCGTCGGTCGGCCGACGCTCGAGGCGATCTCGCGCAACCCGGTGCACACCGAGCTGTACGAGGGCGTCGCCGAGGTGCGGCACGTCGCCATCGGCCAGGCCGCCGACCTCATCGTCATCGCCCCGGCGACCGCGAACACGATCGCGAAGCTGGCAGCCGGGCTCGCCGACGATCTGCTCGGCAACACCGTGCTCGCGAGCCGCGCCCCGCTCGTCGTCGCGCCGGCCATGCACACCGAGATGTGGGAGCACCCCGCGACTCGGGCGAACGTCGCGCTGCTGCGCGAGCGCGGCGTGACGATCGTGGGACCGGCCGAGGGGCAGCTCACCGGCACCGACCGCGGTCCCGGCCGCCTCGAGGAGCCCGAGGTGATCGTCGAGGCCGCGCTCGCCCGCTACGCCGCGGTGTCCTCGGCCGGCGAACTCGCCGGCCGTCGCGTCGTCGTGAGCGCGGGGGGAACCCGCGAGCCCCTCGACCCGGTGCGCTTCCTCGGCAACCGTTCGAGCGGCAAGCAGGGCATCGCGATCGCCGAGGCGGCCCGCGCCCGTGGGGCGGAGGTCACGCTCGTGGCCGCGAACCTCGAGGTCGCGCGCCCCGAGGGCTGTGACATCCGGGAGGTCAGCACGGCGCTCGAACTGCAGCGAGAGCTCGTCGACGCCGCAGTGGGCGCCGACGTGGTCGTGATGGCCGCAGCGGTCGCCGACTACCGCCCGGCCGCCGTCAGCGAGCAGAAGATCAAGAAGGACGGCTCGGGAGACGGGCTGACCCTCGAACTCGTGCGCAACCCCGACATCCTCGCCGGGCTCGGCGCCGCCCCGCACGCGGGCACGCTGCTCGTCGGTTTCGCCGCAGAGACTGAGCCCGACGACGAGCGGCTGCTCGAACTCGGCCGCGGCAAGCGTCGGGCGAAGGGCGCGGACCTGCTCGTCGTGAACCGGGTCGGCTGGACCGAGGGGTTCGCCGCCGACGAGAACCGGGTCATCATCATCGGTCGTGACGACGCGGTCGTCACACAAGCACACGGAAGCAAGGCGTCGGTGGCGGATGCCATCCTCGACGTGATTGTCTCGAAGCTGAATCCCGCGGCCGAGGCCGCACGCACCCCAGAAGGAACGTCGAGCTGAACATGAGCGCACTCCGCCTCTTCACGTCCGAATCGGTCACCGAGGGGCACCCGGACAAGATCTGCGACCAGATCTCCGACTCGATCCTCGATGCGCTGCTCACCACCGACCCGACCGCCCGCGTCGCCGTCGAGACGCTCGTCACGACGGGGCTCGTGCACGTGGCGGGCGAGGTCTCGACGTCCGGCTACGTCGAGATCCCCGCGATCGTGCGCGAGCGGGTCACGTCGATCGGCTACGACTCGTCCGATGTCTGGTTCGACGGCCGTTCCTGCGGCGTCTCCGTGTCGATCGGCGGGCAGTCGCCCGATATCGCCCAGGGAGTCGACCACGCGTTCGAGGCGCGCGAGCACGCGAGCGAGGACGCGCTCGACCGGCAGGGCGCCGGCGACCAGGGCATCATGTTCGGCTACGCCGTGCGCGAGACCCCCGAGCTCATGCCCGTGCCGATCTGGCTCGCGCACCGGCTCGCCGAACGGCTGGCCGACGTGCGCAAGGCGGGGGAGCTCGACTACCTCCGCCCGGACGGCAAGACCCAGGTGACGGTCGGCTACGAGGGGCAGACGCCGCGCAGCATCGAGACCGTCGTGCTGTCGACGCAGCACTCGCCCAAGGTGTCGACCGAACAGCTCCGTGCCGAGGTCGAGGAGCTCGTCATCCGCCCGGTCCTCGACACGGTGGAGCTCGCCCGCCCGGAGCTGCGCGTCCTCATCAACCCGACCGGTCGCTTCGAGATCGGCGGCCCGCAGGGCGACGCCGGGCTCACCGGCCGCAAGATCATCATCGACACCTACGGCGGGGCGAGCCGGCACGGCGGTGGGGCGTTCAGCGGCAAGGACCCCTCGAAGGTCGACCGCTCGGCCGCCTACGCGATGCGCTGGGTCGCGAAGAACGCCGTGGCCGCGGGGCTCGCCGACCGGCTCGAGGTGCAGGTCGCGTACGCGATCGGTGCGGCGGCGCCGGTCGGACTGTACGTCGAGACCTTCGGCACCGCGCACGTCCCCGAAGAGCGCCTCATCGGGGCGATCCGCGAGGTGTTCGACCTCCGCCCGGCCGCCATCATCCGCGACCTCGACCTGCTTCGGCCGATCTATGCGAAGACGGCGAGCTACGGCCACTTCGGCCGGGAGCTGCCCGACTTCACCTGGGAGCGACTCGATCGCGTCGATGCGCTCCGCTCGGCCGCCGGGATCTGAGATGCCCGGCGACCTCGTCGCCAGAGTGCTCGTCGACTCGCCCCTGCCGCAGCTCGACCAGCTCTTCGACTACCGCGTGCCCGAGCGTTTGCGAGCGTCCGTGCGCGCCGGCATGCGCGTGCGGGTGCCGCTGCGCACGGGCGGCCGCATCGCCAACGCCTGGCTCGTCGAGCTCAGTGACCACAGCGCGTACGACGGTCGGCTGAGCGAACTCGAGGACGTCGTCTCCGAGACCGCGATGCTCACGCCGGAGGTGTGGCGTCTCGCCCGTGCGGCGGCCGACCGTGCGGCCGGCAATGCGAGCGACATCCTGCGCGTGGCGATCCCGGGTCGTTACGTCCGTGCCGAACGCGCCTGGCTCGCCGCCGAGCCCGATCCGGGCCCGCTGCCCGTCGACCCGCCCGCTCCGCCCGGCGGAGCGGAGGGCGCGCTCGCGCGGGGCCTCGGCACGGGGGAGCGGATGGCCCTCGCCGCGGACGCCCGCCCCGTCCGGCTGCCCGACGGCACGTGGATCGGCGCGTGGGCGAGCGAGCTCGCCCTGGCTGCGGCGACGGTGCTCGCGGCGGATCGGAGCGTCATCCTCGTCGTGCCCGACTATCGCGACCAGGAGCAGCTCGAGGCGGCGCTCGGGGCGCTCGTCGACCCGCGCCGCGTGCTCCGGACCGACGCCCGGCAGACCGGCCCCGCGCGCTATCGCGCCTTCCTCGACGCCACCGGCGAGGCCGCCCGCATCGTCGTCGGCAACCGGTCCGCCGTGTACGCGCCCGCGTCGAGGCTCGGCCTCATCGCCTTCTGGGACGACGGCGACGGGCTCATGAACGAGCCGCTCTCACCGGGCGTCCATCCGCGCGACGCCGCGCTCATCAGGCAGGAGCAGTCGGGTGCCGCGCTGCTCTTCGCCGGCCACACCCGGAGCGTCGAGGTGCAGCGCCTCGTGGAGCTCGGCTGGGTTCACGACGTGCCGGTGCAGAAGCCCGTTCGGCCACGGGTCGTCGTCACCGAGCAGCAGGCGCAGACGGAACCGGGCTCGGCGCGTATCCCCTCGGCGGCCTGGCGCGAGGCGCAGGAGGCCGCCGGGCTCGGCCCGGTGCTCGTGCAGGTCGCCAGGCCCGGCAATGCGCCGCTGCTCGTGTGCGACCGTTGCCGCGAACAGGCCAAATGCACCGCCTGTCGCGGGCCGCTGGCGATCCCGCGCTCGGGTGGGGCGGCCGTCTGCACACTCTGCGGCACCGCGGCGAACGCGTGGCGCTGCCCGGTCTGCGAAGGCACCAAGCTGCGAGCGGCCACCGTGGGCGCGAGTCGCACGGCCGAGGAGCTCGGGCGGGCGTTCCCGCGCACCAGGATCATCCTCTCCGACGGCGAGCGGCCGATCCTTCGAGTGGGGCCCGAGCCGTCGCTCGTCGTCGCGACCCGGGGCGCCGAGCCCTTCGCCGACGGCGGATACCGGGCGGTGCTGCTCCTCGACGGCGAGCGGATGCTGCTGCGCGAGACCCTGCGGGTCGCCGAGGACTGCCTGCGCTGGTGGTCGAACGCCGCGGCGCTGGCGGCGCCCGGGGCATCGGTGTTCCTCGTCGGGGTCGCCGGCGAGCTCGCGTCCGCGCTCGCGACCTGGCGGCAGCCGGAGTGGGCGGCGCATGAGCTCGCCGCGCGGCGTACGCTGCGTTTCCCGCCGGCGGTCCGGGTGGCGAGCGTCACGAGCGTCCGGGATCGGCTCGCGCGGGCGCTCGACGCGGTCACCGCGGCCGTGCCCGGGGCGGATGTGCTCGGGCCGGTGCCGGTCGACGACGGGCTGGAGCGTGCGCTCGTCCGCTTCGACTACGCGCAGGGTGCCGCCGTCGCGAGAACCCTCGAGGCCGAGATGATCCGCGCGGCGACCGAGCGGCGGAAGCCGGTGGCCGGGCGTCAGGCCAAGCGGCCGATCCTCCGGGTGCGCTTCGACGATCCCGAGGTGCCCTGAGCGGGTCGCGGCCCGGCATCCGCACGATTCGCGCACCCGGGCGGCCGGAGCATCCGGAAGCCCGGCGATCCGGGAGAATGGCCGGGTGACCTCCCTGCGCCTCGTTTTCGCCGGCACGCCCGCCGTCGCCGTTCCGAGCCTCCGGCTGCTGGCCGATTCCCCGCACGAGATCGTCGGTGTCGTGACCCGGCCCGATGCGCCGCTCGGACGCAAGCGGGTGCTGACCGCGTCGCCCGTGGCTGCCGCCGCGGAGGAACTCGGGCTGCCGGTGATCAAGGCCGCGCGCCTGGACGCCGCGGCCACCGCCGCGATCACGGCGCTCGAGCCCGATCTCGGAGTGATCGTGGCGTACGGCGGGCTCGTCCGCGAGCCGCTGTTGAGCGCGCCCCGCCTCGGCTGGATCAACCTGCACTTCTCGCTCCTGCCGGCCTGGCGCGGCGCCGCGCCCGTGCAGCACTCGATCATCGCCGGCGACGAGGAGCACGGCGCCGCCGTCTTCCAGCTCGTGCCCGAGCTCGACGCCGGAGCGGTGTTCGCGGAACTCCGACGCCCGGTCGACCGGCATGCCACGGCGGGCGACACGCTCGACCGTCTCGCCGTGGAGGGCGCCGAGCTGCTCACCGCCGTCGTCGACGCCCTCGCCGACGGCACAGCGGTCGCGCAGCCGCAGCGCGGCGAGCCGAGTTTCGCCCCGAAGCTCTCACTGGACGACGGCCGCCTCGATTGGAGGCAGCCCGCCGGCCGCCTGCTCGACCGGTATCGCGGCGTCACGCCGGAGCCCGGCGCGTGGGGGATGCTCGATGGGGCGCGGGTGAAGATCCTCGAGGCCCGCCGCGTCGAGCCCGCCGAGGGGGCGACCGCGCTCGCGCCCGGTGAGCTGGCGCCCGAGCGTCGCCGACTGCTCGTCGGCACCGGCGACGCACCGATCGAGCTCGTCCGTGTGCAGCCCGCGGGCCGCAGCGCCATGGCGGCGGCCGACTGGGGCCGGGGGTTGGCGGCCGGCGCGAGCTTCGAGGTCTGAGCGGCGTCGTCCGCCCCCCGGTCCTCGGCGCCGTGTCCGGCCCCGTACAGTTGACGGGTGGTCAGGAAGCAGGAGCGCGGTGGACGCGACCGAGGGGCGGCGCCCCGCCAGGTGCGGGTGTCGCCCGCCCGAATCGTCGCGTACGAGGTGCTCGAGGCGGTGCGCGACGACGAGGCCTACGCGAACCTCCTGCTGCCGAAACGGATCGAGCGCTCCAAGCTGAGCCACGCGGACGCCGCGCTCGCGACCGAGCTCACGTACGGCACCCTGCGGATGCAGGGCTACTACGACCGCATCATCGAGCTCGTCTCCGAGCGGGATCGCACGGCGATCGACCCGATCGTGCTCGACATCCTCCGCCTCGGCGCGCATCAGCTGCTCGCGACCCGGGTGCCCGTGCACGCCGCCGTGAACGAGCAGGTCGTGCTTGCGAAGCGCCTCGCCCCCGCGGCGAGCGGCTTCGTGAACGGCGTGCTGCGCACGATCTCCCGCTCGACGCCCGCGGAGTGGCGCGGTTGGGTCGCCGATGAGACGGCGGGCGGCGAGTTCGAACGGATGTCGGTGCTCGAGAGTCATCCCGAATGGATCGTGCGCGCCTTCGCCCAGGCGCTCGAGCGCGAGGAGCGCGCCGAGGAGCTCGAGGCGCTCCTCGCAGCCGACAATGCGGCGCCCCGGGTCAACCTCGTCGCACTGCCGGGGCTCGGCGACGAGTCCGTCGAGGAGCTCGGCGAACCGAACCGCTTCTCGCCGATCGGCTTCACGGCCGCGGCGCCGTTCGAGCTCATCGCGGCGCACGAGGGGCGGATCCGCGTGCAGGACGAGGGTTCGCAGCTCGCGGCGCTCGCGCTGAGCCGGGCGCGCCCGGTCGAACCGGGGGAGCGCTGGCTCGATCTCTGCGCCGGTCCCGGCGGCAAGACCGCCGTGCTCGCCGCCGAGGCCCTCGCGGCCGACGCGGTGCTCGTCGCGAACGAGCTCGGCGAAACCCGGGCGGAACTCGTGCGCAAGGCCGTGGCGGGCGTCCCGCTCGACGTGCCGGTGCGGGTCGGCGACGGGCGCACGGTCGCCGCGGCCGAGCTCGGCTCGTCCGCCGGATTCGACCGCATCCTGCTCGACGCCCCGTGCACCGGCCTCGGCGCACTCCGCCGCCGCCCCGAGGCGCGCTGGCGCAAGCAGCCGAGCGATGTCGGCGAGCTCACGGCCCTGCAAGGCGAGCTCTTCGACCACGCGGTCGAGCTCCTCGCGCCCGGCGGGCTCCTCGCCTACGTCACCTGCTCGCCGCACGCGGCCGAGACGCACGGGACCCTCGCCGCCGCGATGCGTCGCTGGGCCGGGTCCGTGGAGGCTGTCGACACCCGCGCCGCCGTGGCGGCCGTCGCACGGGAGGAGCTCGACCTCTCGGGCGCGCCCGAGACCGTGCAGCTCTGGCCGCATCGGCACGGCACCGACGCCATGTTCATCGCGCTGGTGCGCCGGGTCGCCTGAGTCGTCGTCCCGCGTGGCCGCTCGCTAGGCTTCGAGCCATGACGACGCGCATCAACCCGAGCATCCTGGCCGCCGACTTCGCGAACTTCGAGCGGGAGCTCGATCGGATCGCGACGGCGGATCTCGTGCACGTCGACATCATGGACAACCACTTCGTGCCGAACCTGACCTTCGGCCTGCCGATGGTCGAGCGGCTGCAGCAGGTGAGCCCGATCCCGCTCGACGTGCATCTCATGATCGACGACCCCGATCGCTGGGCGCCGGGGTACGCCGAGGCGGGCGCGGCGAGCGTCACCTTCCACGCCGAGGCCGTCGCCGACCCGGTGGGGCTCGCCCGACGGCTCCGCCAGATCGGCGCTCGAGCCGGTATCGCGCTGAAGCCCGGCACCGCGGCCGAGCCGTACCTCGAGCTGCTCCCGGAGTTCGACCAGGTGCTCGTGATGACGGTCGAGCCCGGCTTCGGCGGCCAGTCCTTCATGCCGGAGACGATGCCGAAGCTGCGGCGCGTGGCCGACGCGGTGCGCGCTGCCGGTCTCGACGTCTGGCTCCAGGTCGACGGCGGGATCACGGTCGACACCATCGGGGTGGCCGCCGAGGCGGGAGCCGACACGTTCGTGGCCGGCTCGGCGGTGTTCCGCGGCGTCCCCGAGGAACAGATCGCGGCGCTACGGGCCGCGGCGTCCTCGCACGGTCACGCGCACCGGTAGCCTAGAAGGGTGAAGACCTTCGACGACCTCTTCGTCGAGCTCAGCGAGAAGGCCAGGACCCGCCCGGCGGGTTCCGGCACGGTGCGCGAGCTCGACGCCGGCGTGCACGCCATCGGCAAGAAGATCGTTGAGGAGGCGGCCGAGGTCTGGATGGCTGCCGAGTACCAGAGCGACGAGCAGACGGCCGAGGAGATCTCGCAGCTGCTCTACCACCTCCAGGTGCTCATGCTGGCCAAGGGCCTCGCGCCGGCCGACGTGTACCGACATCTGTGATCGCGCCCATGCCCGATCCGAACCGTCGACACGAAAGCCAGCACATGCTCCGCATCGCCGTGCCCAACAAGGGCTCGCTCTCCGACACCGCCGCCCAGATGCTCTGGGAGGCGGGCTACACCGGCCGTCGCGACCCGCGCGACCTGCACACCGCCGACCCGCGCAACGGGGTCGAGTTCTTCTACCTCCGCCCGCGCGACATCGCGACGTACGTCGGCTCGGGCGCGCTCGACGTCGGCATCACGGGCCGCGACCTGCTGCTCGACTCCGGCTCCGACGCCACCGAGATCGCCTCGCTCGGCTTCGGCGACTCCACGTTCCGCTTCGCGGCGCCTGCGGGCGGCTTCGCGACGCTCGAAGACCTCGAGGGCGTTCGCGTCGCCACGAGCTACCCGGGCCTCGTGGGTGACTTCCTCGCCCGCCACGGCGTGACCGCGAAGCTCGTGAAGCTCGACGGCGCCGTCGAGTCGGCGGTGCGCCTCGGCGTCGCCGACGCGGTCGCGGATGTCGTCTCGACCGGCTCCACGCTCCGCAAGGCGGGGCTCGAGATCTTCGGACCGGTGATCCTGCAGTCGGAGGCCGTGCTGATCGGCTCCGGCATCGACAAGCCCGGCACCGGCACGCTCGTGCGCCGTCTGCAGGGCGTGCTCGTCGCGCGTCAGTACGTGCTGCTCGACTACGACGTGCCCGTCGCGCACCTCGAGCAGGCCACCGCCGCGGCTCCCGGCTTCGAGTCGCCCACGGTCTCGCCGCTGCACGACCCGGACTGGGTCGCGGTGCGAGTGATGATCCCGCGCACCGACATGAACCACGTCATGGACGCGCTGTACGAGATCGGCGCCCGCGCCATCCTGGTCTCCGCGATCCACGCGGCCCGGTTGTGACGGTGGCACGATGAGCCTCGCCGTCCGGGTGATCCCGTGCCTCGACGTGGCCGCCGGCCGCGTCGTCAAGGGCGTGAACTTCCAGAACCTCCGCGACGCGGGCGACCCCGTCGAGCTCGCCGCCCGCTACGCGGAGCAGGGTGCCGACGAGCTCACCTTCCTCGACGTGACCGCGACGGTCGACGACCGCTCGACGACGTACGACATGGTGCAGCAGGTCGCCGAACAGGTCTTCATCCCGCTCACGGTCGGCGGCGGCGTCCGCTCGGCCGAGGATGTGGCGCGCCTCCTGGGCCACGGCGCCGACAAGATCGGCGTGAACAGCGCGGCGATCGCGCGCCCCGAGCTCGTCGCCGAGATCGCCGATCGCTTCGGCGCGCAGGTCGTGGTGCTCTCGCTCGACGTGAAGCGCTCGGAGGGCACCCCCTCCGGCTTCGTCGTCACCACGCACGGCGGTCGCACCGAGACCGAGCTCGACGCCCTCGACTGGGCCCGTCGGGCGATCGAGCTCGGTGCGGGGGAACTGCTCGTGAACTCGATCGACGCCGACGGCACCAAGGCCGGCTTCGACCTCGAGCTGACGGCGCTCATGCACGAGCTGTCGAGCGTGCCGGTGATCGCCTCGGGTGGGGCCGGCCGGGTGTCCGACTTCGCGCCGGCCATCGCCGCCGGCGCCGATGCGGTGCTCGCCGCCTCGGTGTTCCACAACGGCGAGGTCACCATCGGCGAGGTGAAGGCGGCGCTGGCCGCAGACGGGAGGACCGTGCGATGACGAGCACGACGGACGCCGCGATCGAGCGGGCCGCCTTCAACGCCGACGGGCTGCTGCCCGCGATCATCCAGCAGTGGGACACCGGCGAGGTGCTCATGCTCGGCTGGATGGACCGGGAAGCGCTCCGTCGCACGCTCAGCGAGGGCCGGGTGACCTTCTGGTCCCGCTCCCGTCAGGAGTACTGGCGCAAGGGCGACACCTCCGGCCACGCGCAGTACGTGAAGAGCGCCGCGCTCGACTGCGACGCGGACACCCTGCTCGTGCGCGTCGACCAGATCGGCGTCGCGTGCCACACGGGCACCAGGACCTGCTTCGACGGCTACCCCGTGCCGGTGACCGTGGGCGACGCGCCGGATGCCTCGGGAGGCGACGCATGACCAGCACGGCGACGACCACGTTCGAGGGCTTCCGGGGCATGCTCGACGGACGCCGAGTCGTGCCGGTCGTGCGCGAGCTCTTCGCCGACGGCGAGACGCCGGTCGGCATCTACCGGAAGCTCGCGGAGGGCCGGCCGGGCAGTTTCCTGCTCGAGTCCGCCGAGCAGGGCGGCATCTGGTCGCGCTACTCCTTCGTCGGTGTGGCCTCGCACGGCGTGCTGACCGAGCGCGACGGGCACGTCGAGTGGCTCGACCACGGCTTGCCCCGTGAGCGCGCCCTCGGCGACGCGACGGACCTCGCACCGCTCGCCGCGCTCGAGGCGCTGTACGAGCGGTGGGCCACTGACGACGTGCCGGGCGCGCCGCCGCTCACCGGCGGACTCGTCGGCTTCATCGGCTGGGAGGCCATCCGCCAGATCGAGCGGCTGCCGAACCAGCCGGCGGCCGACTTCCAGGTGCCCTCCCAGGCGTTCGCCTTCGTCTCCGAGCTCGTGGTCATCGATCACCGCACCGGCACGGTGCAGCTCGTGGCCTCGGCGCTGAACGACGGCGTCGACGACGCCGAGGCGCTCTGGGCGGACGCGCAGGCGCGACTCGACCGGATGCAGACGGAACTCGCCCGGCCGGCCGAGGCGAGGCTGGCGCGGGTCGACCTCGAGCTGACCGCGGCGCCCCGCCACCGCACCGAACGGTCCGACTTCCTCGCCGCCGTGGAGCGCTCGAAGGAGTACATCCGCGACGGCGACGTGTTCCAGGTCGTCATCTCGCAGCGTTTCGAGCAGGAGGTGACGGCGGACCCGGTCGACGTGTACCGCGTGCTCCGGAGTCTCAACCCGAGTCCGTACATGTACCTGCTCCACCTGGAAGACCCGTCGGGGGAGCCCTACTGGATCGTCGGCTCCTCGCCGGAGGCGCTGGTGAAGGTCGAGGACGGCCGGGTCTACACGCACCCGATCGCCGGGTCCCGCCCCCGAGGGGCGACCCCCGAGGAGGACGCCACGTTCGAGGCGGAGCTCGGGGCCGATCCGAAAGAGCGAGCCGAGCACCTCATGCTCGTCGACCTGGCGCGCAACGATCTCGCGAAGGTGTGCGTGGCAGGTTCGGTCGAGGTGACGGAGTTCATGCGAATCGAGAGGTTCAGTCACATCATGCACATCGTGTCCTCCGTCGAGGGCGACCTCGCGGCCGGGCGGAACGCGGTCGACGTGTTCCGCGCCACGTTCCCCGCGGGCACCCTGTCCGGAGCCCCGAAACCGCGGGCACTCGAGATCATCGACGAGCTCGAGCCCGCGCAGCGGGGCGTGTACGGCGGCGTGGTCGGCTACTTCGGCTTCGGCGGCGACGCCGATCTCGCGATCGCCATCCGTACCGCGCTCATCCAGGGCGGCGTCGCCCGCGTGCAGGCCGGCGGCGGACTCGTCGCCGACTCGGTGCCCGAGGCCGAATTCCAGGAATCGGTGAACAAGGCCGCCGCACCGCTCAAGGCGGTCGCGGTCGCGAACGCCATGCAGCGGGTCGGCGCATGACCCCGGGGCGCAGGAAGCTCACCGCCCTCCTCGGCGCGATCGGCGGCGGCGGGCTCGCGATGCTCAGCTGGAGCCAGACGTGGTTCGAGCTGCTCCTCGTCCCCGGAGCGGGCGGCGACGGCACGGCCATCGCCGTCAGCGGCCAGCTCGCCTCCCCGGCCCTCGCGGCGCTCGGCCTCGCGGCGCTCGCGCTGGCCGCGGCGCTCGCCCTCGCCGGTCCGGGGCTGCGCATCGTCCTCGGCGTGCTCGAGTTCCTGCTCGGCGGTTGCGTCGTGCTCGCCGCCTCGCTGACCCTCGCCGATCCGGTGGCCGCCGTGGCGCCCGCCGTGACGGAGGCGACCGGGGTGACGGGCGCCGAGCCGACCGCCGCCCTCGTGGCGGGCGTTGACGCGAGCCTCTGGCCGGTCGCTGCGTTCGTCGGCGGGGCCCTGCTCCTGCTCTCGGCACTGCTCGTGTTCCTGACGGGATCGACGTGGCCGTCCTCGTCGAGCCGCTACGGGAGCACGAAGCTCCGCCAGGACGGGCGCGCCGAGCTGTCGAGCCGCGACCGTGCCGTCGAGGAATGGGACGATCTGAGCCGCGGCGACGACCCGACCGACGAGGACGACGCGTCCGGCGACGGACCCGAGCTGGCTGACGACCCGACCGACCCGACCGGTCGACCGGGCGTGCGGGGCGACGAGCCCGGCGCGTCCGACCGGTAGACTTGTCAAGACCCCGCAACGAAGGAGCACCATGACCACTGAGCACGCAGACCCCGGCCACGGACACTCGCCCGCGGCGTGGACGGCCGTCGTGATCATGCTCGTCGCGTTCACGATCGGTACGGTCGCGTTCTTCTTCGAAGTGGAGTGGCTCGTCTGGGCCTCCGCGGGCCTGCTCGTCGCCGGCGTCCTGGTCGGCTGGGCGCTGGCCAAGGCCGGCTACGGCGTCGGCGGGGCCAAGAGCTCCGTCAGCTCGCACTGACCGTGCTCGCCGAGCTGACGGCGAACGCCTTCGCCGACGCCGAGGCGCGCCGGCAGACCCGCCCGCTCGCCGAGGTCGAGCGCGCGGCGCTGGCACGCCCGGCCGCGATCGACGCGCTCGAGGCGCTGCGGCCTGCCGATCGGGTGAAGGTGATCGCGGAGATCAAGCGATCGAGCCCGTCGAGGGGCGCGCTCGCCTCGATCGCCGACCCGGCCGCGCTCGCGCGCGACTACGAGCTCGGCGGCGCGAGCGCGATCAGCGTGCTCACTGAGGGGCGTCGATTCGGCGGTTCCCTCGACGACCTCGAGGCCGTGCGCGACGCGGTCGCGCTGCCGGTGCTGCGCAAGGACTTCCTCTCGACGCCGTACCAGGTGTTCGAGGCGCGTGCGGCCGGCGCCGACCTCGCGCTGCTGATCGTCGCCGCGCTCGACGACGCGACCCTGGCCGAGCTGTACGCGCTCATCACCGAGCTCGGCATGACGGCCCTCGTCGAGGCGCACTCGGCCGAAGAGCTCGACCGGGCCGCCGCGCTCGGTGCGGGGCTCATCGGGGTGAACGCGCGCGACCTCAACACCTTCGAGCTCGACCGCGACCTGTTCGGCCGGCTCGTCGACCGCTTCCCCGACGGCGCGATCCGCGTCGCGGAGTCCGCGGTGCTCTCGCCCGACGACGTGGCGCACTACCGCCGGGCCGGCGCAGACGCCGTGCTCGTGGGCGAGGCGCTCGTCACGAGCGACCCGGTGGCCACCCTCTCTGCATTCCTGGCGGTGTGACATGGCGCTTCGAGACGCCCACGGTCCGTACTTCGGCGACTTCGGCGGGCGTTTCGTGCCCGAGTCCCTCGTCGCCGCCCTCGACGAGTTGTCGGAGGCCTACGAGCTCGCGAAGCTCGACCCGGCCTTCGACGAGGAGCTCGCCGAGCTCGGCCGGAGCTACACCGGCCGGCCGTCGATCATCACCGAGGCTCCCCGGTTCGCGAAGCATGCCGGCGGCGCGCGCGTCATCTTGAAGCGCGAGGACCTGAACCACACGGGTTCGCACAAGATCAACAACGTCCTCGGACAGGCGCTGCTCACGAAGCGCATCGGCAAGCAGCGCGTCATCGCCGAGACCGGGGCGGGCCAGCACGGCGTCGCGACCGCGACCGCGGCCGCACTGTTCGGTCTCGAGTGCACGATCTACATGGGCGAGGTCGACACCGAACGTCAGGCGCTGAACGTCGCGCGGATGCGGCTGCTCGGCGCCGAGGTCGTGGCCGTGAAGACCGGTTCGCGCACGCTGAAGGACGCGATCAACGACGCGATGCGCGACTGGGTGACGAACGTCGAGACGACGAACTACGTCTTCGGCACGGTCGCCGGCCCGCACCCGTTCCCCGAGATGGTGCGCGACTTCCAGAAGATCATCGGCGAGGAGGCGCGGGCGCAGGTCCTCGAGCTGACCGGCGCCCTTCCGACCGCGGTGGCGGCCTGCGTTGGCGGCGGCTCGAACGCGATCGGCATCTTCCACGCGTTCCTCGACGACACCGACGTGCGGCTCGTCGGCTTCGAGGCCGGCGGCGAGGGGGCCGAGACCCCGCGGCACGCGGCGACCATCACGAAGGGACGCCCCGGCGTGCTGCACGGCGCGCGGAGCTACCTCCTGCAGGACGAAGACGGTCAGACGATCGAGTCGCACTCGATCTCCGCCGGCCTCGACTACCCGGGCGTCGGCCCGGAGCACTCCTGGCTCGCAGCGCTCGGCCGTGCCGAGTACCGTCCGGTGACCGATGCGGCGGCCATGGAGGCGCTCCGACTGCTGACGCGCACGGAGGGCATCATCCCGGCGATCGAGTCGGCGCACGCGCTCGCGGGCGCGCTCGAGCTCGGTCGCGAGCTCGGCCCGGAGGCCGTCATCCTGGTGAACCTCTCCGGCCGCGGCGATAAGGACATGGACACGGCCGCGGAGTACTTCGGCCTCTACGACGGAGAGCAGGCGTGATGCGGACGGTCGGCGAGGTCATCGCGCGGCGCAATCGCGAGGCGCGCGGCGCGCTCATCGGATATCTGCCGGTCGGCTTCCCGACGTTCGACGAGAGCGTCGAGGCGGCCGTCGCCCTCGTCGAGAACGGCGTCGACGTGCTCGAGCTCGGCCTGCCGTACTCCGACCCGGTCATGGACGGCCCGGTCATCCAGGCGGCGACGCAGCAGGCGCTGCAGAACGGCTTCCGCATCGCCGACGGGTTCGAGGCGGTGCGCCGCATCACGGAGCGCACGGATGCTCCGGTGCTGATCATGACGTACTGGAACCCCGTCGTGCAGTACGGCGTCGACCGCTTCGCGGACGAGCTCGCGGCCGCCGGGGGTGCCGGGCTCATCACGCCCGACCTGATCCCCGACGAGGGGGCGGACTGGCTGGCCGCGACCGAGCGCACCGGGCTCGACCGGGTGTTCCTCGCCGCGCCGACGTCCACCGACGCCCGCCTCGCGAAGACCGTCGCGGCGAGCCGCGGCTTCGTCTACGCCGTGTCGACGATGGGCATCACCGGCGCACGCGCCGACGTCGATCGTGCGGCGCGTGGGCTGGTCGGACGCCTGCACGACGCGGGCGCCGAGGCGGCCTGCGTCGGCGTCGGCATCTCGACCGCGGCCCAGGTCGCCGAAGTACTCGAGTACGCCGAAGGCGCCATCGTCGGATCGGCGCTGGTCGCGGCGGTCGCGGACGGCGGTGCGGCGGCGGCGGGCCGCCTCGCGGCCGAGCTCGCGCGCGGCACGCGCCCGGAGTGAAGTACGCTCGTGTGGGCCGTCGTGGCGGCCGCACCACCTGACGAAAGGCAGTCGACGGCGTGATCGCACCGTTCAGCATCCCGAGCCCGGACTACTCGTGGCAGGTCCTCGAGCTCAATCTCTTCGGGTGGCAGCTCGACATCCGCACGTACGCCCTGTGGATCCTGCTCGGCATCATCCTCGCGGTCATCATCACCTCGCGCCGGCTCACGAAGCGCGGTGCCGAACCCGGCATCGTGCTCGACGTCGCCCTCTGGGCGGTGCCGCTCGGCATCATCGGTGCACGGTTCTACCACGTCTTCACGCACCCGAACGACTACTTCGCCGGCCAGGAATGGTGGAAGATCTTCGCGATCTGGGAGGGCGGCAACGCCATCTACGGCGCCCTCATCGGCGGCGCCGTCGGCGTGCTGATCGCCTGCCGCATCACGGGCCTGCGCTTCCTCTCCTTCGCCGACGCCCTCGCACCCGGTCTGCTCGTCGCGCAGGCCGTCGGCCGCCTCGGCAACTGGTTCAACCACGAGCTCTTCGGCGCGCCGACCGATCTGCCCTGGGGGCTCGAGATCGAGTACTCGAACCCGGCGTGGCCGCAGGGCCTCCCGGAAGGCACGCTGTTCCACCCCACCTTCCTCTACGAGATCATCTGGAACCTCGCCGGGGTCGCGGTCATTCTGCTCCTCGAGCGCAAGGGCGGCCTCCGCTGGGGCAAGGCCTTCGGCGTGTACCTCATCTGGTACGGGCTCGGTCGCTCCTTCCTCGAGTCGATCCGTGTCGACCCGAGCGAGATGTTCCTCGGGATCCGTTCGAACGTGTGGGCCTCGTTCGCGGCCGTCATCATCGGCGTCATCCTGATCATCGTGCAGTCGCGCCGGCACACGGGACTGGAGCCGAGCGTCTACTCGCCCGGCCGTGAATGGCAGCGGCCCGATGCTGTTGTAGACTCTGACGAAATCGAGTCCGAATCGGACTCGCTCGACGACGGCGTCGAGTCTGAGAACGCCCCTGAGTCGGCCGCCACAAGCCCAGGCCGCTCGTCCTCCGTCTAGGAGTCAGTCCCCGTTCTCCCGCAGCGGCGCCGCACCTCGTGCCGTGCAGATCCCTTGCGAAGGGCCGACGGCGTCCCCTCCTTTTCCGCTTGCTGAGAGGACGGTTCCCGTGTCGCTCACCCCTCCCTTCTCGCGGTTCGGCACCGTGCCGGCCGCACAGGGCCTGTACGACCCAGCCGCCGAGAAAGACGCCTGCGGGCTCGCGATGGTCGCGACCCTGCGCGGCACCGCCGGGCACGACATCATCACCGCGGCGCTCGACGCGCTGCGGCACCTGGAGCACCGCGGTGCCGTCGGTTCGGACGCCGGCACCGGCGACGGCGCGGGCATCATCACCCAGATCCCCGACGAGTTCCTGCGCGCGGTGACCGAGTTCCCGCTGCCTCCGGCAGGGGAGTACGCGGTCGGCAACGCCTTCCTCCCGGTCGACCCGACGACCCGCAGCCGCGTCAAGCAGTCGCTCGCCCGCCTCGCGACCGAGGAAGGGCTGACGGTGCTCGGCTGGCGCGAAGTACCGGTCCGGCCCGAGCAGCTCGGCACGCTCGCACGGCAGGCGATGCCCGCCGTCCAGCAGCTCTACGTGCGCGCCGGCTCGGTCGACGGCGTGGCGCCGGTGGCCGGCATCGCGCTCGACCGGCTCACCTTCCGGCTGCGCAAGCGCGCCGAGCGGGAGCTCGAGCTGTACTTCGCCTCGCTGTCCTCGCGCACCATGGTCTACAAGGGCATGGTCACGACGCTGCAGCTCGAGCCGTTCTATCCCGACCTGTCCGACGAGCGCTTCGCCTCGAAGCTCGCCCTCGTGCACTCGCGGTACTCGACGAACACCTTCCCCTCGTGGCCGCTCGCGCAGCCGTTCCGCATGATCGCGCACAACGGGGAGATCAACACGATCCAGGGCAACCGCAACTGGATGCGGGCGCGGCAGTCGCAGCTCGAATCCGAGCTCCTCGGCGAGCTCGACCCGATCCTGCCGATCGTGACGCCGGGAGCGAGCGACTCCGCCTCGTTCGACGAGGTCGTCGAACTGCTGACCCTGTCGGGGCGCAGCCTGCCGCACGCGGTGATGATGATGGTGCCCGAGGCCTGGGAGAACCAGACCGGCATGGATGCCGAGCGCCGCGCGTTCTACGAGTACCACTCGATGCTCATGGAGCCGTGGGACGGCCCCGCGGCGATCGTCTTCACCGACGGCTCCCTGGTCGGCGCGACGCTCGACCGCAACGGACTCCGTCCCGGCCGGTACCTCGTGACCGACGACGGCCTCGTCGTACTGGCGAGCGAGATCGGCGTGCTCGACATCGAGCCCTCGCGCATCGTCCGCAAGGGCCGCCTGCAGCCGGGCCGCATGTTCCTCGTCGACACCGAGGCCGGCCGCCTGATCGAGGACGACGAGATCAAGCGCGAACTGGCCGCGGCCTCGCCCTGGGGCGAATGGCTGGATGAGAGCCGCATCCGACTCGCCGAGCTCCCCGAGCGCGAGCACATCGTGCACCCGCCGGCCTCGGTGAACCGTCGCCAGCGCACCTTCGGCTACACCGAGGAAGAGGTGAAGATCCTGCTCGCGCCGATGGCGCGCACCGGGCAGGAGCCGCTCGGGGCGATGGGGTCCGACACCCCGATCGCGGTGCTCGCGCAGCGCCCGCGCCTGCTCTTCGACTACTTCACCCAGCAGTTCGCGCAGGTCACGAACCCGCCGCTCGACTCGATCCGCGAGGCCGTCGTGACCTCGCTCGGCACGGGGCTCGGCCCGGAGCGCAACCTGCTGACGGCGGGCCCCGAGCACGCCAGGCAGGTCTCGCTCGACTTCCCCGTGATCGACAACGACGAGCTCGCGAAGATCGTGCACATCGACCCGGCCCCGGGCTCGCGCACGACGGTCACCATCCGCGGCACCTACCGCTTCGACGAGGGCCCCGACGCGATGCGCGATCGCCTTGCCGCCATCTGTCGCGAGGTCGACGAGGCGATCGTCGAGGGCGCGTCCTTCATCGTGCTGAGCGACCGCGACTCCAACAAGGACCTCGCGCCGATCCCGTCGCTGCTCATGCTCTCGACGGTGCACCACCACCTGATCCGCGCGGAGACGCGGATGCGCGTGGGGCTCATCGTCGAGGCGGGCGACGTGCGCGAAGTGCACCATGTCGCGCTCCTCATCGGCTACGGCGCCTCCGCGGTGAACCCGTACCTCGCGATGGAGACCTGCGAGGATCTCGTGCGCTCCGGCGTCATCGCCGGAGTGAGCCCCGAAGACGCGGTGCACAACGTGATCAAGGCGCTCGGCAAGGGCGTGCTGAAGATCATGTCGAAGATGGGCATCTCGACCATCGCGTCCTACGCGGGCGCGCAGGCCTTCGAGGCGATCGGCCTCTCGCAGGAGTTCATCGACGAGTACTTCACGGGCACCACCTCGAAGCTCGGCGGCATCGGCATCGACGTGATCGCGGCCGAGAACCTCACCCGGCACACCGAGGCCTACCCCGAGGACGTCGCAGTGCGCGCGCACGAGCGGCTCGCGACCGGTGGCGAGTACCAGTGGCGCCGCGACGGCTCGCCGCACCTCTTCAACCCCGAGACCGTGTTCCGCCTGCAGCACTCCACGCGCAACCGTCGCTACGACGTGTTCCGGGAGTACACCGATCTCGTCGACTCGCAGGCCGAGGAGCTCATGACGCTCCGCGGCCTGTTCGCCCTCCGCAGCGGGGTGCGCCCGCCGGTGCCGCTCGACGAGGTCGAGCCGGTGTCGTCGATCGTGAAGCGCTTCTCGACCGGGGCGATGAGCTACGGTTCGATCTCGAAGGAGGCGCACGAGACCCTCGCCATCGCGATGAACCGGCTCGGTGCGAAGTCGAACACGGGGGAGGGCGGTGAGGATCTCGACCGGCTCCTCGACCCCGAGCGTCGCAGCGCCATCAAGCAGGTCGCCTCCGGCCGGTTCGGCGTGACCAGCATGTACCTCACGCACGCCGAGGACATCCAGATCAAGCTCGCCCAGGGCGCGAAGCCCGGCGAGGGCGGTCAGCTCCCGCCGACGAAGGTGTACCCCTGGGTCGCCCGCACCCGGCATGCGACCGCGGGCGTCGGCCTGATCTCCCCGCCGCCGCACCACGACATCTACTCGATCGAGGACCTGAAGCAGCTGATCTTCGACCTGAAGCGGGCGAACCCGAAGGCGCGAGTGCACGTGAAGCTCGTGAGCCAGTCGGGGATCGGCGCCGTCGCGGCAGGCACGGCGAAAGCCCTCGCCGACGTCATCCTGGTCTCCGGGCACGACGGCGGCACCGGAGCGAGCCCGTTGAACTCGCTGAAGCACGCCGGCACCCCGTGGGAGCTCGGCCTCGCCGAGACGCAGCAGACGCTCATGCTGAACGGCATGCGCGACCGCGTCGTCGTGCAGGTCGACGGTCAGCTGAAGACCGGTCGCGACGTCGTCATCGGCGCCCTGCTGGGAGCCGAGGAGTTCGGCTTCGCCACGGCGCCGCTCGTGGTCGAGGGATGCATCATGATGCGCGTCTGCCATCTCGACACCTGCCCCGTCGGCGTCGCGACGCAGAACCCGGAGCTGCGCAAGCGCTTCACCGGCAAGCCCGAGTTCGTCGTGAACTTCTTCGAGTTCATCGCGGAGGAGGTGCGGGAGCACCTCGCCGCGCTCGGCTTCCGCTCCATCGACGAGATCATCGGCCGGCGCGAGCTCCTCGACGTCGACCGGGCCGTCTCGCACTGGAAGGCCTCGGGGCTCGACCTCACGCCCGTGCTCATCGGCCCGGACTTCGCCGACGCCGAACCGCGCAAGCACGGCCGCGCGCAGGACCACGAGCTCGACGAGCACTTCGACAACGAGCTGATCGCCCGGGCCCGGCACGTGCTCGAGCAGGGCGGCCACGTCGAGATCGAGCTGCCGATCAAGAACACCGAGCGGGCGGTCGGCACGATGCTCGGCCACGAGGTGACCTCGCGGCACGGGGCGAACGGGCTCCCGGAGGGCGCGATCGAGGTCACCCTCGCCGGTTCCGCGGGCCAGTCGCTCGGCGCCTTCCTCCCGGCCGGCATCACGCTGCGGCTCGAGGGCGATTCGAACGACTACGTCGGCAAGGGCCTCTCCGGCGGGCGCATCGTGGTCCGCCCCGCGCCGACCGCGACCTTCGACGCCGAGCGCAACGTCATCGCCGGCAACGTGATCGGCTACGGCGCGACCCAGGGCAGCATGTTCATCCGCGGCATCGTGGGCGAGCGTTTCCTGGTGCGGAACTCCGGTGCCACGGCCGTCGTCGAGGGCGTGGGCGACCACGCGCTCGAGTACATGACGGGCGGCCTCGCGCTGATCCTCGGCGAGACCGGCCGCAACCTCGGCGCGGGCATGTCGGGCGGCACGGCGTACGTGCTCGGCCTCGACGAGGCCCGGGTGAACCGCGAGTCGCTCGCGAGCGGCGAGCTCGAGCTCCTGGAACTCGGCTCCGCCGACCGCGAGATCGTGCGCGACCTGCTCGAGCAGCACCTCGCCGAGACGGGTTCCGCCGTGGCGGCATCCCTCCTCGAACAGGGCGAGGCGGCCTTCGACCGCTTCACCAAGGTGCTGCCGCGCGATTATGCGGCCGTGCTGCAGACGCGGCAGAGCGCCGTCGACGAGGGGCTCGACCCCGACGGCGACGTGGTCTGGTCCCGCATCCTGGAGGTCACGGGTGGCTGAGACGCGCACGAACACGAATCCGAACGGCAACACGAACGGTATGGAGGTGACGGGTGGCTGACCCGAAGGGCTTTCTGAAGGTCACCGAGCGGGAGCTGCCCAAGCGGCGCCCCGTCCCGGTGCGGATCATGGACTGGAAAGAGGTCTACGAGCCGGGCGACTCCGCCCAGCTGCGTCGCCAGGCCGGTCGCTGCATGGATTGCGGTGTGCCGTTCTGCCACCAGGGGTGCCCGCTCGGCAACCTGATTCCCGAGTGGAACGACCTCATGTGGCGTGGCGAGGGCCGCGCGGCGATCGAGCGGCTGCACGCGACGAACAACTTCCCCGAGTTCACGGGACGGCTCTGCCCGGCTCCGTGCGAGTCGGCGTGCGTACTCGGCATCAACCAGCCGGCCGTCACGATCAAGCAGGTCGAGGTCTCGATCATCGACCAGGCCTTCGGCAGCGGCTGGGTGCAGCCGCAGCCGCCGGGCCGGCTGACCGGCAAGACCGTCGCGGTGGTCGGTTCGGGTCCGGCCGGTCTCGCCGCCGCGCAGCAGCTCACCCGGGCGGGTCACACCGTCGCGGTCTTCGAGCGCGACGACCGCATCGGCGGATTGCTGCGCTACGGCATCCCGGACTTCAAGATGGAGAAGCGCCACCTCGACCAGCGCCTCGCGCAGATGACGGCGGAGGGCACGCGCTTCCGCGCCGGGGTCGACATCGGCACCGACATCGGCTGGGACGAGCTGCGTTCGCGCTACGACGCGGTCGTCGTCGCGACCGGCGCCATGGTGCCGCGAGACTTGCCGGTCCCGGGGCGCGATCTACCCGGCGTGCACTTCGCGATGGAGTACCTCGTGCAGGGCAACCGTGCGGCAGCCGGCGACCCCGTCTTCGACCAGATCAGCGCGGAGGGCAAGCACGTCGTCGTCCTCGGCGGCGGCGACACGGGCGCGGACTGCATCGGCACCGCCCACCGACAGGGGGCGCTGAGCGTCACGAACCTCGCGATCGGCCGTCAGCCGGGCGAGGCGCGCAGCGCGGGCCAGCCCTGGCCGATGCATCCGACGCTCTTCGAGATGCAGAGCGCGCACGAGGAGGGCGGCACGCGCGAGTACCTCGTGTCGACCGTGGAGTTCCTCGCGAACGACGCGGGCGAGCTCCGCGCGGTGCGCGTGGCCGAGACCGAGTTCGTCGACGGGCGCCGAGTGCCGAAGTCGGGCACCGAGCGGGAGATCCCGGCCGACCTCGTGCTGCTCGCGCTCGGCTTCACCGGCCCGGAGACCGAGACCATCCAGCCGCAGCTCGAACTCGGCGTGACCGACCGCGGCGCGCTCGCCCGCGACGCGCAGTACGCGACCGAACAGCCCGGCGTCTTCATCGCCGGCGACGCGGGTCGCGGGCAGTCGCTCATCGTGTGGGCGATCGCCGAAGGCCGGGCGGCGGCGGCGGCCGTCGACCGGTACCTTGAAGGAGACACGAGATTGCCGAGCCCGATCCCTGCGACGGCTCGCGCCTTCTCCGTCTGAGCGTCGGCGGCGCGAGCCGCCGGCACCGCACCGCGTTCGCGCGGAACACCTGGGAGCACATACGAATATGAGACGAGCGAAGATCGTCGCCACCCTCGGGCCGGCGACATCGAGCTATGAACAGATCCGAGCGATCATCGATGCGGGCGTCGACGTCGCCCGCATGAACCTGAGCCACGGCACGTACGACGTGCACGAGGCCGTCTACCAGAACGTCCGCAAGGCGGCGAACGACTCCGGTCGCGCCGTTGCGGTGCTGGTCGACCTCCAGGGCCCGAAGATCCGCCTCGGCAAGTTCGAGGGCGGACCCTACGAGCTGGCCGAAGGCGACATCTTCAAGATCACCACGGACGACGTCGTGGGCACGAAGGAACTCGTCGGCACGACGTTCAAGGGCTTGCCGCAGGACGTCGCGCCCGGCGACTTCCTGCTCATCGACGATGGCAAGGTCCGGGTGCAGGTCGTCGAGACCGACGGCGTGGTCGTGACCACCAAGGTGATCGTCGCCGGCCCGGTCTCGAACAACAAGGGCATCAACCTGCCCGGCGTGGCCGTGAACGTGCCCGCGCTGTCTGAGAAGGACGAGGCCGACCTGCGCTGGGGCCTCGAGCTCGGCGCCGATCTCATCGCGCTCTCCTTCGTGCGCAACGCCGAGGACATCGTCCGCGTGCACGAGATCATGGACGAGGTCGGCCGTCGCGTGCCCGTCATCGCGAAGATCGAGAAGCCGCAGGCGGTCGATCACCTCGAGGGCATCATCGAGGCGTTCGACGCCATCATGGTCGCCCGCGGCGACCTCGGCGTCGAGCTCCCGCTCGAGGCCGTGCCGATCGTGCAGAAGCGGGCGGTCGAGATCGCGCGCCGACTCGCGAAGCCGGTGATCGTCGCGACGCAGATGCTCGAGTCGATGATCCACAGCCCCGTGCCGACGCGCGCGGAGACGAGCGACGTCGCGAACGCCGTGCTCGACGGCGCCGACGCGGTCATGCTCTCGGGCGAGACGAGCGTGGGCGAGTACCCCGTGATCACGGTGCAGACCATGGCGCGCATCGTCGAGTCGACCGAGAAGCACGGCCTCGAGCGAGTGCCGCCGCTCGGCACGAAGCCGCGCACCCAGTCCGGCGCCATCACGGCGGCCGCGGTCGAGGTGGCCGACTTCGTCGACGCGAAGTACCTGTGCGTCTTCACCGAGTCGGGCGATTCCG
This sequence comes from Agromyces mediolanus, assembly GCF_023715325.1. Lineage (GTDB taxonomy): Bacteria > Actinomycetota > Actinomycetes > Actinomycetales > Microbacteriaceae > Agromyces > Agromyces mediolanus_A. The sequence goes on along the minus strand of NZ_JAMBNX010000003.1, from coordinate 159,287 downwards.
CCCGCCGCATGGCGCGCCTGCGCAGCGACATCCCGATCCTCGCGTTCACGCCGGATCAGGCCATCCGCCGTCGCATGGCGCTCTACTGGGGCGTCGACACCTTCGTCGTCGAGCGCGTCACCCACACCGACCAGATGGTCGAGCAGGTCGACGAGGCGCTCGCGAAGTCGGGTCGGGCCGAGGAGGGCGAGACGGTCGTCATCGTCTCCGGTTCCCCTCCCGGCATCCCCGGCACCACGAACGACGTGCGCGTGCACAAGGTCGGCGAGGTCCTCTAAGCCCCGACAACCCTGCGGCGGCCCGATCCCTCGGATCGGGCCGCCGCTGCGCGTGCCGGGTGAGTTCCGGGTGGCCTACTGCCCGTTCGGGCGATTCGTCGAGCCGGTGCTCCGGCGGCACCTCGTGCGCCTGGTCGGGGAGCGCAACCGGCACGTCGCCGCGGCGGCCGGAGCGGGCGTGCCCGGAGCGCGGGCGGCTCCACGACGCGCCCGGGTGAGCCACGGATCGAAGTCGGTGCCGGTGGTGGGGGTCGAACCCACACGCCCTTTCGGGCAAAGCATTTTGAGTGCTCCGCGTCTGCCATTCCGCCACACCGGCCAGAGGCCTCGCTCAGAATACCGTAGGCTTTCTGGCGTGACTGACACCGAATCAACCCAGCCCGCACCGCGTCGCGTGGTGGTGGCCGAAGACGAGTCGCTCATCCGCCTCGACATCGTCGAGATCCTGCGGGACAACGGCTACGAGGTCGTCGGCGAGGCGGGTGACGGCGAGACCGCCGTGCAGCTCGCCACGGAGCTGCGGCCCGACCTGGTCATCATGGACGTGAAGATGCCGCAGCTGGACGGCATCTCGGCCGCCGAGCGCCTCTCGAAGGGGCACATCGCCCCGGTCGTGCTGCTCACCGCGTTCAGCCAGAAGGAGCTCGTCGAGCGCGCCAGCGAGGCTGGTGCCCTCGCCTACGTCGTGAAGCCGTTCACCCCGAACGACCTGCTGCCCGCGATCGAGATCGCCCTCGCCCGCCACGCGCAGATCATCGCGCTCGAGGCCGAGGTCGGCGACCTCGTCGAGCGGTTCGAGACCCGCAAGCTCGTCGACCGCGCGAAGGGCCTGCTGAACGAGAAGATGGGCCTCACCGAGCCCGAGGCGTTCCGCTGGATCCAGAAGGCGTCGATGGACCGCCGGCTCACCATGCGCGACGTCTCGCAGGCGATCATCGAGCAGCTCTCCGCCAAGAAGTGACGCCGGAACGCCCGGCCGACGGCCGCGCGTTCCCTCCGACTCAGGATGCCCCGCCGGCCACATGCCGGCGGGGCATCCGCCGTCTCATGTCCTGCGGCCTTCCCGCCCCGGCCGGCGGGCATCCGGTGTCGGTGGCCGCTTGTAGGCTGTCCGAGTGACGGACGCAGCAAAGCCCACCCTCCTCGTCGTCGACGGCCACTCGCTGGCCTTCCGAGCCTTCTACGCCCTGCCGGTCGACAGCTTCCAAACCCGCGACGGGCAGCACACGAACGCCATCCACGGCTTCCTCTCGATGCTGCTCCTGCTGCTGCAGAACGAGAAGCCCACGCACCTGGCCGTCGCCTTCGACAAGTCGCGGGTCTCGTTCCGCACCCGCGAGTACGAGGAGTACAAGGGCAACCGCGGCGAGACGCCGATCGAGTTCAAGGGGCAGGTGCCGATCCTTCAGGAGGCGCTGAAGGCCCTCAGCATCACGACGCTCGAGAAGGACGACTTCGAGGCCGACGACATCCTCGCGACGCTCGCCGCGCGCGGGCAGGCCGAGGGGTACCGCGTGCTGCTCGTCTCCGGCGACCGCGACACCATCCAGCTGGTGAACGACGACGTCACGCTGCTCTACCCGAACACCCAGGGCGTCTCGCAGCTGAAGCGCTACGACCCCGAGGCGGTCGTCGAGCGCTACGGCGTGCCGCCCCACCAGTACCCCGAGATCGCCGCGCTCGTCGGCGAGACGAGCGACAACCTGCCCGGCATCACGAAGGTCGGCGAGAAGACCGCGGTCAAGTGGCTGAAGCTCTACGGCGACCTGCAGGGCATCCTCGACCACATCGACGAGATCAAGGGCGTCGTCGGCGACAACCTTCGGCGCGAGCGTGAGAATGCGATCCGGAACCGCAAGCTGAACCGGCTCGTGACCGATGTCGAACTCGAACTCGAGCTCGACGAGCTCGAAGCGCGCCCGATCGACGAAGACGCCGTGCACGAGCTGTTCGGCCGTCTCGAGTTCAAGACCCTGCTCGATCGCGTGATGAAGATCGCCCGAGGCGAGACGAACGGTGGCGCCCGCCCTGCCGCACCGGCCGTCGAGCGCGAACCGGCGGCTGCGGCGCCCGTGCCGGCACGGCCCGTCGGCGACGCGCTGGCCGCGTGGCTCGAGCAGGCGCGGCAGGCCGCGCCGGCCGGCCTGGGCCTCCATGTCGAGACCGCGGGCGGCGAGGTCGCGACCATCGGCATCGCCACCGCCGAGTCGTCGATCGAGATCCCGTGGCAGGCCGGGCGCCCGGAGTTCGGTGCGTTCGAGGCCTGGCTCGCGAGCGATGCGCCGAAGATCATGACCGACGCGAAGGCGCAGCTGAAGGCGCTCCTCCGCGGCGGGCTCACGGTCGACGGGCTCGTGCTCGACCCGCTGCTCGCCGCCTGGCTCGTCCGTCCGAACCTGACCGAGAAGAACCTGGTCGAACTCGTCGATCGATACCTCGGCGAGACCGTGCCCGTGGGTGACCCCTCGCAGCTCGTCCCCGAAGAGGGCAGCGACTCCGGGGCCCCGGAGTTCGCCTGGTACTCGCTCCGCCTCGCCCCGCTCGTGCTCGGCGCGCTCGACGAGGGCCCCCGCCGCGTGCTCGGCGAGATCGAGATGCCCCTGGTTCCGGTGCTCGCGGCCATGGAGCTCCGCGGTGTCGCGGTCGACCACGAGGCGCTCGCCGCCCTGTCGGCCGAGCTGGGGGAGCGGGCCGCCGGGCTCGCCGCCGCAGCCTACGCCGAGATCGGCCGCGAGGTGAACCTCGGTTCGCCGAAGCAGCTCCAGGAGGTGCTCTTCGATCAGCTGGGCATGCCGAAGACCCGAGCAACGAAGACGGGCTACACGACCGACGCCGGTGCGCTCGCCGATCTTCAGGAGTCGAACCCGCATCCGTTCCTCGGTCTGCTGCTCGAGCACCGCGACGCCACGAAGCTCCGGCAGATCGTCGAGTCGCTCGACAAGTCCATCGCCGCCGACGCGCGCATCCACACGACGTACGGGCAGATCGGCGCGGCTACCGGTCGCATGTCGTCGAACGACCCCAACCTGCAAAACATCCCGATCCGCACGGAAGACGGCCGGCGCATCCGTGTCGCGTTCCGACACGGCGCCGAGTACACCGAGCTGCTGACCGCCGACTACTCGCAGATCGAGATGCGCATCATGGCGCACCTCTCCGGCGACGCCGGCCTCATCGAGGCGTTCAACGCGGGTGAAGACCTGCACCGCTTCGTCGGCGCGCGCATCTTCTCGGTCGACCCGTCCGACGTGACTCCGCTGATGCGCACCAAGGTGAAGGCGATGTCGTACGGGCTCGCCTACGGCCTCAGCGCCTTCGGCCTGTCGAAGCAGCTGCGCATCGACCGCTCCGAGGCCACCCAGCTCATGAAGGACTACTTCGAGCGCTTCGGTGCCGTGCGCGACTACCTCCGCGGCGTCGTCGAGCAGGCGAAGATCGACGGCTACACCGAGACGATCTTCGGGCGTCGCCGCCCGTTCCCCGATCTGAACAGCCCGAACCGGGTGCTGCGCGAGAACGCGGAGCGCGCGGCGTTGAACTCGCCGATTCAGGGATCGGCGGCCGACATCATCAAGGTCGCGATGACGGGGATCGAGCGCGACGCCCGTGAGCGCGGGCTCGCGTCGCGCATGCTCCTGCAGGTGCACGACGAACTGATCTTCGAGGTCGCATCCGGTGAGAGCGAGGAGCTCGAGGGCATCGTGCGCGCACGGATGGCGAACGCGGCCGAGCTGCTCGTGCCGCTCGACGTCCAGGTGGGCCGCGGCGCGAACTGGGACGACGCCGCGCATTAGCCCGGGTCGCGGCTGCCCCGCCGGCCGGGAGGTCGAAGCCCCGAGTGTCGTTGCCGGTCCGGCTCGGCGCGCGGCGGCTAGGCTCGGCGCATGGCAGAACGCGCGCAGACCGAGATCGATCGCCTGGCGGAGGCCTGGGTCGACACCCTGGTCGACCTCGACCCGACCGTCGGCACCTACATCGGCCGCAGGGAGGCCGACGACCGCCTGCCGGACTATTCGCCGGCCGGTCACGAGCGGGCGACCGAGGCGACGCGCGCGACGCTGTCCGCGCTCAGAGCGGCCCCGGTCGCCGATGAGGTGGATCGGGTCACCCGCGACGACCTCGGCAGCGAGCTGGAGCTCTCGCTCGAGCGCGACGCCGCCGAGCTGCACCTCCGCGACCTGAACGTCATCGCGAGCCCGGCGCAGGAGATCCGCGAGGTCTTCGATCTCATGCCGACCGGCTCGGCGGACGACTGGTCGCGGATCGCCACCCGTCTGGCGGCCGTTCCCGACGCGGTGTCCGGCTATGCCGAGACGCTCCGCGAGGGCATCCGGCGCGGGGTGGTCCCGGCTGCGCGCCAGGTCAGGGAGGTCGCGGCCCAGGCGCGCCGCACGGCGGCGAGCGACGGCTTCTTCGCCGAGTTCGCGGGCTCGGCGAACGCCGACGGCGAGGCGCTGCCCGGCTCGTTGCAGCAGGACCTCGAGCGCGCGGCCAGCGCCGCGGCTGAAGCGTACCGCGGCCTCGCCGAGTTTCTCGAGGGTGAGCTCGCACCCGCAGCCGGGCGCACCGACGGCGTGGGACGCGAAATCTACGCCCTCCAGTCGCGGCAGTTCCTCGGCGCGGTCGTCGACCTCGACGAGACCTACGAGTGGGGCATCGAGGAGCTCGGGCGCATGATCGCCGAGCAGGAGTCCATCGCCCGCGAGATCGTGCCCGGTGGCGGCGTGCGCGAAGCGATCGCCGCCCTCGAGGCTGACCCCGCCCGCAAGCTCATCGGCACGGACGCCTTGCAGCGGTGGATGCAGGAGACGAGCGACCGCGCGGTGGCCGAGCTCGGCGCGACGCAGTTCGACATCCCGGAGGAGATCCGCACCCTCGAGTGCATGATCGCCCCGACGCAGGAAGGCGGCATCTACTACACCGGACCGACCGACGACTTCTCGCGGCCCGGCCGGATGTGGTGGTCGGTGCCCGAGGGCGTGACGGAGTTCGACACCTGGCGCGAACTCACGACCGTCTACCACGAGGGCGTTCCCGGCCACCACCTGCAGATCGGCCAAGCGGTGGTGAACCGCGGCACCCTGAACCTCTGGCGCCGGCAGCTCGCCGGCACCTCCGGTCATGCTGAGGGCTGGGCCCTCTACGCCGAGCGACTCATGGAGGAACTCGGCTACCTCGACGACCCGGCCGACCGCCTCGGCATGCTCGACGGTCAGCGGATGCGCGCGGCGCGGGTGGTGCTCGACATCGGCGTGCACCTCGGCAAGCAGCGCCCCGACGGGGAGGGCGTCTGGACGGGGGACTACGCGTTCGAGTTCATGGGGCGGAACGTCGCCATGAACGACGGCTTCGTCACGTTCGAGGTGAACCGGTATCTCGGCTGGCCCGGGCAGGCGCCGTCGTACAAGGTCGGGCAGCGCATCTGGGAGCAGCTCCGCGACGAGTTGCGCCGACGGGAAGGCGCCGACTTCGACATCCGCCGCTTCCACAGCCGGGCGCTCGCGCTCGGCGGTGTCGGCCTCGACACGCTGCGCTCCGCCCTGCTCGCGTGACGTCCGTTCCGAGTCAGCGCGGCCGGGTCGTCGTCGGAGGGGCGTCCGGGTTCTTGGGTCGGGCGCTGACCGACCGCGCGCGCCGCGCCGGCCGCGAGGTGGTCACCGTCGGCAGGTCCGGAGCCGATCTCGGATGGCACGAGGCGGATGCGCTCGTCCGCGCGGTCGACGGCGCCGACCTCGTCGTCGGGCTCTCCGGGAAGAGCGTCGACTGTCGGTACACGCCGTTGAATCGCGCGGAGATCCTGCGCTCCCGCGTGACGACGACCGCAGCGCTCCGCACGGCGATCGGCCGCGCCGAGCGGCCACCTGCGCTCTGGGCGAACTCGTCGACCGCGACGATCTACCGCCACGCCGACGACCGGGCGATGACGGAGTCGGACGGGGTGCACGGGGAGGGCTTCTCGGTCGAGGTCGCCGAGGCGTGGGAGCGGGAGCTCTTCGCGGGTGAGCTGCCCGGGACTCGACGCGTCGCGTTGCGGACTGCGATCGTCCTCGGCCGGGGCGGCGCGCTCGCCCCGCTCGTTCGGCTGACGCGTCTCGGTTTGGGTGGCCCCCAGCTCGACGGCCGGTGGCCGGCATCAGCGGCGAGGCGTCGTGCGGGCACCGCGCACCGGTTCCGGCCGACGCATGGCCGCCAGTGGTTCAGCTGGATCCATCTGGACGATGTCGTGCGGGCGGTCGCATTCCTCGAGAACCGGCCGCAGCTCGACGGCGCCGTCAACCTGAGCTCGCCGGCCCCGGTCGAGAACCGGGAGCTGATGGCGGTGCTCCGTCGTATCGTCGGCGTCCCCGTCGGGCTGCCGCAGCCGCGCTGGATGCTGGAGCTCGGCGCCGCGGCGATCGGCACGGAGACCGAGCTGGTGCTGAAGAGCCGGCGGGTGCTCCCCGAACGGCTCGAGCAGGCGGGCTTCCGATTCGCGTACCCCTCGCTCGAACCGGCGCTCCGGGCCATCGTTCGCGGACGGTCGCGCAGCGCGTCGCGGGGGAGCGTCGAGGCCGCATTGCCGCGGCCCTCCGAAATCCGTTAGGATGGGATGTCACTCGTGTGACATTCCTGTCCGCATGCCCATCGCGGAACACACACACGCTCTACCTTCGCGACGGGCCCGATATTGTCCATTCGGAGCATTTACTTCATGACAACCGCAACGACCAAGGCGCCCAAGCAGGTCGCGATCAACGACATCGGATCTGCTGACGATTTCCTCGCCGCGGTCGAGAAGACGCTTAAGTTCTTCAACGACGGCGACCTCATCGAGGGCACTGTCGTCAAGATCGACCGCGACGAGGTCCTCCTCGACGTCGGGTACAAGACCGAGGGAGTCATCCCCTCGCGTGAGCTTTCCATCAAGCACGACGTCGACCCCAGCGAGGTCGTCGAGGTCGGCGACACGGTCGAGGCCCTCGTTCTCCAGAAGGAGGACAAGGAAGGCCGTCTGATCCTGTCCAAGAAGCGTGCGCAGTACGAGCGCGCCTGGGGCGACGTGGAGAAGATCAAGGAGTCCGACGGCGTGGTGACCGGTTCGGTCATCGAGGTCGTCAAGGGCGGCCTGATCGTCGACATCGGCCTCCGCGGCTTCCTCCCGGCGTCGCTCATCGAGCTCCGCCGTGTGCGCGACCTCACGCCGTACCTCGGCCAGGAGCTCGAGGCGAAGATCCTCGAGCTCGACAAGAACCGCAACAACGTGGTCCTGTCGCGCCGTGCGCTCCTCGAGCAGACCCAGTCGGAGTCGCGCTCGACCTTCCTCGCCAACCTGCACCCGGGCCAGATCCGCAAGGGTGTCATCTCCTCGATCGTCAACTTCGGTGCGTTCGTCGACCTGGGTGGCGTGGACGGCCTCGTGCACGTCTCCGAGCTCTCGTGGAAGCACATCGAGCACGCCAGCGAGGTCGTCGAGGTCGGCCAGGAGGTCACCGTCGAGGTGCTCTCCGTCGAGCTCGACCGCGAGCGCGTCTCGCTCTCGCTCAAGGCGACGCAGGAGGACCCCTGGCAGGTCTTCGCCCGCACGCACGCGATCGGTCAGGTCGCGCCGGGCAAGGTCACGAAGCTGGTTCCGTTCGGTGCGTTCGTTCGCGTCGCCGACGGCATCGAGGGCCTCGTGCACATCTCGGAGCTGTCGGGCAAGCACGTCGAGCTGGCCGAGCAGGTCGTCTCGGTCGGCGAAGAGGTCTTCGTCAAGGTCATCGACATCGACCTCGAGCGTCGCCGCATCTCGCTCTCGCTGAAGCAGGCGAACGAGGGCGTCGACCCCGAGGGCACCGAGTTCGACCCGGCGCTCTACGGCATGCTCACCGAGTACGACGAGCAGGGCAACTACAAGTTCCCGGAGGGCTTCGACCCCGAGACGAACGAGTGGAAGGAAGGCTTCGAGGCTCAGCGCGAGAAGTGGGAGCAGGACTACGCTGCGGCCCAGGCTCGCTGGGAGGCGCACAAGAAGCAGGTTGCTGCTTCGCTCGTCGCCCAGGCTGCCGACGACTCGTTCTCGGCCGGTGGCGCGTCCTACTCGAGCGACACGGCCGGCGCGGGCACCCTCGCCGACGACGCGTCGCTCGCGGCGCTCCGCGAGAAGCTCTCGAGCAACAACTGATCGCTCCTGCGATCACCGGAAGGCCGGCCCCCGCGGGGCCGGCCTTCCGCCGTTCCAGCGGTCAGGAGCCGTCCGGCTGAGCGCCGGCGGCTCGACCTCGTCGTCGACGTCGCCGGATCAGCCAGATCCCGGCGGTGACGGCGGCTGCGACGGCCAGCAGCACGAGGACCGGCGCCAGGATCGCCGCGACGACGATGAGGATGCTGCCGGCGTCCTCCGCGGTGCTGGCGACGGGTGCGGCGACCCCAGCGGTCGCCGCGTTCAGGATCGGTCGCGCTCCCGCCTTCAGCAGGTGCACGAGGAGTGCGAGCACGACCCCGACCGCGATCGGCACCCACTGCTGCGTGGCGAAGAAGGTCTCGGGATCGGTCACGGCGACCGTCGTCGCGCCGAGGCCCGACCCGAATGCGATGCCGCCCGCCGTCGGACGGACCACGGTCTGCACCACGTCGTTCACCGTGTCGAGTCCCGGCACCTTGTCGGCGAGGAACTCGACGACGAGGAGCACCACGAGAACGAGGAGCACCCACTCGTTCGCAAGCCAGGCCCACGCGGGCGGGAGCTCGACGAGCCCGGTGAAGCGGTCGAGCGCACCGAGGAGCACGAGGGGGATCCACGCGTTCAGGCCGGCCGCGAGGGCCAGGCCGGTCGCCGTCAGCACCTCGAGCATGCGGGCTCCTTCCGCCGCCACGAGTCTCGCACGGCTAGAGTGAGGCTGTGTACCTGATCGGCCTCACCGGCGGCATCGCGTCCGGCAAGTCCACCGTCGCCCGGCGTCTCTACGAGCACGGCGCCGTGCATCTCGACGCCGACCAGCTCGCGCGCAAGGTCGTCGAGCCCGGGACACCGGCGCTCGCGGCGATCGCCGAGACCTTCGGCGAGGGGGTGCTCCGCGCTGATGGGTCACTCGACCGCGAACGCCTCGGCGGCATCGTGTTCGGCGACGACGCGGCGAGGGCGAAGCTCAACGCGATCGTGCACCCGGCGGTGCGCGAGCTCTCCGGCCGCCTGATCGCGAAGGCGGAGGCGGAGAACCCGGACGCCGTCGTGGTGTACGACGTGCCGCTCCTCGTCGAGGCGAACGTCGACCACCCCTTCGACCTCGTGGTCGTGACCGACGCGCCGAAGCGCACGCAGGTGAAGCGACTCGTCGAGCAGCGGGGGCTCGATCCGCTCCAGGCCGAGGCGCGCGTGGACGCGCAGATCGACCGGGACGCGCGCTTGAAGGTCGCCGACGTCGTCATCGACACCGATGGGTCGCTCGGACACACCATGAGCCAGGCCGACGCGCTGTGGTCCAGGGTCACTGCGGAGCTCGCGGCCCGCTGAACCGGTTCGCCCTGCGCGAAGGGATGCCTCGATCCGGCCGTCGTGTCGGTGGCCGAACCTAGACTTGACCGCATGGAATCCACCCGCTCCGTGCGTCCGTTCGAGGTCGTCAGCGAGTATCAGCCGAGCGGCGACCAGCCGCAGGCGATCGCCGAGCTCGCGGCCCGCATCAACGCCGGTGAGACCGATGTCGTGCTGCTCGGCGCGACCGGCACCGGCAAGTCGGCGACCACGGCGTGGCTGATCGAGCAGGTCCAGCGCCCGACCCTCGTCCTCGCCCACAACAAGACCCTGGCGGCGCAGCTCGCCAACGAGTTCCGCGAGCTCATGCCGCACAACGCGGTCGAGTACTTCGTCTCGTACTACGACTACTACCAGCCCGAAGCTTACGTTCCGCAGACCGACACCTTCATCGAGAAGGACTCGTCGATCAACGCCGAGGTCGAACGACTCCGCCACTCCACGACGAACTCGCTGCTCTCGCGGCGCGACGTGGTCGTGGTCTCTACCGTCTCGTGCATCTACGGCCTCGGCACGCCCGAGGAGTACCTGAACGCGATGATGCCGCTGCAGGTCGGCCAGCGGGTCGATCGCGACTGGCTCATCCGCAAGTTCGTCTCCATGCAGTACCAGCGCAACGACATCGACTTCTCCCGCGGCAACTTCCGCGTGCGCGGCGACACCATCGAGATCATCCCGGTCTACGAAGAGCACGCCATCCGCATCGAGATGTTCGGCGACGAGATCGAGGCGCTCTACAGCCTGCACCCGCTGACGGGGCAGGTCATCCAGAAGCTCGACGCGGTGCCGGTCTTCCCCGGCTCGCACTACGTGGCCTCGACCGACGTCATGCAGCGGGCCATCGGCACGATCCGCGACGAGCTCGACGAGCGGCTGGGGGAGCTCGAGCGTGAGGGCAAGTTGCTCGAGGCGCAGCGGCTGCGCATGCGCACCACCTTCGACCTCGAGATGATGGAGCAGATCGGCTTCTGCTCCGGCATCGAGAACTACTCGCGGCACATCGACGGGCGCTCGGCGGGCGAGCCGCCGCACTGCCTGCTCGACTACTTCCCCGACGACTTCCTGGTCGTCATCGACGAGTCGCACGTCACGGTCCCGCAGATCGGCGCCATGTACGAGGGCGACTCCTCGCGCAAGCGCACCCTCGTCGAGCACGGCTTCCGGCTGCCGAGCGCGCTCGACAACCGCCCGCTGAAGTGGGACGAGTTCAAGCACCGCATCGGGCAGTCCGTCTACCTCTCGGCGACGCCGGGCCGGTACGAGCTCGGCATCGCCGACGGGGTGGTCGAGCAGATCATCCGCCCGACGGGCCTCATCGATCCCGAGATCGTCGTGAAGCCCTCGAAGGGGCAGATCGACGACCTGCTCGAAGAGATCCGGATGCGCGCCGAACGTGACGAGCGGGTGCTCGTCACGACGCTCACGAAGAAGATGGCGGAGGAGCTCACCGACTTCCTCACCGAGGCGGGCGTCCGGGTCCGGTACCTGCACTCAGACGTCGACACGCTGCGACGCGTCGAGCTGCTCACCGAGCTGCGTGCCGGCGTCTACGACGTGCTCGTCGGCATCAACCTGCTCCGGGAGGGGCTCGACCTCCCCGAGGTCTCACTCGTCGCGATTCTCGACGCCGACAAGGAGGGCTTCCTGCGCTCCTCGACCTCGCTCATCCAGACCATCGGCCGTGCGGCGCGAAACGTCTCGGGCCAGGTCCACATGTACGCCGATGTGATGACCGACTCGATGACGAAGGCCATCGAAGAGACCAACCGTCGCCGCGAGAAGCAGGTCGAGTACAACCGGGTGAACGGCATCGACCCCCAGCCGCTTCGCAAGCGCATCGCCGACATCACGCAGGTCCTGGCCCGTGAAGAGGCTGACACCGCGGCGCTGCTGGCGGGCCGTGACGCGAAGAAGACCTCACCCGTGCCGAATCTGCGCCGCGAGGGCATCGCGGCCGAGGGCGCGAACGATCTCGAGAGTTTGATCCGCGATCTGAACGGGCAGATGCTCGAAGCGGCCGGCGAGCTGAAGTTCGAGCTCGCGGCTCGGTTGCGCGACGAGGTGTCCGAGCTGAAGCGCGAACTGCGGCAGATGGAGAAGGCCGGCCACCTGGGCTGACGATCGACCGGAGCACACGGAATTCGAACGTGTGTTCGCCCACAGCGGAGCCTCCGGGGGAGGAGTGTCGGTGGTCGTCCCTAGACTCGTAGGGTGCCAGTTTCACGTCTCGATGCCCACTCCCGTCTGAGCGTTCGTGGTGCCCGCGTGCACAACCTCCACGACGTCGATGTCGAGATCCCGCGCGACGCCATGGTCGTCTTCACCGGGCTCTCCGGCTCGGGCAAGTCCTCGCTCGCGTTCGACACGATCTTCGCCGAGGGGCAGCGCCGCTACGTGGAATCGCTGTCGGCGTACGCCCGCCAGTTCCTCGGGCAGGTCGACCGCCCCGACGTCGACTTCATCGAGGGGTTGAGCCCCGCGGTCTCCATCGATCAGAAGTCGACCAACCGCAATCCGCGGTCGACGGTCGGCACGATCACCGAGATCTACGACTACATGCGACTGCTGTGGGCGCGCATCGGCGTGCCGCATTGTCCGGTCTGCGGTGAGCGCATCCAACGCCAGACCGTGCAGCAGATCGCCGACCAGCTCTTGGAGCTCGCCGACGGCACGCGCTTCCAGGTGCTCAGCCCCGTCGTGTCGAAGAAGAAGGGCGAGTTCGTCGACCTGTTCCGCGAGCTCGCCGCTCAGGGGTTCTCCCGTGCGGTCGTCGACGGCGAGGTCATCCGCCTCGACGAGCCGCCGAAGCTGAAGAAGCAGATCAAGCACGACATCTCCGTCGTGGTCGACCGCCTCGTCTCCTCGCCCGACATCCTGGGGCGCCTCACCGACTCGCTCGAGACGGCGCTGCGCCTCACCGACGGGCTCGTGCAGATCAACTACGTCGACGAAGACGGGCCGGAGGCCTGGCAGACCTTCTCCGAGAAGCTCTCCTGCCCCAACCAGCACCCGATCCAACTCACCGAGATCGAGCCGCGCACCTTCTCGTTCAACGCGCCGTTCGGCGCGTGTCCCGAGTGCTCCGGCCTCGGCACGTGCATGTCGGTCGACGAGGAGCTGCTGCTCGGCGATCCGGCACTGTCCATCGCCGAGGGCGTCATCCTGCCGTGGACCTCGCAGGGCAAGAGCCTGTACAACTACTACGAGAAACTGCTCTCCGGCCTCGCCCGCGATCTCGACTTCTCCCTCGACACCCCGTGGGAAGAGCTGGCCCCCGAGGCTCGTGCGGCGGTGCTGCGCGGCGACAACTTCGAGGTGAAGGTGCGCTGGCGCAACCGCTACGGCCGCGAGATGAGCTACACCTCGGGCTTCGAAGGCGTCGTGCCGTACATCGAGCGGCAGTACGTGCAGGCCGAGACCGACGTGCAGCGGGCCCGCTGGGCGGAGTACCTCCGCGAGGTGCCGTGTCCCGTGTGCGACGGCAACCGCCTGAAGCCCGAGGTGCTCGCCGTGCACATCCACGAGCGCAGCATCGCCGAGGTGTGCCGCCTGAGCCTCACCGACGCCCGCGCGTTCATGGACAAGCTCGAGCTCACCGATCGCGAGCAGACGATCGCGGCGCAGGTATTGCGGGAGATCAAGCTCCGCCTCGACTTCCTCATCCGGGTCGGGCTGAGCTACCTCGACCTGGCCCGCGCAGCCGGCACGCTCTCCGGCGGCGAGGCGCAGCGCATCCGGCTGGCGACGCAGATCGGCTCCGGCCTGACGGGGGTGCTCTACGTGCTCGACGAACCGAGCATCGGCCTGCACCAGCGCGACAACCGACGCCTCATCGACACGCTGATCGCGCTCCGCGACCTCGGCAACACGCTCATCGTCGTCGAGCACGACGAAGACACCATCCGCACGGCCGATTGGATCGTCGACATCGGTCCCGGCGCCGGCGTGAACGGCGGCACCGTCGTGCACTCCGGCAGCTACGCCGAGCTGCTGAAGAACACCGACTCGCTCACCGGCGACTACCTCTCCGGCCGGAAGGAGATCGCGATCCCCGAGTCGCGGCGTGCGATCGACCCCGAGCGCATGATCACCGTCGAGGGCGCCGCCGCGAACAACTTGCGCAACGTCGATGTGCGCTTCCCGCTCGGCACCTTCACCGCAGTGACCGGCGTGAGCGGCTCCGGCAAGTCCTCGCTCGTGAACGACATCCTCTACCGGGTGCTCGCGAACCGTCTGAACGGGGCGCGCAAGGTACCGGGCAAGCACCGTCGGGTGAGCGGCCTCGAGCACCTCGACAAGGTCGTCCACGTCGACCAGGCGCCCATCGGGCGCACGCCGCGGTCCAACCCGGCGACCTATACGGGGGTGTTCGACCGCATCCGCACGCTCTTCTCCGAGACGGCCGAGGCGAAGGCCCGCGGGTATCTGCCGGGCCGGTTCAGCTTCAACGTCAAGGGCGGCCGCTGCGAGGCCTGCTCCGGCGACGGCACGATCAAGATCGAGATGAACTTCCTGCCCGACGTCTACGTCGCGTGCGAGGTCTGCGGGGGTAAGCGCTACAACCGCGAGACCCTGCAGGTGCACTACAAGGGCAAGAACATCGCCGAGGTGCTCGAGATGCCGATCAGCGAGGCGGCCGAGTTCTTCGAGCCGATCTCGGCGATCCACCGCTATCTGAAGACGCTCGTCGACGTCGGGCTCGGCTACGTCCAGCTCGGGCAGAGCGCGACCACCCTCTCGGGCGGCGAGGCGCAGCGCGTGAAGCTCGCGACCGAGCTGCAGCGCCGCTCGAACGGCCGCAGCGTCTACGTGCTCGACGAGCCGACCACCGGCCTGCACTTCGAAGACGTGCGCAAGCTGCTGAAAGTGCTCGGCAAGCTCGTCGACAAGGGCAACTCGGTGATCGTGATCGAGCACTCGCTGGACGTCATCAAGTCGGCCGACTGGATCATCGACCTGGGTCCCGAGGGCGGCTCGGGCGGCGGGCAGATCGTCGCCACGGGCACTCCCGAAGAGGTGGCCGGCGTCGAAGAGAGCCACACCGGTTTCTTCCTCCGCGAGATCTTCGACGCGCACACCCAGGCCACCGCCGAGCGGGCCGCCGGCTAGCGATGGCCGGCACCGTCCCGTACCGGCCGAAGGCCGGGGAGATCCCGACCTCGCCGGGCGTGTACCGCTTCCGCGACGCCGAGCGCCGGGTGCTGTACGTGGGCAAGGCGAAGAATCTGCGGGCACGGCTCTCGAACTACTTCGCACCGCTGCACACGCTGCACGAGCGCACCCGGCGAATGGTGACCACCGCCGCGTCCGTGGAGTGGACGGTCGTCCGCAGCGACGTCGAGGCCCTGCAGCTCGAGATCACCTGGATCAACGAGTGGAAGCCGCCGTTCAACGTGCGCTTCAAGGACGACAAGTCCTACCCGTACCTCGTGGTCACCCTCGGAGACGAGGCGCCGCGCGCGATGGTGTCGCGCAAGCGCGGCATCCCGGGCGCTCGGTACTTCGGCCCGTACCCCAAAGTCTGGGCCGTGAGCGAGACGCTCGAGATCCTGACGAAGCTGTTCCCGATCCGCACCTGCAAAGACAGCGACTATCGCCGGGCGATGGCGAGCGGCAAGCCGTGCTTCGCCGGGCAGATCGGCCGCTGCTTCGGACCGTGCTCCGGCAAGGTGACGATCGAGGAGCACCGTCAGAACGTCGACCGCTTCGTCGCGTTCATGCAGAACCAGGACACCGCGATCCTCGGCGATCTCGAGCGCGAGATGCGCGAGGCGGCCGCGGCGCAGGACTACGAGACGGCGGCGCGGCGCCGCGACCAGTTGCAGGCCGCGCGCGAGTTCTTCGAGAAGAGCGCGATGGTGCTCGGCGAGAAGGTCGATCTCGACGTGTTCGGCATCGACCACGACGAGCTGCAGGCCGCCGTGCAGATGTTCGCCGTCCGCGGCGGCCGGGTGCGCGGCGTCCGCTCCTGGACCGTCGACAAGGAGCTCGACGTCCCTCTCGGCGAGCTCGTCGACGTGGTGCTGCAGAACGCCTACGCCGACGATCTCCGCCCGCCCGGCGAGGTCGTGGTGCCGGTGCTGCCCGACGACGCGGAGGCGGTCGAGTCGTGGCTGGGGGAGCACGCCGGCCGCAGGGTGCGACTCCGGGCCGCGCAGCGCGGCGACAAAGCCGCCCTGCTCGCGACCGCCGAGCAGAACGCCAAGCAGAACCTCATGCTCTACAAGACGCGTCGCAGCGCCGACTTCACGACGCGGTCACGGGCCCTGGAAGACATCCAGGAGGCGCTCGGCATGGCGGATGCCCCGCTCCGCATCGAGTGCTACGACGTCTCGCACCTGTCCGGCACGAACATCGTCGCCTCGATGGTGGTGTTCGAAGACGGGCTGCCCCGCAAGGACGAGTACCGACGGTTCACGATTCCGAACTCCACCGACGACACGGACTCGATCTTCCAGGTGCTGACCCGGCGGCTGGCCTACCTGCGGGACGCGGGCGAGTCGACGACGGATGCCTCGGGCGAGTCGGCCGCAGCCGCGCCGGACGCCGACCCGACGGACGCCGCTCCGACGGGTGCGGATCCGACGGACACCGACCCCGTAGTCGAGCCGGCGCGCCGGAAGAAGTTCGCCTATCCGCCGAACCTGCTCGTCGTCGACGGCGGGCAGCCCCAGGTCGCCGCCGCAGAGCGGGCGCTCCGGGAGTCGGGGGTGCAGGGCATCTACCTCTGCGGCATCGCGAAGCGCCTGGAGGAGATCTGGACCCCGGACTCCGACTTCCCCGTCATCCTGCCGCGCAACAGCGACGCGCTCTTCCTCTTCCAGCGCGTCCGCGACGAGGCGCACCGCTTCGCCATCACGCATCAGCGTCAGCGGCGCAAGCGCGACATCGGCACGGTGCTCGCCGAGATCCCGGGGCTCGGCCCCGCGCGGGTCAAAGAGCTGCTGCGGCACTTCGGCTCGGTGACGCGTCTGAAGGAGGCCACCCCGAGCGAGATCGCCGAAGTGAAGGGCATCGGTCCGGTCCTCGCCGAGACCGTTCACGGGCATCTGCAGACCGTGCGCGCCCCAGCGCCCCGGTAGGCTGGAGCTTCAGAAACGAAGGGGGCGGCCGGCTGATGGCAGACGAGACGGAGCACCAGGAGATGCTCATCGTCACCGGGATGAGCGGAGCCGGAAGATCCACCGCCGCGAACGCCCTCGAAGACCTCGGCTGGTACGTCGTCGACAACCTCCCGCCGCAGATGCTGCGCCCCCTCGTCGAGCTCGTCGAACGGGCCGGTAACTCGCTGCCCCGCATCGCCGCGGTCGTCGACATCCGTGGTCGGGACTTCTTCTCGGAGCTGCAGGAGATCATCCAGGCGCTCCGCACCGGGGTGAACGTCAGGGTGATGTTCCTCGACGCGACCGACGCCGCGCTCGTGCGCCGCTTCGAGGCGGTCCGGCGTCCGCACCCGCTGCAGGGCGACGGCACGCTCCTCGACGGCATCGGCGCGGAGCGGGCGAGGGTCGCCGCGATCCGCGAGTCCAGCGATTTCGTCGTCGACACCTCCGACCTCAACATCCACCAGCTCGCGACCCTCGTCACCGACACCTTCGCGGAGGCGGATCGGGCCGGCCTGCGGGTCACGGTGCTCAGCTTCGGATTCAAGTACGGCATCCCCACCGATGCCGACCACGTCGCCGACGCCCGCTTCCTCCCGAACCCGTTCTGGGAGCCGGAGCTGCGGGCGCTCACGGGGGAGGACGCGCGGGTCTCGGGCTACGTACTCGGGCAACCCGGGGCGATGGAGTTCATCGAGGCGTACGCGGCGGCGCTCGCGCCCGTCATGGCCGGCTACCAGCGCGAGAACAAGCGGCATGCGACGGTCGCGATCGGGTGCACCGGCGGCAAGCACCGCTCGGTCGCGATCGTGCGGGAGATCGCCAGGCGGCTCGGGCAATTGCCAGGGGTCGCCGTCAGTATCAAAGACCGCGACCTCGGGCGAGAATGATCCTCGGGCAAGCGGCGGCAACAACGGAAGATTGGGAACCACGTGGCATTGACAGCTGATGTGAAGGAAGAGCTGGCTCGTGTCGAAGTCGCGAAGACGGGCGTCAGGGCCGCCGAGCTCGCCACCGTGCTGCGGTTCGCCGGCGGGCTGCACATCATCTCGGGTCGCATCGCGATCGAGGCCGAGCTCGACTCGCCGACCCTCGTCCGGCGCGTCACCCGTGACCTCGCGGAGCTCTACGGGGTGCGCCCCGATGTCTCGGTGTCGGCCGCCGGCGGCGTGCGCCGCGGCAACCAGTACCTCGTCCGCGTGCTCGAGGGTGAGACTCTCGCCCGGCAGACCGGGTTGCTCGACGCCCGGCGCCGCCCGGTGCGGGGCCTGCCGAACCGGCTCACGACGGGCTCCCGCGACGAGGTCGCGGCCGTCTGGCGAGGCGCGTTCCTCGCGAGCGGCAGCTTGACCGATCCCGGTCGCTCCGCCGCCCTCGAGATCACCTGCCCCGGCAACGAGACCGCGATGGCGCTGGTGGGCGCCGCGGGCCGACTCGGCATCTCGGCGAAGGCCCGCGAGGTGCGCGGAGTGCACCGGGTCGTGGTCCGCGACGGCGAAGCGATCAGCGCCATGCTGCAGGTGATGGGCGCGACCGGCACGGTCCGCAACTGGGAAGAGCTCCGCCAGCGGCGTGAAGTGCGGGCCACGGCGAATCGGCTCGTCAACTTCGACGACGCGAACCTGCGTCGCTCGGCGCAGGCCGCTGTCGCCGCCTGCGCCCGGGTCGAGCGGGCGATGGAACTGCTCGGCGACGACATCCCCGACCACCTGAAGTACGCCGGCGAGCTGCGCCTCGCGCATCGCGACGCCAGTCTCGACGAGCTCGGCCACCATGCCGACCCGCCGATGACGAAGGACGCGGTCGCCGGGCGCATCCGTCGGCTTCTGGCGATGGCCGACAAGCGGGCGGCCGATCTCGGCGTCCCCGGCACTGAGGCGAGCCTGCCGGCTGACCTCGACGAGGTGTGACGTCAAGGCCCGGGCCCGGCCGGGGCTTCGGGCATAGACTCGGAAAGGCCGCGGTTGGACCAGGCAGAGGCCCGGACGACCCGGCATCTGACAAGGAGAAGCAATGGCTGACTACACCCTCCCCGATCTTCCGTACGACTACGCGGCGCTCGAGCCGGCGATCAGCGGTCGCATCATGGAGCTGCACCACTCGAAGCACCACCAGGCCTACGTGACCGGCGCGAACACCGCGCTCGCGCAGCTCGCCGAGGCGCGCGAGACGGGCAACCTCGCCAACGTGAACAAGCTCGAGAAGGACCTGGCGTTCAACCTCGGCGGTCACGTGAACCACTCGGTCTTCTGGACGAACCTCTCGCCCGAGGGCGGCGACAAGCCGACCGGTGAGCTGGCCGCCGCGATCGACGATCACTTCGGCTCCTTCGACGGCTTCCAGGCGCACTTCACGGCGACCGCGCTCGGCGTGCAGGGCTCCGGCTGGGCCGTGCTGGCCTGGGACTCGATCGGGCAGCGCCTGATCATCGTCCAGTTCTTCGACCAGCAGGCGAACTTCCCGGTGGGCATCGTGCCGCTGCTCATGCTCGACGTCTGGGAGCACGCGTACTACCTCGACTACCAGAACGTGCGCGCCGACTACGTCAAGGCGTTCTGGACGATCGTGGACTGGTCGAACGTGCAGAAGCGCTGGCAGGCGGCCACGGAGAAGACCGCGGGCCTGCTGCTACTGTCGTAGCGGATGGGTGTCCCCGGACCTGGTCCGGGGACACCGCCGTCCGTGCCTCATCCTTCCCAAACGGCGCGTTCGCGCCCAGTCCAATCAGGAGACCTTCCCGTGTCCGTCAAGATCGGCATCAATGGATTCGGCCGCATCGGCCGAAACTTCTTCCGCGCAGCGCTCGCCCAGGGCGCAGACCTCGAGATCGTCGCGGTCAACGACCTCACCGACAACAAGACCCTCGCCCACCTGCTGAAGTACGACTCGATCACCGGGCGCCTCGACGCCACCGTCGAGTACGACGACGAGAACCTCATCGTCGACGGCACCAAGATCAAGGCGTTCGCGGAGCGCGACCCCGCGAACCTGCCCTGGGGCGAGCTCGGCGTCGACATCGTCATCGAGTCGACCGGATTCTTCACCAAGGCCGCCGACGCGCGCAAGCACCTCCAGGCCGGGGCGAAGAAGGTGCTGATCTCGGCGCCCGCGACCGACGAGGACGCCACCTTCGTCATGGGCGTCAACGAGCAGGACTACGACCCCGAGACGCAGCACATCATCTCGAACGCGTCCTGCACCACGAACTGCCTCGCCCCCCTCGCGAAGGTCTTCAACGACGCCTTCGGCATCGAGCGCGGCCTCATGACCACGGTGCACGCGTACACCGCCGACCAGAACCTGCAGGACGGCCCGCACAAGGACCTGCGCCGTGCTCGCGCCGCCGCGATCAACATCGTGCCGACGTCGACCGGTGCGGCGAAGGCCATCGGTCTCGTGCTGCCCGAGCTCGTCGGCAAGCTCGACGGCTTCGCGCTCCGCGTCCCGGTGCCGACCGGCTCGATCACGGACCTCACGGTCACCTCCTCCCGCCCGGTCACGGTCGACGAGGTGAAGGCCGCGTACAAGGCTGCGGCCGAGGGCCCCATGAAGGGCATCCTGAAGTACACCGAGGACGAGATCGTCTCGAGCGACATCGTCTCCGACCCCCACTCGTCGATCTTCGATGCCGGACTCGTGCGCGTGATCGGCGACCAGGTGAAGCTCTCCAGCTGGTACGACAACGAGTGGGGCTACTCCAACCGCCTCGTCGACCTCGCCGAGTACGTCGGCGAGCGTCTCTGATCCGGCCGACCGCCGGCGACCGAAACGGAGCACAGTGACTCTGCGAACCATCGATTCCCTCGGTGAGCTCGCCGGCAAGCGCGTCGTCGTCCGATGCGATCTCAACGTCCCCCTGGACGGCGAGACCATCACGGACGACGGCCGCGTGCGGGCCTCGCTGCCGACGCTGAACGCCCTGCTCGCGCAGGGTGCCCGCGTCATCGTGATCTCCCACCTCGGCCGGCCGAAGGGCGAGCCGGAGGCGAAGTACAGCCTGCGGCCCGTGGCCGCCCGCCTCGGCGAGCTCCTCGACGCGCCGGTCGGCTTCGCAGCCGACACGGTCGGCGAGGACGCCTCGGCGAAGGCGGCGGCCCTCGGTGACGGAGAGGTGCTCGTGCTCGAGAACCTCCGCTTCAACGCGGGGGAGACCGCCAAGGACGACGCCGAGCGGCGGGCCTTCGCCGAGCAGCTCGCGGCCTTCGCCGACGTGGTCGTCTCCGACGGCTTCGGCGTGGTGCATCGCAAGCAGGCGAGCGTGTACGAGCTCGAGCAGCTGCGACCGAGTGCCGCGGGGCTGCTCATCGCCGCCGAGCTCGAGGTGCTCGACCGCCTCACCGAGAACCCCGAGCGTCCGTACACGGTCGTGCTCGGCGGCTCGAAGGTGTCCGACAAGCTCGGGGTCATCGCGCATCTGCTGCCGCGGGTCGACACGCTGCTGGTCGGCGGCGGCATGCTGTTCACGTTCCTGGCCGCACAAGGGCACAAGGTCGCCTCGAGCCTGCTCGAGGCCGACCAGCTCGACACCGTGCGCGGCTACCTCGCCGAGGCGGCCGAGCGCGGCGTCGAGCTGGTGCTGCCGAGCGACGTCGTCGTGGCGTCCTCGTTCTCGGCCGACGCCGAGCACGTCGTCACCCCGGCCGAGGCGATCGAGGACACGCCGTTCGGTGCCAGCGGACTGGGGCTCGACATCGGGCCGGAGACGGCCGCCGATTTCGCCGCCCGCATCCGTGGCTCGAAGACGGTGTTCTGGAACGGCCCGATGGGCGTGTTCGAGCTCGCGCCGTTCGCGGCCGGCACCCGTGCCGTGGCCGAGGCGCTCACCGAGGTCGACGGCCTGAGCGTCGTCGGCGGCGGTGACTCGGCCGCCGCGGTCCGACAGCTGGGCTTCGCAGACGCGCAGTTCGGTCACATCTCCACGGGCGGGGGCGCCAGCCTCGAGTTCCTGGAAGGCAAGCAACTCCCCGGACTGGAGGTCCTCGGATGGCAGTGAAGCGCACCCCGTTCATCGCGGGCAACTGGAAGATGAACCTCGATCACCTGCAGGCGATCGCGTTCGTCCAGAAGCTCGCGTGGAACCTCGCCGACGCGAAGCACGACTACGCGGATGCCGAGGTGGCGGTGTTCCCCCCGTTCACCGACCTCCGCTCGGTGCAGACGCTCGTCGCGGCCGACTCCCTCCCGATCGGCTACGGCGCGCAGGATCTGTCGACGCACGATTCGGGCGCGTACACCGGCGAGATCTCGGGGGCGTTCCTGAAGCAGCTCGACTGCGGTTACGTGATCATCGGGCATTCGGAGCGGCGCACCCTGCACGCCGAGACCGATGAGGACGTGAACGCCAAGGTGATCGCCGCGCACCGCCACGGCCTCGTGCCGGTGCTCTGCGTCGGTGAGACCGCCGAAGACCTGGAGGCCCACGGCGCGAGCGCCGTGCCGGTCGCCCAGCTCCGTCGCGCGCTCGAGGGCGTGGATGCCTCGAAGGGCCTCGTCGTCGCGTACGAGCCGGTCTGGGCCATCGGCTCCGGCCAGGCCGCGACGCCCGCGCAGGCCGAGCAGGTCGCCGCGGCGCTCCGCGGGGTCCTGGCAGAGGTCGCCGGTGAGGACGTGGCCCAGGCCACTCGCATCCTCTACGGCGGCTCGGTGAAGGCGGCGAACATCGCGGCGTTCCTGCGCGAGCCCAACGTCGACGGCGCCCTCGTCGGCGGCGCGAGCCTCGACATCGACGAGTTCTCGGCGATCGTGCGGTTCAAGAAGCACGTCGGCGCCTGATCGGGCCGGCCCGGAGCGCCGACGCGCTCCCGGGCCGCCGCCCGGCTATACTCGATTGTCGGCACCGACCAGTCCGTCGTGCCCGGAAAGGTTTCACCGTGGAGATTCTCCAGGTCGTCCTGCAGGTCCTGCTCGGCCTCACGAGCCTGCTGCTGACCCTGCTCATCCTGCTGCACAAGGGTCGCGGTGGCGGTCTCTCCGACATGTTCGGCGGCGGCGTGACCTCCAACCTCGGCGCCTCCGGCGTCGCGGAGCGCAACCTCAACCGGATCACGATCATCCTCGGCCTCGTCTGGG
This sequence comes from Agromyces mediolanus, assembly GCF_023715325.1. Lineage (GTDB taxonomy): Bacteria > Actinomycetota > Actinomycetes > Actinomycetales > Microbacteriaceae > Agromyces > Agromyces mediolanus_A. The sequence continues at coordinate 136,344 of NZ_JAMBNX010000003.1, read as the reverse complement.
TGACCTGCATCGTGGTGCTCGGTCTCATCACCAAGTTCGAAGCGGGCATCTGATGGTCTCTGGCAACAGCGCAATCCGCGGCTCGCGCGTCGGTGCCGGCCCCATGGGCGAGCAGGACCGCGGCTTCCACGCCGACCGGGTCGCCGTCAGTTATTGGGACGCGCAGGGCAATGAGACGGTGCGCTACTTCGCGGCGAACCTCCCCGACGAGGAGATCCCCGAGGTCATCGACAGCCCCTCGACGGGCCTGCCCGCCGGCCGTGACAAGGCGAACCCCCCGTCGCTGTCCAAGTCGGAGCCCTACAAGACGCACCTCGCGTACGTGAAGGAGCGCCGCACCGAGGAGGAGGCGGCCGCCCTGCTCGAGGAGGCGCTGCAGCAGCTTCGCGCGCGTCGCGGCACGAACTCGCCGCAGTAGTCACGGCACCTCGCAGACGACGAGAACGGCGGGTGGATCCATTCGGATCCACCCGCCGTTCCTCATGTGCCGCGCCGGTTCAGTACTCCGGTGCGATGAGCTGCTCGGGAACCTCGGCCGCCGCTTCGCGATCGACGAAGAACACCGTGCGCCGGCGGCCCTTGATGCCGGCGACCGGCACCTCGTCGCGGCTGGCTCCCGCGAGCGCGAGTCCGAGCGCCGATGCCTTGTCTGCCCCGGCGAGCACGAACCACACACGCTGGGACGAGTTCAGCACGGGGCGGGTGAGGCTCAGCCGCTCCGGCGGAGGCTTCGGCGAGTTGCGAACCGCGATGACGGTGCGGTCGGTGACCTGGATGCCGGATCGGTGGGGGAACAGCGAGGCGATGTGCCCGTCCGGGCCGACGCCGAGGAAGGTGATGTCGAAGATCGGGTACGGCTGACCGTCGACGCCGTGCGCCGCCAGCTCGGCCGCGTACACCTCGGCCGCGACGTCGAGGTCCAGCCCCGCGTCGGAAGCGGGGAAGGGGTGGACGTTGCCGTCCGGCAGCTCGAGCGCATCGAGCAGCGCCTCGAAGGATTGCGTGTCGTTGCGCTCAGCATCGCGCTCCGGCACCCAACGCTCGTCGCCCCACCAGAAGTGCACGCGCGTCCAGTCGATGCTGGTGCGTGCCGGTGATGAGGCCACGGCCGCGAGCACCGCGCCGCCCATGGAGCCGCCGGTGAGCACGATGTGGGCGACCGCCTGCTCGTCGAGGATGTCGAGCAGTTTCGTCATGAAGCGCGCCGCGACCGCGGCCGCGAGCGCGGGCTTGTCCGGGTGCACGAGCACCCGTCGGTCGTTGGTCATCCTCGTCCACCTTCCGTTCCCTCGGCGAGCAGCGGCAGGCCGACGGTGATCACTTCGCCGTAGAGTTCGTCCGGGTCGAGCCGGCGCAGCTCGTCGGCCAGGCAGTCGCGCAGGCTCCGCCGGGGGAGTGCGAGATCGTGCACGGGCTGTCCGGGCTGGCGCAGGGTCGCCACACCGGGGACGTCTCTGATGAGCTCGATGTCGCCGTTGGGGCGCTCGAGCTCGACCCCGTGGATGCCGTGCAGCCCGCTCTCGGGGCCGGCGAGGGAGCAGCTCGTCTCGGCCTGAAGCTGCAGCTTCAGCCAGGCGGCGAGCAGTGTCGTCGAGGGGGAGTCCACCGCGCCCGAGACGTGCACCCGCGTGACCGGCTCGTACGGCGGCTGATCGAGCACCGCGGCGAGCTGCGCCCGCCAGAGGGTGAGCCGGGTCCAGGCGAAATCCGCGTCCCCCGGGCGGTAGCTCCGCTCCAGTCCGGCGAGCGCCGCCTGCGGGTCGGCCTGCGCCGAGGCATCCGTGATCCGACGGTGCGCGATGCGCCCGAGCGGGGCCAGCGCCGGCACCTCCGGCGCCGTGCCCGGCCACCAGGTGACGACGGGCGCGTCGGGGAGGAGCAGCGCCATCACGAGGCTCTCCTCGTCGCTCGCGACCTCGCCGAACGCACGGAGCACGATGACCTCGCTCGCGCCGGCGTCGCCGCCGACGCGGATCTCGGCATCCAGCCGCGGCGCGACGCCCGCGCCGTCGGCGCCCGGCTCCGACGCGACCACGATGACGCGCATCGGGTGCTCGCGGGAGGCGTCGTTCGCCGCCTCGATCGCCTCCTCCTCGCGCCCGGCCTGGGTCGCGATGATGAGGGTCAGCACCCGGCCGAGGGCGACGACGCCGCCCTCTTCGCGGATCTTGACGAGGGCCTTCGAGACCTGGCTGGTCGTGGTGTCTGGCAGATCGACGATCATGGGCGCCTCCAGCTGCGTCCGTCGCGGGCGAGGAGGTCGTCGGCCGAGCTCGGGCCCCAGGAGCCCGGGCGATACTGCTCGGGCCGGCCCTGCGTCGCCCAGAAGGCCTCGATCGGGTCGAGGATCTTCCAGGAGAGCTCGACCTCCTCCTGGCGGGGGAAGAGGGGCGGGTCGCCGAGCAGCACGTCGAGGATGAGCCGCTCGTACGCCTCGGGGCTCGCCTCGGTGAAGGCGTGGCCGTAGCCGAAGTCCATCGTGACGTCGCGCACCTGCATGCCCGCGCCCGGCACCTTCGAGCCGAAGCGGATCGTGACGCCCTCGTCGGGCTGCACGCGGATCACGAGCGCGTTCTGACCGAGCTCCGACGTCTGGCTGTCGGCGAAGACCTGCTGCGGTGCGCGCTTGAAGACGACCGCGATCTCGGTCACGCGGCGGCCGAGCCGCTTGCCGGCGCGCAGGTAGAACGGCACGCCGGCCCAGCGCCGGGTACCGATCGTGAGCTTCATCGCCGCGTACGTCTCGGTCGTCGACTCGGGGTTCATCCCGTCTTCGTCGAGGAAGCCGACGACCTTCTCGCCGCCTTGCCACCCCCCGGCGTACTGCCCGCGCGCGGTGCCCGTCGCCAGGTCCTCGGGGAGCCGCACGGCGGCGAGGATCTTCTCCTTCTCGGAGCGGAGGTCGGCGGCCTCGAAGGAGATCGGCTCCTCCATCGCCGTGAGGGCCAGCAGCTGCAGCAGGTGGTTCTGGATGACGTCGCGCGCGGCGCCGATCCCGTCGTAGTAGCCCGCGCGCCCGCCGACGCCGATGTCCTCGGCCATGGTGATCTGCACGTGGTCGACGTAGTTCGCGTTCCAGATCGGCTCGTACAGCTGGTTCGCGAAGCGCAGCGCCAGGATGTTCTGCACCGTCTCCTTGCCCAGGTAGTGGTCGATGCGGAACACCGAGTCGGGCGGGAAGACCGAGGCGACGACGTCGTTCAGCTCACGGGCCGTCTGCAGATCGCTGCCGAACGGCTTCTCGATGACGACGCGGCGCCACTGCCCCTCGCGCTGCTCCGTCAGGCCCGAGCGCTTCAACTGCTCGGTGACGAGCGGGAAGGACTTCGGCGGAATCGACAGGTAGAACGCGTGATTGCCCATCGTGCCGCGCTCGCGGTCGAGGGACTCGACCGTCTCGCGCAACCGGTCGAAGGCGTCGTCGTCGTCGAAGGTGCCGGTGACGAAGCGGATGCCCCGGGCGAGCTGCTGCCAGACGTCCTCACGGAACTCCGTGCGGGCGTACTGCTTCACCGAATCGTGGACGACCTGGGCGAAGTCCTCGTTCTCCCAGTCGCGACGAGCGAAGCCGACCAGCGCGAAACCGGGGGGCAGGAGCCCCCGGTTCGCGAGGTCGTACACCGCGGGCATCAGCTTCTTGCGCGACAGATCGCCCGTCACACCGAAGATGATGAGGCTCGAAGGGCCGGCGATGCGATTCAGCCGGTAGTCCTTCGGAGAACGCAGCGGGTTGTGGCCCGCCTCGATGAGTGCCGGTTGCACTGCGGTGGCTCCTGCCGTCAGTCGATCGCGGCGACGAGGGACGCGAGGTTCGCCGCGGGGTCGGTGAGCGTGAGCGTCAGCACCGGCCGGCCGTGCTCGGCGAGCACGCTCGCGTCGCCGGAGGCCTGCGCCGCGATGAGCTCGCCGAAGGTGAACGGACGCTCGGGGATCGCGAGGTCCTCGGCGGGGCGCTGCGTGATCTGGAGGAACACGCCGACGGCGGGGCCGCCCTTGTGGAACTGCCCGGTCGAGTGCAGGAATCGCGGGCCCCAGCCGAACGTGACGGGGCGCCCGGCGCGCGCGGCGAGCCGCTCGCGCAGCTGCGCGATCTCGGGATGGGCGACCCGGTCGACGTACGCCTGCACCGAGAGGTAGCCGTCGGCCGGAAGCTCTTCCAACAGCACTTCGATCGCCGACGCCAGGTCGCTCGACGCGCCGATCACCTCGGGCGTGCCGCGCACCTCGATGCCCTCGGCCACGAACGCCGCGGGGGCGGGCTCGGGGCGGGCGTCGAGGAGGCCGCGGGCGGCGATCTTCGCCGATTCGACGTCGGGCTGGTCGAACGGGTTGATGCCGAGCAGGCGCCCGGCGACCGCCGTCGCGTACTCCCAGACGAGGAGCTGTGCACCGAGGGTGCCGCTCACGCGGATCTCGCCGCTCGGGTCGTCGTGGAAGAGCTGAGTTCCCGCGTCGTCGACGAGGCGGACGAGCTGCAGGTCGGACAGCCCGGCCGTGAGCTCGGGGGCGCCGGGATCGAGGACGACGGGCAGCAGCCCGGTGCCCTCCTTGCCGGTCGACTCGGCGATCAGCTGCTCGGCCCAGTCGGCGAATCCGACGATGTGCGTGCCGTCGGCGACGATCGCGAGCTTGTCCCTGAGCGGCTGGGTCGCGGCGATGGCGGCGCCGAGCACGAGACCGGGGTTCTCCTCGGTGTCGACCGCGAGGGGGAGCTCCATCGCCTCGGCCTCGTCGAGGATCTCCGCGATGTCCACGCCGGCGAGGCCGGAGGGGACCAGCCCGAAGGCCGTGAGCGCGGAGTAGCGGCCGCCGACGTTCGGGTCGGCGTTGAAGACGCGGTAGCCGGCGGCACGCGCCGACTCGTCGAGGGGTGAGCCCGGGTCGGTGACGATCACGATGCGGCCGACGGGGTCGATGCCCGCGTCGCGGAACGCCTGCTCGTACACGCGGCGCTGGCTGTCGGTCTCGACGGTCGATCCCGACTTGGACGAGACGACGAGCGCGCTCGAGGCGAGGCGGTCGGCGAGCGCCGAGCGTACCTGCCCGGGCTCGGTCGAGTCGAGCACCGTCAGCGGCACCCCGGCGGTACGCGTGATGACCTCGGGGGCGAGCGAGGAGCCGCCCATGCCCGCCAGCACGATGTGGTCGACGCCGGCGGCGCGGAGCTCGTCTCGCAGCGCGAGGATCTCGGGAACGAGCGGGCGGGAGATCGCGACGGCCTCGGTCCAACCGAGTCGCTTCGCGGACTCCTCCTCGGCGGCCGGGCCCCAGAGTTCGGGGTCCAGAGCCGTGATGCCGCTCGCCACCCGGTCGGCGACGAGCTGGGGGACCACGCGACGCACGGCTTCCGCCGCTGCGCCGCTGACGGAGATCCGGAAGCTCATCGCGCCGTCTCCAACGCCTGGCCCACGGACTCGAGCAGCTCCGCCCAGGACACGATGAACTTCTCGACGCCCTCGCGCTCGAGGAGCGCGGTGACCTCGTCGTAGTCGACGCCGACCTTCGCGAGCGCGTCGAGCACGGCACCCGCCTCGGCGTACGCCCCGGTGACGGTGTCACCCGTGACGACACCGTGGTCGAAGGTCGCTTCGAGGGTCTTCTCGGGCATCGTGTTCACGACGCCCTGCGCGACGAGCTCGGTCACGTAGAGCGTGTCGGGCAGGGCCGGGTCCTTGACGCCGGTCGAGGCCCACAGCGGGCGCTGGCGGTTCGCGCCGGCATCGAGGAGTGCCGCAGCCCGTTCGCTCGCGAAGGTCTCCTCGTAGAGCTCGTAGGCGAGGCGTGCGTTGGCAACCCCGGCCTTGCTCTTCAGCGCGAGCGCCTCGTCCGTGCCGATGGCGACGAGCCGCTGGTCGATCTCGGTGTCGACGCGCGACACGAAGAAGGAGGCGACCGAGTGGATCGTGCTGAGGTCGTGACCCGCGGCCTTCGCCTGCTCGAGACCGGCGAGGTAGGCCTCCATCACCGCGCGGTAGCGGTCGAGGCTGAAGATCAGGGTCACGTTGACGCTGATCCCTGCACCGATGGTCTCGCGGATGGCGTCGAGGCCCTCGACGGTCGCGGGGATCTTGATCATGGCGTTCGGGCGGTCGACGCGCTCCCAGAGGGTCTTCGCCTCGGCGACGGTGCCGGCCGTGTCGTGGGCGAGCCCTGGGGCGACCTCGATCGACACGCGGCCGTCGAAGCCGCCGGAGCGGTCGTAGACCGGGCGGAACACATCGGCCGCGGCCCGGACGTCGTCGGTCGTGATCTCGAACACGGCGCGGTCGACGTCGGCGCCCGAGGCGGCGAGCGAGGCGACCTGCTCGGCGTAGCGCTCGCCCTTCGAGAGGGCGCCGGCGAAGATCGTCGGGTTCGTGGTGACGCCGACGACGTCGCGCTCCTCGATCAGACGGGCGAGGTCACCCGTCTCGATGCGTTCGCGCGAGAGATCGTCGAGCCAGATGCTGACGCCGGCCTGGGAGAGGGCGGCGGTGGGTGTGGTGCTCATGGGTTCGTTGCTCCTTCGTGCCCGCTCAGACGGCGAGCGATTCCTTTGCGGCGGCGACGACGGCGTCCGTCGTGATGCCGAACTCGCGGAACAGGGTCTTGTAGTCGGCAGAGGCGCCGAAGTGCTCGATCGACACGGCGCGGCCGCGGTCGCCGAGGTAGCGCTGCCAGCTGAGCGAGAGCCCGGCCTCGACCGAGACGCGCGCGGTCACCGCGGCGGGAAGCACCTGCTCGCGGTACGCGGCGTCCTGCTCCTCGAACCACTCGAGGCTCGGGGCGGACACGACGCGCGCGGCGATGCCCTCGGCGGCGAGCTGTTCGCGGGCCGCGACGGCCAGCTGCACCTCGGAGCCCGTGGCGATGAGGATGACGTCCGGCGTGCCCGATGCGGCCTCGGCGAGCACGTAGGCCCCCTTCGAGACGTTCGCGGCGCTCGCGAAGACATCGCCGGACGCCTCGCCGTCGCCGCGCTCGAACACCGGGATGTTCTGGCGGGTCAGGGCGATGCCCGCGGGGCCGCCGCGGCGCTTCAGGATCTCGAGCCAGGCGTACGCGACCTCGTTGGCGTCGGCGGGGCGCACGACGTCGAGGCCCGGGATGGCCCGGAGGCTCGCGAGCTGCTCGATGGGCTGGTGCGTCGGGCCGTCCTCGCCGAGGGCGACGGAGTCGTGCGTCCAGACGAAGATCGACGGCACCTGCATGAGGGCCGCGAGCCGCACGGCGGGCCGCATGTAGTCGCTGAAGATCAGGAAGGTGCCGCCGAAGGCGCGCGTCGGCCCGTGCAGCACGATGCCGTTCAGGATGGCGCCCATCGCGTGCTCGCGGATGCCGAAGTGCAGCACGCGGCCGTAGGGGTTGCCCGCCCACTCGTGCGTGGAGTGCTCGCTCGGCACGAACGAGCCGCCGCCGTTGATGGTGGTGAGGTTCGACTCGGCGAGGTCGGCCGAACCGCCCCAGAGCTCGGGGAGCTCGGCGGCCAGCGCGTTGATGACCTTGCCGGACGCGGCACGGGTGGACACCTCGGTGCCCGCCTCGAACGCCGGCAGGACCTGCTCGAGGCCCTCGGGCAGCTCGCCCGCCTCGAGCCGGTCGAGCAGCGCCTTGCGCTCCGGGTTGGCCGCCGCCCACGCGTCGTAGGAGGCCTGCCACTCGCGGTGCAGCGCAGCGCCGCGCTCGCGGGCGCCACGGGTGCGCTCGATGACGTCCTCGGCGACGACGAAGCTCTGCTCCGGGTCGAAGCCGAGCACCTCCTTGGTCGCGGCGAGTTCGGCGGCGCCGAGCGCCGAGCCGTGGATCTTGCCGGAGTTCTGCTTGCCGGGGGAGGGCCAGCCGATGATCGTCTTCAGGATGATGATCGAGGGCTTCGCCTGCTCGCCCTTCGCCGCCTCGATGGCGGCGTAGAGCTCGGCGACGTCCTCGACGTACTCGCCCGTCTTCTTCCAGTCGACCGTCTGCACGTGCCAGCCGTAGGACTCGTAGCGCTTCGCGACGTCCTCGGTGAAGGCGATGTTCGTGTCGTCCTCGATCGAGATCTGGTTCGAGTCGTAGATCACGACGAGGTTGCCGAGCTGCTGGTGGCCGGCGAGGGAGGATGCCTCGCTCGTCACCCCCTCCTGCAGGTCGCCGTCGCCGGCGATCACGTAGACGAAGTGGTCGAAGGGGCTCTCGCCGGCCGGCGCCTCGGGGTCGAACAGGCCGCGCTCGTAGCGGGCGGCGTAGGCGAAGCCGACGGCCGAGGCGAGCCCCTGGCCGAGGGGCCCGGTCGTGATCTCGACGCCGGCGGTGTGGCCGTACTCCGGGTGCCCCGGGGTCTTCGAACCCCAGGTGCGGAGCGCCTTCAGGTCGTCGAGCTCGAGGCCGGAGCCCTCGAGGTAGAGCTGCACGTACTGCGTGAGCGAGGAGTGGCCCGCGGAGAGGATGAAGCGGTCGCGCCCGAGCCAGTCGAGGTCGGCGGGATCGCGGTGCATCACCTTCTGGAAGAGGAGGTACGCCGCTGGGGCGAGGCTCATCGCCGTGCCCGGGTGTCCGTTGCCGACCTTCTCCACGGCGTCGGCCGCGAGCACGCGAGCCGTGTCGACCGCGCGATCGTCGAGGGAGTCCCATTGCAGAGTTGCCACGAGGTTGCTGTTCCTTCCGGTCGTGGCGGGGTCGCGGGGAGCCGACCGGCCCCCGGGCCCGCCAGGGAATCGCTGCGGCGCGGTGGAGCCCAGACCGTCAGCCCCGGCCGTCGACGACTCGTCAGCAGCTCGGAGCCGCGCCATCGGGCGCGCTCTCCCTCAGTATATGGAGTGGGGGCGTGCACCGTGGCCGATCGTGACGATCGCGCCGCGCCCTCGACACCGCGCCGCGGGCCCGGCCCGGGCGCGCCGCTGCTGCGGCGGCGATGGCCTAGAATCGAAGGAGGCGTGCCCGCGCGCGATCATCAGCGCGGCGTCACCGAAAGAGGAGCGATGCAGGCAACAGGCGAGACCACTGCGACCCGGGCCCCGTCGACCTTCCGTCGCAAGCTCGGCGCCTACGTGGCCCTGACGAAGCCGCGGGTGATCGAGCTCCTGCTCGTCGTCACCGCGCCGACCATGATCCTCGCGCAGCAGGGGCTGCCCGATCTCTGGCTGCTCATCGCGACACTCATCGGTGGAGCCATGAGCGCCGGCAGCGCCGGCGCCTTCAACTGCTACATCGACCGCGACATCGACCGGGTGATGAAGCGCACGCAGGGCCGGCCGCTCGTCACCGGCGAGCTCAGCGACCGCGAGGCGCTCGTCTTCGCCTACGCACTCGGCGCGGCATCCATCGTCTGGCTCTGGGTCTTCACGAACTGGCTCGCGGCACTGCTCTCGCTCGCGGCCATCCTGCTCTACGTCGTGTTCTACAGCCTCATCCTGAAGCGCCGCACCGCCCAGAACATCGTCTGGGGCGGCATCGCCGGCTGCATGCCGGTGCTGATCGGCTGGGCGGCGGTCACCGAGGACCTGAGCTGGCCGCCGGTCATCCTGTTCCTGATCATCTTCCTGTGGACCCCGCCGCACTACTGGCCGCTCTCCATGAAGTACAAGGCCGACTACGCGGCCGCGGGCGTGCCGATGCTCGCCGTCGTCCGCGGGCGTGCGCAGGTCGGCCTGCAGGTCATCCTCTACGCCTGGGCGACGGTGGCGTGCTCGCTGCTGCTGATCCCGATCGCCGGCATGGGCCTCGTCTACTCGACCGTCGCCGTCGTGACCGGCGCGTGGTTCATCTACGAGACCCATCGCCTCTACAACCTCGCGATCCGGCACGAGCAGGTCTCGCCGATGCGGGTCTTCCACGGCTCGATCGTCTACCTGTCCTTGGTGTTCCTCGCCGTCGGCATCGACCCGCTGCTGCCCTTCTAGCCCCGGCCGCTCCGCCCGGAGTGCGCCCTTCGCCGGCCCCGCGCCGCGTCGGGTGCGGAGGGGAATCGCGCCGGGGGAGGTCTCCGTCGCGGATCCCGCCCTCCCGGGAGGGGATTCTCATCCGCCCGCCCGCCCGCCCGCCCGCCCGCGCACGCCGCAGACGACGACGCCGGCGCGGCGCAGCGCGGTGGCTCAGGTGGCGCTGACCGTCGCGGGAGCGGATGCCTCGGCCCGGACATCGACCGCCACGGGCCGCTTCAGCCGGAGCACGACGACCGTGAGGGCGGCGGCCGAGAGCGAGGCGAGCACCATGTGCACGCCGACTGCGAGGGGCGGAAGCCCGTTGCGCGCCTGGTACAGGCCGACGGCGACCTGCACGAGCACGATCGCGAGCAGCACCAGCAGCCAAGGAAGCGGGCGCAGGCGCTTCAGCCCGGCCCAGACCGTGAGGGCCACCGTGAGCGCGGCGAGCGCGTAGCCGGGCCAGGCGTGGACGTGGGCGAGCAGGCTCGCGTCGACGCCCGTGCGCACCACGTCGTCGTCGCCCGAGTGCGGGCCGGAACCCGTGGTGAACACCCCGACGATCACCGTGATCGCGAGCACGAGGCTCGTGACATGGGTGAGGATCGCGAAGCCCTTCGGCACCGCGATCTCGCGCGCGCCCGCGGGCTCGCCCATTCGGGCCAGGAAGGCGGCCGTGAGGCAGACGATGACCACCGAGACCGTGTAGTGGAAGCCGACCAGCGCTGCCGCGAGCTCCTGCCACACCACGAAGGCCCCGACCAGCGCCTGCAGCACGACGAGCGCGAGGATGACCAGCGAGAGCACGAACAGGTCATGACGGGCGGCGCGGCGGCGCCAGCTGAGCACCATCACGGCGATCGCCGCGAGGAGCAGCGGGCCGCTGATCGTGCGATTCGCGAACTCGATGATGCCGTGTATGCCCAGCTCGGGCGTCGGCACGAGCGAGCCCGGCACGCAGACCGGCCAGTCGCTGCAGCCGAGCCCGGAGCCCGTGAGCCGGACCGCGCCGCCGGTCGCGATGATCACGACGTTGAAGATGAACGACAGCCAAGCGAAAACGCGCAGACTCGTGGGGACGTGCAGGCCGGTGCTCGGGCGGTTCACGCGGAGTTCCTCATCCGGGTCGCGTGGAACGGAGCCAGTGTCGGGGCGACCCTATAGACTTGATCAGATGGCGGGCCCCGCGCGGTGAATCGCGCGCTCGGCCTCTCTGCCATCTTAGGTTCGCAATGGAGCCACCTGCACATCACCAGTCGTCGCGAACACCTCGATTCACGGCGCACGGTGAGCCGGTCTGATAGCCGGTCGCAGGGAAGGAGAAGAGGAGAGCATGACGGACGTACTGATCGACCGCCCAGAGCTCGAAGGGCTCGGCGTGTACGAGTTCGGCTGGGCCGACTCGGATGCCGCCGGGGCTTCGGCCCGCCGCGGACTCTCGCAGGAGGTGGTCGCCGACATCTCGCGCCTGAAGGAAGAACCGGAGTGGATGCTCCAGCGCCGCCTCCGCGCTCTCCAGCTCTTCGACCGCAAGCCGATGCCCAGCTGGGGCGCCGACCTCTCGGAGATCGACTTCGAGAACATCAAGTACTTCGTGCGGTCCACGGAGAAGCAGGCCCAGAGCTGGGAGGACCTGCCCGAGGACATCCGCAACACCTACGAGCGCCTCGGCATCCCCGAGGCCGAGCGCCAGCGCCTCGTCGCCGGCGTCGCCGCGCAGTACGAGTCCGAGGTCGTCTACCACCAGATCCGTGAGGACCTGGAGGAGCAGGGCGTCATCTTCCTCGACACCGACACCGCGCTCAAGGAGCACCCCGAGATCTTCGAGGAGTACTTCGGCACGGTCATCCCGGCCGGCGACAACAAGTTCGCCGCGCTGAACACGGCCGTCTGGTCGGGCGGCTCCTTCGTGTACGTGCCGAAGGGCGTCCAGGTCGAGATCCCGCTGCAGGCCTACTTCCGGATCAACACGGAGAACATGGGCCAGTTCGAGCGCACGCTGATCATCGCCGACGAGGGCAGCTACGTCCACTACATCGAGGGCTGCACCGCGCCGATCTACAAGAGCGACTCGCTGCACTCGGCCGTCGTCGAGATCATCGTGAAGAAGAACGCCCGCGTTCGGTACACGACGATCCAGAACTGGTCGAACAACGTCTACAACCTCGTCACCAAGCGCGCCGTCGCCCACGAGGGCGCCACCATGGAGTGGATCGACGGCAACATCGGCTCCAAGGTGACGATGAAGTACCCGTCGATCTTCCTGATGGGCGAGCACGCCAAGGGCGAGACCCTCTCGGTCGCCTTCGCCGGCCCCGGCCAGCACCAGGACGCGGGCGCCAAGATGATCCACATGGCGCCGTACACGCAGTCGTCGATCGTCTCGAAGTCGATCGCGCGCGGCGGGGGCCGCGCCGGCTACCGCGGCGAGGTCCGCGTCGACGCGAATGCGCACCACGCGGCGAACACCGTGCGCTGCGACGCGCTGCTCGTCGACACCATCTCGCGCAGCGACACCTACCCGGCGATCGACATCCGTGTCGACGACGTGCAGCTCGGGCACGAGGCCACGGTGTCGAAGGTCAGCGAGGAACAGCTGTTCTACCTCATGGCCCGCGGCATCCCGGAGGACGAGGCCATGGCCATGATCGTGCGCGGGTTCATCGAGCCGATCGCGCGCGAGCTGCCGATGGAATACGCGATGGAACTCAACAAGCTCATCGAGATGGGCATGGAAGGATCGGTCGGCTAAGCAATGACCGTCGCAACGCAGAGCACCGCCATGCCCACCGCCGGCCAGCACGGCCTCGTCGCGCACTCGGACGGCCCCGTCGTCCCCGTGCAGACCCGCTCCGAGCGCTTCCGCTCGGTCGACGTCGCCGACTTCGCCCCCGTCACGGGCCGCGAGCACGAATGGAAGCTGTCCCCGGTCGCCGCCTTCGCCGACCTCACCTCGGGTGAGCTCGACGGCGCCCGCCTCGGGCTCGAGACCGCGGGCGCCGAGGGCGTCGCGGTCGAGTGGATCGCCCGTGACGATGCCCGCATCGGAACCGCCGGCACGCCCGAGGAGCGCGCCTCCGCCAACGCCTGGACGAGCTTCGGCGAGGCCCTCCTCATCCGCGTCACCGGCGAGGACGACAAGATCGCCACCGTCACCCGCACCGGCCTCGGCAGCACCCCGCGCGGCGCCCACACCGTGATCGAGGCGGCGCCCAACAGCCGCGGCCTCGTGGTGCTCGCCGGCACCGGTTCCGCCCGGCTCTCCGAGAACGTCGAGGTCATCGTCGGCGAGGGCGCGAACCTCACGGTCGTCTCGGTGCAGGAGTGGGACGACGACGCCGTGCACCTCGCGAGCCACTTCGCGCGCATCGGCCGCGACGCCAAGCTCAAGCACATCGTCGTCTCGCTCGGCGGCAAGGTCGTCCGGGTGAACCCGTCGACCCACCTCGCCGAGCAGGGCGGCGACGTCGAGGCCCTCGGCCTGTACTTCTCCGACGCGGGCCAGCACCTCGAGCAGCAGGTGTACGTGCACCACGACGCTCCGAACACCCGCAGCCGCGTCACCTACAAGGGCGCGCTTCAGGGCGAGGGCGCGCGCAGCGTCTGGATCGGCGATGTGCTCATCGGCAATGCGGCGGTCGGCACCGACAGCTACGAGCAGAACCGCAACCTCGTGCTGAGCGACGGCACCCGCGCCGACTCGATCCCGAACCTCGAGATCGAGACGGGCAACATCGCGGGAGCCGGGCACGCCTCGGCCACCGGTCGCTTCGACGACGAGCAGCTGTTCTACCTCATGGCCCGCGGCATCACCGAAGAGGAGGCCCGCCGCCTCGTCGTGCGCGGCTTCCTGAACGAGATCGTGCAGCAGATCGGCGTGGCGGAGCTCGAAGAGCGCCTCACCGCCGCCCTCGAAGCCGAACTGCAGGGCGCCTGAGATGGCCGCCGTCCGAGTCTGCGGAATCGACGAGCTCGTCGAGAACCAGGCGTCGCGCTTCGTCCTTGACGGCGTGCCGATCGCCGTGGTGAAGGACGCCGCGGGCGACGTGTTCGCCATCGGCGACACCTGCACCCACGGCGACATCTCGCTGGCCGAGGGCTTCGTGGAGGACGACACGCTCGAGTGCTGGGCCCACGGCTCGAAGTTCTCGCTGCGCACCGGCAAGCCGCTCACCCTCCCGGCCTACGAGCCGGTCCCCGTCTACCAGGTCGAGATCTCGGGCGGCGACGTCCTGATCGACCCCGCGGTCACCGTGACCGTCTGAGCGACCAGCTCAGCCCAAGCATCCATCGGCTGCGCGCCGAACGACGAAAGAGACCAGAAACCAGATCATGTCCGTGCTCGAGATCAAGAACCTGCACGTCAACGTCGAAACCGACCAGGGCACCCGCGAGATCCTCCGCGGCGTCGACCTCGTCATCAACGAGGGCGAGATCCACGCCATCATGGGCCCGAACGGCTCCGGCAAGTCCACCCTCGCGTACACCATCGCCGGCCACCCGAAGTACACGGTGGTCGAAGGCGAGATCCTGCTCGACGGCGAGAACGTCCTCGAGATGTCGGTCGACGAGCGGGCCCGCGCCGGCCTCTTCCTCGCCATGCAGTACCCGGTGGAGATCCCCGGCGTGACCGTCACGAACTTCCTCCGCACCGCCAAGACCGCGATCGACGGCGAGGCGCCGAGCGTGCGCCACTGGGTCAAGGACGTCCGCACCGCGATGGGCAACCTCAAGATGGACTCGGCCTTCGCCGAGCGCAACGTCAACGAGGGCTTCTCCGGCGGCGAGAAGAAGCGCAACGAGATCCTGCAGCTCGAGCTCCTGAAGCCGAAGTTCGCGGTGCTCGACGAGACCGACTCCGGCCTCGACGTCGATGCGCTGAAGATCGTCTCCGAGGGCGTCAACCGCGCGAAGGAGAACACCGGGCTCGGTATCCTCCTGATCACGCACTACACGCGCATCCTCCGCTACATCAAGCCGGACTTCGTGCACGTCTTCGTCGCCGGCAAGATCGCCGAGCAGGGCGGCCCCGAGCTGGCCGACCGTCTCGAGGAAGAGGGCTACGACCGCTACCAGGTCGCTGAGCCCGCCTCGGCGGAGTGACCCGGGCGTAGGATCTGACCATGGTCACCTCACTCGCGCCGGAGCGCTACGACGAGGTCGAAGAGGCGCTGAAGGACGTCGTCGACCCCGAGCTCGGGGTCAACATCGTCGATCTCGGGCTCATCTACGACCTCGGCTGGGACGACGAGAACGACGCACTCGTGATCCACATGACGCTCACGAGCGCCGGCTGCCCGCTCACCGACGTGATCGAGGAGCAGACGGCGCAGGCCCTCGACGGCGTCGTCGACGCCTTCCGCATCAACTGGGTGTGGATGCCGCCGTGGGGTCCCGAGCGGATCACCGACGACGGCCGCGACATGATGCGCGCGCTCGGCTTCGCGATCTGACGAACGCCTCACGGATGCCCCGGCCGCACGAGCGGTCGGGGCATCCGTCGTCCGGCGTCACAGTGGGTCGGGCGCGCGTAATGTTGCCGATATGACGACCACGCCCCGCGACGCATACACCCACGGACACCACGAGAGCGTGCTGCGCATCCACTCCTGGCGCACGGTGGAGAACTCGGCCGCGTACCTCGTGCCGCACCTGCGCCCCGGCCTCGAGGTGCTCGATGTGGGCAGCGGACCGGGCACGATCTCGATCGACCTCGCACGCCGCGTCGGACCGGGCCGGGTCACCGGGGTGGATGCCTCCGCCGAGGTCGTCGCGCAGGCGGCCGGGCTCGCCGCGAGCGAGGGCGTCTCGAACGTCTCGTTCGCCGTCGGTGACGCGTACGCCCTCGACTTCCCCGACGACAGTTTCGATGTGGTGCACGCGCACCAGGTGCTGCAGCACCTCGGCCGGCCCGTCGACGCGCTGCGGGAGTTCCGTCGAGTGCTCCGCCCCGGCGGGGTGCTCGCCGCGCGCGACGTCGACTACGGCGGGCTGATCTGGAGCCCCGACTCGGCCGGCCTCGACCGCTGGCTGGAGCTCTACGACGCCGTGCACCGCTGGAACGGCGGTGAGCCGAACGCCGGCCGCCGGCTCACCGCGTGGGCCCGCGAGGCGGGCTTCACCGGCCTCACCGGCAGCGGAGCCGTGTGGGTCTTCGCCTCGGAGCTCGACCGGGAGTGGTGGGGCGGGTCATGGGCCGTGCGGGCGACGGAGTCGAACTTCGCCGCGCACGCCATCGAGTCCGGGCACTCGAACCCCGACGAGCTCGCCCGCATCGCGCAGGCCTGGCGCGACTGGGCCGCCGACCCCGACGGCTGGCTGCTGATGCCGCACGGCGAGATCATCGCCACGAAGTAGCGCAAGCGGGACGACGGGGCGGGCGACTACCAGTCGTCCCCGTCGTCCGGCGAGCCGAACGCGGCGGCGTCGCGGAGCGTGTCACCGTCGATGACGGTCCCGTCGTCGAGCTCGGCGATCGCGCGCCCCTCGAGCCAGGTGAGCGTCCAGGTGCGACCGGCGCCGTCGGACCGGGTCGCCTCGAGCGCGGCGACCCGCGCCCGGGTCTCGGCCGGGACGGAGGCCGGCGGCGTGCTGCCGAACGGCCAGCGCGTGCCGAGCTGCATCAGGCGTCCATCTCGTAGGTGACCCAGCTCGTGCGCCGGGCGATCTTGTCGTACAGCGCCTGCGCCGGCTCGTTGTCGGCCGCGGTGATCCAGCTGACGCCGCCCTGCCCGAACTCCGCGGCCTGCGCGTGCACGAACTCGATGAGCGCACGCCCGGCCCCGCTGCCGCGCTCGGACTCGGCGACGTAGAGGTCGTCGAGGTAGGCACCCGTGGTGGCGCTCAGCGTGTCGGGCACGGCGCGGAAGTGGGCGAGGCCCACGGGAGTGCCCTCGGCGTCGACCGCGAGCGCCGCGCGCAGCGGGTGCTGCTCGTCTTGGAGCCAGGTCCAGACGGTCAGCGCCTTCCGGTCGTCGAGCTCGGTCTCGTAGAAGCGGCAGTACGCCTCGAAGAGCGGGAGCCAGCCGAAGAAGTCGCCTTCTCCGGCCAGGCGGATGTCGATCGTGGTCATGCTTCCCCCATGGTTCCAGGTCATTCGGCCGGCGTCGCCAGCTCCACGTCGCGCACCTCGAGCGTCTCGGCCGAGGTGAACTCGAGCGTCTCGATGCGGCCGACGGCGCGAAGATCGCCCGCGGCGGCTTCCAGCAGTGTGACGGCGTCGGCCGGTGCCGCGATCACGGCGCGGGACACCGCGGTCTTCTGCGAGGCCTTCGCGTCCGTCTTCGCGCGACGGATGCCGGTGAGCGCGAGGCTCGCGAGTTCGAGCAGTTCGATGCCGGCTTCGCCGCGGGCGGCGAGCTCTTCGGCGGCGGGCCAGCTCGCGGTGTGCACCGAGCCCTCGTTCGACCAGCTCCACGCTTCTTCGGTGGCGAAGGGGATGACCGGGGCGAAGAGGCGCAGCAGCACCGAGAGCGCGGTCTTCAGCGCGGCCACGGCCGAGGCCTGCTCCGGGCTCTGCTCGCCGTAGGCGCGCTCCTTGACGAGCTCGAGGTAGTCGTCGCAGAACGTCCAGAAGAACGTCTCGCTGAGCTCGAGCGCCCGGGCGTGGTCGTAGCCCTCGAGGGCCTTCGTCGCCTGCTGCACGACCGTCTCGAGGGCGGCCAGCATGCTGCGGTCGACCGGCTCGGTCACCGGGGCGTCCGCGTCGCCCTCGAAGGTGAGGATGAACTTGGCGGCGTTCAGCACCTTGATCGCGAGGCGGCGGCCGATCTTCACCTGCGTCGGGTTCTGCGGGTCGAAGGCCGCGTCGGTGCCGAGGCGCGAGGACGCGGCCCAGTAGCGCACCGCGTCGGAGCCGTGCTGCTCGAGAAGGCCGGCCGGGGTGACGACGTTGCCCTTCGACTTCGACATCTTCTTGCGGTCGGGGTCGACGATGAAGCCCGAGATCGAAGCGTTCGACCAGGGGGCGACGCCGTGCTCGAGCTCGGCGCGGAGTGCGGTCGAGAAGAGCCAGGTGCGGATGATGTCCTGGCCCTGCGGGCGCAGCGAGTACGGGAAGACGAGCTCGAACAGCTCGGGGTCGCGTTCCCAGCCGCCCGCGAGCTGCGGGGTGAGCGAGGACGTGGCCCAGGTGTCCATCACGTCGTGCTCGCCGATGAAGCCGTCGGGCGCGCCGCGCTGGGCCTCGTCGAACCCGGGCGCGGGCGTCGACGACGGATCGACCGGGAGCTGATCACGGCTCGCGACGATCGGCTCGTCGAAGCGCGGGTTGCCGTCGGCGTCGAGCGGGTACCAGACCGGGATGGGGACGCCGAAGAAGCGCTGCCGTGACACGAGCCAGTCGCCCGAGAGCCCGCCGACCCAGTTCTCGTAGCGCACGCGCATGAAGTCCGGGTGCCAGTCGATCTCGCGACCTCGGCCGAGCAGACGCTCGCGGAGGTCTTCGTCGCGGGCGCCGTTCACGATGTACCACTGCCTGGTGGAGACGATCTCGAGGGGGCGGTCGCCCTTCTCGAAGAACTTCACGGGGTGGGTGATCGCCTTCGGCTCGGCGAGCAGCTCGCCCGAGGCGCGGAGGAGCTCCACCACGGCCTGCTTGGCCGAGAAGGTGGTCTTGCCGGCGAGCTGCGCGTACGCCTCGCGACCGGTCTCGCTCGTGATCGCCTCGGGGGCCTCGGCGATGATGCGGCCGTCGAAGCCGATGATCGCGCGGTTCGGCAGCTGCAGCTCGCGCCACCAGACGACGTCGGTGACGTCGCCGAAGGTGCAGATCATCGCGATGCCGGTACCCTTGTCCTTCTGCGCGAGGTGGTGGGCCACGACGGGCACCTCCACTCCGAACACCGGCGTCGTGACGGTGGTGCCGAAGAGGGGCTGGTAGCGCTCGTCGTCGGGGTGGGCGACGAGGGCGACGCAGGCGGGGAGCAGCTCGGGACGGCTCGTCTCGATCTCGACGGTGCCGCCGTCGGGGCGCTGGAACGCCACGCGGTGGTAGTGGCCGGGCTGCTCGCGGTCCTCGAGCTCGGCCTGCGCGACGGCCGTGCGGAACGTGACATCCCACAGGGTCGGTGCGAGCGCCTGGTAGGCCTCGCCGCGCTCGACATTGCGGATGAACGCGAGCTGTGAGGTGAACAGCGCCTCATCGGCGATGGTGCGGTACGACTGGGTCCAGTCGACCGAGAGGCCGAGGCTGCGCCAGAGCGCCTCGAACTGCTGCTCGTCCTCGACGGTGAGTCGCTCGCACAGCTCGATGAAGTTGCGCCGCGAGATGGGCACCTGGTCGGCGGCCTTGACGCTCTTGCCCTCGCCGCCCTCGAACGGCGGCGTGAAGCCGGGCTCGTAGGGGAGCGTGGGGTCGCAGCGCACGCCGTAGTAGTTCTGCACCCGACGCTCGGTGGGCAGGCCGTTGTCGTCCCAGCCCATCGGGTAGAAGACGTGCTTGCCGCGCATGCGCTGGAAGCGGGCGACGACGTCGGTGTGCGTGTAGGAGAACACGTGGCCGATGTGCAGCGATCCGGAGGCGGTCGGCGGGGGCGTGTCGATCGAGTAGATGCACTCGCGGGTCGCCGAGTCGCGGTCGAAGCGGTAGGTGCCCCGGTCCTCCCAGACACCGCCCCACTTCGTCTCGAGCCCTTCGAGGGCCGGCTTCTCGGGGATGCGCGCGGTGTCGGTCATGGTGCTCCGGTTCGGTATGTGCGGCACCGAGTCCATGGGGGTGCCTGAATGTTCGACGCTCCAGCCTACCGGGTGCTGGCAGTGGCGCGCGCATCACCCCCGACCGCGAGCCGAGGAGAATCCCTGATGAGGGCCGTGGTGTACGCATGCTGCGGGCTGGCGAACACCTGTTCGGCCGGGCCCTGCTCGAGGACGCGGCCGTGCCGCATCACCGCCAGCTCGTCGCTCATGTGGCGCACGACGCCGAGATCGTGCGAGATGAACAGGAGCGCCAGCCCCTGTTCGCGCTGGAGCTCGTCGAGGAGGTCGAGGATGGCCGCCTGCACGGTCACGTCGAGCGCCGAGACCGGCTCGTCGGCGATCAGGATCTCGGGCCGGGCCGCGAGGGCGCGGGCGATCGCCACCCGCTGGCGCTGTCCACCGGAGAGCTCGAGCGGATGGCTCGCCGCGATCGCCGACGGCAGGCGCACCAGCTCGAGCAGCTTCTGCACGGCCAGGCGGTCGCTCGTCTGCCCGCCGACGGTCAGTGCGTCGCGGAGCAGACGGGCGACGCCCCAGCGAGGGTCGAACGAGCCGTACGGGTCCTGCCAGATCGCGCCGATCCGCCGGCGTGCAGGGCGCCGCGCGGCCTCCGTCGACTCGCTCCACGGGCCGCCGTCGAGGCGGACGACGCCGGCATCCGGGCGCTCCAGGGCGAGGAGCAGGCGCGCAAGCGTCGTCTTGCCCGAGCCGGACTCGCCCACGAGGCCCAGCGTCCGGCCCGGATGGAGTGCCAGCGAGACGTCGTCGACCGCCGCGAGTTCGGCCCCCCGGGAGCGATAGACCCGGCGGAGGCCGCTCGCCTCGAGGATCGGGGCGGAATCCACCGCGGACGCCGTCGCCCCGCCCCGCGGCCCCGTCGTCGGCGCGTGCCCTGCACTCGGATCGCCGAGCCGCGCCTCGGCCAGCAGCGGCGCGCCCCGGGGCACCTCCGTCGGGACGGCGGCGAGCAGCGCCCGGGTCGCCGGATGCCGAGGTGCGCCGAGCACCGTCGCCGTCGGGCCGCGCTCCACGACGGCGCCGTCCGCCAGGACGAGCACCTCGTCGGCGATGCCGGACACGACGGCCAGGTCGTGGCTGATCAGCAGCACCGCAGTGCCGCGATCGGCCGCCTCGCGGAGGAGCTGCAGGACCGTCGCCTGGACGCCGACGTCGAGCGCCGTCGTCGGTTCGTCGGCGACGAGCACCGGGGGATCGAGCACGACGGCCGCAGCGATCAGCGCACGCTGGCGCATTCCACCCGAGAGCTCGCCCGAGCGGCGGTCGATCGTCAGCGTCGGGTGCGGCAGCTCGAGTCGTTCGAGGAGCTCGAGCACCCGCCGCCGCGCCGCGGCCGGTCGGAGGCCGAGGTGCAGCCGGAGCGCGTCGCCGATCTCCCGGCCGATCGGGCGCAGCGGGTCGAGGGAGGCGAGCGCGTCCTGGAGCACCAGGCCGACCTTGGCGCCGCGCAGCCGACGCCAGCGCCGCTCTCCCGCGTCGCTGACGTCCTCGCCGTCGAGCTCGAACCGTTCGGCCTCGACCAGGGCGCCGCGTCCGGCGAGGCCGAGCAGGGCCCGCGCCGTGACGCTCTTGCCGGAGCCGGACTCGCCGACGACGGCGACGATCCGCCCCGGGGCGAGATCGAGATCGATTCCGCGGACGACCTCCGTCCCGCCGAAGGCGACGCGCAGCCCGCGCACCGACAACGCCGCGGCATCCGTCGAGCCGCTCGGCCCGGCGCCGCTCGGCTCCACCTCGCTCATCGTCGTGCCCCGTCGCGGGCGGTGAGCGTGCGACCGAGGACCGTCGTCGCGAGCGTCGTGGCGACGATCATGAGTCCGGGGAAGACGGTGAGCCACCAGGCGGTGCCGAGATAGGTGCGGCCGGCCGAGAGCATCGCACCCCACTCGGCGGCCGGCGGCTGCGCGCCGAGTCCGAGGAAGCTGAGCGATGAGGCCCAGACGACCGCCTGGCCCACGCCGAGCGTCGCGAGCGCCGCGATCGGGACGAGAGCGTTCGGCAGGATGTGCGCGCCGAGGATGCGTGCTCGGCCGTGGCCGAGCACGCGGGCGGCCTCCACGTAGCCGGAGCCGCGGATGGCGAGCAGTTGGCCGCGGATGATCCGGGCGTAGCCGGGCGCGGTGGACAGCCCCACGGCGATCGTCGCCGTCACCGGCCCTGGGCCCCAGAGCACGATGACGAGGAGCGCGAGGAGGATTCCCGGGAAGGCGAACAGGACCTCGTTCACCCGGCCGATCAGGAAGTCGAGGACTCGTCCGCCGAGCGCGGCGACGCCGCCGAGCAGCAGGCCGAGCGCGAGCCCGATCGCGGTCGCGAGCACGCCGATCAACAGCGACGGCGCCGTGCCGGCGATGACCCGGCTGTAGACGTCCCGTCCCGACTCGTCGGTGCCGAACCAGTGCCCCGCCGACGGCGGCTGGAACGCCTCGGCCGGGGCGATGGCGTCGGGCGGCGCGGTCTCCAGCAGCCCCGGCCAGACGACGGCGACGAGCAGGAAGCCGACGAACAGGGCGGCGAACAGGGCGCTGGGCCGAGGCATCCGGTGCCGCCCGCGGCCGCGCCCCGGCGGCCGTGGCGCGTCGGCCGGCGACGCGCCCGCGCGGAGCTCGAGGTCGCTCATGCGGCCGCCGTCCGGACCCGCGGGTCGGCGACCGCGGACACGAGATCGGTGAGCACCGTCATGAGCACGTACACGAGCGCCACGACGAGGACGACACCGGTGACGAGCGGCACATCGCGCAGCTCGGTCGCACGGAGCAGTGTGCGCCCGAGTCCCGGCCGGGCGAAGATCGTCTCCACGACGACGGCGCCCGAGATGAGGTAGCCGATGGCCCAGCCCGACAGCTGCACCGCGGGGAGTGCGGCATGCCGGAGGGCGTGCCGCAGCCGGATCCCGGTCGCCGTCTCGCCGCGGGCCAGCGCGGACACGGTGAACGGGCGCTCGAGCGCGTCGAGCAGGTGTTCGCGCATGAGCTGTGCGAGGAACCCCGCGAGTGGCACGGCGAGGGTGACGACGGGCAGGACGAGACCGCTCGGGCTGCCGTTCGCGACGGGAGGCAGCCAGCCGAGCCCCGTCGCGAAGACGGCGATGAGCACCGTCGCGAGCCAGAAGTGGGGGAGCGCCGCCGCGGTGAGCTCCACCGCGCCCGCCACCGCGCGGGCGAGGCGACCGGGCGCGCTCGACCAGAGGGCGAGGCCGATCGCGAGCACCCAGGCGAGGACGAGCGCCGCGAGGGCGAGCGACAGGGTGCCGAGCAGCTGCCCGCCGATCAACTCGGCGACGGGCGCCTTCAGCGAGTACGACGTGCCGAGGTCGCCCGTCAGCAGGCGGCCGAGCATCGCCGCGTACTGCACGACGAGCGGTTGGTCGAGCCCGTACTCGGCACGCACCCGGTCCAGGGTCTCTTGCGGCGCCTGCGATCCGGGCCCGCCGAGGATCGCCTGCGCCGGATCACCCGGGACCAGGTGGATCGCGAAGAAGGTCAGCGTCGCGACCGCCCAGAGCACGAACAGCGCCCCGCCGAGGCGGAGCGCGATCGCGCGGATCCGGCGAGCCCGCATCGACTCAGTCGGCGAGCCAGGCGTCGGCGAACCACGGAGTCGACACCGTCGGCAGCGCCCGGGCGCCCTGCACCGCATCGCGGTGCAGGTACTGGTTCTGCTGGTCGTACAGCGGCAGGGCGTAGAAGCCCTCGAGGATGATCCGCTGCGCGGCCTCGTAGTCGGCGGCACGTTCGGCCGGGTCCGACGCGGAGGCGGCCTCGGTGAGGAGCGCGTCGAGCTCGGGGTTCGAGAGCTGCGCGAGGTTCGCGAAGTAGCCGCTCGGCGCCGGAACGATGCTGTCGCTGTGGTACAGGATGCGCAGCACGTCGGGGCCGATCTTCGTGTACGGCGCGCTCACGAGCTCGTACTCGTGGGCGAACAGCGCGCCGTACCAGCTGGACAGGTCGAGCGGCTCGAGCTGCACCTCGAAGCCGGCCTCCTTCGCGGTGGCCTGGATCTGCTCGAACAGCGACTGTTCGGCCGGGATCGACTGGTTCGTCGAGACGGGGAAGCGCAGCACGAGGCGTGCGCCGTCCTTGGTGCGGATGCCGTCGGCGCCCTTCGCGGACCAGCCGGCCTCGTCGAGGAGTGCGTTCGCCGCGTCGAGGTCCGGCTCGAACAGGGTCGGGTCGGAGTAGGCGAGCGGCTCGACGCTGGAGAGCACCGAGTGGCTCCGGTCGGCCGTGCCGAAGAAGAGGCTGTCGATGCCGGCGTCGACCTGGACGGCGCGGATGAACGCCTCGCGCACCCGCTCGTCGTCGAAGGGCGCCTGCCCGGAGTTCAGCTCGATCCGGTTCGAGGCGCCCGGGCGCGGAGCATCGATCTCGACGAGGCCGTCCGCGCCTTCGCGCGCCTGGCGGAGCGCGTCGGGCTGGGCGTTGTCGATCACGTCGACCTGGCCGGCCTGGAGCGCCGCGTACCGGGAGGCGGCATCCGGGAGGAACCGCCACTCGATCGCTTCGAGGTAGGCGGCCCCGTCCCGGCCGCGGTCGGCCGGACCGCCGCGATAGTCCTCGTTGCGGACGAGGGAGACGTGGTCCTGGGGCACCCAGGCGTCGACGACGAAGGGACCGGAGCCGATCGGCGCCCGGCAGTTCTCCTCCATGCCGCGGGCGAGGCCGGCCGGCGACTCCATCGCGGTCCACGGCTGGGCGAGCGACTCGAGCAGCGCGCTGTCGGGAGCGGTCAGGTGGAAGCGCGCTGTGGTCTCGTCGACGACCTCGACCGAAGCGACCTTGCCGACGGCCAGGTAGCCGGTCGAGGACTGGGTCGCCGGGTCCTGCAGGTGCTCGACGTTCGCCTTCACCGCTGCAGCGTCGAACGGCGTGCCGTCCGTGAACACGATGTCGTCGCGGAGGGTGAAGTCCCAGCTCAGGCCGTCATCGCTCGTCGTCCACGCCTCGGCGAGCCAGGGGATGACCTGGCGGTCCTCGTCGAGCGAGACGAGCGACTCGAGCACCTGACCGGCGAGGAGGGCCTGCGGGTAGTTGCCGCCGACGTGCGGGTCGAGGCAGTCCGGCTCCGCGTCGCCCGTCGCGTAGACGAGGGTGCCGCCGGGCTTCGGCGTCGAGGAGGCGTCGCCCGGGTCGGCCGCGGTGCACCCGGCGAGGGCGAGGGCCGCGACGGCGGCGAGGGGGAGAGCGAGTCTGGCGGCGGCGCGGGCGCCTGGGCGTCGGCTGGTGGCGGGCATGCGCGAGTGGGCTCCTGAACGACGGACGAGGGAATGGTCGGACGAGTTTCGGTACTCAGTCCATAATGAGTCTATGACGAAATCGAGCGCCCCCGGCACGGCGAGGGGAAGCGGGCCCGCCGCCGCGGCCTCCGCCCGCGGTGGGCGACCCCGCGCGTCGTCCCGGCGCACGCTCGAGGATGCCGCGGGGGAGCTGTTCCTCGAGCGTGGGTACGCGCGCACCACGATCGACCAGATCGCCCAGCGCGCCGGCGTCGGACGGAACACCTTCTTCAACTACTTCGCCACGAAGTCGGATCTGCTCTGGCTCGACGTCGACGACACCCTGCGCGCGGTCCCGGAGGTGCTCGAGGAGGTGCCGGCGGGGCTCGCCCCGAGCGACGCCCTCCGCGAGGCGATGCTCGGCCTGGCCGCGCGGCACCCGCACCGCGGCATCCCGCTCGCGCTCAGCCAGCGCGAGACCATCGGCGCGGAGGCGGAGTTCCGGGCCTCCGGCCTCGAGCGCTTCCTCGGCGTCGCGGAGCAGCTGAGCGTGTTCCTCGCCGACCGCGCCGGGCGCACCCCGAACGATCCGCTCGTGCGCGCCGCAGCCGGCGCGACCGTCGCCGCGCTCGTGAGCGGCGCGTCGGGGTGGGCGCTCGCCGGCGTCGAGCGCGGCGCGCTCGTCGACGCCGTCCGCACGGCGGTCGAACCCGTGTCCCGGGGGTACGCCCCCGTCCTCGACGCGGCCCCGCCCGCGACCCGGTAGACTCGACGCAACGACTGCGATCCGGCCATCACCGGGGAGTCTCCGGAAGAACGCCGCGGGCCCGCCCACGGTCAGTAGAACCGGACGGGACCAGCCCGTCACAGCTGAAGAGCGAGCGGTCGCACCCACGGCGGGTGCGGCAAGCGGGGTGGTACCGCGGTGGCGTTCGAGGAACGCGCCGTCCTCGTGACCAGGAGATCACTGCAGGAGCGAGCGTTGTACCCCAAGGGTCAGGACCCCGAGTCATCCGTCACGCCGTCGCCGTCGTTCCCGGCGGTCGAGCAGGAGGTGCTCGCCTTCTGGAAGGCCGACCGCACCTTCCAGGCCTCGATCGACGAGCGTGAGGGCGCCCCCGAGTGGGTCTTCTACGACGGCCCGCCGTTCGCGAACGGCCTGCCGCACTACGGCCACCTCCTCACCGGCTACGCGAAGGACGTGTTCCCGCGCTTCCAGACGATGCGCGGCAAGCAAGTGCACCGCCGCTTCGGCTGGGACACGCACGGCCTGCCCGCCGAGCTCGAGGCCGAGCGTCAGCTCGGCATCACCGACAAGAGCCAGATCGAGGAGATGGGCATCGCGGCCTTCAACGAGGCCGCGCGCTCCTCGGTGCTCCGCTACACGAAGGAGTGGGAGGAGTACGTCACCCGGCAGGCCCGTTGGGTCGACTTCGAGCACGACTACAAGACCCTCGACACCGGCTTCATGGAGTCCGTGGTGTGGGCGTTCAAAACGCTGCACGACAAGGGGCTCGCCTACGAGGGCTACCGCGTGCTGCCGTACTGCTGGCGCGACCAGACGCCGCTCTCCAACCACGAGCTGCGCATGGACGACGACGTCTACAAGATGCGCCAGGACCAGACCGTGACGGTCACCTTCCCGCTCACGGGCGCGAAGGCCGAGGCGCTCGGGCTCACCGCCGTGCGCGCCCTCGCCTGGACCACCACGCCGTGGACGCTGCCGACGAACTTCGCGCTCGCGGTCGGCCCCGACATCGAGTACGCCGTGGTGCCCGCCGGCCCCGCCGGCACGCCCGACGCCACCGTGCTGCGCGAGGCCGCCGAGGGTGCCGCCCCGGCGCCCGAGGTGCTCGGCGGCGAGTACCTGATCGCGGTCGACCTCGTCGGCAACTACGCGAAGGAGCTCGGCTACGAGAGTGCGGAGGAGGCCAGGGCCGCAGTGAGCCGCACCGTGCGCGGTGCCGAGCTCGAGGGCATCAGCTACGACCGGCTCTTCGACTACTACGCCGACGTCGAGGCCTGGGGGCTGGAACACGCGTGGCAGATCCTCGTCGCCGACTACGTCACGACCGAGGACGGCACGGGCATCGTCCACCAGGCGCCCGCGTACGGCGAGGAGGACCAGAAGGTCTGCGAGGCCGCCGGCATCCCGGTGGTCATCTCCCTCGACGACGCCGGGCGCTTCCTTCCGGAAGTGAGCGACGTCGCCGGGCAGCTCTGGAGCGACGCGAACAAGCCGCTCACGCAGCTCCTGAAGGCCGAGGGGCGGCTGCTCCGCCAGGCGAGCTACGAGCACTCGTACCCGCACTGCTGGCGCTGCCGGAACCCGCTCATCTACAAGGCCGTCTCGAGCTGGTTCATCCGCGTGCCCGAGTTCCGCGACCGCATGGGCGAGCTCAACCAGGAGATCACCTGGGTGCCCGAGAACGTGAAGGACGGGCAGTTCGGCAAGTGGGTCGCCGGCGCGCGCGACTGGTCGGTCAGCCGCAACCGGTACTTCGGTTCGCCGATCCCCGTGTGGAAGAGCGACGACCCCGCGTACCCACGCACCGACGTGTACGGCTCGCTGGAGGAGATGGAGCGCGACTTCGGCCGCCTGCCGACGAACGCGGCGGGCGAGCCCGATCTGCACCGGCCGTACATCGACGAGCTCACCCGGCCGAACCCCGACGACCCGACGGGGCGGAGCACGATGCGGCGCATCCCCGACGTGCTCGACGTCTGGTTCGACTCCGGCTCGATGCCCTTCGCCCAGGTGCACTACCCGTTCGAGAACCGCGAGTGGTTCGACACGCACCACCCGGCCGACTTCATCGTCGAGTACATCGGGCAGACCCGCGGCTGGTTCTACGTCATGCACGTGCTCTCGACCGCGCTCTTCGACCGTCCCGCGTACCGCAACGTAGTGAGCCACGGGATCGTGCTCGGCAGCGACGGGCAGAAGATGTCGAAGTCGCTGCGCAACTACCCCGACGTGAACGAGGTCTTCGACCGCGACGGCTCCGACGCGATGCGCTGGTTCCTGATGTCGAGCTCCGTGCTGCGCGGCGGGAACCTCGTCGTCACGGAGGAGGGCATCCGCGAGGGCGTCCGCCAGCTGATGCTGCCGCTCTGGAGCACCTGGTACTTCTTCTCGCTGTACGCCAACACTGCGCGTGAGGGCGGCTACGAGGCATCCCGCTCGACCGCGTCGAGCGATGTGCTCGACCGCTACCTCCTCGCGAAGCTGCGCGACCTCGTCGAGGCGGTCACGGCCGACCTCGAGGCCTTCGACTCGCCGCTCGCGGCGCAGAAGCTGCGCGACTTCGGCGACGTGCTCACGAACTGGTACGTGCGCCGCTCGCGCGACCGGTTCTGGTCCGGCGTCGACGCGGACGGCGGGGGCGCCGAGGCGTTCGACACGCTGTCGACCGTGCTGGAGACGCTCACCCGACTCACTGCGCCCCTCCTCCCGCTCGTCAGCGAGCGGATCTGGAAGGACCTCACCGGCGGCCGCAGCGTGCACCTGGCCGACTGGCCCGAGGCCGAGGAGTTCCCGGCCGATCCCGACCTCGTCGCCGCGATGGACGCGGTCCGCGAGGTCACGGGCGTCGCGCTCGCGCTGCGCAAGCAGGCCGGCCGCCGGGTGCGGCTGCCGCTCGCGAAGCTCACCGTGGTCACGGCGGATGCCGCGGCGCTCGCGCCGTTCGAAGCGATCCTGCGCGACGAGCTGAACGTCAAGGCCGTCGAGATCGTCGCGCTCGCGCCTGAGAGCGCCGAGTCCTTCGGCATCGAGAAGCGGCTCACCGTGAACGCGCGCGCCGCCGGTCCGCGCCTCGGCAAGCAGGTGCAGCAGGCGATCCAGGCCGCCCGCGGCGGCGACTGGTCGGTCACGGCCGAGGGCGTCGTCGCCGGCGGCATCGCGCTCGAGCCGGGGGAGTACGAGCTCGTGCTCGAAGCCGGCGGCAGCGCAGACGGCGAGACGGCCCTCGGGCTCGTCGGCGACGGCGGCTTCGTGATGCTCGACACCGCCGTCACGCCCGAGCTCGAGGCGGAGGGCGCCGCCCGAGACCTCGTCCGCGCCGTGCAGGACGCCAGGAAGGCCGCCGGCCTCGACGTCGGCGACCGCATCCGGCTGGAGCTCCGCCTCGACGAGGCCGGCACCGCCGCGGCCGAACGTCACCTCGAGCTCATCGCCGGCGAGACGCTCGCGACGACGGTCGAGCTTCGCCCGCTGCCCGCCGGCAGCGAAGCCAAGCCGCTCGCCGGCGGCACCGTCGTCGAGTTCGGAGTGGAGCGCGCATGAGCGAGGGATACGAGGGCGACTTCGACGAGGAGGCGCGGGACGCGGCCGACGCCGTGTACGCGGCGCTGCTCGAACGCGTCGGCGAGGCGGCGCCCGAGCGCCGGCTCGGGGCGACCCGCCGCGCCGTCGAGCTCCTCGGCGACCCGCACCGCGCGGCACCGGTCATCCACCTCACGGGCACGAACGGCAAGACCTCCACGAGCCGCATGATCGCGAGCATCCTGGGCGCCTACGGGCTCCGCACCGGCATGCTCACGAGCCCGCACCTGGAGCGCTTCACCGAACGCATCCTGATCGACGGTGAACCGATCGCCGACGAGGCGATCGCACGCAACTGGAGCGAGATCGAGCCCTACCTCGCGATCGTCGACGCCGAACTCGAGGGCGCCGGCGAGCCGCCACTGACCTTCTTCGAGACGATGACGGTGCTGGCGTTCGCCTGCTTCGCGGATGCCCCGGTGGATGTCGTGGTCCTCGAGGTCGGCATGGGCGGCGAGTGGGACTCCACGAACGTCGCCGACGGCCAGGTCGCCGTGATCACCCCGATCGACCTCGACCACCAGTCGAAGCTCGGTGGGACCGTGGCCGAGATCGCGCGGACGAAGGCGGGCATCATCAAGCCTGCCGCCTCCGTCGTGTCGGCCGCGCAGCAGCCGGAGGCGCTCGCCGAGCTCCGCCGTGCCGCGGAGCTCACCGAGTCGAGCCTCGCCGTGGAAGGCGAGGCCTTCGCCGTGCTCGAGCGCCGGCCGGCCGTCGGCGGACAGCTCGTCTCGGTGCGCGGGCTCGCGGGGGAGTACCGCGATCTCGTCCTGCCGCTCTTCGGGGCGCACCAGGCTCAGAACGCGGCGGTGGCCATCGCCGCCGTCGAGGCGTTCCTCGGCGGGGGTTCGACGGGGCTCTCCGAGGAGGCGCTCCGCGACGGACTCGCCGCGGCCACGTCTCCGGGCCGGCTGCAGCGCATCGGCCAGCAGCCGACGATCCTCGTCGACGCCGCGCACAATCCGCACGGTGCGAACGCCCTCGTCTCGGCCCTCACCGAATCCTTCGACTTCGACGAACTGGTCGTGGTCTTCGGGGTCCTCGGCGACAAGGACGCCGCGGGCATCGCGCGGGAGCTGGGTGCGAGCGGCGCCGGGTTCATCGTGACCCAGCCGGACTCCGACCGGGCGCAGCCCGCCGAAGAGCTCGCTGCCGTCGTGGCCGGCGCCGTCGGCCCCGAGCGCGTGCAGCTCGCGCCCCGGCTCGACGACGCACTCGATCTCGCCCGCGAGTGGGCGGCCGAGGACGAGCGCCGCGCTGTGCTCGTCGCCGGCTCGATCGTGCTCGTCGGCCAGGCCATGGCGATCGCCGAGGACCGGGGGTGGGCGGCGTGAACTCGGTGCGCAGAAGTCTCGGCTCGATCGTGCTCGGATTCGAGACGATCGTCGTGTTCCTCGCCGCCCTCGTGCTCTGGGGCCTCACGCCGCCGGAGGGCGGTCCCTTCGGGCTGCCCGCCTGGGCCGCCCTCGTCACCGGCGGGGTCATCCTCGTCGGTCTCGTCGCCGCGATCGGCGGCCTCCGCTTCGGCTGGGGCTACGGACTCGGCTGGGCCATCCAGGTCCTCATCGTCCTCGCCGGGCTCGTGAACCCGGCGATGTACTTCGTCGGTGCGCTCTTCGGCGGCATGTGGTGGTACTGCATGGTCACCGGGGCACGGATCGACCGGGAACGTGCGGCCTACGCCGCCGGGAAGGAACAAGAATGACCACCGTCGTCGAAGAGACCCTCGTGCTGGTGAAGCCGGACGGGGTCGCCCGCAACCTCACGGGCGAGATCCTCCGTCGCATCGAGGCCAAGGGGTACTCGCTCGTCGACCTCCGCCTCGTCCAGGCCGACCGCGAACTCCTCGCGAAGCACTACGAGGAGCACGAGGGCAAGCCGTTCTACGAGCCGCTCATCGAGTTCATGCAGTCGGGCCCGACCGTCGCGTTCCGCATCGCCGGGAACCGCGTGATCGAAGGCTTCCGCTCGCTCGCCGGCACCACCGACCCGACGACGGCCGCGCCCGGCACCATCCGGGGCGACTTCGGCCGCGACTGGGGCCTGAAGGTGCAGCAGAACCTCGTGCACGGCTCCGACTCGGTCGAGTCGGCGGAGCGCGAGCTCGCCCTCTGGTTCGGCTGAGCGTTCAGGCCGACGCGAACGGCGGGGCGACGATGATCGTCGCCCCGCCGTTCGGCGCTCGCGGGTGGGCCCGGCTCAGCGGAAGAAGTTCTGCAGGTCGAGGAGGACGCGCGGGATGGCGTCCATCTGCACCTGCGCGAGGAAGATGACGATCGCGTAGCAGACGACCGTGATGAGCGGGATCCAGCCGAACCACGCGGCGGCGAGGCGCTTCACCCGGGCCGAGCCCGGGAGGTTCCCCTCGCGGAGGTTGTGCAGCGTCACCACCCAGAAGGTCGGGATCGTCACCGCCCAGGTGAGCATGCACCACGGGCAGAGCACGTCGAGCACGTAGATGCTCTGGAAGATGAGCCAGCCGACGAAGACGAGCGCGCCGGCGACGCCGACGTTGAGCCCGACCCAGAACCAGCGCGCGAAGCGGGCCCCGGCAAGGATGCCGACGGCGATCGTGATGACGACCGGCCACGCGGCTACCCCGATGAAGGGGTTCGGGAACCCGAACACGGAGCCCTGCCAGGATTCGAGGTTCGTCGCGCAGCCGACCAGCACGCCGACATTGCAGTTCGGCACGTGCGCCGGGTCGATGAGGGTGAGCACCTTCTCGACCGAGAGCTCCCAGGCGGCGAGGAGCCCGAGGGCGCCGGCGATGAGCAGGAAGACGGCGAGGCCGAACGGGCGCGTGCGGCGAGCGGAGTCGGGCATGGACGTATTCTGACACGCCCGCAGGGCGCCGAGCTGCGAGGATTCCACCTCCGCGGCGGCGACCGTGCGATAATCGGAGGGAAGTCGGTTCGGACCAGCCTGGTCCAGCGCCGGCGAAGGCTTTGAGGATGCCCAGGCATCCGAGACGCGGCGAACCCGCCGCGGAGATGTCGCGACCGAGGCGCCTGCCGCACGGTTGCAGAGAAGAATTGGCGGTCTCCCGCACGGGGGCCGCTCCGAGGAGTACGGAGGCCGGCCGACGAGGTCGGGCCACCGGTGTAGGAGTGCACCAGAGATGGTGGAAGGCAACAACGAGAACCCCACGAACGAATCCGGCCGCGGCGCCAAGCGACTCGGCGGACTCTTCGGCTCCCGACGCGGAGGCCGGCGCGCGACGCTCGTGCCCCGCGACGACGAGGCCGCGCAGGCACCGTCGCTCGGGACCGGCGAGGTCGAGGCGGCTGAAGCCGTCGAGGTGAATGCGGCGGAGCCTGCTGCGGCGCCCTCGGATCGCACGAAGGAGCGCCCCGCGCCCCACGCGTCGGATGGCACGCCGACAACGGATGCAGCGAGCGACGCGGCGGAGCCCGTCGAGGCCACGACCGGGGCGAGCGGAGCGGCCGCCGAGACGGCGACGCCGACCGCGGCCGACGAGTCGCCCGCCGACGATTCGCGCGCCGACGAGTCGCCCGAGGCCGGCCACGCGAACGAGGTCGAGGTCGCCGAGGAGCTCCGCCCGATCACCGGGCCGATCTCGACGACGTCGCTGATCTTCCGGGCACCGCCCGTGCTCGTCGTGCCGGAGCGACCGGAGCCCGACGCCGGGCCCGACGAGTCGTCGAGCGTGCGTCGACGCACCCGTCGCCGCAGCGGCGAAGACCCGCGCTCGACCGGCGACACTCCGGCGAACAACGTCGTCAAGGTGCGCAAGCCCCGTGAGCCGGAACTCATCACCGAGCCGCAGAAGGTCAAGGGATCGACCCGGCTCGAGGCGAAGAAGCAGCGCCGCCGCGACGGTCGTGACGCCGGCCGTCGGCGCGCGGTGATCACCGAGTCCGAGTTCCTCGCCCGCCGCGAGGCCGTCGATCGGCAGATGGTCGTCCGCCAGAAGGGCGGTCGCATCCAGATCGGCGTGCTCGAGGACGACGTGCTGGTCGAGCACTACGTGGCCCGCAATCAGGACGCCTCGCTCATCGGCAACGTCTACCTCGGTCGGGTGCAGAACGTGCTGCCCAGCATGGAGGCTGCGTTCGTCGACATCGGCCGCGGGCGCAACGCGGTGCTCTACTCGGGCGAAGTCGACTGGGAGGCCGCCGCCGAGAACGGCGAGAAGAACCAGCCCCGTCGCATCGAGCTCGCGTTGAAGCCGGGGGACCGCGTCCTCGTGCAGGTCACGAAGGACCCGGTCGGGCACAAGGGTGCGCGCCTCACGAGCCAGATCTCACTGCCCGGCCGGTACCTCGTCTACGTGCCGAACGGCTCGATGAACGGCATCAGCCGCAAGCTTCCCGACACCGAACGCGCCCGGCTGAAGAAGATCCTCAAGGAGGTGCTGCCCGAGAACCAGGGCGTGATCGTGCGCACCGCCGCAGAGGGGGCCACCGAGGAGCAGCTGACGCTCGACGTGAACCGCCTGATCTCGCAGTGGGCGGACATCTCGTCGACGCTCGAGAAGGTGCAGGCCCCGGCGCTGCTCCATTCCGAGCCCGACCTGCTCATCAAGATCGTCCGCGACGTCTTCAACGAGGACTTCCAGAAGATGGTGATCTCGGGCGACGAGGCCCGCGAGACCATCGAGCGCTACCTGCGGCAGGTCGCGCCCGATCTGCTCGAGCGCGTCGAGGCCTATGCCGGCGAGAAGGACGCGTTCGACGAGTTCCGCATCACCGAGCAGATCGAGAAGGCGCTCGATCGCAAGGTCTGGCTGCCCTCCGGCGGCTCGCTCGTCATCGACCGCACCGAGGCGATGACCGTCGTCGACGTCAACACGGGCAAGTTCGTCGGCTCCGGCGGAAACCTCGAGGAGACGGTGACGAAGAACAACCTCGAGGCGGCCGAGGAGATCGTCCGGCAGCTTCGGCTCCGCGACATCGGCGGCATCATCGTCGTCGACTTCATCGACATGGTCCTGGAGTCGAACCGCGACCTCGTGCTGCGCCGGCTCGTCGAGTGCCTGTCGCGCGACCGCACCAAGCACCAGGTCGCCGAGGTCACCTCGCTCGGCCTCGTCCAGATGACCCGCAAGAAGCTCGGACTGGGACTCCTCGAGTCGTTCTCCGAGCCCTGCGAGGTCTGCGCGGGCCGCGGCATCATCGTGCACCACGAGCCGGTGTTCCGGCACCGCGCCCCGCAGCAGCAGGTGGAGCGCCGGCGCGGGCGCGGCGGCAACGGCGGCGGCAACTCCGGCGGTCGCGAGCGAGAGCAGCAGTCGCAGCAGCAGCAGCCGGAAGCGAAGGCGCCCTCCGGTGGCACCCACGGCATCACCGAGGACGCGAAGCACGCCCTCGCCCAGATCGCGGCCTCCACGCTCGCCGGCGGCGAGCCGCGCGAGCCGGGGCAGGAGCAGACCGACTCCACCGCCGCCGAGCCCCGGTCGTCTCGTCGCCGAGGGCGGCGCCGTGCGAGCAGCGCTCAGCCGGGCGGCGAGTTGACCGAGCCGGCGGGCACTGCCGAGGAGGCGCGGCAGGAACGTCCGTCACGCGAGCGCACCGCCGATGCACCGTCGGCCCCGGCCGAGGCCGCTGCACCGGTCGTGCCGGTCATCGATCTCCCGGAGGCGCCGGTCCGCACGCGACCGAACCCACCGGTCGACACCGAGCATCTCCTCGACTCCGTCCTCGACGCGCTGCCCGCGCCGAAGAAGGCGGGCGAGGGCCGGGGGCGCAGCCGTCGGGTGAGCACGGCGTCGAGCGCCGGGGGCGAAGCCCCGGTGATCACCCGCCCGCAGGAGGACTGAGCCGGCTCACGCCGAGGCGCGGCGCTCCCGGCGCTCCCTCGGCGTGACCCGCAGCCCGCTCGCTCGGAGTCGGCGCACGAGCTCCCGCGGCTCGACGGGCATCGCGCCGGCGGCGACGAGCTCGTCATAGCGGTCGGCCGGGACGTCGTAGTGGTCGAGGTCGAATGCCCGCGGGGGAAGCCCGGCGCGCTCCGCGAAGGCCTGCAGCTCGGCGATCGAGGCGTCGCTCACGAGATGCGCCCACACCGTGCCGTGCTTCGGCCACAGCGGCGTGTCGATGAGGACGGTCATGCGGCCGATCCTATGCCCGCTCGCTGCCGGGGTCGCCGTTCGGCGGTGCGCGACCCGCCGGGGCCACGTGTTTGCGAGGCATTGCGGCATCCGGTAAACTCGACCGTTGGTGCCGCCGCTTATCCCGGCGTGCCCGACAGTTTTCTGGCAGTCATCACCCTTCTTTTCCCGCTGGGGCGACCGCGCAGTGACATCCCATGAGACAGACGGAGCCCCCGAGGCTCCCCGGAGTTAGGTACGAGTAGTGGTTTACGCAGTAGTGCGCGCCGGCGGTCGGCAGGAGAAGGTCGAAGTCGGCACCATCGTGACGATGGACCGCGTCAAGGCGGGCGAGGACGGCAAGGTCCAGCTCGTCCCGGTCCTCCTCGTCGACGGCGACAAGATCACCTCCGACGCCAAGTCGCTCGCGAAGGTCACGGTCACCGCCGAGGTCCTCGAGGACCTGCGCGGCCCGAAGATCGTGATCCAGAAGTTCAAGAACAAGACCGGCTACAAGAAGCGCCAGGGCCACCGTCAGGAGCTCACGCGCGTCAAGGTCACCGGCATCAAGTAACGACCAGGCTCGCAAGGAGAGACTGACATGGCACACAAAAAGGGAGCGAGCTCCACTCGCAACGGTCGTGACTCGAACGCCCAGCGCCTCGGCGTGAAGCGCTTCGGCGGCCAGGTCGTGAAGGCCGGCGAGATCATCGTCCGCCAGCGCGGCACCCACTTCCACCCCGGCGCGAACGTCGGTCGTGGCGGCGACGACACCCTGTTTGCCCTCGAGGCGGGCGCCGTCGAGTTCGGCGCGAAGGGCGGCCGCAAGGTCGTCAACATCGTGGCGGTCGGCGAATAGTCGATCGAACTATCTCGTGAGGGCGGGCTTCGGCTCGCCCTCACGTGTTTCCGAGCGAGAGCTCGGAGGGAGGATGGCGCAGCATGGTCAGCTTCGTCGATGAGGTGCGCCTGTTCCTGCGCGCCGGCCACGGCGGCAACGGCTGCGTCTCGGTCCGCCGCGAGAAGTTCAAGCCACTCGCCGGCCCCGACGGCGGCAACGGCGGCGACGGCGGCGACATCGTGCTCGTCGCCGACCCGCAGGTGACGACCCTCCTGACGTACCACGGGCGACCGCACCGCACCTCGCCGAACGGTCAGCCCGGCATGGGCGACAACCGCTCGGGCGTCACCGGGGAGGACGTCATCCTCCCCGTGCCCGTCGGCACCGTCGTGAAGGACGAGGCGGGCGAGGAGCTCGCCGACCTGGCGGAGCCCGGAATGCGCTTCGTCGCGGCGCAGGGCGGCCAGGGCGGCCTCGGCAACGCCTCGCTCGCCACGACGAAGCGCAAGGCGCCCGGTTTCGCCCTGCTCGGCACGCCCGGATTCGAGGGCGAGATCGTGCTCGAGCTGAAGACGATCGCCGACGTCGCGCTCGTCGGCTACCCGTCGGCCGGCAAGTCCAGCCTCATCGCGGCGATGTCCGCCGCACGGCCGAAGATCGCCGACTACCCGTTCACGACGCTCCATCCGAACCTCGGCGTCGTCGAGGCGGGCGACCACCGGTTCACCGTGGCCGACGTGCCGGGTCTCATCGAGGGAGCGAGCGAAGGCAAGGGCCTCGGGCTCGAGTTCCTGCGCCACGTCGAGCGGTGCTCGGCGCTGCTGCACGTCCTCGATTGCGCCACGCTCGAGCCCGGGCGCGACCCGATCAGCGACCTCGACGTCATCCTCGCCGAGCTCGCGGCCTACCCGGTCCCCGAGGGCCAGGTCCCGCTGCTCGAGCGCCCGCAGCTCATCGCCCTGAACAAGGTCGACGTGCCCGAGGCGAAGGAGCTCGCCGAGTTCGTGAAGCCCGAGCTGGAGGCCCGTGGCTACCGGGTCTTCGAGATCTCGACGGTGAGCCACGAGGGCCTTCGCGCACTCGGTTTCGCCCTCGGCGAGGTCGTCGACGAGGAGCGCGCCCGCCAGGCCGCGAAGCCGGAGCCCGAGCGGATCGTCATCCGACCGAAGGCCGTCAACGCGCCCGAGTTCGTCGTGCGCCCCGAGGGCGGCAGCTACGGCACGATCTACCGGGTCATCGGCACCAAGCCGGAGCGCTGGGTCGCGCAGACCGACTTCGCCAACGACGAGGCGGTCGGCTACCTCGCCGACCGGCTCGCCCGGCTCGGGGTGGAGGACCAGCTCGTGCGGGCGGGGGCCACCGCGGGATCCACCGTCGTGATCGGCCCGGGCTCGGGCATCGTCTTCGACTGGGAGCCGACGCTCACCTCGACCGCCGAGCTCATCACCTCGCCTCGTGGCACCGACACGCGCTTCGAAGACAGCCGCCGCGCGACCCGCGCCGAGCGTCGCAGCGACTACCACGACCGCATGGACGCGAAGGCCGAAGCCCGCGCCGAGCTCGAGCGCGAGCGGGAGGCGGGCATCTGGTCCGACGAGGAGCAGGAATGACGCCGCGTGAGCGCGGCGACGTGCCGAGCGCCGGGCGCATCGTCGTCAAAGTCGGCTCCTCGTCGATCAGCGGCGCGAACGCCGGGCAGATCGCCCCGCTCGTCGATGCACTGGCCGCAGCATACGGGCGCGGCGCCGAGGTCGTGCTCGTCTCCTCCGGCGCCATCGCGACGGGGATGCCGTACCTGAAGCTGGACGCACGCCCCGACGACCTCGCCACGCAGCAGGCCGCGGCATCCGTCGGCCAGAACCTGCTCGTCTTCCGGTACCAGCAGTCCCTCGACCGCTACGGCATCATCGCCGGCCAGGTGCTGCTCACCGCGGGAGACCTCGAGAACCCGACCCACCGCTCGAACGCGCAGCGGGCCATGGAGCGGCTCCTCGGGCTCCGCATCCTGCCCATCGTGAACGAGAACGACACCGTCGCCACCCACGAGATCCGCTTCGGCGACAACGACCGGCTCGCGGCGCTCGTCGCGCAGTTGATCGGCGCGGAGCTCCTGGTGCTGCTCTCCGACGTGGATGCGCTCTACACCAAGCCCCCGCACCTCCCCGGCGCCGAGCGGATCGCCCGCGTCGCCTTCGGGGACGTGCTCGACGGGGTCGAGATCGGCTCCGTGGGCCGCGCGGGTGTCGGCACGGGCGGCGCCGAGACGAAGGTCTCGGCCGCACGCATCGCCGCGGAGTCCGGAACCTCGGTGCTGATCACGGCGACGCCGCTCGTCGACCGTGCGCTCGCCGGCGACGACGTCGGCACCTGGTTCGACCCGGCCCCGACCCGTCATACGGCCCCCGAGGGGCACGCCCTCGCCTAGGCTTGGGGCATGTCCGATCTCGATCTCTCGGTGCTCGACCGACGTTTCGCTGCGGCGAACGCGGCCTCGCGCGCGCTCGGCCGCGCCACCACCAGCACGAAGGACGGCGCGCTCGAACAGGTCTCCCGCCTGCTCCGCGACCGGGCCGACGAGATCGTGGCGGCGAACGCGGGCGACCTCGATGCCGGCCGCGAGCAGGGCCTGTCCTCGGGGCTGCTCGACCGGCTCACCCTCGACGCGCGGCGCATCGGCGCCATCGCCGACGCCGTCCTCGAGGTGATCGCGCTCGACGACCCCGTCGGCGAGTCGGTGAGCGGTCGCTCGCTGCCGAACGGGGTCCGCGTCGACCAGGTGCGCGTCCCCCTCGGGGTCGTCGGAGCCATCTACGAGGCCCGGCCGAACGTGACGATCGACATCGCGGTGCTCGCGCTGAAGAGCGGCAATGCCGTCGTGCTCCGCGGCGGCAGCGCGGCCGAACGCACCAACGCCGTGCTCGTACAGCTGCTGCGGGACGGGCTCGAGGCCGCGGGGCTGCCCGCCGACGCCGTGCAGACCGTCGACGATTTCGGTCGCGCCGGCGCGAACCACCTCATGCAGGCGCGGGAGTACGTCGATGTGCTGATCCCGCGGGGGAGCGCCGGCCTCATCCGCGCCGTCGTCGAGCAGGCGAAGGTCCCGGTCATCGAGACGGGCGCCGGCGTCGTGCACATGTTCCTCGACGAAAGCGCCCGCGAGGACTGGTCGGTCGAGCTCGTGCACAACGCGAAGGTCCAGCGCCCGAGCGTCTGCAACGCCCTCGAGACCCTGCTCGTGCACCGTGCGGCGGCGGAGCGCCTGCTGCCGCCCGTGCTGGCCCGGCTGGAGGCCGCGGGCGTCACGGTCCACGGCGACGACCGGGTTCGCGCGCTGCGCCCCGATCTCGCACCGGTCACCGAGGAGGACTGGGCGACCGAGCATATGAGCCTCGAGCTCTCGATCGGCGTCGTCGACTCCCTCGACGATGCGCTCGACCACATCCGCCGGTACTCGACGAAGCACACCGAGTCGATCGTCACCAACGACCTCGCGAACGCGGAGCGGTTCCTCGACGAGGTGGATGCCGCGGCGGTCATGGTGAACGCCTCGACCCGCTTCACGGACGGTGCGGAGTTCGGCTTCGGCGCGGAGGTCGGCATCTCCACGCAGAAGCTGCACGCGCGCGGGCCGATGGGACTCCCGCAGCTGACGAGCACGAAGTGGCTGGTCCGGGGCGCGGGGCACGTGCGCGCCTGAACCCTCGATCGTCCCTCGCACTCGGTAGACTGACCGGAGCGCTCCGTGCGAACCTCGCGCGGGCTACGAAAGGAATCCACGAATGAGCCTGATGGCCGTTGTTTTCGCCGAGACGGTGCACGCGCGGGAGCTCCCCGTCGAGACCTACGTGTACGGGCTCATCGCGCTCATCGTGTTCTTCGCGCTCGGCATCGTGACCTACTCGTACCGCGATGTGGCGAACCGCCACCGTTCGAAGGCCGAGGCGTATGCGAAGCGCCACGGCGGGAGCGAGCACGGCGGCCACTGAGGGGCGCACCGATGAGCGGTGATCGCCGCCCCAGAGTGGGGGTCATGGGCGGAACCTTCGACCCGATCCACCACGGACACCTGGTGGCGGCGAGCGAGGTCGCCCAGTCGTTCGATCTCGACGAGGTCGTGTTCGTCCCGACGGGGGAGCCGACCTACAAGACCGTGGTCACGCCGGCCGAGCACCGCTATCTCATGACGGTGGTCGCGACCGCCTCGAATCCGCGGTTCACCGTGAGCCGGGTCGACCTCGACCGGGGCAAGCCGACCTACACGATCGACACCCTCCGGGACATCCGGGCGCAACGCCCCGACGCCGATCTGTTCTTCATCTCCGGGGCCGACGCGATCGCGCAGATCCTCTCGTGGAAGGACGTCTCGGAGCTCTGGGAGCTCGCTCATTTCGTCGCGGTCAC
The DNA here is from genome assembly GCF_023715325.1 of Agromyces mediolanus. Classification (GTDB taxonomy): domain Bacteria; phylum Actinomycetota; class Actinomycetes; order Actinomycetales; family Microbacteriaceae; genus Agromyces; species Agromyces mediolanus_A. The sequence continues at coordinate 95,913 of NZ_JAMBNX010000003.1, read as the reverse complement.
GCGACCCGGGCATGTGCTCTCCGTGAGCGACCTCCCGGCGCAGGACGTAAGCTTGTTGGAGGTTCCGGCCCTGTCGATCTCCTCGACCGACTGCCGAGACCGAGTCAACCGGGGATTCCCGGTGTGGTATCTGGTGCCCGACGGTGTCGTGCAGTACATCTCGAAGCACCATCTGTATCGGAGTGTCGAATGACGTCGCAGGAACCGCCGCTGACCCGGCGCGAGGCGCGCGAGCGCGAGCGACGGCTGCAGGAGCAGGCCGCCGGGGGCGCCGAGCGCGCCGCCGATGCGGAGCCCGCCGCCGCGGCATCCGGACCGATCGCGTCGGATGCGCCGCAGGAACGCCCCGCTCCGACGCAGGCGGCCGTGCCCGCTCCGCCGCAGCGGGTGGTGCAGACCGCGCCGAGCGCATTCGCCCCGCCGCCGAGCCGGGATGCCGCGGGCGGGGCGAGCCCGGCCGCACCGCGGCCCGCCGGCGGGCCGGAGTCGGCCCGCAAGACCCCGGAACGCACCCTGACCCGCCGTGAACTCCGGGCCATGCTCGACACCCATCAGCTCGACGAGGTCGACGACGCGGAGGCGATCGACGACCCGGCGCCCGCACGCCCCGCCGCCGCGCCGACGAACACGCCTGCGCCGACGAAGGCGCCTGCGCCGACGAAGGCACCGAAGGCCGATCCCGTGCCGACCCCGCGCCAGGACGACGCGCCCGTCGAGCCGGCGGCCAATACGGGCCATTGGAGCCTCCAGATGGCCGCCGATGACGAAGATCAGGCGGAACCGTTCGATCAGTTGCTGAGCCGTGGTGGCGTCTCCAGGGGCGTCCCCACCACGACGAACGCGCTCATCCTGCCGTCGCTGCCCGACGGCGCGACGATCATGCCGCCGGCCGCCGCGGGTGACGACGTCATCGTCACCGGCTCGATCGACCTGCCCCGCAGCTACGGCGCGACCGGCGTGCACCCGAGCCAGGTCGACTCGTCCGACATCGACCGGCTCCTCGATCACGTCGAGGACGCCGCGACCGCGGGCGTCGCCCCGGTCTCCGCGACCAAGGCGATCAGCACGCAGACGACCTCCAAGCAGATGATGGCTCCGCCCAAGAAGGACGGCGCGAGCGTGCCGCTCGTGCTCGCCATCACCGCGGGCGTCCTCGCGCTCGGCGTCGTCGCCACTCTGGTCATCGGCGCGGTCTTCAGGCTGTTCTGAGCCGACCATGTCCATCCGTCCCATCACTGCTTCGAAAGCGAGCGCATGACCGCTTCTCAACACGCCCACGATCTTCTGGCCGTCGCCGTCCGTGCGGCGGACGCCAAGGGCGGTGAGGACTTCGTCGCACTCGACGTGTCGGAGCAGTCGCCCTTCACCGATGTCTTCCTGCTCGTCACCGGATCCTCCGAGCGCAACGTGGTCGCGATCTCCGAGGGCATCGAGGACGCCCTGCTCGAGGCCGGTTCCCGCACGCTCCGCCGCGAGGGCCGTGACGGTGGACGCTGGGTGCTCATCGATTTCGGCGACCTCGTCGTGCACGTCTTCCACGGTGAGGAGCGGATGTACTACGGCCTCGAGCGGCTCTGGCTCGACTGCCCGGCCATCCCCGTGGCCGATCTCGTGCCGCACGCGCCCGGCGCCCCCGCAGCGGGGGAGTGAGGCCCGCTCGGATTCGCGAGCGCGCCGAAGGTGGTGTAATCTGAATCTGTTGCCGCGAGAGCGGGAGCACCGAGGGGCGAGAGTCCCAACGGGTCTGTGGCGCAGCTGGTAGCGCACCTGCATGGCATGCAGGGGGTCAGGGGTTCGAGTCCCCTCAGATCCACCATCACCCCCGGACTTCTGCTGAAGTCCGGGGGTTTTCTCGTGTCGGGGCTTTCTCGTGTCGGGGTTTTCTCGTCTCCGACCGACCGCGCAGGCGCGCTCAGACCGCCGGGTAGTCCGAGGCCGCGTAGCGGACGTCGGGATCGGTGTCCGAGGTCTGCAGCACCACCTCGAAGCTCGCTCCCCACCAGCTCGGACTCGTCGCCGACACGTTGACGAACTGCTCCCCGGTTCGCACCCGCGAGTGCCGAACGGTGACCGCTACGCCGTCCGGGCTTCGCACCTCGAGCTCGGTGGCGCCCCACTCGTCGACGACGGGCTCGCCCGTCTCCCAGCCGGCGCTGGTGAGCGAGCGGGCGAGTGCGCTGAAGTCGGGTGGGCCGGAGACCTCATGGACGAAACGCACGTCGAGCGCGTAGCAGGCCGTCGCGGCCGTCATCCACGGGCACTGACGGGACGAGGTAGCGCGGGCCTCCGCACCGGTCCAATCGCTCGGCGCGATGAGCGTGCGAACCTCGGACAGCGCGCGCTGCGTCGTCTCGTATCGTTGACGGTCGAGCTCGTCGCGGGTGGCGCGGTCCCGCGCTTCGACCACCGCGGCGGTGTCTCCGTCCGCGTCCACGGCGGAGGACTGGAGCTGGACTCCGGCCACGCAGCTCGCCGCGAGCACGGCCGGGATGACGAAGGCGGCGGCCCAGGCGACGACCACGCCCGCGCGCTGCCCCCGCTCGGGCGCCGGATCATCGGTTCGCGGCCGCGGCGTGCGCATCAGCACGATGGTGAGGATGGCGAGCCAGGAGGCCACCGCCACCGCTGCGCCCCCGAACATGAGCGCGGTCTCGATGACGGACGGCAGGCGCTCACCCGTCATCGCGTTGAGGATCGACGGCAACGGCGCGCTGTCCGTGGCCCCCGGCATCGCGGCGCCGACGCAGAACCATCCCCACCAGACGAGGAAGAGGAGTGGAACGATCGAGAGCGGGACTTGCCGAACCCCCTGCCTCCGGAGGAGGAAGCGGGGGAGGGCGCCCAGCAGTGCCGTCCCGGGGACGAGGACCACGGAAGCCGGAATCAGCACTAGGCTTTCCCAGCCGCCGTTGCCGAACAGCCCGTGCAGGCAGACGAACGCCGGAACGAGCCAGTTCATCCACGGCCAGATGGTCCAGGTGAACCGAGCGATCGACGACTCCATCATTCGCCCGCCCCCGGCGCGTCAGCGTGCCCGCGGGGTCCGAGCGCGGCGACCCGCTCCTGGATCATGGCGATCGTCATGAGAATCCACCTCCAGGTGGTCGGATCGACCGTGCTCAGCGGGCGGTGCGCGAACAGGAGGATCCGACCGCCGACGATCTCGAGACCCGCTGCGTGCACAGCGAGCGCGGAGAGCAGCGCACCGTCGACGACCCGGCGCGCGGAGTCGAGGTCTCGCGGCCACGCCCAGAGCTCGAATCGATCGCCGTCCGGTGCGTCGAGCCGGGTCGGCGTTCTGGCGTCGAACGCGGAGGTGAGGCCCGCACCGAACGCGCCCGCCGTCGTGCGGCCGACGAGCAGCAGCTCCGGACCGGTGCCGCCGAGGGGCGCCGTGACGTAACCCCACTCCGAGACGGAGCGGATGCCGCGATACCCCTCCGTCACGTACTGGAGGTTCGCGACCTCGAGCCGGCCCTCCGGCCACCTGATCACGTCGTGCGCGACCCGATCCCGCCCGAGGGTGAAGAGCTGACCCGCGTGCGCCGGGTCCTCGACGTTCGGCTCGTAGTCGAGGCCGTTGGCTGCGGCGAATCGCTCGAGTCGGGAGCGCCGCACCGGCGCTGATCGGCGCTCGCGAGACGCCGAACGAAGCACCCGCACGAAGATCCCGACGGTGGCGAGCGCGACGACGATCGCGGCGATCGCCCAGCCGAAGCCGTGCTCGAACGCCAGGATGCCGAACAGGGCGGCAGTCGGAACACCGAGGACGGCCACGACCGCCAGCGCGCAGCCGACGCCGAACCAGGAGGCACCCGCGGTGGGATCGTGGTCCTGTTCCTGTCGACGCGCGTGAGTGGCCGCCGTCGAACGTGCGGCCGGGTCGGTCAGCGGTGCGAGGTCCAACGGCTCGGCATGCTCCGGGCGATTCGAGCTCACGGGTCGGATCCTTCCGGTGGGGCGGCTGGCTCGGGCGAGGGCCCGTGGCTCCATCCTGGCAGGCGGGCGCCGCGTTCAGACCACCGCGCGCCGTCCGCTGCGGATCCGCGCGAAGGCGGTGACCGCGAGCACCGCTGCCGCGGCGAGCAGCGCCACGACCGCCGTGGACTCGGACCGGGGCTCGTCCGTCATCCGGGCGACCGCCACCCAGCAGAGGCCCCAGCACAGCGACAGCGTCGGAGCGATGCGGCCGCCGCCCCAGAGGGCCAAGGCGACCCCGACCACGGCGGCCAGCGAAAGGACGACCGCCGCCCAGATCTCGGGAGCGAGCCCGAAGCCGTCGAATCCGGTGGCGGTGAGCACGGCCGCCGCGTTCGCCGGGGTGGCGACGACCACCCAGCCGAGGTACAGCCCGAGCGAGCCATCCGCGACCACGGCCTCGACGCGGTCCTTCGGCGGGCGCTCGCGCAGCAGCACGAAGACCCGAGAGAGCACGGCGAGCAGCACGGCGATCACCGGCAGGCTGAGCCACAGCAGATCGAGCTGGACGCTGAAGATCCAGACGGCGTTCAGCAGCAGCGAGCCGGTGACCCACCAGCCGAGGCGTCGCTGGCGGGCGTCGTGCCGCTGGGCGGGCAATGCCTGCCAGATCGCGTAGGCGAGCATGCCGAAGTAGATGAGGCTCCAGATCCGGAACGCCCCGGTTCCCGGAGCGACCAGGGTCGAGTCGGCGTCCAGGTATCCGCCGGCCGCGTCCTGGATCGGAGTGCCGACGATCACCCCGGAGCCGAGGAACGCTGCGACGATGGCGAGCACCGAGCTGACGAGCACGACGGCCTGCCGGGCGGCATCGTGCGTCCCAGCGCCCGCTGCGGTGGATGGCGTGGTGGTCATCTGCTCGCTCCCGTCGTCGGCCGTCCCGGGGCGGGCCGATCAGTCACTCTCGCACGAGGGAGCTCGCGCGATCCGGCGGTTGACACGGATCCCTCCAGCGCGTAGCGCTCGGCGGCTCAGGCCGCCTCCGCGCCGTAGGATGGCCGCCGGCAGTCGCCGCACGGGCGGCACCCGGCGCACCCGAAGGAGACGAGATGTCGACCGAGCTCACCCCGGAACTCGAGGCGGCGGTCCATCTCGGCTACGAACGTCGAGATCGCAACGACATGGCCCCGACGATCCGATACTTCGCCGAGCTGCTCGCCGCGCATCCGGACCACCCGGTGCTCGTCTACGAGCTCGGCGGCGCCTACGACACTGCGGGCGAGGAGGCCGTCGCCCGCGAACACTACGAGCGGGCGCTCGCGCTCGGCCTCGAGGGGGAGCCGCTGCGCCGCTGCCTCTGCCAGTACGGCAGCACCCTGCGCTGGCTCGGGGAGCTCGACGCCTCGCGGGAGGTGCTCGACCGCGCGCGCCGGGAGTTCCCAGCGTCGGATTCGGTGCGGGTGTTCTCCGCACTCACGCGGTTGGAGGCCGCCGACGCGGACGGCGCCGTGGCCGAGCTGCTCGAGGTGATCACGGCGCATCCGGAGGTCACCGATCTCGGGCGGTGGAGCACTGGGCTGCGTGGACTCGCCGGGTGGCTCGCGGCCGGCCGGCCCGCAGACTAGACCGGGCCGGCCGCTTGCCCTCAGGCGAGCGAGAGGAAGAGCTTCTCGACCTCGTCGAGGCTCAGCTTCCGGCCGTCATCACCGTCGCCGGCGGGCACTCCCGTGCTCGCGTCGTCTTCGCTCAGGCAGTCCTGCATGGCGTGCGAGATGATCAGGAAGCCGGCGCGATCGAGCGCGCCGACGACCGCGGAGAGCCGCTGCACGACCTCGCGGCAGTCGGCACCGGACTCGACCGCTTCGATCACCCCGGCGAGCTGCCCCTGCGCGCGCTTCAGCCGGTTGGCGACCAGGCGGTCGGCCGGCTGCGTCGATTCGTGCGTCTTCGTCATCGTCATCGTGCCTCCATCATCTCGGGTGCGGCGACCGACGCTTCGCGTCCGGCCGACCAGGTGCGGTAGCCGCCGTCGAGGTTCCGCGCGTCGATGCCGCGCTGGACCAGGAGGCGCGCGGCGGTGTGGCCGCGCTGACCCACCTGGCAGTAGACCACCACCGGCGCGCTGGACAGCTCGTCGAGCCGCTCACGGAGTTCGTCGAGCGGGATGCCGAGCGCGCCCGGGATCGCGCCGGCGGCGCGCTCAACATCGCTGCGGACATCGACGACCGTGGCACCGTCGCGCTGCAGCGCCTCGAGCTCGTGCCATTGCACCGTGGCCGTCGCGCCCGTTCGGACGTTGTCGGCGACGTACCCGAGCTGATTGATCGGGTCCTTCGCCTGGCCGTACTGCGGCGCGTACGCGAGCTCGAGGCGGGCGAGCCCCGAGGCCGTGATGCCGCCGGCCATCGCGACGGAGAGCACGTCGATGCGCTTGTCGACCCCTGCGCCACCCACGGCCTGGGCGCCGAGGATGGCATCGTCGACCGGGTCGATGAGCAGCTTCAGCGCCATCCGGTCGGCACCCGGGAAGTACCCGGCGTGAGACATCGGATGCGTGTGCACGGCACGGTACGGGCGCCCGGCGCGTCGCAGTCGCTGTTCGGACCAGCCGACCGAGGCGGCCGTGAGCCCGAAGGCGCGCACGACCGCCGTACCGAGCGCGGGGGAGTTCTCATCCTCGCGGCCGGCGATCACATCGGCCGTGGTGCGCCCGTGCCGGTTCGCGAGCCCCGCCATCGCGACGATGGCGTGCGCGCCGTCGGGCCCGATCTTCTCCACACCGTCGCCGACGGCGTAGACGTGCCGATCGCTCGTGCGATTCTGTCCGTCGACGGCGATGCCGCCGCTCGCGCCGAGTCGGAGGCCGGCAGCACGGGCGAGGGCCGTGTTGGGCGTCGCGCCGCTCGCGTTGACGATGAGTCGCGGGCGCACGGCGCCACCATCGCTCAGCTGCACCTCGCCGCCCGTCGCCGACTGGATCTCGGTCGAGGTCCGGAGGTCGACCCCGTGCGCGCGCAGCTCGTGCTCGACGAGCACGGCGAGTTCTGGATCGAGCGTGGCGAGCAGGTGCGGGCCGCGATGCACCAGCGTCGTGGACACGCCGCGTCGCGTGAGGTTCTCGGCGGCCTCGACGCCGATGTAGCCCCCGCCCACGACGAGCGCCGGACCGTCATCGTCGGAGCCGAGGATCGCATCGATGGCGTCGATGTCGTCGATCGTGCGAAGCGTGTGCACGGGGATGCCGTCCGCGTGGATCGGGTTGGCCGCCGCGCCCGCAGCGAGGACCAGAACGTCGTACTCCAACTCGATCAGCGCATCGGTGCGGTGGTCGATCACCTCGACGCGTCGTGCGGCGAGATCGATCGACCTCGCCTCGTGCCGGGTGCGGACGTCGAGGCGGAACCGAGCACGCAGCGACTCCGGGGTGTGCAGGAGCAGCTCGCCGCGATCCTCGATCTCCCCGCCGATGTAGTAGGGCAGTCCGCAGTTGGCGTAGGAGACATACCCGCCTCGCTCGAGCACGGTGATCTCGGCCGACTCGTCGAGCCGCCTGAGCCTCGTCGCCGCGGACATCCCGCCCGCCACGCCACCGATCACGATCACTCGCACGTTCCCGCTCCTCTCCTGCGACGCACCTGCACCGCAGTTCCACTGTGTACAGTGTAGGCCATACCCCGGGGGTATCCGGGACGAACGAGAGGAACTGCCATGTGTTCACCGACCACCTGCCGACGGTGCGGCAAGACGACCTGGTCCGGATGCGGCCAGCACATCGCCGACGTGAAGCGCCGGGTTCCCGCCGGCCAGTGGTGCGACGGCGCGCACGAGCCGGCGGAGTCCGGCGGCGGGTTCTTCGCCAAGCTCTTCGGTCGCGGATGAACGGCCGGAAAAGCCGTGGGCCCGGCGACCGAGGTCGCCGGGCCCACGGTGTGGAGCGGTTCGGGTCGCTCGCTCAGGGGCACGCCCAGTAGCCGACGCCGTCGTACACGATCCATTCCAACGTCTCCGCGGAGCAGGGTCCGCAGGCGTTGTTGTCCGGACGTGGCGACGTCGGCTGGGGTGCAGCCTCAGCAGGCGCCGGGGCGGCCGCGGGTGCGGCCTCCTCGGTGGAGCCACCCGACCACGAACCCTCGTCTGACCAGGAGGCGTCGTCAGCCTCCTCGAAGACGGCGGCGGCCGCGGCTTCAGCCGCAGCAGCGTCGGCCGCAGCCTGCGCCGCCGCAGCATCGGCTGCAGCCTTCGCCGCCGCAGCGGCGCGGGCCGCTTCGAGACGGGCGTCGTGATCGGCTTGTGCGCTCGCACGGTACCCGGAGACGTTCGTCACCGGGTTGTCGCCGAAGCCCGCCGCGTGCACCGCGACCGCTGGCGCGGCCGCGGGCTGGGCGGCCTGGGCCGCGATGCCGGGCACGAGTGCGCCGGCGAGGATGAACAGGGCGACGACAGTGGGTTTCATACCGCGTGTCCTTCCGTGCATGCACAGCCTCACAGCGGTCGCCGTGAGGCGAACGGTGACTGATCCGAGGGTTGGACGCCTGCATTCGCCGACCGAACGGTCGATGAACACGGGCGTCCGCGCCTCAGGCATGCGCGGTACGACGTCAGCTTCGAGCGGGTACTCTCAGCCTCTCGCCCCCGAACGAGTTCCCATCTGTCTCCGATTCTGTCGGATGGAGCAGGGCCGGCGAAAGCGCGAAACGTAGCCAGTTCAGGGGGCACGGACCCCCCACCGCCTTGACCGACGTCGGCAGCCCACCCCAGAATGGGGGACGTATCGCCCGTCGGCCAGGAGGAAACGATGTCCGAGCACACACCCGCCTCGTCCACGATCGATCCCGTCGCCCCCGGCGTTCCGGCCGCCCCGCTCGACCGCACGGAGTCGGCCCGCCCGGCCGCTCGCGGTCCGTGGGGCCGCGATCTCCGATTCATGTTCGTGGTGCTCGCCGCGATCGTCGCGCTCTTCCTCGCCTTCGCCCTCCTCGTCGCCTTCGCCCCGAACGGCGCCGCGATCAGCGCGCTGGCGATCATCGCCGCGCCGATCGCGACGATGGTCGCCGCGTACTACGGCATCTCGCTCGCCCTGAAGCAGGTCGCTGACGCGCGTGACGCCGCCGAGGCCGCCGAAGCGCGCGCACGCGCAGCTGAGACGAGCGCCCGAGAATCCGATGCCTGGGCCGCTCAGATGGAGTCCGGCCTCCGCGTCGCCGTCGCGAAGCTCCGCGACGCCGGCCGCGACACGAGCGACGTCGAACGCGCCGCGGGCACGCCCGACGAGTTCTTCTGACCCGGTTCTTCTGACCCGGTTCTTCTGACCCGGCGGGCGAGCCGCGCGTCTCAGAGCTCGGCGAGCAGCCGCATCGGCCGTTCGATGCACTCCGCCACGAACGTCAGGAACGCGGCGGCCTCCGCCCCGTCGCAGACCCGGTGGTCGAAGCTGAGCGTCAGCTCGGTCACCGTTCGCGGAACGATCGCACCGTCGATCACCCACGCCCGTTCGAGGAATCGGCCGACACCGAGCATGGCGGCCTCCGGATGATTGATGATCGCGGCTGAGCCGTCGACGCCGAGGGCCCCGTAGTTGTTCAGCGTGAAGGTCCCGCCCCGCAGGCGCGCCCGCCCGGCGTCGAGCTCCTCGGGAACGGCGGCGATCGTGTCGCGGAGGGCGCGCAGCGGCAGCGCGCCCGCGTCGGCGATCACCGGCACGACGAGGCCGCGAGCGCTCTGGGTCGCGACGCCGAGGTGCACGGCGCGGTGGCGCACGATCTCCTCGCGCTCCGCGTCGAAGCTCGAGTTCAGGATGGGATGGCGCGCGAGCCCCGCGATCGCGAAACGGGCGATCAGCGCGGTCAGGCCGAAGCGTTCTCCCGTCGCGTCGCGCAGCTCGTGGCGAGCCTCGACGAGCCGTGTCGCGTCCACGTCCATCCAGACGGTGGCCTCGGGGATCTCGCGGCGGGACCGCGTGAACTGGGCCGCCGCGGCACGCCGCATCCGGTCGAGCGGGATGCGCTCATCCTCGGATGGTCGGACGGCAGCGGCCGTGGACTCGGCCCCGGCAGCGGCAGCGGTGGAGTGGCCGGTCTCCAGCGCCAGGTACGCCTCCACGTCCCGGCGGAGCACGAGATGGTCGGGGCCCGTCCCCTCGAGCCGGCTCGCGTCGAACCCGTTCTGGCGTGCGATCCGGCGCACGATCGGCGAGATCACGGGCGAGCGGCGCGTCGGGTCGAGTCGCGGCCTCGGAGCCCCGGCCGGCCGTTCGGCGCCACGGCGGCCGAACCGTGCCGGGGCTCCAGCCGGCCGGGCCGACGCCGCGGTGGAGGTCGTGCCGTAGCCGACCAGGACGGCGCCCGACGCACCATCCGACGAGCGGTCGCCCGCGGGCGTGGCGCCGGCGCCGGCGGCAGACGACGCCCCGTCGGTGCGCGTCGGGAGCTCCTCGGCGGGCGAGTCCGCCGAGGCGCCGACCGGCTCGAGCGCGAGCAGCACCGCACCCTCGTGGAGCACCTCGCCGACCTCGCCGCCGAGGCGGCTGACGACGCCCGCGAACGGGCACGGCAGCTGCACGACCGACTTCGCCGACTCGAGTTCGACCACGGGTTGGTCGATCGCGACCGTGTCGCCCGGCGCGACGAGCCAGGCGACGATCTCCGCCTCGCTCAGGCCCTCGCCGAGGTCGGGCAGCAGGAACTCCCGGCTCATGCGAGGTCCCAGTCCCACGCGGCGAGCGCCTGCAGCACGCGGTCGGCGGTCGGCAGGTGGAACGCCTCGAGCTTCGGTGAGGGGTACGGGATGTCGAACCCCGCGATCCGCAGCACCGGCTCCGCAAGCCAGTGGAAGTTCCGCTCGGTGACCCGGGCCGCGACCTCGGCGCCGTAGCCGCCGAACTGCGCCGCTTCGTGGATGACGGCGGCACGCGAGGTCTTCCGCACGGAGCGCCCCACCGTCTCGTCGTCGAAGGGCGAGAGGCTTCGCAGGTCGACGACCTCGATCGAGAGCCCCTCCTCGGCGGCCGCGGTCGCGGCATCCAGCGCGGTCGTCACCGTCGGACCGTAGGCGAGCAGGGTGACGTCGGTCCCTTCCCGCAGGACCAGCGCACGGTCCATCGGGGCGGTCTCGACCGGCAGCGCCAGCTCCGCCTTGGCCCAGTAGCGGCTCTTCGGCTCCATGAAGACCACCGGGTCGTCGCTCGCGATCGCCTCGCGCAGCATGGAGTACGCGTCCGCGGGATTCGACGGAGTCACGACGGTGAGGCCGGGCGTCGCGGTCCAGTACGCCTCCGAGGAGTCGGAGTGGTGCTCGACGCCGCCGATCGCCCCGGCACAGGGGATGCGGATGACCATGGGCAGCGGGAGGCGCCCCTTGGTGCGGTTCCGCATCTTCGCGACGTGGGAGACGATCTGCTCGAACGCGGGGTAGCTGAAGGCGTCGAACTGCATCTCGACGACCGGCCGCAGGCCGTACATCGCCATTCCCACCGCGGTGCCGACGATGCCGGCCTCCGCGAGGGGCGAGTCCCAGATTCGTTCCTCGCCGAAGTCGGCCTGCAGGCCGTCGGTCACCCGGAACACCCCGCCGAGCGGGCCGACGTCCTCGCCGTAGACGACGACGCGGTCGTCTTCGGCCATCGCGTCGCGGAGCGCCCGATTGAGCGCCGCCGCCATGGTGACCGGCTTGGGGGCCGCGAGGGGCTCCGGTGCGGGGGCCGCTTCGGCGAGCGCGCTCATCGCACGCCTCCGCTCGCCTCGAGCTCGGCCGCGAGTCGCTCGCGCTGTTCGGCGAGCTGTCGTCGCGGCGCCGCGTAGACGTGGTCGAAGAGTTCGAGCGGCGACACGTGCGGCTCGGCCGACATGGCCTCGCGAGTGCGTGCTGCCAGGCCGTCGGCGGCCTCGGCGATCTCCGCGCGCAGTTCGTCGCCCAGTGCACCTTCGGACACCAGGTACTTCTCGAGCCGCTCGATCGGATCGCGCCGTTTCCAGTGCTCGACCTCGCGTGCCTGACGGTATCTCGTCGGGTCGTCCGAGTTCGTGTGCGACTCGACGCGGTAGGTCACGCCCTCGATGAACGTCGGCCCGTGGCCCGCTCGGGCACGTTCGACGGCGGCGCGCGTCACGGCGTAGACCGCGGCGACGTCGTTGCCGTCGACGTGATATCCGGGCATGCCGTAGCCGACGGCCTTGTCGGCGAGGGTACGTGCGCGCGTCTGGCGGGCGAGGGGCACGCTGATGGCGTACTGGTTGTTCTGCACGAAGAAGACGGTGGGGGTCTGCCACACGGCGGCGAAGTTGAACGCCTCGTGCGCGTCGCCCTCGCTCGTCGCACCGTCGCCGAGGAAGGTCAGCGTCGCGATGGGGTCGTGCCGGAGGCGGGCGGCGTGGGCGAGTCCCACCGCGTGCAGAGCCTGCGTCGCGAGCGGGGTCGCCTGCGCCGCGGTGCGGTGCGCGCGCTGGTCGTAGCCGTTGTGCCAGTCGCCACGGAAGGCGACGAGGATCTCAGCGGGGTCGATGCCCCGGGTGAGCAGCGCGATGCTCTCGCGGTACGTGGGGAAGAGCCAGTCCTCGGCGTCGAGCGCGGAGACGGCGCCGATCTCGCACGCCTCTTGACCGAGTGCCGAGGGGTAGGTCGCCAGGCGGCCTTGACGGGTGAGCGCGGTGACCTGCACGTCGAAGCGGCGGGCGACGACCATCCGCCGATAGAGCTCGACGAGCGTGTCGAGCTCCGGGAGCGCGAACCCGCCCGTGTCGCGACCCGTGACCGCGTGTCCGGCATTGTCGAGCAACCGGAGGGGCTTCTCGGGCGGGAGGGTGCGCGTGGGCGGTAGCTCGACGTTGAGGCTCATGACGCCATCGTGGAGCAGCTTTCCCGGCCTGAGCGCTCGTGTCGGCGAAGGAGGAACGAACGGCTCTCGGCAGCCGGAACGGATGACACGCGTCCCTCAGAATGTGGGTCAGCTGCGCCAAATGTCCAGGGACTGCGCGGGCGGTCGGCCCTCGATCTCGGCGAGGATCAGATGCGAGCGCGTCGAGACGACCCCGGGCATGTCGTGGATGTCCCGGAGGATGGCCTGGCTGAGCTGCTCGTGGTCGGGGGCACTGACCGTGAGGATGATGTCGATGTCTCCGGACACCGCCTGCACCTTCTCGACGAACGGGAGGGTGGCGAGCTGCTCGACGATCTGCTCCCAGGGGACGTCGCCGATGCGGACCACGACGAGTGCGGAGATCTCGAGCCCGATCGCCTTCCGGTCGATCTGAGCACCGAACCCGCTGATGACGCCGCGCCGCTGCAGCGCCTGCAGCCGATTGTGCGCGGCCGTGCGCGACACGTGCACCCGCTCGGCGAGCGTGCGCACCGACAGCCGGCCGTCCTGACTGAGCTCGGCGACGATCCGCCGATCGATATCGTCGAGCGGTTCGCGGTGCGGCTGGTGGGTGGTCATGGCTCCTGCAGGGTCTTCATCGTCCTTGAGGGCCAGCGTACTCGGTGGCCCGTGCGGCTCGCCGGAGTGCGCACCGGAGCGGGAGCTCCCGCACGACGCGGGGGAGCAGACGCCTCGCGACCGCCACGGCGCCGAGCCATGCCGCGCCCGCGCGCAGCACCCGCGGCGCCGACGACAGGCCGTAGCCCCGCCGCAGCTCCTCGGGAAGGAGCGCCGCCGTCATCAGCCGGATCGGCGGCATCAGCACGCGGAGCGCGCGCGGCAGCGCGGCGCCGTCGAGGAGCGCGCGGGCGATCAGTCGCGCATCGTCGCCCACTTCGAGGCGGGCGCACCGTTCGGCCCACCACTCGTCGAACTCGGCGCGTCCGTCGGGCCAGCCGGCGTTCGTCGCCTGCAGCCGACCGCCGAGCGCGCCGAGCCGGCGGACGATGAGGTCGCCGTCGGCGGCCGGGAGGGGCCCGACCAGGCGTTCGTGCAGCTGGAGCGTGACCGCGGTGATCGTCGCGGCCACCCAGCGCTGGGCGTCCGGGTCGAAGGCGCTGTACCGTGCACCGTCAGGGGCGGCGCGACCGTGCACCGGGCGATGGCGCGCGTCGACGAGGCGGGCCATCCGCTCCGCCAGCTCGGGCGGGCCGAACCCGACGGCGTAGAGATAATCGAGCGTGCCGAGCAATCGGTCGAACGGTCGGTTGACGAAGTCGTTGTGCGCGGCCACCCCCGCTGCGACGCGCGGATCAGCGAGTTGGAGCAGGATCGCCGCAGCCCCACCGGCGAGGAGGGAGGCGTCGCCCGCCCGCCTCCGGAAGATCGCCTGCTCGCTCGTCGTCACCCCACCAGTGTGGCGCTCGCCGCCTGAGTGCCGGCCCACCGCACGGGGCGCGAGCCGGGTCGATCAGTACCAGTTCACCGCTTCGGAGTGCGCCCAGGCCCCGCATGGGGCGCCGTAGCGCCCGGAGATGTACGCCAGACCCCACTCGATCTGCGTCGCCGGGTTGGTGCGCCAGTCCGCGCCCGCCGAGGCCATCTTGCTGCCGGGGAGCGATTGCGGGATGCCGTAGGCACCGCTGGACGCGTTGTACGCGTCGGCGCGCCAACTGGACTCCCGTGTCCAGAGCCGCACCAGGCACTGATACTCCCCGTCGCCCCAGCCGTACCGCGCGACGGCCTGCCGCGCGTACGCCTTCGCACCGTCGGGGTCGACGACGACGCCGGGCGGGGGAGCGGGGGTCATCCCGCCGTTCGCCTCGGCTTCGGCAGCGGCCCGCGCATCGGCCTCGCGCTGGGCGTCGACGCCGATCTGATACCGGCGCTCCAACTCGACGGAGCGATCGCGGAGGCTCGCGAGCTGCGCGTACATCGTGTCGAGCGTCGCCTGCTGCGCGGCGACATCCGCTTCGGCTTGGGCGTGCGCCTCCTCGGCCGCCTCCGCCGTGCTGCGGGCGGCGTCCGCCCGGCGCACGCGTTCCTCCTCGGCGACGGCGGCCTGAGCGCTGAGCGCCTCGGCGCTCGCTTTCGCCGAGGACGCGGCCGCGGCGATCCCGGAGGAGAGGTCGGCGAGTCGTTCGGTGCGCGAGAGCGCCATCAGCGTGCGGCTCGGATCGTCGCTCGCGCCGGGGTTGGCGCTCTCGCCCAGCAGGGCGAGCAGGCTGTTCGTCGAGCCCGACCGGGAGAGCAGCACAGCGGCGCGGCCGAACTGCGCCGCCGTCTCGTCCGCCGTGCGGGTCGCTGCGCCGGCCGACGTCGCCAGCTCGGCGGCGCGGTCGGTGGCCTCCTGGAGTGCGGTGTCCGCCGCGGCGGAAGCGGCGGCTGCGGCGACGGCTGCATCGCCGAGCCGACCGGACTCGGCCTGCAAGGAGGCGACGAGGGCGTCGATGCGCTCCGCCTCGGCGGTGCGGGTCGCGACATCCGACTTCGCCGCCTCGACCTCGTCCCAGCTCGGGTACTCGGCGGCCGACGCCGCGCTCGGGCCCGCGACGGCGAAGACGGCGCTCAGCGCCAGGGCGCCAGCGGCGGCGGCGCCGCGAAGGAGGGTGCGGCGAGAACGCATCAGAAACTCCACCTCCGCGGTCGTCGGCGCGGCGAGTCTACCCGCGGCCCTCCGCCCCGCCGCTCGGGACACGCCCCGTAGACTGGATGGCCATGCAGAGCTCTCGCGTCGGGCTGGTCGCCGCGCTCGCCATCGGCGTGCTGGCCGTCTCCGCCTGCAGCGCGGCTCCGGCACCCTCCGCGCCTCCCTCGGCATCTTCGCCCCCCGCGACATCCGCCGTGCCCTCGCCGCCGACCGCGGCCGAGTGGGCGCAGGAGCGCCTCGAGACCCTGACGCTCGAGCAGAAGGCCACGTCGCTCCTCATGCTCCATGCCCCGGGCACCGACCCCGCGCCGCTCCGCGCGTTCGCCGACCAGGGCATCGGCGGCCTCATCCTGATGGGCGACAATATCCCCGACGATGCGGCAGCCCTCGCCGCCCTCACGGCCGCGGCGCAGTCCGACCCCGAAGCGCGCACCCTCATCGGCATCGACGAGGAGGGCGGCGACGTGCAACGCGTGCCGTGGGACCCGGCGCCGGGTGCCGACGCATTGCGCGGCGGTCCGGCCACCGACGCGACCGCCGCGTTCCGCTCTCGGGCCGAGATGCTCGCCGCCGCGGGCGTCGACGTCAACTTCGGCATCGTCGCGGACGTCACCGACGACCCCGACTCGTTCATCTTCAGCCGAGTGCTCGGCACGGATGCCGCGACTGCCGCTCCGCTCGTCGCCGGGGCGGTGCAGGGGGAGCAGGGCCTGGTGGCCTCGACGCTCAAGCACTTCCCCGGTCACGGCCAGGCCCCGGGCGACTCGCACGAGAGCCTGCCGACGAGCCCCCTCGATCTCGCCCGGTGGCGGGAGATCGCCGCGCCGCCGTTCCAGGCCGGCATCGACGCCGGCGCCGAACTCGTGATGACGGGCCATCTCGTCTTCCCCGCGGTCGATGCCGCGCCCGCGTCGCTGTCGGCGGAATGGCACCGGGTCCTGCGGGAGGAGCTCGGATTCGACGGCGTCATCGTGACCGACGACCTGCTCATGCTGCAGCACAACGGGCTCCCGGAGTACCAGGACCCGGGGGAGAACGCGGTGCGCGCGGTCGCCTCCGGCGCGGACCTGCTGCTCTACGTGCTGCCCGAGGATCCGTCGGAGTTCGGCATCTCGGTCGATGGCCTGACCGAGTCGATCACCGCCGCGGTGCGCGACGGCCGCATCCCGGAGGCGCGCCTCGACGACGCGGCGCTCCGGGTGCTCACGCTGCGCCGCGAGCTCGCGGCGGGCTGAGGGCAGCCATCCGTCCGGTCGTCACGCGTTCTCCGAAAATTTTCCTATGCATCGGAATACATCTCGGGATTCCATGCGTTGTCATCGAAGCGGGCCGACCGGCCCCGACGAATCGACATCGGAGACCACCCACATGACGACGACCGCACCGACCATCGACATCCCCGGCTACCGCGCCGGTTCCTGGACCATCGACCCCGCGCACAGCGAGGTCGGCTTCCAGATCCGCCACCTCATGATCAGCAAGGTGAAGGGTAAGTTCGAGCGCTTCGACGCCACCTTCGTGACCGCCGAGAACCCGCTCGACTCGAGCGTCACCGCCTCGGCCGAGGTCGCCTCCGTGTCGACGAACGAGCCGAACCGCGACGCGCACCTGCGCACCGGCGACTTCTTCGAGGCCGAGACCTACCCGACGATCGACTTCGTCTCCACCGGCGTCCGCGTCGAAGGCGGCGACTTCAAGGTCGACGGCGACCTCACCATCCGCGGCATCACGAAGCCCGTCACCTTCGACTTCGACTTCGGCGGCTTCGGCGGCGACCCGTACGGCAACTACAAGGCCGGCGCGACCGCCAAGGCCGTGATCAACCGCGAGGACTTCGGCCTGCACTACAACGCGGCGCTCGAGACCGGCGGCGTGCTCCTCGGCGACCAGGTGACGATCACCCTGGAGCTGCAGGCGCAGCTCGCGCAGTAGTCCCCGACGCGAAGCCGAGGGGCTGGGCGCTGCGAGCGCCCGGCCCTTCGTCGCGTCGGGGGAGCGGCGTCCGCCGGCCCGTCGCCCGCCTCAGACCGGAGCGACCTCGTTGAGCGTCAGCGACCAGAACGCCGCCCACCGCTCGAATGCGGGGCGGAACTCGTCGAGCGGCGGCATCGCATCGAACGCCGTGACGTCGATGCCGACTCCGCCGCGTCGCGGCGGGCGGCGCTTCCAGGTGCCGACGACCTCGCCGTCTGCCACCAGAAGCGGCAGGAACAGGCCGTTCTTGCCGGGGACGACCCGCAGCGCATCGGCCTCCGAGCAGAACGCCGAACGATCGCCGTAGCCGAGGAAGTACTCATCGAACGGCGCGAGCACCAGGCGTCCCGTCGGCGCAGCGGGTGCCGGTGCGGCATCCGCTGCCACGTAGCGTTCCGCATCGAACGCGGCCACCTCGTCGCCTGCCGCGGCGAGCCCGGTCCGTGCCTGCGCCATCGTGAGTCCGCCCCACCAGGCGAAGTCGCGCACCGAAACCGGACCATGGCCGCGCGCGTAGCCCACGAAGAACCGGGCGAGCGCCTCCTCGTCGTCGACGGCCGGGCCGGGCGCGGCCGGCGACCACTCGTCGAGCAGCGCGAAGCGCTGTCGCGCGCGCGTCTCGATCGGCCCGCAGCAGAGCAGCCCTTCGTTCGCGAGCCGCCACAGCAGGTGGTAGCCGCGCTGCCCTTCGATCGGGATGCCGGCGCGCTCCCACGCCGCCTGCAACTGCTCGCGCGTGGCAGACCGCCCGCCCTCCAGCTCGGCAACCGCCACGGCCCGCGCCCGCACTGCGACGTCGTCGTCGAGCCCCTCTCGCCGGTGGATCGTCGTCGCACGCTGGAGCACGCGCTCCGCCGTCAGGCGGAGGATCGGTCGGTACAGCTCCGGCGCGACGAAGTGCAGGGTGCCGCGCATCGGCCAGGATCGGAGCAGCTCGGCGCGGTCGATGGCTCCGTCGATCATCGCCTCGTCGCTGCCCGGGATGCGCGCCCCGAGCGCCCACTTCGCCGCGGCGAGGTCTTGCGCCTGCACACAGACGAGCCGCTCGAGCGCTTCGGCCGGGGTTCCGAACCCATCGTCGAGTCCCTGGGCGGCGAGCCTCGTCGCACGAACGGCGGCGGTGGCGGCATCCGCCGCCGGGGAAGTCGTCATGCCGAGAGTCTGCCCGAGCCCACCGACGCCGCGCGACGACGCACCGTCCGCAACCGCGATAGACTGGGAGGCTGTGCCACTCGGTACACGATCCCCAGCCCTCCAGGAGGCCCCGCCGTGCTCGCCGTCACCGATCTCGAGATCCGCGTCGGCGCCCGGCTGCTCATGGAGAACGTCTCGTTCCGGGTGAGCCCGGGCGACAAGATCGGCCTCGTCGGCCGCAACGGCGCCGGCAAGACCACCCTCACGAAGACGCTCGCGGGGGAGACCCTGCCGACCGGCGGCCGCATCGACCGCTCCGGTGAGATCGGCTACCTCCCGCAGGACCCGCGTTCGGGCGACCCCGAGATGCTCGCCCGCACCCGCATCCTCGATGCCCGCGGGCTCGGCACGCTCGTGCTCGGCATGCGCGAGGCCTCCGAGCAGATGGGCTCCGACGAGCCCGCCGTCGCCGAGAAGGCGATGAAGCGCTACGGCACGCTGACCGACCGCTTCACCGCGCTCGGCGGGTATGCGGCCGAAGCGGAGGCGGCCTCGATCGCGTCGAACCTCAATCTGCCCGACCGAATCCTCGACCAGCCGCTGAAGACCCTCTCCGGCGGTCAGCGCCGACGCATCGAGCTCGCACGCATCCTCTTCTCCGACGCCGAGACGATGATCCTCGACGAGCCGACCAACCACCTCGACGCCGATTCCGTCGTCTGGCTCCGCGAGTTCCTGAAGAACTACCGCGGCGGCGTGATCGTGATCAGCCACGACGTCGAACTTGTCGGCGAGGTCGTGAACCGCGTGTTCTACCTCGACGCGAACCGGTCGGTCATCGACGTGTACAACATGG
Source organism: Agromyces mediolanus (assembly GCF_023715325.1). Lineage (GTDB taxonomy): Bacteria > Actinomycetota > Actinomycetes > Actinomycetales > Microbacteriaceae > Agromyces > Agromyces mediolanus_A. Next base: position 76,530 of record NZ_JAMBNX010000003.1, on the reverse strand, counting down.
GCTGGAAGCACTACCTGCGCCAGCGCGCCGCCGACGAGGAACGTCGTAAGAAGGAACGCGCGAACGCCGAGAAGAAGTCCGACGCGCTGCGTCTGCAGGCGGCGAGGTTCGGCGCGAAGGCCTCCAAGGCGGCCGCAGCCCACCAGATGGTCGCCCGTGCGGACAAGCTGCTCGCTGGGCTCGAGGAGGTGCGCGCCGTCGATCGCGTGGCGAAGCTGCGCTTCCCGACCCCGGCCGCGTGCGGCCGCACGCCGCTCCAGGCCTCGGACCTCTCGAAGAGCTACGGCTCACTCGAGATCTTCACCGCCGTCGATCTCGCCATCGACCGGGGCTCGAAGGTCGTCATCATCGGGTTGAACGGTGCCGGCAAGACCACGCTGCTGCGCATCCTGGCGGGCGTCGATCAGCCCGACACCGGGCAGCTGGAGCCGGGCCACGGCCTGCGGGTCGGCTACTTCGCGCAGGAGCACGAGACCATCGACGTGAAGCGCTCCGTGCTCGAGAACATGGTGTCCTCCTCGCCCGCGCTCACCGAGACCGAGGCGCGCAAGGTGCTCGGCTCGTTCCTCTTCACCGGTGACGACGTGCACAAGCCGGCCGGCGTGCTCTCCGGTGGCGAGAAGACCCGACTCGCGCTCGCAATGATCGTCGTCTCCGGTGCCAACGTGCTGCTCCTCGACGAGCCGACGAACAACCTCGACCCGGCGAGCCGCGAGGAGATCCTCGACGCGCTCGCGCACTTCGAGGGCGCGGTCGTGCTCGTCTCCCACGATCCGGGCGCGGTCGAGGCGCTGAACCCCGAGCGGGTGCTGATCCTGCCCGACGGCGTCGAGGACCACTGGAGTGCCGAGTATCAGGAGCTCATCGAGCTGGCCTGAGCACGAACCCGGCGCCCGGTGCATCGGGCGCCGGCGAGGCCGCCCGTCAACGGCGGTCGAGGATCTCGTCCTCGGTGTCCGCGTCGTGGTCGCGCTTCGCCGGCTGCGTCCGCCGGGGCGCGCGGTGCTGCGTGCGGGCCGCACCTGGCGAGGCATCCGTCTCGATGTCGCCGAGACCGGCCTCTTCGCGTGCCTTGCGCTCCTGGTTCGCCGCCCAGCCGAGCCCGATGAAGGCGAGGAGCGCGAAGACGTACCACTGCAGCGCGTACGACAGGTGGGGTCCTTCGTCGCGCTCGGGACGGGGGGCGGCGAGCGGCGGCTCCGCCGCGTCCGCCCCGTCCTGCACGAGGATGCCGTACGCGCCCGTGTAGCTCGGCGCGCCGACGCGCTCGGCGAGCTCGTCGAGATCGATCGTCGCGAACTCGCGCCCGGTGGAGGTCCGGCCGGCGATCCGGCCCTCGCCGGCTTTCAACCTGGCGGTCACGTCGACCTCACCGCTCGGCGGGGCCGGGACGTCGCTCGGGCGGCCGTCGGAGTTCTGGGCGACCCAGCCTCGGTCGATCATGAAGACGTCGCCGTTGTCGAGCTGGAACGGGGTCACGACCTCGAAGCCGGTGGTGCCGGAGAACGGCCGGTTGCGCACCACCACCTCGTCGTCGGCCAGGTACTCGCCGCGGAGTTCGACGACCTGCCAGCGCTGGTCGACGTCGAACGCGTCGAGCTCGGGCAGCGCCTCGGTGAGCGGCACGGGCTCGGCATCGTAGTTCGCGTCGATCCGGGCGACCTCCGCGAGCGCCTCGGCGCGGCGGTTCAGCTGCCAGGTGCCGAGGGCTGAGCAGGCGATCGCGAACACGATGACGAGGGCGAGATATCCCGCCCAGCGCGGGGCGATCAGGAAGCGCCAGCGGCTCATTCCTCTCCTCCGAGGTCGGCCGCCGGGGCGACGAAGCGGCTCACGGCGACGGGGAAGCTCCGCGCCTCGACGAACCCGCGCAAGTACTCGACGTGGTCGTCGCAGGCGAGCCAGGTCTTGGTGCGTCCGTCGGTGTGGATGCGGGGATTGCTCCACTCGACGCGCCACTCCGCCGCCGCGTTGCAGCCGGCTCGCGAGCAGATCGCCCCGGCGGGGCTGCCGCCGAGTCCACCGAGTCCGCCGATCATTCGGCGCCTCCCCGGGGCGCGTCGGAACCCTGGTCGTCCGTGTCGGGTCGGGTGGGCGCGGCGGGCAGCGCGCGCCCGGGCGACACGATCATCCCAGCCCGACCGCTGCCCTGCGCGTTCGCGAGCACGACGGCGACGTACGGCAGGAAGATCGCCCCCGCGGCGAAGACGGCGAGCCACCAGCCCTGCACGAAGAGCATGGCGAAGATGCACCCGACTCGGATCGTCATCGCGATCGTGTACTTGAGCATGCGCGCGCGCCGCTCCTGATCGGGGGAGGGCGGCAGCGAGGTGATCGACTGCTGCTTCATGGTGGTCGCCGGGCTCTGACGGCGCTCCTCCCGTCAAGCCTACGTCCGTCTCGACCGAGCGGATGCCGGGAATGGACGACGTTCTATGCTGGGACGGGCCTCCAGCGAGGCCCGCCATCTTTTCCGACTCGAAATGGAGCCGACATGACGACGAGCCGCACCGTGCTGGTGACCGGGGGCAACCGGGGCATCGGGTACGCGATCGCCGAGGAGTTCCTCGCTCAGGGCCATCGGGTCGCGGTCACGGCGCGCTCGGGCGAGGGCCCCGCGGGTTCGCTCACGGTTCGGGCGGATGTCACGGACTCCGACTCAGTGGACCGCGCCTTCACCGAGATCGAGGCCGAGCTCGGCCCGGTCGAGGTCGTCGTCGCGAACGCGGGGATCACCCGCGACACCCTGCTCATGCGGATGAGTGACGAGGACTTCGAGCAGGTCGTCGACACGAACCTCGGCGGGGCATTCCGGGTCGTGAAGCGCGCCTCGAAGGGGATGCTCAAGGCCCGGTTCGGCCGCGTCGTGCTCATCTCCAGCGTCGTCGGCCTCTACGGCTCGGCCGGTCAGGTCAACTACTCGGCTTCGAAGGCCGGCCTCGTCGGCATCGCTCGCTCGCTCACCCGTGAGCTCGGCGCGCGCGGCATCACCGCGAACGTCGTCGCACCGGGCTTCATCGAGACCGACATGACCGATGCGCTCCCCGAGGCGCAGCAGGCCGAGTACAAGAAGAACATCCCAGCCGGACGCTTCGCCGTGCCGAGCGAGGTCGCGAAGGTCGTCGCCTGGGTCGCGTCCGACGATGCCGCATACATCTCGGGAGCCGTCATCCCGGTCGACGGCGGCCTCGGCATGGGGCACTAGCGCGGCAGCGATCGGAGCACGCTTCCGACCCGGGCGCCGGGGTCCCGGTTCTGTGCGTGGGGGAGCGTCAGCGCCACTTCGGTGTCGAGTTTCGAAGGTGTGTTCGATAGTCTGGGTGCATGAGCGCGCAGCATCCCGTCGACCCGGCTGGCCCGGCCGACCCGGCTGGCCCGGCCGACCTGGCTGTGAGCGGTGTGCCCGGGGAGTGGGCTGACCCGGACTGGCCGTCGTTGGATGGGTGGCGGGCGGCGTCGGCAGCGGGCGGGTCGCGGGCGGTGTTCGCCGAGCTGCAGGCCACCCTCGATGCCGCCGAGGACGCGCTATTGGAATCCAACCGCATGCACGCCGCACAGCTCGACGCGTACCGGCAGGCCTTCGCCCTCGCCGACGCGCACCCCGAGCTGTACGTCCACACCGAAACCCACCATGCGGAGTCCCGGGGCGGCATCCCCGTCGCGGAACTCGCCGCCCGCTCAGTCGCCGCGGAACTATCCATGCGGCTCCAGCTGCCCGCCGCGACGATCCGAAACCGCGCCCACGAAGCAGCCACCGCGCACCGCCACCTGCCCAGGCTCTGGGCCCGCTTCCGTGTCGGCATCGCCGCGTACCCCGAGGTGCGTGCCGCGCTCGACACCCTCGACGGCCTCACCCTGACCGACCCGAACCGCACCGGCCCTGACGCGGCCCGGCATGCCGCCGCACTGGCCGAGTTCGACGACACCCTCGCGGGCTTGGCCGGCACCATCCCACTGACCAGGTTCCGCTCCCGCGCCCGCCGGCTCCGCACCCGCCTCGAACCCCCACCGACCGCGTCAGCCCGCCACGAACGCGCGCACACCGCACGGCGCCTGGTCCTCGAACCCGCCCCCGACGGCATGGCCTGGATCAGCCTCTACGTCACCGCCATCGACGCCGCCGCGATCCGCGCCCGCGTCGACGCCACCGCAACCCACCAGTCAGGCCACCCCGACGAGACCCGCACCCTCGACCAACTCCGCGCCGACACCGCCACCGCCTGGCTCACCGGCCACGACACCCCCACCGCCGTGCGCACCGAGATCCTCATCACCATCCCCGCCCTCACCCTCACCACCACCACCACCACCACCACCACCAGCAGCTATGTCCCCGCCGAACTCGACGGACACGGCCCCATCGACGACGCCACCGCCCGCCACCTCTTCGCCCACGCCCCCACCTTCCTCCGCATGATCACCGACCCCATCACCACCGCCCCACTCGCCCTAGACCGCACCCGCTACCGCGTCACCACCGCACAACGCCGCTGGCTCACCCACCACTACGGCACCTGCACCCGACCCGGCTGCACCCGCCCCGCCCACACCAGCGACCTCGACCACCTCACCCCCTGGACCCACGGCGGCCCCACCAACACCACCAACCTCGCCCCCACCTGCCGCACCGACCACACCCTCAAACACCACACCAAATTCCGCGTCACCCGCACCCCCAACGGCACCATCACCTGGCACACCCCCACCGGACACACCGCAACCACCCACCCCCAACACCACACCCCACCACCACACAACCCACCCCCACACCCGAGCAACACACCAGACCACCCAAGCAACGACCCGACACCCCACCCCGAACCCCACCCATACCCCGAACCCGCACCCTTCTAACCCCGCACCCGACCAACGCACCGGACTACTCTTCGCGTTCCAGCGCTGCGGCACGGGTCGACGGTTCGTGCGCGCCGCGAGCGCTCGTGCGGCGCAGTCGGCGCGTCACGGATCGGGTCTGGCGAGGTACAGGCGAACCGGACTCTCGAAAAGCCCGTTGACCGCTCTGGAAGCACGCCGCAGCACAATTGATGGCGAGGCCGCGCGGCGGGGTACTCCGCACCACTCTTACTCCGACCCACCGCTCCCGGCGCTGGCAGGCCGGGCTACGCCGGAGGGAGCCGGACCTACCCCGTGGCCGTGAGCCCGGCGAGCGGGAGGAGCTGCGACAGGTCAGGCCGGTCGATGACGACATCGGCACGGCTCCGCACGACGGGCTTCGCACAGAACGCGACCCCGAGCGCAGCGGCCTCGAGCATGCGTAGATCGTTCGCGCCGTCACCGGCCGCAATGGTTCGCGCCAGCGGAATGCCCCCGGCCGCCGCCCATTCGGACAGCGCCACGGCTTTCGCCTCCGCGTCGATGATCGGGCCGAGCACACGCCCGGTGAACCATCCGCCATCGATCTCCAGCCGGTTCGCCCGGCAATGATCGAGCCCGAGCCGTTTCGCGAGTGGGTCGAGGAGTTCGTGGAAGCCGCCGGACACGACGCCGATGCGCCCGCCGGCGGCGTGCACCCCCGCGATCAGTCGATCGAGCCCGGGAGTCGGGGTCATCCGTTCGCGCACTCGGGGGAGGATCGAAGCATCCAGCCCGGCGAGCGTCGCCACCCGTTCGCGGAGGCTCTCCGCGAAGTCCAGTTCACCGCGCATCGCGCGCTCGGTGACGGCTGCGACGTGCGCGAGCGTTCCCGCCTCCTCGGCGAGCAGTTCGATCGCCTCCTCGCGGATGAGCGTCGAGTCCGCATCGAGCACGATGAGCGGGCCGCCCACGGCGGCGGGCGCAGCGGCGCTCACGCGCGAGCCCGGATGCGCGAGCCCTTGCCCACGACGGTGATGCCACTCTCCGTGACGATGAAGCCGCGCGCGAGGTCCTGCTGCCGGTCGATGCCGACCTGCGCGCCTTCTTCGACGACGACCTCCTTGTCGAGGATGGCGCGGCGCACGGTGGCCCCGCCCTCGATGCGAGCCCGGTCGAAGAGGATCGAGTCCGCCACGTGCGCGCCGGAGCCGACCATGGCCCACGGCCCGATCACGCTGCGCTCCAGATGCGCGCCCGAGATCACCGAACCGAGCGAGACGATCGAGTCGATGACGGTGCCGAGGGCGCCGCGGGCGTCCCTCGTGAACTTCGCCGGAGGCGAGTTGAGCTGCTGGCTGAAGATCGGCCACTCCCGGTTGTAGAGGTTGAAGACGGGCAGCACGGAGATGAGGTCTTGGTGCGCCTCGAAGTACGAGTCGATCGTTCCGACGTCGCGCCAGTAGTAGCGGTCGCGGTCGGTGGCCCCGGGTACGTCGTTGCGCTGGAGATCGTAGACGCCCGCGCGCCCCTCGTCGACGAAGGCCGGGATGATGTCGCCGCCCATGTCGTGGCCGGAATCCGCACGATCGCCATCGCGCTTGACGGCCTCGATCAGCGCGTCGGCGTCGAAGACGTAATTGCCCATGGAGGCGAGCACCGAGCCGGGCGCGTCGGGCAGCCCGACGGGGTGGGTCGGCTTCTCGAGGAACCGGGAGATGCGATCGGGATGCTCCGGGTCGACCTCGATCACCCCGAACTGGTCGGCGAGCGAGATCGGCTGGCGGATGGCGGCGACCGTGGCGGCGGCGCCCGACTCGACGTGGGCGTCCACCATCTGCGCGAAGTCCATGCGGTACACGTGATCGGCACCGACGACGACGATGAGGTCGGGCCGTTCGTCGTGGATCAGGTTCAGGCTCTGCAGGATGGCGTCGGCGGAACCCGAGAACCAGCGCTTGCCGAGCCGCTGCTGCGCCGGCACCGACGCGACGTAGGAGTTCAGCAGGCCGCTCAGGCGCCAGGTCTGCGAGACGTGCCGGTCGAGGCTGTGCGACTTGTACTGGGTGAGCACCACGATCTGCCGCAGACCCGAGTTCAACAGGTTCGAGAGCGCGAAGTCGATGAGCCGGTACTGCCCGCCGAACGGCACGGCCGGCTTCGCGCGGTCCTCGGTCAGGGGCATCAATCGCTTGCCCTCGCCACCGGCGAGGACGATCGCGAAGACCTTGCGCGCAACCATGGTCCCCAGCGTAGCCAGCGCCGGCCGGATTCGTCCCCTCCGAGTCGATCCGAGTCCAGCGCGGCCCGGTCACGCTGCGCTAGCGTGGCCGCATGCTGGTCGATCTGCTCACCAGGGAGTACCCGCCGGAGGTCTACGGAGGCGCCGGCGTGCACGTCGCCGAGCTCGTGCGCGCGCTCCGCCGCGACCTCGACGTCCGGGTCCGCTGCTTCGGCGCCGCCCGCGACGAGGCGGGCACCTTCGCATACGCGCCGCCGGTCGAGTTCGACGGCCGGAACGCCGCGCTCGGCACGATGGGCGTCGACCTGCTGATGGCGGCCGACGTCGCCGGCGCCGACCTCGTGCACTCGCACACCTGGTACGCGAACTTCGCCGGCTTCACCGCGAAGCGGTTGCACGGCGTGCCGCACGTGGTGACCGCGCACAGCCTCGAGCCCCTGCGGCCATGGAAGGCCGAGCAGCTCGGCGGGGGATACGCCCTGTCGTCCTGGGTCGAGCGCACCGCGTTCGAGGACGCCGACGCCGTGATCGCGGTGAGCGAGGGGATGCGTCGCGACATCCTGCGCGCCTACCCGGAGATCGACCCGGCCCGCGTCGAAGTCGTCTACAACGGCATCGACCTCGTCGACTGGGCGCCGAACGACGACCGCGCGCTCGTCCGGTCGCTCGGCGTCGATCCTGATCGCCCCTCGGTCGTGTTCGTCGGTCGGATCACCCGGCAGAAGGGGCTGCCATACCTCCTCCGCGCCGCGCGCCACCTGCCGTCCGACGCCCAGCTGGTGCTCTGCGCCGGCGCCCCCGACACCCCCGAGATCATGGCCGAGGTCACCGGGCTCGTGGACGAGCTCCGGCGCGAGCGGGACGGCGTCGTCTGGATCGACCGCCACCTGCCGCGGGCAGAGCTCACCGCCCTCCTCACCTCGGCGACCGCGTTCGTGTGCCCGTCGATCTACGAGCCCCTCGGCATCGTCAACCTCGAGGCGATGGCGTGCGGCGCTGCCGTCGTCGGCACGGCGACCGGCGGCATCCCCGAGGTCGTCGAGGACGGCGTCACCGGCGTTCTCGTACCCATCGAACAGGCCGAAGATGGCACCGGTACGCCGCTCGACCCGGAGCGGTACGTCGCCGATCTCGCCGCAGCGCTCGAACGGGTGCTCGACGACCCCGATGCGGCGCGACGGCTCGGGGCGGCCGGCCGAGCGCGGGCCGAAGCGCACTTCGGCTGGACCGCCATCGCCGAGCGAACCCGCGAGGTCTACCGGGCTGCACTCGCCCGATGAAGGGCCGATGCGGGTGGGCCATCGGGGCCCCCGGCTGCCGATAGCATGGATCGCATGGCGAGCACGGTTCTGAAGTTCAGCGATGTGTCGGTGGTCCGCGATGGGAACACCATCCTCGACGGGATCGACTGGACGGTCAGGGCAGACGAGCGTTGGGTGGTGCTCGGCCCGAACGGCGCCGGCAAGACCACGCTGCTGCAGATCGCCGCCGCGGCCATGCACCCGAGCTCCGGCGAGGCCGAGGTGCTGCTCGAGTCGCTCGGCAAGGTCGACGTCTTCGAGCTCCGGCCGATGATCGGCTTCGCCTCCTCGGCGATGGCCCGCAAGCTGCCGAAATCCGAGACCGTCCTCGACGTCGTGCTCACCGCCGCCTATTCGGTCGCCGGCCGCTGGAACGAGGAGTACGAGGAGATCGACCTCCGCCGCGCGCAGCGGGTGCTCTCCGAATGGGGCCTCGAGCGCTTCGCCGACCGCCGTTTCGGCAGCCTCTCCGACGGCGAGCAGAAGCGCGTGCAGATCGCCCGTGCGGTCATGACCGACCCCGAGCTGCTCCTGCTCGACGAGCCCGCCGCGAGCCTCGACCTCGGCGCACGCGAGGAACTCGTCGGGCTGCTCGGCGGGTACGCCTCCTCGACGGCCTCGCCGGCCATCGTGATGGTCACCCACCACGTCGAGGAGATCCCGCAGGGCTTCACGCACGCGCTGCTGCTCAAGCAGGGCGAGGTCGTGGCGTCCGGCCCCTTCGCGGAGGCGCTGACCGCCGAAACGCTGAGCGAGACCTTCGGCCTGCCGATCGAGCTCAGCGAGAACGACGGCCGCTTCGCCGCGCGTGCCACCGCCTGAGGGCAGCATCCCGCTGCGTCTGCTAAACTCGTGAGCTGGCCCGCGGGCCACTGAGCTTCCCTGCCGCCGTACTGCGCCAACCGGGCGGTCGGCCACGGCGGCGGAATCCCCATCCATCTCGATTACTGATCAAGGAAGTCTTCATGAAGACCGACATCCACCCCGAGTACAACGCCATCGTCTTCCGCGACCTGGCGTCGGGCGCCACGTTCCTCACGCGTTCGACCGCGACGAGCGACAAGACGATCGAGCTCGACGGTGCCACCTACCCGGTGATCGACGTCGAGATCTCGAGCGAGTCGCACCCCTTCTACACGGGCAAGCAGCGCATCATGGACTCGGCCGGCCGTGTCGAGAAGTTCAACCAGCGCTTCAAGGGCTTCGGCGGCTCCAAGTAAGACCACCGCGACACGGGCGGGCGACCTTCGGGTCGTCCGCCCGTTCGTGTTTCCACCGACGGGATGCCCCGTGTTTCCACGGACGGGATGCCCCGTGGCCGAACTCGGTCCCGAGGCCGACCCCCGAGCTCGGCGCGCACCCGGCCGGCGCGGATCAGCGCAGCGGCCAGGCGCCCACGGCGACGAACTGGGGCTCGCCGTTGCGCCGACGCCAGTCCTGGTAGCTCTCGGCCTGCAGGCGCGCCCACTCGACCTGCCGCTCGTGCAGCTCGGCTGCGGCGAGCAGTGCGACCTCGGGGTACGCGCGGGCGATGGCCTGCGCGACCCGACCGGCCGCCGTGGCATCGGCGCCCGCGTCGTGCGCGTCGACGAGCTCGACGCCGTAGTGCGCTGCGGCGGCGGTGAGCGTGCGCTTGCCGCGGCGGTAGCGGTCGACGGCCTTGTCGATGACGAGCGGGTCGACCACGGGGCCGGGGCCCGGCAGGGGAGTGACCCCGTAGCGCTCGGCCTCGCGCGACAACACCGAGAGGTCGTACGCGGCGTTGTAGGCGACGATCGGCAGGCCCCGGCCCGCCGCATCGGCGAGCGCGGCGATGATCTCGGTCACCGCGCGGGCCGCCGGCATCCCCTCGGCGCGCGCACGCTCGGTCGACACGCCGTGGATGAGGCTCGCCGCGGTCGGGATCTCGACCCCGGGATCGGCGAGCCAGCTGCGCTGCTCGACGACGCGTCCGTCGCGATCGAGCACGCCGACGTAGGCGGTGACGATGCGACAGGTGTCGATGTCGATGCCCGTGGTCTCGAGGTCGAAGACGGCGAGGGTGTCGGCCCAGTCGGCGGTGGCATCGATCATGCCGTCACCCTACGTGCGGCGTCCGACAGCTCCAGGCTGCCGCGCCGTAGACTGGAGCGGATGACCCCCTCGCCCTACGCCGCCCAGCTCGACCGCATTCCCGTGCGCGAACACCGCAGCACGGTGCTCGGGTCGACGACGGCGTGGTGGGAGTACGGGGAGCCGGGCGCCCCGGCGATCGTGCTCGTGCACGGTTTCCGCGGCGACCACCACGGACTCGAACCGATCGTCGCGAACCTTCCCGGATTCCGCATCATCTCGCCCGACCTTCCCGGCTTCGGCGAGTCCGCACCACTCGACGGCCCGCACGACATCGCGGGCTACGCCGCGTGGCTCGACGCCTTCGTCGCCTCGCTGGAGCTCGACGGTGCCTACACGCTGCTCGGGCACTCCTTCGGCTCGATCGTGGCGTCGGCGGCCGTGGCGGGCGGGCTCCGCCCCGATCGCTTGGTGCTCGTCAACCCGATCGGCGCCCCCGCACTCGAGGGTCCCCGCGGCATCATGACGCGGCTGGCGGTGGCCTACTACCGCGCCGCGGCCGCGCTGCCCGAACGGGCCGGCTTCGCGGTGCTGAAGAATCGCGCGATCGTGCGGGTGATGAGCGTCACCATGGCGAAGACGCGCTCGCGCGAGTTGCGCCGCTTCATCCACGATCAGCACGACCGGTACTTCTCGGTGTTCAGCGACCGTGACAGCCTGCTGGAGGCCTTCCGCGCCTCCGTCAGCCACGACGTGCGCGAGTTCGCCCCGCGGATCGACCTGCCGGTCCTCCTTGTGGCGGCCGAGCGCGACGACATCACGCCGCTGTCGGCGCAGCACGTGCTCGTCGAACGATTCCCGGACGCACGCCTCGAGGTGATCCCCGAGGTCGGGCATCTCATCCACTACGAGGCGCCGGGCGACGCCGCCCGGCGCATCCTCGGGTTCGTGCCGCACGGAGCGGCCGCGTGAGGATCGTCTTCGACTGCAGGTACACCAGAATCGGGCAGCACGACGGCATCAGCCGGTTCACGGCCGGCCTCGTCGGCGAGCTCGGCAAGCGGCATCCCGTCACGATGCTGATCAACGACCACCGCCAGCTCGAACTGCTGCCCGATCTGCCCTGGCAGCTCGTCAGCAGCCCGACGAGCCCGCTCGAGCCGTTCGTCGCCCTCCAGGTGAAGCGATTGAAGCCCGACCTCGTCTTCTCGCCGATGCAGACGATGGGCTCCCTCGGCCGCGACTACCGGCTGCTGCTCACCCTGCACGACCTCATCTACTACGAGAACCGCACACCGCCGCGCAACCTGCCGGGGCCGGTGCGGCTGCTCTGGCGGCTCTACCACCTGGCCTGGTGGCCGCAGCGCGTGCTCCTGAACCGTGCCGACCGGGTCGTCACGGTCTCCGAGACCACGGCCGGTCTTATCGCCGAGCACCGGCTCACCAAGCGCGAGGTCGCCGTCGTGCCGAACGCCTCCGACGAGCTCGGCCGGCCCGAGCTGCCACGGCGGCGCCCGGCCAGGGGTCGACTCGTCTACATGGGCTCGTTCATGCCGTACAAGGGTGTCGACACGCTCGTGCGCGCAGCCGCGAAGCTTCCAGACCACGAGCTGCACCTCATGAGCCGCATCGGCGACGAGGAGCGCCGGCGGCTCACCCGGCTCGCGCCCGACGCGCGGCTCGTCTTCCACGACGGGGCGAGCGACGAGGAGTACGCGGAGCTGCTCTCGTCCGCGACCGCGCTCGTGCACGCCTCGCGCGCGGAGGGGTTCGGAATCCCGCTCGTGGAGGCGATGCGGCTCGGCACGCCGATCGTGGTGAGCGACATCCCGATCTTCCGGGAGATCGGCGGCGATGCCGCCGAATACTTCGATCCCGCGGATCCCGACGACCTCGTCCGTGCGGTGCGCCGACTCGACTCCGACGAGGAGTGGCAGCGCCGCTCCGAGCTCGCTGCGCAGCGGGCCGCCGGCTACACCTGGGCGGCCTCGGCGGAGCGACTGCTCGAGCTCATGCAGCGGACGGTCGCCGAGCAGGGCGGTCGCCGCACGCGTCGACGCCGCGCCTAGCGGCGTGCCGGCGGATCAGTCGCCCGTTCCGGTGAGCCGCTCGGGCTCGACGAGCTCGAGCGCGCCGTCGACGACACGCACGAGGTGCACCGAGCCGTTGTCGATGCGGAAGCCGGGGGCGGGCAGGCTCCAATCGCTGAGATGCAGGATGAGCGAGTGGATGACGCCGCCGTGCACCACCGCGAGCACACGCCCGCCCGGATGCCGTTCCGCGAGCGCGAGGAGCGCCGCCGAGCTGCGCTCGATCACCGCGGAGCGCGTCTCCAGGCCCTCGATCGTCGCGGCGGAGGCCTCGAGTGCGGCGCGGCCGTCAGCGTCGAGGCCTTCGAGCGCGCCGTGCCGACGCTCCACGAGCTCGGGAACGTGCACCGGGGCGGAGAGCCCGAGCCGGTCCGCCATGATCGACGCCGTCTCCGCGGCGCGCGAGAGCGGGCTCGCGTAGATCGCGTCCCAGCGGTCTGCGCTGAGCGCCTCGGCCGTCTCGGCGGCCTGCCGACGGCCGGTGTCGTTCAACGGGATGTCGGTGAGGCCCTGGATGCGGCGCTCGCGGTTCCAATCGGTCTCACCGTGCCGCACGAGCGCGATCGTGACGGGCGCAAGCGGCATCCTGCTGAGCTCGGTCATCCGACCATGCTCGCAGATGCGCCGGGGAACTCACGCACCGAGCGCCTCCGCGATCGCGGTCAGGGTCTCGGTGGTGCCGGCGTCGAGCTTCACCGCGGCCCTGGTGTCGCCCTTCGTCTCGCCGCGGTTCACGACGACGATCGGCAGCCGCCGGCGTCGCGCGAGCTCGATGAGGCGGATACCGGAGTTCACGACCAGGGAGCTGCCGGCGACGAGCAGGGAGTCGGCCGCCTCGACGACGCCGGCTGCGGAGCGGAAGGTCTCGACCGGCACGAACTCGCCGAAGAAGACGACGTCGGGCTTCAGCATGCCGCCGCAGACGGAGCACTCGGGGATGCGCATGCCGGCGACGTCCTCGACCTCGACGTCACCGTCGGGGTTCGTGCGGAGGGAACGTTCGAGCTCGGACTCGAGCCCGGGATTCAGTTCCGTCAGGCGATCGGCGATCGCCGCCCGCGCGAAGAGCTGGCCGCAGGCGAGGCAGACGACCCGGTCCATGCCGCCGTGGAGCTCCACGACGCGGCGGCTCCCGGCTCGCCGGTGCAGGCCGTCGACGTTCTGGGTCACCACGCCGGTCGCGGCACCGGATGCCTCGAGCCGGGCGAGCGCGAGATGGCCGCCGTTCGGCTGCGCCGATCCGAAGGAGCGCCAGCCGAGGTGGCTCCCGGCCCAGTAGCGCTTGCGCGCCGGCTCGGAGCCGACGAAGGTCTGGAAGGTCATCGGCGTGCGCCGCGGGGCACCCTCGCCGCGATAGTCGGGGATGCCCGAATCGGTGCTGACGCCGGCCCCGGTGAGGACCGCGAACGTGCCCGCGCCGAGCACCTCGATCGCCTGGTCCAGGCCGGCCACAACGGGCTCTGCAGTGCTGGTGCTCACACGGCTCCAATCGACGAATCCCACGAGACGGGTACCACGATGGTAAACACCGCGCTTTTCCAGATTGTTTCCTGGGATGGCAGGCTTGGGGGCCGGGAGGACCATTGCACGTCGAACGAGTGCGCGACGCGGCATCCGACGCCGTCGCCGACTACGCCAACCTCACGGACGTCGCGCTGCGCAGCGCGACCGAACCGGAGCGCGGCATCTACCTGGCCGAGTCCGCCAAGGTGATCGCCCGCGCGCTCGCAGCCGGGCACCGGCCTCGTTCCGTGCTGATGGAGGAGAAGTGGCTGCCCGGACTCGAGCCGCTGCTCGCCGGCTACGACGTCCCGGTGCACCTCGCCGATGCCGCCCAGCTCGAGGAGATCACGGGCTACCGCGTGCACCGCGGCGCCCTCGCCGCATTCGAACGGCCCGCGCTGCCGGCCCCGGCCGATCTGCTCCGCGACGCGCGACGCGTCGTCGTGCTCGAGGACATCGTCGACCACACGAACGTCGGGGCGATCTTCCGCTCCGTCGCCGGCCTCGGCGCGGACGCGGTGCTCGTGAGCCCGCGCTGCGCCGACCCGCTCTACCGCCGCAGCGTGCGGGTGAGCATGGGCACCGTGTTCCAGGTGCCGTGGACCCGCCTTCCGGACTGGGACGACGCTGCCCCGCTCCTGCACGAGCACGGATTCGAGATCGCCGCGCTCGCCCTCGCCGACGACGCCGTCTCCCTGCGCGCGCTCGCGAAGGCGCCGCCGGAACGGCTCGCGCTCGTCTTCGGAGCCGAGGGCGACGGACTCAGCCGGCGCGCTCTGGCCGCGGCCGATCGCATCGTCACCATTCCGATGCTCCACGAGGTGGACTCGCTGAACGTCGCAGCTGCGGCGGCCGTGGTGCTGTACGCGCTGACCGATCTCCAGCCCGAGCACGGTTCCGGCGGCTAGGCTCGCAGTCGATGACGACCCACGCCCCCGGCCGCGAGGCCGAGCCCGACGGCGCGCGCCAGCGCCGCGCCGCCGGCGACTCCGCCGCTGTTCCCGTCGACCCCGCCGACGAGCGTCGCGCCAAGGCGAACGTGTACCGCCGACGCCGGATCATGGTGTTCGGCGCCCTCGCGATCGTGCTCGCGCTGCTCGTCTCGGGCGGCGTGTACGTGGGGCGTGCGCTCGGTGCGGCGATCCCCGCCGCCGCGCCCGTCGTGACCGCGCCGCAGCCCGTGGCCCAGGCGCCGCAACCGCTCGCACTGCCGGGCTTCGGCGGCTACGCCGTCGGCGCGGTGGGCTTCGACGGCCTCCTCGTGGCGGGTTCCGCCGAGGCCTCCCTGCCGACGGCGAGCATCACGAAGATCATCACCGCCCTCGTCGTGCTCGACGAGCACCCCGTCGCGGCGGGGGAGGGCGGCCCCGACCTCGCCTACACGGAGGCCGACGTCGAGCTCTACTGGGACATGATCGCCCAGAACGGTTCGGTCGCCCCGGTCGAACCCGGCATCTCGCTGACCCTCGTGCAGAGCCTCGAGGCGATGCTCCTGCCGTCGGGGAACAACTACGCGATCTCGATCTCGAACTGGGCGTTCGGCTCGCAGGAGGCGTTCCTCGAGCGTGCCAGGACCTGGCTCGCCGACCACGGCTTCCAACACACGGTCATCGCCGACTCCAGCGGGCTCTCGCTGGACAACACGAGCACCCCCGCCGAACTCGTGCGACTCGGTGAGCTCGCGCTCGAGAATCCCGTCGTCGCATCGATCGTCGCCACGCAGGACGTCGAGCTGCCCGCCCTCGGCGAGATCGAGAACTCGAACAAGCTGCTCGGCACGCACGGCGTCGACGGCATCAAGACGGGCACCACCGACGACGCCGCGAACCTGCTCTTCTCCGCCGACGTCCAGGTCGGCGAGGAGTCGGTCACGATCGTCGGCGTGCTGCTCGGCGCGCCGGACCACGCGAGCCTGCGCGAAGCGGTCGCCGCGCTCCTCGACAGCGTCGCGCCCGGCTTCCGCGAGGTGACGGTGTTCGACGAGGGCGCCGAGCTCGCGAGCTACGCCACGCCGTGGGGGCAGACCGCCACCGCCGAGGCGAGCGAGGCCGCCCGACTGGTCGTCTGGAGCGACACCCCGGTCGACGTCGCGGTGGACGCCGCCTCGATCACCACGGCGGACGACGGCGCCGAGGTCGGCAACGCCACCGTGACCGCGGGCGCGCGCACGGTCGTCGTCCCGCTGCGGCTCGACGGTTCGCTCGAGGATCCCGGTCCGTGGTGGCGGCTCGGCAACCCCGGCGGGCTCGACGCGCCCGTGAGCGCCGGCCGCGGCTGAGCCGAGCCGGGCGGGCGTCAGCCGTCGAGGGGACCGCCGGGCACCGCGTACGGACCGGCATCCGGTCGCTTCGCCGTGACGAAGTCGCCCGAGGACTGGTGACGGATGCGTCGCACCACCCACGGCACGAGGTACTCCCGCGCCCAGGCGAGATCGCCGACCCGGGCCTGGCGCCAGCTGCGCGCCGGGAGCGGTTCCGGCGTCGAGGGCAGGAGATCGTTCTCGACGTTCAGGGTCGCGAGCACCATGCGGGCGACCGTGTGGTGCCCAAGCGCGTTCAGGTGCAGCCGGTCGGGCGCCCACATGCGCTGGTCCTGGATCTCGGTGAGCGCCCACTGGTCGGCGACGAGCAGGTCGTGCTTCGCCGCGATCGCGCGCAGGTTCTCGTTGTAGATCGCGACCTTGCCGCGGATGCCGCGGAACACGGGGGAGAAACCGACGTCGACGCCGGTGAACAGCACGATCGTGGCGCGGTCGCGGGAGAGCCGTTCGACGGCGTACTCGAAGCGCGCCGAGATCTCGTCGGGGTCGGTGCCCGGGCGGATGACGTCGTTGCCCCCGGCGGAGATCGTGATGAGGTCGGGGCGGAGCGCGAGCGCGGGCTCGATCTGCTCGTCGATGATCTGCTGGATGAGCCGGCCGCGGATGGCGAGGTTCGCGTAGGCGAAGTCGTCGTCGCCCTGGGCGAGCACCTCGGCGACGCGATCGGCCCAGCCGCGGTGTCCGCCCGGGACGGTCGGCTCCGGGTCGCCGATTCCCTCGGTGAAGGAGTCGCCGAGGGCGACGTAGCGCGACCAGGGGTGGCGCTGCTCGAGGGGCGCGGGCTCCGCGGACTCGTTGGACGTTGCTCCGACTGGCATTCCTCCATTCTGCACAAGCCGTCCGTCGGCGTGTGCCTGGCCGACGGCGCGCCACGCCCGGTCGGCGATCCGGCTTCGCCCGTGTCGGATGCCTCGGGTAGCCTCGTATCCTCATGAGCTCAGTGATTCCGAACGGCGCCCACCCGGGCACTTCGGCCGCCGAGCACCTCTCGCCGTCCTATCCTGAGCGCGCCGCGTGGGGCACCGCCTCCAAGCTCCGCGCTTGGCAGGCCGAAGCCCTCGACCACTACCTCGACGAGCTACCCCGCGACTTCCTCGCGGCGGCGACCCCGGGCGCCGGCAAGACGACCTTCGCGCTCCGGCTCGCCGCCGAGCTGCGCTCCCGCCGCATCGTCGACCGCATCACCGTCGTCGCGCCCACCGACCACCTGAAGCGGCAGTGGGCCGACGCCGCCGACCGCGTCGGCATCCGCCTCGACCCGGGCTTCCGCAACGCGCACGGCCGCTCGGCCCGGCACTACCACGGCGTCGCGGTGACCTATGCGCAGGTCGCGATGCGCCCCGCCCTGCATCGCGAGCTCACCCTGTCCGGCCGCAGCCTCATCATCCTCGACGAGGTGCACCACGGCGGCGACACCCTCTCCTGGGGCGACGCCATCCGTGAGGCCTTCGAGCCCGCGACGAAGCGGCTCTCGCTCACGGGCACCCCGTTCCGCAGCGACACCGCGCCGATCCCGTTCGTCGAGTACGTTCCCGACGCGAAGGGCGTCCGCGTCTCGAAGACCGATTACGCCTACGGCTACGACCGGGCGCTCGCCGACGGCGTCGTCCGGCCGGTCATCTTCATGGTCTATGCGGGTCACATGCGCTGGCGCACGAAGGCCGGCGACGAGATGGAGGCCCGTCTCGGCGAGGACAACACGAAGGACATCACCTCGGCCGCCTGGCGCACCGCGCTCGAGCCCAGCGGCGAGTGGATCCCGGCTGTCCTGAAGGCTGCCGACCGCCGATTGAGCGAGGTGCGCCAGTCGATCCCCGACGCGGGCGGGCTGGTGCTCGCGACCGACCAGACCGTGGCGCGCGCCTATGCGCAGCAGCTCGAGCAGATCTGCGGCGAGCGGGTGACCGTCGTGCTCTCCGACGACAAGGAGGCTTCGGCCAACATCGAGGCGTTCGCCGCCTCGACCAGCCGGTGGATGGTCGCGGTCCGCATGGTGTCCGAGGGGGTCGACGTGCCGCGACTGGCGGTCGGCGTCTACGCGACGAGCTCCTCGACCCCGCTCTTCTTCGCGCAGGCCATCGGCCGGTTCGTGCGGGCGAGGCGCCGCGGCGAGACGGCCTCGGTGTTCCTGCCGAACGTCCCGGTGCTCATGGCGCTCGCGAGCGAACTCGAGCGCCAGCGCGATCACGCACTCGATCGACGCGACGGCGACGGGGGCGACGACCCCGGCCTCGAAGACGGCCTGCTCGAGGCCGCGAACCGTGAGGAGAAGGCGTCCGACGAGCTCGCGGCCGAGTTCACCTGGCAAGCGATCGCCTCCGACGCGACCTTCGACCGCGTCGTCTACGACGGCACCGAGTTCGGCACGCTGGCCGAACCCGGGAGCGACGAGGAGTTCGACTTCATCGGCATCCCGGGCCTGCTCGAACCCGAGCAGGTGTCCGAGCTCCTGCGGCACCGGCAGGCCAGGCAGGCGCGTCGGGCCGGCGACCGCCGGAAGCAGACGGTCGCTGACGAGCAGCACGCCGAGCCCGTGGCGCTCTACCGCACCTTGAAGGAGCAACGAGCGTTGCTCAACAGCCTCGTGGGGCTCTGGGCGCGGCAGACCGGCGAGCCGCACTCGCAGGTGCACTCCGAACTGCGGCGCATCTGCGGCGGGCCCGCCGTGGCGCAGGCGACCGTGACGCAGTTGCAGGCGCGCATCGAGTTCCTGCGGAAGCGGCTCGGCGCGCGCTGACGCCCGCGGCTCAGTCTGCGGCTCGGTCGGCGGCTGTTGCGAGCTCGACCGCTTCGAGGGCTTCGACGCGATCGTCGCCCTCGGCCAGTGTCGCCGCGTCGAGCGCCTGCAGGAGATCGTCGGCGAGGTCGTCGACGTGCTCGAGCCCGATCGAGAGACGGACCACCCCCGCGGCCGGCTTCGCCTCGCCGGCAACCGGCCGATGCGTGAGCGAGGCCGGATGCTGCACGAGCGAGTCGACACCGCCGAGCGACACGGCGTGCGTGACGAGCTCGCACGCTTCGACGAAACGCTGCGCCGCGTCGTAGCCACCCCTGAGGTCGAGCGCGATGATCGAGCCCGCCCCGGCCTGCTGTCGGCCGATGAGCCCCTGAGGATCCTGGCCGGCGAGCCCCGGATAGTGCACGCGGGCGACGGCGGGGTGCGCCGCGAGACGCTGCGCGAGCTCGCCCGCGCTGGCCTGCTGCGCCCGCACCCGCACCGGCAGGGTGCGGAGCCCGCGATGAAGGAGATAGGCGGCGAACGGGTGCAGCAGTCCGCCCGTGAGCGCACGCACCTGCCGGAGCCGTTCGACCCAGCTGCGGTCGCCTGCCACGATGCCGCCCATGACGTCGCCGTGCCCGCCGAGGTACTTCGTGGCGCTGTGCAGCACGAGGCCGGCGCCATGTTCCAGCGGACGCTGCAGCACCGGCGTCGCGAACGTGTTGTCCACGAGGAGCGGCACCTCGCCGGCTGCCCGGGCGAGGGCGGCGAGATCGACCAGCTCGAGGGTCGGGTTCGCCGGCGACTCGACGATGACGAGCCCGGTATCGGCGCGGATCGCGTCGGCGACGCCCTCGGCGGCCGCCCAGCTCACCTCGGTGCCGAGCAGACCGGTGTCGAGCACGTGATCGGTGCCGCCGTAGAGCGGCCGGACCGCCACGACATGAGGACGACCGGCACTCGCACTCGCGATGAGCAGCGCCGAGAGCGCAGCCATGCCGCTCGCGAACGCCACGGCGCCCTCGGCGCCCTCGAGATCGGCGAGGGCGGTCTCGAAGCGCGCCACCCCGGGCTGCCAGAGCCGCTGGTACACGGCGGATCGGTCGTCGCCGAGATCCTGCCCGCCCGCCAGCTCCTCGTAGGAGCGCCCGCCGAGCTCGACCGAGGGCAGCGGATTCGTCGTGGACAGGTCGATGGGAGGAACATGGGAGCCGAGCTCGCGCACTCCGCCCATACCGGCGTGGACGGCGCGCGTCTCGAAGTGTGACGTTGGGGTCTGCATCCCGCCAATGAAGCAGGATCTGCAGATTTCGGCAAGATAGATCGAAGATTCCCGCGTACTGATACAGTTTCTCGCAGATTCATCGATCCAGTTCCTGAAGGAGAGTGCGATGGCGCAGAAAGCCGAACTCGATCGGGTCGATCGGGCCCTCATCGCCGCACTGTCGTCGAACGCGCGCGCGTCCGGCGCCGCGCTGGCCGCGGAGGTCGGCGTCGCCGAGTCCACCGTGTCGCTCCGGCTCCGCCGCCTGCAGAGCCTCGGCATCATCCGCAGCTTCCGGGTCGACGTCGACCTCGCCGCCGTCGGCGTCTCCCTGCAGGCGCTCATCGCCGTCCGCCTCGTGAAGCACGACCGCAGCGAGATCGACGCCTTCCGGCAGACCGTGCCGCACCTGCCCGGCGTCCTCGCCGTCTTCCACATGGCCGGGGCGGAGGACTACCTGCTGCACGTCGCCGCCCGCGACGCCGAGGAGCTGCGGGAGTTCGTCCTCGCGCATCTCACGGGACACCCTGCGGTCGCCCACACCGAGACGAACCTCATCTTCGAGTACGCCGCAGGCGACGGCTGGCAGCACCTGGTCGGCTGACGCAGGGCACGGGCGGGGCCGTGCCGCCGCGCCCCGAAGCTTCGGCGCCAGGAAGCTTCGGTGACCCGAAGGACGTTCGGGAATCCGAAATGCTGCGAATCCCGCCGTTTCGGACCGATTCGACCGGCCGCACCGGTAGCTTGACGGAGGCCGCGAGCGCGGCCCACGCGATGGCGCGGGCCGACGCGTTCGACGCGCGCCCACGAGAAGGAGCAGCATGAGCACGCCGCAGGGCACCGCAGCAGATCGAGCCAGGTGGCGCCGCTACCTCGCCGACGAGCGTGCCGAGGCCGCCGTCTACCGCGAGCTCGCCGCCCGCCGAACGGGAGAGGAGCGGGAGATCCTGCTCGCCTTGGCCGCCGCGGAGGGCCGGCACGAGGCGCACTGGCTTCGCCTGCTCGGGGGCGACGAACGGAGCGTGCCGCGTGCCGACATCCGCACCCGCCTGCTCGGCGCACTCGCCCGCCGCTTCGGCTCGATCTTCGTGCTCGCGCTCGCGCAGCGTGCAGAGGCCCGCTCACCGTACGCGAGCGATCCCGACGCGACCGCGGCGATGGCCGCCGACGAACGGATCCACGGCGAGGTCGTCCGCGGGCTCGCCTCACGCGGCCGGCGCCGCCTCGCGGGCACCTTCCGCGCGGCCGTGTTCGGGGCGAACGACGGACTCGTCTCCAACCTCGCACTCGTGCTCGGCATCGGCGCCACCGGAGTCCCGGCTCCCGTCGTGCTCTTCACCGGCATCGCCGGGCTGCTCGCCGGCGCACTCTCGATGGGGGCGGGCGAGTACGTCTCGGTCCGCTCGCAACGGGAACTGCTGGAGGCATCCGCTCCCGACCCCAGCGCCCGCGAAGCGCTGCCCGACCTCGACATCGACGCGAACGAGCTCGCCCTCGTGTACCGGGCCCGCGGCATGGAACCCGATGAGGCCGAGGAGCACGCCGCCCTCGTCGTGGCGCGCGTGCACGCCGTCGAGCAGCACCCGGCCCCGACCGACGCGCTCGGCGTCGCCGAGCATGACGATGAAGCCATCGGCACCGGACTCTCGGCCGCGCTGTCGAGCTTCTGCTTCTTCGCCTCCGGAGCGCTCATCCCGGTGCTGCCGTACCTCTTCGGCATGAGCGGGCTGCCCGCGGTGCTGCTCGCCACCGCGCTGGTCGGCATCGCGCTGCTCGCGACTGGGGCGACCGTCGGTCTGCTGTCGGGTGCGTCGCCCATGAAGCGAGCGCTGCGCCAACTCGCGATCGGCCTGGGCGCCGCAGCGGTCACGTACGTGCTCGGCCTCGCCTTCGGCACCACGATCGGCTAGCGTGGCGACTCGTGCCGCCGCCCGGGCGTCACGAGACCACCCAGCCGCGCAGCGCCCGCGCGGAGAAGGAGGCCGCATGCCCGTCGCTCTCGTCACCGGAGCCGGCCGCCGCAACGGCATCGCCCACGCCATCGCGGTCGCCCTCGCCGAAGCCGGGTGGGATCTGGCCGTGACGAGCTCGGCCGAGCGCGATCGGGAGATGCCATACGGGGGCGATCCCGACCGCGACCCGGCGGTGCTCGAGCGCGAGCTCCTCGCCCACGGCGCCCGTACCGTCCGCATCGACGCCGACCTCGCCGACCCGGACGCGCCGGGGGAGCTCATCGCCGCGGTCGACGCGGAGCTCGGTCCCGTCTCGGCGCTCGTGCTGTCGCACGCCTACAGCGTCGACTCCGGACTGCTCGACACCTCGATCGAGAGCTTCGACCGGCACTTCGCGGTGAACACGCGTGCCGCCTGGCTGCTGATCCGGGCCTTCGCCGCGCAGATCCCGGCCGGCGGTGGCAGCGTCGTCGCCCTCACGAGCGATCACACGGTCGGGAATCTGCCATATGGGGCGAGCAAGGGCGCGCTCGACCGCATCGTGATCGCCGCGGCGCGCGAGCTCGGCAGCCTCGGCATCCGCTGCAACCTCGTGAACCCCGGCCCCGTCGACACCGGCTGGATGGACGACGAGACGCGGACCGCGCTCACCGCCGCCCAACCCAGCGGCCGCCTCGGCACGCCGGACGATGCGGCGCGGCTCGTGCGCTTCCTGGCGTCCGACGAGGGCCGCTGGGTCACCGGGCAGCTGATCCACAGCGACGGCGGCTTCTCGGTCTGACGCGATGGCGTCGCTGACCCCCGCTCGGGCCGGCGGCGTTCAGGGCGTGGTCACGAAGTCGATCAGCTCCTCCACCCGGCCGAGGAGCGCCGGCTCCAGGTCGCCGTAGCCGCGCACCCGGCCGAGGATGTGCTGCCAAGCCCTCGCGATGTCGGCCTGCTCGGCGTGCGGCCAGCCGAACGCGGCGCAGATGCCGTGCTTCCACTCGGTACCGCGGGGAATGACCGGCCACGCCTCGACGCCGAGCCGCTGCGGCTTCACCGCCTGCCAGATATCGATGTAGGGATGGCCCACGACGAGCACGTGCGCGCCGTGCGGCCCGCGGGCGACCGCGTCGGCGATCCGCTGCTCCTTGGAGCCGGGCACGAGGTGGTCGACGAGCACGCCGACCTTGCGCTTCGGGCCGGGCCGGAAGTCGGCGAGCGTCTCGGCGAGCACGTCGACGCCCTCGAGGTACTCCACGACGACGCCCTCGACCCGGAGGTCGGCACCCCAGATCTTCTCCACGAGCTCGGCGTCGTGGCGCCCCTCGACGAAGATCCGGCTCGGCAGCGCCACCTTCGCGGGCGCGGAGTCGGCGACGAACGAGCCCGACGCGGTGCGCAGCCGCCCCGCAGGAGCCTTCGGTTTCGGCGCGACGAGCCTGACCGCGCGGCCGTCGATCAGGAAGCCGTGCCCGAGCGGGAACAGCCGGCGCCCGCCGAAGCGGTCTTCGAGCACCACGTTGCCCTGCTCGACGCCGAGGATCGCGCCGCAGAATCCGGACTCCGCAAGCTCGACGACGAGCTCTCGTTCGGCGGCGACCTCGGGGATCGTCGTGCGCCCCCTGGCCTTCCAATCGCCGGCGAGCACGTCGCTGCCGTAGCGGTCGTGGGGGTCGTGGTCGAAGGGCGGGGTGGCGGGCACCGATCGAGGCTAACCGACCCGACGCGGCTGCGGGCGCAGACACGGCGGCGGCGCCCGCAGCTCGCACCGGGCGTGCTGCCGCACCCGGATCGCAGCGCTCAGCGGAAGTCCCGCGAGCGGTGCGGCGCCGAGACGGTGAGTCGCTCGAACCGGTCGACCACGAGGTTCGTCACCCCCTCCGGCGAGCGCTCCAGGATGCCTCGGACCACCATCGCCGGCGCCTCTCTCGCGACCCGGCGGTACCGGTTCCAGACGCCCACCCCGGCGATCACGTTCAGGGTGCCGGACTCGTCTTCCAGGTTCAGGAAGGTGATGCCCGAGGCGGTCGCCGGACGCTGCCGGTGGGTGACGACCCCGCCGACCTCGACGCGCCGCCCGGACTCGACGGCCTGCAGGCGGTCGATGCGCACCGCACCCCGGGCATCGAGCTCCTCGCGGGCGTGCCGGATCGGGTGGTCGTCGGGCGAGATGCCGGTCGCCCAGAGGTCGTACACCACCTGCTCGGCCTCGCTCAGGATGGGCAGCAGCGGCGGCTGCACGACGACGACCGATCCGGGCAGGAACTCCGCCCGGTCCTGGGCGGCCTCACCGGCGAGCCAGAGCGCCTCGCGCGGCGCCAGCCCCAGCGACTCGAAGGCGCCGGCTGCGGCGAGGGCCTCGAGCTGCTCGGTATCGAGCCCCGCCCGACGCGCCACGTCGGGCATGTCGCGGTAGGGCCCGCCCGATTCCCGTTCGGCGACGATGCGCTCGGCCACCGCCGTGCCGATCGAGGCGACGTCGGCGAGGCCCAGGCGCACCGCGAAGCCGCCGTCGCGGCGGTGCTCGGACGAACGATCCGGGGCCGTCCGATCGAAGCCGCCGATCTCGGGCTGCTCCGCGTCGAGGCATCCTTCGAGACCGCTCGGCGGCCGCGCCGGATCGCCGAGCGGGCCGGGGGTGTCGGCCCGGTCGAGCGGCTCGAGTCCCGCGTGCACCTCGGAACGGAGGATGTCGGGCCGGAGCATGCGCACTCCGTGCCGCCTGGCGTCGGCGGTGAGCGTGTGCGGTGAGTAGAAGCCCATCGGCTGCGCCCGCAGCAGCGCCGCGAGGAACGCCGCCGGATAGTGCAGCTTCAGCCAGGAACTCACGTAGACGAGCAGCGCGAACGCCAGGGCATGGCTCTCGGCGAAGCCGAAGTTCGCGAAGGCCTCGATCTTGTTGTAGATCGCGTCGGCGTCGCCCGCGGACAGCCCGTTGCGGGCCATCCCCGCGTAGAGCTTCTCCTTCAGCTCCGAGATCTTCTGCACGCCCCGCTTCGACCCCATCGCCCGGCGCAGCAGGTCGGCGTCGGCCGCCGTGCAGTCGCCGACGGCGACGGCCATCTGCATGAGCTGCTCCTGGAAGAGCGGCACCCCGAGGGTGCGCTTCAGCACCGGCTCGAGCTTCGGGTGCAGGTAGCTCACCTCCTCTTCTCCGGTGCGCCGACGGATGTAGGGGTGCACCGCGCCGCCCTGCACCGGGCCGGGCCGGATCAGCGCGATCTCGACGACGAGGTCGTAGAAGCAGCGAGGCTTCAGCCGGGGGAGGGTGCCCATCTGCGCCCGGCTCTCCACCTGGAACACGCCGACCGAGTCGGCGCGGCAGAGCATGTCGTAGACGGCCGGCTCCTCCTTCGGGATGGAGTGCAGCTCCCAGTGCTCGCCGGTGCGGGCCTCGATCAGGTCGAAGGCGTACTGCAGGGCGGCGAGCATGCCGAGCCCGAGCAGGTCGAACTTCACGAGCCCCATCCAGGCGCAGTCGTCCTTGTCCCATTGCAGCACCGTTCGCCCCGGCATACGGGCGTGCTCGATCGGGCAGACCTCGCCGACGGGCCGGTCGGTGAGCACCATGCCCCCGGAGTGGATGCCGAGATGCCTCGGGAAGGTGAGCAGCTGTTCGGCGAGCTCCACCACGGGGCCGGGGATGTCGTGGTCGTCGGTCTCGACGACGGCGCCCCAGCGCTCCACCTGCCGCGACCAGGCGTCCTGCTGGCCGGTGCTGTAGCCGAGCGCCTTCGCCATGTCGCGCACGGCCACCTTCGGCCGGTAACTGATCACGTTCGCGACCTGGGCGGCGTTCTGCCGGCCGTACTTCGCATACACGTACTGGATGATCTCCTCGCGCCGGTCGGAGTCGAAGTCCACGTCGATGTCGGGCTCCTCGTCGCGCAGCGCGGAGAGGAAGCGCTCGAACGGCAGATCGAACTTGATCGAGTCCACGGCGGTGATCCGCAGCGCGTAGCAGACGGCCGAGTTCGCGGCGGAGCCGCGGCCCTGGCAGAGGATGCCTCGGCGGCGCGCCTCGGCGACGAGATCGTGCACGATCAGGAAGTAGCCGGGGAAGTCCTTCTGCTCGATGACCGCGAGTTCGTGATCGAGCCGTCGCCGCACGTGCTCCGGCACGCCGGGGTAGAGCTCCTCCGCCCCCTGCCGGACGAGCTCGCGCAGCCAGCTCATCGGGGTGTGCCCCTCCGGCACCTCCTGCCTCGGCAGCCGGGGTCGGGCACTGCGAAGCGTGAAACCGAGCTCCTCGGCGAGCACGACGGAGCGTTCGACCGCCCCCGGGTAGCGGGCGAAGCGGGCGAGCATCTCGGCACCGCTGCGCAGGTGCTGCTCGTTCGAGGCCGGCAGCCAGCCGTCGAGCTCGTCGAGGCTGCGCCTGGCCCGTACCGCGGACAGGGCGTTCGCGAGGCGGTGCTCGGCGGGCGTCGCGTAGTGCACGGCGTTGGTGGCGAGGAGGGGCACCCCGGCCCGGTCGGCGAGCGCGGCGAGCTGGTCGTTCGCGCGCTGGTCGCCGGGGTGGCCGTGGTCGAAGAGCTCGACCACCACCTGCCCCCGCCCGAACAGCGCGATCAGCCGGTCGAGCTCGCGTCGGGCTCCGGCTTCGCCCTCGACGGTGAGCGCCCGGCGAACCGCGCCCTTGCGGCATCCGGTCGGCACGACCCAGTCGCCCCCCGCCTGCTCGGCCAGCCGTTCGAGCTCGTAGACGGGACGCCCCTTCTCGCCACCGGCGAGCTGGGCTGCGGTGATCGCCGCGGCGAGCCGGTGGTACCCGGCTTCGCCCCGAGCGAGCACGAGCAGGTGCTCGCCTTCCGGGTCGGCGGCACCGAGCTGCGGCGCGGAGAGCCCCAGTGAGAGCTCGGCCCCGTAGACGGTGCGGAGCTCGGGGAAGCTCTCGGCGGCCTCGGCGAAGCGGACGATGCCGTAGAAGCCGTCGTGATCGGTGATCGCGAGTCCCGAGAGCCCGAGGCGCCTGGCCTCCTCGACGAGCTGCTCGGGCTGGGAGGCCCCGTCGAGGAAGCTGTAATTGGAGTGCACGTGCAGCTCGGCGTAGGGCACGACCGGACCGCTCGGGGCGGCGAGTCCCTCGCTCGGTCGGTACGGGGCCCGTTTGCGGCTGAAGGCCGGGCCGTCGCCGCCGTCGGCGATGAGCTTCGAGGGCGTCGGCCTGCGCCGGTCGGACAGTTTGCGCTCGAGTTCCGACCATGGGATCTCCGGGTTGTTCCAGCCCATCAGCGCGAGCCCATCAGCGCCAGCTCATCAGTCGTCGGCCCCATCAGTCGTCGGCCCATCAGTCGTACCTCGCCTCGGCCCACCAGCCCTCGGCGTCGCGGAGCAGCAGCCAGGCGCAGCCGTCGTGGTCGACGAGCTGGAAGCGGTGCACCCGCCTCGCCCGCTCCGGGTCCCACCAGCGTTCGACGACGGGCCAGGGGCCGGCCCAGGCGCGTACCTCGGCGGGCTGCTGCCCGGCGAGGGCGAAGCCGACCGGCGGCGAAGCGATCGCCCCGCGCTCGTCGATCGTGACGGAGCCGCCCGCAGCATCGCGGAGGAGCACCGCCACCGGCTCGTCGAAGACGCTCGCGGGCGCTCGGGCGGGCAAGGTGCCCGGCCACGGCCCGGGCCGGACCGCCGGGGCACGGTCCCCCCAGGGCACGAGCACCTGCCGGTCGCCGAGGAGCCGCCCACCCCCGACGGTCGCGGTGGCGACCCCTTCATGCCCGAGGAGTCCCTGCACCCTCGTGAGGGCGTGGTGGACCCGTTCGTCGGGGCCACCGCCCCAGAGGCCGGGCTCGTGATCTCCGGTCGAGTCGAGCCGTTCGGGGACGATGCGCACCCGCGTCACCGCCGCGGCGAGCCCGGCCTCGGCGCTGCCCGCCCCCTGCAGCTGCCAGCGGACCCGGTCGAGCACTTCCGGAGCGGTGAACCAACGCGGGTGCAGCCAGCTCCGTCCGGACTGACCGCCGCGCTCGTCCTCCAGCTCGACCCGGAGCGCCGTGCACACGAGACGGGACTCGCGGATGCGGTCGATGAAGCGTTCAGCCGGCACCCGGAACGCGAAGGCGAGCTGGTCGATCCGGTCGATCGGCGGTTCGAAGCGCTGCTCCACCTCGAACTCCGGGGGAGGCGTGCGAGCCGCGACCTCGGACTGCTCCCGTCCGGCGGCCCGTTCGTGCGCGAACGCTCCGGCCGGGCCGAAGCGACGGCGCACATCATCGGCCGGCAGCGCCGCGAGCTCGCCGAGTGTGCGCACGCCGAGGCGCAGGAGCAGCGTACGGGTGCGCTGATCGACGACGAGGGAGACGGGCAGCGGCGCGAGGAACTCGGCCGAGCCGCCCTCGGGGACGACACCGACGGGGGAGCGCAGCGCAGTGCGGGCCGCCTGCTCGGCCGCGAACGGCCCGTCGGCGATGCCGATCTTCGCCCCGGGCACCCCGAGCGCGGCGACAGTGTCGAGCAGGGCACCCGCCGCCTGCGCCTCGCCACCGTAGTAGCGGACCGGGCCGCGCGCCCGCATCGCGAGCGTGCCGGGCCGCACGAGCTGCACGGCGGGCACCGCCTGCTCCACCCCGCGCACCACGGGCTCGAAGGCGCGATGGTCGAGCACCGGGTCGTAGGGGAGCACGAGGAGCTCCGGGGAGCGGTACTGCGCCTCGCGCAGCCGGAGCCCCCTGGCGACTCCGTCGCGGCGGGCCGCGGCCGAGCAGGAGTGCACGGCGCCGCCTTCGACGAGCGCGATCGGCCGCGCCGGGTCGATCCCCGCCTCACGGCCCGCCGCAAGGACCGGCCAGTCTGGGCACCAGAGCACGATGGTGCGGGTGTGCCGGATCATCCCACCCGCCGTTCTCCGCCGAGCCGGCGGACCTCGGCCAGCGGCTGGACCTCGGCGAAGCCCCGAGCCTCCTCTGTGAGCCGGAGCCGCGCCCGTCGCCCGCTCGCGAAGCCGCCCCGCCCGGAGGCGCGTACGGACAGCTCGTGGTCGGCGAGCAGGCCGTGCCCGCGCTCGAGCCCGCTCCAGCTGCTCCCCTCGACGCCGAGGCTCGCCTCGCTGCCGGGCCAACCGCCAGCCACGAGCAGTGCCGAGCCGCGCTCGCGGAGCCTGGCCGCGAGCCTGGACGCCTCGGCGGGCTGCACCCGGCCGCCGGGGCGGACCGCGACGAGCGGGATGGCCTCGGCGAGCGTCGCGACGACGGTGAACCAGTGCCGGCCCGGCCGGGGCACGAGCGCGAGCCGGTCGAGATCGAGCCCGAAGCGCTCGGCCGCCTCCACCCCGAACTCGGGGATGCCGACGACCGCGCACCAGCGCCCGGCGTCACTCGCCTCGGCGAGCAGGGCCATCAGGAGCGAGCCCGAGCCGTGGACCTCCGTGACGGTGCCCTCGCGCAACGCGCCACCGGGGAGGAGCCCCGCGAGCGCCGGATGCGTCGGCAGCGCCCGCCCCTCGAGCTTCGTCGCCTGCATCCCCTGGATGCGGCTCTGCAGCTCGGCGACCCGCTCGAGGCGGGTGCGTTGGGGAAGGGTCGAGGTCACCCGTCCAGTTTCGAACAGAGATTCGAAAACGGCAAGTCCACCATCGAACAGGTATTCGACTCTCCGGATGGAGTTCGAACCCGGAAAACGCGAAAGGGCCGGATCTTTCGATCCGGCCCTTTCGACCACGTGCGCGAGGGGGGACTTGAACCCCCACGCCCTAACGGGCACTAGCACCTCAAGCTAGCGCGTCTGCCATTTCCGCCACCCGCGCGTGGTTTCCCGCTGATCACTCAGCGGGCCGTAGAAGACATTAGCACGGTTTCAGAGAGCCGTTCGACCACCGCGGGCGGCCGCGGCATCCACCCCTCCGAAAGCGCAGATCACGCTGCTGAAAATCGCTTTCCGAGACCGGAAAGCCGCAGAAACGGGGGAGTGCGGGGGAGAACGAGGCGGGCACGATAGCGTGGAGCGCATGGCCGAGGCAGCGACGACCCCCGCGATCACCGACGAACTCGACGAGACGGCGAGCATCGCGCAGGAGCTGATCCGCTTCGACACCACGAACTACGGTGAGGGCCGCGCGAACGGCGAGCGTGAGGCCGCCGAGTACGTCGAGGCGAAGCTCGCCGCCCTCGGGCTCGCCCCGCAGCTCTTCGAGTCCGCCCCGCGTCGGGCGAGCGTCGTCGCCCGCGTCCCGGGCCGCAACCCCGACAAGCCGGCGCTCGTACTGCACGGCCACCTCGACGTGGTCCCCGCCGACCCGCGCAACTGGAGCGTCGACCCCTTCGCGGGTGAGGTGCGCGACGGCATGCTCTGGGGCCGCGGCGCGGTGGACATGAAGGACATGGACGCCATGATGCTGACGGCGCTCGGCGACATCCTGCGCAGCGGCCGCCAGCCGGAACGCGAGCTCGTCGTCGCGTTCTTCGCCGACGAGGAGGCGGGCGGCGACTACGGCGCGCACTGGATGGTCGAGCATCACCCCGAGCTGTTCGCCGGCGCCACCGAGGCGATCAGCGAGGTCGGCGGCTACTCCATCACCGTCGGCGGCACTCGGGCCTACCTGCTGCAGACGGGGGAGAAGTCCCTGCTCTGGGTACGCCTCGTCGCCACGGGCACCGCCGCGCACGGCTCCCGGCTCATCCACGACAACGCCGTCACGAAGCTCGCCGAGGCGGTGGCACGGATCGGCCGCACCGAGTGGCCGCTGCGGCTCACCGGCACCACCACGGAGCTCCTGGCGGCCATCGCGGGGGTCCTCGGCGTCGACCCGCAGCAGCTCTCGCCCGACGAGCTCGCCCTCGCCACCGGCTCAGCTTCCGGGTTCATCACCGCGACGCTCCGCACGACGACCAACCCGACGCTGCTCGAGGCCGGGTACAAGCACAACGTCATCCCCGACCGGGCGGAGGCGCTCGTCGACATCCGCACCCTGCCGGGCGAGGAGGACGAGGTGCTCGCCGCGATCCGCGAGCTCGCCGGCGACGAGGTCGAGGTCGAGATCGTGCACCGCGACGTCGGCCTCGAGGCCTCCACGACCGGCCCGCTCGTCGACGCCGTCGCCGGGGCGATCGGCCGGCACGACCCCGGCGCCCCGGTCTTCCCGTACCTCCTCTCGGGCGGCACCGACAACAAGGCGCTCTCCCGGCTCGGCATCGCCGGCTACGGCTTCGCCCCCCTGCGGCTCCCGGAGGGCATCGATTTCCCGGCGATGTTCCACGGCGTCGACGAGCGCGTGCCGCTCGACGCGCTCTCCTTCGGGCACCGCGTGCTTCGCGACCTGCTGCTCGAATACTGAGCCCTCCCACGGAGGGGGCTTACGATCGTCTCCGTCGCCGCACGCCATCGACCGAACGGACACACGACACGTGATCGAAGCCCTCATCCTCGGGTTCGTCCAGGGACTCACCGAGTTCCTTCCCATCTCTTCGAGCGCGCACCTGCGCATCCTCGGCGAACTCCTGCCGGGAGCGCAGGACCCGGGGGCGGCGTTCACCGCCATCACCCAGATCGGCACCGAAGCGGCGGTCGTCGTGTTCTTCTGGCGCGACATCGTGCGGATCATCTCGCACTGGTTCGGCTCGTTCACCGGCCGAGTGCCGAGGAACGACCCCGACGCCCGGATGGGCTGGCTGATCATCGTCGGCTCGATCCCGATCGTGGCCCTCGGCGTCCTGTTCCAGGACGAGATCGAGACGACCTTCCGCTCGCTCTGGATCGTCGCGACGATGCTCGTCGTCTTCGGCGTCATCCTCGGCCTCGCCGACTGGGCCGGTCGGAAGACCCGCACCCTGAAGCAGCTGAACGTGCCGCACGGCATCCTGTTTGGCCTCGCCCAGGCCCTCGCGCTCATCCCGGGCGTCTCACGCTCGGGCGGCACGATCTCGATGGGCCTCTTCCTCGGGTACGAGCGTGCCGCCGCCGCGCGCTACGCGTTCCTGCTGGCGATCCCCGCGGTCTTCGGCTCGGGCTTCTACCAGCTCTTCAAGAGCTTCGGCGAGCCGAGCGTCTACGGGCTGGTCGAGACGGGCGCGGCGACGCTCGTCGCCTTCGTGGTGGGGCTGCTCGTGATCGCGTTCTTCATGAACTACATCTCGAAGCGCAGCTTCCTGCCCTTCGTGATCTACCGGATCCTGCTCGGCGGACTGCTCTTCGTGCTGCTGGGCACGGGCGTGCTGAGCGCCTGAGCTCAGCTCTCCCGGGGCCGCCAGGGCTCGTCGCCGGCGGGACCGTCGCCGCGCCGGCGCAGATAGCGCTCGAACTCCTTCGCGATGGCCTCGCCGCTCGCCTCGGGCGCGTCGACCGCGTCGCGCGCCTCCTCGAGCTGGGCGATGTAGGCGGCCATCTCGTCGTCCTCCGCCGCGAGCGCGTCGACCCCGGCCTCCCAGGCCTTCGACTCGATCTCGAGCGTGCCGCGGGGGATCGAGAGGCCCGTCAGCTCCTCGAGCTTGCCGAGGAGGGCCAGCACGGCCTTCGGAGAGGGAGCGTTGTGCACGTAGTGCGGCACCGAGGCCCACAGCGAGACGGTCGGGATGCCGGCGCGCTCGGCCTGGTCGGCGATGACACTGAGGATGCCGACCGGGCCCTCGTAGCTCGAGCGCTCGACGCCGAGCGAGGAGCGCACCTCGGCATTCTCGCTCGAGGCGAAGACCGCGAGCGGGCGGGTGTGCGGGGCGTCGGCGAGCATGGCGCCGAGGAGCACGATGCCCTCGATGTCCGCGGCCAGCGCGGCGTCGATGAGTTCGGCGGTGAAGGCCTTCCAGCTGCGAGCCGGCTCCGCGCCGAGCAGCACGTGCAGCGCCTCGACACCGGGTCCGGAGAGCTGCTCCTCCGAGTCGTCGTCCGGCTCGGGCTCGCCGCCCGGGCCGAGGATCGCGGCGCCGGGCCATTCGATGCGACGCACGCCATCGTCGCCGGCGACGATCGACGGGCGCGAGAACTGGAAATCGAAGTACAGCTCGGGGTCGACCGCGGCGATCTCGACGAGCCCCAGTCGGCGCACGAGCAGCTTCGCCGCACCCGTCGCCGCCTCGCCCGCGTCGTTCCACCCCTCGAAGGCCACGACGAGGAGTCGTCCGCCGTCGAATCCGACCGGATGGTCCACTGGCGTCGCCCCGCTTCCTGCGCCCGGACGGTCCGGGTTCGGTTCCACAATAGGCCGTGCCCGTAGACTTGCCCGTTGTGACCACTCGCCTTCCCGCCGCCGTCCTCTGGGACATGGACGGCACGCTCGTCGACACCGAACCGTATTGGATCCGCGCCGAGGCGGAGCTCGTCCGCTCGTTCGGCGGCGTCTGGACCGAGGAGGACGGACTGCAGCTCGTCGGGTCCGGCCTCTGGGACTCGGCGGCCGTCTTCCAGCGGGCGGGGGTTGAGCTCTCCGCCGACGAGATCGTGCAGCACCTGACTGCGCGCGTGCGCGAGCAGATCGTCGCCCACGGCGCGCCCTGGCGCCCCGGGGCGCGCGAGCTCCTGCGCGAGATCCGCGAGGCGGGCGTGCCGACCGGCCTCGTCACGATGTCCCTGCGCTCGATGGCCGAGGACATCGTCGCCGCGACCGGCTTCGAGGCGTTCGACGTGCTCGTCGCCGGCGACATGGTCGACCACCCGAAGCCGCACCCGGAGCCCTACCTCCGCGCCGCCGAGCAGCTCGGCGTCGACATCGCCGCCTGCATCGCGCTCGAGGATTCCCCGCCCGGGGTCGCCTCCGCGGCGGCCTCCGGGGCCTTCGCCCTCGGCATCCCGCACATCGCCTCGCTCGACGACAGCGACGCCCACCTGCTGTGGCCGACGCTCGAGGGACGCACGAGCACCCAGCTGTTCGAGGCCGCGAGCACCCACCTGACCGCTCGGCGCCGCGCCGACGAGCCCGAGGAGGCCAACGCGTGAACGAGAGCCGCGGCGAGCGGAGCGGCCCCTTCCGGGTCGGCGACCGCGTCCAGCTCACCGGCCCGAAGGGGCGGATGCACACCATCACCCTGGAGCCCGGCAAGCTCTTCCACTCCCACAAGGGCGGCATCGCGCACGACGCCGTCATCGGGCTGCCCGACGGCTCGGTCGTCGCGAACGAGGTGGGCGTCGAGTACCTGGCGCTCCGACCGCTGCTCAGCGACTTCGTGATGTCGATGCCGCGCGGCGCGGCGATCGTCTACCCGAAGGACGCCGCCCAGATCCTCGCCCAGGCCGACGTGTTCCCCGGCGCGACCGTCGTCGAGGCGGGAGTCGGGTCGGGCGCCCTCTCGCTGTGGCTGCTGCGGGCGATCGGACCGGCGGGCCGGCTGCACTCGTTCGAGCGGCGCGACGAGTTCGCCGAGGTGGCCCGCGGCAACGTCGCCACGTTCCACGGCCGCGACCCGGAGAACTGGTCGATCACCCTCGGCGACCTCGCCGAGGCGCTGCCGGAGACCGTCGCCGACGGCTCCGTCGACCGCGTGGTGCTCGACATGCTCGCGCCGTGGGAGTGCATCGGCGCGGTCTCGCGGGCACTGAAGCCCGGCGGCGTCGTGCTCTGCTACGTCGCCACGGTCACCCAGCTCTCCCGCGTGGCCGAGGCGATCCGAGCGACCGGGGAGTACACCGACCCGGCCGCGAACGAGACGATGGTGCGCGGATGGCACGTGCAGGGGCTCGCCGTGCGCCCCGACCACCGGATGATCGCCCACACCGGCTTCCTGATCACCGCGCGACGGCTGGCGCCGGACACCGTGCTCCCCGAGCTCAAGCGGCGCCCGTCGAAGACCGAGTTCAGCGACGAGGACGTCGAGGCCTGGACCCCGGGTGCGCTCGGCGAGCGGACCGTCAGCGACAAGGCCCTTCGCAAGCGCGTCCGCGCTGCCGACACGGCGGCCGGGCACGCCAGAGCGCCCATCGAGGAGCCGCCCGTCGACGAGGCCCCCGGCGATGCCGGGTAGGCTTTCAACGCTCACCGCCTCGCCGGCGGAATCCGTGACCGTCTCCCAGAATCGAGGATCCGTGCGCTCGTCTCTCGCGCTCATCGCCGCCGTCGGCGTCGCCGTCGCCCTCTCAGCCTGCTCGACCGGCCCTGCGCCGGAGGCCGCTCCCGGGGCCTCCACCGAGGCGGTCACGGTGACGGGCGATTTCGGCACGGAGCCCAAAGTGGAGTTCCCCACCCCGCTAACCCCGACGAAGACCCAGTGCGAGGTGCTGAGTGACGGCACCGGCGACCGCATCGCCGACGGCCAGCTCGTGGAGGTGGCCTACGTCGTGTACGACGGCGGGACGGGCAAGCGCATCGGCGGCGGCGGCTTCGGCGACGCGGGCGGCCAGTTCCTGGCGCGCGGCGGGGCGGATTCGATCCCGGCCTTCGACAAGGGCCTGAGCTGCGCGCGCGAGGGCTCGCGGGTGATGTTCGTCGCCGCGGACTACGACGCGAGCGGCACGGGGGAGCCCGCACCCGACGCCGACCCCAAGAACGGCGTCGTGTTCGTGCTCGATGTGCTCCGCGCCTTCCCGACGAAGGCCGAGGGCGCCCCGCAGCTCACGCGCGACGGCTTCCCCGCGGTCGTGCTCGCGCCCGACGGGCGACCGGGCATCACCGTGCCGAAGGCCGACCCGCCCGCCGACGCGGAGAAGACCACCGCAGTCGAGGTGCTGAAGGGCGGCAACGGCCCGGTCGTGAAGGACGGCGATACCGTCGTCGTGCAGTTCACCGCCGTGAACTGGGACGACAACCAGGTCATCGAGCAGCTGTCCACGTGGGGTCAGGGCACACCCGCCCGCGTCGGCGCGACGAGCGATGCGAACACCGCGATGCAGATGGGCCTGCCGGTCGGCATGACCACGGCGCTCATCGGCCAGCAGGTCGGCTCCCAGCTCGGGCTGATCATCCCGGCGAGCGAGGCCTACGGCGAGCAGGGGGCCGGCAACGGCGTCATCGCTCCGAACGCCACCCTCTTCTTCGTCGTCGACATCCTGGGCGTCCTCTGATTCGCGCGCGGCGGCGACCGGCCTCGGCCGGTTCAGTATGATCGCTGCTGTGGCGGAGAAGTCTCGGGGAACGCCCCGCATCCAGGTCGAGGACCGCCTCTTCAGCCTCGTGCTCGCGCTGCTCGCGACCGAGACCGGGCTGCTGAAGTCGGAGATCCTGTCGACCGTGCGCGGCTACGCCGAGCGCTACGACCCCGCCGGTGCGAACGCGAGCCTCGAGCGGCAGTTCGAGCGCGACAAGGACGAGGTGCGCGAGCTCGGCATCCCGCTCGAGACGATCGAGTCGCCCGACCGCCCGGGCGACAACCAGTCGCTGCGGTACCGCATCCCGAAGGGACGCTACGACCTGCCCGACGAGGTCACCTTCACCCCCGATGAGCTCGCCCTGCTCGGCCTCGCCGCCGAGGTGTGGCGCGAGGCCTCGCTGTCGTCCGACTCGCAGCGGGCGCTCACGAAGCTCCGCGCCCTCGGCATCGAGCCGCGGGAGCCCGTGATCGGCTACGCCCCGCGTCTCCGGGTGCGCGATGCCGCCTTCGAGCCGCTGCGCCAGGCGCTCGACCGGCGGCAGGCCGTGTCGTTCCGGTACTTCAAGCCCGGCGAGCCTGCGCCGCGACTTCGCCGTGTCGAGCCCTACGCCGTCGTGCTGCACGAGGGCCGCTGGCATCTGCACGGTCGCGACCGCGACGCCGACGGCCTGCGCACCTACCTCCTCTCGCGCATCGTCGGCCCGGTGCAGGTGCTGTCCGGCGTGACCTTCGACGCACCACCGGCCGACGTGCAGGACCGCATCCTCGGCGAGCTCGAGGCCCTCCGGCTGCAGAACTCCGCCGACCTGGCGGTCGCCGCCGGCAGCGACGCGGAGGTCCGTCTCGGCAAGCGCGCCGTGCTCCGTGACGACGACCGGGGCGTGATCGCCCTGCACTACACCGACGCCGCCGTCTTCGCGGACGAGCTCGCCGCGTACGGCCCCGAGGTGCGCGTGATCGCGCCGGCCGAGCTCCGCGATGCGGTGACGGCCCGGCTCGCGATCGTCGCCGCCGCCCACGACGAGGAGGAGGTCCGCTGATGGTCGCACGCAAGCCGCTGCGCGCCTCCGACAAGCTCGTGTTCCTGCTCGCCTTCGTGCCGTACCTGCTCGAGCGCCGGGTGGTCGATGTCTCCGAGGCGGCCGAGTACTTCGGGCTCAGCGAGGGCGAGATCCGCGACGCCGTCCGGCTGATCGCCACCTCGGGCCTTCCTGGCGAGACCGGCACCTATCAGCCGAACGACCTGTTCGACATCGACTGGGACTCCTTCGAGGACGACGACGTCATCGTCATCGTGCATCACGTGGCGATCGACGACGCCCCGCGGCTGTCGGCCCGTGAGGCGAGCGCGCTCATCGCCGGACTGCAGTACCTCTCGGCCTCACCCGAGAACGCCGGCAGCGCCCGCCTCGCCGCGCTGCTCGAGAAGCTCCGGCTCGGCACCACCGGCGCCCCGACCCAACTCGCCGTCGCCGAGACGGAGGCGGATGCCTCGCTCGCGCGCATCCGGGAGGCCGTCACCGCCGGGCGCCAGCTCGAGTTCGACTACCGCAACGCGCTGGGGGAGCGCGCCAGGCGCCGCGTCGACCCGCTCCGCATCGCGTCGCTCGGGGCCGACTGGTACCTCCAGGCGTACGACCACGGCCGTGAGGACATGCGGAACTTCCGGGTCGACCGCATGACCGAACTGCTCGTGAGCGAACGTCCGATCGCCGACCACAGCGGGCGCGAGGTGCCTGACACGCTCTTCCACGGCTCCGACAGCGACCTCGACGTCGTGGTCGACGTCGCGGAGGAGACGCTGCCGCTGCTCGCGGACTACCTGGCCGACTCCCACAGCGAGCCGGCGGGCGACCGGCTGCGGGTGACCTTGCGGGTGGCGCACTATCACGGGCTCAAGCGGCTGATCGCGGGGCTGCCGGGGCTCGTCACGGTCGTCGCGCCGGCTGAGGCTCGTGCCGCGGTCGCCGAATGGGCCCGCGCGGGGCTCGCGGGCTACGAGTCGCCGGACGTCCCGACTGGCGGCTCGGGCAAAGGTCCGACCGGCTAGACTGTTCACCACGAGTTTCCGAACATTGGACGAGCACCCATGTTTCAAGGTTTCACCGGTTGGCACGCGCTGATCATCCTTGTGGTCATCCTGCTGCTGTTCGGCGCGCCCAAGCTGCCCGCCCTCGCTCGCAGCCTCGGCCAGTCGATGAAGATCCTGAAGAGCGAGGTCCGTTCCGACCAGTCCGGCGACGACGCCGCAGACGGAACGGCGAAGTCGACCGAGGAGCAGCCCAAGGCCGGCAGCACGGACTCCGGCAAGAACGCCTGACCTCCCGTGACCGCGGTGAGAGAGCGCGGTGAGAAGAACCGCGAGAAGCGGATGTCGCTCGGCGCGCATCTGATCGAGCTGCGCAAACGGCTCTTCATCTCCGCCATCGCCATCGTCGTCGGCGCCGTCGGAGGATGGGTCCTCACCGACCTCTTCGTCTGGGACGCCATCCAGGAGCCGGTGCACCGCGTCGCCGAGGCGACGGGCAAGCAGGCCGAGATCGTCTTCCCGACGATCGGCAGCGCCTTCGATCTGCGCCTGCAGATCGCCTTCACCATCGGCATCGTCCTCTCCAGCCCGGTGTGGCTCTACCAGATCTTCGCGTTCCTGGTGCCCGGGCTGAACACGCGGGAGCGCAAGTTCACGCTCGCGTTCTTCGCCTCGGCCATCCCGCTCTTCCTGCTCGGCTGCGCCGCCGGCTGGTTCGTGCTGCCGAACATCGTGAAGGTGATGACGAGCTTCGTGCCCGACACCTCGCCGGCCTGGCTCACCGCGAAGGAGTACGTCGACTTCGTCTTGAAGCTCGTGCTCGCGATCGGGGTCGCCTTCGTCGTCCCGGTGTTCATCGTGCTGCTGAACTACGCGGGCATCTTCAGCGCGGCCGCGATCCTGAAGGCGTGGCGCGTGGCGATCCTCGTCATCATCCTCTTCACGGCGATCGCGACGCCGTCGGCCGACGTCGTGTCGATGTTCCTCCTCGCGATCCCGATGATCCTGCTCTACTTCGTCGCGTGGTTCCTCGCGTTCCTGCACGATCGCCGTGTCGCGAAGCGGAATGCCGCCGAGTTCGGAGCGGCTGTCTAGGCTGGACGGGTGACGACCTCCTCCCCGTCGGAGCGGTACGCCCGCTCGCGGCAGCAACGCAGGCAGCCGCGGGTCGCGGAGTTCCAGGCGACCATCCGATTCGACCTCGATCCGTTCCAGCGCGCCGCCTGCGCCGCGCTCGACGAGGGCCGCAGCGTGCTCGTCGCGGCGCCGACCGGCGCCGGCAAGACGATCGTGGCGGAGTTCGCGGTGTTCCTCGCGATGCAGGAGCCGGGCGACAAGGTGTTCTACACGACGCCCATCAAGGCGCTCTCCAACCAGAAGTACCAGGAGTTCGTCGACGCCTGGGGTGCGGATCAGGTCGGCCTGCTGACGGGGGACACCAACGTGAACTCGGGCGCCCGTATCGTCGTCATGACGACCGAGGTGCTGCGCAACATGCTGTACGCCGATTCACCGCTCCTCGACCGCCTCGCGTACGTGGTCATGGACGAGGTGCACTACCTCGCCGACCGCTTCCGCGGCGCGGTCTGGGAGGAGGTCATCATCCACCTCCCGGAGGCGGTGCGCCTCGTCTCGCTGAGCGCGACGGTGTCGAACGCCGAGGAGTTCGGCGACTGGCTCCAGGCCGTCCGCGGCGACACCGACGTGATCGTCTCCGAGGAGCGGCCCGTGCCGCTCGAGCAGCATGTGCTCGTGCGCCAGAAGCTGCTCGATCTCTTCGACTCCTCGGGGCAAGCGGCCACGCATCGCGTCAACCCCGAGCTGAAGCAGCTGGCGCGGGCGAGTCGCTCACTTGGCGGCCGCTCGCAGCGCGGGCAGCGGGGGAGCGACCGGGGCAGGTACCATCGCGGTCAGCAGGGCGGCCAGGGCAGCGGGCGGATGGATCGCCCGGAGCTCGTCGCGATGCTGCAGCAGAAGCATCTGCTGCCGGCGATCGTCTTCATCTTCTCCCGGGCCGGATGCGATCAGGCGGTCCGTCAGCTGCTCCGGAGCGGCCTCCGCCTCACCGAGGCGCACGAGCGGGAGGAGATCCGCAAGATCGTCGAGGCGCGCGTCCGCACCTTCCGCGACGAGGACCTCGCCGTGCTCGGGTACTGGGAGTGGCTCGAGGGGCTGCAGCGCGGCGTCGCGGCGCACCACGCCGGCATGCTGCCGGCGTTCAAGGAGATCGTCGAGGAGCTGTTCCAGCAGAAGCTCCTGAAGGTCGTGTTCGCGACGGAGACGCTCGCGCTCGGCGTGAACATGCCGGCCCGCTCGGTCGTGCTCGAGAAGCTGGAGAAGTTCAACGGCGAAGCGCGCGTGCCGATCACGCCGGGGGAGTACACCCAGCTCACCGGTCGGGCGGGTCGCCGAGGCATCGACGTGGAGGGGCACTCGGTCATCCAATGGGTCGAAGGGCTCGACCCGGAAGCCGTCGCCGCGCTCGCCTCCCGCCGCAGCTACCCGATGAACTCGAGCTTCAAGCCGACGTACAACATGGCGGTGAACCTCATCGACCAGTTCGGTCGCGAGCGCACCCGCCAGATCCTGGAGCTCTCCTTCGCGCAGTTCCAGGCCGACCGGGCCGTCGTCGACCTGGCCCGAACCCTGCGCAAGCAGGAGGAGTCGCTGTCCGGCTACGAGCAGGCGATGCGCTGCCACCTCGGCGACTTCGCCGAGTACGCGGGGATCCGCCGGAAGATCGCCGAGCTCGAGCGCAGCCAGGCGAAGGGCAACCCGACGCATGCCCAGCGCGAACGGATGCAGCGGGAGATCACCGGCCTGCGCAAGGCCCTCCGCGCGCACCCGTGCCACGGCTGCGCGGAGCGCGAGGCGCACGCACGATGGGCCGAACGCTGGTGGCGCCTCCGGAAGGAGCACGATCAGCTCCAGTCGCAGATCCGAACGCGGACGGGCCAGGTCGCGAAGCGCTTCGATCGCGTCACGGAGGTGCTCGAACGGCTCGGCTACCTGGAGCGGGACCGCCATGGCGCGCTCGTCTCCACCGCCGACGGGCGCATCCTGAAGCGCATCTACGGTGAACGCGACCTGCTCGTCGCCGAATGCCTGCGTCAGGGCCTCTGGACCGAGCTCGACGCCCCCGGTCTCGCCGCGATGGCGGCCGCGCTCGTCTACGAGCCGCGGCGCGACGACCGCGGGGTGGACTTCCGTCTGCCGCGCGGCGGGTTCCGCGAGGCCTTCGCGCGGACGACCGACGTGTGGTCGGAGCTCGACGACCTCGAGCGTGATCACCGCCTGAGCGGCCCTGAGCAGCCGTCTCCCGCCCTCGCGCAGGCGATGCACGCCTGGGCGAGGGGGGTGCCCCTCGGCGTCGTCCTGGAGGACATCGAGCTCGCCGCCGGCGACTTCGTGCGCCTGACGAAGCAGGTCATCGACCTCCTCGACCAGATCTCGATCGTCGCGGACTCCGAGCTCGCCATCCGCGCGCGCGACGCCATCGACGGAGTGCGCCGCGGCGTCGTCATCGACACGGTCGTCGCGTGAGCGAGACGCCGACCGCCAGCGCCGCCGACCCTCAGCCTCGTGCGCCTAGGATTTCCCCCGTGCCAGAACGCCCTCGCCCGCTGCTGCCCTGGTGGGCGGCACTGCCCGTCGCCGTCGGCGCCGCCTTCGTCTACGACCTCGGCTTCCCCGGTGCGAGCATCTGGCCGCTCGCCTTCGTCGGCATCGCGCTCGCACTCCTGACCCTCATCGGGCGCACCATCGGCGGAGCGCTGCTCATGGGGTACGTCTTCGGCGCCACCTTCTACCTCGTCGACGTCTCCTGGACCGGGCGCTACCTCGGCCCCATCCCGTGGCTCGCGCTCTCGCTCTTCGAGGCGGTGTTCGTCGCGGTCGGCGCGCTCGCGATCGCGCTGGCCTACCGGTGGATGCCTCGAGCCGCCCCCGGTCGCGTCGGCCGGCTCCTCGTCCTCCCCGCGCTCGTCGCAGGCCTCTGGGTGCTCCGCGAGAACGTCGTGGGCTCGGTGCCGTACGGCGGCTTCCCGTGGGCGCGGGCGGCACTCAGCCAGTCCGAGAGCCCCTTCGCCCAGCTCGTCTCCTGGGGCGGTTCCTCCGGGCTCGGCTTCGTCATGGTCTTCCTCGTGGCCGCGACCATCGAGTGGGTCCGCGCCCGCTCCTGGAACGATTGGCGCGGCGCGCTGCCCGTCGCC
This sequence comes from Agromyces mediolanus, assembly GCF_023715325.1. Taxonomy (GTDB): domain Bacteria; phylum Actinomycetota; class Actinomycetes; order Actinomycetales; family Microbacteriaceae; genus Agromyces; species Agromyces mediolanus_A. The sequence continues at coordinate 34,107 of NZ_JAMBNX010000003.1, read as the reverse complement.
GCCACGCTCGTGGTGGCGCTCCTCCTGCCCGCCTGGCCCACCACACCGAACGGCGAGCTCCGCGTCGCGAGCGTGCAGGGAAACGGCCCGGCCGGCTACTTCGACGAGCGGGAGCCGGGGGAGGTGTTCCGCAGCCAGCTCGAGGCCACCGAGCCGTTGTTCGGCGCCGACGACGTCGACGTGCTGCTCTGGCCCGAGGGCTCGGTCGATCTCGATCCGCTCGGCAATCCGAGTGCCGCGGCCGCACTCGACCGGATCGCCGAGGAGCTGGACGCGCCGTTCATCATGAACGCCGTCAGCTACCGCGACGAGAAGTACTACAACACCTCGATGCTGTGGCGCGCCGGTGAGGGCGCCACAGCGTTCTACGACAAGCGGAACCCGGTGCCGTTCGGCGAGTACATCCCGGACCGGGACTTCTACATGCTCTTCGCGCCCGACCTCATCTCGCTCGTCCAGCGCGGCTACTCGCCCGGCACGAACCCGCCGGTCTTCGATCTCGACGGCACGCTGGCCGGCCTCGCCATCTGCTTCGACGTCATCTACGACAACCTGATGTGGGAGGGCGCGCGCGACGGCGCCGAGCTCTACCTCCTCCAGACGAACAACGCCGACTTCCGCGGCACCGACGAGAACCTGCAGCAACTGGCGATCGCGCGGCTCCGGGCGATCGAGACCGGGCGCTCGGTCGTGAACCTCTCGACGGTCGGGACCAGCCAGGTGATGGACCCCGCCGGCCGCACGATCGACGGGTTGAAAGCGGATGTGCCCGGCGCGATGCTGACCGACGTCGAGCTGCGCACCGGGCTCACGCCCGCGGTCGCCCTCGGGCCCTGGGTACCGGGCACGATCGGCGTGCTCGCCTTCGCCGGGCTCATCGCCGCGGGGTTCGCCGCCCGACGTCGGCGCAGCTGAGCAGGCGCGCGCTGCGGCATCCGACTGAATCCACTCGCTCGACCCGGCCCCGGGAACGACGAACGCCCCGCTCGACGCGGGGCGTTTCGTCGTTCGTGAGCCGGTGCGGCCGTCAGGCGCCGATCTTCTGCTGTCCGCGACGCGCGCGCAGGTAGTTCAGGCGTTCGGCGAGGAGTTCCTCGAGCTCGGGGATGGTGCGACGCTCGAGCAGCATGTCCCAGTGCGTGCGGGCGACCTTCTCGCCGGAGCGGTCCACCTCGACGGGCTTCGAGTCGACGAGCAGCGTGGCTTCGGCGCCGCAGAAGCGGCATTCCCACGTCTCGGGGAGTTCGGCTTCGGTCGAGAAGACCATGACGGTCTCACGCTCGCACGTCGCACAGCGGTAGGTGTATTCGGCGCGGTCGGCGAACACCACACCGTCTTCACTCTGCAGACTCTGCGAACCGATTCGCATGCCTCGAAGGCTCCGGTCGGCCATGGTGGGCTCCTCTCGATCGCTTACAGTTCTAAACGATCAAGCTGGGCGTTCCCTTGCCAGCGGCCGCCGAATTGTCGGGGAATTCTCAGTGTTCGGCGATCAGTGTTCGTCGATGAGTTCGCGGGCGATGTCCGCCCGGTCCGTCACGAGCCCGTCGACGCCGAGTGCGAGGAGCCGTCGCATGTCGAGCGGATCGTTCACCGTCCAGACGTGCACTTCGACGCCGACGTCGTGGAGGGCGCGGAGGAAGCCCGGCGTGACGAGCGTGATGCCGCTCGCGCGCTCCGGGATCTGCAGGGCGCGCGCCCCCCGGAGCGCGCGCCGGAGGAGCGTCCGATTGCCGCTCAGGGCCGCGGCGCGGGCTGCGAGCACGCCGCTCCCGCCCGCCGAGGTCGCGACGCCGGGGATCGCCCGGGCGAGCCGCAGTCGTCGCCGCTCCGAGAAGCTCGTGAGGAGCACCCGGTCCTCCGACCGGGTCCGGCGCACCGCCTCGATCGTCGGAGCCACCGCCGCCTCGGCCTTCACGTCGATGTTGAACCGTGTCTCGGCGAAGCCGTCGAGCGCCTCGACCAGGCTCGCGAAGCCCTGCCCGTCGCCGAGCTCGACCCGTCGGAGCTCGGGCATCGTGAGCTGATCGACGCGGACCGGACGCGCCGCGACCCGCTCGAGCGTGGGGTCGTGCGCGATGACCGCGACCCCGTCGTGCGAGACGTGCACATCCGTCTCGACGTGGGTGATCCCGATCGCCACGGCCTTGGCGAAGGCCAGCAGCGTGTTCTCCGGAGCCTCGAGGGCGAGCCCCCGGTGCGCCAGCACGCGCGGGGGCTCGCCCTCGAAGAACGCCGTCGTGACGTCGTCGCTCACTGCGGGGGCTGGCCCTCCGCACGGGCGCCGGGCGCTCCGCCGGGGGCGAACGCCTTGCCGATGCCCTTCAGGGCCTCGGTGAGCTCGCTCGGCACGATCCAGAGCTTGTTGGCCTGGCCCTGCGCGAGCTGCGGCAGCGTCTGCAGGTACTGGTAGGCGAGGAGCTTCGGGTCCGGGTCGCCCTCGTGGATGGCGCGGAAGACCGTCTGGATCGCCTCGGCCTCGCCCTGCGCACGCAGCACGGCGGCCTTGGCGTCACCCTCGGCACTGAGGATCGCCGCCTGCCTGGCGCCCTCCGCCTCGAGGATCGCGGACTGCTTCGTTCCCTCGGCGGTGAGGATCGCGGCGCGGCGGTCACGCTCGGCACGCATCTGCTTCTCCATCGAGTCCTGGATGGACACGGGCGGGTCGATCGCCTTCAGCTCGACGCGGGAGACGCGGATGCCCCACTTGCCCGTGGCTTCGTCGAGCACGATCCGCAACTGCCCGTTGATGTTGTCACGGCTGGTGAGCGCCTCTTCGAGGTTCAGCCCACCGACGACGTTCCGGAGCGTGGTGGTCGTGAGCTGCTCCACGGCGCCGAGGTAGTTCGCGATCTCGTACGTCGCGGCGCGAGCGTCGGTGACCTGGAAGTAGACCACCGTGTCGATCGACACGACGAGGTTGTCCTCGGTGATCACCGGCTGCGGCGGGAAGGACACCACCTGCTCGCGCATGTCGACGAGCGGGCGCAGGCGATCGATGAACGGCACCAGCACGTTCAGGCCCGGTGCGAGCGTCTTGTGGTAGCGGCCGAGCCGCTCGACCACGCCCGAGTAGGCCTGAGGGATGATTCGGATCGAGCGGGCGAGGATCACGATCACGAAGATCGTGATCGCCACCACGACGACCGTCAGGATGATGGTGGGGACGTCGATCACGACGCGGCGCTCCTCTCTACCGGCACGACGACCGCCGTCGCACCGTCGATGCCGGTGACGAGGACTTTCTCGCCCACCGCGACATCGCGCTGTTCGGTGATGGGGGAGAGCCTGGCGGTCCAGGTCTCCCCGTTCTGCAGACGCACCTGACCGCCCGCCTGCGTGACGGTGCTCACGACGGCGCCGTCCGTCCCGATCAGGGCGTCGATGTTGCTCCTGGCCGGATCGCCGCCGCGTCTCAGTCGGCGCAGGAGCGGCGGGCGGAGCGTGAAGATCAGGACGACCGCGACGATCGCCGCGACGAGGAACTGCGCCCACCAGGGGATGCCGAAGGCGCCGGAGACGAGCCCCGCGACGCTGCCGAGGGCGAGCATCAGGAACGTCATCTCGAGGGTGAAGACCTCGATCGTCGCGAACGCGAGGATCAGCACGATCCACGCGATCCAGGCGTACTGGGTCAGTACATCCAATTCCTTCTCCTTCGAACGCCCCACTCGAAACTAGCAGCCCGGCCTCGGCATACGGGGATTGATATCCTCGGGTTCGGCGTCCGTTCGGCCGCCCGAACCGACCCCCGAGGAGTCCGCCAGTGACCAGCCCGCTCGCCCCCGCATCGCTCGACGGCAAGGTCGCGCTCGTGACCGGTTCGTCCCGGGGCATCGGCGCCGACACGGTGCGGTATCTCGCCGCCGCCGGCGCCTCGGTCGTCGTGAACTATCGGAGCAAGGCGCCGCGCGCCGACAAGGTCGTCGCCGAGATCACCGAGGCCGGCGGCCGTGCCATCGCCGTCGGCGCCGACCTGACCGACGCCGCCTCCGTCACGGCGATGTTCGAGCGCGTCGTGACCGAACTCGGCCGCGTCGACCTGCTCGTCCTGAACGCCTCGGGCGGCATGGAGACCGGTCTGGGCGAGGACTACGCGATGCGGCTGAACCGCGACGCACAGCTGAACGTCGTCGAGCAGGCGCTGCCGTTCCTCGCCGAGGGCGCGCGCATCGTGTTCGTCACGAGCCACCAGGCCCACTTCATCCGCACCACGCCGACGATGCCGGAGTACGAGCCGGTCGCGCTCTCCAAGCGCGCCGGCGAGGACGCCCTCCGTGCGAAGCTGCCCGAGTTCGACGCGGCGGGCATCGAGTTCGTGGTCGTCTCCGGCGACATGATCGAGGGCACCATCACTGCGACCCTGCTCGAGCGCGCCAACCCGGGCGCCATCGCGGCGCGTCGCGAGGACGCCGGTCGGCTGTACAACGTGTCCGAGTTCGCAGCCGAGGTCGCGCAGGCCGCCGTGGACCCGATCCCGGCTGAGCACACGCGCCTCGTCGGGGACGTCTCGGGCTTCGTGCCCGAGGCCTGACCGGCCCCCGCCCGCGCACGAAGACGGCCGGCCGACGGAAGCGAGCACTTCCGACGGCCGGCCGTCGTCGTTACGGTCCGGGTCAGGCGGCGGCGACGCCCTTGCCGAAGGTGAACGCGCGCACGATCTGCACGATGCCGAGCACGATGAGCGCGATCCCCGCGAAGATGAACAGCACCACGGCGCCCCAGAGCGGCGAGAAGAGCAGCACCACACCGGCCACGACGCTCAGGATGCCGAAGAAGATCGCCCAGCCCTTCGACGACGAGTCGCCCGACTGGACGAGCGCGACGATGCCCTCGACGATCCACAGGATGCCGACGAAGAGCCCGAGGAACAGGCCGAGGATGACCGCCGACTCGCTGGGGCTCAGTACCACGATAAAGCCGGCAATGACGAAGAGGACGCCGAGGATGATGTCGAGCGCCCTGGCTCCGCCCGAGATCCCCTTGGAGAAGATGCCGAGGCCAAGGTAGGCGAGGCCCGCGATGATGAAGTAGATCCCGAAGAGGATCGTGATGACCACGGCGGAGTTCTTCGGCCAGAACGTGATCAGCAGACCGAAGATGAGCGCGACGGCACCGGAGATGCCCAGGGTGGCGCGCACCGTGTTGATGGCGGACTTCGTCAGGTCCCTCGCATCGAGCGAGAACGCAGCGAAGACGCCGTCCGACTGGGGCGTTGACATGAGCAGTTCCTTTCTCACGGCTGGCGATACGGGGCCAGGCTAGGCCGCCAGGCAAGCTGAGTGTCGGATGTGAACCCGCGCGTCGCAATGCGACGGTGCGCGACGGAGGCTATTCGCTCGCGGCCAGCAACCGGATGTCGGCCGGGTGCGCTACCGTCGCTTCGGGCCGGGGGAGGGCAGGCGCCATCCCCGCGCCGCAGGTTCCAGGCGCCGCAGGTTCCAGACGAGGGGGAGCGCATGCCGCAGGTCGACGCCGAGCGCGAACGGCAGCGTCTCGCCGACCTCGCGCGCCTGCGCCGGGTCCGTGATCGCATCGACCGCGAATACGCCCTCCCACTGAACGTGGATGAGCTCGCCCGCGGGGCGAGCATGTCGGCCGGCCACCTGAGCCGCGAGTTCAAGGCGGCCTACGGCGAGTCGGTCTACAGCTATCTCATGACCCGACGCATCGAGCGGGCGATGGCGCTGCTCCGGCGCGGCGACCTCAGCGTCACCGAGGTCTGCTTCGAGGTGGGATGCTCCTCGCTCGGCACGTTCAGCACGCGCTTCACCGAGCTCGTCGGGGTGCCGCCGAGCGAGTTCCGCAGTCAGGCGGCCGGTCCGCTCGAGGGCGTGCCGTCCGTCCTCGCCAAACGCGCCACGAGACCGATCAGGAATCGAGAAGCGCGCCCGAATCCGCAACGACTAGCGTGACGCGCATGGACCTCTCGATTCAGTACACCTTCCTCCCGCACACGGATGCCGAGGCATCCCTCGCGTTCTACCGCGACGTCCTCGGCTTCGAGCTGCGCAACGATGTCGGCTACGACGGCATGCGCTGGCTGACTCTGGGAGCAGCCGAGCAGGGCAACTCGGTCGTGCTCTACCCGCCGAACGCGGATCCCGGCATCACCGACGACGAGCAGCGCACCATCGCCGAGATGATGGCCAAGGGCACCTTCGCCAGCATCGTGCTCGCCACCGCCGACGTCGACGCGGCCTTCGACCGGGTACAGGCCAGCGGCGCCGAGGTGGCTCAGGAGCCCATCGACCAGCCGTACGGCGTTCGCGACTGCGCCTTCCGCGATCCGGCCGGCAACATGGTGCGCATCCAGCAGCCGAACTGAGCACGCCAGAACGATCCCCGACCCGCCGAGTGATGGAGCACGAATGACCGACGCCCCGACGACCGCCGCGACCGAGCACCCCGCCGACCATCACGAGCGCATCCGGGTCCGCGGCGCGCGCGAGAACAACCTGAAGGACGTGAGCGTCGAACTCCCGAAGCGCCGGCTGACGGTCTTCACCGGCGTGTCCGGGTCAGGTAAGAGCTCGCTCGTCTTCGACACGATCGCCGCCGAGTCCCGGCGCATGATCGACGAGACCTACAGCGCCTTCGTGCAGGGCTTCATGCCCTCGGTGCCACGGCCCGACGTCGACGTGCTCGAGGGCCTCACGACCGCCATCATCGTCGATCAGGAGCGGCTCGGCGCGAACCCCCGATCGACCGTCGGCACCGTCACCGACGCGAATGCGATGCTGCGCATCCTGTTCAGCAAGCTCGGTCAGCCGTACATCGGCGGACCGACGGCGTTCTCCTTCAACATCCCGACGCAGCGGGCGAGCGGCGTGATGACGGGGCCCGGCGGCGAGAAGAAGATCGTGAAGGACGCGATCTATCTCGGCGGCATGTGCCCGCGCTGCGAGGGCCGCGGGCAGGTCTCCGATCTCGACCTGTCGCAGATCGTCGACGAGTCGAAGTCGCTGAACGAGGGCGCGATCACGGTGCCCGGGTACACGGCCGACGGCTGGATGGTGAAGGGCTTCTCGGAGTCGGGCTTCTATCCCGCCGACAAGCCGGTCGCCCAGTTCACCGAGAAGCAGCGCCACCTCTTCCTCTACGGCGAGGTGACGAAGGTGAAGATCAGCGGCATCAACATGACGTACGAGGGCCTCATCCCCAAGCTCACGAAGTCGATGCTCTCGAAGGACCTCGACGCACTCCAACCGCACATCCGCGCCTTCGTCGAGCGGGTCGCCTCGTTCGCGACCTGCCCCGAGTGCGACGGCACCCGACTCACCGAGGGCGCTAGGTCCTCGAAGATCGCGGGCGTCAGCATCGCCGACGCCTGTCGCATGCAGGTGACCGACCTCGCCGACTGGGTACGCGGGCTGAAGCTGCCCGAGGCGGGACCGCTGCTCGGCGCGCTCAGCGCCAACCTCGACGCCTTCGTCACCCTCGGCCTCGGCTACCTGAGTCTCGAGCGGCCGTCCGGCACCCTGTCGGGCGGCGAGGCGCAGCGCATCAAGATGCTCCGACACCTGGGCTCCTCGCTCACCGACATCACGTACGTGTTCGACGAGCCGACCATCGGCCTGCACCCGCATGACATCCAGCGCATGAACCGCCTGCTCGAGCAGCTGCGCGACAAGGGCAACACCGTGCTCGTCGTCGAGCACAAGCCCGAGACCATCGCCATCGCCGACCACGTCGTCGACCTCGGGCCGGGAGCCGGCAGCAACGGTGGCGAGATCTGCTTCGAGGGCGACGTCGAAGGCCTCAAGCAGAGCGGCACGCTCACCGGCCGCCACCTCGACGATCGGGCGTCGATCAAGGCGCAGGTGCGCACCGCCTCCGGGGCGATCGAGGTGCGCGGCGCAAACGAGCACAACCTCCGTGACGTCGACGTCGATCTGCCGCTCGGCATGCTCACGGTGGTGACCGGCGTGGCCGGGTCCGGCAAGAGCTCGCTCATCCACAACTCCGTCGTGAAACGCCCGGGCGTCGTCTCGATCGACCAGGGCGCGATCAAGGGCTCCCGCCGGAGCAACCCAGCGACGTACACGGGCATGCTCGAACCCATCCGCAAGGCGTTCGCGAAGGCCAACGGGGTGAAGCCCGCCCTCTTCAGTGCGAACTCGGAGGGCGCCTGCCCGACGTGCAAGGGCTCCGGCGTCATCGTCACCGAACTCGGGTTCATGGACACCATCGAGACGCCGTGCGAGGACTGCGGCGGCAAGCGCTTCCAAGCGGCCGTGCTCGAGTACAAGCTCGGCGGCCTCGACATCACCGAGGTGCTCGACCTGCCGGTGTCGCGGGCGCGCGAGTTCTTCGCCGAGGGCGAGGCCAAGATCCCGGCGGCGGTGGCCATCCTCGGCCGCCTCGCGGATGTCGGGCTCGGCTACCTCACCCTGGGCCAGCCGCTCTCCACGCTCTCCGGCGGCGAGCGTCAGCGCGTCAAGCTGGCGATCGCGATGGGGGAGACCGGCGAGGTCTACGTCCTCGACGAGCCCACGACCGGCCTCCACCTGGCCGACGTCGAGAACCTGCTCGGCCTGCTCGACCGCCTGGTCGACTCGGGCAAATCCGTCATCGTCATCGAGCACCACCAGGCCGTGATGGCGCACGCCGACTGGATCATCGACCTCGGTCCCGGCGCCGGGCACGACGGCGGGCTGGTCGTGTTCGAGGGCACGCCGGCCGAGCTGGTCGCAGCCAAGTCGACGCTGACCGGGCAGCACCTGGCCGAGTACGTCAGGGCGTAGCCGCCTCGATAGGCTCGCTGGATGAGCAACGACGCGCACGCCTCGACGCCGGACGAGACCGAAGAGGTACTCGCGGGCGGCAACATGGGCGAGGTCGTGCGCGTCGGCGTGACCGTTCGCCGCCCGGCTGGGGAGTGGACTCCGGCCGTGCAGCGACTCTTGGAGGTGTTGGGCGACGCCGGTGTGTCCGGCATCCCCAGACCGCTCGGTCTCGATGAACGCGGCCGCGAGGTGCTCTCGTTCGTCGAGGGCGACAACCTCGCCGCAGCGGATCCGGAGCTGCTCTGGTCGGATCGGGTCCTGATCGGAGCGGGCGAGCTGCTCCGGCGGCTCCATGACGCGAGCGTGCCGCTCGTCGACGCGGGACTGCTCTGGCGTTCGACGGCGCGGGAGCCCGTCGAGGTGATCTGCCACAACGACTTCGCGACGTACAACCTCATCGTGCGCGACAGTGAACTCGTCGGCGCGATCGACTTCGACCTCGCTTCGCCGGGTCCCCGGCTCTGGGATCTTGCATACCTCGCGTACCGCATCGTCCCCTACGCGGCGGACGCGCCGGAGTCCGACGAGCTTGACAGAGACGCGCGCCTCCGGGCTCTGCTCGACGCCTACGGATCGGATGCCTCGCCGCAACAGGTGCTCGCGGTTGCGGCCGATCGCCTCGACCAGCTCGAGACGTTCACCCGCGAGCGTGCGGCGGAGACGGGACGCTCGGACCTGCTCGAGCATGCGGCGATGTACCGGTCGGATGCTGCGGCCATTCGCAGGCGGCTGGGGGAGCGGGACTGATCTGGGCCGATCCGTGTCAACGCCCCCGGGTCATCTGCACGCGGCGGCCGTACGCGTTCAGTCCGAGCGCCGCTTCGATCGGCAGCAGGCTCCGTTCGAACTCCGTCGCCGGCTCGCTCTCGACGAAACCGTGGCGCAGGTAGAACGGGCCGTTCCAGGGCACGTCCACGTAGGTGCGGAGGGTCAGCATCGCGTAGCCGCGGGCCATCGCCTCGGCGGCAGCCGCTTCGACCAGCTGCCCGCCGATCCCGCGCCGGCCCATGGACGGGCGCACCGACAGCTGTTCGAGATGGGCCTGCCCCGCGACCTCGAGCACCTGCACGAAGCCCAGGATCTCCGCCCCCTCCGCCTGAGGCGAACTCGCCTCGGCGACGAGGGTGAATCCGGGCGCCGCAGCGCGCGCCTCCGCGGAGCTCGCCGGCGGCCAGTCACGCGCTTCGAAACGTTCGACGAAGCGCTGATCCGCGTCCCGCTCGATCTCCTCGGTCGCAGCGAAGTCGGAGCTGGTCGCGGCGCGAATCGTGAAGGCCATGCTTCGACGCTACCGCGACCGCAGCGCGAATCGGAGGCTGCTCTTCCATTCTTCGCGCATCGCGCGTATGCTCTCGCTCACGGGAGCGGGGGGAGCGGCATGGAACTCATCTTCTGGCTCGGCGGGTTCGCACTTCTTCTGCTCGTCGGCGCCACAGTACTGACGGTCCGAGTCAGGCGCACTCGCCACCATGGCGGCGATGCGGATGCGGCAATCTCGGGGGAGCGTTCGCACAGCGACGCCATCGCGGCCGCGCACACCGCCGGCGAAGCGCTCGGCCCGCATTGACCGAGCCCGGGTACTTGCTCGTCTCGGCGAGCTACTTCGTCGAGACCGCTGAACGCGCGCGAGAACTCGGCCTCGACGGCCGAGCACACCATCTCATCGACCTGGAGCGAATTCCGGGCGGAGATTGGCGCGAACGGCAGCGCCGACTGGACCACGTGCTCGGCGATGCCGCCCGGGCAGCCGCCGCCCTCGAGATCCCAGGCGGACGCGACGGCGTCGAGCTCGTGCTGCGGATCAGCTTCATTTCCGATGCCCACGAGCAGCTCGCCTACGCGCTCACGAGCGAGTTCCTAGGGGAGTGGGCCGCACTCGGCGGAGTCATCCACATCGACCATTGAGCGGAACTCGCCTCAGTCGTCGCACGCGACGACAAGATGGAGCACTCCTGATCGTCGATCGATTGCGACGAATTCGTGGAACCCGAGCGCTCCGGTGACCCAGCTATACTCGTGCCGGAATTCGTCGGGATTCCTGAGCCGGTGACCGTACCCAGGGCTCGAGATCAGCAGCTCGAGCAGCTCACTGTCCGACTTCGACACGTCGAGATCGAACCGAACCAACTGCACCCACATGAACGTCAGACGATCGAGATGCACGACATCCGAACCCGTGACGTGCAGCGCTGCCATTTGACGAATGTAGCGTGGCGCGCCGTCTGTTCCTGCGAGTTACAGTACGCCGATAATGCACATTATGTCCGAACGTAAATCCAGAACTTGCAGGAATTGCAGGATCTTGAGAACCGGCTGATCCCCTTCCCCGCTTGCATTAATCGCGCTTGACCAGGAATTACTCCGTTCTCGGGCGCCTCACGCATCCAGCAACGCCGGTCGGAATTCAACTGCTGACGATCCCTTTGGATTTACCCTCTGATCTGGTTTTCCGGATCCACCCATTGCGATTTCTGCAGGAATCCTGCAATATTTGCAGGCGAGGCGGTGGTGTCCGATGGTGGGTTCTGATGGCGGCGGGACGCTTTCATTCCTGCCTGTTCCCGGGGCTGCTCCAGACCCTGACGTCTTCCTCGAAGAGGTTCTTGACGCGTGGGCGGCGTCGTTGCGCTCGCGCGGCATCAAGGCAGGCTACGTGCGCACGAGTCGTTCGGTGGTGTTCCGCCTGTGTGACTCGGCGGGCAAGTTCCCCTGGGAGTGGAACGTGGGCGACGCGACCGACTGGTTCGATCATCTTCGTTCGGTTCGAGGGTTGGCACAGTCCACGCTGCGCGCGTATCAGGGCATGATCGAGGCATTCTGCGACTTCGCGACGAGCCCGGCGTACGACTGGAGCGTGCGCTCGGCTCAGATGTTCGGCCAGGTTTTCTCGCAGGTCGTCAACGAATTCAACCGGATCACGCACTCACAGACCAACGAGGCCAGGCCCGAGAAGCGGGCATTCACTGAGGACGAGCTCCAGCAGCTCTTCGATCTCCTCGACGTGGAGTATGTGCGCGTGCTCGAGTCCGGGCGCAGCGGCGCCCTGACGGTGCTCAGAGACGCCGCGGCCTGCAAGATCGCGTACGGGTGGGGGCTCCGCGTCACCGAGGTTCGGCGGCTGCAGATCGTTGACTTCTCCGCGAACGCTCGCACACCCTACTTCGGCGACTTCGGCAACCTGCACGTGCGATTCGGGAAGGCGAAGGCCGGCCAGGTGTTCAAGCCGCGAAACGTGCTGACGGTGTGGCAGTGGGCCGCCGAGGTCGCCGAGGACTGGACGAACAACGTCCTCCCCCGCTACGGCGAACCGCTCACGGATCTGTTTCCGACCAACACGGGCAGCGTGGTGTCGGCGAACCACCTCTGGCAACGGATCAGCGATTGCGTCGATGAACTCGGCTTTCCTCCGGGACTCGATTTCCACTCGCTGCGCCGTTCGTATGCGACGCATCTGCTCACGTCCTATCGGTATGACATCAAGTTCATCCAGATGCAGCTCGGACACGAGCACGCTGCGACAACGTCGATCTACACCCTCCCGGCGGCCGATTTCCAGATCGCTGAGCTCGCCCGAGTGCACCGGGAGATGCTTGAGGCGACCGGCACCGCGGTCGCCTTGCCGAAGCGAAAGCTCAGGCTTCCGCCGCGGCCGCCGCTCCCACCCAACCGCAAGAAGAATCGGGGCGCATCATGAGACGCGAGATCGAGTACCAGTGGCGAATCCGCGAGCTGATGGCTAGGCAGCACATCACCAGCAGCACCCAGTTGGTCGAACCGCTTCGCGAGCGAGGAATCACATTGTCGGCCTCGCAGGTCTACCGCTTGGTGGCACAGGACCCGGAACGGATCGCGTTCAAGGTTCTCGTGGCGCTGTGCGACATCCTGCATTGCGAGGTGAATGATCTGGTGACCTTCACCGCGGCAGACGCCCGCACCATCCGCCAGAAGCGCGTCGCGAACGGAGATCCAGGCGTTCCCGATCTGCGTAACTACCGGCCCGTCCGCGCCCGCGTCACCCGAGACGATGGCTAGACCCCGCGAGTACGGCCGCGTCCGGCCGGCTACGTTGAACTCGCTCACACCGCCGGAGCCACGCGGGCGACCACGATCCGAGGGCGAGAAGCACTGCGACCGGTGCGGGCGCATGAGCGCCAAGATTCGCGTCCGCTGGCCGGATGGAGCGATCTGCGGCATCTGCTTCAGGGAAGCGGCCCACACGTACGGGGTGTGCGCGGGCTGCGGCGACGACCGCCTGCTCCCGGGCCGCGACGAGCACGCCAAGCCGATCTGCCGAGACTGCGCCGGCATCACGACCAACATGACCTGCGACAGGTGCGGCGTCGAAGCCGAGCGGTTCCGCAACGGCCAATGTGCCCGCTGCGTCATCGAGGCCGACCTGACCGAGCTCCTCAAGCCCACCACTCCCCCAGATCTACGCATCAAACGACTGATCCAAGTGTTCGTCGAGTCAACACGGCCTGAGAGCATCTACACCTGGATGCGAGGCGAGAAGGCCCACGAGTTGCTCAGGAAGATCGGCGACAGAGAACTCGACCTCACCCCGGAGGCGTTCAACGCATTGCCGCGCGGGCATTCGGTGGAGCACCTTCGTGAAATCCTCATCCACAACCGCCTCATGGTCGCCCCCGCGGATCGGCACCTGGCGATCTTCGAAGGCTGGGTCGACGCCCGCCTACGTGAGCTGCAGCCCGATCCTGACGTGGCGTCGATCATCGAGCAGTACGCCCGGTGGCATCACCTGAACCGGCTACGTGAGCGCGTCGGCGTCGCGAACATGGACATCGCCTGCCGGAACGCACGACAGCAGATCACTGAGGCTGGCAAGTTCCTCATCTGGGTCGAACAGGCCCGGGAGCGAACCGTCGCCACATTCCACCAGGAAGACATCGACGCCTACCTGGATGGTGCGGTCACGACACGTTTCCAAATCAAGCACTTCATCGGCTGGTTCGCGCGCGGTCGTGGCGGATCACGGAAGCTCTACGTCCCGCCGCGCAAGGCGATCACCCTGCCCACACTCACGCAGGCGCAGCGCATCCAAGCGATCCGCAACGCGGTCGAGTTCGAACAAGTCGCGCTCAGCACCAGAGTCGCCGCACTCATCCACCTCCTTTGGGCGACACCGCTCACCCGCATCGTCAGACTCACAGCGGATCAGCTCGAGCTACGCCCGGACGGCATGTTCATCCGGCTCGGTGTGAACGTGAGCGAGATCCCCGAACCTCTCGCGCCCATGTTCTGGCGACAGCTCGAGGACCGCGACGGAATGACCACGAACACCGGCACCGACTGGCTGTTCCCGGGTTACCGTGCCGGCCGGCACCTGTCAGTTCCCACCCTGCAGCAGCGGCTCAACACGCTGGGTATCGACCCGCAGCGCACCCGGAACACGACCTTGAAACAGCTCACCGCACTCATCGACGTAGCGTCGCTTTCCGATTTGCTCGGGTATTCGCCGAAGACCCTCGCTCAGCATGCCGAGCGATCCGGATCCCACATGGCGCGGTACGTCGACGCGAAACAGCACGCCCATCGACCTTGACCCCAGCTGAGACCTAGGCGCCCGACTGAGCGAGCTCGCTGCCTGCCGGTGAGGAGGCCCGGCGAGCACCAAGCCAGGCAAGGGCCGCGGCAGCGGTGCCGATTGCGGCGAGGACGAGGGCCACAGCCGGGAGACCGAGCAGAGCACCGAGCGTGCCCGCCAAGGGGTACGTGATGATGAAGCACGCATGCGACAGCGAGAACTGCGCAGCGAACACCGCCGGGCGAGTCCCCACGTCGGATGCCCGCCGAAGCAGTCGAGCCGACGGTGTGAGCAGCAACGAGGTCGCCGCGCCGAGGTAGAACCACGTCGCGATGAGCGCGCCCCACGTTCCAGTCGACGCAGGCATCCCGATGAAGATGGCCGCCGCGACCAACCCAACCGGAAGCGCAATAGCGCCGGCGAGCATGACCTTGAGATCACGGATCCGGTCGAGCACTTTCGGCAGCCCGAGCGCCACGACCATGGACCCGGCGCCGTAGGCGGCCAAGAGGAGCGCGACATCGGTCTGGGGCCGCCCGAGGAGCCCCTGCACGAGCACCACGGTGTTCACGATGACCATCGCCGTCGAGGTCGCCACGACGAGGTTCATCGCGAGCAGGCTCCGCAACTCCGGCGTCCGCCAGAACACGCGCACCCCGCTGGTCAGCCGTTCGAAGAAGGGAGCCGGTTCGGCAGGGGCGATCTTCGGGAACTTGGTCGCGATCACGAGCGCCGCGGACCCGATGAAGCCGAGGAAGGTGCCGACGAAAAGGTTGTTGTAGGTGATGACCGTCAGCAGCGCCGCAGCGAGCATCGGACTCACCAACGCTTCGAGGTCGTACGCGAGACGTGACAGGGACAAGGCCCGCGTGTACTGCCCCTCGTCAGGGAGCACTTCCGGAATCACCGCCTGGAAGGCGGGCGTGAACGTCGCTGACGCGGCCTGCAAGACGAAGATGAGGATGAAGATCTGCCACGCTTCGGTAACGAACGGGAGACTGATCGCGACCGCAGCACGAAGCACATCAGCTGCGATGAGGACGAGCTTGCGCGGCAGGTGACCAGTGAGCGCAGCGACGACCGGGGCGACGCCGACGTACGCCAGCATCTTGATCGTGAGCGCTGTGCCGAGAACGACGCCGGCGTCACCACCGGCGATGTCGAACGCGAGCAACCCGAGCGCAATCGTCAGTAGCCCCGTGCCAAGGAGAGCGACGACCTGAGCGCAGAAGAGCTTCGCGTACGACGGGCTCCGGAGAACCTCAAGCACCAGTGATGCTCCTCACCGGCGCAGCGGCCGGCATCGCAGCGCGATGGTGCGCCGGGTTCTGATCGAGCGCGTGCTCGGCCTGGAAGATGGCGTCGGCGACCAGCTGACGAGCGTGCTCATTCGCGAGCCGATAGAACACCCGAGTGCCCTCCTGCCGAGTCGCCACGATCCGAGCCAGGCGCAGCTTCGCGAGGTGCTGCGAAACGGCCGCCGGAGACTTGTCGACGATGTCCGCGAGATGGTTGACCGACAGCTCCTCATCGCGCAACGCGAGGATGATCCGAATGCGAGTGGCATCCGCGAGCATCGAGAACACCTCGACGGCGAGCTCAACGTACTGACTATCCGGCGACAGCCCACACTTGTTATCTGCATTCATACGCAGATAGTTGCATTAACGACGCCAAACCGCCAATCCAGGCGGACAAGTCAGAGAGTTCTGGAAGAACGAGTAACTGACTTCACCATCAGTAATTCAACACATGCAAGGAATGGGCACCACCACTCACCCGCCCCGAGCCTCTCGCTTCGCGTACGACCGGTTGCCGAGAATCTCAAGCACCCGTGATGCTCCCTACCGGCGCAATGCTCGGCATCGCGGCGCGGTGGTGCGCCGGGTTCTGGTCGAGCGCGTGCTCGGCCTGGAAGATGGCGTCGGCAACGAGCTGGCGGGCGTGCTCGTTCGCGAGCCGATAGAACACCCGCGTGCCTTCCTGCCGAGTCGCCACGATCCGCGCCAGCCGCAGCTTCGCGAGATGCTGCGAAACAGCCGCCGGCGACTTGTCGACGATGTCCGCGAGATGGTTCACCGACAGCTCCTCATCGCGCAACGCGAGGATGATCCGAATGCGTGTGGCATCAGCAAGCATCGAGAAGACCTCAACGGCCAACTCAACGTACTGACTATCCGGCGACAACCCGCACCTGTTATCTGCATTCATACGCAGATACTTACATTAAAGCGGGCCAGACCGCAAACCTGCGCTGACAAGCGTGAAATCCGGAAGAACGGATCATCCGGCTGGATACCGAACTGGCACGCCTCATCCACTGGTGCTTCGTCGATCAGTACGCAGCTGTGCGGGAGCACGTGGGAGCGTGCGTACGTCCAGATCGAAGGAGCACGATGAAGTCACTCGCTTCCGCACCGTACGAGCGCCGATCGTGGCATCGCGCCGCTGACTGGGCGGCGACGCTGGTGCTCGTCGCGGTGCTCGGCGTCGCGGCGGTGGTGCTTTCGGCGATGTCCGCGCTGCTTCCGCTGATGAGTCTTGCGCTCGCGTTCATCGGTTCGTCGCGCGGATGACTCGGCTCGCGCCGGGTACGCGGCCCTAGTCCGGGATGGGGAACGGCCCCTCCCGGACGGTCGGCGGTGCGGTCGCCAGATCGCAGGTGCGAACCCAATCAGGTCGGATCCTGAGGTAGACCTGCTCCCCTCCTCGCACTCCCCTGGAGAATCGCCGATGGTACTCCTCATCCGTTTCCGCGTCGGTCACGACGGCTGCCGTGCCCTCGATCTGGAGCGACGATCCGCCGCTGCATCCGATGACGACAGCGACGCGCGGATCGCGTTCGAGATTCGCCACCTTGCGCGAATCAGCGCGGGTCTTCACGATCAACTCGCCCGCGGGCGTCGGTGCGACGCTCACCAGCGCCGCCTCGGGGCCCTCTGCGCTGGTCGTGGCGATCACCCCGAGAGGGTTCGCCACGACGAGATGCAGGATCTCGCCGAGCTGGACTGCGGTATCGGACGCGGTCACTTGACGAGCCGCACAGCAAAGGGAGAGCGATCGTGCCGTCCGTCTTTCACACGCAACTGGTCCGACATCGAGGAGCGTCCTTTCATCAACGTCGCCATGAAAACGGCGATCTGACGTCGAAGGCTACGGGGCGCCCGCTCCCCCACCCGCCCCTCACTCAGGACCTCAGTATCCGGCCGACAAGGTGCAGTACGCATCCGGGCGGTGTGCCACGTTCTCAAGCGCACCGCGAACTCCACGCAAACCAGCCCGCCGGGTACGTAGAGCTGTCGACCTTGGTCCACCCCCGGGCGATGTCGCTCGTAGCTTGGTGTGCGGCTGACCGAGATTCGGGTTTCTCGAGCAGCCGCCGGCTCCAGTCCCGCTCTGGGACGCCGGCTGTCGCCTGCTGCGACCAGTGCCGCTCCGCCGGCACCGATGCCCATCCAGGATCGGGTCCTGGATGGGCATCATCGGCGCTCGGAACTCGTCGAACGACTGACCTCACCCGACCGAGGCGGCGTTGTCTTCGATACTGAGTGCCCGATCGCGGACGTCGAGTCATCGGCCGACGGTACTTAAGTCCTCGGCCGGCGAGCGCACATCGGACCATCGGCCCACTGAGCGCGCACCCCGGTGCAAGAGCGGTGGCTCCTGAAGTGGTGTCTTGGAAGGACCCGATCCATCCCGAGGAGCTCCGCAGCCATGCCCAAGAACTCTCACACCACCCCTGCCCGCCCGCCCGCGGTACGTGGGCGCCCACGATGGGCCCTCTGCATCGCCGCGCTCGTCGCGGCGTTGATCCCCGCGATCGGGGTGGCGTCCTCCGCCACCGCGGCGCCGCCACCCGCGAGCTTTCTCGAGGTCACCGGATGCGAACTCGGCGACGGCGCTTCGCCGACCGTGTACGTGGATCCGACGTGGCTCGCCTCGGTACCCGAAGGCGCCGTCGTCACGCTGCACGGCTCCGAACCGGACCAGCTCAACTTCTACGATGCCGCGACCTCGACCTGGACTGGACGGCCGATCGACGGCTCGACGATCGGTGCACCGCAATGCACCGGCGTGAAGTCCAACGGGACGATCACGTCCCCGGAGTGGTCGTACTGCCTGAATCACAATCTCAAGGTCTGCAGCACATCGGTGTATCAGCGGGTCGCGAGCGTTCCGGTGAACTCCCAGACCGGTGCGGTGACTCCGGCGTTCACGAACGACACGACACCCCTGACTGCGGTGCGCTACGCGCAGATCAACTGGCTCGCAACCCACGCCGGCACCGGTGGGTCGGCCGATCGGCAGTCGCTGGCCTGGGCCATCTGGTGCGTGGCGAACCAGATCCCGGACGGCGCGACCCCCGGCTTCGAGCCGTACAACGGAGCGTATGTGCCGACGACCGGGGGCGCGAAGACGACGTGGGACCACTGTCCCATCGACCTCTCGCGCACCAAGACCCCGACGAATGTGTACACGAACGACGGCGGAGACCGCGTGCTCTCGCCGGCCTGGAAGCGACTCGCAGCGGACGGCGACGCAGCAAGCCCGACGAACAACAACTGGGCGGCCGTGTCCGTCGACGCCGCGGCGGAGCTGCCCTCCATCGAGATCAGCGGGCCGAGCGGTCCCGTCGCCGATGGCCAGCGGATCCCGTTCACGATCACGATCTCCACCGATCAGGTCAACCTCGATGTCCCCGCCGGCCAAAGCGCGTCGCTCTGCGCGGACGACACGAGCGGCGCCATCATCGACGGGCGCTTCCTCTACTTCCCGAACCCCGCAGCGGTGAACACCGCGAACGTGTGCCTCGAGGGCCAGGCTGCCGACACCACCGCCATGCTCGGGATCAGCATCGCCTACCTGGCGGACGGCGACGCCGCCCTCTACTCGGGCGATCCCGCATGTCAGGGACTCATCCAGATCGGCGATAAGCGCTCCAGCGCCACCGCGAGGATCGCGCAAACCACGACGGGCTCCCTCCGCGTGCACAAGCGGGATGCCGACGATGCGGCCAAGTCCCTCGCCGGCGCCGTGTTCGAACTCCATGATGCCGAAGGGGTGACGGTCGCTACGCTGACCACGGACGCATCGGGCGATGCGATCGCCACGGACCTCTCCCCCGGCTCGTACCAGCTCATCGAGATCACCGCCCCGAACGGCTACCTCCTCGACGGAACACCCCGCGCGGTCGAGGTCCCGGGCGACCGCGATGTGACCATCGAGGTGGCGAACACTGCAACGGCCGAGCTCGGTGGATTCGCCATCACGAAGCACGTCACCGGCGATGGAGCACCACTGATTCCCGCGGACACCGAGTACCGCGTCGACTACGTCTACGAACTGAACGGCACCCCCACCGTCGGCACGCTCCGCCTGCAGGACGGCGCCACCGAGCACGTCGACGGCATCCCCGCCGGCACGGTGGTCACGCTCACGGAGGAAACGCCCAGCCCGATCGATGGCGTCGAATACCTCGGTGCACGGTTCAGCGGGGCGGGGGTCACTCCCTCGGAGGCTGGGGCGACCATCACCATCGCTGGGAGCACGACGGTCGAGGTCGCCCTCGAGAACCCGACCAGTTCCCAGCCGGCCAGCACTCCCCCGCCGCCGACTTCTTCAGCGGGCGGCCACTCCGGAGCCCCCACCAGCGATCTCGCGGAGACCGGCACGCTCGTCGCGGCGTTCGTGGTCCCAGCAGTCCTGCTGCTGGTGGTCGGCGGCACCGCGATGGTCCTGGCGCGCCACCGGCGCAGGGCGTCGTCCGTGCGGAAGTAGCTCTCCTGTGCGGCGAGGCGCCTCGGCGCCTCGCCGCACATGAACCGACCTCGGAGTGCTTCCCCCAAGCCGCCTGGCTCACTGCGGCTGATCGCGACGGCGCGCCTGGCGCGCCGTCTCAGCGGTTCATTCTCAGACCGTCGGCTGCCCGCTGATCCCGCGCGGTCCCCGCTCCCCGAGCGGCTTCCGCATCTGCTGGGTGGTCACCGCGTACCCGCTCGACGAGTACAGCCCGATCGCCGCAGTATTGCTGCCGAAGACGTTGAGCTCGAGCGCTTCGGCCCCGGCCGCGAGCGCCGCCTCCTCGACCGCCGCGAGCAGCGCGCGTCCGAGGCCAGAGCCACGTCGCCCCTCCACGATCTCGAAGTCGTACAGGAAGGCGACGCCAGGCGCGCCCCGCGGGTGGTCGAGACCGACCCAGGCGCGCCCCACCGGCTCGCCGAGTTCGTCCACACCGCGCAGGAGCAGCATGCGAGGTGTCTCAGAGCCCTCCGGCAATCGGACGCTATTCTCCGCACGGGCACGCTCGACCGAACCGTCTGCAGACCAGGCGCCACTGGCCACCTGCTCGGCCGCGTACTCGCCTGCGATCGTCGACTGCCAGGCCTCGTACTCCTCGGGCGTCATCGCCCGCACTGTCACCGCGCTCATCGCCTCATCGTCACACAGCTGGGCTCCGGAACACCCAGACCGCCGAATCTTCGACGTGCCCACGGGGGTACTCGAACGCTTCCACTCCGGCGAGCTCGAACCCCGCCTTGCGGCAGATCGCACCGGATGCCTCGTTCGTCAGCCGCGGGTACGCATAGATCGCGATCGCAGGATGGTGCCGTCGCACCTCGGCGATGAGCGCGCGGAGCGCAGCCGTCGCGATACCGCGCCCCTGATGCGCCGACTCGACGGCCCAACCTGCCTCGACGGCCGCCTCCCCGTGGTGATCGTGCGGCCAATAGCCGATGGACCCGACCCCCTCCGGGTGCCCGGCGACGACGATGCGGAACATGCGGGCGGTGCCGTCGCGCCACTCCCCCAGGTACCGCGCATGACGTCGCTCAACAGCCTCGGGCGCCTCAGGTCCGCCCAGGTGGGCGGTCATCTCGGTCGTGTTGCTGCGCTGCAGCGTGGCGAGATCGCCATCCGACCAGCGTTGGAGTCGCACCTCAGTCATGTCGCCAGTGAAGCACCGGCCACGGACACGTCGACGTGCGAAACGGAGGTTCGAATCCGCAACCCATGGCGTCCGCGCAGCGCGCGACCGTTCATCCCGCCGAGGCGCGCTGCTCGTAGCGCTCCAGCCGGCGACCGTGCGCCGGCATCCCCAGCTCGTTCAGCGGCCCGGTCGTCGCCCGCTCGGGCAGACGCTCAGACGTAGGGCACGTCATGACGATGTTGCCCGAGAGATCGTCGAAGGTGTGCTCGAAGATCGCATGACCGCAGACCGGACACGGTCGGGTCCGGAGCTCGGCGGCATCTTCCTGCTCGAGGCCGCCGGTCGCGAGCGGGGCGCCGAAGATCGGCTCGAGCGCGGAATCCACTCGATCGAAGAACCTGGTGAAAGCGTTGCCGTCGCCTGGGCGGCTCGCTGCGTCGCGTGCCATGGCCGGATGCTACGCCTCGACGCCGCGCGCCGCCACCCCGCCGCGCTGCCTAGGCTGGACGCATGACGTCCGACGCCACCACGACCCCTGCGACCATCATCACCGGCGGCAGCCGCGGGATCGGCCGGGCCATCGCTGAGCGGCTCGCGGGGAAGGGTCACGCGCTTCTGCTCACCTATCGCACGCGCGCGACCGAGGCGCAGGAGCTCGCTTCACGCCTCCGCGACACCGGCGCCCGGGTCGAACTCCTCCAGGTCGACCTGGCCGACCTCGACGAGGCCGCACAGATCGTGCCGACCGCGATCGAACAGTTCGGCACCGTGACCGGGCTCGTCAACAACGCGGGGATCACGGGACGGATCGGCGGGTTCCTCGACGTGCCGCTCGAGGAGAGCGAGCTCGTCTTCCGCGTGAACGTGCTCGCGCCGCTCGTCATCACGCAGCAGGCGATCCGGCACATGTCGACCGAGCTGGGCGGCCGAGGCGGCTCGATCGTGAACATCTCCTCCGGCGCCGCGACGAGCGGCTCCCCGAACCGCTACGTGCCGTACTCGATGAGCAAGGCCGCCCTGAATGTGCTGACGCTCGGCACCGCCAAGGAGTTCGCGCGCGCCGGGGTGCGCGTGAACACCGTCTCCCCCGGCACCACGCGCACCGAGATCCACGCGGATGCCGGCCGGCCGAACGCGCCGGAGGAGCGCGCGGCATCCATCCCGATGGGTCGCGCCGGCGAGCCGCACGAGATCGCCGGCGCCGTCGACTACTTGCTGTCCGACGACTCGAGCTACACGACGGGCACGGACATCCGCATCAGCGGCGGCAACTGACACCGCGCGGCGCGTACGCCGCCGGTCACGCCTCCCCGAACCCGGACTCGATGAGCTCGGCGAGGGCTTCGACGGCGGGCCCGCCCTCGGGATCCGCGCTCGCGATCACGACCTCGGCCCCCTTCGTCAGCCCCATCGCCATGATCGCGAGCAGGCTCTTCGCATCGGTGCCGTTCACCGTCACCGGTTGAGCGAAGGTGCTCGCGAGCTTCACCAGCTCGGCGGCGGGGCGCGCGTGCAGCCCGTCCGCATTGCGGAGGCGCACCGTGCGCCGCGGCCCGGACACACCCGCCTCCGATGCCGGTCCCGGCCCAGGACCAGCGGATGCCTCGTCGCGCTCCGGCACGCCGCCGCCGGCGCTGCGCGCTGCGGCGGCCACCGCGTCGAGGCCGTCTCCCGCCTGCGCCGCCACCGCCGCCGCCACGCCGCCCTCGACGATCGGCGCATCCACGATGTGTACGCGTTCGCGTACGGCATCGTCGAGGAAGTCGAGCGCCGTCTCCGCGGTGAGGATCGCCGAGCCGAGGTCGCAGAGCACGACGACGCCGCGCCCGGCATCCGCCTCGGCGATCGCCGCGCTCACACGGTCGAAGCTCGTGCCGATCCGCCCGTCGTCCGTTCCGCCGGCGGCGACGAGCGCCGTCTCCGGAGCCATCTGGCCGGCCAACTCCACGAGCCCCTCTGCGATCTTCGCGGAGTGCGAGACGAAGACGAGGCCCACTCGACCCTCGGAGCCCACCCTTCAGTCCCCCGCCGCCGCGTCCGCGGCGTCCGCCGCAGCGCGCAGCAGCAGTGCCGTCGACTCCGCCCCGGGATCGCGATGCCCCGCGGAGCGTTCCCCGAGATAGCTCGCTCGTCCCTTCCTCGCCACGAGCGGCTCAGTCGCCTCAGCACCGGCCTCGGCCGCGCTCGCCGCAGCTTCGAGGACGGTGCGGGCATCGGCCCCGGAGTCCGCGGCGGCATCAGCGGCCTCGACCGCCGGGGTCCAGGCGTCCACCATCGTCTTGTCGCCGGACTCGGCCTTGCCGCGCGCGACGATCCCGTCACGCGCGGCGGTGAGCACCGCCGCGATCGCCGGGCCGTCGAGCGACGTCGCCGATCCCGCCGCCATCGCGCCCTTGAGGTAGGCCGTGCCGTACAGCGGCCCCGCCGCGCCGCCGACCGTCGAGATCAGCGTCGTGGCGACGAGTTTCAGTACGTCGCCCGGTGTCGATCCGGCGGCGAGATCGTCGAGCTTCGGAAGCACGGCCTCAAAGCCGCGATCGAGGTTCTCGCCGTGGTCCCCGTCGCCGATCTCCCGATCGAGCGCGATGAGCCTCGTGCGATGCTCGGCGACGGTGTCCGCGCTCCGGCGCACCCAGTCGACCGCCCAGGTGATGTCCAACCCCACGTCCAGCCCCTCTCTACCGGCCCCAGCGGAGCGCAGCCGTCTGCACGGGCGCGTCCCAGAGCTCGACCATCTCGTCGTCGAGCTTCAGCAGCGTGATCGACATGCCCTGCATCTCGAGCGAGGTGATGTAGTTGCCGACGAGTGAGCGGGTGACCTCGATGCCGCGCTCTCGGAGCGCCTCGGCTGCCCGTCGATAGGCGAGATAGAGCTCCACCTGCGGCGTGCCGCCCATCCCGTTGACGAAGAGGAGCGTCCGCTCACCCGACGCGTACGGGAGGTCCTCGAGGATGGGGGCGAGCAGCCGATCCACGAGCCGATCGGCCGGCTCGAGTTTGATGCGCTCGCGTCCCGGCTCACCGTGGATGCCGATACCGATCTCGATCTCGTCCTCGGCGAGCGTGAAGCTCGGCTCGCCCGCGTGCGGGACAGTGCAGGGCGTGAGTGCGAGGCCCATCGAGCGGGCGTTCGCGTTCACCCGCTCCGCCATTTCGGCGACCTGCTCGAGCGAGTCGCCCCGCTGCGCGGCAGCGCCGGCGATCTTCTCGACCAGCACGGTGCCCGCGACCCCCCGCCGACCGGCGGTGTACAGCGAGTCCTTCACCGCGACGTCGTCGTTCGTGACGACGGCGCGGACCTCGATGCCCTCGGCCGCGGCCAGATCGGCGGCGGTCTCGAAGTTCAGCACGTCGCCCGTGTAGTTCTTCACGATGTGGAGCACGCCGGCTCCCCCGTCGACCGCTTTCGTCGCGGCGAGGATCGGGTCGGGCGTCGGCGAGGTGAAGACGGCGCCGGGGACGGCGGCGTCGAGCATGCCGTAGCCCACGTAGCCCGCGTGCAGCGGCTCGTGGCCGCTGCCGCCGCCGCTGACGAGTCCGACTTTGCCGGCGACCGGCGCATCGGCTCGCACGACGAAGATCGGGTCGTACTCCACACGCACCAGATCGGCGTGGGCGGCCGCGAAGCCCGCCACGGACTCGTCGACCACGCGCTTCGGGTCGTTGATGATCTTCTTCACCGCAAATCCCTTCCCCGCAGGGCCGCGCGGCGTCGCGCAGAGGGCACCGACGCCGCAACGGCAGTACCGCCAACCTACGCCCCACCGAGCAGTTCCGGTAAGGGGTCTCCGGTGAATCGTCCGGAACGCGCGGGAGGGAGCGCTCTTCCCCCGCGCCCGACTCTGTGACTAGGGTGAGCACTATCACCGCCCTTGGGCGCGGCCCGCGGGCTCAGCGAAAGGATGGGTAGTCAACGTGGACAATCTCGGGGTCTTGTTCCTCGCGGAGCTCGTCGGCACGGCGATGCTCGTACTGCTCGGCTGTGGCGTGGTCGCCAACGTCGCACTCGTGCGCACCAAGGGATTCAACGGCGGGTTCCTCATGGTCAACTTCGGCTGGGGCCTCGCGGTCTTCGCCGGTGTGGTCGTGTCGTACGCCTCCGGCGCGCACATCAACCCGGCGGTCACGCTCGGCCTCGTCGCGAACGGCGCGACCGAGTTCGGCAACGCCGCGATGGGAACGACGGTGGCGGTCTCGTTCCTGAGCGTCATCACCTACATCGGTGCGCAGCTGATCGGTGCCATCATCGGCGCCGTGCTCTGCTGGCTCGCGTACAAGCAGCACTTCGACGAGGAGCCCGAGCCGGCGAACAAGCTCGGCGTGTTCTCGACCGGGCCGGCGATCCGCTCCTACGGCTGGAACCTCGTCACCGAGATCATCGGCACCTTCGTGCTGGTCTTCGTCGTGATCGGCTTCGGCCGCAACGGCGACGCCTCCGGCCTCGCGGCCCTCGGCGCCCTCCCTGTCGCGCTCCTCGTGATCGGAATCGGCGCCTCCCTCGGTGGCCCGACCGGCTACGCGATCAACCCGGCCCGTGACCTCGGCCCGCGCATCGCGCACGCCATCCTGCCGATCAAGGGCAAGGGGTCGAGCGACTGGAGCTACTCCTGGGTGCCGATCGTGGGCCCGATCATCGGCGGAGTCCTCGCCGGCTGGGCCGCGATCTTCGCCCTGCCGCTCCTCGGCTGAACGTTCGGGGCCGTCCTCGCCGAGGGCGGCCCCGAGTCGTTCCGCCACCTGTACCTCAGCACGAACACGACGGCGGCCGCCGGGCGGCGGTCGCGAGAGGAGCCATTTCCATGGCCGACTACATCCTGTCGATCGATCAGGGCACCACGAGCACCCGTGCGATCATCTTCGACAAGTCCGGCTCGATCGTTTCGACCGGGCAGCTCGAGCACGAGCAGATCTTCCCGCGCGCGGGTTGGGTCGAGCACGACCCCATGGAGATCTGGAACAACACCCGCGAGGTCATCGGCCAGGCCCTCGGCAAGGCCGATCTCACCCGCCACGACATCGCCGCGGTCGGCATCACGAATCAGCGTGAGACCGCCGTGGTCTGGGACAGGCACACCGGACGGCCCGTCTACAACGCGATCGTCTGGCAGGACACGCGTACGCAGTCCATCGTCGACCGTCTCGCCGCGGACGGCGGCGTCGAGCGGTTCAAGCAGGACGTGGGACTCCCCCTGGCCACCTACTTCTCGGGCACCAAGATCGTCTGGATCCTCGAGAACGTCGAGGGTGCCCGCGAGAAGGCCGAGGCGGGCGATCTGCTGTTCGGCACCACCGACTGCTGGGTGCTCTGGAACCTCACCGGCGGCGCCGACGGCGGCGTGCACGCCACCGACGTCACCAACGCGAGCCGCACCCTCTTCATGGATCTCGAGACGTTGAGCTGGCGCGACGACATCCTCGAAGCCTTCGGGGTACCCCGCTCGATGCTCCCGGAGATCAAGAGCTCCTCCGAGGTCTACGGAACCGTCGAACCGTCGAGCCTGCTGCGCGAGGTGCCGGTGGCCGGCATCCTCGGCGACCAACAGGCCGCGACGTTCGGCCAGGCGGCCTTCGACCCGGGCGAGTCGAAGAACACCTACGGCACCGGCAACTTCCTGATCTTCAACACCGGCACCGAGATCGTGCACTCGAAGAACGGCTTGCTCACCACGCTCGGCTACCAGCTCGGCGACGCAGAGCCGCACTACGCCCTCGAGGGATCGATCGCCGTCACTGGTTCGCTCATCCAGTGGCTGCGCGACAACCTCGGGCTCATCTCGAGCGCGCCGGAGGTCGAGGAGCTCGCGAAGAGCGTCGAGGACAACGGCGGTGCGTACTTCGTGCCGGCGTTCTCAGGTCTATTCGCGCCATACTGGCGGCCCGATGCCCGCGGCGCGCTCGTCGGCCTCACCCGCTACGTGAACAAGGGCCACATCGCCCGCGCCGCGCTCGAGGCGACCGCGTTCCAGACACGCGAGGTGCTGGACGCGGTGAACGCGGACTCCGGCGTCGAGCTCAGCGAGCTGAAGGTCGACGGCGGCATGATCGCGAACAACACGCTCATGCAGTTCCAGGCCGACATCCTGGGCGTCCCGGTGGTACGGCCGGTCGTCGCCGAGACCACGGCGCTCGGCGCGGCCTACGCCGCCGGCCTCGCCGTCGGCTTCTGGTCGGGACTCGACGACCTTCGCGCCAACTGGCAGGAGGATCGGCGCTGGGAGCCGAAGATGGATGCCGAGGAGCGCGAGCGCGAGCTGCGGCTCTGGAAGAAGGCCGTCACCAAGACCCTCGACTGGGTCGACGAGGACGTGCGCTGACGAGCCGTCGCCACACGGCCACCCGGCAACGACGAGGATGCCCCGCACGCTCGTGCGGGGCATCCGCCTGCCGGTCTGCGAGGGTCGTGCGTCAGCGCTGCGTCGCCGCGACCCACTCGCCGAGCTTGCGCTCGGCGGCGCCCGAATCGATCGCCTCTTCGGCGACGGCCATCTTGTCGCGGAAGCGGTCGATGATCGCCCGCTGCACCTGCGACGGGTCCTTCGCCAGTTCGAAGGCCACGAGACCGGCGGCCGCGTTCAGCACGACGATGTCGCGGATCGGACCGCGCTCCCCCGCGAAGACGCGATGCACGATCTCGGCGTTGTGCGCCGCATCGCCGCCGACGAGGGCACTGATGTCGGCGCGCGCGATGCCGAGGTCCCTGGGGTCGAGGTCGTGCTCCTTGACGGTGCCGAGGGACACCTCCCAGATGTGCGAGTGGCCGGTCGTCGTGAGCTCGTCGAGCCCATCGTCGCCGCGGAACACGAGAGCGGTGGCGCCCCGGGTCTGGAACACGCCGACGATGAGGGGCACCCGGTCGAGGTGCGCGACGCCGACGGCGGATGCCTCGGGCCGCGCCGGGTTGCAGAGCGGGCCGAGGAAGTTGAACACCGTCGGCACCCCGAGCTGCGAGCGCACCGGTCCGGCGTGGCGGAAGCCCGGGTGGAATGCCCCGGCGAAGGCGAAGGTGATGCCCGACTCGCCGAGCACTTCGGCGACCCGTTCAGCCGGGAGGGAGAGGTCGATGCCGAGGGCCGCGAGGACGTCGGAGGAACCTGAGGCGCTGCTCGCCGCCCGGTTGCCGTGCTTGATCACGGGGACCCCGGCGGAGGCGGCGATGACTGACGCCATCGTCGAGACGTTCACGGTGCCGAAGCGATCGCCACCGGTGCCAACGATGTCGAGCGCCATCGGGTCGACCGCGAGCGGCAGGGCGTGTTCGAGGATCGCGTCGCGGAAGCCGACGATCTCGTCGACGGTCTCACCCTTCACCCGGAGCGCCACGAGGAATCCGGCGAGCTGCGCCTCCCCCGCTTGCCCGGTCATCACCTGTTCCATGCACCAGGCGGCGTCCGACACGCTGAGGTCTTCGCCCTCCAGAAGGGCGCTGATGATCGCGGGCCAGGTGCGTTGATCCGTCATGGCTTCGATCCTACTGGCGCGGATTCACGGTGAATTCCCGGGGATCGCGCAGCGCAACTGAGGGTGACCTTACTTCAATGGTCTGACACGGCTTGCCCTCCTGACGAAAACTCAGCGCTGGTTTCAGCCATAATGGAGGGGTGACGAGCACCTCTATCACTCCTCAGGCGAGCATGCCCGTGATCAATCGGCCCAACACCGTGGCGGTGGGGACGATCGTCTGGCTCGGCAGCGAGGTCATGTTCTTCGCTGGCCTCTTCGCTATCTACTTCACGCTGCGGTCGACGTCGCCCGAGCTCTGGACGTTCGAGGCAGGTCGCCTGAACTTCCCGTTCGCGCTGACCAACACGATCATCCTCGTGCTGTCGAGCTTCGCGTGCCAGTTCGGCGTCTTCGCTGCTGAGCGCATGCAGCCCTACATGACCGGCGCCTGGTACAACCCGGTCAAGTGGGGCATGGTCGAGTGGTTCTTCCTCACCTACGCCATGGGCTCGGTGTTCGTCGCCGGCCAGATCTGGGAGTACGCGCAGCTCGTGAGCGAGGGCATCGCGATCGACTCGAACGCCTACGGCTCGGCGTTCTACCTGACGACCGGCTTCCACGGTCTCCACGTCACCGGCGGTCTCATCGCGTTCCTGCTCGTCATCGGACGCGTCTTCGCGGTCAAGAACTTCGGCCACAAGGAAGCGACGAGCGCCATCGTCGTCTCGTACTACTGGCACTTCGTCGATGTCGTCTGGATCGGCCTCTTCCTCGTGATCTACGTGCTCAAGTGATCACCCCGAAACGTCGACGCAGCATGTCCGAGAACAGAAAGAGCCCTATGAACCGCCAGAAGCGACGCACCGGCCGCCGGCACCCGCTCGCCACCGTCGCCCTTCTCGCACTTGGACTGGTCTTCACCGGCGGCGCCTACGCGGCGTTCAGCACCGGCACGGCCCAGGCCGAGTCCAGCGCCAACTCGCAGCAGACGATCGACGAGGGCAAGAAGCTCTTCCAGGCGAACTGCGCGACCTGCCACGGGCTCGCCGCCCAGGGCACCACGGACGGCCCGAGCCTCGTCGGCGTCGGCGCCGCGGCGGTCGACTTCCAGGTCGGCACCGGCCGTATGCCGATGCAGATGCAGGGCCCGCAGGCCCAGAAGAAGCCGGTGCAGTTCACCGATGAGCAGGTGAAGCAGCTCGCCTACTACGTGGCGTCGCTCGGCCCGGGCCCGGATATCCCCGCCGACCACCTCACCAACGGCGGCGGCGACGCCGCGAACGGTGCGGAGCTCTTCCGCATCAACTGCGCCATGTGCCACAACGTGGCCGGCGCGGGCGGCGCGCTCACCGAGGGCAAGTTCGCTCCCGCGCTGACGGATGTCACGGGCGTGCACATCTACGAGGCCATGGTCACCGGCCCGCAGAACATGCCGGTGTTCAACGACATGAACATCTCGCCCGAGGACAAGCGCGACATCATCACGTACCTGAAGTACGTGCAGGACAATCGCTCGCCCGGCGGCTTCGAGCTCGGCTCGATCGGCCCGGTCGCGGAGGGTCTGTTCATCTGGATCTTCGGTCTCGGCTCGCTGGTCGCGATCACCGTGTGGATCACGGCGAAGTCCAACTGACGCACCCCCGGCATCGAAGAAGCTTCACAAAGGAGAACCATGGCTCAGGACGACCACAGCGGCACGGAGATCGCCGCTGCCGACTCGTCGCACGCCGCGCCCGCCGCTTCGCCGGGCACCGCGCTCATCGCCCCCGACTCGTTCGAGAACCCGGGCTTCCCGCCCCACCGCCCGCGCGTCACCGATGAGGACCCGAAGCGCGAGAAGCGTGCCCAGCGCACGGTCTACACGCTCTTCTACCTGTCGATCCTCGGCAGCGTGTGGGCGATCGCCGCGTACATGCTCTTCCCGATGGAGTCGAACAACGTCGGCGACGTCCGACTGAACAACCTCTTCATCGGCCTCGGTGCGACGCTCGCCCTGCTCGGCATCGGCTTCGGCGCGGTGCACTGGGCGAAGTCGCTCATGTACGACGTGGAGCTCGTCGACGAGCGCCACCCGATCGGCGGCTCCCCCGAGACGCAGGCCGCCGCGGTCAAGGTCTTCCAGGACGCCGACCGCGAGTCGGGCTTCTCCCGTCGCGCGGTCATCCGCAACAGCCTCATCGGGGCGCTGCTGGTCTTCCCCCTGCCCGCCGTCGTGCTGTTCCGCGGCCTCGCTCCGCAGGACCAGAACCCGATCGAGCTGCTCAGCCACACGATGTGGAAGAAGGGCACGCGTCTCGCGCTCGACCCCTCCGGCGCCCCGATCAAGGCGTCCGACGTCACCATGGGCAGCGCCTTCCACGTCATCCCCGAGGGCCTCCAGGACCTCGAGCACGGCAAGCTCGACGAGAAGGCCAAGGCCGCCGTCCTGCTCATGCGCCTCGATCCGAAGGACCTCAACGAGCTGCCCGAGCGCAAGACCTGGTCGTACGACGGCATCGTCGCGTACTCCAAGATCTGCACGCACGTCGGCTGCCCGGTGGCCCTCTACGAGCAGCACACGCACCACCTGCTGTGCCCCTGCCACCAGTCGCAGTTCGACGTCGCGAACCACTGCGAGGTCATCTTCGGTCCGGCCAAGCGGCCGCTGCCGCAGTTGCCGATCGCCGTCGACGACGAGGGCTACCTCATCGCGCAGAGCGACTTCACCGAACCTGTCGGCCCGAGCTTCTGGGAGCGTCATTGAGCACCGCAACCACCAACGCCCCGCAGAAGCGGTCGTTCACCGCGGCGGCGTCCGTCTATGTCAACGAACGCACGAGCGTCGCGGGCTTCGTCAAGGAGCTCGGCCGCAAGGCCTTCCCCGACCACTGGTCGTTCCTGCTCGGTGAGGTCGCGCTCTTCGCCTTCGTGGTCGTGCTCATCTCGGGCACGTTCCTGACCTTCTTCTTCCAGGCCTCGATGGCCGAGGTGCACTACAACGGCTCCTACGTGCCGCTGAAGGGCGTCGAGATGTCGGTCGCCATGGCGTCGACGCTCGACATCTCCTTCGACATCCGCGGTGGCCTCTTCGTCCGGCAGATGCACCACTGGGCCGCGCTGCTCTTCGTCGCCGCCATCGGCCTGCACATGCTCCGCATCTTCTTCACCGGTGCGTTCCGCAAGCCGCGCGAGCTGAACTGGGTGATCGGCTTCGTGCTCTTCATCCTCGCGATGGCCGAGGGCTTCACGGGCTACTCGCTCCCCGACGACCTGCTCTCGGGCAACGGCCTCGCGATCATCAACGGCATGATCAAGGGCTTCCCGTTGGTCGGCACGTGGATGTCGTTCCTGCTGTTCGGCGGCGAGTTCCCCGGCACCGACATCGTCGGCCGCCTCTACACGCTGCACATCCTGCTGCTGCCCGCGCTCGTGGTCGCCTTCGTGGCGCTCCACCTCGTCTTCGTGGTCGTGCACAAGCACACGCAGTACGCCGGACCGGGCAAGACCCCGGGCAACGCGGTCGGCCCGCCCATCCTCCCGGTGTACGCGGCCAAGGCCGGCGGCTTCTTCTTCATCGTCTTCGGTGTGCTCGCGCTCATCGCGTCGCTGTTCACGATCAACCCGATCTGGAACTACGGCCCGTACGACCCGTCGCCCGTGTCGGCCGGTACCCAGCCCGACTGGTACATCGGCTTCGCCGACGGCGCCCTGCGACTCATCCCGCCGGGCTGGGAGTTCGTCTGGCTCGACCGCACCTGGTCCTTCAACATCCTGGTGCCCATCATCGCGATCGGCGTGTTCATCGTCCTCGCCCTGATGTACCCGTTCATCGAGGCCTGGGTGAAGGGCGACAAGCGCGAGCACCACATCGCGGACCGTCCGCGCAACGCCCCCACCCGCACCGCGATCGGCGCTGCCGGCGTCACCTTCTACGCGGGCCTCTGGGCCGCGGCGAGCTCCGACCTCCTCGCGACGCACTTCTCGCTGACCATGGAGGGCGTGATCCACGCGCTCCAGGCCGTGGTCATCCTCGGGCCGTTCGTGGCGTACTTCATCACGAAGCGCGTCTGCATCGCCCTGCAGAAGAAGGACCGCGAGATCGTGCTGCACGGCTTCGAGTCGGGTCGCATCGTCAAGCTCCCCGGTGGCGAGTTCATCGAGGTGCACGAGCCGCTCGACGAGTACGAGCGGTGGCGCCTCGTCAGCTTCGAGACCTACGAGCCGCTCATGCTGCGCCCGAACTCGCGCGGCAAGATCACCTTCGGTCAGCGTCTGCGTGCCGGCATGTCGCGCTGGTTCTTCGAGGACCGGATCGCTCCGGTCACGAAGGGCGAGCTCGAGGCCGGTCACGGCGAGCACCACTGAGCCGACCCGCTCAGCATCAGCTCGGGCACCGTATGACCATTCAGACCCTGTCTGAGTGGCTGCGGTGCCCGAGCTGTTTCGCGTCCCCGCTCGAGGCCCGCCCGCCGCTCCAGCTGAGCTGCCCGAACGGCCACGCCTTCGACGCGAACAAACGCGGCTACCTGACTGCGCTGGGGCCCGCCTCATCCGGCCTACGCGGTGATGATGCCGCGATGCTCGATGCCCGCGCGCTCGTGCACGAGGCGGGATTCTTCGATCCCCTCAAACGCGAACTCGCGGCAGTGCTGCGCGAGGCGCCACTGCGCGCTGCTCCGCGGGTGCTCGACGCCGGCTGCGGCACGGGGCACTACACCGAGCTCGCCCTCGAGGTGTTCGAGGCATCGGACACCGAAGTCCGCTCGGCGCGGGTGCTCGCGATGGACCTCTCCCCCGCGGCGGTGCTGCGGACCGTCCGCCGCCGGCCGGCCGCCGTCAACGGCCTCGTCGCCGACACTTGGCAGCCGCTGCCCATCCGCGACGGCTCGATCGACGTCGTGCTCGACGTCTTCGCGCCGCGCAACGCGAGCGAGTTCCGTCGCATCCTGCGGCCGGGTGGGATGCTGCTCGTCGTCGTGCCTCGACCTGAGCACCTGCTTGAGCTCCGCGCCGATGGTCGCGTGCTGCAGATCCCCGAGGGGAAGGCGGCCGCCCTCGTCGAGGAGCTCGAGCCGGACTTCGGGCTCCGCACCGAGCGGTTCGTCGACGCACGCTTCGCCCTCGACCAGGATGCCGCAGCTGACGACGCGCTCGCGGCCGCGATCATCGGGATGGGCCCGTCGGCCCATCATCGGAGCACCGAGCGTGCAGCGGACGTTCAGGCTCTCCCTGATGCCATCACCCTGGCGGTTGACGTGCTCGCCTTCGAGGCGGTCGGCGAAGGGCGCGGTCCCGGCGGTGGAGCTGGTACCGAGTAGGAGTCGAGCTCGCCCGGGAGCGCGCGTCTGCGCCAGTTCGGTGTCGTTGCGCCACCCGAGGTGGCGCGTGGAGCACGAAGTGGCGCAGGCGGTGGCGCGGGCTGCGCG